>NZ_CP079898.1:0-3490293 GCF_019355975.1 Acinetobacter septicus | reverse complement strand
AAATGATCGTTTTCAACATGCCACAATGAGCCATTTTTAGTGATGAACTGACCTTTTTGATACTGCACATCATCCTTAAATACGCCCTTATAGAGCGATTTAAGAGAATTATCGGACTGGTTTGAGCTTGAATCATTCTTGGTGAATGGATCATCTTTAGCATCACGCTTGGCAAGCGCTTCCAAATTGTAGTTTTGCTGTTGTAAATAAGGAGATTCACCACCTTTAACAGGCAAGTAACCTAACTTTTGTCTCGCCTCGTTGGGCGCAAAAATGCCTGCACTGATGCCATCTTTGAAGTATGCAATTTTACTTGATGAATCCATGCGGATTAGAACATCAAGATCAAGGAAGGCCTCAACACCATAAGAAGGTAAATCCAATCCCTCATCCAAAAGGTTTTCACGTGCTTCGATATAGGATTGAAGGCAATCTGAATAGTAGATTTCGTTCAGATCTGAAACTTTAGTTGCACCTTGAACATCAGTGACGCCAATTTTAAAAGGTGGCACATTAAATGCCGTACAAACAATACGAGCAGACATCCCAAGTTGTTCAATTAATTGGCTGTCTATCGCTGACATTGAAATGTTTACGTATTTTGCTCCATCGGACAAAAGACCAGTTTTACCCACATTGGCACCACTATAATTTGCATCCCATTTGGTTTTCACCTCTTGGGCTTTTGTTGCATCTAATGGTCCAGGCACCTCAATAACACCACCTGGTTTAGATCCATTGGCAAAAAAGTTTTTAGAGTTTCTGAGAATCGAAATACCCTGCTCAGATGCCAGACTACACGCCATGATTGGTGTTAATCCCACAAGCGGATGATAGAGCGCATTAATGCGGTCATGGATGATTTCAGAAGCGGGAATAATTACATTTTCTGTCTGTGCTAATCGGTCATTGGTAAGCTGATAAAACACATTTCCCTGATCATCAACAAGAACAGTCACAAGATCAGGGTTTAAAACAACCAATCGGTACAGCTCACCAAATACATCACGCATTTTAAAGACGTAGGTATTACCACGAAGCAACAGGCTTTGCGTCCATTGTTCATTAAATTGTTGCCAGTTTTGGTAATTATTCGGTTTTTGAAGTACGCGCTGTAATTCTTTTGGGGTTAAAGCATCAACTAAGACACCTTGCTGCTTCTTTTTTAACAGAACAGGCATCTTGCCAATGTCTTTAGAGATAAGGCTTACACAAGCAAATACCGCATAAAATGCAGTCATATCTTCGCGGGTAATTTCCTTGTTTTCTTGCCATGCACCAGAGTATGGCTCTGCCACAAATATGCTATTCCAACTTTGCCCCGAATTATGGACACTTTGATAGCTCTTTTTACCTCTCAACCAGTCATAAATGCCCATTTTTACCGCCTTATTCTTCAGTTTTTACGTCTTTTTTGGTGCGATTTGCAGCCTTTTTTGGTTCTTCATAAGGCTTTGCAACACCTGTTTTAATGATGATATTTGCCGCAAAATCTTCGACTTCTTTCACTTCGCCTACTTCGGCATCGTGCATAACCTGTAAATATTCAATTTTCATAGCTGTTCCCATAGCTCAACAGTGAGTTTTCATTGTTCAGATATGAAAACAGCCCCAATTAAGGAGCTGTTTTGGATCGATATACCGATTAAGGCGTGTAATCAATGTATGCCGCTGCAATGGCGCGACGTTTCGCCCAAGTGATGAACTTCTCTACACGAATGGCAAATTTGTTTTCTTGCCATAGGTTATGGGTTGTAGATCCATCAACAAGCGTTGCTTGATCGCTGTACGCCACATCAACACCACCGTCCTGAGCAACAAGCAATTCGCTCATTTTTACAAGAATGATCTTGTCGCCAATGGATTGTGACGTGATAACTGGAATACCCAGAAGCGAACGCGCTGCACCCGCAAAGCTCATGCCGTTGAAATATGTATTTCCAAGAGCATCACGAAGCAAAGCGTATTGCATTGCACGCGTTTCACTCATTAAGAAATACGCATTGTCAGTGGTAAGGTTTGCGGCAACAAATGTCGTGATAAGTTTTAACAAATCGGCTTCAATTGCTGCTGCCGTAGTGCCAGAAGGTTCAATTGCTGTTACACCATTCAGAATACCCGATGGAGTCACATCGGTTTGCGCTTGAGTACCAAGAAACGTGGTATCAATCAGCACTTTGGTTGCTTCAATCAAATCATTAAGCACAAGTTGATCAATTGCTGGATCGGCACGACGCAACAATTCTTGCGTATAAACTGTAATCGCAGCCAATTTATGCTCTTTGATTTCGATACTGTTGAATGTCGGGTTAGTTAAAGGCTTTTTAGCACCTTCACCCACCCAAGAAGCAGTACCACCGCTTAATTGCCCGTTAATTTTTACATTAAACGGAACAGCACGATAACCTTTCAACTTATCAAAGATGGTTGCATTACGAAGCAATTCTAAGAAATCGCCTTTATATGTGTCTTGCTGCACAAGTGGCGCAGCGAAACCAGCATCAGTAGTGGTACCCAAGGTGGCTTTTTCAACATATTGAACCACTGCTTCGTCATAACCTAATGCTTTTGCCGCATCAACGACAGTCATTAATCGACCTTGTTTTTGCTCATGACATGCAAGCATTTTTGCACGAGCAAATTGTGCGAAAGGCATCCCTTTAGGAAGATTGGATTTAACTTCAACCTTTGGATCAGCTTTTGGCTCAGGATCGCCTTTTGCAGATTTTTTTGCTTCCTCAGGATCATTACCTGCAACAGGCGTTGCGGCTTTTGCCGCTTTTTCAATCTCTGCAATTTGAGCTTCGGTACGTGCAATATTTTTCTTAATTGCCTCAATATCTTTTTCAAGAACCTGAATTTCTGCTTCAGTTGCTTCATCAGGTGTTGTGCCTGCTGCTGCTGATTTAGACAGTGCAGTTTGCATTGCTGCGTTTTTATCTGCCAATGCTTTGAGCAGCTTTGCTAAGTATTCTTTCATAGTTTTACTCCACCCTGTGTTGGGCTATTTAGTTTTACGATTACGTGTTTTTGTTCAGATGAATCGCCATCTGGAACGTTCTGAGGTTGTTTGCCCAACGCGGCTTTGTGTTCCTCAAATGCTTTTTTAAAATCTGTTTCGCTTTCGCGATTGCATGGAATGGTGACTAAGGAAAGTTCATAAAACTCCCAATCATTAAATTTTATGCCACCACCTTTGATCATTTCCGCGTCATCCCAATTTGGGAGAAACCCAACGGATAGACCCTTGATGAGGTTGTGTTTCAAGGACTGATAAGCCTCTTCAATTCGGGCTTTCAATGCGCCTTCTTCTTCTATCTTTGGAAGATGAATTTCAACCTCAATCCCTTTACTGGTCACTTTCACATCCGTGACATGACCAATTGGTGATTTATGGTCGTGGTGAAAAAGTAATGGCATTGGCAAAGTGAACTTAGCGCCTGTGGGAACCATGATGTCTTTTGCTCGATCCTGATTGGGTGTGCTTGCCACCCCTTTAAATGTTCGTTTTTCATCGTCTACGGCTTTGATTTCGAATGAGCCGAATGATTTGTGCAGAGCAGTCATAGCCCCTCCAAAATGCAAAAACCGCCAATTAAGGCGGTTATCTGTGAAATGTGTTTTATACGAAAAAGACGTTGTATTCTTTTGTGCTTGGCTCTGGGTTCATTGACATGAGAGCCACCGCATTAAACGTGGCAATCAGTGGGTCAATCTTGCCAATTCCTGAATCCTGCTTAGTGATTCTCATGCCGTTACCAATCATGACGACACGCGCATTACCTGCCGCCCATGTCATGAGTTGCTGCCCTGCATGGAATAAATTACCTTCTGCTAATTTGCGTTCAGTCGTTAAAATATAGGACATGAGTTTGTGTCCTTGTGGCACACCAAACATGGCACCCTCTGGTATCCCTGCTTCCAGTAATCCATCAAGCAAACCGCCTAACCCGAGTGGATCAAGCCCAATCTTATTAAGTTTGCCACTGTCATAAACTTTCTTGGCAATCGCTGCGAGCTGGTCAATATCATCACCCACACGCTCAACCACAGTTAAAGAATGTTCGGCTTGAAAGTCTTGATACTTCGGAATATTTTCCTTGCGGCGCTCTAAAGCTATTTTATTAGCCCATGCATGATTCCAAAGCCACCAGATACGTGGGTCTTTTTTAAGTCTGCCAAGTACAGCGAACCCCAGCAAATCGTCCAACCCACCGCCATCGATTCCCATTGTGATGACATCAGACTGTTCAATGATCTGATCTAATCCAAAGACGTGCTTTTGCTTGTTCCAGTATTCAGCACCAGCCCAACGATTGGCGCGTAGATTCATGCCGATTTCGATGTTTAAGTGCTTGGCCAAGAAGTCTCTAAGGGATTCTTCACCAGCATCCTTGACCTTTTTAAACTCTGAAATAAGATACTCAAGGTCTACGGACGCACCCAAGTTCGGGTTTGTGATATAGAAGTTTTCAGGATTTAAGTGTTCGCCCGCTTCTATCATCTTTTTAGGGAATTCATAGATTAAAGGCAGGAATTGTTTATCCTCTTTAATTCCATCCCTTACATCGCGGGCATAGTCTAAAAGCTGCTTGAATACACCGCATGGCACCTCATCTGACATAGTGGACAGGTAAATCACACAGCCTTCTGGACGCGATGCCAAACCTCCTTTTGCTTCACGGAACATTGATTCAGCATTGGCACGCTTACCAAATAGCCAAACTTCATCAATCAAAATGATTGAAGCCTTTTTACCTGCTGCTGCATTAGATTCCGCTGCGATGACCTTAAGTGTTGCACTTGTACCTAAGTGAGTAACTGTCTTTGTGTGCTCAGACACATTCATCATTTCGCTTAGTTCATCATCTGCCCGAATGAAGTCACGAATCGGGTTAAAGCTATTGTCAGCAACTTCTTTCGTGGGTGCCAAGATAATAAGTTCAGCAGAAAGGCGGTCATTCAGAATCAGTAAGAGAAGCATGATTGCTGCGGCAATCGTAGACTTAGTATTCTTCTTTGAGATCAGAAGGAAGAATTCTCGGATTAATCGACGCTTGGTATTTGGATCTAATGCACCTGCAATTGCCCGTACAAACTCCAACACCCATGGTAATGTGACATCACCCATCTTTGGGCTACCCATCACATCAACTAAGATCAATTCATTAAATATTCGCTCAGCAACATCGGCAACTTGTGGAAATAAAGGCTCACAAGGCATGAGCGACTTTTTAGCAACTATACGCTCCTCCCAGTCTGGGCAAGCGGTTGTCCATTCTGGGAGCATTGCGGTCATAAATTTACCTTGATATACAACCTATTTGATAGCCAACTGAGGGTGTGTCCATCCCCATGCTGCGCAACACAGTAGACATTACAATTGGCTATCAAATAAGAAACCGCCCTTAGGCGGCTATTGAATTGGTTTTACTTCGATATTTTGACTGTAAGCTTCTTTCCACACACTATTTACATGAACGAACCACTTTCCGCTCCTGTTTTTAGCATAAGCCCACCCAAACAGTGTTTTAGCAAGATGCGTTGCACCTTTTGGCTTCATGACCATAAATACCTCAACTTGGCAATTGGTTATTCAAAGTACCGAATTTGCCCGACTTCGTTGCAACCTTAGCAGCATCTTCTTTGGTTTCTTTCTTGCCCTTTTCGGCCACTTTGCCGTGGACGTATGGAAGGGCTGCTTGAGCTGCCCGTACACGTAGCGCCATGTCTTCGACTGGATCACTATAAACAGACTCTAAAAAAGCTAGCGGGTCTGCTAGATTCTTAGCTGCTTGAATAGTTGTATTGGTTGTTAACGGTTTAACGTCATGTTTAACAACTTGCTCAGGCGTGGCTTTCTCAAGCCGTTCAAGATAATCAATAACATCAGGATCTTTTGCTAATCTCGCACCTGCCGCAGATGCAGTGTTTTCAGGACATCCAGCTAAAATAGCAGCTTCCTTATTATTTTTACCTTTCTGTTTTGCGAGGGCAAATGCCTTCTTTTTTTCTGTTAAAGCCATATACCCTCCTTTAACATATTTTTGAAAACTGATTTTTTCTTATAAGTGAGCTGGGCGGTGGTGTCCGTAGCTTTTCAGCAAAAAACTTTTACCCTCCCCCCTGCCTGCTGAGATTTTACGCACCATTTTGATGCATATTTTTATTGGAATAATTTTCCACAAAATCATCCAGATCAATCGCTCGATCACGCAGTGCTTCTCTTGCATCACTTGGCAAGCGAGTATCGAACTGCATACCACGCATAAAGTTAGCAACTGATTCAAGTTGCTCTAATAATTCTTCATTGTTCATTGCCTACTCTCCCTCAACGTCTTCTCTTTATGACAAGGCACACATAACGATTGAAGATTACTTTCCTCATCACTGCCACCTTGAGCCACATTCACAATATGATCAAGCTCTAACTCCATTGTGACCACACCACAGCACTGGCACGTGTACTTATCTCTAAGGTGTATCTTTGCTTTGAGTCTGCGCCATGGGCGACCACCACGACCTGAACCCCAACTATTCTGTCTTGGTGTTCTCTGTGCCTGTAGTCTCGGCTTCAGTGTCTGTAACTTCATGATCGCCTACTATTCTCAATCGATCACCATCTATGATGAACTTTACGTTTAACTCAACATATCCATTTGGATGCGATTCAATGCTTAACCCTTGCTGAGACGCAAGTAATTCACCAGTAATTGCATCATGTAATGCTAGCGATCCTTTAGAACCTTGCGTTCGTTTTAATACCAGTCTTCTAGACATACTCACCTCAATCAATCGTTCTCGATCTTGGCAGTTCGTCTTCCTGTTCGCTTAGTTGCAACAGGAGTTCGTTGCTCTGTTCCAGTGCTGCCAGAATTATCTGATCCTTGTTCGCTATCTGCTGAATCAGTGTTGTGTTCTGCTCCACTATCTTCTGCATCAGCGCCAGTAATTCGCTTGATAGCTGCTGCTGTTCGTTCTTTTGCTCGTTCATATTGCTGTTTAATCCATTCACGCCTTTCTTCACATGATTTACATGTCATACCCTACTCTCCATCACCCACATCAAATCTTCAGGCGTTTCCAACCAACACCCCTGCTTATTACAAAACGCATGAATGTCATTTAGATACTCAGTGAATTGTTGAACACTTGCGTCTGTTGTGCTGATCAGTTCATTCAATCCTGATGCCACATATTGATACATTGGATGTTTCTGTTGTTTTAATACTTTGACTGCATCAAACGTATTTCGATACTGACCCACATCATCACGATAAAAGATGACAGATAGAAACTTTCGTTTGAAGAACAAATGCTCAGTGTCTTTATCAGAGCCTTGATGCTTTGCCCACTGTGTAAGCCATTTCCAGTACAAGCGGTTTTGCGCCTTACTGCGGTCATCTTCCTTCTGATCCACCCGAACAACAAGTGGCTTATTCTCGAAATTGGCTTTGGTGTAGTTTGTATGTAGGAATGCGATAACACTTGTAATTTGAGCATGATCTTTGATGACGAATGTTTGCGCTTTCATGCGTCACCTCAATAAAAAACCACCCGAAGGTGGCTTAAACTCTCAACTGTGGTTAAATTTTTTCAATAGAATAATCTCTATCTAAAATCATATCTTTACTAAACGTCTGTGCTGTATCATTGGCTTCATCATAGCTACCAAATACGCCTATTTGCCTAGCCAATCCTCTATCAGCGGTTGTTGTTACATCACCATCTTCACTTGGGATAAAATATTCATTACTGTCAAGCAGCTTTACTAAATAACCCATTTCACTCTCCAGCCTTTTAATATTGTTCTACGATCTACCTTTTCAATGGAAGTAACTTAATCTTCCATTCCCTTCCAAAGCGTGATTTTAGGTATTCTTCATATTCAGTCTTATCTCTTTCAAAAGTTTCCTGCGTTACTACTATTGCTATCCTTCCACCTGATATACCGTATCTGGTAACACCATTTTCTGCATCTTCTGATGTTGTGTTATTTGCAAGAAAAACCGTTGCTACGCCATCTTTTATTAACTGTTGTCGATTCCTTATTATTCTCGGGCATTTATTTTCAGGAATCTCAACCCCCACGACATATCCTTGTGTTGCCAATTCGCACCCCAAACAAATTAAAATTAATATTTAAAAAATATCTTCTTTTACCCTAATTAGCAACATCCTTTCAGTCTTTTCCAGCATCTTCACAAACCATTCTTTTGATTCTTCTCTACCCATCGTTTTGTATTGATCAAAATCACTATGGCAAGAATGACATAACGGAATTGTAAATTGATCATCTGCTTTAATCCCCTTACCCTTACCATGCTCGCCAAAATTTGAGTGCGCTGCCTGACTATTTGGATTACCACACTTCACACAAGGCAGCTTTCTAATTGCTGCTAGTCTTTTATGGTCTCGCATAGCGTTTGATATTGTGTTGAATGTTATTGATCTGCTTGTCTATATCGTGAATACGATGCTGACATGCTTGTTTGAACTGAAACGTTGAATTGAGATGATTAAGACTTTCTAGTTTCTCTTTGTCTTGATGCAATGATTCAAGATTCTTCTTTGCTTCGATTAAGTCCATACAATCACCAATTACACCAAACCAAATAAGCTGCAAATAACATCACAGCCAAATAAAACACCGTTTTGATTACGTTCTTAAACTGCTGACAATCTTCTTCAATTTGTTTGAGTTCTTCTTCGTCCATATCAACACCATTTAGTTACGTTTGCTTTATTGCATCGCAAATCGACATGACTAAAAATAACTAAGTTTGTCTGAAATAATTTCATTAATTTACCTATTAAAAACAATTATTTACTTTATTTCTTAGCTACGTTTGCTTTGTTCTTATTAACTTAGATGAAATGAGCTTTGCAAAGAGAGCCTTTACTGTGGTGTGAGGTATCTTATCATTTGCCTACCACATACTCTTTGTGCCCACCCACTTCTCTAAATTAGCGACATAAAAAAAGGTATGCACAATTGACACACCCTTGCCTTAGATTACGATATTGATCAGCTCGGCATCTGATCTACCGCTACTCAACACGACAAACATTTTAAAGTTAGCTATTGATCTGCTCTGTGTCTTTCAATTCCATTGGTTGGGGAGTCACCCACAATTTGAGGCTCTGAGGCTAACTCAATGTGTGACGAAATCACATTGGATTCAAACCGATTTATACGGCTGGTTTCTGCATCCCACCGTTTGCGCTTCTAGTTCACCATTCTTCTGGCAAACGTCACAAATCCAAGTTGCTTCTAAAGCTAACGATCTTTCATGAGTCGATCCTCAATAGATTACTTGTGCACGTCACAAGCACCTTTATAAATTTCAGACAACAAAAAAGCCCACCTTTCGATGAGCTTTAATGAGTTGGTCTCGGATAACAGTAATACGACCAGTATAGAAAAACTATACTCTAGTTTCCGAAATAATGGAATCCCTATACTTTCATATCTTTGTAAGTATTTTTTCTATACTTTTCCACAGCTTTAGCCGCTTCATCAATTGCGGATTCAATTGACATTGTCATAAGGTTTTCATAGCACTTCCATGTCTTTCTATAGCACTCCACACTCATTTGATTTGATCTAATGCCAGCATAAGCCAAACGCCCTTTAGCGGTGTAGTTATCTTCTAAATCAGGGTCTAATGCGAAATCCAATACCATCTTGGCTACCAACCAACCGAGATGATACATTGCAATGCCCTCTGGTTCTCGCTTCTTATCATTTACCGCATTCTTAATTAAGATATTTGCCAAATGTTGGCGAACAAACTCATAATCACTTTGAGATTTTCCCTCAAACACAATCAAAGCTGTTACTGACTTTGCTAACTGAGTATCCATTGAAGCAATAGCACCCAAGCGATCTTGATAATTCAATGGTTTCTCTCCTGTGCCACGAACACACGGTTCTAAACTTGGCGAACTCGCTGTTAAGCCATGAGTCAACCATTCAAACTGTTCAAACTTAGCTGCTACTGCATTCATACCTTCACCTCAAATACATAAATACTTTTTAATTTCTTGTATTGCTTCGTCCGCCCCAAAGCAGACTTTGCACAGATAACCCTGCGCCTCTAATCGCTGAATCATGATTTGCTGGCTTGGCTGCAACTTCCCTTTTTGTGCTTTCAATTCAATCCATAACCCATGAGCTTGACCATTAGAAACAATGAGCTGTAAATCTGGTACACCTGCCTTTACTCCCATCTTTTTAAGCTTCGTCGCTTCAATGATATTTCTTGACCCACCATTGGGAATGTGAAATAAATAATCACTCAACCGTCCGTCTTTGAACTTCACTCGATGCGCCCATGACATGACTGTGATTTGCTCTTGATCTTCGGTCGGCACACGATTGAACTTCTTAGAACGTGCAATCTTTTTTGATTGAATCCGTTGAGCATCTTTGAATGTGGTCATGCTTCACCCACTACCTTTTTAATTTCATGTATGCAAAACCTAAGTGCAAAAACACGCTGATCATTGCCTTGCTTTAAATTTTGCTCTTTCGCAATCTCCAACTGACTGACAAGTAGGCTTGCAGAATTTCTTAATTTGTCGTTTTCTAACTTTGCCTTGTACAACTCGTGAGCAAGACGATCTACTTCTAAAATCGCCTGTTCTCGTGTCAATTTTTGATCTACGAAACAAGCCCCGCCCGCATGACAATACCCATCACCACCACAGTGACCAAAGCCATGCTTGCAGCGCATTACAGCGTCAGTCCATATATTTGTGTCTTTGCTTAAAAGATCATGTTCGCATGGGATTTTGATTGCTTTCATGCTTAACGCCCTCAATTGCCCGCATTCCCTTTTTCATCATTTCAAATTGGGTTTTAGAGCATGGTGTTTTACGGTTTTTGATCAATCCGATCTTTGTGCTTGAGCAATTCATGTAATTCGCCAACTCCAAAGTTCGACCTAATTTCGCATCTAGCCAGTCACTTAATTCTTTCGCTTGTTCTTTGCTCAATCTCGGCATCTGAGTTTGAGTTTTAGCCCTGCCACGCAACTTGATTTCCCGATTATTAAATTTTTGCTTTGGCGCAATCTCCGAGAATCCCTGAAGCACTGTAATTTTGTTGCCCTGTGCTAACCATTCTTCTACTGTTGTTGTCATGGCTTATCTCCAAACAATCGCTTAGTTTTCTCGCTTGCAAAATATAATTTGTCGTGACCAACCCTTTTAAAGTAAAGCCACCCTGACTCGCTCAAAGACTTACAAAGTCTCTGCGCAGTGCGCTTACTAACACCAAGCTTAAGTTCAACTTCCTCGATGTTTAGGGCTTTATCTGTTTCAGCAAACTGACTCAAAACAAAAATAATATTGTCAAATATTTCTACGTAATTACTCATGCCGCACCTCCTTGATCTTCTTCCTTAATCCCCGCGAAACGACAAATATCTAAACGATCAATCGCACGAACCACACCACGCTTGCCGTGTCGGTTTTTAACAACACACAGCTCCGTAACACCTGTTGGAAGGTCTTCATTGTCTGAAATTGGATTAGCCAAAACAATCTGATCTGCATCTTGCTCAATCTGCCCAGATTCTTTGATGTCAGATGCCTTAGGTCTTTTGCTTTTTTCTGCATCACGGTTTAATTGCACAAGCGCAATTACTGGGCATTTAAACTCCTTGGCCATCGATTTGAGTTCACGGCTAATTGAGCTAACTTCTTGAAACCGATCTTTCTTGCTTGGATCTCGCACAAGCTGCAAGTAATCAATAACGATACAGCCAAGCCCTTTAAATCTGCGATCTGCTCGACGTGCATATGATCTGATTTCAGAAATTGACGGTTTTTGTTTGTCTTGAATCCATATTGGTAGTTTTTCGTATGAAGCCTTGGTAGCCGCATAATCTTTCATCAAACCATTGTAGAGTTCAGCATTGTGAATGTTGTTGTATGGAATCGCTCCTAACGCGCTGATCATGCGATTTGAAAGGGTTTCCTTATCCATCTCAGCAGACACAAACAAAACGCCTTTACGGTGGATTTTTGCAGTGTGGATTGCCAACATTTGAGCAAGTGTTGATTTACCCGATCCTGGACGACCACCCACAACACAGAAATGCCCTTTTTGAATCGTTCCTAGCAAATTATCCAGGTGAGCAAGATTGAATTGAACACCTGTATAAAGCTTTTTGTCTTTAGCTTCCGCTTTCTCGATCATCTGTTTTAGTGCGCTATCAATTGCATCCTCAAAGCTCACGCCATGGTCGTTTTGCTCATCACTATCGACTTGACCCAGTAGATTTTCAGCTTCTGCGAATACATCCACTTGCGTTGTGTCTTGTGCTAGTGCTGTGATGCGCTGACCGATAGTTTCAACTTGACGATGTGCTTTAAGTTTTTTAAGTTGACCGATGTAAGATTCGCAGTTGTAAAAACTACTTGGCGCTTCTGACATCAACTCAAGTAAATATTGCTCACCACCCATGAGGTGCAACACATTTCTTGATTTCAACCACTGCTCGACCATGACTGCATCGTAAGGCTTGTTGTTGTTCGCAAGATCAACAATTGCTTTGTAAATTTCCGTATGTCGTTCAGAGTAAAAACACCCTTCGTCTAGATCATTCCCTACCGTTTCCATTGAAAGCGCGGTTGTCATCAAAGCACTTAAAACAGCTTGTTCCATTGCAATGTTTTGAATACGACTGCTCATCACCACGCTCCATAATCAAGTTGTGAATCAGGGGTGGTTGGTGTTTCATTTGCTTGTTGTGGCTGTGGGAATAAGCCTATGAAACGATCAAGTTTTTCTGGCTCACGACAGATCAATTCGATGTCGGTATAACCGCCTTGAACGTGGTAATCAGACTTAGAGCAATTCAAGATTGCATGTTTGATGTCTTCAACCAGATAGCCATCAACAAGACGTGCTTGAATTTTTTTAGCTCGTTTATCAGAGAGAATCGTTTTTTCATTTTTACTGAATGTGGTTTTCCAGAACTCGAAAATCTCACATATATCTTTCTTAATATTTTCTTTCTTATTTGTTTCTTTCTTAGTAGCGCCATTTTCGGGGGTAGTCTCCCCTCCATTTTGGTGGGTACTCCCCATTCCATTTTCGGGGGTAGTCTCCCCTCCATTTTCGGTACTACCATCCATTTTGGTGGGTAGTTCAAACTCAGGATGAATGATTGAGAATTTATTAGTCTCGCCAGTTGATCTTTGCACAATAATCAACCCCAATTGTTCTAATTGACGAACAGAATCAGTCAAGGTTTTAAGCTTCTTAATACCTGTCTTTTCTTGAAGGAAATTAGATGTCAGTGACCAATTGCTGCGCGAAAATCCATCTGTAAAGCGACTAATAACGAAATAGCATTTTAAGGCGCTACCAGTCATTTCAGACACATAGCCCTTGTCCACCAAATAGTTTGGCGTTCTAGTGTATTTATCTTCCACTGGGGTCGCCTGCTTTAAATATTTATCTAAGTCAAAACCTATATTCATCACCCACCCCACGCAAAGTTAGCCAACTCAGCTTTAGCTTTCGCTACAGCAGACGCAGTTATGAGTGAAGGTTGACGTACATAAGCCTCAACCGCTTTTTGAAATAAACTAATCTTTCGATTTAGTTCAATGTCTGTTAAAATTTGATAGTTCATTTGATTTATCTCACTGAACATAAAGCCTGATCTTGTACATCAGGCTTTTTCTTTGTCTGAATCCCCGCAAATCCCTTCCAATCCCTCTGAAATACAAACCTCAGTAGAGATATCCCGCACTAAAGCTTTTAATCCCAAGCGCTCAAAAGATTTTGCTTGTAAATTAAGTACATGCCACTCACCCACAATTTCTTTTTCAAGAAGAAATGCGAGGTACTGAGCAAGGTCTTTACCCTTAATTTCAGCAAGTGTTTTTGCTCGTTCATGGATTTCAGGAGATAAACGAACATGCGTCGATTTCTTTTCCAGACTCATTTATGTGTCCTTATGCAGCAGTATTTCTTTGAATGTTTGGATTTAAAAAAAGATGTGGATACTCAAGCTTTACCTTTGCAGGTATGCCGCGCGTCATCCAGTTTTGTACCCGTTGTTTATCTTTGTAGCCAAGCAGCTCAGCCACTTTTGTTGAGCCACCTAGCTTTAAAAGAACTTCTTTATCAGCCTCGATAGTCATGGTTGCCTCAAATAAACATTTGTTTAATACATAGTAAACGGTGTGTTTACTAGTGTCAAATCATTTGTTTAACACAAAATGTTTACTTTTCTGGATAATATGCATAATGAACCAATTGGATTTTGAAATGACCACCGAGACCCTGCCTCACCCTTCTGTTATAAGGCTTTTGGAAGCGAGTGGGAGGACACAAGAAGAAACCGCAAAGTTAATCGATGAATCACCCCAAACAATTACTAATTGGAAAAGACGCGGTGTTTCTAAAGCTGGGGCCTTGAAAGCATCAAGTAAATTTAATGTTTCTGCGAACTGGATTCTTACTGGGATTGGGGAAAAAGAAAGTATCGATATAACAAAAGTTGTTGAGTGGGATTCAAACACACCTATTGATGACGATGAAGTAGAAGTTCCATTTTATAAAGAGGTTCTAGTTTCTTGTGGCTCTGGCTCTTTAGCGGAAATCATTGGCAATGAGACACGAAAGCTTAGGCTTAGTAAGGCAACCTTGCGTCAATATGGCGTAGAAAGCTCCAATGCCTATGCTTTAACAGCCTTTGGTGATTCCATGACTCCCGTGATAAACAATGGGGCTACAGTGTATGTTGATGTTGGGCGCACCAATATAATTGATGGAAAAATTTACGCCATTAATCATGGTGGATTATTTAAGTTCAAATTTTTATATAGGATGCCTAAAGGCGGCGTAAGAATAGTTAGTGCAAATAAAGATGAATATCCAGAAGAAATTTTAACAGCCGACGATATTATGGATCAGGATTTTAGTGTTGTAGCATATGCGTTTAATGTTCAAAATCCATTACCATAAGTTAAACATTTTGTTTTCTATTGACCGCCAAGTGCGGTCTTTTTTATGTTTTTGTTTATTAATAAGAAAACAAAAAAATAAACATTTGTTTAAATAATATGTTGACTAAAGTAAACGCTGTGTTTACTATGATCTCACAGACAAACAAAAAGCCCTTCTCGACTGGAAATCAAAAGGGCTTTACTCAAAGAGTGAGGTCATTATGACACAGAATTACGAAATTAAAAATCGCTGGACTGGTGAGGTCCTTTTCTCTTGTGAAATCCCTGACGGTATGGAATCTGGAATGATTGCACGTCATGCGGTTGAGACTGCTATTGCTGAGGGCGCGAATCTTGGGGGCGCGAATCTTCGGGGCGCGAATCTTGGGGACGCGAATCTTGGGGGCGCGAATCTTGGGGGCGCGAATCTTCGGGGCGCGAATCTTGGGGACGCGAATCTTGGGGGCGCGAATCTTGGGGGCGCGAATCTTGGGGGTGCGAATCTTTGGGGCGCGAATCTTGGGGGCGCGAATCTTGGGGGCGCGAATCTTGGGGACGCGGATCTTGGGGGTGCGGATCTTGGGGGCGCGAATCTTGGGGGTGCGAATCTTTGGGGCGCGAATCTTGGGGGTGCGAATCTTTGGGGCGCGAATCTTCGGGACGCGGATCTTCGGGGCGCGAATCTTGGGGGCGCGAATCTTGGGGACGCGGATCTTGGGGGTGCGGATCTTGGGGGCGCGAATCTTGGGGGTGCGAATCTTTGGGGCGCGAATCTTCGGGGCGCGAATCTTGGGGGCGCGAATCTTCGGGACGCGGATCTTCGGGACGCGAAAAATGCTCCGCTTATTATCCCAACCTTACGATGGCTTGTTTGCATTAATGGATTTGGTTACATGCGAATCGGCTGTCAAAACCACAAAGTAGAGCAATGGAAAGCTTTTACAGATCAAGAAATTAGTCGCATGGATAGTGATGCTTTGAAATTTTGGAATCAATACAAGGTCATGCTTTTGGCTGCTTGTGAAGCGCATGTTCATTCTGATGAGGAGGTTGATCAATGACACAAAACGAATTAATCGATCAATTGATCAAGAATCAAAATGAGAAGCGAGAAAAGCTTGCTTCATCATCATTTATAAATTTGCTTTCAATCGGCTTTGTTGTTCTGTTCTTCGCGTTCTTATCTGCTGTTTTTGTTTATAAGGCTGCTGATGAGATGGACTATCAAGAAGCGAAAGCTAAGGCTTATCAGGCGCAGTTTGCGGGAGATCAGAAATGAGTAAGAATCCAATCAAGATCATGTCATCAATACTAACAAATACAATTTATGCAGGTCGTGTAAACCCGAAAAATCAAATGTTTGTTGGTGAAAAAGAGGATGTTACAGACACGGCAGTTTCAGCGGTGGCTCAATATCTGCTGCATAAGGGTGTTGTTCTTGAGTTTCAATCTCGGGGTAAAAAATACCGCTTAGAGGTAAATGAGGTGTCAGAATGAACACTTACTATAAGCCTGAAGTTTTTGCTGCCTCATTTCCAGAACTTGCGCTTGCTGATGAATTTATAACTCAAGCGAATTTTGTCTACTTCACACTTGAAGTATCTGGCGATGGCTACCCTGTTTATGTATCTGGGGTGATTGAAGCATCTGAGAAAGAAGATTGCTTTGAATATAACGCTTCATCTGATCCGCAAAACGCAGTTGATATTGACTTTGATTATTTAGAGGTTGATACGCAATCACTGGCTTTGGTTGAGGATTTCTCGGAATACGAAGTCAGTAATGGGATGAAATTTAAGCTTACAGAAGCTCAAGCGCAAAAGTTGAATGAGTGGCTTAAAGAGCATGCGATTGAGCAGAAGACAAATCATTTAAAAGGATGTTTAGCATGAGTGAATTACAAGTTATTGAGCAAAATGCGATTGTTGCAGCATTCCAATCTCAAGGTGGTACAGACGCTTTATTTGAGCGTATCGCTGAACAGGCTCGCTCGGTTGTGCCTGATGTGACAACAAAAAAAGGGCGCGATGCAATTGGGTCATTGGCTGCAAAAGTAAGCTCAAGCAAAAAACTTGCTGAAAAATATGCTTTGGATTTGGTTGCTGACCAAAAAGCTCAAATCAAAATTGTAGATCAAGACCGTATTCAATTTTGCAAAAAAATGGATGCGCTACGTGATGAAATTCTTGCACCACGCGATGCTTATGAACAAGCTGAAAAGGATCGTGTAGCGAAGCATAAAAATTTCATCGCATCAATTTTTACCATGGGTGCATTTGAACAGTACGAAAACCGTGGTAGCGACTACATTAAGCAGATGTTTTCAAACATCGAAGATATTGTGATTGATTCTTCTTTAGAAGAATTTGAGCAAGAGGCCAAAATTGCCAAATTTGAAACACTTGAAAAGCTGCGCACTGCCCTTGCTGCTCGTGAAAAATATGAAGCTGAACAAGCCGAATTAGAACGCTTGCGTCAAGCTGAATTAGAGCGTCAGCAACGTGAACGTGACGAAGCTATTGCACGTCAGGCTGCCGAAAACGCGCGCATTGAAGCTGAAAACAAAGCTCAGGCTGAACGCGAACAAGCCGAAAAGTTAGCGCGTGAATTTGCTGAGCGTGAAGCACGTCTGAAAGCTGAAAAGGAAGCTGCGGAACTGCGTGAAGCTCAATTAAAGCAGCAAGCGATTGAACAAGCAAAACAAGCTGAGATTCAAAAGCAGCAAGCGATTGAAGCGGAACGCCTACGCATTGAAGCTGAACAAGCTGCAAAGATTAAGGCGGATCAAGAAGCGGAAGCAGTGCGTTTGGCAAATAAAGAACACATGCGCTCAATCAATCGCGAAATTCTAAACAAGCTTTGTGAAATAGGACTAGATGAAGGTCAAGCAAAAGCGGTCATTACTGCGATTGCAAATAATCAAGTTCCGCATGTTTCGGTTAAATATTAAGGATTAGAAGATGAATGCACCTGCAAATAACAATATTGTTCTAGCTCAAATGCATAAAGTGGCTGTGGCGTTTGACATGGTTGATGTGGATCCTGAACAGTTAAAAAAGACGTTAATTGATACTGTGTTTAAAGGCGCGAACGATGTGCAACTTGTCAGCCTTTTGATTGTTGCTAACCAGTACAAGCTCAACCCATTTACTAAAGAAATTTATGCATTCCCTGCTAAAGGTGGTGGAATTACCCCTGTTGTTGGGATTGATGGTTGGGCGCGAATTATTAATGACAATCCTGTTTGTGATGGTATCCAGTTTGAGCAAGATGATGAATCATGTACTTGCAAAATCTACCGCAAAGATCGATCACACCCTACTGTTGTGACTGAGTATTTGAGCGAATGCCAAGGCACATCTGAACCATGGAAAAAATACCCAAAACGCATGCTTCGTCATAAAGCGTTAATTCAGTGTGCGCGTGTTGCTTTTGGCTTTTCAGGTATTTATGACGAAGATGAAGCGCGACGCATAGATGATTGTCAAACTTCACAGGTTAAGACGGTTACATCTGACGTTCCAGATGGATACCAAGAGTTTGAGGATGAGCACTTGCCTACCCTGAATCGTGAATCGCAATACGGTTCAGAACGCCTTAAGAGTGCGTATGAAGCCCTTCCCCAAGGTTCACACAAAAACCACTTGTGGGCAAAGCATTCTGTCAACTTAAAAGGAATCGCGCAGTTTGCCGACCAAGCCTTATCCAACCAAGGAGAAACCTATGAACATTCTCCAGCGTAATGAAGATTGGTTTGCAGATCGTGTAGGCAAAGTGACTGCAAGTCGTGTCAAAGATTTGAATGCGAAGCCTATGAAAGGAAAAGCTTTAAATGCATTGGGTTTAACTATTCTTGCTGAGCGTCTTACTGGTGTTCAAAAAGAAATCCCAACCAGCTATAGCATGCAGTGGGGAATCGATAATGAACCCCATGCTATTGCAGCGTATGAAAATGAAACAGGTAATTTTGTGGATGGGACTGGTCTTATTGATCACCCTTTCATTGAAATGTTTGGTGCGTCACCTGACGGGCTTGTAAGTAATGATGGGCAAATTGAAGTTAAGTGCCCTGACACAACAACGCACCTTAATACGCTTCTGACTAGAAAGGTTCCTGATGAATATATTCCACAGATCACCAGTCAATTGTCTTGCACTCGTCGTGAGTGGTGTGATTTTGTGAGCTATGACCCACGATTGAAAGCAGAACTTCAGATCATTGTTATTCGTGTATTTGCAAAGGATTTGGATATTTCTGGCATGGAATCTGATGTTCGAGCATTTAATAAAAGCATTGATGAAGCAATCAAAAGCTTAGGGGTGGCGTGATGATCCTACCAGAACAGCTTTTAGAAAAATTCCTTGTCTTTAACTGCAACGCTGGATTTGCAGTTAAGGGCACAAGCAAAGGCTTGCAGCTAAGCCGTAAGAATCAAAAATCACTCTTTATAAGTCACAAGGGTGAAATGAATAAAGAAGCGCAAGAGCGTTACCAGTTAATGCTTAAGTTGTGGTTTAGGGATGGTCGCAAGTTTATGGACGATCTCAATACTGAAGTTAGACGAATTTATAGGATGGTGGCGAGATGGTTGATTTAGAGAAAGAAAGAAAGGCGTTTGAAGAACAATGGAGACTTTTAGGAGGTCATTTGCTATATGTTGAATGGTCAACTGACAATATGTACTCGTTATCTCCAGCTGCAAAAGTATTAAATAAAAATGATCAAATATCACTATTTAATACCATAAATACTGCATGGGGATTGTGGGTTGTTCAGGCTAAGCAGAATAAAACCGAAATCGACTCACTCAAAGCTGAAAACGCGGCTTTGAAAGAGAGGTTGCAAAAGATAGAGGATGGTGAGTTTGTGGTGGTGCCGAAATCAGAAATCGGAAACTACTATTTCGATGATAGTGAGTGCATTTACATTGATGAGCCTGATAGTTTTTTATCTGAATTAGATGTTGGTGAAGTTTGCGAAGTAAAGCGGCGAGATTATTTTGATCTACCAACTCAGTATGCAGCAAAAGTCTTCATAGATATTGACAATATTGAATGGAGGTTGTTTGAAAGCGAACTTGAGGCAGAAATTGCAGCAAATGAGTGTAAAGACAAGTTTTGGGGAGAGCAAGGAGATGGGGATGAGTGAAAAGAAGCCATATGTAGAAATTTATGCGCGAGATGGTTATTCACTCAAGATGAATATAGAAGATATTTCAGATGTTTATTTTGTAATTCTATTTTTGATGACCGCATTTATAAGAAAGTCAGATTCTGTAAGTGTTGTTGAAGAAGCTGACGGAGGTTGATGTGAGCAAAATAATTATTGAACAAAACATGCTTGAAAAGATTTACGACGAGCTTCAACAGTTGAAGAAACAAGTTACCATTACTGACGAACGTCGTGTCTCTATAAAAGAATTTGCACAACGCATGAAAATGACTGAAGTAACCTTTTATGATCGAATTAAGAAAGGTGAAATTGACCCGCCCCGTAAAGATGGGCGATATAGTTACTACCTTAACTCGTATGTGAATAAGGTAGTCACAAAGACATCAAATTCTGATAAAGTAGCCGCTTACACATAGCGGCTTTTTAATGTCTCATAATTCAATACTTTAACAATTGTGAGTAACTTTGTGAGTAACATTAATTAAACCACATTGCATAAATCAATTAAATCAATAGGTTGCAATTAAAATGCTTCTCATGATCGACAATTACGACTCTTTTACGTACAACATCGTCCAATATTTTGGCGAGTTAAATCAAGACGTTAAGGTAGTTCGCAATGACCAAGTCACTCTTGAGGACATTGAACGATGGCAACCAAAGTATTTGGTAGTCGGTCCTGGCCCATGTTCTCCGACTGAAGCAGGGATTTCCATTCCTGCCATTCATCACTTCGCAGGCAAAATTCCCCTGCTCGGTGTTTGTTTAGGGCATCAGGCAATCGGTCAGGCTTTTGGTGGCAATATTATTCGTGCCAAAACGGTGATGCATGGTCGTTTATCAGATATGCATCACATTGATAAAGGCATTTTTAGTGATTTGCCATCGCCATTTTCAGCAACACGTTATCACTCTTTAGTGATTGAACAGGAAACGTTACCTGAGTGTCTGGAAGTGACCTGCTGGACTAACCAAGCTGATGGCTCTATGGAAGAAATCATGGGGGTTAAACATAAGACATTGCCTGTAGAAGGTGTGCAGTTTCACCCTGAATCTATCTTAAGCCAGCATGGTCACCAAATCTTCAAGAATTTTTTAGAGATTTATGCATAAATGAATATTCAACAAGCGTTAAATCATATCACCAAAAATATTCATCTGACCCAAGCACAAATGGAAGATGTGATGCGTAGCATCATGCAGGGCGAAGCCACCGAAGCACAAATCGGTGCCTTGATGATGGGTTTGCGCATGAAAGGTGAAAGTATCGATGAAATTACCGCTGCGGCGCGTGTCATGCGTGATCTGGCAATTAAAATCGACGTGAGTGATATCAACTATTTGGTTGATATTGTAGGTACAGGCGGTGATGGTCAAAATCTGTTTAATGTATCCACTGCGTCCAGTTTTGTGATTGCTGCGGCAGGTGCCACCATTGCCAAGCATGGCAATCGTGGTGTATCTAGCAAATCGGGTTCATCAGACTTATTAGAACAAGCTGGGATTAACCTAGATCTTGATATGCAACAAACTGAACGTTGCATCCGTGAGATGGGCGTTGGTTTTTTATTTGCGCCAAATCATCATAAAGCCATGAAATATGCGGTTGGTCCACGCCGTGAACTCGGCATTCGTAGTATTTTCAATTTACTCGGCCCGCTTACGAATCCGGCTGGGGTAAAACGCTTTGTGATTGGGGTATTTTCAGATGAACTGTGTCGCCCAATTGCAGAAGTGATGAAGCAACTTGGTGCAGAACATGTCATGGTGGTGCATTCCAAAGATGGACTGGATGAAATTAGCCTTGCCTCTCCCACTTATGTCGCAGAGTTGAAAAATGGTGAAATTATCGAATGGATTTTAAATCCTGAAGATGTAGGCATCACTTCTCAAACTTTGAGTGGTTTAATTGTGGAAGACTCTAGCGCCAGTCTGAAATTGATTAAAGACGCGTTGGGACGTAAAAAATCTGAAATTGGTGAAAAAGCCGCAAATATGATTGCCCTCAATGCAGGGGCTGGTATTTATGTATCAGGACTCAGCACCAGTTATAAACAAGGTGTGGCATTGGCGCATGATATTATTTACGGTGGGCAGGCTTTAGAAAAAATGAGCATTCTGTCTGAATTTACAAAAGCATTGAAGCAATACTCAAACAACTGAGGTTATCCAAATGATTCAGATTCAAAATACCATTCTGGGTAAAATCGTTGATCGTAAACATGAAGAACTGGCAGATCGTTTAAAACAACGTAGCCTAAAAGACGTAGAAGAATGGGCAAAACTGGCAACACCTGTTCGTGGCTTTGCACAGTCTTTGCGTAGTAAACGTCCCGGTGTGATTGCTGAAATTAAAAAAGCATCGCCCTCTAAAGGTGTGATTCGTGCTGACTTTAATCCTGCGGAAATTGCGGCGCAATATGAACAGGCAGGTGCAGCCTGTTTATCTGTACTGACCGATGTGGATTTTTTTCAGGGTGCCGATGAAAATATTGCGATTGCTCGTGAAAATTGCAATCTGCCTGCATTACGCAAAGACTTTTTGGTTGATCCTTACAATGTCATTGAAGCCCGTGCTTTACAGGCAGACTGTATTTTATTGATTGTGGCATGTTTATCGGATCAGCAACTTGAAGAAATGTCTAAGACTGCATTTGAATATAATCTGGATGTCTTGGTTGAAGTGCATGACGAAGAAGAGTTAGAGCGCGCACTCAAACTCTCTGAACAGTGCTTATTGGGTGTGAATAATCGTAATCTTAAAACATTTGATGTCGATTTAAATACCAGCTTGCGCTTAAAGAAACTGCTCGATCCATCGCGTTTACTAGTGACTGAAAGTGGGATTGCCACTCCTGCCGATATCGCCATGATGCAGCAACATGATATTCATGCATTTTTGGTCGGTGAAAGCTTTATGAAGCAGCCTCGACCAGATCAGGCATTTACTGCGTTATTTGGTGTGCCAGAGCAGCTTTGATTTTTTGATCACAATAGAATTACTTGCTCTTAAAAAGTCAGTGATTCTATTGTTATTGAATAGTTTGATTTTTTCATCTATTCCACTTTTAATACTATAATCATCACAATATATTTTTCTATTGTGATTTTCTATTTCAATCATGAGTAAGCACGACACCTCCCTTTCCAAAGCCCAACAGGACTTGTTAAAACAGTTTAAAAAACAAATCTCGAACGGTCAGGAACAAGCAAGTAACAAACAAACTGCAAATAAGCAGCCCATTTATAACGGTCCGAAAAAAATAGAACCGGAAGATGACAGCCAACTGTTTAGTAAGGCCTTGCAAGGCGTTCAACCTATTGATCATGGCAATATCGCCAATGTCAGACCCAGCCGTAGTAAAAAGGTTGATGCTCAGACACTGGCAAAACGTGCTGCAGCAGAAGGTGCTGCTGAAACTGAAATGACTGAAATTTCAGATACCCAGGCCATTTTAAACCCTGTTGCCAGTCAAGCCAGCCTGAGTTATCGCATTGCGACCTTACAGCATAAAGTCTTTGAAGACTTAAAAGCGGGTAAATTACGCTGGTTTGAAGCGGTTGATTTACATGGCTGTACCGTTGAGCAGGCTCGTTCAGCAGTCCTTGAGATTATTCAAATAGCAAAAGCTGAAAATCAAAATGTGATTAAAATCGTACATGGCAAAGGACCAGAAGCCATTTTAAAAACCTATGTGAATGGCTGGTTACGCCAGCATCGCGATGTATTGGCATTTGTCAGCGCACCAGAAAATCAAGGCGGTACAGGTGCGGTTTTGGTTTTACTTAAACGGGCAGAAAAGAATCCAAAATATGATGCACAGAAATGATTCCATTGCATCATTTCTGAATATTAAACACCTGTAGCAACTGTGCCACGACTGACACTGCAATGATTGTAGGTTGCTTGGAGCTAATCCCATCGATACCAATCGGGCAAACCAGAGATTCAAGTTGAGTTTGTGGATAACCCCGTGCACTCATGCGTTTTTCAAAAATCGCCCGTTTACTTTTTGAGCCAATCATTCCGACATAGGTAAAAGCTTGATCTGAAGGTTTCAACGCTTCAAAACACAATTGCAAATCTAACTGATGATCGTGGGTTAAAATCAAAATTGCCCCTGATCGATCAAAATGAGTAATTTCCGCTTCTGGCACATCAGTACTGATACACTTGACTTGATCCATTAAATCACGTGGAAAAATGTCGTCCCGATTATCCACCCAAGTGATCTGTACCCCGATCGGCAATAAACAGCGCACAATCGCCTCACCCACATGACCTGCACCAAAAATCATCACTTTCATGGCATAGGGTTGAATACTTTGAATCCATTGCCATCTGGAATCATCTTGCTGAAATTCACTGTTAGATGAAGCCGATGAATCATTTGCAATCGACCAACTGGATGCCTGACCATCCGACACTGTCCTGATGATACTTTGACGTTTTTGCCATGCAGCCTGACAAGCAATCAGTTCATCCTTAATGGCTTCTATTTTTTCAAATAACAGCCACATCACTCCGCCACAACATTGTCCTAAACGTGCACTAAGATTGAATCGTTCAATCCGTTGATGGCATGATTCAGAACTCAATAGCATTTGTTTGGCAATATCGATCGCCTGAAACTCCAAATGTCCGCCACCGATAGTATCAGATTGCTGAATCTGTTGTTGCTGATCGAGTCGTAACAGCATGGTTGCCCCTACTTCTCGTGGGGTTGAACCATCTGCACGAAGCACAGTGACCAATACGACAGAAATATCTTGCTGCTGCCATTCGACCAAGTCTCGCCACCATTGTAAATGCTGCATCATGTTTAATGGTTAACGCAATTTTGGTTCTGGGCGATCCAGCAATGCATGACCTCGACCGATTGAAATCGCACGTAGAATTTCTTCTGCTGTCGCGGGTGCATTTAACTCAAGCGGTGCATCCTCTGGAATCGCAGCTTGTACGGCTTGGCGAATCGCAGAGAATACCGAAAGTCCTAACATAAACGGCGGCTCGCCCACAGCTTTAGAGCGATAAATAGTATCGACAGCGTTTTGATTATCAAACAATTTGACATTAAAGACATGCGGAATATCGACGCTAGTCGGGATTTTATATGTCGACGGCGCATGGGTAAATAAACGTCCTACATGTGGCCCTTGCGGTTGCCAATACAGCTCTTCAGTGGTGAGCCAGCCCATGCCTTGTATAAAACCACCTTCAATCTGACCAATATCAATGGCTGGGTTAATCGAACGACCGACATCATGCAAAATATCAGTTCTTAATACTTTCATTTCCCCCGTCAAAGTATCAATCGCCACTTCACTGACCGCCGCACCGTAGGCATAGTAGAAAAATGGACGACCTAAATGATTGACCTGATCATAATGAATTTCTGGGGTTTTATAAAAACCACTGTCCCAAAGCTGCACCCGTGCCATATAAGCACGATTAACCAAATCAGGAAATGCCCACGACTGACCATTACTTGTAGTGACTTGATTATCTTCAAACTGAATGCCTTCAACATCACTTTGACTTATTTCAGCCGCAAGTTTGGCAAGGCGTTCACGAATCTTGATACAGGCATTTTGTACGGCTTTACCATTTAAATCAGCACCACTCGAAGCCGCAGTTGCTGAAGTATTCGGTACACGTGACGTATCCGTTGCAACCAAACGCACCTGATCAATGGCTAAACCGAGTTCATGCGCAGCAACTTGACGCACTTTGGTATATAAACCCTGCCCCATTTCGGTGCCACCATGGGTGATGGCAACTGTGCCATCCATATACACATAGACCAGTGCACCTGCTTGGTTATAATGCACCGCATTAAAGGAAATACCGAACATGAGTGGTGTCAGCGCAATTCCACGTTTAATGATGTTATTATCTTGGTTAAATAAATCAATCGCTTGTTTACGTTTAAAATATTGACTACTTTCCAATAACTCTTCGACAATTTGTGGCGCAACATTGTCCCGAACTTCTGCGCCATAATGCATATGGTCACGACCATTGCCAGGCTTTTCTGCAAAAAAGTTACGTTGACGCACCAAGACTGGATCGCATTTTAGAAAACGGGCAATGTCGTCAATAATCACTTCAATGACAAACATTCCCTGTGGTCCACCAAAACCACGATAGGCTGTATTGGATACGGTATTGGTTTTACAACGTAAATTACGCAGTTGCACGGCATTTAGATAATACGCATTGCCAATATGACAAATCGCACGCTCATTCACTGGGCCTGATAAATCCGCAGAGAAACCACAATTGGATGCCAATTGAACTTTTAAACCCTGTAAAACTCCTAAATCGTCAAAAGCCACCGACCACTCATAGGCAAAACCATGACGTTTACCCGTCGAACTCATATCGTCATCACGGTCTAAACGAAGTTTGCATGGACGACCAGATTTCTGTGCTGCAAGAGAGGCAATACACGCCCATTGTGCCGACTGCGATTCCTTACCGCCAAAGCCACCGCCCATACGACGTGCCTCAACGCTGACCTGATGCATATTGAAACCTAATGCATGACAAATCAGTAATTGCATTTCGGTGGGATGCTGAGTCGAGCAATAGACTTTTAAAGTGTGATCTTCTTGAGGAACCGCATACGAAATCTGCCCTTCTAGATAAAAATGCTCTTGTCCACCGAGTTCAATAGAACCAGAAAGTTGATGCGATGCAGTTTGAAATGCCTGCTCAACCTCACCATGACTAAAATCGACAGGTGGCAACACCCAAGATTGCTGTTCAATCGCCTCTTGAATACTTAAAATCGGGGTTTCAGGAGCATATTCAATCTGGGCTAAACGCACAGCTCTACGTGCCTGTTGATAAGTTTTAGCTGCCACCACAAACAACGCCTGACCATAAAATTCGACCTGATCTTTGGCAAAAATCGGATCGTCTTTGACAATTGGTCCCCAATTGTTTTCAATAGTGACATCATCAGCCGTATACACTGCATAGACACCATCTGCCTGACGAACTGCGTTTAGGTCAAATTGTGTGATTTTACCTTTTGCACATTGAGAAAAACCGACTGCCAGATGTAAGGTATTTTCAAGCTCTGGCAAATCATCAATATAGGTCGCTTGCCCTGTTACATGTAAATGCGCACTTTCATGTGGAATCGATTGCCCTGCTTTGGCCGATGCTTTTAAACTCTTTAAGTCGATGGACTGATTCATTGTTATACCTCCACCAATGCGATTAAATCTTCAACTCGAGTAAGATTTTGCGCTTGAATTTTTTCTACATAAAACCGCTGTAAACAGTTCTGTGCCACTTGCAGTCGGTAAGCACTACTGGCTCGACCATCGCTCAACGGCTGATAATCCTGCGCTAATGCAATTTGTGCCTGTTCAAGTAATTCAGGAGTCATCACTTGACCCAACAAAACTTTTTCGGTCTTTAAAGCGCGTTTTGGAATCGCCGCCATACCGCCAAATGCGATTTTGATGGATTGAACCACTTTATTCTTATCTAACTCACAACTCAAGGCAGCACACACCGCCGAAATATCCTGTTCAAAACGTTTTGAGATTTTATAAGTGGCAAATTTAAAATGGATACTATCTTGACGCACAGGAATTAAAATCGCTTCAACAAATTCACTTGCCTGCAAAGCTGTCTTTTGATAATCCAGATAAAAATCAGCCAAAGTGATTTCACGAGTTTGCTCGCTACAGCGCAAGCGCAACATGGTATCCAGTGTGATTAAAGCAGGCATTGAATCGCCAATTGGAGAACCATTGGCAATATTACCGCCTAAAGTCCCTGCATTTTTGATGGGCATGGAAGCAAAACGGCGCTGTAATTCAGAAAAATCTGGATAAATGTCAGATATTTTAGCCAATGCATCGCTTAAACTAACATTGGCACCAATCTCAAGTTGATCATTGCTTACTGTTATTTTCTTTAACTCTTCAACCTGACCAATATATAACATATCGCCCAAGTTTCGACCGAGCTTCGTCACCCACAATCCGACATCGGTGCTACCTGCGACAATACGTGCCTGTGGAAATTGCTGACGTAAACTTGCAAATTCCTGTAAGGTTTTAGGCGCAAAGAATTGCTGCCCCAGATAATTTAATTCTAAAGACGGTAAAGCGTGAATCTCCGTCAAAACTTTGATGACTTTTTCACGTTCTAATTGCACACGTGGATAGTTGTAAGCTTGTTGTGCGGCATCTAAAATTGGACGATAACCCGTACAGCGGCATAAATTCCCTGAAACATAATCGCTGACTTTTTCTTTATTGGGAGCATGTTGTTCATTTTCGTACATTGACCACAACGACATGATAAAGCCTGGAGTACAAAAGCCACATTGTGAGCCATGTTGTTCAACCATTGCTTGCTGCACAGGATGCATTTGACCTGTTGAAGCTGAAATGAGTTGCTGAAGATCTTCTACGGTGAAAAGGGCTTTACCATCTAAAGTAGGTAAAAACTGAATACATGCATTGACACTACGCAGTTGTAATTGATCATTCACCAACTCTCCAATGACCACCGTACATGCCCCACAGTCGCCCTCTGCACAGCCTTCTTTGGTTCCAGTTTGGCGCGTTTTCTCAGCCGAAACATATTCACGTAAATATTGTAAAACGGTCGTGGTTGGTGCAAGCATTTCAATTTGCTGGCATTGTCCTCGGAAATAAAACGTGATGGGACGTGCTGACATTTTCTATCCTTTTTACTTCTGCATCCAGATACTCAAAGACGAGCAAATAAAATGCCACATTAAATGTGATGACTTGGTTTTTGCAGTTGTAAATAACCGATATAAGAGTTTAGATATATCTTTAAAATCAACTATAAACAGCCAAACTATTATTCTTTTTTAGCAGATTTTTATCACAAAATGAGGAGAAAATTAGCATTTGATGAAATATCAGCCACAATAAAACTGAATTTTATTCAGCTTTTCTATATGAAGCACCATCTGAATAAATATCCTGCAAAGTTACATGACCCACTTGATCGGTTTTCTGATACAATGCCGAGCTTGTTTAATAGAGTAAGCCAATACGTCTTATGTCAATGCAGCAATCCTATGCAAATATTCTGACCGCAGTGGGTGAGGATTTAAATCGTCCTGGGCTTAAAGATACGCCTATTCGAGCTGCCAAGGCATTTTCTTTTTTGACCTCTGGCTATGGCAAAACACTGGAAGAAGTCACCAATAGTGCGGTTTTTCCATCAGATAACCATGAAATGGTGTTGGTTAAAAATATTGAATTTTATTCTTTATGCGAACACCATCTTTTGCCATTTTACGGACGTGTGCATATCGCCTACTTACCTGAGGGTAAAGTCTTAGGATTATCTAAATTTGCCCGTATTACTGAAATGTTTGCGCGTCGCTTACAGATTCAGGAAAATCTGACGCAGCAAATTGCAGAGGCTGTATTAGAAGTAACACAAGCACGTGGCGTTGCTGTCATGATTGATTCAGCACATATGTGTATGATGATGCGTGGCGTAGGTAAACAGGAATCGACGACGCGTACTGTGTCTTTTTTAGGTGACTTTAAAACCGATAAAGAAGTTCGTCGTGAATTTTTAAGTGCTGTACCTGAGAGTTATTAACTTTCTGCCAAAGTTTTAAATTATCAGCCAGACAATTACATAAAGTCTGGCGATTATTGACATTAACGAAGTAATAATGAAGGTAGATCGTTAGTGGAATTTTTCGATTTTTTACTCAGTTTTGAACATTATCTGCCTATTTTGATTCAACAATATGGGTTATGGATTTATGCCCTGCTCTTTTTGATTATCTTTTGTGAAACGGCTTTCGTTTTCATGTTTTTTTTGCCAGGTGATAGTCTACTTCTTGCGGTTGGTGCGCTTTGTTCAACCATCCCCATGATGAATCTTGGTTTTATCATCATCTTGCTTTCTATCGCAGCCACACTTGGTTATATGGTGAATTATCATATTGGTCGTCGTATGGGAGTGCGTATTTTTGAAATCAAATCACGCTTGATTAAGCACGAACATTTATTAAAAACCCATGATTACTTTAAACGACATGGCGCCTTGACGATATTAGTCGCTCGGTTTATCCCATTTGTACGCTCTTTTGCCCCTTTTGCTGCGGGTTCGAGTGGCATGAATTATAGTGTGTTCTCCTTGTATAACATTGTCGGGGCTTTTATCTGGATTGCCTTGTTGGTAACCGCAGGTTATTTACTTGGTCATACCGTGATGTTTATTGGTGATATTGAATAGATTTCTATCATCAGTTCGTTTTATTTTATCCGATGCGAGAAAACTAAAAGGCTCTATAAAGTTATCAAAGATAATCTAATCGCTATTGAATAACGATGATTTAATTTATAAAAATCAGCTTGATCATTGCTGTAAAACATGGGATATTCTGCCAAAGCGTTAGCAGGTCATTCATTGCCTGACTAAAATCGTAAGCGTTCACGTTATCCAACGCATCTGTTCCAGTATTTTTTAATAATGGAAGTGGATGCACGTGTCTATACGGTATCCCTTCCATGGAGTACCAAATGACACAGTCTAATCAAAATATGACCATGACAGCACCCTCCTCGTTAGATAACGATACTAAAACGCTTTACCCTTTAGTGATCGCGCTTTTTCTTTCTTATCTCACCATCTCCGCTCCTCTTGCAGTGATTCCACTGTATGTGCATGACAGTTTAAAATTCAATAATTTTTGGGTGGGTATCGCTGTTGGTACACAATTTGTAGCCACAGTTTTGACACGTCCTTATGCAGGTCGTATTGCCGATCAAATCAGCGCAAAACGCGCGACTTTGCAAGGTATGGCATCTTTATTAATGGCAGGATTCATTTATATTCTGGCTTTTTTTGCACCTGTTTCGATGATATTCAAGTTTGTGATCTTACTGCTCGGCCGTTTGGTTCATGGTTATGCAGAAAGTTTACTGGTCAGCGGACATTTAACTTGGGGACTTGGCTTAGTCGGACAAGCACGTGCAGGAAAATTACTATCCTTTACAGGCATGGCCATGTTTGGTGCTTTGGCCGCAGGCGCACCCTTGGGACTCTGGTTATATGAAAGCTTTGGATTTTACGCGGTTGCTTTGCTTCTGATCAGTTTACCCCTTGTCTCTTTGCTAATTGATATTTTTATCCGAGCGACTCAACCGCATACAGGCACCTATCCACCACTCAAACAGGTCATTCAATACGTTTGGCGTTTTGGTCTGGTATTAGCTTTACAAGGTGTCGGTTTTGCCTGTATCGGCACATTTGTCGCTCTTTATTTTAAAGAGCAACAATGGGCCTATGCAGGTTATGCACTGACCTTTTTTGGTTTGGCTTTTGTGGCTGTGCGGATTTTCTGTGGACATTTAACTGATAAAGTTTCGGGCTTTAAACTGGTTAAATATTCATTAATCATTGAAGCCATTGGCCTATTTTTATTATTTATATCACCACGTGTGGAAATTGCATTAATCGGTGCAGTAGTGACTGGCGCAGGATGTTCTTTAATTTATCCAGCTTTAGGAGTCGAACTGATTAAAGGCGCTCCTGCTCAAATTCGTGGTACGGCAATGGGCGTGTTTTCAGCCTGTCAGGATATTGCCTACGCCATTTATGCCCCTGTATTTGGACTAGTTGCCCTTTATCTGGGCTATCCATCGGTCTTTATCACAGCTGCATTTTGTGCATTATTAGGTTGTCTCATCAATATTTATACGCGAAAGTTTGCGCTGCAAACACGAATCAACCCATAAAATTTAGGGCACTAACGTGCCCTATCATTTTCAAAATTGCTAAAAAACGCCTTTGGAAAGCCCAAGATAATTTTGTATTTTATTGAAATTCGTTTAGTTTCCAACGCCCATTATGACTTCGATTTCCCAGTATTTTTAACACCAAAACCAAACTTAACAATAACAATAAATACCACGATCCAAGTTTGCCCCAACCCACCATATGCCAAGCATTCACCTGACTTGGGTAGAGCCAGATTTTATAAAAAGTACTAATGTTTTCAGCAATCCAGATGATAAATGCCAAGACTAAAAGTACAGGTAACATGGGGAGTTGAAAGGCTCTTGCAGATAAACAAAAAGTTAATCGAGTTTTCCAGAAAATGACGACACTCCAAAGGAATAAGGCATAACGCAGATCTGGGATAAAAAATTTGCTCATAAAATTGATATATGAACATAACGCCAATGCCAGCATATTGCCAAAACGTGGCAAAGCCTCAAATGAGATATGATATAAACGTAGAGAACGAGCAAAAAAACTTCCGACTGCTGAATACATAAATCCAGCAAAAAGTGGCACTGTCCAAAGTTTAAATATAGCAGGCTGAGGATATTGCCATGAAGCGATCGCGGGATGCGTCAGAAAAATCTCCATCACCATCGCCATGATATGAAACAAAGCAATCACTTTGGCCTCAGCCCAAGATTCAAGTTTTAAGTAAAGTAAACAAGCTTGAATCGCCAAGGCATAAAAAAGCAAATAGTCATAACGATAAAAACCAAGATAGTCATGACTGCCCATCGGCGCAGTAAACACAAATGCGAGCAGTAATAAAATACCAAACAAGGCAGCCGAAGCTGCCTTAAAACAAAATTGAGAAACAAGTTTCAGAACGTACACAAAAACCTTATCCCAAGTATTTGGCGCTATATTCATGTACGGTATCAACAAAAATTTTCGGTTGAGCAGGATCTACCCATTGCGTGATGCCATGTCCAAGATTTGCTACATAACCTGTTGTTTCACCATTGGCATAGGCATCGTCCAGCATTGCTTTGACAGATTTTTCAATGGATGCTCTAGAGCCATACAATACCGCAGGATCTAGATTCCCCTGTACAGCAGCACGACCTGCAATACTTTGACGCGCAACATTTAAGGGAGTTGTCCAATCCAGTCCAAGCGCATCAGCACCTGTCGCAATCATTGGTTCTAACCATTGACCACCACCTTTGGTAAATAAAATCACTGGAATACGACGACCGTCTTTTTCACGTTGTAAACCCGCGACAATTTTTTGCATATAGTTGAGTGAAAATTCAATATATTCACGGTGCGCCAACGCACCGCCCCAACTATCAAAAATTTGAATCGCTTGAGCACCTGCATCGATCTGTGCATTTAAATAATCAATCACAGCGACAGCAAGACGATCAAGCAAGGCATGCAAAACTTCTGGCTGAGCATAGAGCATATGTTTGGTATGACGGAAATCTTTACTCGAACCGCCTTCAATCATATACGTAGCCAATGTCCATGGACTTCCAGAAAAACCAATCAAAGGAACCTGACCGCCCAATGCAGAACGAATGGTCGAAACTGCATTCATGACGTAATCCAGATCGGACTTGGCATTGAAATTAGGTAAATTTAAAACATCTTGTTCAGTGCGAATGGTCTTTTTAAACTTTGGCCCTTCACCCGTTTCAAAATAAAGCCCCAAACCCAATGCATCTGGTACGGTTAAAATATCTGAAAATAAAATAGCCGCATCTAAATCATATCGACGTAAAGGCTGCAAAGTCACTTCACAGGCAAAATCAGTATTTTTACATAATGATAAAAAATCACCCGCTTTACCGCGCGTTTCGCGGTACTCAGGTAAATAACGACCTGCTTGTCGCATCATCCATACAGGTGTGGTGTCCACAGGTTCACGCAATAAAGCACGTAGAAAACGATCATTTTTTAAGGTCGTCATTTACTTTCTCTATCTCAATTTTTATTGCATGCATCATAACAAAAAGGTTTGCGATTTAATAACTTCTCTGTGCGATAAAATCCAGATTAGGCAAGATAAAATTGGATAACTACACAAAAGAACTACTGCATCGTGATGTATTTTCTGTAATACTTACTCCGTTTTCTGTCCTAACTATATGAATAATTCTTAAGGTTGAATTACATGTTTGTTCGCTCTTTGCTCGCTTTGAGTCTAACTTGTATTATGACTGGCACAGCGTTTGCTGCACCTACGGCCGAGCAACCGTTAAATCCAAAAGTGATCCGCACTCAATCTGTTCAAGATCCGATTGATCCACTTGCCATTGAACGTAAGCCTCTCTCTCAAAATACATCTTCAGCATCTAGTCCTGTTTCGTCACCTGTGACAAATTCGGCTTCAGCTCCTGCTGCAAATGTTGCGGCTACATCTAGCCCAGCAAGTTCAGATCAGGCACAAGTCAGTGCTCAAGAAGAACATGATCTGAATCAGGCCTCTGCAACATTGCAAAACCTTGAAAGCAGCGAAACGAAAAATGCAGATACAGGTGTTGCACCTACCCCTGCTCAAAAAGCAGCAGCCACGACAACTGCTACAAAAACTCAAGCAGGTAAAGCATCTTGGACACTTGACGGTCTAAATAATGCTGACTGGTATGAAAATATCGGACGTGGTCAATTTCCAGTCTATGCGCGTGCGCAAGTCATGCTGAATAATACCCATGCGTCTCCAGGTGCAATCGACGGCACAAGTGGTATGAATACACTGAAAGCTCTTTCATCTTTTCAGCAAATGAATGGTTTAAAACCAACGGGTGAGCTCACCAAAGAAACGTGGGATGCCTTGGTCGCCAAGCAAAATAAACCCGCTTTTGTAGAATACACCTTGACAGCAGAAGACTTAAAAGGTCCTTATGCTGCATCTATTCCCCATGATTATGCACTACAGGCCAAAATGAAAGGTTTGTACTACACTCGTGTTACAGAAATGTTGGGTGAAAAATTCCATATGGATGAAGACTTTTTGAAAAAGTTAAATCCTAAGGCAAGCTTTAAAAAAGAAGGTGAAAAGATTATTGTCGCCAATGTGCGTAATGATCTCCCAGAAGATATTCATCTGATCATTGCGCATAAAGGTGCACGTCAGTTATATCTATTTAACAGTCGCAACCAAATGATTGCCTCATTTCCTGCAACCATTGGCAGTAGTGATACACCATCTCCAACAGGTACTTATAAGGTAGTGGGTGTTGCGCGTAACCCTTGGTATAGCTATTCACCAAGTAACTTCGTTCAAGGCAATAACTTAAAACCACTGTCTTTGCCACCTGGTCCAAATGCCCCTGTAGGTAATATCTGGATTGGTTTAAGTAAAAAATCTTTTGGTATTCATGGAACACCAAACCCATCTGCGATTTCCAAAACAGCATCACATGGTTGTATTCGTCTAACCAACTGGGATGCCAATGATTTGGGCAATAAAGTCAGTAGCGGTGTAACTGTTAAATTCCTTGAATAAAATCAATTAGCCCTTTTAAAGCCTGCATCTTAATGCGGGCTTTTTTATATTCCACTTTTATAGTTAACGTAAGTTCGATGAAAATATTTCTTTAACTTATTGAAAAACAATGATCTTGGCGGAGTCTTACTGAGTTCTCATCTAATTTTAGGATTAGCTTTCAGCTAGAGTTACTTTGGTTTCGTCCAAAGTAACCAAAAGCATTGTCATCTGCAAAACCTGTTGTCTTCTTGGATTTATTAAAATATATCGCAGAAACAGTATCTTGTTTAAACTATGCAGGTTGCAGATGACGTTTACGAGTATCATATCCATTGTCGAACTCAGGTTAGTTATCAATTATTTTGATACTTTTTACTGTTCTATTATTTTTAATAATTATAAAAATATCATAAAATCATTTCACAAATAGAACAATTTGTTCCAATACTGGTGTTTTTACTTTGCTGAGGGATTGCTACGATGTGTTCATGAAGTAATACATAAGAATTTGGGAGGTGCAGAATGAATGCATATCTACATCGTAGTGAAAACCGTGGTCATGTCCAAGCAGGTTGGTTAAATACCTATCATAGCTTTTCATTTGGAAGCTGGTATGATCCAAAATATATGGGTTTTGGTCCACTTCGTGTGATTAATGACGATACGATTGCGGCACATAATGGTTTTGGTACTCATCCACATGACAATATGGAAATCTTGACTTATGTCACCGATGGTCGCCTGAGCCACCGTGATACAATGGGTAATGAAGAACATATCACCGCAGGTGAATGGCAGTTGATGAGTGCGGGTACGGGTGTTGCACATAGTGAGTTCAATAATAGCGATGAGCCAGTGCATCTATTTCAAATCTGGATTCATCCAAATGTACGCGATGCTGAACCAACGTATCAACAAATCAAACTTGATCCAAGTGAACAGCCAAACCAATGGCACTTGATTGCAGGACCAAATGATAATGCTGCTATGCATATTCGCCAAAATGCAGAAGTGAAAGCGGCTGTGTTAGAAGCTGGTAAAACACTTGAGATTGCTGCAACTCAAAAACACAATTATGTGCATGTGATTAAAGGTCAAATTATGATTGAGAATCAAATTGTTAAAGCAGGTGATGCTTTATTGTTTGATGAGAAAACTACGATTCATGCACTTGAAGATAGTGAAATGATCTGGTTCGATTTACCAGCATAATCTTATTAACCTAACGCACTGTTTCGCCAGAAGCAGTGCGTTTTTGTTTATATTATTTCTTTTTAACTCATTTTTACGGGCGATTAGATTCCATATTCTACTCTCGTGAATCAATCAGCTTAAGCTTTTACACATCGTTTGCATTTCTAAATGGCGTATGTCGCCATGAACCTTTCAGTATATGCCACAACATATCACCCAAATTTCTAAATGGCGTATGTCGCCATGAACGGATTAAACTGCTGCATTTGCTTGAATTGTTTTTTCTAAATGGCGTATGTCGCCATGAACTTAATCCGTAGACCTGCTGCAAATGAATGCGCTTTCTAAATGGCGTATGTCGCCATGAACTGAAGATATTCCGCGGCTTGCTTTTTTGTAATCTTTCTAAATGGCGTATGTCGCCATGAACGTTTTTGGGTTGATAGTGAAGCAACATTTGAATTTCTAAATGGCGTATGTCGCCATGAACCAAAAACAGCATCTACTTTAACCACTCCACTTTTTCTAAATGGCGTATGTCGCCATGAACGCAAAACAGTGTCGATCGCTGGAATCGAAACTTTTCTAAGTGGCGTATGTCGCCATGAACAACACAAACCCGCTTCGGCGGGTTTTTTAATGTTTCTAAGTGGCGTATGTCGCCATGAACCAAAATAATGTTTTTAAGTGGAACTTTAAGCATTTCTAAGTGGCGTATGTCGCCATGAACGCAATTGTTTTATCGGTTCTACACGTTCTGACTTTCTAAGTGGCGTATGTCGCCATGAACGTTAATCATATGTACACGCCAAACATGTACCGTTTCTAAGTGGCGTATGTCGCCATGAACCTGTATCAGTTTCAGCGTGGCCCAATTAAATGTTTCTAAATGGCGTATGTCGCCATGAACAGACTGTTCACATGGAATTGGCTGGTCGTCGTTTTCTAAATGGCGTATGTCGCCATGAACTCCAGAATATCATAAGCAGGTAATGAGTCCTGTTTCTAAATGGCGTATGTCGCCATGAACGGATCAATACAGCACGGAGTTATCTGGGGCTATTTCTAAATGGCGTATGTCGCCATGAACCGACCGATGGTTCAATTTCTGGCGATGCTACATTTCTAAATGGCGTATGTCGCCATGAACGCTTCATGAACTACCCCATTATTCTTGCGCCCTTTCTAAATGGCGTATGTCGCCATGAACGTTATGCATGTCACACTCCCATTTTCCGATACTTTCTAAATGGCGTATGTCGCCATGAACTTACCCTTGATCGTGTAGTGACAGGGCAAACATTTCTAAATGGCGTATGTCGCCATGAACGGTGGTGTAGAACTAGCGAAGTTCCTACACATTTTCTAAATGGCGTATGTCGCCATGAACATATGGCTTAAAACCATCGGCATGAATCTCTTTTTCTAAATGGCGTATGTCGCCATGAACAAATTGTGTGTATGGCAGAAGGCTATGCTACTTTTCTAAATGGCGTATGTCGCCATGAACTTAAATACGAGCGTTTATTGTGTTTTGCATCGTTTCTAAATGGCGTATGTCGCCATGAACTTGATGCTTCTCTGGTGGATATCACCAGTGATTTTCTAAATGGCGTATGTCGCCATGAACGTTTGGAGTTGTCATCGTTAAACGCATGTTAATTTCTAAATGGCGTATGTCGCCATGAACCATACAGCATTCGCATCTTGACCAGAAAATTGTTTCTAAATGGCGTATGTCGCCATGAACCAATTTGATCAAGCATCACTTTCACTCATTGATTTCTAAATGGCGTATGTCACCATGAACCCCCTAATGTTGTCAATTACCGTGTTTTTAGCTTTCTAAATGGCGTATGTCGCCATGAACTTAACTCATCTGGTGTTACAAGTAATGCGTCTTTTCTAAATGGCGTATGTCGCCATGAACTTGAATACTGTTTCAGCGTTTAAACCGTTACTTTTCTAAATGGCGTATGTCGCCATGAACCTTCACTTCGCGGTGTGCAGTTCGTACGTGATTTTCTAAATGGCGTATGTCGCCATGAACTGAAAAACGCCCGCGGAAACGGTCACGATTCTTTTCTAAATGGCGTATGTCGCCATGAACATGTAATGTCATTTTATTTTCCTGACTTGTTTTTTCTAAATGGCGTATGTCGCCATGAACGCAATACCTACAAATGGAGAATTTTGGCAAATTTTCTAAATGGCGTATGTCGCCATGAACTACGAATGAGACCTGACTTGGTCGATTTAACATTTCTAAATGGCGTATGTCGCCATGAACCGTTCCAGTCGGTTTTTTTGCGTCCTCCTGGTTTTCTAAATGGCGTATGTCGCCATGAACTTTATTTTGTGTAGTCCTGTTGATAAGCCTTGTTTCTAAATGGCGTATGTCGCCATGAACATTTAAAGCGTTAATAATTTGCTCTTTTGTGTTTTCTAAATGGCGTATGTCGCCATGAACTAGCAATTCATCCAGTGTGTGAACCGATATGATTTCTAAATGGCGTATGTCGCCATGAACGCGTTCAACATTTTTCGAGTCTTTCCATTTATTTTCTAAATGGCGTATGTCGCCATGAACATCACTTGGAGGATACTGAATGGATGTCTTATTTTCTAAATGGCGTATGTCGCCATGAACATCATTTCATACAGCATTTCCATCGGCTACATTTTCTAAATGGCGTATGTCGCCATGAACGAGCTAGTGTTGCTTGGCAACGCTCACCATTATTTCTAAATGGCGTATGTCGCCATGAACTCGGGTGGTACTAACCAAAATGATATTATAAATTTCTAAATGGCGTATGTCGCCATGAACCAGCTAGTGGTCGTGTGATATTGGTTGATCGTTTTCTAAATGGCGTATGTCGCCATGAACTTAATGCAGGTATTCCAGTTGTAGATGCGGTTTTTCTAAATGGCGTATGTCGCCATGAACCGAAGGCTAAACCCTGAGCGTGTAAACGGTCATTTCTAAATGGCGTATGTCGCCATGAACAGGAACAACTCGCTCCTTTAGCATTAAAGTTTTTTCTAAATGGCGTATGTCGCCATGAACAAGTACGCAGCAGTTTATTTATTAAATCGCTGTTTCTAAATGGCGTATGTCGCCATGAACCAAATTGCTTATTTGTCAGATTCTATCTTTGATTTCTAAATGGCGTATGTCGCCATGAACATGGTAGACATGAAGCGTATTTAGGGTTATTCTTTCTAAATGGCGTATGTCGCCATGAACTCTACTCAAATAAACCAGTCGATCTTCTTCTTTTTCTAAATGGCGTATGTCGCCATGAACCTTCAAGGCCCTAACGCTTCTCAATGGCGCATTTTCTAAATGGCGTATGTCGCCATGAACAGATGAATTAAAAACTATTCGTAAAAAGAATGTTTCTAAATGGCGTATGTCGCCATGAACCAGAAAGTATAGCAACAGATGTTTTATTAAATTTTCTAAATGGCGTATGTCGCCATGAACCCCATTGATATGTGCAAGATGTGTTATGTGGATTTCTAAATGGCGTATGTCGCCATGAACTCGTCATCAATCTTTTTCGCTTCATCACCCATTTTCTAAATGGCGTATGTCGCCATGAACCAGCACCAAGATCAATCATGCTAAATAACTTATTTCTAAATGGCGTATGTCGCCATGAACATTTCTAAAACGTGCCGAGTAAGTCACATCAATTTCTAAATGGCGTATGTCGCCATGAACTGATTAACTTTCTGTCAGCGACTCCAGGTTCTTTTCTAAATGGCGTATGTCGCCATGAACTATTTTTGGATATGTTGCTACTGCGATAGTCTTTTCTAAATGGCGTATGTCGCCATGAACTGGTGGATTTATACAAGTTATAAACGTGTTTATTTCTAAATGGCGTATGTCGCCATGAACATCTTGAGCTTCAACTGAATATTTGACTAATTTTTCTAAATGGCGTATGTCGCCATGAACGCCTTTTTTGGCTTGGTACATGCAATCACTAATTTCTAAATGGCGTATGTCGCCATGAACGATGACGATCAGATCACGGAAGTTAAGTTGATTTTCTAAATGGCGTATGTCGCCATGAACCGGTAACACAGTGGGCATTTCTACCCATTCAATTTCTAAATGGCGTATGTCGCCATGAACGCAAGTGAAGTTTTTCCGTTTTTCTCAACTACTTTCTAAATGGCGTATGTCGCCATGAACACATCAATGCCTGAACCCGCAGCATTCGCATTTTTCTAAATGGCGTATGTCGCCATGAACAAATAAGAAGCATCAATGTCTTCTTGAGATGATTTCTAAATGGCGTATGTCGCCATGAACTCATAAAATGATTTATAAATTTGTGGTTTTATTTTCTAAATGGCGTATGTCGCCATGAACTGCCGTTCCATTTATCTAAGTGTAATGGCTGATTTCTAAATGGCGTATGTCGCCATGAACTAATCGATGGAATAATTGAAGTAAGTAGAGATTTTCTAAATGGCGTATGTCGCCATGAACACGCACCCACTAATCATTGAATACACCCATACTTTCTAAATGGCGTATGTCGCCATGAACTATTGATCTGCCCCGCACCTTTTGATTTTCTATTTCTAAATGGCGTATGTCGCCATGAACCAGTACGAACCCCCGCATCTGGAATCGTCCACTTTCTAAATGGCGTATGTCGCCATGAACATTTTCGTGGGATTCATCAACGTCCGACTCAATTTCTAAATGGCGTATGTCGCCATGAACCCAGAAGCCGATGCAGCAGCAGCGGCGGAAAATTTCTAAATGGCGTATGTCGCCATGAACTGGGTAAGCGGCGCAAACGTGGCACAGCGCATTTTCTAAATGGCGTATGTCGCCATGAACGAAGTAATGATTGAATATCTGTTGAGCCGTTCTTTCTAAATGGCGTATGTCGCCATGAACTAGATCGGTGTTTTGGCTTGGCATTGCGTTCTTTTCTAAATGGCGTATGTCGCCATGAACTTGAGTCTGTTGAGATTGTTGAGTCTAAGGGCTTTCTAAATGGCGTATGTCGCCATGAACGCGATTTTCATCCCAATATTTTTCCTTCCATTTTTCTAAATGGCGTATGTCGCCATGAACTGAATTGCGGCTTCATTGTCTAAAGCTGCATTTTTCTAAATGGCGTATGTCGCCATGAACGCTTAGAGAATTATGGTCATGCAGATGTTAATTTTCTAAATGGCGTATGTCGCCATGAACTTTTTATGGCTACTCGAAAAACACAAGTGCCATTTCTAAATGGCGTATGTCGCCATGAACACGCCGCCGTGATTTTATTTTCATTAACCATTTTTCTAAATGGCGTATGTCGCCATGAACGATCATTACACACAAGTTGCTATTGACTTGCATTTCTAAATGGCGTATGTCGCCATGAACTTTGTATCGCCGTTGGCACGTTCTCAGCGCATTTTCTAAATGGCGTATGTCGCCATGAACGATTTGGATTCCCTCCACCCAAAAGACTAACTTTTCTAAATGGCGTATGTCGCCATGAACAGTAAGAATAAAGCAAAAAATAAAGTTATAACAGTGCTTTATCCCTAAAAAGTATGAAATACCCAAAGTTTTAAAGCAAAGTTATAACTTATTGATTTTATTAAGCTGTTAAAGAGTGTAAAAAATATTGGGTTAAAACTCAGGTACCGTAGATGTACGACTTAATCCATAGCTTCCAAATTTTCCAATATTTGCTTCATCAACACGTCTTTTTCCAATAATCAAACGGAAGCTCATATCATTGGTTTGGCTTTTCATATTGATATAAGGTTCAAAAGTCTCCGTTAGATCTAATGCTTTAAAGTGTTCCTGTGCCTCTTCAATTGAAATTCCACGGCGTTCTGCCTGATGAACAACACGCTGCTCAACCGTCAATTTTGGATTAACTTTAAAATAAGCAGCATAGCCGTTGATCTTATCCTCAGGAACTTTACGGGCGGATAAGACATGTACATAATCTTGCAGCCTTGCGAACCAATGAGTTAGATTCAGTTGCTCCAATGCTTCGACTGAATCCGCAAAAATACGAATTTTATCGCCTAAATAACCCAATTTTTTCTGCTGAATTAAGCGATATTTTGGAAAAGATACACCGTAACTAATCTTTCCCTCTTCATCGGCTTGTTCAACAAAAGCAATATGTAATTGGGTATAAACTTTTGACCAAATTAAATGCAGAGGTATTTCCTCCTGCTCTAATAAAGTAATTTCTAAATAATAGAGCATAGTTAATCCTTGCTGCTTTGACCAAAGACACCACCACGTACTAAAACTGCCATGACATAATGCTCTTGTTCAGGATTTTCAAGTGATTCACCCAAAGCATATTTATCAAATAAGGTAAAAAAATCTTTTTTATCTTTCGGGGTACGATACGCTTTGCCGAGGTTAGTCACAGCACCATATGGCTCAATCGCAATTGCTGTTTTTTTCTCATCAAATTCTGGATACCAAGTATCTATGGTACGTAAAGCATTACCTAACTTTTGTGAATGCATTGCTGCAACATCATTTACATGGTAAAGAATTTTACTTTTTTCACCTTTACCTTTATCTAATACAAGTTCTTCGCTTGGATAGACTTCTTGACCTTTACCCACCAAAGCATAAGCTTCAACTTTAATCAGTAAATAGGGAATTTCTCCTTTTAAAGCACTTGCAATTTGATGAGCTAGATTTTGTATATTTTCATCTGTAGCATCAAAATTATGCAACGGATAATTTAAAGCATTAAATGTCACTGCTGCTTGATCATTCACAGTCACAACCACTTCTACTTTTTCAGCACCAACGCGGTTACGCCATAAAAAACGTGCATTGGCGAGATTGAGTGCATATCGTTTTGCAAGCTCACTAAAGCCATACGTAGTAATATAATTTTTAGCAACGTCATTATATGATTTTAAGAAAATTTCATTATTACAAGCAGATGGATGTTCAACTCCACCCAATACTTTTAGGGTAAATCCAACTTTTAAAGTATCTTGATGCTCGCCTAATGCACAAGCATCAACAGTTTGTGGATTAGCATGAGCAATATCCATATTAAGTTTTAACAAGTCTTTATCAGTTGTATTTTTTAAACGATGTGAAACCGTACCGCGCACAGATTTTTCAATCAGTTTTAAAGCGCTTTGTTCATTTCGTTTATTCCAATTTGTTCCATATAAATAACCGTCAGATGGAACCAATTTTTTTTCAAACGCAAGTACACTTGCAACTACTTTGTCATTTTTAGCCATGATTTTTCCTTTTAAAGATTAAATTAGTTTGTTATTAAGTTTTGGCAAAGATAAAGATTATTTTCTAAATCAACATGATATTGCCATAGGAGTTGATCCATACTTTTAATACGATAAGGCATAACAAATTCCCCAAGCGTCAAAACAGCTTCCGCAAAACGGTGCGGTGTGTCGGCATCACGCTGATTTTTTGCAATACCTAATTCAGAAATTCCCTGAAAACCCACCGCAATGGGTACAAGCCACCCCTTTTCTTTTCGGCTGCTTGACCACGTGATTTTTCCATCATCATCTATTTGTGAACTATGTGTGACTTTTAAATGGTCTAAAACAGCATCTAGAGCATCCTGCCCTTCTTGCATACTTTGAATGACTAAATCACGACGCTCGATCAACACATGACCGAGCATGAGTTTATTTAAAATTGGCTTGAGTTCTTGATCTTTTTGACCATCTTCATCAACAGTCAAAAGCTCACAAGCTTTTACTGCAAGTAAATCACCGCTCGCAAATTTCATACTAGAAATACAGTTTTGTATGTCGTTTAGTAATGTTTCTTTCTCATCTGGATCAATATTTTGACATTCAATTAAAAGCGAAACTTCTAAATGACAACGTGCTTCTTCAATAAATGCAGGTCGGCTACCATCCTTATCTAGTGGATTTGCTGTACCAATAATGGAATGAACAAAATCACTCTGTCCTTTATGCGTTTGCAAGTTAAAGTCATGACAACTCACAGCGAGTCGCGTCAATTCAATATCATGCCCCTTGGCATTTAATTTACGCTGTAAGGCATGCATTGCCCCTAGCCATGCCGTTATCGCAGGAAATCCAATGCTATACGGACTACTCATGGCATTGGCATTATGAATTTTTAAATGTGGAATTAAAATAAAGCGGCGCATTAAAAAAACTCCTTGATCTGTTGTAACGATTTCTCAATACGCTGTTTAACATCCAACAGCTCCCCTGTTCCTAACTTATAAGCATCGCTGATCACTTTTTCATAGCTACGAATGATCCACCTTGCAATTTCTCGGCTTAGCTCATCTCGCCATTCTGAATTTTCTTCACGTTCTTCTTTATAAATTTGATCTAACCAAATGCGTTGTAATTTAGGCAATCCAACATAATAGTCCTGATTTGACCATCCACTTTCGGCATATTCTCGTGTTTTTAGAGCCTGTAAAAGAACTTGATCAATGACAAATTGAATAATGTTTCGAATCGCTGTGCGAATATCGATATTATTCAGATCTAATTGCATAAATTTATGCAATTGAACAAAACTATCCTGATAATTTCTTCGATATAAACACTGTGCAAAAAAATCTGTTTTAGGCAAACGAATCGCTCTTTTTTCAATTACAGGCGGACAGCTTGAAAGTAAATAAGCTCGCCCTGCATTTTGACTATTTAAAACACTCACATTTTGTGGTTGAGTTCCGCCATAGGCAGTCACTGTTAGATCATAAATATCAGCATAACCAATCTCATTTAACTCATTCTTCTTACGATTTTCTTTAGCTTGTTTGGTTTCTTCCGAAAAACGAATTTGATCAATGGTTTGTTTTAACTTTGTGATTAAACCTGATGGCGTTAATAACGACAATAAATGATATTCGCCCTCTGCTATTGGAAAATACACCTGTTTTACCAAATGATCTGTTTTCACAGAAAAATCCGTTGTTTTTATTTTTAAAAACTCAAAACTTAACTGTTCAAAATCAAGCTTATTTTGAACTAAAAGTTTTTTTAAATCTTCATTTTGCTGCTCAAATCCATCTAACACTGTTGATTGATCAGTCAAAGGTAAAGATAAAAATTTAAAAACATCCATTGCAGCCGCATTACCAAAAACATCCAAACTATAATCAACATTACCGCTACGCAGATAACCATCACTCTTCTTATTCGATGTAGCAATCACACTTGATGTTTTAGCGCTTGGATGGCTGAATTTACTTGGATGACTCACCATTGAAAGCTGAGAAACACGCTTTGCCGCATCAGGCAACCATTCATTTAAGCTAAATTTATCATCTGCCTGTTGATTTAATTCTGAAATTACAGCTTCTGTTTCTGCCTTTTTTAAATGATCTTTTAACCACAATTCTTTACGCTCGTTTAAAAAAGTATGAATACTCTCAGTCATACTTTCCCCCTATATTGTTATTACTATAAAATGATTAGTCCAAATTGTTCTGAATAATTTAACTGCTTATCTTCATCATATTTGGGCAACATAACTTCCCCATAACGCCTTGATAATTTTTCAATCTTTGCATTAATATCCTCATTTTCATTTAATTTATCAAGTGCCATACAACTTAAAATGTCGTGATAATCACGATTTAACCATAATCGCTGTTGTTCAATGACATTTAATTCATACGGCTTAATCTTGTAGAGACCACTACGATCAATATACTCACCAAAATCATCTCGTTCACAAAATGCAAGCTTGCCATTTTTCAACACAGCAAAAAGCTGAATGTTGGCGGTACTCTGTCGAAATGGCGTAAATTGCTGCGGCAATGCGGTTAAAAACCATTTTTGCGTCAACCATGCATTCAAGGGTTTAGCACCTTGTTTTTGATATGATGTAAGCGCATCAATCATGACCGCATGCTCAAGATCTGCCAAGTTTTTAATTGCCTGCAAAGGCTCATTGGCTCGAATTCTTGGAATGGCATTAACTTGTACTAGATTTTCAATATCAATCAGTTTAGATAAATCTTTTGTCTCCAAAATAAAATTCGCTTTAGCAGAATCAACCTCAAACCCTGGTTTTTCAAAAGCAACTTTCGCCCCACGTAGACCTTTCAGATTATATTGCATCAACGCAATATTCGACTGCTGAATATCTTGTTCTAATTTACGATGTCGTAAAACACGCCCTGCTAACTGAATAATCGAACGATAAGATGATGGCTCGATAATAGCCCAATCAAAATCATGATCTCGTCCGACTTCTTCAACTGGTGTTGCAACGAGAATAAAAATTACATCACCGCAATCTGTGGTATCTAAATGTTGACGAATAACGCCATCATTGCCTGTTTCTAAAAATGCCTTAGGCTGTTCACCCTGTTTTTCTTTACGTTTCAGCGTTTCATCTAAATGTTGTTCTTGTTTACTACGCAATAATAGCACCTGCCGACTATGATAAGCCATCACCCGTGGTGCAACATTTTCCGACCATTCGGCGTTTAACAAATATCGGGTGAGTGCAACACAAGGCGAAATATTGGCAACACGTATCACGCCAAAAGAAACTTTTTTCCCAGTTTTGGCATCAATACTATGATGTGCTTGATGCAGCTTTTCAGCTTCAATTTTGATTCGTTTGAAATATTGCTGTTGAATACTTTCTTCTAAACGGGGCTGTTCTTTTTCAGCCACCAAATCCTTACAATCAACAATATAAGCTTTGTGCTTAATGATTTGCTGATTTAAGGCATCTGCACGGATTTTCACAAATTGAGCATGCGCCGTTTGATAGTTTTGAATACTATTTTTTGGCTCAAGTAAGTCAATCGATTGAATTTGCGTTTTAAACTCATCGACCCACATACACTGCACATCTGTTTTTTTTATTTTTTTAAATGCACAATACAACTGCCACCCTTGCTGGTACGCATTGAAAAACCCTTCTGCTAAAGCAGGTGGAATGGTTGCCGATGAAATCATGACTTTACGTCCAAGCATGCCTGCCAAGTGCACCAGTCGCGCAATCGCAATTAAATCTTGCCCATTAAAATCATCCACTTCATCAATCACTAAATCGGATGATGATAATCGCAAGCTCGGTAAAATATATTTTCCACCTCGTTTGGTTTCAGTTGCCGAGATAATGTGATCAATGGTACAGACTAAAACAGGTTTATATAAAAAAGCTTTGTTGCGCTCGGCTTGATGTTGAGGGAATAGTGCATCCATAAAATCAGCTTGAGGCATATTGTCATAAATCAGTTCATTGCCTAATAATTCTTCTAAAGACTCCGAACCTAATTCCTCAATATCCGCCTCTTCAGATTCATGACTCGCTTTATTTTTTTGTTGATGTAATTCCTGCACTGCTTTTGAGCCAATTAGAATTGCCAACTCATCTTTAGCTAAACCAATATCATGTTGATAAGAATCACCCGTTTGTAAAGTTAAAGTTCTTAACCCTAATGCCAAAATATAGCGTAATGATTGCGCATCTTTCGAAAGAGCCTGCATAATTTTGGCATTGGCAATGGTTTTGCCTTTACCTGTACTGGCCATATTGACAATAAACCAGCCTTTATCGGCTGCAATTTCATTTTTCTGGATAAATTGCTGAATGCCTTTAACCGCTTGATCTTGCCATTCAAAACCTTCTGGGCTTTTCTTTTTTAGCTTTTTCAAGTCATAAGCGGGTTCCATCTCGTCAGCCAAACGACTCAAAGACTGCGCGACTCGCATGGCATTATCACTGACACGCACCAAATGCTCATCAAGCTTTTGTTTGCCCTCTTTCGTTTTTGGATCGGTATTCGCTATGAGCGATAAACTGGTTTTCCAATTTAAATCAGCATTACAAGATGAATAATAATGATCGCCTAACATTAAGCAGAGTCGAGCATGGTGTAAAACGACTCGCCAACTGCCATCTTTAAAAATTTGCTCTAATGAGCTTAATTCTTGAACTAAACGACCTGACCATTTTTTTAACTGTGTTGTCCATTCAACCGATTGGCTTAATAGTCCTTGTTCAAACTCGAAACATAGCTTTAAACGTTGCTTGTACTCCGTTTCATCCTGTTTATTTTGATATCCCCAATTTGATTTAATACTTTTGAATAAACTGTCGAACGTGTCTTTTTTTATATCCGCATATTCTCTACGAGATTTTTCATCTAATGCAGGCAACCGATGATGTGAAACAATCAACCATGCCACCAATTGCGCCAATGGCGGGAGTTGGTCAAGCACTTTTGATTGATCAGAATTTTGCAATAACGTATTTTTAAGTGTTTGTTCATCCCAACTGTGTTGCATGAGTAAACCTAGCCATGCTTCATCAGACTGATTATTTCCTGACGATTGCACCAAAGCATTGAGTAATAAACAAGAAATCCATTCATGTCTTAACGGATCACCCTTTTTTGCATTTTTACTTTTGCGCTGTAATTTTTCTTGAAATAAAACAGTAGCTTTACCCCAATCATGCAATAAAGCAGATACCGCCACCAATGCTTTGATTAAGGGCAAATAATGCCAATCGTTTTCCCATTTATTTTGATCTAATTTTTTCTGTGTAGTATTTACAGGGACTATGCCTTCATTATTAAATTTGTTCCGATTCCCTACAATCCACATCAATTCACTTCTACGCCGACCACGAATCCAGTGACACGAAATAGCTGTATTCTTCGTCACTGTCTTTTTAAGTAAACGCTTAACTGCCAATAATCCATCTTCGGTAATGACAGTCTGCCATGTGTTATCCCCAATACGATCAGCAAATGCATCCAGCACACGACGAGTTCGAGGAATCGCTTTCTTTTCGCATTGAGAAATGAAGGTGACGATCATAATTCGCTCTCCAAATTTGGAAAGTTTCGACACGCCTGTAATCTCACCTGTTCAAACATCCAGTCCAGACACCGATATTCTGTAAATTTCTGCAAAAGCTGCTGACGAAACTCCTGCTCAGATATCCCCTCTTTTGCACAAATAAAAGCCCACGGTAAAACCACTGCATCCTTTATTAAATCAGCCACATCAAACACTAATGCACCACGGCGGGTTTTGCCGTGCATGACTGCAAAACTGTGTGAAATACCTAATACCCAAAGAGTCGTAGCAGCTAAACCGTAGGCCAGATAATTGCCATGATTCAAAAAGTCATTCGCTAAATCACCCTGTTCAGGATTTCGTTCAAAACTCAATTTACAACGAGTAGCAGCGATTTTATAAAGTTGCTTGGTCGTCTGCGCTTCAGCAAGCAACAAATCACCGACTTTGCTTTGATGTGGAATTTTCTTTTCAAAACTAGTTAAAGCTTGTTCGATATCTGCATCATCAAGATAGAAGCCCTCATCTTTGAGGTCTTTGTCTTTTGCCCAGATTCTGCGGATAAACTCGATACGGGCTATTTGAAAAGCTTTTGCCACTTCCAAACGTTTAGCATCGTCAAACCAAAAACTCATCCAGCCTTGCATGTACTCCGTGGGTCGATATTCACTTTGTGGCATCATCCATTCAATTTCAGATCCCATAAACAGTGGCGTCCCACCTCCACCTGTAAACCCCACCAATACCCCTGCACTGGCAAGCATTCGCATGGCTGCTTGGGTAATCGATGTCCCCGTTCCTAATAAAATTACTGTGGTATTGGCAATCGGAATATTCCAGTATTGGTTTTCGTTTTTGGCCTCAGTTAAATATAAAACGCGACCATCTTTTTGCATGACTCTGCAATGTTCAAGATAATAAAGATTGGCTCGCTTAGAATGTAATATCGCTTTTAAGTCTGATGGTGAAAGTTGTTCCATTTTTATCATCGTATTGCTTTGATGTTATTAACTAAATTAACATACGTCCGTTTTTGTTTTACATCATTTTTTCTGTTAAACGTCATAAAATGTCGTGTATATTTATCCTTAAAGACAAAAATTATTTTAATTTTCGATTATCACTATTCGCTTTAAATCAATCATAAAATCACTTTCATATTGATCAAATTCTCTTTGTCCCACAGATATCAGTTTAGAATAAATTTTATTATTACAGATCGATCTAACGGGTAATTCAATCAAGCAATACCGCCATCAATCTCTAATTTTTATAATGATAAATGAATAAAGTAAGATGATTAGATCAAGCTGTATTAGTACAATATTTTGAACGTTTTATGATTTTTTAATCATTTTAATTTCAAATCTTTCAAAGTCTTTTTATGATTTTCACTAATTTATCAATAAATTTAAGCAAATTTTCAGAAAAACTTGAGTTAAAAACTCAAGTTTTCTCTATATAACAGTAAAAGATTGTTATGATCTATCTGACATATAAACAATGATGATTTCTTTTTTAACACCATTTTGTTCTTTGGACACATTTTCATGGCAGCAGAAGCACATTCTCTAGGACTACTCAGCCCTGTTATTTTACTGGCTGCGGCTGTGATCGCAGTCCCAATTTTTAAACGCTTAGGGCTTGGATCAGTCCTTGGTTATCTTATTGCAGGCTTAATTATTGGTCCATTTGGTTTTGCGTTTATCCATGATCCCGCTTCTATTTTACATATCGCTGAACTCGGCATTGTCATGTATCTCTTTATCATTGGGATGGAGATGCAGCCTTCTCATTTATGGAATATGCGACGTGATATTTTTGGTCTAGGCACACTACAAATTACGTTTTGTACAATAGGACTCACTGCAATTGGTTTACTGTATGGTTTTGCATGGCAAATTGCCTTTATTGGTGCGGCAGGTTTTGTTCTCACTTCAACGGCCATCGTGATGCAAATTTTGGGAGATCGTGGTGATTTAAGTCAGCCCAATGGCCAAAAAATTGTCGCTATTTTATTGTTTGAAGATCTACTGATTGTGCCATTGCTCGCCATTGTTGCCTTTATGTCTCCGAATCAAGTGGTTGAAAGTACACCAGATCGTTTAAAAGATATCGGGATTGCACTGGTAGCTATCGCAGGTCTCATTGCGGCTGGCTGTTGGCTGCTCAATCCATTATTTAAAGTTCTGGCGGCTGCCAAAGCGCGTGAAGTCATGACAGCCGCAGCATTGTTGGTCGTTTTAGGCGCAGCATTACTCATGCAAGTTAGTGGTTTGTCTATGGCAATGGGCGCATTCCTTGCAGGTGTTTTACTCTCTCAATCGACTTTTCGTCATCAGATTGAAGCTGATATTGAACCATTTCGCGGTATTTTATTAGGTCTATTTTTCCTTAGTGTAGGAATGTCACTTAATCTATCGGTTGTACAAAATAACTGGCTCCTTATTCTCAGTAGCGTCATTGCGTTGATGTTCACCAAAGCTGTCCTCATTTATTTTGTCGCGCGTCTCACGAAAAGTAGTCATGCAGTTGCTCTAGATCGTGCGGTACTGATGGCACAAGGGGGTGAGTTTGCATTTGTGCTTTTTACAGCCGCCGCAAGTGCGCAAGTGATTGATGAAACGATCAAATCCAATCTCACGGCGATTGTGGTTTTGTCCATGATTTTTACCCCCCTGCTTGGTATTTTGGCCAAACGTTTCATCAGTCCAAAGAGTTCTGCCTCTCTTGACCATATCGAAGTCGCCAATAATTTACATGGACGTGTACTACTCATCGGATTTGGACGTTTTGGGCAAGTTGCCAGTCAGCTTTTACTGGCGCGTGGCGTGGATGTCACATTGATCGACACTGATATCAACATGATTCAAAATGCCACAAAATTTGGTTTCAAAATTTATTATGGTGATGGGACTCGTTTAGATATTTTGCATGCATCTGGAGCCGCAAATGCTCAGGCAATCATGGTATGTGTGGATGATAAAGAAACGACCAACCGTATCGTTGAATTAGTCAAACATGAATTTCCACTGGCCAAATTGTTAGTGCGCTCTTATGACCGTGAACATTCATTATCATTGGTCAAAAAAGATGTCGATTACCAAATTCGTGAAACCTTTGAATCAGCATTGCTGTTTGGCGGTGCCACACTTGATGCTTTGGGAGTAGAGAGTAGTGAAATCCACGCGATCACCAAAGAAATACGAGAATTGGATAAAGAGCGTTTTGAAACTGAAATTGCAGCGGATGACATAGATGCAGGTATAGGTTTTCAATTTTCAAACACTGAACATCAACCTCGTCCAACTTCACCACTGATCAAACCTAAAACCCACAGTCAAATTTTAAATGATTCAGATAAGTCGGCTATGAAACAATAACTGAATCTTTATATCCTTCTTTTCCGCAAATATGAATAAAACCGAGTTAGACATGATTCGGTTTTATTTTTTTATTGTTAAAAGACTATCAGCTGGTGTGACGACTGCTCTTTTCTGTTGTCTTTGATACAAGCAAAGTTCACGTCCTTTTTGATTCTTCATATGTTTCTGCGGATAATTTCCTTCTAGGACTACAGCCGAATAACCCACACGATCATCAAATAACATAATATCGCTGACTGCTTTTACATTTTTTAAGGTACTGGCTTTCGCACATGCAGTTTTAATCGCCTGATCGTGCTGTTTCCATGCCTGATCTGAACTTGCATGCGTTATTCCTGCAACAACACTACATACAATTAATGATAATTTAAAAAAAATTGACGCCTTATCTTTACAGTATTTCATTATAAATACTCAATCGTTTATTCACATTTATCATGGAATGAATCAGGACAAAGGCATAGTGTTTCACACAAGATTTAACAGCATTACTTGAAAGGATTACATATGTAGTAGTGAAAGCAGATGAACTCTAAATATTTTATTTTAATTATGCAGGAGACCGCTTTGATCATTGTTTAAATCCTCTTGATTATTCTCCCATAGAGGAGAAAAATAAAGAGGGTCTAAACAATTATGAAAGAAGTCTAATGTCTTTGAGTAAAACAACTTTAGACCAAGTATTCTCACTTTGAATTATACTTTTAAAAGAAATCATTCTTGATCAAGCTATCTTTCTAATCCATACAACTTATAAATTCAATACTAATTTTTTCCCTTTAGCACGTGACACGCAGATCATCATGGACTGCTGTGATGCTTTTTCATCATCACTCAGATACTGATCGAAATGCTCTGCCTCACCTTCCAGAATCATGGTTTCACAAGTCCCACACACCCCTTCACGACATAAACACTCCACATCAATGTTGAGGAGTTCAATTGCCTGTAAAATGGTTTGATTAGCTTGAACTTCGACTTGTTGATTGGATTTCGCAAGTACCACTGTGAATGCTTCACCTTCTTCTGGTACAGTAGATGCAAACTGTTCCCAATGAATATATTCATCGCGGTAACGATGATAATTACAACGATCGATCACCGCATCAATCATTGGCTTAGGCCCACACACATACACATGCGTACCTTTGGGTTGAGACCCAATCAATTGATTCAGATCAAGACATTTTCCATCCGAATCGATATAGCTGAAAATATGTTCAGCATGTTTTTGTTTGAGCTCTTCTAAGAGTGCAGCATGCTCTGACGAACGATAGGCATAATGCAATTCATAATCAGCACCGCGTACAGCCAACTCATCCATTTGCGGTACAAACGGAGTAATCCCGATACCTCCCGCAATTAAAATATGTTTCTCACCATCTGCCGCCAATGGAAACAAATTCTTCGGTTCAGAAATAAGAATCTCACAGCCTTCATTGCATTGATCATGCATAAAAACTGAACCACCTTTACCTTCAATATCTTTACGGACACAGACTTGGTAAGTCGATAGATCTTGAGCACAGCTCATCAATGAATAGGCATTGGATAGCTGGTCATTCATTTTCACAATAATATGACTACCACCATTGAATTGAGGGAAATTTTGTCCGTCCTGACGTTTAAATGTAAACCGTTTGATTAGTGGAGTCAGTTGCTCTACCCGTGTGACCACTGATGCAAACATTTCATAATGACTAGCCATGTCTAAATCCTCTTTACCACATTCTGCTCATCTAAGCATTCTCTAGTTTTAAACACATATTGTAGATTGGGCTGTCCTCGAAAACAGCCCAATCCACTGTGTCTCTACAATCCTAAACACATATATTTAATAGTCATAAATTCTTCTAAACCGTATTTAGAACCTTCACGCCCCACACCTGACTGTTTGACACCACCAAATGGTACAACTTCATTGGAAATAGCCGTTGAGTTCATTCCAACCATGCCATATTCCAGCTGTTCAGCGACACGCCAAATCCGTGAAATATTTTCGCTATACACATAAGCCGCTAAACCAAAAATGGTATCGTTGGCTTGCGCCACCACATCCGCTTCATCTGTAAAGCGAATTAAAGGGGCTACAGGGCCAAAAATTTCTTCCTGAACAATGTCCATATCACGCGAAACATCGGTTAGAACCGTTGGTTCGAAGAAAGTTTGTCCAAGTGCATGTTGTTGACCACCGCACGCCACTTGGGCACCTTTGCCACAGGCATCATCAATCAACTGTTTTGCTTTCAACACCGCTTTGTCATTGATTAATGGCCCAATCTGCACATTCGCTTCCAAACCATTGCCGATTTTGAATTTTTGTACTTCTTGCACAAATTTCTCGGTAAAGGCCTGATAAACCTTGTCGTGTACGTAGATTCGATTGGCACAAACACAGGTTTGCCCTGCATTACGGAACTTGGCAAAGATTGCACCTTGTACCGCTTTATCCAGATCGGCATCATCAAAGATGATTAATGGTGCATTGCCGCCCAATTCCAAAGCTAACTTTTTAATGGTGCCTGAACATTGCTGCATCAATAAACGACCCACAGGTGTAGAACCGGTAAAGGTCAGTTTTTTGACTTTTTCATGGCTAGTAAAGACCGAACCAATCTCTTGTGATTTGCCTGTCACCACATTAATGACACCCGCTGGGATACCTGCCATCTCTGCCAGCTTGGCAAGCGCAAATGCGCAATACGGCGTTTCATTGGCAGGTTTGATCACAATGCTACAGCCCGCTGCCAAAGCAGGTGCTGCTTTACGGGTAATCATCGCAATCGGGAAATTCCACGGCGTAATGGCTGCAACCACGCCGACAGGCTCTTTGGTCACAATAAAACGCTGCTGACTGTTGGTGGTCGGAATCACATCGCCATAAACGCGTTTGCCTTCTTCAGCAAACCATTGAATAAATGAAGCCGCATATTTCACTTCACCCAATGCTTCGGCTAAAGGTTTACCCTGCTCAATGGTCATAATGCGTGCCAGTTCATCAGCATGACTCAAAACCAGTTGATACCAAGCCAATAACAGGTCTGCACGTTTTTGTGCGGTTAATCCTTTCCATGCAGCTAAAGCCTGATACGCGACTTCGACTGCCTCGGTAGCTTCTGCTGCACCCATATTTGGAATGACGCCAATTTCTTCTCCTGTTGCAGGATTGGTCACAGCAATGGTGGCATTAGATTGTGCACTCACCCATTGACCATTGATCAGTCCGTGTTGTTGAAATAACGGACTTGCTTGCAAACTTGACATGTCATGTTCCTATCGATTGAAGCAAGGTGTGGCTTTATCGTTTGCCACACCTTCCTTATCTAATACCTGAGACAAAATTATTGATGGTGTTGCGCAACAAGATTCTGGAAATACGCAATACCGTGCTCACTGATTCCTGAACGTTGCTTGTCGGTCATAATCCGGCCCTGACCACGATAACCCCGTGATTTCAAGCCACGTTGTACGCTTTCAACCAGTTCCAGATCTTCAGGACGGAAGACATTGCGATACCATTCGATCAAATCTTTCTGATCTTGAGTCAACTCTTCATTGGTGAAGAAAATATCGTAGTGCTGCAAAGTGGTTTCCGCATCCATCGGAAACTCATAGATCACGGTCATAAAGTTTGCACCCGGCGGTACGTTAAACATGGTGCACGGCCACGTCCAGAAACCACTAAATGTCGGATCTTTTACTGATGGATCAAGCTTGAATGACTTTTCTGAAGAACGTGCATAACCATATTGCAGTGTCCAGTTTTGATGCGTGGTATGCCAATATTTATCCACCTGTACAGAGTCTGCAAAACCAGGATGCGCTGGACCACAGTGATAACATTCTAAATAGTTATCCACGATCACTTTCCAGTTCGCAGGTGTTTCCGTCACAAACCGTGCAGCCAGCTTCAAGTCTTTAATTACAGCACAAGCTTCATTCAGTTTTTGTGCAAATTCAGGCAACTGATCTTCAACACAAGTGGCATTTTCATCCATATTGATAAAGACAAAACCGCCATATTCTTCAACTTTTAATGGCACCATGCTGGAGTTTTGCTTATCAAAAGATTCAACATGATCACAGTTACGCGCCAATGCCAAGCTACCATCTAACTTAAAGGTCCATGCATGGTAGGGACAGGTAATCACGTTTTTGGCTTTGCCACTGCCATTTAACAACTCATGGCCACGATGCGGGCAGACATTATAAAATGCACGTAATACGCTGTCTTTGCCGCGAATCACGATAATATTTTCACCAATTACCTTACGGGTAATATAGTCATTGGCTTGGGCGACTTCACTGCCATGTGCCACGCAAATCCAACTTTTCGCAAAAATTTCTTCTTTTTCACGCTCAAACACCTGAGATGAGGTATAGAACACTTTTGGAAATGTCCATGCCACATCTGGGTTTGAACAGAAATCTTCTGGTAATTTTTCAACTGCATTCATGGTTTTACTCCATTAAAATGTTTTGTCCTAAAGACCGTTTTATCAAAATTGGCTGATGTTCAAATCACTTGAACATTTGCTTTAACGAACTCAGCATCTGCTGATATAAATCCTGCACCACAGGACAATCCCGTACTAAACGTAAACTGCCATGTAGTAATCCTTTGCCGAGATAAAACTCGGCGGCAATATTGGCTTGTTTTAACTTGTCCACAAAAATACGCCCATCGTCACTCAGTGGATCGTATTCAGCCACCGCAACAAAGCTACGTGGCATGTCACTCAAATCTTCTGCCAAAAGTGGTGTTAAACGAGTGTCCTGCCAGTCGCTTGCATTCAGTGCATATTCACTTAAGTAATAATGCATTTCCTCGAGTGTCAGTAACGGCGCCCGTGCATGTTGCTGACAAGACGCAGTATCAAAACTGCTGCCCAAACATGGATAGATCAAAGCCAAACCACAAGCCTGCACACCTGTATGTTGTAACTGAACCGCCAATGCCGCAGCTAAATTGCCTCCTGCACTGTCGCCAGCTAACACAATCTGCGTTGGATCAATGTTCCAGTCTGCGCCATGCGCGCGGAGCCAGTGATAGACCGTTTCACAGTCTTCATAAGCAGCGGGAAAATGATGTTCTGGTACCAAACGATAATCCACACTCAGTACTGCAACATTCAGATCACGACATAAATAGCGAGTAATAAATTCATGTGAATCTAGATTCCCCACCATCCAGCCACCACCATGGATAAACAGAATACAAGGCCAACCCGCTTCAGGTGCCTCACCCAGTGGGGAATACAACCGAACATTGACGGGATGAGTGGCATGCGCAACGGTTTTATCTTCAATATTGACCGCACCATCGCGTGGCAAGGTGTAATGCAGGCACATGGCATCGTAGGCTGCACGAATTGAATCAATATCGTTATCCGCTGCTGAATAAATGCTGCTCCAATACACCAGACTTTGCATTTCTTCGCTTAACTCATAGCGCGTGTTCGGTTGCTGTGTCATAACAATTCCTTTTGACTACTTTTATGTGCAAGTGGTGTTGCAGCAATATCAATCTGCATCTGTTGATTTGAATCAGTATGCTCAAGGGCTTCCAGCTCACTAAAGCTACTCTGCTCGATCAAATGTGATGGCACCTTGGAATAATCCTCAATCAGCCACTTCACCAAACCATAAGTCTGCACCAGAATAATCACAATAAACGGCAAGGCAGTCACAATCGTCGCAGTTTTCATGGTGTCTAACGGCGCCTTAGAGAAGATCATCGCAATCGGCACTAGGGTTAACATCAGACACCAAAACAAACGCGCATTCGGAGATGGATCTTGCCCTTCACTTAAACCGCGGGTACAGGTTGCAGAAACCGCATAGCCCACCGCATCCATATGTGCTGCAAGGAAAATCACCATAATGCCAAGGAACAACCACATCATCAGCTTGCCTGCTGGCAATAAACCGAGTAGCTGCCCAATTGCCACTTCACCGCCTTGCTGACTCAAGATTTGCGGCACATTGACCATGCCGTGAATAAAGCTATGAACGCTGTAATTTTCAAATACGCCAAAGATGAACCATAAACCAACGCTACCGCCGATGACCATGGCAAGAATCACTTCTTTAATGGTACGGCCTTTTGAGACACGTGTTACGAATAGCGCGACACCTGGTGCATAAGAAATCCACCATAACCAATAGAACACCGTCCATTCACGGGTGAATTTTCCATCGCCCATCGGGTCGGTAAACAGACTCATATCGACAAAGTTAGTCGCCATCAAACCAAAACTCATCAATGAATTATTCATAATGAATTGGGTTGGCCCAAAGCAGAGCACGTAGATCGCGAACAGCACCACACCCAAGCACACCATATGACTCAAACGCTGCATGCCTTTATCCATACCGACATAGGAGCTGAGTGCAAATAACACCGACACCGCCAATATAATGATGACTTTGGTCATGAAGGTATTGGGAATACCCGTGAGTTGCGACAGAATGTTGGTAAAAGTGACCGCAGTCAAAACCAGTGAAATGGTCAAGGCACCAAACATACACAGCAAGAACATCAGATCAACGACACGTCCAACAGGTCCTGTCGCTTTAAAGCCAGTGACCGCTTCCACCATTGACGCTAAGCTCAGGCCTTTATTCTTTCTGACATGGTAGCTGTAACACAGTGAAATCGATGCCAAAGCATAGATCGACCATGCACTCAAACCGGAGTGAAAGAAGGAATAAGCCACACTGTATTTCAGTGCTTCAGCCGATTCAGGGGCTAAATTCAAACCCGGAGTTTGGTAGTAATAGGCCCAGTCTAGAAATCCCCAGTACAAGGTAGAAGATCCAATCCCCGACAAAATGAACATGAAAATCCATGACATGGTGCTGTATTGGGGCTTACCTTCACCAAGCTTGATTTTGCTGTATTTGCTAAAGGCCAAACCGAAGGTAAAAATAATTGATAAAAACGTAAATAAAAGCACTGGCGTGGTAAACACCGACGTGGTCCACTGCATCCATTTTGCAGCCAGTTGTATTGATTCAGATGAGTAGATTGCCAAACCAGCCACCGATGTAAATACAACGGCAAGACTGGTGATCGCAAGCGTCTTATCTGTATAAGGTTTTGTAATTTGATTATCCATATCTATTCAATCCATCTCGGATAGTGACTATTCCCTCAGGGGTACTTACTCCATTGCGAATAAATCCATTTTTTGCTGAGTCAAACAGGATGCAATCGCATCACCCACTTCATAGGTCTTGGCAGTTCCACCGACATCAGGCGTTTTCGGGCCATGCATCAACACATGCTCAATTGCCTGCATGATTTCCTGTCCTGCCTGAATGACCTGCTCATCTCCATCTGCCAAGAAATCCAACATCATCGCACCCGACCAGATCGCCGCAATCGGATTGGCAATTTTCTGACCGTAAATATCAGGTGCTGAACCATGTACAGGCTCAAACAATGACGGGAATTTACGTTCAGGGTTGAGGTTTGCCGAAGCCGCCAAACCAATGGTACCCGTGCATGCAGGGCCTAAATCCGACAAGATGTCACCAAATAAATTCGATGCCACCACCACATCAAAACGCTCAGGCTGTAGAACAAAACGTGCCGCTAAAATATCGACATGCTGTTTATCTGCCTTGATCTGTGGATAGCGTTTTGCCATTTCATCGACACGTTCGTCCCAGTACGGCATGCTGACTGCAATGCCATTGGATTTGGTCGCAGCCGTGATTTTTTTAGCCTCACGCTGATCAGCAAATTCAAATGCATATTTTAAAATACGGTCAACACCATGACGGGTAAACACCGCTTCCTGCAAGACAAACTCACGATCAGTACCTTCAAAGGCTTTACCACCAATGGCAGAATACTCACCTTCGCTGTTTTCACGCACCACATAAAAATCGATATCGCCCGGTTGCTTGCCAGCCAGTGGACATTTCACCCCAGGCATTAACCGAACAGGACGTAAATTCACATACTGATCAAAACGACGACGGAACTGGAGTAATGATCCCCATAGTGAAATGTGATCAGGCACCTTTTCAGGCCAACCCACCGCACCAAAGAAGATAGCATCATATTCCTGTAAGACTTCGAACCAGTTATCTGGCATCATTTTGCCGTGTTCAAGGTAATAATCGCAGCTGGCCCAATCGAAGCTATCCATTTGAACTTGAATGCCATATTTGTCTACTGCCGCCTTTACAACCTTGATGCCTTCTGGTAGAACTTCTAAACCAATCCCATCACCCGCAATCGTGGCAACTTTATACTTTTTTGCCATAACGCTCCCTTACACCTTTGGTTAATATCCTTAGCTGTAAACATGCTGTTTTCAGCAAAAATGATCAATAAGAAAACTATCACCCCAATGGACACGGATCGTGAATAATCTACCTAACCTATCGGATTTAAAGGTTTTTTGCACAGTCGCCAAACGCAAGAGTTTTGTCGATTCAGCTGAGGAGCTGGGTGCTTCACCTGCATTTATCAGTAAACGCATCAATATTTTAGAAACCAACCTGAACTGCAAACTGTTTCATCGTAGTACTCGACACGTGAGCTTAACTGAAGATGGCAAACTCATTTTGGATCGTGTATCAAATATTCTGGATGAATTTGATGAAATCAGTGAACTGGTGAATAACCCCTTAAGCACGCCCACAGGTCATCTCGACATTGTCAGCAGCTTCGGTTTTGGGAGAAAGCATATTGCGCCGATCTTATCTAAATTGATGACCATGTATCCCAAACTCGAAATTCAGTTTGATACCATCGATAACACCAAAGACCTGATTCAACACAGCATTGATCTGGATATTCGCATTGGCAATGATATTGCCCCCAATATGATCGCTAAAAAATTAGCATCTAATTTTCGGATTTTCTGTGCATCACCTAGCTATCTAATGAAAAATGGAATACCTGAAAGTCTAGAAGATCTGCGGACTCATGATTGTTTAACTATTAGTGAACGTGACCAATCCTCAGTGCTGTGGAAACTTCGTCATTGGTCAGAAGATCGGTCAGTACACGTTACTCCACGTTTCGTATCTAATAACGGTGAAATTATTCACCAATTAGCAACCGAGGGGCATGGTATTATCCTACGTTCAATCTGGGATGTGGCTGATGAATTGATTAGCGGTCAGTTACAGCATATCTTGCCTCAGTACTGGCAAGATGCTGATGTTTGGGCGGTGTATCCTTCACGTTTAAAAAGTTCATCTAAACTACAGACCTGTATCCTATTTATTCAAAATGAACTGATCAACCGTTTACAACATATTCAGAATCTAAGTCGTGGTCAGTTGATCCAACCGATTGAACCAATCACCCAACAGACAGAAAAAGTCTTTTTGTAGCAAAGAAGCCAGCCTCATGATTAAATTTGGCTGGCCTTATACATGGGATTGACGGCTTTAGAAATAATAGCCAATCGATAAATAAAATAACTTATTCCATTGATTACTATCACCTTGAGCAAGTCCATCTGCACCACTACCTGTCATGGGATCATTACGACTCAAGATATATTCTCCCTGTATTCCCACTTTTTTATAGTTAAAATATAAACCCGCAATTAAACGATCAGAATCTTGATATCCAGATTCATCTTTATAGAAACGACTATAAGATACATATGGCTTAATATTTTCTAACTGATGGAAGGGCTTGGCAAAAGTATAATTAATCTCATTAGCCATATATTGGCCTTTATTGGCGACTTGATAAGGATAATCAAATGCCCCAATCGTTGAAGTGTTTGGCAGCAAATCATCTCCATTTTTGATATTTTGCTCTCCAAATAAAAATAACCATTGCCACGCCTGATAATTAGTGGTGCTAAAAATGCTCCATGTACGACGATTTCCATGTTGATCAGTGCGATGATTTTGCAGTTCTGAATACCAGTACGATCCTCCAATTTCAGTCGAAAAGTTTTCTGTAGCATTCAATTCAAATTTCCGTGAAAAACGTGTGATCCACATATTTTTCTCATTAATATCAGTACCTTGAGTCAAATCATCAGCTTCAACGAAGTTACCACTATAACGACTGGAATCTTTAGAAGTCCCTTTATAATTTCCACCATCAGTAGGATAAAAACCTAAAATAAAATTGTATTGATCATCCTTAAATTGATACTTCATCCCTAAATTTTGAATATCTTCTAGCCCTACAGTATTGAGCAAAGTTTCATAATAGCTATTGCCCCATAGTCGTCCAAATCCAAAATCGACTGATTGAAAACCAACTGAGATGCGCTGCTGATTTGAAATTTTATAACCTGCCCATGCATCTTTTAAAAATAATGCGTCACACAATCGATGATATTGATAGCAACGCAAATCTAATGATGCAATCCAATCTGGATTTTCATAGATTAAAACTGTTTTAATATCAGCAAGTTGCCAGTCATCATTTTTTGAACCTTCATTTGCTTCAACCACATAATCCTTATGAATATATCGAGTGCGAATTGCGCCAGAAAGTTTCAATTGACCTATATCTGTGCTTGGATCGCCAATGCTTAAATCCGAGGCATACATTGGCATACTACTAAAAAGCCCTATTGATCCTAAAAAAAGAAGTGTCCTCTTCATAGTTTTACATCCTTGTTTAAACTCATGTAAAAATGAAGAAATTCAACTCAATGAACAATGGCTAAACTATGAAGTCGGTTTTTACAAAACGTGTTTAATCCTTATTCTCAGCTAGTAAAATACAGTATGAAAAATAATAAAACTATCCAAACATTATTTAAGATAAACGATTTCTAAATAGCCACGCAGCCAATGGCAAAGTAATAATTGCTAAGACAAACATAGGTACAAAATCATTTTTTACCTGTTTAAAAGTTGCTCCTTCCAGATAAACCCTTTGCACCAAATCAATTCCAAAACGTAAAGGATTGGCATACGTCGCAATTTGTAGAACATGTGGCATATTCTGTATAGGGGTTAGCAATCCGGATAACAACATTAAAGGCATGATCAAAAAGAAAGTAAATAACATCGCCTGTTGCATATTGAGGGAAATTGCAGAAATTGATAAACCCACACCCACTACCGCAATGTTAAAACACAACAAACCAAAATATAAAAGTCCCAAAGAACCATTCATGGGAATATCGAACCAGAACATAATAATCAATAAAATAATAGTCGATTGTATTAAACCAATAAAAATAGGGGGTAATGCTTTACCAATCATGATGTGAAGCGGGGTATAAGGAGTCACTAAAAGCTGGTCAAATGTCCCTTGTTCGCGTTCTCGCGCAACTGAAAGTGAGGACAATAATAAAGTTTGCATCATACTCAAAGCAGCAATTAATGAAGGCATAATCCCCCATCTGGACTCCTGATTTGGGTTATACCATGTGCGTATTTCCAGTTGAAAAGGCGTTATATTTCCCAAACGCTCCTGATTTAAAGAACTCACAACATTAGTGATATAAGTGCCTGCCATTCCTGCGGTTGAGGAATTACGTCCATCTAAAATTACCTGTATAGGTGAGGATTGAGCACGGTTGAGCTTATCTTCGAAATCAGAAGGGATACTAATCACAGCTAAAGCTGTTCGCTGATCAATTACTTCTTTAATCTGTGAATGATCCTGAAGAGTGGCTGTTCGATGAAAAATACCAGAGCCATCCAGACGTGATAATAACTGTTGAGAAGCTTGCGTCTTACTTTGATCCAAGACCGCATAATCCACTCGGTTTACATCGTAATTTGCGGCATAGCCAAACAATAAAGCCTGAATCAAGGCAGGTGCAAATAAAATGACCCGATTGGCAGGATCACTAAAAATGGTCAGGAATTCCTTTTTGACTAATACCATCAAGTAATTCAACCACATCACGAAATTATGTATCATGGCTGTTACTCCAGACGTTTTTTGAGTGATCGACAGGATGCTGTCATTAAAATCACGACATACACCATCAAAATGCCACATTCTTTTAGCCAAAGTCCCCAGTCATCTCCGCCTAAAAATAGCGTTTTAATTAAAGACATAAAATGAGTCGCAGGCAAAATTTGGCTAATCGTTTGCACCAACCAAGGTAAATTTCGTGTATCAAAAACAAATCCCGATAACATCATTGCTGGCATAAAACTGACCAATAAAGCGATTTGACTAGCTTGAAACTGGCTGCTAGAAAAACCTGAAATCGTCAATCCCAATAACAATGAAACCAATAAATATAAAAATGAAGCACTCATAATCGAAAGTAATGAGCCACGAATGGGAACATCAAAAATCAAACTGGCAGCCAATAAACACATCACAATATCGATCATGCCAATCACGATATAAGGAATCAATTTGGATAAAACAATTTCCAATGGTCGAACTGGTGTCACAAATAAAGCTTCGAGCGTTCCCCGCTCTCGCTCCCTCGCGATTAATAATCCAGTGAGAAATGCACCAATCAAGGTCAATACCAATACCATTAATCCAGGAACTAAAAACCAAGTACTATTTGCTGACTCATTAAACCACATACGCTGTTCGACACTGATCAGGCCCAGCATTGAGCCCATATTATTTCGATCAGACTGAATGATTTGCGCTGTTTGCAATGCACCTGAAATATATCCCTGTAAAGCAGAGGCAATGGTGGTTGATCGACCATTAGTAATGACTTGTATGGTTGCAGTATTTTGTGCGCTTTGCTGTGCAAAATCAGAAGGTAAATTGACAATAGCATCTATTTCAGCGCGTCCCATCGCCTGTTCAGCTTGATAAAAACTGCTATAAGGCGTTGCGGTGATATAGGGCGTTCCATTTAAACCTGCAAGTAATTGCTGACTTTGAGGCGTAATATTTTGTGCGACCACGCCTACCCGGCCATTATTTAAGTCGAAAGATAAGCCATAACCAAATAATAGAATCAAAATTAGCGGTAAAATCAGACCAATTGCTAAACTACTTTTATCTCTGAGTAGTTGCTGGATTTCCTTACGCGTTAAAGCAGCCACACGTAAAATGGAAGCTGACCATTTCATCAGACCGGCTCCTGCTGATGGGCACGAGATTGCTCTACAATTGCAATAAACGCGCGATTCATATCACTACTACTGCCTGTGCCTGCTTGTCGACGAACTTGTTTTGGAGAACCCAAAGCCAGCATCTTGCCAGCATCCTGTATCGCAATACGGTCACAATATTCTGCTTCTTCCATAAAGTGCGTAGTAATAATAATCGTCATACCCTGATCAGCTAGTTTCCCAATGGTGTACCAAAAGGCTCGTCTGGCTAAAGGATCAATGCCACTTGTCGGTTCGTCCAGAAAGACAATTTCTGGTTGATGCAATAAAGCAGCTGCCATCGACAAGCGCTGTTTAAATCCATTGGGTAAATCACCACTTCTGGCTTGTGGCTGAAGTTCAAATTGTTGTAAGGCTTTTTCAATTTGTTGTTTGAGCTTATTGCCCGATAAACCATAAGCTCCACCAAAAAATTTTAAATTTTCCAGAACTGTTAAATTTCCATAGAGTGCGAATTTTTGGGAAACATAACCAATACGCGCCCGTGCTTTTGCTCGAGCATGACGCAAATTTAATCCAGCAACTTCAAGTGTCCCGCTTGTTGCAGGTAACAACCCGCATAGCATTCTAAATGTCGTGGTTTTACCCGCACCATTTGGGCCAAGCAAACCAAAAATTTCTCCTCGTTTGACATCAAAAGAGGTGCTAGCCACAGCGGTAAAATCCCCAAACTTTCGTACTAAATCTTTAACGACAATTACAGACTCAACTGGTACCTTAGCCACTTGCACATTAGCCACTTGAACATCCGTCATTTGCACCGTAGAAACCGAATCATGTGCGGACTGAAGCGTGGTAGGAGCATGTTGCTGTGCCTGATGTAAAAACCACATAAAAGCATCTTCAAGTTCAGGTTCTCGAGCTGAAACTACCGCGCCCTTTGGTAATTGTTCATCGGGTAATTTAGGATGATCAGGACGGGTAATAAATCGAACTTCATCTCCTTTAGGTACCGCGTCCGTAATATATGAATGATTGTCCAATAAATGGGCTTGTAGTTCTCGTGCTTTCATCTGCTCGGGCGGCTTGACCTGCCACGTTAGTCCTCGAACCTGCTCGCTTAAATACTGTGGCGTTCCTTGTTGCAGTATTTTCCCGTCATACATCACATAAACTTCAGCGCAGCGTTCGGCTTCATCCATATATGCGGTACTGATAATTACGCTTAAACTTTCTTCTTTCACTAGCTGTTCAATAATCAGCCATAAATCACGTCTGGACAAAGGATCAACCCCTACACTAGGTTCATCAAAAAGTAATAACTCGGGTGATCGGACCAAAGTACAAGCTAAACCCAGTTTTTGTTTCATACCACCAGATAGATTGCCCGCGGGTCTTTGGGTAAACTTACTAAGATCTGTAATCTCTAATAATCGAGCAAAACGTTGTTTGCGTATTTCAAGGGGAACGCCATGCAAATCTGCGTAGAGGTCTAGATTTTCCTGAACAGTTAAATCTTCATATAAACCAAACCGTTGTGGCATATAACTAATACGATTCTGTACGGCTTGCGGATTTTGGCAAATATCAATCCCTAATACCTGTAAAGAACCTGAAGTGGGTTGATACAACCCCGCGATTAAACGCAAAAATGTGGTTTTCCCTGCACCATCTGGTCCGACCAAAGCAGTCAGTTGCCCTGATCTTATTTGTATATTTAAATCCTGAAGAGCACAAATATCAGGCATTTTTTTATTTTCTGCGCGAAAGACCTGTCGCAAATTTTGCGTAATCACCACATCAGATGTATGGTTTAGCAAGTCATTCATAAGCAATTACTCACTGCGTCTTGGCAATTTTAACGGTCACAGGTTGACCCATTTTTAATTGGTCGTGAGGATCATTTACATAAACTCGAACCTCATAAACCAAAGTGGTTCGAATATCCTCCGTTTGCACTGTTTTAGGTGTAAATTCTGCTACAGAAGAGATGTAACCAATCTTGCCCGAAATCGGCTGGTTTGGTTGTGAATCACGAAAAATTTGCGCCTGATTTCCTATTTTGATTAAACCCAATTGCTGTTCATTGGCATAGACACGTACCCACTTAGGATCTGTGAGTGCCAGTGTATAAACGACTTTTTGAGCCGTGGTCATATCCCCTACTTCTTGTAATCTAGCGCGTACTACAGCATTGACTGGTGAACGTAATACACTTTGGCTTAATTGATATTCAATCAAATTCAGATTCGCCTGACTGACGTCAAATTGTGCTTTGGTGGCAGCCCGATCTTCAGCCCTTGCCCCTTTTTCTAACAAAACAAGATTGGCTTGTTGTTCTTTGACCGTGGCAGCAGCAGTCTTCTGGCTGGCTCTAGCAAAATCGAGTTCCTGCTGACTCATGGCTTGCCCTGCGGTACTATTACTCAATGACTGTAAACGCTGAACATCTTTAGTGGCTTTTTCAAGCTGTGCTTGTGCAGAAGCCAACTGTGCTTGAGCTTGGGTAATTTGTTCAGGTCGAGTGCCTACTTGCTGTGCAATAACGGCTTGTTTTTGTACATTCAATTGCGCTTGTGCTTGTTGTTTTTGTATATCAAGTGCATCGGTATTAAGCTCTGCCAATATTTGCCCTTGATGAACTTGATCACCTTCCTGAACATTTAAGCGCTGAATACGCCCCGCCTGTTCAAACGCCAATGACACTTGTCGAATATCAACATTGCCATACAAGGTCAACTCCTGTTCTGAAGATTTATCTTTATTCCAATACCAATAGGCTACAAATGCTAGGGCAATGATCAGAACGACCAATATAGTCAAAATGACACTTTTCTTCATGTGAGTCGCCTTGAATAAAATTATTAAAGTTTAAATTCAATTTAAATTTAAATTACCTCAACTTGACAAAAAAATATATACTTAAAAAGCAAAATTTGATTTAGGTTATCTTATGTCCAGATCTCGTCGCCGCGATGGTGATTTAACAAAAGCGAAAATTATTGAAGCAGCAGGTCATTTAATTGCGCAAGAAGGTTTAGCTCAAACCACCAATAAAGCAATTGCCCAACTGGCTCAGGTCGATCTTGCCGCAATTAATTATCATTTTGAAGGACGAGATGGCTTATATAAAGCAGTTTTGGTAGAAGCCCATCGACATTATATCGACGAACAGCAATTGGCGGAGTTAGTACAAAGCTCACTCTCTCCTACTCGAAAACTGGAAGTTTTTTTTGAAACACTCATTCAGAAATTGGTTGAAAAAGATCTTTGGCATAGTAAAGTTTTTATTCGTGAGTTATTTGCCCCTTCCCCTTATTTAGAACAATTCATGGCACATGATGGTGCCAGAAAATTTCATTATATTCGCCAAATTATCAGTCAGGTCTCAGGACTAGATGAAAACCATCCCTCAATTTTGCCTTGTGTGCTAAGTGTCGTTGCACCATGTATGATGCTGATTATTGCCAGCAACAATGTTCCAACACCGCTACAAAATATTTCTCAGATGGACTCACAGCAATTACTTCAACATCTCATGACGTTCTCTCTAGCTGGTTTGCAAGCCATTAAGCAAAATCAGCCATAAGTAACCGATATTTTTAATTCATGTGAAGCCTTTAGTAGGCTTACAAACTATTTTTGGTCGTTAACATGGACTTTTAATGTTTCCATCTTTCGACTCAATTGTTGTATCAAGATTTGAGAAATTCTGGAAAGTTGACGACGTTGCCCTGCACAAAGCGCCAGTGTTAAAGGCTGAATGCCCTTTTCATGAATCGGAACAAACACTAACTCTTTATTTGCAACCGCTGTGTAAACATCCAGATAACTTAAAATTGCAATGCCCATATTTCTTTTTAACATGGAAATCATAAGACGAATATCATTGGTCAGGGTTTGATGTATAGGCACGATATGCTGCTTTTTATACATAGCCATCACTCGCTCATGAATAATTAAAGGAGCATCTGCCATGATATGACGACTTTCAAAGGTATCCGCCAGTGTGAGTTTGGACTGGGTAGCAAGAGCATGATCTGGACTCATGACAAAACCGATTGGAATTTCAATGAAAGATAAAACCTCAAGTTGAGTATGAATGATAGGATCTAAAATCAAACCAAAATCGATTTCGGTGTTGATAATTTTTTGAATAATCACTTTACTTTCATGGGTATGAATATTGAAGCTAATCCACGGATATTGCTGCTGTAAATCGGCTAAGGATTCAATCACAAAGCCATCACTCAAAGCAGAAATCAATCCTAATTCGATGGAACCACGCTTTAGCCCCTGTATCTCATCAAAACGAATACGGGTTTGCTGAAATTCTTTTTTCCAACGTAACAAATCTGAATAAAGTAATTCACCTGCGAGCGTTAGTTTTAAACCATTGGGCAAACGTTCAAAAAGTGCAATATCTAATTGTTCTTCAGCGAGCGCAATTTGGCGGTGCACAGCTGATACAGAAATAAAAAGCTGTTCTGCCGCTTTGTGTAAATTTTCGGTTTCAGCCACCACCAAAAAGTACTCAGCAAAGCGTGAAAATGGGACGTTCATCAATGTCATGGCCTAGCAAATACATCACGTTTAAGATCATTCTGTTTTTTAGAACAGTTTATACAAATCATTCTAATAGATAATATACAGCATCTATTCAATACTGCATCCAATCTCAGCAAAATTATCTACAAGGTGCAGCCATGAATGCCATCCCAGTGATCAATTTAATCAATAAACCGTGCAATAGCCAATTCGAAGATCGGGATTGGGAAATTCTTTCTCAACATTGGTATCCAGTGGCTCGCATTGAAGATGTTTCAACTCAACCGCAACAAGTGACATTGTTAGATGTCAAAATGGCATTGTATAAAACTGAATCTGGCGACATCCATCTGGTACGGGATATTTGCCCACATCGTGGTGTTCCTTTAACAAAAGGATGGGTGGAAGGTGAAGAAATTGTGTGTCCTTATCATGGTTTACGCTATAACGCAGCAGGCAAATGTACAAAAATACCTGCACAGCCAGAGCTCACCAAGATTTCAGATCGATTTCGTCTAAGCAAATTTCCTGTTGTGCAAAAATATGGGCTGATCTGGACCAGCATCCAAAACCACGATGTCGAATCTGCTCATTTCCCAGTGCTTGATACATGGGAAGATCCAGCTCATCAAGCCATTTTACCACCTTATGTAGATATCGCAGGTTCGAGTGGTCGTCAGCTTGAAGGATTTATTGATGTGGCACATTTTGCATGGGTACATCACGAAGCTTTTGCGAGCCGTGAAAATCCTGTCGTTCCTAAATATTCAACTATCAAAACAGATTATGGCCTCCAAACAGAATATGTCAGCGATGTAAGTAACTACCCGCACGGTTTGCAGCATTTAGCTCCTGAAGGTTTTTTATGGAAACGTGTGTTTGATGTTTATCCACCATTTTCGGCCATATTAACTGTTCATTTTCCTCATGATGGGATCCTCAAGATTTTAAATGCTTGCTGTCCAATCTCTCATAATAAAACTCGTTTATTTGTACCACTCACTCGTAATTTTGACACAACAGGTGATTTACAAGCTGTGTACGACTTTAATGCACAAATTTTTGCAGAGGATCAAGACATGGTGGAAGCACAAAAGCCTGAAGAATTACCGCTTGATTTGATGATGGAAGCACATTTTGAAGCCGATCGCTCTTCAACGATGTATCGTCGTATCTTGGCGGACTTAGGCTTGAGTAAACGCTATACAGTATGATGTATAGCTCAGGCTTTAACTCGACAGCCTATGCTTAAGATACCTCGGGTTGTGATCATTCCATTATTCAAAGTGCTGAAAACATAAAAAACTTGTCAAAACTTTACAATGCAGTTTTAACTTGTTGGAGATAAAAATGACCACCAGTTTGCGGACTGGTACAATCAGTTACTTTTTTTAAATATGGAGGGGTGGATGAACCGAAAATTATTAACAGCGGAAGGCTATCAACGTTTGCAAGATGAGTTAAATCATCTGGTACGTAAAGAACGACCTGAAATTACTAGTATTGTGTCTTGGGCAGCCAGTCTCGGCGATCGCTCTGAAAACGCAGACTACCACTATAATAAAAGAAAATTAAGAGAAATTGATCGTCGAATCAGATACTTGACCAAACTTTTTGAGATTGCACACAAAGTTGAATATAGTCCCGAACAAGACGGTAAAGCATATTTTGGTGCATGGGTGGCGTTAGAAAATGATGACGGAGAAACCATTCAGTTTCGTATTGTCGGCGATGAAGAAATTTATGGTCGCAAAGATTACATTTCCCTCCAGTCACCTATGGCAAAAGCGTGTTTAGGAAAAAGCATCGATGATGAAGTACAGGTCTTAACCCCTTCTGGCAAGAAAAACTGGTATATCATTGGGATCAGTTACTCAGATCCATCTGCATGAATCTCATACCAGCCCTTTAAAAAAAGCCAACTGGTTTGGTTTTGCGCCGACGATGCTCTTTAAGTGAAATTTCATGATCTCCACCAACTAAAACACAACATTGTCTTTACAAGAATTAGCATTTTATCCGTGATTTCAACATGTAGAAATTATATAAATACATCTCTTTTTTAAATCATTAACTTAGCAATTGGTCGGTATGTTTTTTATGCAGAATATTTGACATTTAGATTCAAGGTGATTATTATTCGCCCTGACTTACATTTGGTCATTTTTTAAACTATGTAGTATTTCTACATAGTGTCAGTTTTTCTATAGTCATTTTTTGAATGACGTCATGACTGCCCACCCCTCTTGGATTTACCAACTTGTTGAAAATCTGGAAGCATTTTGTCTGGATTTTTAGGGCGTAAATTATCTGTAGCGGAGACAACATGCACAGTAGTTCAACCACTGGATCGAGGCTTGGCCTAAATTCACTATTTCCGTCCATCCCATTTAGAGCCTTAGCGCTAAGCACCGCCCTCATTCCTTTTCATAGTATTAATGCGGGGAAAACACATCAATATAATGATGTCGTAAATAGCAGTACACTCACCGTTGTCGCAGTTGAATCTCCCACGACTGTGTTCAAAGAAGGTCAGTTTTTACATGGTTTTGGTTATGACCTTACCAGACAGTATGCAAAAAGTTTAAATGTTAAGCTGAATTTTAAAACTGTGAAAGACAATGCGACCGCCTTAAATATGGTTGCACAAGGCAAAGCAAACTTTGCCATGACTACTGCAACTTTTAAAACGGTCGAAAATAAGCATTTGATTTCATTTTCAGCCAGTTGCGGTGACGACGCCAATTTGGCCAAAAATGGTCTAAATACTCAATTGAATTGGGTATTTAAATATGCCGACGATCCACTTTCACAAACAGCCAGTGGATTTATTTGTCAAAGCAAACAAAACGGTATTACCGGCCAATTAGCGTCATTTTATAATCGCAACGTGGTCACGCCTGAATCATGGCCCACCATTAAACGTGATTTAGATAATCGCTTACCGATCTATAAGGCAAGTTTCAAGAAAACTGCTGAAAAGTATGATTTGGATTGGCAACTACTGGCTGCAATTGGTTATCAGGAATCGTATCTGAAACCTAATTCAGTTTCACCTACAGGTGTCCGTGGGCTGATGATGCTCACCAACAATACCGCACGGGCCATGGGTGTAACCGATCGTGTTGATCCAGCACAAAGTATTCAGGGTGGTGCAAAATATTATGATCTGATGCTCAGTCAATATCAGGATATCCCCTACCCAGACCGTAACTGGTATGCCTTAGTGGCTTATAACATGGGGCCAGGGGCCGTTAGTCAGATCCAGAAGCGTTTACAAAATCAAGGTAAGAACCCAAATAACTGGGTAGTTTTTTATGATTATTTAAATCGTAATAAAGCCAGTAATGGTCGTTATCGTCAGGCTGTACAGTATGTCACTCGCATTCGAGCCTATGTAGAGCACATTAAAACCAGTGAACGCTGGATTGATGTTTAATATTTGGATTTATCTTAAAGTCTGTTGGTGTTAAAAAAAGCTTAGTCCAAACAGACTAAGCTTTTTTATACCGCACGATTATGCTGTTTGTTCAAGCACTTTTTTGAACAAAGTTTTTTGTTCCTGACTCGGTTTAGCAGTCTGCAATGCCATCAATTGAGACATATCACCCTGTACTTTAATTTTACCCGTCATAAATGCCTGCATAGCCGCAGCCATATCAAACTCTAGAAACACTTTACGAAGAGTTTCAGCATCCATATTCAATGTTGTTTTTGCATTTGATGACAAACCCTTTTGAATTTTTCCGCCATCTAAAGCTAATTCGGTGTTGCCAGTAGAATCGGTAACAACAAGATTAATTGCCAAATTCGCCAATGCTGGTGGTAAATTTAAGTCACCTGCCTCAGCAGTTAATTGGTCGACAGTAGAAAACCAGTCATCAGTTAAAAATGCAGGCATGTTTTTTCCTCAAATATATTTGTTCAATTCCTTGTGTTGACTAAATCAAGCATAGACAACATCATTTTGAAGCAATTTGCTTGTGCATTGTTATAGCACGTTCTTTTTATTTTGAGCTAACCTTTTTTGTACGCACCATTCATTTCTGATTATTTTCAAACTCATTGTGTAAAAAAAATGCTAACTTATAAGTAAGTTAGCATTTAAATCGCTTATTCGGCAGCAAAACTCAGATTAACAACATCCAGTTTTTTCTTGATTTCTTCAGGGTCTTTAAAATCCAATTCACGTTGTGAATCAAGTACTTCAAAATCAAACAATTCACGATCTGCCAATTGTGATGGTGAGACATTTTGCAAAGCACCAAAGATACTGTGTAGGCGTTTTGGATACTGTTTGTCCCATTCACGTAACATGTCGTTCAACATGGCACGTTGCAGGTTTTCCTGAGAACCACACAAATTACATGGGATAATTGGGAACTGACGCATTTCGGCATATTTGATGATGTCTTTTTCTTCAACATAGGCCAAAGGACGAATCAAAATATTCTTTTTATCTGAAGATAAAAGTTTGGGTGGCATCGCCTTCAGACTACCGCCATGAAACAGGTTTAAAAAGAAAGTCGCAATAATATCATCACGATGATGTCCAAGCGCGACTTTGGTCGCCCCAATTTCCTGAGCAAAACCATAAAGCGAACCACGACGTAACCGTGAGCAAACGGCACAATAGGTTTTACCCTCAGGGGTTAAACGCTTGGTAATGGTATAGGTGTCTTTTTCCAAAATGTAATAGGGAATATGATTTTCTTCCATATAACGTGGCAAAACATCTTCTGGAAAACCCGGCTGTTTCTGGTCCAAATTTACTGCAACGATATCAAAATTAATCGGCGCGATACGTTTAAACTGCAATAAAATATCCAGCAAAGTGTAGCTGTCTTTGCCACCAGACACACACACCATGACTTTATCGCCATCCTCAATCATCTTAAAGTCACGAATCGCATGACCGACCTGACGGCGGAGCTTTTTGAGCAAACGATAATATGCTGAACTGGTTGGCAGCTCAGGTTTAAAATTAAATCCCTGATCGGACTCAACTGGCGAGTACATAGACACACGTTACCATAAGAAAAATACCGCATAATTTTATCCGATTCATCCATGAAGCGCACCTAAAGAATTTTAATTTCTCTGCTTTGTCATTTTTAAGATTTATACTGGTGAGCTTTAAAGAAAAAATTAAGCCTGATTGAGTAAGATTTGGTCAAGATGCTTATATTTTGGACTTTTCCACAGTTTTCCACAAAACCTGTGGATAAAATTGTGGATTTCTTTAGGCTTGACAAAGTATTGTGATGTGAAAATAAGGCTTTTGTTTAAATTGATCATTTTTTAATCAATTATTTTTATTTATATTTTTCAACAATTTAATCATGTCAAGCAGACTTTTCTAAAATATTTTTTAATTTTTTTTTGATGAAGATTCAGACAAAAAAACTTGATTTTATTTGTCAAACAGCTTTAAAAAAAACTAACATCAAATCTAGCCAATTTACTTTTTTTTGTTAAACTAGATTACGTGACGTTACACATTTTGATACAGCGAATAATATACAATGAAAAAGAGTGTGCATTTTTCTTTACATTTTATTTTGGGGGCAGTCGTTACAGCCATAATGACTGTAGCTACGCATGCTGGACAAATTTACATTTATAAGGATCGAGAGGGCGGCACCTTACTGACCAATCGAAAAAGTTCGGATCGCTCACTGACAAAAATTAAAGCCACGTATTATCCAGACAGTAATATTCATTCTTATCGCAACTGGGGCAACTCTGAAGCCGCCGTTTTACCAAGCTATAGTAAAAATAAGAATGCATTTGATCAAATTATTCGTCAGGCGGCTCAACAGCATGGTATTTCTGAAGGTTTGATTAAAGCCGTCATGCATACTGAGTCGGGTTTTAATACCAATGCCCGCTCGCCTGTAGGTGCACAAGGTTTAATGCAACTGATGCCTGCGACAGCGAAGCGTTTTAATGTGTCTAATGTTTATGATCCCTACGAAAATATTTTTGGCGGCGCCAAATATTTAAGCTGGTTGCTGAAACGCTTTAATGGTAATACTCAACTCGCATTGGCTGCGTATAATGCAGGCGAAGGTAATGTCGATAAATATGGTGGCATTCCCCCTTTTCGTGAAACACAAGACTATGTGCACCGTGTGACCAGTCGCTTTAACAATCTTTACGCCTCAGGGGTGAGTAATAGTTCGACGACCACACCAGCGCCTCAAATTATCGCCCAGTCTGCCAATTATAGCTCGGCGACAGCCGCTAATCCGCGTACCGATAACCCAACTAAATATAGTCGTCAGGTTATTTCTGTGTCGAATAACAGTTTTACCGATGCGCCAGGTACCTATGTGACTGATAATGCGACAGCATCTGCCAGAATTCATATTTCAAATTAGAGAGTTAGACTACATACAATAGTTAACTTAAAAACTCCTTAAATAAAATAATAGGTCTTGAATTTTTAAGAAAAGCCCCTCATATTTAGCCTAATGATTTTAGGATCATGCTGTATTTTATTTTAATACCCTAAAAGAGGATTTACTCAATGATGCGGATTGGTTTGTTTTTGCTAACCAACCTCGCGGTACTGGTTGTAGCTGGCATTATTTTGTCACTCTTCGGTGTCGGTAGTTACCATGGCGCGGGTGGCTTAAATCTAGGCAACCTCTTGGTCATCTGTTTTGTGTTTGGTATGGTTGGCTCTCTCGTTTCACTGTTCATGTCTAAATGGATGGCGAAAAAAACCACAGGCACAGAATTGATCGATCCGAATGCTCCACGTAATCAGGCGGAAGCATGGTTATTGCAAACTGTTGCAGAACTTTCGCAACGTGCAGGCATTCAAATGCCCGAAGTGGGAATTTTCCCCTCTTACCAGTCCAATGCATTTGCAACCGGCTGGAACAAAAACGATGCGCTTGTATCTGTGTCAAGTGGTCTGCTTGAGCGGATGAATAAAGACGAATTACGTGCAGTACTGGCACATGAGATTGGTCACGTTGCCAATGGTGATATGGTCACGCTTGCTCTGATTCAAGGTGTCGTCAACGCCTTCGTGATGTTCTTTGCGCGCGTGATTGGTGATTTTATCGATCGTAACGTATTTGGTCGCCAAGACGGCGAAGCGCCAGGCATGGGTTATTTTGTCGTGACCATTGTACTGGATATCGTGTTTGGTATTTTGGCTTCAACGATTGTGCTATGGTTTTCACGCCAACGCGAATACCGTGCCGATGAAGCAGGTGCACGTTTAGCCGGTAAACAAGCCATGATCTCTGCATTGTTACGCCTACAAGCTGAATCTGAACTGCCTGATCAAATGCCAAAAGAAATGAAAGCATTTGCGATTGCTGAAGGTAAAGAACAAGGCTTTAGTTTAGCCGCATTGTTTCATACTCATCCGAGCATTGAACAACGTGTTGCTGCGTTGCAACAGTTAAATTGTCCATAAGTTAATGAAGCAATGAAAAAAATGCCAGTCCTGATTGACTGGCATTTTTTATTGATGGGATCACAATCACTGACGACTTTGATACAGTGACCAAAGATAATGCGTTCCCATCCACAGACCGGCGACTAAGAATATTAGAAAAATCAATCCAATCAAATCTGGTAAATGCAACCAAATCCAGCTCACCACAGGATTTCGCCAAAATGCAGACTGTTGCTGTTTTCTTTCCAGCGCTTCATGCAGATACGGGTGTATCAGATGTGATTGACTTTGAATTTGATATTCTTCACGAATATGTTCATGTACGATATCCAGCGCCTTGCGACTCGGGCGAATAAAAATATCAAATAATGTTCCTGCAACTGGAATACAGCCTACCACCGCATCCATCGCAGCCAGTTTTATTACTGGATTCAACTTATGTTGCGGTACGCCAATTTGCCTGGCTTTGTAAATGGCATAACAAGTCAACGCAAATCCTGCTGCATCGCCAGCAAAAGGAATTGTACTTAAGGCGGCATCTGCTCCTACGCCTTGCTTGGTAAAAGGAATACGCACCACGCTATCCATCATATTGGCGAACTTGGCCAAATCGCGCTCTAGCTTAATGACTTCGTGTTCTGTTAATTTTTTTTGTTCCGTCATAAAAACTCTAAATCAAATGGATTGAAGTAGTTTAATGCATTCCAGTATTTTTGTTCTGACTTTCATCAAGGGTCTGGTGATCTTTCACAGATATTACAACTAGGAATGAAATGTCAGTAGATCGTAATTCTCTAGATGTTCACTTGATTCAACAACTGAGCAGCAATAAATAAATAAATGATCACTCCTGTTGCATCACAAATCGAAGTGACTAATGGAGCTGATGCACTAGCAGGGTCTAAACCGAGTTTATCTAAAATAAAAGGCAAACTCATTCCAATGATACTACCAATCAAGACAATGCCGATCATGCTTAAAATGAGCACTAATGCGACCATCGCATCGCCACGAATATAGCCTAATATTGCGACTGCAATGGCCATGGTAATTCCTAACCCTAAGGCGACCAGACATTCTCGACCAAGCAATTTAAACCAGTCTTTCATGACCACGTCACCCGTGGCTAAAGCACGAACCATCAAAGTGGCCGATTGCGAGCCTGCATTTCCTCCACTTCCAACCAATAATGGCAAGAAAAAAACCAATACAATATTAGATTGAATCACCGATTCAAAATGTGAAATCCCTAAGCCTGATAACAAACTGCCAAAGACCAGAATCACCAGCCAAAATACTCTTTTACGATAAAGTAAGAAAAGCGATGCTTCCTTGATATTTAAACTGGGTGCTGAAGCCTCTACCCCACCCACTTTTAAAAAGTCCTCATTGGCTTCTTCACTGGCGACATCCATGGCATCGTCATAAGTTACAATACCCAACAAAGTCCCTTGATGGTCAATCACTGGAAGTGCAATTAAGTCATAATGCGCGATTTTCTTAGCAACTTCATCTTGATCATCATCCACATAGGCACTAACCACATCAGTATTCATTAACTCTCGAATCAACTGTTGTAAGGGCGCTAAAACCAGTTCATGCAATGACACTACCCCGATCAGATGACGTTTTTCATCAATAATATAAGATTCATAAATGGTTTCCGCATCAGGTGCCTGTAACCTGATCGTCTGCATCGCCTCTGCAACAGTCATGTCCTGATTTAGCGTGACATATTCTGATGTCATGATTGCGCCAGCGGTTTCCTCCTGATAAGTCGAAAGACGGCGTATATCTTCGCGTTGTGCTTGAGCCAACGCGGGCAGTAAAGCTTGTTGTTCTTGAGAATCCAGACGTTTGAATAAATCGGTACGCTTATCTGAGGGCATTTCAGAGACGATTTCAGCTAAACTCGCTCGTGAAAACTCATGTACCAACTTGGCTTGATAAGCAGGATCAATTTTGGCAAAGATTTTCGCACGGCGCGGTAAGTGTTCCAAAAGCTGACAACTGAATTGTGCTGGCATGTGTTCTAACACTTCGGCAATATCTGCCTTTTTCATGCCCGCAACCAATGTAATAGCTCGCTCAATATCAAATTGAGTCATCGCTTCATAGACTTGAGACAAAAGCGCAGCATTCATGATCGACCCTCAAAAACTGAAGCAGTGCTTCAAACTTCATCTGTTTATGCTTATAAAGTATGCCTAGACACGAATAAAAATTAGACTATTCTGTCTGACTTAATTTTATTTTTTACCTGAATTAATCGATCGAATACATATCAAAAAGGTAACGATGACTTGAACGGCTATCAAATTTTCAATCAAGATTCAGCCGTTCAATTTTTGGTTTTGTTTTTCATCAGATAATCTTTTTGATTTCATCGTTTAGCTGGCTGGTATTTAAACATAGAGCGAATCACGACATACATCAATGGAATGAATAGAAGAACCAGAATCGTGCCGAATAACACCCCACCAAAAACACTATAACCAATGGCCTGACGGCTGAGCGCACCTGCGCCCGTAGAAAACATCAACGGTACCACACCTGCACCAAAAGCCAGTGAAGTCATGAGAATAGGACGTAAGCGCAAACCCGCAGATTTTAAGGCAGCATCAATTGCACTGGCACCCTGCTCTTGCAAGTTCGCGGCAAATTCCACCATCAAAATCGCATTTTTACAAGACAAGCCAATCGTGGTCAGTAAAGCAATTTGAAAATAAATATCATTGGCAAAGTTAAACCAATAACTAAACAGAATGGTTCCACCAATGCCTAATGGAATCGCCAGCATCACCACGGTTGGAATCGACCAACTTTCATAGAGCGCAGCCAAGCATAAAAAGATAAATGCAATCGAAATAATATATAGCCAGATCGCCTGATGACTCGATTGCAATTCTTGATATGAGAGCCCACTCCATGCCAAACCGATATCTGGCATATCAGTAACCATTTGGCTGATCTGCTGCATCGCCTGACCTGTACTAGAACCATTGGCAGCATCGGCTTCCAGTTCAATCGCAGGATATCCCATAAACCGCTCCAACAAGGGCGGCGCACCTTGCCATTGCACAGCACTAAACTGATTAAACGGGATCATTTGACCTTGGCTATTTTTGACAAACCAGTAACTTAAGTCTTCAGGTTTAGAGCGATAAGGGGCATCACCTTGCAAATAAACCCGTTTGATACGACCACGATCAATAAAGTCATTGATATAAGTACCGCTCCATGCGGTTGATAAAGTTCGATTGATATCATTGACATTGACACCATTGGCCATCGCAATCCGATGATCGATTTTAATGTTTAATACCGCCTGATCATCATTACCTTTTTTATCAAGATTGCTGACTTGCTGACTCTTTGCACTTTGCTGTTGTAGATTTTGAAAACTAGCAATCAGTTTGTCACGCCCCAAACCTTTGACATCCTGTATCCAGAAATCCACTTTATCTGAATTCCCCAAACCACGAATCACTGACGGCATTAAGACATTAATTCGTGCCTGATTATTTTTTGAAAAATATTTCGAAGCTCTGGCACGAATTTGTTGTGCGCTATTTTGATTACCCTTACGATCATCCCAATGTTTTAATGATACATAGGCTTGCCCTAGATTTTGCCCTGTTCCTGAAAAATTACGACCATTAATCACCATAATGCCATTGGTGTTGTTCTTTTCAGTGGTCTGAAAATAATCAGAGATTTGTTTACCAACTTCTTCAGTTTTACTCAATGGCGTCCCTTCAGGTAAAGTGAATTGAACCATTAAGGCGCCCTGATCTTCCTGTGGCAGGAAACTCGTCGGCAATGCCCGATAAATCAAAACAAAGCTGACAATCAAGAGGATAAAAGCAGCACCAGAAATATATTTAAAATCAATGGATTTTTTAGAAAGTGTTAAATAATGGTTTTTAAGTTTATCCAGACTGCGATTAAACCACTGCGCCCATCGGAACTGCTTGTTTTGGGGTTTGAGAAGTACAGCACATAAAGCAGGCGTTAAGATCAAAGCGACCATTAAAGACAGTGCCATCGCTGCGACAAGAGTAATCGAAAATTGTCGATAAATAATTCCCGTTGCGCCACTAAAAAATGACATCGGAATAAAAACCGCGGTGAGCACCAAAGTAATCCCCACCAAAGCGCCACCAATTTCCTGCATGGACTCAATACTGGCTTGTCTGGCATCGACCTGTTGCTCATGCATAATCCGCTCGACATTTTCAACCACCACGATGGCATCGTCGACCAATAAACCTATTGCGAGTACCATGGCAAATAAGGTCAAAGTATTAATACTCATCCCCAGAACGGACAAAATCGCAAATGTCCCTAATATCACCACAGGGACGGTGATCGCGGGGATTAAGGTGGCGCGCCAATTTTGTAAAAACAAAAACATGACCAAGACCACCAACACGATGGCTTCTATCAATGTTGACACGACTTGGGAGATTGACTCTTTGACAAACGGCGTGTCATCACGTGGATAAATCACAAAATAACCGTCTGGCAAATTTTTCTTGAGGGTTTCGACTTCGGCGTACACCGCTTTTGCGGTTTGCATCAGATTTGCACCTACTGCAAGGGAAATCGATAATCCTGAACCTGGATAACCATTAAGTCGGTTAAACACCTGATAGTTTTCAGCACCGACCTCAACCCTTGCTACATCTTTAAGATAGACAAAACTGCCATTTTGATTGGCTTTGATAATAATATTTTCAAATTGTTCTGGCGTTTGCAGCAGTGAACCCGATGTCACTTTGGCATTCAAATATTGATCATGGCTGGCTGGTAATTCACCAATTGCCCCTGCCGCAACTTGGGTATTTTGATTTTCAATTGCAGTACGGACATCACTGACCATAAGTTGATATTGTCTAAGTTTGGTCGGATCTAGCCAGATCCGCATCGCGTATTGCGAACCAAAAACATTAACCTCACCGACACCTTCGATACGGCTTAGATTCAGCTCAAAGTTATTGCTTAAATAATCAGAAATATCAATATTGCTTGAGCGACCAGAACGGTCACCCAATCCAATCACCATAAATGAATCACTTAAGGATTTACGAACCGTAATCCCCTGACGCTGTACATCATCTGGAAGACGATTAATCGCACCATTCACGGCATTTTGCACCTGAACCTGTGCTTCATCAGGATCTGTCCCTTGCGCAAAATACAGACTGATGCGACTGCTACCATTGGCATCACTACTGGAACTAAAATACAGTAAATGATCAATTCCCTTGATCTGTTGCTCCAAGACTTGAGTCACGCTATCTTCAACAGCCTGTGCATCGGCACCGCTATAGCTTGCAGAAACCGTAATCCGTGGTGGCGCAATATCTGGATAACGCTCAACAGGCAAATTTAAAACTGAAAACAAACCCACCGCCATGACAATAATGGCAAGTACACAAGCAAAAATGGGACGATCAATAAAAAATCTGGAGAGCATGAGCGCTTTACTTCCAATGTAAGGGAGCGAAATGTCAAATAAAAATGTTCAGTTGCAACGATGATCAACTTGAATAATCTATTGATAATCAATGAGTCTTTATTTAAATACAAGTATTTTTAATATAAATTTTCAGAGCAGAAAAAAAACGGATAAATCATGGAGATTATGTATAAAGACTGCGATTTTAAGGGCTTTTCTTCATCAAAAAAACATCAAAACGTCATCACCCTGTCAAATTATATCGGCATGCTACCCAATCAACCTTTTTTTAAATCAGGTTGTTGAAGATCGATAACAATCATCAAAAAATTTCTACATTCCTCATATAGTCTTAAGTAAAATTCTTCAAACTTCAAAGCATCATTTGATAACGGTAAATGTCCATGAAAACCACCTCTCCTTCTCCATACAAGGGTCAAAACGGCATCAAGCGCATTCTCAATGCGACAAGCTATTCCATCTCGGGTTTTAAAGCTGCATTTAAACTCGAAGCCGCATTTAGACAAATTATCTTGCTGAATATTGTGTTATTGGTGGTGAATTTCAGTCTGGATTTCAGCCCAGTTGAACGGATTTTACTGATTGGCGTTGGTTTCATTGCCATTATTGTTGAATTATTTAATTCTGCGATTGAAGCTGTGGTGGATCGAATTTCACTTGAAAAACATGAACTGTCTAAAAATGCCAAAGATATGGGCAGCGCTGCTCAATTTGTTGCCTTAAGCCTGATCGCAATCACTTGGTTGATTGTTTTATGGTGATAAAAATAATATCTCTAATTTTATGATGGGCAAGGCAAAAAAATCAAAGATGCTTATACCTATTTAAGTAAGATATAAACATCCCAATATCAAAGCCATATTTTACAAAGTTTAGCAAGGAAAAAAGTAAATAAGGAGACCCTAAACTTTTAGCCAATAGGCTAAAACAAAAAATCAGCTATAGATCAAGATTTTTCAAAAATACCCATGGAAAAATACCTTGATCATGTCCATCACTAAAACAGATTTGAGCGCCATACCCCTGATCAAACATAGCGGTAACTTGCACAGTATGTGCATCTACATCCGCTTGGTGACGTAGACGTTTGGCCTTACAGAAACCACAAGGGCAGATTTCGCGAAGTTGTTGATGGGTGATGAACAGATCCTTATCGGGCCATTTGAATGCAACGGTATGTTGTTGTACATCGACATGGATATTCGGTTTAAGTTGCATGCGCATATTCCCGAATCTGATCCAGACCGATACGAATTGCTTTACGCACTTCAGGATCAGAATCCTGTTCATGATCGCGGAGTAGTTGCGTAGATTGCTCGCCACCAATCTCACCCAGTGCCAGTGCAACTTCCTTACGTAAATTACTGATCTCATGCTTGAAATTTTCTGCCAGACCGTCCAGCGCCAATCTTGATTTTAACAATCCCAGACTTCTGGTCACCGCAATTCTGACCTGCCAGTATGGATCCAGCAATAATGGTAATAAGGCTTGCTCAAGTGCAGTTGCCCTAAGTTTACCGATGGTCAAAGCTGCTTCGACCCGCAATTGCCAATCAGGAGCGTGTAAAGCACTTCCTAATGCAGTGCTGACTTGCGGCGATATCTGCTGAGTATAGCTCAGCCCCCCAGTCGCAATACGACGTGTTTCTTGATCAATATCGTTCTGAGCAATATCAGCCAGAATGTCTACGGCCTGCTGTTGTTGCAACCAGCTTAAAGCACTGACTGCCTCGCGACGTACATGAATATCGCGATGTTGGGTATGTTGCAAAATACGGTCATATGAAGCAATTGATCGTAATGGTTTAAGCGCACGCAATATGGCAATTTTTACCATGCTATTATTGGAGTCCAGATAAGGTGTAAGGATCTCGGCAGATTCAGGATTTTTTACTTCACTCAGGCTTTGTGTCGCCGCATCGACCACCATCATTGAGTCATCATTCAAGGCATTTGCCAATGCCTGTAAGGATGCTGAATCCTCCCAACCCTCTAGTCGTTTTGCCGCTTCCTGACGAACGATCACTGCGGGATCATGCTGTAGTGCATAATGTAACCATGGTAAAAGTTCTTCGCGTTCTTCTTCTGCAATGTGCATCAGGGTAATGAAACGAATTTTTTCATCATTCGTGTTCAACTGCCTAAAAAATTCTTGATCATCTTCATCAAGATCAAGCACTTGTGGGTATTGAATAGACATGTATTATCCTTTTTCGATGTTATGAATGCAGCTGTTAACCCTCTAGGTCATTCTTCCAATAAATTATTTCAATAAATATGGAATATTGACCTGAATCGCATCTGTCGGGCAGTCCTTTTCACACGGCATGCAGTACCAGCATTCATCAAACTGCATAAAGGCTTTTTGGGTATGCGGATCAATCGCCAGTAAATCCAGCGGGCAGACGTCTACACAAACCGTACATCCCTTGTCAGCAATACATTTATCTTCATCGACCAAAACTGGAGCGACGCTACGATGATTAATTTCTTTAAAAATAAGTGCCATTTGTCATGATCCTTCTGTTTAACCTGTCACAGTTTCTTTATGCGTTTTCTGGATACGAAGCTGATCATAGGACTGTGCTTCACTTTCATGAATCGGAACCACATAGGGTTCAATGGCCTTTTTAAAACTCACCATATTGCCTTGTTCATCTTTTTTCAGATGCGCATGGCAAAACCAGTTTTCGTTGTTTTTTTCGGGAAAATCTGCACGGTAGTGGTATAACCCCCAACGACTTTCAGTCCGAAAGAGTGATGCTCTAGCTGCCATTTCAGCGCAGTCCCGAATCACAGATACCTCTGCGGCGCGCATCAACTCATGTGGGTTGTGGACCGCAATCTGCAAAATATCCTGCTTGATTTCTTCAAAACGGCGCAAACCGATTTCCATCTTTTGTCGTGTTTTGGGCGGCTGTAAATAATCATTCACAAAGCGACGTAATTTATACTCGACCTGTTCAGGTGATAACCCTTCCTGACGAGATAACGGCGCATAGATTCTGGCTTTTTCCTGTTCAATCTCCGCCTGATTTAGCTTGCTGTCTTCGACATCCATCACGTATTGCGCGGCATTGACTCCAGCAAACCAACCATAGGTAAATGCACCTAACATATAATTATGCGGTACAGCGGCCATATCACCCGCACTATATAAGCCTTTGACCGAAGTTTCCGCTTTCTCGTTCACCCATACGCCGGATGCACTGTGCCCACTACAAAAACCAATCTCGGAAATATGCATCTCGACCATATCTTGACGATAATTTGTGCCTCGCCCTTGATGAAAACGCCCTCGGCTCGGACGCTCATTGCTATGTAAAATCTCCTCAATCGTCTGGATAGTCTCTTCGGCCAGATGATCAACTTTAAGGAATACAGGACCATTACCACTTTCAAGTTCCTGATAAAATTCCCACATCATCTGTCCGCTCCAGTAATCACATTCAATAAAGCGTTCACCTTTACTGTTGGCGGTGTAGCCACCTAGCGGTCCAGTAACATACGCACAGGCAGGACCGTTATAATCCTTAATCAGTGGATTAATCTGAAAGCATTCCAGATTGGATAATGCCAATTAACAATCTAACCTTCTATAAATACAAATCACATTACAACCTATCCAATTGATTCAACGATATTTTTATTCTAACCTTCCATAACAATGTAATACATGCAATTACCAATTTTTGTGAGTAAGATTGTGAGTAAGCCCTTTCAAAAATAGCGTTACTCACAACATATGCTGAACGATTTAAAAATCAAAAGATTAAAACCACGTGAAGAATTATACCGCATGGCTGATCATTCAGGGCTCTGTATAGAAGTCCGCCCATCTGGTAGCAAATTCTGGCGTTATCGTTACCGCTTTCTTACTAAAGCAAAAATGCTCACAATCGGTAAATATCCTGAAATTACTTTAGCATATGCTCGATTAAAAACTATTGAATATCGAGAGCAACTTGCCAAAGGAGTAGACCCAATAGGTCACCAGAAAAATGAACGCCTTGAAGCAATTAAAGCAAATAATGGTACATTTCGGTTAGTCGCAAGTGAATTTATAAATTCCCGAAAAGCTCAACAATCCAAGGAATGGGAACAACGCCGAAGCAGTTATTTTGAGAAAGATGTTTACCCTCTTATTGGTAACAAACCTATTCATGAGATTGACTCTATTGATATTAAAACTGTGCTTGATAGCACTATGGCAAGAATCAAAAAATCAGGAAGAGGCACAGGAGAAGTTAAAGGGATTTTTGTAAGACAAATCATTGGTGAGGTTATGGAATATGCAATTATCACAAAACGCATTTCTATAGATCCTACTTATGTTCTTAGGGGTTACATTAAACAGCCAGATGTAACCCATGCCAGACCATTAACTGAGTCTGAAAAAAAAGTACTTATGCTTAAGCTCAATGCATACGGTGGCTCAATTAGCACACGAAATGCTATTAAAGCCGCAATATACACATGGCTTAGAAGCATTGAGATACGTCGAGGTAAAAAGGAATATATTGACTTTGAAGATAAGACATGGACGATTCCAGCAGTATCAAGGGCTGATATTTTGGCTGGCAAGCGCAATATGAAAAAGAACAGAATGCATGTTGTACCATTGTCTGACCAAGCCATTGAAATCATAAAAGAGCAATTTGCACTTTATCCAGATAGTGAATATATATTTGCAGGAGAAGACGGGGAAATGATGGGTAAAACCACATTGAATACAGCCCTGAGTAATATGAAATTAGAGTTCAGGATGCATACTCTAAGAGCAACTGCATCCACTGTGGCTAATGAGAATGGTTTTAATAAGGATTGGGTTGAATTACAACTTGCCCACGTTTCAGATAATAAAACAAGGGCATCGTACAATCATGCTCAATGGTTAAATGATCGTAAAACGATGATGCAATGGTGGGCTGAACATGTAGATAGTTGGGATAAAAATAATAATCTATAGTATAGGTATAAATTCTTTATTTTTTCGGGACTGTTCTAAATTTTGTGTAAGTACTTAATTTTCATTTATCCTTCAGAGGATAATTACAAAAGGTACTTCACATGGATGAAGCAACAATCAAAAGTATGGCTGCCGAATTGGCTAAAGGTCTAAAAACACCAGAAGACTTAAACCAAATGACAGCAGTCTTTAAAAAATTCATGATTGAAACTGCACTCAATACTGAACTTTCAGACCATCTCGGTTATGAAAAGCATCAGCCCAAGAAAGGCTCAAATAGCCGTAATGGGTTTAGTTCTAAAACCATTACAACTCAAGATGGACAACTGGCTTTAGATATTCCCCGTGATCGAGAAGGTTCATTTGAGCCACAAATTATCAAAAAGCACCAAACACGCATCACCAGTATGGATGACCAAATCCTCTCACTGTATGCAAAAGGAATGACTAATAGGGAAATTGTAGCCTTCTTCAAAGAAATGTACGATGCCGATGTGTCAGCATCTCTCATCAGCAAAGTTACCGATGCTGTGATTGAGCAAGTGACTGAGTGGCAAAATAGAGCCTTAGATAGCCTTTATCCTGTTGTCTATCTTGACTGTATTGTTGTCAAAGTCCGTCAGCACTCCAATGTGATTAACAAGTCCGTATACCTTGCTTTAGGCATCAATATGGATGGGCAAAAAGAATTACTGGGTATGTGGATTGCTCAGACAGAAGGTGCCAAATTCTGGCTGTCAGTCATGACAGAGCTAAAAAATCGAGGAGTACAGGACATTCTTGTTGCCTGTGTAGATGGATTAAAAGGCTTCCCTGACGCGATAGCCTCTGTTTACCCTCATACTGATATTCAACTGTGTATCGTGCATGTTGTACGCAATAGCCTGAGATTTGTAAGCTGGAAAGACTACAAAGCTGTTACGTCGGGTCTGAAAGCGATTTATCAGGCAAGTACAGAGGAAAATGCTTTAAAATCCCTAGACATCTTCTGTGATCAATGGAATCACCAGTATCCCAAAATTGGAGAATCCTGGCGGGCCAATTGGGAAAATATCCGAACGATCTTTAGCTATCCAGCCGAAATACGTCATGCAATTTATACAACAAATGCGATTGAGTCGTTGAATAGCGTAATACGCCATTCAACGAAGAAAAGGAAAATCTTTTCATCTGATGACTCAGTAAAGAAGGTCATTTACTTAGCAACATCAAATGCTGCGAAGAAATGGACGATGCCAATTCAAAATTGGCGTTTAGCAATGAATTGGTTTACGATTCAGTTCGATGATCGATTAAAAGATCATTTATAAAAAATGGAACTTACACAAAATAATTTACAGGCTCATTTTTTCCCAAAAAATATGTTTAAAAAGTTAGATACATAAGTTGAAAACAACTCTATGTATCTAAACTTAATTCTATTACATTCTCACTTCCAAATAGATTATTCACTGTTACAAGTGCTGTATCAGATAATGTCTGAGTAGCTAACACAGCCAGTCTCGTCATTGGGCGAGAAATCGATACATAGAAAAGATTACGAGCTCTATAAAAACCTTTTGTGTTTGCATTAGTCAACTTTTTAGTCTCAAGCAACTCGAGAAGCTGTGGCCATTTATAATTATTCCATCCACCACCTAAAACTACTAATACATTCTCAAACTCTGCCCCCTTAACACTGTGCTGAGTTGCAAATGGAGTTTGCTTTTCAATAAACTTTGTAACTTCGATTACTTCTTTATATGGAATTTCTCTTAATTTATTATAACGAAGTAGTGTTGAAGACATTTCCGTGTCAGGTGAATTTCTTAGAGAAATAAGCTCATCGTCTCGTCTAAGCACTCTATCTGGGGGGGAGGGACGTTTTGTCTGCTTAAGATGATCTATCACTTGCCCTATAGTCCCCTCTTGTCTTAGTTTTAATAATTGATCCATATCCCGTCGCCAACAAGATTTATCTTCATGCTTCGTTATTGCAGGCCTTGAGCCAAAGATTTTAAACATCTCACCATAATTTGATAAGCTATAGCTAACACTCATTGGTTCAACTATTTCTGCAAAAAATTTTATTACAGGGTCTTCTTTTTTAGCAAATTGATCATTACGTCCGTCAAATACTTTAATTAATTGAGGGTATCCTTGTTCAGATGCTAAAACATTATGGCTTAACATCAGTATCTTAGTTTTTTCAATATCCCACCCCTCATTTTGTAGCCTCTGTATCAAACTTGTACGAGTAGATCGAGCTATATCTATTGGTAAATCATCTTTAGAACTTCTCTCATCTGTTCGTTTCCCCTTATAAGAATTAGTATGAAAAAATCTAGCTTCACCTTTTGCATCTGGCGAACTGACAGCTTGTGGTAAGTCTAGTCTTAAATTATTTAATATATCTACAATTGCTGGAACTGATCGAAAATTTGATCCCTTTGCAATCTCTTCGATTGGATACTCTGCCAATTCATATTCACTACCATAAATAGTCTGCCAATGGTCTCCAAAAAGACCAAAAAGTGGTCCCACCTTTGGTTTTAAGAAATACTCTGTAATAGCATCCATAAATTGGCGATTGGTATCTTGATATTCATCAATAAAAACTACCGGAAACTGATTGCTAAATATTTTCCGAAACTTTTCTTTACTTAGTAATTTAGCCATCATCGTTGGGATATCATCATGACTCAGTGTAATTTTCTGATCATTAACACCAAAAAAGCCCAACTCGTATTCCACTGATTTAGACCCAATGCCACCACCTTGTTCAACTTTTTCTTTTCTTGAATCATCTTCAATAAGAATCTCTCTTATGGCTTTTTGAAATTGGCGCATAAAAGCCCATGAGAATCCATGTATAGTATCGACTAAAATTGCTGGATGGTCTTCAATTTCTTGGGCAATCTCATTTCTTGCAACTTCCGTATAAGTAATACAAGCTACTTTTTTACCTGTTTGCGTTAATGATCTACCACGCTCCTTAATAATGGATTTTAGAGCATGAACTAAAGAAAATGTTTTTCCCGCACCTGCGCCAGCTTCTAGCCGGAAACTTCGTCCTGCTTTTATAGCTGCATTAATTTTTGCTTCAGCTAGTTGAGCTGCAATTATTGCTGGATTGTCTAGAATCTCACTCATGCTACTTATTCGCCTGTAGTTAATTCATAGTTTGATTTTTTTATAGTGTCCATTTCAGATAACCAAATTAGACCTTCCTTGATATATCTTGGTGCCGACCAATCTTCTATTAGAATTGCATATTCTAAGGCGAAATCAGATTTAATAAGCCCTTGTGCTTTTTCCCAAGCAGCAACAGCAATATCTTGTCCTTCAGGTAATTCAAATTTAGAAAGATTAGCTAATATGAAAGCATCCTCATAACTTCTAGCGCATATATTAGTTTCTGGATCTTCTGGTATTTGATATGCAATTCTACGGAACTTAATTTGTTTCTCTTGAGCAGTTTTAGCAATCAAGACTGACGGGGAAATTTGACTATCCTCATTTTTAGCTTTTTTCTTAACTTTACCAGTATCATCGACTTCTTTAGGATAAAACCAGTTTTTAATGGCAGCATTAGATGTATTCTGACCATCAACTACTGGGCATTTCACCCATGCATCTTCCTGTTTTCCATTCTTAGTTATTTTGCCTTTTTTTGTTGAATCTAGATCAGTGATTACTAACGTTTTCAACTCCAGAAAGTCAAGGAGTGGATAAAAAATATGCGCATGTGCTCCACCAACCTCAACACAAGTAACATATTGTCTGGCTAGTTTTTGTGGTTCATCAAGAGACTCATCAACTAATTGACATAACTTTGGCATTAATAAACGTTCTGTTGTCCCTTCAACTAAGATAGCTTTATCAGCAAAGTAAAGATCACATTTCGTTAAGGTCATATGATGTAAAAATTTTTGATCTTTAACAGAAATACTACTCAACCCCTTCTTAAAATCTTTAACCTTTGTCTGACGTACGTTTTCTATCTTATGAATTTCATTATAAAAATATCTAACAGCATCAAATTTTGCAGCATTCGCAACATGTGGGGAGTGTGTTGTGATAACAAACTGGATATTCCATTTATCTTTGTTAGAATAATTTTCCGATAATTTTTGAACAGCCACATTTAATTGATTGATAAAAACCTCCTGCATTTGAGGATGTAAATGAGCTTCTGGCTCTTCAATAAATATTAAATGAGTAGCGGGGCTAATTGATTTTGATCTATAGATTTTGTGATAGCTTGCTAACTGTAGCAACATGTAAATCAAATTACGGGTTCCTAGACCATTATACCCTTCTGGTAAATGTACTCCATCAACTCCGCTATAAACGACCTTAGTATGCCCTGATAATAATGATTCCACGTTTAATGATGTCTCTGGTCTTATCTCAGTATCATTAAGACTTGGAAATCCCATTACGTTCATAACTGGTAATAATTCTTTAAGCATGCCATCAAAGTCGAGTTGGACATTATGCTCAATATTTTCAACAGATTGCTTTAATCTTATAGCTAAATTTTGATCTGCCTCAGCAGCAGATGGTGCTGTAGCTGTCTTAAATAGCTCACTAAGCAATTTACCTATTACATCAGCATCCCCTAGTTTTGTTTTATCAAGATTTCTTTGAGCTAATACAAAGTTACATTGTAATAATGCTGTTAAAGCAGATGTGCCTTCAAAATCTCTCGTATTTGTACTATCAGTAGGATCAATTGCACTTACATGAACCCCATAAGCTTTAGACAAATTACCCTTCAAATTTTTATAAAAATGTGTACGAGGTTCAACCACTGCGGAAGATGGGGTAAGGTCAAAAAGCAAATGCATATTTTTCAAAATAGGCCGATACTCAACTCGCGCAATAGCCGTTGTAGAGTCTTCATCTAAATCAATAATAAAAGGGGATAGAGAACCTAAATCAGGAGAAAGTTTATTATATTGAAATGTAAGTATAAGAGAAATTCGAGGAAGTGTTTCGAATATTACTTCTGAACTTTCCCCCGCCTCTCTTAATTCTTTAGCTTTTAAAAATTTTTCTCGTGATAAAACTGAAAAATCCTCTAGCCGAAATCTTGTTCCAGATTCACCACAAAAACAATCAAAAATACTGGTAAAAGATGTCTTTCCACTATTATTACGTCCAACAATTACAGTTGAATTCTCTTCCAATCCGAATTCGACATTCTCAAGAAGCCTAAAACCTTCTACTTTAATTTTTTCAATGCGCATTATTATCCCCAATTATTTATTTTAAGCTTTTAAAAATTCGACTATGAATATAGCTTAATAACTAAGATATTATTATTTCTAAAAATAATAATATACAACTTAAGCATAAACTTTTTAAAGCTATCTAACATAATCTTCAAAATAGAAATTGCCATCTCTACAAGCTAACTACGACTGAGCCTTTTTTCAACACAATAGATCAGTAACGTAAACACATCGAATAGTTTTCAACTTTAATTTTACTTCAATCAAAGCTTGTCTGCCGCCCGTCTTAATATTTATCCTGATATAAGAAATCAGTTCTTAATATTTGTACCACGATACAAGCAATGTAATATAATAAACAAATAAGTTGAGTATATTACATGAAAATATCCTTGCTCATATCCTCGCTACCTACACAGAATACAACCACTCGTATGAGAGTCTGGCGATCTCTCAAAGCAAGCGGCGCAGCAATTCTAAGAGATGGCGTCTATTTGCTCCCTATTTCCCATAGTGAAAAGTTTGATCCTATTGCTAATGATGTTATCTCAGAACAAGGGGCTGCTTATATCTTTCATGCAGAACAACCCTTAAATCTTGAGCTTGCTTCTTTTTTCAGTCGGAAAGAAGAATACGATGCTCTCTATAAACAACTGTCTGAATTAAGAGATCGGCAGACCAAAGATGAAAAGAAAGAGCTGCTCAAGCAAATCCGGAAATTAAGAAAAAGTATCGATGCGCTTGTAGAAATTGACTACTACCCCGATGAAACTCAAGCACAGGTTCTAAATGAGCTTTCCTCTTTAGAACTTTCAATTGCACGTCTTGGTGAAGTGAATGAACCACTAGCAATACAAGCTCATATTCAACTTCTCGATAAAGCTAGTTATCAAAACAGAATTTGGGCAACTCGTAAAAGACCTTGGATTGATCGCCTAGCTTCTGCATGGCTAATCAAGACATTTATTGATACCTCACCAACATTCATTTGGTTAGAAACGCCAAGTGACTGCCCAGAAGAGGCATTAGGATTCGATTTTGATGGTGCAACTTTCAGTCATATCAATCATTGGGTGACCTTCGAAGTTCTTTTACATAGTTTTGATCTAGAAACACCTGCATTAAAGAAAATCGCTGAAATTGTTCATTACCTTGATGTAGGTGGGATTGAACCTCCCGAAGCAATCGGTATTGAAAAAGTTATTCAAGGAATTCGAAGTCAGATAAGTGACGATGATCAATTATTTGCATTATCGAATCACATTTTCGATGGCTTATATGCCAACCTATCAAGAGAATAATCATGGAACAAGAACTTGTTATAGAACCAGAACAAGAAATACAGTCAATTTCATTTTGGCAAGCATTTCTATTCTGGCTGAAATTGGGGTTCATTAGTTTTGGTGGGCCAGCAGGACAAATCGCTGTCATGCACCAAGAACTCGTTGAACAAAAACGTTGGATTTCTGAAAAACGTTTCTTACACGCTCTCAACTACTGCATGTTATTACCCGGACCTGAAGCTCAACAATTAGCAACCTACATAGGTTGGTTAATGCACAGGACTATAGGTGGTATTGTTGCTGGTGTCTTATTCGTTTTACCTTCTTTATTTATCCTGATCGCCCTTTCATGGGTCTATGTAAAGTTTGGTGATGTTCCTATCATTGCTGGTCTCTTTTATGGAATCAAACCAGCTGTTGTTGCTATTGTCTTTCATGCAACTTACCGGATTGGCAGCCGATCATTAAAGAATAAGTTTTTATGGGCAATTGCTGCACTTGCATTCGTTGCTATCTTTTTCTTTAACCTTCCGTTTCCTTTAATTGTTCTAAGCGCTGCAATCATTGGATACTTGGCAAGTAAAAAATATCCAAGCTTTTTTACTGGTGGAAGTTCACATCAGCAAGGTAAAAAAGATTATGGTCCAGCATTAATTGATGATGATACTCCAACCCCAGAACATGCCATATTTAGTTGGAAGCACTTAGGAAAAATTTTATTTATCGGTGCAATTTTATGGTTTACACCCATTATAGGTTTGACTCTTACCTTGGGATGGGAGCATGCCTATACACAAATGGCTTGGTTCTTTACTAAAGCGGCACTGCTAACATTTGGTGGAGCTTATGCGGTATTACCTTACGTGTATCAAGGTGCTGTAAATTTTTATGGTTGGTTGAGTCCAACACAAATGATCGATGGTTTAGCACTAGGTGAAAGTACACCCGGCCCACTGATTATGGTTGTTGCATTTGTCGGATTTTTAGGTGGCTTTAATCATGCACTTTTAGGAAGTGATCATGTATTTTTAGCAGGTGCCTTAGGTGCTGTCATTGTTACTTGGTTTACGTTTCTATTTTCTTTCATTTTCATTCTAGCTGGCGCCCCAGTGATTGAATCAACACACAATGAATTAAAGTTTACTGCACCTTTGACTGCAATTACTGCTGCTGTTGTAGGAGTAATATTGAATTTAGCACTCTTCTTCAGTTATCACGTTTTATGGCCCAATGGATTCAACCATTCTTTCAACTATGAAGCCGCATTCATTGCAATTGCAGCATTCATCGCCTTGTTCCATTTTGAAGTCAAAGTCATGTATGTGATTTTTGCCTCTGCATTCTGTGGCTTGATTCTATATATTGGTGCATAAACTTATAGTTTTATTTCTTAATAAAAAAGGAAGCTAAGCTCACTGCTGTCCCACAAATATCACAAGAAGAACCTCAATTGAGGTTCTTCTTGTTTTCGCCATTTTTTATCAGGCACAAAGAGTGACCTTAAAAGTTTCCTTTCAAATAAATTGACCTGAATAATTCTCAGTAAACGCTGAACACTCCATCCTTCTTGTGCCATGTGTTTAGCGAAGTTCACCAGCAAATAGGCAATTAATGCAATCCATATTTGCGTTTGTATCGCATTGCGGCTTCGACCTAGAAATGACTTCAGTTTTAAATTCTGCTTGATGGCTTTAAAGAATAACTCAATCTTCCAGCGATCTTTATAAATTGCAGCAATGGTGGATGCTGCCAGATGAAAGTTGTTGCTCAGAAATTCGAATGTTCTTTTCTTATCTGTATCATAAAACTCTATACGTCTTAATAATTCAGGTGCGCCTCTTTTCTTGGCATGCGCACTGCTCAATTCAATACATTCATCCGCAATAATCCCTTTAGTCTCTAATACGCTGCGGCTTGATTTAACTTGATAAACTGTCTTTGGGCGTAGCCGGGTTACAAAGCTGACGTTCTGAAGTGTCAACTGAGCAAACCATTGATAATCAACATATCCTTTATCAAAGACGATAATGCTGCCAGCAGGAAATTTAAATGCTCTGCCTTGCACCATATCATTTTCAATACCATCCCCAAGCGCTACAAATTCAGGAATGGTATTGCTGTGATTTAAGCCAACACTGAGTTTAATACTGGCTTTGGATTCATGCACTTTTGCCCATGCGCACAATGACAGTGAAAGATCAATATGACTGGCATCTAGTGAATACAGCGGATTTTTGAATCTAAATTTATGTGCAGTTTTAGAGTTTTCACAGCGCTGAAGCAGCTGTGTGAACAATTGCTGATACAGGCTGGCGGGCTGTTCTTCGTTGAGTCTTGCTAAGGTGCTTCGCGCAATTCTCTTCGCGCCAAGATGATAGAGCTTTTCCTGCTGGGATTCGAGATTGGATTGAATGTCTCTTAAGCTTTGCCGACAAGAAAGTTGGGACATCAATATGGCAACAAACTGATCCCAGCGGGTGGCTGATCTTAATTTTTGCCCAGAGTGGTGCAGTTTAGCCAGACGTTCAAAATCTTGTCTTAGAATGGGTTTGAGTAATTGATGAAATACGGTATTCTGATGTGACAAAACCTGAATCCTTGTAGTTGAAGTGTTTGTTCGCACTTATATTTTAACTACTTTGGACTCAGGTTTTTTTATTTAAGTTTAACTATGGGACAGCAGTGAGCTAAGCTTCCTTTTTTGTACCATTAGTGGCAGTGACGATCCCCTGTCTTGCTATTCGTATGGCAGCCTGAAGAATCCGTACCACCTGAATGAGCAAAAGCATTTGTTACCGCAAGCCCCATTAAACATACAAAGATTAGTTTTTTCATGTTGTTCACCTTTTTTATTGAACGATAAAACAAGTTTGAAATTGTACAACAAATAAACGGGTTACTTCTAAGCCATTAGTCGAAAAGAATTATTTAGGCCACTTTTGATGATAGTCATCAATCACATACTCATGCACATGTACACCATTGACTTGGTGCTGAACCACATGATCGTGGTCTGCGGGTAAATCATCATGGCTATGTGCTAGAAAATCTTCATCTTTAGTTGTCCATAAACGTAATGCAAGAATGAGAGCAATAATCGCAATAACAGCCATCGGAATAAAAGTCTGTAATGTGCCTATATTGGTACTTAACCATCCAACTAATGGATAAGTAATTAACCAACAAGCATGAGAGAAAGCAAATTGGGCAGCAAACAATGACGTTCTATTCTCACTCGATGCAGACTTGCGAATTAAACGGCCTGTAGGTGTTTGTGAAACAGAATATCCAATACCAAGTACAAACCAGAGTGCAAGCAAACCATTATAGGATGTAATGAAATAACCACTTAACAGCCCGATTACAAGAATTGTTGTACCAGTCAACATAACTGATCGATCAGGAAATTTATCCAATATCTTTGGCAAAACAAAAGCCGATAACATTGATCCAAGACCAAATAAACCAAATGCCCATGTCGTTGCATTTTCAGTAAGTTTAAATGTCGATTGAACCAGTACAACAGTATTTACAATCACAACCGCACTCGCCGATGCAATTGCTAGATTTAAAGCAAGCAAAGCCTTAAGTCTTGGCGTATTAAAATAAATTTTAGCTCCCTGCTTTATACGACTATAAACACCTCTAAATTCAGGTACTTTGGCAACTGGTAATTTTGCACTTACTACAAACAAAGCAGAACCGATAAAACCCAATACTGTTCCTAAAAACAGATTATGGTAGCTCATGACAGTGAGTAAGAAACCTGCCAGCATTGGACTGATAATATTTTCCAAATCATAGGCTAAGCGAGACAATGACAAAGCATTGGTATAGTCTTTTTCTTCAGGAAGAACATCTGGAATCATTGCCTGAAATGTTGGTGTAAATGCAGCAGAAGCAGATTGCAAAATAAAAATGAGAATATAAATTTGCCAAATTTGCGTCACAAACGGTAGACACAATGCTGTTAATGCTCGAATAACATCTAGTCCAACCAATACTTGTTTTCTTGGTAATCTCTCAGCAAATGCAGATGCTATAGGTGCTACACCGATATAAGCAATCATCTTAATTGCCAATGCAATACCGAGAACTTGGGCTGCGTCTCCCTTTGCAATATCGTATGCCTGTAAAGCTAGGGCGATTGTGATTAACCCCGTTCCGATTAGCGCTATTACTTGGGCCAAAAACAAATGCCGATATGTTGTGTTTTTTAGTACTTCTAGCATCTTATGGATTCCTTTTAGAACCTGACTTCTTTAGCAATTGAATCTCCTTGGAATATTATTCCAAGGAGATTGATCAAAACTTAAAAGACTTTCTTCATTTCACTAAACTGCCCTTCTACAAGTAGAGTTACAGTCACTGGATTTTCAGTACGGTTACGCCAGAACCAACCATGTTTGCCATCAAAAGCTGCCTTTAAGACGCCCTGCTGAGTTGTCTCATTCTTTCCTTTACCATAGCCATGATAGAACCCTTTAGGAGCATTCACTGGATCACCATGAGTATCATAGTTAAGACCGCCTCCTACTGCTTTCCAATCAAAGTTGACACTTGCACTTTGTGGCATTGTCAGTTTCACTTCGGTTGCTTGGCCCGGTTTAAGCTCAATACTAATGCTCTCTTTATTAATAGCAGGCATAATCATTTGAGCATTATCAGCTGCCGTTTGAGTCGAAGTTTCCACTGATATTTGTTCAACACTATTCACTGCCTGTGCAGCATTGATACCATTTTCCGACTCTTCAGCTAGTGATTGTTTGATTTCTCCCATTTTCGTTAAACCAAGCACTTTACCCATACCTGTCGGATCAATTGCATACTCCGCAGGCATGACACAGGTAACTAGCACAACAACAGCACTTACGGCAGCAATTGCTTTTGATTTAATTAACTTTTTTGATGAAGGTAATTCGATATCTTTTGGAATTTCAGCGTTATACATAATTTAGATCCTTATTGAGTAATGAAGCCAGTAAGTTGATAGCCAACAAGTAAAAAACCGAGAAACATGAGGAAGACATTGCTTTGATAAGCTGTTTTAAAGAAATAAGGTGTCTTTCTCCAAAACGTCATTAATAACAAGATGATGCACAGAGCCATAAACTGACCTAATTCAACCCCAATATTGAATGAGATTAAATTTGCCAACAGTCCATCACTCGGAACTTCATATTCCTGAATTTTTACTGCGAGTCCAAAACCATGAATCAGACCAAAAATTAAAGTCGCGATTTTCGTGTTTGGTTGAAAACCAAACCAACGTTGATAAGCCCCCAAGTTATCAAGAGCCTTATAAACAATTGAAAAACCAATGATTGCATCGATGATGTAGGCGTTTATCGAGATGTTGTAATAAACACCTACCAGCATCGTAATCGAATGCCCAAGTGCAAATAGGCTGACGTATAAGCCGATATCTTTCATTCGATATAAAAAGAAGATAATGCCAACAAGAAATAATAGATGGTCATATCCAGTGACCATATGCTTCGCACCCAAATAGATGAATGGAATTACTTGAACGCCATAAATTTCTTGAATATAGCCCTTATCACCTTCTGCTACTCCATGAGCAAAAAGTGTAGGACTTACCAATGTAATGAATAAAGCAAGTAATAGCTTTATGTAAGCACTTAATTTCACAATGTGTGAAGCAATAATTTGCATGTATATCAAACTCCAAAATTTAAAATGAATTGAAAATCCATTAACTTTTTGGGCGGTTTAAAAATACGACTCACCATCAGATAAACATATTCTTTTGACCAATCTAGAATCGATATCCCCTTTAAGAGATGGGCTAAAGCGGTCGATTTAAGTGCGTCATAGCCAACAAAATGTTCATAGTAATTATCTTGGTGACTATGTGAATGTTGTTGACTTATCTCATGATGGTGAGAGTGAATTGCATCAATTGAAACGTGTCTCTGAAATTCATTTACAGTTACATGCTCATTAAAGTGCAAACATAAAGCGAGACTGATCATGCAGACTAGCCACATCATCACAAATTTGCTTTGTTTATCTCGCAATATATTTGTCATTAAAGATGCCCCTAAACAACCTGTTCAGCAGCATCGTTTGATTTTCTTGACCTACCTTGGTTAAACCACACATATAAGGTTGGCAAAATAATCAAAGTCAGTAAGGTTGATGAAATAATCCCACCAATAACGACAGTTGCAATTGGGCGCTGAACTTCAGAGCCAATGCCTACGTTTAAGGCCATCGGAATAAAACCTAATGAAGCGACCAAAGCTGTAATCAACACGGGACGGAGTCTTTCCATTGCACCATGTTTCACTGCATCAATGACACTTTCACCTTGAACTCTAAGTCGCTGAATGGCTGAAACAAGAACCAAACCATTCAGCACAGCAACACCCGATAAGGCAATGAAACCCACAGCCGCAGAAATGGAGAATGGGATATCACGTAGTGCTAAAGCAATCACACCACCTGTTAGTGCAAATGGCACACCTGTGAATACCAAGATACTGTTTCTAACATTACCTAAAGCCATATAGATCATGGCAAAGATCAGAATTAAAGCAATCGGTACTACAACCATAAGACGATTTGAAGCAGATTCCATTTGCTCAAACGTACCGCCCCAAGTCAGCCAATAACCATCTGGTAATTTAAAATCAGCAGTCAGCTTAGATTGTGCTTCTGAAATGTAACTACCAATATCAGTTCCACGAACATTTGCTGTAATGACGATACGACGTTTACCATTTTCGCGAGAAATCTGGTTTGGTCCTTGAACATTTTTTAACTCGATCAATTCTGATAAAAGAACACTCGAACCATCAGCTAAACTCACAGGAATCTGATAAAGCTTCTCTAGGTCTGTTACCGAGTTTTGGTCCATGCGTACCACAATGTCGAACTTTCGATCTCCTTCAAACACCTTACCTGCTGTCTCGCCTGTAATTAGACTAGAAACCTGTTTTTGCACATCCTCTGCATCAAGCCCATAGTTGGCAATCATGTCTTTTTTCAGCTCAACAGAAACCATGGGTAAACCAGACATCTGTTCGACTTTAAGATCAGCAGTACCATTGACTCCCTCTAAAATCTTAGCGGCAGCGTTTGCTGATTCAAGTAACTGTTCCAAATCATCACCATAAATTTTTACGGCAACATCGGTTCTGACACCTGAAATAAGTTCGTTAAAACGCATTTGAATCGGCTGTGTAAACTCATAATTGTTTCCATATACGCCTTTAGATACGCGTTCAATTTCAGCAACAACCGCAGACTTTTCCTTATCAGGATTAGGCCACTGACTACGAGGTTTCAGCATGACAAAGTTATCTGCAACGTTAGGTGGAACAGGATCAGTCGCAATTTCAGCAGTCCCTACTTTGGCAAAAATAGTCTGAACTTCTGGAATTTTCTTAATCTCTTTTTCTAACGTGTATTGCATTTCAATTGCTTGAGTCAACGACGTGCCAGGGATACGCAAAGCATGTAGTGCCACATCTCCCTCATCCAAGGAAGGTATAAACTCTGAACCTAAACGAGTCGAAAGACTTGCACTAAAAACAAAGAAAATAGAGACAAAAGCAATTAGCAAATATCTGTGATTTAAAGACCAATCTAAAATTGGGTTATAAAACCTTTTGATACCATGAACGATTTTTGACTCTTCTTCTTTAATTTCACCGGTAGTGACCAATGCCACCATTGCAGGGACAAACGTAATTGAAAGTATCATTGCTGCCACTAAAGCCATAACCACTGTTGCAGCCATTGGTGTAAACATCTTTCCTTCAACACCAGTCAAAGTCATTACAGGTAGATACACCAAGATAATGATCAATTGACCATAGAGAATCGCTTTGCGGGATTCTTTAGTCGCCTCAAACACAGTCGTAAAGCGTTCTTGCCTTGTTAAAACTCGCCCAAGCTCTTTTTGTTTAATTGCCAACTTTGCTAAGGAAGCCTCAACAATTACAACAGCACCATCTACAATAATCCCGAAATCTAGTGCCCCAAGACTCATAAGGTTTGCACTAATTTTTTGGTTCACCATACCTGTGATTGTCATCAGCATGGATAATGGAATAACTAGAGCTGTAATCAGCGCAGCACGGAAATGACCAAGAAATACAAACAGAACAACGATTACTAGAATCGCACCTTCTAAAAGATTCTTTTTCACCGTCTGTATCGTTGCATCAACCAAAGTTGTACGGTTATAGACCGCTTTTGCTTCTACACCTTCTGGTAATGATTTTTGAACTTGCTGTAGTTTTTGATCAACAGCATGAGCAACATTTCGTGAGTTCTCACCGATAAGCATGAATGCTGTACCCAGTACAATTTCTTGCCCATCTTTAGTTGCGGCACCTGTACGTAATTCGTGACCAATAGATATTTTGGCAACATCTTTCAATCTGAGGATATAACCATTGCTCGTCGTAATCGGGATATTCTGGATTTGCTCAATTGAGTTAATTTGAGAATCAGAACGAATCAAATACTGTTCACCATTTTTCTCAATATACCCCGAGCCTTTATTCATGCTGTTCTTAGAGATAGCCTCTAAAATCGCCTTCTGATCCAGCCCTATGCTACGTAAATAAGCATAATCAGGTTGAACTACAAATTGTTTGAGATAACCACCAATGGTATTGATTTCATTAACACCCTCTACATTTCGAAGCTGAGGTTTAATCACCCAGTCTTGTAAGGTGCGTAATTCCGTTGGTGAAAGTGGATTAGGATTGTTCTTGGCATTTTCAACGGTATACATGAAGATTTCGCCAAGTCCTGTAGAAACAGGCCCCATAGAAGTTGCAATTCCAACGGGAAGATTTGGTGTCACCCCTTGTAGCTTCTCATTCACTAATTGTCGGGCAAAATAAATATCCGTCCCTTCTTTGAAAATTGCCGTCACTTGTGACAGGCCATACCGAGAGACTGATCGGGTATAGTCTAAATTTGGAATACCAGCTAAAGCCGTTTCAATAGGATAAGTCACCTGAGACTCCATCTCCATTGGAGAGAGTCCTTGAGCTTCACTATTAATCTGAACTTGTACATTCGTAATATCGGGAACAGCATCAATTGGTAGCTTAAAATAGTTATAAGCCCCCAATGCACCGACAAATAGGAATACGATGAGTACAAGCCAACGATTCTTAATCGAGAGTTTAACAATCTGATCAAACATATTCGCTACTCCCCTTAATGGTCATGAGTAGCGCCAGATTTACCTAGCTCTGCTTTTAAAAGATATGAATTTCCTGCGGCATAAACCTGTCCTATTCGTAATCCAGATTTAACTTCCACATACCCATTGTATTTATCGCCAAGCTCCAGAGGTCGAGCTTCAAAATCGTTACCAACACGAATGAATACCACGTCCCAATCACGGAAATTCTGTAACGCATCTTCACGTACAACCATTGGCTTTTGACTTTGATTTTCAAAAATTTGAGCCGTGATTAACTGTCCAGAACGCCACTTAAACTGATTTGGTATCTCAATAAATACCTTCGCTGTACGTGTTTTAGTATCGATGACATCACTAATATATTTGATCTTGCCCAATGCCTCTTCTGTGCCTGTCGGACTTTGAGGTTTAACTTTGACTCTGTTTGTAGGGTTTATAGCATTAAGCTTGTCAGCAGGAACATTTACTACCGCCAAGAGTTGCGAAGTATTTGCGATTTTAAAAATAGGGGTTGAAGAGCTTACATTAGATCCAACAGCACCAAGGATTTCTAATATTGTTCCTGACATTGCTGCACGAACTTCAACTGTTCCATTACCTGAACCGCCATAAGAGCTTATTAAGTTATTCAACTCATTTGCACGAGTTTGAGCAGCATCAAAATCTCTCTTTGCAGAAATATAATCAATCTCAGGTGATACACGCTTTTGCCATAATGCTCGTTCTTGTTCCATTTTTTGTCGAGCAAACTGTAGAGTATCCAAAGCAACTTTACGATCCGCATTCAAACGAATTAAATCTTGGCTTTGGACAACAGCAAGTAAGTCTCCTTGACTTACTTTATCCCCAATATTACGGTAGGTTTTTATCAGTGTTCCACTGGCTTTTGGTGCAACAAGGCTTTCAAAATTATCAGGAAACTTCAACTCACCTTTCAGTTCCAAAGCATTTTCAAACATCATTGGTTCAACTTTTAAGAGCTCTAAACCACTGCTCTTAATACTACTGTCTAACATGGTGACACGACCTTCTTTCGTATCCCACTTCCAAGTATGTTTTTTCCCTTGATAATCGACATTTACAACCATTAAAAACGAATGTGGCTCATAGACAATTTCATTTCCAATCAAGTAATCACTCTCTGGTTTAAATTGAATATTTTGCTCAGCATCTAAACGCTTAATGTATATATTCGCTTTTAAGTCTTCAGGTTTAAGCGGCTTGTCATTCAAATACCCATAAACACGGAGGTGTGGTTCCACTCCTTCTTCAAATATCTTAACCTCAGCAGAGAAATCTCCATCTCGATACAACCGACCACCGTGAGGTCCTTTCTCATCTCCAGCTACAGCTACTTTTTCTTCGGCGACCTCACCATGTCCACTCACTTGTGTCTTATTACCGGTTTTATACCAAGCAATAGCACATAAGACGATAAGTAAGGCAACGACACCAGTTGCAATCAATGTATTGGTTTGTTTATTCATATTCTTGCCCTTATTCTTGATCTAAATGAGTAATGTAGTTGCGCTCGACTTCTGCAATTTCTGTCTGCAAAGCCAACCACAAATCGAATCGAGCAAGATGTTTGTCTAGCCAAATTTGCTTGATGTTATTGAACTCAAGTAAAGAGTTTTTCCCTGCTTGGTAACCCATCTCTGCAATTCGCAGGCTTTCATTTGTTGCGGGCAAAACGGTTTGATCATATTGCTTAATCGCATCAATTAAATTGGAAACCTCAATAGATTTGTTTTCCAATTCAATTTTAGAGTTACGACTCAAAAGCATAGACTGTGTTTCTGCTTTCGTATGCTCTGCTTGAGCAATCGCAATATTGCCCTTATTTCGATTAAAGATATTGAGGGGTATTGACGTTGAAACTTGGAAGACTTTGTCATTGGTTTCTTGGTAGTTCCTAACCCCGACTCCCAAAGTAATATCTGGTATTGCTTCTTTGCGGGCCAGTTCAAACTGAGTCTTTTTCAGCTTCGAACTCAGCGTTGCTTCTTGCTCAGACAAACTTATTTTGTTTGTGAAATTAAAGCTTAACGGAACCTCCAATGCATTACTTGGCAGGTTGGAAGTGAACTTAGAACACAGATTTTTCTGGAACTGAATCTTCTTCACTTCATTTTGATGGCGCAATTTCGACTCAGATGAAAGTGCTATGCTTAGCTGAGCATCGGAAGGAATTACTCGCCCGTACTTAAGCCGTTCGGAAAGAACGTTAGCTTGTCTGGCATTCAATTTACTCTCAGAAGAATAAATTTCAGCACGCTGAGTAGCTACATACCAATTCGCCATACAGATTCTTAAATCTGCTTTGAGTTCAGCCTGACGCTTTGCTATTTCGAACTGATTACGATCACCTTGAAAACTCGCAATCTGTTTTCTCAAGGAAAGTTTATTACTAAGAGGAATCTCTTGTGACAGTCCCAATAAGGTTGTTGGGCCATCCAAATCCTTCAGTTTAGAATTACCGAGATTATCCAACTCCACATTGAAAGTCGGATTATTTAATCTACCAGCAAACTTTTGATTAATTTCATAAGCTTGCTCGGACTGCTTTAAGCTATTGAGTACAGCATCACTTGCGATTACCTGCTTTTGTAGTTCAGCATAATTCGTTTCTGCGAATACATTTGCTGCTGTTGCTACAAATCCACAGGTAAGAAATATCTGATATTTTTTAGACATGACTTTACCTATACAAAAAAATTAAAATTAATTTTTGTATAGAAAAATCAATTATGTAGGACGATTAAGTTTTTAGAGTAGGTATAAGAATTACTAAATATTAGAGGGGATCGCCGCTTTAAAAAGGCTCGATAAATAGGCTTTTCAAAAAGCTGGAAAAAGAATAAAACTAGTGGAAGTGCGAAACTCAGAATAAAGACTGGATCTATGCTTAGATCACTATCAGAAGAAATTGGTTTTACTGAATGATGATAAATTGGCTCATCAATGTTCTTCCAGCTATGTGCTTCAGCGTCATGATCAGTAGAGTTTTTAAGAGAATCACTATAATGCTGCAAAGACCAATGACTTGATGCATCATCCTCAACGACAATACTTAACTCATGTTGGTGTTCAATATTCTCAAGTAAGACAGGCGCCCACGCATGAACTCCGGTAATTGTTATCGTAAACAAAAACAGGATAAATGCGAGTATAAGCTTAGACAACCTACTTGAACGCATAGCGATGGAAATACTACTGATTTGCTAACAAAATACTAAAAAGTTTTATTAAAGTAAATCTCTCTCCTCAACATTTGAGAATGAATATGTTCGAAACTATTACCAATATCAGCAAAAGGAGTATGAATAAGCTCAAATCCGATCTATCTAATACTTACCCATTTTTTAGGGCAGCTATTAAGCTAAATTTGAGCTAAGTTTTCTACAGTCGTCAAATCATCCGCTACTGCTAGATAAGTATGTAATTATTAAATTCGGCATTAAGCAAAAAATAAGGGAAAAACTATTCCTTTATTTTTAGATAAAATAAATTTTAGGCAACATCCTCTTTAAAGTACTGATGCTTTCTTTTGGAATTATGCTTCCAGCTTTTAGCTACCTTGTAGACTGAAGATGGAAGATCATCCCATTCTTCTGGCAAACCAGAACCTCGTGCAACACGAAGTTTTAAAGGATAATCCTTATATTCGATCAAATGAAAAAAATAGAAACTACGTTCTGGATATGTACTGAACTTTTTAAAATAAGCATTCCTCATATGGGGATATCGTTTTCGGATACCATCATTAGGATCGATTTTTACAGGGCGCTGGTACTGAAATTTCAGCTTTTGCATATTACCTCCTAGTTTAAATTATCTAGAAGGGATCCTCTGCGTAGTAATTCATGTTTTAAAAACCTCTGGTCAATTATCGCTTTAGCTTTATATATTTAGCCTACCTTAGATCAAGCTATTTAAAATAATAGCCTAGCGTATCGTCTTTTGAATCTCCCCACCCCGTCCATATCTGGGTCAATTTTACATAATGCTGATTAACGCTTTGAACTTTATATAAATAGCTACGTGGTGGAGAAATATTATTCGTTCGTACTTTCTCAATTAGAATAAAGGTCTTGTCATCTAGCCATTTTACTCGAAGTGGTAAAGGATCTTGGCATTGCCCCATTTCGGCATACATTGCTGCGTCCTTACCATTTTTGGCAAAAGATAATCCCGCACATTCGGTATCTGGCAAATCTAAGACCAGACGCTTTCCTACTAGGCTTTCTTTTGCACCAGCACAAGCTAGTGTTGAAAGACTTAAACATAATCCTGCGAATATTAATTTTTTCATTTGATTTGACTCTTTATTTATTTGGAAGTTAAAACACATTGTCAATAAAGCCACACTGTAAAATGTGTTGTGAAGAATTGACTGGGTTGTCATAAAGACTGATAAAAGCAATCATATCATTCAGATAAGAAGTGTCACGTTTATAGGGCTGGCTATAAATATAAATCTGTTTGGGTGTATAGATCTTTTGATTTTGGAAGACTTCGCCATTAAAGACCTTTAAATGTGGATATTGCTGAAAGACTTTTTGGGTTTTACTTCTATTTTGATCATCATGCATAGAAGCTTTATCCCACTGCTGTTTAAAGCTTTTGAATTGCTGCCCTGTATGGCGACTGAATTTAATATTTAATCCGCTCTCAATTTTTTGTTTAGTTGTGGCGATGTCATCTCGACGATAGATCGATGTACTTGCTCCTGCAACACTGACATGCATTGAGGTCTCAATGCGTTGAATCGGATTGCTTTTGTTTCTAGGACGATAGACGGTTGTTTCAGGGCAGTCCTGACAGAAATTTTCATCGTCTGAATCATCGATAATGGTCGTCTTTTGCTTGCTATATTGCTTTTGAAATTGTTTCTGAAGTTTGGCGATCGCTGGTGTTGGTATATCTGCCCTGTCACCCAACGCCAGTTGGTTATTAAAAGATTGTTCATTTTCAGTCCAATCCAGACAGGATAAGCCTTGCTCCAGTGTTAAAGATGAGGCAGAAATAGGTTGAGCCGTCGCGGTGTGTATCATGAGCAGCGAGATACTCGTGACAAGAAATTCTTTAATCATACATCTCATTTTGTTGTTGTCCTTATTTTCGCTTACCGATCATTCACGTTAAACCAGTAGGAATATTCTTTAGGCTGACCATTCACCAAGACATTGCTGAGTTTGACATCGTAGATCACGTTCAATTTCAAATCGTCAAAGTTAAACTGGATATGGTTGGGAACTCCGATATTTTCATAACGGATATTACTGATCTTCTGTTTAGCACCACTACTTCGTTCAGTGACAACAACGTTAGCTTTGGCGTAGTCCACATTGCGATTGGCAAAGAAATTCTTTTGATCGGTTAAAACTGAAATCGAGAGAATTGAACCCGCCATATAATATTTGGCTGGATAGTTGTGGTAGGGATAGGCAATCACACCGAGTGGTGCAGTGGTTGGATTATCGAAGGGATAAACCACTTTGTAGGACGTACCGACCACATAAGGGAATCGGGTATCCTTGAATGATGGTGCATTGACTGAACCATAAGCCGATTTTTTCAAGAATGGATTGAGCATCCAGAGTCGATGTCCTACATCTCCTGCAAACAGATTTAATTTGTCATGCACCATATTGGTAATGCTTTCCGCAGGTGAATAGTCATATTTATTCTGTCTTACCCCCATTTCTAGGCTACTGGTTCTTGCACCCACCGCACCAATATCGGAATAGCAGTTTGTGTTGGCTTCGGGGTAATGGGTCAAGATGTTGTTTGCCGCAAGAACCAGTGCGGTCTGCATCATCTCATCTTCACGGGCATCGTCGTATGTAATACTTGGCAACCCATGCAAGGAGCGAACTGTATTGATTTCACTCAAGAATTCATTTCTAAACTTTGCACTGAGCTTACCCGCATAACAGTTATTAATATTGGGGGCATCACTCATAGATGAAGCCTTAAACACATCAAAGCTGATGGTTTTACTCTCTGCTACCAGTGTTTTGGTATCACCCTCTTGGGTGAGTTTAAGAGTACATACACCCGCCCCAATCCCCTTGAGTTCGCCCTGACTATACGTACAGGTTGATGAAGAAAGGCTGCTAATCGTGACGGGAAGTTTGGCACTGGATTCAGTATCCAGTGAATACACACTATCCGTCAGGATGTATTTGATTTTGAGTGGGGTAATGGTTTGCTCGACCTTAGTTACACAAACATTATTTTCTAGATATTGATCGGCAGCACAAGTCACATTGACGGTCATGCGGCTATTGAGTGGTAGAACTTTTGTTGTACCAGCCTGTGTCAGTGCCAGAGTACACTGTCCAACCTTTAGGGCTTTAAGTTCACTATCATTTACACTACAGATGTTGGGGGTATTACTGCTAAAAGTCACTGCCAGACCTTGATCTGTTTGCAGCGATAATGGATAGCTTTGACCTTGGATCAGGTTACTCAATGAGAATGCCTGAATATTCTGCGGCGCCTTATTTCTACATGTCCCCTCTTCTAGATATTGAGTTTCAGCACAAGTTACAGGCTTAGGATTGGTACTGCCATTATTAGGATTTTCCGTTCCACCACCATTGGATGAACTGGACTCTCCTCCCGAACCACCGCCTCCACAACCGACCATGACTGTACTGATTGCCATCATCAGCACAGATGGCATAAAGGTTTTTGAAATCATCATGATTGACTGCCTTATATTTATATATTGTTATTGATAATGATCAGCCGAAAGGAGTTGACGGATTTCACTGGCCATTTTTGGGCTACGCCAAGGAAACAGCACTTTAAGGCTGTAATCTGGTTTAAATTGATCCCGTGTTCCAATATTGACTTGGAACTCACGTTTCATCGGTGTCCGATGGACTTGTTGGTTAACATGAGTTCCCATCATTGGGTTACTGATCACCGTGGTTGTCGTTCTAAAGCGATCTTCAACCAGATTGTAATGACCCACAGAGGTAATGTAGTCGAAAGGATATTTCACTAGACGTTGATCAGGCTGATCAAACAGGATGATGGTTTTGTCCTGAGAGTTAATCCAGACACCACGGTTTTGATAATTAAAAGTTTCACCCTGACGTTTCAGTTGTTCGGTCATTCCGTCAAAATAGGTATTTCCATATTGATAGAGGTAGTAAATGATCACAAACCAGAATAGGTCAAATCCAAAGAAGATATAGCCGAAAGCACCAAAGGAAAAGATTTTGCCAATGATCAGAAAGATCACAATCGGCAAGACCACACACTTTAAAAATAGCTTGGATTTCTGAGGACGGTTTTCGATTGGAATGATTTTAGGTTTGGTTAATTCAGTCATGGTTGTTCCCCGCATGTTCAATGCAATTCACAATCACCAGCAGATATAAATATAAAAAGGTCTATTTTTTTTATAGGCATGATTTAGCCATCCACCGTTGGATTGTTCTTGTTAAAAGTTTTTAATACAGCCTAAAAATTAAATTAGCCGTATAGTCCTCGTTGAAAAGCACAACAAGGTTGAACAGGTGGCGTGGCACAAATGAGAAAAGATAGATACAGCATGAGAAGCTCCTTGTGTTAAAGAAGTTCTACCAATTACTGTCAAATAATGGTGGCAGAACGAGAGCGGGTTGACAGACTGGAACACAAGAATCCAGCACGTCCGAAGACGTCCCCCTCCCGTTCCACCGCAGAGGGGCACGAGGGGATAAACACTAAAGGACAAGTCCCTTAATGTTCTTGTGTTGGACGGTCTGTCAAAACCGACTGGCAATGTAGGCCAGCGAGCCCATATTAATTTTATCCAGCGCTTTAGTCAATTTTAGCAATACTAAAATCTGGACAATCAGTTTGGAATAAACGCATTTAATCTAAGTTGTTGATTTTTCGCATTAGACCAAATTAAACCAAACGATTAGCTTATTTTGATTTTATGGATGGGTCTAAAATGAACTTTTCTTCTTTAGTAAAATAAAACAATAAAATAAATCAATAAATTTCCCAATCACACCTTTAAATATTTGGCTGATTGAAATGAGTTTAGTCATGTAAGTTATGATTCAGAATAGACTTATCATTTTATGAACTTATTCAATACATCTAAGGGTAGTATTCTGATTCAACCCATTCATATTAGAAAAGATTAGTGAAAGCCTTAAACATTGTTGAGGCACTGACAAATCGATCATGAATTCAGCTCATGATTAACAGCAGTCACTCTAAGTTTTATGACTTAAACACATATAAGACCTATTCAGATGAGTCCTCAAAGCAAGAAAAACAACAAACATTGAACAATGACCATCGTTCATAAACACTTCTGAAAACAGTTTCCTAGCCGTCAGCAATCCAAAATATCTTCAGGTTAATCAATAAATTATTTAATGTTAAAATATGTAAAAACATCAAATTGAATCGTTGACAGGTTAAGGTATACCCAGTTAAGCTAATCTTACACAGCAAAATCTGTGTACAGGCGTGAGAACCTGTTATATTCTACAAGCGCAAATTAATGTCGCTTATGCGGCTATTTTTTTGTCTACTGTTTAGCAGTCGTTATGGCAGCTTGACAGGGCAGCTTTTGGCTGGCCGTACCTTGTAGAACGGTATTCTCACCCCTGTTTTGCTGCCACCATTACCGTGAGAAGTAATGGAGGTAAGTATTAAAACTTATCTACAAGGAAACGACTATGAACGCAATTCTTCATGGTGCAAACACTTGCACAGCTAAAAAACTAACTGCTCAACTGATTGTTGAACTAGGTGAAACAATTTCAAATCCGCAGCGTCAAACGCTGGCCAATCTTTATATTGCAGTTGATACCGCAAATTCCTTACTTAATGAGCTTGAACAAGCACATCAAATCATTCGTCAGTGTATGCGTGAGATGGATGATGAACAAATTCTTGAAGTTGCAAAGCTCAATCAAAATAATAACCTCTCCTCTCTCTGGGCATTCCGCACACATCAACGTCAAAAGATGATTGAACGTGCACAGCGTGTACTGCTTGGAGCTGGTTATGCCCAAAGCTAATAAGAACAATCTCCTGATTTCAGGAGACTATCCTTTGATCGCTTCGCCAACGCTTGCAAAAGCGTTTGGCGTGGCTGCCGCTCATTTGCTACAGAAACTGCATTACTGTTTAGAAAATAACGAGGGCAAAACTTATAATGGTAAAAAATACTGGTTTCACAGCTATGAGCAATGGCAAACCACACTTGGCGTGTATAGCATATCAACGATTAAAAGAATCGTAGCTAAGTTAAAGCAGGCTGGAATTTTAATCATTGAAAAATTGGCACAGAATAAATGGCTACAAACCAATTTTTATACGATTAACTATAAAAAGTTAAAACAACTCATTAGCTCGAATGACAAGCAAAGAAATCAACCTAACGAGGTAGTTACAACTTCTGATCCAGTAGTAATCACACCATCCTTGGCGAAGCCTGCTCAAGCCGCGCAACCCTCTGTATTAATAAAGTCAATTCAACAGGCATTTCAAAATATCAAGGTTAAATCAAATACAGTTGAACCCTCATTAAAAGTGGCAAAAGAATCCCGTCTACGCCCCAACTTTGTAACGCCTGAATCTTATTCAGTAAAGGGATTAAGCCAACCACTCCACCCTCCTGCATCAAAGGAAATATTAAAAAATATGGCAATGAATTACCGCCATTTTTATCAGGCACTGCGACAGCAACGTGTAGATATTGCTTATGATGATCAACGTATTCAACAACTATTAAAATATCAAAAGCGAATTCTTCAACATATTGTATATATCAAACAGACATTTGCGGGACAAGAGCGTTACCAATGGCACACGGTTGAGCAATTGCAAATGGAAAATTATTTAAAGAAGTAGGTCAAATCGTACTAAGACCAATTTCAAATGATTCATCTATTAAAGTCCATAGATGGATCATTTGATTAAATCAAAGGTTGAACAAAGACTGATTAAATCCATTGAACTGGCTCATCAGAGATAACAAACTTTGGGTTTTTCATCTATATATTAAAACTCAAAATCTAGATTTTTCGATTGATCAAGATGATGTGTATTTTCCTTTTCCTGTTCACGTTTTTTAGATAATTCTAACTCATACTCTTTTTTATAGAGTTCACACAGGTTATGTTGACGAATTTCCCGAATCTCCTTTCTATAATTTGCCACCTCATCTTGATCTTCAGGGTTAGTGCTATACAATAATTCCCTAGGAACTTGAGTAACATCCATTAATTTAGTTCCATATTTTTTATTATAATCTTCATTAGATAAACATGACACCGCACTACTCACTTCTAATTGAATACCATAGATTTCTACAATCTTGGTTGGCGCATATTTTTCTAAAAATTCATTTATTATTTCTTCAGTTTTTGTTCGATAGTGAAATAATATATTACGACGAAATCCGAGCACATCCGCAGTAATTTTTAATGCACCACCTTTTTCAGGATTTTTTTGACGATATTGTTTAAAGAACTGCTCAGGTAAACGTTGTATATTATCCAGCATACTTTTTTCAGAAAATAATAAATGTAAATGTGGTTGTTCTGACTGTCCATCTAGCGCAGCTACATGATTATGAATTGCAATTGTACATGGCATTTTATATTGACCACAAAATTCATGCATTAACATTTCAGACAATTCAATACGGCGATTTTTATCCAATTCTTTTGGCAAAGCGATTGTAATATGTGATGACGTTCGTCGGGTCACACTTGTATATTGATCTGCCGCATACCAAAACTGATCGGGATGATTATCGACCCAAGCTGGCATATGATATGAAGCACAATATTCAAGCTCTTCAATCTCACTTTTATGCTTAGAAAAATATAAGGTGCGAGTAATATAGTGATAGGCACTTTTTGATAGTCGATACTTTGAATGACCGTCACTCAATTTTATTTGACTATTACCTTTAACGTTATGACTTAAATGAAAATAATACATTTTTACTTCCGATATTAATTTAACTGGAATATCGGATCCTACAAAATTTTAAAATTTCATGATTCGTTTCGTGAAGAAAAATGAAAAAAACTTAAATTTAGATCAAAAAATACACATTCAATAAAACTGCATGAGTAACAAAACCTAAAAATAAGAGTAACAGGCTGAAAAAGTTAAAAAATATCAATTTTTATCAATAAAAACAGATATATAGGCTATTCATAAAAAACGTGTAACAGCTTAACTAAATAAGAGTAACACTTAATAAAAATATGAGTAACACCAATTAAAAATAAGAGTAACACCCTATAACCATTAAAAATCATAGACTTAAAAATTAACAGGGCTGCGCAGCACGAGAAGAAGTGTCTTTTAAATGAAAGCGAAGCGAAATTTAAAAGACACGGATACGAGATATAAAAAATCTTTTTTGCATTCGCAAAAAAGATTTTTTATCTGTCCCACTATTAACAGCCATAAATTAACAGCTCAAATTAACAGAAGAGTAGTATTTTTTGAAAACCTCAACTTATGACGATTTTTTTTTAGACTCTGTGATATACCAACATTTTCTTAAGTGCAGATGGTTTAAAAATGGCTAGAGCTAGATTAACAGTAGATGAAATTACTTTAAGAGTTGAAAAAAATTTAAAACAGATAGCAAGACGTACTCATTCAGATGAGTTGGTACTTCAATTAATTCAATCTAAACCTGTAAATCAATTTACCGAAGAAGATATAATAAAATTAAAAAATAAATATCACAAAGTTTTAGAATTACAAAAACTTGAAAAGTTAATTGACTCTATCTGCTCAATCAAAAAAAGTGATCGCTCTGATATTGAAAAGGACATTGTTGATTTTAGTGGATATGAAGACCTTTCCTCTCAGACTGATGAAAGATTAAAAATAGCATTAAGGATGCTAAAAAATTATAATAAAAAAATTCCCGATGAAATTAAACAAAAAGCACACCATGAAATTAAAAAATCTTTGAATAATTCGTATAAGCAAAGAGATCAGAAGATAAAAAATAGGAAGAAAGAGAATCATGAGAAGTTTTTTCTTGGCAGTGTGCTTATATCATTTTTAAAATCTAAAGATGTTGAAATGAATTATCTTGATATTACACTTAAGATGATAGAGCTTTATCAGACTAAAAATTATTTTAGCAGAAAAGTATTTTCAGAATATGAAATAAATGAATTTAAATTTTCAGAACAAGGTAGAAAATTTAACGATAAGAAAAACGCGATTTTATCTGATCCTAAAAATCCTTTTAAATAAAAATATAGATTAAAAGAAAATGCAGTATACGTTTATCTCATTTATTTTAAATGAGCTGAGTAGTCAACGTTGTTATTACTGACAACTAACAAAAGATTATTTACTGATATAATAAAAAAATAAGTCTTTTTTTTATTTTTTTAAACATATCTCATCTTTTTTATTTTCTGCATATATCTCATCTTTTTTTGGTTTTTTTCCATATATCTCATCTTTTTTTTTATATTTTGATAGCCTTTATTTTAAGAGGTTTTCTCTTAAAACTTTATTGAAGGAGATATTTAATGGCTGTATCTATAGACCTAACTAATACCGAACGTCGAGTATCTACTGCCGAATTCGCTTTGCGCATGAATATTTCAGAAAAGGAGCTATATGATCGAATTAAAACTGGTCGCGTGACAAGACCAATCAAAGATGGACGTAAAAATTACTGGCTTAATAGCTATGTCCTTTCCTGTATTATTCATGAGGAAAACTCCACTCTTACGTCAGAATGAAATAGCTGTTGTTCTAAGTCAAAAACGCCTGATTTTTCTCAGGCGTATTTTTTCAATATTTTCATTCATCCAATAGTTAAATTCTTATCTAATATGATGACTTTAGTTTTTAAGAGATCTAGTAGATCTATAAAATTAAAAAGGTCACAAATAAAATTTGTGACCTTTTTTGTAACAAACTTGAATGTGAGTAACATTATGAGTAAGCTTAATAAATACTGCTTAAATATTATTAAATTACAATAACTTAAACAACATGTGCGCGGTTTACATCATACCGCCCATACCCCCCATGCCACCCATATCTGGCATAGCTGGTTTGTCTTCTGGAATATCAGTAATCATCGCTTCAGTGGTCAACATTAAACCTGCAACAGAAGCTGCATGCTCAAGCGCAGAACGTGTTACTTTCGCTGGATCAAGAATACCCATTTCAAGCATGTCGCCATATACACCTGTCGCAGCGTTGTAACCATAGTTACCTTCGCCCGCTTTCACAGCATTGATCACGACTGATGGTTCATCACCCGCGTTTGATACGATTTGACGAAGTGGTGCTTCAATTGCACGGCGTAAAATATTGATACCCACAGTTTGGTCATCATTGGCGCCTGTTAAACCGTCAAGTGCATTTACAGCACGAACCAGTGCAACACCACCACCAGCAACCACACCTTCTTCAACCGCAGCACGCGTTGCATGAAGTGCATCATCAACACGGTCTTTCTTCTCTTTCATTTCAACTTCAGTTGCTGCACCAATTTTGATGACTGCAACACCGCCAGCTAATTTAGCAACGCGTTCTTGAAGTTTTTCTTTGTCGTATTCAGAAGTTGACTCTTCAATTTGGGCACGGATCTGTTGAACACGCTCAGCAATCGCATTGGCATCACCAGCACCATCGACAATCACTGTATTTTCTTTAGATACCGTAATTTTATGCGCAGTACCTAAATCTTGAAGAGAAGCTTGTTCAAGCGACATACCCACTTCTTCTGAAATCACTGTCGCACCAGTCAAGATTGCAATGTCTTGAAGCATTGCTTTACGACGATCACCAAAACCAGGTGCTTTAACTGCACATACTTTGATGATACCGCGCATGTTATTCACAACTAATGTTGCAAGCGCTTCGCCTTCAACATCTTCAGCAATGATAAGAAGTGGTTTACCTGTTTTAGCAACTGCTTCTAACACAGTAATCAATTCACGGATATTGCTGATTTTTTTATCAACCAACAAAATGAACGGATTTTCAAGTTCAGCAGTTAAAGTATCTTGCTTGTTTGCGAAATATGGTGAGATATAGCCGCGGTCAAACTGCATACCCTCTACAACATCAAGTGCATCTTCAAAGCCTGAACCTTCTTCAACGGTAATCACGCCTTCTTTACCCACGCGTTCCATTGCTTGAGCGATCAATTTACCCACAGTTTCGTCAGAGTTTGCAGAAATTGAACCGACTTGCTCAATCGCTTTAAAGTCATCAGCAGGTTTCGCTGTTGCACGAATATTTTCTACAACCGCTTTCACCGCGATATCGATACCACGTTTAAGATCCATTGGGTTCATACCAGCAGTCACTGATTTGATCCCTTCGTTTAAGATCGCCTGAGCCAGTACAGTTGCAGTGGTTGTACCGTCACCCGCAATATCATTGGTCTTGCTTGATACTTCACGTACAAGCTGCGCACCCATGTTTTCAAACTTATCTTTTAGGGTGATTTCTTTGGCAACCGTCACACCATCTTTAGTGATATGTGGTGCACCAAAAGAACGATCAATCACGACATTACGACCTTTAGGGCCTAAAGTCACTTTCACTGCATCTGCAAGAACATTGACACCTGCGATCATTTTTGAGCGGGCTGAATCACCGAATTTAACGTCTTTAGCTGACATTTGTTACTCCAAATATTTCTATCTTTGTTTGATCTTATTTATCAATGAGTTAAGTAAAAATTTAGCCTTCAAGTACAGCTAAAATGTCAGATTCTTTCATAATTAAGAATTCATCACCATTTACTTTGACAGTAGTGCCTGCATAAGTACCAAATAACACTTTATCACCCACTTTAACGTCTAGTGCACGAACGCCGTTGTCAGTGATTTGACCATTACCTACTGCAATTACTTCACCTTGAGCAGGCTTTTCAGCAGCAGAACCTGGCAATAAAATTCCGCCAGCCGTTTTTGTTTCTTCTTCAACACGACGAATTACTACACGGTCATGTAATGGACGAATGTTGCTCATAAATAACTCCATCAGACTAAGTCTATGATTTGATAAATGATGCTTACCATGATTATTGCTTTAGCAAGCACCAAAATGAATTTGATGACACTTTTGTGGGGATGGAAAAAAACGCTTCAAGGGGAAAAATCAAAAAAAATGCTATTTTTTGTGTCTTTTTTAAACACTCAAACACTTTGCTTGTTTTTAGCTTCAGATTAATTGTGCAAAACAAAGGATTTTGTCCTTTCATCGAACCAAAAGTGCTGAATCAGTCCGTCATTTGAAATTGTATTAAAACTATTCGGCAAGCCTTTATGTAAACGATAAGAGGTTGCTGTACCCGCATGAATATCATAAACAGGATGATCAATTTTCAAATCATAGATTTGAGTTAAGTTATAGACCGCAGTTTTATGTAAATGCCCATGCAACACACCAAATAAACCACTTCGACTCCAGTTTTCAAGTGCCATTCTCCCTAGCACTGGACAATCTTTTATTCCATGTGGATCATCTGGAGAAGTATAAAAAGGTTGATGTAATACCACCAGTTTCAACTTATCATCAGGCGCGTGTTTTAAGGTTTCATTGGTTCTCTGAATTTGCTCCAGTGAAATATATCCTCGCGTATGGTAACGCCGACGAATACTATTCACCCCAACAATAAAAAAATGTTCAGTTTGCAAAGTTGGCTCTAATTCACCAAAAAAGAATTGATAACGCGCAAATGGAGAAAAAAAACGATTCCATAAATTATACAAAGAAATATCGTGATTCCCTGGCACCACAATATATGGAATTTTAAGAGAATCCAAAAACTGCCGACAATTATAAAACTGAATAAATTTTGCACGTTGGGTTAAGTCCCCACTCACCACAATCAGTTCAGGTTGATGTTCCTGACAAAATTTTTCGATTGCAATCAGACATTCTGGCTTTTCCGTACCAAAATGCAAATCAGACAGATGAAGTAGCATCGACAGGCACCATGATACTTAATGCATTTTTTGCCACAGCAAGTGTCAAAGGTGTCTTCAACTCTTCGATTTCGCCATCTACAGCAACCGTTAAAGTTTTACTTTTTGAATCAACCACTACCTGATCAGCAGCAAAACTATAGACATCTTTGGCATGTTCGAGATCCCCTTTAATCAATTGAAATAACATGCGAAATAAACTCAATTTATCACTTTTGGCGACTACAATGCCTGCAACATGACCTTCTTCAGCACATTCAGCAATATTCAGGTTCATTTCTTGTAATTGCAATTTATTATTGCCAAAAAAGACCAGCGATGTTTTAACAGGATAAACTTGCCCATCAACAGTTAATGAAAGTTTTAATTCTTTATGATCACGAATTAAGACATCAAGCCCAGATGTATATGCATTTAAAGTATGTCGACCCAAACGCTGATTATATTGCTCTCGTTTTTGAATAAATAAAGGATAGAGACCCAAGCTGGCATTATTTAAATAAATTCTGTCGTTGATCGTTCCCAAGTGAACATTTTTAGGTGTTCCCGTTGCAATCACCTCAGCCGCTTGAAGCAAATCTTGAGGGATATTTAAAACGCGCGCCACATAGTTAAACGTGCCTAAAGGCAAAATCCCCATCGGAATATCTGTGTATTTGAGCTTAGAAGCCACTGCATTTAATGTCCCATCCCCACCTGCTGCAACCACCACACCATGATCATCACCATGATGACGCACAAGAACTTGCTGCATAAAATCGTCGAAATTATCCTCAACACTCAATTCAAAGACCTGAATCTCAAAATCATGCTGGGTAAATATCGTCATGATTTGCTCATATACGCCTTCTTTATTGGATGCATGGAATCCAGATTTTTCATTATAAATAAGGGATAAAGGTCGAAGTGTTGGCATATTTATGGTTCTAAGCTGATGATTTATCCTATTTTTGTCCAAGAATTAGACAAATAAAATACGCTTTATGTAAAATTTAAATGATGATCATTTATTTAATCGATAATTGTTCTCAAATTTATTTTAACAACAAGACTTTGTTTTTTATACACATTTAATTAAAAAATAACATATATTACATATCTTAATACATATATTTAATGCCTGATAATTATATTAAATTGTTGATTTAAATAGATTTAAACTATTTTTCGACCTACTACTCTAATTTAGTCTTTAGTCTTATTTTTTTTGTCATTTTATGCTTTAATAGCGCCACTTTTTTTTACTTCATCTACTTGCTGTATCTCAGCATCTAGATTTGTACTTTAGTACGTTTTTTAAATAGGCCTCACCATGACCCAAGTGAACGCACCAGAATTCGTTCGTCATCCTAAGCTTATTGCATGGGTTGAAGAAATTGCAAAATTAACCAAACCTGCAAAAATCGAGTGGTGTGACGGTAGCGAAGAAGAATATCAACGTCTGATTGACTTGATGATCGCCAACGGCACAATGCAAACACTCAACCAAGAAAAACATCCAGGTTCTTATCTTGCAAACTCTGACCCTTCTGACGTTGCGCGTGTTGAAGACCGTACGTTCATCTGTTCTGAAAAACAGGAAGATGCGGGTGCGACAAACAACTGGGAAGCGCCAGCAGCGATGCGCGCAAAACTCAACGGTTTGTTTGATGGCGCAATGCAAGGTCGTACCATGTATGTGGTTCCATTCTCAATGGGTCCTTTGGGCAGCCACATTGCACAGATTGGTATCGAATTAACTGATTCTCCATACGTTGCTGTCAGCATGCGTAAAATGGCACGCATGGGCAAAGCGGTTTATGACGTTCTTGGCACTGATGGCGAATTTGTACCCTGTGTTCACACGGTTGGCGCGCCTCTTGCTGAAGGCGAAAAAGATGTTGCATGGCCATGCAATCCTGAAAAATATATTGTTCACTACCCAGAAACGCGTGAAATCTGGTCTTACGGTTCAGGTTACGGCGGCAATGCATTACTCGGTAAAAAATGCTTAGCCCTTCGTATAGCGTCTGCAATGGGCCGCGAACAAGGCTGGCTCGCTGAACACATGCTGATTTTAGGTGTCACTAACCCTCAGGGTGAAAAGCACTACATCGCAGCAGCATTCCCATCTGCTTGTGGTAAAACCAACTTTGCAATGTTGATTCCACCAGTAGGTTATGAAGGCTGGAAAATTGAAACTGTTGGTGATGATATCGCTTGGATCAAACCGGGTGAAGATGGTCGTCTGTATGCAATCAACCCTGAAGCTGGTTTCTTCGGTGTTGCGCCTGGTACAAACACTAAAACCAATCCAAACTGTATGGCAACCCTACACAAAGACGTAATTTATACTAACGTTGCTGTGACTGATAACGGTGAAGTATGGTGGGAAGGTCTATCTAAAGAAGTTCCAGCAAACTTGACCAACTGGAAAGGTCAACCTCATGTAAATGGTGAAAAAGCAGCACATCCAAATGCACGTTTTACTGTTTCAGCAGGCCAATGCCCTTCTATTGATGCTGACTGGGAAAATCCAGCAGGTGTTCCAATTTCTGCATTTATCTTCGGTGGTCGTCGTGCCGATACGGTTCCTTTAGTTTCTGAAGCATTTGACTGGGTTGATGGTGTTTATAAAGCAGCAACCATGGGTTCTGAAACTACTGCGGCGGCTGTTGGTCAACAAGGCGTAGTACGTCGTGACCCATTTGCTATGTTGCCATTTACTGGTTACAACATGGCGGACTACTTCCAACACTGGTTAGAAGTGGGTCAGCAAGTCGGTGAAAAAGCTGAAGCTGCGGGCAATAAATTACCAAAAATCTTCAACGTCAACTGGTTCCGTCGTGATGCTGAAGGTAACTTTGTATGGCCTGGTTTTGGTCAAAACATGCGTGTGCTTGAGTGGATGATTGACCGTGTTGAAGGTCGTGCCAATGCAGTTGAAACACCAATTGGTTATGTTCCAACTTATGACGATCTTAACTGGGCAGGTACAGATTTTTCTAAAGAAGAATTTGATCTGATCACGGCACAAGACAAAGATCAGTGGATTACTGAAATCGAAAGCCACACAGAATTGTTTAACAAACTTGGTGATCGTTTACCACAAGCATTAAAAGAACGCCAAGAAGCGTTATTAAATGCGGTTAAAAACCACTAAATCATTTAATCGCATAATAAAACAGGCCATTTAAATGGCCTGTTTTATTATGTGCAATATGCTAAGAAATATCGGCAAATAATCTTTAATATACTGATAAATTTTATTTTTTTACAACCAAAGAGAAACAAACAATGAAAAAACTTGTTCTTTGTACTTTGTCTTTACTTGTTCTTTGCAACACCACCCATGCAAATGAGGTAACAGCAAATGAAAAAGCGAAGAATCATTTCGGGGTATGTCTTATTAGTGGTGTTCCATCGCAGCAATATGTGGTCGTTAAACGTGTAAAAGTTGCAAAAGGCACCTATGGAAGTGTAGAAGAACTCTATCCAAAATTAGGCAATGCTGCGCAAAAACTGAATGCCAATGCGATTGTGGATTATAATGCGAGTCAACGTTTTGGCTTTTGGCCATGGCGGATCGTTCGTCCTGTAGCAACAGGAACAGCAGTCAGATGGAATGCACCGAATGTAGATTGTCAAAGTTTAGGCGGTAAGGAAATCTAAACGTCGATCAATTGTTTTATAGCTGCATAAATTGACTTTATGTAGCTTTTATTGATATTAAGCAATCTTGCTGTGCTGATGACCTAGAACGCTTTGAAGATAATCATCCAATAATGTCATATCAGCTTTACCAAATTTTAATCCCAGTTTACTACGCCGCCATACAATATCATCTACTGATTGTGCCCATTCCACTTTGGTCAAGTAATCGACTTCAAGTTGATAGAGCCCGTGCCCAAAATATATGCCAAAGTCCTCCAAAGTATAGACTTCTCTGAGCAACTGCCATACACGAGTGCCATAACTACTCGCCCAACGTGTCGCAATTTCGATTGGAATATGTTTAATTCTGAGCTGAATCCCCCGAATTAATCCATCTAAACTTTTAAAATACTCCCCTCCTGGTAATGGCTCATATTCAGTCCACGCAGTCTGTAACTCAGGGAAAAAAGGGGTTAATTCATCCAGTGCAGATTCAGCAAGTTTTCGATAGGTGGTTAACTTACCCCCAAATACCGATAGCAACGGCACCGTCTCATTCAGCATCGTCATTGCCAAAGTATAATCTCGGGTCACTGCTGAGGGTTGATCTGACTCATCATCACATAAGGGTCGAACCCCTGAATAAGTTTCGATAATATCTGCTTGAGTAATCGTGCGTTCAAAGTGCAAGTTTACCACTGTCAATAAATATTCAATTTCATCCTGTGTGATTGCGACCTGCTGCAAGTCTCCCTGATAAATCCGATCCGTCGTTCCGATCAATGTATATTCATCTAAATAAGGAATGGTAAATACGATACGTCGATCTTCATTTTGTAAAATATAGGCATAGTCTCCCTCATAAAGTTTGGGAATAATCAAATGACTACCCTGAATGTGCCGTATTTTATAAGGAGAATCCAATTTAAGCGTATCTTTTAGAAAACGTTCAACCCACGGCCCCGCTGCATTGACCAAGGCTTTTGCACGAATTTGATACTGTGTTTGTTGCTGCTTCAAAGTTAATAACCATGTACCATCAATTACTTCTGCGGCAACACACTCAGTTCTAGTTACCAGTTCTGCCCCTTTTTCTCTAGCTTGCATCGCATTTAAAATCACCAAGCGCGCATCATCTACTGCACAATCTGAATATTCAAAGCCCAATACAATATCCTGTTTTAAAGGACTTCGTTGATCCAAGACCAAACGCTTAGATGCAGGTAATTTTTCTCGCTTTCCCAAATAATCATATAGAAATAAGCCAGAACGGATCAGCCACGCTGACCGTAAATGTGGACGATGCGGCAAGACAAAACGTAAAGGACGGATAATGTGCGGAGCTTTCGCCATAAGAACTTCACGTTCGGCAAGTGCTTCACGCACCAGACGAAATTCAAAATGCTCTAAATAGCGCAAACCACCATGAATCAATTTACTACTGGCAGATGAGGTATGACTCGCAAAGTCATCTTTTTCACAAAGAAAAACGGAGAGTCCCCGTCCAGCAGCATCATTGGCGATCCCTACCCCATTAATACCACCACCGATCACTGCAACATCATAAAGAGGAAGATCATTAAAATGAGATGACATGTGTGATTCCCCCCTTTTATTATTATCAATCTTTAATCAAGATCATTTGAAATTAGCAAATTTAAACACAAAGTGAAAGCTTTACCCGCCATATACGGTACGTATTTTATTTACCAAGCTGAATGGTTTTAAAGTTAATACAATTTTATGGTTTGTTTAGGTCCGTAAATGCTTAAAATATAAAAAATACATCTGCATATTTTCAACTACTGACTTAAATACGATTAGAAGGAACAACCTCATGAAAAAAAGCTTATTATTTTTAATTACAGGGAGTGTCATTGTATTAACTGCGTGTCAGAGTACCCCACGCCAATACAACGGCAACACAGGCTATCAGGTTGAAAATAAAACGGCATCTTCTGCAACACTGGCTTATACACTTGCTGGACGCTCTAACCAACAACTTGATGAACGAAAATTACAACGCGCCTGCCAACAAGTTTTAGGCACCACACAAACTTATAAATTATCTATTTTAAGTATTAATGAAATCGCCAATCCTGCGGCAAATCAATCAAGTCAGGATGGATTACAAGTCGGCAACTCACGTATGTCTGTAGGATTAATGGACTCTCCTAGTCTCAACAACAGTGAAGGCTATGCAACTCGTCAGGCACTAGATACGAAACCCAGCACACTTAAAGTTGTACGCTATACCTGCTCATAAGCTTTACTTAATCGCCTCCAAATATAAAACGCTGTAAACTTACAGCGTTTTATAAAAACTCACGTTGCGAAACTCTTTTGCTTCATCCAGATCAGGCCATGTTGTGGCACTACGTTCATCAATCTTCATATATTGAGGATGACTAAAATTTTTGACCCGGCTGTCTGCCACCCATACTTCTGGGGCAAATTTTAAAAATTCATCTAAAAAGAAACGATTAGATTGGTCATATAACACATCCGCAGCAAGTAACACATCCACTTGTTCTGCCTTGTATAAATCATCCAGATATTCAAGCTCAACATCGTTGAGCAGTGCATTCTCACGACAGGCAGCCAAACTGACCTGATCGATATCACAACAAATGACCCGCTTAGCCCCTGCAATTTTCGCGGCAATGGCGACAACACCAGAACCTGCACCAAAGTCTAAAACCACTTTATCTTTGACATGCTGTGGCTCTGCCAGCAACCACTGCGCCATCGCCAATCCCGAAGCCCAACAAAAAATCCAGTAAGGTGTATCAATCCAAATACGTCGAATCACTTCATCATCCAAACGATCGGTTGGAAAGACAGGTGGAATTAACCAAAGTGAAATTGGCGTTTCTGGTAATTGCTGAGGTGATAATTCACACTGGGGAATCACGTGATGAAGCGCCTCAAGCAAATGCTGAGGCACTTTTGAACACTGAAATGTAGAGTTCATCTTAAACTAAAGCTTTTTCAGCCGCTTCAACAGTTTGACGAATCAAAGTCGTAATCGTCATTGGCCCAACACCACCTGGTACAGGCGTATAAGCCGATGCAATATCTTCAATTCCTTGTAATTGGATATCACCTACACCGCCGCCATCACGCGGATGAAAACCCGCATCGACCACGACTGCGCCTTGTTTAATCCAGTCTTTTTGAATCAACTCTGCTTTACCCACAGCACCCACAATAATATCTGCTTGTTTTACGAATTCAGCTAAATTCTGTGTACGTGAATGGCAAATCGTCACAGTCGCATTCGCTTCAAGTAACATCGCCGCCATTGGCTTGCCTAAAATCGCAGAGCGCCCAACCACAACCGCATGTTTACCCGCAATTTCAATGTTGTTTTCTTTTAAAATCGTCATGATCCCAGCAGGCGTAGCCGAACCATAAGCCGCTTCGCCCATGGCCATACGACCATAACCCAAACAAGTCACGCCATCCACATCTTTATTCAAAGAAATTGCATCGAAACAGGCACGCTCATCAATTTGAGCAGGTACTGGATGTTGTAACAAAATCCCGTGTACATCGGGATTGGCATTTAATTTTTCAATTTCAGCCAAAAGTTGCTCAGTAGTCGTTTCCTGTGGCAATTCAATTTTAACTGAATCCATACCTACACGTTTACAGGCATTGCCTTTCATACGTACATAGGTTGCAGATGCACCATCATCTCCGACCAAAATCGTTGCCAAAATTGGGGTACGACCTGATTTTGCTTTTAACGCTTCTACACGTGTCAGCAAGTCAGCTTCAATTTGTTTTGCCAATGCACGACCATCAAGAACCAATGCCACAGCACATCTCCAAAGTAGATATGAATTCGATTTTGCAAATGATACATGATAATTGAGTCAATTTTATTTTAGATGTTGTTTTTCTGTGCATATTCGCTGAAATCACTATTGTTTTTTTTCTGAAGCTTGCTAATATGTGCATCACCAAATGATGGCGGGGTGGCAGAGTGGTCATGCAGCGGACTGCAACTCCGTGTACGCCGGTTCGATTCCGACCTCCGCCTCCAAATTTGGTAAAAAGCCCGGGTGGTGAAATAGGTAGACACAGGGGATTTAAAATCCCCCGCCCACAAAGCGTGCCGGTTCGAGTCCGGCCCCGGGCACCATTTTAAATCAGTTAAAATGGTGCCAATAAAGAATCCAGCATAAGCTGGTTTTTTTATGTCTAAATTATCCTTTTTACCAATATTTAAACCAAAGCCATAATCTATTCAAACACCGACTCGCAGTATCAGGTGCAAAAAAACCCATCAATGTACATGTCAAACTGATGACTAAAACAATCATAGAAGAACTAAAGCCCGTATCTAAGTATTTCGCCATAGATAGTGCAATCAGAAACCCGAAAAACAAACCTAATAATCCATAACATCCTGCGAATACAAAGCGATCCGTCAAAGTCCACTGCTCCATTCTTTTTTTCATTATTATCACCCAATTAAAATATTTCGTATTGTTTTAAAGCGATGTTATCTTAAATAGCATTTGATTTTAAATTAACAATTTACTCCAGAAAAGCTGCCGTCACCCATGCCTAAAACTTTTGTACTCGCCCCAGATTCGTTTAAAGAAAGTATGACTGCACTTGAAGCTTGTCAAGCGATGCAAAGTGGGCTGCAAAAGGTATTTCCTGATGCTCATTTTATTTTGCACCCTATGGCAGACGGTGGTGAAGGTACAGTCGATACCATAATTAATGCTCAGCATGGACAAAAAATTGATGTTGAAGTGATGGGACCTTTACCTTCACAGCGAATCTCAACTTATTTTGGCTTAATCAATCAGGGCAAAACAGCAATCATTGAGATGGCAAAAGCCAATGGTATTCACCTTCTCTCTTCCGAACAGCGTGACCCTTTACTTACCTCAACTTATGGAACGGGTGAAATGATTCTCTTAGCACTGGATCACGGTGTTTCTCAAATCATTATAGGTTTAGGTGGAAGTGTGACCAATGACGCAGGCATGGGAATGGCGGCTGCTTTAGGAGTTAAATTTCTAGACCAAGAGAAACAACCCGTTAAGTTAGGTGGTGGTTATCTCAATGACATTCAGTTCATAGATATTTCCGAAATAGATCAACGCCTGAATAACGTTGAAATTATCATTGCTAGCGACGTGAACAACCCCTTATTAGGACCAAATGGTGCAAGTCATGTATTCGGCCCACAGAAAGGTGCAAGCCCTGAAATGGTTATACAACTTGAATCAAACCTCACTCACTTTGCCAATTTAATTGAAAAACATCTCAATATAACAGTTCAAGATATTGCAGGTTCTGGTGCAGCGGGTGGATTAGCTGCTGGGCTTTTGGTGTTTACTCAAGCCAAAATCCAGTCTGGCGTAGAAACAGTGATTAATCTGTTAGATATGCAACAAGCCATATATCAGGCCGATTATGTGTTTACAGGCGAAGGAGGAATTGATTTTCAAACCAAATTTGGAAAAACGCCCGTCGGAGTAGCACGTCTTGCGCACAAATATGATAAACCCGTTTTTGTTTGTGCAGGCTATATGGGTGAAGGAATCGAAAGTCTGTATGAGGAAGGCATTACTGCAATATTCGGAATACTTGATCAAAGCAGTGATCTTAGAACAGCACTGCAAAATGGCCCTAAAAATCTGAGTCGATGCTGCGAAAATATTGCCAGATTGATTCGCAGCATTGACACCAGCTCATTTAAAAACGAGTAGTTGATTGAAAAAACTACAAATAATTTCAGATATTCTTGCCAATATTAGGCAGTTCATCTATCATTGCCGACATGCCCGGGTGGTGAAATAGGTAGACACAGGGGATTTAAAATCCCCCGCCCACAAAGCGTGCCGGTTCGAGTCCGGCCCCGGGCACCATTTTAAACTGTTGAAATAGTGTAAAATAAAAGTTCCAGCATAATGCTGGTTTTTTTATATCTACAAAATAATAATCTGATGAAAAAAACTGAACTGTTTTACCTATTATATTTCGTTTCAGCGTTAAACATGACACCCCGTCATACTCACGATATTTTTCGAACCAGTAAAAATAAAAAAATCAGAAGCTCTATTTAAAAAACCGCGCAGTGGAGGCAGATGAATAGAATATCTTATTCAAAGTAAAAAAGCTGAAGTAATAAAACAACTCGAACAGTTCAAGCAAAATTATTCTCAATTTTGGCTACGTCTTTTAGCAACCGTGCATATAATCATTCACAATTAAAATTAAACGTTGAGGACATTACAGATGTACATCTGAATCAAAGTTGTGACCTAAACCGAGCTTCGGTGGATTTATTCTTAGCCGTTTCCCACACAAGCCAACAGAAATAACCTCAGACTTACAAGAGAAATTACCACGCTCTACTCGCGACCAATTCCTCTAAATCAATCTCAAGGTATCCCGCATCCTGCACCACCATCATCATAGCTTCAGCGATATAATCCGTGGCAGTATCATCAAGGCTTGAATCCAAATCTTCAAAATCAGCTTTCATTTCATTGATTTTCACTAAAGTTGAATCTGCTAATTGATAAATTTCAGATTCAGTTTTAGGATTAGCTTGAATTTTTCTTGAAAAATCAATTAGGTTTTGCTTTATTTCAGCCACCAAGATTTGAGGATAATAACCATCATCAAACATAGGGAGAAGTAGATCATTTAACATGGATAAAGGCTTAACAACATTAAAAATTCGGTGATGCTTATAACACACCTTCAAGTTAAATTCGACTAGTCACTAATCCCAGAGTTCAAAATTTAGTCGATATTCTTCAAAAATCAACCAACCTGCGACCAACAATAAGATCGCCATAAAGGCAAATAAGGTATTTGCAGTAAAAATTGCAAAAAATAAAAAAAGGATGTCTAAAAGGATAGAAGCAATGAACACCACAAAAATGAATGGATGAAGCTGCATGATCACTTTACTCATCGATAACAACCAATTTATAAATTAACATGCGCTTCACTTTCAGCCTTATCTTCACATACCCAAAACTTCATCTTCTCAAACAATTCAGCAATTGAGGGATCTTTAGGCAAAATAAGATTGACGCTTTTAAGCTTGATTCATTGCCTGCCAAATTCGAATTGCATCCACAGTTGCCTTAACATCGTGTGCGCGCACCAGTGAAGCCCCCTGCTGGATACTCAACAAATGCGCTGCTACACTACCCACCGCACGTTGTTGCGCATCAGCACCGCCCAATGCCTCGCCGATAAAACGTTTACGTGATAATGCCGATAAAATCGGATAACCCAATTCATTCAACTTCCAAAACTCTTGCAAGAGCTTTAAATTTTGTTGCGCATTTTTAGCAAATCCAAATCCCGGATCAATCATAATATTTTCTGCTTTCACACCCGCAGCCAATGCTTCATTAATCCGAATCTTCAACTCATCGATGACGTCTCGTGCTACATCGGCATATTGAGCCAATTGATTCATGGTCGTTGGCTCACCGCGCATATGCATGACAATCACAGGAACGTTCAGCTCAGCAGCAGTCTCTAGCGCTTGAGGAAGAGTTAATGCTCGAACATCATTCCAGATATGTGCGCCAGCCTCGACTGCAGCCTTAATGACATGAGGTTGACTGCTATCAATTGATAAAATCACGTCTTCTTTTGCCAATAGTTCAACAACGGGCACTACTCGTCGAATTTCTTCTTCAACCTCCACAGGTGATGCCCCTGGTCGTGTAGACTCCCCACCAATATCAATAATGGAAGCGCCATCTGCAATCATTTGCATGGCATGCGCATAAGCCTGCTGCTTTTGATGATATTGCCCACCATCACTAAATGAGTCAGGCGTTACATTTAAAATACCCATCACCTGAGGCTGAGATAAATCGAGCAGGTGCTGACCACACTTGAGTTGTCGCTGAGGTAAAGGCATTAAACGCATGAATTGACTCCTGTTGTTGAGGCGTATTTTAACAGTATGTTTTCTAATGCTAGTTGATTTAATTTCACATCAAGCTGAATAATGTGCAAATAAAAAGAGCTGCCGAAGCAGCTCTTGTAATACTAAAATCATTAACCCATTGAAGGTAATGGTGGCGGTGTAGACGGACCACTACTTGGCGGATCCAAATCTACCACAGGATTTTCAGCCACATAGACTTTTGGTGGACGTGGTTCACGACCTTCCATAATGTCACGTACCTGTTCACGATCAATCGTTTCCCAGTCCAGAAGCGCCTTAACCATCACATGCGCTTTATCCTTGTTATTTTCAAGAATATCCCAAGCAACTTTATATTGTTCATCCAGAATACGACGAACTTCCTGATCGACCTGCTGCTGTGTCGCTTCTGAAATAGTACGACTGCCTACATTTCCAAAGAAACCATTCTGGTTCTCATCTTCATAGACCATCACGCCTAACTTATCCGACATACCATATTTGGTCACCATCGCACGCGCCATTTTAGTTGCACGCTCAAAGTCATTGGATGCACCAGTGGATTGCTGATTGATAAAAATCTCTTCGGCAATACGTCCACCAAATAAAATCGAAATTTCATTGAGCATTTTGTCTTTATAATGACTAATCTGGTCTTGTTCAGGCAATTGCCAAGTGACACCCAAGGCCCAACCACGCGGCATAATCGTAACCTTATGCACAGGATCTGTACCTGGTAGCATTTCAGCAACAATCGCATGCCCAGACTCATGGTAAGCCGTCGCACGACGTTCTTCTTCACGAAGAATCATCGATTTACGTTCAGGCCCCATATAGATTTTGTCTTTAGCATCTTCAAAATCATGCATATCCACCGTATTTTTATTACGACGGGCTGCAAACAAAGCTGCTTCATTTACAAGGTTAGCCAACTGTGCACCAGAAAAACCCGGTGTACCACGTGCCAAAACTTTTAAATCCACACCAGTAACTGAAGGAAGTTTCTTCAAATGAACATTCAGGATTTGCTCACGACCATTAATATCAGGCAAACCAACCATCACTTGGCGGTCAAAACGACCCGGACGCAACAATGCTTTATCCAGAACATCTGCACGGTTAGTTGCAGCAATGACAATTACCCCTTCATTACCTTCAAAACCGTCCATTTCAACCAACATTTGGTTCAAAGTCTGTTCGCGCTCATCATGGCCACCACCTGTACCTGAACCACGGTGACGACCGACCGCATCAATCTCATCAATGAAGATAATACATGGTGCATGGCGTTTCGCTTGCTCAAACATATCACGGACACGGGACGCACCCACACCGACAAACATTTCAACAAAGTCAGAACCAGAGATACTAAAGAACGGAACTTTGGCTTCACCCGCAATGGCTTTGGCTAATAAAGTCTTACCCGTACCCGGTGGACCCACCATAAGCACACCACGAGGAATGGTTGCGCCCAAACGCTTAAACTTTGCTGGATCTTTTAAGAAATCAACGATTTCAACGACTTCCTGCTTCGCTTCATCACAGCCAGCGACATCTTTAAATGTCACTTTAATCTGGTCTTCTGAAAGCATCTTGGCCTTAGACTTACCAAAACTCATTGGTCCGTTTTTGCCACCAGCTCCCCCACCCATATTTCGCATAAAGAACATGAATAACAAAATGATGAGAAGTACAGGAAAACTAGCAATGAGAAGTTGCATCAACAAGCCCTGACGTTGTGGTGCAGTTCCTTCAACCACGACGTTATTTTTGTTTAGGCTTGGTAAAAGCTCGGTGTCTTCAACCTGCGGACGTACTGTCTCAAAATGAGAGCCGTTGGTTTTTTCACCACTAATATTTAAACCATCAATAGTGACTTGCTTAATTTGACCAGCATTCACCGCAGTAACGAATTCTGAATAATTCATTGCTGATGGCTTATTGCGGTCACTGATGTTACTGAAAATCAAAATCAGAACACCAAGTATTATTAGCCACAATACGGCATTCTTGAAGAGATCGCTCAAAGCTTTATTCCCATTATCAATCTAATTTGATCATGCCCATTACGGGGTAGACCCTAGTAAACAGCAAGTCTAATGCTTGCTACAAGTTGAAATTGTACAAAATGCACAATTTTTCTCGACTTGGCAAGTAAACTTTATCGCATTGCCTTTTTACGCCCCTGCCCGATCAAAAATACTTCTTTTGAACGCGCACGGGAAGCTTCAGGTTTTACAGTTTTCAAGACATCAAAACTATCGACGACTTGCTTTCGAAACTCATCGAAACCAGCGCCCTGAAACACTTTTACCACAAATTGTCCATTGGGGCCGAGTACTTTCTGGGCAAAATCGAGAGCCAGTTCACATAAGTAAATCTGTCGAGGTTGATCGACAGCCCTATTACCTGATGTATTGGGGGCCATATCTGAAATTACAATATCTACAGTACGACCATTTAAAATATTTAACAATTTTTCGAAGACTTCCTCTTCGCGAAAGTCACCTTGTAGGAAGGTAACATCTGGAAGTGCATCCATAGCTAAAATATCAGATGCAATGACCAATCCTTTACTTCCCACCAGTTTTCCTGCAATTTGCGACCAACTGCCTGGGGCTGCACCTAGATCAACCACCGTCATACCCGGTTTGATCAGCTTGTATTTTTCCTGAATTTCAAGAAGTTTGTATGCAGCACGGGCACGGTAACCTTCTTTTTGTGCTTTTTTCACAAAAGGATCATCAAGGTGTTCCCGCATCCACGCACGACTACTCTTCGATAACTTCTGATTGGTAATGCGTGTCGCCATAACTCACTAAATTATAAAAAACTTCTGATCTGTTATTGTACGTGAAAAATACTGATTTTGCAGTATGCATATGTATCTAGAATTAACACTTTCATGATCTTTTTTTCAATGATCATGATCGAATATTTCGTATATTTATGGAGGATAGTCCATTCTCAATCTATCTTAGATAAAGGATGCAAGTTATACTAGGTCGTTTTTACATTCAGGTAGTTTTCATGGCGGCTTTATCTATCCAAGAGCGCAAACGTTTACGTCAAATTGGACATGCACTGAATCCAGTGGTCATGATTGGTGGACAGGGTTTAACTGAAAACGTCATTGAAGAAACCAACCGTGCTTTAAACGACCATGAATTGATTAAAGTTAAAATTGCGGCTGAAGACCGTGAAGCTCGCGCACAGATGATTGATGAGCTTGCACAGGCGACTGGAGCAGAAGCCGTTCAAAAGATCGGTAAAATTGTACTGCTTTACAAAAAAGCACCTAAACAAAATCCAAATTTATCCAATCTGGTTCGTCATGCTCATTTAGCCAAATAAATCGATTTTCATTATGGCAAGTTATGAATTGATGTCCTTTGATCGTTTTGACTCTATTTCATTGGTCGGAGCGATCGAACAACAATCCCCATTTACACTCAATGTCGGCTATTGGCTGCGTGATCCCAATCATTTGATGATTTGGCCTGAACAAGTTGCAGCCCACCCACGCCGTGATTTTTTGTGGGAACAAACCTGTTTTGAAATTTTCATTGGCGTGAAAAATCAGGATTTTTATCGCGAAATCAACTTATCGCCTTCTGAAGCTTGGCAAGCGTATCAGTTTGAAGAATATCGTTACCCTGAAAACATGCCACCTATTGCCGCTTATGATATTGAGCTTAACCAACTGAAACGGACTCATTACGGTTTAAACGTCAGTTTGGACTTAACCGAATTTATGCAAAAGCATCAACTCAAATGGTCTGATGTGTATGTAGGTTTAAGCGCAGTTCTTAATACCGCGCAAGGCATGCATTTCTATGCCATGCAACATAGCAGTCCTCAAGCTGATTTTCACAATAAACGCGATTGGCTACACGAGTTTTAAGTTTTCGATTACCTATAATTTCACCAGTAAAAGTCTTTGTACTCTTACTGGCTATTTATATAGGCCTTAAAGTCTTAACTTTCGCGTACTTTATTCCAAGCTTCAACAGCCTGATCTTTTGAACGCTTAAAAACTTCGGTTAACGTATCTTTATGCTTTAAAGTAACTTGACTTAAATCTTCTTTAATTTCACGTCCAACTTTACTTAAATCATCCACCAAAGTTCCAAACTCTTTTTTAATGACATCACCGAGTTCAGTTAAATCACCTTGCGAGTTATTAAATTGAGACTTAATAATGTCAACGCGCTGTAATACATCTTCTTTAAGATGCGAAAGTTGGGTTTGAATGGTTTGATTCAATTCTTTTGCTTCAGCTTCAATTTTTTCCTGTGTCTCAGTTAGAACATCTTTTACCTGAGCACTTGTTTCAGTATATAACTGTTCAACTTGTTGTTGGTGTTCTTCAACAACGGCCTTCAATGGTTTTTTTGCTGGCATGTGATGATCCTCTTTTTTTGAATTATGTCAGTTTTTATTTTAAATCGATCAACATTTACCCACCATACAAAATTGTTAGACAATACTCATTTTACAAACTGATCCCGATAAAAGGCCAGCATCATTTGTATTGTCTAAATAAGTCAGGATTTGCTTTAAAATGCGTAGACTTTCACAGACTTCATGCGTATAATACGCTGTTAAGTTACAAGCGAGCAGACCAAGAAGGAGGGCGTGTTTTTTTAAGACAGCCGGCCTTTTTTTATGTCTACTCGCTTTTTTACAGCCCTATTTTTGTGGTTTTAATTCAGGAGCTTTGGTTTGAGCACCCCCGCCATTTTAGCCCTTGCTGATGGAACGATCTTTAAAGGAACGTCTATTGGTGCAACGGGATCAACGACTGGTGAAGTCGTTTTTAACACAGCCATGACTGGCTATCAAGAAATTCTGACCGATCCAAGTTATGCACAACAACTGGTGACGTTAACTTATCCTCATATTGGTAACACTGGTTGCAATAGCGAAGATAATGAATCGGGTCGCATCCACAAAGTTTGGGCAAATGGCTTAATCATTCGTGATCTTCCGTTACTGCATAGTAATTTCCGTGCAGAGCAATCCTTAGGCGACTACTTAGAACAAAATAATGTCGTAGCGATTGCGGATATTGACACCCGTAAATTGACACGTATTTTGCGTGATAAAGGTGCCCAAAATGGCTGTATCCTTGCGGGCGAAAATATTACGGAAGAAGAAGCACTTGCAAAAGCGCGAGCATTTGGCGGCTTAAATGGTTTAGACCTTGCGAAAGAATGCTGTGACCCAGATGGCTTTGAATGGACTGAAGGTTCATGGGAGTTGGGTACAGGCTTTAGTCAACCTGAATTAAAATATCATGTGGTTGCATACGATTACGGTGTCAAAACCAACATCTTGCGTATGCTTGCAGACCGCGGCTGTAAATTGACTGTTGTTCCTGCTCAAACACCTGCTGAAAAAGTGTTGGCGTTAAATCCAGATGGTGTGTTTTTATCTAATGGTCCAGGCGATCCAGCCGCATGTGACTATGCCATAGAAGCGGTAAAAACGATTGTTGAAACCACGACGTTACCTGTATTTGGTATTTGTTTGGGACATCAAATTTTAGCACTTGCTTCAGGTGCCAAAACCATGAAAATGAATCATGGTCACCACGGTGCCAACCATCCTGTACAAAATCTTGAACAAGGTACAGTGATGATTACTTCTCAAAACCACGGCTTTGCTGTTGATGAAAGTACCTTACCTACAAACTTAAAAGTGACACATCGCTCACTGTTTGATGGTACAAACCAAGGAATTCATCGCACTGACAAACCAGCATTTAGTTTTCAGGGTCATCCTGAAGCCAGCCCAGGTCCACATGACTGTGCCCCATTGTTCGATCATTTCATCGAACTTATTGAAGCCGCTAAGAAGTAATTAAGGAGCGAATAATGCCTAAACGTACGGACATAAAAAGCATCCTGATTATTGGTGCGGGTCCTATTGTGATTGGTCAGGCCTGTGAGTTTGACTATTCTGGTGCACAAGCCTGTAAAGCGCTTCGTGAAGAAGGTTATCGCGTGATTTTGGTGAACTCCAATCCTGCGACGATTATGACCGACCCTTCTATGGCGGATGCAACTTATATCGAGCCAATCACTTGGCAAACCGTTGCACAGATTATTGAAAAAGAACGTCCAGATGCGGTTCTCCCAACCATGGGGGGTCAAACTGCATTGAACTGTGCATTGGCGCTGGATGAAAACGGCGTTTTAGAGAAATACAACGTTGAATTAATTGGCGCAAGCAAAGACGCAATTGAAAAAGCAGAAGATCGTAAACTGTTTGATATTGCAATGCGTAAAATCGGATTGGAATGTCCAAAAGCCGCCATTGCAGAAAACATGCAGGAAGCTTTGGAAATTCAATCACGCTTTGGCTTCCCTGTCATTATCCGTCCATCGTTCACCATGGGTGGTTCAGGCGGTGGTATCGCGTATAACCGTGAAGAATTCCTTGAAATCTGTGAACGTGGTTTCGATCTTTCTCCAACGCATCAGTTATTGATTGATGAATCATTGATCGGCTGGAAAGAGTACGAAATGGAAGTTGTTCGTGATAAAAACGACAACTGTATCATTGTCTGTGCCATCGAAAACTTTGACCCAATGGGTGTTCATACGGGTGATTCGATCACAGTTGCACCTGCACAAACACTGACAGATAAAGAATATCAAATCATGCGTAATGCATCGATTGCCGTTCTTCGTGAAATTGGTGTTGAAACGGGTGGTTCTAACGTTCAGTTTGGTATCAATCCTCAAGACGGCCGTATGGTCGTGATCGAGATGAACCCACGTGTTTCTCGTTCATCTGCACTTGCTTCTAAAGCAACAGGCTTCCCGATTGCTAAAATTGCGGCAAAACTGGCAGTAGGTTATACCCTTGATGAATTGAAAAATGACATTACAGATGGAACCACACCTGCATCATTTGAACCATCGATCGACTATGTCGTAACCAAGATTCCTCGTTTTAACTTTGAGAAATTCCCACAAGCTGAACCTGTACTGACGACGCAGATGAAATCGGTCGGTGAAGTCATGGCGATTGGTCGCAACTTCCAGGAATCTGTACAAAAAGCACTTCGTGGCTTGGAAGTGGGTGTATCTGGTTTTGATGAAAAAATTGAAATTGGGACCGAAGGCGCACGCGAGAAAATCCAGCATGAACTGAATGTTCCTGGACCAGAGCGTATCTGGTATGTTGCAGATGCTTTCCGTCACGGTTTTAGCCTTGATGACGTATTCAATGCAACCAAGATTGATCGTTGGTTCCTGATCCAGATTCAAGACATCATCAAAACTGAAGAACAAGTGAAAACCTTGGGCTTTGGTGACTTGAATGCCGATAATATTCGTGCATTTAAACGTAAAGGTTTATCTGACCTGCGTATTGCTGACCTCATGGGTATTTCACAAAAACAATTCCGTAAACAACGCTGGAATTTAGGTGTCTATCCTGTTTACAAGCGCGTGGATACGTGTGCAGCCGAATTTGAATCTTCAACGGCTTACATGTACTCAACGTATGATGAGGAATGTGAAGCAAATCCATCCAACCGTGACAAAATCATGGTGATTGGTGGTGGTCCAAACCGTATTGGTCAAGGCATCGAGTTTGACTATTGCTGTGTACATGCGGCGCTTGCAATGCGTGAAGATGGTTATGAAACCATCATGGTCAACTGTAACCCTGAAACAGTTTCAACCGACTACGATACTTCTGATCGTTTGTACTTTGAACCTGTTACCCTTGAAGATGTTCTTGAAATCGTACGTACCGAGAAGCCTAAAGGCGTAATCGTACAGTATGGTGGTCAAACCCCTTTGAAATTGGCTCGTGCTTTAGAAGAAGCAGGTACGCCTATCATTGGGACATCTCCAGATGCCATTGACCGTGCAGAAGACCGTGAACGCTTCCAGCAAATGATTCAGCGTTTACAGCTTCGTCAACCGAACAACAGCATCGTCAAATCTGCTGAAGAAGGTATGGCAGAAGCGTCTAAAGTAGGTTATCCGTTGGTTGTTCGTCCATCTTATGTATTGGGTGGTCGTGCCATGGAAATCGTCTACAATGATGAAGAACTGAAACGTTACTTACGTGATGCAGTTCAAGCATCCAATGAAGCACCTGTTTTGCTTGATCATTTCTTGGATGATGCGACTGAAGTTGATGTCGACTGCGTATCTGACGGTAAAGATGTGGTGATTGGCGGTATTATGCAACACATCGAACAAGCAGGGATTCACTCAGGTGACTCTGCATGTTCAATCCCACCTTATTCTCTTTCTGACACTATTCAGAATGAAATGCGTCGTCAAACCATTGCGATGGCAAAAGAACTAGGTGTAGTGGGCTTAATGAACGTTCAGTTTGCTGTAAAAGGTGATGATGTTTATGTGCTTGAAGTAAATCCACGTGCATCGCGTACGGTTCCATTCGTATCGAAATGTATTGGTGAATCTTTAGCTAAAGTTGCTGCACGTTGTATGGCAGGTCAAACGCTTGCTTCTCAGGGTTTTACCAAAGAAATCATTCCGACTCGCTTTGCTGTAAAAGAAGCAGTTTTCCCATTCGCGAAATTCCAAGACGTTGATCCAATGCTTGGGCCTGAGATGAAATCGACAGGTGAAGTGATGGGTGTCGGTAAAACCTTTGGTGAAGCGTTCTATAAAGCAGTATTGGGTTCAAATGAACGCCTGCCTGGCTTACCGACTGAAGGTGAAATCAAGCATGCTTTCTTGTCTGTACGTGAGTCAGATAAAAAATATATTGCTGATATTGCTAAAAAACTCGTGGACTATGGTTTCAAACTGCTTGCTACAGGTGGAACTTATCAGGTACTTAAAGATGCAGGTTTGGCATGCGAACGTGTAAATAAAGTAACTGAAGGCCGTCCACATGTTGTTGACCGCTTGAAAAATGGTGAAATACACCTTATTGTCAATACCACTGAAGGTAAACAAGCTCAGTATGACTCAGCCATGATTCGTCGTGCAGCCCTACAAGGCAAAGTGTATTATACGACGACTATTAATGGTGCTGAAGCAGTTTGCCAAGCTTTTGCAATTCAATTACCAATGGATGTATATCGCTTGCAAGATTTACAAACTGTAGGTTAATTCGTTACCGATAAGCCCGTCACTTTATCGGTGGCGGGTTTTTTGTTTTTTTAAAAAGGTCAACTCCCATTTCATTTAGAGGGACTAAAATGCAACGTTATCCAATGACTCCAGAGGGCAAAGAAGCTCTTGAGAAAGAATTACACCAGCTAAAGACTGTGGAACGTCCACGTATTACTCAGGCGATTGCTGAGGCACGTGAACATGGCGATTTGAAAGAAAATGCTGAATATCATGCTGCGCGTGAACAACAAGGCTTTTGTGAAGGTCGTATTCAGGACATCGAAGGCAAATTAGGTGCAGCTCAAGTCATTGATATTCATGAACTTGAAAAAAATGGCCGTGTGGTTTTTGGGGTAACGGTGACCATTGAAAATCTGGACACTGAAGAACGTAAGACCTATAAAATTGTAGGTGATGATGAAGCTGATTTCAAAATCAATAAAATCTCCGTGAACTCCCCTATTGCACGTGGGCTTTTGGGTAAAAATGAAGGCGATGAAGCCAAAATTGTCACTCCACAAGGTGAAGTCGAATATGAAGTCGTAAGTGTTGAGTATCTCTAAACATCTAGTTTAATGACTTAAAACTCACAAGACTCAAAAAAGAATATCCAAATGCTACGCCTGCAAAGGTTTAGATTTGGATATTTTTATTACACTTAAAATGTATCCCAACGAACAATTTCTTTTCCTTCATATTGCATGATGCTTGTGATTTTGTTTGAAGCGTCAAACTCGGTGATGGCTTTATATTCAGTGCCATTGACTATTTTTTGTTGAGTTTCACGCCGCGTATCTTCGTTTTCATACCAGTAAGTTTCTTGATAATTCCCCTCTCCATAGATCGCCTGAATTTCCTGTTGCCCAGTTTGATACCAAGATTGCTGCAAACCCAATAATTGATCATTTTGATAGTGATGGTTAGATCTTAATTGACCTGAGCGATACCAACTTTTCCACGTTCCTTGCTTTTTATTGCCAATATAATGACCTTCAGCCACTTTATGTCCATCATAATCCCAAACTTGGATATCGTTATTTTTTGCGATATCTTCAAAAAAATCAAAATTCGTTTCAACATCAAATCTAAGACACTCACCGTAATGTTGACCCGAAATTGGATCTAAACTTTTGACCCAAAACGCACTCGAGTTTTTTTGATTATTTTCATGGTAATACTGGATGAATAAATTATCCTGATCATCTTTCTTAATTAGCTTAATCTGGCAATTGTATTTAAAATCATCTTTAGGATCGCCTAAAGAACCCACCCAGTAAGCAACACCAAGTAGACCATCTGAAGAACAGCCTATTAAAAATGATGTCATCATCAAAGTAAAAACTGCACACTTTTTCATTCAGTCCCCAATACAAACAATAAAGTTTTGCACATTATTTTTAATTATATTTATCAATATATCATATTCATTTTTAACAAAATCACATTGTTGCCATCTGTTCTTTCTGCTAAAAATATCATTTAAAGTTTATTCTCTTTATCCACATAATGCATACCTAAACTTAATATGAGACTATAAAATGAGCTATCAGCATATACTGGTTTGTGTAGATGATTCTGAACCTTCTATCAAGGCACTAGAACACGCCATACAATTAGCCAAGAGTTTAGGTAGTCAAGTGGCGGTCTTAGAGGTCTTGGAACTCGACCCGATGATTGCTGAGGACTATATAAATAAGGGGCAGAGTAACGTATTGATCGATCGGGCAAAGGATTATATCTTGGCTTCGCTAGAAAAGATTAAAGCCCAATATTCAGAAGATGGATTGAGCTTAAGCATTCAATATCGTGAAGGCCTCTCAATTGCCGAAACAATCATTCAGACCGCTATAGAGCTTAAAGCTGATTTACTGGTGATGGGGTCACATGGACGCACAGGTTTAAAGAAACTTGTATTGGGTAGTGTTGCTCAAACCGTATTGGCTCAAAGTCCAGTACCTGTTCTTATTGCTAAATAAATCTATTTTTCAAGAGATCAATTCCATTGGTATTTTTTTAGACTCACTTTCCCTGCAACTACCACAACATCTTCCTCTAGTAATTTCATTTGCTGGATATTTTCTCCATGTGCATTTAATCGGTTGGTGCTGATTTTGCCTTGAGCATTAATCACACGATGCCACGGCAAATCACTTTCAGGATCAAGATGTTTTAAAACATATCCCACTAACCGCGCATGCTTAGGGAGCCCCGCCAATTGGGCAATTTGTCCATAACTGGCGACTGTACCATAAGGAATCAGAGCCACTACTTCGAGTATCTGGATATGAAGTTCTTTGGTCATTTATACGCCACACATATCGTGATCGTCTTTGTTGAATAGGATTCTCAATCTGCTCGACTTTAGTGTAAGCATGATAAAGTTGCCGATTAATTATGCTATTTTATCACTGTATTGCATGTGATTAACTCAAAGTAATCCTCGAATATTCGTTCGGTTCAAACGACATATTTCAGGCAATATGATGATAATGTTGAAAATATATACACAATAACTTTTACAAACAATTTTTTATAATGAAAAGGAGTTTACCGATGTCATATCAACATATTTTGGTTCCTGTTGATGGTTCATCCACTGCCCTTGCTGCGGTTCATCAAGCGGCACAATTAGCAAAAACCTATAATAGTCAGGTGACCATTTTACTGGTCGTGACGATTGATCCTTTTATTGGGGTTGAATATGTTAATGCTGAAAGCCAAAAAGAAGATGCCATTAATCGTGGACGCGCTATGATCCAAGATATTTTGGAAGAAGCAAAACAAGTGTTTTCATCACAAGGTGTCGAAGCAAAGACTAAAATAGTCGAAGGTCAGGAAATTTACAAAGAAATTGTGAATGCTGCAACAGAGGTAAATGCTGACCTTTTAGTGATGGGTTCACATGGCCGTACAGGGTTTAAAAAGTTAGTACTGGGTAGTGTGGCACAAAAAGTATTGGGAGAGATTTATATTCCAGTATTGATTGTTCGAAGTTAAGCATAAATATTCAGACATAAAAAAAGAGAATCATTCGATTCTCTTTGGATTCAGATTTAATTTACTTAAAAATTTCCAATAGAGTTTGCTGTGCATTATGAGGTTCCTCACCTTCAGCGAGTTGAGCACGCACCCATGTTCCATCCCCTTGCAGCAACCACGCTTGCTGGTTATCTTTTAAATAATTCACCAAACCTTGCTGATAAATTCGTTTCTTCAACACTGGATCTTCGATTGGGAAACACGCCTCAACACGATTGAATAGATTACGATCCATCCAGTCCGCGCTCGAACAATAAATCCGAGCATCGCCATTATTACTAAAATAATAAACGCGGGTATGTTCTAAGAAACGGCCGACAATAGATCGAACACGAATATTTTCAGATAGTCCAGGTAAACCAGGACGCAAACAGCAAATCGAACGAATGATCAAATCAATTTTAACGCCTGCCTGCGAAGCCTCATATAGTTTGTTAATCAACTGCATTTCAGTCAATGCATTGACTTTGACAATAATCTGGGCGGGCTTGCCTGCTTTGGCATTGGCAATTTCATCATCAATAAAATTAATCAATTGAGCATGTAAGGTAAATGGTGCATGCAATAACTTTTTCAGCTTTGCCATTTTACCCATTCCCGTCAGTTCCTGAAAAATACGATGGACGTCATCGCATAATTCTTTCTCTGTGGTCAGCAAGCCGTAATCGGTATAAATACGGGCATTACCTGCATGGTAATTCCCTGTACCCAAATGTACATATCGAACCAATTTATTATTTTCACGGCGCACCACCATGATCATTTTGGCGTGAGTTTTATAACCCACAATACCATAGACCACGACTGCTCCCGCTTCTTGTAACAGGTTTGCCACTTCGATATTGGATTCTTCATCAAAGCGCGCGCGTAACTCAATAATAGCAGTCACTTCCTTACCATTACGCGCTGCTTCTGCCAAAACTTGGACAATTTCAGAATCCGCACCACTACGGTATAAGGTTTGCTTGATTGCAAGAACCTGTGGATCACGTGCTGCTTCACGCAGTAAATTGATGACAGGAGCAAAAGATTCAAACGGATGATGCAGTAAAATATCCTGCTTCTGCATCGCTGCAAAAATATTTTCTGATTTTTTGAGTATTTTTGGAATGACAGGCGTATGCGAATCATAACGCAAATGCGGACGTTTAAAATTGGATAATAAACGTGCAAGATTGACGGGACCATCGACTTTATAAAGTTGTTCTTCGTCCAGATCGAACTCATCTAGTAAATATTCATAGATATGCTTTGGACAGTTTTCAGTGACTTCCAAACGTACTGCACGACCAAAACGGCGTGAACTTAATTCACCTTTTAAGGCTTTAGCCAGATCTTCAACGTCTTCATTCAGGGCCAAGTCTGCATTACGCGTCACACGGAACTGATAGCAACCTGTCGCAGTCATTCCTGGGAACAGGTCAGAAATATGTTCATGAATAATCGCAGAAAGCATCACATGATGTTCTTTACCGCCAGTTAATTCATTGGGTAAACGTACTACACGTGGCAACGAACGTGGTGCAGGTACAACAGCCAAATCAATCTGACGACCAAAAGCATCTTTGCCTTCTAAAGTGACAATGAAGTTCAGGCTTTTATTGACCAAGCGCGGAAATGGATGCGCAGGATCTAAACTAATCGGTGTTAATACAGGTGCAACTTGTTCCTGAAAATATTTTTTAATCCATGACGACTGGGCAGGTGTCAGCTCACCGCGACGTAAAAAGCAAATATCTTCTTCACGCAGCTTTGGCAAAATTTCTTCGTTTAATATCCGATATTGGCGTTCAATGGCGGCATGTGCGGTTTTAGAAATTTGATCTAGAACCTGTCGTGGGGTCAAACCATCTGGGCTACGACTTTCATTGCCCAAATACATTTGCTCCATGACACCAGCCACTCGGATTTCAAAAAACTCATCCAGATTACGCGAAAAAATCAGCAGGAAGTTCATCCGCTCCAAAAGTGGATGTAATGGATCAACCGCTTGTTCCAAAACTCGCAAATGAAAATCGAGAATTGAAAGCTCGCGGTTAATATAGCGATCATTATAAGTATACTCTGCTTCTGTCGGCATAGTTTCAGACGGTGTTGTAATCGCGGTATTCATGCATTCAACCTGACATTATAAATTTTTGATGCCTAAACAAGGCTTTTAAATAGTATGCTGCAAAATTATGACAATTTCATAAAAAAAGCTCGTATTCACAAGCTTTTTTAAAAATTACCATATTCTAAAACCAGATATTTATGGAATCTGGCTATAGCGCATATATTTTAAGGTAAAACGCTGCTTAAACTTAAATTTTGGATCATTACGATTGGCTTGATAACCTTTTGGATTTGGCAATAATGCAGCCAAAAATGCAGCTTGTTGATTGGTTAAGCTTCTCGCGCTTTTATGAAAATAATATTGAGAGGCGGCTTCCACGCCATAGATATTATCTCCGAGTTCAACCGAGTTCATATATACCTCAAGAATACGTTGCTTTGACCACATGCGTTCCATCATCCATGTTGCAACGGCTTCCTGACCTTTGCGAATCAATGAACGTTTATTATATAAAAATAAATTTTTTGCTAATTGTTGCGAAATAGTGGAACCACCATTGACGACTTCGCCTGATTTTTCATTTTTCTCAAGTGCATACTGAATACCATCCCAGTCAAAGCCATGATGTTGTAAAAACTTACCATCTTCTGCCGCGACAACTGCGCGTTTAAATGTATCGCTGATATGGTCATAGTCACGCCATTCATGATGCAACGGCTCAGAAGGATCTGACCAATAATCGATGCGCATAAACATCGTCGTTTCAACGGGATGCGTTCGCCACCAAGCCAAACTACAAAAAATCCATAACTGAACCAGAAGAATAAAACTGACAAGAATTAAAACAGCGCGAACAATAAATTTCTTCATGCCAGATGGGTTCTCCAGAAAATCACGTATTTCATGTTAAGCTTAAACTAAGCATTATTGATATATAACAAAAGCATATCATGTCTGAATATAGTCCTCCGCAAGTAAATCGTAAACTTGAAGTCAATCTATGGTGGATTACCGCAGTTTTAATCGCCATGAATGTGGGTTTATATGGCTGGCAAGTGCTATCAGGTGTCGATGCCACCAGCCCGACAACAGCCGATGCCATCCGTTGGGGTGCAGACTTCTCGCCCCTGACTTTTCTGGAACAACCACAACGTTTATTTACCAGTATGTTCTTCCATTTTGGACTGGTACATCTGATGCTGAATATGTGGGCGCTGTATATTTTTGGCAGTATTGCAGAACAAATGCTCGGGCGTTTTTATTTTATCGGGTTGTATCTATTGGCAGGACTGATGGGCAGTTTGCTCAGCAGTTACGTCACTATTCGTGACAGCTATGCATTACTTGAGCATTTTGATCCAACTTTACTTCCTCATGTTGGCGCAGGTGCCTCTGGGGCAGTCATGGGACTTGGCGCAGCACTCACCATTTTGGCCTTGTTGCCTGCTTTACCCGATCAGCGTTTTATTTTAGATAAAAAATCTTTAGTCATGGTCATGGCAATTAACCTTGCCTTTGGTTTCATTGCAACTGGAATTAATAATGCCGCTCATATTGGCGGGATGATCATGGGCGCTTTACTGGCAACGATTTGGTATATCAGCCAAAAGATACATCAAGCAAATCTAGGCGCAGTGGTTGGATTGATCATCGGAGCGGTGCTGTGTGTCTTATTTTATCAATACTGTGTCAGTCTGATTCCACCGATTGAGCCACTTTGGCAAGAAATTTTAACGCAAATGAAAAGCCAGCTGGGTTTATAGCTGGCTTTTTATGGTTTGATTTTACTTAAAGTTTAAGATTGGTTGATTTCTCTTAAGCTTTGTAAAGGTGGAATATCACATAGATAACTAAGTCGATATCGTCCAATCAAGGCACAAATCAGCATCATGGCAACAGGTAAAATCAGCCAGATTTCAGGATGCCATTGTAGCGCAATGTTCATTTTATAGCTGGCAATGGCACTGATAATTTCAGCGAAGAAGCAGGATACTACCCCTGCAATTAAACCGATAAAGCCGATTTCCAAACTCAACATATGTTTAAGTTTTGACTTGGATAATCCAAAGGAACGCATCAATGCCACTTCTCGACGGCGTTCATCCATGAGTAGATTCAAACACGCCACTAAGACCAAAATCCCAGACAGCCCAACCAATATTGCCAATACCGTAATCACTTGAACCAATACGCTGACCAGTCTTTTAATTTCATCCAGTATCAAACTGACATCAATAAAGACAGTGTTAGAAAAACGTTGAATCACCTGAATCAATTGCGTCTTATCCTGTGGTGGAACATAAAAACTACCTAAATAACTTCCTGCATTTTCATCCATGCTGTGTGGTGAAAAAATAAAGAAAAAATTCGGACTAAAACTTTCCCACTCTACACTTCGTAAGTTGATGACCCGCGCAGATAACGTCCCTTCTGGCAAATTAAATGTCAGCTTGTCTCCGACTTGTATGCCTAATTCTTCAGCGAGTTTAGCCTCAACTGAGACTTGATTGACCTGATTAAATAAGGGTTGACCTTGTGTAATGACATTGTCCTTTGGCAAGGCCTCTGCCTGAGTCAGATTTAGCTCACGACGTAAAGAATTATTGTGTTGAATCAAGTCGGCTGCAAAGGGCTGATCATTTTTGGCAACTAACCTTCCCCGAATATTCGGATATAAAGGCGTACTATGCCAGCCATTGTGTTCAATTTGTTGCTTAAACTCAGGCATATCAAAAGGCGGCAAGCCATACACAAATTGATTTGGCGTTCCTTCTGGTAATTGTTGTTGCCAACGCTGCAATAGATCGGTGCGTAATACAGTTAATACGGTAATTAAACTTAAGCCCAAAGCCAGTGCGGTAATCTGTAAACTGGTGTGCGCTGGTGTCCGTATATACACTGAAAATCGATTTTTGAGTTGCTTAAAAAATTTTAACAGACTCCAAACAATCCCATATAGAATCGCGCTCAGTAAGAGTATCGCTGCCAGCATCAGACCACTCAGTTGAATATTTTCACTCAACACCATACTAAACACCGCTAAACTCAACACACCTGCTAAAAACATAAAGGCAAATGATCGTTTGGAACGTGTTTCCTGACGAATCACTCGAATTGGAGGCGTATTTAGTAACTCCCAGATACTCGGCAAGATAAATCCGGCCATCACTACGATACTGGTGAATATCGCAATCGGTAATGGGCCGAACAAAAATGCAATCACTGAAAAACTTAACTCGAGTTGCGGAATCAACTGCAACATCAGTTGTAATAAGCCATAGCCAAGTCCCACGCCTAATAATGAGCCAATCAAAATTGAAATGAGACTGACTACAGCCAATAATCCAAGATATGCCCAGACGATCTGTACACGAGTTGCCCCGAGACAACGCATCAAGGCAATGTGATCCTGATTTTGTTGGACATAGCGCTGACTGGTTAAAGCAATGGCGATACCACACAGCAAAATCGTTAAAATATTGGTCAACTGTAAAAACGTATCCAGATTTTCAATCGGTTTCATCAAACGTGTATTGCCTTGAGCAGCGTTACGCAGCCTTAAGCTCGATTCTGGATCGGCCTCTGTATCATCCTGAACATGATGTTGCGCTTTAAATTTTTTTTCAAAATTTTGAATATTTTCAGGCAAACCAGACATTAGCAACCGATATTCAATCCGACTACCGACTTGAATCGCATTGGTTTTGGCAATATCTGATTGGTTAATCATGACAGTGGGAGAAAATCCAGAAAAGCCCAATTCCTGATTGGAATCATGCTTAATCACACCCGCAACTTTAAATGCACCATCTGCGATAAAGACCTGCTCACCCAATTTGACCTTAAGCAAATCCATTGCGCGTGGACTTAACCAGATTTCACCAGATTTGATCTGCTTTGCCTCGGGTTCAATCTGTAATTTTCCACGTAACGGAAAGTGTGTATCAATGGCTTTAACATTGACCATGACAAATTGATCATTCGTTCGTGCCATTGAGCTAAAAACAGTGACATTAGATTGCTGAAAGTTTTCAGTAGTTGCTTGTTGCTTCCATGTATCTGCAATGGGTTCATTGTCAGAAAGAACTAAATCGGCTGCTAGCATTTCAGCAGCTTGTAAAGTCACAGCATTTTGGATCTGATCATTACTAAATTTAAGTGCAGTGGTTGCACTGATGGCAAGTGACAAGGCAATGATGAGTAAATAAATACCGCCCGACCGAAAACTTTGGATAAATAAGGGTTTAAGCAATGCACTCATGTCCCATCCTCCATCTGATCAACTGGATGAGAGGATTCTTGGGCAGAGACTTGATCTTCAAATAATTTACCATCGATCAGTTGTAAGCGACGCTGGCACATTGCTGCCAGCTTGGCATCATGCGTGACCAAAATCAGTGTCGTGCCTAATTCACGATTCAGTTCAAATAACAGGCTCTCAATGTCTTGTGCAGTTTGACCATCCAGATTTCCTGTTGGTTCATCGGCAAAAATAATTTTAGGTGATGCAATTAAAGCACGTGCAATGGCTACACGTTGCTGCTCACCACCCGATAATACTTTGGGGGTTTGCAGCGCTTGGCGCTCTAATCCTACTCGTTTTAACCAAGACAAGGCTTTTTCTTCAGCCTGCTGATAATCAAACTTTGGCTGCAAACGTAAAGGCAGCATCACATTTTCTAGGGCACTCAAATGTGGTAACAGTTGAAAAGACTGAAATACAAAACCAATATTTTCCAGACGAACTTTTGCTCTTGCTTCTTCACTCAGTTGATGTACGGCTTGCTCACAAACCCATACCTCGCCTGAACTCGGCTGATCCAATGTTGCCAACATCCCTAAAAGAGTGGATTTTCCTGACCCCGAACGCCCAGTAATTGCAACTTGCTCACCTGCATAAATATCGAGATTGATATCATTTAAAATAGTTAATATTTTGTTATTAAATTGAATGGATTGTGTCAGTTGATGGGCAGAAATAATCGGTTGTGGCATGATGGTCATTATCCTGTCTGATGCAATGATCGGTCATTTTTTAATATGCAAATTTTAAAACGCTTGTTCAAACCCAAAACTGTAAAATACTACATGGTTGCTACGCTCAGTCTGATCCCTTTTGCCATAGAGGCAAAAACCATTTTGATTGTGGGAGATAGCATCAGTGCAGGTTATGGAATCAATCATGAACAAGGCTGGGTTCAATTATTGCAAAAACGTCTTGACCAACAGTATCCGAAACAGCATAAAGTGGTCAATGCAAGTGTGAGTGGTGAGACCACCAGCGGTGCGCTGGCTCGAATGCCAAAACTACTACAAAGTTATAAACCTGATGTGGTCGTCATCGAATTGGGTGGTAATGACGCATTACGCGGTCAACCGCCTCAAATGATCCAAAAAAATTTGGGGCAACTGGTACAACAGAGTCAGCAAGCCAACGCGAAAGTAATATTATTTGGTATGAAAATTCCGCCTAACTATGGCACAGCTTATAGCCAAACCTTTGAAAATAATTATAAAGTGATCAGTCAACAATACAAAATCAAACTACTGCCTTTCTTTATGCAAGGCATCGCGGGACATAAAGATCTGATGCAAAATGACCAGATTCACCCGAATGCCAAAGCACAAAGTATTTTATTGAATAATGCCTACCCATATATTAAAGGCGCGTTATAACGCGCCTTTAACTCAATTAAACATCTATAGGATGCTTAAAAATCAAAAAAAGTCACTTCACCTGTTTCCAGTGAATATTCTGCACCGACCACGATCATTTTGCCCTTTTCGATCAGGTGTTCAAGTACAGCAGAACCATGACGCAGTTGATTCACAGAAGCAAACACATTGGAACGAACCGCATGCATACATAACTTTGCATGGTCGTGTTTTAGATCAGTTTGCAGCAAAATTTCAACGGAAGGACGGACTCGATTGACAATTGACATCAAGTTGTCAGATGGCGGATGATCTGGATTCATCAACGTATCGACCGTGGCTTGAATTGCCCCACAGTGACTATGACCTAACACCACAACCACGGCACAATCATAACGTTCAGCCGCGAACTCCACACTTCCCACTTGTGACGGTGCAACAATATTGCCTGCCACACGGATCACGAACAAATCACCTAGCCCTTGATCAAAGACAATTTCAGCAGGGACACGCGAATCAGAACATCCCAAAATAATGGCAAATGGATTTTGGTCTTGAGCCATATCGGTACGTTCTTGATGTGATAATAATTTGCGGTGAGTCACTTCACCTGTTGCAAATCTCTTATTACCCGCTTTAAGACGTTCAAGCGCTTCCTGAGCAGTGATCATTTGTTTTGCCATCAAATAATGAGTTCAAAATAGTGTAATAAGCTAAACTCTGAAAGTCACTGACAAAAACTAAACTATGACAATCTTTCTCCATTTTGATATTTTTTTAATCAATTTAAGATAATGACTTGTTGTCTATAAATTTATTTACATTTTATTTCGATAATAATACGACCTATTTAACATTTTTTGAGTCTAAGCAGTTGACCAAATTGACTATAATTCTCCTAGATTTTTTTTAGCAGCAAATGACGGATACAAAGCCTTTATTTCATAATATAAAGACTCAAAACGTCAGCAACTTTCAAGGATGAAGTTAAATGACTTTCCGTATTCCTCACATTAACTTTTTCTATACATGGGCATTTGCTATGAGTATATGTATGGGACTATTTGTTGGTGGAAGTTTACAAAATGCTCAAGCCGCAGACTGTCATTTTAATTTACATGATGAACTGCAACAGCAACGTAACTGGGCTGGCTTAAAAACCAAAAGCTTAAAAGTAGATGATATTACTTGGGTCTATAGCGAAGGCGGTGCATCAAATAAACCAACGATTTTATTGATTCATGGTTTAGCAGGCAGCCGTGATAACTGGAATTCAATTGCCAAAGTATTAACCCCTTATTATCACGTGATCATTCCTGATCTGCCTATGGCGGGCGATACCATCGTTCCAAAGGATTTTGATTTATCTGTACCCAATGTCACTGAGAAACTTCGACGTTTTACCGAAGCTGCACATGTGTCCAATCAGATTAATATTGTCGGGCATTCGGTTGGCGGTTCAATTGCTATGCTATATGCATCGCAATATGCGTTTGACACACAAAGTCTATTTCTCATCAGCAGTGCGGGCGTTTATCATTCCGCCAATACTATTTACCTGAAAGATCCAACTTATCTCAAACAATTGATTGTTTCCAAGAAAGGCGATCTGAATTATGTGCTGAATCAAGTCATGTATCATCAGCCATTTTTGTCCAATGATTATAAAAATGCGTTGGAACAAAATTTAATCACCCATGCACAGGAAACCAGTAAAATTGTCGATCAACTGGTAGCACTTAAACGTCTATATACACCAGATACATTTTCAGTTTTAGCTCGCTCGATTGAAGCGCCCACCTTAATTTTATGGGGTGCAGACGATAAAATTGTCAATGTTGAAGCCGCGGGTGAATTAAAGAAAATGTTGAAACGTGCCGAAGCACCGATTATTTTAAATCATGTCGGACATATGCCAATACTGGAAGCGGATCAATTGGTTATTCAATACTACTTGCCTTTTTTGGAAAAAACCCAAAAACAAAAAAATCCACTAACCGATCCTTTAGTGTCTCTAGGTAGACATTCCGTTTCCGATTAAAACAATAGATAAATCACTAGACTTGTTTCATCATTGTTTAAACCCTCTTTATTTTTCTCCTACAGGGAGAAATAAAAGGGAGTTATGAAAAAGTCTACTACACATTAAAAGTTAAACATGCAGAGATGATTTTTAAAGTAAAGTGTTTAAAACTCAGACATTCAATTTAGAGATATTATGAGCAACCCGATCATTGACCAATTAATAGAAGCACAGCTTGATTTTCTGGATCAGGAGTTTTCTCAAAAAACGACGATTCAGTCTGAGTTTTCTGAATTTTATCATTGGTTTAGAAAGCAACAATTAAAAGATTTATGGTCATTTGAACAAATTTATCATTTGATTCAAACGCAAATTTTAGATACTGCTGCAAGTCCCTTTTTAATCGAGCAAATTACCGAACATATTCGTTTTGCCTTGATTCATCCAAGCAATGATCAGACAACGATTGAAGATATTATCCCTGTGGTAACGATTGACCATATCGCCCAATATGTGGCGAGTAAAAGCGAACACCGTAAAGCACTGATTAAACGCATTACCAATAATCCTGCGTTTTCAACCATGGTGACGCAGCTCATCCAACATTCCATTCAGGATTATCTGGATAATTCCCTCATGAATAAAAAAGTTCCCGGTGTTGGACGTTTTATGAAAATGGGAAAATCTGTACTTGAATCTGTAACCGACTCCAATCTGGATGACACAGTCGCTAATTATTTACAAAAGAATATTATTAAGTTAAGTCAGCTGAGCGAAACAGTACTGAATCAGCATTTTAATGATGAAAAGCTTTATCAATTTCAGGCGAATTTATGGCACAAGATCAAAAAATTACCTGTAAATGTTGTGCGTAATTATATTGAAGTCAATGACTTGCCTAAAACTGTGGGAATGGGTCATGAAATCTGGGAACACATCCGCCAGACCGATTATTTAAAACAACAAGTGCATGATGGTGTCTATGCATGGTACGCACGTAATCAGGAACGTTCTTTTGATTTGTTGTTACGCGATATAAATATCAATGAAGAACTGATTCAGAATCAACTGACCGAATTATTAACCCCCATTATTCAGGAAATGGTTCAATCCAAACATTTGCGTGAACGTGCACGACATTATTTGGAAAAGTTTTATTATTCTGAACAGGTTAAAAATATTTTTAAATGATTACGGCTTTGTTGCAAAAAAGGTTTGAAAGATAATGCTGCCCTAAGTGAGCTAAATTCAAGGGACAACTTGGGTATGAGGGCGACCTAATTCTGTGAATTTATTCAAAACTGCTACACGTGCATGAACCTCATTCACCTGACTAGGAAAACTCCTTGCTGTTAATTTATCGCCTAATAATTTGATGCAATGCATTTTGGTTTCCACTAAACTTCGACGATGATAACCAGACCATTTTTTCCAAAGTGACCTACCTAACCGTTTGACTGTTTTTAATAAGTCATTCCTCTCTAAATATCTCAATTTCTTATCTTTCCGAGGCTTTGCATTCTTCCTAGGTAGAATGACTGCATGTGCAGCTCGATCTAAAATGACTTGTCGGCAGTGCTTTGTGTCATAAGCACCATCTGTATAGACTGAATCAATTCGTTCATCCAACGGAATTTGATCAAGCAAATCACCAAGCACCTGTGAATCACTCACATTGTTTATTGTGAACTGAACTGCTCGTATTTGAAGGGTCTTAGCATCTATATCTATATGCAGTTTGCGCCATTGGCGACGATATTCAGGCTGATGTTTCTTACACTTCCATTCGCCTTCACCTAAAAATTTTAACCCTGTAGAGTCGACGAATAGGTGTAACCTATCACGACTTTTCTGATAGCTTATCGCAATATCAATATGCTTTTGTCATTTACAGAGGGTGGAGTAATCTGGTGCTGTCCAATTCAAACCACAGAGTTTAATCAGGCTTTGAGCAAAGCCAGTGACCATACGTAAAGAAAGACGGAATAGAGATTTGATCATTAAACAGCTTTGAATCGCTGTGTCGGAATAAATTTGATTTCGTCCATGCTTGCCTTGTGGCTGTTCATACCATTGGGTCTTGGGATCAAACCAGATTGAAATATTCCCTCGCTTGATTAAAGCTTGGTTATACGAGGACCAATTGGTTGTACGGTAGATTTTAGGAGCAGGCTTCTTCATCTGGAAATTATATTGCTGAAGAAGCCTTCATGAATAGCTTTATGCAACAAAGCCGTGCTTACTTAAAATCCTTATATCCTTGCGGGTGCTTTGATGACGACACACCAGTCTTAACAAAAGATGGTGCAAAACGTATTGTTGAAATTAAAGAGGGTGATCTAGTTCTTGCTCGAAATGAAGAAACTGGTGAAATAGCTTATAAGCCCGTTAAGCGCGTATTTGTTGTACCGAACCGTCGTATTTATTTGCTTAAAACAATTGATAGTACTGGTAAAGAAAATACAATTGAAGTTTCTGATGATCATCCATTCTGGGTAGTAGACAAGAAATGGGTGGAAAGTATTGACCTTAAAGTAGGTGATCAACTTTTAGATGCAAATAATCAAGTTCATAAAGTTGTTTCATTTACTGAAACAGATAGAGTAGAAACCACTTATAATTTGGAAGTTGAGGGCTATCACACATATTTTGCAGGTGACGCAAATATGTGGGTACATAATTGTAATTTAAAAAATGTGTATAATGGTATCAAAAATGCACCTAATTATCCTGCAGGATTTAAAGCCATTCAGGATGGAAAAACATTTAATACAGTTAAAAATCAAGATGTTCTAAAAGGCCTAAGAGAACATGAAGCTGGTGTTTGGAAAAAAGTATATTCAGATGGATATGCCTCAAATGGTGCGAAGGTATCTATCCATTATTTCCAAAGTCAGTCTGGAAAGGTTTTTGATGTTAAAGTGAAAAATGGTTGGAGTAATAAATAAATGAATGAGTTCGGAAAAATTGATTTGGAAAAGTTAATTTTAATAGTTAATTTGGGTGTTTTACACTCTTTAAGAAACAATTATATAGATATAAATGAGGCTGAATATTTTTTGTATACGCCGTATATGCTTAGACTCTTGAAGGAAAATAATTATTCTATTGATTTAATTAATATGATTCATAAGGGGACTGAGCTAGAAGATCTTAAGGGATTAAATATTGATTTTAAAAATGAAGTTGAAAAAATGTTTGAAGAATGTGAGGAGATGATCAAAAAAATTCCCAAGGTTAGTTTTGAATGTGAAAAATGGTATGATCAAAATTTATTTGATAAATATGACTGATCAGAGGTTGATGTAAGAATGTTGATAATAAAATCACATGGATGTGATTGTATTTTTTAGTTAGATTTAGACTTCCTTGAAAGAGGTTTGTGAAATATTAATTGATGTATGTCTAAAGATTTAGATGCCGCATTAAATTTAATTAAACAAGAAAAAAGAAGGTGAAATAATATTATGGAAAGTAATATTTTTGATGTTGTCAAAGATAATGTTGAAATTAGAAAAATTGATAGTGTTTATTTGATAGGTAATGAGCATGCCGATTCTAAGAATTTCGTTGAAAGCATAATATTCGAAATTAATAATAAGTTTTGGATTATTACTGTAAATAATGATTTTGATGAAGTTGAGTTAAAGATACTACCTCATTTAATGGAAGATTTTAGTCCAGAGAGATGTTTGGATAATCTGTCAAATTTAAAAGGTTTAGAAATAGGAACAATGTTTGCGATAATAAATGAAAGAGGATATACCGATGGCATTAAATTAAGTCTCTACAATCATTCAGAACCTGAAAATAATCCCTTTTTTGCAGTATTAACAATAGTAGCATTAGCTTCTGGACTACACTATGAATTAAGACAGACAGGTATTGATACATATTTGATTTAGTGGATGAAAATGTATAAACGATTTCCAAGAAATAATGGTTTCACTCTTCTAGAGCTAATGATTGTTCTAGTCATCATCGGTTTGCTAGCGGGTATAATTGGGCCAAATTTATTTAAAAACTTGGAAAAGTCTGAGAAAACTACGGCTAAGTCGCAAATTGATGCATTGACTAAGGCAATTGACCAATATCGTCTTGATAATGGCTCATTTCCAGATAATGGTTGTGGTTTAAATGCTTTATTAACTGCTCCTTCGGGAGCAAATTGATGGAATGGACCTTATATCAAAAAGATACCTTCTGATCCTTGGGGGATGACTTATCACTGTCTCAGTTTAAGAAAAGTGGACAGATTGACCTAAAAAGCCGCTGATGCGGCTTTTTAGATGGCAATGACAAGATTGGGATGCGAGGATTAGAAGTTGGCTACGAAACTAATGCCATAACGACGACCATCAAGCAACTGGTCACCATCAGCATTTTCTGCTTTTTCATTTAACAGGTTGTATACACCAAATTTACCTTTCAGATTTGAGGTAAATTGATAGTTAAAACCAACATCTAAAAACTCATAGCCAGGATTTGGATTAGACATTGATGTGCGGCTTAGATATGCAGAAGTTTCGCCGCGATAATGCAAACGTGACCAGATATTTAAAGCATCATTAATGTCGTAATCAACCGTAATATTAAACATATGTTCAGGCATTTCGTTTAAAGGACGACCTTTAAATTCACCCGATTTAATTTCTGTATCTGTGAAAGTATAGTTTGCACTTACAGTCATATACTCGTTCACATCTGATTCTACAGTCGCTTCGATCCCTTTAAGTTCCGCTTTATCAACATTGATACGGTCACTAATAAAATAAAATGGTATCGCACCTTCAGCACATTTCCACGCAGCAACATTATTTCGGTTGGTTGTAGAGCCATCTGTATCTGTTTCACAGGTACGAACTTCGGTAATTTTATCTTTAAACTGAGTGATATACCCTGTTAGTGATGCTCGAAGATAATCATTTTTCCAGTTAAGTCCTAGCTCTGAAGATACACTACTTTCTGGATCAAGCTCTGGATTGGCACGAATGATACCGCGTCCTGTAGGTGTTGGAGAACCACCACCACCTGTGACGCTATAGAAACCTTCCGTTGCTGAACGAATGTCAGGTTGTTTATATCCCGTGGAAACGCCACCTTTTAATGATAAGTTATCATTGAAGCTATACACACCATATAGGCGCGGCGAAAGATTTCCTTTGTAGTTTTCATCATAATCATAACGTAAACCACCTGTGAGATTAAAACGATCGGTCATACTCCAAGTATCTTCCAAAAATACAGCAGCAGACCAACGCGTCAGTTCACTAAAAGTTGGAATGTTTGGATTACGGTTAGTCGCCTTGTCATTTAATGATTCATCTTTATAGTAAGCACCAAAAGATAAAACATGATCGGCTAAAGTCCAGTTCCATTGGTTATTGAACGTCCAAGTCTCTAGTTCTATACCTTTAGTGTCTAACGTAGTATTTTCACGGTCAGGATTTTTAGAATTTTCGTACTGTAAATACGTCGTGCTATTCAGGCTGTCTGTGTAACGCCCATTATGTGTAATCGAATAAACATCGCGATAATTGCGTGAAGATGAATCAGCGGCATTGGCTACAGCTTCCACTGTTTTTCCGACCGTCGATTTACTTTCTTGTTTAACAAAATTAGCATCTAAAGCAAGGTCATGATGATCATTAATCAAATAGGTTAAACGTGTATTTAAGCTTTCTCGTTCATTACCACGAAAACCACCGACATATTGGTCTTCTTCACGTTCTTGTTTATTAACATTGAGTTGTAAACCTAGCTTATTTGGAATAAGTGGTCCTGCAAGATAAACCGATCCATTTTTAATATCTCCAGCATCGCCTTGATCCTGAATGACCGTACCTAGCTCAACTGTACCTGTCCACTCATCACTTACTTTCTTAGTAATGATATTGATGACACCACCCATGGCATCCGTACCATACAACGTTGACGCAGGTCCTCGAATAATTTCGATACGTTCAATTGCCGCTATTGGTGGCAAGATATTTTTTTCAAATCCATTATCATCCCCATTAGGGTTTACATCTTTAGAATATTGACGTTTACCATCGACCAAAAATAGCGTGTAGTTTGATGACATACCACGGATACTGACCGTCTGAGCAGAACCTGAACCTGAAATGACCACCCCTGGCGTATTTCTAAGCACATCAGTTATATCGTTATATTCACGTTTATCCAGCTCTTCACGGCTAATGACGGTCATAGATGCAGGTGCTTTAGAGACGTCCTGTTCGTAACCTGTAGCAGTAACAACGATGGTCTCAAGTTTTACCTGTTCCGTCGGTTTGTTACTGATCGCACCATCTTGATTAATTTCAGTATTTGCAATAGCAGACATACTTGACAAAATTGATGCCGCTAAAAGTGAACGCCGAATCATTTCCCACCCCTTTTGATTTCTTAAAAACTTAAAATAAGCTTAAAACTCGCAGGCATTTTAGCAAACAAATTGTAAAATTCAATAAAAACGAGAATTATTATTATTAATGATTTAACCAACAATCAAATTATTTAGGAAATTTTAATAATAAATTTTAGGTAAAAAAAGACGCACGAGGCGTCTTTTAAGATTCTTAGATTAAATTAATTCTTAGAAACGATATGTCATTCCCACAAATGCTGATTGACCTTCCAAATAGTATCCAGAGGTACTTCGCGCTAACTTTTTGTTTAACAAATTATTCATACCTGCACGGATAGTGATATCGTCATTGACATCATAATTTGTCGCTAAACCCAAAACTGTATGGGCTTTTTGCAAAGTTGTATCTTTCGTAACTGTGGTTGAATATTGTTTTCCAGTATATTCTGCTAACAGGTTTACCGCCCAAGCATCATTAATAAGATAGTCTAAAGAGGAAGTCGCTGTTAATTCTGGAGTATTAATTAAGGCTGCACCTGTATCCAGATTTTTTGCTTCAAAGAAGTACGTTGCACTATTGGTCCATTTGAGTTGATCAGTCACAGGGATTGCTGCACTAAACTCTAATCCTTCTGTTCTTGCTTTTTGTATATTTCTGAGCTGAGTCCACCAAACACCATTAATTCGACCTAGCGGTGCATATTCAATTTTATTTTCAAAGTCTGTGTAGAAATAAGTCAGATTAATATCTGTACCAAAGCCTGTGTAATTCACTCCAATTTCATAGTTTGTGCTTTTTTCTGGTTGCAAATCAGCATTGCCCGCCATATAACAACCACCAGAAATGTATCCCATTGAAGCTAAAGAGGTACAACCATTACCTCCTGACTGCGTTGCAGCACCAGCAGTACTTTCTTTAATGGTAGGTGCACGAAAACCACTTGCTACTCCACCTTTAATCGCCCAATCTTCGCTTGGTAAATAGACCAGATAAGCTCTTGGACTATTATGATCCCCAAATTTTTCATCGTGGTCATAACGATTACCCAAGGTTAATTTAAATTTATCACTCAAATCTAAAGTATCTTCAATGAATACAGCCCATGTTTTACCTTCGAGCTTAGCATTACCAGCATAATCTGCACCATCATAGCTAGGTACTACGTTACCATTGGCATCTTTAATCGGTGTACCAATTGTATCTGTATTATTAAGCTCTGATCGACGCCATTGTCCGCCCACAGTTAACTTATTCGGTACAATGAGATTAAAAGGTAAATTGACCTGCCCTTCAACAATTGATTCATTGGATTTTGCGGTTAAGCCATCGCCAGATTGATCATAATCATTGTAATAAGCAGATAATTTTGAGGTAATTTCATGTCCCCATTTGCCATCCCAAGATGCCACATAACCTTGTTTTTCTAATTTATCAGCTCCCCAACTCTGATTTGTATTTTGACCAGTAATTGCTCCTGTTGCTCCATTTTGAGTAGTCACTCCTTTGGCTTTTAAATTCTTTTCGATACCGTAGGTCGCCTCCAACGATAAATCATGATTTTCATTTAATCGAAAGTTTAATTGGCTACCAAAATTATTATTAACGTAACCTGTTGTACCTTCAACATTATTTAAATTTGCATCACCACCTCTAGGAGGGCTGGTTACTGTGTAACCTTTATCAGATTCACGACGAATCTGACTCGCATTTAAACGCAATCCAACATTATCGGCTAATGGCCCACTCACCACAGCACCCGTTTGGAATGTACGACCTTTATCTCCAGATGTCGTTGGCTGGGTATAATTATAAGTTGCACTACCTGTCCAGTGATCCTGAATTTTTTTCGTAATGATATTGATTACACCCCCCATTGCATCTGAACCATAAAGAGATGACATTGGCCCCCGTACCACTTCAATCCGTTCAATCATATCTGGAGTAATCCAGTTTAGATCCTGTCTTCCTAAATCTGGACGATAATTGGTATCACGTGATGAACCAATCCGCTTACCATCAATCAATATCAGTGTGTAATTATCTGGTAAACCACGTAATTTTATTTTTGATCCGTCGCCATTTGTACTTAAACCACCTGTTACGCCTGGCACACGTTTTAATAAATCGGCCAGACTTGATACTGGACGTTTTTCTATTTCCTCAGCAGTAATCACAGAAATAGAGGCTGGAGCCTCCTTTAAATCGACTGCCTGACCACTAGCAGTTAAAACAATTTTTTCTAATTTTGCTGAATCTGTTTGTGTAGTACTTTGTTCAGCATTTACAGTGCTATCTTCCGCTGCATGAACCATTGAAAAAAGTGTCGCTGCAATTGCAGCCGAGAGAACTGTGCGTAATATAGGTTGAGACATTTTCATCCCCTATTTTAAGAAATATTAAAAGAAGCTTAAAAAAACGATTGCATTGTAACAATTCATATATAAAAAACAATACTAATGATAATAATTATCATTATTTTAATCTATTTTATTTATAAATCCGATTTTAGGCCAAAAAAAACCTCTAACGAATTAGAGGTTTTCTACATATTTCAAAACATTATTTGAAATATGCACCTTCCGACTGTGAATGGTCAGTTTGGTCTACGACACGCTGTAACTCAGGTATATGTTGACGTAAAGTAGTTTCAACACCTTGTTTAAGAGTCACATCAATTGCTGAACAGCCCTGACAACCACCACCAAATTTAAGTACAGCAGTTAAACCTTTTTCAGGATCATTTTGTACTTCTACTAAAGCACAATTACCCCCATGTCCTTCCAAACCAGGTTTAATCTCTGACTGAAGGATATAAGTAATACGCTCTTCAATCGATGCATCAGGCCCGACACGCGGCACTTTTGAGTTGGGCGCACGAAAAGTCAATTGACCACCAAAACGGTCTTTGTTGTAGTCAATCACAGCATCTAATAAATAAGGAATCGATGGCTGGTCGATATAAGCAGGAAATGCAGCATAATCTTGTTTATAGTCAGTCGGCACCACTTCATCAGGCGCACTATATGCCATACAACATTCAGCACGTGGAGTACCTGGATGCTCAACAAAAATACGAACGCCAATCCCTGGAGTATTTTGTTTGTCCAACAGATCACTTAAATACTCTTGTGCAGTTGGAGTAATCAAAAGGTTGGGAATTTCTTCTGCAACCACAGTGTTGGTGTTCTCAGTCGACATAATCATGATCCTCAAGCTGAAGCGCTTATTTTAACTGAAGATGCGGGAGAATTAAAAAAAATCAACCAAAATTGTCGGATTTATTCATAGGAAAATATGTGCTCTGTTGTTTTTTTAATGGCATTATGGCAGTTAACGTTAATATTATTTATAAATTTCACTATGTTTCATTTGCCTTTTAATCATACGATTACGCTTATCGCGATTACCGTGATTGTCTCCCTCATGGCCTTTTCCAACCAGAATATCATGAATCGTCTGATTTTCTGGCCGCCAGCCATGCAGCGTGGACAATATGACCGCTTTATTACCCATGGCTTTGTACATGCCGATGGGACTCATTTATTGTTTAATATGATTACCCTGTTTTTCTTTGGCAGTGTGATTGAAAGTTTTTATCGTCAGTTTTTTTACGATCTTGGCTTTGTACTGTTTTATCTGGGCGGTCTGATTTTTGCGATTTTGCCAAGTTATTTAAAACATAAAAATGATACCAATTGGGCAAGTTTAGGGGCATCGGGTGCGGTTTCAGCAGTACTTTTTGCCTATATCTTGTTTGAACCCTGGAAATTGATTTTGGTATTTTTTATTCCTGTGCCTGCGATTATTTTTGCAGTTTTATATGTGGGATATAGTGTCTGGTCAGGTAAACGCGGCAACAGTAATATCAATCACAGCGCGCATTTGTGGGGAGCGGCTTACGGTGTGGTGATGACCATCCTCTTAGAACCTCGTTTGATTCAGCATTTCTTAAATAAGCTGACTCAATTGCCTTTTTGATTGGACCTCTCTTTTTTTAATTTGATTTCTATCTTTTTGAAGCCCTTCGGGGCTTTTTCACAATCAGGAATGTAGTTATATCAAAAAATGTTCAGCATTATTTGTGCAGATGTTTCCCGAACTAATTATTTAAAAAATTAAAACGGTATGGTTAAGCTTAGTTGAATTTTACAATAATGCTTTAATCATGAAAAAACAACCACTTGTATTAAGCTTAAGTTTCATCTTTTTAAGTTTATCTTTGAGTGCGTGTCACGATAACAATGACACATCTGCGACATCTACGCCTGTGGTAGAAGCAAAAAAGCCAAACGTTTTGTTCATTATGGCAGATGATCTGGGTTATTCAGATATAGGGGCTTTTGGTGGAGAAATTCACACTCCGAATCTGGATGCTTTAGCCAATGAAGGCCGTTTATTGAGTGATTATCACACTGCTCCAACTTGTTCACCGACTCGATCACAACTGATTTCAGGCACAGATCATCATTTGGCAGGTATCGGAGCGATGGCTGAACTTACACCTAGCCATCTTAAAGGGCAGCCAGGTTATGAAGGTTACTTAAATGAACGTTCGCTATCGATTGCCGAAGTACTACGAGACAATGGCTATCGAACATATATTAGTGGAAAGTGGCATTTGGGGTTAACGCCTGAAACCAATGCACAAGCGCGCGGTTTTGATCACTCATTTACCTTGTTACAAGGTTTTGACTTGCACTTTAAGCGTACCCCAACAGGCTATAATCGCAATGCAACCTACACCGAAGATGGTCAAGTCATACCATTGTCTTCTTTGCCAGATAATTTCTTTTCAACCAACTATTACACCGACAAACTCATTGAATACTTAGACTCAGGCAAAAACTCTGGTAAGCCATTTTTTGCCTATGCAGCATATACAGCCCCACACTGGCCGATCCAAGCGCCAGCAGAATATCGTAATAAATATAAAGGGGTCTATGATGTAGGTTATGACGCCATTCGCAATGCACGCATCGCGAAACAAAAACAGTTAGGCATCATTCCAGCCAATTTTGTTCCCGCCGAACCTATTGCAACAGCAAATGCGCCTGCACAGTCTGGCCGATGGAGTGAACTCAGCCCAGAACGTAAGGCGCTTGAAGCGCGTAATATGGAAATCTATGCGGGCATGGTCGAAAATCTGGATGCCAACATTGGACGCCTGATTCAATATTTAAAAGCCAATGGTTTATATGACAATACCTTGATTTTCTTTGTGTCTGATAATGGTGCAGAAGGTTCAACAGGTAGCGCAAATGCAGGCGCTCAGGTGGATAATTCATTGACTGGTTTGGGTACAGATAATTCTTATACCTTTATTGGTCCTCGCTGGGCTGAAGTCAGTGCTGCCCCGTTTCATCTTTGGAAAAATACCGCAGGTGAAGGTGCAACCACCGCTCCAGCCATCGTAAAACTGCCGCACCAAAATAAGATACAACCGATTCATAACAGCTTTGCATCGGTCTTGGATGTATTCCCGACCGTTCTGGATTATGCCAATATCAATATTCCACAAGGTCAATATAAAGGTCGTAATATCAATACGCCAAGCGGGCGTTCGTGGAAAGCGGTTCTGGAAAATAAAGCAACGACAATTCGCCCTGAAGGATTCAGCTTTGCAGATGAACTACATGGGAATAAATATGCGAAACAAGGAGACTGGAAAATCGCATTACAAGGCAAAGCCAATCTTGGTACTGGAACATGGGAGCTATATAATCTGAAACAAGATCGTGGCGAAAATCAAAATCTGGCAAATACCTATCCAGATAAAGTTCAGGAATTGATTAAAGTCTATCAACAATACACGCAACAAAATGGTGTAAAGGAATACCTTGTTCAATGAAAGCGGTATTCCTTTCAATTTTAGGTTACAGCTTGTTACTGGCTGGCTGTAGCCAAACATCGCAACCTGTATTTCCTAATAAAACTAAAGATGACCCTACACCAGCATTATTAACACTTGGCTCAGTCTCAACCTGCAAAAATTATTCAGGATTGCCAGATCAATGGCGAAAGAATAATCACGCAGGTATGGTTTGGGTCGACTCGGGTACAGTCAATCTGGGTTCAAATCTGGCTTACCCCGATGAAATTAATTTTGGAGAAAAAAAGCGGCAGGTAGCTGGCTTCTGGATCGATCAGACTGAAGTCACAGTGGCACAGTTCGCAAGCTTTGTTCAAGCAACAGGCTATATCACTGATGCTGAACGACAAAAGCAGGCTGCGGTATTTTTACCCGATGCTAATCATCCACAACAATGGTGGCAGCTTAAATCTGGCTACACTTGGCAAAGGCCAAATGGACCACAAGCAGAAAAAGCATTACCCAACGAACCTGTCCGTTTTGTCACGAAAAATGATGCCGAACATTATGCTGTCTGGCTAGGTCGAGATTTACCGTCTGAAATAGAGTGGGAATATGCCGCCAAAGCAGGACAAACTCAAGATACCCCCTTGCACCAAGCCCCCATGGATCATCATCAACATCCCCAAGCCAATTATTGGCAGGGTGAGTTCCCATTTCACAATACAAAGCAAGATCAATTTGAGGGTATCGCACCTGTTGGGTGTTTTGCGGCAAATAATTTTCAACTCTATGACATGATTGGTAATGTATGGGAATGGACATCTTCGGTTTATCAGGGTGCGCATGATCAACACATGGGAGATTATCAACATCTGCGCCAAACCAATATACCCAGCCAGAACTTCGTGATTAAAGGCGGCTCATATTTATGTGCAGATAACTATTGCGCACGTTTTCGTAACAGTAGTCGCCATCCGCAAGAGTTTGATTTAGCCACCAGTCATGTCGGATTTCGTACCATCATGAGAGAATAATACAAAACCTCAGTATCTTAATTTACGAGTAGACACCAGATTTAACGCTTTCTTGCAATTTTGGTAGTTAATGCCAACCCTGAAAGTAAGTTGGCATAGATAATGTTTACATCTGTATATTAATGCCATTTAAAGTGAGTTTTTTTGCATGTCCAGTCCAATTGAAGGTTTGCAGTTCCCAGTCAATCCTGCAACTCAGAAGCCAAGTACTTCACAAACAGGCAAGGCAATTATCTCGGAAGCATTGTCTTTAGTGGATCATAAAATTTCTCAACAGGCTGCAAAAGAAAAAGACTGGCGTAAAAATTATCCGACCTATTTTAAGGCTTTGGTCGAACTGGGTATCGAAAAAACAGTCAACCCGATTACCATTGCAAAACAAGGCTTGCATAAAGCACATCATAGTTTTGAATTTTATCGAAATGGTGAGCAATACTTACTCAAAGATGTACCCCAGATACCTGATATTGCAGAATTTAATACAGTGATCATTAAAGGTGAAAGTCAGGAAAAACCTGAATGGTATGTGCCTTATCATGGTCAAAAACTACAAGGACAAGCGCTGCTAGATCAAATTTCAAATTGGGAACAGCGTGGAATCATTGAACCGAGTCATGCTACAGCATTAAGAGAAGTTCATGCACATCCAGAATGGTTCGATTTATCTGATCGTACTATGGTGCTTTTTGGGGCGGCATCTGAAGCGGGCCCCCTAACATGGCTTGCCAAATGGAAAGCGAATATTGTCGCGGTTGACTTACCCAATGCCAAAGTTTGGGAGAAAATATTAACCACCATCCAACAAGGCAATGCCACTCTCATTGCACCAAGTCTGAACCCTATCCATGATACAACCCCTTCTTATGACCTTAAGGACAAGCTGGGTGCAAATCTGTTGACGCAATTACCTGAAATTGCTGAATGGCTGATCAAATTTGAGCAAAGTCTGGATTTAGCGGCCATTGCCTATCTGGATGGTGAAAAACATGTCCGTGTTTCGATAGCAATGGATACGATTATGAGCTTAGTGAGTGAACGCAAAGCCAACACCAGTCTGATGTTTATGTGCACGCCGACTGATGTCTATGCGGTACCTAAAGAGGTTGTTGCGGCAGCACAGCAAAAATCTCTGGATCGCTCTAGCCTGCAAAAGTTACTGACCAAAGGGATTTCGACACTTTCTCTCAAACATTTTTTTGAAACCAACGATTCAAGTCTGATCACTTCTGATAATGGGAAAAAATATGGAATTGCAGATTGTTTAGTGCTTGAACAAGGACCGAACTATGCCTTGGCAAAGCGGATCCAGCAATGGCGAGCAACATTGGCGCGTCATCAAGGACAACGCGTGAGCATCAATATTGCACCCTCTACTACCACCCATTCAGTTACCAAGAATCCGTTGTTAAAAGCAGCATTTAATGGGGCGGATTTGTTTGATGTCGAAGCCTTTAGTCCAGAAACCACCAATGCAATTATGGCTGCACTTTGGGTTCATGACTTAAGAAATGATCAGGCTTTTGCCAACCCTGAAACGTCACTTGAACACCCTCTAGAGTTGATGATGGAAGGTGCTAATCATGGTGGATTGTGGCGCGTGGCTTATCTGGCAAGAACCGCTCTACCTTTTGCTGCAATTTATGGTTTTGTCAGTGATAAAATCCCTTTGAAAAAAGGATAAACAACACTGTTTTAAATGCCAATATTTATCGGATCAGACTTGATAAATTAGGCTTTAAGCATGGCAAATATGATTATTCCTAAACGTAAGTTTAATCAATTGCCATGTTTAAAGTTAATTTTATTTATACGGTTTTAGTCTGATGAATCATGTCCAAAAAGTAGTCGTTATTTTGACGACAATTATGATCGGGATCTCCCCCATCTATGCTGCACAAAATTGTGAAATTAAAAAACAAGAACTCAGCAATCAACTTCTTTATGCTGAAAAATATGCGAGTAGCTATCGGGTTGCAGGCTTAAAACGAGCCATTCAAAATGTTGATCGTTATTGCCAAGACGACACTCCTACTCAAATTAAAATGCAGCTACAAACTGAGCATAAAATTGAAAAACTCAAGGCCGAACTTTATAAAGCCCAACAAAATCAGGATACCCAGAAAGCATTAAAGAAACAACAAGAGTTAAATCAAGCGCTGTTTGAACTTGAGCAAATACAAACCACCAGTTAATACGGTGATTTGACTGCTTGATTTGAATAAATCCGAGCTAATACCTCGTCAATGAAAACATCCGTGTACGTACTAAGTTAGCAGGCGTTGACTCTGAAGTAGATATCTTTGCATTTCTTCGGGTGGTACCATCCCTCCTCCTGTTGCCCAAATGATATGCGTGGCATTGGCTAATTGAGATGGCGTAAACTGATGTAATTGTTGATAAGATGTTTGGGCAGTTGTGTGATAGCCGCCCATGAATCCTGCCGCAGCAGAGGGTTCAAGTTGAATCTGTTCTGATTGATTAAGTTGCCCAATGAACGCATATAAACTTTGATCAGAAAGAGTGTAATAACCGTCAATCAGTCCTTGCATGACACGACCAACAAAACCAGAAGCGCGTCCAACGGCAAGACCATCTGCGGCGGTCTGATTATCCAGCCCAATATCATTGACACTAATTCGATCGTGTAAACCTGTGTAAACACCAAGTAGCATGCATGGCGAATGGGTGGGTTCTGCAAAGATACAATGTACGTGCTCACCAAAAGCCTGTTTAAGCCCAAAGCTGACTCCACCAGACCCGCCGCCCACACCACAAGGCAAATACACAAATAATGGATGTGCTGCATCGACCACTTGATGACGCTCGAATAATTGCTGTTTGAGTCTTAACCCTGCTACAGCATAACCTAGAAATAAAGTTTTGGAATTTTCATCATCGATAAAAAAGCAGTTTGGATCAGCCTCAGCAGCTTTACGCCCCTGTTCAACGGCAACACCATAATCACTGGCATATTCAACGACATTAACCCCTAAAGAGCGAAGTTTATCTTTTTTCCATTGTCTTGCATCAGCAGACATATGCACCGAAACCCGAAAACCCAGTTTGGCACTCATGATCCCAATTGAAAGTCCCAGATTTCCTGTTGAGCCAACAGCGATCTGATAATTGTGAAAAAAGGCACTAAACTCATCCGAATCAAATTTTCGATAATCATCCTCTAAAGAGATTAGCCCAGCAGCCAAAGCTAACTTTTCAGCGTGGGCAAGCACTTCATAAATACCTCCACGCGCTTTAATCGAACCAGATATAGGTAAATGACTATCTTGTTTCAGCCACCATTGTCCCTGTAATGGAATTTTCCATTGTTCCGAAAGCAACTGTTGCATCTGTGCAATACGCACCAAATCGGATTCAATGATACCTTGCTGTTTTTGAGTTTCAGGAAAAACTTGAGCAATAAATGGAGCAAAACGTTTTAAGCGAGCTTCTGCATCCTCAATATCGGCTCGGGTTAGACCCACATTCTGTAGCGCTTGTTTTAATGGCACATTTTCAGGTGGAAACCAAAACACAGGTTGGTATTGCTGTAATGTCTGAATCAATGGGTCTTGTTGTAATTGATCTAAATTTAAAGCAGTCATTTTGATGGATTTCAACATGGATTTTCATCCCAAGGTAGCAAACATTCGCTAAAAAGAAAGCGATCTTCACATAAAAATTTTAGAGAATAAAAAAGGTCACTGATGTGACCTTTTCAACTCTATAAATTCAATTGTACAAGCTCGGGATTTATCCAACAAATTGTAGGAACAACCAGTACAGACCACCCGATAAACAAATAGTTGCAGGTAAGGTAAAGACCCAAGCCGATAAAATGGTTTTCACCGTATTAAAGTTTAAGCCAGATTTATTGGCAACCATTGTCCCTGCCACTGCACTATTTAGTACATGCGTAGTGGAGACAGGCATACCAAGACCATCCGCTGCTGCAATGGTACTCATCGCCACCAACTCAGCAGACATACCTTGACCATAAGTCATATGGTGTTTACCAATACGCTCACCAACAGTCACCACAATTCGTTTCCAACCCACCATGGTTCCCAGACCCAGTGCCAATGCCACAGCAACTTTGACCCAAGTTGGAATATATTGTAGGAAAGAGTCCAGACTATCGCGGTACTGTTTCACTACTTTTTGCTGATCGGCTGTCATTGCAGGAAGTGCTTCAGCTTTATCCAGACGCTTAAATGTAGTAGTACTTAAGTACATGTCATTACGGATATTACCAATCGCATCTTCAGGAATATCTTTCAAACTTCCATAACTACCGACACGTTGACCCAAATGATCGGTCAAACTGGCTAATGCAGGAACCACATCAGGAGTTTGCTGTTTGGTTTGAATATACTTGGTCAAAATGACACGTGCTTTTTCATCTTGCATGTCTGTATGCTGAGTATAAAGAACAGAAGAAGTCTGACCAGATAATTGTTCAAAGGTTTGCAATTGCTGTGCATCTAGACTCTTATTTAATGAATAAGCCATCGGCACCAAGCCAATCAACACCAGCATGATTAAGCCCATTCCTTTTTGACCATCATTAGAACCGTGCGCAAAGCTTACGCCTGTACAGGTAAAAATCAAAATGGCACGAATAATAGGTGGCGGTGGCTTATTGCCTTCAGGTGGCTGAAACAGTTCAAGTTGGCGTTTAAATACTTTTTTTACCAATAGGAATAAAATAGCAGCAAAAGCAAAACCGATTAGTGGTGAAAATAGTAAAGCTTTACCCACTTTAATCACCTGATCCATATCGATGCCACTGGTACTGCCCGTTGCAGCATTAATCAGATGGTTCATAATGCCCACACCCAAAATCGAACCGATCAGGGTATGTGAACTTGATGCAGGAATTCCTAAAAACCAGGTTCCCAAATTCCAGATAATCGCAGCAATCAGCAAAGCGAAAACCATGGCAAAGCCAGCACCACTGCTGACATTCATAATTAATTCAACAGGTAATAATGCAATAATACCGTAGGCCACTGCCCCGCTTGCGACCATAACACCCAGAAAATTACAAAAACCTGCCCACATTACGGCGACAGGTGCAGGCAATGCATTGGTGTAAATGACCGTTGCCACAGCATTGGCTGTGTCATGAAAACCGTTTACAAACTCAAATCCCAAAGCAATAAAAAGTGCTGTTGCCAGCAAGATCACGGAATATAAACTGAGTGCAGGCACATGTGCCAAATCAGCATTTACCTGTACAGCGATGTAAATCAGGGTTGCAATAATAACCGTAAAAAACACCGGCATAAAAAACTTCGGTGTGGGTACATGTACATTCGTCGATTGAACATGTCCAGCTTCGACATGATTTGAATCCGAAACGGGAGGAAGATTTGAATTCATGTAGACGGTTCAAGAGGATCGTTAAAATCCCCATATTCTTAAATTAAATTATGACAATTATATGACAAATAGGGGTCTAATGAAGTCATTTTTTAAACACTTGACCTCATAAAAGGCATTTTTTAGTTTAATTTTATGCCAGTACAATCAATAAAAACAAATAAATACAAAAACTTAAAACACAAAAACCATCATGACATTCAATTGTTGTATTTTGAAGTAAATATGATGAAATTATGACAGCTGGTCACATTTCCGATGTCACATTTCATGTAAAGCTATTTTGAAACAGGAATATTGCATTTTGATGAAATCGTCACCATCTCAATCCTGAATGGTATGAATCTGTGTTTGACCGTCTCGGCGATCAATCAAAGCCACTTATTGTGAGGGATTCTGTTACAATAACGCGCCTTTTAAATCTATCTGGGGTTCTTATGTCCACGCTTGCCACCCTGAAATCACTTCTTGCCCAACGTATCCTGATTATTGATGGTGCGATGGGAACGATGATTCAACGCCATAAACTCGAAGAAGAAGATTATCGTGGTGAACGTTTTGCAGACTGGGCATCTGACCTTAAAGGCAATAACGATTTACTGGTACTCACTCAGCCGAAAATTATTCAGGGCATACATGAAGCCTATCTGGATGCAGGCGCGGACATTATTGAAACCAATAGCTTTAATGGCACTCGTGTTTCCATGTCGGATTATCACATGGAAGATCTTGTTCCAGAGATTAACCGTGAAGCAGCACGATTAGCGCGAGCGGCCTGTGACAAATACTCCACCCCAGAAAAACCGCGTTTTGTGGCGGGTGTACTTGGACCAACATCTCGTACCTGTTCAATTTCGCCGAATGTCAACGATCCTGCATTTCGTAACATCACTTTTGATGAACTGAAAGAAAATTATATTGAAGCGACGCATGCACTCATCGAAGGTGGTGCAGATATTCTTTTGATCGAAACGGTGTTCGATACCTTAAACTGTAAAGCTGCGATTTTTGCGGTCAAAGAAGTGTTTAAGCAAATTGGTCGTGAATTACCCTTGATGATTTCAGGCACGATTACCGATGCATCAGGTCGTACTTTGACAGGTCAGACTGCCGAAGCATTTTGGAACTCGGTGCGTCATGGTGACCTACTCTCAATTGGTTTTAACTGTGCCTTGGGTGCAGATGCAATGCGTCCGCACGTCAAAACCATTAGTGATGTGGCAGATACCTTTGTTTCAGCCCATCCCAATGCGGGCTTACCCAATGCCTTTGGTGAATATGATGAAACGCCAGAGCAGACCGCCGCATTTTTAAAAGAATTTGCCGAAAGTGGTCTGATCAATATTACAGGTGGTTGTTGTGGTACTACACCCGACCATATCCGTGCCACTTACAATGCAGTTAAAGATATTCAACCACGTCAAATTCCTGAAACGCAACCTGCTTGTCGTTTAAGTGGTTTAGAACCGTTTAACATTTATGATGATTCATTGTTCGTGAATGTCGGTGAACGAACTAATGTCACAGGTTCCAAAAAATTCTTGCGTTTAATCCGTGAGGAAAATTTTGCAGAAGCGTTAGAAGTTGCTCAGCAACAGGTTGAAGCAGGTGCGCAAATCATCGACATCAACATGGATGAAGGCATGCTGGATTCACAAAATGCGATGGTGCATTTTTTGAATCTAGTTGCATCTGAACCCGATATTTCACGTGTCCCGATCATGATTGACTCATCTAAATGGGAGATCATTGAAGCGGGCTTAAAATGCGTACAGGGCAAACCTGTGGTCAACTCGATTTCCTTAAAAGAAGGTTATGACGAGTTTGTCGAAAAAGCACATTTATGCCGCCAGTATGGTGCTGCGATTATCGTGATGGCTTTTGATGAAGCAGGTCAGGCCGATACAGCAGCGCGTAAGCGTGAAATCTGTAAACGCTCTTATGATGTTTTGGTCAATGACGTTGGCTTCCCTGCTGAAGACATTATTTTTGATCCGAACGTGTTTGCCGTGGCAACAGGGATCGAAGAACACAACAACTATGGCGTCGACTTTATTGAAGCGACAGGCTGGATTAAACAAAACTTGCCACATGCCATGATTTCTGGCGGTGTATCCAACGTATCCTTCTCATTCCGCGGTAATGAGCCTGTGCGTGAAGCGATTCATTCAGTATTCCTATACCATGCCATCAAACAAGGCATGACCATGGGCATTGTGAATGCAGGTCAAATGGCGATTTACGATGATATTCCAAAAGAACTCAAAGATGCGGTTGAAGATGTTGTTCTGAATCAAAACCAAGGTGCAAGCGGTCAGGAAGCTACTGAAAAACTGCTTGAAGTGGCTGAAAAATTCCGTGGACATAGTGGCGCACAACGTGAAGCTGAAAATCTAGAATGGCGTAATGAATCCGTAGAAAAACGTCTGGAATATGCGCTGGTCAAAGGCATCACTACTTATATTGATGAAGATACCGAAGAAGCACGTTTAAAAGCCAAACGTCCTCTTGATGTGATTGAAGGCGCATTGATGGATGGCATGAATGTGGTCGGTGACTTGTTCGGTTCAGGCAAAATGTTCCTGCCGCAAGTGGTGAAATCTGCCCGTGTGATGAAACAAGCAGTCGCGTGGTTAAACCCATACATCGAAGCAGAAAAAACAGGAAGCCAATCTAAAGGTAAAGTATTGATGGCGACCGTGAAAGGCGATGTGCATGATATTGGTAAAAATATCGTGGGCGTGGTTTTAGGCTGTAATGGCTACGATATTGTCGATTTAGGCGTGATGGTGCCTGCGGAAAAAATCCTGCAAACTGCGATTGATGAGAAGTGTGACATTATTGGGTTGTCTGGTTTAATTACGCCAAGTCTGGATGAAATGGTCTTTGTCGCCAAAGAAATGCAGCGTAAAGGTTTTACCATTCCATTATTGATTGGCGGTGCAACCACATCCAAAGCCCATACCGCAGTGAAGATTGATCCTCAATATTCAAATGATGCCGTGATTTATGTGGCTGATGCATCACGTGCCGTCGGTGTTGCGACCACCCTACTTTCCAAAGAAATGCGCGGCAATTTTATTGATGAGCATCGTGCTGAATATGCCAAAATTCGTGAACGTTTAGCCAATAAGCAACCGAAAGCCGCAAAACTTTCTTATGCCGAATCGGTTGAGAATGGCTTTAAAATTGATGACAACTATACACCGCCTAAGCCAAATATTTTAGGTACGCAAGTCATTAAAAATTATCCACTTGAAACTTTAGTTCCTTATTTTGACTGGACACCGTTCTTTATCTCTTGGAGCTTGGCGGGTAAATTCCCGAAAATTCTAACAGATGAAGTGGTCGGCGAAGCCGCAACGGATTTGTATAACCAAGCGCAAGCGATGCTGAAAGACATTATCGAGAATCATCGTTTTGATGCTCGTGCGGTGTTTGGTTTATACCCTGCACAACGTACAGCTGCGGATACGGTGAGTGTGTTTGATGAAGCAGGTCAAAAGGTTACACATACTTTCGAGCATGTCCGTCAGCAATCAGACAAAGTCACAGGCAAGCCGAATTTATCTTTAGCCGACTATATTAAGCCGACAATCAATCAGCAAGATTATTTAGGCGGCTTTACCGTGTCGATCTTTGGTGCTGAAGAACTCGCCAATGAATATAAAGCCAAAGGTGATGATTACTCAGCCATCCTAGTACAGTCATTGGCGGATCGTTTTGCCGAAGCCTTTGCCGAGCATTTGCATGAGCGGATTCGTAAAGAGTTTTGGGGCTATAAAGCCGATGAAACTTTGGACAATGAAGCACTAATCAAAGAAAAGTATGTCGGCATTCGTCCTGCGCCTGGCTACCCTGCTTGCCCAGAACATTCTGAAAAAGCGGTATTATTTGACTGGTTAGGTTCGGAAGCGAAGATTGGTACTAAGTTGACTGAACATTTTGCGATGATGCCACCATCTTCGGTAAGTGGTTTTTATTATTCGCATCCTCAAAGTGAATACTTTAATGTGGGCAAGATTGCTCAGGATCAGCTTGAAGATTATGCGAAGCGTAAGGGTTGGTCTCTAGATGTGGCGAAGCGTTGGTTAGCGCCGAATTTGGATGATTCGATTGGTTAAGCATATAGGAATTTAAAATTCATTCTCGATTATTCAGGAATGAATTTATGCAGATCAATATTAGGAATAAATTTATAATGTTTATCATTTGCAGTCAGTAAAGGTTCACCAAATTGTATTGCTGTTGCAGCGATTAAAGCATCTGCCATTTGCATTGAATGGCTCAGTGCATATTCCTGAACATAGAATGATGCACGGGCAGAAATTTCCTGATCAAGATGAATAATATGCACATTCCAGTAATGCAGGGCTTTCTGAAAACGTAAGCTTTCTTGTTTATTCAGCATTCCCTGCAACAATTCCATATAGGTGATAGCAGAAATTGAAAATGGAATATGACTTTCAACTGCTTCCTTAGCAGATGCTTTTCCTCGCAAATACCAAATCAACACATCGGTATCAATAATCAAAACCGTCTACCCTGACGCATTGCTCTCACAGTTTCATCCACAGTCAGCGCATGTTGATCTTGTTGCCACATGCCAAAAATATCCTCATCCTGCTTTTGCTGCTGAATCGGTATAATTTTTGCGAGTGCTTTGCCTCGATAAGTTACTGTAACTTCTTGCCCATGCTGAACCTGTTGAATGATTTTACCGGATTGAATACGTAATTCTTTAGTTGAAACTTGCATAACTCACCCTCCAAGTATCCACTTAAAAGTGTACACTCAATTAAATTCTATGCAAGTATTTTCCTATATCTCCAACTTCGGCAACCCTTTTACAATCTTCATAGTTTCAAGGCTTACATTGATAACACACAAGAACAATTCCAAAGGATAAGCGGCATTATCCATTGTTTCAATCGCCCAATCATTTGCATCATTGGTGATACCACTGTCTTTATGTGTAGAAACACCCTGCCGTTCCATTACCCACTCAAGGGCAGACTTACCATTAACGATATAGTCATACGCCTCTAACGGAATATCCCGAATGGTGATTTTTGAATTATAAATCACCGCTTGTTTTTCACCCTTTTTGGCAAATTTCATTTTGGTGACATAAAAATCTTCATCTTTAAGTTGGTTATAAGGTGTTTTGCCTGTATCCAAAGTTGCGGGATAAGGTTCAACCGTTTCATAGTTAAGATGCCAATAAGCTAAATCCCGTCCTGCTTGGCTAAAATGCCAAAAATCCTGAGCCTGTTTTACACATGGAATACGGGGTAATTCTTTGGTGAGATTATCGGCAAAACGAGTACGGTAATCTTCGCTATGTAGCAAGCCATAAACATAATAGAAAATATCTTCTTTTGTAATATTTTCATTTGGATAGGCTTTTTGGAAATGGGCTAAACCTGCATCACTAATCCCATCTTTACGCACCAGTTTAGGTTGTTCGCTTTGTGGGTTTTCTTCTGATGGTGTATTAAATAAATCACCTTGATCGTTTTGATTTTGCATTAGTTGTTCTCCTCTGTTTCGTAAAGATAAAGAGGAAAACACTGTGCATCTCCAATGAGGTGATAATCTGGTAGCTTGTCCGTCATTAGAACAGAAAAGCCCTTGTTCCCTGCTAATGATAGACAAATAACAAGGTTTTGTTGTTGATTTTTCTTGGTATTTTTCGTATAATGGTCGATGGTCGATGGTCGATGGTCGATGGTCGATGGTCGATGGTCGATGGTCGATGGTCGATGGTCGATGGTCGATGGTCGATGGTCGATGGTCGATGGTCGATAAAACATCATTTAGGTGGGTTGATTCCTCATAAGTAGATAGTGGGAAACATTGCCCTTTTGAAATAAGTTCATAATCAGGGATTTTCTCAGTTATTAAAGCTGAAAACTCTTTTGTTGAACCTCGACCAGTTACAGAGATTACCTTATTCTTTGTAGAGTTATCACTAAAAATCTTCGATAATCGGCTTGTTCTATGATTCAACCACTTATTTTTACATAGCCAAGATGTATTAAATGGGCGATATTCTGCTTTAATAATATCTTCATCACTGTATATAATCTCTCTATCATTCTTTAAATGTTCTTTTAAACTACTAGACCAACTTATTTTTGTAGGATCGTTATCAAATATAGGTGTGTTATTCTGTTTATTTCTTTCTCTTTGTTTATCATAAAAATTAATAGAATTTTTAGTATTCTGAATTAAAGTATCTTTATTTGAATTATAATTCCAAGCATCTCGGCTGGTTAGCATACCTTGTGAATAATCATTAAACAATGTACTTTCTTCTAACTTCTTATTACCTAATGAAATAAATTTAGCTCCATCAAACTCTTTATTTCTTTGATTTATCCAATAATAGAGTTCATCAGGAATAATTTTTTGCCAAGCATCTTTTTGGCTAATTCCTGTAATACTTTTTAACTCTACAATTTTTTCTAGCTTTTGCTCACGAGTTAAATAATCTCCTATATCATGGAAATAAATTTCCCCTTGTTTTTCAATTTGAGAGTTTTTTACTAAAATAGAAACTGCAATCGGTGTACGTGTACCTTGACCAAACACATTATCCTTTTCTTTACGTCTTTGTTCACCTGAAGTTCTAGCATTTCCCCGTAAATGGAATATATATAAACTACTAAATTCCTCTGCTAAACATTTTCGTAATCCATCCATAGAGTTAGCATCAACAAAACTTGCATTACTAACAAAACCAATTACACCATTTCCCCCTATACGGTCACTTGCCCAACGCATTGCACGAATATAAGAATCCATCAAATTTTTTGTCGAGCTTGCTTTAGAATATTTAGCATAAGTTTCAGATATTCTATTATCTAAACTTGGATAAGCAACATTTTGGTTATTGTCATTTTCAGACTTTTGACCTGCTGAATAAGGCGGATTTCCAATAATCACCTGAATATCTAACTCTTTTTGACGTTTCCGTCTTGCACTATTGCCATCCTGAGCTTGAGTCACAATATCATGCTCATACATCTGGAATGTATCAGTTAAACAAACACCCTCAAACGGCGTATAGTCATTAAAAATAATATCGTGGTAGGTTGCTTCAATATTAATTGTCGCAATGTAATAGGCAAGAAGAACTAGCTCATTGGCATGGATTTCATGTTTATATTTATAAGGTAAGCGGTTTGGCGGAATTAAGCCACTTTGTAGCAATCGAGTGATAAATGTCCCTGTGCCTGTAAATGGGTCAATAATATGAACATGATCATCTGCCAAAGTTTGGTTAAATTCAGACTTTAAGACATCATTGACACTATGGATAATAAAATCAACCACTTCTACAGGAGTATAAACAATACCTAAACGCTCGGTCATTTTTGGAAAAGCATTACGGAAAAACTTATCATAAAGCTCTACGATAATTCGTTGCTTACCCTGAGCATTATCTATACCCTCTGCTCTCAGTTTCACACTGGCATAGAAACTATTTAAGGTATCTGCTTCTTTTTCTAAATGATGTTCATGCAGTTTATTTAAAATATCCTGCATTGCCAATGAAATTGGATTATATTGAGCAAAATCATATTCACTAAACAGTGCATCAAACACAGGTTTGGTAATGAGATGCTGTGCCAACATTTCAATAATTTCAGCATCACTCAACGCATCATTCAGGTCATTTCTCAATTTTTTAGCAAAACTTTCAAAGGCTTGTATTTCTTCTTTATTTTCAGGATTGGCTAAAATATGGGTGATACGATCAATATGAGTTTTGGCAATTTTGGCAATATCATTTGCCCATTCTTCCCAATGCTGACGATTACCACATTTCTGCACCACTTTGGCATAAATCGCACGTTCTAACTCATCTATTTCAAAATTTAAGACATTTTGTTTTTCATCAATTAATTCTTTTCGAGTAGGCGATTTGCCTAAATTATCCTGCCCTTTCGCCCCTTTGGTTTTATCGGTCAACGTTTTTTGTCGTTTAGTTGCTTTATCTGAAATGGCAATCACTTCCATTTTAGCAGGCTTTTTATTATTCAATTCTAATTGATTAATCATGGCATCAAAACGGTCATCATGCGCTCGCAATGCCTGTAAAACCTGCCAAACAACTTTATAAGTTTTGTTATCATTTAAGGCTTCATGCGGTTCAACACCTGCTGGAATCACTACAGGCAAAATAATATAACCCCTTTTTTTATTCGGTGCTAAACGCATCACACGCCCAACTGATTGCACGACATCAACTTGCGAATTTCGAGGCGTTAAAAATAATACTGCATCTAAACTCGGAACATCGACACCCTCAGATAAACAACGCACATTGCTTAAAATCTTGCATTGATTTTCTTCGGGCTGTGCTTTTAACCATTGTAATTTTTCTTCTTTAGTTGTTGCATTCATGCCACCATCAATATGTTCAGCAATGCATTGCAAAGAATTTTCGATTAAATCGGCATCTTGTGGATTATGCTGTATTTCATAGGTCTGATATTGTTCAACCACGGCCTGAAACATTGCAGCAATATTTTTGGAACTGACCTTATGTTGTTTACTTTTACCCTTACTCGTATGAGGTTCAATCACCTGACAAAAAGCGACTGCTCTTTGCATCGGGTTTGGGTCATCCTGTAAATCAGTTTCACTATTTTGCTTGGATAATGCTTTCCAACAACCAATAATTTTCGCTGCATCATCGACCTTTAAACTGTTATTTTCATCAGCAAGTAAATCCTGCAAGCGTTTATTAACATGGCTTTCATCAACTGCCAAAACAATCACTTTATAATCAACCAATAATCCACGCTGTACCGCTTCGGAGAAATTAATGACAAATAACTCTTTGCCATAAATGGCTTCATTATTCATGCCATACAGTTTGGCTTTATCACGCTCCGCATTAATCTCCACATCTTCGCTATAAATACGTGGCGTTGCCGTCATATATAAGCGTTTTTTGGCATGGATAAACTCTTCATCATGCACACTGGTAAAGGCAGAATCATCTTCACCATCAAAGGTTGCTCCTGTGGTACGGTGTGCTTCATCACAAATAACGAAATCAAATTCAGGCAATAAATGACTATTTTGTGCTTCACTAATGACATTAATTGAATGGTAGGTTGAGAAAACCACACTCATTTTATGCTCTTTATGGCGTGACTGCATTTCTTCGGCAAGGCGTTTGGCATTAGTGGTGGCTGGATAATCCAACTCATGTACCAATAAATTTACCGCATCTTCATCAGCTTGACGTTTTTTGCCAATATCACTGTCCGAACACACCGCAAAACTACATAATGGTGTACTTGATTCTTGCGTCCATTCGGTTAAAGTTTGCGAAAGTAAGGATAAACTCGGCACTAAAAATAGAACTCGTTTCCCTCGCCCTGCCATTGCTTCGGCAATTTTTAAACTGGTAAACGTCTTGCCCGTCCCACATGCCATAATTAATTTGCCACGAGAAATATTTGGATAATTAAGTTGCTCTGTGACTGCTTGCAATGCTTGTTTTTGATGTGAACGTAAATTCTTCTTGGGTTTCAGTTCTAATTGTTGTTTAGGCTGATATTTTTCCCAATCAATAACACTATGTTCCAAAGCATATAAATCTATTTTCTGAACAGGTAAATGTTGACCTTTTAACGCATCTTTGGCATGTTTTGACCAGTGATTTGTGGTACTCACAATCATTCGATGGGTAAAAGGACGTTTACCTGATGCAGTAAAAAAACTATCTATATCTTTCTTCTGTAAATTATAATCTTCGGAATAAAGCTTACATTGAATCGCATGGTAATCTTCCGTATCTCTGACCTTGGCAACAAGATCAATGCCTGTATCTATACCTAAATCTTCACCATTTCGTTCTAGCCAATATTGACGGAAACCCTGCCATAAAAACACTTCATTATAAAGCTCCTGATATTTTGGTTCATTGGAAAAATAACGTAGCATCAAATCTTCAAAATAATTGCCTTTTTCTCGTTGTGTTTTGGCGTGTCTTCTAAATTTATCTATAAGCTGAAAAAAAGACGACATATCAATCCTTATTGACCTCATAAAAGGTTATTGGTGATTTCCAATTTTGTCTATCATTCTAGCAGCAAAGACTTTATTATCAATGGCTTCACAAAACAAAATTTGTCTTTTAAGCACACTTTTCAAAATGATGATAATTACTAGATAGCCTACCGATTATTCTATACAAACTTCCGCTTATAATTCTCATGATTTTCAATATTAGTAAGCTCATCTTTTTCATCCCAAACTTGTAACTCCCAAGGGAAATAAAAATTTGATTTATTTTTAAAATCGATATGCAAACCACGATATCCACTTTTATCTCGAAAATACCAGTTTTTTAAACCAAATTTTTCCTGCCATCCATCCAGCAATTCAATAATTTCTTTAACTTCTTGCGTATTTAAAATAATTCTTGCGCCAAAAATATCATTTAACCAATTATTGACTGGATATTGGTCACTATGACTTGAGAATCTTGAAATTTTATCATCAATACTTTCTAACGTTTTAACTCGATAATAATACTGTAATAAAAATCCTTTTTTATTTTTAATCAAATAGTCATTAATGCTTTCATGTAAATTTAACCGATATTTTGCAATATGTTGATAAGGTACACGGGAAATCGTTTTAGACAGATTGAACTTTTCAATGCGCCCAGTTTCAAAATAATCCTGAGAAAAATCAGCATGAATTTTGTTAATCGTTTCAATCATTAATTCAACTTTATCCAAAACATCTTTGCTCATATTTTTCTCAATATCTAAACGATTTCAAAATTATCAAGTTACCTCACTTTTTTGGATAGATTAAGTCCATCTACTTCCTAAAACTATCCAACAAGGCATTGGTAATTGACTTGTTATTTTCCACCGCTCTTGTTTTTTTAGCTTTGGCAGATTGATCTATGACTCTTTCAATTTTTACAGCTTTATATTTACCGTTATTTTCAACAACCATGAATTTGACGCGCTCATTGCGTTTAGGCTCGCCACCTTCAAGCGGGAAATCAGAAATATGAAAGAAAATATCCTGCTCTAAACCACCAATAAATCCAAAACCTTTTGATGCATCGTATTGTTTGATTTTTCCCTGATAAATTTCAGATTTCATGATTTAACCTATAATGTTACGCAATCATCAAATTATACATGAATCTGCTGAAACCAAGAAAAATCTAGGAACATAGAATGATTCTAAATGAGTCGTGACATATTTTTCTAATTTTACAGAATTAAATTATCCCCTTTTGCAGAGGATAATTTGAAAAATGACTTCTATTTCACATGGGTTTTAGGTAAAAAGAACGTTGCCAAACCCAGTAATGGCAAATATGAACATAGTTTAAACACCCATTCGATTCCATTAAGATCAGCCAAATGTCCAAGTCCTGCTGCGGCAATCCCACTGACACCAAACATTAAACCAAACATCAGTCCTGAGATCATGCCTACTCGTCCTGGAACAGCTTCTTGAGCATAAACCACCATAGCAGCAAAAGCCGAAGACAACACCAAACCTGCAATTACGGAAAGAATCGTTGTCCAGAATAAATCTGCATACGGCATCATTAAAGCAAATGGCGCCATGCCAACAAAAGACACCCAAATCACCGCTTTACGTCCAATCTTGTCACCAATTGGTCCACCTGCAAATGTTCCCACGGCAACCGCAGCCAAGAAAGCAAATAGATGCAGTTGTGCAGTGGCTAAACTGACATGAAATTTATGAATCAAGTAAAAAGTAAAATAGTTGCTAATACTGGCGATATAAGTAAATTTAGCAAACATCAACACGCAAATCGTGCCAATTGCCAAGGTTAATTGACGACCATGCAATTTACTACTGGCATTAACAATACGTGAAACTGCCTGCGTTTTGGCATGACGAATCGTCCATTGACTAACGCGAGTTAATATCCAGATGGCTAATAATGCAAAAACCACTAAGCAAGCAACTGCATGTTGTCCAAATGGCACAATAATCAATGCCGCCAATAGAGGGCCAATTGCCGTTCCCGTATTCCCACCCACCTGAAAGGTAGATTGTGCTGTACCAAACCGCCCACCCGATGCCATACGTGCAACACGTGAAGCCTCTGGATGAAAGGTCGATGAACCAACCCCAATCAAAGCCGAAGCAATTAATAACACGGTAAAGGTAGGCGAAAATGCGAGTAACAAAATTCCCAGAAACGTCACACACATGCCCATTGGCAATAAATATGGTTTCGGGTGTTTATCGGTATACAGTCCAATCCACGGTTGCAATAAGGATGCAGTCACCTGATAGACCAGTGAAATCAATCCGACCTGCGTAAAACTTAAGGCAAAGTTGGCTTTGAGCATGGGATAAATGGCAGGCAGTACCGCCTGAATCAAATCGTTGAGTAGATGTGCAATCGCGACAGCACCGACCACTTTAACGATCATCACTTGTGGCTGTGCATTTATATTTGTATTTTCCATGATATTTTCTTTCAACGGTATTGAAGACGTCATCCCAAGAAACTCCAATCATTGTTTAACTGAGCTTGCTATTGTAATCTGTCGGTTATACAACTATCTTCCAATAATCATTGTATAAGTGACAATTTCAATCTCATCATGATGCTATCTCATCCGCAATCTGAATTAATGATCGGTCTTTCCTCTGAGCATCGTTATCGAGAAGTGACCTATGCCCATGCACACGTGCAGGCGCAATTACTGTATGCATCTAAAGGAACTATTCAGATTTTAACCCATGATCAAGTCTGGATTATGCCGCCCATGTGTGCATTATGGATTCCTCCGCGGGTTGAACACAGTGTGATTTCTTTAAGTCATGTACAGTTAAACACTGCCTTGGTGGAACAAAATGCCGCTCAAGCAATGGGTCAAACTTGTTTTTTGATTCGGGTCAGTAATTTATTACATGAATTACTCATTCGTTTTAATGAACTAGATCAGCTTAGAAAAAATGATTCCGCTCCCTTTCAAGCGCTTTCCCAAGCTCTACAAATTATTATTTTTGATGAAATCCAGAGAGCTCATTCTTTAGAAGTGCAAATTCCGTGGCCAAATGACAAACGCCTGATCAAGATTTGTGAAAGTTTGTTGCAATCACCCGATCAATTAAAAGATTTAAATACTTGGGCAGATGAAATTGGCACCAGTTCCCGTACACTCATGCGAATGTTCCAAAAAGAAACAGGACTTTCATATCGGGCATGGATTCAACAAATGCACATTGCTTTAGCTTTAAGCAAAATTGCAGATGGCTTATCCATAAGTCAGATTTCAGAATCTTTGGGATATACCAATGCCAGTGCATTTAGCGCGATGTTCAAGCGGCATTTAGGCAAAACACCGCAACACTTTAAAACTGAAAACATATCAAGTTCATTGATTTAATTGTGATGACCTTTTTTTTGTTCAAGTAAATCATCTAAATCCTGATACACATGTAATACCCGATCCTTATGTGTGCGGGCATGATCCAAGCGTTGTTCAGGGTCGACTAAAAGCAAGCTATGACCATCATCGATCAAACGATCAACACCCTCTAAAAACATACGTTTACCGACATCATGGATCAATGAAATCTGAGTTAAATCGATAATAATCGTACTTTGATCAACAGGTTCACGCTGAAAAATACGCAATAACATTTCAGCTTCAGTAAACTTCAAGACTCCGCGTAATACATAAACACTCAGTGATGCATTTTGTCCAGTCCGATAATGACTCTGGACAATGGTTTGCGCTGAAGGTGTCCCTTCCATCAGGTGCAGCCCCATATCACGGCTCAGCCGTTCCATCATATCAATCCCACGGACACTATTACCATGTTCATCCAGTTTGGGTGAAAAGGCTGCAATACTCACCTGACCGGGCAATACACCTAAAATTCCACCTGCCACGCCACTTTTAGCAGGAATACCAACTGTTGTCAGCCAGTCACCTGCGGCATCATACATACCACAACTCATCATCACACTAAGCACTTGGCGCACCACTGAACGGTTCAATAACCGTTTTCCAGTCTGAGCATCCACGCCACCATTGGCGAGTACGCTGCCCATACGCACCAAATCTTTTACCGTCACCAAGATTGAACATTGGCGAATATAGCCATTCACAATATCCACAGGATCCGTTTCCAGAATTCCAACGGTTCTAAGCATATAACCAATCGAAAGATTACGATAAGCCGTTTTAATTTCTGAATGATATACGGAATCATCAAAACATAATTCACGTCCTGCCAGTTCGCTCATAAACTGGCGTAAAATTTCTGCACTAGATATATTGTCTTTAATTGGAATCAGAGAGTGCGTAGTGATTGCACCCGAATTAATCATTGGATTTTTAGGACGGCCATCTTTTCCCAGTGAAATTTCATTAAAAGCCTCTCCAGAGGGTTCAACACCGACTTTTTCTAATACCTCATCGATACCCAGTTGTTGTAATACATAAGCATAAGTAAAAGGTTTAGACATCGACTGGATGGTAAACTCAACGTCATCATCACCGACTGAATAAATCTCACCATCGACGGTCGACATGGCTAAGGCCAAACGATGTGGACTGGCATTCGCCAACTCTGGAATATAATCAGCCAGATGTCCGCTATCATCTCCATCACATTCATCAAGCACATGTTCCAGATAATCTGGTAAAGGAGTTTTCATACAAACAACCTATTCTATTCATTATTTTGCATTTAATTTTGATGGTACAGGGTATTGATAATCTTAAATTTATATCTTTTGTAATGATTTTTAGTTCTATCCTATTTATTCGATTCACTGTGTAATGTGGGGTAAATCATCCCACCATCTAAATATCATCACAACGATCAATGTCAGTGACATTTTAAATTGAATCAAATCAACAATACGCACACCAGATCAGTTTAAGCGTTCCACAAATAAGACTCCATTTAAATGATCTACTTCGTGTTGCACAATGCGAGCAGGAAAACCTTCAAAAGCGGTTTCGATGACTTCACCATACAACGACTGATAACGCACTCGAATAGAATAAGCTCTTTCGACCTCACCTCGTTCGTTTGGCACACTTAAACAGCCTTCTTCACCTAAACACGTATTTGGGGATAATTCCAAAATTTCAGGATTCACCATGACCACAGCATCCATTTCTGGTGCATCGGGATAACGTGGGTTCGGACGCGAAGCCACAATAATAATTCGTTTGGAAATATATACCTGTGGTGCTGCAATACCTACACCATGGCGCTCAAGCATGGTCGTCTGCATGGCAGCAGCTAATTGTAATAGCCACTCACTATTAAACTCGGATTGAGCCACAGGTGCAGCCTGAAGTTTCAAGATTGCTTCACCGCGCTGGGCAATAGGTAAAACGGTAGCCATTTAAATAGACCTATGATCATGTCATGTTTATTTTGCGTTTGAAATTTCGTTGTGACAAGTCAAATGATCACCTCAATCAGTCAACGCTTTGTCTGACATGTTTTTTCAATCCATCTTTAAATCAGTTGAGATTTAAATTCAGCCAATGGATCATTTCAAAATGATGAGCCATTCTTTTGCAAAAATTGTTCAGTTTTTTTGTAGCGCTGCAATGATGAGTTTTGTAGTACAGCATCAATCACTTCTAATACACCTTGCTGCTCGTTAGTTGGGGCAAAATATTGTGCGGTTTGTTTGAGTTTTGGTACAGCATTCGCCATAGCAAAACCATATCCCGCCATTTCAATCATTTCTTGATCATTGTAATTATCCCCTATTGCCAAAACCTCCTGATGATCAATGCCCCATTTTTGTTGTAAAAACTGTAAACCGTAGGCTTTATGTCGGTTTGGAATAATAAGATCGATAAAACTAAAACCACTGGAGACCATTTTTGCAGCAGTGTGTTGAATATAAGGCTTTTCAGACACATCATCCAAAATTTGTTGGTTATCGTCTTGGGTTGTCGTTAGGGTAACTTTACAAATCTGATCATGCACCTGTAACAGATCGTCAACCTGCCGAAGTTGCTTAAAATAAATGTTAAGTTTTTGCTGAGTTTTTTCACTGACATTGTGCTGAATATAAGCGCAGTCTTTGGCACATAAAATGAGATTTTGGGCATAATCAGGAATTAAATCTTGTAGGATCTGTTGCAAAATCTCTGGACTAAAATGATCGTAATTTAAAGTTTGCGCCCTATCAACCACATAAGCTCCATTTTCAGCCACAAATGCCATGTCATTGGCAATTTCTGGGAAATAGGCTTTTAGGGTATAAAGCGGATTACCACTGGCCGCAACGAAATGAATTCCACGCTGTTGAAGCTGCGAATATTGTTGTAAAAATCGGGTTTTGTCGTATTTCTTCTCTGAATTTAAAAACGTTCCATCCATATCAACTGCAATAAGCTTGACTGGCATTTAAACCTCGTATCTTGATAATCATTAATCTTGCATCAGCTTTCTTTCAATCGGCTTATTTCACGCACTTTTTTATTTCTCTCTATTGGAGAAAGTAAAAAAATCCAAAGCATGATGAAAACTCTATTATGATTATCCTATCAGGAGATCACCGTTTTATGAACTGATAATACATGGGCTGATCAAGTTCTTAAGCTGGGTCAAGCCTGTTTAAATAGAGGATCATGTTTACTTTTAATCTTATCTTCAGCTTTTGTTTTTATGCTCATTTACACAAAAACAAATCGAATTTTAAAATCATGAACACTACGCAGCTTTTCTTGGGATTAATCTTTAGCTGTATTGGCTTAGGCTATTTTATGTATGGCAAAAAGCAAAAAGTGATTGTGCCTTTGGTATGTGGTCTGGTACTGATGATTTTTCCTTACTTTATTGAAAATGTCAGCTTACTCAGTGTGATTGGAATTGTACTCTCGATTATTCCTTATTTTGTACGTTTATAATCTCAAATCATTGATTCTCAACAATACACTTTTTTCATAACTTCATTTTTATTTTCCCTATGAGAGAAAAATAAAGAGAGTTTAAATAATGATGAAAAAAGTCTATTAGGCTGACTTCAATAAGATTGCGTTGGTTGTTTATTTACTCCATTCTAGCGAATTGTGTAGAGTAGAACTGCCTTACTTTTAATTTAAATTTCAAGTAATATCAGGCCCATCATTTTACTTTTGAATCATGACAGCATGGATGCTATTCCTCATCTTTCCACTCAGGATAAACGAACTCTTGCGCTCTCCTCACTCGGCGGTGCATTAGAGTTTTATGATTTTGTCATCTATGTCTTTTACGCCAAGATCATTTCGGATTTATTTTTTCCAAGCACTCTAAGTCCTTTTTGGGCGATGCTGAATACTTATGGCATTTTTGCAGCAGGTTATTTTTTTCGGCCTTTAGGTGGTGTGGTGATGGCACATTTTGGTGATTTGGTCGGGCGTAAACGACTATTTTCACTGTCAATTTTATTGATGTCACTGCCTACTCTAATGATTGGGCTACTACCCACTTTTGAATCGATTGGTTATTTTGCACCAGTTTTATTATTGTTGATGCGCGTGATACAAGGCATCGCTATTGGTGGAGAAATTCCCGCGGCTTGGACATTCGTTTCAGAACATGTCCCAGAACGGCGCATTGGGCTTGCTAACGGCTTATTAACCGCAGGTTTATCTTTAGGAATTTTACTGGGTTCACTGATGTCTTTGTGGATTTCATTACAGTTTACTGAAACAGTAATACATGACTGGGCATGGCGAATTGCCTTTATCGCAGGCGGAATTTTTGGGTTATTTGCCCTATATTTACGCAGTTACTTAAAAGAAACCCCCGTATTTAAAGCCATGCAAGCCCGTAAACAACTCTCCAAAGACTTACCAATTAAACAAGTCTTGATAAATCATAAAGCAGCAGTGATTATTGGCATGTTGTTTACCTGGTTTTTAACGGCTTGTGTCGTCGTGATCATTTTAGCCATGCCTAATTTGCTTACCACCGTTTTTGGCTTTGATCGGGCTAGTGCATTTCAAATGCAAAGTGCAGCAATTATCATGCAAATGTTGGGCTGTATTTTAGCAGGAACCTTGGCTGATCGTTTTGGCTGTGCCAAAGTGATGATGATGGGTGCAACAGCGCTAGCTGTTGTGGCTGCGTTTTTTTATCACAGTTTGGGGCATGCCAGTCACATCATTATTTTCATGCTATACATGTTACTGGGATTATGCTCAGGGACTGTGGGCATGGTGTCATGCAGTATGGTGAAAATGTTCCCTGCCCCTATTCGTTTTTCAGGGATTTCATTTTCGTATAATGTGTCTTATGCGGTTGTGGGCGGTTTAACCTTGCCACTAATTCAAATTTTAAGCCAGTACAGTGATATTGGAGCAATGTATTATATCGTTGCTTTAGCCATAATGGCGTGTCTCACAGCAGTCGTCTTTAAGAAGAAATTCGAATCATCAAACAGCATTAAGCATGTCATTTAAACCATTGCTAAAGCTCATGACGATCAATCATCACGAGCTTTGATGCGCATTAAAGTGTTTTTAAAAATTCCAGACCACGCTTAAGCTCAAGTTCGTTGATTGAATGTCCTAAACCTTTATAAGTTTCAAGTTCGACATTAAAACCCGCTGCACGTAGCGCCTTAAAAGCATCCTGACTTTCATACACAGGAATAACTTCATCTGCTTCACCATGCATTAGACTCACTTTTGCCGTATTGTTGGCATTGGCTTCAATCGGAGAAGCCAATCGTCCAGAAAAGCCAATGACTGCTGCAATTGGCCAACGACCAGAAGCAACGGCATCCAGCGACATCATGGTTCCTTGAGAAAATCCACAAAAAACCACTTGATTAAGCCGATCAGCAAAACCTTGCTCCTCCAGTATCCGCTGTACTGTTTGATCGAAATATTCTCGTGCTTGCTGAATACGTTCAAAGCGATTTTCTTCGGTAATTCCAGTTAGACTAAACCATTCAAACACTTCATGGCTATGCATAAAAGGAAAAGGCGCATTTGGCGATGCAATACTTAAATCTTCAATCTGACGCTGCCAATATTGTGCAATCGGCAATAGATCACGCCCATTGCTACCGACCCCATGAAACATGATTACTAGTTTATTCGTCATCTGATCTCATCTCCAATATTCAATGTCATCTATCTTAATTCGCTCTTGTTACCAATGCTTGATACATTCATATCGATCTTGTAATGCCCTTGCTTCATTTCGATGCTTAATTTTTTTATTTTGTATCGCGTTTGGTATTGAATCAAAATATAAAATTCATCTGCACCGTCATCTAATCCAGAAACGGCCCAAGTGGTACCTTTAGGAAAATCTTGCAGCCATTTGGCTTTATAAACATCTGAAACAGAATCAAAATCCAGATAATTCTCTGGTGTTTGGCAAATTTTTTCAGCCAATTGATCAAAGCATTGCTGCTTATACTGTTCCAGATCAAATATTGTCATATTACTAATTTTGTCTGTTGCTTACGCTTAACCTGCTCCCATTGCCACCAACCGAAGGCAGCCATAAGGACAAATGCAGCATATAAACCTGCGGTCAGATATAAGTCTTTATAAATAAACATGCCCACATAAACAATATCGACAAATACCCACAAAATCCATGTGGCAATGTGCTTACGACTGGTCCAATACGTTGCCAATAGACTAAATGCTGCCAGTTGAGAATCTAACATCGGCACAGCCGCATCGGTAAAGTGTTTTAAGCTGAGACCAAAAATCACCCCGCCCACTGCTGTTATCAGCATTTGTATAATGACGAGCTTAGGACTAATCGGTTCTATCCGAATATCATGATCAACCTGTTTACCTTTGAGCCAGTGATAAAAACCATAAAAGTTCACCACCATAAAGAAAAATTGTAGGATGGTTTCGCCGTATAGCTTAAAAGTAAAAAATAAATAGGCATATAAAACAAAAGCCAAAAAGTTAAACCACCAGCACCACATATTGCGTTTAATGGTGAGACCAACGCCAATCACGCTAATTATCACGGCAACAATCTCAAGTGGAGACATGTTCTATGCATCAAAAAATGGAAAGCGCTATTATGAAATGTTTCTGACTATACGCAAATGATTTCTATTCGCTAAGTGAATTATTTTAAAACCCAGTCCGATAAACGATTGCTCAAATTAATCGCCAAAGTATCGACATAACGACTATAAAGATCGGCAGAGATGATCAATGCAATAAAAAAAAGTAAGATTGCCCAAATTGCAGCCGCGTCATAGCCCCAACCTAGCGCAATAAAAGAGTTAAATAAGGGCAGACATACACAGTACATGAGTAGTAAATGCAATAAATAAATTGAAAATGACAATTTACCTAAATACACACAAACGCGATTATCCAGCTTTTGCGATAGCATCGGATTCATCAGGATGCTATACACAATCAAAATCCCTGCAATAAAATTACAATACTCGTAAGTTCGCTCGCCCACCAAAACATAAATCCAGTGATACGCCAGACTGGTATTGTGCGCTCCAGCCAAATAAAGTCCGAATAGCAATAACAATAGCGCAACTAGTGATGAACGAATAACACGACCATATAGAAATATCAGCGAACCAATGAGAAAACACAACAATCCCAAATAAAGCTCTTGGCTCTGAAAGAAAATTGAGGTCGTTGGAAACAGTAAAATCAGCGGTAAAAATAGTCGCTTATCCAGACTGTAAATATATAACAATCCAAATAACAAAAATGAACCGAGTAACTCCACCTGCATCGTCCAAAGTACCCAGTTGAGACTGGATTCTGCAAATAGAAATGATCCAATCGTCCCTTCATAAATCGCTTGGGAAAAACCAATGTCTTGGGTCGCTAAAACTTTTAGCCAATACTGCACATGAGAGCTGTCAATATCACTAAACTGCAATGCTGCCCATAATAAGATGCATGAACCTAAAGCAGGAATCGCTAAACGCGGATAACGTTTCACCATCATCGATTTTAGCTTTGCTTGCATATTACGACTATTACAAATCACATAAGACAAAATAAAGCCGCTTAACACAAAAAAAACATAGACCGCAGCCGTACCTGAATACCAAAAGGCAAAAGGCGAATGGTGAATAAAATGTACCCATGCATTACTGGCAATTTCATGTTCATCAAAATGATGTAAATAAGGGTAGAAACTTAAGCTCAGATGTGAAAATACCACAGCCAGACAGGCTAACCCGCGAATACTTTCAACTGCATTAAGTTTAACGGACTTATCCATTATGAGACATCTTCATCTTTCAATTGCACGCTCTTCATTCATTCCCTTTATTCTGACAGGTGGTAACTCATCTCCTGTCTATAACTTAGACTTACGATCAATCCATGAGTTACAGCAAGTCTTTTTGTCATTTGAATTACACTATTTCCTTGTAAATCCAAATACCTAATGTAAATGCCAGCTTGTTTGAAACAAGCTGGCATTTTGCAATGAGCAACAAGTGCGAATCTACTTAATCAATATGCGTGATTCGACCCATTTCGTCATGATGCACGACACTGATTTTTTGCGCACGACCCTGATGAATCTGGGTTTCATCCAGTTCAAAATATCGTGCATAATCAGTTACATCCTTTTCAAGCGTTCGCTTGACACTTTTCGCAGGGACATAATTGCTCCACAGTAACAACGCAACAGCACAGGCAATCAATGAAGTGATGCCGTGTTCCAAGCCCAGACTAAGGGCATGGAAAATCTGATGGATGAGATGGCTTTTTTCTAGCTCGACAAGCGCCCAAACCAGAAGAAATGGACGCCATAAGAGTAACCATGCACCCCACATCATCATCGTAGAGGTATTTGATACATAGCGTCTGTGCCATGGCAACTGATGGCGCACGTCGATAATCAAATTGTTAGATTTCATGAAATTTTCTCGAAAACATGCTTAATATCTACATGCGCATGCCACGGTCAGGACTGACCCAGCGCGCGCGTTTTTCATCACCACGAAGCAGGACTTTTGGAAACGCCACGATTGTAGCAGTAATGGTAATTAACCAAAACACAAACGGGTACCAAATCATCCAGTAGTAGTTTTTACCTAAATTAGGCTCATAACGACTGTCCATCCATTTGCTTAAAGCAAACTGAAGTAAACAGGTCGCACCTAATAATATTCCGCTGCCATAAGGTAAAAATGGCGAGCTGATTCCAGACAATTCTCCAAGCGGTACTACAAAATGTAATAACCAGAGAATTGCCATAATAAGCATCAAATATGACCAGACCAGTGTTAGACATAATTCAAACATCAGCGGCCATAAAAAATTCAGTTTTGGCTTAAAGAACACGTCCAGATTTTTGACTAAAACCTGCGCGCCTCCCATAGCCCAGCGCAAACGCTGTTTCCATAAACCATTTAAGGTTTCAGGCATTAAAATCCACACCAATGCATTGGGTTCAAAACGAATATCCCAACCAGCGCGTTGCAGTTTCCATGTGATATCGATATCTTCAGTCAACATATTCGGTGACCAATAACCGACTTCATGTACTGCACTCTTACGAAAAGCTGTAATCACACCCGAAACCGTGAATAATCGTCCGAAACTACGCTGCGCACGTTTGATCATCCCAACAATAGAAGAAAACTCACCGACCTGAATCCGTCCCAATAAAGTAGAACGAGTTCGGATACGAGGATTTCCTGTGACCGCAGCTACAGTTCGATCTTGCAGAAAATGACGAATCATCCATTTGGCTGCATGTGGATCGAGCAAGGCATCACCGTCAATTCCAATCAAAAACTCAGCTTGAGTCAATAAGCTACCTGCTTGTAAAGCCACAGCCTTGCCTTGATTTTGCGCCAAATGAACCACACGTAACTTTTCAAATCGTTCAGCCAGACGGTCAAGCACTTCGGCAGTATTATCCGAGCTCCCATCATTGATCGCAATCACTTCAAAGTTAGGATAATCCAGACTGAGCGCATGGCTAATCGTTTCTTCTGCATTATCCCCTTCATTAAAGCAAGGAATAAGCACCGCCACCATTGGATAAACATCTAATTCCGCTGGTTGCTGATATGGGGGCTCTTTACGCTCTTTCCAATAAAAGATCAGCGCACCCATCATCCACAAATACGACATAAACAGCGGATAATAGAACACAAAGTTCAGTGCTGAATGCCATAAATGCTGTAAGGTTGTTGACATGGTCAATTCCTGCTACGGGACTAACTTTGAAGGTTTAGTCGCAAATACATCATGCAACATTTGGGTATCTGGATGATCTTTAAACGGATCATCTGGATAATATCCAACGTGCATAGCCCCCTGACTGTACAGGGAACGAATCGTATCGACGAGTTCTTGCGATGGCACAGGTTGATTGGTGCGCCAGTTAGTCGCCTGTAACTCAAATACGGTTTTTTTGATTCCGTTTGGATATTGTTTTACACGTTTCACAATATCCTGATAGAACTTGGTCGGATCTTCTGCTTGTTCCATGTAAGGCATGGCCATAATTGCAGTAAAATCGTAACGTTTTAGTGACTGCTCCAGAGACTGGGAGTACCAGTTTTCTGCATAAGGAGATAATGCGACTTGCGCATACAAATTACGGGCGGTCATCAAATAAGGCTGATAATAACGCACATCGGAAGCAAGCTTCATGGCAAAGTTATCTATGGTCTTGATTTTTAAATCAGTCCATTTAGATAACAAGGCATCATTATTCCGAATTTTTTCCAGATCAGTTGGCAAGCCTGCTTTGGCATAGGCTTTCAATGCATCTGGACTCGCATCTTCATAATCAGATAACGTGGTATCGTCATGAAACAGTATACCATCAAATGTGGAATATTTTGCCAAGTCAGTATAAATTCCTTCGATCACTTTACGTGCTTCAGGTGAATACGGACTTAAACGAATATATCCCATATTCAAATGGTCACTGTCTTTAGGCTGTTGAGTCACCACCAGTTTTTTAGAGGCTGGATTATTTTTCGGCAATTCCCATGCCATCAAAGGCATCCACGCATAAACACGATTGACACCTGTCCGTGTTGAAATCTGCCATGCGACACGATTAAACAAATCAGCGCGCATCGGAACATAACGATTTGGGAAATACACCATATCGGCAGAACCATTGGCATCTGGATCAGAAAAAGCTTGAAGATAAACTGTATTGACACCAGAGGCACGAATCCGATCTAAAACATGTCCCAAATTGCGTTCAATCTGTGCAGGATCAGGATCATAGATATAATCCAGATCGATATGCATGATTTTTTGCGGACGATTATTATCGGTCAGGTTCATTTGACGCGTTAAAATGTCTTGCGCCAAATCATCGGTACTTTCGCCTTTCATCACCAAAATACGACTGAGGTGCCCTAAAGATTTGGTCACATGATCTGGACCATCATCAAGTGTAATGGTAATTGGCATACCGAGTTTTTTAGCAATACGCACAGTTTCCATGTTATAGCGACCATAAGGCCAGACCATGACTCGTGGTGCCCGAATACCGTTGGCTTTAAACGTATCGATATTTTTCTTTAAATCATCACTAATGCGCTTTTCATAGGCACGATCAGACTCATAAGTTTTGGTTTTTGCATCATAAATACGTGTGGTTGCCGCAGGTTCAGAGTTGCCTTGTGGATTTCCCATGACACCATGATGCAAATCATAACTGTGGCTACCGATTTCGATTAAGCCACTGTCCTGCATTTCTTTAATTTCTTTCCAGCTTAATAATTTGCTGCGTTCAAGTTTTTCATCACCAAACTGCACCATTTTATTCGGCTTAACTTCCAGCCATTTTCCAACGACCGCTAATACCGCTGGGATTTTACGCGCTTTTAAAATCGGATAGGCATATTGATAAAATGATTGATAGCCATCATCCACAGTAAGTAATACAGGTTTAGGTGGAAGTTTGAGTTTACCTTCATTGGCTTTAATCAATTGATCTACACTAATAAAGTGATAACCGTTTTTAATCAGCCAATCCAGATGCATTTCAAAACGCTGTGGCGTTACAGCATAATCTGGAATAACCTCATCCTTAGATGTTATTTCATGATAACCAATAATCGTGAGAGTCGACACATCGATTTGTGGTTCTTCTTCGGGTGCTTCACCTGTATGTGGATCAGTCACAGCTGGGATCTCCGCTGCTGTAGGCAAATCTGTTGTTGCAGGCGTTTCCGCATAAACAGAACTGACTCCTATAGAACCGAACAATAATGAAATGCTCAGAGTTAAAGATTGCAAGGGAAATCGTGTTGGCATAGAAATATCATCTTTCAATTCGGGTTATTTTCTGAAGGCTTTGTCTGATCGAAAATATCTATTTTTCTATCCACAATCCATTGCTTTTGACAGAAATCCATCAGGCTTTTAACAGTGTCAGTTATACTAATCAAATCTGAAAAGAAACTTAAAAATTTTTGTAGGTTTTTCTTAACTTTACAGTCATATTGCAAGCTATAAAAAATTTTTAGATGAATATTCAAACATTTGTTTTTGTACAAAAAACACTCAAAAACCATTACAATCCATTGATTATTTTTGCATAAAAAAAGATGGCAAAATTACCATCTTTCTTATAAGAAAATTACAATAAATTATAATCACTTCACTTAGTTTTTCTTAAAAATGTGACAAAACGTTCATATCACCATTTAATAAACTTTGTTCATAAATCCCTTTTATTCATCCCTAGGGAAGAAAAATAAAGAGCGTTCAAACCATCATGAAAGAAGTCTAATATTCAATGATTGCAAAATTCGGATTTTCAGCCATTTGCTCCAGATAATAACGTTCTTTTTGATACAAATATTTATATAAACGATTAATCCACTGTCCACGGCGGAAAATTTTGATCTTTTTATTGACCCCATCATAATCCAATAAAGTGATCGGCTCTCCTTCTTGAAATAGAGTGATACGATAATTTGCGGACTGATGCGGATGCATGGATAATGTCTCTTTAATCAATTCAACTTTATAGTCTTCATCTAGCCAATAATGCTTATCAAAATTAACTTTTTCTTGCACCCACAATCCAGGATACTCATCCTCAGTGGTATCAATCATAAAGAAGTGGTGTAGCTCTTTTAAAAGCTCTGTCGCGGTTAAATCAGAATAATCATTCATCGTCGTGGTCTCTCTTATTGTTACTTTTATTTTAGAATTTATATGAAGCCAAATTTTCAAAGTTTGTTAGAAAATATTTAGCTTCGCTTTGCATTTATAGCATTCAGTTGTATTTTGCCTATTGATCTAATTTTACACAAATAAAAGTCAAATAAATCACATAAAATTGTTGTAAATTTATTTAAATTTCGCCTCAACCCTTAAAAGTATTCTGAAAAATATGTGTTCAAGATTAGGTTAATTTCTTCTATGAATGAAGGTATTGTATTTTTATGCGTTCTATCTGTATGCGTTAACTCTATTTGATGATGCCTTTTGAATTAGATGAACCTAACTTAATCGTTCAACATCCCATTGCATTTCATCAATTTAAACAAGCAAATCTCTTCTAACTCTGCTTAGGTTTAGCTCGGACTATTCTTTTTTATGATGTTAAAAATTTAAGATATATAAGACTTCTTTCATCATTGTTTAAACTCTTTTATTTTTTCTTGCATAGGGAGAAATAAAAGGGACGTAGAAAGAAGCCTATTGATTTTTATTCATTTAAACATCACATTTTAAAATGTGCCATAACATAAATTGCTCATACACATCGAACCTACAATATCGGAATAAAAGATCCGATGTGAGAGATGATTTAAAGTTTAATCATCACGCGTTTTGACATCGAACAATTCAATTTCAAAGATAAGATTTGAGTTTGCAGGAATAATTTTACCCATCTTGCGCTCACCATACGCAAGGTGCGAAGGAACGATTAACTTACGTTTGCCGCCAACTTTCATTCCCATGATGCCCTGATCCCAACCTTTAATCACACGACCAGTGCCAATGACACATTCAAAGTATTGACCACGATCTAGTGAAGAATCAAACTGTGTTCCATCTTCAAGCCAGCCTGTATAATGTGTGGTAATTAAAGCTCCTTTAACGGCTTCTTTACCCTCTCCTACTTTCAAATCGATAATTTCTAGTTCTGCGGTCATGACACATTTCTCCAGATCAAATAACGTGGCTTATCTTGTCAAGATTATAACCCTTGTAACTGTGTCCATTGAATCACAACTTGTGCCTGATCACCGATGAGTGTCCACTCACCATCCATCACGTTCAGTTGTAATTGCATGGTACGCTGACTAAGTTGCTCAAGTTGTGCTGAACTCTCTGCTGAAATTTGCCAGACTTCCACATTTTCAAGGGTTTTAATTTTAGGATTTCTTTTCCACCATTCATCGACTTGTGAGCCATAAGCAATCACAGCCACCTGTTTACAACGCGCAGCCGCTTTTTTGACTTTATCTTCAGACGGCAAACCCACTTCAATCCACTGCTCAAGTAAACCTGTTAAGTCTTTTTTCCATAAAGCAGGTTCATCGGTTTCAAATAAATCCTTGGTAAATTCGAGTTGTTCATCTGCATAACGTGCAAATGCCACGATACGAACCATCAAACGCTCTAAAGTTTCAGAAGGATGCAGCGCTAATGTGAGTTGATAATCACCATATTGATGCTGATCCATATCTGCAATATTTAAGTCTGCTTTATAAATTGTTGCTTTTAGCGCCATAATGAAACTGTCCATTTTTGATGGGCGCTAGCATACCCGATTTTAGCAATCAGATTGAAGTTATCGTTTTCATCTATTTATTCAAATTTCCTGACATTGCAGCATTGTTCGATCTTTAGTTATTTTCTTTTTTTGATGGTCCAATCTAAAACTGGCGAGCTTTTTGCAATGTTTGGGGAAATTTTCGATGATGAACCTGTACAATGTGGCAAAAAATTAAATCCAGTCTTTTTCTTCAAGTCATTATTGCATTGATTTTGGGGATCGTAATTGGTCTGAGTTTTCATGATTTTTCTTTAAATTTAAAGCCATTAGGTGATGGTTTCATTTCTTTGATCAAAATGCTGATCGCCCCTATCGTGTTTTGTGTTGTGGTATTGGGTATTTATGGTGCAAGTGATATTAAAAAAATGGGAAAAGTTGGTGCAAAAACCATTCTCTATTTTGAAGTAGTCACGACTATCGCCCTCATGCTGGGCATTGCCGTCGCTTATATCTTCAAACCTGGCGTCGGAATGAATATTGATATTACTAAGCTCGACAGTAAGGATTTAAGTACTTATACCGAACGTGCACACGCGATTAGTTCAGGTTCAGATTTTATTTTGCATATCATTCCGAAAACCTTATTCGGTGCCTTTACCGATGGCGACATTCTTCAAGTCTTACTGATTGCCATCTTATTTGGTGTCAGTCTGCTGCTGATTCCTAAACAATTTTCATCACTGGTCTGTCAATCCATCGAAGCTTTTTCTGAAGTTTTATTCAAGATGATGGGACTCATTATCCGTCTCGCACCTTTAGGCGTTTTAGGTTCGGTGGCCTATACCACAGCAAAATTTGGACTAGACTCGCTCATGCAACTGGGCTATCTGGTGATTTTGTTTTATTTGACCTGTATTGTCTTTGTGGTAGTGATTTTGGGTTCCATCCTTAAACTTGCAGGTTTAAATATTTTCAAGTTTTTAAACTACTTTAAAGATGAACTTTCCATTGTTTTAGGTACAGCGTCTTCAGATTCTGTTTTGCCACAAATCATGAAAAAGCTCAGAGCGCTTGGTATTAAAGATTCAACGGTCGGCTTGGTCATTCCAACGGGTTATTCTTTTAATCTGGATGGATTCTCCATCTACTTAACTTTGGGCGTTATTTTCATTGCACAAGCCTGCAATATTGATCTTTCCATGCATGACCTACTGGCTATTTTATTGGTTTCACTGGTGACATCTAAAGGCGCGCACGGTATTCCAGGTTCAGCCTTGGTGATTTTAGCCGCGACTTTATCGGTAATTCCAAGTTTACCTGCCATTGGTCTGGTACTTCTTCTTTCGGTGGATTGGTTTATTGGAATTGTCCGGGCCTGTACCAACCTCATCGGCAACTGTGTTGCGACTGTTGTCATCGCACACTGGGAAAAAGATATTGACCATGCACAGGCGAAAGCAGTGTTAGATCAAAAATAAATTGACTTATAAACCTCAAATAATCTTAAACATAGAATAGAAACCTGATCAGATTTCTATTCTCGCGGCCAATAAATCAGTTTCCAGTTTGAGCCAGTTGTGCTCATGCTGACTAATCATTTCAATACGGTTATCAATATTTTCTTCACCCGTTTTATAATTAAACTGATTCGGGTTGCAATTAAAATACATCCAGCCCTGATGGGTATGAAAAATGGCTTTTATACGCAACCAATTCTGCTGTTCACATAACACATCCAATAATCGGTCAAAATTAAAGATCCAACGACGCGGAAATTTCCAGCCAGCAACCATATAACCCTGCGCCTGTTCTACATAATGGTAAGGTAATTCTTTAATTTCAGTTGCTTGTTCCGTAGCCAGCTGTTGTCTTTGCTGGATCAGTAAGGGCTGAATTTTACGTTCATGGGTAACATGTGCCAGATCAATCTGTTTTAGCTGAAGCTCCCCATGCGCGGTACTTAACCATTGTTGTTGGTAAACCTCATATTCTTGTTGAAGTTGCAACAATGCCTGATCATCGTCAAAGGTCATCACATCTGTATGCGAAATGACGACTATTTCAGCGGCCTTGATCTGATCCTCATAGAGATTTTGTTTGACCCAATTACTTTCATGTAATCGACTGCCATCTACCACTGTGACCAATGCCCGCATATCCAGACTACTTTGCCAATGCGGCTCAGTCAGTTGTTCCATCAATTGTGCAGGATGCCCTAATCCGGTGGGTTCTATAAATAAACGATCTGGTTTTGACTCGGAGAGCAACCGCGCCAACGCGATATGTAAAGGCAATTGGCTACTACAACACATACAACCACCAAGCAGTTCTTTGATTTCAAACCCTTGCTGCTGCGGCAAAAGCTGTTGATCAACGCCAATTTGACCAAACTCATTCATGAGGACTGCCCAGACTTCATGCTCAGGCTTTTGTTGTAATAAATGTTGCAGCAACGTCGTTTTACCTGCACCTAAAAATCCTGAAAGAATATGAGTGGGAACAGGTCTTGAATTAATAATTTTCACGTTAAACTCAGCTTATCAATCATGGGAGCATTTTGGCTTTTTCAGACGTCTTCGTAGCGAAGTGATCTATCTTATTATGGATCTTTTAAAAATACCTAGCTCTTTCTTGATGCATTCACTTAAAGTCATTTTGTGATAAAAATCACACCACATATTCAATAAAATAATTAAAATCCATTTATTTAGTGAAATATCCAATTTAGCTATTCTCTGTTTGTCTGTGTTTGTGTAAATATGAGTAATGATATTGGTTTATTTTTAATCATCACGAAATAAATCCATACACTTTTTACAGGATTAAATTGCATGATTTTTACAATAAAAATACAGTCACCCACCATTTGTAATTTTTGTGTAAATCTACTCGTTAAGCATTGTTGCATTGATTGCTGCCTGTCAACAGAACTTCTAGCATGATGTTCAAGCGAAGTCGTTTGATTACTCAACTCAAAGTCATTCACTGATCGCTTTTTTTAATTTAAATAAAGGATGCCTCCAATGAAACTCGTTAAAATTCTACTAGCTTCATCACTTACTTTAGCTGCTGCTACTACTTTTGCTGCAAAAGCAGATCATGCTCAAGAGCAAGAAAAAGTGGTAGTATCCACTCAAGAATCTCCAAACACAGCGACGCCTGAGTCAGCTGCTGGTCAACCTACCTCAGCTCAACCTGGTTCTGAAAATGCTGCGGAAGCTCAAGGACAAGCTCAACCTACACAGCCAGCTCAATAATCTAAGGCTCTCTCAATAACAGCATTTATTTAGGTTTAAATTTCCCAGTTTAAACCAAGTGACAGAGGTTAAATCATTGCTGCGATTTGACCTCTGACGCTTTTAGATCGTTTATTTTTCTAATGATTAATCTTCAGTTTTGATCAACACACAAATCAACTTTTTATCCATACCCAAGTCAACGATACTCTTATGTTTTATTTCGGAATAAATGGAATACATGTAGCAAGATCTTGACAGGGTTGTCCTGTGTGCAAGCGAATAAAATAGTCTTGTACCATCTGTGCTTGCTGTTCAATACCATATTGAAAAAATTGTTTGCCCTGCTGTAACACATAATTATATTTACGATCAAATAGAGCTGTACGAATCAGCTTAACACCTTGCTGATACTGCCAAACATGTACCAGTTCATGAATAAACCACGACTGCTTTAAAATCGTATCTTGAGTAAAATCCTCACACCAATTTGCTGGATGAAAATAAATATTGCCATTGGGACTAATCGCATAGTGTTTTAAAACCAATCGATGCGCCACAATTTGAATATGCTCAAGTTTAATGGATGTGCCAAACACACTCATTGCCAATTGCTTTTCAGCATGGGTCAGCAAGCGTTTTTGAACCATCAAGTGCTTGTTTAAACCGTATATCATCTTATTCTAAACACATCATGATTTGCTTAATATAATGCTATGATGAGTTGCTTAAAAAATGTCAATTTGTAAGTATTCCATAATAATATGCAAAAACTTGTCATTTTTTACGCCGAAAAACATTGGATTGGTATATATTATCCACCTTGCGCTTTTACGTTATACGTTAATTTACTTTGTTACCTCATACGCAAAGTTGAACAAAAAAAATGATAAATCAACATGTTGTGTATATCTATATATTTAATCTAGGATTAGGTTTGGATGAAAAGTTTTAAAATTGCCCTTGCCCAATTTTCACCGCATATTGGCAATATAGATGCAAATGCTCAAAAAATGATTGAGCAGGCGCTTGAAGCAAAAAAACAAAATGCTGATTTAATTATTTTCCCAGAACTTTCAGTGATTGGTTACCCTTCTGAAGACTTATTGTTACGTCCAGCACTTGCCAAACGTATCGATAAAGCCTTTAAACAGCTTGCTGAAGTCAAAGATATCGTCATGGTATTTGGTTTTGTACATTTAACCGAAGAAGGCCAACGTTATAACTCAGCGGCGGTGATGAAAGACGGTCAAGTCCTCGGAATCTATAACAAACACAATCTACCTAACTACGGTGTGTTTGATGAAAAACGTTATTTTAATGAGGGTCATCAGCATCTTGTTTTTGAATATTTAGGTCATAAATTTGGTGTCTTGATTTGTGAAGACATCTGGTCAATCAATACGGTTAAGCAAGTCGCACAGCTCAATGTGGATAGTATTGTTATTTTAAATGCATCCCCTTATGAAGTCGGTAAGCCACAACATCGTGTACAAACCCTGACGGAATTGTCTAAACAATTTAATGTGAATTTGATTTATGTCAATCAAGTCGGTGGACAAGATGATCTGATTTTTGATGGTAGTAGTTTTATTATCAATCATGACAGCAGTTTGGCACTTAAAGCACCTAGCTTTAAAGAAGCTCTTTATTTCACAGACTTTAATCCTGAAGATAAAAAGTTTAATGTGGCTGATCCATCGCCAAATCTGGATGCGATTGCTGAAATCTATCAAGGTTTGGTCATGGCAACCCGTGACTATGTTCAGCGTTCTGGTTTTCCAGGTGTAATCTTAGGTTTATCTGGCGGTATCGATTCGGCACTAACACTTGCAATTGCAGTGGATGCTCTTGGTCCAGATAAAGTACAAGCCGTCATGATGCCTTATACTTATACGGCGCAAATCAGTGTTGAAGATGCTTCTGAACAAGCACGACGTATGGGCGTAACCTTTGGGATTGCTGAAATTCACAATATTGTGAATAGCTTTATGCAAACCCTGTATCCATTTTTTGGCAACAGTCCTGCCGATGCTACCGAAGAAAATCTGCAAGCTCGTGCACGTGGTACGCTATTGATGGGTTTATCCAATAAATTTGGTAATCTGGTGCTCTCAACAGGTAATAAATCTGAACTGGCAGTCGGTTATTGTACACTTTACGGTGATATGGTCGGTGGTTTTGCAGTCCTCAAAGATGTGTATAAAACCATCGTATTTGAATTGGCAAAGTATCGTAATAGTTTAAGTGATACGCCTGTCATTCCTGAGCGTGTGATCACTCGACCGCCATCAGCAGAATTACGTCCAGACCAAAAAGATCAGGACTCATTACCTGCTTATGATATTCTGGATGCAATCCTGTATGCCTATATAGAAGAAGATCAAAGTCAGGCTGATATTATTGCCAAAGGTTTTGATAAAGCAGTTGTTGAAAAAGTCATTCGTCTTGTAGATCGAAACGAATATAAACGTCGTCAGGGCGCGATTGGACCGCGTATCAGCTCACGTGCTTTTAGTCGCGAACGCCGCTACCCTATCGTAAATGGTTGGAGACCAGATGACATCTAAGGATCAAACTGTCACGGATCAGACATTATCGCCTAGCGAACAACTTGCTCAAGCACTTTTGCTTGAGCAAGTGCGTTATTTTAAACAGCAGCTTGCTGGTGAACATTCACCAGAATATCTACAGCATATTACCCATCTCATATTTAATACCTCACAACATTTGACACTTGGTCAAGTGGTGAGCCTTGAGCAACTACAAGATGTAGTCAAACGCTATGCCTTAGAAATGCAGCTTGGCGCTGGTTTGCTTGAATTTATTGGTGAAATTGCGCAAAAAATTTATTTATATACGCTTCAGTCTACCGCCACTGTCAATGACTTGGTTTCTGATTATCAATTTGAAATCTGGTTATCCAAATTTCTAGAACTCGATAATGTGCGGGTTTATTTGAACCAATTTTTGAAAAGTAGCCCTGCGATTCGGCAGTTGTGTCAGTTTATTGCTACAACGGTTTTACAAAATAAGCTTCCTGTATTATTTACAACCTCAAACTCCAAAAGTCAGTTGCCAGAACGCGCTGAGTCTGAATGGAAACGTAAATTACGTCAGTTTTCGAGCATTCAGCAACAACGCCTTGAACAAAAGCTAGAAGATTATCTAGCTGAGTTTATTCAGCAGCAACTTGCTGGGTTAAGCATTTTAAGTAATGAGGATTTGGAAATTCTCATTCGTGATATTTGGGATGATGTCAAAGAGAAAACCATCTATCAATACGCCTCTCAACTTAAACCCATTGATATTGAAGAATTTTTTGTTCTAATTTATGAGTATTGGAAAGAGTTGCGCCAATCGCCTTTAATGCAAAATCTGATTTTACATGGAGTTGAGGTGTTCTATCGTTTTTATGAAGATGAAACTCTGCAAGATTTACTGTTTGGAGTTGGATTAACAGAACAAGATATACAAACAGAAGCTTTACGTTTTTATCCTAAGGCGATTCAGGCATTGGATGAACAGGATTTATTAGAGCCTTTAATCTTTAATCTATTGAAACCATTTTACCTTCGTTCAGATACGCTTAATGTAATTTCTAAACATTTAAAATCGAACTAATCTTTAAGCTCAATACATTTTCTAGTATGTATTGAGCTTAAAACCTGATAATCAAAAATAATAACCCACCGCGAGATAAAACATTTTATCCCAGCCATTCTGAGTTTGATTCCCCTGTGCCAAACTTTCAGCGTCTCCGCCGTTCATCGGGTCATTGCGACTCATAAGGTATTCAGCCTGAACGCCAATGGCTTTATAATTAAATGCAATCCCACCAATTAAACGCTCTGAATCTTTATAACCTGATTCATCTTTAAAGAAACGACTATGCGATAAATACGGCCTAATATTTTCTAAGTGAAAATAGGGTTGCTCAAAGGTGTAATTCACTTCATTGAGGAAATAGCGTCCTTGGTTTGCCAGTTGGTAATTGCTATCAAAAGCACCCATGGTTGAGCTGTCTGGGAACATATCGTCGTGATTATTGATCTTCTGCTGACCATATAAACTAAGCCATTGCCACTGACCGAATTGAGTCGTAGCAAAAATATTCCATGTGCTACGATGTCCATCGCGATGAGTACGTTTATTTTCAATCTCTGAATACCAAAAAGATGTCCCTAGCTCTGTACTTAGCTGACGACGTTCATCTAATTCAATTTTTTTGGTTAACCTCGCGATCCACATATTTTTTTCTTTTAAATGTGTTCCCGTAGTTAAATCATCTGATTCCACAAAGTTTGGAGTATAACGACTGGCATCTTTTGATGTGCCTTTATAATTTCCACCATCACTTGGATAGAATGCAAAGCTCGCGTGATAGTCATCATGATGAAGTTGGTATTGGATTCCAAGATTGGAAACATCCTCAAACCCTAAGGTATTCATGAGCGTTTCATAATAACTACTGCCCCAAAATTCACCTAATCCAAAATTAATAGGCTGCAAACCTAAACTTATCCGTTGTTCATCATTTAACTTGTAGCCTATCCACGCGTGACGTAAAAAAACCGCATCACAAAGTTGATCATATCGATAGCAGCGTCCATCTATCGAAGCCAGCCAATCTGGATTTTCATAATCCAGCACCAGACGAATATCTGCTAAACGCCAGAGATTATTTTGACCCTCATTGGCTTTTTCCTGATAATCCTTACTATAAAAATGAGTTCGTATTGCACCTGAAAGTTTGATTTCCCCCAGATTTTCTTGAGGATCACCCCAACTTAAATCGGATGCCCATAGGCTGCTCGAGCTAAAAATAATACTTGTTGTGAGTAGTAATACTGACTTATTCATGTCATAACTTCCTGAAAGTGAGGTAATGAAAATGCATAAGTTCGTTTTTAATTAGAAAACTAAAACATTGAACTTGATGTTAACAAAAGTAGATGAACGAAAAATGTAAATAAAAAAAAAGATCACGTAAGGTACATGATCTTTAAAAATGGTGGCTATGACGGGACTTGAACCTGTGACCCCCGCATTATGAGTGCGGTGCTCTAACCAACTGAGCTACATAGCCATAAACTGTGTGCGCATTATCTATAGAAGCAGGATAAGCGTCAACACCTTTAGCGACCATCTGTTCATCAAATACTCAAATACATTGAAATACTGGGTGACATTTAAAATTTAAGAACATTTAGCATACAAAATACAATATTGGGTGATGCATGACTCAAATTCTATTGAGCAGTTTATTTGAGATAAATAAATTAAAAATAGTATTGCTGTGTATGTTTAGACAAAAGACTTCTGTCATCATGGTTTGAAACCGCCTTTTATTTTTCTTCCGCAAAAAGAAATAAAAGAATGTCTGAAATAAGTCTAAAAATGATCCATATAAAACTTAAAGAATATTTAATTTTTGATCAATTTGATACAAAATTTATTATATATATGTAACCAAGAATCATTCTCTATAATAAACCCGTTACTATGTGATCTTGAAAAAGTTTTCGACATATAAGGACGATCCAATGACACGAGCATTTAAGACTACGCTTTTTCTTTTAACTACATCAGTCATCAGTATGTCTGCACTTGCTGACTTTAAACAAGCACCTTTACCCTATGCCAGCAATGCTTTAGAGCCCGCCATTGATCATCAAACCATGGAAATTCATTATGGCAAACATCATAAAGCTTATGTCGATAACTTGAATGCACAGATTAAGACTTATCCAGAGCTCGACAAAATCGAACTTATTCAGCTACAAAAACAGATTTCAAAATACAATACAGCTGTTCGTAATAATGGTGGTGGTCATTTTAACCATACCTTCTTTTGGGATAGCCTAGCACCCACAGCGAAAACAGGGCAACCAAGCGCAACACTGCTGAAAAAAATCAATCAGGACTTTGGTTCATTAGATGCCTTTAAACAAAAATTTAACGAGGCAGCTTCGGGTCGTTTTGGTTCAGGATGGGCTTGGCTGATCGTCACGCCAGATGGAAAACTTGCCATCACCTCAACACCGAATCAGGATAATCCACTCATGGATATTGCTGAAACAAAAGGTACGCCTTTACTCGGATTGGATGTTTGGGAACATGCCTATTATTTAAAATACCAAAATCGTCGTGCGGACTATATCAAGGCATTTTGGAGTGTGGTGAACTGGAATAAAGTCAACGAACGTTATACACAAGCCGTCAAAAAATAATTTTTCTGCATCCATAAAAAGCAAGCGCCATTTAGGCGCTTGTTTTTGCTTTTAAAATATTAACCTTCTTTCCGACGCATATGCGGGAATAAAATAACATCACGGATACTTGGTGCATCAGCAAATAACATCACCAAACGATCAATTCCGATGCCTTCACCTGCGGTTGGTGGTAAACCATACTCAAGTGCTTCCACAAAGTCAGCATCATAGTGCATCGCTTCATCATCACCTGCATCTTTTTCTGCAACCTGCGCCTGAAAACGTTCCGCTTGATCGATCGGATCATTCAACTCCGAGAAACCATTCGCCAATTCACGACCACCAATAAAGAATTCAAAACGATCAGTAATATGTGGATTGTCGTCGTTACGACGCGCTAGTGGTGACGTTTCCGCTGGATATTCAGTAATAAATGTAGGCTGACGCAATTTGGTTTCAACGGTTTCTTCAAACACAATCGTTTGTAATTTACCTAAACCAAAGCCAGGTTTTACCTGTTCTTTTAATACGTCTTGAGTAAATTTAGCCAAAAATTCACGATCATTCACATTTTCAGGCGTAAATTCTGGATTATTTTCCAAAATCGCATCGAACATGGAAATCTTTTTAAACGGCCCTTTAAAGCTGAATACTTCGCCTTGATACGGAACGTCTGTACTACCCAGAATATCCAGAGCCAATTTTTCCAGCATGTTTTCAGTCAATTGCATCAGGTCTTTATAATCCGCATAAGCCTGATAAAATTCGATCATGGTAAATTCAGGGTTATGACGTGTCGATACCCCTTCATTACGGAAGTTACGGTTAATTTCAAACACACGTTCAAAACCACCTACCACCAGACGTTTTAAATAAAGCTCAGGCGCGATACGCAAGAATAATGGCATATCCAATGCATTGTGATGCGTTTCAAATGGACGCGCAGAAGCACCACCCGGAATGATATGCATCATTGGGGTTTCAACTTCCATAAAACGTTCATTGTTCAAAAATGCACGAATCCCTGCAACCACTTTGGCACGAATTTCAAAAGTCTTACGCGTTTCTTCATTGACGATCAAATCCAAATAACGTTTGCGATATTTAGCTTCGGTATCAGTTAAACCATGAAATTTGTCTGGTAAAGGACGCAACGATTTGGTCAGTAATTCAAAGCCTTCAAGGTGAACATATAAATCGCCTTTGCCTGAACGACCAATATAGCCTTCAGCCGCGATAATATCGCCCAGATCCAGACTCTTAATGGTTTCCAAAGTTTCTGCTGGCAACCCTTTACGGTCCACATACAGCTGGATACGACCTGTCATATCCTGAATCACCATAAATGATCCACGATTGAGCATGACACGCCCTGCAACTTTCACATAAACATGTTCAGCCGCTTCAATCTGTGCTTTATCTTGATCGTTAAATTGTTCTTGTAAATCAGCAGCGTAATGTTCGCGTTTAAAGCTGTTTGGCCACGGACTTTGGCCACTTTGCTTCGCATTGTCCTGAATTTGTTTTAACTTGGCATGACGCTGTGCAATTAAATCGTTTTCGGAAATAATGGGTTCAGAAGTCGATTGAGCGTTTTGTTGCGTCATCTCTGCCTCGATTAAGTAAAAAAATGAAGTCGTAGAGTTTAGCAGATGTCATCAGATTTTCGTATGATTTCTTCGGCTCTATCTTTGAAATTCATGTGAATCCTATTTTCTTGAATGCTTTAACCCATCTCCTTAGACCAAAATCTAAGATTCATTCTCCATACTTCACAGTAAAATATTTAAACATTGAGGTGCTTTTAAAACGAATAGCTGTGGACATGGAATGACCAGTTTATTCATCCTACTGGTTTAAATAAAAATGCTGCAAGATCAATTTAAAATATTATTTTTGCATGGCTTGGATTCCTCGCGTGAATCCACCAAGTTTCATGCTATTCAAAGTACAAACAAGTTTTGTATTGATGTCGATTATCGCAATTTAAACTATGAAACAGTTGCACATTTTTATCGAAATATTATTCAAAGCATTCGACCAAATATTCTGATTGGACATAGTCTAGGCGGGTATTGGGCGCTTAAACTCTCTAGTCAATATCAATTGGCTGCGATTGTGGCTAACCCAAGTTTAACCCCTCTTTTTCGTGATGACTATCCCCCTATTTCGCCTGAAGATCTGGATAACGATCTTCCACGACTGGCTTATCTTGAATTAGGTGATGAGGTGATCGATATGCGTGAAGTTCAATCACAATTGGAAAACTATATGCTAATCGATGCTGTTGAAGGTGGTCATCATCGTCTTGAACAGCCCGAAAAGATTAATCATCTAATTGAACATATTCAAAAACAGTACTTTAAGTAAATCTGAAGGCTATCCTATAGCGCCTATAGAGAATGAGGTCTCATTCTCTTTTTATGGATATGATTTATTCAGAATAACCCTCAGATTTATTATCTAGCACATGCCAGACTGATAAACCTAAATCCGCATGAAGATCTGGCAAATCCAGTAAAATGACAGCACCCAAGACCTGATGTCCACATTTTTGACAAAGTTGATTAACCGCTTTTAAGGTTCCACCTGTCGCTAGCACATCATCTACCAAAATAACTTTTTGCGCTTCGATTTGCGCTGACATTTCTAACTGATCTGAACCATATTCCAGACTATAACCAACACATTCGACTGGTGGTGGTAGCTTGCCCGCCTTACGCACCAACAATAAACCTTTTTTTAATCGTTGTGCCAATAACGTGGCTAATACAAATCCTCTTGCCTCCACTGCAACAAAACTTTCGACCTGTTGTAATTGTGACTCGGGAATGGCTGCAATTAATGCATCAGTGAGTAAGTCTAGTTCTTTGACAAATAAAGGAGTTAAATCATAAAAACAAATGCCTTTTTTAGGAAAATCAGGCACAGTCCGAATATGCGACCATAAAGTCTGAGCAAGAGCGGTCATAAATACAATCTAAGATGGCAAATGAATGTCTTAATTTTACACCTTCATATTTAACTAGACCAGTGAGACCAATCAACAACAAGATTATTGATTAATTATCACGCCACTTTTTCAAGAAAACCGCGATACAACCAATTGTAAAACATCAATTTATTTTTATTCAAAATGACTTAATTGGCTTCATTGCCCAAAAAACCACGCTTTTGTCCCAAGCTGCCATTCCGCTTTTATTCTGAATGATTAAACTCCTTTAATTGCTTTACTTAGCTGATGATCTGCGCAAAAATCATAAGTTGTATAAATGTGATTGCATTTATCGCTAGAGTCTATATTTAGAGAATGGATTCGTTTTACGACAGGCAGCTGAAGCGAACTTATCGGGTTGGAGAATCAAATGAAAAAATATCAATGCATCGTATGTGGATGGATTTATGACGAGTCAGAAGGCTGGCCACAAGACGGCATTGCACCGGGGACAAAATGGGATGACATTCCAGATGACTGGACTTGCCCAGATTGCGGCGTTTCAAAAGCTGATTTTGAAATGATCGAAATCTAATATGTTTCATCAAGACCATGTACAATTCATGGTCTTTTTACTTAAAAGTTAATCATTTACTGTGAATGGAGAATACGCAATGCATCCTATCGTCATCATTGGATCAGGCATGGCAGGTTACACGTTGGCTCGCGAGTTTAGGAAATTAAACCCAGACCATGAACTTCTCATGATTTGTGCTGACGATGCAGTAAATTATGCTAAACCGACTTTATCTAATGCACTTGTTGGCAATAAAGCACCTGAACAAATTCAGTTGGGTGATGCCGAAAAAATGTCAACACAACTCAATATGCAAATTCAGACGCATACATGGGTCAAAGAAATTCATGCAGATCGTCATGAGCTAGTCATAGAAAAAGATGGACAACAAAACGTTCAACCCTATTCAAAATTAGTGTTAGCTGTGGGTGCAAATCCGATTCGCCTTGCCATTGCAGGCGATGGAAGTGATGACATTCATGTGGTGAATTCACTGATTGATTATCGCGCCTTCCGCGAAAATCTAGCGCAATGTAATGACAAACGTGTGGTCATTTTAGGCGCTGGGCTCATTGGCTGCGAATTTGCAAATGATCTTCAAAATACAGATCACGATGTCACCGTCATTGATTTATCACCTCGTCCTTTAGGTCGTCTATTGCCAGCCCATGTAGCCGAAGCATTCCAACAAAATCTAGAACAAAGTGGCATTCGTTTTGTACTTTCAACCACAGTTGAAAAAGTCACAAAAATAAATGATGGACAGGATTATGCGGTTACACTTGCCAACGGGCAGACCCTCGTTGCAGATATCGTCCTTTCAGCCATTGGTTTACAGCCTAATATCTCTTTGGCAAAAACCGCCGAGATTCAAACCAGTCGTGGTGTCATTACCAACAGTTTACTCGAAACTAATCAAACTGATATTTTTGCAATTGGCGACTGTGCCGAAGTCAATGGAACATTGCTTCCTTATGTTATGCCAATTATGCAGCAAGCTCGTGCATTAGCTAAAACATTAACTGGACAAACAACGTCTGTACATTATCCAGCCATGCCCGTTGCTGTTAAAACACCTGCGGCACCTCTGACTGTACTTCCCGCCCCTGTAGATGTTGACGTCAATTGGGAAACTGAAGAACTTGAAGATGGCATGCTTGCAAAAGCTTCAGATGCTGAGGGGACATTACGTGGCTTTGTACTGCTTGGGCCAACAGCAGCGAAACAACGTTTGACCTTAACAAAACTCGTTCCAGACTTGATTCCAGCTCAAATTTAAGGTTTAAATAATCCAAGGCATTTATCTTGTTAAATGCCTTTTTGGAGAATCAAAAGAAAAATGAATAGCGCCTTGGAATACAAAGTTTCACCTTACACCTCATTTATGCATGAAACAAAAGTCAAACTGAGCAATGGACTTGAACTTCATGTCGAAGTCGGTGGCGATCCTGAAAAACCAACGATTTTATTGGTGATGGGCTTGGGCGCCCAAATGTTATTCTGGCCTGATTTCTTTTGTAAATCATTGATCGATCAAGGCTTTCATGTCGTTCGTTTCGATAATCGTGATATTGGTCTTTCCTCCAAGATTCGACATAAAGGGAAACGTTTAAATACGCTTAAGCTGATGGGACGTTTTGCATTGGGTTTAGGCAATCAAGGTGCGCCTTATACCCTTTATGATATGGCTGAAGACGTATCCATGTTGATTGATGAAATGCAATTGGGTAAGGTTTATGTACTCGGAGCATCAATGGGCGGGATGATTGCCCAAATTGTTGCGGCGAAATATCCTGAAAAAGTAGAGAAGTTAGGTTTATTATTTACCAGTAATAATCAGGCCTTGCTACCGCCTCCATTTCCCAAACAGCTTTTTAGTCTGATTGGTAAGCCTAAATCCAATGATGAAGATGGTATTATTAATCATAGCCTAAAACTTTATGAAATTATTGGCTCACCGGGTTATGTCAATCAAATGGAAGCCATGCAAACTGCACGCAAACTTTATCAACGCAGTTATCATCCTGCGGGCGTGTTACAACAATTTTTAGCCATTTTATGTACAGGTTCATTACTACAACTTGATAAGCAAATTCAACAGCCCACCCTTGTTGTACACGGATCACAAGATCGGTTACTTCCGCCAAGTCATGGTAAAGCTGTTGCCAAAGCAATTTCAAATGCCAAATTTGAATTAATTCATGGAATGGGGCATGATATCCCTGCACATTTTATTCCACAACTTAGCGGTTTATTTGCGAACCACTTTAGAACATCAAATTAGGACACTATGGCTGCATTACCATCATTGAGACAGCTGTCATACTTAGTGACGCTGTCAGAAACGTTGCACTTTACAGAAGCAGCACGTCGTTCTTTCGTCACGCAGTCGACTTTGTCGGGCGGGATTATGGAACTTGAACGTTTGCTTGGTGGCGTTCTGGTTGAACGTGACCGCCAAAATGTACGTTTAACTCCGCTTGGTGAACAAGTGGTTGCGCGGGCTCGTGTTTTACTGGCAGATGCTCAGGATTTGATGCGTTTAAGTCGGGAAATGAGTGAACCTCTCACAGGAGATCTCCATTTGGGGATTATTCCGACCATTGCGCCTTTTATTTTGACACCGCTTCTTGAAGAGGTGCATAAGCAACTTCCTAAGATTCAGCTTCATCTACACGAAGCACAAAGTGAAAAAATTGTAGAGCGCCTTGAACATGGCAATCTGGACATGGTGCTGTTGGCTCTACCATTTGATACCCGCGGCTTAAAAGTCTCAGAAGTTGCCAAAGAAGACTTATACCTCGTCTGTAATAAACATGATCAACATTCTTTAAATGCTCAATCTTTGGATGATCTTGATTTATCCAGATTGATGCTTTTAGAAGAAGGTCATTGTTTACGTGATCATGCTTTAAGTGCCTGCCCAATTGGTGAGCGTAAAAATGATAATCGTCTGAAAGCCAGCTCCTTACCTACCCTGATTGAAATGGTATCTTCAAACTTAGGCTTTACCTTGTTACCTGCGATCGCGATTGAAACGCATATGTTAAAGGGTAATGATGAGTTAGTAATCAAACCACTTCAGGATGCTCCAAGTCGCACCCTCGCCTTAATCACGCGCAAAAGTACTCCACTTCAAAGCGAGTTTGATGTGATTTTAGGTATTTTGAAAAAGATTACAGCGAATTTAAATTAACACTATCTATAAATAAAAGAGTTTTCGCATATTACGAAAACTCTTTTTTATGATTAAATTTTTAATATTCTTTAATCACGATAAAAGCGAATACATTATTCACTTTTATCTCACGCTAATTTACTTAGAAAATAATTTGTTGATTATGTAATAAATCATCAATGGTTAGATTGGCATGCGTTTCATTGGCCTGAAAATTAAGTGTAAGTAGGGTTTCAGATTGATATGATCCAGCTGTACCATCGCGGTCAACATTGAGTTTATAAGACGTATCACTCACTTTAACCAAGCTTAAATAATCATTGATATTTCCAGCGTTGGCAGAAGAATCCAACAACTCTGAGACATTAATTTTATCCGCATTTTGGTCTGTCGTGATATTGCCTACATGGAAATCTGTCCAAGTATCTAACCCACTATGACCGCCTAAACTGTTATTGGATAAAAGATCAAAGAATACCGTATCTGAACCCGAACCGCCATTAAATGTATTTTGTCCAGAACCACCATTAAGATAATCATTTCCGGCGCCCCCATTCAAAATATCGTTTCCATCGCCGCCTCGAAGTATATCGTTAGCAGATCCGCCCTTTAATATATCATTACCAGCAAGACCATATAGATGTACAGATGATGTGCTACTTGCATAATCCAGTGATGAAGAATCATCTCCAGATGTACCTACATGTACTGGCGTATTATTTCCAGAAAGTAAGTTTTTCAAGACTCCCGCATCAGCTAAATCCATTCGAGTATATTCTGTTGAAAGATTTGTCAGATCCGTTGCTTTAATCGTCAAATCATTCAAAAGACTGAGGCTTAAAACTCCCCCTAAAAGGCCACCCGACATTTTCACTGAAGCTAAAAACTCATTAATGATCTGATTATCAAGTGGGGTATTTGCAGTTAATGACTCAATGGTAATTTTGGCTGGTTGGCCAGGAATTAGAACTATTCCCAAGAGAGGATCCGTAACCGTCAAACTACTTGTCTGTGCAGTTATTTTTAAACCAAACATTTCTGCTAAATATTGCGAATATTCAAACTTTTCACCACCTAATGAGACTGTTGAATCTAATGTAATTTCAACTTTTGATAAATTGTTATTAACATCAGCCGCTACAAAGAACTGCTTATTTAAATCAATTAAGCCCGTAACATCTGCACCCACTAAACCTAACAATGCATTACTATTTGCCGCAGCAATTGGTGCTGCTGGTCCAGTTACATTAAGAGTAAATGTTGAATTTGTCTGATTTCCAGCAACATCACCCGCGCTAATTGCCCAAGTATGTTGAACACCTGTCGCAGATGAGGTCAATGCGTTTGTTGGCGTGTAACTCCAATTTCCACTTGCGTCAACATTCACGGTTATAGGTGTTCCACCATCCTGAACAATGCTAATCGTAGTATTAGGCTCTCCTTTCCCATACAGTGTTGGTGTTGAGTCATCTGTAGTTGCCCCAAAATATAAATTATTTTGCGACACGCCTACATTGTCCTGCGCACCCAAAATACTGAGCAAAGGCGGTGTGGTATCAATCGTTACAGCGCCCAAATCGGTTATTGCACTAACATTACCCGCACTATCTTTTTGTTGAACCTCTACGCTGGTATAAATACCATCATTTAATGTAAAGCTTGAACCTGTACCTGTTTGCCAACTACCACCATTTACACGATATTCCCATGTTGCATTTTGCTCAACTCCAGTAACATTTATCGTTCCATTATTGGTAATATGATCTGCATTACTGCTTCCATTATCTGCAGCTAGACTTAAACTAAGAGTAGTTGCACTTTTATCAGCAATATTAATGGTTAAAGTTGCTTGATCTGAGCTAATACCGTTAGACAACGTATAGGTAAATACATCTGTTTTTCCTGCTGATGTTGCATCTCCATAGGCATTATAAGTATAGGTACCATCTGCTTTGATGGTTAAGGTGCCATATTTCCCTGCAAGCGTAACATCAGTATTATCAGATAAAACTACTTTTTGAACACCCTCACTGTTTTGAATTAAAGTAATAAAATCACCCTGATTTGGATGATCATTTGTGATCACATTTCCTGAAGCGCTTTCTACGGCAAAATCAGTTTCAGTGAGTGTTGTGGTAATAGTCGTGGTTTGAAGAAGAGTCAAGGTATTGCTTAAAAGGGCTTGAGCCACATCTGAAATAATTGTGTCTGCAAGTCCAGTAAAACCAATAGTATTTAAAACACTAACTATAGGATTTACAAGTTGATCAACACCAAGCCCATTAAGTGTAGCTAAAACAGGAGTAAGTAAATTGACCGCAAGTGGTCCAAGTGTAGAACCCAAAGCATTTGATAGCGCAGTTAAAATAACTGTCTGATTATTTGCACCAATGATTACGCCAGCATCCCCTAAATCTTGTAAGGATACTCCACCACCATCGGCATCAAGCAGATTCGTTAAAGTGCTAGAATCATTTCTTACCACCACAGAATAACTACCAGGTAATAAACCATCGATGGTTGCAGTTAAAGTGTTATCGCCTGTTAGCCCCAATATTGGAAGACCGGCTACATCTCCTAATAAAGAGTTTTGAGTCACAGCCGAATACACAATATTTCCACTGCTATCTATCACATCTAAACGGAATGCATCTGCCACAGCAACCAATGCTGTCTGACTAATCTCAATTTTCAATGAACCAGACTGGTCAGGAGCAACGATCACTGATGCACTATTGTCAGTGTTATAAGTCGACTGTAACAAACCCAATACTTGAGTGTCACTATCAATTACTGGTGCATAAGTGACTGAGGTCTGGCTGATAATATCTAAATCAACCGTATCATTAACAGCATCGACTGTTTCTATCGTATAAACCTTATCTTGTGTAACGATACCAATATTACCTGCTGCATCGCTTGCACTGACACTCACATTGATGGTTTTGTCTGCATCTGCAACCAATTCACTGCCCGCAACACTGATGCTCCATGCTCCTCCTGTTTGTACGGTGGTCGGAATATCTGTGCCATTAACATTGACTGTCACCGCATCGCCTACGCGATAGTCTCCAGTCACACTTCCACTGATAGTCACGTTGCCGCTGGCTTCTGTTGCATTCAGGATGTTGTCAGTGGTGATGTTATTAATAGTAATAGTGGTACTACTGCTATCTGGCGGTGTAGTGTCAACCGTATAAACCTTATCTTGGGTCACCACACCGACATTACCCGCTGCATCGCTTGCACTGACACTCACATTAACGGTTTTGTCTGCATCTGCAACCAATTCACTGCCCGCAACACTGATGCTCCATCCTCCTCCTGTTTGTACGGTGGTCGGAATATCTGTGCCATTAACATTGACTGTCACCGCATCGCCTACGCGATAGTCTCCAGTCACACTTCCACTGATGGTCACATTGCCGCTGGCTTCTGTTGCATTCAGGATGTTATCAGTGGTGATGTTATCAATAGTAATAGTGGTACTACTGCTATCTGGTGGTGTAGTGTCAACCGTATAAACCTTATCTTGGGTCACCACACCGACATTACCCGCTGCATCGCTTGCACTGACACTCACATTAACGGTTTTGTCTGCATCTGCAACCAATTCACTGCCCGCAACACTGATGCTCCATCCTCCTCCTGTTTGTACGGTGGTCGGAATATCTGTGCCATTAACATTGACTGTCACCGCATCGCCTACGCGATAGTCTCCAATCACACTTCCACTGATGGTCACATTCCCGCTGGCTTCCGTCGAATTCAGGATGTTATCCGCGGTGATGTTATCAATAGTAATAGTGGTACTACTGCTATCTGGTGGTGTAGTGTCAACCGTATAAACCTTATCTTGGGTCACCACACCGACATTACCCGCTGCATCGCTTGCACTGACACTCACATTAACGGTTTTGTCTGCATCTGCAACCAATTCACTGCCCGCAACACTGATGCTCCATGCTCCTCCTGTTTGTACGGTGGTCGGAATATCTGTGCCATTAACATTGACTGTCACCGCATCGCCTACGCGATAGTCTCCAATCACACTTCCACTGATGGTCACATTCCCGCTGGCTTCCGTCGAATTCAGGATGTTATCCGCGGTGATGTTATCAATAGTAATAGTGGTACTACTGCTATCTGGTGGTGTAGTGTCAACCGTATAAACCTTATCTTGGGTCACCACACCGACATTACCAGCTGCATCGCTTGCGCTGACACTCACATTGATGGTTTTGTCTGCATCTGCAACCAATTCACTGCCCGCAACACTAATACTCCATGCTCCTCCTGTTTGTACGGTGGTCGGAATATCTGTGCCATTAACATTGACTGTCACCGCATCGCCTACGCGATAGTCTCCAGTCAAACTTCCACTGATGGTCAAGTTGCCGCTAGCTTCTGTTGCATTCAGGATGTTATCCGCGGTGATGTTATTAATAATGACTGTGGTGGTGGTGCTGTTGGGTGCTGTGGTATCAACATTTACAATCGTTTGAGCTGAATCTATATTTCCCAGACCATCGTCATGTATAACAATTATAGTATTGCTACCATCAGCCACACTTACCGAAGTAACAACTTTCTGTGCATCTATTTCTGACTGCGTCAAAGTATGTGACTCGCCATTGATTACAATCACATCTCCAACAACCGCATCTGCACCTAAGCTAATATCTACATTGACTTTACCATCCACACCCAATTCTGCGGTGTTAATCACACCATCATTATTTGCATCTTCTCCTGCTGATAATGCCACGCTACCTATGACATCTTTTGCAGTTGGATCAAAATGAAAGTCATTATTCCCATCCAATGTCGCATTTGTACCCGTATTACCTGCAAGATCGGTATAACCACTTCCTGAAACTTGAATACTTGGTTGTTCTGTGCCTGATTGGGTAAATTTTGCTGTCCAAGTCAAACCGCCATCGGTGCTTTGAAGTTGGGAAATCGAACCGCCTAGGACTTGGATATCTGATTGATCAAATCCAATCACTTTTTCACTAAAATGAAAGGTGATGTCTACTACTTCGTTAGCGGATAAGGTGGTATCACTGGTCGTAATCGTCAAACTTGGCGCTGTCGTATCAATTATCAAATCGAAAGCTGGACTCGTATTGCCTTTGTTACCTGCTGAGTCAACCAAAGCGACAGTAAATGAATGATCACCCTCACTTAAATCAGTTGATGGGGTAAAACTCCACGAACCCGTAGCAGGGTCTGTAATTACGGCTATACCAATCGCGTTACCATTATCGTAGACAGTGATTACACTGCCATCCGTTAAACCAGATGGACCTACAATACCCATAAGGGTTGGGGTTTTGTCGTTACTGCTATCACCAGAATCCAATGCTCCCGTTTCAGGTACTGCATTATCTTCAACAGAATTTATAGTTGGAGTGAGAGTTGGTGCTGTCGTATCAATATCAATACGAATACTATCAGTCACACTTTCATTGCCAGCCGTATCAATCACAGAGGTGGATCAGGAAATTTGAACAACACTTATAAGTGATATTTTGCTCCCCAAATGATGTTATAAACATCAATATATGGAGTATTTTATGGCACGTAGACCAAGAAGAAATCATTCAAATGATTTTAAAGCTAAGGTAGCACTTGCTGCGATTAAAGCAGAAAAAACACTTGCTGAATTGAGTGCTGAATTTGATGTTCATCAAAACCAAATTATCGACTGGAAAAATCAACTGATTTCAGCTTCCTCGCAAGCTTTCGATCAATCAAAAGCTCCAACAGAACCACCCATCGATCTAAAAAAACTACATGCAAAAATCGGTGAGCAGGCATTAGAAATTGATTTTTTAGAAGGTGTGTTGAAGAAACTGGGCCGCTTCAACCACAAAAGTTAATCGATGACTCACTTCAGATTTCAGTATCTAAGCAAGCTCAGCTGCTGAAAGTCTCCCGTGGTTGTTATTACTATCGCCCAAAACCTGTGAGTGCATCAGATCTGAAGCTAATGCGGTGTATGGATGAGTTACATATGCAATACCCTTTTGCAGGTAGCCGGATGATGCGTGATTTGTTGAATCGTCAAGGACATCATATAGGACGACGTCATACACGTACTTTAATGAAGAAAATGGGCATTAATGCGTTATATTGCAAACCAAATTTAAGCCAGGCTAATCAAGCTCACCGCAAATATCCATATCTGCTCAAAGGATTGGCTATTCAGCGCAGTAATCAAGTGTGGTCTACGGATATAACGTATATCCCTATGGCAAAAGGCTTTGTTTATTTATGTGCTGTGATTGATTGGCATAGCCGCAAGGTACTTGCGCATAGAGTATCGATTAGTATGGAGGTTACATTTTGCATAGAAACATTAAATGAAGCTATTGAAAAATATGGTCGACCTGAAATATTTAATACAGACCAAGGCAGTCAGTTTACCAGTGATGCATTTATTGATGTATTGAAATCAAATGGCATTCAAATCAGTATGGATGGTAAAGGTCGATGGGTTGATAATGTGATGGTTGAACGATTATGGCGGAGCGTTAAATATGAAGAGGTGTATCTCAAAGCCTACAGCAATGTTTTGGATGCGAAGAAGCAATTAAACGCATATTTTGAATTTTATAATTTGAAACGACCTCATTCGAGTCTGGACAAAATGACTCCAGATGAGTTTTACTATGACCAGCTACCACAACAAAATAAGGTAGCTTAACTAGAGCAGAGTATCACTTATAAATAAGCTTTTAGTTGTTCAAACATGTGGAACCACCTCTCACTTTTGCACGATAAGTATGCTCACCATCACTAGCAGCTGTAACATTTGGACCACTTAAATCCGTCCATGTACCAGCAATTAATTCTTGATAAACAACAGTGGTTCCCGCTTCTTGACCAGAAATACTTAAGTCAAAAGTATTATCATTGCTTATACCATCTGCCTGTACACCGCTATCGGTCAGATTACTAAAAGCCAGTGTACCTGCCACAGGTGGAGTAGCATCGATGTTGATACTGATAGTGGCGGTCGTACTTTCATTACCCGCAGCATCAGTTACTTTTGCACGATAAGTATGTTCACCATCGCTTGCTTCTGTAATGTTTGGACCCGTTAAATCTGTCCATGCACCCCCAATCAGCTCTTGATAAACGACAGTTGATCCTGCTTCTTGACCTGAAATACTTAAGTCAAAAGCTTTATCATTGGTAATACCATCCCCCTGTACGCCGCTGTCGGTCAAATTATTGAAAATTATTGTTCCCGCAGCGGGTGCAACCGTATCCACAATTAAATCAAAAACAGGACTAGCATTGCCTTTATTTCCAGCTGGATCAACCAAAGCAACTGTTAGCGAATGATTACCCTCACTTAAATCAGTTGATGGTGTAAAACTCCATGAACCCGTAGCTGGGTCTGTAATCACCGCTGTACCAATCGCATTCCCATTATCGTAGATAGTAATGACACTGCCATCTATTAAACCAGATGGATCTACAGTACCTGTCAAGGTTGGCATTTTGTCGTTGCTGCTATCTCCTGAATTCAGAATTCCCATAACAGGCGCAACATCATCACTCACTGATCCTATTATTGGTGTAACATTTGGAGGTGTAATATCAACATTAACAGTCGTTTGAGCTGAATCTATATTTCCCAGACCATCGTCATGTGTAACAATTATAGTATTGCTACCATCAGCCACACTCACCGCAGCAATAACTTTTTGTGCATCTATTTCTGCTTGCGTCAATGTGTGTGATTCGCCATTGATTACGATTACATCCCCAACAACTGCATCTACACCTAAGCTAATATCAACATTGACTTTGCCGTCAGCTCCTAATTCTGCTGTATTAATTACACCATCATTATTTGCGTCTTCTCCCGCAGATAAAGCCACACTGCCTATCACGTCTTTTGCATCTGGATCATAATGAAAGTTGTTATTGCCATCCAATATGGCATCTGTACCATTATTACCCGCAAGATCGGTATAACCAGTGCCAGAAACTTGAATGCTAGGCTGATCGGTACCAGACTGGGTGAATTTTGCTGTCCAAGTCAAACCACCATCAGTGGTTTGAAGTTGTGAAATTGAGCCTCCTGTGACTTGAATATCAGACAAGTCAAATCCGATGACTTTCTCACTAAAGTTAAAGGTGATATCTACAGTTTCGTTAGGCGATAATGTGGTATCAGTTGTCGTAATCGTCAAACTCGGTGCTGTGGTATCGATAGAAATGTCTTTGGAAATGGTATTGCTATTTCCTGCGGCATCAGCTGCATTTACCACAATGGTATGTGAACCATCGGTTAAAGCAGGTAATGTATTGTCTGGCAGCGTCCAGGTTCCATCCCCGTTATTCGTAGCTGGATAACTCACACCATCAACGACAACTGTGACTTTTGCAGATGGATCATCAACCGTTCCATGCAATGCTGGTGTATTATCATTGGTTAATAAATTATCCAAACTCACTACTGGCGCCACACCATCAACAACTACTTGTGCAGGTTGCGAACTATTTCCAGCAGGATCCTGAGCGACCGCTATTACTTTATCGCCATCCTGAAGTCCAGGATTTGGTACATCCCATTTCCCATCAGAATCAGCAACTACTGTCGCTGTAGTTCCATCAGGAAAAGTTACTTTTACTGTAGAACCTGATTCGGCTGTTCCCGTAATTGTATCCGTACCATTTACTGGATTAATTATTGGTACATTGGGTGCAATCGTATCAATCACTAAATTATCTGTTATTGACCCGACATTCCCTGCTGCATCAGTTGCATTTACCACAATGGTATGTGAACCATCGGTTAAAGCAGGTAACGTATTGTCTGACAGCGTCCAGGTTCCATCCCCGTTATTCATAGCTGGATAACTCACACCATCAACCACAACTGTGACTTTTGCAGCAGGGTCATCAACAGTTCCATTTAAAGCAGGCGTTGAATCATTGGTTAAATGATCATCAAGAGTCACTGTTGGTGCTACACCATCAACAAACACCTCTGTAGGTGATGAAGTATTTCCCGCTGGATCCTGAGCAATCACTGTTACTTTATCGCCATCATGAAGTCCAGGATTTGGTACACTCCATTTCCCATCAGAATCCACAACCACTGTGGCTGTAGTTCCATCAGGAAAAGTTACTTTTACTGTAGAACCTGATTCGGCTGTTCCTGTAATTGCATCCGTATCATTTACTGGATTGACAACAGGGGCAGCTGGTGCCACAGTGTCGATCATCACTGTCCCAGTGGTTGTCCCCACATTTCCTGCGGCATCAGTTGCATTTATCACAACGGTATGCGAACCATCAGTTAAAGGTGGTAATGTATTGTCTGCCAGAGTCCAAGTACCATTCCCATTATTAGTAGCCGGATAACTCACTCCATCGACAACAACTGTGATTTTTGCAGTTGGATCATCTATTGTTCCATTCAATATTGGCGTTGAATCATTCGTCAATTGAGTAGAAAGAGTCACTTTTGGCGCGACTTTATCTGGATTGTCAACTGGTGTGGTGCCGCTCCCTCCTGATGATCCACCACCTCCACCACCAGCCGCAGCAGCAATTGCCCCTACAGCAGCTACGCCAGCCACCCATGCCCACGGACTAATCGCATTGCCATGATCATCATATAATAATGGCTCAAGCTTGGTTAATGGTTCATAGATAACGGGATTCATCGCATTGCCTTGAGCATCGACAAACTGCGCCCACATTAATTTATTAGGTGCATCTTCAAACACTAAGCTATTGTTAGTTGCAGTTTGGGTACTAAAGAAATCCTGAATAATGATTTTTTCGCCATTATTCAATTCGACAACTGCACTCATTCCATTTCTTGTAATGGCTTTAACATCTGTGGATGGGGCTTTTATTAAAACAACTGAGGCTTCTGTTAATTTAACGGTACTAGCAGTTGAATTAACTAAAGTTGCATGGCTCGCTTTGGCAATAATTTGTATATCTGACATATTCTCATTTCCTTATTTATTTAGTCTTAGGGTTTTATTTTCTAATTATTTCACTTCGATATCTCACACTGTAAAATGAGAAATACTTCAGTTTTTATGTAAATATTATTTAAAACCTAAAATTTAAAAAATAAAATATGCAAAATATGACACATTAAAAAAAAATGATACTCAAATCACTTAACGCATAATCAAAACACATAAATACTTGTTTAATTTATAAAAATTTATTTAACAACAAAATCAAGTCACATTTAAAATACATTTCGATACAAAAGATACACTATAAAATTATTATTTATTTAGATGATCTTTAAATAAGTTCAATTAATTTAAATATTTTTTAATAATAGCATTTTCACTTTAATTCATTCTAATATATTTATTAAACAAAATTTAATAAAAAAGCTAAAAGTTACATCCATAAACTTTTAGCCATATTGAAAACTACATAAAAAGAACTAACCAATTAAAAATTATCGGGATTCTCTAAACGTTTTACTTCTTCAATTTTATTAGGATTATGCACAGAGGCTATTCCATCTTCTGATTTTTTATCAATAATGACTTCAGGGTTGTAAATCGTAATAGTCTCCATTCCGTTGGCATCTTCACCAACAATGTATTTAAACCCACGCCGATTCATTTTATGGCATAACTGCTGATACCAACCTTTAAACCCTTGAGTTTCCTCATTCGGATTATAATAAAATGCATTCATCACCGCAGGTAAACCCAAACCACAAACAACACCCGAAAGAAGTACGCTAATAAATGTATAACCAATTAAAATACTACTATATTCACGTAATTCAGGAACGTTTGCGACTGCTAATATTAAAGCTAATGAAATACCACCACGTACGCCCCCCCAAGATAATATCGTCAAACTACCATTATAACTCTTTGATCTAAATGATGGAAAAAATGAGAAGGATAAAAAGTTTGCTGCAAATCTAGAAATATGTAGCGCAATAAATGCAAGAATCCCCCCAAAAATCATGCTTGCATTTAAATCCAGAATAAAAAGTTCCAGCCCAATTAATGTGAAAAGGAAAGAATTAATAATCCCTTCCACGGTATGCCAGAAATGATTAACTTCACGGATTTCTCGTTCCTGTAATATTTCTTTCCATTTGTTACCTACGATTAATCCCCCAATCACACAAGCAATCGGTGCGGAAGCATGGGCAAATAATGCCACCAAATAAGAACCACAAGCGAGTAATGCTGTTGTTAAAATCAGGGATTCCATTTCATGTTTCCCACGAAGTAAGCGTAGAATTCCTAATCCAAACGCCCAGCCAATCATCGCAGCAACGACAATTTCATAAACGAAATTTTCAAGTGTATGCATAAGAGAGAAATGTTCCCCTTGCAATACATTGAGTAAGGTCATAAATACCGCAATACACATGGCATCATTAAATAAAGATTCACCTTCTAATTTAACAATCAAATGATGTGGAGCGCGAACCGAACTCAGTACACCCTTAATACCGATCGGATCTGTTGCACCCAAAGCTGACCCTAAAAGGAGTAATACAAGTATAGGAACTGGATGACCAATCAAAAATTGAAAACCATACATTAAACCTGCAAAAAGAATCGCACAAAGCAATAGTGCAATCGTGGCCAGTATCCCGATCGGTTTCCAATGGTTTCGTAAATCAGATATTTTAAATTTGAGCGCTGAGGAGGTTAAGATGAAGCAGATTACACCATTGATTAAAAAATCATAAAAATCAATCCCCCGTACCGCTTCTTCAATATTATGGATATTGATGGTGATAAATTGATTGCCTTGAAGTAAGTTCGCCCCCCATTGCAAAACAAATACCAACACCGCCGAAACAATAGGCACGCCAATGGCTTGAGGAAAATCTAAAATTCGCTTATTGAACATCGTAGTTGCAATTGAAAGTGCAAATATAACGCTCAGTGCTTGTAGTAAAAAATAATTACCCATAAAAGTCCTTCACTTATTACAGGAATAACCGAAACCGTTTTCAATTATTTCTAATAAAAATACACATCAAAATGTCATTTCAAAGTCATGATAATTTTAACGAAAACTTTCTCTCAATCTGTGAAATAATTAGCTTTTTTAACATAAAATCTACCTATTCAAAGAGTGTATGATGTTTTTACAATCAACATGCTTGAACAGGTTCGAATGTTAAAGTCTTGGGCTTAATTTTAAAATTTTAGTAGATGAGTATGCATCAAACGATCAAAAAGATATTCCGCTTGAGCCTAGCGATCTGTATTTTTGTAATTACTGCCGCTTTGGTCATCACATGTCTTATCAAAGCACAGGATATTTTAAACAGTAATGAGCTGTATGAAAGTCGAAAAGTCGTTCATTTTAGTACAGATGCAGATCATCAATACATCTTGATGTCGAATAATCAAAAACCAGATCAATCTGCGCTGATCGTGCTAAAAGATCACGGTTATGTGATGAAGCTCAGTTGTGAACATTATTTAAAAACTGTTTGTACGGATCAATACAATCTATTTAGTACACGTTACATCCGCAAAGCGACCATTCAATCGATCGGAAATTATCTTTATTTTCAAAATATTCAATGGATAGACATTCAAAACAATCAACCCACCGCTTTGACTTGGTCACAGCAAGATATTCAACAGCTTTATCAGAATGATATAGACAATTTAAAATATATCTTAGGCGCATTGATTTTATTTTCATTGAGCGGATTGTACGTTTGTTATCGGATCATACGTGATTTTAGAAAATTCATTGGTTAGTTCACATGATGATAAAGATAAATTGAACCTCAATAATTTATCCCATTTTTTATTTTTCAACTTAGATTTTCAATAAAGAGTGACAATGGAAATTGGCTCAAATTTAATCAGTTTGCGATCCAAAAGTTGTCGGATTGATCTGTTAAATCTGAGCCAATATTGGACATCATTATTTTGTTAGGCTAAACCGATCGGTAATCGTTTGAATACGCTCTGCATAACTTTTGACTGTTTCAATATCACCTTCTGGAATTTCATCTACACTGGCATCCGCAGGAGTTTGAATCAGTGCACCGACTGAACCACCCAGATTATTGATGTCCTGACGCGTTGCTGTTTTAGTATTGGCAGGCAATAAACCTAAACTGACCCAAATACCACCATGTTGTGATGCCAATGTCTGGAACTGAATTAGAGTGACTTGTTTATCACCATTTAGACTTGCACTGTTAGTAAAACCACCAAAAATTTTGTCTTGCCAAGCGCGCGTGAACCATTTCTTAGAGCTTGCATCGGCGAATTTTTTAAATTGCCATGGTGCCGCAGCCATATAGGTTGGTGCTGCAAATACAATTGCAGCAGAATCATCTAGCGTCTGCCAGTCATGATCCTGAATATCACCATCCTGATTAATTTCAATCAAATTCGCTTCAATTTGCGCGGCAAAAGTTTCTGCCAAAACCTTAGTGTGACCATAGCCTGAAAAATAAACCAGAGATACCTTAGCCATTAGAAATGCCCTATTTGCATGGAGATGGTTTAATGATATATTTTAGAAACTAGGTGTCAATTAGTTACCAAACAATAACCAAGTGCTTTCTCGTAAAATATTTACACAAAAGCCACAATTTAGGAGTACAGTCGTGAATTCTGCCTGCGGATATAATGTCTATAGTCAAAATTGTCCTGCACGTCTTTTTTTTGAAAAAATTGCAGATAAATGGGTACTATTGATTTTAAATGTCTTGGAAGAACAACCGATTCATTTCAATTTGCTCAAGAAAAAAATTGAAGGAATTTCTCCAAAAGTTTTATCGCAGAAACTAAAAATATTAGAACGGGATGGCTTTATTTTGCGCGAGGTACAAGATACTGCGCCCATTCGAGTCGAATATCGTTTAACCGATTTAGGTCGCGATGTTTCGCAAACAGCTTTACAACTCAAAGGATGGGCAGAAACCCATATTGAAGCTGTTCTCAAAGCACAACAAAATTATGATTCATCTCAAAACACAGCGACATCATAAAAAAGAGAGATAGAATGACACCTCAACCTTTAATTGCAGTTCATAATGTCGAACTGAGTAGTCAGTGGTATCAACAGGTTCTTGAACTTAAAAGTGGTCATGGCGGCACTGAATACGAACAACTGCTGAACGAACAAGGTGAAATGGTTTTACAGCTACACCAATGGCAAGCGCACCATCACCCTTATTTGGGCAATCCTGATGCCGCCAAAGGCAATGGTGTTTTGCTCTGGTTTAAAACCTTTGATTTTGATGACTTGGTACAGCGTTTACAGATACATCAAGTCAACATTCTGGAACAACCGAAAGTCAATTTAAATGCCAACCATCGCGAAGTCTGGTTTAAAGACCCTGACGGTTATGTCATTGTGGTTGCAAGTCATTATGGAGATATTTAAATCTTCTTATGATAAAGGCTGAAAACCTTGTTGCCGCCATGCTTCATAGACAATCACTGCCGTTGCATTCGACAAATTCAGACTGCGTGAGTTTTCTGCCATCGGTAAACGAATCCAGTTTTTTTGTGGAAACATTAAACGCACATGCTCAGGCAAACCGCGCGTTTCAGGCCCCATCAATAATGCAACCGAACGATTTAAATCGACTGTATGTGGTGTCGCACTGCCTTTGGTGGTTAATGGAAAAACTTCAGATTCAGTAATTCCATGCGCTTTAAGATATTTAAGGCATTGTTCAATATTGTCCCAGATCTTCATCCGCGTATATTCGTGATAATCCAATCCAGCACGTTTCAATTTTTTATCATCGAGTTCAAAACCTAAAGGTTTGACCAAATGTAACTGCGCACCTGTATTAGCGCATAAACGAATGATATTACCCGTGTTGGCAGGAATTTCAGGCTCAAACAATACAACGTGGATCACAAAGTCTCTCTACTAAATAATTGGAACAATTCGTGTTATAACCATTGCAATTGTTCACGTAAACTGACCACTTCACCAATAATGGTCAAAGTTGGTGCATGGATATGGTATTCGGCAACTTTAGATGCAATATCAGAGAGTGTACCGACCACTACTTTTTGTTCAGGAGTTGTGCCTTTAGAAATCAAAGCGACAGGCATATCAGGACGTTGACCATGTGCAATGAGTTGCTGGCTAATATGCTCAAGCCCGACTAATCCCATATACAGCACAAGCGTCTGATTTTCATACACCAGTTCATTCCACGGTAGTTCTGGCGAACCCTCTTTTAGATGTCCTGTCAGAAAACGTACACTTTGCGCATAATCGCGATGAGTCAATGGAATACCCGCATAAGCTGAACAGCCTGACGCTGCGGTAATACCTGGCACCACCTGAAACGGAACACCCGCTGCAAATAACTCCTGAATTTCTTCGCCACCACGTCCGAAGATAAAGGGATCGCCACCTTTTAAACGGCAGACACGTTTTCCTGATTGTGCGTATTGAACGAGTAAAGCATTAATGCCATCTTGCGGTACACTGTGATTGGATCGTGCCTTACCCACATAGACTTTTTCGGCATCACGGCGGCAAAGCTCTAAAATCGGAGGAGAAACCAAGCGATCATAAATGACTACATCTGCTTGTTGCATCAGACGCAAGGCTTTAAGTGTGAGTAATTCTGGATCACCCGGCCCAGCACCCACCAAATAGACCTCACCTTTAAGCGCAGTCCATTCAGAAAGCGCCTGTGCCATCATTTGATTGGCGGTTTCCAGATTGTCATGAAACACTTGTTCTTTGAGCGGACTGGCATACAGTTCTTCCCAGAAAATACGACGCTCATCTGGATTGGTAATCTTAGTCTTAACTCGGCTACGCCACTGTCCAGAGAACTCAGCGAGTTTCCCCATACCATGTGGTACTAATGTTTCAATTTGGGTACGCAACTGACGTGACAGCACAGGTGAAGCCCCATTTGAGGCGACAGAAATGACTAATGGCGAACGATCAATAATCGCAGGCATCATGAAACGACAGTTGGGAATATCATCCACACTATTCACTAACAGATTTCGGAGTTCGGCTTGCTCAAACACGCGTTGATTGACCGCAGCATCATTGGTTGCAGCAATCACTAAACGATAGGCTTGATCTAAATCACTGTCTTCAAATACTTTTAAATACAGTGTCCCTTGGCTTTGTTCAACCAGGGTTTGAAGCTGCTCCTCAATTTCAGGTGCAATTACATCAAGAATTGCACCCGCCTTGACCAGTAATAGTGCTTTGCGATAGGCAATATGCCCCCCACCCACGATCAGACAACGTTGCTGTTGCAACTTAAGTGAAATTGGAAGAATTTCCACAGCCGACCTCTACATCTTGATTTTGGGTAGGTTAAAGCAAAAATCATGCACAATAGATATCGATTTGATTAATCGATATAAGTTGCTCCACCCATATAAGGGCGCAATACTTCTGGAATTTCGATCGAGCCATCAGCACGTTGATAATTTTCCATCACCGCCAATAAAGTACGCCCCACCGCCAAACCAGAACCATTTAAGGTATGTACCAATTCAGTTTTTTTCTGATCCGCGCGGTAACGTGCCATCATACGACGTGCCTGAAAGTCACCCATATTTGAGCAGCTTGAAATTTCACGATAGGTATTTTGACTTGGAACCCAAACTTCTAAATCGTAAGTTTTGGTTGAACCAAAACCCATATCCCCGCCACAAAGAAGAATTTTACGATAAGGTAAGCCAAGTGCCTGCAAGACTCCTTCAGCATGACCTGTTAATTCTTCTAATGCCTGCATCGAATTTTCTGGTTTGACGATTTGCACCATTTCAACCTTATCGAACTGATGTTGACGAATCAAACCACGGGTATCACGTCCATAAGAACCAGCTTCACTACGGAAACAAGGCGTGTGTGCTGCATATTTAAGCGGTAAACGATCTGCATCAATGATTTCGTCACGCACAAAGTTGGTCACAGGGACTTCAGCAGTGGGGATTAAGTAATATTCTTTTTCGCCTTGTAGCTTGAACAAATCTTCTTCAAACTTTGGCAGTTGGCCTGTACCACGTAATGAATCTGCATTGACCAAATACGGTACATAGGCTTCGGTATAACCATTTTTTAAGGTATGAGTATCTAGCATGAATTGCGTTAAAGCACGTTGTAACCGAGCTAAAGGCCCTTTCAATACGCTAAAACGTGAACCCGTCAACTTGGTTGCGGTTTCAAACTCAAGACCGCCCATCCACTCACCCAAATCGGTGTGATCTTTTATTTCAAAATCGAACTGACGTGGTGTTCCCCATTTTGAGATTTCCACATTGTCATTTTCATCTTTGCCTTCTGGCACAGAATCATCTGGCAAGTTTGGAATACTCAGTGCTTTGTCTTCAATTTCAGCCTGTAATTCTGCTAAAGCAACTTCTGCTGCCTTAATTTCATCACCAATGGCCTGCATACGCGCCATGATCTCAGAGGCATCACCGCCTGCTTTTTTAATCTGACCTACCTGTTTAGCACCAGAATTACGTTCTGCCTGTAAACTTTCAGTTTTGGATTGAAACTCTTTACGGCGCGCTTCCAAAGATGCCCATTCAGCAGGATCAAGTTGTACACCACGTTTTGCCAAAGCCTGATTTACAGCTTCAATATTATTTCTGAGTAATTTTGGGTCGATCATAGCCAATCATAAGTTGCAAAGAAAAACTGCCTATAGTGTAAGTGCTTCACAGCAAAAAATATAGTCACTATGAAGTGACTATATTTACAAATCATGATTTTAGCTTTCAGGTATTGATTATTCTTTAGGTAGCACAGGCTGACTTGGTAAATATTCAGGTTTGACTACATCTATGGCCTGATCATAAGGTAATGTCAATTCACTTAAACCTTCGGCATAAGAAGCCAGTTCATACAGTGGATACACAAAGACAATGCCTTCATTACCATAGTAGAAGTTATCGCTCAGTTGAAATTTATCTTTGCTAATATTGTGTTCTTCCAGCCAGCTTTGATTAAAGCTATATAAGCGATCACGCACAGTTGTATCGCTTCCTTCTTTCAGCAAGTCTGCAACACTCACGCGTTTTTTCTTATTCAAGTCAAAAATGACATATTCTTCATGATGCATCCCATGTGCTGCGCCCGCCGAGTAGGTATAGCTATATAACTGAAATGAAGCCAAATTATAATTTTGCCCCAAATAACGCACAAAGATCGTGCTTTCACCATCCTGAGGCATACCTTCAGGCAATTTGACTTGCTGATCCTGAATATTGTCAAACGCATTTGGATCGGCTTTTTTGATCCGATTCATAAAATATTCATTGATCCACGGTTGATTGGTTTCGACTGTTTGAAAATGATACGTGGTACACCCATCTTCCAAACACAGCTTATTTTTGGGTAATTTAACTGTAACTACCTTAGACTGAATGACAGGCACACTCACTTTTTCAACTTTGCTTTGTGTCGGAGTGTCGTCCTTTTTACTCTCCGTTTTTGGCTGACAGCCCACAGTGAGAAACACAGCGCTTAAAAATGGCAGAATCAATAATGTTGTTTTAAAGTGTCGTGCAGACATTGCCGCCCCTTCTGATCGTTTTCGATGTTCATTTTGATCTACTATACAAAGCTCTATTTATACTGAACATTGAAAATATGTATCTATATGATCCATCAAAAAATTAACCGCCCAAAATGAGCGGTTAACTGAAGCGATGTTTTGGAAATCAACCAGATATTATTGATCAATAATATCTGTTCCCTTTGGAGGCGTGAAATTAAAAGTCGAAGCGGGAATCGATGGATTTAGCTTCACATTATTAAAACGCACATAAGTCGTTTGACCCAAAGAGTCCTGTAAAATCATCAAACTTGGGGCTTTATTTGCACCAAAACTAATGGTCAGACTTTGAAAAGCACCTTCACTGTCTTTAGGGTATAAGGTGTAATAAGTTTTGCTGCTATCAGGCTGAGTCACACGATAAGACTGCATAATCTGATTGGTATTACCCGACAACAATAACGCAGGTGTATTGGCAACCTGATCATCCAGGTTTTGGCGTACCGCTTGCTGTAAATCAGGGTCATAAATCCAGACGGTTTTACCTGTTGTCGCAATCGTTTGTTTTGAGGGTGAAGTCGTTTCCCAGAAGAATTTACCCGGACGTTCTACTTTCATCACCCCTTTAAAGGTTTGATTCATATGTTGTGCGGTTAGACCTTTATTTTTTGGCGCACGAGTATTATTAGTAGCTTTTGTCGTTTGTTCAAAATTGGCAGATAAACTTTGCATACCACTCAATTGTTTCACTAGGTTTGAGGTCGCTTGCTGTTCCGAAGCTGCCGTGGCCGCAAAAGCAGTTGCGCTCATGACAGGTGCAACCACACTGGCGCTTAGAGTTAATGCATATGCCACTTTTTTTACGGAAATCATAAAATAAAACCTCTAATCAGTTTTTACTGTTATATCGATATCTTACTGTTTTTGAAAACTAAAATTGTGGAGAAACACATGGATTTTGTGTAATTAATGTCTCCAACCACAATTTTATGTACAAAAATCACTGCATTATGAAGAAAATAACAAGATAAAGATATTCAATTAGATACCGAACTATTATGAGAGGAGATATCAAAATTAAAATACAGTGTTCTATTATACGGACTGATCTTATCTGGATAAAAGTCATATGCTAAACAGATGACAATAGATTAAAAATAATGGAGTTCACCTATGAAAAGCCTTGCATTTATTCATCGCAACGATACCCGTTTTTCAGTCGGTGACTTCTACCCTGTACTTTCCGTGTTTTCTTATCATGAACTAGGCAATACCGTTTCCCCTTTTTTATTGTTGGATCATTTAGGTCCTGGCGTATTAAGTCCGTCAAATAAACGTCGTGGTGTAAATGAACATCCACATCGCGGCTTTGAAACCGTAACCTTTATGTTTGAAGGTGAGTTAGAACATCGTGATTCTACTGGCAGTGGCGGAATCATTGCAAAAGGCGATGTACAATGGATGACTGCGGCCTCTGGCGTGATGCACCGCGAACAATTTAGTTCTGCTTTTCGTGAGCGCGGCGGAGCTTTTGAAATGGTACAACTTTGGGTCAACTTACCCGCTAAAGATAAAATGGCCGAGCCACGTTATCAAAGTTTAAAAAATGCCGATATTCCAAAGATTGAATTACCTCAACAGGCGGGTTCAGTTCGAGTCATTGCAGGACAGTACCAACACGTACAAGGACCAGCACTAACCTACAGTCCAATGACTGTTTTAGATATTGATCTACGTCAAGGACAGCACCTGATCTTGCCTGCCCAGCATGGGGACAGCTCTTTACTTTATTTGCGTCATGGTCAGATACAATTTACAGAACAAGATGAGCTTTTAGAGGAACAGGCGTTGGCTGTCATGTCGAGTCATGGAGAAAATATTCAAATCACGGCATTGCATCACAGCAAATTACTTTTACTTTCAGGAAAACCGTTAGGTGAACCCATCAATGGTCAAGGTCCTTTTGTCATGAATACTTATGATGAAATTTTACAAGCCTATGACGACATTAAACATCATCGATTTATTCGAAATCAGGCTAAAGAGACAAGTTCGTAAACCAAGTAATAGCTTTAAACATAAAAAAAACCCGCAAGATGCGGGTTTTTTAAACTATTAAAACTTATACAGATTCAACAGTTACATAGCGACGGCCAAATTGACCTTTCACTTCAAACTTTACTACGCCATCAGCAGTAGCAAATAAAGTATGGTCACGACCCATACCTACGTTAGCACCAGCGTGGAATTCAGTACCACGTTGACGAACGATGATGTTACCAGCAGTTACTGATTGACCACCGTAGATTTTAACACCTAACATTTTAGGATTCGAATCACGACCGTTTTTAGTCGATCCACCAGCTTTTTTAGAAGCCATGTCTATTACTCCTCGTGATTAGCCTGCAATACCCGTAATTTTCAACTCGGTAAACCATTGACGGTGACCTTGTTGTTTACGGTAGTGTTTACGACGACGCATTTTGATGATGCGGATTTTGTCGTGACGACCATGACCAACCACTTCTGCAGTTACTTTTGCGCCAGCAACAACTGGAGCACCGATTTGAATGCTATCACCATTTACAACCATTAATACGTCATCAAACGTAATAGTTGAGCCAGTTTCAGCTTTCAACAATTCAACTTTAAGGGTTTCACCCTCAACTACACGGTGCTGTTTACCACCGCTTTGGATTACTGCGTACATAACGTACTCCAACCAAGCCCGTGTCGTCGTGTCGATAAAGGGATATATCGATCTTAAAACGAACGCCACTGGGATGTATAAGGCGAAAGATTTTAAGGGATAACTGGGCAAACAACAAGTATTTTGATGCAAAATTACGCAAGCTAAAACAAAAAATAAGAAGAAAGACAGTTAAGCTTTATGATCGGCTGAATCAACCTAGTATTTCGTTTGAATATGTGTAAAATCGCAAATAAGGTTTAAAAACAAATTGCTACTATAAAACCACTCAACATGGAGCTTCTCCCTATCGCTGGCTAGACAATATTTAGCATCAAACGTTCATACCGTTGTATCGGTATGAAAACTTGTGTTTTGTCATTCATTTGAGTTTAAGATTTTATAGCTTTAAATCCATTGAGCAAATTACCAATATATTGATGAGGTTTCCTTTCATATGGCCATCGACTTTAAGCAAGATATACTCGCGCCTGTAGCTCATGACTTTGCTGTGATGGACACATTTATTAATGAAGGAATTACCTCAAAAGTCGCTTTAGTCATGGCGGTGAGTAAACATGTAGTCGAAGCTGGCGGTAAGCGTATGCGCCCCATCATGTGTTTGCTGGCAGGTCAGGCATGTGGCGTTCAAGACTTAGAACATCATCGTAAATTGGCTGCGATCATTGAAATGCTGCATACCGCGACGCTAGTACACGACGATGTTGTGGATGAATCGGGCTTACGTCGTGGCCGCCCAACAGCCAACGCAACGTGGAACAATCAAACGGCGGTTTTGGTAGGTGATTTTTTAATCTCCCGTGCTTTTGATTTATTGGTCGATCTAAACGACATGGTCTTACTCAAGGACTTTTCAACAGGAACCTGTGAAATTGCCGAAGGTGAAGTGTTACAACTTCAGTCGCAACATGACCCTGAAACTACAGAAACAACCTATTTAAATATTATTCACGGTAAAACTTCCCGACTATTTGAACTGGCCACCGAAGGCGCAGCGATTTTAGCCAATACCCCCCAATATCGTGAGCCATTACGTCATTTTGCAGGTCATTTTGGCAATGCTTTCCAAATTATTGATGATATTTTGGATTACACTTCTGATGCAGACACCTTAGGTAAAAATATCGGTGATGACTTGATGGAAGGCAAACCCACGCTACCATTGATTGCCGCGTTACAAAAAACCACTGGCGAAGAACATGACATTATTCGTAAAAGTATTTCCACAGGTGGGATCACGCAACTTGAGCGAGTCATCCAGATTGTGCAAAATTCGGGTGCTTTAGAGTATTGTCGCGCCCGTGCTGAGCAAGAAACACAAGCTGCGCTTGATGCTTTAAATCAATTACCAGATAGTGAGGCGCGTCAAGCACTTACCAATCTGACTTTAATGGCTTTACATCGGATTCAATAATCTCTTTTGCCTATGCATATAAATTTATCTGATCTTTACATTCAAATGCAGCAACAGCTTGATCAAACTCAGGCTGTTTTAGATGAACATATTATTATTGAGCTGATCAATCGTATTCGTCCAAGCGACAGCAAAAATCAAGATGAAATCAATGATAAGTTTGAGGCATTTGTCGAGTCTTTACTGATCGGACCTAACGCCGCCAACACCTTACAAAGCTTTTTATTACGTCTAATCAATCAATACAAACAAACCAGTTTATATGCCGACAGTGGCATATTGTCTTTAGATGGTTTTTGGAATCAGTTAGTCAAACGTCTTGGCGCACACTTTCTCCCTTTAATTCAGGATGACCATGACCTGAGTACCTTGATTGGCAAAGTATTTCATCAACGTAGTGACAAATATTGGCTAAATGCGATTGATGAAAAGCACTGGTATGCTCTTTTTGAAATCATTGGGCAAAGTAATAGCAATATCGATGAAAAACGTGCCATTCAGGATCAAATGATTAAAGCCATTACGGTTTTATCTTACCGTATCAGTGGTATTGGCTTATATCCAGAATTTATTAATGCGCAGCCTGAACTGACCGAATATGAATCGCCTTTTTTAGTGCAAAATCGAGAAGTGATCGATTTTATTGAAAAATTTAAAAAGCAGCATTATACCGGTCACGAAGTTGCAGTGCTTGAACCGCCTGATGCCTCTCAAGCCTTTGTTATGTTTGAGCAATGTCGGGAAGTTGTACTTAAAATACGACGAGCCACCAAACGGATCGGTGTCAGTCTGAGTCTGACTTATTTATTGTCCTTGCTTGAGCAATGTCTGGATCGAATCGAGTTACTTTTAAATATTGTGGTGGGTGATGCCCAAATTCGTTATCTCTCACTGGGTGAATTTCTAGAAGATATTACAGAAGCACATTATAGTGAAAAAAGCGTACGCTCACTAATGACCACAAACAGTGAGTTAATCGCCTTACAAGTGACAGAAAACGCCAGCCGCACTGGTGAACACTATGTAAGTACCGATAAAAAAGGTTTTTTTGAAATGTATCGGGCCGCCGCAGGTGCAGGTGTGATCATTGCCATCATGGCAACACTGAAAATATTGGCCGCACGACTCACCCTCGCCCCCATGATGCATGCCTTTATTTATAGTATGAACTATTCATTGGGCTTTGTTCTGATTCATGTTTTGCATTTTACGGTTGCGACAAAACAGCCTGCCATGACTGCGGCTGCGCTTGCTTCGACTGTACAACAACGCAAAGGTTCAAGAACGGCTCAAATTGCAGAACTGGCAGCCCTAATTATCAATATTATCAGGACACAGTTTGTTGCGATTTTAGGAAATATTTCTATCGCCATTCCTACGGCCGCCATCATTACTTATCTGTGGCAATACTTTTTGGATGAACCATTACTCAATCATGCAAAAGCCAATATCGTACTGCATAGTTTGAACCCTTTTACCTCGCTGGCTATTCCCCATGCCGCTATTGCTGGTGTGTGTTTATTTTTATCAGGCTTGCTGGCGGGTTATTTTGACAATATGGCTATCTATCGTAAAGTCGGCCCACGGTTGAAAGCACACCAACGGTTGGCAAACTGGATGGGTCAAGAGCGCCTCAATAAATTTGCCGACTACATCCAACGTAATCTTGGTGCGCTTTCGGGTAACTTTATTTTCGGGATTATGCTCGGGAGTATGGGAACCATAGGCTTTATTTTAGGTTTACCTCTAGATATCCGACATATTGCGTTTGCTTCTGCCAACTTTATACAAGGTTTGATGTGTATTAATGGTCCCCCAGATATTGGACTCATTATTGTTTCTTTTTTAGGGGTGTTACTCATCGGTTTGACCAACCTATTTGTTAGTTTTAGTTTGACTATTATTGTGGCTTTGCGGGCGCGTCGTGTACGCTTTGAACAATGGAAACCTTTAGCCAAACTGGTAATCACACATTTTCTCACTCGTCCTAGTGATTTTTTCTGGCCACCCAAACAGCCTCTTGAAGTGGATGATGGTACAGCCAAGTCAGGATCTGCATCACACTAGCGACGGTTCTAAATAATGAAGAAAATGTGCCAAAATTCACTTAAAATTGTTATATTTGTGTGCTGATAGTTAAATATTTTCAAAAAAGAAATTAGTATAAATAACCTAGTCTTGAAAAAAAGTGTACTGGCGAGTACACTTCATAACCATATTCCAACCGATAAGCTTGGTTAAACTGAAGGCTGTAAGTATGCCCTACCTAATACTCTGTATTGGTTGCATTTTATTTTTGTTGAGTGTGTTTGGTTTATACTCTCCCGTCATCTCAGGATTTGATCTACATGCAATTCAAATCCTGAATGAACACCGAAATAAAACGCTCAATCAAATTGTAATTACTTTAGCTTATTTAGGTGGCATGCCTTTTGTATTATTTTTTACTATGGTCTGGTGTTTAGTCTGCGCATGGTATAAAAAATACTCAACACTCATCTTCATTTTAATAGGTGTGAGCGGAAGTATTGTTTTAGGATGGTTATTAAAGTGGTGTTTTAATCGGCCCAGACCACCAGAAGTCTATCAGCTGGTGGTCAACTATGGCGCATCATTTCCCAGTGCTCATAGTGCCTACGCGGCTACTCTTGCCAGTTTAGTCATCTTGATTTATCAAAATCATCCTAAAAGATCATATTTCCTAGTGGTTTCCTGTTTTTGGCTGCTTAGTATGGGGCTCTCAAGAGTGTATGCAGGTGTTCATTATCCTACAGATGTATTAGCGGGTTGGAGTATCGGTTTTATTTGGATCTCACTGCTTTGGTTGTGGAAACAAAGCAAGTTGAACAACAACAAATTATTTTTAGATAAAGCTCTAAATGAGGTGAAACAATGATGTCTGCAAAGCTTTGGGCTCCAGCCCTTACTGCTTGCACATTAGCAGCAAGTATCGCACTTGTTGGCTGTAGCAAAGATCCAAAAGATGCGCAGCAAGCTGGTGCAGCTCAGCAAATGCCCCCGACTGAAGTGGGTGTGCTTGTCGCACAACCACAAAATGTTGAGCAAAAGGTTGAGCTTTCTGGGCGTACAACAGCCTATCAAATTTCTGAAGTGCGTCCTCAAACGAGCGGTGTAATTCTGAAGCGGTTATTTACAGAAGGAAGTTATGTTCGTGAAGGTCAGTCATTGTATGAGCTGGATTCAAGAACAAATCGTGCGACTTTAGATAACTCCAAAGCAGCATTGTTACAACAGGAAGCGAATCTAAACTCACTAAGAACCAAAATGAATCGTTACAAACAACTGGTTTCGAGTAATGCGGTTTCTAAGCAAGAATATGATGATTTAGTTGGACAAGTGAACGTTGCAGAAGCTCAAGTTGCTGCGGCTAAAGCGCAAGTTAAAAATGCTGAAGTCAATTTTGGATATTCAACCATTCGTTCACCTATTTCTGGTCAATCAGGACGTTCTTCGGTAACGGCTGGTGCATTAGTCACTGCGAATCAGACAGATCCACTGGTGAAGATTCAACAGCTAGATCCAATTTATGTTGATATCAATCAGTCAAGCGCTGAATTGTTACGTTTACGCCAACAATTAAGCAAAGGAAATCTGAATAACAGCAACAATACCAAAGTCAAAATCCGCCTTGAAGATGGTTCAACTTATCCAATTGAAGGTCATCTCGCTTTTTCTGATGCCAGCGTAGATCCAGATACAGGTACGGTGACTTTACGTGCTGTATTCTCAAATCCAAATCATTTACTGCTTCCTGGTATGTATACGACTGCTCAGATCACTCAAGCCGTGATTCCTAATGCTTATCTGGTTCCGCAACAAGCCGTTACACGTACACCAACTGGTCAAGCAGTTGCCATGTTGGTCAATGCAAATGGCGTAGTGGAACCGCGTCAAATTGAAACAGCAGGTACTAATGGTACCAACTGGATTGTGACCAACGGCTTAAAAACTGGCGATAAAATTATCGTTGACGGTATCGCAAAAGTGAAAGAAGGTCAGCAGGTTTCTGCAAAACCTTATCAGGCACCAGCGCCGCAAGCAGGTGATCAACCACAAAATCCAAAAGCAAATGCAGAAACACAAAAGTCAGCTGATCAAAATAAAGCTCAACCTGAACAGAAAGCTGCTTCAAATGCATAAGGGGTAGAGTGAATGGCTCAATTTTTTATTCATCGCCCCATCTTTGCGTGGGTGATTGCATTGGTCATTATGTTGGCAGGGATTATCTCTCTGTCAAAAATGCCAATTTCACAGTATCCAACGATTGCGCCGCCCAAAATCTCGATTTCGGCGACGTATCCAGGTGCATCTGCTGAAACCATTGAAAACTCAGTGACACAGGTCATTGAGCAACAGTTAAATGGTTTGGATGGTTTACGTTATATCAGCTCTCAGAGTTTATCTAATGGTAGCGTTGCCATTGATGTTAACTTCAATCAAGGTGTCGATGCCAACATCGCGCAGGTTCAGGTTCAAAACAAACTGCAAACTGCCACAGCATCTTTACCTGAAGTGGTACAACGTCAAGGGATTACCATTAAGAAATCGGGCGCTAGTTTCTTTCAGGTCGTTGCATTTTATTCACCCGATAATTCTCTATCTGGTGCAGATATTAAAGATTATATTAACGCCAACATTAAAGACCCACTGAGCCGTGTCCCAGGTGTCGGTGAAGTACAGGTCTTTGGTGGTCAGTATTCGATGCGTATCTGGCTCGACCCTGCAAAACTAAATACCTACCAACTTACTCCTATTGATGTATCAAATGCAATTAAGGCACAAAATGCTCAGGTTGCAGTTGGTCAGGTTGGTGGTGCACCTGCTGTAGAAGGTCAAACCATCAATGCCACAATCAACGCTCAAAGTCTGTTACAGACACCAGAACAGTTCCGTAATATTTTCCTGAAGAATACTTCATCTGGTGCTCAGGTACGTTTAGGGGATGTAGCTCGCGTTGAATTAGGCTCGGAAAACTACCAGTTCAACTCAAAATATAATGGTAAAGAAGCAGGTGGTATTGCGATTCGTCTTTCAACAGGTGCAAACGCACTCGATACTGCGAACAACGTACAGACTGCTTTAGACAAACTTCGTCCCAACTATCCGGCTGGATTTAAAGATGAAATTGCGTTTGATACCACTCCATTCGTCAAGCTATCGATTGAAAACGTAGTTCATACATTGGTTGAAGCAATCGTACTGGTATTTATCGTGATGTTCTTGTTCTTACAGAACTGGCGCGCGACGATTATTCCAACACTTGCAGTGCCTGTTGTTGTATTGGGTACATTTGCAGTCATTAATTTGTTTGGGTTTACCATCAACACACTTACCATGTTTGCCATGGTTCTCGCGATCGGCTTATTGGTCGATGATGCGATCGTCGTAGTGGAAAACGTTGAACGAATTATGCAGGAGGAACATCTTGAACCTGTACCTGCAACCGAAAAATCAATGCAACAGATCTCTGGCGCTCTTGTGGGTATTACTAGCGTCTTAACAGCAGTATTTGTGCCGATGGCTTTCTTTGGTGGAACAACAGGGGTCATTTATCGGCAATTCTCGATTACGCTAGTGACAGCCATGATCTTCTCTTTGTTCATCGCGCTGACCTTTACTCCTGCGCTTTGTGCAACATTCTTGAAGCAGCACGATCCAGATAAAAAACCAAGCAATAATATTTTTGCACGCTTTTTTAGATGGTTTAACGAGAGTTTCGACAAACTTTCTTCTAAGTATCAAAATGGTGTCAATCATATGACACATCATAAAATATTCTCAGGGATATTCTATGCAGTCATTATTGCTATTTTTGTCTTAGTGTTCCGTAATTTACCAAGCTCGTTCCTACCCGATGAAGATCAGGGTGTGATCATGACACTGGTACAGTTACCTCCGAATGCTTCATTACAAAGAACAGATAAAACGCTTGATACGATTACTGATTATTTTATTGATCAGGAAAAGAAAAGTGTTGCTTCTATCTTCACCGTATCTGGCTTCTCATTTACAGGTCAGGGACAAAACCAAGGCTTGGCATTTGTTCGCTTAAAAGACTGGGCAGATCGTACATCAGATGACACTCAAATTGGTGCGATTGTTGGTCGAGCCATGCGCTTGAATGGCATGATTCAAGATGCCTCCATGATCTTCCCATTACAATTGCCAGCCATGCCTGAATTGGGTGTGAGTCAGGGTTTTGACTTCATGTTGAAAGACGTGGATGGTCAAGGACATCAAAAACTGTTACAAGCTCGAAATACCATACTGGGTCTTGCATCCAAAGATTCACGTTTGACCGCAGTACGTCCAAACGGTATGGAAGATACACCACAATACCAAATTGAAATTGATCAGGCGAAAGCTGGTGCCATGGGCGTTAGTCTGGCAGATATCAATAACACTATGAGTATTGCCTGGGGGAGTAGCTATGTAAACGACTTCCTCGACCGTGGTCGTATTAAGAAAGTCTATATGCAAGGCGAAGCCGCTGCACGAATGATGCCTGAAGATTTGGATAAATGGTATGTGCGTAATAGTGCGGGTACGATGGTTCCTTTCTCAGCATTTACCACAGGTCACTGGAGCTATGGTTCACCGCGTTTAGAACGCTATAACGGTGTATCATCTATGAACATTCAAGGTTCACCTGCCCCTGGCGTGAGTTCTGGTGAAGCGATGCAAGCCATGGAAGACATCATGCAAAAACTTCCATCTATGGGTCTTTCTGGATTTGACCATGAATGGACAGGACTTTCTTTAGAAGAACGTGATTCTGGTCAATCAGGAACAGCTGTTTATGTTCTGTCTTTGCTGATTGTATTCTTGTGTCTTGCCGCGTTATATGAAAGCTGGTCAATTCCGTTTTCAGTAATGCTAGTGGTGCCATTAGGTGTATTAGGTGCCGTACTCCTCACCTACTTTGGCTTCCATGTTCTGCATAATCCAAACCTTTCCAATAACATCTACTTTAGGGTAGCGATCATTGCCGTGATTGGTCTATCCGCGAAGAATGCGATCTTGATCGTTGAGTTTGCCAAAGAGTTACAGGAAAAAGGTGAGGAATTATTTGATGCGACCATGCATGCTGCAAAAATGCGTTTACGTCCCATCATTATGACCACACTTGCCTTTGGCTTTGGTGTACTCCCACTTGCAATTTCTTCAGGTGCGGGTGCAGGAAGCCAGCACTCTGTTGGTTTCGGTGTACTCGGCGGCGTACTCAGTTCAACACTTTTAGGTATTTTCTTTATCCCTGTATTTTATGTATGGATTCGTAGTATCTTTAAGTACAAACCAAAAACCCCAAATAATCAGGAGCAAACATCGTGATGCAAAAAGTATGGTCTATTTCGGGTCGTAGCATTGCGGTATCTGCACTTGCGCTTGCTTTGACTGCTTGTCAAAGCATGCGTGGCCCAGAACCAGTGACAAAGGCCGATATTCCTGGAAGCTATAGTTATGGCGCTTCAGGTACATCTATTGCAGAACAAGGCTACAAAGACTTTTTCTCTGACCCTCGCTTATTGCAAGTGATTGAGTTGGCTCTAGACAATAACCGTGATCTTCGTACGGCGACTTTGAATATTCAACGCGCGCAGCAGCAATATCAAATTACTGAAAACAATCAGTTACCAACTATTGGTGCAAGTGGTAGTGCTGTTCGTCAAGTCACACCGACTCGTGATCCAAATAATCCTTATTCCACCTTTCAGGTCGGTTTAGGGGTGACCTCTTATGAGTTGGATTTTTGGGGACGTGTTCGTAGTCTAAAAGATGCAGCCCTCGATAATTATCTCGCGACACAAAGTGCGCGTGATGCGACACAAATTAGTTTGGTCAGTCAGGTGGCTCAAGCTTGGTTAAGTTATTCTTTTGCTAGTGCGAATTTGAAACTGGCTGATCAGACCTTAAAAGCTCAACTTGATTCATATAATTTGAACAAAAAACGCTTTGATGTCGGGATCGATAGTGAAGTTCCATTACGTCAGGCGCAGATTTCTGTTGAAACTGCACGCAATGATGTAGCGAACTATAAAACCCAAATCGCGCAAGCACAAAACTTGTTAAATTTACTGGTCGGGCAACCTGTTCCACAGAACTTACTGCCAAATCAACCTGTTAAATCTGTAACACGTCAAAATTTATTTGCGACGGGCTTACCAAGTGACTTGTTGAATAATCGCCCTGATGTAAAATCTGCGGAATATCAATTGAGTGCCGCTGGTGCCAATATTGGTGCAGCAAAAGCAGCATTATTCCCGACGATTAGCCTTACAGGTTCGGCAGGTTATGCGTCTGCTGAATTGAGCGATTTGTTTAAATCTGGCTCAGGTATGTGGTCAATTGGACCAAGTATTAACCTGCCAATCTTTGATTGGGGCACTCGTCGCGCGAACATCAAAATTTCTGAAACTGATCAGAAAATTGCATTGTCTGATTATGAGAAATCAATTCAGTCAGCATTCCGTGAAGTTAACGATGCATTAGCCACACGTGCCAATATCGGAGATCGTATCTCTGCGCAACGTCGTCTGGTGGAGGCAACCAATACAACCTACAACTTATCCAATGCCCGCTTCCGCGCTGGTATTGATAACTACTTAACGGTATTGGATGCGCAGCGCTCATCTTACTCAGCAGAACAAGGCTTATTGTTACTTGAACAAGCCAATTTGAATAATCAAATTGAGCTTTACAAGACTCTGGGGGGTGGCGTTAAAGCCAATACTACAGATACTGTTGTTCATCAGCCATCAAGTGCTGACTTGAAAAAACAGTAATTCTCAATAGTTTGACTAAGCTCACTTCGGTGGGCTTTTTTATTGCATCTATATGACTTTTTTTATATCTTCATAACACCATTTTTAAAAAATAAGTATATGTTATTAAGTAATTTAGAAAGTATGCCAGGTTACCTCATCACACAACAACTTGATGTCGTGTACGGAAGCACTGTTCGTAGTAAACATGCGGGACGCGATTTGCTTGCAGGTTTAAAAAATATCGTGGGCGGTGAACTCACCGCATATACAGAACTTCTAGAAGAATCCCGTCAGGAGGCTATGCAACGTATGATTGCTAAAGCTGAGCAATTAGGTGCAAATGCAATTGTAGGAATACGTTTCTCGACATCGAACATTGCACAAGGTGCATCCGAACTTTTTGTGTATGGTACAGCCGTGATTGTGCAACCTCATGCACCCAAACTCCCCGATCCTTTTAGTTCTTAAGGCATAACTGATGGAAAATCTTATTTTTCAGGTTGTTCTTTTTTTGATTCTTTGTGCTATTGGATGGGGTTTTGGTCGGTATTTTGAACGAAAACACTGGCGTGAACTTGAGCACAAAGAGCAGCAACTTGCTCATATTCGCATTGATAGCAATCGCTTTGTCTATAGTGAATTATCAGGTCAATTTATTTCAAGTAATGTTGTGATTTCTCATGATTATTTTAAATACATCATTGCCAATATCCAGAATTTTTTAGGGGGTCGGCTCACCAGTTATGAAACCGTAGTCGATCGTGCACGAAGAGAAGCCATTGTCCGACTTAAACAAGAAGCTGTTCGTCACGGCGCAGATAAAATCATGGGACTACGTTTAAGTACCACGGAACTCGGTATGCAAGGCGGTATGGTCGAAGTATTTGCTTATGGAACAGCTATTTTTGCTAAAACTACAACAGAACAATCAAGAAGTTGAGAGCAACTTCTTGATAAAACCAAATAAAGCTATTATTTCACTTTCATTTTACGAATCATTTTATAAAGTAAAGAAGGGGCTAAGCGAGAGATTAAAACACCTAGTTTTTCTTTAGTCCCCCCGACTACAATATATTCCTGTTCCTGCATAAGCGCCTTCACCACTTCCTGCGCAAATTCATCGGCTTCAAGACCATTTTCAATTGCTTCATCTTGATGACCTTGTGGCTTTCCTTCGCCATTAAGCGCATTAAAAGACACATTGGTTTTAACAAAGCCTGGAAAGATCACCGAAACTCCAACGCCAAACTGTGCAATTTCAGCACGTAAGCTATTCGCCCACATATGAATCGCTGCTTTAGCTGCCGAATAACTGGCGCGATATTGAGTGCCTAACAAACCCGCCACACTAGACACAAAGACAATTCGACCTGTTTTTTGCTGAATAAATGTCGGAAGTACAGTTTTAGTCAGATAAACTTGTGAAAAATAATCCACCTCCATAATCGCACGTTCAGTTTGCATAGTGGTGTCCTGAATGAGCGCGCGTTGACTCAATCCTGCATTGTTAATGAGCCAGTCAATTTTTCCTTTTTCTTCCAGAACTTGTACATAGGCATGGCGAATTTGAACTTCGTCGGTAATATCCGCAGCAATTGAAAGATGTCGTTCAGGTTTAAATAAACTGATTCTGACATTTTCCAGTTCATCGTATCGGCGCGCGGTTAAGATAACCTGAGCTCCCTGTAATGCACATTCACGTGCCAAAGCTTTGCCTAACCCCGATGATGCCCCAGTAATCCAGACGACTTTATTTTCAAGTGGTATTAGCTTCGCCATGTTTATTCCCTTATAAAAACGCTTATAAAATAAAATTATGCTTCTTTTTGCATAAACATCAGAAAGTGTTCAATATATTCATTTGCTGTACTTGAATCAATTTTTTCACCTAATTTTTCAAGACGTTTGTATCCTAAATGCGTAGTCATCTTAATCACACCATTAAGGGTTTTATCTACAACCAAATTAAATTTGAGCAGTTTCTTAGGCTTACGAATAAGACTGGTAACCCCCTCGTCCACAATCTGAGTCAGCACCTGAAATGCTTTAGGCACATAACTCATCTGCCCTTCGCGCACTTTTTCAATATGTGCAAAAGCTTCTTGAACCAAGGATGGATCTAACTCATAACGAACATAAATTTGTCGATTATGCTCACTTAATAAATCTGAAAAATAGTTGACTAGCGGTGTTAATCGTTCATTGCTAAAAAAAGAAACAGACCACGGCATATATTTACGCATAGTCTCTAAAACCTGTTGAACTACTTTTTCTGATTCTGCGACATGCTTTTGCGCATCTACACTATTCTTTTGCTTTTGTTGATATAACAAATCGGCAAAGACCTGCTCAATAATTTCACAGGCAATTTCAGATAAGACATTCCCCAATGCCTTAGACTGACTTTGTTCAGCGCCCAAATTTAATTGAGTACGAATATTTTCAAAACGACCATGTGTTGCTTCATTAATTTTTAAAAAAACTGCATATCCCATTGCATCATCCCTAAATTCCTAACATCTTCTGTAGCTTGTTTTTATAGACCAGTGAAACATTGATCTGATGTAAATTTAACAAGTTTCGATCAAAACATAAACTTTTTTACTGACTCGACAGACTACTTAACCATCAAAATAGATCAGCACTTTTTTGCCACAGTCAATCTGATTGTAACGCGCCATTTTGATTGTTTTTTTGCTACAATAGATGCAATTTTTTATACACTTTTGACTTTTAAATTATGTCTGACGCAAACGCTCCATCTGCTCAAAACATTGCGACCACTTACGATCCGACTGAGATTGAAAAAAAGTGGTATCAAACTTGGGAACAACAAGGTTACTTTAAGCCATCTGGTCATGGTGAATCATTCTGTATCATGATTCCACCACCCAATGTCACGGGTAGCTTGCATATGGGACATGGTTTTAATAATACCATCATGGACGCTTTGACCCGTTATAACCGTATGATGGGAAAAAATACCTTATGGCAACCGGGAACTGACCATGCGGGGATTGCCACACAAATGGTGGTTGAGCGTCAATTGGCCGCGCAGAATGTCAGTCGTCATGACTTGGGTCGTGAGCAATTCATCGACAAAGTCTGGGAATGGAAAGAGCAATCTGGCGGCACCATTACCAAACAAATTCGTCGTTTGGGTTCTTCGGTTGACTGGTCGCGTGAACGCTTTACCATGGACGAAGGTTTATCTAATGCCGTTAAAGAAGTCTTTGTTCAACTGCATGAACAAGGCCTGATCTATCGTGGTAAACGTTTGGTCAACTGGGATCCTAAACTCCAAACTGCCCTATCTGACCTTGAAGTTGAATCGGTTGAAGAAAAAGGCTCTTTGTGGCATTTCAAATATTTCTTTGAAGACAAATCACTTAAAACTCAAGATGGCAATAACTATCTCGTCGTTGCAACCACACGTCCTGAAACCTTATTAGGTGATAGTGCAGTTGCGGTACATCCTGAAGATGAACGTTATCAACATCTGATTGGCAAAAATATCGTATTGCCGATTACTGGCCGTTTAGTGCCTATCGTTGCAGACGAATATGTCGAAAAAGACTTTGGTACTGGCTGCGTCAAAATCACCCCTGCGCATGACTTTAATGACTATGACTTAGGCAAACGTCATGACTTGCCAATTATCAATATCTTCAATAAAAATGCCGAAATTCTGGCTGATTTTGAATTTATTGCCAAAGCAGGCGAACAAATTTCAGCAAGCATTGCTGCACCGACCGACTATATCGGTCTGGAGCGTTTTGCTGCCCGTAAAAAATTGGTTGCACAGGCAGAAGCAGAAGGCTGGTTGGATCAAATTCAACCGTATGACTTGAAAGCACCTCGTGGCGACCGCTCAGGTGTCATTGTTGAGCCATTATTGACCGATCAATGGTATGTCAAAATTGCACCGCTTGCTCAGCCTGCGATTGAAGCGGTTCAAGATGGACGCATCAAATTTGTTCCAGAGCAATATACCAATATGTATATGGCATGGATGAACAACATTCAGGACTGGTGTATTTCACGTCAATTGTGGTGGGGTCATCGTATTCCTGCATGGTACGACGTTGATGGCAACATCTATGTCGGTCGTAACGAAGAAGAAGTTCGTGCCAAAAATAACATCCCTGATGATGTGACGTTACAGCAAGACGAAGATGTTTTAGATACTTGGTTCTCATCAGGTCTTTGGACATTCTCAACACTAGGCTGGACAGGTGATGCCGCCAAAGATAAAGAAAACTATTTCTTAAATACCTTCCACCCGACCGATGTTTTGGTGACAGGTTTTGACATTATCTTCTTCTGGGTCGCACGAATGATCATGCTGACCATGCACTTTATGAAGAATGACGATGGCACAGCACAAGTCCCGTTCAAAACCGTGTATGTACATGGTTTAGTACGTGATGGCGAAGGCCAGAAAATGTCAAAATCGAAAGGCAACGTGCTTGATCCTTTAGACTTGATTGACGGCATTGATCTAGAAAGTCTGGTGGCGAAACGTACTTTTGGTTTAATGAATCCGAAACAAGCCGAAAAGATTGAAAAATCGACGCGTAAAGAATTTCCGGAAGGAATTAATGCCTATGGTACAGATGCGGTACGTTTTACCTTCTGTGCGCTTGCCAATACTGGCCGTGACATTAAGTTTGATTTAAAACGGGTTGAAGGCTACCGTAATTTCTGTAATAAAATCTGGAATGCGACCCGTTTTGTCTTGATGAATGTAGAAAGTCAAACGGTTGCTCAAGAAGCACATCCTGAGCTTTGGGAACTTCCAGAACAATGGATCATCAGCCGTCTGCAAAAAGCAGAACAAGCCGTTCATCAAGCATTTGCAACGTATCGTTTGGACCTTGCTGCACAAACCATTTATGACTTTATTTGGAATGAATATTGCGACTGGTATGTTGAACTGACCAAACCCGTCCTGAATGATGCAGAAGTATCTTCCGAGCGTAAAGCTGAAGTTCGCCGTGTGTTACTTGCAGTGATGGAAGCATCACTTCGTCTAGCACATCCATTGATGCCGTATTTAACCGAAGAAATCTGGCAAACACTTGCGCCGATGATTGGTAAAGGTGGCGATACGATCATGACAGCGCAATACCCTGTTCCTGAAGCAGCAAAAATCAATGAACAAGCCGAAGCAGATATGCAGTGGTTGCAAGGTTTAATTGGTGCAGTGCGTAATATTCGTGGAGAAATGGGCTTAGGGAATGCACGTTTGTTACCAGTATTGCTGCAAAATATTTCGGATGCAGAACGTACTCAAATTGAGCGTATTGAGCCACTCTTTAAAGCATTGGCTAAAGTTGAAAGTATTGAATTTTTGACGAAAGATCAAGAACCACCATTATCGTCTTCTAGTGTTGTTGGTCATGCGTCTGTCTTTGTTCCAATGAAAGGTTTGATTGATCCGAAAGCTGAACTGGGTCGTTTACAGAAAGACTTGGATAAAGTTCAAAAGCAACATGACCAGATTGCCAATAAACTAGGTAATGAAGGTTTTGTGGCGAAAGCTCCTGCTGCTGTAGTGGAAGGTGAAAAAGCCAAGTTGGCTGAATGTGCGGATCAGTTAAGCAAGATTAAAGCGAGTATGGAGCAGATTGCTGCGCTTTAAAATACTTATTCTCAACATAAAAAATACCCATCCTAATTTTATTTAAGATGGGTATTTTTATGTCATTCAGTAAACAAGCTCAAATTAAAATATCATCTAGATAAATTTATGAAGTATCAATTTACATATAACCAATCCATAAGTTCGTTATCTTTTCTACATTAGCTCTCAATTAATTTGGGCTAAGTCCACTTAAAAATATTAAAACATGCATAATCTTCATATTTTATGGTTGTAAATCATTAACAATCGTCATTACAGCTTTTTCGATATCCTCGATTTCATTCTGTGGAGTACCAGTACTAGATAAATCACGAGCTATTTTTTTAAAATTTCCTATCATTCCACCTTTAGATGCTATTTGTTGTTTACGTTGAAACGTTTGAACGACTTCTCCGTTATAAGTAACTTTCACATTGTAAGTAAAAACAGTATCCGCATAGCCACCAACAAGTTTATCTCCACCTATAAACTTTAACCCTTCTCCCATAAATACTCGTTTATGAATTAAGCCTATATCTACTAGTGCAAACCCTGTCGATAGATTAGATATATTCTTATGCTGACGTTCTAGTTGCTTATTTAGCTCATCTACGTATGTTTGCTGAATGTTATCTTTTGTGAGAAAACCTTCCTTTTGCACACTGCTCTCTAACCGAATATTTACGTCATTCAATTTATATTGTTTAGGGTGCATATTGGTGAAGGCAATAATATTTTGTGATTTTTTATCAATATTAGTTGGATTAGATGCACAACCAACCATACCCAAGACTACTGGTAAAATCACCATTAAAAATTTTTTCATATTTTAATTTCACATAAAGATTAATATAAGCATTAACAAAGACTAAGTCTTTGAACGCATCAAAATTCTATCTGCTTTTCAAATTAAATTACATGCATATTTAAAACTGAAATAACAGGATATTTAAACTATGTCTTTTCAAAGTAAAAGCGTTAAATAAATTTGATTACAGATACTTATCAACATCATCCCCAAACAAATCACCAAACACAACGTCATTGCAGCACACAAAGTCTGTAAACTAATCACTGCGGCGATAAGCTGACTATCTGCTTTTAAAACTTTAGTTAAAATATAAGCGGTCGATGCAGTCGGTAAAGCAAAGAAGATCATCATAATCTGGATTTCAAGATGCGATACCCCAAACCACAGATACTTCGTTTACTCATTACCACAAGCACCATATTTGCTCAAGATGCACCACAATTATTGAAAAAATGATGAATCACATCCAAACTGGTGCGTTTTTTGCTTAAAGTTTCAAATTATCAAAGCATGATGACTTTGGTTCCTATTTTTTAGATTTACTAAACCATTTTGGTGCATTAACTCTAAAAATTATGTATTAAAACTGGTTTATAGCACCTATTTTGAGCAAACTATGCAAAATGTAGATCTCTTTTTCTTATTGCTTGGAGCAGTACTCGTCTTAGCCATGCATGCAGGTTTTGCATTTTTGGAATTAGGGACAGTTCGCCATAAAAATCAGGTCAACGCCCTCAGTAAAATTTTGACCGATTTTTCTATTTCAGCAATTGCCTATTTTTTTATCGGCTATTACATCTCCTATGGGCTGCATTTTTTTCACATGGGCATAACGCTTTCGGCAGAACATGGTTATAACCTGATGCGTTGTTTCTTCTTACTGACGTTTGCCGCAGCCATTCCTGCCATTATTTCAGGTGGTATTGCCGAACGAGCCAAGATGCGACCACAAGCGATTGCCACCTTTTTATTGGTTGCTCTGGTTTATCCATTTTTTGAAGGTATTGCATGGAATGGCAATTTGGGTTTACAGAGTTGGTTACAAACACATTTTGGAGCACCATTTCATGACTTTGCAGGTTCTGTGGTAGTTCATGCCATAGGTGGCTGGATTGCACTTGCCGCCGTAATTTTATTAGGTGCACGTCATGGTCGTTATAAAAATGATGGTCGTGTCAGCGCGCACCCACCATCATCTATTCCTTTTCTGGCCTTAGGTTCATGGATTTTAATTGTTGGCTGGTTCGGCTTTAATGTCATGAGCGCCCAGCGGGTTGATGCAATTTCTGGCTTGGTGGCAATCAACTCACTCATGGCAATGGTCGGCGGTACATTGAGCGCAAACTTAGTCGGAAAAAATGATCCAGGATTTTTACATAATGGACCTTTGGCTGGACTTGTTGCAATTTGTGCAGGCTCAGATGTCGTGCATCCTTTTGGGGCATTGCTGATTGGGTTAATTGCGGGTGTGATTTTCGTTAAGTTATTTACTTATACCCAAAACAAATTGAAAATTGATGACGTTCTAGGTGTTTGGCCTTTGCATGGCGTTTGTGGTGTTTTTGGTGGTCTTGCTGTAGGAATATTTGGACAACAATGGCTAGGTGGATTAGGTCATGTTTCTTTTCTATCACAGTTAATTGGAAGTGCTTTGGCTGTCAGTATTGCTTTACTGGGCGGCTTCATTGTCTATGGTGTTTTAAAAATGACGATGGGCATTCGATTATCACAGGAAGAGGAATTTCAGGGCGCAGATCTTTCTATTCATAAAATTTCTGCGAACTCAGAAGAAGGCATGTTTTAGATCAATTTTTTGATTAATTTTTATATTACCTTAGCGGCTCCATTGAGCCGTTTTTTTATACATCATCATTTAAATTTACTCAACAAATCCCATCGTGACAGCACGTATCAATCCGCCTAGAATAAAAGACAGATGATGACAGGATTATATTGATGGGCAATTTTGCAGACTTCTTGAAGGCGTCTATTGATCAACAAAATGAATCGATACAGTCTTATGAGTACAACGGTCGTAAAGTTTGGTTAAAGAAAGCATCTGAGCGTCATGCACTTTGGTTATACACTCCTTTGAGATGGTTTGCCCGCTTGCTTCAACTAGATGCACTGATTCCCGTTCCTAATCGTGGTGGCAAAGAGGTCATTCAATGTGAATATCAACGCCTTACTGCTCTGCAAAAGTTAGGTATCAAAACGCCACAGGTTTTGGCTGTTTCACATGAAGGTATTTTAATAGAAGATGCAGGCTCCAGTGAGCACGAAGTCGTACAACTAGATCATGCCTTAGCCAGAGCCATCAGCTCTGAACAACGCATTCAACTCTATACCGATGCAATTTTGGCAATTCAATCTATACATGCAAAGGATAGTTATTTGAGTGAAGCATTTGTCCGTAATATTTTAGTCGATGAGGATCATCAGTTTACCTTTATAGATTTTGAGACAGATCCGGGAGAACTTTTAAGTTTAAATGAATGTCAGGTACGTGATTGGTTATGCTTTATTTTTTCATCGTCATATCGACTTGAACTCACGGAACTTGATCAAGCAAGTGCTATTTTTTATCAGGCTTTAAATAACAATAAAAAGGTCTATCGTGACATTTGCAATATTGGTCATAAATTGCAGTGGATCTTGAGTTTTAAACCTGAAAAATTAGGCAACGACGGCAAACGTATCCAAAAAAGTATGTTGTTTTTAAAGAAACTAGAATGCCAAGACCCATTACCGATGATTTAAAACACAGTTGATCCATTCGCTTTAGCTCTGATCAATGCTTTAGTCTCTTGGCTTTTTTAAAATCTTTAAATATTTGGGCTTTTAATAGGCTAGCTCTTAAATATCTTAACTTTTTAAGATCTTGGGTAAGCAAACCAAAATACTGAGTCCACCCAATTCTATGCTTTGGGAAAGAATCAGTTGACCACCTAAACGCTGTGTTGCTTTATCCACAATGGATAACCCCAAACCACTGCCCACTTCCAGATGATGATGTACCCGATAAAAACGTTTTAATACCTGATCATAATATTGAGGATCAATCCCCGCACCACTGTCTTCAATTTGCACGCAGGCACAGCTATTTTCATCTTCATAGACGGAAATATTAATCACTCCTGCTACGGGAGTGTACTTAATCGCATTATCAATCAGGTTAAAAATAATGGAATGTACTGTGGGCTCAATACTCACCATTTCAATGTCTTCATTGCGCTCAAAACCCAGATCTATTTCCTTTTCCATTGCTAAATTCATCAATTGCTCAACGCAATTTAAGGCAACATTATTAAGTTGGAAAGTACTGAATCGCTCAAGGCTACTCATTGAGGCATCTTGTTTAGCCAGAGCCAACAGTTGACTGACCAAATGCTGAATTCGCGCGAGTCCTTTGCTCAGATTTTGAAAGGCAGCATGATCAGGAAACTGACTGAGTAGAATCTTGGTTTGCAAATTTAAAGCAGTAATGGGTGTCCGTAACTCGTGAGCGGCATCAGCGACAAATTGTTTCTGCTCTTGTTGAGCCGTCGAAATTCGTTCAAACAACCGATTCATTTCATGAATGGTTGGAGAAAGCTCTTCTGGATAATCTTTTTCATGAATAGGCGCTAGATCATTAGAATCACGCTGTATCAATTCAGATTTGAAGTCATCCAAGGGTTTTAAACTACGTCGAATAATACCTGCCAAACCAATCAAGGCAAAAGGCAAAATAATGACATAAGGGAGGAACATACTACCCGCAAGTTCCAACGCCATCACTTGTCTGACTTTTTCTTGCTGACTGATCTGGATTTGAAAATCTTTGGTCGGCATCACATAAGTACGCCAGATGCCATGGTCGGTTTGCTGGGTATAAAATCCAGCATACTTCACAGGAGGAACCAATAAACGGTCTGCATGACTTAAATGACTTTGATCTTTATAAGCCCAAATATCAACAAATAAATCTTCTTCACGATACACACGATCTTTTTCAAAATGACTGACGACTGCTCCATAAGGTTGAGTCGCAGCACGTTTGGCCAAATATTGCATTTGTGCATCAAGAATTTGATTACTTTCCTGCAATGCAATTTTATAAGCTGAAAATATCAGAACACAGCCGAGCAATATACTAAAAATGGACGTGTACCAGATTAAGCGTCGCTTTAAAGAGTAATGCAGGGCCATAATGGAAAAATTCCTTAGCTGTGACCCAGACGATAACCTAAACCACGAATGGTACGGATGAAATCTTTACCCAGTTTAGAACGTAAATGATGCACATAGACTTCAATGGTATTACTGGTGACTTCGCTATCAAAGTCATACAGTTTATCTTCGAGATTTGCTTTGGAGAAAATCTTGTTTGGATGTGTCATCAGTGGAATTAAAATTGCCCATTCACGATTGGAAAGTTCAACTTCCTGACCTTTGACTGTTGCAACATGCTTTTCGATATTTAAAGTCACATCACCACTTTTAAGAATTTGATCCTGACTTGTGGCCTGGGCTTCCTTTCCACTTCGACGTAATAAGGCATGAATACGGGCCAATAATTCATCAAATTCATAAGGCTTAATCAAATAATCATCTGCCCCTTGATTTAAACCATCCACACGATTTTCCAGTTGATCACGCGCTGAAATAATAAGCACAGGAACAGCCGTTTTTTGACGAATCTGTTTAAGCACTTGCATGCCATCCATCATCGGCAAACCGAGATCAAGCAATACCAGATCAAAACTTTGTTTTGAAAGTTGCGATAAACCATCAATTCCGTTATTTACCCACTCCACATCAAATTGATGATACTTAAGCAAAGTGAGCGTAGACTCTGCAATCATGAAGTCATCTTCAATAATCAGGATTTTAGGCATGGTGTTGGCTCACAGCTAATTAGTTTATTATCAGGATTTATATCAGTATGTCATCTGGCTCAGATCTTCATAAGATGTGAAATATCTGAAGTACAATGACTGCGTATCTGAACATTAAAATGTTTATTTTCATCTATATTTAAACAGGTTATGTTTAAAATGACTAGACCAATATAAATCCTGCACACAATTTTATATTGAATAAATAACGTCAATCATTTTCGGCTTGATGAAATTTTATTTTGACCTAATTGAATGATTTGAATAAATCATCTTGATTTGTCAAATCTACTAAAGTCTCATATAAGCTTAAAAAATGGAATTGGGCATCAACATCATATTCAGATTACATTCACTAATCTAAGAATTTAAGCTTAAAACTCTCTTAAATACATAAAGGTAAGCGTAATACTCAACTTTAATTAGCCTATTGATTTATTGGAATTTAAGCGACAGCCTAGTTTCTCTGGCTGCTGTTCATCTTTGTTCAGCCACTTTTCAGGATGAAATCACTTGAGTAACGGTGCATTCTATAAGCTTTGCAAAAGGTGTCGGCTTAAAACTTGAAGTGGACTGCCTATCGCCCACCGTGCAGAAAATGCTATAAACCACTAGAAAAGTCGATTGAAAGAAATTAATTTTTAAAAATTTGTGCCACATCAATTGAATTAATTTGATATGACAATTTTTATTATGCTTATGATCTGCTTACGCTACATAAACCCCAAAAACAACAAAGCCCCAATAAAGTGCGTTTTCCATTTTAAGTCGGCCTGACGATCCCTCTTGGAATCAAATAATTCGGTGCCTTACCATCTGAAAGCAGGGCTTGAAAGTCATTGGCCCATAGTGCGAAGCCACCAACTGAATCACAAACATAATTTTCAAAGTAGTGAATAACCTCTTTAGGTAATGTCGACTTATTTTCTCTATTTCTAATAATATCGTATGGTCGAGCACCTTCTGGCGCATAGACATTCAGTATTTGACGAATGTTTTCAAATAACCCGTCATTTATCTTTGTAATCGCAGTAATCTTTTCCTTTCTACCAATTCGCTCTCGTGTTTTTCGATGAATAAAACGCGCATATCCGCCTTCACGAATCCATTGATGATAAAGGGCTAGCTGACTTTGCATTTGTTGTTCAAATGAGGAACTACCTTTTACATGAGCCATAAAATTATTCAAATCTTGTTGCCATTGGGGGTTAAAAGTATAGAAGTTTCTAAAAATTATATTTTTTGCTTTTGACTTTTCAAGTTCGTGTATCGTAAAAAATTTTAATCCATAGGCCGTCGCACGATTAAACATTGCATGTAAAGTGATCCTGGATAAGCCTAAATTACGACCTTGCTCCATAGGCATATAGCCTCCCCCCACATTTGAATGTGCCCCTGGAAAGACTTGTTGATCATGAATTAATTCTTTTACATTATTTGCACTAGGTCGTCCTGTTGGAGTAACAGGAAATGACTGTCGCATTTCAAGCGAGGCAGCCAAATGCATACTGTGCTCAACATAACTTTCTATTCGGGTACGATAGATTTGCGGAGCCTTATTTTGCGCAGCCATCCCAATCGATTCCACCGTATCAAAAATACCCAAGAATTTTGCAGTTAATGGCTTACCCCGATAAAAAAGTTTCTGAGCATTACCCGTACCTTGGCTCGTCACATTTGGCGCATATTGTAACCAGTTCATAAAAATACGCGCTTCGGTCGCACCACGTGAAAAGCCAAAAGCGGAGACATTGATTTCCGTAATACCATTTTGTTGATAGATTCTATCCAGATAAGCAACTAACTCAAAAATGGCTTTTTGTAAACGCTGTTGTATTCCAAGAGCGAACCCCAGCCCCATCTTCCCTTGTTTTCCAGTGCCCGTCTCGGAATAGCCCTGCTTACGCCATTGTGGATCAGTGATATCAATTGGACCTTTTAATCCTCTGGCACCATTGGCAACTTTAGATGAATCATATTCTGAATATTTATCAAACTGAAATGCTGTTCCCAATCCCTCATAATAAAATTTTTGTATTCCTTTTTCAGCTTCTTGCTTATGTGCCTCAAATAGGGCGACGACATTACTTTGATTTAGAGTCGTAGCATCTGCATCTTTGTTATTGCCTGTACCATCAAAGAAAAAGCTGACCCATACAGGAACACGACAAGTCTTACAGGGACTTTCGGTCGCTTTACCATCTTTGACCAACACTTTGGCGGAAATCAACATATCACGAACCGAACGGGTTTCATTTTGTATCGCTTGGGTCATAAATGCTCCTATTATTATTTAGTTCATCTTAATCTGGAAACTGTTTTCGGGCCGCTTCATTCTCAGGAATACTGTTCCACATTTGTGGCGAACTTAGAGTTATGCTTTTTGATTTTTCTGCTAGTGCTTGATCAAATAAGTCCTTGCGGAAACTTGGCCAGCGCATACTGACTTCAATGACACCAGTATTATTGGGGAAATAATGCAAAACAGCAAAAGAACGTGGAGTATCTTTCAGGTTTTCTACAGGCACCTTAATATGATATTGCTTATATCCCTCCCCATGGTCGGTATAAAAACTGACTTCAGCCGTATCACTATTTGCCAGTAGATGAGCACAGCAGGCTGTTCCTGAGCCACCGACACTGCCCAATCTTTCTGCTGCCTCTACAATTGTGCTGCCCTTCCCATTCACCTGAAGCTGGCCAAGTTCCTCGGTAGTGTAGTTATAAACCATAAAGGATAAATCTACAGTTTCCGTTTCAGCTTTACAGGCCACCATCATGGGTAACATGGTTAGAGAGATTGCAAACTTTAAGAATTTATTCATCATTTTTCCTAGCTTCTTTGCTGTATTTAATCTGGAAAATCTATTCGGGCAACTTCATTTTCAGAAATGCTGTTCCACATAGTTGGAGAGTCTAATTCAATCGTTTTTGCTTTTTCTCCCACTCCCTGCTCAAACAGGTCCCTACGAAAACTTGGCCTACGCAAAGTGACTTCAATCACACCAGTATTGTTCGGGAAATAATGTAAAACTGCATATGAACGTGGAGTATCTTTTAAGTTTTCAACCGGAACTTTGATATGATACTGCTTATATCCATCGCCTCGATCTGTATATAAACTTACATCAGCTGTATCACTGTTAAGCAATAATGAAATACAACAAGCGGTTCCAGCTTCACCCACACTACCGAATCTTTCTGCAGCACTCGCAATTCGATTTCCTTTACCATTGACCTGAATTTCTCCAAGTCCAGCAGTACTATAGTTATAAACTAAAAAAGTTAAGTCCACAGTTTCCGTTTCAGCTTTACAGGCCACCATCATGGGGAGCCAGAACAGATATAACAGAGTTTTTAAACAATTCATCATATTCAGTCTTCTATAGCTGGGCTTTTTGATATTGCTTGTACCAATGGTCAAGCTCATTCAAATCAATTTCATCTGTTGCTTTTTGGAAACTGATATTCATTCTCTGGGCTTTCAACAATGCTTTTTTAAATGGCCCATCGCTAAGAAGAAACTCACCGTGATCCTAGCCAAAATAATGGACACATAGTCTCTCTAAAGATAACGTAAGGTTAACTTTGGAGATGTAAAATGGCTAAACGCTTTAGTCCAGAATTTAAACAGCAAGCAATTGATTATGCACTTTCAAACTCACACGAGTCTGTAGCTACAATCGCCCAGAAATTAGGTGTGGGTTATTCAACATTAGATAAATGGATTCGTGAGACCAACCCCACTGGTTCCAGCAAAAGACAGCTCTCGCCAGAACAACAGCGTATTCTCGATTTAGAAAAAGAAGTCAAACAACTCAGGGAAGCTAATGATATTTTAAAAAAGGCGCATGTGTACTTCCTGACAGATCATGCCAAGAAAAGTACACGGTAATCCAAGGCCTAGCTGTGACTGAAATTACGGTTTCTTCTGCCTGTAAATGCCTAGGTGTCAGCACTTCGGGCTACTATGCTTGGCGAAAGAGACAGATTTACGTCAATCAGAAGTACACTGATTTAAAAGCTGTATATTGGCAACACCATGCTCGCTTAGGAGCACCTTCATTGGTGCACGACATGCATGATTTAGGTTACTGCATGAGTGAACGTACAGTTGGCATTCAAGTTAATTTCATTCGGAGAAGTTAACTCAATATTCGATTTAACAGAAAGGATCTTAACAACTTCATTCGCAATCATCTCAATAGATTTTTCATGAGTCTGTATTTCCAACTTACCCTTAGCACTAATAATTTGCATAAGTTCTTCATGAGAAAATAAACTCATCCCTTTTTGGCTGGCAATAACAGTGTTTTGATCACTCACTAAATTGATATTTTGTTTGGCAGAAATATAAGTATTTTACTGACTTTGAATCATTACATTTTTAGAAGAATTTAATGTGATATCTGCTGGACTCGTTAAAATAATAATCGCTTCTTTTAAGGTTTTAACCTCTTGATCTTTGCCAGAAGCTTCGAGCGCTTCAATACTTTTAGTTAAGGTTGCAAGTGCCTCTAAAGCCATAACCTTATGTTCTTTTATATTTTCATTTAAAGTCTGATTCCACTCTTCATGTATTTTTAAATCAGCAATTGTCTGATCAATATTTAAAACATCATCATTCGCATTTTTTTGTTTATACGTTGAAAGCAGTAGTCCATCACCAGCACGAACTGCCCCCCATTGATCACTACGTAGTTCAAACCCCTCACCACGACCTTCACTTTCAGCCGTTTCCTTTGGATGGCTTAGATTACCGAGGTTCAGTTGGGTTACACCGTGACTACTGTGTAATTGGGCACTGATTTGTCCAGTCGTATCATCAAAACGTAGTTGGTTATAGCCCTCGCCACCAACTTCTTTTGAACGAATTCCGCTGAGTTTTTTTGTATCGGGCAACTGACCTTTAATATCAAATTTGGTGGGTGAACGTTGCGCTTCATGAATACGTCCAGTCACAAATGGGCGGTCAATATTGCCATCAAAAAAGTCAATTACTACGATTTCATCTTTACGTGGTAAAAAGCGCGCACCATAGCCTTCGCCCGCCCACGGAGTGAGCACATCGACCCATGCTGAATCAGTATCACTGTCATTCGATCCCGCACCACCATCATGTGCATGGTCTTCTGTACGGGTAAATAGAAAGCGAACCTTGATTCGCCCCCATTTATCAACATGGATTTCTTCACCATCACTCACCACTTTGGCACGCTGCACATGCGCAGTCGGTCGGTGAAGTAACGGATCATATTCAGGCACAATCGCAATCGTTCGACGTACTAGCATTAATTCATTGGCTTGGCGTTCGTGCTCGCTGTCTTTACTGATTGGCCAATGGCTAAGATTGAGTAATTTTTCGACTTGCTCCTTTATATCTTTCGGAAGATTGTTCTGGTTATAAAAACGCTTAGTTAAAATTAGAAATTCTTTATCATTCTGACTATGATTTTTTTCTAATTCTGGATGATCATTCAACTGAAACCAGTGACCAACCTGAGTATCTCGAACACTACTATGTGCAGTAAAGTATTTCGCCTGTAAAGCCTGATATTGATTGAGCTGCTTCTTGAGTTTCTCTAATTGATTATTTCCTGATGCTGTTGCCTGATCCTCTCCATTTAAATCAGCAATCCATGCTGGTGAAATGTTCCAGACTTAAACTTTCATTATCTCGCTGGGTACTGTGTTGATGTGAACTGAGAACTGAACCACCGGCATCTTCTTGACTTAGACTATCTGCTTGCCAACGTTGCACATGTATAGCCGTAGGCTGTAATTGGCGCTGGGCAATAAAACTGGTAATACTGTCAGCCTGCTCAACCGCATTGGAACGGTGGTAACGAATAGATCGGCGTTCAAGCGCCTTAAATTGTGCGTTATCATCAATCAGACGTAACTTTTGGGCTTCGATACTTTGACTTGAACTCGCAACAATATAATTCGACTCATCAATTAAAAAGTTAATCGACTCTTCGCGTAATAATCGTGTTAAATATTCATAATCGCTTTAAAGGGCGGATATCATAGTTTTGAGTTAAACCACTGGTATCTAGTTTCAGACTAGCGGCAGACAAAGGGCTTTTGCTTTGCCATTCCTTGAAAATAATTTCGCAAATATCCACCGCACTTTTATTCATAAATACGCGGCTATTGCGTCTTTTATGCCATAAGCTGGTGGCATCCTGCATTGTTAGTCGATAAAGGCTCAATGCACCATCACTTTGTCCCTGACTAGCCCCTGTAATAATTCCAGTTGTTCTAAAGAGTTGTCCGTAATCTGTAACTTGATCAACGGCAACTTGGTTACCAATAAATTGTTTTAATTCGATATAGGGATTTGTAGATAGACAGATCAGTTCTAAGGAGAGTCCCTCATTAATACCATGATAACCATCAACACGTTGTAACATGATTTGAGTATTTAGGGCTGCATTTGAAAACTGAATACTAATGGCACGTTTTTGAGTATCAAGACCTAATTTTTCCAAGACTTGATAAATATTATTTAACATTTTTATAAAATATTTGATCAATATTATTGCATTTTACAAATATAGCCTTCCCATGTCCATACAACTCTGTCTATTTATGACAATTTACGTCATATTTTTGATTGCAGTTTTTTTAATAAAATTCGACGATATTTAATCTGCTCTTTACTAATTTGATATTCTTGTTGCAATTGTTTTATCTTTAAATTCGTTAATGGGATGGCATGTTGCAAAACCCATTTTTCTATTTTCCCCTGCCCAATCGTTTCTTCTATCTTTAATTTTCGACGTAATGCTTTACGTGCATTATGAATTTCTTCGATTGTTATTTTGAGTTGTTCAGCAATTTGTTTAATGGTCATCACTGGATTAAGAATCGTATCACGATGCTGATAACGCCCGAGAATACCTTTATAACCTTTCAGACCATAGGCAAGGCACCAAGCAAAAGTATCTATCAATTTTGGAACGGCTCAGGATGCCGTTATTTGCTGACATGCCAATTAATACGATCACCAGCCAAATGTTGCGTAGCGCGGTGAATGGACGTGAATGGACTTCAGCGAAGACTAGAAATGATGCTTTGATTCCATTACGCGGCGCATTTGAGTTAGCGCATGACGATGAAATTATTGATAAGAATCCATGCGATCGATTGAAGAATCAGAAAACTCAAGAAGCTGAACCTGATCCATTTAATGAAATTGAAAGGGAAAGAATACTGAACTGGTTAAGAGAGAAATATCTTGCAGACTACCCAACTGTGTATTGGTATTTTGTGGTGGCATTTTGGACAGGTTGCCGTCCATCAGAAATTATCGCACTCACTTGGCAGGATGTAGATTTTTTGAATAAGCAGATTCACATCAATAAAGGTCGTGTGAACGGCGTTCAGCAGGGAACCACTAAAACCAATAAAGCTCGATTTGTAGATTTGAATGATTTTGCATTTGAAGCATTCCAACAACTCAGATTACTAACTTATCTCAAATACGAGCATGTATTTATCTGTGATGAGACTGGTGAGGAATTTACTACGCAAAAATCATTGAGTGAAAAGTTTGTAGCCTCACTGAAAGCGAATGGCATACGCTATCGCCCTGCCTATAACACTCGTCATACTTATGCGACTGTATGCTTAATGAATGGACTTAATCCGGTCTATGTGGCTTCACAGCTGGGTCATAGTTTGGTGATACTCATGAAGCGTTACGCGAAGTGGATTAACTCGGATAAAAACAAAGAAGAGATAGCTAAAATTTCGAATAGTGCCAAAATTGTGCCAAAGAAAAAGGGAATCAAACTATATATTTGATTCCCTTTAAAATATTTGGCGGAAGCGGTGTCCGTCTAACACCAATCCTAAGAAGTCCAATCCAATATTATAAATTAATATTTTTCAATTAATTACAATTACACCCATCCAACTCAGTCTTGTCTAATCCGACTATTTCCAGTATTTTATGAGGGGTAATTTGAGGGGTAGACAATAACATGCCAAAGAAAGCTAAAGAGCTATCTGCGCTTAGTGTAGCAAAAATTAAAGAGACTGGTCGATATCACGTAGGTGGTGTTGATGGTCTTTGTTTAAACGTCGAAGGAACTTCCCGTGTCTGGATTTTACGTGCGGTGGTGGGAAAACATCTGGATAAAGATGGAAAATTAAAACCTCATCGACGTGATATTGGTATTGGTCCATACCCTGAAGTTTCTTTAGCTGAAGCTCGTGCTAAAGCCACTGAATTAAAATTACAAATACGAAGTGGTATTGATCCAATTGTCCATCAACAGGAACAGCTTGCAAAGCTTCATGTTCAGCAACTACGGAACAAAACATTCATGGAATGTGCAAAAGTTGTTATTGCCAATAAAACCCGTGAACTCAAAAATGAAAAACATATTGGACAATGGTCATCAACACTAGAAACTTATATTTACCCAACTTTGGGCAATCTTACTATTAGTAACATTACCAAAGCCGATATTGCTGAAGTTTTAAGACCTATTTGGGTTGAGAAAAACGAAACAGCCAAACGTATCCGTGGTCGTATAGAAACCATTTTTGATTATGCCAAAGCAATGGGATATTTTGAGGGTGACAACCCTGCCGAATGGAAAGGCAATCTTGAACCTATATTAGGTAATTTAAAGCAGGAATCACGCCCTCACCCATCCCTGCCCTATGAACAGGTTGCTGAGTTTATCCAACACTTAAGACAGAAAAAAGGAATTTCACCAAAAGCTCTGGAATTTGCAATTTTAACCGCCTGTCGCTCTGGTGAGATTTTTGGGGCGAAATGGCAGGAAATTGATTTTAAGAATAAAGTCTGGATTATTCCTAAAGAACGTATGAAAGCAGAAAAGGAACATCATGTGCCTTTGTCGAAAGAAGCGATAAGTTTGCTTGAATCAATTCAAAATCATACTCTAATTCAAGATTTCATCTTCCCTGCGCCACGGAGTGGTGAGATGCTTTCTGATATGTCTTTGACGACCCTAATCAAACGACTGCATGAGCAAAAGCTTAAAGAAAATGGCTTAGGCTATATTGATCCCAAACAAAACCGAGTCATTACAACGCATGGCTTTCGGTCTACTTTCCGTGATTGGTCGGCAGACAAAACAGATTACCGTAGAGAAGTGTGTGAACATGTTCTCGCACACAAACTTCCAGATAAGGTTGAAGCTTCTTATTTACGTGGAGGCTATTTAGAAAAACGTAAAGGCTTAATGGCTGATTGGGCAACATATATCATGCACAAATAGCCTGAAGCCATGTGGTACAGCTCAAAAAAGTACAATCCCAATTACAAAAACACTTAATATAAAAATAAGAGATAAAGGAATTTTATCTCTTATAAATCTGAATTTTAATTGCTCATCCATCCAACTAATTTGATGTTCCCAAAAGAATTTGTAATGAGCATACCAATTACTAAAAAGGATCTGCTTACTTATCCCACACTCGCTTTAAGTAAGCGAATCCGAAATAGAGAAACGCTGGCGTAACACTATAAGTAGCTAAATAAAAAAACAATATAGAAAATCTAACTCCACCCATGAGAGGTGGAGTTAGCTTGATTTATTTCAGTGAATGTATTGATTATTCTTGATTGTCTAAATACTTTTCAGCATCCAATGCTGCCATACAACCCGAACCAGCCGAGGTAATCGCTTGACGATAAATACTGTCTGCCACATCACCCGCAGCAAATACACCCTCGATAGATGTAGCTGTTGCATTACCCGTAGTTCCACTTTGGACTTGGATATAGCCATCACGTAGGTTCAATTGACTTTCAAACATTCCTGTATTGGGTTTATGTCCAATCGCAACAAACAAGCCTTGCACTTGAACATCTTGGATACTTGCATCTTGAGTGGATTTAATACGTACCGCCGTTACACCTGTGTTGTCACCTAAAACCTCATCAACTTGATGGTTCCAAATAATGCTGATTTTGCCCTCTTTTTCTTTGGCAAAAAGATGGTCTTGCAAAATCTTTTCAGAACGCAGACTGTCACGACGGTGTACCAGTGTCACATGTGCAGCGATATTTGACAGATATAAAGCTTCCTCAACCGCAGTGTTACCACCACCAACCACCATGACATTTTGGTTTTTATAGAAGAAACCATCACAGGTTGCACAGGCACTCACACCCTGCCCCATGAAAGCTGCCTCTGACTCAAGACCTAGATATTGAGCCGTTGCACCTGTTGCAATAATCAGTGCATCACAAGTATATTCACCCATGTCACCTTTGAGTACGAATGGGCGAGTTTTGAGATCCACCTCATTGATGTGATCATAGACCATTTCTGTACCAAAGCGTTCTGCATGCGCCTGCATACGCTCCATGAGTACAGGACCAGTTAAGCCCTCAGCATCGCCAACCCAATTATCAACTTCAGTCGTTGTTGTTAATTGCCCGCCTAATTGTAGTCCAGCAATCAATGTTGGTTTGAGGTTGGCACGAGCTGCATATACGGCTGCACTATAACCCGCAGGTCCCGAACCTAAAATAATTAAACGAGAATGTTGATTTTGCATTTAATTTTCTCCAGCATTCTACAAACTTCGCTGATTAACACGTTTTGATAATTCTTCAGCAGATTCTTTACGCTCAGAATAACGATCAGTTAAATACTGACTTTGCCCCCGTGTCAGCAAGGTGAATTTATACAGCTCTTCCATCACATCCACGATACGGTCGTAATACGATGATGCTTTCATTCGCCCATCTTCTTCAAACTCTAAAAATGCTTTTGGAATTGAAGACTGATTCGGAATCGTGATCATCCGCATCCAACGCCCTAAAATACGCATTTGATTGACACTATTGAAAGATTGCGAACCACCACTGACTTGCATTAGTGCCAGTGTTTTTCCTTGAGTGGCACGAATCGCACCACCTGCCAATGGAATCCAATCTATCTGTGACTTAAAGATCGAACTCATTGAACCGTGACGTTCAGGCGAACACCACACCATGCCCTCTGACCATGCCAAAAGCTCATGTAGTTCTTTTGCTTTTGGGTGTTCCATATCCGCATCTTCTGGCAAAGGTAGCCCTTTCGGATGAAAAATTTTAACCTCAGCACCAAACTGTTCCAAGATTCGACCTGCTTCCATCACGGCTAAACGACTATACGAACGCTCACGGTTAGAACCATATAACAACAAAATACGTGGCGCATGATCTAACGATTTAGCTTGAACTTTTTCCAAAGTTGGCTGTTCAAGTAGCTCCATATCAACATTAGGAAGATTCATTACAATTACACCGATTTAAAATACTTTTTTCTGAGCCATAGAGACACACTCACTAAAGCGATCAATACAGGTACTTCAACTAAAGGACCAATCACGGTGGTAAATGCCACAGGTGAAGCCAAACCAAAGGTTGCAATCGCTACAGCCAAAGCCAACTCAAAGTTATTACCAGCAGCCGTGAAAGAAATTGCTGTGGTTTTAGGATAGTCATTGCCCATCCATTTACTCATAAAGAAGCTGATGAAAAACATCACAATAAAATAAATCGTGAGTGGGATTGCGATACGCAGAACATCCAATGGTAAGCTCACTACATCACCACCTTTTAGGCTAAACATTGCCACGATGGTAAAAAGAAGTGCCAATAAACTGAGTGGGCTGATCTTGGGTAAAAAGACATTTTGATACCAATCTAAGCCTTTGGCTTTGACCAAAACCAAACGAGTCAAGAAACCAAGAAGAAATGGAATCCCCAAGTAAACCAACACCGCATGGGTAATCGTCCAGAAATCAACATTGATCACTTGCCCTGCAATACCGAAATAGGGTGGCAAGAATGTGAGGAACAGCCAAGCATAGGTACTAAAAAACAGAATCTGGAAAATACTATTGAATGCCACCAACGCTGCTACATATTGGTTATCACCACAGGCTAAACCATTCCACACCAAGACCATTGCAATACAGCGAGCCAAACCGATCAGGATCAAGCCTGTCATGTACTCTGGATAGCTATGTAAAAAAATAATTGCTAATGCAAACATTAATACAGGCGCAATCACCCAGTTCTGCACCAAAGACAAAGTTAAGGTTTTCTTGTCTTTAAACACTTGTGGCAAAGTAGCATAGTCCACTTTGGCTAAAGGTGGATACATCATCAGAATCAAACCAATCGCAATTGGAATATTGACGGAATCCACACTCATTTTGTCTAAAGTAACGGAAGCTTGCGGAAAGAACACACCTATCGCAATCCCCAATGCCATGGCGATAAAAATCCATAGAGTGAGGTTACGATCTAGAAAAGATAATCTTTGTTGAGCCATGATGTTCTCATTCAATATGCGAAATTTGATTGATTGCTGCAATCAAATCTGGGCGAGACATATGAGTTGTATCTAGTGCCAATAAAGCGTCTAAGCGGCGGTTGATATGATCAACAGTAACTTGGAATGCTTTTAATTTTTCTTCTTTCGGCAAATCTAAATGTGAAGGATCAGCCAAGCCCCAATGTGCCTTAATCGCTCCACCTAAATAAAGTGGACACGCTTCTTGAGCTGCTGAATCGCAAACAGTAATCACGACGTCAGGTTGATATTGTTCGCAGTCATCAATGGTTTTACTCCACAAACCATCTGTTGAGAGACCAAGATTTTCTAAAGTTTCTATAGTCAATGGATGTACTTGCCCTGATGGCTTACTACCTGCACTGTATGCTTTCCATCCTTCAGGCGCACGACTGTTAAAAAGGACTTCTGAGAGGATGCTACGGCAACTATTTCCAGTACACAAAAAAAGAAATTTCATATTCTATTACTCACAATAGCTATTTATTTGGATATTTTGGGAATCTTTATTTACTATGGTTTGACTGCTTACCAAAAGATTCAGAACGTCATGGCACCACATTGGTAATTGCGGATTAATGCTGTAATACACCCATTGGCTTTGTCTCCTGTCCTGTAAGAGACCAGAAGAACGCAATAACGCTAAATGCCTAGAAATCTTTGGCTGACTCAGTTGCAACTTTTCAGTCAAATCACAAACACATAATTCTTTATTCTCAGCGACTAAAGTCACGATATTTAGTCGAGTTTCATCTGATAAGCATTTAAAAAAATTAACTTGGTCCATTCTTAACTCCCATTCACTTATTTGGATATGCGGATAATCACATACAAAAAGTAAAATTTTTAATTCACTCGTTGACCATTTTCATCAATCACTTTTTCACCATCCTCTTTCGTAAAGGCACCCTTCTGAGGTAATGGTAGAATATCTAAGACAACTTCAGAAGGACGGCTTAAGCGAGTGCCTAATTCAGTAACAACAAATGGTCGATTAATCAATATTGGATGATCAAGCATAAAACTAAGTAACTGCTCATCACTCAAATCACTACGATCAAGGTCTAAATCCCGATAAGGATCTACATTCTGGCGAATGGCCTCTCTTACTGTTAATTTTGCATCCTGAATCAATTTAACTAATTCGTCATGACTAGGTGGTGTAATGAGATATTCAATCACAGTTGGCTCAATCCCTGTATTACGGATCAAAGCCAAAGTGTTGCGAGATGTCCCACAAGCTGGGTTGTGATAAATCGTCACAGTTGATGAAGTTGTCATCGAATTGAGCTCTTTTGATAATTTATAATATCTTTATATTCGAATTACCATATATATGCAATACCATATGTTTTGTTTTTTATTAGAGAATAAGGCTCTTTTGAAAAGAACCTCATTACTATCAAAATTCTATCTACTAAATCATCCTATTTTTTTAACTTAGCAGCTACGACTGTGTATGTTTCTCCCTCAGCCTTTAATTCAAAATCAACTTTTTGCCCTACTGCAAGCCCATTCAATAATGCAGGATCAGCAACTTTAAAGCCCATGGTCATCGCAGGCCATTTAATCGCAGGAATTGCCTCATGATCGAGTGTCAAAATATTTTCTTTCGTATCAATAGCCGTAATCACTCCAACTGCTTGAGTTGTCGTTGCTGTAGATGATTCTTTACTCATCTGCTCCATAGGCGCTTCCGCTTTCTTTTGCTCTGACGCCTCATTTTTACTACATGCACTTAACGCAGTAACAGTGGCAACAAGAGCGACAATTTTAATAAATTTAAACATAATAAAACCTCTTTGAACGAAATAAGAAAACTATCAAGATTTTGATAGTTTTCTTTTGATTAAAAGCTGATATGCAGCGGGAATAACAAACATTGATAAAAGTGGAGCTGAAATCATGCCCCCAACCATAGGTAAAGCAATACGACTCATCAATTCAGAGCCCGTTCCAGTTCCTAAAAGGATAGGAATCAAACCCGCCAGAATGACAGCTACAGTCATCGCTTTAGGGCGAACCCGTAGTACTGCCCCTGTACGAAGGGCATCATTGAGTTGCTGCTCAGTTAAAGATGATAAATTTTGTTGAGCATGTTCTATCGCCTGCTTTAAATAAAACAACATGACCACTCCAAACTCTGCGGCAACACCGGCAAGTGCAATAAAGCCTACTGCAATGGCAATTGAGAAATTATAACCACTGAAATACATTGCCCAAATACCACCAATTAAAGCGAATGGTAGAGTCAGCATAATCAGAGCAGCATCTTGTACTTGTCTAAAAATCAGATACAGCAATAGAAAAATGATCATCAAAGTGATTGGTATTACTACCTTTAGGCGAGCATTTGCTCTTTCCATAAATTCAAATTGACCTGAATAACTAATACTCATACCCGCAGAGCGTTTCACTTGTTGGTCAATAGACTGTTTCAAATCCCGAACAACGGAGGCTAAATCACGTCCTTGTACATCAACATAGACCCAACCACTTGGACGAGCATTCTCACTTTTTAACATCGGAGGACCATCTGTGATTTGAATGTTGGCAACACTACTCAAAACAATTTGCTGACCTGATTCAGTCAGAATTGGTAAATTTCTTAATGCCTCAAGTGAATCTCGAATTTCTCGCGGATAACGTACATTAATAGGATACCTTGCTAACCCTTCAACAGTTTCACCAATATTTTCCCCACCAATTGCTGATGACACAATTTGCTGTACATCGGTGATATTGAGACCATAGCGTGCAGCTTCCATTCGATTAATATCGATATCAACATATCGCCCACCAGTGAGTCGTTCAGCTAAAGCTGAGCTAACACCGGGCACTTTTTTGGCAACCTGTTCAATTTGTTGTGCTACCCGATCAATATCTTGCAAATCATTTGCTGAAATCTTGATCCCGATTGGGCTTTTAACCCCGGTCGCCAACATATCAATTCTGTTACGAATAGGCGGCACCCAGATATTTGTTAAACCCGGTACTTGAACAGCTTTATCCAGTTCTTTTATCAACTTATCTGGTGTCATACCTGAACGCCATTCAGATCGTGGTTTAAACTGAATCGTGGTTTCAAACATTTCTAAAGGTGCAGGATCTGTAGCCGACTCTGCTCGCCCAGCTTTACCAAATACAGTGGCAACCTCTGGAACAGTTTTAATCATTCGATCAGTCTGTTGAAGTAATTCAGAAGCTTTTGCTGCGGACAATCCCGGTAAAGCTGAAGGCATATACAGTAAATCACCTTCATCCATATTAGGCAGGAACTCTCCACCTAATTGCGTTAAAGGAAAAAGACTGATAAGAAAAATGAGTAACGCACCTAATAACGTTGTCTTTGGATAAGCTAAGACTTTATCTAACATAGGACGGTATATTTTGATGAGAAAACGGTTTAATGGATTCCGTTGTTCAGATGGTAACTTCCCGCGAATCCAGTATCCCATCAAAACTGGAATCAATGTAATAGATAGCCCCGCAGCAGCAGCCATGGCATAAGTTTTAGTAAATGCCAATGGAGAGAACAATCGTCCTTCTTGTGCTTGCAAAGTAAAAATGGGAATAAAGGATAAAGTAATGATGAGTAAACAGAAAAATAAAGCAGGCCCAACCTCACTGGCAGAACGTGTAATGATGTCCCAACGCTCTTGTATTTCTAAAACTCGATCAGGATGTTCATGTTGCCAAGCTTCGATATGCTTATGTGCATTTTCGACCATAACCACAGATGCATCAACCATAGCACCAATCGCGATTGCAATCCCACCCAATGACATGATATTGGCATTTAGTCCCTGATAATACATCAATAAAAAGGCTGACAAGATTCCCAAAGGCAAAGAAACAATCGCAACCATTGCTGAACGTAAATGCCAGAGGAATAGCCCACAAACCAAAGCCACTACAATAAACTCTTCAATTAATTTATGGCTGAGATTCTCTACCGCCCGATCAATCAATTGACTGCGGTCATACACAGAAACAACTTGTACACCTTTCGGTAGACTTTGTTGTAATTCAGCAAGTTTTTCTTTTACAGCAGTAATGGTTTCACGTGCATTTTTACCAGCACGTAAAATCACAACACCTCCAACAGTTTCCCCTTGTCCATTGAGTTCAGTAATTCCACGACGCATTTCAGGACCGAGTTGAATCGTTGCAACATCTCCAAGAGTGATTGGAACACCTAAATCGTTTGTACGTAACGGAATCTGCCGAAAATCTTCTAATGTTTTTAAATAACCTGAAGCTCTCACCATATATTCAGTTTCAGCCATTTCTAGGACTGAACCGCCAGTTTCCTGATTTGCCTTTTGAATTGCTTCAATTATGCTTCGCTGAGTTATACCGAATGCTGCCATTTTGGTTGGGTCTAAAACAACTTGATATTGTTTAACCATCCCCCCAATTGTGGCGACCTCAGCCACATTTGGTACTGTCTTCAGTTCATACTTCAAAAACCAATCTTGTATGCTTCGCAGTTGTGAGAGATCATGTTGCCCTGTTGGATCAACCAAAGCATATTCGTAGATCCAACCAACACCTGTAGCATCTGGTCCTAATGAAGATTTTGCATTTGCAGGCATTCTTTCTTGTATTTGATTGAGATATTCCAATACACGAGAACGTGCCCAATAAAGATCAGTATGTTCATCAAAAATGACATAAACAAACGAATCACCAAAAAAAGAATAGCCCCGAACAGCTTTAACACCGGGTACTGATAACATGGTCGTTGTTAAAGGATAAGTCACCTGATTTTCAACAATTTGTGGTGCTTGACCGGGAAAATTAGTTCGCACAATCACTTGTACATCAGACAGATCTGGCAAAGCATCAACCGGAGTATTCTTGACAGCCCAAGTTCCCCAAACGGCAAGAACTACAGCAGCTAATAAGACAAATACTCGATTTGTAATTGAAAAACGAATAATACGGGCGATCATAATGGTTCTCCCGTTTAGTTCTGCATAGATGTCATAGACATCTTGGAAATGTCAGAAATAACATAAGCATCCCCAACACGTGTAAAACGAAAACTGACCTGCTCGCCTTGCTGAATTTGGGTAAATGGTTGTACTGGTTGTTTAAAGCTCATGGTCATAGCCCCCCACCCCAATTCAGCAATTGCATGATGTGAAATGGTAATGTCTTGAGCTGTAACTTTTTCCACTTTACCAATGCCTTGGTATATTGATGCCTTAGTCACTTGAGATGATGTAATCGATTGTCCAGTGTTCAGCTTATCCAGTACACCCTGTAAATTGGCCTCAGAATCAATTAGGAATTGTCCCGAAATCACGATTTTCTGACCAGCGTTCAAACCCTGTAGAATTGCTATTTTATTTCCGTCACTCTGTCCTAACTGTACAACAACAGGTTCGAAACGCCCTTTTTCATGTGCGACAATAATAATATTACGAGTACCTGTACGTATAACAGCTTGCTCTGGCACAACTAAACTGCTTTGAGGATTGTTGGAAAATTTGACAGAAGCAAACATTCCGGGCTTGAGTTGCCCCTCTCTATTGGGTAACTCAATACGAACTTTTATGGTTCTGCTTGTAGTATCTAATGTCGGTAAAATATCAATGACTTTGCCAGACACTTTTTGAGGGTACGCAGCAAAAGTTGCTTCGATTTTATCTCCTCGCTTTATCCCAGCAATTTGCGTTTCAGGCACTGCTGCTTCTAACCAAATTGGATTCACGCCTTTAATGGTGGCAAGTGTTTGCCCCATAGCTAAAGCCATTCCACTACGAACTTCTAGTGAGTCAATGAATCCACTCAAAGGAGCACTCAAAGTCATATTAGACTGTACTTGATGTGTCCGTTCGACTTGATGGATCACATTTGGTGGGATTCCCAGAAGCTGTAGGCGTTGTCGACTTGCTTGAATAAGAGAACGGTCTCCTATTTTAAGTACTGCCAAAAACTCAGTCTGTTCCCCAGTCCACTCAGGGATTGAAATATCAGCAATCGGACTCCCTTGAGTCACTATATCCCCGACTGCATGGCCATAAACACGCTGAACAAAACCACTTGCTCGTGTTTGCAGAATTGCTACCTGTCGTTCATTCGCTTGTAATATGCCATTGGTTAACAAGGTATTGCCCATTACAGCCTGTTCGACTGTGGCATAACGAATGGCTAGATTTTGTTGAAGAGCTGGATCAATCTTTACTCCTGCACTTTCAGTTATTCCAGAAGTACTTTCATCCGCATACTTAGGGACTAACTGCATATCCATAAAAGGGGATTTCCCTGGCTTATCAAAATGCTGTTCTGGTTTCATTGGATCGTACCAGTACAACACTTTAGCAGTTGCCTGATCACTTACAGTTTGCTTTTCATCATTTTGATGCGCATACCAATATCCAATCCCACTACCGACTCCCAAGCTGCCCACAATCAAGCCAGCAATTACAAATGCCAATTTATTTTTTAACATTATCTTGACTCCTCAGCATGGTTTAAGGTGGGTTCTACAAAAGAAAAATAGAGCTGGGCTTTGATAATTGCTTGCTGTTGTTGTAAATCGATGAGACGTAATCGCTGATTTAGTAATGCTTGTCGTGTCTCAATGACATCTGACAAATTGGCTTTACCAGCCTGATAACTTGCTAACTGTAAAGTTACTTTTTCTTTAGCCAAAGGAAGTGTACTTTGAACGGTACGTTGGATTTGTCTTTCAAGAGCTTTTAAATCCGATAGCCCCTCATCTAACATGGTGAGATGGTCGCGGTATTTTATCTCCTGATCTGCTGTAATCCGATTTTGTTCAGCTAATGCTGCCTGAATGAGCGGACCACTACGTTTTTTTGAAAATATTGGTAGTTCTGTTGTCAGTTGTACACCAATCATATCTCCAAATTCAGGAGCACGATGCTGATAGGCAAGCTCAATACCCCAATCTGGTTTTTGAAGGGCTTGGGCTTGCTTAAGCTTTGCTTCAACAGTTTGCTTTTCTGCTTGGAATGCTTTTAGTTCAGGGTGTTGATGCAGATGATGATATAAACGTGATGTATCAAAATTAATTATAGGTTCTTGGGTAGGCAAACTTTCTATTTCAGTTGTACCACTAGAATCCTCACTGATTAATCGGTGTAATTCTAGTTTTGCCTTATTTATATCTCGAAGCAAATCATCTTTTTGATCAAGCAAAATAGTTTTGTCCAGCCTAGGGGAAATTGTATTAGCAACCATGGTTCGACCAGACGCAACCTGTGTTTGTGTAATCTGGGATAGCAATCCATTTTCTGAAAGAAGGTCATCATATAACGCCAGTTTACGCTCAAGATAAAAACGTTTAAGCCATGCCGATGCTACTTTTTGACGTAACTCAATTCGCAGAATTTCTGTTTGAGCATTTGCTGAACCCAATTCAGCTTTTGCTAATTCAACTTCAGCTAATCTTTTGGCACGATTTGGAAAATCTTGCATGATGCCAATCTTTTGCATCGTCATCCCCTCTTGTGTGACAGACCATGCAGCATCACCTGATACAGGGTAATTATCGAGACCCACAAATAGTTTAGGATTGGGCAAAATACCTGAAGCTGAAACTATATTCTCAGCACCTTCAATCTGAGCACTATTAGCTCTTAGAGCAGGCGCATATCGCTCAGCAAGCTTCAATGCTGTATCCAAAGTCAGTGGCTGGGCATAAGCATGTCCATAACTCAAGAAAAAACAGATCGTCGCAATCGAGCATCCACCCCATTTTAGGGACAGCTTTCCTTTATTAAAGTTCATATTTTTAGCTCTAAAATGATGTACACGCGCACGTGCAGAACACCCATAGAAAACTCTATGAATGATGAAGAATCATCAAATTAGTTAAAGCGTGGGGGTTTCCATAAATTGGAAAGATCAGATGAGATGAAATTTTGATTTAATGGAGAAAAAGTAGACTGTTCCGCAGGTAAAAAAATCATCGACTGCAAAACATCCAGCGCTGTAGATGTATATGCAATTTTAGAAAATGACATAATACAATCTTGCTTAGACATACATGATGGATCATGTAATTGCTTCTTAATCTTTACCTCAGCTTTCATACAATCCATGTGCATAGCACTTGCTTTTTCATGATCTTCAGAATTCATCATTTGCATGGATTGTGTATCTTGAGATGACATTAAACATGGGCTATGTACAGATGCAGCAGCTGCTGCCGATCCTACAATTAGGATAGCAAAAGATAAAAACAGCGATAAGCATGTCCTTAACAAGTGCATAACATCAAGACCAAAATTTAACCTTTTTAGTTTTACAGATTATCCTGTAAATAACAATCCTATAATTAATTAAACTAATTCATTAAACAGCGGTTGTTGGTTTATATCAACAACCGCCTTCTAAATTAAAACCGACTTATAACTTGATAAGTTATAAAGGAAAATAAATAAGCCAATGAAAAGAGATATACAGCCATTACGACTGGTTGTTTCCAACTCCCTGTTTCTCTTCGAATGGTCGCTAGTGTTGCTAAACAATGCGGGGCAAAGATAAACCAAACTAACAATGACATACCTGTCGCTAGCCCCCATCCATCCGGACCAGATATTTGAGATAATAAAGTCTGGGTAACTGCATCTTCATCACCAGACATTGCATAGATCACCCCTAACGCAGCAATAATCACTTCACGAGCTGCCATTGCAGGAATCAAAGCAATACAAATTTCCCAAGTAAATCCAATCGGAGCAAATATTGGATGGATTAGATGCCCTAACTGTCCAGCAATACTATAATTGATTGGTGGCATTGTTGGATTATCAGGTGGTAAAGGGAACGTTACCAAGAACCATAATAAAATAGAAAGTGCGACAATAATTCCACCAACTCTTTTTAAGAATATAGTTGCTCTATCATAAAGCCCCAAAGCTACATTTCGAACATCTGGAATACGGTATGTAGGTAATTCAAAAATGAAAATACTTTCAGTTTTATCTTTTCTGACTAATTTCAGGAATAAAGAAACCAATAAAGCGGATACGATTCCTGACATGTAAAGCCCGAACAGAACTAGACCTTGTAAACTGAGCCAACCATAAACCAACTTGTTTGGAATGAATGCAGCGATCAGCAAAGCATATACAGGTAGTCGTGCAGAACACGTCATTAAAGGTGCAATCATAATCGTTGCTAAACGATCTCTTTCAGAGCTAATACTTCTAGTCGCCATGACTCCGGGAATTGCACAAGCAAAGCTCGAAAGTAGTGGAATAAATGAACGCCCACTTAAACCAGCTTTAGACATCAGCTTATCTAACAAAAAAGCAGCTCTAGGTAAGTATCCCGATTCTTCTAAAATTAAAATAAAGAAAAATAAGATCAGAATTTGAGGCATGTACGCGAGTACACTACCAGCACCTGCAATTACACCATCAACGACCAAACTTCTTAAAAGTGGATGAGTAATCAGAGGTCCTATCGCCCCACCAAACCATGAAATCGAATCCTCAACAAAGGAAATTAACGGTTGAGCCCAAATAAAGACAGCCTGAAACATTACAAACATGGTAAAGGTCAATATTAATAATCCAAAAACTGGATGTAAGAATATTTTGTCCAAGAAAGCCGTTCGTTTATCACCATTATCATTTTTCAAGATGACTTGTTTTGTAATATATTTGATTTGGTCAAAGTGACTCAGATCAGAATGATAAGGGGCAACAAACAAATTCTTTTGATCCAATTGGGTCAATAGCCCCTGAATGCCTTTTGTTTTTACAGCTACTGACTCAACAACAGGAATACCTAAAAGCTGAGATAGCTTCGTTGTATCAATTGAAATCCCACGCTTTCTAACCTCATCCATCATGTTAAGAACAAGTAACATTGGTCTGTTTAAAGCCCTGACTTCAAGTACAAGACTTAAATGAAGATGAAGATTCGTAGCATCGACAACACATACAAAAATATCAGGTATAACTTCGCCTTTTAATTCACCAAAGCATACTGCTCTAGTTACCTCCTCATCTAAACTGCTCGGTTTTAAACTATAAGTCCCAGGCAAATCCAATACTCGAACGGTATCACCAGATGGCAGTTTAAAAAATCCCTCTTTCCGTTCTACCGTTACCCCAGCATAATTTGCAACTTTTTGACGAGTCCCTGTGAGGGTGTTAAAAAGTGATGTTTTACCGCAATTAGGATTACCAACAAGTGCAATATTTTTAGTGTCCATTGGTAATCTCTACAAAAATTCGTTCTGCTTCATTTTTTCTTAAGGCGAAACGTGAGGTTTCGATTTGAACCAACACAGGATCACCACCAAAAAGCCCTTTCGCAAGCACTTGTAAGGATTCACCTACTCTAAAGCCCAGCAGTTCTAAACGCTCCAGAACAGGATCATTTTTATCTTGATACTGTTCACCCTTTTTAAGATCAATGATTTTTACAGTCTGGTCTTGCTTTACTTGAAATAAATTCATTGTCAGCACCCTACTTCAACGCCAAAATTTTTCGAGCGCCATTCAGTACAAACAGTGAAACAAGAATACCAATAATCAAATCTGGGTAAGCTGAACCAGTCCATGCAACAAGTACACCTGCTAAAATAACCCCCATATTTACTATTACGTCATTAGCTGAAAAGATCCAACTCGCTTTCATATGGGCTCCGCCATCTCTATGCCCAGAAATGAGATACAAGCACGTCACATTGGCAATAAGTGCTAAGAAGCCAATAATGATCATCAAATCTGACTCTGGTTCACTACCGAACATGAAACGTCTGACAACATCAATAATAACGATCAAAGCTAATAAAAGTTGAATCCATCCTGCAAAATGAGCTGCTTTTAATTGGTATTTAGCCGCTTTCCCTACCGCGTAAAGTGCTATACCGTAAACGGCCGCATCAGCAAACATATCAAGAGAGTCCGCAATGAGCCCCGTCGATGCGGCAATAATTCCACTTATGAACTCAATAAAAAAAAGAACACCATTAATCGCTAGTAATAATTTAAGGACTTTCGCCTGCTTAGTCGGATCTGGTGTTTCAGGCAATTCCCCAGTGGCTTTTACTGTTTCCACGAGCTTTGCACCAAAACCTAGGGCTTCAAGTTTTGTGGTAATTTCATTAATCCCATTGGTATGGAAAACAACTAACTGTCTTTGCGCCAAATCAAAAGATAAACCTTTAACTTCATGCAAGGGAGAAAGTGCCATTCTTACCATTTGCTCTTCTGCCGAACAATCCATCTTCGGAATCAGAAAAGTACTAGCTTCTTGTGCTTGTTCTTTATTTTCATAAGCTTCAGTTTTATTTAATTTTGCCCCAAATCCAAGAGCTTCAAGTTTTGCAGTGATTTCATTACTTTCACCATTATGCAGAACTTTTAGGTTTCGGTTCGGCAAATCAAAAACCAAGCTCTTAACATCTACCAATGAAGATAAAGTCATCCGAACCATTTGTTCCTCTGCGGAACAATCCATTTTCGGGATGCTATAGTCACTGATGAAAGTCGCTGTATCTTCACTCCCCCTAATCTTTTCAGGTGAAGTTATCGAATCCGAACCACAGCATGAATTCGACTGCTTACTACCGCATGAATCTTTTTCATCAGGGTTAGGTTCTTGCTGTACCTCATTATCGCAACAAGAACTTTCACTTTCTTCTGTAGCTAAATCTTTAATTTTACAAGAATCTGTTTTTGATTCATTTTGTTTTTGCTTAGTGTCTTCACAAGAACTTTCTTGATTACAACCGCAACCACTCATTGATGTGCCTATAGTCATATCTTCACGTATTGCATATTAAAATCCCTATAGCTACTATAGAGTCAATAGATCAGGTGACTTGAAATGAACTTAAAAATTGGTGAATTATCTCAGCTATCCGGTTGCCCTGTTGTTACAATACGGTTTTATGAAAAAGAAGCTTTATTACTAGCCCCTAATCGTTCGGAAGCTAATTATCGACTTTATAACAAAGACCACTTAGAGCGACTTCTATTTATTCTTAATTGCCGAACTTTGAATATGAGCTTGGACGAAATAAAAATTTTATTAGCATACAAAGACAAACCTTGTGGAAACTGTAGTTCTATTAACATCTTAGTTGATAAACATATTCATCAATTAGAGCAGAATATCCAAAAACAGATTCAGCTTAAGCAACAACTTTCTGATTTAAGAAGCAAATGCTCTGGTTTTTTGGAAATTAACTCTTGTAAAGTACTTGAAGGGTTATCCGTAAGTTTAAAATAATTAAGAATGAATAATGGAATATCACCATTATTCATTCTTAATAAAATATTTAGAAAACTAATTCAATACCTGCCCCGTATAACCACCCCTTTTCAGAATTTGTAGCTTCTTGAAAAGTTGTTAATTTCTGTCCTTTTTCATATTGATAAGCGACATCAACAAATGGTCTTATACGCTTATTAATCTCGTAACGAGTTTTTAGACCTGTCTTTAACTCAGACAAACCTGACTTTGTAGCAAAATCAGAATTATCATTAAACACAATATCTGCTGCAATATATGGCTGAGTAATTAGCTTTTGAGTGAGTAATAGATCTCGATCAAACTCAAAACTGGCTCCCCAAAAATTATTTTCACCACCATAAAGGTAGGCTTTTGTCTCAAAGAAATAAGGTGCAAGGCCTAATAATCCAATAACGCCATCAATGCGATTACTATTACGGTTATTTTTGTCCTCACTATACCTTACCCCAGCTTGTACATCCCAAAATGGTGCAACATTTCTACTGTAAAGAGCTGATACATCATATTTGGGATCATTACTCTCCGCTTTATTCATATTAGCTTCAACAAACATTCGATTTTCATCTGTTCCAATCAATGCCTCGAAACTCGAACCTAAGCTGCCCTTTCCATCTTTATCAACTATCCACTCATTGGAAAATTTAGTTGTCTGATAAATTTGCCCACCATGCTCGTTCATATGATTTTGGCTAAAAGCTAAAGTTTCAGACCCTTTGCTGTTTGAAGACTTTTGATCAGTATTACGTTCAACATAGCCTAATCCGCCTGATTCGCGTAAAAGCACACTCATACTTGACGTACTCTTATTTAGATTTTCAGTCGAATTATCATTCGCAAATGCCATACCCGCTAAGCCAATTAAAGCAACAGATAAAATTGTTTTTGAATATAACTGTTTAGTGATGTGCATGTTGATTCACTCCCTCATGGCTAGTTTGAGGTTGGGCAACGATACTTTTCGTATCATCATCATTGCTATCTACATTTGCCACAATGAGTTTGTTCATCATTCCAGCTGCCATGTGATATAACAAATGGCAGTGGATAGCCCATTCACCCAATTCATCAGCAGTAAGTAAAGTTGTAACTGTTTTCCCCGGTGGCACAATGATCGTGTGTTTATTTGGCATATTACTTGGATCTTGACCATTTTCAAGCTGCATAAACATACCGTGCAAGTGCATTGGGTGAGCCATCATACTGTCATTCACAAATTTCAAGCGTATACGTTCCCCGTATTTCACTTTGAATGGTTCTGTTTCATTAAACTTCTTACCATTAATTGTCCAAATATAGCGCTCCATGTTCCCACCAAGACGGATTTCCATTTCACGTTCAGGGGCACGAGTATCTGGTTGAGGCTTTAAAGATTGTAAGTCACTATATTGAAGTGCTTTTTGACCAACAGGTGTTGAAGCATTTGCCCAGCCATATACAACATCACCATTCTTTTCTTGTGTAGGTGCATTAGATGTAGTCATTTGCATGCCATGGTTCATACCTGACATAGATTGATCTTTTGAGCTGTCTGTCATAGACGACATATCGTGATCCATGCCTTTCATTGAAGACATGTCATGGTTCATTCCAGACATTGACTGATCTTTTGAGCTGTCTGTCATAGACGACATATCGTGATCCATGCCTTTCATTGAAGACATGTCATGGTTCATTCCAGACATTGACTGATCTTTTGAGCTGTCTGTCATAGGCGACATATCATGATCCATGCCTTTCATTGAAGACATGTCGTGATTCATGCCCGCCATAGAAGACATATCATGCCCCATCCCCATATCTTCCATAGTTAATAAAGAACGAGGACGTGACTTCGGCATTTTGATTTGATTTATTGGAGGAGTATTCTCATCATGTAAGGAACCAACTGAAAAACCACTCCTATCAATTGATTCTGCTTCAATTTGATAATTTGATTGTTTGGGTTCTACAATAACATCATACGTTTCAGCCGTCCCTATTCTGAATTCATCAACCGGAACAGGTTTCACTGGTTGCCCATCTGCACTGACTACCGTCATTTTCAAGTTAGGGATTCTGACGTCAAAGAATGACATTGCTGAGGCATTAATAAACCGAAGACGTACTTTTTCACCCGTCTTAAAATTACCAGTCCAATTTTGTTCTGGAGTCTTACCATTCATCAAAAAAGTATATTTTGTCACATCAGACATATCTGTCTTGAGCATTCGCATCTGGTTCCACATCGAACGGTCTTGCCATGTTGCTTTTAAACCATCTTTTTTAATTTGTTTAAAAACATCAAAAACAGTTTCACGACGGTTCTGATAATAGTCAGCTTCTTTCTTTAGATTATTCATGATTTTATCACTAGTTGAATCATGAAAATCTGAAAGTAATACGACATAATCCTTATCTGTTTTCTCAGCTACAGTTAAAGGTGTCCTATTTTTGGGGTAAATGACTAACGGACCATACAAGCCCTCTTGTTCTTGACCTTTACTATGCGAATGATACCAATAGGTACCATTTTGGCGTACCTTAAACTTATATTCGTAGGTCTTATTAGGGGCAATACCGTCAAACTGATTAAATCCGGGTACGCCATCCATGATGCCCGGTAGAATTAACCCGTGCCAATGAATAGAAGAATCTTGTTTTTTTAGCTTGTTATGGACACGAATAATAGCATCATCACCTTCCTCAAACTCAAGAAGAGGTGCAACAAATTTCCCATTAACCGTAATTCGTTTTAAAGGCTTACCTGTGATATTCACCGTTTGCTCAGCGATTGTTAAATCATATTCTTTAACTGCTGCCACAACCCAAGTTGATGAAAATAAACCGACTCCTATTAAAAGGACATGCGTTAATTTTGTAGACATTTATTTCACCTATCTAATATAAGGATGGGAGAATCAAGCAAACCTATTATTCGCTTTAATTTCCCCCGATCTTTCATTTATCGTATTTGTTATTTATTTGATGTATTTGACATGTTCATCTTTGAGTGGTCCATGTTCATCATACTGGAATTATCCATATTACTCATTTTAGATTGCCCCATATTCATCATCTTAGAATGATCCATCTGAGACATATCCGTCATGTTACCATGCTCATGCTGACTATGATCCTGTTGGGTTTTATCATCATTCTTCATATTACAAGGTTTTTGACATTTCTCTTGCGTCTTTGAATCGGCTTTAATTTCAGACACAACTGTAGTTCCTTGTTTCACATCTGCTGCCCAAGACTGAGTTCCTACAATTAAAGTACCAACACACATAAGAGTGGTTAAGCTACGGCTGAATAGAGTTTTCATGTTTTGCTCCAAAAATTAACTTTATGTAAATACCTTAAAGGCCTTCACTAAACATCTATGTGACATGAAAATGACATTTTTGTAATCTACAACGAATCACGTATTTATAACGTTATTATGTTCTTAATGAGTGATATGGGATTTTTATCAATGAGAATCTTACTAGTTGAAGATGAACAAAAAACCGGTGACTACCTTAAACAAGGTCTATCTGAAGCTGGGTATATAACGGATTGGGTAACGGATGGATTATCTGGTAAACATCAAGCGCTTTCCGAAGAATATGACCTCATCATTTTAGATGTGATGCTTCCAAAGCTAGATGGTTGGGATATCATTTATGATATCCGAAAAAGTGGCAAAACTATGCCTATTCTTTTTCTTTCAGCACGTGATCAAATTGAAGATCGTGTGAAAGGCTTGGATTTAGGTGCTGATGATTATCTAGTCAAGCCTTTTGCTTTTGCTGAGTTATTAGCACGAATTAAAAGCTTACTCCGACGGGGACAACAAAAAGAAGATAGTAACCTTATTACAATTGCTGATCTTGAACTTGATCTTCGTAAACGCCGCGTCACTCGCGCTGGGCAACGTATTGACTTAACAGCTAAAGAATTCGCGCTGATGGAATTATTTATGCGTAGACGTGGTGAGATATTACCTCGTACGCTCATTGCCTCTCAAATATGGGACATGAATTTTGATAGTGATACCAACGTTGTAGAAGTCGCTATCAAACGTTTGCGCAGTAAAATTGACAGTAATTTTAGCCCAAAGCTGATACAGAACATACGTGGAATGGGGTATGTTTTAGAGGTAGAAGATGACTCGTAAATTGTTTAATGCAATCAGCTTTCGTATAGCAATCATCTTTTCTCTTTCTACTGTTATCATCTTAATGATTATGGGGTTGGTTATTCACAAGCTCGTAATGCATCATTTTGAAGCTCAAGACCGAACTCAATTAGAAGGCAAAATTCAACTTATAGAGAATCTACTTGAACAGAACCCATCTAACTCTCAAGAACTAAATTTATATTTAAAAGATGCCTTAATTGGACATCACGATCTGATTGTTCAGATTGAACGTCCAACAGGTCAAGTTATTTTTAGCTCAGCACCATCAGTAATTCATCCCCAAGCACTCAACAAATCAAAACAAGATCCATGGCTTGAATGGAAAATTAAAAATAAGACTTATCGTGGCTTAATTTATAAAAAGACTTTTGATCATAATGACTCGTTTATATCAGCTCAGATTATTGTTGGAATCGATACCTCTGAGCATCTACATTTCTTAAATGACTTTAGACGTCAACTTTTATACATTGGATTTGTGGGTACAATTTGTTTAATGTTCTTAGGGTGGTTCGCAGCATGGCGAGGGCTACGTCCAGTACAACAAATGGCAAAAGTAGCAGAGGGTATCTCAGCCCAACATCTTTCTGAACGTTTAGAAGTCGAAAATACTCCAACCGAACTTAAATCACTGGCTGTCGCTTTTAATGATATGTTAGATCGGCTAGAAGCCGCAGTAGAAAAACTTTCAGATTTTTCATCTGATCTTGCTCATGAAATAAGAACACCTATTAACAATTTGATGACTCAAACTCAAGTATGTTTATCTCGTAGTCGAAATATTAATACTTATCAGGAAGTTCTATTTTCAAATTTAGAAGAGTTTGAGCATTTAGCTCGCATGGTCTCTGATATGCTATTTTTGGCAAAAGCAGAACATGGTCTACATTTACCTAACCTACAACAGGTTAATTTAGTTAAAGAAGTTTCAGCATTATTTGATTTTTATGATGCTATCGCTGCTGAAAAGGGAATGTCACTCGAACAGAGTGGTTCAGGTAGTATAAAAGGTGATCCTTTAATGCTACGCCGCGCTTTAAGTAATTTGTTATCGAATGCAATTAAATATGGCAAATCAGATTCGGTCATCAAAATCACATGCCAACAAAACTTTGATACAACAACATTCATCATTGAAAATGAAAGCTCCCCACTATCATCAGAACAACTTAATCGGTTATTCGATCGTTTTTATCGAACAGATGTATCTAGACAGAGAGTTGAAGAAGGTACTGGCCTTGGTTTAGCAATTACCAAATCTATTCTTGATGTGCATGGAGCTTCCATTCAAGCGACTTATAACGAGGGACATATTTCTTTTAAAATTATCTTTAAAAATTAGTGATATCTCGGTTATTAAGCACTCATTCTAATGATGCTTACCACTCATTAACTTACGCTAATGAGTGGTAAGTCGTGATTATTTTTGATGACGTAATCGTAAGGCATTACCAATTACCGATGCTGAGCTTAGGCTCATTGCTAATGCAGCAATCATAGGCGAGAGTAACCAGCCAGTAAATGGATACAGTACACCAGCAGCCAAAGGGATACCTAATCCATTATAGAGGAAAGCAAACATCAAGTTTTGTTTCATATTTTTAACAGTTGCCTCTGATAAAGAACGAGCAATTTCAATACCACGTAAGTCACCTTTTACTAATGTAACTTGGGCACTATTCATTGCTACATCAGTACCCGTGCCCATTGCGATTCCAATATCAGCTTGAGCCAAGGCTGGTGCATCATTAATTCCATCACCAGCCATAGCAACAATTCTCCCTTCTTTTTGCAATTTTGTGACCAAATCTAATTTATCAGCAGGTTTAACCTCACCATAAACCTCACTAATTCCTAACTTAGCCCCAACTGATTTTGCTGTAGTTAGCCCATCACCTGTTGCCATGATGATTCTTAAACCTGAGTCTTCCAACGATAAAAGGGCCTCTGGAGTGCTTGCTTTGATTGGATCTGAAACTGCCAGAAGACCTAGCAGTTTTCCATCGGCTGCCAAATACATAACACTGGCACCTTCAGCTCTTAATACCTCTGCTTGTGGAATAAGAGTGTTAACAGATATCCCTAATTGCTTCATCAGTGCCGTATTGCCTAGCGCTAATTTTTGTCCGTTTATCTCTCCATTAACACCAATACCTGAACCTGATTCAAATGAAGTAGGTTTACTTAAAGTAAGATTTCGCTCACGGGCGGCACGTACAATTGCATTTGCTAAAGGATGCTCACTGCCCTGATCTAAACTCGCAGCTAAACGGAGGACTTCATTCTTTTCATATCCTGAAGTGGCTACTACTTTATTGAATGATGGTTGTCCTTCTGTCAAAGTTCCTGTTTTATCAATAATCAATGTATCAATTTTACGTAGATTCTCTATTGCGGCAGCGTCTCGAAAAAGTACTCCATTTGATGCACCTCGCCCTGTTGCTACCATAATTGACATTGGCGTAGCTAATCCCAAAGCACATGGGCATGCGATGATTAAAACAGCTACTGCATTGATTAATCCATAAACCCAACTAGGTTCAGGTCCGAATAGCCCCCACCCCAAAAAAGTTAGAACAGCAATACCTATAACCCCCATAACAAATCGTCCTGCAACATGATCCGCCATCCGCTGCATAGGTGCTTTTGAACGTTGAGCCTGAGCAACCATTTGCACGATTTGAGAAAGTACGGTTGATGATCCAACTTTTTCTGATCGCATCACCAATGAACCATTCATGTTCATTGTTGCACCAATGACTTGATCACCCACACGTTTTGTAACTGGCACAGGTTCACCAGTTAACATCGATTCATCTACAGAGCTTGAACCTTCTGTAATGACTCCATCAACAGGAACTTTTTCACCGGGGCGTATCCGTAATAAATCGCCTACGTGTACATGAGATAGTGGAATATCTTCTTCTATACCATCAACACTGATTTTTCTTGCTGTTTTAGGTGCTAGCCCAAGTAGGGATTTAATTGCCGCTGAAGTTTGGGAACGTGCTTTTAACTCTAGCACTTGACCTAACAATGTGAGAGAAATAATCGCTGCGGTCGCCTCAAAATACACAGCAACACGCCCCATAGATACAAATGAGTCTGGAAATACTTGAGGTACTATTGTTCCAACAAGGCTGTATATAAAAGCAGCTCCTGTACCTATTCCAATCAAGGTCCACATATTTGGACTCCGATTCCAGATTGACTGCCAACATCTAACAAAAAATGGCCATCCCGCCCAAAAAACTATTGGCAAGGTAAGAAAAAGTTCAATCCAGCTTTGCACCTGCATTTCGAACCAGTTCAATTGATGACCAAACATTGCTAAGAAAACTACAATAATGGTTAGCGGTAAGGTCCACCAAAATCTATGCTTAAAATTCTTGAGTTCTGGGTTTTCATCAGCGTCATCTAAGTCAGGAAGTAAAGGCTCTAACGACATACCACAGATCGGACAATTTCCCGCATGGTTCTGTCTAATTTCAGGATGCATTGGACAAGTGTATATCGTGAAGGTATTAACATGAGCAGGCTGATTAACTTCATTTGAATCCTCACCATCCCTCTTTTGTGGTTCTTTTAACGTAACTACATTCTCAACTTTAGTAATATAAAAATGAGGATCACTTTTAAACTTTATGTGGCATTTCTCACTACAAAAGTAAAAAGTTCTATTTTTAACTTCTTCATAAAACTTGGATGCTTCTGTAACTGTCATACCACAGACAGGGTCAGTAAGTCTGTTATTGAGTACTTTGTTTTCATGATGATGGTCCATAAAAGCCTCCTTCATATTTAATTTTTTAAATTAATAATTTCATTAAGATGGAAATAGACTCCCTCTTATTAGTTTGTTTAGTGATCATTGTTTTCTTTAAAGCCAGTGTACCACTTGTGGTTTTTTAATTTTTAAAATGACAAAAATGTAATTTTGAAGTCATCGGGATGTTTCTCTCATCCTTTAATAATAAGCATGAGAAAGGTGATGACCAAGCAACCAATTGATGCATTTCATTCGGTCATTACTGAGCCCAAGATTAGTTTAAAGAGGATGAAGAAATGAAAATTTTCAAAAATAAAATGTCAGCTCTACGTAACACTCTCGTAGGTGCAACACTGATTGTTACTGCTTCAAGTGCATTTGCACACGTGAAACTTGAAAGTGCAATTCCTGCGATCAATGCTTCTGTAGCAAGTCAACCAAAAAACATAACACTCAATTTTGGTGAAGAAGTCATGCTAATGAACGTTAAGTTACTTGATGCCCAACGTAAGGATATCCCTTTGAACTACCAAATAACTCATGATATGAAAAAATCATTTGACGTAGCGGTTCCAAAACTAAAAAAAGGAAAATATACGGTGGTTTGGACCACAATGGGTACCGATGGCCATAACATGAATGGTGAATATAATTTCACTATTAAATCGGCAAAATAACAATGAGTGAAAATAGTCAACATGCCAGCAGCTTGCTGGCATGTTGCTATAATAAAGGGAGAAAAATATGATTCCTGAGACTTGGATATATGCAACATGGTTGGTTAAAGTCATTTTATATTTAGGGATTGCATTTGTTATTGGCGGTGCTTTCTGCTATTTCTTACTTGGACGTTATGTTGAAATCAAGGAGACTATTCTAAAATACATGACTATTGGTACAGGTTTAGGCCTTTTTTCAAGTGTTCTCGGCTTCTTCATTCTTATAGGAAGTTTTGCCAACACTGGCCTTTCAGGTATGTGGGATAGCAACTATATAAATATACTAGTCAATACTCCTACTGGACATGTCTCTATCATTCGATCAATCAGTTTTGCACTTTTACTCATATTTATGATAGTCAAACTTAGTAAAGGGACGATTGATATTTCCAAAACTGAAGGAGCAATCTTTACCATACTGCTCACACCAATCGTTTTAAGTTTTTCACAACTCGGACACGTCACGAATTTACCCTTATTCGCTCAAGCTTTGTTATCAATACATGTACTTGTAATGTCCTTATGGATGGGGTCGCTTTATCCATTATGGAAAACAAGCAAAAAAATTAATGGCTTACCACTTAAAGAACGTATGCATCTATTTGGGCAAATAGCAGCCTTTATTGTAGGAATACTCATCGCTTGTGGTCTTAGTATTGCTTTATTACTCTTTAAAGATTTTAATACTCTAATCAATACACCTTATGGGCATGGATTTATTATTAAAATATTATTTGTCCTAAGTATTTTATTGTTAGCAGCCTTTAACAAATGGTATTTCACACCTCGCTTACAAGACCCGAAATTTGCGAAACAATTGGGCTATGCCATTTTATTTGAGATGTCATTAGGTCTATCAATTCTTTTAGCCACTGGTTATATCACCACTGTAGTCGGTATTGAGTAAAAAAGGATCACGCTATGACTTCATGGATGAAGTACAATTTATTATTTTTCATTTTTTTGAATACGACATCATGGGCTGAACCTAGCACTTCAAAAACGATTCGCTCCTTAGATGATACCGAATTACGTAATATCACTGATCATAATCATGGCGACACCAAAGTCGAAGAGAATAAAGACCATCATTCTAAAGATAAACAACTACGTAATGAAGATAGTAGACAACAAAAAGTTATAAATGGATTAATGTTACAAAAGCCTAACGTACTACCGCCCTCCAAATAAACGATACTTAAGTAATGTTTATTGATTCAATAAGTAGTTCAAATTTTTTAATAAAAAATAGTAGCAATATTACTGTTGGGGGCTTCTTAGCCCCCAACAGTATTTAATTCAGAGCTTGAACCGACTGCTGTAAGCCTTTCTGAATATCTTGAACATGAGTGAGATCATGCGTTTGCTGATGCTCTGTTTGAGATTCAACGCTGTAAAACTCCTCCACTATATCCAAACCCTCTTCACCTCCCACCTCAAAGCAGGCATTACCATAACCCTGCCGTGCCACATGATCCAAAGCCTCCTGATAGAACCCTGCTGTCTTACTTTGTTCATCCATCTGTTTGGCTGAACTAATCGCATCTTTCAGGTTTGTGCCATCACGTAAAGTCAGATCCACGTAGTAGATCGGGGTACGGTAACTTTGTGTGGTGCTTTTACCTCGCAAGGTCAATTGCAATGGCAAACAAGAAAGTAAGTCACCCGATGCTGCGTGATAGTAACGAAGTCGAGCTGCCAAAGTGCGGATGCTGTTAAAGCCTGTGGTTCTAAAGATGAAAGTACCAAACTCATCTGATTCATCTAAGTTGACGTAGAGTCTGCCATAGGGCTTGCATAATCCACCCTGTGCCAATGGACATAAATCAGGGGATGGACAAGGATGTTGTTCAATGCCATTTTGACCGAGTCGCTGACAGCTTTCGCCATTGCCTGAACAGATTAAACGTCCAGTTTGGCGGTCAAATAGGCTGTACTCTGCTCTTAAGTTGAGATCGGGATCATTGAAGATCATGCGGACTGGAATGCTTCTCAGCTTTTGGTTCTGATTGGGCGCTTTGGCACGTAGTTGCTCATCCAGTGGATGTTTGACCCACCCATCTTTATTTTGGATTTGGCTGGTAATGGTAAATTGATCATCTTTTTCAGGCAGACGTTTTCCATTCTTTTCGACAATTTTGCCGATACTGATACGCCCCAACACAGGTGGGGTAATAGCTAAACCTTTAATCATGATGATGTACTCTATATAGATGTTGAAATGGCGTTTAAATTTGGATAAATAAATTTTGGGCATAAAAAATCCCATACTTGTTTGGGGTATGGGATCAGTTGGTTGGGGTGTTAGTTAAATTGAAATGGGTTACTTGGGTATCAGCCCTATCCACCATTCGGATAAATCTGAAAGCGTCGTGTTCCTGCTTTGGTTTGGGGAAATTGCTGTAGGTATTCAGGATGCTGTTTAAGCAATGATTTACTGTCTAGGCTGATTGAGTCTTGTGATTTCTTCCATGTGACTGAACCACCTGTAAATACCGCTCGCTCTGCTTCTTTCATCATCATTTGTAGTTGATGTTTCAGTTCATCAAAATACTGCTGGTGTTGTTCAACTTTATGTCGCTCCTCTAGTAACTGATTAAACAAATAATTAGCTTGTTCATTTTGGGTCAGGTCTTCTACTGTTAATGGAATCTGTTCAGGATAAAGTTGTTGCAAGGCTTTAGCTGCTGAATCCGAAGCATCTACACTGGGTGGAATACCTGTTTCGACACATTGCCAGAAATGACGTTCCGCATTAATGATGTGCTGAATCACAGTTTCATTACGAGTCACTTTATAGATTTTGGTTTCATGCCCACAGATCAAGGCACAAATATGCGCTGCCTGTTTACCTGTCACTGCCAATTGATGCTGTACCTGACACAGCACATATAAAGGCACGCCATCTCGCCATAGTTTTGCGCCATATTCCCCCACGGTTTTACATTCCAAAATTTGCACTTCTTCATTACCGACTACAGCATAATCCAAGTTCGCCAACATAAACTGTTTGTCTTCATCAGGGTGTTGCAATACTGCATTAACTCGACGGACTTTATGATTGGTGTGCATGCTGTAGTATTCAGCCACCAAAGGTTCTAGCTTTTTTCCCCAGTACAAGGGTGCGTAACCTGCACTTTCATCCTCGATGTTTTGTTGCATCCGCCCTGTCTTGATCATCCACAGTTCCAGCATCGACATATAGGGATTCAGTCCACAGGCCGTTGCTGCATCACTGCTGCCAATACCCTGTTTTCTGACTTCTAACCATTGTTGATAGTTCATCTGTTTGGTGTTGGCAAGTCTTTTTGCTGTAAGGGCTTTGGTCTTTCGTGGTTGCGTATTCGGTCGATCTCGTTTGGTTCGGGTTCCCACCTCAATCTGCTGAATGGATTGATTTAGATTCGGTAAATAGGGTTGTAGTGGTGGGTTATTTAGCGTGTTTTGAATTTGAGTATGACTATTCATTGCAATTATTCCTGTATCGATAAAATCGTAAAAGCTGAATTTTGGGCATAAAAAAGCCGCATGAGGGTGCGGCTAAAGGTGTTGCTGTGCTTGTACGGTGTTACTGTATGCTTAGGCTAATGGAGCTGGCTTAATTGAAACTGAATTTAGGCAATCATTCTCAATGCCTGTTCCAGACCACGCTGTTTAATGGCAGCCCCTGCACCAAACCATGCTGAATCGAGTCGATGATCGGTACTCATCGCTCGACGTTCATGGTCACAGAACTCGGTGATGCTGCACAATAATCCATAAGCGGTATCCTTGGCTGAACTCAGTTCTGCACCACGTCCATGTCCGTTAAACATGGTCATGACTTTCGACATGGCACGTCCATTTGGCTCGGTTTTATTGTCCGCTTTGGTTGGGGTGTTGATGCCTTGGTTTGGCATAGCAGCATTTCGATAGAACTGAATGATGCTTTCATCTTGTTCAGCCATAGTTAGGTTGGTATTGTTAAACACCGCATCAAAGAAGGCTGCTGCTTCCTGCTGAGTTACCTTACGCTGGCTCAGTTGTTTCATTTCATACATGTGTTCATCCCATGCACGGACTGAAATACCCAACTGTTGTTTAACTTTCTCAGCATCGAAACGAGTGCTGTGTGGGACTTTAACCACACCTGCACTGGTATTTTGTCCTTTGAGAGCAATTGCCAAAGTATTGTTACATACCACCCGGATACTGGTGAACTGTGCAGTGGTTGCTAGAGTGCCATCACAAGCCGTCGCTAGTAGAATATAGCCATTACTCACATCCTTACCCTTGAGTGCTGAAGTCTGTCCAGTCTTGGCTAATGCCCAGAATTTCTTGCCACCTTTCAGTACCCCTGCGGTTTCCAGTTCAAAGCCTGATTGCTCCGTCAGGTCTTTGTAGAAGTGTAGGATTTCCATCGGTTGGACTTCTTGAAAGCGTTGGCTGACCACGGATAAAGGTGCATGCGTATCTGAACGGTAAAGCACTCGTTGTTCTTCAAAAGGCATGATGATGCTTTGTCCACGTTCATTCTGTGCCATGTAATTGACATCCGAGGATTCTATCCGCCAGTCCATGCCTGCTTGTTGTGCCCAAACCTCGATGGGTTGGTTTGGTGTGAGTTCATTGCCTAACCCATGCCAAGGGGTTTGTCCAGTGAATGCCATAGTTTCAACTAAATGTGCCATAAGAATAATTCCTGTATCGATTTTGAATGGGTAAAAGGGTTCGATTTAAATTTTGCTAAATACTTAATTGCGTAAATTCGGGCTAAAGCTGCGGTCACAGTTGTTGCAGTAATACTGTTTGCGATAAGTTGGGTGAAGCGGTTGTTGCTGTTCATCTTCAGTGATCAACATCCAGATACCGCCAATCAGTACCCCAACGATTGCACCTGCAATTGGAGGAATATTCAGGCTTTTGGAAACACTCACTCCTAATGTGGCAAGTGCCATCGGTGACATCACACTATTGGAAATGGGGTTATTGGTTGAGGTACTGGGTAAATGTTGGGTTGATTCAAGCAGTACCGTCTCTCGGGACTGGCAATAAGGACATGGCAAACTCATTGTGGTATTTCCTGTAAATGAATAAAAAAACCTGCTGGGGAAGCAGGCAAAATGATTGCAATGTAGCTGAAGCATGTATTGGTGCTATCTCAAATGGAGAAACACTGTTCTCAATTAGATGCTATGTATTTGTATTTTTTTAGAATGCGTTTTTTTTCATCAGTTTTAGGCAATTTTTGAATGATGATTAAACAGATCAATTGACCTGTTTTTTAGCAGCGATTATGATGCAAGGGCTGACCTACATTGTCAGTCGGTTTTGACAGACCGCTCATCTAGCGCATCGGAGTTTATTCATCTGAGTATTCTTTGTATGTGTAAAAACCTTCTCGTCCCCCTTTGCGGTAGAACGGGAGGGGGACGCGTTCGCGCGTGCTGGTTCTAGATGTCCAGTCTGTCAACCCCTTTTCGTTCTGCCACCATAATCAATTGACAGTGATTCGGTAGAACTTCTAATTCATCTAGGAGTCAACCATGACGCAATTTACTGTGCTTTATTATTCCCCTGCACTTTCTCTGCCTCTCAGGCATTTTATTCCAATTCATTTATCACACGCTTTCACTGTGTCCTGATTGACTCAAGGCATCAATTAACTGCTGCATCCATTTTGGTCAGTGGTGTTTTGTGCTGGATAAAAATCATGAAATTCATCGCACAGCTTATTTTGGTTGTCCTTATTGTGCTCAGTAACAGCATCGCTAGAGCCTATGACAGCCAAGCAAAATGTATTTGAAATTACAGGCAATTTCATAATTCATTTTTAAAAACTTAAAAAATATTGGATGGGGAAAATAATAGGATGAAATACATTTCAATTGCGCTGCTCACCAGCCTTGCGTTGGTCGGCTGCTCAAAACCACAACAAGATGATGTAGAGAATAAAGAACTATCTCAAAAGATTGAAAACATGTCATTGAATGATGCTGTCCCTGCACAGGCTGTTTCTTCTCCTTTGATTATCGCTCGCAATAAAATTACACCTCCGCTAACAAAGACTGGAGAAGACTTTCAGGAACTCATCAAAGATGAGGGGTATTTTTCCTTTTATCCACCGTATAAAACCATCTATGGATTGCAGATGTTTGCTGAAAATGACGATGTTGCAGATTATTGTGCAAACTGCGTGTATTTCCAGTCCATTCTCAATGATTTAAGAAATGTGCTGGCTTTAAAAAACAATCAAGTTTTAGTGATCGGACATACTGATCAACAGTTTCCTGCATTCACTTTTGCTTTAGGTGATGACTATTCTTTGCGTGCAGCGCATGATACGGCAATCAATTATATAAGATCGACAATGCAGGTGACTCCACCACAAAAAGATCAATTTGAGAGTACAGAACAATATCAACAACGTATTCAGACACTTCAAAATGAGTTGGATACTAAAAATGCCCATCTAAATTATGACTTGAAGCTTTTAGAACTCAGTTTAAATGCTACGTCTGGTCAAAGTCTGTTTATGCCAAGCAGCTATACACCGAATGATCGACCAAATGGTCCGATTGATAATTTTGTTTATTACGATGCTGATTCGAAACAATTACATTTTGAGAATATGAATTTCGCATCTGATCTTATTGTGAATTTCACAGCCCCATCCACGCCAGAGTTAGCACAAAATATTATTACGGCTGGTGGACAGAAGTATGTCGGTTACATTTTTAACTTCAATAATCATAAATTGGAATTAGAGAGCTTAGTCATTTATCAGGCCAACAACACTCAAGCTGATTCTGCGAATGAACCGATTGCCATCCTTGAACCGAGCACCATGTCCTTTCAACGCAAACATTTCAACGGCATAGAAAATGCTCGATTAAAGCAATTTGATGTGACACTGAAAAAGCCAATTCCTTTTGATTTTAGCTTGGAAAACTACACGCCGATCGAAAAGGTATTTAAAAAGATCGATGAGTAATTCCCACTTTTATAAAAAGTAAAAAATTGATTGACCAAACAATTAAATACACAGAGTTGGGCTTTCACCCAACCCTGTAGATCACAATATTCGATTAAATATAGGCATGTGTAATGAATTTTATTCCATCGATTGTTTTATCCAGTGTGTTGCTACTGACTTTAACTGCGTGTAATTCAGGTAACGATGCACCAAAACCAAAGGATACCCCAACTCAAACAAGTGAGCATAGCACTGCTGATGCGACTGAAACTCCGCCTCAATCTGAAGATGATTTTCCAGCCGTTGATAAATCCTTTCTGGAAGATGAGTCATATAATGCTGAGGAAGGGACTGAACCCACTGTACAAGAACAATTTGAAGTCCGTGTCCGTCGTGAAGAATCACAATACTCCATGACAGGCTATACCGATTTGTTAAACATCATGTCCTTGAACGATGCGCCAACCACCATCACAGGGGTTTTAATCAACCGTGGTAATTGCAGAAGCAAAGGCACTTACGATTACCAAAATATGCGCTATGGCTCAGTGGCAAAAGTCTACTTGGGCTGTTCCGCTGAATATGTCCGTGAAGTGACCATCACCACCAACAGTGGTTTGACCTATACCTATAATTTTTAGAGATTTAATCACAGCGATTTATACAAGCATAAAAAAGGCGTTCTAATCAGAGCGCCTTATATTTGAAAAGTTTACTTAGCAGGGATATTCCCTGTATAGCTTTGCCATAAATAGGAAATATGCTGACTCATATACCGATAAAGTTTGAGGGGGCCATTTAGAAACTCAAGCTGTTTACTCCAGTAGCTACGCATATCACTGTCCGCAAAGTAACAGTGTTTTTCCCAAACCAAATAAGGTGATCCTTGCACAAGCTCATGTCCCTTGTGTAAACAAGCCCCTCTCCATACCCGTAAGATAAAATCAGAATATTTACACTCATCACCAATCACATAAATGATGGCATGGACTGAATAAAATCCATTCAGTGATTTCACAATACGCCATTGCACATCATACAGCTTGCCAGCTAATTCTTCGGATTGATGTAATCTTTCCAGCCATTTACTAGCAAGTTTTGGTAATTTAACTTCGGCATCAAATTGTAAGGGAATAGTAAACATACAAGGTAAATCATAGATCATACAATTGATCTGCTTATGTTTGTCTAGACAACGTTTAAACAATGCCTTTTGGAATTTAATACTTTCATTAATTGGTTCAATAAATTTTGTATATTCCAGTGCAATCCGTCGTTTCAGAAACTTATGTTTAAATTGATCATGAATAAGCTCTGCATTCTCTACAAGGTAATTCATATTACCGTAATGAGAAAAGCCTACTGTATCAAAGATTGCAGCCCAATAAGGATTTAGTTGAAATCCATGTAATACCAAACGGTGATAATGCAGCCAAGGTAGAGAATTTAAAAATATACGATAATTCTTATCCAAACATTTGGGTGATCGTTTATCCATAACCGCTAGTTTCCCATTTTCAATTTGAGCTGCATTTTGAATACTCTGTCCTAAGAACAAATGAGTATTAACATCCAGCATGAATGGGATAATTGGTGTCTGCGGTATATAGTGTGCTTGAGGAGTCGCTGAATAATGAGTCATTTCATGCCTCCTTTTGACCAGTATTTTTAAGAGATTTACCCATTTTTATCGCAACATCCTTAGCAATATTTTTACCAAATACACGTATGAAGTAGGCTTTATCATTTCTAAGGTTTTGCTCATTCTCTTCATCCTGCTTAATCCTTTTATGCACAATGAATTGGTCTCTTTTGGTTATATAACGGATGGCTTTAATCAAATACTCGTATTTTTGTTTATCACTGCGATGTAAGGTGCCAATACCGACATCTTTGTATTTGCCATTGTGAGCATCAATATTGCAATTATAGTAAGTCCCCTCATCACCAATCACTCTTTTCCAGACCTCACCAATCTGTTGTGCTAACTTAATGTCCTGTGAGTGTTTACGACCATCGAGAAAGAAAAAACAGTGGTAGTGATAGCCCGTTTTTTCGGCAAATTCCAATTTCCATAGATAGCCCAATATACGTAAATTTGAAGTACGCTTTAAATAACGAAGGCATGTGATTAAATCTGCTTTGACTTGGGCAAGTTCAGGGTTTTGTGTTTTTCCATAACGAAAATCGACACGAGCAATGACAATTCTCGAATGTTTAGCCAGTATCGTATCTACACATTCTGTAGCGACCTTTTGCTGATATTGGGAACGTTCCCTTCGTTTTTTCTGTTGGTATTTGAATTCCTTTTCTTGAGTTAGCAAATACAAACGTTCAATGAATAGATTAATTAATTCTGCATAACAAATTGAAGTTATTGTTCCATCAGTATTTCTTAGCTGAATAATATCATTGGGGTAATGTAGATAAAAATCAGCATGAAAATAACCCTTTAGAATTTCGTTATACGCTTGCATAACAATCTTATGATGCTCACAATCATAATGCTCTAGAGGATCAAACCCTTGGATGAGTATTTGCTTTAATAATTCAATGAATTTTTTATCAATAGGCTCATACCATCCATGATACAGAGTGCCTTTGATCTTACGATAAGCCTGCACATAGTTGTGTTTTAAGATTTGTTTTACTAATTCAATTTCTGAGAATATTTTCTCAGCTTCAGGATTTGATCGAATTTCATATTGGTTATATTCAGTGTTGAAATCTAATAAGTAATCCAATGCCAATGAGCTTGAATGCTGATCGTCTGCTGCATTGAAGCATTCTTCATACATTGAATTGAGTAAAGACTGTTGCTCTTCCAATGGTGCTGTAATCTGAATGGGCTGATTAGATGAATCAGTATCAGTTATTTCAGTCTGCTGATTTAGAAAGTGTTCAGGTACTTGTGTTAAGTATTCATGTGCTAAAGCAGGTGTTTGATTATTACTCATAAGATAGGATGATTGATTCATAATAATGAACTTCTCTGTACGTAATTACACCTAACAATTTGTTAATTAAGTCAATTTATATAATAATTAATATTATTAGATATACTGATCATATAAGTAACACAAATGGTCAGGCGTAAAAATCACTGTAATCCCATGACCTCGAAATCAAGGAATTACAGTGTTATAAGGGTTAATAGGGTATGTGAGAGTTGTAAAGATATCTTGCTAATCTGGTTAGCTTTTTTTTGAATTGATCCAATCAATTATGTCCTGCTCTAACCAACCAACGGCTGATAGTCCCAATCTAATCGGACGAGGAAAAGACGAATCATATCTCTTGGATTTCGGGTTCATTTTGTCATACAGACTTGATTTACTTAAACAGACTAATTCTGTTACTCCTTTCATTCTAAGAATCTGATTTTTTTTGGTTTCTGAGGTTTGCATTGTTTACTCCGATTTAAACCTGATGTGGATGTCTTCGGATATAAATATGCTCTAGAATCCTCAGAAACATCAGCAAAACAAGATTCACAATTGTTAAGTAGCGTATTTAAATGAGTAATCCCGTCTTCGATCATGAAATTTACAGAATAGCTCACCCTGTAATGCAAAAATTAGTAAAGCAAGCTGTAAAAGCAAGAGAGTTTCAAGCAACTTTCCCAAATCTGTATAACGAGTTAATACGTATTAGGGATGTAATATTGAGGCAACTGGTCAACCTGCTAACTGAAAAATATAAAGAAAGAAAGTCACTACCTATTGAGCAAATCAAGATTGAAGTAGAGATAATTGTCTTTGGCAGACAGTTACTCAACCATGTAATGGGATATTGTCAAACAAGGCAATTAGTGGATGAAGATATATTTTTGTTAAACCATTTACTTCAACCAGATGAACTAACATCAATATTTGAAGAACTTTATTGCATATTTTGGGAAAACATCAAAAGTTATGAAGAATGGACACAATTCCCCAATTTTTCGACAAACCTCAAACGTATTTTGAACGAAAAGTATTTCTTACCTGACTTGTTACCATTCTGGGATATTAAATCTCTATTTTTGGATTATCTTAAAATTTATATTGAATATCATAATTTTAAGAATAGCAAAGATATAAAAGGCACAAATATAACTCAAGTCCCTTCATATCACGAAGTTAGGAATGCAATTAAAGGATTGAAAATTTATGGTACACCACTACAGAAGTCCACAAAATCATTTATTGGATGCTCTCCGTTAGATGCCAATTTGCCACCTTCAAAGTTCATAAATCTTCATCTAAATCTAGAAGAGGATGTTAGCAATCTGCCTGTGCTTTTAAGTAAATTTATACATGAATTTATGGCTACAAGATTAGATAATCAGAGAAATGGGACAGATGCCCAGCCTATTATTGACAATAAGGTTTCTGAAAAAATTCATAGCTTGAGCATCATTTTAGATGATTGTGCAAATTCACTTGAAGTACTCAAAAGAGCTGATGCAATTCTTACTGCGCTAATCAGCCTGATTTACTACGATAAAATTTTTGAAACAAAGATCAACAAGGGTAACATCCAGCAGTTTGAATCAGCGAATTATTCTAAATTTATGCTAAGTGAAATTCACGGCTCTGCAAACCAAACTATAATTGAGAATGCTATCAATCAAGATCGTCGCAACTCAATCAATCATACAGGCATGGATTATTTTTCCGATTTGTTCCAAACGCTTTATGAATTACTTGAAAATGATAAAGATATAAAAACCATAAAGCCTAAAAAAGCAACAATATTTATCACTTGTGGTATGAGGGACATACTTTATGAACATACATTTAGTAAAGCAAGTCTAAGTAAAGGTCTAAATGATATGGTGAAAAATTTATCACCAGAAAATTTATATGAGATCATCAATCTGTAAGGATGCAGACAACTTAACAGTCCGTATGATATACCAGTATCATCAAATTTATGGGTTTAACATCACTTACAAGCATCTAAAGAATATGGGTAGATTTATTTTTTTACAGTCTGCCCATAATTATGAATCGATAAAATCTCATAAACAGAATGTATAAGATCAAGAAAACTCATCCAAGATGAAAGTAAAGATAAGCAACAGTAAAAAACCAAATACAACAGACCATTCAAGCATAAGACCAAAGTGGATATTTGCAAAATTCCCCACCTTAAAATCAGTTTGGAATTCTACTAGAAATTTTCTTTCAACTAATATGATGTCCAAATAAGTAAAAAGATGTCTCTTTAGATATCACCTAATCCAATGTTTGATGAGGGGTAGGTTGAGGGGTAAAATCATAGATAAAAAACAAGCCCTTGTAAAAACAAGGGCTTATTTAAATATTTGGCGGAAGCGGTGAGATTCGAACTCACGGAGGACTCACACCCTCGTCGGTTTTCAAGACCGGTGCATTAAACCGCTCTGCCACGCTTCCATGTGCGTAAGAATACAAAGACACTTCATTTTATTCAAGAAAAATTTGAGTGCCTGATATTCAATTGGATATTGTTTCATCAAAAATTAAAGCTGGGCAGCCAATTCTGCACCTTCGCGAATTGCGCGTTTAGCATCTAACTCAGCAGCCAATTTTGCACCTCCAATAATATGATAATTCGCAAGTGTCGCTTCATTTTCACTTGGCATCAAATCCTTAATCGATTCTTGCCCTGCGCAGACGATAACAGTATCTACCCGTAATAACTGATCATACCCATTAAGCTCAACCCACAGTCCTTCATCAGTCACAGCTTTATATTGCACACCGCGCATCATACGCACTGCATGTTTTTTCAACTGTGCACGATGTACCCATCCAGATGTTTTGCCTAAACCGATACCCAATGGCGTCGTTTTACGTTGTAATAGATAAACCTGACGAATGGGTGCTTCAATTTGCGGAGCTTGCAAACCACCTTCGGTCATATAATCTGGTTGAGGATCGATGCCCCATTCACGTTGCCAATCAACTAACGGTTGCGGCTGAGGTTGATGTATTGGTTTTAATAAAAACTCAGATACATCAAAACCGATCCCACCTGCACCAATCACAGCTACACTATTTCCGACTGGAGCGCCTTTGAGTACTTCTGCATAAGATAAAACTTGTGGTAATTGACTCCCTTCAATTTTAAGCTGACGAGGAATCACACCTGTTGCGACAATCACCTCATCAAAACCCTCACGCTCTAATTGCTCACGATTGACTCGTGTGTTTAAGCGTAAATCCACACCCGTTTTTTCAATTTGAACTTTAAAATAACGAATGGTTTCATGAAATTCTTCTTTGCCTGGCACCACTTTCGCCAGATTAAATTGGCCGCCAATTTCAGAATTTGCTTCAAATAACGTCACCTGATGTCCACGACTTGCCGCCACAGTTGCCGCAGACATGCCTGCAACACCGCCACCGACAACCGCAATTTTCTTCGGTTTTTTTGTTTTTACATAAACCAATTCTGTTTCATAGGCTGCCCGTGGATTAACTAGACAGGTGGCTCGTTTATTTTTGAAAGTGTGATCCAAACAAGCTTGATTACACGCAATACAAGTGTTAATTTCATCAACACGATTGGTTGCGACTTTCGTCACCCAAAATGCATCAGCAAGGAGTGGTCGCGCCATTTGCACCATATCTGCTTTGCCTGCTGCCAAAATTTCTTCGGCAGTATCAGGCATATTAATACGATTTGACGCGATCACAGGGATTGAAACATGCTGTTTAACATACGCCGTATAATCCACGAAGGCAGCACGTGGCACAGAAGTTACAATCGTTGGAACACGTGCTTCGTGCCAGCCAATTCCTGTATTTAAAATGCTCACGCCTACTTTTTCCAGTGCCTGAGCAATGGCAATCACTTCTTGCATGGTATTGCCATCGTGCACCAAATCAAGCATGGATAAACGAAAGCTAATGATAAATTTTTCGCCTACTTTTTCACGAATTGCTTTGACGATTTCAATCGCAAAACGCATTCGATTTTCGACTGAGCCACCCCAACGGTCTGTACGTTGATTGACATGGCGACTTAAAAATTGATTCAGCAAATAACCTTCAGAACCCATAATTTCTACGCCATCATAGCCTGCCTTTTTGGAAAGACTGGCGCAACGCGCATAATCCTCAATGGTTTCAAGAATATTTTTTTCCGACATTTGACGAGGCTTAAACGGAGAAATAGGTGATTTAATCGGACTCGCTGACACCACAAAAGGCTGATATCCATAACGACCCGCATGCAAAATTTGCATCAAAATCTTGCCGCCATGTTTATGCACCGCATGAGTAACCAATCGATGATGCGGTATATCTGCCAATGAATTCATGGTTCCACCCGCAGGTAACAACCAGCCTTGACGATTCGGTGAAATCCCTCCCGTAATAATTAAGCCCACCCCCCCTTTGGCCCGCTCGCCAAAATAAGCAGCTAACTTGGGATAATTATAAAAACGGTCTTCTAGCCCCGTATGCATCGATCCCATCACAACTCGATTTTTAATTGTGGTAAAACCTAAATGTAATGGTTTTAAAATATGTGCATAGCTAGTCATAGGAAATCCTTGTTGAATTTGGCGGTGCAACTTGTTGCATAATACTTTAATACTTTTTTTATAGGTTGGGATGGCTTGTTATCTTTTTTTAGCTGTTGAAATTGTCAATCATCGCTAAAGCATATCTTATTTTCTCTACAAAAGATGAATTGCTGAAACAACGCTTTTATTCATTCTGGAATTCTACTGAGCTCCATACCGTTATGATAACTATAGTTCATTGAACAACTTTGACTTCGGTTGATCCTTAAAAAATGTTATTCCGTCTTATTCCTATCCTAAATGAATCTCTACTGTACTTCATCAGAGATTCTAAAAAATAAAAAAGCCATAAAAAATATGGCTTCCAAGTTAAAACGCTTTCTTTCAATATGAAATGGTCATTCTTATCGAGATTGTTTAGAACAATAATTAAATTGGGCATTTTTTGATTTTAATTTCAACGAACTCATCACAATCCCTGAACAAATCAAGGCAGCTCCCATCAGAATATTCATCGTGAGAGGTTCATGCCAGATTAACGCACCAAAACATAAACTTAAAACAGGTATACACATAATTGAAATCGAAGCGATAAAGGTATCGACCTGACTCACAATCCAGTTCCACAGGGCAAATGCAAAACCAGTTCCAATGACAGCAATATAAAAAAGCAATGATTGGTTTAAAGGATTCATCCATACCGTTATATCTACAGGCTCAAATATTAAAGCACCTATCAGAATCGCAATCCCACCGATGAGCATTTGCCAGATTGTTAGCTTAATTTTGTCATAAGTTGCAAAATTTTTTTTGATATACACCGTTGCCATTGCCCAGAAAAAACCCGATCCGATCAAGAGTAACTCACCTGCTAAAGACAGATTCCAGCTCAAATGCAACAGTTGTGGCCAAAGAATCGCAATCAGTCCTAATGTTCCTAAAATTAATCCTAAGACCTTTTGTCTGTTTAAACGTTCGTGTAAAACATAGTGTGCCAAAATCCCAATAAAAATAGGCATGGTAAACACCAACACGGCGGACAAGCCAGAATCTACAAATTGCATGGCAAAGATTTGTGTCGCATAGAAACCCAGACACACCAACGCACTTAAAATGATTAAGGATTTCCATTCGCCACGTTTAGGCAGAATCGATTTCTTCAAAATCAACTGAAGCAGCATTAAAGTCACAGCAGCCAAAATCAGACGGAGCGAAGTAAATAAAAAAGGTGGAAAAACCTGCAAGCTATGTTTAACCAGTCCCCATAAAGATCCCCATACCAGACATAATAATGCGATCGCACTGATGACCCGAATATTCACGAGCGTCTCTCAACAAATCAAATAATATGGTGATAGTGTATAAAACAAATGACATCATGAATAATGCTATGTTTTAATAGATACATCATTTTTTTTAATGCCTTTTTAAAAGAGTCTGCTTGATCTGATTAAATTGGCTATTTTGCACAGATTGAGGCATCTCTATGAATATTGACATTAGCGATATCCGGTCATTTGTAACTGTTGCCGAATTAAAAAGTATTACCGCAGCGGCGCATAAGCTTAATTATTTACAATCCAACATGACCGCCAAAATCAAGAAAATTGAAAACCATTACAAACGTCAACTTTTTATTCGCAAGCCCAAAGGCGTTGAGTTAACTGAATCTGGATTACATCTTTATAGTCAATATAAAAAAATGCTGTTTACGTGGGAAGAAACCGAACACAAAATCGATCAACAAGACAATAACTTACGCTTTGGCACCAATACCAGTTTAGGTGGCATGCGCTTTTATCCCTCTTTTAGTCAACTCTATCAGGCCTACCCTGAGCTTTCGATTACCATGAAAACTGGTGCAACAGGTTTTATTGAGGATGAAATATTAGCTGGAAATCTGGATATCGCTTATGTGCTTGGTCATCCTAAGCAAAAAAATATTCAGTATATTCAAAAAGCTGAAGACCAATTAGTGATTATCGGAAAAAATGTGATTAATCATGAACGGCTTGAGGATTGTTTGAATCAGCAAAATATTCTGTTGGCATCTGAAGAATGCTGTTATGCCACAACACTGGATCAGATTTATGCAGACTATGGTTTAACTAAAGGTGAGTTTACCCACATTTATGATCATGAAGCTTTGATTCATTTCACGCAACTTGGAATGGGCATTTCTATGCTGGCCAAATCACTGATTGAAAAATATAAGATTCAATATTATCGGGAAATACCTGAACAATATCGCAATATTGGTTTATATCTGATCGCACGTAGCGACCATATCTTTACCCCGATTGAGAAACAATTTATTGGATTAAATGATACTCTTCAAAACAGTCAAAGCTTCCATCAGGTTAAAGTGGCTTAAAAAACTAAAATTGAAAAATTGAGCGCCTCTAAAAATATCGACATCGATTTTTTATTTTTCGGGATGGATATTGAACGATCAGAAAAAATAAAATGAAAAAAGTGCTACAATATCTGCCATTCTGAATTCTCAAGACCATCGGTTTAGGTCTTTTTACAAATGTTAGTTAGGATTAGCAATGACTGATAACGCAACCATTTTGCAGCATGTACCAGTAGGCAAAAAAGTGGGTATTGCCTTCTCTGGTGGTCTGGATACTTCAGCAGCTTTATTGTGGATGAAACAAAAAGGTGCAGAGCCTTATGCATATACTGCAAATCTGGGCCAGCCGGATGAAGATGACTACGATGCCATTCCAAAGAAAGCTGAACAATATGGCGCAGTCAAAGCCCGTCTTGTAGACTGTCGTTTACAACTGGCTTTAGAAGGAATTGCGGCGATTCAATGCGGCGCATTTCATATCAGCACGGGTGGTGTTCCTTATTTCAACACGACGCCACTTGGTCGTGCGGTTACTGGAACCATGCTGGTGACTGCCATGAAAGAAGATGATGTGAATATCTGGGGCGATGGCTCTACCTATAAAGGGAATGACATTGAACGTTTCTATCGTTATGGTTTGCTCACAAATCCAAATTTAAAAATCTATAAACCATGGTTAGACCAACAATTTATCGATGAGTTGGGTGGTCGTGCAGAAATGTCACAATTCCTGATTGATAACGGCTTTGACTATAAAATGTCAAAAGAAAAAGCCTATTCAACTGACTCAAACATGCTCGGTGCAACGCATGAAGCCAAAGATCTTGAGTATCTGGATGCAGGTATCAAAATCGTTGATCCAATCATGGGCGTGGCATTCTGGAAAGATGAAGTTGAGATTCAGCCTGAACTGGTTTCTGTGACTTTTGAAGAAGGTATGCCTGTTGCATTGAATGGACAGCGTATCGAAGATTCTGTTGAGTTTATCCTAGAAGCAAACCGTATCGGTGGTCGTCATGGTCTCGGCATGTCTGATCAAATTGAAAACCGTATCATCGAAGCGAAATCTCGCGGTATTTATGAAGCGCCTGGTATGGCATTACTTCATATCGCTTATGAGCGTTTAGTTACTGGCATCCATAATGAAGATACGATTGAACAATACCGCATTAACGGTTTGCGTTTAGGTCGTTTGCTTTATCAAGGTCGCTGGTTTGACTCACAAGCGCTGATGCTACGTGAAACTGCGCAGCGTTGGGTTGCAAAAGCGATTACGGGGACTGTGACACTTGAACTTCGTCGTGGTAACGATTACACCATTATGAATACTGAATCTCCAAATCTGACTTATGAAGCAGAGCGTTTAACCATGGAGAAAGGCGATTCCATGTTTACACCAATGGATCGTATTGGTCAGTTAACCATGCGTAATCTGGATATTACCGATACACGTGCCAAACTTGGGATCTATACCAATACAGGTTTACTGTCGATTGGTCAGGGTTCAGCTGTTCCTCAATTGGACACCAAAAAATAAGTCGATCTTTAAATAAAAAATTAAGTGCATCGAGTTTGATAATTCAATGCACTTAATAAAATAAAAGAGAGGTTCAATTGAGCCTCTCTTTTATTTTTAAGTCTAAATCATGATCGGCGGCGATAAAGTACCAGTCCAACAAGTCCTAATACTGTAAAGATACCTAGGCTACCGCCACCACTACTACTCTGGTTATTAGTAGTAGATGCTGTATTTTTTAAAGTCACAGTCGCCTCTGATGACTTTGTGCCATCAGCATCGTAAATGAGATAACTAAATTTATAGTCAAATACGTTGAAATTATTTTTAACCTGAATCGCAAGATTACCGCCATAGCAGGTTTCTTTTTGATCAGGATATGGACATGGCCCAGTATGCTCAGAAGTAACGGTGATACCTGAAGGAACGGTGGTTAAACGAATTGGTAATTCAACCCCATTTTCATCGTGGTAAAAAGCAGGTTTGTTTGGCTTATTGACCAAAGCCGAAACAGGCCCATCACCATCATCAGAAGCATTACTCAGTAAATTGACATTGATCTTCTGATCAGTTCCATATTGGATGGTGTATTCAGCGGCTTTGGCAATTGGAGCAATATTGACAAAGTTCACCTGCATCAAACCTGATGATTGTTTAGATGTATTGAGTGAACCATCTGCATTTTTTAGGGTTAAGGTATACTGACAGAAGTTATATTCACCTGCTTGAGTAATCCCATCATCCAGACGATAAACCATGATCCGCTTAAGATCAGGATTCCATTCACATTTTAAATTTTCATCTGGTCGAACATCAAGTTTAGTGCTATCACCACTTCCTGTGATCATGCCAACACCCAAGGCTTTTACAGAAACGGCATAAGTATCTGGCGTCAAATGCTGAATTTGACGACCACCATCTGGCAGCACAACTTCATCTGGCAGACTAAATGCAAATGGATCTACATAGACAGCCCGATATTTCTCATTGGCTTTGGTATAGCTAAGGAGATCTTCATACTCTTTAATACGTTTATTGTAATAAGGCAAGAAATCTGGATTTGTACTGGTGTTTGCAACTTGCGCCTTAAAGAAATCTAATTGTGTTTGATAGCCATCCAGTAAGGTAACAAGAGAACTATTGACGATACCATTAATATCGCCTGCGGTTAAACGCATGATTTCAGTTGAACCAAGATCACAGCTATTTCGCCCTGCTGGATTTAAGATTAAAGTTCCATCAGTGATACGATTAATACCGCGTTGATCTTGGGTGCTACATCCATCGGTATTCACATCGACCAAATCTGTATCGGATGAATTATCTTTAGGGAAGTAAAGAGGTAAGAAGCTGGTATATTCCGAAGGTGTCTGCAAGCTACTTAACACACTCGACATACTGCTGTTACTCATGTCGATATTGGTCTGTTTCTCTGGCAAGACTTCACTTGCAACATCGCACTGACTTTGACTTCCAGCGGCCAAACTTACTGCATTATAGACTAAGCCTACACCAGTATCTTTTTGATCTTTGGCTTCACCAAGTAAATAACGACATGAACGATTACTATTAAATGCTAGTATGTTAAATGACAACACTTTGATACCAATTTTGTCATATAAAAAAGTACTGAACGCATTATTTTCTACAATCGTGTTACTCACCATTTGCAAAGTACTTGCTGTACTTAACTTGTTTACATCGGTATTTACGCGGCTATCTCCTGTAAATTTGATAATGCTTCCATTATCAGCATTTACCGTATTCTGTGCGATGGTATTTGCAGTTAAAGTCGTGGTCGGTTCACCACAAAACTCCAGTGTACTTTTACTATCCGAAGAACCATTTTGAATAAAACTGTTATTGGTAAACGCCAACGTGCGTTTGTTGTATGACAAATTATCCAGACAACTCATGGCGAGTACATCACCAATATTGTCGACATCATTTTGGTTCTTCTTAACGGTTTTATTACCCTGATAAATCCCACTGGTTAAAGTTAACGATGAATTATTACCTTCGAGATAAATCGCAGCACCCTGATTTGCACTTGAATTTAAAATCGAAACCCCTGTTAAAGTTGTCGCAGCACCTAGATAGAGTGCACCACCACGGCTGTCACTCTTACCATTTTGCAACTGGACATTACTCACCGTAATAGAAGCTTTTGTACCACTGGTATTAATGAGTCGGCTCTTACCCTGACCATCGATAATCGTCTTCAAGATCGTTTTAGCTGGATAATCATTGGTTATGACATCGATCTTGCTGTAGTCTTGAGGAATTTTTCCCATCAATGAAATAGATGATGCTGGAACCAGCTCCGAATTAAGCTTATAGCTTCCTTCTTCAAGCTGAATGTAATCTATGGCAGAAGCTGCGGTATTTCCAGCACCACAGCCACCGTAAGATCGATTCAGTTCAGCCGCTTTCATCGCCATCCGAAGTGAACATTTACTGCTACCTTGATCATCAATATCATCAAAAGTATTGACATAAATGGTTTTATCTTCTGCGGCCATGAGTGACATGGCAGATAACACCATTACTGTCAGTAGTCCTTTTTTATAATTTTTCATGACTTATCCCTTATATCCCTATCCCTACTTTTTAAATCGTCTTAAACCTACAAGTCCCAATAAGGCGATTAACATTCCATAACCAAAGCTACCACCACCCGTTTTTACTTTTTTACTTTCAAAATCATTCGGTGGATCTTGTACAATTTTTCCAGGAATATCGATATAGCGATTTCCAATAGAATCACTGAATCGAGTAATCGTGGTCATAACGCGAAGTTTAAACTCATCAGAACCATGCCAGTTTCCATTTGGTACATAAGTCACATTACCTTCCTGATCGAGTGTTAATGTACCTTTAGATGGCGTGTTGGTTTGCACGATTTGCAAACAACCTGCCTGCCATGCTTTACCGTCTTCTCGTTTGCCCAATAAGCTTTCACATTCACTGGCAGGAAGTAGTTCCCCATCGGCTAACTGATCCGCAATCGAAAACTTCGCAGTTTCACCATACAAAATATCTTGGCCTACAGGTGAAATAGAATCTGCATCAATGACCAATTCAATCGCCCCAATGTCACAAAGCTCTTTCGTGCTACGTGTTCTGCCACGCTGATCGACCGATTCGCAACTGGAAAGACTGGTAATATTAGTCCCATCACTGAGGACACGACCTCGATTCACAATCAGCGAATCACTTAAAGTTTGATAAGACATCAAAAGACGGGGTTTGAAGAATCCCAGAAACTGCTTTTCAGGCAAGTAATATGGACAAAGCAAACCTTCTGCTGGAGCAGCATTACATTTGCCTTCTAACTCACCCGCCAATAAGGTATTACTGCCTATCTCGATATTTGGATCAGTCGAATTGCCACTACCGCAATCAGAAGTCTTGGTCAGATTGTTAATGAATTGGGTTTTATCGCCATCTGCAAATACACAGTTTTTTGAACCATTTTCAGAAATGATGCTATTAGACACATAAGCATCACCTTTTGGTGCTTGAAGGTAGAAACCTGCGTTATTTCGAATCATGGTGATATTATTAATAATCATGCCATCACGTACATTGGTGATATAGCCCGTATTATTAAAAATCGTACTGTTCTTTAAACCATATAAACGAGAGCTGGCATTACCACTGGTTGAGTCATCATTAAATGCGATAGCAGAATATAACAATGTCGATTGATCTAAACCTGTTGCCTTGTTGTCACGCAGAACAGTCTGATAAAGATGAAACCTTGGTAATTCACTATAAATGACTGCGCCTTGCGAAGCTGTATTATTCTGGAAAATAACATTTTGGGCACTAACGTAGCCTGCACTTTTGTCAGTAGAGACACCTTCGTTATAAATCGCGCCACCATTGACCGTGGCATGTCCATTGATCAATTTGACATATTGCAAACCCAAAGTCTCATGGTTGAAAATTAATCCACCATTATTAATAGGACTATTTGGATTGCCTTCCAGATTGACCTCAATCAATGAAACGCTATATTGGGCATTTTCACTATTGTCATCATATATTTAGAATATACGGTCATTGCCGACCATTTTAATCGTGGCATTATTTAAACCATATTGGTTTTCACCGACACTGGTGTCATACGTTGTTTTAAGCTGTAACGCTTTCTGAATTTTAATCTGGCTATTTAATTCATAGGTTTTTTGTTTTTCCAGCAATACAACAGCGGTAGAGTCTTTTCCCCCACATCCATTATAGCCTGCTTCTGGCATTCCCTGATTGATATACTCAATTGCTTCGCGCAAAGAACAGAGATTATCGTTCTTAACTTCGTCTGCTGTTGTATTGACTATGATTTCGCCAGCACTATATGCATGACCAGCGACAAACAACAGCCCAACGCCTATACCCCGCTTGAGCATACCTTTCTCCTTCATTTCCATTTTCATTATTTTTGTAAAGTCGCCACGTCCTAGCAACTTTTCGTTCAATTTGCGTACTTTCGCATAGCTTGAGTAATTACTCAAGATTTTTCACATGACTAGCGATACTCATCTATCAAGGCATAGATTTGCCTCAAAGTCGCATTAGAAAGCTTGGTTTTTTCACCTTTGAGCATTTTTTCAAGCTGTGCCAATGTCTGTAATAGTAAAGACGCTTGATGAGGACCATGCAATAGCAGATATTCAATTATTTGCGGATCAAAATGCAAACCGCGACGTGCTACAGTGGATAACACCAAAGCTTCACGATCAGCATACAGACTGCCATTGGGTACTTTCACACTCACAGCCTGTGTTAAACGCGACTGTAAATCAGGAAGTTCCAGTTTGAGTTCAATCGGAGCAACGCGCGATGAAAATACTAGTTGTCCACCGACTTCATTATTATAATTAATGAGATGAAAAACAGCCCGTTGCCAATGCGGAACGCCACTAATCGCTTCAATGTCATCTAACGCGACCAGATCATAACGCTCCAGTGAAGTAATCGCTTCAATCGGGGCATCTAAAAGTTCAAGCAATGAAACTTTGATTGCAGATTTACCTATCTCCAGATAGGAATCACATATTGCTGAAAGTAAATGACTTTTTCCAGAACCCGCCCCGCCATAAATATAAAAGCGATTGACTAATCCTGCATGTAACTGACGAACGGCATCAACAACATGTCCCCAACCCGGCCCAGAAAAATCGCTGATTCGGGCATCAAGTTGAGGTTCAATATCCAACTGTAGTTGACGCATACTATGTCATAAACCTCGTGAGCAACCTCTTGGCTATTTAGGTGTAGAATTGTTTGGGACATCAGTATCTTGCGGGTTTTTGATTTCAATATCAAGATCAACATTTTCAGTTTCGACACTAATATGTTCACCCCCAGCATGTTGTACAACAATGGCATCTGACCCATATAGCTGACTATGCTCATAAGCTTCACGAACATGTCGCAACAATACCACGATAACAGCAGCGACAGGCAGCGCGATCAACATTCCCCAGAAGCCTGCAAGTTGTGCACCTGCTAGTACAGCAAAAACAACCGCCACAGGCGACAAACCGATTTTATCACCCAGCAAAAATGGCTGTAGAATATAACCTTCAACGGCTTGTCCAATCATAAATACAATCACGACCAGCGCGAGTTGCATCCAGTCCACGCCGAACTGAAACAGTGTGGCAATAAGTGCTGCAATAATGCCTACAGCAAAACCTAAATACGGGATAATACTGGCCAACCCTGCTACCATCCCGATAATGAGTCCAACTTCAAGACCAATCAGTTGAAGTCCTACAGCATATACAATACCTAGTAGCAACATCACCAAAAATTGACCTTTTACAAATGCACCTAACACACTATGACATTCACCTACTATGCGTAGAGTACTTTCTTCATAAGGACGTGGAATGAGACGACGTAAGCTTTGCAACATACGGTTCCAATCGAGTAAGAAATAAAACGCAATTACAGGGATTAAAACAACAGTTCCGCCAATTTGGATAAAACTTAGACCAGACTGAGCCAGTCTTAAAGCCATTGCTTGAATACTGTCGGCACTATAATTGGTCTGGATATATTCCATGACCACTGTTGAAATCTGATCGGTATCAATTTCCATGCGTTCCACATTAAAGGTATGTGATACCCATGGCAGAAAAGTCGCATTGATCCAATGAATGCCCGCAGGAATACTATCTCTGGCATAGATCAACTGTTGCCAAACTAAAGGAACGACATACCAGATTGCCAAAACCAACAAGATGCCAATACCAATAAATACAATCCCAATAGAGACCCAACGAGGAAGTCCGATTTTGCTGAGTTTCTCAACCAGTGGACTAAATAAATAGGCAACCAAAAATGCGACCACAAATGGAATCACAACGGGTTTAAGTAAATAAAGAACCCAAATTAAAAGTGCTATACCTGTCAAAATAAAAATGCGACGCAGGGTACGATCTTGCATAAAATCTGACCTTTTTCTAATGTATTCGTTATAGAGGCAAAAATATTTAATTAAAGATAGCATTTAAAAGCATAAATAACATAAGAGTTTCGTATATTCAGGTTATAATCTGCCGCCAATGCGGAGACTTCACTATGAGCAACTCAACTTCTACCCCAAATACTGGTTTAAGCTATAAAGATGCGGGCGTCGACATTGAAGCGGGCGACGCACTGGTCGATCGTATCAAGTCGGTAGCTAAACGTACTACTCGCCCTGAAGTCATGGGCGGTCTAGGTGGCTTTGGCGCACTCTGTAAAATTCCAAAAGGTTATGAAGAACCAGTTTTGGTTTCTGGCACAGATGGTGTAGGCACAAAATTACGTTTAGCACTCAACCTCAATCGTCACGACACCATTGGGCAAGATCTGGTTGCCATGTGTGTCAATGATTTATTGGTCTGTGGTGCAGAACCATTATTCTTCCTCGACTATTATGCAACAGGACATTTAAATGTAGACGTTGCAGCTAATGTCGTGACTGGTATTGGGAAAGGCTGTGAGCTTGCAGGTTGCGCATTGGTAGGCGGTGAAACTGCTGAAATGCCAGGCATGTATGAAGGTGAAGATTACGACTTGGCTGGTTTTGCAGTCGGTGTGGTTGAACAAAGCAAAATTATTGATGGCTCAAAAGTAAAAGCAGGTGATGTTTTGATTGGCATCGCTTCAAGCGGCGCACATTCAAACGGCTATTCACTGCTTCGTAAAATTCTTGATGTAAAAAATGTTGATTTGACTCAACAAATTGACGGTCGCTCATTGGCCGATGTCGCAATGGAACCTACACGGATTTATGTAAAACCAGTGCTTGAACTGTGCAAACAAGTCGATGTGCATGCAATGGCACATATTACTGGTGGCGGTTTACCGGGTAATTTACCACGCGTACTTCCAAACGGTGCTCAAGCAGTAATTGATGAAGCATCTTGGGAATGGCCAGAATTGTTCAAACTACTTCAACGAGAAGGTGGTGTAGAACAGTTTGAGATGTATCGTACCTTTAACTGTGGCGTGGGCATGGTCATCGCAGTAGATGCGGCTGATGCAGATAAAACCATTGAAGTGCTGAATTCACAAGGTGAAAAAGCATGGAAAATTGGTCATATTCAGGATAATGCTGAATCTGTAGAAGGTGCTGACGAAAAAATTCGTGTGATCTTTGCGTGATGAAAATTGCGGTACTTGTTTCAGGAAATGGCAGCAACTTACAAGCCCTGATTGATGCTCAATGTATGCAACATTGGTCTGGTGAAATTGTCGGTGTCATTTCCAATAAAGCAGATGCCTATGCGCTAGAGCGGGCTAAACAAGCCAACATCGAAACGCAAGTCATTGAACATAAAGCTTATCCTCACCGTGAAATGTTTGATGATGCTATGCATCATCAACTTATACAGTGGGGTGTCGACCTTGTGATACTTGCTGGTTTTATGCGGATCCTGAGTGAAAAATTTGTAAAAGCATGGGAAGGGAAAATGATTAATATTCACCCTTCCCTATTGCCTTTATATAAAGGCATGCATACCCATCAACGAGTGCTTAATACTGGCGACGTTTTTCATGGCTGTACTGTTCATTATGTGACGGCAGAACTTGATGCGGGCCCTGCCTTATTACAAGGTGTAGTTAAAGTTGCTCAAAATGATAATGCCAACACGTTAGCAAAACGTGTGCATGAACTTGAACATCTGATTTATCCTCAAGTGGTAGAATGGATTTGTAATCAAACTATTCAGTATCAGTCTGGTCAGGCATTATTTAAAGGCAAGCCGATTAGCAAACCTTTACAGCTCTGCCAAATGTAAAAGTAAAGTGGGCACAGCCTAAATTGCTGAAAATTTTCAATAAAAGCCAGTTAAATAATTAACTGGCTTTTAATTTTTCAGACATTTGAGTTGATGATGATATTCCCAAGCTCCTCAATCCATTTGAGTAAGCATTTCAAGATCAATGGTAGATTGTTTTTCATTCAAATCAGATGAACTGATTTTGACAAATACCATATAACTCACCATCTACTATTATCGTTGTGAAGGTCATTGAATCATTTGATTATGTATAATACTTGATCTTAAATTATTCCCATAAGATGAATATTATAGGTTTAAAATTATTTCAAAATAAGAAACCCTATAAAATAATAAATTATTGCCTCAACAATAACTTTTTTGTTTATAATCATAAAATTGCGCGCTTGTAGCTTAACTGGATAGAGCAGTTGCCTCCTAAGTGACCGACGTGGGTTCGAGTCCCGCCGAGCGCACCATTTTATGTCCACTTCCCTTAAACTGAGACAGTCATAACTAGAGTTTTCTGATTAAATAAGATCAGGAGACAGACATGAAAAAATGAAGATTTACCGAAAGCCAAATTATCAGCATCTTGAAAGAAGCCGATGCTGGGATGAAAGTTGACGATATTTGCCGTAAACATGGTATTGGCAATGCCACCTATTATGTATGGAAAAGTAAATATGGTGGTATGGAAGCATCTGAAGTCAAGCGTATGCGTGAGTTAGAAGAAGAAAATACCAAACTAAAAAAAATGTTTACTGAACTCAGTCTGGAAAACCATGTGATGAAGGAATTATTCGCAAAAAAGGGTTGGTGATAGCAGATCGACGAGATTGTGTGAATGCTCTGATTTCACTTGGATTGTCAGTCATGCAAGCCTGTCGTTTGAGTGGGTTCAGCAAAGCCAGCTACTATCGACGAAGTACAAGTTGGCGTAAGCGAGATGCTGCTGTCATTGATGCCTTAAATTATGTCTTGAAACAGTCTCCACAATCGGGCTTTTGGAAATGTTTTGGTCGTATTCGTCGTCAAGGCCATAGTTGGAATCACAAAAGGGTTTATCGAGTGTACTGTTTGATGGGTTTGAATATGCCACGTCGCCAAAAGCGAGCTCTTCCTAAGCGCATTGCACAGCCCTTGAAAGTAGTGGCTCAAGCCAACCATCAATGGGCGCTAGATTTTATGAGTGACAGCCTGTATTGCGGTAGACGTTTTCGTACTTTGAATATTGTGGATGAAAGTACTAGGATGTCTGGATATTGAAGTTGATACATCACTGCCCGCTGAACGTGTTGTCAGAGTACTGGATAGATTACCGCAGCAACGTGGTTTACCTAAGCAACTTCGAGTTGATAATGGTTCTGAATTGATTTCGGCTAAATTACTGGACTGGTGTGAAGAACATAGGATTGAAGTGGTACATATACAACCTGGCAAGCCACAGCAGAATGCATTCATTGAACGGTTCAATGGTTCATTCAGGAGAGAATTTCTCAATGCATATTTATTTGAAAACTTAACTCAAGTGAGAGAAATGGCATGGTTGTGGCGTACGGATTACAACGAGCAACGCCCCCATGAAAGTTTAGGCAATTTACCCCCTGCGATTTACAGGGTAAAACTGGAAAACTCTAGTTATGACTGTCTCAGTTTAAGGGAAGTGGACATATGCAGCTATGAATGGCAAAACACCCTATGAACGATTAAAAGAAAAGTTATGCTAAAATCTTGGTGTCAGTGGAGGTACTAGTATTCACACCATCGATAGATGGGAACCAAGCAAACGATCGCAATCAATACAATCAGTGCCAAATACAGGGCATAACCCAACCAATCCCCCACAATTCCACTTAAGATATATAAACCACCGCTTACTGTTGCCATGATGGCAACCTGAAAAGTGAAATCTGTTCCTGCAAACGCTTTGCGACTGTATTGCATCACCAAAGTCAGCATAACCACTAAAAGCATCGCTGATACCGCATCTTCCAGTGCATTAATCAAATACACAATAAGATTAGGAATCTGGACATTCCGCTCAAAAGCGAAGGCTAAACCTGCATATGCGAAGAGCGTTAAAATTTTGCAATAAGAAAACACCACCAGCAAGGTTGATCGTGTATATCGCTTAAGTAAATAACCTGCGATAACTGCTCCACACAATGCCGCAAATGCACCGAACATGGTGATATAGACACCAATCTGAGTAAAGTTCAGTCCTATATCAACCATAAGGGGCTTTAATAAAGGACCACTCAAACCATCAACAATTTTAAAACTGATCAGTACCCACAACCAGCAACGTAACTCAGGCGACTGCGTAAAATGCTTAAAATAGTCTTTCAATGCAAATTGCGTTGGGGTTGGTTGCGATGCATGATTTATTCGGGTTTGTTCATTGTTATAAGACCAGACAGGAATGGTATTGACGAGTACCAGCAAAGCCAGACCGAGAAAAGTCATTTGCCAACTAAACCAATCCAGAGCCCAAAGCAAAACGCCTCCACCCACAATAAACCCAAGACGCGAACCAATCACCTGAAAGGTATTGCCCCAATGTTGCTGATCTGTTTTCAGCAGATTCACTGCCAATGCATCAGTGGCAATATCCTGTGTCGCACCAGTTAGATTAAGGCAAAGCAGCAGTACAAAAAATAAAAATAGGGAATCTGTTTGGCTCAGTGATTCAATCGGATAAAAAGATAACATTACTAAAATAAGCACACTAAAAATCTGAGTCGGTAAAATCCAACTCCGATAATGTCCTATTTTAGCGCTACCCAAGCGATCGACTAAGGGTGCCCAAAGAATCTTGATTGACCACGGCAACATCAGTAAACCAAACCCACCAATATGTGCCAAAGAGACTCCCTGCGATCTTAAAATCACAGGCAAGGCATGGGTCATGAAACCAACAGGTAATCCCTGCGCCCAATACAATGAAAATAATAAGACATATAAGCGCACAGGATTGAGCATCCTTTTCCCTTTGCAAAAAAGTTGAGCAGTAAAGTCTACATTTTGCCAATGTCAGTTCAATTTCAAAAGCCTATGATCATAAAAAAGGATTTTTATAGTGATAAATATATACCACATTTTCCAGAATTACCTGATCAAGTCCCGCATCGGGGTACACCTTTGAGCCGAGCATTATTTAAAACCCTTTTTTTAGCGCAAGGCTGGAGCATTGAAGGTGAATTTCCAAATTTAAGTAAGGCTGTTGCGATTATTGCGCCACATACCTCAAATATTGATGCATGGTATGGTTTCTTGGCGATTGGTGGACTAGGCATTAAGATTACTGTGTTGGGTAAAGATAGCCTCTTTAAACCGCCCTTTCAGCCTTTTTTAAAATGGGCTGGCTTGATTCCTGTGAAACGTGATCGTATCAATGGATTAACTGCACAAGTGGTGGAGTTTATTCAACAGCAAGATCAAATTTGGGTCGGTATGGCGCCTGAAGGCACTCGAAAAAAAGCAGAAAAAATTAAAAGTGGTTTTTATCAAATCGCTTTAAAAGCACAAATCCCAATTGTCATTTTTGCTTTTGATTTCGATCATAAGATTATTCATAGCTTGGGCGTGTTTGATCCAACAGGTCACTATGAACAAGATTTGGATCAGATGATGCAGCGATTTGCAGGAAAATTCTCACCGCATACCCCAGACTGGCTCTCACTACCTTTACAAAATCTAGTCAAAAAATGCTAGTATTCAGGTCTCAAATCTGTTGAGATGTGCGCATCTTTTTGACCATTTTTTGCTATTTTAACTGAAAATGAAAGTTGCACATTTTGCCTTGATTGGCACCCTGAGCCTTGCACTATTTGGCTGTGATAAAACCGTTAAAACTCCGACTCAAACCACTCCTCTCAAAGCCCGCGAACCTGTGATTGCATTGGCTCTTGGCGGTGGCGGTGCGAAAGGATTTGCACATATTGGGGTGATTAAAGTTTTAGAATCTCATGGGATCAAGCCTAAAATCGTGACAGGAACCAGTGCTGGAAGTTTTGTTGGCAGTATTTATGCGAGTGGTCAAACGCCTTACCAAATGCAGAGTCTCGCGCTGAAGTTACAGGAATCTGATCTGCGCGATCTTACCCTCAATCGTCAAGGCATTATTTTAGGTCAAAAATTACAGGATTATGTGAATACTCAAGTCGGAAATAAACCGATTGAAAAGTTCCCGATTCGTTTTGCCGCTGTTGCTACTCGTCTGGACAATGGTCAAAAAGCCGATTTTATTAAAGGTAATGCAGGTCAGGCCGTTCGCGCATCGTGTAGTATTCCCAATGTCTTTGTACCTGCAACAATTGGGAATGTAAAATATGTCGATGGTGGTCTAGTCAGCCCAATTCCAGTTAAAACGGCCAAAGATATGGGTGCAGATATTGTCATTGCTGTCGATATTTCTGCCCGTCCGACAGGTTCTGGCGCAGGCAATATGCTAGGTTTATTGGATCAGACCATTAATATTATGGGTCAGCAAAGTATTAGCACTGAGCTCAATCAGGCCAATGTCGTCATTCAGCCTAAAGTTGGCAATTTAGGCGTACTGGATTTGAAATCGAGCAATCAGGCCATTTTGGAAGGTGAAAAAGCGGCACAGCTCAAAATTAAACAGATTCAAGGCGTCATTAATGCCTTTAAACAATCTCCTGCCGCACTCAAACCGGCACCACGTCCAAAATTTTAAAGCTTGTTCATCTTAGACTTCTTTTATCAATCCCTTTGATGTCTCGCTAAGAGAGAAAAATAAAGGGAGTCTAAAAAGCGATGAAAAAAAGCCATTCTCAAGGGTATTTGACTCTGATTTAAATATCCTACACCCCATCAACTAGAAAGCATTTTTTTGATTTTTATATTCATTTCGCTATTTTAATATTCATCTTTGCCCAGTTCTGTTACATTGATAACTGATGATTTTTTCATCTTTCACATAAGTAATATGAGCAACGCTATGGAATTAGTTTTAGAACCCTGGCATTGGTTTGTTTTAGGTATCATTCTCATGCTTTCTGAGTTGATTTTACCTGCCTTTGCCGCCCTTTGGTTTGGTATTGCCGCCATTATGGTGGGTGTTTTATTGTGGCTTTTCCCCATCATGTGTTTAAACATACAAATTGTGATGTGGATCATCTTGTCTATTCTTTGCACGATTCTATGGTTTAAATTTATTAAGCCACTTTCAATTGATAAAACCAAAGCCGGATTATCCCGCGAAGCCACCATTGGTCAAATTGGCATGGTAATTCAGGTCGGTTTAACTCATGATCAGGTCGTGGTGCGTTTTGCCTTGCCCGTATTGGGTGCTGATGAATGGAACTGCCGTAGCCTCTCACCTGTAGAGGTGGGTGATCGTGTACGTGTAGTCGATATTATGGGCAATGATCTGGTTGTTCAATTACATAAATCTCAAGAAACATAAGAGGATTTTTTATGCCAGTCGGTACGATTATTGGTTTAGCCTTTCTCATTTTTGTGGGAGTGACCATTTTTAAAGGGGTACGTATTGTTCCTCAGGGCTATAAATGGATTGTTCAGCGTCTAGGAAAATATCATGCAACACTCAGTCCTGGACTAAATTTTGTGATTCCCTATGTCGATGAAGTCGCTTATAAAGTCACGACCAAAGACATTGTCTTAGATATTCCTTCGCAGGAAGTCATTACTCGCGATAACGCGGTTTTGGTCATGAATGCCGTGGCTTATATTAATTTAACCACGCCTGAAAAGGCGGTGTATGGTATTGAGAACTATACATGGGCAATTCAAAATCTGGTTCAAACCTCGCTACGTTCTATCGTCGGCGAAATGGATCTGGATGATGCATTATCCTCGCGTGATCATATTAAAGCTAAGCTTAAAGCTGCCATTTCAGATGATATTTCAGACTGGGGCATTACCTTAAAAACCGTCGAAATTCAGGATATTCAACCGTCAACAACAATGCAGGCGGCGATGGAAGCGCAAGCCGCAGCAGAACGTCAACGTCGTGCAACCGTCACTCGTGCAGATGGTGAAAAACAAGCGGCGATTTTAGAAGCCGATGGTCGTCTGGAAGCTTCGCGTCGTGATGCTGAAGCTCAGGTGGTCTTGGCTGAGGCTTCGCAAAAAGCCATTGAAATGGTGACTTCGGCAGTCGGTGAACAGGAAATTCCTGTGGCTTATTTGTTGGGGGAACAATATATCAAGGCCATGCAGGATTTGGCGAAATCCAATAATGCCAAAACCGTGGTACTCCCTGCCGATATTCTCAATACTATTCGTGGTGTGATGGGACGAAATCCGTCATAATCCCCAAATAATACCTCAACACGTGCAATTTTTTTGAAAAAGAATTGCACGTTAAAATCCTGAAAATTAGTTTTTTCTCGATAATACAAACTGTGCAATTTCCAGCAAATCTTTGGCAGATTCACCAAAATAATCCAAAGCTGCAAGCGCTTGTTGCTGTAAAGATTGGGCATATTGTTGTGCTTGTTCTAAACCCATCAATGCTGGATAAGTTGACTTTTCTACCTGTTCATCTTTACCTGCGGTTTTACCTAATGTTTCGGTAGTGGAAATAATATCTAGTACATCATCATGCACCTGAAAAGCCAGCCCAATGTTTTGCCCAAATTGACGCAATTGAGGAATGGCTTGATCTGTGCCTGAAAATGCGGTGACGGCACCCATCATAATCGCAGCCTGAATCAATGCCCCAGTTTTATTGCGATGGATGGTCTCAAGTTGATCTTGATCGATTGCTTTGCCTTCTGCCTGTAAGTCCATGACTTGACCACTGACCATTTTAGAACTAGCAGTTGCCAAGATTTGAACTTGTTTTAGTACAACTGTACTATCAACACTTGCCTGTTGGTCAAATAAGCGACTGGTCAAAACTTCAAATGCCATCGACTGTAAAATATCTCCCGCGAGTAAGGCGGTGTCTTCACCAAAGGCCACATGACAAGTCGGCTGCCCACGGCGTAATAAATCATTGTCCATACATGGCAGATCATCATGAACCAATGAGTAACAATGAATAAATTCCACCGCAACCGCAGCACGACGTGCCGCAGCAAAATTTGAATGTTCACTGAGTGATGCTGCTGCATAACACAATGCTGGACGCACACGTTTTCCACCTAACATTACAGCGTGATAAACGGCTGACTTCAAAGGTTCAGCCAAAGAAAAAGCATCTAAGGCCAATTTTAAATCTTGCTGAATACGCTCTTGTGCCGCAAATAATGCATTGGCATTTACTGGTGAAATCGATGTCACGACAGCCTCTGATGAAACAAAAAATAAGAGATCTTTACACGCCCAAGCGCGATCTGATGAGTTGCCCACAAAGATAACATATTCATATCAGGCTTAAACTTTTTTCATCAACTAAAATGTGACAGATGTATCTGTTTTACATAAAATTTAAACTTGATAAAACCTTAATCAAAATTTTATGCAATGGATCATTCTAATGAAATGCTTTTATTCTTTTCTCGGACTTTGACATTCTTGATCGCAAAACATAAACGCGATTCAATTTCAGAAAATGACGTCGATTCTTGAAATGAAGGTTTGTAAATCGCAACCGTTGCAGTAAGGCGATCATGAACACCTTCTTCAAAAAAATATGCAGCATCATAAATTGCAATGCGCAAACGCTCTGCCAATGTATAAGCCGTAAGTTCTGAGGCGTTAGGCATAACAATGACAAATTGAGCAGAATTTAGTCGATACAGCATACTTTCTTTGGGATTTAAATAACTTTGTAAAAGTTCTGCAATTTCTTTTAAAACAATGTCTCCCTGACTATAGCTATACGTCTGATTGAATTTTTTAAAATCATCCAGATCAAACATCAAGGCATAAAAAGGGGTCTTTTTTTGCTCGGATTGAGTTTCACTTAACCATTGTTCCAGTGCCAAGCGATTGGCAGCACCAGTAATCGCATCAACATACAGATATTCCTGTAAACGTAGATTATTAAGTTCGAGTACTCGCTCTCGGCGTTTTAATTTAGTCACTTCCGCCCAAACCGTCATCAACGCGATAATTTGCTCATTATCGTTTTTTAAGGCTCGGCAATACGTATTATAAAAATGACCCTTTACATAGAGTTCTTTTTCATAATGTCCGTCATTATGCTCAAATTGTTCAAGTATAGCGGATATTTCAGATTCAATATTGTCAATAAAGCTATTGATCGACTTGCCTTGCATATATAAAGCATCACTAGCATAGATATCGGCAAATAACTGATTGACCTTTAGAAAAATGCCATCACTACTTAAAATAAATGCAGGAACAGGTAATTTATCCAATAAAGACAGAGTGGGTACTGAACTTTGTATAGATTCCTTGGAGATTAGAGGTGTCAACGTACGTAATTGTTGCTGCCCCAAAATAAACACCGTTTCTAAATCATTATCATTAAGCATATTTGCAATTATATTTTCCCACCAGAAGGACATTGTACTCAAAATTTCTTCAAAATATGCAATAAAATCCACTCATTTAATTATTTTAATGATCTAATTCTCACAAATAAATTAGACTTCTTTCATAAGTCCCTTTTACTTCTGCCTATGCAAGAAAAATCACGAGAGTTTAAACAAGGATTAAAGAAGTGTATTTAAGATAATCTTAAAATAAATCGCCTTTTGCGTTACATAGAATTCAAAAGCCTCATTTTAACGCGCTAAATTCAAACTTAATATCAATTCTCTTTACTCAACGATAAAGTCCTGTATAGCTTATTTAATCTATATCGGGACTTTATGTCGAAATTAACTCATACTGCTTATTGCAGCAGATGAGCTGCTTTTAAAAGCATGTTTTTATTAGAAACTATCTGATGGAACGCGTACCCAGCCTTCCATTAATACACGCGCACTGCGACTCATGATGGCCTTTTTCACTACCCATTTTTCACCCTGTTGTTCGGCTTGCGCTCCTACTCTTAAGCTGCCTGATGGATGCCCAAAACGTACAGCTTCTCGTGCACCGCCCCCTGCCGCAAGATTGACCAAAGTTCCAGGAATAGCAGCAGCAGTTCCTATGGCAACAGCTGCCGTGCCCATCATGGCGTGATGTAATTTACCCATAGATAATGCACGTACCAATAAATCAACATCTTGTGCTTGAACCGTTTTACCGCTTGAAGATTGATAAGTACTTGCAGGAGCGACAAATGCAATTTTTGGCGTATGTTGGCGCGCTGCGGCTTGACTCACATCTGAAATCAAACCCATTTGAACTGCACCATAGGCACGAATTTTTTCAAAACGTGTCAAGGCTTGAGCATCACTATTAATCGCATCCTGCAATTCCGTGCCGGTATAACCCAAATCGTGAGCATTTAAGAAAATTGTAGGAATACCTGCATTGATAAAAGTGGCTTGAAAACTTCCAACTTCTGGTACATCAAGCGTATCTACGACATTTCCTGTCGGAAACATGTCGCCGCCCTCTTCGCCATCATCAGCAGGATCAAGAAATTCAATTTGTACTTCTGCTGCGGGGAAAGTCACTCCATCTAATTCAAAATCACCTGTTTCCTGAACCTGACTATTGGTGATAGGAACATGTGCAATGATAGTTTTTTCAATATTTTTTTGCCAGATTCTCACTGTACAGATACCATTTTCAGGAATACGGCTCGGATCGACCAAGCCATGACTAATCGCAAAAGAACCGACCGCAGCAGTTAAATTGCCACAATTTCCACTCCAATCCACAAAAGGCTGGTCAATGGATACTTGTCCAAATAAATAATCAACATCATGCTCTGGCTGCGTACTTTTGCTCAAAATGACGGTTTTACTGGTACTGGATGTTGCACCTCCCATGCCATCAATTTGTTTTCCATAAGGATCTGGACTTCCAATCACTCGGAGCAACAATTGATCACGCGCCTGTCCAGCCACTTGTGCAGATTCAGGTAAGTCATCCAGTTTAAAGAAAACGCCTTTACTGGTTCCACCACGCATATAAGTTGCTGGAATTTTAATTTGTGGTTGCGAACTCATGATCCGTTATCCTTTTCATTTATTTTTTGCTTAAGACAAAATGTAACATGACTAATTTCATACATCATATAAGTAAAAAAAGCCAATATATGAATCTCTAGACTTAAGTCTAGAAATTTATTTTCTTACAGCAGGGTATGTTTTCTCAATGACCCAAATCCTGACGAAACGATTTAAAATGTCCATGCATTGATCGAAATCAAGATAAATTCGACTATTAAGTTCAACTAAAGTTGATCGCTTTTTTTATAGTCAGGCTAGGCTAAAATCACTTGATCTATTAGAATGTCCCACTTATTCACGGTCGAGCGAAGTCCTTTGAACAACGATTCTTCAAAACTTCAGCGGGGGTTAAAAAACCGTCATATCCAATTGATTGCCATGGGAGGCGCAATTGGTACAGGTTTATTTCTTGGTTCCGCACAAGTTATTCAATCTGCTGGTCCCTCTATTATCCTAGGTTATGCCATTGGTGGTTTGATTGCTTTTCTCATCATGCGCCAACTTGGTGAAATGATTGTAGAAGAACCTGTTGCGGGTTCATTTAGCCATTTTGCTAATAAATATTGGGGCAAGTTTCCTGGCTTTTTAGCAGGCTGGAACTACTGGATTCTTTATGTTCTGGTGGCTATGACTGAACTAACAGCAGTCGCTAAGTATATTAATTACTGGTGGCCTCATATTCCGTCATGGGTTTCTGTATTGTTTTTCTTTGTGGTGATCACGGCAATCAACTTAACCAATGTTAAATTTTATGGTGAATCCGAGTTTTGGCTCGCCATCATTAAAGTCGTTGCAGTGATTTCAATGATCATTTTTGGTCTGTATCTGTTGTTTACAGCAGGTCCAGATTCAACTGCATCATTTAGTAATCTATGGACACATGGTGGATTTTTTCCAAATGGGTTTGATGGCTTATTTTATATGTTGGCATTTCTCATGTTCGCCTTTGGCGGCATTGAATTGATCGGAATGGCAGCAGCAGAGGCAGATGATCCTAAGAAAACTATTCCTAAAGCGATCAATCAAGTCGTGATTCGTATCCTAATTTTCTATGTGGGTTCATTGACTATTTTGCTGTCGCTGGTGCCTTGGAATCAGTTGGATTTAGGCGGTCTGGATAAAAGCCCATTTGTGATGATCTTTAGTCAATTGGGAATTGGCTGGGCAGCTCATCTACTGAATTTCATTATTTTGACTGCGGCTTTATCGGTTTATAACAGTGGAATGTATGCCAATAGTCGGATGCTCTATGGTCTAGCGCAGCAAGGCAATGCACCAGCCGTGTTTAAAAAGGTGAATAAAGAAGGTGTTCCTATTCCAGCCGTTTTATTGTCTGCGGTATTGATTTTCGGTTGTGTATTATTGAACTATTTTGTTCCAGAAGATGCGCTTGGTCACTTGATGTATGTCGTTGTGGGTGCTTTGGTTCTAAATTGGGCGATGATCAGTCTAACCCATTTAAAATTCAGATCTGCAATGAAAACATTGCATCACAAAGTATCCTTCCCTGCGCTTTGGTCTCCTGTGAGTAACTATATCGTTCTTCTGTTTATTGCGGTTGTACTCTATATCATGTGGACACAAGGATTTAAGGAATCAGTGATTATGATTCCGATCTGGATTGTGCTGATGTATGTTTTATATAAGTTATTAAATTCTAAGCCCTCTGCTTCTGAATAAAATCACGATATTACTTGTTAAAAAAGTTTGACTTTTTTTGATTAAAGCCAGTTACGCAAGTAACTGGCTTTTTGCTTTATTAGACTTCTTTCATCATTGTCTAAAATTCTTTATTGTTCAAAGCTTCTCTATTTTTCTCGCAGAGGAAGGAGTAAAAGGAACTGATGAAAGAAGTCTATTCTAATCTCTAATTTGGAGCCAACATTCCCGCACTTGGGGTGTGGTCTCTGATTATTATTGAGCTCTATCCATTTAGGATCAATACATCTTATTTACAAATATTTCGCCAGTTTATAGTAAGAAATTTCTATTCGATTTTAGTCAATCGCGGTATTTTGAAGATAATTCAAACCTATTTGCATTCATAACACTTGTATTGAGGCAGGTGCTAAGACACCTGTTCCATGTTTTCAAATGACTTTAGAACTGAGCAGGAAGCCAGAACTTTAGCTCATAAAAAAGCGCGTTAATTACGCGCTTTTTTGTTGGCTCTGCTCATTGATTAATTGTCTAATCTGATCAGATGTCGCCAATGGATATTCCAATGGGAACATATGCCCACCTTTGACCACCGTATACGGAATACTTAATGTTTTTTTGGCTTTTTGAGGAAAACCTCGTTTTAGAAAATCACTTCTTTCTCCAACCACCAAATGTACAGGGACATGTGGAGAATGACGCGGTGTTAACCACCACCAAGATGGATTCTGTCGGAAGATCTCAACTTCATCTGCCTTAGGAATGGTCAGCGTCACACCACCGCGCGCAGGATCTGGACTTAAGCCATACTGAATATAAGCCTCGAAACATTCTGGATCAAAATGCTGATAAAAACCCTTAGGACGCAATAATTCAGCGGCTTGCTCTTTCGATGCCCAATGATCCCGACGTCGTGAAGACAAACCAGCAGGTGTCATTTTATCCACTTGCTTTGGACTGATCAGCTTTGCCATATGAAAAGCAAAGGAGTATTTACCCAAAATCAACGGCGGATCTAGCATGATCACTTGAGAAAACAATTCTGGACGTTGATAGCAAGCCATCAAGGTTAACACTGAACCCAGAGAATGTCCTAGACCAATCACTTTGCGACCTTGCGCCTGTTGCACAATACTATCAACAATTTGCTCAACCAGATGCGGCCAATGATTGGTAATCGGATAACGCTTATCTGGCCCGATCAAAGGCACATAAATGATGTCATAGTCATCTTTAAGTGCATCAAAAAGTTTTTGATAGACTTTGGACGGCACGCCATTGGCGTGCGCAAAGTGAATTATTGGTTTATCAGATATCATATTTACGAACTCAATTACTTGAATTGCGCCTGCTGTTCCGTCTGCAATTGCTGAGAAATCGACTGGCTAATTCCCTGACCTATTTGTGATCCCATACGTCCAAGCAAAGACTCAAATGGACTACGTTCAATGGTATAGTTTACTTTAGTATCAAGTTTTAGCTCACGCATCAAACTATCTATGTTACCTGTACGGTCAGCAATACCGAGTTTAATCGCTTGTTCACCTGTCCAGAATAAACCTGAGAAGATCGCAGGATCATCTGTTTTCAGGCGTTTACCGCGACCTTGTTTCACTGCATCGATAAAGTGTTGATGCACATTATCCAATAATGCCTGAATATGTTCACGCTGCTGCGGATTAATCGGTTTGGTCATGCTCAGAATGTCTTTATTTGAACCTGAAGTCATGGTGCGGTCTTCAATACCTAACTTTTGAGCAAGCCCACTTATGCCGTAATTCGGCATAATTACCCCGATCGACCCGACCAGACTTGAAGGGTTGACAATAATTTCATCTGCCGCCGACGCGATATAGTAAGCACCAGAAGCTCCCATATCACCAATCACTGCATAGACTTTCTTGTCGGTATGCTGTTGTTTTAAATATCGAATTTGTTGCCAAATTTCATCAGACTGCACAGGTGATCCACCTGGAGAGTTGATATTTAACACTACAGCTTGACTTGATTTTGACTCAAATGCTCGTTTCAGTGCTTTATTGGTATCTTCGCTGTTGACGGACTGGTTACCTGAATCAATCGTACCAATAATATTCACGACCGCCAGATGCGGACTTGAACTTGAAGTCGTTGTACTACTTTCTACACTAGAACACCCACGACCCAAAACAACGATAATGAAAATTAAGTAAAGAAAGGTGAGAAGTTTGAAAAATATTCCCCAACGTCTGGCTCGACGTTGTTCTTCTACAGAGGCAAGAACCGCTTTTTCCAAAATTTGCCATTCCTGTCCAGCCTTATTATTGCTATTCGATGGTTCATTTTGTGGTTTTGGTGGCCAATCGGACATAAAAAACAACCCAAAAAGTTAAAATCTCTGCCATTATATACACTGAATCGGTAAAAACTATTTAATCGATAGGATTTCACTTATAATATTTTTGTCCGATGATTTTTTCCTTACTTTATTCAACACTTTTTTGATAATGACGACACCTGATACTCATAGCTTCAATTACCGTCTTTTAAGGTTCGTTAGCCGACAGCCTATTCAATTTTCACGTTTTATTGCGCGTATGCTCGCAGGATTAGTCAACACTTTAAAAATTACCAAAACGTCTAGAACCATTCAGCTAAACCTACAAATCGCTTTACCTTATTTGACTGAAGATGAACGTGATCAGATTACACAACAAGCCATTCGTAATGAACTCACTTCATATTTTGAGTTCTTTAGTGTTTGGGGTTCGTCTAATCAGAAAAATATTTCTCGTATTCAAAATATTACAGGTGAGCATTATTTCCACGAAGCCTTAGCCGAAAATAAAGGCTTGGTTTTAATTGTTCCACATTTTGGTACATGGGAAGTGATGAATGCATGGTGTGCACAATTTACAGCCATGACCATTTTATATAAACCTGTTAAAAATGCAGATGCAGATGTATTTGTCCGTGAAGCAAGAAGCCGAGAACAGGCAAATCTGGTTCCCACTGATGAAAGTGGTGTTCGTCAGATTTTTAAAGCCTTGAAGAAAGGTGGAACGACAGTGATTTTACCCGATCACTCCCCACACGTAGGTGGAGAAATGGTCGATTATTTTGGTATTCCACTTGCATCAAGTAACCTAAGTTCAAAACTCATTCAAAAAACCAAAGCCAAGGCACTTCTTCTGTACGCGATTCGAAATGAAAGTGATGGTTTTGACATGTTTATCGAACCGATTGATCCTGCGATCTATGAAGGATCAGATGCACATGGCACCTTGGTCATTCATCACGCCATTGAAAATCTAATTCGTCGATATCCTCAACATTATCATTGGAGTTATAAGCGCTTTAAAGCGAATCCTGAACTCGACAATGTTTATACGCTAGAGGATGAAGATGCTTTGGAAAAAGTAGAACAAGTCCGTGAACAAGCCAAAAAACTTAATATGACTCGTACAGATTCAGCCACTTAACTGTATTTCGATATTGTTCCAGTTTTACTTCATGATCTTCCACCTTAAACGTGATCGTTCCTGACTGGATCGTGGTATAAAGCGGAATATGTAAAGCATCTAATCTAGATAAGGTTTCTAAACTCGGATGTCCATAACGATTGGTATATCCAACGGATGCAACCGCGATTTTAGGCTGATAATGTTTTAAAAAATCATAAGATGAGCTGTGCTTGCTACCATGATGTCCCAACACCAAAACATCAACTTTTAAGTCGGGATACTTATGCAAAATTTGATATTCGGTCTCCCAGCCAGCATCGCCCATAATTAAAAATCGACGTAAACCATTCGCCTTCAACAGCTCCAGATAGACCACGCAGGAATATTCATTTCGGTTGTATTGAATTGTTTGATCATCAACAGGTTCAGGAGAAAGTATTTGTAAGCGTATCTCTGAAGTCTGCCATGTTTGACCCGTATGACATCTGGAAAAAGAAGCATCTGTTTGTAACGATAATGTGGGCTGTGGTAGGGTTTCATTGGCCATTAAATGCTTGACTCTGGTTTGCTGCAAAACAGCAGCAAGCGCTCCACTATGATCCTGATCCAAGTGAGAAAGTAAAATACGATCAAGTTGTGCAACCCCTTGAGATTTTAAATAAGGAACCACAACATTTTGACCAATACTAAATTTGCTTTCATCATAATAACCGCCCGTATCAATCAGCATACGCAGAGATGCATCTTGTACAAAAACAGACTGCCCTTGCCCTACATCAATCACCGATATCTGTGTATCCCGTTTAATCCATGCCAATAAAAATATGGGACAAATACATAACACTGCCCATGACTTTGGAATACTACCTCTAGGTAAAAATAACAACACAATACCGAGACTAAAACTGAGCAAAAGCATGGGAGTTAAAGCAAATGCGTACAGCTCAGGCTGAAAAAGATGATCCAGACCGTTTAAAATAAAAAATAAAAGACCTATTAATAAGTCATTAATATGAAAAAGTAGCTGTCCCAAAGACGGAATGATCAAGGAGATACAAGCTGCAATAATGCCCAGTGGCACGATCACCCCACCTAAAAATGGGATCACAATCAGATTGGTAATCGGCGCGATCCAAGACAGCTGTTTAAAAAATATAAGCACCAGTGGACATAAAGCAATAAAAATTTTCCATTGCGATTGAACCAATATTTTGCTGTTTTTCCAGATTTTTTGCCTTAGATTAGGTACTGAATCTGACTGATGCTGCATGGATTGATAAATATTTAATAAAATAAAACAAGCACCATAAGATAACCAAAAAGCAGCCGATAAAATACTCAATGGATCAATCCATACACTCAGACTTGCGGTATATAACAGCAAATTAAACGGTCGAATTTCATGTTTAAAGATTAAGAATAAACTGGCAATCAGGGTGAATAGTAAGGTGCGTAATGCTGGAATTTCAAAGCCCACAAATGCGGTATAAATAAAAACACAACTACAAAATGGCACAATCATCAAAATTTTTCTGGGAAATCTTAAATAAAGTGTGGGCTGGTATTTATGGATTATGGAGCTTAGTAGCCATGTAAATAATGCCGCCAAGATGAGTACATGTGGACCAGAGATCGCCAATAAATGTGAAATACCAAAGCGCTGAAACATTTGTTCCGTATTTTTATCCAATAAACTACGATCACCTGTCAACAGCGCCAGCATTAATGCTTCATATTTCAGGGGTTGCTGTAGTAATTGAATACGAAAATCCAGTCGCAATTGCTCAACATTTAGACCAAATTTGTGCCAGAGATTGTTTTGCTGTTTGAGATGTTGCTGAAAACCCAAACCATAAACTTGTTGCATCGATAAGGGCTGAATCTGTTGGACTTGAAAGCCTGACATCCAGTTTTGCTGAACAAACCACTTTTCCTGATCGAATCCTCCTGCATTCGCATAACCATGCACAGGCTTCACGATTCCCTGTACCTGATAATATTGTCCTAGCGCTAAGCTATTATTGTTAATCTGCATATTTTCCAAAAGCTGATCATCAATATAAGCTAGCCATATAACAGTAGGTTTATTTTGAGATAAAATTTCTATTGGCTGCTTAATTCCGTGTTCTGTACTTTCTCCGATTTTTCGAATATAGATGACTTCAGATGCCCTTCTTGACGTCATTTCTTTATATTTAAGATGTTCAGTCAAGGCATGATCTGTGTATAGATCACCAAGTATCAACATAACAAATGTTGAACTTGCGATTAGAACTGCTTTAAAGGATATATTTTCGCTGCATGTTTTTATTTTTACAAAATAAATCATCCATAAAATCAAAACAAATACAATAACATAAACGCTGATCGATTTCAGGTAAGGCAATGAATATCCCATCAAACTGATGCCTGCAATCCATCCCAACAATATAATTTTTAACATGTAATTTTATAGGCATTCTTTTTGGGCAAAATTAAAGCCCATTTTCATGAGCTTTAAAAGGTTATTGGTCGGTAAATCATTTCATCTTAGCTAATTTGATCAACCCATAAACCATCTTGCATATGCAAAATTGAATCTGCGGATTGAGCAAGCTGCTCATCGTGTGTGACTATGAGCATGGCCATATTCAGCTCTTTTTTCAGATCCATCAACAACTGAAAAATCGTCATCGCTGTTTTACGATCCAGATTACCTGTGGGTTCATCGGCTAACATTAAAGCAGGTTTAGTCACTAAGGCACGAGCTAAAGCCACACGTTGTCTTTCACCCCCCGATAACTCACCAGGTTTATGTTCCAAACGATGTGATAATCCAACTCGTTCTAGCAAATACTCTGCACGTTGTTTCACCTCTTTAAAGTTGCTATTACTACGCAGCATAAGCGGCATTGCTACATTTTCGAGTGCCGTAAATTCAGGTAACAAATGATGAAACTGATAAACGAAGCCTAAATATTCATTACGCTTAAAACCGCGCTCCGCTTCACCTAAAGTGTCAAAGCGCTGACCATTTAAAAATACTTGACCTTGCGTTGGCTGATCCAGTCCGCCCAATACATGCAGTAAAGTACTTTTACCAGAACCACTTGCTCCCACGATTGAGACAAAATCACCCGCGTTCACCTGTAAAGACAGACCTTTAATCACGTCAACCTTGGATTTACCATCGGTAAAACTTTTATAAATATCTTTGGCTTCCAGAACGATTTTACTCATAACGTAAAGCCTCCGCAGGCTGAATTTTTGCAGCACGCAAAGCTGGATAAATGGTCGCTAAAAAGCTTAAGATTAAAGACACAGAAACAATCAACACCACATCTTGCCATCTTAAATACGACGGTAAATAGTTAATAAAGTAAGCGTCAAACAAATGCCAGCCAAAAGCAGTATTGAGCCAGTCGATCACATTACTGATACTGGTCGCTAGTATGATGCCCAAAATCGCACCTGCAACGGTCCCAATCACACCAATCACCGTGCCTTGTACCATAAAAATTTTGGTAATGGTCGCTGGAGAAGCACCCAAGGTTCGCAAAATGGCAATATCTGATTTTTTATCGGTCACGACCATCACTAAAGAGGATACGATATTAAATGCCGCTACCAACACAATTAAGAACAGTAGCAAACTCACCATCGCCTTTTCCATCTGAATCGCACTGAATAAGTTACCGTGAGTATAGGTCCAGTCAGATGCATAAAAGTTCGGTGGCAGGGTTTTCACAATGTCATTTGCGACTTGAGGTGCCTGAAAGATATTGTCTAATTTTAGTCGGATACCTTGTGCGCCATCGGGCAAACGTAACAGCGTTGAAGCATCATTTAGGGCGATATAGCCAATCATCGAATCGACTTCTGCGCCAATGCTAAAAATTCCCACCACTTTGAAACGTTTAAAACGCGGTACGACACCTGCTGGCGATGGCGTTGCTTCGGGAAGCACTAAGGTCACGTTATCATGAAGACCCAGCCCCAATGCATCTGCCATTTGTTTACCCAATACTATGCCAAACTCACCTTTTTGCAGGCTATTAATATTCCCTGCAACCATATGATTTTGGATAATAGAAACCTTGGTTTCGTATTTGGGTTCGATCCCAGTCACCATAATGCCTGCCACCTGACCATGTGCAGTCAACATGCCTTGTAACTGGGTAAAAGGGGCAACACCCGTGACATGCGGATGACTTTCAATTTTTTTTGCAAGTTCTGGCCAATCTGTTAAAATTTGTGTTGAAGAAACAGTAGCTTGAGGTATCATGCCTAAGACACGGTTTTTCAACTCACGGTCAAAACCATTCATGACCGATAGCACGGTGATGAGTACGGCAACACCTAAGGTGAGACCAATCATGGAAACCAATGCAATAAAAGAAATAAAGTGATTACTACGCCGTGCGCGAGTATATCTCAACCCGATATATAACGAGATTGGTTTAAACATACCATCTAATCCGAGGTAATTTCATTATGGAAAATTCACAGCATTCGAGTGGTATAACTGAACGCCGTGTCATGTCTCGTATAGATGCTGCGTTAAGAATCAACTATCAGATTATTTCTGATGCAGTTGCGCTTAACGATCCTTACGATCCAAGTTTTGTTTTGCCGCGCTATTTTCTACTACTTGCAGAATTAGATCAAATTGATCATGCGTTTAGCTACGAATTAGAACAATTAAATCAAAAAGATCAACAAATTGCTCGTATCTTATCTTTATTTAATCAAAAATTGAATTTAATTACGGGTTCTCTGTACGACTCTATCGTTCAATCCATCTTACCAAGTACTGAACAAGTCAATGTCTCTGAAACTGGACTCAGTTTTTATGCATCTGAGTCATTAAATGAAAGCACTTATATTCATATCACCCTTAGTCATCCTGACAACTATTTTCATATCGCGGTGACGGCTCAAGTGGTATATAGCATTCCTGAAGATGATCATAAATTTAAAACAGGGGTTTATTTTATTACCTTGCATCCACACGATCGAGTGAAGCTAGCAGAATGTATTGCGGAACAAATATTAAACGACTAACTAAATCTTTATGAAGGTTATTCGTTTTCAAATGATTGCTTGGAATTTTGCTGTTTTAAGTGCATTTGTAATCTACGACTGGCTTGTAAATCTTTATAAAAATATAGAAATAACCCAATTAAAATAATCGCCGCGCCTATCACCCCAAACATGGATAGTTTTTCGTGATTGACCAAAACACCAACCAACATGGCCAAAAGTGGTGTCATGACATTGGTGAGTGATAAAGTCGTCGCTTTGATATTGCGTACCAATTTAAAATAACAAAACATCGCGATCAACGATGCCATAATCACGGTATAAATTAAGGCCAATAACGATTTAGCTTCAGGTAGATGTGTGGGTGCATATTGCCAAATCCACGGCATCAAACAAATTGCTCCTAAAGCTGAGACTAAAATCGACCCTGTTGCCTGTGCCATCGGTTGTACATTGGCATTGACTTTCTTGACCCAAAAAATGGATAGACAATACATAAATACACTGATCAGCATTAAACCAATCCCAATGGGCTGAATATTCTGCTCAGATCCAGCAAAACAAATCAGTGCAAGCCCAGAAATCGCCACAAACATTCCTAGCCATTGCAATCGATTCAGATGTTGATTCAAAGCAAAATGCGCCATTAGTCCTGCAATAATCGGCGCTAGACCAAACATTAACGCGATAATTCCCGAACTTAAATATTGTGTTGCGATATAGGTAAAAATCTGCGAACCAATCAGACTAAAAGAACCCGCCACATAACTCTGTAGTGCAACTTTGTCGGTAGGAAATTTAACTTTGAGAAAAAACAATAAAATCGCAGCAATGGGTAAAGCAATAAAAAAACGTAACGCCATTGCCCATAATATATAAATATCAGACACGCTCCACACAATCGCAAGAGGCGTAGTGGCCCAGATAAACACCAACACAACATAGGTTATGACAATGTTACGTTTAGATAGCATTCTGGATTCTCATGCTGTTTTACGCTTTTGTTTCAAAATGGTTTGATCCAAAGCACTCGAAAACTCTCGTTTATCCCGTTCAGATATTGGCGGTGGCCCACCTGTTTGTACACCTGCGCCGCGCAAGGTATCCATAAAATCACGAAGATGTAGACGCGCCTTAACATTTGCTGTGGTATAAACCTCACCACGCGGATGAATCGCAACGCCGCCTTTTTCAATCACTTGCGCTGCAAGCGGAATATCTTGCGTAATGACAATGTCATTTTCTTGCATCCGCTCCACAATTTCTTGATCTGCCTGATCTGCACCACTCATGACTTGAATGGATTTAATTCGAACTGATGGTGTAATCCCGACATTTTGATTGGCGACGAAGGTCACTTCGAGTTGATAACGATCAGATGCCCGTAAAATCACTTCACGCAGAATTTTAGGCAATGCATCTGCATCTACCCATAACTTGAATGCTAACAACTGCATGTCTCTTGGACGAAAATAAGCAATATTTTAACAGATTCAGTTTTGCGCATGGATATTTATTCGGGTGAAAAATCCTGATGTTTTTTTTACATAATTACAGTGCTAGACTTGAAAAAACCAAGATATGCTCGATTTAATATATCAAGTTATCCATTTTCGATTCACAGCCAATATGAAAAATCAAAACAGCCCTGAAATCATTCACATTGAAGAAAATAATTTTGGCAGTCATGCGCAGCACTGGACACTTCTTTCTACCCAGCCTGAGCAAGATGTCCCAAAATGGTTGGGCTTGGCTTTAGATAGCCCTGTTATGCCGATGGGGATTTGTGAATGTGAAGAAGAAATAGATCAGGCTTTTTGGCTCATTCAAGGCCCTGCAAAGTCTCCTATTCAACTGAATCAGATTATTGCAGTTGAAAATAATAAACCAAAAGCATTAAAAACTGCATTTCCTACATTTGAAAGTCCGTATAAATTTAATGCGACCATTGATCGAATTATTACTTCGGATTCTGCGACTCAAGCAGTATTACGACTAAAAGTAAATGCAAACACGATTATTTATGCCTTTGATAATTTATATGCTGTCAATCATGGCCATTATCAAAAAGATCAAAATTATCAGGTTCAACTCAATGCTTGGGCCTATGAGTTAGAACAGGTAGCGGATAATGAAACGATTATTGTGGATGATCCAGCCTCAATTAAACATCATCGAGCATTAAATGATATTTTAGCTGAACATAATGGCGTGGCACCTGAAAATTTACAGGAACTGATTAATGCATGGGAGCCGAAAACCCCTGAAGATAAAGAACCTGTCACTGTTGATTTTTCTAAAATGGTGGCCTATTTATATGGCGAAACAATGGGTCAGGAAGATGAAGCGTGGTTTCAGGGTAATATTGTAGGTAAAACTTCCATGACGTTTATGAATGAGGAATATACCCTTTATGATGTCACTTTAGTTTTAGAAGATAATCTGCCTGCAACATTAATTCGTATTGCAACAAAACAACATTTGTATAAAAACTTTGAAATTGGGCAGTATATTCGCGGCAACCTCTGGATTCAGGCGAATATTTATGCTAAAACTACGAATAATTAATATATTTTCACAATAATTTAATTATTAGGCTCATTAATGAAAATTATTCGAGAACAACAAAGCTATAGTCTCATCCAATTTAGTGGTCAACGAATTAAGTTGGACAAAGGCGCCTTTTGCTTTTTTATTCTTGGAATGTTTCTCGCAGCCATGATTTTTTACCATTTTGGCTTATTAGCTGCCTAATTTTATTGGTTTTTTGATATATCAAATATGCAAAACAAAGCCCTCACATTTTGAGGGCTTTATTTTTTTGCTCAATTAACCATTGCGTCGAGCAAAGTCATCCATAAAGTTCACCAAAGCTTGTACACCTTCAATCGGAACAGCATTATAAATACTCGCACGCATCCCACCGACTGAGCGGTGTCCCGCCAGATTTAACAAATGATTTTCTTCAGCTTCTTTCAAAAACAGTTTTTCCAGAGCTTCGTCTGCCAGAGTAAATGGCACATTCATAATTGAACGATTCGCTTCAGCTATCGGGTTATTATAAAAGTCGCTGGCATCGATATAACCATAAAGCAATTTGGCTTTTTCCAGATTCACCTGATGAATAGCCTCTATCCCACCCTGTTCGAGTAACCAATCAAAAACCAAACCAGACAAATACCATGAATAAGTCGCAGGCGTATTCACCATTGAATCATTTTTTGCTTGTGCAGAATATTTCAAAATACTAGGAATCTCTGAACGAGATTGATCCAATAAATCATCCCGAACAATGACGATCGTTAAACCCGCTGGACCAATATTTTTTTGCGCACCCGCGTAAATCAAACCGAACTTGGATACATCAATTGGCGCAGACAAAATACTTGAAGACAAATCAGATACTAAAGGTGCATTCACCTCTGGAACACCCGCGAACTGTAAACCGCCAATAGTTTCATTATCAGCATAATGTACATAGGCAGCATCTTGAGATAAATTCCATTCGCTTTGGTCTTTAATCGCCAGTTTGCCATTGAGCGTTGTACCCGCTTCTACGATATTGATCTCGCCATAACGCTGTGCTTCTTTTAAGGCTTTTTCTGACCAAATCCCAGTATGAATATAGTCTGCTTTAGGATTTTTACCCAAAAGATTGAGTGGAATCGCTGAAAATTGAAGTGATGCCCCGCCCTGTAAAAATAAAACCTGATAATTTTCAGGAATATTCATCAGTTTACGCAAGTCCGCTTCAGCTTTTTCCGCAACCGCGACATAATCTTTACTGCGATGACTCATTTCCATGATGGAAAGGCCCTTACCGTGCCAGTCCAATAACTCAGCTTGAGCTTTTTCTAAAACGGCAGTGGGTAATGCAGCAGGACCAGCACAGAAATTGTACGCGCGCATGATTTTTCCTTTGTTAGAGTGAAACAAAACTGAATGTGGCATTTAACCATATCTTGAAGTTTCGTGCAGTAATTGAACCCATAAATATTTCAATATGAACTGCTAAGTCTCTTGATTTAGTCTATTCAAAATCTTAATTTAGGCTAATATCAAACTGACAATCTCCTGCTTGATCAAGATTAGGGTTTGATTTGGACTTGATCAGCGGTTTAAGCCTGTTATACAAATGTATTGTAAACAATTCAATAACTTACTTTTATAAATAATCGATTACACTAGCTGAAAATATTAAAAGTTGTTTTCTATGAAATTTAGACGTCAGGTTTATACAACAAAACCAACCTTCTTGACGCAGACTTTATTCAAGATCATGGCGGTTGGATTAGGTTTTACAGGCTTGTGCGCTCAAGTACAAGCCCAAAGTTATAGCTATGCACAAGCTGAACAGCAAGTGCTTGAAAACTCGTACACCTCTCAGGCCAATCAAGCCCTGCAAAGTTCTGCAAAATTGGATGCCGAAGCTGTAAAAGGTTTGGGGCTACCACGGATTGATTTGAATGTTCGCGCCTATAAATTTCACAACGAAGTAGATGTGCCATTAAATTCATTTAAACAGGGCATTGAAAATGCGCTGAATGAGAAACTCGATAACCAGTTGAATGAATGGGAAAATGTGATTCCTCCTAATATCATTGGTGATATTGAAAATGGAGTCAGTGGTGTTATTCATGATGGCGTCAACATGGTTCCTAATTACGCCAATTTAATCTTACAAGATGAACAAATCAGATCATCTATCTCGATGGTCATGCCGCTTTATACAGGCGGCTTACTCAAATCAACCAAACAAATTGCAGCGATCCAATCACAACGTTCAGAACTTAATACCGAGCAACAACAAGACGTACAACGCTTTGAAATGATTCAGGCTTATTTCAATGTGCAATTACAACAGCAATTGCTGAAATCTAGTCAATTTAATTTTAATGCCATGCAACGGCATTTGGATAATGCTCTCAAACTTGAAAAACAGGGCTTTTTAAGTAAAGGACAGCGCATGCAGTTTGAAGTGGCAAGGAACAATGCGCAGCGTTTATTGCAAAATGCACAGGCAAATTTACAAAGTAGTCAGTTTCAACTCAATAATCTGCTCAGAACCAATCAAGTGAATCAACTTACTACGCCGTTATTTGTTAACAAAGCCCAAACTCAATCATTAGACAATTTAATGGCCACCTATCCAGAACAGTCCAGTCTGGTGCGTAAAATGCAAATGGATACTCAAATTGCCAATGAAAATGTTCGAGCTCAACAAGCCGCCAAAAAACCAAATTTATTTGCTTTTGGTGAATATAGCCTCGATGATAAAGAAAACTGGATCGTTGGTATTGCAGCTCGCTATAACTTATTTTCAGGCATTGATAAAAGTAAAAGTATCCATTCTGCCGAACTTAAACGTTATGCTACAGAATTACTTACGGCACGTACCAAACAAGAAATTGAAAATGTGCTGAATAAATCTTATAGCGAACTTCATTCAGCACAACAGACCCATAGTTTACTTTTACAAAACCAAAAAGCGGCACAGGAAAATTTACGCATTCAAGAGCTGTCCTTTAAAGAAGATATGGGTACTGCAACACAAGTGATTGATGCTCAAAATGCCTTAAATGCTTTAGATAGCGAAATGGCGCTCAATGCCTATAAATATATTTTATCATTGGCGACTTTATTACAAAGTCACGGATCGATTTCAAACTTTAAAGCTTATGTAAACCAACCAAATACCGATTTCATTCGTTAAAGGAGAGGACATGATGAATCAAGATCAACCACCATCTGACGCTCAACATCCAGATTCCTCTTCTAATCCAGAGAATACAGAAGCAAAACCTGATCAGATCGAGCAAAATCAAACGGAACAACAGCAAAGTAAGTCTGAAAAACCTAAAAACAAAGGACTCTTGAAAGTCATCGTTGCAATTGTGGTGTTATTACTCCTGGGACTGATTGCTTATGGATTATGGAAAGCCTACCAACCCAAACAAGTACAAGTGCAAGGTCGAGTAGAAGCTGAAACCTTACATATCAGTACCAAAGTGCCTAGTAGGATCGAACAAGTTTATGTCTCTGAAGGGCAAAAAGTAAAAAAAGGACAGGAACTGGTGTTGTTAACTAGCCCTGAAATTCAGGCAAAGAAACAGCAAGCTCTGGCTGCCTTACAATCTGCACAAGCGCTGCAATCCACGGCTGAACGTGGTTCACAGCAAGAAAACATTGAGACGTTGTATGCCAATTGGAAAAGTGTACAGGCACAGGCAGAACTGGCCACTAAAACCTATCAACGTGGAGCCGTGCTCTATCAAGAAGGTGTAATTTCACGGCAACGTCGTGATGAAATGTATGCTGCTCAACAATCTGCCAAAGCACTCAGCGAAGCAACTTATCAACAATATGCCCGAGCCAAACGCGGCAGCACCCCTGAACAAAAATCAATGGCGGATGCGCAGGTTGAAATTGCTCAGGCTGCATTAGCAGAAGCTAACGCACTTGAAGGTGAAACCAAACTGTATTCACCTGTCAATGGAACTATTTCTAAAACTTACGGCAAACCATCCGAGCTGGTCGCGACCGCTGTACCCGTGGTTAGTATTTTGGAAGATGATGAACTTTGGGTGAGTTTAAATGTGCGTGAAGATCAATATCGCTCGGTGTATAAAGCCAAGACTCTAGAAGGTTATATTCCTGCGCTCAATCAAAAAGTCGAGTTTAAAATTAAAAATATTGATGCGGAAGGTGAATTCGCCACGATTAAAACCACGCGCCAAACAGGTGGTTATGACATTCGTAGTTTTAAACTACATTTAGTCCCAGAACATGCCATACCAGATTTGAAGGTAGGAATGAGTGTGGTCTTTAAAGTGACTGAGGCAAAATAAACATGCTGGCCAGTATGTTACGAGAGCTACGCTATCTCCTTCACAATAAGTGGGATCTGGCAATGGTGGTGATTGCCCCACTATTTATCATTTTGTTATTTGGTAGCATGTTTTATACGGGCAAACCTGATCATCTACCCATTGCCGTCATCGATCAGGATCAGAGTGAACTCAGTCGTAACATTAGTCGTGATTTATCACTCAATCATACCCTCGATGTAAAATATCAAACTCAAAACCAGACTGAAGTTGAGAATTTACTCAACCAAACCAAAATCTGGGGTTATGTCCATATCCCTGCGGGCGCAGAACAGCGTTTGGTCAATGCACAGGATGCCCAAATTAGTATAGTGTTTAATCAGTCATTTTTTAGTGTGGGAAATACGGTTTCATCGGCCATGCTTTTGTCTGTTTTGAATGGCATGGCAGATTTTGCTGGAGAAAGTTATCTGGGAAATGTGCTGCCTTACCTCAGTATGCCAACACCCAACGTTAAAATTTCAACTTTATATAATCCAAATTTAAGTTATGAATTTTACTTAGAACCTTTTGTTATTCCTGCTATTTTACATTTATTACTATGTTGCTGTGTGGCATTTGCGATTGGACAGGAATTAAAAAGAGAAACTGTACCTGACTGGGCAAACCAAGATGATTATATCCAAGCACTTTTTGCAAAAATATTGGTCTATGTGGTGATTTATACTTTCTGGACTTGGGCGTGGATGTTTTGGTTAATCGAGATTAGAGGTTGGTTTGTTGCAGGAAGCTTAGTGATGATACTGGCAGGACAAATTTTACTGTATTTTGCCTATGCCTTTATTAGTTCAACGGTAGTGCTTGCCAGTAAAAATTTAGGACGAACTTTTGGGTTTATTGCAGTTTATGGAGGCTCATCGTTAAGCTTTGCGGGTGTCACATTACCATTAAATAATGCTCCCATTTTTACTCAGTTTTGGTCAATGATCATTCCTTATACCCCTTATGCACGTTTACAAACAGAGCAATGGGTTGTAGGGAGTGATATCTCAATTTCAGTTTGGTCTTTTCTCATCTTACTGGGCTATTGTCTATTTTATTTTGCGCTGAGTGTGTTACTCATGAAAAAGTTAGTGAAGGAGCAAAGCAATGCATAATTTCTTTCACTATTATCTTGAAACATTTAAAAATATTTTTAAAAACTCATCTATTTTGACCACCGTCATTTTATCTGTTTTCTTTTATAGTATCTTTTATCCAACGGCCTATAAGGCAGAACACGCTGAATCTCTTCCTATCGTCATTGTAGATGAAGAACAGAGTGTCGTCACTTCAACGATCATTACTCAAGTTGCCAATAGTCCTGATGTGAAGATTAAAGCAGTTACTGGTAATTTTCTTGAAGCCGAACAAATGGTGCGTAACCAAAAAGCGGATGGCATCTTGTATTTACCCAACAATTTGTCTAACAGTATTCAACGCGGCGAAGTTGGAGGGATCGGACTTTATATCAGTACTGCCTACTTTTTAAAAACCAAAGATATTGGATTAGGCTTAGCCACTGCGATTGAAAATGCGATTCGTGAACAAGCCGAACGCTTTGGAAAAATTTCACATTTCAAACCCGAACTTTCAATCCACCAAATCCCTTTGTTTAATACCTTATCAGGTTATGGAAGTTATATTTTCCCTGCGGTCGCACCTGTGATTATTCATCAAACCATCGTTTTAGGTTTGGGCATGTTGATTGGCGGTTTTCGAGAAAAAAACTGGCGTCCGAAAGCAAGTGAATTTTGGGGAATTTTTGCCTGCTTTTTTACCATAGGTTGCTTAGGTTGTTTTTATTTATTCGGCTTCATTTTTTGGGTTAATGACTATCCACGTGGCGGAAACTTCTGGGGAATGCTGTTGGCTGTACCCATTTTCGTCAGTTGTGTCAGTGGATTAGGTCTACTTTTTGGTTCACTCTTGGATATGTCTGAACGAGCTGGACTTTTTCTGGTTTCGACCTCTATTCCCTTATTTTTATTAACAGGCATTGCCTGGCCTATTCAAGCAATGCCGTTATGGATACAGGGTTTTACTTGGCTTTTGCCTTCCACGCATGCTGTTCAATTGTTTATACAACTCAATCAGATGGGTACCCAAACTTATTTTGTATTACCTAAACTGATCTTTTTGAGCTGTGCCGCAGGGACTTTCTTATTCATTGCTTATTATCGTTTAGTGATGCATCCCAAAGTGTTATCAAATAAGTCTTAAAAAAAGTACGCCTCAAGCGTACTTTTTTATCAATTTGCTTGACTTACCAATTTACATTGACACGGCGATTGGGTTCTAGACATTCAACCAGTTGAGACTTATCTGAGTTTGTCCCACATTGTTGATAGGCAGTGGTCTGATTTTTCGCTTCTATCTTTATACGATTAGAATCAATGCCATATTGCGTCAACAATGTCGCTACCGTTTGTGCGCGTTTTGCAGAAAGTTTTTGGTTATAGGCATAAGACCCTAATCGGTCGGTATAACCCGCAACAATCACAGGACGATGATCTTGTGAATGATTAATCTGTTCTGCAATTTCTTTGACCGAATCTACTCCAGTTGTAATTCCTGCAACATCTGAGCGATCAAAAGCGAATAGGATATCTTTTGATCGAACGGGTGCTGGAGCAACAGGTACTGGAGTTGGGGTTAAAGTTGGTGCTGGATTGCTAGGATGTATTAAAGCTTCACAATCCTGACCTTTCCAAGATAATCGCTCAGCCTTGTTGTTCTTGTCAAAATCAATACGAAGCTGGCAACGTTTATAATCATTACTGTTCGGTACACGAATATCCAACACATAATTCCAGACTTTTGCACCAAAAATTCCTTCATTAAATTGTGGATTACCTAATAGGTGCCTGATCTGGTCTTTATTCAATCCAGTATCTAAACGAACTACATCAGCCACTTCATAACGCAATACCTGTTTAAGATAGCTTTTACTGATGTCAGGGAAAGTAATTTGTTCTGTCGTTGCCGTCGGTTCAGCTGCTGTTGCAGACATCATAAAGCCCAACATTGCAGCGAACATAAAAGTTTTTTTGATTTGCATAGCTTTTGTTCTCTTTAATATTTTTGTGAAAGGAGATGGCCCATCCATCTCCTGTTGAGCATTCATGAAATTAATCAATCACACCACTGATACCCACACGGACACTTGGATCTCCCTGCGACGCTGCTGCAACACCGCCTGTAATTGACCAGCGACCATTATCCGCAGTTTTACGCAAGGTTGCACCGACTGCATTTTCTCCACCATGATAAGCAGCGCCTACAGCATAGGTAAATTTACCCGCAACAAAAGGCGCTCCTTCCAGTGCCATCGCAGAAGCAATACCTGCATTGGCTTTTTTCTCGACATCATCAATACGGCCGTTTACGTTATAGAACACTTGTTCCAAACGATCTCCAAGATTGGTAATTCGATTTCCAAGATTGATATCTGCCTGATTTAATGCACCCAATGCATCTCCGACATTGTTATAACTTCCATTATTTACATTGTAGGTAGGGCCAGTAAATTGACCATTTTCATACTTGGCACCCCCACCCAGCGAGTTCACGATATATTGATTCGAGGTATTTAATTGCGAACCATTGACAGCATCTTTGGATGTGCTGGAAATTTCACCCGGTGCCACATTTGTGATTTTATGATTGCCTGCATTGATACCATTTTGGTCAATATTTACATCGCCAACTTTCACATTATTTGCAGTCACGGTATTTGAGGTGACCGAGTTAAATTTCACATCATCTGCGGTCGCAACGGTATATTCTTTACCGCCATTACTATTGGTACTTTCTTTAACCGTAATATTTTGACCTGCTTCAACAGTGCTATGTTGACCTGCTTTTTGATTGATTGATCCAATCGCATCATTAATGTTGGTTGCACCCGTGCCTCCAATATTGGTAATGGTATTGCCATCGCCTCCCTGAAATGCACCATCACCGATAATGTCATGAATCTGGCTGCCATTGACTGCATCTTTACTGCCTTGAGCAATGCTACCTTCTGCAACACCAGTGACTTTATTGCCAGCTGCATCGATACCATTTTTGGTTACACTTGGCCCACCATTGATGGTTAAACCATTGTTATTCACTGTTGTATCACCAGCCTTCACACTATCAACTTGAATATCTTTCGCCAAGTCAACCGTAATGTTATTGCCTGTGTTATTGACTTTGATATTGCCGTCTTTATTGGCAAAATCCACAGTATCCGTTGGTTTTACCTGACTTGCATTTTGACCATTGGTGGAAACTGTCCAACCTTTATTGGCATTTTGGGCGGTGTCATTGATCGATTTGATCGCATCATTGATGTTATTTTGTCCAGTATCCCCAATATTATTATTGGTATATGTCCCAGTATTAGGATCATAAGTGGTATTGCCACCAATAATATTTTGAACACCGCTACCCAGATCGTGAAGCTGACTGCCATTTACCACATCTTTTGAATTTGCTGCGATGGTTCCCGCTTCTACACCCGTAATTTTATTGGTGGTTTTGTCAATGACCACATTGCCGACCGTTACTTTATCAAAATTCACTTCTGGCGTGGTGGTAACAGTCACCTTGTCGCCATTTTGAATAAGCTCCACGTTATCGCCAGAAATCATGGTAAATCTTTGATTCGGCTTAATCGTTTGAAGTGATGAATTTACGGTTTGCCCCTTACCTGATGTAGCTGTAGTAAACACCCATCCTTCTTCTGCAATCGCTTTTACATCATTTAACTGATTCACATTGACTGCATCCGTTCCATTTTTACCTGGGGCCACATTGCTAATAATTTGGTTACCCGCATTAATTCCACCTAAAGAGATCGATGGAGTATTAGACAAAGGTAAACCTGTAATAGGGTCAACAAATCTTAGACCGCTCTTATCAATAACTGTTCCACCAGCATTCACACTATCTAGCAGCAAATCTTTACTCAGACTAAAGTCAATGGTCGTGGTTCCATTACTATTAGTCGCTGCAACCTTAAGATTCTTTTCGTCATTCGCGAGACCTATATCGACAGTATCTTCTGGTTTAACTTGAGTAGATGCTAAAGTTGAATCTGATTTAACATTCCAGCCTTTATTGGCATTTTGAGCAACGTCACTAACCGATTTAAGCTGCTCTTCTGTGGCCGCTTGCTTTTGGTTATAGGTTGCATTCGGATCCCATGTGGTATTGGTTAACCCGCTAACTCGACCTGTGGCCCCATTAATAATAACTGGGTTTGATCCAGCCCCAACCGTAATTTGTGATGCACCTACGGTGGTCGTATTTGTTCCATCAGACACCACGGTACCATCTACCGTACTGCTATTTGATTTTGCACCATCTTTTAGTTCAACCTTGCCGTCAGTCACTTTAGTGTTACCAACCGTTAAACTACCCGCTTTGCTCAAATCTATATTTTTGGAAAGCTCAACGGCAACCTGACCATTCACGACTTTGGTGGTGATATTGCTATCGGCACCTACAATATCAATGGTTTCACCTAACTTCTTATTAACTGTATTACTATCCGCTGCTTTAAGGCCAAAACCTGAATCAGTTAAACCTGTCTGGATCGTCTTTAATTGTTCTTCTGTCGCTGCACGACCTACGGTTGCAAAGTCCGAACTTGTCGTGGTTTTGTTGGTTAGGCCTGTAACATTACCAGAGGTCACATTGGTCGAACCCACTGTCAATCCATTGTCAGTCAAGGTATTAGAGCCCACTTTGACTTCATTATTTTTTATGCTAGAAGATCCAACTGTTAAACTTCCGGCTGAAGTCAAATTCACATCAGGATTTAGATTTACGGTCAGATTATTCGCTGTAGCAGCTAATTTAATGTTACCGTCTGTGTTATTAAAATCCAAGGTTTCATCTGGTGCAATCTTCTGCGCAGCTGATGCGACTCCGCCTTTGTTTGTTGAAGTGAATTTCCAGCCTTTATTGGCATTTTGAGCAACGTCACTAACCGATTTAAGCTGCTCTTCTGTGGCCGCTTGCTTCTGGTTATAGGTTGCATTCGGATCCCATGTGGTATTGGTTAAGCCACTAACACGACCTGTGGCTCCATTAATAATAATTGGGTTTGATCCAGCCCCAACCGTAATTTGAGATGCACCTACGGTGGTCGTATTTGTGCCATCAGACACCACGGTACCATCTACCGTACTGCTATTTGATTTTGCACCATCTTTTAGTTCAACCTTGCCGTCAGTCACTTTAGTGTTACCAACCGTTAAACTACCCGCTTTGCTCAAATCTATATTTTTGGAAAGCTCAACGGCAACCTGACCATTCACGACTTTGGTGGTGATATTGCTATCGGCGCCTACAATATCAATGGTTTCGCCTAACTTTTTATTAACCGTATTACTATCCGCCGCCTTAAGACCAAAACCTGAATCAGTTAAACCTGTCTGGATCGTCTTTAATTGTTCTTCTGTCGCTGCACGACCTACGGTTGCAAAGTCCGAACTTGTCGTGGTTTTATTGGTTAAGCCTGTAATTTGACCGGTGTTGCCATTAATCGTAACAGGACTTCCTCCAGTCGCAGGCCCGACTTTAACCACAGGCTCCAGACCAAACGTAATTTGATTATTTCCAGTATTGGTCACTTTAATATTAGTATCAGTTGCACTGAAATCAACATTTTCACCTAAGGCAATCGTATCCTTAGCGGCTGTATTTCCATTTGAACTGACGGTAAAGCCTTTATCTATAATGCCTTTGATCTGACTACCATTTACAGCATCCATTGAAGTATCAGTGATTGCTCCAGCGCCAACATTGGTAATCTTATTGGTTCCCGCATTGATACCTGTCGCGCTGATACTTGGTGAATTTGGAATAGCCCCACCACTCGAATTAACAAACGTTAATCCCTTGCTATCAATCACTGTACCCGCGGCATTTACACTATTAAGTTTGATGTCTTTAGAAAGTTTGACCGTCAGTTTGTTGTTGGTGCTATCTGCAACGACACCAATATTATTATCGGTTAAATTTGTTGCGACAGATTCACCACCAACAATACTGAGCTGCTGACCCAATTTACGTTGAACATTTACACCCGCGTTATCCCCTGTGAAGGTAAGTGGTGTCGCAAGTTGATCTTCCGTAGCTGCCCGTCCAGTTGTGTAATTATTTGGATCAAAGGTTTTATTGGTTAAACCAGTAATGGTTCCATTTTTACCATTGACACTAATAGTGGCGCCTCCAGACTGCCCCCCAATATTCACCACTTCGGCCAGTTTTAGATCAACATTTGTACCTGAATGGCTGACTGTAATATTTTTATCACTATTGGAGAAATCTACTGTTGCGTCTGGCGCTACATTAGACTTGTTGGCTGTATCTTTATTGGTCGTGATGTTCCAACCTTTATTGGCTGTATCATTCACCAGCTTTAACTGCTCTTCTGTCGCTGCTCGTCCTTGCGTTGCAAATCCAGATACAGTTAAAGTTTTATTGGTTAACCCAGTTAAAGTTCCTGTTGACCCACTAAGCACGACATTATTGGCAGCATTCTTTAATGTAATGCTATTTGCATCGATCGTATTACTGCTCGCACCTGCTGTCATTACAGTATTGGTCGATGTACTCACATTGCTATTATTGGAAGCATCTTTTATTTCCACTTTTCCATCTGTTAATTTAGTAGTTCCAACCGTTAAACTACCCGCATTGGTTAAATTCACATCTTTCGCCAGTTTTAACTGCAAAGTATCGGAGCCATTGGCGACCACACCAATATTACCCTCGGTTAATGTACCACTTGCACCACCCGTAACTTTAAGCTGATCACCCAACTTACGATCAACTTTTGTACCACTATCACCAGCAAAGCTAAGTGGTTTTTGTACCTCTTCCTGTACTGCGAAGAGTTGACTGCCGTTAACAGCATCAGTACTTGTAGCAGTCACACGACCCGCAGCAACATTGATAATTTGTCTTTCATTATCCTTTGTTCCAACACTGACAGTAGATAAACCTGCACCAGAACCTGCATAGTTATAATCTCGACCATTAATGGTGCTTTTCGTCGTTTGGTTATAATCACCTGATACCGAATTACTTCCTAAGGCTACAGCGTTGGCATGATTATTATTAACCGTTGTATTACTACCTAATGCAATTGAATTTTCTGCATAAGCATTTGCATTTGTACCTGTAGCAATTGCATTTTTTGCATATGCAGTTGCTGTTTTTCCAATGGCAATTGCTTGTTGAGCTTGAGAAACAGCACCATTACCCAGTGCCACTGCATCACTTGCAGAAGCCCGAGCCTGATTACCAATTGCGGTACTATTTTCTGATGAAGCAGAAGCTCCAGTGCCTAAAGCCAGAGCATTGAGCGCAGAGGCATTTGCCGCTGTACCCATTGCATTTGCATCTTTTGCCTGAGCTTTTGCATTGTCACCTATTGCATTTGCACTTTGTCCCGATGATGATGCTTTATTCCCGATCGCTGTGGTATTTTCAGCGGATGAGGTGGCTTGTCTTCCGATAGAAATACCTTGTTCACCCTGAGTCAATGCTTCATTACCAATTGCAACGCCATTGTCCTGACTTACAATCGCCTTTCGACCAATTACGATCGCTTGGTCTGAATTTTGTACTTCTGCATCACTACCAATGGCAATAGCGTAATTTGTTGTACTGCTCGTCGCATCAGTCTGAACATTTTTACCGATCCCAATACTATCGATACCTTTGGTACTGACTAAAGTTCCTAAAGCGATATTGTTAATATCTGCCGTAGTATTTTCTTTACCGATAGCAATCGAACTTTCACCTTTCGCTCGAGTTCCACTATTACCAATTGCAATACCATTTAAAGCCTCAGTACGAACGTTTGAACCTAAGGCAATACTATTTTCTGCAACAGCCGTAGTCCCAGTACTTGGACCAATAGCCACTGAATTATTTGCAATCGCTTGGTCACTTAACTTATTCGCTCCATCAGTGCTATTGATGGACACATATTTGACTGTGGCATCTTTCGCAAGCGCTTTGACCTGTCCTAAATTAACGGCTTGATCATCTTTGGTCGCTGTCGCAACATTGTTGATGGTTGTTCCTTTTCCGCCATTCGGACCTAGATTAATTTCATTCTGACTTGAGTTCGTGTAAGTGACATAATAATCAGTAGGTAAAGGTCCGCCACCGCCACCACTAGCAGCAATTGCCGCGACAATACTTCCGTAAGTTTTACCATTAATATCAATTTCACCAAATTTCCCATCGGTGGAACCTGTCAAACCCAATATAGAAGAAACGTCATTATGTAATTGAGTCAATTGGCTCACATTCACAGCGTCTGTTGGATTTCCCCCTGGCGCAACATTGGTAATTCTTCGAGTCGTTGTTCCGTTCCCAACCGAAACAACACTGTAACCAACCGTCGCAACATCTGGAATCGTATCAGAGACTAAATAGGCTTTCGTCGTCGAATTAGTACTAGCATCACTATTTATACCCAACGCAATGTTATTGGCAGCTGCTTGGGTATTGGCACCGAGTGCAATACCGCCTGTGCCCGTGACTTGAGCATTGTATCCCACAATGGTTGCATCGGTTCCCGAAGTGACTTTAGACGAGTTTCCAACTACAACAGACTGGCTAGAGCTTTTGGTTTCTGAGCCTAGTGTCACTGAACGTGTAATGGCTCCTCCATTTGTATTACTATTGCGTCCAATGGAAATATTATCATCGCCATTAATGCCACTTCCCGCTGCAATCCCTATGGCAATATTACTATCCGAACTAGAATTGTTATCTGGAGATAAATTAGAACCTGCGCCACTGCCAATGGCAATGTTTTGATTACCAACGACATTTTGTCCTGAATTTTTACCAATCGCGATATGTTCTACACGGTCAGTGGTTGAACCTTGTGATGATCCTACGCCTGCATTTTCACCAATGGCAATCCCAGAACTGGTGTCTGCAATTGCACCTTTACCAATTGCAATCGTATTGGAGCGAGAGGAAGAAGCCTGAGTGCCGATGGCTACCGCATTACTCGCTGACGCACTATTACGATCCCCAATTGCGATACTGGAACTACCATTTGCATTATTATTAGAACCTAAAGCGACACTCGAAGTCGCACTTGAACTATTCATTGAACCCAGAGCGACACTGGAATTTCCAGTTGCAAGATTCGAGGTTCCGAGTGCAAGACTGGCTTCTCCACCTGCCAGATTGGCACCACTACTCAGTAGTGCAATAAAAGCATTTCTTTGATCAGGTGTTACAGCAGTACCATTAATTTCGGTAATGGTATCTGGCGTTGAACCCGTCGCAGTCACAGGAATACCATAAATAGCAGTGAGTTGATTGTTATTATTACTATCGTTAGTTAACACTGGCGTTCTAGGCTGACCAGTACTTGCACCAATGGCGGTACTGTATTTTCCTAAGGCAGCAGATTCTTTACCAATCGCGACGTTATTTTCCTGATAGGCAATCGATTTTTGACCAACGCTAATACTACCAAGACCATTGGCTTGCGATGTATTGCCAACCGCTATTGAATTATGACCATTTGCAGTTGCTAAAGGTCCAATTGCGGTAGAGTCCTCACCTAAAGCACTCGCATCAGCTTTGGTTGATTTTGTTCTAAAATACTGAATACCATCATAATTATTCCCAATCACCAGATTTTTAATCTGACCATAGTTGACCGCATCACTATCAGCAGTACCATTGGCAAGTCCAGTGATTTTCTTATTATTTAAATTGGCACCATTATTTAAGTTGGCATTGCCTGTTACCGTCAGTGCTCCACCAATGCTTGTATTACCTGTGGTGGTGAGCGTATTGAAATTCACATCATCCGCAGTTTTAACGGTATAAACGGTTTGTCCATTACTTCCAGTAGTTGAAGTTACATTAATATTTTTGCCTTGCACAACTTCCGTCTTTGCAGCTGTTACTTCTGCCTTGGAAGCTTTAGTAGCTAATCCTGTGGTTGCGCTATTTACTTGATTATTCAAGTTATTAAAATCAGTTTGGGACGCTTTTCCATTTACTGTTGTTGTCAGATTATCTAAATCAGTTTGCGAAGCTTTGCTGGCCAAACCTGTAGTTGTATTATTAACTTTACTATTCAAATCATTGAGAGAGGCGCCACTATCGGTAGTCACATCCGAACCAGTAATCGTGCCGGTAGCTGTTATTTTACCTGTGACATTTAAATCTTCATTGATATCCTGTGAATGAGCTGAAACTGTAATAATCGCAGCAGTTGCAACCACTACACTTCCTGCTATTTTTTTTTACAGTTTTCGATTTGCCTTTGGATTTAGCTAACTCAGAAACCGCAACCCAAGCTCCCAAAGAAGCGTTCCATATGACTCTGTATGCTTTGTTCATTATTTGTTACCGCCAGTAAAGTAAGTTATAGGATTTTTTGATTTTGGCTAAAGTCTACAACTAAAATAATTATAAATCCATCACACTAAAAATAATAAACTTGATTTAAATCAGATATATTGTTAAGTTTTTATTTTTAATCCCTATATATAATTTAATATAATTAATAGGAAGTGTGGGTTTTCTATTAAATTTTGTATTTAAACTTAATTTATTAGGTTAATTAAATTATTTTTTTGATAAAATTCATGTGAGATATTCTTTTAATTTTGTGTGTTTATTTGTTAGAGAGTTGGCATTTTGTAAAAAATATGAAAAATCTTCGTAAAAGTTTAGCTCGGAAGCGAAAACAGCTAAACAAATTTCAGCAAAAGAACTCAGCTTCGGCGGCATTATTCTTTTTTAGAAAATTTTTAATAATGACTCGTCATCAAAAAATCGGTCTTTACCTACATGCTTTTGGCGAAGTTCACACGCAGCTTTTAATTGAAGAATGTTATAAATTAAAAAAACAAGTTTATTTACCCATGATCTGTAATATGAATAATAAACTGGTGTGGGTCAAAGTCAGTCGCCATCAATATAGAAATAAGCGTTTTTCTCATCATCCTTTAGGTATGAAAGAACCCATGGCAAGTCGTGGTTATTCTGTGTCTCATCTTGATTTATTGGTGATGCCTTTAGTGGCCTGTGATCATCATGGAACCCGAATGGGAATGGGCGGTGGTTTTTATGACCGCACATTGGCAACAGCCCCACATCAACCATTCCGTTTAGGTTTGGCTCAGACGTTTCAATTGCTTGATCAAACCTTGCCCCGTCAAGCATGGGATCAGCCGTTGGATGCACTCCTCACACCTCATAATATTTATCGTTTTAAGCGTTAAACCTTTCAGGATACTAATTCCGACTGATTTGCTTATTTTTTTGCATTTTCTATATGAATGCCCTTGTAATTTTTAAAATACACATCACTATAAAAAACATGGCAACATTGTTGTCACTCATTAGGAGTGCCCATGTCTGAAAATATTATGAATATAGAAACCTTAGAGCCTCAGGTTCCAAGTGTATTACCGCTTTTAGCGTTGCGTGATGTTGTGGTTTATCCACACATGCAAATTGCGCTATTCGTGGGTCGTGAAAAATCGATCAATGCAGTGGATGTGGCTCGTAACAGTGACAATTTAGTATTTGTAGTTGCACAAAAAGATTCTCTTACTGAAGAAATTGATCACGACAACCTTTATCAATACGGTACTGTCGCGAAGATTGTGCAAGTTGTGAATCACGAAAATGATGAAAACTGTATTAAGGTCTTAATCGAAGGTCTTTACCGTTCAAAATTAACCAAAATTATTGATGAAGATAGCCATCTAACGGCCGAACATCAATTAAGTCCGATGACGGTTAATATGGACAAACAAGATCAGGAAACTCGTTTGCAGGAGTTACGTACTTTATTTGCTCAATACGCAGAAGCAAAATTACGTAATGCCCGCGAACTGGTGACGGCTGCAAATAAAATCGATGACTTATTACAACTCATGTTTTTTGTCGCGACTCGTGTGCCTTTAAATATCGATGTAAAACAGAAATTTCTGGGACATGATGAGTTTGAAGCACATTTGCAAGAGCTAACAACCTATTTAACTCAACAATCTGCTGAACAACAAATCGAGCAAACCTTACATGACAATGTAAAACGCCAAATGGAAAAAAACCAGCGCGAATACTTTCTAAATGAAAAAATGAAAGTGATTCAGCGTGAGCTTTCCGATATGAATGGCGGTGCTGAAGATGACGTTGCTGAAATTGAAAAACGTCTGGTTGAAGCAGATTTACCTGAGCATGTTCGTAAAAAAGCCGAAGCGGAGTTTCGCAAGTTAAAAGCAATGCAACCTGCTTCGAGCGAAGCGGCTGTGGTGCGTAATTATCTTGAAGTGATTCTGGATACCCCGTGGAATACCGCAAGTAAAGTCAGTATTAACCTGAAAAAAGCACAGGAAATTCTGGATGCCGATCACTATGGTTTAGATGATGTCAAAGACCGTATTGTGGAATATCTGGCAGTTCAGTCTCGTGTGAAAAAACTTCGTGGTCCAATTTTGTGTTTAGTTGGTCCTCCAGGTGTAGGTAAAACCTCACTGGGCGAATCTATCGCCAAAGCGACAGGTCGCGAGTTTGTGCGTATGGCCTTAGGTGGTGTGCGTGACGAAGCTGAGATTCGTGGTCACCGTCGTACTTACATTGGTGCGATGCCGGGTAAAATTGTGCAGTCATTGACTAAAGTCGGTGTGAAGAATCCATTATTCTTGCTCGACGAAATTGACAAGATGGCACAGGATTATCGTGGTGATCCTGCTTCTGCCCTGCTCGAAGTTCTGGATCCATCACAAAACAGCAAGTTTAACGATCACTATCTTGATCTTGATTTGGACTTGTCAGAAGTGATGTTTATCTGTACAGCGAACAGCATGAATATTCCGGAAGCGCTGCTGGATCGTATGGAAGTCATTCGCTTACCGGGTTATACCGAGGAAGAGAAAGTTAATATTGCTGAACGTTACCTCGTTCCTAAAGCAATTAAAGACAATGGCTTACGTAGTAGTGAATTGACCGTTCATGAAGAAGCAATTCGAGACATCGTTCGTCGCTACACACGTGAAGCGGGTGTGCGTAGTTTAGAGCGTGAAGTTTCTAAAATTGCACGCAAAGTGGTGAAAGAAGCGGTGAGCAAGAAGTCGAAAAACTTGCACATCGATGTCACTGGTGAAAATCTGCCAGATTACTTAGGTGCGCATAAATTTGACTACGGCATGGCTGAAGATGAAGCTCAAGTCGGTCGCGTTAATGGCTTGGCATGGACTTCTGTCGGTGGTGAGTTATTGACTATCGAAGTGGCAGCAGTCAAAGGTAAAGGTAAATTCATTACTACAGGTTCGCTTGGTGATGTAATGAAAGAATCGATTACCGCTGCAATGACCGTGGTTCGTACTCGTGCAGATGAACTGGGAATCGAAGCATCTCGTTTTGAAGAAACTGATGTCCATGTTCACTTGCCTGAAGGTGCAACACCAAAAGATGGCCCTTCTGCTGGATTGGCATTAACAACCGCATTGGTTTCTGCATTTACTGGGATTCCAATCCGCGCTGATATTGCCATGACTGGTGAAACCTCTTTACGTGGTAATGCACTTCGTATTGGTGGCTTGAAAGAAAAACTTTTGGCAGCACACCGTGGCGGAATTAAGTTGGTATTTATTCCGCAAGATAACGTCCGTGATTTGGCTGAAATTCCAGATAATGTCAAAGAAGGTCTGGAAATTAAAGCCGTGAAAAGCATCGATGAGATTCTGCCGCTAGCTTTAACTGAACAACCCAAACCATTGGCAAAAACGCCGATCGTAAAACCAGTTGAAGAGTCAAAAGCTGCACGTCATTAATCTCATACTATGTCAATCAAAAAGAGAGCTCAGGCTCACTGCTGTCCCACAAATATCACAAGAAGAACCTCAATTGAGGTTCTTCTTGTTTTCGCCATTTTTTATCAGGCACAAAGAGTGACCTTAAAAGTTTCCTTTCAAATAAATTGACCTGAATAATTCTCAGTAAACGCTGAACACTCCATCCTTCTTGTGCCATGTGTTTAGCGAAGTTCACCAGCAAATAGGCAATTAATGCAATCCATATTTGCGTTTGTATCGCATTGCGGCTTCGACCTAGAAATGACTTCAGTTTTAAATTCTGCTTGATGGCTTTAAAGAATAACTCAATCTTCCAGCGATCTTTATAAATTGCAGCAATGGTGGATGCTGCCAGATGAAAGTTGTTGCTCAGAAATTCGAATGTTCTTTTCTTATCTGTATCATAAAACTCTATACGTCTTAATAATTCAGGTGCGCCTCTTTTCTTGGCATGCGCACTGCTCAATTCAATACATTCATCCGCAATAATCCCTTTAGTCTCTAATACGCTGCGGCTTGATTTAACTTGATAAACTGTCTTTGGGCGTAGCCGGGTTACAAAGCTGACGTTCTGAAGTGTCAACTGAGCAAACCATTGATAATCAACATATCCTTTATCAAAGACGATAATGCTGCCAGCAGGAAATTTAAATGCTCTGCCTTGCACCATATCATTTTCAATACCATCCCCAAGCGCTACAAATTCAGGAATGGTATTGCTGTGATTTAAGCCAACACTGAGTTTAATACTGGCTTTGGATTCATGCACTTTTGCCCATGCGCACAATGACAGTGAAAGATCAATATGACTGGCATCTAGTGAATACAGCGGATTTTTGAATCTAAATTTATGTGCAGTTTTAGAGTTTTCACAGCGCTGAAGCAGCTGTGTGAACAATTGCTGATACAGGCTGGCGGGCTGTTCTTCGTTGAGTCTTGCTAAGGTGCTTCGCGCAATTCTCTTCGCGCCAAGATGATAGAGCTTTTCCTGCTGGGATTCGAGATTGGATTGAATGTCTCTTAAGCTTTGCCGACAAGAAAGTTGGGACATCAATATGGCAACAAACTGATCCCAGCGGGTGGCTGATCTTAATTTTTGCCCAGAGTGGTGCAGTTTAGCCAGACGTTCAAAATCTTGTCTTAGAATGGGTTTGAGTAATTGATGAAATACGGTATTCTGATGTGACAAAACCTGAATCCTTGTAGTTGAAGTGTTTGTTCGCACTTATATTTTAACTACTTTGGACTCAGGTTTTTTTATTTAAGTTTAACTATGGGACAGCAGTGGCTCAGGCTCTCTTTTTTACATTCATTAGGTTGAAAATTGATCAATTAACCCCATAATAAAAGTAACAATTCATCATTTTCACTTGTTGAATTTAGTCTGGTCATCTGATTCTCCAGACAGATGACCTTTTAACCGCAGCCCCTTCACGCTTTTTGTGGGCTGCGTTTTTTTAATGTACTTAGTTTTTTTGTCTAAGGCTTAATCATTCAAATAGATACAATTACAATCGACATGAAGCCCGCTAAGATCCTCGTTATACTTAGATTTGTTCGCATTGTGCATCGAGCCATATTATGAAAATTCGCATCCTCACGATTGGTCAGAAAATGCCAGCTTGGGTACTCACGGGTTTTGAAGATTATTTCAAACGTATCCAACCTTTTGTGCAGACTCAAGTGATTGAGCTCCCAATGGCGAAACGTGGAAAAAATGATTCAGAAGCCGATATTTTAAAATATTGCCAAATTGAAGGTGAAAGTATTCTGAATACACTCAAACCGAATGAAACTCTAATTGCACTGGAAGTTGGCGGACGGGAGCTAAGCACAGAAAAACTTGCAGAGACGATGAAGTCATGGATGCTGGAAGGCAATGATGTAGCTTTAGCCATTGGTGGTCCAGATGGATTATCTGATCAAGTCCGTCAAGCTGCTGCTTGGCATTGGTCTTTATCTAAACTCACGATGCCACACCCGATGGTTCGGATTTTATTGATTGAGCAACTGTATCGAGCCATGAGCATCAACCACAATCATCCTTATCATCGCGCTTGATGCATCGTTTGAGACAAAATTATCAAACTAAAACGTTATATGTTTGGCAAGATAAATTGATATTTGTATGAGGTAAACAGCATGAATTTACAAACACTTCCCGGGCTATTTATCTCTCATGGTTCACCTATGCTTGCGCTGGATCCTGAACAAGTCGGGCCAGCTTTACACCGCTTGAGTTTTAATTTACCTAAACCTCAAGCGATTATCATCATGTCTGCACACTGGGAAAGTCAGTCTCTGGAAATCAGTACTTCAACGCGTCCACAAACATGGCATGATTTTCGTGGCTTTCCCAAAGAACTCTATCAAATTCATTACCCTGCGCCAGGTCAACCAGAACTGGCTGAGGAAATTTTAAAATTACTGGCCGAACAACATATTCCTGCTCATGCCAATAGCACCCGACCACGTGATCATGGAGTCTGGATGCCGTTATTGCATATGTATCCTGAGGCGGATATACCCGTAATTGAAATTTCATTGCCGATGAACATGAATGCAGATGAAATTTATCAAATTGGCAAAGTCCTTGCTCCGTTACGCGAACGCCAAATTCTCTTAATTGGTTCAGGCAGCATCACCCATAATTTGGCAGAATTATCATGGGATGGAAATGCTCAACATGTTCCCGAATGGGCTTCTTCTTTTCGTAATTACGTGGTGAATAAACTGACTCATCAAGATTATGATGCTGTGCTGAATTGGCCAGATATTCCATACGTTGAACGTAATCATCCCACTCTGGAACATTTTGCTCCATTATTTTTTGCGATGGGAACAGGTAATCGTTTTTCGATTGTACATAGTAGTTTTTCTATGGGTGCACTAGGCATGGATATTTATCGGTTTGACTAACTTTGACAAATAAACACACTTCTCTTTCTTAAATCTTGATTAATTTAGCAAAATACTTAGTGTAGTCATTGTTGCAAAATAGATACAATCTGAAACTGAAAGCCTTCATTGTCCTTATTTTATTTCCCCAATAATCCATTAACATACAATCTGTTAAAGTAAATATTGTACACTTGCATGAAAATCAAATACTTAATCCTTGCTCTTTTACCTTTTTCAATTGTGGCATGCCAATCTGTACATCAGAACTCTGCTCCTGTCACTGTGAATGCAGAAAAACAAATGAACGTAAATAAAATTTTGAGTGCTTATACTTGGAGCTACCAGCCTGAAGGTACGCCTCGTCCAATTCAGTTAAATTTCTCAGAAAATCGTTTGAATATTATTACAGGTTGTAATAATCAAGGTGGCTCTTGGAAAGTCGAAAATCAAAAATTGATCACTTCCTCGCTTGTTTCAACCATGAAAGCCTGTGAACCTGCACTGATGAAGAATGAGCAATTCTCAAGCAACTTATTTAACGATCAACAGAATAAATTTGAACTCAATACTGCATCGGTTGAACAGCCACGCTTAACCATTATTGCATCGAATGGTCAGAAATATGAGTTTGAAGGCAGCATGACGCCTGAGACTAAATATCAGTCTCAAGGTGAAATTATTTTTCTGGAAATTTCCCCAGAAACTAAACAATGTACTGGCGTAGGCCCACAAACCTGCTTACAGGTTCGTGAAATTAAATACGACAACAAAGGCATTAAAACTCAAGTCGATAAAGACTGGACTTTATTTTATGATCAGATCGAAGGCTATCAGCACCGTGATGATCAACGTGTGATTATTCGTGTTAAACGTTACGAACGCAAAAACCCTGCGGCTGATCAGTCAAAATATGCTTATGTGCATGATATGACAGTGGAACAAGAAATCGTAAAGAAACCATAAATCCATAATGGATTCAAAAAATCCGATGCACTTCACTTTGCATCGGATTTTTCATTTAAAATATATGAATGATTTTAAAAGACACCTTGTGCCAGCATGGCATCCGCCACTTTTACAAAACCTGCAATGTTGGCGCCATCTACATAATTCACTGAACCATCTTCTCTGGTTCCATACTTGACACAGTTGGCATGAATATCTTTCATAATTAGATGTAAACGCTCATCAACTTCGGCATGTGACCACGATAGACGAATCGCATTTTGCGACATCTCTAAGCCTGAGGTTGCAACACCACCCGCATTTGAGGCCTTACCCGGGGCATATAAAATTTTAGCTTGGATAAATTTTTCCACCGCCCCCAATGTTGAAGGCATATTTGCGCCTTCTGCCACACAGATAACCCCATTTTGAATGAGAGTCACGGCATCCTCAGCATTTAATTCATTTTGAGTGGCACATGGCAAAGCAATATCGACTGGAATATGCCACGGTGTTTTTCCTTCAAAATATTCAAAACCATGTTTAGACGCAAACTCAGAAATACGACCACGCTTTATATTTTTGAGTTGCATAACTTCAGCAAGCAACTCATCATTAAAGCCATTTTTTAGATAAACTGTGCCGTTAGAATCAGACAACGTCACTACTTTTGCCCCTAAGAACATGGCTTTTTCGGCAGCGAACTGCGCAACATTACCTGAACCTGAAATCGCAACCGTTTTACCCTGAAAATGTGTGCCCTGAGTTTTTAACATTTCTTCTGCAAAATAGACCGTGCCATAACCTGTTGCTTCAGGACGCATCAAACTTCCGCCAAAAGAAACACCTTTGCCTGTAAATACAGATGAGGAGTTATTACTCAGCTTTTTCATCATGCCTGCCATATAGCCAACTTCACGGCCACCTACCCCAATATCACCTGCAGGGATATCGGTATCTGACCCCAAATGACGATAAAGCTCAATCATGAGTGCCTGACAAAAACGCATAATTTCACCTTCAGATTTTCCTTTAGGATCAAAATCTGAACCGCCTTTGCCCCCTCCCATAGGAAGTGTGGTTAATGCATTTTTGAATGTCTGCTCAAAACCCAAAAATTTTAAGATAGATAAATTCACCGAAGGATGAAAACGCATACCGCCTTTAAAAGGTCCAATCGCAGAATTATATTGCACACGAAAAGCACGGTTAACTTGCGTTTGTCCCTGATCATCCATCCAAGCTACGCGAAACTGGATGGCACGTTCAGGCTCAATTAAACGTTCTAACAAAGCATAATTTGCATATTCTGGATTTTTTTCAATAAATGGCCACACACTCATCATGACTTCTTCTACAGCTTGCAAGAATTCTGGTTGGTGTGGATCCCGTACTTTTACGGCGTTTAGGAAGTCGTTAAGGCTAGTATATTTCAACGCTTCATCCTCAGTAATAAATGATTCAATATTGTGCAAATTTCTCAAAAGATGATAAATTTTAGAGCAACTGATTAAATAATGTTTATAAAATAATCTCAATCTTTATTTTATAAATTATTAAAATATTTTAATTCAAAGCATTATGGTTGGAATTAAAATTTAAGCTAGATCAATCCAAAATAAATTTGAATTATTTTAGTGCATTTATGGCGCTAAAATAGATCAATATACTCACCTATATTTCATGCTAAAATATTGCGCTGGTTTGTACGCCACATTTACTGCGTCTATTTTATCTTTTTCTTTAGTTTGCCAAATCCATGAATGCTGCTATTACGCTAATCCGCGAAGTCGATGCCCTTTTGCCCCAAACCCAGTGTGGTTTATGCGGACATCGTGATGGATGTTTACCTTATGCAAAGTCGATTGTAGAAGGTGAAGATGCCAATAAATGTATTCCAGGCGGACAGCCTGTCGCAGATGCGCTTGCGATGCGACTAAAACGCCCTCGATTGCAAGCAGAAGCCAGTGTCTGGCCCATTCAGGCAGACGGACGTCCGCAACGCATGAAAGCGATTATTCGTGAAGATGAATGTATCGGCTGCACCAAATGTATTAATGCCTGCCCTGTAGATGCGATCATTGGCAGTGGAAAAGTCATGCATAGTGTCCTCAGTGACTTATGTACAGGTTGCGAACTCTGTATTCCACCTTGCCCAGTCGATTGTATCGATCTGGTTGAAGATACTCAGCCCTTATTAACAGATATCCAGAGACAACAAGAGCAAAACGATCTACGACAACGTTACTATGCACATATTCAACGCGAAGAGCAGCAACGTTTAACCCGTAAAGGACCTATTGTTCGTGCTGAAATTGATACTGAACTTTTCGCTCAGTTTTCTAGTGCTGTTGAAGAAGTACCTGTGATTAAATTAATTGAAGATCAGGCAAAAATACCCACTACATTAGATGCTAAAACCACAATCGAACTGGCAAAACTACGCACTCAAATCAAAAAGCTGGAAAAACAACTCAGTGTCCGCCCAGATCCAGTAAAACAGCAGCAATTGGATCAATTGCAACAACGCTTAGATGAAATTCAGGAGCTTTAAATGCCAGTGAAGAACATGACAAAAAAGCAGATTCAAACCTTTTTTGAACGTCTACGTGAGCAACGACCACATCCGCAAACGGAGCTAAACTATTCTTCCCCTTTTGAATTGCTCATCGCAGTGATGCTCTCGGCGCAAGCGACAGATGTTAGTGTCAACAAAGCCACCGATAAGCTCTATCCTGTCGCCAATACCCCTGCACAAATTTATGCATTAGGCGTTGAGGGACTGAAGCACTATATTAAAACCATTGGTTTATATAATGCCAAAGCTGAAAATGTGATTAAGACCTGTCAAATTTTACTGGAAAAACATCAAGGCGAAGTTCCTCAAACACGAGCTGAATTAGAAGCACTGCCTGGTGTTGGACGTAAAACCGCAAATGTCGTCTTAAATACAGCTTTTGGTCAGCCTACAATGGCAGTTGATACCCACATCTTTCGTGTTGGCAATCGCACTGGTTTGGCCGTTGGAAAAAATGTACTTGAAGTAGAGCATCGATTGATTAAGGTGATTCCTAAAGAATTTATAGTCGATGCGCATCACTGGTTAATCTTACACGGTCGTTATTGCTGTATAGCTCGTAAACCTAAATGTAATGAGTGTGTGGTGTCAGATGTCTGCAACTGGCCTGAGCGGTTTGAATTTGGCGCCGCTAAAAACAGTGCTATGAAGTCATAAGATTTATTTGGTTTGTTTGTTTTGAGGGGATCGCAAATGATCTTTTTGCACAGACTGACTTGGTAATTTTTCCTGTGCTTCCTGCTTTTGGACACGTCGCAGCATTTTATAGCTGATATAGACTAAATAACTGAGTCCAATTAAGCTTAAAATCACCAAAAGTGCTAAAGCGATTTTCAAAATTATCGACCTAAAAAACAAAAAGAGCCCTATCATAACAGAGCTCTTTCAAAACGAATAATCAGACTTATTGAGTTTGGTCTAAAATTGCAAACAAATCTTGTTGTACGTCTTCAATTTTACGTAAACCATCGAGCTTGTCATAAGTCGGAGCATTTTCGCCTGAAGCTGCACGCTCTTCGTAAAAACCAACTAACAACTCAGTCAAAGTATGATAATCAGCCAAACGTTTACGAATGGTTTCTTCCTGATCATCCGCACGTTGAACTAAATCTTCACCTGTCACGTCATCTTTACCGTCCACTTTTGGTGGATTATATTCAATATGATAAACACGACCAGATGCAGGATGCTGACGACGTCCAGATAAACGTTTTACAATCTCTTCATCAGGTACCGCAATTTCAATCACATGATCAATGGTAATGCCTGCACTTTCCAAAGCTTCTGCCTGTGGAATAGTGCGCGGGAAACCATCAAAGATACAGCCATTCGCACAATCAGGTTGTGCAATGCGCTCTTTTACTAAGCCAATAATTAATTCATCTGAGACCAAACCACCAGATTCCATTACACTTTTAGCTTTAAGGCCGAGTTCAGTACCTTCACGAATTGCAGCACGGAGCATATCACCGGTTGAAATTTGTGGGATATCGTAGCGCTTACAGATCAACTGAGCCTGAGTACCTTTACCTGCTCCAGGTGGTCCGAGTAAAATAATGCGCATAACAAAAAATCCTCATTAAGAACAATTTTCAGAATGTCTTGGACTATGGTTGTATAGACCATACCTACCAACATCTAATTAAATTATAAGAAAGCAACAAATAAGTGGATCGTACCAGCAACAAAACCTGTGACCCCACCTAACACAATCAAAATCCATTCATCTTCCTGAAAGGCAGGGCGCAATAGATTTTGAAACTCTTTCGGTGTTAGTTCACGAATACGATCTCGAAACATTTGAAATATTTTCTGTGCGCGGCTCGCATTAAACGCAGGGTCGCATACAGGCACCATCGTAATTTCAATTGATCGATCAATCAAGTCTGTCTTAAGTTTAGCATATTCACGCGGCCCCAAGGAAAGTTGTAATGAAGTTCTTACCAATGGAGTTTCCATAATTTCATTAATATGCCGCTTGACAATTCGACGGGTTTTGTCCTTCTTAGGACCATACATCATTTCAGTCATGATGGATTTGAGTGTAATCAGATCTTCTGTCACGACACTGGCAAAGACATCCGAGACTTCTTCCTGACGCTTCATGAAAGCACCCTGAACATTGTAGGTGCCAATACGCGGCAGGATGGGAACAATCCATGGAAACTTACGATCTTGGGTTAAACGGAAAAACTGTGGATAGCGTACATAGTGCGGTTCTATTGGGTTAAACACCATCCAGATCGCGATCCAGTTGGTTAAAAAGCCCCAGATTGCAGCCCAGAAAGGTACCGTCCAGTGCCACGGTACCAGAAACCAGACCAGCATTTGGAACACACCAAAAAACATCCCAATCAAGGCACTAATATGCCAGATAAAATTGATTTCTTTTTGACCGACTTTTAGGAACATACGTACCATTAAACGACGGTCACCCTCCATCTGGCTGACCACCATTTCCCGCATATTCACAAGTGACTCGACGTTCATGGTCAGCTCAGTCACTAATTCTTTTAATACACCTGGTAATTGTTTATGTGCTTGAGCATAGATACGACGTTTAATGGAATAAGGAAGGTTTTCCCAAAGTACAGCATTACGATCAATCATGACCTCATCAATCAGATGCTCAAGTTCAAATCCCACTTGTTCACCAATGATTCTTGCCATATCTTCTGGATCCATTGCTTCCAGAAATTCACGTAACGAACCTAATTTGGATAAAGTATTATCGGTAATAATGCCAGAAATACGACCCGCTTTGCGTGGAACAATGCCTTGCCAACCTACGGGTATCGGCCCTAGATGAAAGCCCCAAAAAGTAATTGGGTAAAACACCATTTTTAAAGCCATCCACACGTGCGCCCACGTCACAAATGCAGTTACAGGGATAATACTCAAGACCGCCAGATGATCAGGTCGGTTCAAAAAGGTTTGCCATAATTCACTGACGTAATCTAACATCCATTACTCTCATATTTCGTTCTACTTTATGGGCTTTTACATTTTTTAAAGCTATGATTAAACACTACAAACCAATACTTAAGGTATAGGAAACTTGTAATTTAGGTTCGATATCAGCCACCACATCACCATTGGCATTCTTTAACTTCTCTCCAGTGCCAATACCGACACTAAAGGTACTAATTCGTTCTTTATCCAACCAGACGTAAGCAAGATCAACACCGCCACCTAAACGGGTTTTATCATCACCATCAATTTCTTTGCTTTCGATTGACCCTGCATAAACGCCAAAATAATAACCATTTTTGTTCACGCCAGTCAGATAGTAAGGATATCTAAATCCAATCTGTCCACCCACATTATGGTCATTATTGAGATAAGCACCCAGTTTTGCATAGGCAATGCCATAAGGATTGACCCATTCACCATTTAGATGGACTAGCTTTTGTGTAAAGCCAGCACCTGCATTCCATGTTGATGCACTTCCCTCGGTAAGTTTTGCTTCAGGTTTAAAACGACTGTCATCGGCAAAGGAAAACTGACTAAGTGCAAGAAGCATGACCAAGGGATATATTTTTTTCATTATTTTCTCCATGTGTCCCTAATTATCTGATTTAGGGGATTCCGCTCATCCGTTTGGTGACTTTAACAGAATTATTTTCGTTCTTATATACAGCACATTACAATTTTAATGTCTACAAGGTCAAAAAACGTCACTAAATTTATTTCGTGAATAATTTAAAAATATCCAAAATTCTGACGACGAATGGGTTAAACTTGTCGGCTATTTTTGTGGTCTGCTTTGTCAAGTCAGTTAGGTATGAAACAGCACTTTCCTTTAAAAGATAATCAGCAAGAAAAGCGCATTTATCGAGGGCGAATCTTTTTTGCCATTGGACTGGTTTGCTGCTGTTTGTTATTGCTCTTAAGTCGTTATGCTTATTTGCAAATTGTACATTACGATGAGTTTTCAACGGCTTCTGATAAAAACCGTATCCGCTTACAGCCTCTTGCACCGGCGCGGGGATATATTTATGACCGCAATGGCGTTTTGCTCGCAGATAATTACCCTGTATTTACGGCAACGCTAAGTAAAGCAGATATTGAAGATATGGATGGTACAGTTGCACAACTGATCCCCATTTTAAATCTTTCCCAAGAAGATGTAGACCGCTTTAAGTCGCGTATCAAAACTGCACGTAAAACTGAACGGGTTTCAATTAAGCTGAATCTGACTGAAACTGATATCGCCAAATTCAGTGAAGTGAAATACAAATTCCCCGGGGTGCGCATTGAAACGCAAATGACGCGCTATTATCCACATGGCGATTTATTTGCGCACGTGATTGGTTATGTCGGACGAATTAATGACAAAGAATTAAAATCAATTAATAGTGATATTTACGCAGGAACCAACCTGATTGGAAAAATCGGGGTAGAAAAAACCTACGAAGATTTGCTACATGGAACTCCCGGTTATGAATCGATCGAAGCCGATGCTCATGGTAATGTACTCAGACATTTAGGTCGCAAAGAATCGACTCGTGGCAATGATTTATATTTATCTATAGATTATGGTTTACAAGTGGTTGCTGCCGAACAACTGGCAGATAAACGTGGTGCAATTGTGGCAATCGATCCGCGTACTGGTGAAATTCTGGCACTGGTGTCAAGTCCAAGTTTCAATCCTAACCTCTTTGTTACAGGCATTAGCAGTACAGATTATAGTGCTCTACGTGATAATCTGGATCAGCCCCTCTATAACCGTGCAGTTCAAGGTGCTTATCCACCGGGATCCACCATTAAGCCCATGGAAGCGATGGGTGGCATTCACTATGGTTTAGTCGATTGGGCAACCACCATTAATGATCCGGGTTATTTCCATCTTCCTGGCGATTCGCATAAATTCCGTGACTGGAAAAAAACAGGTCATGGTGTAGTGAATATGCACAAAGCCATTATTCAATCGTGCGATACCTATTTTTATGTACTGTCCTACCAAATGGGCATCGAGCGTATGAATGACTGGATGCGCCAATTTGGTTTCGGTGAAAAAACTGGGGTTGATTTACCCAGCGAAAGTACTGGTTTATACCCAAGTCCTGAATGGAAGCTACGCACTCGAAAAAGCAAATGGCTAAAAGGCGAAACCATTTCCGTCAGTATTGGTCAGGGGGCATTTACAGCGACCCCACTTCAGTTAGCGATGGCAACTGCAATTACCGCCAATCATGGTGCGCATGTCACGCCGCATGTATTACGTGCCACACGTGGTGCAAAAAAATATGAAGTTCATAATGCGCCTGATGGAAAGATTAATTTTAACGGTACCGAACAAGACTGGCTCAACATGCGCGATGCCATGATTGATGTCGTGCAATCAGGTACAGGTCGTGGGATTCGTACACCGCTTTATCAAATTGCAGGAAAAACAGGTACAGCTCAGGTTAAGAGTATTGCACAGGGTAAACGTTATAACGAATCGATACTGACACAGCGCCAACTGGATCATGGTTTATTTGTTGGGTTTGCCCCTGCTGAGAATCCTGAAATTGCCATTGCTGTGGTGTGGGAAAATGGTCGTCACGGTGGTTCAGCTGCGCAACTTGCCAAGCCTGTGTTTGATTATTGGTTGGTCAATCGTAAAAAAGAGCAGATTCGTCCCGCAAATCATCAAATCAGTGGCGGTTTAATGACCGCTGGCATTAAGCCGGGTGAACTTCCAAGTGGTGCATTACTTGAAGCAGATCCAAATGCCAATCCAAACAAGAAAAAGCCTGAGCAACCATCACCAGCGGCATCCGTGCCAACACCTACACCTGTTGTCAATAACGCTGAGGTGACTGAATAATGAAAAATCAGCTCAGAATTATTGGCGGTGAATGGAAACGTCGTGTATTACCTTTTGCGAGTATAAATGGATTACGCCCTACACCAGATCGCGTCCGTGAAACGCTCTTTAACTGGTTAATGTGGGATATTCCAAATGCTACGGTTTTAGATGTCTGTACAGGTTCAGGTGCATTAGCATTTGAAGCTTTGTCGCGCGGCGCGAGTTCTGTTTTGATGATTGAACCTGATTCAACTCAGGCTAAAATACTCAAACAAAATATTCAGCTTCTCAATGCACAGCATTGTGAATTAAAAGTAGCGACTGCACAGTACATCTTACCCAAGCTCAATCAACAGTTTGATGTGGTCTTTCTTGATCCACCCTATGCGCTGGAACTCTGGCAAGAACTTTCTATTTTGATAGATCGGCTATTAAAAGATCAGGCCTATATTTATGTCGAGGCGGACCGTGATCTTCGTCAGCTACAACTTCCCGCTTCATGGCAATTAGTTAAATCCACTAAAGCAGGCACCGTTCGCGCAGGACTTTTCCAAAAAACATAATTTATTCTTATAGAAATAGAAAATGAGATAAAACAGCTATGCAATCATGGTCATTGTTTTTAGTCGGTGCGTGTATTGCAGGTTTTATTCAGGGCCTGACAGGTTTTGCCTTTGCACTGGTCGCCATGTCTTTTTGGGTATGGGCTTTGCCACCTCAACTCGCTGCTCCATTGGTGGTATTTGCTTCCCTTTGGTGTCATATCATTGCGCTAAGTAAGGAACGTCCACATCAGCTTGCTATCTCTCTGGTTATTCCTTATATCATCGCAGGTTTAATTGGTGTTCCTTTAGGAAGTTATCTTTTACATCAGATCAATGCGGAAACATTTAAACTGATTTTAGGTGTTTTTTTGCTGATCTGGTGCCCTATCATGTACTTAGCTCCAGAATTTAAGTCATTAAAACGTTTAGGCAAAAAAACTGATGCCGTAATTGGCTTTTTGGGTGGTGTATTGGGTGGACTCGGTGGTTTTTGTGGATCTTTACCCTCTGCATGGGTGATGCTCAAGGGTTTAAATAAAATTGAACAACGATACATTCTCAGGCATTTTAATTTTGCGATTCAGCTTTTTACTTTTGCAGTTTATATATTTCAGGGAACGGTACAGCTCAATCAATGGCCGTATATTATGATATTAATGATCAGCGTCACCATTCCTGCAATCTTGGGTTCACAGCTATTTTATAAAGTTTCAGAAAAACAATTTAAGCATATCGTGCTGTCTTTATTATTTGCCTCAGGTACGTTTTTAGTAATTTCAACTGTGATTTAACATTTAATTTATTGTGGACGATCTAACCGAACGGGTCGTATATCGCGCACTATTTCTTCTTCACGGCGCTCACGTACATCATCATCGTCATTTTGCTGTTGAGGTTGTAAGCTCCAATGTTGTATATGATGAATTGACAATAAATTAGCACTAGCCAAACTGCTTTGTGCCTGAATCGGAACACTCAATATACATCCCAATAGACTCAGTATAACCAAGAGTATTGAACGAAATTTTTTCATTCTCAGTCACCGCATTGCCTCTCAAACTGCAATCAGTCTGCCTGAAACTGCATCGATGAATTTGAAGAAAAGACAAGCAATGTATACTTGTTCGATATCTCTTCTGTTAAAACGGTAAATAAATTTAACTACAATCTTAAAAAGACCAAATCCAGAAAATACGAATCAATTGACCACGATCATAAGGAAAACTTGAAATATATTCATAACCGATTTTATGATCAGCATTAATTTTATAAGTCATCCCATAACCAAATGAAATGGATAAATCATGGGCACTGATATGCTCTGAGCCAGCATTGATCATTTTATTTTTTAAGGCATCGGTATTATAGGCAGTGTAATTATAAATGTTGATCCGTTCATTCGAATAAAAAGGGTTTTTCAGGATTTCATAATCATTTTCTTCTTGATCGTGCTGCTCAGCTAGATGTTTTTGGATTTGATTCAGATCGGTATTTTCAGGATGATGCTGGTCGTCAACAATCTGTTCTTGGTTATTTTCTGCAAAAAAATCATAGGCGTAAACATTGGATAAGCATGTGATTCCACCGACGACCAACAACCCCAAAATGATGTACTGAAAACTCATGATCTGATGAAAATAACCAATAAAAAGGTAGCATACGCTACCTTTAAACTTGAATAAATACAAACGACTAAGTTAAGCCGATCACAGCAACAATCGCAGCCAATCCTGCCATGATCTTACGACCGTAAGGCACATAACGATTGATCAATGCACCCAAGCCAAGTCCTAGCGCATAGAGGATTGCCATACCACAAATCATGCCTAATACCAATCCGACCACATGACCTTGTGGCGCAAGCTCAACACCATGCGCCATACCATGAAAACTCGCCATTAATGCCGCAGCTAGGGGTAAAACACGATAGGATTTGCTCCATAACGCCACGGCTAATACTATCAGCGAAGCAACAATGCCATATTCAGCCATATTTGCAGGCACAATCTGATTGGCACCTAAAACAAAACCAACTACCAAGCTTAGGCTTAAACCCAATATCCCCAAGACTCGCCATTGTTTAGCAACTGTCCAGAGCAAAACACCAAAACCAATCGCCATCACCAGATGGTCAAGTCCCGTAAATGGATGAATCAGACCTTCCCAAAAACCCACATGCGTCTGATCATGCCCGGGATGTGCCATCGCCATCATTGGTAAAAAGCCAAAAATCATAGCCAACACGTGTTTGTTGAATGCGCGCATAGCGCCTCCTTAAGCTTTAAATAAGCCCTGTTTTTCAATAAATTCGATGATCTGATTTAAACCATCTTCAGTTTTCATATTTGAAAATAAAAATGGTTTTTCGCCACGCATACGTTTGGCATCCTGCTCCATCACATCCAGATTCGCCCCAACCATCGGTGCAAGATCGGTTTTGTTAATAATCAGCAAATCAGACTTGGTAATGCCCGGCCCGCCTTTACGTGGAATCTTTTCACCACCACCAACATCAATCACGTATAAAGTCAAATCAGAGAGTTCTGGACTAAAGGTCGCCGCCAGATTATCGCCACCACTTTCAATAATGATTAGTTCCAAACCATCAAACTTTTCACATAAATCATCAATAGCTGCCAGATTAATCGAAGCATCTTCACGAATTGCAGTATGCGGACAGCCACCTGTTTCTACACCCACAATACGGTCGGGTGACATGGCTTCATTACGGGTTAAAAAGTTGGAATCTTCCTTGGTATAAATATCATTGGTCACTACGGCCATATTGTATTTATCACGTAATGCACGGCATAGGTTTAAGGTCAAAGCGGTTTTACCTGATCCGACTGGCCCACCGATACCGATACGTAAAGGACTACGTTCTGTCATAATTATTTCCTATTGCTATAACTGGGTTAAATTTTTTTGGGAGAACATCTTAGATTTCTTTCATTGGGCCTTCTTAATTCTCATTGAGGAAGAAAATAAAGAAAGTCCAAATAATGATGAAAAACCTATCTAAGATCCCCCACATTTATGATCTAAATAATCTGGAATACTGCGTTTCATGTTGCATACTCAACATGGCATAACGTGGTAAAGCACTGCTGAGTTCATCATCCTGTAATGCCAAAGCCTGCTCAACTGCCTGTGGTACAAGGCTATGCAAATGCCATAAAATGCGCTGTCCACTCATCTGCCCCAAAGGCACAGTTTTTACCGCTGCCAACACCTGATTTTCCAACACACTAAAGCTATATGCGGTTAAAACATCAGCTTCATTTAAACCCAATCGACCACAGAGTTGTGCATAGACAGGAACAAAACCAAATTGCTTTTTGACCTCAACGGGCATTTTCAGGACATCTTTAATCCATGCATTTAAAGAAAATGCCAACTGCTGCGATTCGGCTAAAAGCTCTTTGCTTTCACGACTGGCTTTATATAAATTTGCCCAATGTAAAAACTCTGTATCATCGGCATAAGATTGCACCAGTCGCTTAAGCACAGGCAGTTCAAATCTAACCAGTAGCATTTCCAAGACTTCTTCAAAATACGCCATACTGCTGGCCTCATCCTGAATTAGTCCTATTTCAATCGCGCTTTCTACACCTTGCGAATAGCAATATGCACCGACAGGTAACGCCGTTGAGGATAAAGTCAATAGCTTAAGCAGTTGCGCAGCATTAATGGACATGATGTAAAGACTTGATTGGGCTTAAACGATGATCATGGGCATGTTGTGCATATGCACCACTTTCAGGTTCAAACGCATGTTCGACCAGTTTTACATGCAAGCCTAAGCCTTCGACCATTTCTGCCAGTACATGATCAGGTTCAAAATACAGCTCATAAGGAGTAAGCATTAATGGCACATGGCGGTTACCCAAATGATAAGCCGCTTTAAGCAATTCAAAATCAGTCTTGGCAGTCACTTGCATCAGTTGTTCAGGTTTAGCATCAACACGCAACACCTCACCCTCATTTGTGGCAATAAAAGAGCCACTACGTAAAATGCCAGTACGTGGCAAATCCGCACCAATATCAGTGCCGTTGCTTAAAGTGGCACGAAAGCGTGATTTTTGACGTGTATCAAAGCTCAGTTCAACCGTTTCAAAGGCTCGATCTGATGCAATTTCATCAAGACGCTGGGTGTAGATTTTCATACAATTCCTCGTACTTATTTTTAATCATCAAAACAAGAAATAACGTTGTGCCATCGGCAACACATCCGCAGGCTCACAGGTCAATAACTCACCATCTGCACGTACCTCATAAGTTTCAGGATGAACATCCATCACTGGGCAATAGGTATTATGCTTCATATCCGCTTTGGTGATATTACGGGTGTTTTTACAAGGGCTAATCAATTTCTTCAGTTTTAACTTTTCAGCCACACCATTTTCAATAGCGACTTGTGATAAAAAAGTAATACAGGTGTTATGCACGCCACGCGGATAAGCACCAAACATCGGACGATAATGTACAGGCTGTGGCGTTGGAATGGAGGCATTAATATCACCCATTGGTGCTGCTGCAATCATGCCACCTTTGATAATCATGGACGGTTTTACCCCAAAAAAAGCGGGTTTCCACAGTACCAAATCTGCCAATTTACCTTCTTCTACCGAACCGACTTCATGACTTAAGCCATGCGTAATCGCAGGATTAATCGTGTATTTCGCAATATAGCGTTTCACCCGATTGTTATCATGCGTGGCATTATCGCCCTCTAAAGCACCGCGTTGAATTTTCATCTTATGCGCAGTTTGCCAAGTCCGAATAATCACCTCACCGACACGTCCCATCGCTTGCGAGTCAGAAGACATCATCGCAATTGCACCCAAATCCTGCAAAATATCTTCGGCAGCGATAGTTTCACGGCGAATCCGACTCTCGGCAAATGCCACGTCTTCGGCAATTGCTGGATCAAGATGGTGACACACCATCAACATATCCAGATGCTCATCGATAGTATTGATGGTATAGGGACGAGTCGGATTGGTTGAAGATGGCAAAACATTGGCCTGACCAATCGCTTTTAAAATATCGGGTGCATGTCCACCACCCGCGCCCTCGGTATGGTAAGTATGGATGGTACGATTTTTAAATGCCGCCAGCGTTTCTTCTAGAAAACCACTTTCATTTAAAGTGTCAGTATGAATCGCCACCTGTACATCAAATTCATCTGCAACACTTAAGCAATTATCAATGGCTGCTGGCGTTGAACCCCAGTCTTCATGTAGTTTGAGTCCTACCACACCTGCTTTAATTTGCTCTCGAATCGGATCGGGCAAACTTAAGTTGCCTTTACCTAACAATCCAATGTTCATCGGTAAATCATCAATCGCCTGTAACATGGTCGCAATATGCCACGGCCCTGGTGTGACCGTGGTTGCCGATGTTCCCGCTGCTGGGCCAGTGCCGCCACCGACCATCGTGGTCACACCAGACATCAACGCTGTTTCGACTTGTTGCGGGCAAATCCAGTGGATGTGGGTGTCGATACCTCCTGCGGTGAGAATCTGCCCTTCACCTGCAATCACTTCGGTTGCTGCACCAAGCGGAATGGTAATATCTGGCTGAATATCAGGATTCCCTGCTTTACCAATTTTCCAGATTCGGCCATTTTTAAGACCCACATCAGCTTTGACAATGCCCCACCAATCGACAATGAGGACATTGGTAATGACCGTATCGGCAACGGCATCAGCCAGCATTTGCGATTGGCCCATCCCATCACGAATCACTTTACCGCCACCGAACTTGACTTCTTCGCCATAGGTGGTTAAGTCTTGTTCAACCTCAATAAATAGTTCGGTATCGGCTAAACGAACTCGATCACCCACCGTTGGCCCAAACATTTCAGCGTATGCACGACGTGACATTTTCATAATAAGTTTCTCTGTAATATTTTATCTTTTTAATCCAATACGCCCATCACACGACCTGCAAAACCATATACTTCGCGTTTCCCTGCCAATGCCACCAGTTCCACATCACGGCTTTGCCCTGGCTCAAAACGTACCGCTGTTCCTGCGGCGATATTCAATCGATAGCCCCTAGTTTGCTCACGATCAAACTGCAAGGCATCATTGGCCTCAGCAAAATGAAAATGCGAACCCACCTGTATCGGACGGTCACCTGTATTGGCGACACTGACTTTTAAAGTCTGGCGTCCGACATTTAACTCGATTTCGCTGTCAGGGGTGATTACTTCACCAGGAATCATCTTGTTCTCCTTATTATTGTTATACGATCGGTTGATGAACCGTAACTAATTTAGAACCATCAGGGAAAGTCGCTTCCACCTGTACTTCGGCAATCATCTCAGGCACACCGTCCATCACATCATTTTTAGTTAACAGTGTGGTGCCATAGTGCATCAATTCAGCCACACTCATCCCATCGCGCGCACCCTCAAGCAAAGCTGCTGAAATAAAAGCCACCGCTTCTGGATAATTCAATTTCAACCCACGGGCTTTGCGGCGCTCTGCCACCAATCCCGCAGTAAAAATCAGCATTTTGTCTTTTTCGGTCGGATTAAGTTCCATGAATTCTTCCTAATCTTGGTGGTTTAATTTAAGCAAAATATATGCACAATTTGCGATAATGATCTTGATATGTCATGCGACTCATCAGCAGTATTGAATAAGCCATATATCAAGTGCGCCAAATACGCGGAAATTCCTCATCCAGATTAAACCAGTAGCGGCGCAGTCTGGCTCGAATAGCTGCAAATGCATCGTGACACACACGCACGTCATCTCCTAAAAAACGCGCACAGATCACATCGTCCAGTAATGTTAATCTAACAGGCACTTTCATACGTACCATCAATTCACGGATCAATTCAATGTGTTGTTCTAGATAAAAACTTGCACGGTATTGTTCAGGAGCCACCGCCCAAAAACTTCCCATGACCGCACAACCGTTCATGCCTAAACAGGAAGATAACCAACGATCCTGACCTTTAAAACGCAATGTATCTGCCACTAAAAGTTTCTGCTCACGATACAATTTAAACTGATTGGCATAGGCGCCGGTTTGAAAGGTTTCAGCTCTGGCCTGTCGACCAAGTACCAACATATCCCAACCAATGAAACTCGCAGTTTGACCCAGATGAATACGGGTTTCTGAATGGGCATTGGCACCATCAAATAGCATGGTTTCCTGAGGAAGCCATTCCAGTATCGAATGGTCTTTTACCTGTAAATGAATATGTTGAAATGCCTGTTTACCGTTGGTTTTATACCATTTCCCCGCCCCAGGTGTCGTCACTACCGCATGGGCATTTTCTTGAGTAGAAATTTGAAACGTTAAATGATCACCCCCTGCAATTCCAGCAGGTGGATGCACAATAATGGCATGGCACACCCCTGTCTTTTCAGGCCACAGCATTTTTTGCACCCGAACAGGACCATAATGTTTACGATGACTCATAATGGTGCGTTGACCATCATATTTAAATCCTAGTTCCAACTCGGCATACCACAAAGCTTTAGACCTTTGGGCTGTAAAGTCCTGTGGTTGATTCATTGCATTCCTTTTATAACGAAATATGAAGGGTATTGTTATAATGCAAAAATTGCACCAATAACTTGCAAATGATGCTTTTGCAAACTATATACTCTGTTTATCATCAATCCTAAAACAATATAGGTTTGATTTCAGACTGGGTTTTTCCTAATCTTAAGTCATCTTGGTACTCTCTAAAAAGTGATTTGACATGGAAATTCAAGAACAAGTTGTGCTGGTGACAGGGGGAGCGCGTGGTCTAGGTTTAGCCATTTCTCAAGCTTTACTCAAACAAGGTGCTCGTGTTGTAGTCAACTATCTCAATAGCCATAGCGCCGCACAAGATTTGCAACAACAATTTCCAAATCAGGTTTTGATCTATCAGGCAGATATCACTCAAGCTGATCAGGTTTTAGCAATGTTTAAAGCCGCGAAACATCATTTTGGTAATGGAATTACATCTGTAGTCAATAATGCATTAATCAAATTTGAATTTAATGGGGAAGCGCGTCCGCATATTGAAAACTTAAATTGGGACGATATGCAGCAACAATTTGAAGGTGCTGTAAAAGCCGCAATAAATACCCTACAGGCTGGACTTGAGGATATGAAAGCAGCGCAGTTCGGCCGTGTGGTAAATATTGGAACCAATCTGGTACAAAATCCTGTAGTGCCCTATCATGACTATACCGCTGCCAAAGCAGCTTTATTGGCTTTCACACGTACCAGTGCGCATGAACTCGGTCAATATGGAATCAATATCAACATGCTTTCAGGTGGTTTACTCCAAACGACTGATGCCAGTAAAGCAACACCTGATGCGGTATTTGATTTAATTGCAGCATCGACTCCGCTCAGACGTACCACCACACCACAAGAATTTGCCGATGCTGTTTTACTGTTCTTATCGCCGTGGTCACGTGCTATTACAGGACAAAATTTAATCGTAGATGGCGGTCTGGTAAAAAACTAATTTTTCCGATCGAGATAAAATTGCTTAATTAGCCAAAAATTAAGCAGTTTTTTTAAATATGCCAACTTTTTTACTTTAAAATCCTTATAAACTATTTGCTTCTTTTATTTTCACTCAATTTTTATGAAACTTTTCTTGGTGATCGCCACGTGTAGCTTATTATTTGGCTGCTTACTTGGAAGTTCGAGTGAAATTAAACGTGCCGAAAAAATGCTTGAACATTTTCAGTGCAAAAATATTGAAGTTCATGAGATGCCTCAAAGTAATATCAACACTTTTCATCAGCAATCTTTAGCAGTAAGTAAACAAAAAGCCAGCCACTATATTGAACAATATAAGCAAGGGGAAAGCCTGTTTGATATGCCGCTTGATGAGGTTGTTGAACAGCAATATCAACTATATAAATCTGCATGCCAATCTTTAGGTGGTGTCACGTCTGACTGATGCCTCATCAATTGATGAAAGCCTACACAACACAACTAAATTGATACTAAAACAATGATTTTGTTCAAATTACTTACATATCGCTACTATTTACAGAACGTGTAATTTTGTAGGCTAATCTCTGATTTAAAAAAACTTGGATAAATCGATATGAAAAAATCACTTATTGCGATTGCAATTGCCAGTACTTTATTAGTGGCATGTTCAAAAAAAGAAAATCAGACTGAAACAACGACCTCTGCTGCTGACCAAACTCCTGTTGCCTCCGCTCCTGCTGAAACAGCAACGGCTGTTGATACAGCCCATACAGCTGAAAACTCTCTAGATTGGGCGGGTGATTATAAAGGCAAATTACCTTGTGCGGATTGTGAAGGCATCCAAACAGAGCTCGAATTAAAAGCGGATAAAACTTTTGAATTAAAAGAAACTTATCTAGGTGGCAAAAGCGATGGTAAGCCAATCGAAACTAAAGGCACATTTAAATTTGATGAACAAAAACCTTCAGTAATTGTTTTGGATACTCAACCAGATCAGCGTCAATTCTTTATTGGTGAAAACACCGCGACTGCTTTAGATATGGAAGGTAATAAAATCGAAGGTGCGATGGCTGGTCTTTATGTTCTTAAAAAAGAAAGCCATTAACACGTCCTGATTTATAAAATATTGAATACCAATCCTAAGTGATTGGTATTTTTACAAATACCGCATAATGAAATAAAGTTTCTAAAAATACATATTCAATTATAAAAAACAAAACACTATAGTAAGATCAAACTATCAATCAAATCGAAGTAAAAACAAGGATTCTCTTCAATGAAAACGCGTGTAACCGAATTACTTGGTATTGAATATCCTATCGTTCAGGGCGGGATGATGTGGGTCGGACGAGCTGAATTAGCAAGTGCTGTTTCAAATGCAGGAGGGCTTGGCACATTGACAGCCCTGACTCAACCAAGCCCTGAAGACCTACTCAAAGAAATTCAGCGTTGCCGCGACATGACGGATAAACCTTTTGCAGTGAATTTGACTTTTTTACCCGCGATTAATCCGCCACCTTATGCCGAATATCGTCAAGCCATTATCGAAAGTGGCGTCAAGATTGTAGAAACCGCGGGCAATAAACCTCAAGAACACATTGAAGATTTTAAAAAGCATCATATTACGGTGCTGCATAAATGTACGTCGGTACGGCATGCGCTTTCTGCCCAGCGTATGGGGGCAGATATCATTTCAATTGATGGTTTTGAATGTGCTGGGCATCCGGGTGAAGATGACATTCCTGGACTGATCTTGATCCCAGCCGCTGCCGATCAAGTCAAAATTCCGCTGATCGCTAGTGGTGGTTTTGCCGATGGTCGTGGTTTGGTGGCTGCTTTGGCATTGGGTGCAGAAGGCATCAATATGGGAACGCGTTTTTGTATGACGCAGGAAGCACCCATTCATGAAAAAATTAAGCAGTACTATTTAAATCAGGACGAACGCTCAACCAACCTGATTTTTAGAAAGTTCCGTAATACCACTCGAGTGGCAAAAAACAGTATTTCCGATCTAGTGGTAGAACTGAGTCAAAAACCTGATATTCAATTTGAAGAAATTCGTCCTTATGTGTCTGGTGCAAAAGGTCGTATGGCTTTAGAAACGGGTGATGTCGATGCAGGCTTACTTTCCGCAGGTCAGGTTTTAGGTCTAATTCATGATATTCCAAGCTGCCATGATCTCATTCAAGGCATTATGACTGAAGCACACGAAATTATTCAGCAACGTTTGAATCGTTTAATAGATTGATTATTCTTTATTTTTTAATAATTTAGTTCATTTTTCATCTCATAAAAAACCCTGCTAATGCAGGGTTTTTTTTAAACCATTCGACTTAGTGAGCGAATTGGTTCATGGTGTTTTTGCTCGCATCACCTGCTTTAAGCGCTTGTTCACCAGCAAAGATTTCTTTATGGTCATCACCGATGTCAGAACCAGCCATTGCTTGGTGTTTAACACATGCGATACCACCGCGGATTTCTTTACGTTGTACGCCAGCAACATAAGCCAACATACCTTCTTCACCGAAGTAACCTTTCGCAAGCTCATGCGTAGAAAGAGCAGCAGTGTGGTAAGTCGGTAGAGTGATCAAGTGGTGGAACACACCCGCTTCACGTGCAGCATCAGCTTGGAAAGTACGGATTTTTTCGTCAGCATCAGCAGCTAATTCAGAGTTATCGTACTCAGCGCTCATCAACTTCGCACGGTCATAACCAGAAACGTCTTTACCTTCAGCAACCCAACGATCATAAGATTGTTGACGGAAGTTTAACGTCCAGTTGAATGACGGAGAGTTGTTATAAACAAGTTTTGCATTTGGAACTTGTTTTTTGATGTCATTTACGAAACCAGCAATACCAGCAACGTCTGGAGTTGGTGTTTCGATCCAGATCATGTCTGCACCGTTTTGTAAGCTCGTTACACAGTCAAGTACAACGCGGTCATGTTGAGTGCCTTCACGGAACTGATACAAGCCAGAAGCTAAACGAGTTGGACGGTGTAATTTACCATCACGTTTGATCAGGATTTCGTCTTCTTGAGCATCAGCGATATCAATTTCTTGAGTGTCTAAGTAGCTGATGTATTGAGAAGCCAAGTCACCTTTCTCTTTAGATACAGGGATCTTTTGAGTCAAGTCAGCGCCTTCAGAGTCAGTACGTGCAACGATTACACCTTCGTCAACACCAAGCTCAAGGAATGCATAACGTACAGCATTGATTTTTGCAAGGAAGTCTTCGTGTGGAACAGTGACTTTACCAGCTTGGTGACCACATTGTTTCGCATCAGAAACTTGGTTTTCGATTTGGATTGCACAAGCACCCGCTTCGATCATTTGTTTAGTCAACAAATAAGTTGCTTCTTCGTTACCAAAACCAGCATCGATGTCGGCAATGATTGGCACAACGTGAGTTTCGAAGTTGTCGATAGACGCTTCGATTTCTTTCACTTTTGCAGAATCACCAGCCGCTTCAGCTTTTTGTAAAGCACGGAACAAATCGTTGAGTTCTTTTGCATCCGCTTGACGCAAGAATGTATAGATTTCTGCGATCAACTTAGGCACAGCAGTTTTTTCGTGCATAGATTGGTCAGGAAGTGGACCAAATTCAGAACGAAGTGCAGCAACCATCCAACCAGAAAGGTAGATATAACGTTTGTTGGTTGTACCGAAATATTTTTTGTTCGCAATCATTTTTTGTTGCGCGATGAAACCATGCCAGCAACCCAAAGATTGAGTATAGCTGCTGTTGTCAGCATCATATTCAGCCATATCTTTACGCATGATAGCAGCTGTATATTTAGCGATGTCCAAACCAGTATGGAAACGGTTTTGAACGATCATGCGAGCAGCGTCTTCAGGACGAATCGCATCCCAAGTGCCACCTAATTTATTTTTTACGGCACGTACGTGCTCAAGAGCTGATTGATATGTCATGATATATTCCTTTTTAGGATTTCATCGAAAAGATGTCATGCTGAACAGTCATGTTTATTTGACTCGACTATAATTCAGTCACTTCATCAATATGCTCACAGCTTAGTCTGAGCTAAAAAATTAATCCAATATCCTCCATTAATCTTCAGTATTTTTTAAAAAAATATATAGATTAAAGTCGTATTATAATTATATTTCAAAATATTAAGATTTTGATTTTATTAGAATAAATAAAAATCAAAGATTCATAAAACTGTTTAAACCAAATAATTTAAGCGTTTTTTAATGTCTTCAACTGAGATCTTGCTACTCATTGAAGCATCGATAAATGTAAAAAATAGTAAAAATTTGCCAATGTGAAGGTCAATCAGGCTTGTTACAGTCGAAAGCTAAAGAATGAAAATCAGATATTCATTCAGATTTTCTAATTTGAATGAAAAGGCCATGCAATGTTTTTCATCTCTTGCTTGAATTTTTTAAAGCCTCACTATTGTTTAGGCTGAGCGAGATGAGGTGCTGTTTTTTGCAGCGTTTTTTTACACAAATAGTTTCATCTATGGCATAATCATTCGCAATTTCATAATTTTATTTTCGGTATTTTTTTTATGAATCTGGAGCGGGTAGATCTTAATCTATTAATTTATCTTGACGTGCTTCTTCGCGAAAAAAATGTCACTCGTGCAGCCGAACAATTGGGCGTTACCCAACCCGCGATGAGTAATATTTTGCGTAGACTTCGCAATTTATTTAATGATCCCCTCTTGATCCGCTCCTCAGAAGGCATGACTCCAACTGAACGTGCGCTTGAACTACAACCACGTATTCGCGATGCGCTTTCTGATCTCTCGATGATTTTGGAGCCTCGTACCGAATTTCGTCCTTATACCAGTAATCGTGTGTTTCGGATTATGACTTCCGATTATGCGGAGGCAACACTGGTTCCTCGTCTGGTCAAAGCCCTGCGTTCAGAAGCACCCAACGTTGTTTTGGATTTTCTAACCCCAAGCGATGTGTCTTATCGCGATATGGAACAGGGTAAAGTTGATCTTGCGATTAATCGATTTAATGAAATTCCACAAAGTTTCCATCAGGTCTTAGTTTGGCGAGATAGCTTCAGTTGTTTACTCAATGATAAACATCCAGCAGCACAGCACCTCAACCTCAAAAATTATTTGGATGCCCAACATATCTGGGTTTCTAAAACAGGCATGGGCGTTGGCTTTGGGATTAATCCTGATAAACAGGCAGGTCTAGGCTGGATTGATCAGGCATTAGAGCGAATTGGACAAAAACGCAAAATCTCAGTGTTTACCCGACATTATCAAATGCCAGCTTTATTGGCTCAAAACGTAGATTTAGTTGCTACCTTACCTACTCGTATGGCGCGCCTACAAGCCAATAATCCTAAATTACTCATCAAAGACCCTCCATTTTATATTCCTGAGTTTGAACTTAAGATGGCATGGTGCCCTCTATTGCATCATCATCCTGCGCATCGCTGGTTGCGCCAATTGATTTTATTTGTGGCGCGTCAGATGATTGAAGAAGAAAATCGTGAGTTTTTAACAAATAATTCGCAGTTTTCGCATTATTAAAATAAATTTTTGTTAATTTCTTCTATTTTCAAGCTTATACTTAATTTCGTACGGAGGTAGTTTCGACTACCTCGCTTTTTCTTGTTGTGTTAAAACTTTCTCATAATAACGAATGACTACAGGTGAACTGTGAGCCTCTTTCAAAACGTCGTTATCATTGCCATACTGATTATCGCGGCGGGTTTTTTATCTTTAACTGAAATCGCGCTGGCGGGTGCTCGTAAAGTAAAATTAAAAATTCTTGCTGAATCGGGCGATGAACGCGCACAAAAAGTCCTTGATCTTCAGCATCAATCGGCTGATTTCTTTGCAGCTTCTCAAATCGGTCTCAACGCCGTCGCTATTCTTGGCGGTATCTTGGGAGAAGCAGCTTTTCGTCCATTTTTCGTCCATCTGGTCGACCGTTTCTATGATGGGCCGTGGACAGAAACGATTGGATTTGTACTTTCCTTTACCTTTGTTACTTCCCTATTTATTTTATTTGCCGATCTGATGCCAAAGCGTCTGGCGATGATTGCACCCGAAAAAATTGCAGTCTCGGTCATCAATCCGATTCAGGTATTTATCAAAATTTGTAAACCTTTAGCATGGTTTATCAATGCGATTGCCAATTTGCTATTTCGTTTATTTAAAGTGAATACCACGCGTGATGATAATATTACCTTTGATGATATTTCTGCGGTGATGGAAGCAGGTGCTCAAGCGGGTGTCTTGCAAAAACAAGAGCATCATTTTATCGAAAATGTATTTGAACTTGAAGAGCGCACCGTTCCTTCAAGTATGACGACACGTGAAAATATCGTGTATTTTGCGCTTGATGAGTCCGATGAAAGTATTCGTCAAAAACTGGCAGAATATCCTTATTCCAAGTTTTTGGTGTGTAATGATAATATTGATCAGGTGATTGGGTATGTCGATGCTAAAGATATTTTGGTGCGTATTCTCAATAGCCAGTCCTTGATTCAGCTCAAAGAAAATACCATCCGTACTGTATTGACTATTCCAGATACGCTAACGCTTTCTGAGGTTTTAGACAGATTTCGTTCGACCAAAGAAAAATTTGCAGTGGTCATTAATGAATATGCCTTAGTCGTCGGGGTGATTACTTTAAGCGATATTATGATTACGGTGATGGGCGATTGGGTTACCCCTATTGAAGCAGATCAGCAGATCATTAAGCGTGATAATAATTCATGGCTGATTGATGGCAGTACGCCAATCGAAGACCTGAAACATGCACTCGAAATTGATGAAATGCCAGATGAAGAAAACTATGAAACGCTGGCAGGTTTTATGATGTATCAACTGCGTAAAATTCCGCGCCCTGCCGATAGTGTCGAGTTTAGTGGTTTCAAATTTGAAGTTGTCGATGTCGATCATTACAAAATTGACCAATTACTGGTTACGCGGATTTTGGAAAAACTGGAAGATCAAAGTTTAATTGAAGACTAATTCGTGAGAGAGAAAATATTGAATCTCTCTCACTTTTTTCAATCAATGCGCAATCAATGCATTAATTAATGCCCCATAGTGTAATTGAATATCTTCTGACAAAATTTTGTAAGCACTATCAAATTGCACCATCGGCCAGCCTTCTTTCCAGAACGGGAAAATATTATGCAAATCTTTGGTGACAATCGCATCTTCACGAGTGATGGCTTGTGCGATTTGTGCTAAAACCTGTGCTGTTTCGGCACCATCAATCGCCATATAATCTATACCACGTGCTTTCAAAATACGAATACGGTCTTTCTTATAACGAATTTTCTTTGCTTGTGCAGGATTCAATTCCAATGCCAGCGTCACAGCCTCTACAAATTTTTCTTCAAAACTATGGTTTAAAGCTACAAGTGCTTGTTTATGTGCTTCTTGTCGACCCGCTTTGCCCCCATTACGGATAATCTCTTTCGCTTCAACATCAAGCTCATCTTTTTTCATTGACTGTAAAATATCTAAAATTTCGATATCCGTTAAAGATTCAGGAGATTGGTCGGTCATGGAAGTCTCTGCAAAAATGAAAGAACTATTGTCGCATAAAAGCGATGTCAAAGCAGAATTAAAATGTCAGTTTTCTCTTGCTGAATCTATCAATATTTTATTCCTGTTTGGACTTTTTTTATTGTATATACAATAATTTAATTGAGCTCAATTTTGATCATAAAAAACCCGCTTACGCGGGTTTATCAATTTCAAATTGGTTTCATTACAAACGAACCAATTCCACCACCTGATCGACTACTTCTTCTACAGTCTCAGCCGTAACATCTGCATCTGACGCTTCTGTAACGGTTGTAATCACCACAATACCCGTTTCACGAAGTAAGTTGATTTGATCAGCAGTCAAATCTGATTTGGCAATCGCCACGACACCTTGCTGAATCAGCAAGCTTTCAAGTGCTTGTGCTTTTTCAAGGATTTTCGCTGAAACACCAATCACCGCAGGTTTTTGACCCAAACGCGCTGCACGGTCTTCGGCAGTCACAGGATTGTTGCTCGCAGTCCATTCCACCGCCGCTTCAACCATACCAGCACCAACCGTTACATTGCTTAAACGGTCAATAAAGATGAAAGAACCTGTATAGCGGGAATCTTGATAACGATCAAAGACCACTGGTGCATCAAACTCGACTGTTACATCTGCAATTGCATTCAGCTCAAGCTCTTCCACTTGAGTATGCTCAAGGGTATTCACATTGACACGATAATGAATTTCAGTCACTTTAGCAGGAACAGTCTGTGTTCCAATTTTGACATTGTACAGCTTACCTTTGACTAAAGGATGCTCAGTCATCCACACCACAGAGGCACGTACACTACGTGAAATCAATGGCTGTTCACCAGCACGGACTAAAATGTTCCCACGAGAAATATCAATTTCATCGTTTAACGTCAAGGTAACGGCTTGACCTGCAATCGCCTGTTCTAGATTGCCATCAAAAGTTACGATTTCTTTGACCGTCGATTTTTTACCCGATGGCAATGCAACAATCTCATCGCCTACATTGATTTCACCGAGTGCAATCGTACCGGCAAAACCACGGAAATCCAGATTTGGACGATTTACATATTGAACAGGGAAACGAAATTCGTGTTTATTGGATTCACGTTTAATTTCCACAGATTCCAAAATGTTCATCAAGGTTTGACCCTTGTACCACGGCGTACTTTCCGATGGATTTACGACATTATCGCCATTCAAAGCTGAAATTGGGACAAATAAAATATTCTCTGGACGGCGATCACCCAACTGGCTGACAAAAGCATCGTATTCAACCTGAATTTCGTTGAAACGCGTTTCAGAAAACTCAACCAAGTCCATTTTATTAATGGCAACGACGATATTTTTAATACCCAATAAGCTGGCAATAAAAGTATGACGACGGGTTTGAGTTTGAACACCATAACGGGCATCGATCAAGATAATCGCAAGGTCAGCGGTTGAAGCACCTGTGGCCATGTTACGGGTATATTGTTCATGTCCTGGGGTATCGGCAATGATGAATTTGCGTTTCTCGGTCGAGAAATAACGATACGCGACATCAATAGTAATGCCCTGCTCACGTTCAGCTTGTAAACCATCAACAAGTAACGCTAAATCAGGTGCTTCGCCTGTCGTACCGACTTTCTTACTATCGCGGGTCACCGCCTGCAATTGATCTTCATAAATCAATTTTGAATCGTAAAGTAAACGCCCGATTAAGGTACTTTTACCATCATCGACATTACCACAAGTCAAAAAGCGCAATAAGTCTTTTTGCTCATGTTGTTTTAAGTACGCCAGAATGTCCTGACTAATAAGATCTGACTGATGAGACATGCTCTAACTCCACAAATTCTGAAATCTTTTCCTAAGCTCCCCTCTTTTTAAGAGGGGTTGGGGGAGATTTATTAGAAATAACCTTCCTGCTTTTTCTTTTCCATTGAGCCCGCTTCATCATGGTCAATCATACGACCCTGACGTTCAGAACTTGTGGCCAAAAGCATTTCCTGAATGATCTCAGGCAAAGTATCTGCCTCAGATTCCACCGCACCCGTTAATGGGTAACAGCCGAGCGTACGGAAACGTACCGATTTCATTTGTGGAACTTCGCCTTCTTTTAAACGCATGCGCTCGTCATCAACCATGATCAGCGTACCACTACGCTCAACCACAGGACGTACCGCAGAGAAATAAAGAGGAACGATTTGAATATTTTCTAAATAGATATACTGCCAGATATCCAGTTCAGTCCAGTTTGACAATGGGAATACGCGGATACTTTCGCCCTTGTTTACTTTACCATTGTAAAGATTCCAAAGTTCTGGACGCTGATTTTTAGGATCCCAACGGTGCTTACTATCACGGAATGAATAAACACGTTCTTTAGCACGTGATTTTTCTTCATCGCGACGCGCACCACCAAAAGCCGCATCAAACTGATACTTGTCCAACGCTTGCTTTAAGCCTTGAGTTTTCATGATGTCGGTATATTTCGAGCTACCATGATCGAATGGATTGATGCCCGCATCACGACCTTCTTTGTTCTGATGCACGATCAAATCAAAGCCATGGGTTTTAGCCATATTGTCACGAAAGGCAATCATGTCCTTAAATTTCCAGCCTGTATCGACGTGTAATAAAGGGAATGGAAGTTTTGCAGGATAAAACGCTTTCAGTGCCAGATGCAGCATCACCGCAGAATCTTTACCAATCGAGTAAAGCATCACTGGGTTTTCAAATTCGGCTGCAACTTCACGAATAATGTGAATACTTTCAGCTTCAAGCTGCTTGAGATGGGTTAATCTATCTTCAGTCATGTGCATCTCCTTTCCAGTCCGTTTTAATCATTAAGCCGCCAAGTAGTTTTTCGTCACAACTTGCGCCACCATATGGAGGAACGAGTGCCATAACAACTCCAAATTGAAAATTCGACATAACTCTCCAGATTGGCCTTATGCTAGATCTGGAAATAGATATTCATTATAGTGATTTAAACAATACTTACTTTGCATGTTTTTTCATATGTATATCTGATTTAATCATATACAAAACATACAGTGTAGCCTGCATTTGACCACTACGTTGATCGTAAAAATAACGTATTATGCCGTAGCTACCCCCTTTCTGCCTACCCGATTTTATTGATAAGCATATCAGCATGAGACATATTTCAATTTTTGGAACTTCCAGTGATGCTGGAAAATCCACCATGACCTTTGTGATTGCCAAAATCTTACAAGATACAGGTTTACGGGTTGCGCCCTTTAAAGCACAAAATGTCTCGAATAATGCACGGGTTTGTGATGATGGCAGTGAAATTGCGATTGCCCAATCCTTTCAGGCTGAAATTCTAGGTATTACAACTTCGTATCACCTTAATCCTGTATTACTCAAATCTGGCTCAAATGGTCGTGCTTCGGTCATCGTGGAAGGCAAAGTTATTTCACAGCAGCATGTACTCGACTATTACCGCGATCTGGATCAACTCAAACCTGCGGTAAAACGATGTTTTGATTATTTGGCTGACCGTTATGATTGCGTGGTCGCAGAAGGTGCAGGCAGTCCAGTCGAACTTAACTTAATGGACAAAGATCTTTCTAATATTTTTATTGCTGAAACCTATCAAACCAAAATTATTTTAATCGCTGACATCGAAAAAGGTGGCGTATTTGCTTCAATCTGGGGGACTTATAACTTACTCCCCGCTCACCTACGTAACAACGTCATTGGTGTGATCGTCAATAAATTTTGTGGTGATTTGTCTTTATTTGATGCGGGCATCGATATTATTCAGGAACAATTTAAAATTCCAGTTTTAGGCGTTTTGCCCTATATGCCGTTTAATCTCGGGTTTGAAGACAATGCCAGTCTGCAAAATTTTGTACAGCAATCTGGTCAGCAGAAAATCTCGATTGGCGTCATTGCCTATCCTTATATGAGTAATTATAACGACTTTGAACCCTTGATTGCCGATGATGAGGTTTTACTGGAATTTATTCATAGCCCGATTTCTTTAGAACGTTTTGATGTGGTGATACTTCCGGGCTCAAAATTAGTGATTCAGGATTTAAACTGGTTAAAACAAAATGGCTTATTTGAACAACTACAACAACGCACAAAAGCGATTTTTGCCATTTGCGGCGGTTATGAAATGTTATTTCAACAACTACATGATCCTCATCAGATTGAAAACCCACAACCAACCATCGCGACGGGTCTAAGCTTGATAAGTGATGATATTCACTTTGCTCAAGATAAAATTTTAGCGAAAAAAAATTATTCAATTTTTGGCATGCAGATTGAAGGTTTTGAAATGCATCATGGGATAAGCTCAAAATACCCGCTGTATTTTCAAGATCAACATATTCAAGGCACGTTTATTCATCAAATCTTTGATCACAATGCGTTTCGGACGCAATACTTAGCTTCAATTTGTACTGATTATCAGGGTTTTGATTTCCAACAATATAAAACTGAGAAAATTGAAGATTTTGTCGGACAATGCCGTAATCGTTTAAACGTCAATTTAATTTTGGATGCGATTCAAGAGTAATTCGATTTTTACGTTCCAGTTCTTCTATTTATCTTTTTTATTTTGATTCATTTTAATTTTATCTACAGCACAATTTTTTGACCATTTTTGCTTAAACTAATGTACAAAAACGGCCAAATATTGATTCTCAAAACATCACAAGATAATGTTTTCAGTTAAATTCCTTTCAATACACGAGCTGCAAAAGTTTTAATATCTTTGTCCTGAATTGTGGTTTTGCCATGACTGATATTTTGGAATTGCTGATTAAAAATCTCGTTATATTGTTTACTCGCCTGAGCCAAATGCTCGTCATAACGCTGAGTAAATTCACCCACATATTCATCTTCAGATAGGCTGAGATCCTTATTACTATCCGTTAAGAAAAATTGTTGATCACGATGGGTTAAATAGTCGCCTAAGGTCACATATTTTTTATTGTTATTGGCATACATTTGAATAAATTCATTCACATCCGCTGCCATTGGCATCGACAATGGAGATTTTACTTTAAAGCCATCATGTGTACCTGTTGCAGTGGCCTCGTTCTTGGCATCTTCGGCAGTAATAATCCCATCCTGATTTTTATCAAATTGATTAAAGGTTTTAAGGCCAATTTCCTGATATTCCTTTAAGGTAATTTTGTCGTCTTTATTGGTATTTAATACACCAAAACGAACATGTGCCTGTTTCAACGACATGTCACGGCGCTGCTTTAATACAGGCTCCAATCTGGCTTGTTCGTACTTCACATATTGTTGTTGATTCACTTGCTTTTGGGTTTTAAATAAATCTGCATAATCAGCCGCATAGTTTTTAATAAATGTTGCGTTGTTTGGATTTTTATCTTGTGGATGGTACAACGCATAAAGGCCATAAGCCTGTGCTTCAATCTGATGATCTGGCGCGGCCATTACAAATGAGCTAAAAAGGCTGCAAGTCAAGAGCGTAAATTTAATGTGTTTCATGATGATAATGTCCTATACAATCTCTGATAATAATTAATATTTAAATTCAACACTTGCGACCACATTACGGCCTGCCTCGGCAGAACGATCACGCAACGCATTAATGCTTCCACTGGTACTAGTCGCGGTATTTAATGTGCCTACACTTGAATAATTCCAATAGGTTTTGTCAAAAATGTTATTTAAAGAGACATTGAATTTCATATTTTTATTGACATTCCAATAAGCGGACAAATCAAATACGGTATAGCCTTTCACAGGAATATAGTTTGAGTTGGTTGAATAGGTACTCACATCCTGTGATGCGGTTTTACTATCCACAGCAGTCGTTGTAAATCCAAGACCGTAGATATGCTCAGGATCATCATAAGCAAGTGTTAGACTGGCTTTCGCAGGAGTAACAGAGTTTACCCCACTCTCTTTGCCATCATTATCTTTGGCATGACCTCTGGTTTTACCTGCAACCAAGGCTACACTAAAACCATCTGCATCATGAATAAAATGTCCAAGATCTACACGTGTAGAAAGCTCCCCGCCCCAAATCGCAGCTTGTGCCAGATTTTCTGCTTCATAACATAAAAACACGCCTGAAACGGTACATTCAGATGCTGGTAAAGATTTATAATCAATGAAATTATCGTATTTGGTATAAAATCCGGTTAAATCCAGTTTTATCCCTTCAATCGAATCATTTCTTAGCCCTATCTCAAATGCATCACTGGTTTCTTTGTCTAAATTTGAGTTACCCGCCAAATAATATGAATTGGTAGACGTGGTCTGGAAATAACTGCCTAACTCCGTTGCACTTGGAACACGTGTACCACGAGTGTATTTCGCATAAGTGTAATTGTAAGGCGTTAACTGATAACTCAGTGACAATCCTGGCGATAAATAATTGAAAGCTTTAGCAGAAAAACCTGAATAATTTGAATTTTCTGGTTTAATTTCTTGGCGTTCGGCACGTAAAGACGGGGTCAGTCTTAAAGCACGATCAAACACATCAAAAGTCATGCTATCTGACACATAGGCAGCGTAACGATTGACTTTAGAATCAGACAAATAACTTCCCTGATATAAAGTTGATGAAGTTGGAGCACCATTACGCAATTCCTTACGATCACTTGAATATTTCTTTTGATCTACTAACAGACCATATTCAAAATGATGCACACCAAGATATTTTTCGGCATCGAGTTTGATGCCCGTATTTTCTTCTTTAAAGGTATTATTGACATCACGATAATAAGTCGCGGCTTTATAACCCGTACGGGTATCATTATGTGATTCCTGATACCAAGCTTTGGCTTTCAACTGATCGAATAAACTAAAGTTACTTGGCTTAAACCGATAATCCAGACTGTATTGTTCGCGTTCAATATTTTGGTTTTGTGTACCATCTCCATACGTGATCCCTGTATAGGTAGAACCATCCATCTTACTAATATCATTTTTCTTTTTATAATAATCCGCGGTAAAACCCAGTTGATGTTGTTGATTAATGTCCCAGATGATACGACCTAAAATAGCATCAGATTTCCAGTCAACAGGGAATTGTTTGGTATCAGAATTACCCTGAATTTCTTTACCATCCCGATGCGCATAAGCAATCAATGCTTTAAGCGTATCATTTCCAACAGCTCCCGTTACCGAACTCAACCATGCTTCATCTGCCGAGCTATAGCCCGCTTTCGCAGTAGCAGCTACATTTTTCCCATCTATCAGATAATCTTCAGGTGATTTAGTCTTGAATGAAACACGTCCACCAATCCCGTCTGTTGAAGCACCCGTTGTACCTGATTGGATATTCACTGTTTGAAACATTTCAGGCTCAATATAATCACGGCCTGCGGCACTATTTCGCATACTTGCACCTGTCCAAGTCGCAACAGTAGCATCTGCGATATCAATACCATCAACATCTAACCCAACCCGATTACCATCAATCCCACGAATGTTATAACTACTGGTACCTGAGCCTGCATAAAAAGCACTCGCCCCATTGGCTGCAAATGGCGCACTCACCAAAGGCAAATATTTCACAATACTGGCCATATCTGTTGCACCTGTTCGATCTAAATTATCTCGACTAATGCTCGTCACAGAAGATGGAACTTTGTCTTCCTTTTCGGCGTACACCGTAATAACAGAAAGCTTAGTATAGTGATTTGAATCAGCCGTTTTACTTTCTTCTGCCGCCAAGAGATTCGTGGAGACTGGTACCATCAACATGCCAAGACATACCGCTAAATAGTGCGGTTTCAATCGAATTTGCGGATTGACCTTATTTATGGACGTGAACTGATTCTGAGGACGATACATAACCCACCAATAAATGATAAAACTAAAGATAATGATTACTATTCAATAAATTAATTTATGCAGTTTTAGGCCTGATAAATTGCAGGAGAAATAAAGAATGAATAGACTTAAATGAGAATGATAATCAAAAGTAATAATATTTGCTACAAAAAATCACAGAAAATTGACATCCTGATTAATTTACAAGCACTTATAGATTCAATGACTTAAAACATCACGATAAATGTTATTTAAATAATTTTCACACAAACCAAGAAAATTGACATAAAAAAAGACCATGCAGGAGCATGGTCTGTTAAATGGTGGCTATGACGGGACTTGAACCTGTGACCCCAGCATTATGAGTGCTGTGCTCTAACCAACTGAGCTACATAGCCGAAAACTGTGCGCGCATTATCCAAAGTTATCTGAGATACGTCAAGCAAATTTTTCATAAAATTGGTGAAGTGGACCTGTAAGCCGGGTTCTGTCGAGGACGATCATTCCTCTAGGCGTACAATCACTCATACGCTCAAGCGACCTACCCGAATCCAGTACGGGCCGTACCTCAGGATTCCTATTTGGTCTTGCTTCTGGTGGGGTTTACCATGCCGTGAACTGTTACCAGACACGCGGTGCGCTCTTACCGCACCCTTTCACCCTTACCTCACGAATGAGGCGGTCTACTCTCTGCTGCACTTTCCGTCGACTTTCGCCGCCCAGGCGTTACCTGGCACCCTGCCCTATGAAGCCCGGACTTTCCTCCCCTGCTTCAGTCACGAAGACCTCCACAGCAGCGACCGTCCAGTCCACTTCAGGAGCGCATAGTAGCAAAGATTTGGATTAATTGCTTGTGCTTTTTTGATCAATTAGTTTTTGATACTTTTGCAAAAGCTCCCCATGTGTTTCAACATGGTCAGGATCTTTAGGAATGCAATCAACAGGGCAAAATAACTGACATTGCGGTTCATCAAAATGTCCCACACATTCAGTACATAAGTCTGGATGAATCTCGTAAATCACGTCGCCCATAAAAATGGCCTCATTTGGACATACGGGTTCACAGACATCGCAATTGATGCATTCATCAGTAATAATGAGTGACACTCTACCAACCTTGTTGATGTTTGCGTTCGAAGGCTTCCACCACAGCTTGCGGGACAAACTTGGCGACATCTCCTCTTAAACGCGCAATTTCACGAACTAAAGTCGATGAAATAAAGGAATATTGTTCAGACGGGGTTAAAAACACGGCTTCAAAATGTGAATCTAATTGACGATTCATATTTGCCAATTGAAATTCGTATTCAAAATCAGATACAGCGCGTAAACCTCGTAATACTGCTGTTGCATTTTGTTCGCGAAAAAAATTGACCAATAAGCCGTCAAATCCAACAAACTCAACATTGGGTAAATGGCTTAAAGAGGCTTTGGCCAACGCGACACGCTCTTCTAAACTAAAGACTGGGTTCTTATGATGTCCAATCGCAATGGCGACCACAACTTCATCAAACATTCGTGAGGCGCGAGTGACCAAATCAATATGTCCATTGGTGATTGGGTCAAATGTACCTGGATAGATAACACGTGCTTTAGTCATCCATTTTTACTCTAGTTTATTTTCTGAGAGTTGTATTCTAGCAAATCTTGATTTCTTAGCGAAGACATCGTATCAATAAGCCACCTGATTAAAATGAAAAAACTTCACCTCTGTCACTGTTTCAGGCACAATAGCTTAACTTTGGAATTTTTAAGATTATGGCGAAAGCAGTAGTAGTGAAGAAAAATAACGGCGGCACCATTGCGCAGAATAAACGCGCGCGCCACGATTATTTTATTGAAGAAAAATTTGAAGCAGGCATTGCGCTGCTAGGTTGGGAAGTAAAATCTTTACGCGCAGGCCGCATGAGCCTGACCGAAAGTTATATTATTTTTAAAAATAGTGAAGCCTATTTGTTTGGTGCACAGATTCAACCTTTACTTTCTGCATCCACACATATCGTTCCCGAAGCAACGCGTACCCGTAAATTGTTATTGTCTCGTAGACAAATTGAACAATTGATGGGTGCAGTCAATCAGAAAGGTTATTCGTGTGTACCTTTAGCCTGTTACTGGAAAGGTCATCTGGTCAAACTGGAAATTGCATTGGTAAAAGGTAAGCAGCAACACGATAAGCGTGCGACTGAAAAAGACCGTGACTGGCAGCGTGATAAGGCAAGGTTAATGCATAAATAATTTGATGCATTAACAATTAAATGAATACAAAAGCCTCTGAATTTACTTTTTGGAGGCTTTTTCTTTCTCTGCACAATTTAAACGATAGAGCACACCCGCAATATACTCCCCAAACCATATTGCAGTATCAAGATCACCTTTAGGCGGGGTAATCTCAACAGGAGCATTATCGGATTGAGTCATCAAGCCTAAACAACTCGAAAGTCGATTTAAATCTGTTTCTGTAGAACCCGTTGCCATTAATGGCAATCCAGACCAAAGCATACCGTGCTGCATCGCGAAAATATTAAGTTGTTGAAGGACTGCGAGTTTATCACCGCTTAGACCACCAGAATTTGCAAAGCCAGCGGCAAGTTTGCCTTGCCAGAGACGATTTTTCCAACGCTTAGATGTACTATCCATAAACTTTTTAAAATCAGCCGAAACACTTCCCATATAAGTGGGGGACCCGAAAATAATCCCGTGTGCCGCATCCAGAGCATCCCAGTCAATATGTTCAATCGACATTAAATGCACATCAATAGCTAAGGTTTTTGCACCTTGTGCAATATACGACGCAACTTTGGCAGTATGTCCATAAGGGCTATGATAAACAATACAAAGTGATTTTTTGAGCAGTGACATAAATCAATCAAACTGATAGTACTTTGAAAGTTTACCACTTTTATCGGATAAAAACGAATGTCGCCATGCGTCCTGTTTTGGCATTACGCCGATAAGAATAGTATTCATCTTGTTGACGATATGAACATTGATCACCGCCAAGTATTAACTCTATTCCATGTTGCTCCAAGATATAACGCGCAATGGCATAAAGATCCGCATAAAACTTATCATCCTGTTTGCCTTGTTCAAAAGCTATATCCAGTTCTGGGTATTTTTCACAGAACGTTTTCTTGACCTCAATCCCTACCTCAAAACAGGGCTGACTAATCGCAGCACCCAGCCAAGCCCATGTCGCGCCACTTTGCATGGCTTCGATGGTATTTTCAATTATTCCACCCGCAAGACCACGCCAACCTGCATGTAAATTCGCAACTTCTGTACCATCCCGATTGCCCAAAACCACAGGCAGACAATCAGCCGTCATCATCATCAGCGCATGACCTTTGGTTTGAGTAACTAATCCATCTCCAACCAGTGCATCAAATGTTATTTGTTCATTAACAGTATGGCAAATAGTGCTATGGGTTTGGGTCATCCATGTGATTTTATTAACCCCATATTCGGCAAACTCATTCAGCAATATCATGCGATGCTGCTGAACACGCTCAGGATCGTCATTGACATGTAAAGCCAGATTAAATCCAGCTAAATCAGCATGAATACTTGGCAGCGCTCCAGCATGTTGAATGGTGGTCTGTCCCACATAAACACCTTGTGGTAAACCCTGCACAAAATTCATGAACTGATTCCTTTAATCTTGAATGGAGTTTTTCATAAGCCCCTTTTATTTCCTCCTTAGAAAAAAATAAAGAGGGCTTAAATAGTTACGAAAGAAACCTAATAAGCCGCATTGTCCTGACGCAAGACCTCAACCAAATAACTAAAATCTTCTGGCCACGGTGCTTCAAACATCATATTTTCGCGAGTACGCGGATGAACCAGACCCAGTTTGGAAGCATGTAAAGCCTGACGCTTGAAAGCACGTAAGGTAATATTTAAACGTTCACTTGCTCCCGCAGGAACACGAACTCGATTCATATAGACAGAATCGCCCACCAAACCATGGCCGATATAACTAAAATGCACCCGAATCTGATGCGTCCGCCCCGTTTCAAGTTGTGCCTGTACACGCGTAAAGTTTTGGAAACGCTCTTTGACATTATAATGCGTTACCGCATCACGCCCGCCCGGAAGAATAGCCATTTTAATACGGTCAACTGGATGACGTTTAATCGGTTCATCAATAGTACCTCCCGCCACAATATTGCCATAAACAATTAAATCGTAAATGCGGTAAACCGATTTATCTGCCAGTTGTTTACTTAAGGAAAACTGTGCTTCGAGATTTTTGGCCACTACCAATAAACCGCTCGTATCTTTATCAATACGATGCACAAGTCCCGCTCGCGCTAATTCAGCCGATTTTGGATAGTGATATAGCAAGGCGTTAACCAGTGTCCCTGAACTATTGCCTGCGCCGGGATGCACCACCATGCCCACAGGTTTATTAATCACTAAAATATCATCGTCTTCATAGACAATGTCCAGTGCAATATTTTCAGGCTGATTAGTAGTCTGAGCCTCAAGCTCGACATTTAAGGTCAATAACTCATTACCTTCACAGCGATATTTGGGCTTTACGATGTTACCATTTACCAACAAATGGCCATCTTTCATCCACTGTTTGAGGCGTTCTCTGGAAAAGTCGCTCCACACACTGGCTGCGACCTGATCAATGCGTTGTCCCAGATAAGTTTCATCAAGCTGCTGTTGCAACGATAAACGTGTTGCAGTTGTGTCAGAATTATGATTATCTGCATCCTCAGAATCTTCAAGTAAGAAGTCTGTTTCTGAGAGATTTGAATGAGAAGATTGTGCTGAAGTCATTTGCTCAAATTGATAAAAGTGGTTTAATAGCGCAATTGTAGCTCATTGCCCGTATATAACAGAGGAGTTTTTATGTCGCTACCAAATTATAAGATTACCATGCTTGCCCTTTCTCTTGGTGTAGCGACTGCAATGGTGGGTTGTAGCAGTAATCCAAAAAAAGAAGTAGTCGATACTGGGCCTAAGTCAAGTGAACTGGTTTATTTTGAAAAAGCCGAAAAATCACTGAGTCGCAAACAATATTCAGACGCAGCAAAGTCCTTAGAAGCAATCGATACCTATTATCCTACAGGTCAATACGCCCAACAAGCGCAACTTGATCTGCTGTACGTCAAATTTCAACAAAAAGATTATGAAGGTGCGATTGCACTTGCAGAGCGTTTTATTCGCTTGAATCCACAACATCCTAATGTCGATTATGCCTACTATGTACGTGGCGTGTCCAACATGGAACTCAATTACGATAGCTTGTTGCGCTATACCTCATTACAACAGTCACATCGCGATGTGAGTTATTTAAAACTGGCTTATCAAAATTTTGTTGACTTTATTCGTCGTTTCCCAAGTAGTGAATATGCGGTCGATGCAGCACAGCGCATGAAATATATTCAGCAAGAACTTGCTGAAAATGAAATTAATGTAGCACGTTTTAATTTAAAACGTCAGGCTTGGCTTGCGGCGGCTGAACGCGCACAATGGGTTGTTGAACATTATCCACAAACACCGCAAACTCCTGAAGCACTCGCAACTTTAGCGTATGCCTATGACAAATTAGGTGATCAAGAGCTTAGTCAACAATACACCAATGTATTAAAACTAAACTACCCAGATTTAGTGAAATCTAATGGTAAAGTTGATTTGCGCGCAGCGCGTCATGAGGGAAGCTGGTGGAATCGTGCAACACTGGGTATTTTAGGTCGTGGATCGAAAACCTCAGGTGTTGAAGAAGCAACATCGGATCATCCAACTGAAAAACGCAGCCTGACCAATCGTTTGAGTTTTGGTTTACTGGATAAACCTGAACAACATGAAGTTGCGCCTATTTCCGCACCACCAGTACAACAAACTGTTCCGAGTATGAGTGTTGTACCAGATACGGTCGCGCCACAAACCAATGATGATGATGCTGCCAACTAAACTGGTTTCGTTACACAGCAAGGCAAGTTCATCTGACTTGCCTTTTTTCATTTTGAGCGCATTGAAATCATCACCATTAGACTGCATCATGTAAAGTGGTCTCAATGACAGCAATATTTTTCGTCCAGACACGGTAATTTTATTATGGCGATTCCACAACATACGATTGATCAAATTCTGGATCGTACAGATCTGGTCGAACTGATTGGTCAGCGGGTAAAGCTTAAGAAAACTGGACGAAGCTATTCGGGCTGTTGCCCATTTCATCAGGAAAAAACCCCTTCTTTCCACGTCTATCGTGACAAAGGCTATTACCACTGCTTTGGCTGTCAGGCCAATGGCAATGCGATTCGCTTTTTAATGGATATTGATAGCCGTAATTTTATCGATGTTATGCAGGAGCTTTCTAGCAAAGCAGGAATCGAATTACCCAAAGATAATTTTGATAATAAAAAACTGTCTTATAAACGCACACCACAAAAACTTGAGCCCAAAGCGATTGCTGCACCAGAAGTCACATCACCAGCAATTACACAGCAAGACCAAGATCCCAATCAGGCTTTTGCCGACGCGGCAAATCTGGCAATGCCTGTCTATTTAGATGATCCTTTTGCACAGTTTGATAGCACCCTTTCTCCTTTTGAGGATATCCCGCAAGAAGGAAATTTATACGACTTACTTGAAAATGTAGCGCAGTTTTATGAACGACAACTTCCTCACAGTAAAAAAGCACAGAGCTATTTTAAGCAACGTGGATTAACAACTGAAACCATTCAGTTCTGGCGGTTAGGTTATGCACCTGAAGATTGGCAACATCTGGAAAAAGCATTTCCACAGGATATTGACGGTCTAAAAAAAGTCGGCTTAATTCGTTCCAGTGATAACGGACGGGATTTTGATTTATTGCGTGAACGGGTGATTTTCCCGATTCGTGATCAAAAGGGTCGTGTAGTGGGTTTTGGCGGCCGTGCGCTGAATGATGAAATCAAACCCAAATATATCAATTCACCAGACTCCGATATTTTTCATAAAAATCAATTGCTCTATGGACTCTATGAAGGACGAAAACTCAAAGCCCATGACTGGTTGATGGTTGAAGGTTATATGGATGTCATCGCCTTACAACAATATGGCGTTTATGGTGCTGTTGCGACACTTGGAACTGCCAGTAATGCAGATCATCTCACGACCTTATTTAAGCAAAATCCGCGGATTACCATTGCCTTTGATGGAGATGCCGCAGGTCAAAAAGCCGCTCGACGCACGCTGGAAATTGCACTTCCTTTATTAAATGATGGACGTGAACTTAAATTTTTTGTATTGCCCCATGAACACGATCCAGACTCATTGATTCGTCGTGAAGGCTTAGAAAGTTTTAATCGTCTACTGGATCAGGCTCCGTTATTGTCTGACTTTGTCTTTGCGCATTTAACAGGACAGCACGACATTTCCAGTCCAGAAGGTAAAAGTCTGGTGATGGGCGAACTGAAAGCACTGACTGAGTTATTACCTAAACATGGCTCGTTTCGCTATTTGCTTACCCAGTCATTTAGAGAAAAGTTAGGTTTAGGGCGCAAATGGACGCCACAAATCAGCCATGATGCATCTTTGTCTTTTAATATTCAAACCAAAGATGAAGATTTTGCACTGGCGATTTTGATGCACCATCCTTATTTATATATTCACTTTGAGGCCCTCCGCGCAGTCATCGATTCCAATGAGTTGCTTGGCAAAACTTTGGCTATTTTCGATCGTATTTTTGATGAATTACCCGATGATCAAGAATTGGCAACTTATTATGTGCTGGGCGCATGCAGTGCCTATTGTCATGAAATTGCAGACATCATGCAAAGAACCAATATCGAAAGCCTGACACAAGCTCCCGAAATTGCGGATAAACTTGCCAAAGAATATTCTTTAGGATTACAAGAGAAATACTTGCGGCAAAAATTAAAAGCACCGATCTCTCTATTGGAATCGCGTAACTTACGTCAACAGCTCAATGAACTCACCAAGCAGATTGGTTTAAGATTATTATCTTAGCGATATTAATAGATTATTTTTTAGGCTTTCGTTCTTTGGCAAACACGTCAGCCAATTCATTCTGTATCCATTCAAAATAATCAGGACTTTCATTTTGCGCCGCTTCACGCAATAAAATTGAAGTCGGATGCAGCATTTTTTGCGTTAAACGATGTGCAAAGTTTTTTAACACATCTTCTGGATTTTGCCCTGTTTTTAAGGCTTCAAGCGCAAGTGCAAGCTCTGACCGACGTTGTGCCTCGCCATGCTCACGATACGCTTGTATGGTGCTCCCTGCCTGCTGAATTTTTTGCTGTGTGACCAGTTGAGTCGCCAACTGATTGACCATCACTTCAGCTTCAACTGCTGCCTGACGACGTTGTGCCAGATTTTCATCAATCACACTTTGCAGGTCATCGACACCATACAGATAAACGCCATCCAGACTTTCAACTTTCGGATCGATATCACGTGGTACAGCCAAGTCCACCATGAGCATCTGTTTGTAACGACGTTTTTTCAGCGCAGCACGGACATCTTTATAATGAATGACTTGATGCAAACTACCCGTACAACTCGACACGACATCTGCGCGATGCAAATGATCTGCTAACTGATTAAATTCTAAAATCTCGACATCAACCTGCTGAGCAATTTCCTGTGATAGGTTTTCAGCACGTTCACGACTCCGATTACAAATAATAATTTTCGCAACTCCCATTTCTGCCAAATGTTTAGCCACCAGACTATTCATTTCACCAGCAGCAACCACCATCACGGTCAACTGTTCAGGATGGCTAAACACCTGCAAAGCCAGTTGCGCAACAGCATAGCCCATCGACACTGCATGACTACCCACCGCGGTCTCTGTACGAACCCGCTTGGCAGCATAAAAAGCATATTCAAAAATTCGATTTAGACTAGGTGAAATGGTGTGCGCTTCTTTAGACAAATTCAGCGCACTTTTGACTTGTCCTAAGATTTGTGGCTCACCGAGCATGAGTGAATCCAGACCACTGGCCACCCGCATCAGATGTGTAACCGCTTGCGCATTTTCGTAACGATAAACATGATGAAGTAATTGTTTTACTTCAATATCATTTGATTGGGCAAGCCAGTCTAGTACCATGTCCGCATTATCTGCGATGGCGTACACTTCAGTACGATTACAGGTCGAGACCACCACCATATCATTTAAATGGTGATGATCTCGCTGCTCGGCAAGCAAAGCACTCAATCGCTCTGCATTAAAAGCGATTTGTTCTCTCAACTCTACGGAAGCTGTTTGATGATTGACACCCAATGCAAAGAAGGACATATCAGATCATCATTTCGCTAAATTTATGCTATTGTGCAATAACGGTGTCATAAAAAGCATACTTAGATTACGGAAAAATGGATTACTAAAATTGCGTCAAATGAATTGCCGAATTAATGGTACGTCGATTAGACAATATTCTACCACATTCTTACTGTTAGGAAGCATGGCATCATCAGCGCATGTACGTGCTGTGACTGATTTTTATCCAATTCAACCCAATACAGAAGCACTTAAGCAAAGTATGATTGCTGAGTTTGCACTGGCTTATGACGACATTCCAACCGCAATCCATAACTACACCGTTTTAGCCATTAAGAGCAATTCACCCGCCATTAAACAACGGGCTTTGGATATTGCACTCGAATATAATGACATGAAAGCGGCACTGGATATTGCCACGCATTGGGTGGTACAAGAGCCAGAAGATGTTCCCGCACTGTTTTATCTGGCCCATATTGCCTTAAAAGCACATGAATACAAGCTTGCAGCAGATACACTGGATAAAATTTTAAATATCGATCCCAATGCGGATTTGGAACAAATTGTCGCGGGCATTTCACCTGAGTCAGCTGCCGATCGTGCTGACTTACTCAATATTCTGAATTTTAGTAAAGAGAAAAATAACCCTTCGGTGTTGGCCTTGATCGCAGGATTACAAGCACAAAATGGCGAACTCGATCAGGCGCTTACGACCATTAATCGAGCATTGCGAAAACGCCCCAAAGTCACAGGTTTTATTTTAATGAAAGCCAATTTATTGATTGGCTTAAATGATCTGGAAGGCGCTCAACAGTGGTATGCAAAATCAAGCAGACGTCACAAGGATAATCTGGAGGTTCGTTTGGCTGAAGCACGTTTTTTAGTCAAAAACAATGAACCAGAACTGGCACTGGAAAAACTACAAAGCATTATTAAAGACTGGCCAGATGCAGAAGAAGCCAAATTTATTGCAGGCTTAACCAGCATTGATTTAAAACAATACGAAAAAGCCGAGCAATATCTGGTCGATTTACGCTATTCAGCCAAATATCAAAATGAAGCCTATTATTATCTAGCTGTGAATGCTGAACGCAAACAGCATTTTGAAACAGCAAAAGCCTATTATCGGCTGGTCGATGGTAGCCTCTATGTCGTTTCACGTCGCAATATGATTGCCATTTTTGAAAAACAAAATAACCTAAATGATGGTTTACGCTTTCTCACTCAAGAGCGCGTCAATTACCCACAACATGCCAGTTTTTTATATCAAGCTCAGGCTGAAATTCTCAAAAAAATGGGCAATAAAAAAGCAGCCATTCGCCTATTAGATGAAGCGATCAAAAGTATTACAGATGATCCTGAACTGATCTACGCCGAAGTGTTGATGCTCGATCCGAATATGGATCGGGATAAACTTGATCGGGCATTAAAGCAATTATTACAGATTGAACCCAATAGCCCGACTTATTTAAATGCCTATGCCTATACCCTTGCCTTGCAAAATCGCCGACTGAACGAAGCCAGAGAATACGCTGAACTTGCACTGGAATATGCACCTGAACAAGCTTCAATATTGGATACGCTGGGCTATATTGCCTTTTTACAAAATGATTTTCCTGCCGCGGCTGATTCATTGGGGAAAGCATATAACTTAAGTCAGAACGTCAATATCGGCGTTCGATTTGCCAAAGCCTTGTACATGCAAGGTGATCTGGACAAATACACTCAAGTGTTACAACAGCTGAAACAAAAGCATGCAAATGATCCACAATTACAACAGCTTGATGGATTAATCTTACCGTTAAGTACCAAAAAGAGTTAATTTATGAATACGCTTTCTCAAACCTGTATTGCACTTTGTTGTTCCAGCGCGTTGTTTTTAACAGGTTGTCAGCATTTTACCCAACCCCAACTGCCAAAGAGCACTCAAGAAAGCGAAAATCAATTTAACCTACAAGGTAAAATTGGCGTACGAACCCCACAACAAACAGGCAGCGCTTTTTTTACGTGGGCACAACAACAGCAAAACTTTGATATCGAATTGACTGGCATTTTGGGAATGGGTAAAACTCAAATTCAGGGAAAAAATGGCAAGGTTACCCTGAATAGTGCAAAAACAGGACTCATTACAGCATCCTCCCCAGAAGAATTACTCGAACGTGCAACAGGATGGCAAGCTCCGATTACCCACATTATTAGTTGGGTACAAGCCAGACCTGCAACTACACAGGCTCAAACCACTCAAGATGCCGATGGTCGAATAAACCATATCCAAGAAGATGGCTGGAATGTTGATCTCAGCTATGATGCAGAGCAAAAATTACCGAATAAACTTATTTTAAAGCAGCCACTTGAAGATAATAAAGAAAACCGTATTACAATGGTCATTCAAAATCGTTAAGTCAAGTGAAGATAATGATTCGGGTTCCCTCTCCTGCCAAACTTAATTTGTTTTTGCATATCACAGGTCGTCGCGCAGATGGTTATCATGAATTGCAAAGCATTTTTGAGTTGATTGATTTATATGACTGGATGAACTTTTATCCAAATGATGATTCAGCCATAGAAATCGCAGGGCTTGAACAAGTCGATCTGAAAAATAATTTAATTTATCGTGCCGCAGAAATATTAAAACCTTATGCCCAAAAATTATGCGGCCTAAAGATTGAAATCGAGAAAAATATCCCGATGGGTGCAGGGCTAGGTGGAGGTTCATCCAACGCTGCCACAACGCTGATCGTGCTCAATCAACTCTGGCAATGTGGTCTCAATATTCAGCAACTGGCAGAGCTTGGATTACAGTTGGGCGCTGACGTTCCTGTGTTTGTGCATGGTCAAAATGCATGGGCAGAAGGTGTCGGTGAACATTTATCATTCATAGACTTAGCTCAAAAACAATACATCATTTTAAAACCTGACTGTTTTATCAGCACTCAATTACTTTTTTCGCAAAAAACATTGACAAGAGATTCCAAGCCTACTACATTTTGCGCCTATCAGTTAAAGCCATCCAGCTTTGGAAATAACTTTGAGCCTATCGCTAGAAGTCTATATCCACAGGTTGATGAAGCAATGCATTATTTAGATCAATTTGGTCAGGCAAAGCTTACAGGAACAGGTGCTTGTGTTTTTACTGATATCAATGCTGAAATGAATATTGCTGAAATTGTTGAAAATGCGCCATGTAAAGCTTATGTGGTGAATAGTTTAAAACAATCTCCACTCTATGATTTTCAACTTTGAAGATAGGGGCGTCGCCAAGTGGTAAGGCACCGGGTTTTGATCTCGGCATCCGTTGGTTCGAATCCAGCCGCCCCTGCCAATTACATCTGAGATTTCTGTATTAGGGGCGTCGCCAAGTGGTAAGGCACCGGGTTTTGATCTCGGCATCCGTTGGTTCGAATCCAGCCGCCCCTGCCATTACAGATTTCACATTAGGGGCGTCGCCAAGTGGTAAGGCACCGGGTTTTGATCTCGGCATCCGTTGGTTCGAATCCAGCCGCCCCTGCCATTTACATCATGAAAGTCAGACTGGTTTTTACTTTGTTTTTTGTTGAATTTTCTTGACATAAACAGGTAAAAATATTAAAGTTCTGCCGCATTAGGGGCGTCGCCAAGTGGTAAGGCACCGGGTTTTGATCTCGGCATCCGTTGGTTCGAATCCAGCCGCCCCTGCCATATAACAGATTGTTCCTTAAACTACCCGTTAGAAAAATGAAACATTTTTCTTTTGCGCTCGGGCAAAGCATTGCTTTACCCCTTTGGAAAATCATGCTTTTTTCCCTTGCGCTCGGGTGAAGCGTTGCTTCACGTAATCCTCGCTCAGGTGCTTCATGCCCAATCTTGTCGTTTTTAGTGGAACTGCTCATCCACAATTTGCTCAAAAAGTCGTTAGTCATTTGCACATCCCTCTGGGAGCCGCTGCTGTAGGTAAATTTTCTGATGGTGAAATCACTGTCGAAATTACTGAAAATGTGCGTGGCAAAGACGTTTTCATTGTTCAGCCTACCTGTGCACCCACCAACGATAACCTGATGGAAATTCTGGTGATGGCAGATGCCTTGCGTCGTGCCAGTGCGGGACGTATTACGGCTGTGATTCCATATTTTGGTTATGCTCGTCAAGACCGTCGTCCACGTTCAACGCGTGTACCCATTACTGCAAAAGTCGTTGCAGATATGTTAACTACAGTTGGCATTGACCGTGTGGTAATGATTGACTTACATGCTGACCAAATTCAGGGCTTCTTTGATATTCCTGTCGATAACATTTATGGTACTCCTGCATTGCTTGCTGACTTACGTCAACAACAGCATCACAACTTAATGGTCGTTTCGCCAGATGTTGGTGGTGTTGTTCGTGCGCGCGCCGTAGCCAAGCAAATGGGTGACATTGACTTAGCAATTATCGATAAACGTCGTCAAAAAGCCAATGAATCGCAAGTGATGCATTTGATTGGTGATGTAAAAGACCGTGATTGCGTCATTGTTGATGACATGGTCGATACAGCAGGTACATTGTGTAAAGCAGCCGATGCACTTAAGCAATTTGGTGCGCGCCGTGTGATTGCATACGCCACTCACCCTGTTCTTTCAGGTAAAGCGATTGAAAACCTTACAAATTCTGTGATTGATGAACTGGTTGTGACAGATACCATTCCTCTTTCTGTAGAAGCGCAGAACTTAGGCAAGATTCGTCAAGTCTCAGTTGCGGGCATGGTTGCTGAAACAATTCGTCGTATTAATAACGAAGAATCTATTAGCGCAATGTTCGATAGTTATCTATAATAGCGCAGCTTTTTTTTCTAAACCCTAGCTTTGGCTGGGGTTTTCTATCACTAAACTGGTCGCAAGTTTAGTTTATTTAAACCTTAATGAGGATTTACTCATGGCAAATTTCGTATTAAACGCTCAAGCGCGTGCTGACGACAAACAAGGGAAAGGTGCGAGCCGCCGCCTTCGTCGTGAAGCATTAATTCCTGCTATCATCTATGGTGGTAATGCAGAGCCTGTAACAGTCACTTTAGAACTTCGTGAACTTGTTAAAGCGTTAGAAAACAATTCATTCTTTGAAGAAGTTGTTGAAATCAAAATTGGTGACAAAGTTGAAAACGTTAAAATCCAAGCGTTGCAACGTCATCCTGCTAAAAACACACCAATGCACGCAGACTTTAAACGCGCGTAAGTTGTGTTGAGCGTAAATTAGTGTCAAATATTTCGCTAATTGTTGGTTTGGGCAATCCCGGTGCGGAATATGCTCAAACCCGCCATAATGCAGGTTTCTGGTTTGTTGAACAACTTGCAGATCAATATGGTATTACCCTCAAAAAAGATCCAAAATTTAACGGTTATACTGGGCGTGGTACAATACAAGGACATGATGTCCGTCTATTGATTCCAACCACATTCATGAACCGCTCTGGTCAAAGTGTTGTTCCCTTTGCCAAATTCTATCAAATTGCCCCCGAATCCATTTTAATTGCTCATGACGAATTGGATATGAATCCTGGTGTCATTCGCCTAAAAAGTGGTGGTGGTCATGGTGGTCACAATGGTCTGCGTGACATTGTTCCGCATATTGGTTCAAATTTCCATCGCTTACGCATTGGTATTGGTCATCCTGGTTCGAAAGAACGTGTTTCAGGACATGTACTGGGTAAAGCCCCTAAAGATGAACAACAATTGATGGATGATGCAATTCATCATGCATTAAGCAAAGTGAAATTGATGGTCGATGGACAAATTTCACAGGCAATGAATCAAATCAACGCCTATAAACCCAATTAATATGATTTGTCGAATATTGCTGCTTGCCATACGCATCTTTTAAGAGCAAAATGCGCATGCAAATGCCGACTCAAAAAGTCAGATTAGGTTTCAACCATAAGATCATACGCTTAGGTCAACTCAGGAGACGCTAGCCATGCTATCTCGTTTATTAAAATGCAAAATTCACCGTGCAGTGGTTACGCATGCCGAACTTCACTACGAAGGTTCTTGTGCAATTGACGGCGTATTAATGGATTTAGCAGGAATTCGCGAATACGAAGAAATTCATGTCTGGAACGTCACCAACGGTAAACGTTTTGCGACTTATGCGATTCGTGGTGAAGACAATTCGGGTATTATTTCAGTCAATGGCGGCGCAGCACATCAGGCTGATGTGGGTGATCTTGTGATTATTGCAACATTTGGGGACTTTACTGAAGCCGAAGCAAATGCCCATAAACCACGTTTAGTTTATGCGAATCCAGATAACACTGTAAATCACACTGCAAACTGTATCCCAGTGCAAGTGGCTTAAAAATTAGAAATGAATAAAAAGCTCGCATTTGCGGGCTTTTTTATGCCTATTTGAAATAAGCTTTGAACCTATTGTTCTAAAAAAGTACTCGTTTTTTAGTTGAAAAAGACTATAATTATTGAACATCGCTTCAGGGCGGGGCGTAATTCCCCACCGGCGGTAAACTCAACATGAGTAAGCCCGCGAGCGCTTGGCTGTATCTGGTCAAACGCAGATTTGGTGCAAATCCAAAGCCGACGGTATAGTCCGGATGAAAGAAGACGACGTTTCACAGTAGAACATTTCTGTTCTATTGTCACGACCCTATTTCTGCATCAGTCCTGAAATGTTTAACCGTAACTTTACGAGAGCATTTCACATGTCTAGTTTAATTCAACCTGAAATTTTCTTTTCAGCTCTATCCCCTGCCGAACAAAGAATTCAACAAGCCTTAGAAGATATACGTCAAGGCAAACCTGTTTTGGTGATGGACGATTTTGACCGCGAAAATGAAGCAGATCTGATCATTGCCGCAGAAACATTAAATGTAGACACCATGGCACGCATGATCCGTGATGGTTCTGGAATTGTCTGTTTTTGCTTAACGGAACAGCTTGCCGACCATTTAGACTTACCGCCAATGGTACAAAATAACTCAAGTCAGTTTCATACTGCATTTACTGTGACGATTGAAGCGGCTCAAAGCGTAACTACGGGTGTATCTGCACAGGATCGCGTCACTACAATTCATACCGCGATTAAAGATGGAGCTGTTGCCAGTGACCTCAATCGTCCTGGCCATGTATTTCCTTTACGTGCGCGTAATGGTGGCATTTTAAGCCGACGTGGTCATACAGAAGCCACGATTGACCTTGCTCGACTTGCAGGATTAAAACCATCTGGAGTGCTATGTGAGTTAACAAATCCCGATGGAACAATGGCATCGGGCATTCAAGTCTTAGCTTATGCTCAGACCCATCACCTTACTGTGATCACTATTGAAGAGTTAGTTCAATATCGAATGGAACATCATATTTAAGACTTCAAGCCCCTTATTAGGGGCTTTTTAGGACTCTTCAACTATTTTCAAAAAATGAGTCCGCATCCCGTCTGCACGTAACCATGCAAAATCATAACTGGCCTGTGCTAATGACAGAATTCGTCTTTCAAACTCCAGCCATAACGGTTTAACCTGATCACTCGTAATTACTAGTCCACTTTCATCAGCCAGATGCTTATTTTTTTCACATAATTTCAGTGCATGATAAAGCTTACGTCCAGTTGTAGCATGTTCAAGTACACGAACACGCTTTAACTCTAAAAATTGTATCACCACAATTAAATTGGCATTTGGCAACATCGGAATCAAAATTTGATCCAATTGCGAATCCAAGCGTTTCCATATCGTCAGCTGCTGTTCGGGAGTGAAGGTATTCCAACGAATAATTTCATGATTAAAACGCCGACAGCCACGACATACGTTGTCCCCGAACGTGGTCGAACAACGTCCTGCACATGGGGTTATTGTGGGGATGCGGCGATCATTACTCAAAATTTGTCTCTCTGCGTAAAGCCCCAATCAAATGGAGCTTCGTTTATTCTAGGTCATCTGCTTATACTATATCTTGTATGCAATGAAATTTTAACCACAATACTTGGTATTTTGAATAGAAATACGACAGTTATTTGATGTATATCTTCACACCGCTGATATCTCACTGTAATCAGAAAGATTTTATGATGAGCTAAATACTTTTTTAGATTTTGAAATAATCCCTATGAAATGTATTACTTTCTCGCCTAATTCTATATTTCGCGCTAAAATACGCGCCAGAATTTTTCTCTCATCTTTTGGAGTTTTCCATGAACGCTACTGTAGAACAGCTTGCACCTGTAGAACAGCAAGCGACCACTGATTGGGTTGTTGCCGCGCTATATCAATTTAAAGAAGTTAATGATGCTGCCGATTTACAGCAACGTCTTCTGGATCTAGTCAAAACCATTAATCTATGTGGAACTCTAATCGTTGCAAGTGAGGGAATTAACGGTACGGTTGCGGGTGATCGTCAGGCCATCGATACGATTCGTCAGTTTTTATTGAATGAAGGTTTTCAGGCGATGGAATACAAAGAGTCACTAAGCTCTGAAAAACCGTTTCGTAAAATGAAGATCAAACTTAAACAAGAAATTGTGACCTTGGGTGTTGAGGTCAAACCACGTGATTTAGTCGGCCATTATCTTGATCCCAAAGAATGGAACGAACTGATTAGCCGTGACGATGTGATCTTAGTCGATACCCGTAATGATTATGAATATAAAGCGGGAACATTTAAAGGCGCGATTGATCCAAAAACTGAAACTTTTCGTGAATTTCCAGAATATGTCAGACAAAATCTGGAACAGCACAAAGACAAAAAAATTGCCATGTTTTGTACGGGCGGAATTCGCTGTGAAAAATCAACTTCTTTACTTTTGCAAGAAGGTTTTAACGAGGTTTATCATCTCAAAGGCGGTATTTTAAAATATCTGGAAGAAACACCTGCCGATGAAAGTTTATGGGAAGGCGAATGTTTTGTATTTGATGGTCGTACTGCGGTGACACATGGCGTGGAAGAAGGTCAGAATATCAAATGTCATGCCTGTGGCTGGCCTTTAACCCCTGAAGAATCAGCTTTACCAAGTTATGAACATGGCGTGTCATGCGTGTACTGTATCGACAAAACTTCTGAGAAACAAAAAGAAGGTTTTCGTATGCGTCAGTCACAAATTGCCGCAGCAAAACGTAAACGCCTTTAAGATTTCTATGCATTCACGAATAGATTTAAGCCGAAATTCGTATTTCGGCTTTTTTATGGTTTTACGCCATTTGCCCTAAGATAAAAAATTGTCCCGAAGCCAAAACCACTTTATCTAAAACTTGCATGCCCAAAGCATCATGAATTTTAAGCGAAATAGGATTATCCGCATCAATAAAAGCCACAATGGCATCGAATCCTTGAGCTTTTAGTTCTTTTAAGGCTTGATCATGTAAGGTTTTGGCAACGCCTTTGCCACGAAACTGATCATCGACCAAAATCGGACCATAAGCTGCATAGCGTAAATCTGCCAAAGGGGTTTCCTGTAAAATTAAAATATTGGCATGTTCTTGGATATACGCCAAAATCTCTGGGCTTTCAGACTCAATTTCACGTTGTATCACTAAAAAACCAGCAGCTTGCTCTTCTATTTCAGCCACAGAAATAGCCGATAGCTCAATCCAGTGTTGCGTTAATTGATTAAAATGTGGATTGTCCTGTACAAAACCCGCATCCAGATTTCGTCCATTTTGATGAAGCTGTTGTTTTGAATTATGGTGGTATAGCTCAATCATCCAGTCTTTGTCTTGCTGAGTCGCTTGCCTAATTTTGATCGGTGTCATGTCCCTGCCTCACTTTTTTGTTGATGATGCATCCTTTTTCAAACGGATTTATTCACCGCTTTTCTCACTTCTGGTGCTATTTTTGTTCCATAAATTTCAATAGCGCGCATCATATGCTGATGCTCCATCGCTCCAGTATCTAGATGAGCCGCAAATCGAGTCAGCCCAAAAGTCTCAATGACTTCAATAATCTTATCCACCGCATAGGCTGTATCACCTACGATCAGGTGACCTGCCTGACTACGTCCCTGCTCGTATTGTTTGGGTTTATAACTGGGCCAACCGCGTGTCGCGCCTACACGATTCATTTGTGCGGCGTAAGTGGGATAATGAATGTTCATGAGTTGCTGGCTATCATCGACAAAAAAAGCATGCATGTGTACGCCGACCTGAAAATTCTGCATATCGTGACCATAGGCCTGATACGCTTGTCGGTAATAATCAAATAAAGCCTTGAAGTTATGATAATGACCACCAATAATCGCAAACATGACAGGTAAACCTAAACGTGCAGCACGTTCGACAGACTGCGGGGTGCCTCCGACAGCGATCCAAATCGGTAATTTTCCATGTTTGGGCCGTGGATAAATTTCCTGATTGTTGAGTTCTGGACGAAATTTACCTTTCCAAGTAATCGGATCATTCGCATTAATTTTTAATAATAAATCGAGTTTTTCTTCAAAAATTTCATTGTATTGATCGAGGTCATAACCGAACAAGGGAAATGATTCGGTAAATGAGCCACGTCCAGCCATAATTTCGGCACGTCCATCAGATAACAGATCAATCATGGCAAAATCCTGAAAGAGCTTTACAGGATCAGCAGAACTGATCACCGAAACTGAACTTGCCAAAATAATATGTTGGGTTTGAGTTGCTGCTGCCGCCAAAATAATTTCGGGCGCTGCAACCACATAATCCGCCCGATGATGTTCACCAATGCCAAAATAATCGAGCCCCACCTCATCCATCAATTTAATTTCTTCAATAATTTCTTTCATCCGAATTTCAGGAGACTGAATTTGATTGGTCGCCAAATCAAAACGCGAATCTCCGAACATGGTAATGCCAAGTTGCATAGCCTGATCCTTTTATTATCATCATTCCATCCTAAGCGATGCTGCTTTAAGTTACATGCCTGATTATGTAGGGAAATGTATAGAAAAAATTACATACGCTTATTTACATAAGAAAGATTTAAAAACAGAGACTTAATCTTTAATATCAATGTATTTACCAATATATATTTATGGACAATTGGATCATCCAGATCATTGAGAGTCTGGGCTATTTCGGCATCGCTTTTTTGATGTTTCTGGATAATGTTTTTCCTCCCATCCCCTCAGAAGTGATTATGCCGAGCGCGGGCTATACTGCATCTCGTGGGCAGCTTCAGATCGTCGGGGTGATTATTGCAGGCAGTATAGGGTCGATATTGGCTGCTGCCGTTTTGTATGCCATTGGTCGTAAAATCCCAAAAAAAGCACTGTTTAGATGGGTCGATCGTTACGGGAGATACTTATTTATTCACTCAAAAAGATTTAGAGAAAGCGCTGAATTGGTTTGAACGATATGGACATCGTATCGTGTTTTGGGGGCGAATGATTCCTGCGGTTCGCTCTTTAATTAGTATTCCTGCCGGCATGAGTCAAATGCCTTTTAGCAAGTTCATGCTGTATAGCAGTTTAGGTACCATTATCTGGACCACATTTTTAGCCTGCATCGGTTTTTATTTTGGTGAAAATCAAGAACTGATGTTTACGATTATGCACCGCGTTGGCTATATCATTTTAGCGATTACCTTATGCTTTTGTGCATGGTGGCTCTATCGTAAATTTTATAAAATTAAACCGAGGTAACTATGCAACACGAATTTTGGCACCAGCGCTGGCAGGAAAATCGAATCGGATTTCACCAATTTATGCCAAGTCCGCTCATGGTTTCATATTTTAATGGATTAAATTTAAAGCCTAATTCACGTGTTTTTGTGCCTTTAAGTGGTAAAACACTCGATATTCGTTGGTTGCTCCAACAAGGCTTTCGTGTGATTGCAGTTGAACTCAGCCAAATTGCAGTGGTTGCTTTAATTGAACAACTCAGCACAGATTTTGGATTTGATTTTGAAATGTCAGAACAAAATAATTTGATTCATTATTCACATCCACAAATCGATATTTTCATCGGTGACTTTTTTGATCTGACTCACAAACAATTGGGACAAGTCGACGCGATTTATGATCGTGCTGCGCTGATTGCCTTGCCTTATGAAATGAGACAACAATATGCACAACACCTGATTCAGATCAGTCAGGTGGCACCTCAATTTCTGATTAGTTATGAATATGATCAGGGCAGCTTTGAAGGGCCTCCGTTTTCCGTTGAATCTGCCGAGATTCATCAGCTTTATCATCATGTTTATGACATCAAATGTTTAACAGAACAATATGTGGATGCGCAAAAAAATAAAGGAGATCATCCTCGCAGTAAAGTCTGGTTACTTCGCACGAAAATATAAGCATAAAAAACACCTCAGTTTGAGGTGTTTTTATTATTGCTTTGCTTCGCTTCGTAAAGTGAACATTTAATTAGGCGTGTGATACATCAGATACAATTCATTTAAATTATCTGGGATTTCTTCGGCCAATTCGTCCATTAACTGACCATTACGACGGAAAGATTCCATTTGTGGGTCTTCCTCATCAATGCCACTAAACACCATGATTGGCAAAGTCAAATCAACTAATTGTTCTTCATATTCTGGTGCAAACCATGCTTCTTCATTTAGGAACATTGCATCGACAAAACCGACGCTCCAGTCGCCTAAACTTGAATCCACGTCTGCTTCTTCAATTTCAAAAGGAAACTCAATCCCTTCTTCATTGGCCAAGTTTTGACGAATCGAATCTAGCCAAAGTTTAATTTGTTCAATAATCGCAGCAGGAACTTTTTTCTGATTGCTTTCAAATAACTCATCTAACCAGCGATCAAACTGCGGGCCAACTGCAATCGCACACAGAAAACCATGAGTGGCCGCAAAATCCAGACCATGTTCATTTTGGTCACCATCAAGATAATCACTTAATTGATCTAAATCCAAGGTACTCATTGTTTATCCAGTGTTATCAATAAATAGCATATAGCATAACATTTTCAGTTCGCTATGCGGTGTCTGATTGTATTAGTCTTCGTCATCCAGATCATCGTCATCAAAGTCATAATCAAAGTCTTTTAACTCACGCTCTAAACGACGTTGTGCCAAAAGATCATCAATTAAACGTCGCTTTTCCAATGACTCTTTTGCACTGATTTTGCCTGATGCTTCATCAAAACTAACATCATCATCATCACCGTAGCTATCATCTAATTCAAAATCTGTAGAAGACACTAAAACTACCTCGTAGTGAAAAAATGTGAATAGGTCTAGGCGCTATTTATCTTGCCTAATCGGGCATGTCAAGTTTTTTTTATTTTTTTCGACTTTAGCGGATTATTTGTATCTTTTTTCATCAAAAAATTTGTATATTGATAAAACTCTTGCTAACGTCTATCGATAATTCTTGATGAAAAATTTAGGATGACATAACTTGAAAAAAACAATTCCAACCCAATATTCAAAAAATAGCTGTGAAATCAAATATATTTTTTAATTCAGATGTAAGCGATCAAATCGAAAACATTTAGAGCGAATTGTGCTATCATGCACGGTTTTTTACTGCCACAGATTCAACGAAGAGTAAGCAAAGATGAGCGATATGCATTCCCCTACTTCCCAAGTAGCGGCTCTGATTAGCCGAGGCAAAGAACAAGGTTACTTAACCTACGCTGAGGTCAACGATCATCTCCCAGACTCAATAACCGAAAGCGAACAGATTGAAGACATCATTCAGATGCTTCAGGACGTTGGTATTCCTGTGCATGAACGTGCGCCTGAATCTGATGATGCAATGTTTGGCGAATCCACTGAAGCTGCTGATGAAGTTGCAGAAGAAGAAGCGGCTGCGGTATTGGCATCGGTTGAAAGTGAGCCTGGGCGTACGACTGACCCGGTGCGTATGTACATGCGTGAGATGGGAACAGTTGAGCTCCTGACTCGTGAAGGTGAAATCAGCATTGCAAAACGTATCGAGGAAGGTATCCGCGATGTGTTGCACTCAATCGCTTATTGGCCAAATGCTGTTGAAGTTGTATTACAAGAATATAATGACTTTTTAACTGGTGAACGTCGTCTTGCCGATATTCTTTCAGGTTATCTCGATCCTGAAACCGATGAAGACATTCCAGAAGTGCTTGAAGAAGAAGCTGAACTGGAGGAAGACGAAGAATCTTCATCTAAGACCACTAAAGAGGTGAAACTGGATGATGATGACGAAGAAGAAGAATCTGAAGGTGATGATGATTCTGAAGGTGAATCTGGTCCAGACCCAGAAGTTGCGAAAGTTCGTTTTGAAGAATTAGAAGCTGCGTGGAATAACACCAAAGCGGTGATTGAACAACATGGCCGTAGCAGTGAACAAGCCAATGAAGCTTTAGAATCACTTGCATCTGTGTTTATGATGTTCAAATTTACGCCACGTCTATTTGATATTATTTCAGAAATGATCCGCGGTACACACGAACAAATCCGTGCCAACGAACGTGAAATCATGCGTTATGCAGTGCGTCGTGGTCGTATGGATCGTAATCAGTTCCGTACCAGCTTTCCTGGTCAGGAATCTAATCCAGCATGGTTCGATGAACAGATTGCAAAAGCCCCTGCTGAAATGCGTTCGTACTTAGAAAAAGTTCGTCCTGATGTCTTGGCATTCCAGCAAAAAATTGCCGATATCGAAAAAGATCTCGATCTTCATGTCCGTGAGATCAAAGATATTTCCAAACGCATGGCAGTTGGTGAAGCGAAAGCTCGTCGTGCCAAAAAAGAAATGGTGGAAGCTAATTTGCGTCTGGTGATTTCGATTGCCAAGAAATATACCAACCGTGGTTTACAGTTCCTTGATTTGATTCAGGAAGGTAACATCGGCTTGATGAAAGCAGTGGATAAGTTTGAATACCGTCGTGGTTATAAGTTCTCAACTTATGCAACATGGTGGATTCGTCAGGCGATTACCCGTTCGATTGCGGATCAGGCGCGTACCATTCGTATTCCTGTCCACATGATTGAAACCATTAACAAAATCAATCGTGTATCACGTCAGTTATTACAAGAAATGGGCCGTGAACCGACACCAGAAGAATTAGGCGAACGTCTGGAAATGGACGAAGTCAAAGTTCGTAAAGTGTTGAAAATTGCCAAAGAGCCAATTTCGATGGAAACACCAATTGGTGATGATGAAGATTCGCATTTGGGTGATTTCATTGAAGACTCAAACATCACTTCACCAGTGGATGCAGCGACTTCAGAAGGCTTGAAAGAAGCCACTCGTGAAGTGCTGGAAAATCTGACTGAACGTGAAGCCAAAGTCTTAAAAATGCGTTTTGGTATTGATATGCCAACCGATCATACTTTGGAAGAAGTGGGTAAACAATTTGACGTTACCCGTGAGCGTATTCGTCAGATTGAGGCAAAAGCGCTGCGCAAATTACGTCATCCTTCACGTTCTGAGCACTTGCGTTCGTTCCTTGAAAATGACTAATTTGAATCAATGAGCAGTCACTTGAAATTTGAGTGACTGTCCCCATTTAATATTCAAATACATACAACAATGCCTGCATTTTCGCAGGCATTTCATATGGAGAATGTTATGTTAGACCGTACTCCTTCTCGCGAATTACAAGAACATCTTTGGGTTTTTCCAATGGATTATCCAATCAAATTGATTGGTAATGCGGGAGATGAGCTTCGTACTGCTGTGATTGACATCTTGCAAAAACATTTTCCAGAATTTGATGGCGATTCACTCAAAGTGCAACCATCTCGCACTGGAAAATATCACTCGATTACTGCGCAATTGCGTTTTGATGAGCTTGAGCAAGTACATGCCTTATATGCTGACTTGGCTGCATGTGAACACATTCGTACTGCACTCTAAAACAAAGCGAGAAATAAAAAACACGCCTGTAGGCGTGTTTTTTATAGCTGAACAGAATCTAAAATCAATGATCGGGTCTTTAATCAAATAAAAGTTGCCTCTTCAACCATCTCAACCAATTTATGAATGATTTTATAGCGCTTTTTATTCATGATTTACACACATCACATATAAATCAGTGTGATCCATGATTTTATTCATAACTAACTTCTTTATAATGAACAAGTATTTTGATTGAACATAGGGCTGACATTTGTGAATAACGTCATAATCAAACCAACTTTGACTATACGTCAATATCAAAACTTGACCCCTTATGCTGATCGTTTTCAGGAAATGAAAAATCTGACTGAACAACGGGATGAAAATACGCCCGATCAACTCTGGATTTTGCAACATCCAAATGTGCTCACGCAGGGACAAGCAGGCAAGCCCGAACATATTTTAATTCCAACTGATATCCCTGTGGTACAGTCCGATCGCGGTGGTCAAGTCACTTGGCATGGCCCAGGTCAAATGGTCATTTATTTTATGTTTGATCTAAATCGCTTGAAATGGAATGTACGAACATTGGTCTCTTTTGCTGAAAAGCTGATGATCGATCTGTTAAACAAATATGCAATCAAGGCCTATGCCAAACCTGATGCACCGGGCGTTTATGTGGACGAACGTAAAATAGGATCACTCGGGTTTAAAATCCGACGTGGACGCAGCTATCATGGGTTAGCGTTAAATATTGATTGTGATTTAACTGGCTTTCAAACCATTAACCCTTGTGGTTATGCGGGGCTGGAGATGGTTCGCTTATCTGACCTTGTTCAAGATTATCCAACGTTTGAACAGCTTGCTTCAGATGTAGTTGAATATTTTAACAACACCGATTACTTTAGTGACGTAGAAGTCACCTCTGCATAATTTACTTTATTTTTTCCAAAAAACTATTTAGAGTAATTACTCTAAAACTCAAAATTAGAATGTTAAAAGGGATAAACGTGTGATTTCAAGTAAAACCGTAAAACCCGCATTGCAAATGGGCTACGTCAAACTCATGATGGATGTGATTGGACGTGGTCTCGTAATGGCAAGTCAGGTCGATCAAGAAATACAAAATGAAGTGGCGAAATTTCCAGTAGGCTTTGTTTTATCCATGAATGTATTCCCTAACGGGCCTGCATTTGTTGCGAAAGTGACTGAAGATAAAAATTTGCAACTGATTTCGCTTGAACAGGGAAAACCTGATTTGACCATTACTTTCAAGCATTTAACCCATGCTTTTATGGTATTTTCATTTCAGGAAAGTACGGCACAGGCATTTGCAAATGACCGTATGATTGCTGATGGCGATGTCTCCAGTGCAATTCGACTGGTACGCTGCCTCAATAAAATGGAATCTCTAATTTTACCAAAAGTCGTGGCATCGCTCGCCGTAAAACAATATCCAACCGAGCTTAGTTTGAAAGATAAACTCAGTGAAGCAGCCAATATTTATCTGAAAGTCGCACAGTCATACTTAAAACGGAGTGTATAAAATGGCTAAACCGTATTATGAATTTTTTTGTCCAGTTAAAGTCATTGCAGGCAGTGCTGCTTTAGAACACATTCCATTTGAACTTGCGACTTTAGGTTCAAAACGTCCGATGATCATTACTGATAAAGGCGTAAGAGCAAATAAATTACTTGAGCCGATTGAAACGGCTTTTGCATCGACTGATGCTGAAATTGGCTATATTTTTGATGATGTACCACCAGATTCAAGTCTGGAAACCGTCCGTAATGCTGCCCAGTTTTATCGTGACAACAACTGCGATGCAATTATTGCAGTCGGTGGTGGTTCAGTGATTGATACCTCAAAGGCAACCAATATTTTAGTGTCTGAGGGTGGTAACGATCTACTCAAGTATTCTGGTGCACATAACTTACCTAAACCACTCAAACCATTTTTTGTGATTCCAACCACATCTGGGACAGGTTCGGAAGTCACCATGGTTGCCGTGGTTTCAGATACGCAAAAGAATGTAAAACTGGCATTTGCATCTTATTATCTCATGCCGCATGCTGCGATTCTTGATCCACGTATGACGCAAACTTTACCTGCACATTTAACTGCCATGACAGGTATGGATGCACTGACGCATTGTGTGGAAGCTTATACTTGTCTAGCCGCCAATCCGTTAAGCGATGCCTATGCAAGTGCGGGCATTAAAAAAATTAGTGAAAACTTGTTTAATGTCATCGAAAACCCGTCAGATGCACAAGGTCGTTTAGAGTTGGCACAAGCTTCAACCATGGGCGGAATTGCATTCTCTAATTCTATGGTCGGTTTGGTACATTCGCTTGGACATGCGTTAGGCGCAGTTGCACACTTACCACACGGTCTTTGCATGAACTTGTTCTTACCGTATGTGCTTGAGTACAACAAGGAAGTAAATGGCAACAAAATCGGTGAATTGTTACTGCCATTGGCGGGTGCAGATATTTATGCACAAACCCCTGCTCATCTTCGTGCTGAAAAAGCCATTGCGACTATTTTAGCCATGCGTGACCGTTTATTCATGATGACCAAATTGCCGCGTAATTTACGTGAAACAGGTAAAGTGACAGAAGCACAGCTTGATGAGATTGCAGAAAAAGCGCTCAATGATGGTTCAATTATCTATAATCCCAAAGAAGCGAACTTTGACGATTTAAAAGCCATTTTACAAAAAGCATGGTAATTTAAAACGCATTCGCTGTTGTTACTCTAAGTAAGAGTCTGAATTCTCAAGTCATTCAGACTCTTTTCTTTTTTTATGATTTTCATTCATCATAATTTTTAGCAAATTGGCAAAAAATTTGCTAAAAAATCCACAAAGTTACTGACAAAAGGCATCGATTTAGGATAGATTGGCGCACTTTACTTTTTCATATAGGGGGGATCGTTCGTCTCAAACGATCCTTAACAGACATGACTGATCCTTGATCAACGATTATGAGGATACGCCGTTGACAACTCACACTGGGACTCAACCTGCGGCTAAACTGCAAAAAAATCTTGTGCTATGGCACATCATTATCATCGGTTTGGCATACATTCAGCCCATGACTGTATTTGATACGTTTGGTCTCGTATCACAAGATAGCCATGGACATGTACCAACGTCATATATTTTTGCTTTAATTGCAATCCTACTTACGTCCATCAGCTATGGACATATGATTAGGCGTTATCCTTCTGCTGGCTCAGCATATACCTATGCACAAAAATCCATTCATCCCAATGTCGGGTTTATGGTGGGCTGGTCATCATGGCTCGATTATTTACTCTCTCCGTTGGTCAATATTATTTTGGCCGATATTTATCTGCGTGCGCTGTTTCCAGATGTCAATAACTGGATTTGGGTCATTGGCTTAACCATCATTATGACTGTGGTCAATTTGTTTGGTGCTCGTTTTGTGGCTCGTTTTAACAGTACAATTGTTTTTATCCAGATTGGCGTCATTTTCTACTTTACGTATAAAGTCTATTTGCTGCTCACTCAGGGCATGAATGCCGATGGTAGTCTGGATCAATCACAATACCAACTCTGGAGCATCGCACCTTTCTGGAATGAGATGACATCTATTGGTGCGCTGATCACAGGTGCAACCATTCTGTGTTTCTCATTTACGGGCTTTGATGCATTGTCATCTTTGGCGGAAGAAACCAAAGACACTGAAAAAGTATTGCCTAAAGCCATTTTCCTGACTGCATTAATTGCAGGGGTGATCTTTATTATTAGCACCTATTTTATGCAGATTTACTTTCCGAGTGACCCTGCAAATTACTTCAAGAAAATTGATGAAACCCAGCCTGAAATTTTATTGGCAATCGGTGGAATCACTTTCCAAACGGTGATTCTTTATTTTGCGATTGTCACGGTGATGGCTTCAGGGATTTCAGCCCATGCTGGTGTTTCACGTTTAATGTATGTGATGGGTCGTGATGGGGTCATTAACAAGAAAATCTTTGGACATATTAGTCCTAAGCTTTATACACCTACCTATAACATCATCATTGTAGGGGTAGTGGCGCTTGCAGCAGGTTTCCTTGATTTTGAACACATTGCCAATCTGATTAGCTTTGGTGCGTTAACTGCGTTTAGTTTTGTCAATTTCTCAGTGATTTCACGCTATGCATTGCGTGATGGACGTACCAAAAATATCAAAGATATTTTTAATTATATCGTCATTCCTGTACTTGGTTTTGCCAGTGTATTTATGATGTGGCTTGAAATCGATCAACTTGCACTGAAAATTGGTTTGATTTGGGCTGCGATTGGAGTCGGCTATTTAGCTTACAAAACTCGCGGATTCCGTTATCCACCTCCACAGCACAATGAACATGAATAAATTTTAAAAATAAAGGGCTTAGATAAGCCCTTTATTTTTTATTAGAGATTGGATTCAAAAGTATTACACTGATTTAAATCACCCGTTTTAAGTCCGACCTGAAACCAATGCATACGTTGCTGACTGGTACCATGGGTAAAGCTGTCTGGTACCACCTGACCTGTTGCCTGTTTTTGCAAATAGTCATCACCAATTTTTTGCGCGGCATCCATCGCCTCTTCAATATCACCCTGCTCTAAAAATTGGGTTCTTTGTTGATTATGGTTTGCCCATATTCCTGCAAAACAATCGGCTTGTAACTCTAATCTAACCGAAAGCTGATTGCCTTGGGTACGAGTACCTTGCGCCTGTGCTTGTTGTACCTGAGAAGAGATTCCAAGCAGATTTTGCACATGATGACCAACTTCATGTGCTATCACATAAGCCTGTGCAAAATCGCCTGCTTGATCTTGACGGGAAAGTTCAGTTTGATTTTGCTCACCCGATATTCCCATTTGCTGACGCATATCTTTAAAGAAAGCGGTATCAATATAGACTTTTTGATCTGCGGGACAATAAAACGGCCCCATTGCAGCTTGAGCTGTACCACAGCCCGAACGAATCGCGCCAGAAAACATGACCAATTTGGGGGGAGTATAAGTTCCGCCTAGCTGTTTAAAAATGGGCGACCATGTATCTTCGGTATCTGCCAGTACAGTTCCCACAAATTCAGAAGCCTCCTCCTGTTCAGGTGTCAGTTGTTGAGGAGCCTGATCACTGACCTGCTGTTGTTGAGTAACGCTTTTAGTCGCCTGATAAGCCATTTGTGGATCAACACCAAAAAACTTCCATGCCACAAAAGCAATGATTAAACCCAAAATACTAATACCGCCTGCTTTGGCAGCGCCGCCGCCACGACGATCCTCCACATTGGTACTGATACGACGACCTTTCCAGCGCATAATTCACCTCTTATCTTTTATTATAATGATGACTTCATTCAACTCTATGAAGTTACTTTTTTAGGCCACAGCTTTTGAATTAAGCTTACAACCAATAATACGATGACGCCAGCAATCATCCCAACTGCGAAATTGATCAACGTCGGGGTGATTGCACCAATAATATTACCAACGTTTGGAATCAGCTCCAGATGGTCTGTGGTATCTTCAGTAAAGTGATGTAACAATGGAATGGTATGCGCAATAATACCGCCTCCAACAAGAAACATTGCGATCGTCCCTACAATCGTTAAAGTTTTCATTAACTTCGGCGCAAATGCCAATAAACCGCGTCCAATACTTTGTTTTACATTTGATGTTTGTTGCGTCAAATAAAGTCCTAAATCATCAATTTTGACAATCATGGCAACGAAACCATATACACCCACTGTCATAATAATGGCGATGATACTCAATACCGTCACTTTAGAGATAAAAGATGCGGCTGCCACAGTCCCCAGAGAAATCACCACAATTTCAGCTGATAAGATAAAGTCAGTACGAATAGCACCTTTGATTTTTTCTTTTTCATAGGTGACTAAATCAGTTTCATCTTTCACCAATTTTTCTGCGGCTTCTTCCGCTGTCGCTGCTTTTTTATGATGTAAAGAATGCAAGACTTTTTCAACGCCTTCATAACATAAGAATAAACCACCAATCATCAACAAAGGATTAATCAACCATGGCGCAACCACACTAATGAGCAAGGCCAAAGGCACTAAGATCAGTTTATTAATAAAAGAGCCTTTAGCCACGCCCCAAACCACAGGAAGCTCACGATCAGCGCGTACTCCACTGACCTGTTGAGCATTTAAAGCCAAATCATCGCCCAGTACGCCTGCTGTTTTTTTTGCTGCCATTTTACTCATGACGGCAACGTCATCCAGCACAGTGGCAATATCATCTAATAATAAAAGTAAGCTACTCGCCATTTAATTTTCCTTAGGTTTTTTAGGCTTCTTTTTTATTGTGACTGACATTAAAAAAAATTATGCCGTACAATGTCGCCTATTCAATCGTTTAATGATATGTAGATTCATACTACTTTGGAATAGAGAATGAGTAATCTTGATCATCGTCCAATTATTTTGACTGGCGACCGTCCCACTGGACAGCTTCATTTAGGCCATTTTGTAGGTTCACTACGCTCACGTGTAGGTTTACAGGACAGCCATCATCAACATTTATTATTGGCAGATGCTCAAGCCTTAACAGATAATGCAGATAATCCAGATAAAGTGCGCCGTAATATCCTAGAAGTTGCACTGGACTACTTAGCAGTAGGGATCGATCCTGCTAAAACTACAATTTGCGTTCAGTCTTGCTTACCGGCACTGAATGAATTGACTATGCTTTATCTGAACTTTGTGACCGTCGCACGTCTGGAGCGCAATCCAACGATCAAATCTGAAATTCAGATGCGTGGCTTTGAGCGCGATATTCCCGCTGGTTTCTTATGCTATCCAGTGGCACAAGCGGCTGATATTACCGCATTTAAAGCGACTGTAGTGCCTGTGGGTGAAGACCAGATCCCGATGATTGAACAGACCAATGAAATTGTTCGTCGCGTCAATCGCCAAATCGGTCAAGACTTATTGCCTGAATGTAAAGCCCTGCTTTCGAACATGGCACGTTTACCGGGTTTTGATGGTAAGGCCAAAATGTCAAAATCACTAGGCAATACCATTGTCTTAAATGCTTCGGATAAAGACATTAAAAAAGCCGTCAATGCCATGTATACCGACCCGAACCATTTGCGTATTGAAGATCCAGGTCAGGTTGAAGGCAATATTGTATTTACTTACCTAGATGCTTTTGATCCAAACTCAGAAGAAGTTGAAGAATTAAAAGCACATTATCGTCGCGGTGGTTTAGGTGATGGTACGGTGAAAAAGCGCCTTGAAGGAATTTTGAAAGATTTAATAAGCCCAATTCGTGAACGTCGTGAAGAATTAGCTAAAGATCCAGATTACATTATGGATGTATTACGAGATGGTACTGAAAAATGCCGGATCATTACTCAAAATACATTAGATGAAGTCAAAGATGGTTTAGGTTTATTTAAATTCTAAATTAAATCATTGTTTTATTTAAAGGCTCTTATCATTAAGAGCCTTTTTTATGAATGATATTCTTTAAAGAAATAGCAATACATTATTTAAATGATATACAGCTCACAAAATAATCGCTTTATTAACGTGATTTAACACTACTTAACGTGAATACCAATGAATTTGGTCAGTTATAAAATTACTATAAGTCATGAAAGTTATGAATTTCCCCAATTTCATGACATTTCTCCTTAACCGAAGCTGTTTATAACAGATTCGTTGTTCTGCGTAATGATCACCCCAATCATTGCGCTTTTTTTTGTTTAAAATTTACTCTAGTAGTAAATCATATATTTCACGCATTGTCTGCTAATTATTAAAAAAAAATTAGAATTATTTATTTGAGGGCTTTTGTTATTTAAATTACCTTTAAAAAATAAATTGAATAAAATTGATAGACTTAGAATAGACTTTATAAATGATAAATGTTATCGTTTTTAAATTACTCGTAAAAAGACAGTAATAACAATAATTTAATTTCAATAAGATAAAGAGCCGCTTTATGTTGTGGGACTTGTTTACTCATCCTTCAAATTATATTTTCAGCATTAGTTTAGTTTTATGTTTTGCCATTGGAATACTTGAACTTATCTTGCTTATGATTGGAGGTTCATCTCAAGTTTTAGATCAATTTCTTCCAGAGCAGTTAAGTGATTACCAACCTGATGTCGATTTAGATGCCGATCAAGGCATGCTCTGGCAATTTTTTGACTGGCTATACCTAGGCAGAATCCCTTTATTAATCTGGTTAATTGTTTTTCTTACCACTTATGCCCTGACCGGTTTTATCATACAGGGAACATTTTATACCTTTACTGAACATTATTTTTCAGTATGGCTGATTGCCCCTGCGGTGCTTTTTTTGTCAATGCCTTTTGTACGTTGGGCTTCTGCTTTAGTCAGCAAAATCATACCAAAAGATGAAACCACAGCAATTTATAGTGAAGATTTGATTGGGCAACCAGCAAAAATTATTTTAGGGATTGCTCAAGCCAATTCGCCCGCTCAAGCAAAAGTAAAAGATCAATTCGGACAAACGCATTATGTCTTGGTTGAACCAGAACAAGATGAAAGCTTTCAACAGGGACAAATCGTTATTTTAACTCGGAAAACCAAACTCGGTTTTCAGGCGATTTCTCAACTTACAAATGATTAAGAGACAATAATATGTTTAATTCTGCTCTTTTTGAGATTCTCATTTTTGCTGGCATCATTCTTGTTGCCCTTGTGATTATTGGCGTCATTATCGCCCGTCTTTATCGACGTTCAAGCAAAGAAGTTTCTTTTGTGCGTACAGGCTTTGGGGGTGAAAAAGTCATTTTAAATGGTGGTGCAATCGTACTTCCTGTTTTACATGAAATTATTCCAGTGAATATGAACACCTTGCGGCTTGAAGTAAAACGTGCGGCTGATCAGGCACTGATTACGCGTGATCGTATGCGTGTCGATGTCATGGCTGAGTTTTATGTACGGGTCAAACCGACTGCCGAATCGATTGCCACAGCGGCCCAAACGCTGGGTAAAAAAACTATGTCTCCTCAGGAACTCAAAGATCTGGTTGAAGGTAAATTCGTTGATTCTTTACGTGCTGTTGCCGCTGAAATGGCGATGGAAGAGTTGCATGAAAAACGCGTAGATTTTGTACAAAAAGTTCAGCAAGTTGTATCTGAAGATCTATTTAAAAATGGTCTGGAACTGGAAACGGTGTCTTTGACTGGACTGGATCAGACCAGCTTTAAGTTTTTCAATCCGCAAAATGCATTTGATGCAGAAGGCTTGACCAAACTGACTGAAACCATTGAAGACCGTCGTAAAAAGCGTAATGACATTGAACAGGACGCAGATTTGGCAATTAAAGCCAAAAATCTTGAAACTGAACAGGCGCGATTGCAGATTTTGCGTGAAGAAGAGTATGCAAAATTGCAACAAGAACGCGAGATTTCGATTCGCCGTGCTGAACAACTTGCAGAAATTGCGTCGCAAGAAGCAGCAAAAAAACGCGAAGCAGAAGAAGCACGAATTGCGGCTGAACGGGAAGTTGAAATCAAACGTATTGCTTCTGCTCGTGATGTCGAAAATGAAAATATTTTAAAAGCCCAATTGATTCAAAAAGCGCAGGTTGAGCAAAAGAAAACCATTGAACTGGCGGAACAAGATCGCGCGATTGCCATTGCTGAAAAGTCCCGTGCTGAATCTGAAGCCAAGGCGTTGGCAGATCAGGCTCGCGCAGCCGCAGTAAAAGCCGAAGAAGAAGTATTAACTGTTCGTGAAACCCAACGTGCAGAGCGTGAAAAAGCGGTCGAGTTAGTCGCAGCAAAACAAGCGGCTGAAAAAGATGCAATTGCTATTACGGTTGCAGCAGAAGCTTCTAAACAAGCCGCTGTTGATGATGCTGAAGCGGTACGTATTGCAGCAGAGGCTGAAGCGGAAAAATTACGCTTAAAGGCAAAAGGTGAATCTGATGCCAAAATGCTACTCGCGCAGGCTCAGGAAAAACAATATCAAGTAGATGCCGAAGGTACTCGCGCGGTCAATGAAGCATCCAATGTTCTATCGACTGAACAGGTCGAAATGCAAATTCGCCTTGCGTTGATGAAATATCTACCTGAAATTATTCGTGAAAGCGTTAAGCCGATGGAAAATATTGATGACATCAAAATTTTGCAGGTGAATGGTTTAAATGGTTTCGCAACCGGCGCAAATTTAGGCGAAGGTCAGGAAAATATGCAAACGTCTTTGTCTGATCAAGTGGTAAACAGTGCACTGCGTTATCGTTCTCAGGCGCCTTTAATTGATAGCTTGATGAATGAGTTAGGCTTACAAGGCGGTGATATGAATGGTTTTACTCAAAATTTAAAGTCCAATACACATAAACAAGAATAAAACGTGCAGAGATCAATCTCGATGAAAATGCGATTTAGCTTCGCATTTTCATCAAGTTAAATTGATATCAAAAACGATAACTATAACCGATAGTATAAACCACAGGATTGACATCCAGTCGCCCAATCTTTTGCCCATCAAGTTTGACATCACTTTCAACCTGTGCATAACGTACGTCAGCAAACACGCCCCAGTTTTTAGCATCTGCTGGTTGAAAATTAAATCCGATCTGGCCTGCATAACCATAAGTGACATCTGCTTTGAGCTTGGTATCACTTCCAATTAATTTTTCATCCCACGGAATCGCGACGGTAAGCCCTGCTCCAATATAAGGCGTAAAACGTGTGGAGTTTCTAAAATGATATTTTGCAGTCAGGGTTGGCGGTAAATGTTTAAATTTGGCGGCATCCACTCCATTTAACTGAATATCATGCTGAAACGGTGCTAAGGCAAGTAATAATTCTGCGGAAAACGGAGAATTTCCAAAAAAATATTCAACTGATGGCGTCGCATTAAATTCATTACTGACATCAGCTTTAGCACCAGCTAAGACACCATTATCATGTGCAGGCGCGAGAAAGCTTCCTCCTAGTTTGACTTGCCAGTTTTCGGCATGAGTCAGAGGCATAGTGCCTAGAACCATCACAGTCACAAGCAACCCTTTATATCGTTTTAAATCTATAAGCATGTTTAGCTTACCTCTATCTTTTTAAATGCTGATTTATAAGTCTTGCCAAATACATATCAGTCTAAAAATAAATGATCTCTAAGATTTATTGTTCTTTGATTCAATCATTCTAAGTGACATATTCTATTATTTGGTCTAAACACTTTAATCAGATTAGATTTTTGATAGAAATAATTAATCGCAATTTATTTATCTTAAATTTTCAATTAATGAAAACATGCTAAGTTTAACTGAATCACATCTATATATTGAAAAGATTCAGCTCTTGATTTAATTATTAGACTTCTTTCATCATTGTTTGAACCCTCCTTATTTTCCTATCATAGGAAGAAATAAAAAAGGTGTTATGAAAGAAGTTTATTCTATTGAATTTCAATCTTTAACTATGAAAAAATAAGTTTCAAAAGGCATTCACCTGATCAGAATACCTTTTGAAATTAGAAATATTTAAGTATTTTATAAATCTGTGTCATATTTAATCAGATTTCCGTGTTCATCAAAATGTAAAATCATATTCTTGGAACTTTTCATCGTATGAATATCACGTACATTTAAATTAAAACTTTGCGCAATCTGAGCTTCGGTTGCGGGTTCTGGTGCATTACGTCTTTGAACATTATAAAAACGTATCCAGTTATAAGATGCCCAGACAAATAAAATCAGAATTAAAATCGCAATACAGATCGCAAGCATATACAAGCTATATCGACCATTGTTGTTTAATGATAAAAACAACTGTTTGTAAATATTTTGCCCTTCAAACCACCAAAGAAAAACAGTAAAAAGTGGCATAATCAGCCACATCCACAAACTCCACCCTAAAATTTGCAGTGAAAATCCAGCCCATTTATTTTTCACATATTCAGGTCGATCAATATATTGTGGAATATCCAGTGGGTTCTGATCTACATGACTATGCGAATGAATTTGATCATTTTTCATATTCTTTTTCTGCTCCAAAACCACGATCTGGACTCACCCAACGTGCTCGCTTCTGAGTTTTAAAAATCGTTTTAGGTAATGCAACGACGGTCGATAGCATGGCCAATATCCAGAAAAAAAGTGGATACCAGATCACCCAAAAATAATTGCGAAAATGTCGACGATCATACTGACGATCAATCAACAAACTTACTAAAAACTGGATTAAACAGGTCAATCCTAAAATTACGCCATACCATTGTGGCCAGAGAGACTGAATCGCCCATTCTCCGGGTAAGCTAAAAAACAAACCATAGAAATACAATACAAAAATACTAAACATCACATATGCCCAAACGACGCTGATTAATGCCTCAAACGCGATCGGCCACATACGGCGTAGTCGCCATTTGAATATTTTTGGCACATAAGCAAAAATAACTTCAATCCCCCCTTGTGCCCAGCGTAGGCGTTGCTTCCATAGTCCCTTAAAAGTTTCAGGCATATAGATATAACAGAGTGCCTGCGGGACATAATGTAAGTCCCAATGATCGAACTGTAAGCGCCAAGAAACATCAATATCTTCAGTGATCATATCGTCGCGCCAATAACCGATGCGATCCAGAGCCACTTTACGAAATCCCACAATGGCACCCGACACCGTGAATAAACGCCCGTAAGTTCGCTGCGCCCGTTTGATCAGTCCAATAATAGAAGAAAACTCACCGACTTGTACTTTAGCTAAAACACTAGAACGATTAATAATTCGTGGATTGCCTGTCACTGCACCGACCCGTGGATAAGTCGTTAAATGATGCATCATCCAGAGTACGGTATAAGGATGTAGCAAAGCATCTCCATCGATACATACCAGATATTCATACTGACTCACCATCGCGCCTGCTCTTAAAGCATGCGCCTTACCCTGATTTTCTGCCAGATGCACAACACGTAATTGCGGATGCTGTTTTTCCAGTTCATTTAATATTTCACCCGTGCGATCAGAACTACCGTCATTAATCGCAATCACTTCGAAAGTTGGATACTGACTTTGTAGGGCGTATCGAATGGTTTGTCGAACTTGCTTTTCCTCATTAAAACAAGGAATAAGAATACTACAGCCTTCCTGACTTGGACTCGGATGATCTGGCTGATTAAATTCACGTTTAAAATAAAACCATAGCCCCCCTGCAATCCACGCCCAAGCCATAAATAACGGATATAAAAAGGCAAAACCAAACACAACATCACTGATACGGAGCTGACTCAATTCAAACATTATTTGTGCTCCGCTTTAGAATCAAGAATATAAGGATCTTTATAATTCAATGCAGAATCATTTAAGCTTAAATCAACATATAAATTTTTCTGAATTGCCTGCCCCTGATTCAATTGATAATCTTCAACACCCAGTTTTTGTATCCCTAAGCTCTTAAGCTGTTGATAGGCTTTTTTATAAACCATCCAATCTTTTTTCTGTTGTGGCGAAATATCAAAGCCCACCATTAAGCGTTGCTTTTCTAGGCTGCTTAATGGTTGACTGGCTTTCACAAAAGCCTTAAATGTATTCGGGGCATGCAATGGATCAAGCTCAACATAAATTAAATCGCTACACATTAGACCTTGTTCAAGCAATGGCTTTAATCCATTAAATTGTGAAATCTCAGGTTTTACTTTAAGCACGGTACGAAAATTGGTGCTGATATTGATCAGACCATTGGCTTTGGCTTTCACTTGCTCTTTGATTTTGAAAATCTGTTGAATATTTTGCTGGCATTGTTGATTCCAAGATTGAGTTTGCAACGCACAATCCAGATGGTTTTGTACATTGAGAATCAGACCGTCCAATGAACTATTGTTCTTGAATAAGTCCTCAGTCAAATTCGCAAGCGGAATCTGTTGTTTTGTTTCTAAATCAAGCGGTAATTCTACAAAAGCCTGTTGCCCAATCCTTGTCCTCGCTTGCCAGATCATTCGGTTAAGTACATCCTGATGATGGGGCAATAACCGCGTCGGAAAAAATGCACCGTCTATTTTTCCATCTTGATTCTGATTGACAACTACTTTAAAGATGATCGCGTTGGTCTTTAAACTTGCCAACTGCTCTAGCATTTGACCCAATTTTTTATCATCTAAAGTACCATCAGCACTCACAAAATCAGTTGGATCGATGGCAATGAGACTTCTTCTATTTTTAGAAGGTCGTCGAATATCTTCAAGAAATCTAAGCATTTGTGCATGTAATTCTTCAGGTACTGGATTTCCCATCGCAATTGCACGCTGATACGTCTGTATCGAGCTTTCATGAACCGAAACATCTCCTAAACTAAAGGAAAGCGGTAAGCCTGCTTGTTTGGCCAACTGTTCGGTTTCTCTAGTCACTGCGCCATACGGCCAGAAGATTGCTTTGGTATTAATGCCTAGTTTTTGATCTAAAATAGTCTTTGATTTTTTTAAATCATTTAATATTCTCTGATGATACACTTCATCCGTTTCATAGCTTTGTTGTGCAGGTAAATATTGGCGGGTGATTGCAGCGGGTTCCATATTTTGTTGTGGATTTGCCAAAATCCCTTTATGTAAGTTGTCTGAATGGGAAACAAACTCGACTAAATGTGAGTTTTCCATCTCACGCATCTGTTGCCAATTCATTAAATTACCTTGACCATAAGCCTCATATGCATCGTGATTATTGCCATTGATCCAGCTTGTCACGATCGCAAAAACAGCGGGAATCTGATACTGTTTAAGTAGAGGATAAACACGGCTATAACTACTCAATGCACCATCATCAAATGTCAACAGTACGGCTTTGTCAGGCAAGGCGACGTTGTGTTCACGTGCCTGCCAGACATCTTCAAGCCGAATTACCGTCCAGTCGGATTGTTTCAGCCATGCCAAAAATTGAGCTAAATTTTTACTACTAATTGCATAACTATCTCGATCGCCATTCACAGCAACATCATCACGCACATCATGAAAGGTCAAGGTGACAAACTGACCTTGCGTATGCAGTTCGGCATCCTCTTTGATCTCTTGTGCATATAGACCCACCGAAGGACTCAGTAATAGCAAAACCATCATTATTTTTAATTTTTTGAACATCAGAATCGTCCTTCAAAACCGAATTGGGCATATGTTTTATGTTCATTTTCTTCATCGTAAGGATGATTTGACCAACCGATGCCATAATTCATTGACCATGTTCTGGATAACTGCCAATCATGTCGATACAAAACATTAAATAAAGCTTTGGTTGAATAATCTGCTTGTGAAAATGCGCCAGTACCCACTTCAAAATGCTGGCTAAAATGACGTTCGTAATTGCGCCAAGTCATCCAGTCATGAGTTAAAATCACTTCTGCACTATTGCTATAACGTGGATTAAAATAATTCACCTGAACATCTGAATTTTTATCGTACTCATTTCTCAACGTCATCCGGGTAATATGATGCGGTGCTTGATAAATTTGCTGACTAAAATAGCCCACGATTTCATGTCGATGATTGCCATCATCAATATCGGTAAATTGATAAGCCAGACCCGCCTTTTTGGATTCATTGGCTTGCCAGAGCAACTGAGCCTTATAAGCTTTACCATCATCGCCTTGTTTAAGCGCCTGTAGCGGAATATCTGCTTGACTGTCAAAACCCAAAACATATTGCCAATGATCATTAAGCCAGTGTGACCAATCGAGTTGAATCCCGACATCATTGGAATGTGAACGCTGGCTTAATTGTAGATTTGCCCAGCGTCGATTATTTGCCCACTCCAACCCCACACCATAGCGTTCATCTGTTAAGTCTTCTCCTTTAAATTCTGCTTTACGCTGTACGAGATCAACATAGGCACGATAATCATCGGCAAACCACGGCGAATTGATCCGTGTTTGATGTTCTCTCTCAGACGAACCCGTTAAATTTTGTAGAACTTCTGGTTGATCAGCACGGCTTCTGGAAAATGTACTTTGATGTTGAATTGAAGCATGATTACGATCTTCGAGTTCCTTTTTACTTTGTTGTACGCCAGTATCGTCTGGCGCAGTCAGAGTTAATAATTGATTTTGTTCACGCCAGTCAGCTACACGGCTGAGCGCCTGACTATTTTGCATTTGATTAACCAAAGTGCTGATGGAAACAGGCTCTATCCCATTAAATTGAGACAAAGTCGCAGATGAGGTCAGTGGTTTTTCACGCCAACGCTGTACCGTTGCTAAATTGTTTTGATAGCCGATATTATTCGGCGCTTTTGCGACTAAATCTTGAAAATAGCGCTCTGCTTTGGCTTGTTCATTTCGATAGGCATAATTTAAACCTTTTAGAGCCAAATACTCAGCACGATCTTCATGGGTAGTTTTATCCACCCCTTTTGCTGCACTATAACGGAATGTAGGTAAAAGATGATCCATCTCCTGTATCAGTTTATTGGCTTCATCAAATTTTTCCTGCTCAATCAGTGCGTAATACAAACCCGAATAGACACTATAATCAGGATAATTTTTTTCTTTTAATAAACTTTTATATAGATACTCTGCCTGCGCAGGCTGCCTGACTTTTAAAAATGAATCGGCAGCCGCCTGACGCACATAAGGTGGCATCTGCTCATAGGGTTGATCCAGCTTGATGAGGGTTTGAATAGCTTCGTGGTAGCGATCACGAAAATTAAGCGCATAAATATAATCGTAATAAAATAAACGCCGCAATGTCGGATCATTAGGTAACTCAGATTCATAAGCTTGCATTTGAGCAAGTACCTGATCCAATATAAGATATGACTCAGTGACCTCGCCCTGATAATTCTTCACCTTATAATATTGAATCGCGTTTTTAATTTTCTGGGAAAACTCTTGTGTTTTGACCGTATAAAGAATATTAGGAATTTTTTGTTCAAGCTGATGTTGCTGGATATATTGTTCAGCACTACGAAAATCACTATTTAGTATTAAGGCGTATATATACTGTTCTTGAATATTACGACTAGGTTGAGGGGCTGCAATTGCTAAATTTGCTGCCTGTAACGCCTCTACAGGCATATTCAACAAACGATACGCATAAGCTAACTGAGCAAGCTGTTCTGCACTCAAAGACTTCGAATCGATCGATTTTAAACTAGCCTGTGCTTGCGCATTTTTTTTCGATTCAGCTTGGATAGTTCCCAATAACAGCTGTATGTCATTAGAAAAATGCCGTTGATTAAATTGTTGTGCATAATATTGTGCAAGATCAAGTTGCTTTAAATCACGTAAAGCTTTGATCAAGACTAACTGACCATACTCAGGATAAGTTTGTAAATTCAAATTTTTAACTAGGCTGATCTGTTCCAACCCAAAAGCATTATTTTGATAAAGGACAATGATGTCATCTGCCAGAATCCTTTGATCATTAGGATAACGTGCTCTTAAGCTTTCTAACTTTGCAATACCCGTCTCAAGTTTGCCTTGTTTAATTTCGGCAATAATCGCTTCGCGTTGTTGATCCTGAGGCGTTATGGCAAAACTGATCGTGGTTATTGAATATAAACTTATGATCCCGATATAACGGAAACTTATTTTTTTTCTCATGAGAACAGCTTTTAAACCTACTAAACAAAAATATGTGAAATTCGTCACATAATATGTTTTTTTAGGAGTTATTGTGGTTTTTTACCTCGTTATTTATGTTCTTTTATGTTAACCGCCCCGATAATCTTATTTTAATTTTAGATTAACTTAACAATAAAAAACCTCCTGATGACTCAGGAGGTTTTTGGGTATTTAAAATTTAAGCTAAGCTTAAGCTAAACCTTTCTCTTTCAACACTTGTAACATAGTCGAACCAAGTTCAGCAGGACTACGTGTATACGCCATGCCTGCTTTTTCAAATGCTGCAAATTTCTCTTCAGCAGTACCTTTACCACCAGAAATAATTGCACCAGCATGACCCATACGCTTACCTTTAGGCGCGGTTACACCTGCGATATAGCCAACAACAGGCTTGGTTACATTTGACTGGATATATTCAGCAGCTTCTTCTTCTGCTGTACCACCAATCTCACCAATCATGATGATTGCATCAGTATCTGGATCGTCTTGGAACAATTTAAGTGCATCAATCTGGTTCATCCCTGGAATTGGATCGCCCCCAATACCGATACAAGTTGACTGACCTAAGCCAAGCTTCGTGGTTTGAGCAACAGCTTCATAAGTCAATGTACCAGAACGCGAGATGATGCCGATACGACCTGGCTGATGAATATGACCAGGCATAATCCCGATTTTACATTCGCCCGGTGTAATCACACCTGGACAGTTAGGACCAACCAAACGAGTACCATTACCATTCGTTTCAAGGTAACGTTTCGCTTTTAACATATCTAGAGTTGGAACACCCTCAGTGATCACTACAATCAGACCAACACCAGAATCAACTGCTTCAACAATCGAATCTAAAACGAAAGGTGCTGGCACATAGATAACAGAAGCATCTGCGCCTGTTTCACGTACTGCATCTTTCATGGTGTTGAAAACTGGTAGATCAAGATGAGTTGTGCCACCTTTACCCGGAGTTACACCACCGACCACTTTTGTGCCGTACTCAAGCGCCTGAGCTGAGTGGAAAGTACCGTTTTTACCAGTAAAGCCTTGTACCAATACTTTAGTGTCTTTATTAATTAATACGCTCATGATTGATACTCCCTTAACCTTTTACCGCAGCAACAATTTTTTCTGCCGCATCAGATAAACCGTTAGCAGAAGTTAATTTCAAACCAGATTCATCAAGGATTTTTGCACCGAGTTCAGCATTGTTCCCTTCTAAACGAACAACCACTGGAACTGTTACATTGACCTCTTGAACGGCTGCAATAATTGCTTCAGCAATCATGTCACAACGTACAATACCACCGAAGATGTTAATTAAAACACCTTGCACAGAAGTATCCGCAAGAATCAATTTAAATGCTTCGATTACGCGTTCTTTGGTTGCACCACCACCTACATCTAGGAAGTTTGCAGGTTGACCACCATATAATTTGATGATGTCCATAGTTGCCATCGCAAGACCGGCACCATTGACCATACAACCAATGTTACCTTCAAGCGCAACATAGTTGAGCTCAAACTCAGAAGCTTTGAGTTCACGCTCATTTTCTTGTGACTTATCACGAGATGCCGCGATTTCAGGCAGACGGTATAATGCGTTTGAATCAATGCCAATTTTGGCATCAACCGCCAAAATATCACCATTTTCACGCACAGAAAGTGGATTGATTTCAAATAATGCAAAATCATTTTCAACAAATGCTTGATAAGCACCTGTCATTAATTTTACAAATTGATTAACTTGTTTATCTTTCAGACCTAAGGCAAACGCAACTTCACGCGCTTGAAATGGTTGTAATCCGACAAGAGGATCAACCGTTGTTTTAATGATTTTTTCTGGCGTTTCTTCAGCAACTTTCTCGATTTCTACACCGCCTTCAGTTGAAGACATGAACGTTACACGTCGAGTAGAACGGTCTACAACCGCACCCAAGTATAACTCGCGTTCAACAGGGTAGACATCTTCACAAACCAATACGCTATTTACTGGTTGGCCATTTGCATCTGTCTGATAAGTGACCAGATTTTTGCCAATCAATTCATTTGCGACTTCAGCAGCTTCTTCTTTTGACTTAACGACTTTTACGCCGCCTGCTTTACCACGACCACCAGCATGCACTTGCGCTTTAATCACGGCAAATTTACCGCCAAGCTGTTCAAATGCAGCGACTGCTTCCGCAGCGTTTGTTGCAAGAATCCCTTCCTGGACTGGTACTCCGTATTTTTTCAATAACGCTTTTGCTTGATACTCATGTAAGTTCATTTATTTACCTATTTTACTTCTGCCCTTATTAATAACAACCAATAATTAAACATCCTTCACAGTAATATTGATTGTTATGTTCTTTTTCTTATTCACAGCGATCATGACTGTGAATAATGCGAAAAGAGCGGACTAACCGCTCTTTTAAAAATTACTTACGTTTACGTTGAATCGCGTGAATGGCACGCCCATCGACTGCGAGTGCAGCTTCATGCACCACTTCAGAATATGTTGGATGACCAAAAGTCATTAACTGAAGATCTTCAACAGAAGATACAAACTCAAGTGCAATCATCCCTTGGTGAACAATATCAGAAGCACTTGGGCCAATAACATGCATACCCAGTAAACGATCTGTTTTTGCATCAGCAACAAACTTGACAAAACCAGAAGCTTCGCCAGCTGCTAAAGCACGACCATTGACTGCAAATGGGAACTGACCTGTTTTAACTTCATGGCCTTTTTCTTTAGCGGCTTCTTCAGTTAAACCAACCCAAGCAGCTTCTGGATGCGTGTAGATTACGCTAATAATCGTGTCATAGTTCACTTGTGCTGCATGACCATGAATACGCTCCACAGCCATGACGCCCTCTTCCATTGCTTTATGCGCAAGCATTGGACCGCGAACCAAGTCACCAATCGCATAAACACCTTCAACAGATGTTAAGCATTGATCATTCACTTCAACAAAACCACGATCAGTCAGTTTAATGCCAGAATCTTCTGCCAATAAACCTTCAGCATATGGCTTACGACCCACACAAACGATTAATTTATCAAACGCTTGTTGTTTGTCTTCGCCACCTTGTGAGTATTTAACAGTCACTTCACGACCATTCACTTCAGTACCAGACACTTTGGCACCAATGCGAATGTCCAGACCTTGTTTAGTCAGGATTTTTTGGAATTCTTTAGACAGCGCTTTGTCGGCCATTGGCAAGAAACTATCCAGTGCTTCAAACACGACAACTTCTGAACCTAAACGACGCCACACTGAACCTAGCTCAAGACCAATAACACCTGCACCAATCACACCCAGACGTTTAGGAACTTCTGCAAATTCAAGCGCGCCCGTTGAGTCAACAATCAAGTCTTCATCAACAGGTGCCACTGGAATATTCACAGGCACAGAACCAGATGCAAGAATGACATATTTTGGTTCTAAAATTTGAGCTTCACCTTCAAATGGTGTGAACTCAACTTTTTTACCTGCAAGTAACTTACCAGAACCTTGTAACCACTCGATGCCATTACCTTTGAGTAATTGAGCAACACCACCAGTCAAGTTATCAACAACTTTGTCTTTACGAGTTAGCATTTTCGCGATGTCGATATTCACTTCACCTGTGGTGATCCCGTGATCACCCAAATGATGCAATGTATCTTCATAATGATGAGAAGAATCAAGTAATGCTTTAGACGGAATACAACCCACGTTTAAGCAAGTACCGCCCAAAGAAGGCTTACCTTTATGAATACGTTTTTCAATACAAGCAACTTTAAAACCAAGTTGCGCAGCACGAATTGCTGCTTCATAGCCACCCGGGCCACCACCAATTACAACAAGATCAAACTGTTGAGACATTGTTATCTCCAAGTCCCAGATAGAGGATCGCTCTATCTGAGTTTTATGATTCGCAAGAAATTAAAGGTCAAGAATAAGTTTTGCTGGTTCTTCCAACAATTCTTTGATCGTTACCAAGAAACCAACTGCTTCTTTACCATCGATTAAACGGTGGTCATAAGACAAAGCAAGATACATCATTGGCAGGATTTGAACTTGACCATTGACTGCCATTGGACGTTCTTGGATCTTGTGCATACCCAAAATTGCAGTTTGTGGCGGGTTGATAATTGGCGTAGACAGTAATGAACCGAAAGTACCACCATTGGTAATGGTGAACGTACCACCTGTCATATCTTCAATCGATAGTTTGCCATCACGTGCTTTTGCAGCAAAAGCACCAATGCCATTTTCAACTTCTGCATAGTTCATACGGTCAGTATCACGTAACACTGGCACCACAAGACCACGATCAGAAGAAACGGCAACACCGATATCGTAGTAACCGTGATAAATAATATCATCGCCATCAATTGATGCATTGACTGCTGGATAACGTTTAAGCGCTTCAGTTGCTGCTTTTACGAAGAATGACATAAAGCCAAGACGCGCACCATGACGTTTTTCAAATGCGTCTTTATATTGCTTACGCATGTCCATCACTGGTTTCATGTTGACTTCGTTAAACGTCGTTAACATTGCTGTTTCTTGAGTTGCAGACAATAGACGTTCAGCAACACGCTTACGAAGACGCGTCATTGGAACACGTTTTTCAATACGCTCACCAACCGCAACGCTTAATGGTTGTGCAGCAGGTTTAGTTTGATGATTCGCTACATCTTCTTTGGTGATACGACCGCCACGACCTGTACCTTGTACATCAGCAGGATTTACACCTGATTCAGTCAACGCCTTACGAACTGCTGGAGCTTGATCTGCAACAGGTTGTGAACGTTCAACTACAGGCGCCGCGCCCGCTTCAGTTTTAGCCGCAGCTTGTTCTACTTTCTCTTCGCTTTGAACCGCTTGAGTCGAAGATGCACCTGAAACTGCACCTTCTTCAAACTGTGCAATCACTTCATCAGAAAGAACTGTGTCGCCTTCATTTTTAACAATCGAAGTAATTTGACCATCGGCAGGAGCAACAACTTCTAAGACAACTTTGTCAGTTTCAATATCACAGATCACTTCGTCACGTGATACCGCTTCCCCTACTTTTTTATGCCATGTCGCAATTGTCCCGTCCGCAACTGACTCTGGGAATACCGGTGCTTTGATTTCGGTTGCCATTATTTAGTCTCTCCTGATTGGTCAGCCTGAATTGCAAGTGCATCATTGATGAGCTGAGCCTGTTGTTTTGCATGCAAGTAAGCTGAACCACAAGCCGGTGCAGCAGAAGCTTCACGACCTGCGTAGCTAATACGGATTTGTTTACCAGATTTTAATACATCATCATATAAACGAGGTGCGATGAATAACCATGCGCCTTGGTTCTTCGGCTCTTCTTGACACCAAACCAACTCTTTCACGTTTGGATATGCTGCCAGAATTTCCGCCAAACGTTGTTCTGGGTATGGATACAATTGTTCAATACGTACAATTGCAACATTATTCAATTCTGCTTCACGACGTTTTTCAAGCAAGTCGTAATAAACTTTACCACCACATAACACGATGCGGGTAACGTCAGATTTATTCACTTGATCGACTTCATCAATCACGGTCTGGAATGTACCAGTAGCGAGCTCATCTAAAGTTGAAGTTGCCAATTTATGACGAAGTAATGATTTTGGTGACATGACGATCATTGGCTTACGAATTGGACGAACAGCCTGACGACGTAATGCATGGAAAATTTGTGCTGGTGTTGTAGGGGTTAATACCTGCATATTTTCTTCAGCACATAACTGCAAGAAACGCTCTAAACGTGCAGAAGAATGTTCAGGACCCTGACCTTCATAACCATGTGGAAGTAGCATGGTTAAACCACACACACGCTCCCATTTGGTTTCACCAGATGCGATAAACTGGTCAATCACGACCTGCGCACAGTTAGCAAAGTCACCAAATTGCGCTTCCCAGATGATCAAACCATGTGGAATGGTGGTTGCATAACCATATTCAAATGCAAGAACCGCTTCTTCTGAAAGAAGTGAATCATAAATGGCAAAACGTGGCTGATTTTCTTTGACATGACATAATGGAATATATGTCGAACCATCTGCCTGATTATGTAATTTGGCATGACGATGCGAGAACGTACCACGGCCAACGTCTTCACCTGTAATACGAACCAGATAACCTTCATCTAGCAGCGTTGCATAAGCTAAAGTTTCAGCTGCACCCCAGTTCAGTGGCATCTCACCTGTTTGCATTTTCAAACGGTCATCAATCACTTTAGACACTTGACGTTGCATCACAAAGCCTTCAGGCAATTTACGCATGCCTTCGCCTAATTCTTTCAAGCGATTGATATCGAATGTGGTATCCCAAACATCGGTATAGTCATGACCTAAGTAAGGTTTCCAGTCCACAAACATTTTAGTGTTCGGCTCGAGTACCAATGCATTGGCAACATGATTACCTGCTTCAAGATCTGAACGATAATCTTCAACCATTTTATCTGCTTCAGCACGATCAAGAATTTTTTCCTGAACTAACTGATCTGCATACAAAGTACGTGTTGTTGCTTTCTTATTAATGACTTGATACATCAATGGCTGAGTTGCAGATGGCTCATCTGCTTCGTTGTGACCGCGACGACGATAACAGAACAAATCAATCACGACATCTTTACGGAAGGTATGACGGAAGTCATGTGCCAACTGTGCAATAAATGCAACTGCTTCAGGATCATCACCATTGACATGGAAAATTGGAGATTGAACCATTTTCGCCACATCGGTACAGTATTCAGTAGAACGTGCATCACGTGGATCAGAAGTGGTAAAACCGACTTGGTTATTGATGATGATATGAACTGTACCACCCACTGTATAACCACGGGTTTGTGACATCTGGAAAGTTTCCTGATTCACACCCTGACCTGCAAACGCAGCATCACCATGAACAATGATCGGAAGTACATCATCACCACCGATGTCACGGCGACGAACTTGACGTGCGCGAACTGAACCCTCAACCACAGGTCCAACAATTTCCAAATGAGACGGGTTAAATGCCAAAGCCAAATGCACTTCACCACCCGGTGTCATGACATTTGATGAAAAACCTTGGTGATACTTCACGTCACCTGAGCCTTTTTTATGCAGCGCTTTACCTTCAAACTCACCGAAAAGTTCAGCTGGGTTTTTACCCAAAATATTCACCAGTAGATTGAGACGACCACGGTGTGGCATACCAATCACAACTTCTTTACAACTGACTGAACCTGCACGTTGGATAATTTCGTTCATCATCGGAATGAAAGATTCACCACCTTCCAAACCAAAACGTTTTGCACCCACGTATTTATTGCCGAGATATTTTTCCAGACCTTCCGCAGCAGTTAAGCGTTCTAAAAAGCCTTTTTTCTGGTCTTTGTTAAAATTAAACTGACCACGCGCCCCTTCAAGGCGTTGTTGAATCCAGCGCTTTTCTTTGGTATCCACAATGTGCATATATTCTGCACCAATGGAACCACAGTAAGCAGCTTCCATGGCATTAACCATTTCGCCCAGTGTGGCTTCTGTCTTACCAATCGCCAAGTTACCCGTATTAAACACGGTATCAAGATCAGACTTGGTTAAACCATGGGCAGCTAAGTCAAGGTCTGGCACGTCTTCGCGTTTTGCAAGACCAAGTGGATCTAGTTTAGCTTTTTGGTGACCACGGTTACGATACGCAGCAATCAGTTGTAACACACCAATTTGACGACGTTCATGTTCAGTACTTACTGTACTTTGAACCACTGGTTGAACGCGACTAGAATTACGACCAAGTAAAAGGAACTGCTCACGCACTGAACCATGAGGTTGATCACCTTTAGGGAATTTATCGAAATACTGGCGCCAATCCTCATCGACGGAGGTTGGGGAGGATAGGTACTGCTCGTAAAGCTCTTCAATATACGCTGCACTATCAGCGGAAAGTTCAGTGTCAAGACGCAATGCGTCAGCAACTTCTTGCATTTGTGGACCCATTTCCTATTGCAAAAACATTACGGGTTGCCTTTTAAGCACACCCATGATTGATAACACCAAAATTGTAAAATGGCATTAAACACCCAATTGGCACTTTGTCCAGTCGGTACGTTATTACTACATTAGATTTAACCCAATGTAATCAATGAATCATAACGCCCTTTTTGGCATCATCACTCAAGTTTATACTCGACAAAGCCGAGCAATTTTTGCAAATCATCTTGGAAAAAATAAATCATGATTTAGCTTTTCTAAAATGACTTTTTTACATAAAAATTAAGCACAATACTCAGATCGTGCCTGCAAGAGCACTGCTATTATTATGCTCTTTTTTCATATAAAGATTTGTGTCAAATCGTATCATGTTCTCAACATTCAATTGATTTTTTTGACACATACCATCTATAAATCAGCGAAATACACAGGCCAATTTCTCAACTAATATATGGTGCCTTCTATTCAAAAATACAACCCTTTAGACTAAAGTCGATTCATTTTTTATAAAATAAATCTTGGCTGTTAATATTTTAACCAATCCCCATCGATGAACTAAAAACAACCTACTTTGCCTCAGCATTTATGGCCTTAATCTTCCCTGTTTACATAGGCACAATACGCACTATTTTCAAGAAAAAAAGCAGCAGCAAATGTCGATTAAGATTCAAAACCTACAACAGCAATCAAAACTTTCTAAATAAAAAAAAGCGCACATGATGCATGTACGCTTTTTTGCCGCCTCAAACGAATTAACCCGCTTGATCAAGCAACATATTACGGATGTGACCAATCGCTTTGGTTGGGTTCAACCCTTTAGGACAAACAGATACACAGTTCATAATCCCTTTACAACGGAACAAACTGAACGGATCGTCAAGACGAGCCAAACGATCTTGAGTTGCTGTGTCACGCGAGTCGATAATGAAACGGTAAGCATTTAGCAATGCAGATGGCCCCAAGAATTTATCCGGGTTCCACCAAAACGATGGACATGATGTTGAACAACATGCACAAAGAATACATTCATACAAACCATCCAAGTGTTCACGCTCTTCAGGAGACTGTAAACGCTCTTTGGGTGGCGCAGGCTGATTATTAATCAAGAACGGCTGAATTTTGTCATATTGATCATAGAATTGGTTCATATCAACCACCAAATCTTTAATCACAGGCAAACCTGGCAATGGACGAATCACGATTTTTTCTGGCAAATCGTTCAAGTTCCACAAACATGCCAAACCATTTTTACCATTGATATTGACACCATCCGAACCACAAATCCCTTCACGACAAGAACGACGGAAAGTCAATGTTTCATCCTGCACTTTGAGTGCAAGCAAAGCATCAAGCAACATACGATGCTTATCAGTCAGCTCAAGCTTATAAGTTTGCATGTACGGCGCTTTATCCTTATCAGGATCATAGCGGTAGATTTCGAATGTACGAGTACCTCTACTCATCTTTTATTCTCCTGATTAGAATGTACGTGGTGCAGGTGGAATCGAGTCAACAGTCAGCGGGCTATAACGCACTGGCTTATACTCAAGACGGTTATCTGCCGAATACCAAAGTGTATGCTTCATCCACTCATCATCACGACGACCATATGGGTAGTTTGGATGATCAGGTGGTAACTCATAGTCTACAACTGTATGCGCACCACGACACTCTTTACGTGCAGCAGCCGAAATCAAGGTTGCTTTCGCAACTTCATACAAGTTTTCAACTTCCAAAGCTTCAACACGAGCGGTGTTAAATACTTTAGATTTGTCTTTGAGATGAATATTACGAACACGTGGAGCAATCGCAAGAATTTGTTTTACACCTTCATCCAGTAACTCTTGAGTACGGAATACCGCTGCATGGTTTTGAACAATTTCACGAATCTCATCGGCAACTTCTTGTGCATTTTCACCAGAAGTTGAATCATCTAAATGACGGATACGTTTCAGTGTATTTTCCAGCACATTGGTAGGAAGTGGTGAGTAATCATCACCGTGATGTTTAGTCACATAGTCAATGATATGTTCACCAGCAGCTTTACCAAATACCACAAGGTCAAGCAATGAGTTGGTACCTAAACGGTTTGCACCATGTACCGATACACAAGAACATTCACCAATTGCATAAAAGCCTTTGACAGGTTTTACGAAATCTGGACAGTTAGTCTCAAAAGTATATTCTTTGGTGTCGTTATTATAGTTGGTTTCCAAATGCAGATTTTCTGTTGCAACAGGAACCACAACCTGACCATGAATATTGGTCGGAATACCACCCATTTGATAATGGATCGTAGGTACTACTGGAATTGGTTCTTTGGTGATATCCACGTTTGCGAATTTTTTACCAATCTCAAATACAGATGGTAAACGCTTCATGATGGTTTCCACACCCAAGTGAGTCATATCGAGTAAGATATAATCCGCTTTAGGGCCACAACCACGACCTTCTTTAATCTCTTGGTCCATAGAGCGTGAAACGAAGTCACGTGGAGCCAAGTCTTTTAAAGTTGGCGCATAACGCTCCATGAATGGTTCGCCGTCTTTGTTACGAAGGATTGCACCTTCACCACGACAACCTTCAGTTAACAGTACGCCTGCACCTGCCACACCTGTTGGGTGGAACTGCCAGAATTCCATATCTTGTAATGGAATACCTGCACGTGCCGCCATGCCCAAGCCATCACCAGTGTTGATGTAAGCATTGGTTGATGCACGATAAACACGACCAGCACCACCTGTAGCAAACAGAGTTGCTTTGGCTTGGAATACTGCAACATTACCAGTTTCCTGATCGTAAGCAGTTACACCAAGTACATCACCTTCTTCATTACGAATAAGATCTAAAGCGATCCATTCTACGAAGAATTGAGTGCCCATTTTGACGTTGCTTTGATAAAGCGTATGTAACAGCGCATGACCTGTACGGTCAGCAGCAGCACAAGCACGTGGAACTGGCTTGTCACCATAGTTTGCAGAGTGACCACCAAACGGACGTTGGTAAATTGTACCATCGGCATTACGGTCAAAAGGCATACCCAAGTGTTCAAGTTCATAAACCACTTTTGGTGCTTCACGCGTCATAAATTCAATCGCGTCTTGGTCACCTAACCAGTCAGAACCTTTTACGGTGTCATAAAAGTGAAAATGCCAGTTATCTTCTTGCATATTACCTAACGATGCGCCAATACCGCCCTGAGCAGCAACGGTATGCGAACGTGTCGGGAATACTTTGGTCAATACGGCAACTTTTAAACCAGCTTGAGCAAGCTGATAAGCTGCACGCATACCTGAACCGCCACCACCTACGATGACAGCATCGAACGTGAGGTTTTGGATATTTGAATAATCTTCTTTAGGGGTAATCGCGCCCATGATGTCTTCCTATCAATTCGCCCAGAAAATCTGGATTCCCCAGATCACAAATACAAACACTGCAATAATCACAGCTGATGTAAGTACCAGACGTAAACCTGAAGCTGAAGGACCCATTTGACGAGTAGTTACATAGTCTGTAAATACTTGCCACATCCCAATCCACGCATGTGCAGCCAATGATAAAATTGCAAGTAAAGATAAAATCTTCATTGGCAGGGTCATCATAAAGCCAGACCACTGTTCATAGTTAAAACCACCATGAAGCAAAATCCAGCCCAAAATCACCACGGTATAAACCGCTAACACGACTGCACTCACACGCTGGATAAACCAATCGCGAGAACCTGAACCTGTTAAACCTGTAGCACTTTTCATTAGAACATAATCCATACGAATGCTGCGAGAATACCAATCACAGACAAGATCAATGAAATTGTAGCTGCAGTACGACCGCTTTGTAGTTCTTCAGCAAAACCAAGGTCAGCAAGTAAATGTTTGATCCCATTAATAAAGTGGAAAATCAAACCCGCTACAAATACCCATACGATGAAACGTACGAAAAAGTTTCCGAAAACGACATTTTTAACGTATTCAAATCCTTCTGGTGAAGATAAAGATTTATCTAGGATCCATAAAAGAACGGGAATTAATAAGAATACGATCACACCAGAGAGACGGTGTAAGATTGATGCAATAGCCACGGGTGAGCGTAAGTTTACCGCTAACACCTGACCCATGGACAAATTGACAGGTCTGTTGCTTTTCACAGCGGGCATCCTGTAGGTAAAAACTCCAGCCGGAGTTTGTTGGAATTAATTCGAAGGAAAGCTGGCATTGTCAGGCAAGCAAATGCCTAAACTTAATAAACGACACCGAATTATAAATCGTCAAATATCAAAATACAAACGATCACATTTGGCTTTTTTCTAAAAAAATCATTAAATAAGAATCATTCACAGATGTGACGTGAGATTTAGCAACATCAACTTATCACCTCTTTCAGCTATGTCCTTATTTTTTATAAATTAACCATAATATTTTAAATTCGGACCTACTTTTCAGTGGTCTATAAGCGAGTTAGACTAAAGATGAAAATTATTTTTTAATCGAAATCTCACTATATGATTTTTTTATTCATTTTAAAACATGCAACACACTTTTTGCTTAACCTCGCCATATTTCATTTAAAAATACAAAACTTCTTTTTCATACTTTTGACACCACAATCGTATGAGAAAGAGCGACTTATTCTGTGTATAACTCTGAAAATAAACTGTCACTAAATACAATCGAATCAGTAAAACATCTCAGAAAAACTGCTTGTCGTCTCGTATTAGGACGCATTTCTTGGCAAAAGTGGCCACTCAACAAGCTATTTTTTAATCAATTAAACTTCTATTTTTTAATATCCACTTTTTTTTAGTGGTGGAATTTACACTGATAAAAGTCCACTCAATGCAAAGCTAAGTTATCGGATTTCATTCATTTTAAGTAAAAATTGGCATTTTGTTTCAGATTAAAAAACTGCCTAGCACATAATAAATTTGCTTACAATTTACTCCTGAGGACTGATTTTTTTCTGCACCTCGTCATAAATTTGACTTATTATAGCCCGTCGAGACTGTGATTTTATTCAGTTTTTTCTGAGTAATGCACATGGAATATCTCCCTATGGATCAAGTGTTTTTCATCCATAAGTATGATTGACAAAATCACAGTAGCCTCTAATCTTATAGCAATTTTTGACCCCGTCTGATTCGCGAATGAAAAGATTAGTACTTCGAGTCAGATTAACATTCACCAGGACAGGAGATCTATTGAATGTCTGAAGCAACTGGCAAAAAAGCCGTATTACAGCTTGATGGCAAAGAAATTGAATTACCAATTTACAGCGGCACATTGGGCCCAGATGTAATCGACGTTAAAGATGTATTGGCCTCAGGTCACTTTACTTTTGATCCTGGTTTTATGGCTACTGCCTCTTGTGAATCAAAGATCACATTCATTGATGGTAACAAAGGTATTTTGTTACACCGTGGTTACCCAATTGATCAACTTGCAACGCAAACAGATTATTTGGAAACTTGCTACCTTCTTCTCAATGGTGAGCTGCCAAACCAAGAGCAAAAAGAAGATTTTGACAAAAAAGTTCGTGCCCATACGATGGTTCACGATCAAGTTAGTCGCTTCTATAATGGTTTCCGCCGTGATGCACACCCAATGGCAATCATGGTTGGGGTTGTAGGTGCTTTATCTGCGTTCTATCACAACCAGCTTGATATCGAAGATGTTAATCATCGCGAAATTACAGCGGTTCGCTTAATTGCTAAAATTCCTACTCTTGCAGCATGGAGCTACAAGTACACTGTAGGTCAACCATTTATGTATCCACGTAACGATTTAAGTTACGCTGAAAACTTCCTATACATGATGTTTGCTACTCCTGCTGATAAAGATTACAAAGTTAATCCAGTGCTTGCTAAAGCTATGGATCGTATCTTTACTTTGCATGCTGACCATGAACAAAATGCGTCTACATCTACTGTACGTTTAGCGGGTTCAACTGGCGCAAATCCATATGCATGTATCTCTGCCGGTATCTCTGCACTGTGGGGTCCTGCGCATGGTGGCGCGAACGAAGCAGTACTGAAAATGCTTGATGAAATTGGTAGCGTAGAAAACGTTGCTGAGTTCATGGAAAAAGTAAAACGTAAAGAAGTGAAACTCATGGGCTTCGGTCATCGTGTTTATAAAAACTTCGATCCACGTGCTAAAGTCATGAAACAAACTTGTGACGAAGTGCTTGCTGCATTGGGTATTAACGATCCACAGCTTGCACTTGCCATGGAACTTGAACGTATTGCGCTTTCTGATCCGTACTTCATCGAGCGTAACTTGTATCCAAACGTAGACTTCTATTCAGGTATCATTCTTAAAGCGATTGGTATCCCAACAACCATGTTTACGGTTATTTTTGCTCTTGCTCGTACTGTAGGCTGGATCAGCCACTGGTTAGAAATGCACAGCGCAGCTTACAAAATCGGTCGCCCTCGTCAGCTTTATACTGGCGAAACTCAGCGCGACATCAAACGTTAATTTTCAAGCGAAAATTCAACGTCAAAAAAAGACCGCTTTTGCGGTCTTTTTTATTGTTCAAAACTTAGTTATTAAATTTTAACAGATTAGAAACAATCAGGTATTACGATACATACTGCAAGAAGGCTGGGTGTTTTGCTGCAAACGGTGAATCTTTCTTTGCTCTGCTGCTTCAAAACGACAGCGCTTCAAATCATTATCCAGTTTTAAGCAAGGGACTTGTTGAGGTTTACCGTTTTCGTCAACAGCTACCATAGTAAAGTAGCAACTGTTGGTATGACGAATCGTTCTTTTTCGAATGTCTTGTGCTTCAACACGAATCCCAATTTCCATTGAGGTTCGACCCACATGATTCACACACGCCATAAAAGTGACCAACTCGCCCACATAAATTGGCTCTTTGAACGTAACTTTATCTACTGATAGAGTCACCACGTAGCTGCCTGAATAACGACTTGCACAAGCATAAGCGACTTGATCAAGCAGTTTTAAAATTGTTCCACCATGAACATTTCCTGAAAAATTTGCCATATCAGGAGTCATTAGCACTGACATTGCCAACTCGGCTTGCTCATCCGAAGCCTGAGTAATTTGATCTAATGGAGACATTTAACGGACTCTATGAAACAATAACATAAGCGTCTTATTATGATCCCTTTTTACTAAGAAAAAAATGTCTAGAGCGGCAAATCAACGGATTATTTAATATAACTGAAAATGAGTATTATTTATAACCGACTTCTTTTCATACCTTTCTTTTATTTCTCCTTACAGTCCAAAAATAAAGAGGGTTTAAATCATTATGAAACAAGTCTAATCATTAAAGTGACTTTAAAATCTTATAATCGATTGATCCATGATGAAAACTTTTCAATTCTAAACAAAGCCTAAATAGTGCTATCAATACCAACACTGTTTTAAAATAAAACTCAGGTCAATATGAAGATATAACGACCTGAGTTTAATATTTTACCCCGTAACAGGAATATCTCGGATCACTCCAACAATGCCTGTAATAATCATATCAATTGCAATGGTTCCAATGAGTAAGGCAGACAACCGCCCAACAATATCTACATAACGATCGATATATTTAGCATGTTTATAGCGTAAATGATCGTGCGCAAATTTCATCAGAATTAATAGACTACAGGTAATGGCAAGAGTGAATGCGATAATCAGTGCTGCTCCACCAATCGGTAAACCGATGCCAGTCACAACAGCCGCACTAATAGTCCCAGGCCCGATCATAAACGGCATGGCAATGGTGCCTGCCAAATGTTCAGGCGCGCCGCGCATCTCGCCAATGGTATCCGCACCCTGAAACACATAGCGATAGCCAATCACCAAAAAGATGAGTCCACCAAAAATCTGGAAAGCCTCAAAACGTACATTGAGATATTTACTAAAGATGGTTTCGCCTCCCCATGCAAATAGCATAAATACCACGAAAGCGATCACGCATCCTTGAATCAGTGCCCTGTTAAACACTTTGGCTTCCGAATTTCGGATCATGCCCACCATATAAATGCTCATCAAAAAGGGATTGAGCAAAGAAAAAAACAAGGCAAAGGAATGAATATACGGCGTTAACATTCAAGGGCTCTCCTAAGCTTTAGGATCTGGAAAAAGCGGACGATTACCGGGACTAATCCGATTAATATGTAAGAAAGTCATGTGTCGCTCATAACGATCCAGAATGTCATTAATGACCTGTTCTTTGGTATAACCTACAAGGTCATTGCCCTGTGAACCTTCATATAAATAAGTTTCCAGACGATAATAAAACTGTTTTCCACGCTTGCCGCGCTCACTAAAGTTTGGCGCGATATAGCGTACAGGCCAGATCTGATAGATAAAGTTCTGCTCTTCTTCCAGATGAATGGTGATATCCAGATGATACAACTCTACATCTTCTTCAAGTGGAACTTCGGTAACATCGACTTGAACAGCTCGTTTCTGCAACTCTTCAGTCACCGCCAAAACCGCTGGACGACAGATTTCATTCAGCATTTTTTTGGTTTCAAATGTCCCTGGATGATGCATAACTCGGGACAAACGTTTTTTCCAATTTAAAATATCTACGTTTCCGACGACAGGGGCAGCATTTAAACTGGCACTGGCTTGCCGATAATCTTCAAGTCTTAAAGATTTATAAAGACCCGCCATCACTAAAAACATCACAAAACTAAAAGGCAGTCCCATAATAATGGTGGCATTTTGTAGTGCGGTAATGCCGTTGGTCATGAGCATCGCTAAAGTCAATAAACCAATCGCAACAGCCCAGAACACACTGAGCCAGCGCGGCGCATCATGATCAATATTGGTAAATTGCGTGGTAAAGTTACCCAATACTAGCGCACCCGAATCCGCGGATGTCACATAAAATAGTAAGCCTGTAATGGTTGCAACACCTGCAATAAACGGAAACCACGGATATTGAGCCAATAAATCATAAAAACCATGTGCTGGATTAGATAGTACCGTTTCAGCCAGTGCAATATTGCCGTCGAAAATGACGTTGTGTAATGCACTATTCCCAAAAATAGATAACCAAGTGAGAGTAAATAACAATGGAATAATTAAGGTTCCTGACACAAACTCACGGATGGTACGACCACGTGAAATACGTGCTAGGAATAGCCCCACAAATGGCGACCACGCCACCCACCATGCCCAGAAAAACAGCGTCCAGCTATTCATCCATTCTTTGGGTTGATTAAATGCAAAGCTTTCCAACGCCAGACTTGGGAAACGGCTGAGATAATCCCCTACATTTTGAACAAGCGCATTGAGTAAAAATTCTGTATTGCCCAAAAATAAAATAAACAGCATCAGCCCAACCGAGACATAAATATTGATCTCAGATAAAATTCTTAAGCCTTTATTAACACCAGACGTGACCGAAATAATCGTGATAATAACCGCCACTAAAATGAGCGCAGTTTGAATCCATAAATTTTCAGGTAAATCGAATAATACGTGTAAGCCATAATTCAGCTGAACCACACCAATACCACAAGTCGTTGCGATACCAAATATCGTTCCAATCACCGCAGCCGTATCCACACTATGACCAATCGGCCCATTAATTTTTTTACCAAAAATTGGATATAAGGCAGAGCGAATGGTGAGTGGCAAGTTATAGCGGTAACTGAAATAGCCCAGTGCCATCCCAATGAGGGCATACATACACCAGCCTGTTAAGCCATAATGAAAGAGTGTCCAGACCATACCTTGACGTGCAGCTTCATAGGTTTGCCCCTCTCCCACTGGCGGATGCATATAGTGCGATAATGGTTCAGCCACTGAGAAAAACATCAAATCGATACCAATGCCCGCAGAAAACAGCATGGCAGACCAACTGAGTAGACTAAACTCAGGCTTGGAATGTTTTGGGCCCAATTTAATATTGCCATAACGTGAGCAGGCGATAAAAATCACAAACACCATATATAAGGTGGCAGCCAGCAGATAGTACCAGCTAAAGGTTGAACTGACCCAACCTAAAACCGCGTTTAATGCATGATTGGCAAAGTCATTAAATAAAATCGTGGTCAGTGAAAATATTAAAATAATAAGGGCAGAAACATAAAAGACCACACGATTTAAACGATCTTTTGGATGAGTCTCTTGATCATCGACTGCTCTTGGATTATCTGTTGCCATACAATCCTCAAGTAAATTTTAGAAAATTAAAAAAAGTTAAATACTCAATATCAGTGAATAGACTTAATCCATTCAAGCTTAGACCACAGCAGGATGTAGGCTTGTAATAGATTCTTCAATTACGATATCGCCACCGATTGACTCCATGATTGGATATCTGCATTTACAAATCCAGATATTCTATGTATAGAAAATGCAAAGGATTTTTTTTGAGATGCGCAATCGAACATCGCGTCAAAGCAACATCATCGACTGCCACATATTTAAAAATAACTCTTTGCCTCTTCCATACCTTGTTGCAACAATTTTACGATACAATCATAACGCTTATTGATTGAACGTTCAATCAATAAGCGTTATGATAAAAAAATGCGATCATGTTCTATAACCAACTGATTGAAGCAAAACCTTATATTTTTAAGGACATACATGAACAAACGCCAAGTTAAACCTGAGCATGTGCGCCGTGAAGAAATTATCAACGCCGCCTATGACGTGATTTATGAAGTGGGATTATCCAATACCACCATTGCTCAAATTGCAAAAAAAGCCCAACTTTCAGTGGGGATCGTGAGTCATTATTTTGGTGATAAACAGGGTTTAATTAATGCCTGTATGTTGGAAATGCTGAATGTATTACGAGGTAAAACCGCTCAATACAAAGCAGAACTCAGCGACTCTGACCCTCAGAACATGATTAAAGCGATTATTGATTCAAACTTTGACATTAGTCAGGTCAATCAAAGAGCGATGCGCATCTGGCTGGATTTTTGGTCGGCCAGTATGCATATGCCAGCATTGGGACGATTACAACGCATTAATGATCAACGCTTGTATTCCAACCTGAAATTTCATTTTCTGAAATTACTTCCCGAAGATCAGGCCAGTATCGCGGCTCGTGGTCTTGCCGCTTTGATTGATGGTTTATGGTTACGTGGAAGTTTAAATGGCGATACAGAATTTGATGCAACAATGGCACGTTCGATTGCTTATGACTATGTCGATACACAGCTCAAGCTGATGAAACACACAAGGCAGGAGAGACAAAATGAGTGATGTAAAACTTCATCGTTTATATATCCATGGACAATATACAGATGCAAGCAGTGGCAAAACATTTGATAGCATCAACCCAGCAACAGGTGAAGTCATTGCCACCATTCAACAAGCCTCTCAAGCAGACATTGAAGCTGCGGTAAAAAGTGCAACTGAAGGTCAAAAAATCTGGGCAAGTAAAACTGCGGTTGAACGCTCACGCATTCTGCGCCGTGCAGTCGATATTTTACGTGAACGTAATGATGAACTGGCTCATTTAGAGACACTGGATACAGGCAAAGCTTTGAGCGAAACTTCTACAGTGGATATTGTCACTGGTGCAGATGTACTTGAATATTATGCAGGACTGGCGACTGCAATTCAGGGCGAACAGGTTCCATTACGTGAAAGCAGTTTTTTCTATACTCGCCGTGAACCTTTAGGTGTGGTTGCAGGTATTGGCGCATGGAACTACCCCATCCAGATTGCACTTTGGAAATCTGCCCCTGCCCTTGCTGCGGGCAATGCCATGATTTTTAAACCGAGTGAAGTGACACCGCTCACAGCCCTAAAGCTCGCTGAAATTTATACAGAAGCAGGACTGCCTGATGGTGTATTTAATGTGGTGCAAGGCGCTGGCGGTGAAATCGGACAATGGCTGACTGAACATCCTGTGATTGAGAAGATTTCGTTTACGGGTGGTGTGGAAACAGGCAAAAAAGTCATGGCCAGTGCTGCGGGTTCCACGCTAAAAGAAGTCACCATGGAACTGGGTGGAAAGTCTCCACTGATCATCTGTGAAGATGCGAATCTTGATCGTGCCGCAGATATTGCTGTGATGGCAAATTTCTTTAGCTCGGGTCAAGTCTGTACCAATGGTACACGTGTCTTTATTCCACAATCGCTAAAGTCTGATTTTGAGCAAGCAATAGTTGAACGTGTTCAACGGATTCGCATCGGTGATCCACTAAATGCAGACACCAATTTTGGCCCATTGGTCAGCTTCCCGCATATGGAAAAAGTCTTGTCTTATATTGAATTAGGCAAACAGCAAGGGACGACATTACTGATTGGCGGTGAACGTGCTACAGAAAGTTCACTCGCCAAAGGCGCTTATGTTTTACCCACTGTATTTACAGACTGTACTGATGATATGAAGATTGTACAGGAAGAAATCTTTGGCCCCGTCATGAGTATTTTGGCTTATGACACAATTGAAGAAGCCATTCAACGTGCTAACAACACTAACTTTGGTTTGGCTGCGGGTGTCGTGACTCAAGATATTTCTCAGGCGCATCGCCTGATTCATCAGCTTGAAGCAGGTATTTGCTGGATCAACACATGGGGTGAATCCCCTGCTGAAATGCCTGTTGGTGGCTACAAACAGTCAGGCGTTGGACGTGAAAACGGCATTTCAACCCTTAATCATTATACCCGTACCAAGTCGATTCAAGTTGAACTGGGTGATTATCAAAGCGTGTTTTAGCCCATTTTATACTCTTTGTATTTCTCTTTTATTTTCCTCAAAACATCTGCTGTCAATGCTGCTCAGGCAGCTTGACACCTACAAGATTAAGGAATAGTAATGACAACTCAATCTTACGATTACATTATTATTGGAGCTGGTTCAGCAGGCAATGTACTGGCTGCACGTTTAACTGAAGATGCCCATGTTTCGGTCTTGCTTTTAGAGGCAGGAGGACCTGACTATCGTCTGGACTTCCGTACTCAGATGCCCGCTGCATTGGCTTATCCATTACAAGGTCGCCGATACAACTGGGCGTATTTGACCGATCCTGAACCATACATGAATAACCGCCGTATGGAATGTGGTCGGGGTAAAGGTTTGGGCGGGTCATCGCTGATCAATGGAATGTGCTATATCCGTGGCAATGCCATGGATCTTGAAGGTTGGTCAAAACTCGAAGGTTTAGAAAATTGGAGCTATGCCGACTGTCTGCCGTATTATAAAAAAGCAGAAACCCGCGATATTGGCGGAAATGATTATCATGGTGGAAATGGCCCAGTCAGTGTCGCAACGCCTAAACAGGATAATAACGTCTTATTTCATGCCATGGTCGAAGCAGGTGTACAGGCAGGTTATCCACGCACAGATGATTTAAACGGTTATCAGCAAGAAGGTTTTGGCCCGATGGATCGCACTGTGACCAAAAATGGTCGCCGCTCCAGTACTGCGCGTGGTTATCTGGATCTGGCAAAAGATCGTCCAAATTTAACAATTGTGACCCATGCGACGACCAACAAAATTTTATTTAATGGCAAACAAGCGATTGGCGTTGAATATATACAAGGTGCCAATCAACATGATGTAAAAAAAGGCTATGCCAATAAAGAAGTGCTGTTATGTGCGGGCGCAATTGCGTCACCACAAATCTTACAGCGCTCTGGTGTGGGACAAAGTACCTTTTTAAAATCGATGGATATTGAAGTCATCCATGATTTGCCAGGGGTGGGTGAAAACCTGCAAGATCATCTGGAAATGTATTTGCAATATAAGTGTAAACAACCTATATCGCTCTACCCTGCGCTCAAATGGTATAACCAGCCAGCTATTGGCGCAGAATGGCTGTTTTTAGGTAAAGGCATTGGGGCAAGTAACCAGTTTGAGGCAGGTGGGTTTATCCGCTCTTCAGATGAGTTTGCATGGCCAAATATTCAATATCACTTTTTACCAGTTGCGATCAACTACAATGGCAGTAATGCCGTTAAGGAACATGGTTTTCAAGCCCATGTGGGTTCCATGCGTTCTCCATCACGTGGTCGTATCAAACTAAAATCCAAAGATCCATTTCAGCATCCAAGTATTTTGTTTAACTACATGTCTACTGAACAGGACTGGCAGGAATTTCGTGCGGCGATCCGTATTACTCGTGAAATTATGCATCAGCCCGCGCTTGATCCATATCGCGGTGAAGAAATCAGTCCAGGGAATGCGTTAAATACAGATGATCAGCTCGATGACTTTGTACGTAATCATGCCGAAACAGCTTACCATCCATCCTGTAGCTGCAAAATGGGTGAAGATGAGATGGCAGTGGTCGACCATCAGGGTCGAGTTCATGGTATGCAAGGCTTACGTGTAGTCGATGCCTCCATTATGCCATTAATCATTACGGGCAATTTGAATGCCACCACCATTATGATGGCGGAGAAAATTGCAGATCAAATTCGTGGGCATGCGCCATTACCACGTTCCGAAGCACCTTTTTATCGCGCCTAATTCATCCTGATCAATCATCGGACTAATTTACCCCCATGTTCGATGATTGAAATTTTGCATCATCTATCGTACACCTCGTACAATTTCAACGCATCAATGCCTCAGCTGATGTGCATTTTTATTATTTTTTAGACTAAACCTCAAGAAACTACACTTTTCAAGTTTCACAAGATTATGAATAAAATAAGGATTTTTTTGATATAATTTGTATTTATTGTAAAAATTTAATCATTTCAAATTAAAATTCGATTATTGATATTCATCTCATCTAGAATACGCGTCTATTGGAATGTAGCGGTTATCTAAAAAATTAATGTATTTTAAATAAATAGATTAATTTCCCTCCCTCTAAACTTTAGATGCCGTTACATTCCATTTTTATACCTATCAAAAAAGCTAAGCTATTACTCAAGCCTATTAAAGCGCATCATCTGTCCTATTAAAATTTTGTTGGCATAGTCGTATTAGAGCGTTCATTAGCGAAAGCATCCTGAATGTTAAATAGATACTCATCCTTTCAAAGCGCAAACTGACCAGCAAATTTAAGACACTTTCTTCACAAATCGACAGTATGATCTCGATCTGAATAGCATTTATGGCTAAAAATCAAACATGCTTTATACATAATTTACATGCGTAAAATAGAACGATTATTTTTAAAAGAATATGCTAAACACATGTCATAAAACGTAGAGGAATAAAATGAATATGGCGAGAATAAACAGCATTTCGCATAAGTTTTATTCTGTAATCTATCTGTTAATCATCACCATTATCGGGGTCGTTTGTGCTTTAAACGCAACTTACGATGTCATGATTGGGGGCACTCCGTTTTATTTTTTTGCTATTGTGGTGCTTGCACTTCAGAGTATTTTTGCACTGCGTGAATCTGAAAGAAGTCGTAATCTAGCTGGTTTAGGCTTGATTCTATTGATCATCGGGCTGATTTATAGTTATGGATTTATGTTTTTAACCCATCTTAAAGCAATTGTATTATTGCCATCAGTTTGTTTGACGTTGTTCGGCATTCCTTCTATTGCCCAACATCCGCAAAAACTTCATTTACTCAAAGCCGTACTGTTATGCTCACTAATTGCTTTGGCAGCGGTTCAGTATTACGAACTTAGCTTACTCAAAGGGTATTATGATTCACTTCCTTATAACGGTAGCTGGCAACATTATGGTGCCTTATGACAGGTCATTTTCCGTCCCGTCATAACATACCTCATTGTATTGATCGACTAAAAATATTTAAGCCATGCAATATGCTTATTCGCATGCTTATAGCTTGAAAATGCTTTAACCACCGGATAAAGCAGACAGATCAAAAATAATGTGATGATCCATAATTGAGCCACCCCAGAAACTGAAAAATAGCCTGATTCATTTGCTCCCCACCATAGTTCAGAGATCACATATAGCAGCTTGAGCACATATAAATGCAGTAGATAAAAGAACATAGGGACTGAACCAAACACCACCAACACTTTCAAAAAAGGCGTTTGAATCCATCGATCAAAGGCAATCAGAACGATCAATCCAATCCCGACATTCCACAAAATGAACAATAAAGATGGCGGATATTTGGTGAAGTTAAAAAAGCTCATTAGACTCAATGTCAAAGAATCATAACTTTGCCAAGCTTCATCCCCATAGATATTCAGCAAACGAAGCAATACAAACAATACAATGCTCAACATCGCAATTAAGATCAAATAACGATCACGTTGCTGCGCATTAAACTTGGGCTGAAAAAACTGCCCTAAACAGTACCCAAATAAAATCACACCCACCCACGGTAATACGGGGTATGACGTTCTGACTCGTAACCCTTCAAATTCAATCCAGCCCCGCTCGTGCAGAATCAACCAGAGAGGTTCCAGTATTGGAATATCTTTAAAACTTATTTGATCTAGCAAATTATGACCAAAAATGATCAACAACCCGACACTGAGTAAAATCTTTTTAGGTAGTCCAATACACATTGACAAGATCACCATACTCAGACCAATTGCCCAGATCACTTGTAAATAAATCACCTCTGGAGGAAAAGTGGCTGTCCATGCAAAATTAACCAAGGTGAATTCCAGCAAAATTAAAAACAAACCACGTTTCAATAAAAAATGACGGGTTTGCTCAATGCTCTGAGTTTTCATCTGAAATAAAAAAGCCGACATTCCCGTAAGCAAAACGAATACAGGTGCACATAAATGTGCCAAAAATCTGCTCCAAAAAAGTGCAGGCTCCGTTTCAGTGACATTTATTGGGTCACTGACCTGTTTATCTAAATAAAATGTTTCACGAACATGATCCAGTAACATGATCATAATCACTAAACCGCGTAATGCATCGATAGATTGGAGACGTGGAATATTTTTTGCTTGTGGCATAAACGTTATAGCTTCAACTTTTGAAATGTTATATTATTTCAAAAGTTGTTTTTTGTCATGTTTATCGAGGGGTTTATGCAGCATAAATATCGTCTGCTGTCGTCATTTATTGGCTTTTCTTTTCTTTCTGGTCTCAGTTGGGCCGATTCTCCAAATAATGTTCTTTCTACCATCACCCTACAGGCTGATCAAAATCAGGAAAATGAAAAAACCACCTCTGCCGCAAGTAAATTTTCACATGATGTTTTAGATATTCCTTTTAGTCGTAGCTATCTTTCACAGGACATTTTAAAACAACAAGATAGTCAACGTATTGAAGATGCAATTCATCTGGTCAGTGGTGTCTTTGCACAAAATAATTATGGCGGTGGCTTTTGGGATAATTACTCTTTTCGTGGTTTTGCAACGGATCCTAATCTTGGCGCAGCCAGTATCCGAAATGGCTTAAGCGTAAATCGTGGACTCAGTGCACCACGAGATATGCTCAATATTGAATCTCTGGACTTCTTAAAAGGCCCCGCCGCCGCGCTATACGGTCGTGGTGAAATGGGTGGTTTGCTTAATATCACCACAAAAAAGCCACAATGGCAGCCGCAAGGACAACTCAACTTACGCGCCAATACCGAACAACAATACCGTGGTAGCTTTGAATATACTGCGCCGCTGAATGATCAACTGGCTTATCGATTGGCCATTGCCCATGAAGACAATCAAAGCTTTCGTGATGAGGTGAATAGTGAACGCTGGTTTTTTTCACCGCAGTTAAGTTGGAAAATCTCTGATCAGACTCAACTTGATTTTGACAGCGAAATCACTCAGCAAAAAGGCACTTTTGATCGTGGTATCAGCGCCTATAAAGGCCAGATTCTGATGAGTCCCAAAACCTTTACAGGCGAACCAGACGATGGCGACATGAAATTGAATGATCAGTTTTATCAACTGCGTTTGGCGCATGAATTAAATAATGAATGGAAACTCAATAGTGCCGTCAGTTATAAGCAAGGATTGATGAAAGGCTTTTCCACTGAACCTAAATCTTTTGAATCAGATGGTGAAACTTTAAATCGTCAACGTCGTTATCGTGATTATTTCACCAAAGATCTACTCGCACAGGCTGAACTTTTAGGTAAGTTGAATACAGACTGGGCGCGTCATGAGATCCTGATCAGTACTGAAGCAGGTCAATTGACTTCTGATCAATATCAGCTCCGTTGTGATTATAAATATTCAGGCGCAAGATACTGTGTCAATCAGATCAATGTCTATCATCCTCAATATGGCGTGTATTTACCCAATATGGGGCTGCAAACCAATACCCGTGAACAACAGGACTATTTTGCTTTAAATCTTCAGGATCAAATGTTCTTCGATGATCAATGGAGTCTTTTAGTTGGTACACGTTTCGACCAAGTCAAACAGTCTTTAGATAATTACAAAGCCAATACTTCTACCGATAAAACCTTTCATCAGGCTTCGCCTCGTGCGGGTATAAATTATAAATGGAATGAGCAGTTGTCATTCTATACGAATTATGGACGCTCTTTTGCCATGAACAATGGTACAGATGCCAATGGACAAGTGTTTGCACCTGAAAAAGGTGAAAGTTATGAAATCGGAAGTAAATATCAGTTTAATGACACATCCTTATTGAGTCTGGCATTATTTCACATGAAAAAACGAAATGTGCTCACCACCAATCCAAGCGATGCAAATTATCAGTATGCCGCAGGTGAAGCATTAAGTCGGGGCATTGAGGTAGATCTGCAAAGTCAACTCACAGATCAACTGCATTTAATGGCAAACTATGCTTATACCGATGCACAGATTCATAAAGATACAACCATTGCCAAAGGAACTCCGCTCAATAATATTCCTCGCCATAGTGGTAATCTGGCATTAGATTATGTGCTTTTACAACAGGCTATAAAAAAAGCAGGTGTTGGGGCAAATGTACAGTATGTTGGGAAACGTAATGGGACACAAAGCACAGGCTTTGAATTACCCGATTACACCTTGGTCAATTTAAATGCGTATTATGAACCGAATAGCCAGTTACGTTATCAATTCAATATTAACAACGTGTTTGATAAAACCTACTATGTTGAAAGTTATAGTGATCTGTGGATCCAGCCAGGTGATCCGTTAAATGCGTCACTCTCGGTACAATGGACATTCTGATTTGATCTTGTCACATGTTTCATTCCCAAAAGTTGTCATGTTCAGCATTTGTGTACTTTTGGGAATCACATTGACAGCCTGTCAGCCCAGAAACATTACAGAGCAAAAACCACAATTAGAGACTCAATCAGTTCAAACCACCCCATCACGCTCTCGTCTTAGTGTTGTTGATTCTTCGGGTTATCGTGTTACGTTGGAGCATCCTGCCCAACGTGTGGTGTGTTTATTTGAGTCGAGTTGTGATGGTTTATATATGCTCAATCAGGGCAATAAAATTGTAGGAATTCCTGCGGAAATTTATCAACAGCCGATGTTATATCACGCATATTCTGTTTTAGACCGACGCATTCAGGCCAAACAGATTCAAAGCCCCTCTCAAGGCAATAATGCGACCAATATCGAAAGTCTATTAATGCTACAACCTGATTTAGTCATTATGGGTGGAGGAGAAAAACAGACCATCGCCCTTCTGCGCAAATTAGGCATAGCAGTTTATATTATGGAATCTTCGACTTATGCTCAGGTCAAAGAAGAATTATCGAACATTGCAGTTTTAACCGATGCAACGGTACGCGCAAAAACCATACTGCAATATTCAGATCAAAAAATAACAGAGATTCAGCGTAATACTGCCAAACAACCCCATCAGCAAACTATTTATTATGCATGGTCGGGCGGTCGTATTTTTTCGACATCAGGAACTCAATCGATTACCAATGATTTTATCGAATTGGCTGGCGCGAAAAATGTTGTTTCGACCAAAACCAATCAACCCAACGTCAATCCAGAAACCTTGATTGAATGGAATCCTGATAATATCGTGCTTTGGAATACCGATCCGCAACTGATTTATCAACGCCCTGAATTACAAACGCTGAAGTCTGTTCAACAGCGTAGAGTTTTTAATTTAAGCCCTGCTTTTATCTATAATCCTCATACCATCAAAATCGTGCTGACTGCACTTTATTTACATCACCACATTTATACTGAAGTGCAATCATCTGACAACATGAAAGAAACCCAATATCAAGTGCTGAGCATGTTGTATGGTTCAAAAGCAGCAAAAGCGTTGATCGCCCCATGAAATTGATCACTCCCATGAAGATGATGCGTCTTGAATCCATCACCCAATTAAATCGTGTCATTCGATATACTGGCTTTATTGTTTTACCTCTGCTTTGTCTGTTTTGTTCCTTATTAATTGGGCCCAGTCATGTTTTAGGTTATCAGGATTATCTGCTCTGGTTCTGGCAAAGTCTGTTTGGTGGAAGCTATATTGCTCCTGAACAATATGCTCTGATGCAGAATATTCTTTGGAATGTACGCCTACCCAGAATTTTGCTTACCTTTATGGTTGGTGCGGCACTGGCGACCGCAGGAAATGGTTTACAAGCTTTATTTCGAAATCCATTGGTGGATTCTTATGTACTCGGTATTTCTTCTGGAGCAGCATTTGGTGCGGCACTGGCGTTGTCTTTTAACTTAAATTCACCTAATTTATTGGCGTTTATTTTTGGTATTGCAGCGGTACTTCTGACTTATTTATTTGCCTATCAAAAACAGGAACAACAAACCTCTTTGGTCATGATTATTTTGGCAGGCATGATTGTTTCAGGGCTGTTTTTGGCAGGATTAACCATCATTCAATATATTAGTGATCCGTTTAAATTACAGGCCATTGTGCAATGGACCATGGGCAATTTACATCAGGCCAATTGGGATAAAGTACAATATGCAGTATTGCCTATTTGTATCGGACTTCTGGGCTTATTTTTAATGCGTTGGCGACTCAATTTGCTCGCACTTGGTACAGAAGAAGCCCAAGCGGTCGGCATCAATCCAAAATGGGAACAAATCTTGCTGATTGGATTGGTCACCTTATGCACCTCTGCTTCTGTGGCTGCGGCAGGGATTATTAGTTTATATGGTTTATTTATGCCCCACATTGTGAGAATACTAGTTGGGCCTGATCATCGTGCAACCATTCCCTGTAATATGATATTGGGCGGCTGTTTTTTATTATTGATTGATAATTTCTCACGTGTTTTATTGAGCTTTGAAATCCCAATTGGAATTTTTACCATGCTGCTTGGCGCACCTTTCTTTTTGCTACTCATGAAAAGCCAACGGATGAACTGGTCATGATCCATATTCATCAGCTTAACTTTGCTTATGGGCAAAAACAGGTGCTTAAAAATATCGATCTCACATTTGCTGAACATCGGTTTTCAGTGATCTTGGGACGAAATGGTTGTGGTAAATCGACCTTGTTTAGACTCATGGCAGGTCTGGAACCTTTACAATGTGGCAGTATTTTATATAAAAGCAAACGTTTAGATCAGTATAAAGGCAAACGTCGTGCGGAACTTTTAGGCTTTTTACCACAATTTCACAAAACCGTTTTTCCCTTTAAAGTCAAAGATGTCGTTTTGACAGGCCGTGCTGCGTTTAGTCATTTTCACCCCACCAAACAGGATGAATATCTGGTCGATCTGGCATTGGAAGAGCTAGATATCGGCCATTTAAAACATCAGGCGTATACTGAGCTTTCAGGTGGAGAACGACAATTGGTGATGATCGCTCGAATATTAGTACAAGCACCCAAAGTGATTTTACTGGATGAGCCAACGAATCATCTGGATGTCTATTATCAGTCTTATTTGATGAAAAAATTACGTCAACTTTCTCGACAAAACTATACCGTGATTGCCATTATGCATGATCCTAATCTGGCATTTTTATTTGCAGACGAACTGTTTTTTATGCGTCAACATGAAATTATTCGACCTGAATCTCGGCAACGCCTGACGGATCCTGTGTTTTTAAAAAGTGTCTATGATGTTGAATTTCATGAGGCCATGCTTCAGGACAAAACCATTGTAGTGCCAGACTATTCATGGCTTTAGACATCGAACTTTTACAACCAGCAGATGTGCCTCAAGCCACTCAATTTGCGATTTATACACGCCAAATTCTTTTTCCAGAAGTCTATCAATCTGAACTTCCTCATGATCTAACTCATTTCAGCCAAACTTATCTTGAACACCCGCAAGGCGCTTGCTTCGTGGTCAAAGATAAGCACACAATTATTGGCATGGTGGCTTATCGAGCTTATAACCATCGTTTTAATTTGGACTTACCGTTGAAAGTTGTCGAGGTGGTTAAACTATTTGTACAGCCCGAATATCGCCGACAAGGTTTAGCATCGCAACTTTGCCATGCTTTATTTGAATATGCTCAACGACAAAATATTCGACATTTTTATTTGCATACTCATCCCTTTTTACCTGCCGCTGAATATTTCTGGCAAAAACAGGGATTTCAGGTCATTCATCGTGAATGGTTGGCGCATTACGATACGATTCATATGTTAAAAACCAGTCAATCAACTTCATGTTGTATGATGAATTTGAGATCATCCAGAATTTAAAAAGCCATAAAACCGCTCTTGGATTTTATGGCGACAAACGAAATAAAAGAATTAAAAACTAAAGCCAAAGTTTAAATTGACCCGATACAGCCATTTATCACTATTCAAGGAAGTTGCTGTGGTATAGCCCGTACTATTGGTCGAACCTCCAATAATATTGGCATTTTTTCCCCAAGTATAATCTGCCCAGACCATAAACGGAGATGCAATAAACATCATGCCTGTGGTATTCATCTGTGACGCTGACCAATCTGTATGTGTTTTATCCAGATAACTAAAATCGTTATAGAATTTAATCGCTTTAAGTTTCCACATATCCTTGATTGGCAAGGTATAAGAGACATTGAGACTCGAAACAGTCCCTTCAGAAGCAATCAAATAAGAAGGTGTTAAACCATTGGTTCCCATTAAAGTCATACGATCGTCAACACCTTCTGGATTTTTGGCATCGTATTGATAGTGAATGATGGAGCCATGAATGTTCCAGCGATTAAGATTGCTATTGGCATGAAGACCTAAAGCATAATATTTTCCATCATCATCTGTGATTTTATTATGCAGTTGTGAAATAGCCCCTGATAATCCAACTTCTTGCTTGCCTAGCGTCGTATCAAACTTTTTAACCACACGGGCATTGACCTGATTTTGTTTTTCATTTTGATAGCCTTTCTGATTTGGAAAAGTATTTTTCAGATCATCATAAGAGCCGCTTTCTGGAGAATAACGCATATTAGTTTCAAGCATGTTTGGATAATAACCCAGTTTAATATCCCAATTTTTGTCATCATAATTCCAGTTCAAACCAGGGGCAATGTTGTTGCCATAGCCTAAAAAGAATGGCAAATGATAGGTCCAGCCATTTTGCGGATAAGGATAAATGGTAAATGGTTTGTAGACGAAACCTGCCTCCAAACTATTGTGAGGATTGAGTTTATATCCTACATAGGCTTTTTCTATAGAGGTAAACTCTTGATCCTGCAATAAAAAACTAGAATTTAAATAAAAATCATCATATGTTCCCTTAAGATCAAGTCTTAGGACATCAAAGTCCAACTTGCCCATTCCTCGATTGGAACTTTGTGGCCAGCTTTCATAGCGATCCTGCACGCGAATCACCCCACCCACTTTAAATGAAGCTGTACCATCTTGATTTTTCCACTCCAGTGGTGATGTCTCTGCCCAAGAGCCAGTCGAAACACCTACGCAGAAAATTGAAACATTTATTGTTGAAACTACACTTTTTTTCATCATCGCTTCCCAATATTTAGCCACGAGCTGATAGTGAAAAACAGCAACTCATGTTTTATATATAAAACTTTGTTTATTTTGATTTTTACCTAAAAAAATTTGGTGATCCTATTTGAAGCGAGAGCAATCCTTAGCTCATGGCATATTATTCATCACCATTTTTAGTTGTTTACTTAGATGCCTTAGCACCTAAGTAAAGCCAGATCACAATAATGCTGCTATAAGGTTTTGAAATTCAATATCCCTTAAACTTAATAGAGTTTTTTCTGTGGTGGACCCGCAAAGCTCAACGGACCAATAGAATGCATAACAAGTTCGATGACCGCAGGACCATTAAAATCAACAGCCTCTTTGATCGCAATTTTAAATTCATCTGCACTGCCGACTTTCCAGCTTTTAACGCCCATCGACTCCCCCAATTTTTGATAATCCGGGGTATGCAGCTCATTGAAATATTGGCGACCACCAAAGTAGTTATTTTGAATACCACGCATCACCCCATAGCCCCCGTCATTCATGATCATGAGGACCATGTCGGTATTTTCTTGCGCCATGGTTGCGATTTCACCGATTCCTAACATCAAACCGCCATCACCGACCAGACCCACTACTTTTTTGTCTGGATTAGCAATACTGGTTCCAATCGCATGCGCCAAGCCTAAACCAATTGCCCCTGCCAACGAGTGAATATTACGATTTGGTGCTTGTACAGGGAATAAACGGCTGCCCCAGGTACTGCCCGACATGGTAATGTCACGAACGAAAATACCATCTTCAGGTAAAGCCGCACGTAAGTGATCACAAATCAATGCATATTGATCAAGCTGTTTACGCAGTGCATCGACCGCAGCATTTTTAGCATCAACAATGGCTTGATCATAGTCAGCATCAACTTTCGAAACACCATTAAGTTGAATCAAACTACGCGACAAAATATCTTTAGCATCCGAACAAATGAAATGACGAATTTTGTAATTACGTTGTTGTGCGACAGGATTAGCATCAATCTGAATGATATTTTCGGGGAACTGAACCGAATACGTTTTGGTTTCGTTACTGCGTAAACGAGAACCCACCACGGCCAATAAGTCAGCATTTTTTAATAGTTCTTCGACTTTAGCCGAGTTATGAAATGCACCTAAGCTACGTGGGTGTGCATCAGGTAAAATACCGCGACCATGGGTGGAGGACACCACAGGAATACCTAAATCTGCAATCGCCTTGATTTCATCCACACTATTTAATGCACCGCCACCAATCCAAAATACTGGACGTTTAGCTTGCTTGATTTGATCAACCAATAACTGAACCTGAGTTTCATCTACCGCAGGCAATTGCATCGCTTTCACTGGACTTAAATTCAACGGTAAATCAATTTCTGCTGCTTGCACATCGATTGGTAATTCAACACTGACAGGTCCCATTGGGACAGTTGTAGCGACACGAATCGCTTCACGAATGACCCCAATTGCGTTATCTGGACTGGTAATGCGAAATGCAGCTTTGCTCGAAGCACGTAAGAAAGTGAGCTGATCTTTGGTTTCATGAATAAAACTGGCATCACGATCCAAATATTCCCGTTCCACTTGACCTGTTAAATGCAACACAGGACTGGCTGCATTCATGGCTTCAATTAATGAACCCACGGCATTGCCTGCACCTGCACCCGTACTGGTTAAAGCAACACCCAAACCTTTAAATCGTGCATGTGCATCGGCCATCGTGACTGCACCCGCTTCACCTCGCGCCGCCACAAAGCGGATTTTTTCACGGCGACCCACAGCATCAGCAATCGGCAAGTTATGAATGGAGATCACGCCATAAATGCTATTTACATCATGTTCTTCTAATAAGCGAGCAATTGCTTCACCCACATTGACACGTTCAGTCATGAAAATCTTCCTCTAAATTCTGTTTAATATCCATTGAAATGGTTAAATCGTTAAAACCATCTTCTATTTAAGTCATCAGTCACACCATGCATTTGGCTGGTCGCTTAATCCCATATAAATGCTTTTTTGCTGCATATAAGATAAAATTCCCAAACGTCCTTTTTCACGTCCAATACCACTATCTTTAAAACCACCAAATGGCGCTGAAATTGAAAATTTCTTGTAGGTATTAATCCATACTGTACCCACTTCAAGCGCACGAGAAATCCGCCACGCCTTACGATAACTTTCAGTCCAGATGCCTGCCGCCAAACCAAAACAACTATCATTGGCTTGCTGAATTAAATCTTGCTCATTGTCATATTTCATGACCACTAAAACGGGGCCAAAAATTTCTTCTTGGCATACTTTTGCCTGATTTTTCAATCCAGTAATAATGGTCGGCAAATAAAAACTACCTTTGGCAAATTCACCTGTTGTCAATGCTTCGCCACCTGTCAAAACTTCCCCACCTTCTTGCTTGGCGAGTTGTACATAACGATCGACAGACTGTAAATGCGCCTGATTGATCAGAGATCCCATATGCACATCTTTTTGTTCAGGATGCCCAACTCGTAAGCCTTTGGTAATTTCCACCAGACGTGTGAGAAACTGATCGTAAATACTGCTATGAATAAACAAACGAGAACCTGCAATACACGCTTGTCCCGCAGAACTAAAAATGCCGTATGCAATCCCTTTTGCAGCAAGCTCTATATCCGCATCTGGGAGTACAATCGTTGGCGACTTACCACCTAACTCTAAAGATGTGGTAATCAGTTTATCTGCTGCAATATGTGCCAAATGGCGTCCTGTTGTGGTTCCACCTGTAAAAGAGATCTTTCGAACTAATGGATGCTTCACAATGGCATCACCGACGACCGAACCTTTCCCCACTAAGACACTCAATAGACCTTTAGGTAAACCGGCTTCTTCAAAAATCTTTGCTAATTCCAGTGCAATCAGCGAAGTGGCTTCAGCGGGTTTTAAAATCACCGCATTTCCACCTGCCAAAGCAGGAGCCAGTTTTTGTACTTCACTGGCAATCGGTGAATTCCATGGAGTAATCGCAGCCACGACACCTACAGGTTCATGCACACTTAATGTCATAAAATCTGGCGCACGTTGTGAAGTCAACTCATCATTCAGGGTTTCACAGGCAGCCGCCACATAACGTGCTGTCGCAGCCGCGCTTAAGACTAAACCACGAGTTTCTGCCAAAGGCTTACCATTATCACGGGTTTGTAACTGAGACAGTTCATCGACCCTTGCTTCAATAATATCCGCGACTTTATATAAAATTTTGGCGCGTTCATGTGGCATACGATTACGCCATTCAGGTGCGCGCCAAGCCTGATCTGCTTTAGCAATCGCTTCTTCAATATCTTCAGCACTTGCTGTAGAAATTTCGGCATTTATTGAATTGTCTGCTGGAAATGTACTTTGAATCACATGACCGCGACCCAAACGCCATTCACCCGCAATATAAAGTTCCTTAACCATGATAGTAATCCTTGTTAAATCTGAATGGCTTCAACACTATTGCGACAAGCACGAATCACGCTAAGTGCCGCCAATGTTGATGTTTTAGGGTTAGATGCAAGCGGAACACCGACCATTTCAATCGTCATTTGCCCAAAACGGCCTTCGGCAACAATGGTATGTTTGTTCTGGGTCGTTTCAGGATCCACGGTCAGCTCTACGATGGTGTGATCCATGCCTACACCCGCCAGCGCGATAGTGGCGGCTACATTGGCATTGGCAGGAAAATTCAACGCGGCTTCGCGTGCTGTCCCACGATAAAACACGGTGGCTTTTTTGACTTGATCCAAATCAATCAATTGCTCGGCATAACTACCACGCCAACTGTTGGGGCTTTTACAACCTTTATAAGTTACTTTTTCAAGTCCACCTTCTTTTGCAGCGGCAATCCCATCTATGCCTGCAATTGCACCTGCCAATAGGTGTAAGTGCGCGCCATTTTGTTCCGCCGTTTGCTGAAGTTCAGTAAAAAATTCGCTATCTGCCAAAGTACCCACAGAGATCAAACCAATGGTCCAACCATTTTCCAGTACTTTTTTGGCATGTTCTTTGACTGCTGCCTGACCTGCCACTTCAATCACATAATCTGGTGTGCCATCGCATTGATTGACATCGGAAATAACCTGAATGTTGGTATCGACTTTTTGCTTGACGTTTTCAACACTACGTTCAGGCACAACAATCCATTTCAATTCAAGATCATGTGGCAAATGTGCATATACTTCCGAGGCCATTGCGCCAAAACCAATCATCATTAATTGTTTCATTGCATTCACCTTATAGATGCTTGTTAAAACCACCAGACACATCAATGGTTGAACCTGTGGTATAGGATGCTAAAGGTGATGCCAGAAATACCAGTGCCCGTGCTGGTTCTTCTGGTTTTCCCAGACGCTGCATTGGAATACCACGTTTTCTGGCAATATTGGCTGTCCATTCTTCCCATGATTGATTGAGATCAGAACGGGTTTCAAAACGGCGTTTCCACTGAGCCGATTCAACCATGCCCAATAAAATTGAATTGACACGCACGTTATATTTAATAAATTCATGTGCCAATGAATGAGTAAGATTAAGCAGAGCTGCACGTGCCGATGAAGTCGCGATCATGTGCGGTTCAGGCTGTAAAGCCAATAACGAATTGACATTGGTCACAGAGCCAATTGCTGAGTTTTTTAAATCATCCAGAAAGGCACGAACCGGATGCAATACACTGAAATACTTTAGTTCAATTTCTTTCATCCAATCTTCATCTTGTGTATTTTCAAAAGTAGAAACTCGCCCTTGACCTGCGTTATTAATCAACATGTCGACATTGCCCAAATGCTGTTTCACTGTATGAGCAAAGTTTTTGACATCTTCTTTATCCAATACATTGCAAACCTGTGTAAAAACATGGGCATGTGGATATTTTTCTAATATATAAAGCTTTGATTCAGCAAGACGTTGTTCATCGCGTCCACACCATGCTACTTTTGCGCCTTCTGCGACTAAAATTTCAACAGCAGCCAATCCGATGCCAGAAGAGCCACCGGTGACAACTGCTACTTTTCCTTCTACCTGAAAGCTCATACTTTTTCTCTCGTTTCAATGCTGCTGTGCAGACACAATAATGTCGTTAAAAATTGTTGGTTGATCGACATAACTCAAATGTCCTGCTTCACTAATTTCAATATAATTTTGGCACTGGATTTCCTGTGCCAAAGCTGCAATTGCTTGCGGCGGTGTAATGCTGTCGCATAATCCTGCAACGACAACGCATGGCACAGCCAAATCTGTTAAATAATTACGAATTTCATCATGAGCCAATAAATAGGAAGCCTGAGTAAAGCCACCCAGATTCAGGTTTTGCATGACCTGTTCAATCAGCTCAAGCGTTTGAGGTTGTTTCAAATAAGTTAGATGGGGTCCACGACTTTGTGCTAAACCCTGATTTCCAAGTTCTGCCAGCATTTTTGGTCTTTTGTTATAAACTTCGGCTTGTTGTTCAACGGGATAACGCTGATAACCCTGTGCAACATTGGCAAGAATGAGTGTTTCGACATACTCTGGATAACGTCGCGCAAAGGCACTTGCTTGTAATGCACCCAGTGAATGTCCAACCACAATCGCCTTTTTAATCTTTAAATGTTCAAATAAGCCCGCCAAACGCTGTGCATAATCTTCAGCGTTTGGTTGCTCAGTGGGTAAGGCATCGGACGAACCGTAACCGGGTGCGTCCCATGCAATGATATGAAAATGATGATTTAAATCATGCAGTTGTTTAACCCACGACCCTGATCCAGAGCTAATGCCATGCAATAACACCAGATAATGCTCTCCAGTGCCTGCTTCACGATAGCTTTGCTTGTGTCCATCGATCTCGACAGATTTCACTGGAAATTGTTGTAGAGTTTCAACAAGTGTCATCATCATTTTCCTTTAAGGCCACAATCAGAGTTTCAAACCTCTTTTTGCAACTCAGATTCAATCCATTTAGTTACGTTTAATTTGAGAAAGTGGATGCTCAGGTGGATAGTTTGGAATGGTTGGTTTACCTGTTCCTAACATCACACACATCAAGGCATCTTCTTGACCCGGATTAAATAATCCACGGTAGATGCCAGGTGGAATAGAAATCAGATCGCGTTCTTTTAAACGAGTACTGAACTTTTCACCGTTATGCTCAATGAACAAATCAATTTCACCACGCAACATAAAGAACACTTCTTCAACATCATGGTGAATATGCAAAGGCCCTTCACACTGTGGCGGTAAAACCATCGTAGAAAACGTAAAGTTTTCAGCAGGAACAGTGTTGTTATCATTGGAAACACCTGTTGCACCTGTTCCCATGTAGCGCATTTGGGCACGGCGATATTTCGGATCATAATCTGCCTGAAATTTCAGTGCGTTAAAGTCATATTTGCGAGTTTCAAAACGTGCAATACGGGTGTTTAACCATTCTTCTAAGCTCGCACCTTCGGGTTGCGTCCATGATTCAAATTGTTGAGTGCTCATGTCTTACTCCTGATTAAAATGAAAACTGTAATTAGTAACGTTTGAGTAATGGTGTAAGGAAAAAGGAACCCACGATAGCCACCACTGCCAAGAACGTGATTCCCAAATTAAAGCTGCCCGTTTGCATCACAATCATGCCAATCAATACTGGCGCAATCGCACTGGCAAAATTTGCCAAACCATTAAAAATACCGCCTGCTGTCGCCCCGACATCTGCTGTAGTGACACGCGCCAACAAAGCAAATACCGCAGCCACACCGAAGCCCCATGCCATTGAGCTGATCGACATCGCCAAAATAATAAGAAGCGGATTGGTCATTAACACCATGACGTACAATGAGATACCTGCGACCAGTAAGCCACCAAACACCTGTACTGCGCGTTTACCAAGCTTGTCGGAGAACACAGCCCCAACCACCTCACCCACGAGCATGGCAATAAATGGTAGGCTTGAATAAAAACCAAACTCTTTTAAATTAAAGCCTTTATCCTGAATCAGATAAGATGGTACCCAACTGTTTAGGCCCCAGAGATAAGTCATTAAAGCGATATTGAAGATACAGACCAGCCAGAACGCGCTGTTTTGTAATAACAATTTAGTATTACGAAGATGACCTTTAAAATTGATACGTTTGCTTGAATCTTCGATCTCAATAGTTTTGCGTAGTTCTAAGTTACGCAGTCCAACCACCACAAAGACCAAGACCAATAAGGTCATTGCAGCCATTACAAAGAAAGTGGTATGCCAGTCGTGTTTAGCCAAGACAGCCGCAGTGATCGGAAAGCCTAGAAATGCGCCGATCGGAGTACCCAGTAAAAACATGGTGGACGCTCGTGCCTGCTGACGATCGCTATAGGTTTGTTTAACAATGGCATAAGCCAATGCAAATAACGGCCCTTCTGCGATTCCCAACAGCACACGTAAAAAGAGCATGCTGCCATAATGCGTGGTGAAGCCCATGATCATCATCAGAACGCCCCATGAAGCAACGCTCCAGAACAGCATTTTCTTGGGATTGAAAATATCCCCTAGAAAACTCAGGAATATAGATGAAAAACCATATGCCAGTAGAAAACTGGTCATTAACCAGCCCAACTTGGCTTTATCCTGTGCAATTCCCATCGCATCCTGAAAATGTGGATCTGAGAACAAAACTGCAATACTAATCTTGTCAAAAAATGCCAGTACGACACAGGCCATTAGGACAAATGCGGGTATCCAGTGTTTGAATCCTTTTTTTTCATCTACATCATTTAACATGCAAGCGTTCCTTCGATCTGGCTAAAGATCTAAAATGATTGTTCTGGCTAGAGGTCTGAAAGCGTTATTAGGGTTTTAGCTTCATGACATTAAATTCAGGATCGGTTAATTGTTCTGGGTTCAACACTGTAGCGCTTTGAATCCAGCGTTTGGCCAGTTTGACGAGCTTGGAATCGTTGACCGCGATCATATTGATCAGACGGTTTTGTTCATCCAAATATAAATAGCTAACTTGTGTAGGACTGCTTTGACGGATGACCAATTTCGGGTTTAACTGTGGTTGATAAGTCCCTAAAATCTGGATATTAAAGTGATACTGATCTGACCATAACCACGGAATATCGACATATTCAGTGGCGACACCCAACATTGATTTTGCCGCAGCAATCGCTTGATTTTGTGCATTTGCCCAAGATTGGATGCAGTAACCTAAAACAGGGTGAATGGCAACATCACCTGCTGCATAGATGTCAGCATCAGAAGTTTGACCATAACAATTGACCACGATGCCATCTTTCACATCAAGACCTGCATCTACACCCAATTCTTTGGCAATCTCGGCACCTGCACCCACTACTACACAATCAAAAACCTGTGCAGTCTGCGGATGATTCAGTACTTGAATCGTTTGATCTGAACTTTCAATCAGATGTAAATTTTTACTGTCCAGATGAATTTGCGTACCTTGTTGTTCATGGATATCTTTTAAGAAAGCTGAAACTTCAGGACTGACACTACGACCACATAAGCGATCAGCATATTCAAAAACATGTACTGCCTTGCCTTGCTTACGCGCTGTTGCAGCAATTTCAAGCCCGATCCAACCGCCACCAATAATTGCAATAGAATTTGCATGTTCAAGTAAATCTGCCAAACGTTCGCAGTCTTGAACGTCACGCAAAGTTACGACATTCGAAATTTCTTTCCACGTATTCACAGGTACACGTGCCCGACTACCTGTTGCAATTAATAATTTGTCATAAGGTAAAATCTTGCCGCTTTCCAAAATGACCAGTTTGTGATTGCGATCAATTTGTGTGGCTAGATCAGGCTTATGCCATTGCACTGAAAAAGCATCAATTTGTTCAGGAGAAAACAGATTTAGGCTGTCATAACTGGCTTCTTTGGAAAGCACTTGTTTAGAAAGCGGTGGGCGCTCATAGAAAATCTGATGTTCATTGGACACCACATGAATTTCACCACGATATCCTTCCTGACGCAAAGTACTGACCGCCCAACCTGCTGCCTGACCTGCTCCAACCACAACGATTTTTTCCATGAGCCTATCTCCTTCTACCTAAACCTTAGCCTTGAATGGGTTTAACCTGACGACGAGTATCATGATCTAGACCACCCTCAATCGCCCATTCGGTAAACAGTTCCAAACGATGCTCTTCAACACGTGGCTGCCACTCTTCAGTCAAATAGTCATCATTGGTGTAATATTCAAATGCACCACCTAGAGGTGAGTTGACATACCAGAAATAAGCAGAGGAAATAGGATGACGACCTGGCCCAATAAAAGTTGACCAATCGGAACGATTCATATTCAAACCACCGCCAATCACTTCGTGAATATCACGCACCACAAAAGCGACATGATTCAGACCTGCTGGTTTATTCGGGATAGAAAGCAAGAATAAATCATGATGGAAACCCTCTGCGCGGCAACGCAGGAAAGCGCCACGATTTAAATAGGCATCTGATAAATGAAAGCCTAATTTTTCTTTATAAAAATTTTCTGTTGCAGCTAAATCTGGCGTGAAGAACACCACATGACCAATTGCTATTGGTTCACCCTTTTCATAAACAGGGCTAGCTGCATTGACACGTTGGATATTGCCGTACTGATTAATACCTTCAGTTTTTTGTTCAGGTACATCTTTGGTAATCGAATGTTGAAAAACAATCGTCATGCCATTTGGATCTCGACACTGCACCTGTGTTGCACTTTTTACAAAGCCTTCTACATCTTTTAAATTTTCAGCAAATTGGATTAAATCCTGATCATTGTCTACACCCCACGTCACTTCACGAAGGGTTGAACCATTTTCAATCGCAGCAGGTAAGCGCGCATCTGAGATATCAAATAAATAAATCTTGCTGCCATTTTGAGTTTGAAACAGTTCAGTATCTTCAATATCTGTTGTTTGTTTTGACAAACCAAAATCAGTTAAAAACTTGATTGCTTCAGCTTTGTCTTCAACCCCAAACTTTAAAACTTCGATTCCTGTAATCATGTTATGTGCTCCTAATTAAAGACAAAGCCGCCGTTGACGGGGATATTCTGACCTGTGACAAAAGATGCCAAATCAGAAAGTAGATACAAAGCTGTGCCATTTAAATCTTGTGGATGTTGCTGGCGCTGAATCGCTCGACCTGTAACATAAAGGTCATGACGTTCTTGTGGGACATACTCTGTTGCTTCAACTAAGGTCAATCCTGGAGAAATTGTATTCACACAAATGTTAAATTCACCCAGTTCACGTGCCATAGAACGAGTCATGGAAATAATCGCCCCTTTACTTGCGACATATGCCATGAGTTTAGGCGCGCCCCAAAGCGCAGTATCAGAAGCAACATTGATAATTTTGGCCGCACCTGACTGTTTCAAATACGGAACACAGGCCTGAACCATCAACCATGTTCCCTTGACATTGATGGTCATCACTCGATCCCACAGATCAGGATCGTATTGCATGAGATCTTTACCACCCACACCAGTTGCGAGTGCTGCGCAATTCACCAGACCATCTAGACCATTCAGTGTATCTGCTGCAAATTGAACAGCTGACCGAATAGATTCAGGTTGAGACAAATCCAGCCCAACAGCGTGAACACCCAAGCCCTGTTGTTGTAACTGCTTTGCCTCTTGCTCAACCAGTTCGGTCAGAATGTCCGCCATGACAACGGTTGCACCCGCTTTGGCAATCGTCTGAGCAAAACCCAGACCCAAGCCACGCGCTGCTCCTGTTACCATGATTTTTTTACCTTGCAGTAATGTGTGAATGGTCATAGCCACAATCCTTATGGTGTTTCAGTCAAAGATGAAGTATCTAGCACTGCAATTTTTTTCAATTGCTTCTCTGCTTCTTTTTTCATTAAACGACGCAGACGTGATAGACCAACATCATGTTGATAAAGAAACTCTTTAGAACGCGCATTTGGTGCCAAATTTTCCAAAATAATGCGATCCTGCTCCAACACATCCCAGTGCAATTTTTCTAAATGATTTCGGTATAGGAAACGCCAGACATTACGTTGCCAACCACTGACTTTACGGCAACGCCAGAAAAATACACGGGTATTGTGGGCATCAATTGGCGTTGCAAAACCTACAATCCAAAACACCCCACCTGGACCAAATTCTTTACGATACGGAATAGAAAGACGTAACCAACTTGCTCCAGTATTGCCATATTCTACCCAGTCAAAATTGACACCCGTTTGACCTTCTTTTTCAAAAATAAATCCATTTTCAGTACTACGGTGTTTCATTTCCGCAGTGCGCTCACCCTCTGCCATGGAGTGCGAAGTACAATGTAAATAGGTACCATGCATCGGATCCATCACGTTATCGATGGCGTATTGATGATTCACTTTCCAGTCGGCCTGACATAAAAAAGAACTCCATTCTGTACTGGCTAACTGCTCAGGAAATTCAAGTTCAGCAGGTGGTTCATTTGCATCAATACCAAACCAAATAAAAATGGCATCATGCTTTTCTACGATTGGGTAGCTTTTTACACACTCACTGCCTTTCATTGGACAGTCATGTACAGCAGGTACATCGACCACTACACCATCACCGCCGACTTCAACACCGTGATACCAGCATGCCACGCGATTGCCCAAGTTCCAGCCTAATGATAAACGTGCGCCACGATGTGGACAGCGGTCTTCAAGCGCATGAAGCTGACCATCCTGATCACGCCAAACCACAATATTTTCGCCCAAACGTGTGATTCCAACTGGATTAGCATTGACTTCCCAACTGGCGAGAACTGGATACCATTGATCACGTAAACCTAAATCAAGGTATTCTTCAGTACTTGGAGCTTGTTGATAAATTGCATTCATTATTGTCTTCCCTGAACTTAGTAACCCAAACGCTGCATTTCTTCTGTAAAGCTCTGCATGGTCCAGACTTCACCTGACTCACGACGAAAACCCTGTTGGTTTAATGCGTTGACCAAATCATTCAATTCAGTCATCCCTGCTCCAAAAGCTCGTATTAGATGCTGAACAAAGTCCTGTTCATAGACGGTCGGCACTTTGTAGCGAGTCTGCCAGACCAAATGTTCAACTTGCCCAGGAATCTGAATATTATTAATGCCAGCATCCCTAGAAGGTGTCGCATTGATCCAGTTTTCCAGTTTTTCATTAAATTGTTTCATGGTGAATTCCTTCTATCCATTACAGTTGAATCTGTATGTCTTGACCTTCTACACGTACTGGATAAGTACATAGGTCACGACATCCTGGACCACTCATGAGCGAACCCGTCTGGATATCAAAAATAGCTTCATGCAATGGACATTCAACGGTCTGATCCTCGATAAATCCTTCTGTCAATAATGCAAAAGCATGTGGACAGACATTTTCGATCGCAAAATAATTTTCATCGATGACAAATACACCTATTTTTTTGTCATTGACTTCTACTGCCTTTGGTTCGTCTTCCGAGACATCATCAATGCCACAAACTGAAATCCAACTCATCGTTTGAGCCCTCGATACTGTTTTATATATAAAACTTTATTTGATTTTCAAAACATTGACAAAGAATAATCCTCATTTGCTTTTTATGTCAATAAATTAAAATTAATACATTTCAAATACTTAATAAATTATTAATATTTTATTACGTTTTATTAGGAAAATTTAGTTTTATATATAAACATTGTTTTATGCATCCGATATCATTACAATAGTTCTAAAATAAAGCAGTGTGCACCAAATATTACCCTTTTCTTTTTTAGGAATTTTTATCGAATGAGCTTAGTCATTGAAGAAGATGTACAAGAAGCTGAAATCACAAAAAACGATGACCGTTATTTGGTTCCAGGTCTTGTCAGAGGTTTAGCAATCTTACAGGCGTTTAATCAGGAAGCTCAGGAAATGACCATTTCTGAAATTGCTGAAATTCTGGATGTGAACCGTTCTAGTGCATTTCGCCTGATTTATACTCTAGAATCCTGCGGATATTTACGTAAAGCTTCACAGAAAACTTATGCTTTAGATTCAAAAGTCATGGAGCTTGGTTTTAACAGTTTATCTAAACTTTCTTTACTGGATTTATCAACGCCACTAATGAAAGAACTACGTGATCAAACCAAAATCGCAGTTCATCTTTCAATCTTGGAAGGGACTCATATTGTATTTGTAAATAACATTCAATCGAGTGGACCTTTTACCAGTACGATTAATTTAGGTACACGTTGGCCCGCGCATGCGACTGTGATTGGTCAGTTACTTTTATCCAATTTACCTGAGACTGAAATTCGTCAGCGTTATCGTAAATTTAATGAATGGGATACTTTCTCCGACCTTACTCCCAAGAATCTAAAAGAATTGCTACTACGTTTAAACTATGTCAAAACACAATCATCCATGGTGAGTTGGGGACATTACAATAACGATATGGCAGCCTGTGCAGCACCTATTTATCGTCAATCATCAAAAGATATGGTCGCTGTACTATCGGTCAGTTGTCCGATCACCACCTATGATGAACAGACCTTTAAACACATCATTGCAAATCAAGTTATTGATACTGCAAATAAAATCTCTAAATTTATTTATTAAAATAATAGGCAAAGGATTGCCATTTATAAAAATATTCTGTTATTGCTTAAAAATATTTTAAAACACTGCCTAAACCCTTTCACTTTAAGAGTTTTTATAAAGTTGACTTTCATCCAAATCAGCATCATTATAAATTTCGTTTCATATAAGAAACTGCACTTTAAATATAAATACTTATTTCAATATAAGTATTTCATCGGACAAAGTAGTGCGTTCAGGTATAGCGATTGAAGATGCAGTGCTTATTAATCCAATTTGCTAGATGCAAAGAACAAACAACTTTAAAAATTTTTGAAAAACAACCTCAACAATGAACCACACAAATTTAACTGGTTTCGCATGGTAAACAATGGATGAAACAATAGAGAAATACCGACTAGATCTATAACTACGTTGCATGGAATCCCTCCATTGCAAACCGTGTATGATACATCCTTAAAAAAACAAGCTCACTGTTAGATGAGCTTGTTTTTTTTCATTCAATTAAAAAACCAATGTAAATCAATTAAAACTTAAATGTATAATCCACATTCAAACGAGTTTCATTGGTTGAATGAAATACCATATTCGTAGGCATATCATTACGATAATGAGAAAAACGAGCTCGTAGCCCAAGTCCTTTTAACTTTCCTTCTGGAATGCGATAGCCTAAATCGAATTCGAGTGAGTCCTCCTTAAAACGCTGATCCCCATAACTCAGTAAATCAATATTCTCGCCTTTGGCATAACGCGTCATAAAGCGCAGACCATTTAAAGAAACATCTCCCATCCGTGCATCTTTAAAATCATATTCATAACGAATCGAATAGACTTTTTCATCTTTATTGGAATAATCTGAACTCATAAAATCCAGAACGACTGGACTTTCTGTACCTGATAAAAATGGTAGTCCTGTTGAACCAAAAGCCTGCATATAACCCAAAGAAACAGTGTGATTTTGATAGTTCAAACCAAACAAACCGCTCAAATGTTGATTGTCAACATTACCAACTTTACGTGACCCCGTATCTTCACTGTTAAAAAAACGCACATCACTTAGAAAATTTAAGTGATCATTCAGCACGTGTTTACCATTAAATCCTAAAAACTGCTGCTGATAAATATTCTGAAGTTCTGCCTGATAAGCACGTATCCGATAGTTCTTAAACTGATAGGCTCCGCCAATGCTATAGAAATGATCCGTCGTTGCAGCCTTGTCAAAACGATGATTAATATTATCAATACCAACATCGGTATAACGTATTGAGTCACGCTGCCGTACCTCATCGACATAAAAGCCTTCCAACTGTAAATTTGGAATTTCAGTCGATAGCAAACGAACACCACGATACGTTTGTGGAAAAAGCCTTGCAGGGGACGAAAAAATAGTGGGCAGTAAAGGAACCAGATCCCCTACAAATAATTCATTTTGGCGATATTTTGCTTTTGCAGTAACCCCTATTTTTCCATAATAATCATCACGTGTATTATCGGAATTTACCTGTAACAAACCACTTCGTGCGTAATCATCAGCATGGTGACCAAGCAGGTTAAAACCTGCCATTGCCAGTACATCAACCCCCAAGCCAACGGTGCCTTCGGTATAGCCCGATTGCCCTTTAAAAATCAGGCCTTGTGCCCAATCACGTGCAGCAGTATAGGGATACGGGTCTTTTTTATAATCCCGATCGAAATAAAAGTTTCGAAGTGTGATCTCAGCGTTGCTATCTGCAATGAATTCGGCATGAGTACATGGGGCAAATAATGGGCACAAGCAAATCCCCACCCATAAGGATGTCTTTGTCATTTTTAATCTCTACAATTTAATTTCTTATGAGGTTAAGCTAATGTTTTCATGGAATAAGATTGAGCTTTTTGTTGGCGATAAAATGCCTTACCCAAACTTAGAATCAGAAAGATTGCAAGAATAAAAACAATGCCGTAATACGCATATAAAGTTGCAGGAGCTACGCCCTGATCCAGAAAAATTCCCGCAATGGTTGGAGATAAAATGGCACCCATACGACCAAAACCAATCGCATAACCCACTCCGCGACTACGAATATCTGCGTCATAAATGGTTGGAGAAATTGAATATAAACCAGCGACACAACCATTAATCAGTGTCCCAAGTAATAGCCCCACAACAAGTGCAATACTGACTTGAGAAGAGACTGCGACAAATAAGAAAATACAGACAGCAGTCAATCCTAAAAATAAGCTTAAGGCATAGAAAATTTTCATACGAGATGCGAGCAAACCAATAATCGCTGCACCAAAAATTCCACCAATACTAATTAAAATACCCGTACTCACACTTTGATCTGGCGACATCCCCATTGAAATTAGGATTTTAGGTGTCCAGCTCATCACAAAATAAAAACCAAACATCACCATAAAAAAAGCGCCCCATAAACAAAAAGTTTGAAACCCAAGTTGACCCTGAAATAGCTTGGCAATTTCTCCACCTTTATTTTTATGACTTTTTTCATAGTGTGGTAAAACTAACAACGTCGATAAACCCATCCGCTGCATGACCGCATTTACCTTTTCTAATGCCTGTTTTGGTTTTTTTGCAAATAAATAATCAATTGATTCAGGTAATAGCCATAGGCTCACCAACAGCATAAAAATCGTGGTCAAACCACCTGCCATAAAAATTGAACGCCAACCCAAATGCTCAATTAAAACAAGTGATAAAATTCCACCCAATGTTGCACCTATTCCATAGCCTGTTGACATCAAACTGACGGCTAGACTTCTCCAACGAGTATTCGCATATTCACTGGCCAATACATTACTGCTTGCCAGAATCCCCCCTACGCCAATACCTGTAATGAAACGAAGTGCTGCCAGCAAGCTATGACTATGTACAAATGCACACGCGATCATGCTTAATCCCGCAATCACCAAACAGATTAAAATCAATAATCGACGGCCAATTCTATCGGCAAGTGGAGCTAAAAAGATCGAGCCTGCTGCCATACCAAATAAGCCAGAGCTCAACAACAATCCAATTTGCGCACCTGAAAGTGACCACTCAGCGGCAACTGATGGTGCAGTAAATGCCATAACCATGACATCAAAACCATCGATAATATTAAGACAAAGACAAATCGTAATGACAAACCACTGATAGCGGCTCATTTGATTTTGATTAATTTCACCTAGAACATCTCTTTCCATTTGCATATCTCCCAATATGGACAAGATATACACGCGACATTCTGTAATGAGATGCTGGGTGATTATGCATATCCGTATCCATAATTGCCTAGAAGGAATAATTTGATTACAAAAATAGAATTCATCTATTTTTGGAGCATCCTGCTCAATATACATACTGATACATTACTGGATCCATAAAATCAATTTTTTAAGATATTTTTTGTGCGATCATCGTAACAATCCAATCCCCCACAAGCGATAAATAAACATAAAATATTATTAAATATATAAAAATAAAGTTTAAAAATTTTATTTCATTTAAATTCTAAAAAAAGCACAAAGTGGAGAAAAACAGTTTTAAAATTATTTTCATAAAAAATAAATTTTATTTAATTACAATAATATAAATAATAAAAATTGAATAAGTCTGTATTTCACCACTTGACGGCAATTTTCAAACCCAATAAATTGGATCCAATAAGTGATAAGGAGTCGTCACACATGTTTATAAAAAATGCTTGGTATGTTGCCTGCCGTCCTGAGGATATTCAGGATAAGCCTCTTGGTCGTACCATTTGTGGAGAAAAAATTGTTTTCTATCGAGGCAAAGAAAATAAAGTCGCTGCGGTTGAGGATTTCTGTCCACATCGGGGTGCGCCCTTATCTTTAGGTTATGTCGAAGATGGCAATCTGGTTTGCGGCTATCATGGTCTGGTCATGGGCTGCGAAGGTAAAACCATATCCATGCCAGCACAGCGTGTAACAGGTTTTCCATGTAATAAATCCTATGCCGTTGTAGAAAAATTTGGATTTATCTGGGTTTGGCCAGGTGAAAAAACTTTAGCGAATGAAGCTGATTTGCCTGTATTAGAATGGGCAGATCATCCAGAGTGGAGCTATGGCGGTGGCTTATTTCATATTCAATGTGACTACCGCCTCATGATTGATAATCTCATGGATCTTACCCATGAAACCTATGTACATTCGAGCAGTATTGGTCAAAAAGAAATTGACGAAGCGTTGCCCGTTACTAAAGTCGATGGTGATCATGTCATTACCGAACGTTATATGGAGAATGTATCTGCCCCTCCATTTTGGCAAATGGCACTGCGTGGCAACCAGCTAGCAGATGATGTAGCAGTAGACCGTTGGCAGCGCTGTCATTTTTTTGCGCCAAGTAATGTTCATATCGAAGTAGGCGTCGCACATGCAGGTCACGGTGGCTATCATGCAGCCAAAGACAAAAAAGTATCATCGATTGTGGTGGATTTTATTACGCCTGAAACCGAAACATCGCATTGGTATTTCTGGGGAATGGCTCGTAACTTCCAACCAGAGAATGTCGAGCTGACCGAGCAGATCCGCGAAGGACAAGGTAAGATTTTTACTGAAGATCTGGAAATGCTGGAACAACAGCAACAAAATATTTTACGCAATCCTCAACGTCAGTTGCTGATGCTGAATATAGATGCAGGCGGGGTACAGTCACGTAAAATTATTGATCGCTTGCTTGCCAAAGAAAATCCACCATCTCCTGATAGCCAAAACCGAAAATTTCCCAATATTCGCGTGATTTAAGGAGTACAGCACATGGATGTGATCATCAATAAAATTCATCAACTCACCTCAAACATTCGTGCATTTGAGTTAATTTCAGCTAATCATACCGCTTTGCCCATTTTCGAGGCAGGTTCGCATATTGACGTTCACTTAAAAAATGGACTAATACGACAATATTCACTTTCCAATTGTTGTAGTGAAACCCATCGTTACGTGATTGGCGTTTTACATGATGTAAATTCACGTGGTGGGTCACGTTGCATCCATACCGAATATCGAGAAGGTGATCGACTGAGCATTGGTAAACCGCGCAATTTATTTAAAATCCATCCTGAAACTCAGCAAGCTGTTTTATTTGCAGGTGGCATTGGAATTACGCCTATTATTTCCATGGCCTATCGTCTGAGACAACAACACATTCCTTTTGAATTACATTATTTTGTACGTCGCCATGAAATGATCGCCTTTTTTGGCAATTTGACTGAGCATTTCCCAAATCAAATCCATTTTCATATTCAGGATCAGCCAGAAACTCAGTGTAATATGCAAGATGTTCTAAAAGAGGTTTCAACACAACGACATTTATATGTCTGTGGTCCAACGGGTTTTATGCAGTTTGTGATGGATTCAGCCCAGCAGGCAGGTTGGTCAAGTGAGCAATTGCATCAGGAACATTTTGTCGCACAACAGTTAGATCAAAGTGAAAATGAGGCATTTACTATTGAAGTGCTTGGCTCAGATCGTAAAATCGAAGTTCATCCACATCAAACTGCCACTCAGGCTTTACTGGAAAATGGTTTTGAAGTGCCAATATCGTGCGAACAGGGCGTTTGTGGAACCTGTATCACCCGTGTAATAGCAGGCACACCTGATCATCGTGATGTATTTATGACTGATGATGAGCATTCTCTCAATAACCAATTTACCCCCTGCTGTTCACGCGCCAAATCAAAAACACTGGTGATTGATCTGGCTTAAAACTTTGCTGTTTTTCTCCTATACATTTCATCAAGCCCATGTGTAGGAGTTTTTTCAAAGTCATGTCGATAAGATATGTTTGACTGTTTCGCCTAACATCACGACAGCACTATGTTCTCGCATCAAACTTTCAGCACGTCCTGCCTGACGTTGAACTAAAGCATCATAGATAGAACAATGCTGTAAATGAGCATAATGTAGACGGCGATATTCCGATAGCGCACGAGATTGGTCATAGGTCAATGCTTGTGCAGAGGCCATCGGCAATTGATTATTTTTCGCCAAAGCCTGTGTTAAAGCGATATTCCCTGCCCCCTGAATAACCGTATCGTGAAAAATAACATTCCAGTGATGATAGCTTTCCAATTCTTCGTCACCAAATTCAGTTTTGCCCTCAAATAACTTTTCAGTTTGTTCAATACAGTGACTTAAGTTTTTTTTCTGTTCCTCGGTTATTCCCTTTTCTGCCAATGTTTTTGCAGCCAAACCTTCAAGCACCCCACGAACTTGCAAAGCATCCCGTATAAGGTCATCCGAAATTTCACGCACGATATAACCACGGGTTGGATTCTTAATGAGCAGTCCTTCCTGCTCAAGCAAGCGAAAAGCCATTCTCACCGGCTGCCGAGAGACCCCAAGCATTTCAGCCGTTGGAATTTCCGCAATACGGCTGCCACCTTCAAGTTCACCTGCAATAATCATTTTTCTGAGTTTAATTAAAACTTGTTGCCCTGAAGACATAACAGACACTTGTAATGGAAAATCTCAATCGATGCTAACAAGATCGATATGTTGATGACAATGCTTTTCTTATTGTTTAGCCTCAAAAAAAACAAATGAAAAAAGCAGCTTAATGGGCTACTTTTTTTCATTCGCTACGATCAATCAATATTTGCCAGAGAAATTGGCACTGATCCGCTGCGCCAGATAATCCTTTGCAGTAATGTCAGGATATTTGCCTTGAGGACTTTGAATCAATACATCCTCATTGGCTTGACAGAAAAAAGCCAAACTATAACGTGCACCTTGATATTCATGATCCGCTGGATTTTTTACACGATGGAAATTAGATGGTAAAACGTCATCACTCCAACGCATCAACATATCACCAATATTACACGTGATTAAATCTTCACGTGGCTCGATCGAAGTCCATGCACGATTTTCCATTTCCTTGCCTGGGCAAACCTGTAAACCCCCTTGTCCTTTTTGTTGGAATAATAAAGTTAGGCAGTCAAAATCGGTATGTGCACCTGCACGCCACAAACCGAGTTCATCTTTAAGCGCAGGATCGACAGCAAAATAATGCAACATGCGTAAGGTGCTTTGATAGGTTTCTTTAGATGGATCATGCGCCAAAGTGAAGAAATCTTCAGAAAAACCCATTTTATAGGCAAAACAAGACAGAATTTTCATGCCTACCGACCAACATTGGCTTTCAAAATTCAATACTTGCGCTTTAAAATCTGGCAATTCTTGTTGGGTCGGCCATAAGTTGCTCATGCGGGGACGCGTGATTTGATAAGATTCTTTTTGATCTGGCGTTTTAGTAGATGGACGAATTTGTGCCTTGCTTTCCCAACCTGCATTACGGTTTAGGGGATATTGTGCTTTAACTTCACGTGGCAAAGCAAAAAATTGTTCTGCCAAACCAAATGCATGCTGAATCTCTTTTTGCGGAATGCCGTGATTGGCAACTTGAAAAAAACCAATCTCAACCGCTGCATTCCAGAGTTGATCGGCAATTTCATATTTGCGATTTTCAAAATCACTGAGGTCGATAATCCGTACTTCACGTTGGGTTTCCGTTCCCATCACGCCCATCACGGATTCTTTTTTTAATTCTTCTAAAGAAAATTCGGTATTGGTATTTAAACTGTTCATGCTTGTCACTTACATTAAAAAAGGAACTTTAATGATGTGACTCAATGTCATGAAAATGGGTCGAACATTCAATTGAGCCACGCTAAACAACATCATTATTTTCGCAAGGAAAATACATGTCGCTTAGAGCAATGACCCACATAATGAATAAATCAATATGTTGACAGCTTATACTCTAATCAAACTTAAGCAATGATTATGCCAGATTAGAAATTATTTTTAAATTTTCTACTTTTCCAAGTCCTTAGAATATTTGATACTCCGTTATTGAGCACTTTTTCAAAAATAGATCACTCAGATATGCCTCACTTTAGTGCAATTAATGCACCACTATGGAAAATTTAACTGATAAAAATCTTAACTTTTAGTTTCTTAAAATCAATGTAAATCATGATAAATACATTTTAGATATATACACAACTCATTGTTGTTGTTTTAAATTTCCCGCAAATTATGCCTTATACTGCGCAAAAATTAGGATCACATAGAATAAGAATAGATTTTTTCTAAAAACTTTAGTCATTATTAGGATGCTATCTTCAGCTTAAGAAATATTCTAGGCATAGACTATAAGCAATATTTACGTAATCAATCTGATGACAGCTTGTATCAAGCCAGAATCAATAGATTGATTCCCAATGTTATATTGACGATTGAGCAAAAGTTTTAAGATTAGACAGTAAGCTCTTTTTTAAAGTTGCATTTAAGCCCTCTTCCATCAAGAGAAGGACATCGTTGAATATTTTGTCATATTTCAAAACGAAAATCAGGCATTTAGTACTGGATTTAGTGTCTGAAACAACAGCGGTATAGAGCTTTCCATTATGCTTTAATAATCCCAAAACAATCATTTTATCAGCAGCAGCTCTTGCAGTTACACCAAGCATGAAAAACTTTAGCAATTTTAATTGGCTATTTGCAATTCAAGGTTGAGAGTTGTTAATTTGATTTTTTACTTATATGCTTATTTTTTCATGCCATGATTGTAGGTATTATGTAGATAATATACTCCACAAGCCTTTGAAAATGAAACTTGCAGATGTGCCATTTTATATTGATATGATTTGCCAAGACCTTAGTTATGATGACTTTATGGAATACCATCAAGGGTTATTTGAAGGCATCTGTAATGATGAAGAAATATCTAAAAAATTTTCCACAATTACAAACTCACACCAAAAATTCATTGAAGTATTAAAAAACAATGAAGATTTTTGGGAATTTTTTGATGTCGGTTGCGCGAAGTGGGCTAGTAGTTTGGTTGTTATGGCTCATAGTCAATGTGATGATGTGCGAATGAGAGCGGCTAAAAATAACAAGTTAATTGCACATGAGTTAATGAATGATAAAAGTCCTGATGTTCGGGCTTCCTGTATATATGCTTCAACAAAGATTTCAGATGTACTTTTAAACGATACACATCACTATGTTCGTGCTGTAGTTGCTGTGAAAAGTGAAGAATATGGTTTGAAATTAATGAATGATTCTTCTGACTTTGTACGAGAGTGGTGTGCAAAATGGGAGGTGTGTGCTAGACAGTATGTAAATGACAAAAGTTTAAAAGTTAGATGGAATGCGCTGTATCAGCATAAAAATCTAGCTGAACTCTTTATCAACGATGAATCGGCTGATATTAAATTATTGTGTTTTCATATAGACAAATCTTTTGCATCAAAACTAAAAACTGACCTAGACTCTAAAATTCGCAAAAACGTGTTGGTTGAACTACCTGAAATGGCTGAATACTTCTTAAATGATGAAAGCGAAGATATTAGAAACTTAGCACTTAACAAGTTAAATTCAACCAAGTAATGCAAATAGCCTTTTAATTGAATTTTCTTATTTAATTTACAATTGGTTAGCTTCATTTTCCTAGATTAGCACATTGCGAATCTAGTACAGCCCTTAGAAAATTAATATTCTACCCTCAGCATTACATGACAAAGGCTTTTAAAACACTTATATATGCTGTTCTTGCTGAGATTCTTCTGATCGTTGAATAGTTTCACGAATATTAAGTAGAGCATTTTCAATATCGGTGAGCGACTTGGCATTACCACCACTCAGGGCTTGTCGCCATTTGCGTGCACCCGGAAGATTTTGAAATAAACCTAAAATATGTCGAGTAATAATCGAAAGAGGTGCACCTTCGGCTAAACGTTTTTCGATATAAGGCATCATCTGTTGCATGATGTTAAATCGATCTGGCATGTCTAAGTTCCAGAATTGTCCAAATTCCGCAAGTAAATAAGGATTATGATAGGCTTCACGACCAATCATGACGCCATCTACATGTTGCAGGTGTTGTTGTGTTTCTTCAAAAGTCTTGATGCCACCGTTAATTTCAATGGTCAAATTTGGACGTTCACGTTTTAAACGATAGACATCTTCATAGCGTAATGGAGGAACTTCGCGATTTTCCTTCGGTGATAAACCCTGCAAAATCGCAATGCGAGCATGTACCACAAAATGCGTACAACCAGTTGCAGCAACAGTATCTACAAAATGCAGCATTTCGTCATAAGACTGCATATCATCTATCCCAATCCGATGTTTGACTGTCACGGGAATACTGACAGTTTTTTGCATCTGATCAATACATTCAGCAACAAGGTTGGGTTCAGCCATTAAACATGCACCAATCTTATTGTTCTGCACACGGTCACTTGGGCAACCGACATTTAAGTTGACCTCGTTATAGCCCCAATCCTCAGCCATTTTAGTGCAAGTGGCTAATTCTTTTGGATTAGAGCCACCCAGTTGCAACACAATCGGATGTTCTTGTGAATTAAAATCCAAATGACGTTTGGCATCACCATGAATAATCGCGCCTGTCGTTACCATTTCGGTATACAGCACAATATTGGGATTAAATAGTCGTGCAAAAAAACGGTAGTCTCGGGTTGTCCAATCCATCATCGGGGCAACGCTGATTCTGAAATCTTTAGTATTTTCAATTTTGTCTGATTTAATCATTAAAAATCATCCATATATGTTGATGTTGATACTAAATTATTTGCAACCATTCAGGCCTAATTTGCACCGTTTCGATTAGAATCTATACCATCTTTGAGCCATAAAGGCGCAAATTTTATGGTGTAAATTTTGCGGGTACTATACCACAATGAAAACTTAAGCATGGAACAATCCGTTATCGTGTGGAGATCAGAATTAATAAAAAGAATTTCCTGTATTTAAAGAAAGTCAGACATTTTTTACCAAGCGTTTGACTGGCTTTTAAATCGATAAGCATGAAGCAGAAATTGATAAAATCCAGAAATTTTATTTGAGTCAACCAAATTCGATGGGGATAAGATGGGTAAATTAACCCATTTTTAACCCACAGAAAGCAAAAATGTAGTCAAACCATGTCGAATTGCATCGACAAATAACCAAATAAAAAAGCCTTTAAGTATTAAACTTAAAGACTTTTTATATTTCATCGGATTGCTCCGAATCGAATTTTGGTGGAGGTGGCGGGAGTTGAACCCGCGTCCGCCAGCACTACACTCGAGAATACTACATGCTTAGATATCGTCTATTATTTTAACACCAAGTGACCCGACGAACAGGGTACAAGTTGCGATCCTCTAAGTTTGGTATAAAGTCCCGAGGCTTGACTCTATACGGACTTGTGTGCGTGCGCTACAGTCGGGTTCCTAAACCACAAGTATTCTAGGAAGCGGACAAGCGGCCCTTAGGCAGCTAGAGCGTAAGTTTCGTCGTTTGCGACTATTAAAATGCAAATTTTATTTACGAGAGAAAATGCGCTCTCGGCATGCATCTATGAGCTTCATCACCAGCGTCGAAGCCAATAACACCCCCAGATGAGTTCATACATCATAACACAGGCGGCAAAAATTGCTATGCAATTTATAACCAACTAGATTCTACTGATGTATTTAACATGATAATTGAGATAATATTTTATTTTTCAAGTCTATCTATAACAAATATGAGCTATTTACTTGCACTCGATCAGGGAACGACTTCTAGCCGCGCGATTATTTTTGATGAACAGGGACGTGTTCATGCAACCGCTCAACGCGAAACAAAAATAAGAACCCCACATTCAGGTTGGGTCGAACAAGATGCCGATGAAATCTGGTCAAGTCAGATAGCAGTGGTACAGCAGGCTTTAGCCTCTGCACATGTCTTGGCAAAGGATATTAAAGCACTAGGACTGACCAATCAGCGTGAAACGACGGTGGTATGGGATAAACGTACTGGCAAAGCACTAGCACCTGCTATTATTTGGCAGGATCGTCGTGCGACAGACTGGTGCAGTGGCCTAATCCAACAAAAATTGCAGGATAAAGTCCATCATAAAACAGGACTGCGAATCGACCCTTACTTTAGCGCAGGCAAATTGGTCTGGCTGCTTGAGAATGTAGACGGACTAAGAGCGCTCGCAAAGCAAGGACATGTTGCTTTTGGAACGATCGATAGTTGGTTAATCTGGAATTTAACTCAAGGCGCAGAACACGTCATTGAAGTCAGTAATGCTTCAAGAACCATGCTCATGAATCTTCAGACTCAAAGCTGGGATGAAGAATTGCTCGAATTGTTTCATATCCCGGCTTCGGTTCTTCCAACTATTATTTCATCTGATGCTTATATAGCTGATACAGCACCTGGGCTACTAGGTAGCACCATTCCGATCGCGGGTGTTTTAGGTGATCAGCAAGCCGCCCTATTTGGACAGTCATGCTTTGAAATAGGTACAGCAAAAAATACCTATGGAACAGGATGCTTCATGCTGTTTAATACTGGCGAGGAATTACAATTTAGTCAAAATCAACTGCTGACCACGCTGGCATGGCAATGTCAGAATCAAACCCGCTATGCGCTTGAAGGGAGTGTATTTATGGCTGGCGCAATTGTACAGTGGTTGCGTGATGGTTTAGGGATTATTCAGAGCAGTGTTCAGGTTGAACAATTGGCCAATCAGGTCAAAAGCAGTGAGGGTGTAGTATTAGTTCCCGCTTTCACGGGCTTGGGTGCACCACACTGGGACAGTGAAGCACGTGCGTTATTGTGCGGGATGTCACGGGGAACCAATAAAGCACATATCGCGCGGGCGGCGCTTGAATCGATTGCTTTTCAAGTGTCGGATGTGCTTTGTGCCATGCAGTCAGATTTATCCCAACCTTTAAAAGAATTACGAGTCGATGGTGGAGCGAGTCAGAATGATATGCTGATGCAATTTCAGGCAGATATTCTCAACGTCCCTGTATTACGGCCTAAAATGCTTGAATCAACGGCTTGGGGGGCGGCCGCGATGGCAGGTCTAAAGTCTGGCCTTTTTTCAAATCTCAACGAAATCGCTGAGTCTTGGCAACTTGATCGTGCCTTTGAACCGCAAATGAACGAAGATGAACGTTCTCATCATCTTGAACGATGGCATCATGCGTTAAAACGTGCTAAATCAGATTTATATTGATTGTAACTTTTTATCGATTATTTCTATTTATCAAATTAGTGTCACTCTCAATATATTTATATGCGAGCTCTCGTCATATTTATATGCGAGCTCTCGTCATTATTTTTTAATTCAGAACTAAATCCAGTAAAAATTGATTTATTTAAATTCTTTTTTACCAAATTTTAGCCAAATGGCACTGAATTAAAACCATGATAAATTTATATTTTTTTATAAATGTTTCAGACTTGTGAAATATTATTACATTCCTTAAAACACTTTTTAAGGTTCAGACGATAGCATCATTCCGCCAAGCAAATACATTGTTATTGATATGTGTAAATAATGTAAGAACGAGTTTGAACGATGATTTATGACGGACAAGTAGCAGATAGTTATCAAACACAGAATGCCCCCCAAGTGACTGTGACTGAAAACAGGGAAAGATCAGCACCGTTTTCTTTTGGATCGGATGGTTCACGTAGCCAGATCGATATCCACAAATTCGTTGCTAAATTAAAAAGTATCAGTGGTAACTACAGCACGGCAAAATGTGCCAAAAGTGTTCGTATCGCTTTGCAATCTGCGGGTGCCAAGATCGTCAGCCACCCTATTGCTGCTTCTGACTGGGGCGACACTTTAACCAAAATTGGTTATCGACAAATTCAACCTGAGTTTGATCATCCACAAAAGGGTGATATTTATATTATTAAACGCACCCCAAATCATGTATATGGACATATTGCGGGTTACAGCGGTAGTCAGTGGATTTCTGATTTTAAGCAGCAAAGCTACGATGTATATAAAGATAATAATGTCACATATACCTATTATCGCCCGTTGTAAGCTTAAAATAGTATATTAATAATGAACGAAGCTTATTTAGGCTTCGTTTTTTTCATGTCTAATTTTTTCAAAACTTCAGCCGCTGCAATCATGCCAAAGCTGGAAGTCACCATTACCGATGAACCATAGCCGCCACAGCGTAAACCCGCACTCGCGCATAGATTGTTTTGTAAGGTAGGTTGTTCGAGCGAATAAATACAGGTCATCCCGAATTTTTCTTTTGGCTTTTTGCAAATTCCTTTAGCACGTAATTGACTGCGTAATTTTGCCAACATCGGGTCTTGTTCAGTTTTGGACAGATCAGCCACTCGAATTTTGAGCGGATCAATTTTTCCACCTGCGCCGCCCGAGACTATTAAAGGGATTTTATTAAAACGACAATGCAGCATTAAAGCCAGTTTGGCTTTGACATCATCAATACAGTCCAAGATCACATCGGGTTTAGACATCAATAGGTCTGCGACATTCACAGATGAAAGAAAATCATCGATCACGTTGACCTTGATCCGCGGGTTAATCTGACGACAGCGTTCCGCCATGACTTCTGCTTTTTCCTGCCCCAAAGTTGAAGATAGCGCAGGTAACTGACGATTAATATTGGAAGCGGCCAATACATCCATATCCACCAGTGTCAATTCGCCAATCCCTGTACGTGCAAGTGCTTCCACAGCCCAACTTCCAACACCGCCAATTCCAATCACCATAACATGACTTTTTTTATAATGAGTAAACGCATCATCACCATATATCTTGGCAACGCCTGCAAAACGGCGGTCATATTCATCGGTTTGGAGTTCAGTCATTACATCTTCTTTCAGGAATTTTTCAGCATGCTATTTTACTGGGTTTAATTTGAGAATGTTAGTGCCTGAATTTGACAACCGCCTTCTTGCCGTGAAGAAGGCGGTTAAAGGAACTGAGTTATTTTTATGCCGCAATCAAATTGCGCAATACATAATGCAAAATACCGCCTGCCTTAAAGTATTCGACTTCATTTAGAGTATCAATACGGCATAACACTTTAAACTGATCGGTTGAGCCATCCTCACGTTTCACCGTGATATCCAGTGTTTGATGGGGTTGAATATCATCCGAAAGCCCAGAAATCGACAACTGTTCTTTACCTGTCAGGCTCAGCGATTGACGATTTTGTCCATCCACAAACTGAAGTGGCAGCACGCCCATACCCACCAGATTTGAACGGTGAATACGCTCAAAACTTTCTGCAATGACTGCTTTTACACCTAAAAGATTGGTTCCTTTTGCCGCCCAGTCACGTGATGAGCCTGTACCGTATTCTTTACCTGCAACAATGACCAATGGCGTTTGATCTTCTTTATATCGCATGGCTGCATCATAAATCGCCAATTTTTCACCTGTTGGAATATAAATGGTATTACCACCTTCTTCACCACCAAGCATTTCATTTTTAATACGGATATTGGCAAAGGTACCGCGCATCATCACTTCATGGTTACCACGGCGCGAACCATAAGAGTTAAAGTCTTTAGGCTCAATTCCATGTTCCTGTAAGTAACGTCCCGCTGGGCTGTCTTTTTTGATATTTCCCGCAGGAGAAATATGATCGGTGGTGACTGAATCACCCAATACCGCTAAAATCCGTGCTGAATCAATATTGGTGATGGATTCTGGCGGCTGATCGATACCCTCAAAAAACGGTGGATGACGGATATACGTCGAATCATCTTCCCACTCATAAGTTTTACTTTGTGGAATTTGAATCGATTTCCAACTCTCGTCGCCCTCAAATACAGCCGCGTATTCCTTGTGGAACATATCCGTATTCACTTTCTGCAAAACTTCTGCAATTTCAGCACTGCTCGGCCAGATATCTTTTAAATAAATATCCTCGCCATTTTTGCCCTGCCCAATCGGTTCAGAAGTTAAATCTTTACGAATGGTTCCCGCCAATCCATAAGCCACAACTAAGGGAGGAGAAGCTAACCAATTGGTTTTCACCAAAGGATGTACTCGACCTTCAAAGTTACGGTTGCCAGACAAGACAGATGCGACATTTAAATCATATTTTTGAATCGCGGCCTCAATCGGATCTGGTAATGGACCTGAGTTACCAATACAAGTGGTACAACCATAACCCACAAGGTTATAACCTAATTCATCCAGATATGGGGTCACACCCGCAGCAGCCAAATAATCCGTGACGACCTTAGAACCCGGAGCCAGAGAGCTTTTTACCCATGGCTTACGTTGCAAACCTTTTTCAATGGCTTTTTTAGCCAGCAACCCTGCCGCCAACATCACACTTGGATTCGATGTATTGGTACACGATGTAATCGCTGAAATCACCACATCACCATGATGCAGCTCATAACGTTCGCCATCAATCACACAATGGGCTGTTTCAGGTTCAAAATTGGCTTGCTGTGCATCAACCGCTGTCCCGCCACCGCCTTCATTTTCTAAACGTTCTTTTTCAGGCTTTGTTGGCTTTAAAGTCAAATCCATGACAGCTTGAAACGTTTCAGGTACTTTGGCCAATACCACACGATCCTGTGGACGTTTTGGTCCTGCCAAACTGGCCTCAACCGTTGCCATATCTAGCGTTAAAGTATCGGTAAAGACAGGTTCGTCACCTGTACTACGCCACAAACCCTGTTCTTTGCTATAGGCTTCGACCAACGCAATACGATCAGCTTTACGTCCTGTTAAACGCATATATTCAAGGGTAATATCATCTATCGGGAAAAAACCACATGTCGCACCATATTCAGGTGCCATATTGGCAATCGTTGCCCGATCTGCCAATGGTAAGTCCGCTAGACCATCACCATAAAATTCAACAAATTTACCCACGACGCCTTTTTGACGAAGCATTTGGGTAATTGTCAGCACTAAATCTGTTGCAGTAATCCCTTCTTTCAATTTTCCTGTCAGTTTAAATCCGATCACTTCTGGAATCAGCATGGAAATCGGTTGACCTAACATCGCAGCTTCAGCCTCGATCCCACCGACGCCCCAACCCAATACGCCCAAGCCATTGATCATGGTGGTATGTGAATCTGTTCCGACCAAAGTGTCGGGAAAAGCAAAAGTTTGTCCTTGTTCCTCACCCGTCCAAACCGCTTGAGCCAGATATTCCAGATTGACCTGATGGCAAATCCCTGTTCCGGGTGGCACTACACTAAAGTTATTAAAAGCAGACTGTCCCCAACGTAAAAACTGATAACGCTCGCCGTTACGCTGCATTTCAATTTCGACATTTTCTTCAAAAGCATGATCATTGGCAAAATGATCGACCATCACCGAATGGTCAATCACCAGATCAACAGGCGAAAGTGGATTAATTTTTTCAGGGTCTCCACCCGCTTTGGCCATAGCAGCACGCATTGCAGCCAAATCGACCACCGCAGGCACGCCTGTAAAATCCTGCATTAGCACACGTGCAGGACGATATTGAATTTCCTGATCCGATGTTTTGGTTTTTTGCCAATCGACTAAGGCATGGATATGCGCAGCGCTTACCGTCTGATCATCTTCAAAGCGTAACAAATTTTCTAATAATACTTTTAAGGATTTGGGAAGCTTGTGAATATCACCGAGCTTCGGGGCTGCTTGTTGCAAACTAAAAATTTGATATTGAGCTGAACCGACATTGAGTGTTTTTAAAGCATTAAAACTATTGATTTTGCTATAGCTGGCCATGCGGCTATCCTCCGGTTTGGCTATGTTCTTTTAAAGTTTCATTGGCTTCTTTTAATGTATGCCACTTTTAAAATTAGAATGTTTTCTTTTGGTTATACTTTTGAATGTACTTGTTTTTTATTGCGTTAATTGAAGTGCGTTCAATGAATTTTCCCATACTTTTTGGGCAACAGTTGCTTCATTGATGGCTAAACTTGCCGCTAAACCCTCTAATACATAAGGTAAATTCACAGGCGTGTTTCGGGTCCGATGTTCGGTCGAATGTTGACAACACAATGGCGTCATATCGGGACAATCCGTTTCCAGAACCAAATGTTCAAGTCCAACTTCTGCAACGACACGATGCAGTTTTTTCGCATTTGGATTGGTAATTTGCCCAGTGATACCCAACTTAAAGCCAAGTTGAATAAAAGCTTTGGCTTCTTCAACACCACCACTAAAAGCATGTGCGATACCGCCCAACTTAAAATGTTGCTGTTTTAAAATCTGTAACACATCTGCATGTGCTTTTCGAATATGCAATAACACAGGTTTGTTATACTGCGTTGCTAAATTCAGTTGATCCGTGAAATATTGTTTTTGTTTCAGATAAAGTTCTGACTGTTTATGCTGTGGCAAAAAAGTATCAAGTCCAATTTCTCCGACAGCAATACAGGACTCTTGTTTTAAAATTTGTTCCAATCGCTCCAAATGATCTGGTGCATGCTGCTCAATATAAAAAGGATGCAGCCCCGGAGCCAAATAGCTGATAGGAGCATGCTGTAACTGATTTAATTCATGTTGAATACGAATCAAATCTGCAAATCTGGACTCGCTAAAGCCAATTAAAATCAGTCTTTCTACACCAACAGCTTTGGCTTGTTGTGCCAGTTCCTTCCGATCAGGATCAAAATCTGGCACATCAAAATGCGTATGCGTATCAAATAGTGAAAAATGCATCCCTTAACTCTGTGGCTTATGATGCTGCGCATTCACCACAGGCTCAGAAGTTGCCTGAGTATGTGGTAAATATTCAGCTTTTAAAATACCGTTGAGTTGATCATAAGGAATCACCAAACGTGGTAACCCTGCCGAATAAGGTCCAATTTCATATTCACCATATTGTAAAATTAAACCTTGCTCGCCTAATAGGAAGTTATCTGAAAGCTTAAACTTCCAAGCTTGTTCATAATCGTTGACATTATCCGCAAGTTTAGAGTCCATCACCCATGCTTTAAAAGCATCATGTGCTTTAGCTTCCAGTGCCTTTCTCTGATTGGGCAAGAGCAAATCATTCAGCTGAATTTGCTTTTGTTGCTTCAAATCAAAGTTGTAATACTGCTGTGCCGAAGAACCATGCGCACCACCTAAATAGCTACTGGTGTTTAAAACCACAGTCGCGATCGGTTCTTGAGATTTTAAAATTGAGGGTTTAATCATGATATTAATCTGATGATTGGCACTCAACGCTTTTAATTCTTTATCCATCTCGACAAAAGATTGAACATAGGGCTCAACTTGTTGCTGCATTTTTTGCTGGTCAGATACAGGTTCTGAACTCGCAGCAACATCATCTGATTTCGATGGATTCGTTGCAGGTGTTGAAGCCGCCTGCTCTTTTTGATTAATCTCTGAAATATCCAAAATTTGTTTTAAGTTCTTTAAAATTTCCCGATCCATGATTTGATCAATAAAAGGGAAATTACTCTGTAAACGTTCAACCACAAATTGAGGGCAGTTCTTGCCTGAACAATCTGGCAAATTCACAGCTAATCGTACAGATGACCCTTCAAGTGCCAACACTTGTGGTTGCACTTCAGAAGCTGCATTTTGCTTCTGGTCAGTATCTTCAGGTTTAGACTTGGGCTGACAAGCAGTGAGCAATAAAGCACAGACCGCAACTGCCAAACTAAGTTTTGCAGTAGATTGTTTTCTTTGTGGAGCTGGAAACAGCGAATATTTAGATTGCAACATTTGTCATTGCCTAACAAAAAATAATTTTCAATTCATGCTAATGTAACTTGATCATGCTTGACCAGTATTGTGTAAATTTCAATACAGATTAAAACATTTTGTGATAAATCTCAGGCTGTAACAATGCTTTAGTTTGCGCTGTTGATAAATAAATATCAAATTGACCCGCTCGTTTGCTAATTTGATTGGCACGATAGTGCAGTCCAATCCCTTCGCTATCAAAAAACCAGTCCGCCTGCCCCCAATATAATTTTTTCGGCGCTTCGGCCTGTACTTCAGCCGATTGTTGCTTCAACCATTTTTGATAATGATCCTGAACAATTTGATTCATGTTACTTTGTTGATTCTTCTGTAAAATATCCAGAATGTTGACTTCTTTTTGCAGTTTGCGATTGGCCACAAAAAAATAATAACGATCTTTTACGGTGACTTCTTCTTGTTTTGAGTTTAGGCCAACTTGCAATAATACATATTCATTACGCTGCGAAGCGACTCGCGTGGTGATATGGAGCTCATAAGCCTGATTTTTAGAATACTGATCCTGCCAATTATCGGATTTGGCAACATAGGCATTAATAGCTTTTTGCAAATTGATTTTCTGATTTTGACCGATTTGCGCCTGTACCACATACGCCAGTTTTTGCTCAACCCAGCTATTAAGCCAACTGTCTTTAGTCTGAATACTTTGTATATCAATATCAATACAGTTTTTCTTTTCACAAAAAGGCAACGCATATTTGGCTTTGCTTTCCTGAATATCCAAATAAGGTAAAATCTCTGCTTTATCGTGTGAAGTAGCCGACTTTTCCTGCTCAGCTTTCTGATCATGATCGCTTTTTGTGCAAGCAGCCAGCATGGACAATATCCCGATTAAACCCACCATCAAGAACTGTTTTGTCATCTGCATGATGCTTATCCCAAACCAATCAAAGCGTCTACTTTAAAATAAAAAACAGCTTCCCGAAAGAAGCTGCTGCATGCAATTTAGTGTTCGCGTGTATTGCGGAACTCAATATCAGGCCAGCGTTCCTGCATAATTTGCAAATTAACACGACTCGGTGCCAGATAAGTCAAATGACCACCACCATCCAGTGACAATTGATCATGCGCCTTTTTCTTAAAGTCATTCATTTTTTTATCGTCATCACAGTAGATCCAGCGCACGGTATTAATGTTGACTGGCTCATAAATACAATCGACTTTATATTCTTCTTTTAAGCGGTACGCGACGACATCAAACTGAAGTACCCCCACCGCACCGACGATCAAATCATTGCTATTTTGCGGCATAAACACTTGGGTTGCCCCTTCTTCTGACAACTCCTTTAAACCTTTTTGTAGTTGTTTGGATTTGAGAGGATCACGTAAACGGACACGACGGAACATTTCTGGGGCAAAGTGTGGAATACCAGTAAAATGCAATTTTTCACCACTGGTAAAGGTATCCCCAATCTGAATGGTGCCGTGATTATGTAAACCAATAATATCACCCGGCCAAGCTTCTTCCAGATGCTCACGCTCACCCGCAAGGAAGGTCAATGCATCTGAAATACGCACATCTTTTCCAATACGCACGTGATTCATCTTCAAACCTTTTTCATATTTGCCTGAGCAAATACGCATAAAGGCAATACGGTCACGATGTTTCGGATCCATATTGGCCTGAATTTTAAAGACAAAACCACTAAAGCCTTCTTCCGTCGCTTCAACGGTACGTTCCTGCGTGGGATGTGCTTTCGGCTCTGGCGCCCATTGAATAAAAGCATCAAGTACATGATCAACGGCAAAGTTACCCAAAGCTGTACCAAAAAGTACAGGCGTTTGTTTACCTTGCAGGAACAAATCACGATCTAAAGGTTCATTGGCCATTTGCACCAGTTCTAACGACTCTTCAAATGAAGCCCAAGCCAATTCACCGACTTTTTCACGAATATCAGCATGATCATAACCATCACGCACTTCGATATCGGTAATGGTTGAACCAAAACCTGCCTTATAGACATATAATTTATCTTCAAGAATATTATAAACACCCGCAAAGTCGCGTCCCATGCCTAAAGGCCATGTAATAGGAACACAGCGAATATTCAAAACATTTTCGATTTCATCCAGAAGTTCTAAAGGCTCTCGAATTTCTCGGTCCATTTTGTTGACGAAAGAAATGATCGGTGTATCACGCATACGACACACTTCCATCAATTTAATGGTTCGTTCCTCGACCCCTTTTGCACCATCAATCACCATCAATGCCGAGTCTACTGCGGTTAGAGTACGGTAGGTATCTTCGGAAAAGTCTTCATGTCCCGGCGTATCGAGTAGGTTAATGGTATGTTGTTTATAGGGGAACTGCATCACTGACGTGGTAATCGAAATCCCGCGTTCTTTTTCCATTTCCATCCAGTCAGATGTCGCTGCACGGTCAGATTTACGGCTTTTTACCATACCTGCAACCTGAATGGCTTTACCCCATAACAGTAATTTTTCTGTCATGGTCGTTTTACCCGCATCGGGATGCGAAATGATGGCAAAGGTTCTACGCGCACTCACTTCTTGCGCTAACTGATCTTTAAACATGTATAAATCTTCATATTGAACATCGTTGCGGTAAACACGATTTGTTACCTAGATGTAAGAAAACTAAAATTGGCGCAATTGTAGCAGAAATAGCAAAAGGATAAATCGCCACATCCGTTTCTGTGGATGAAATCTGTTTTATCCACAAGCTATCTTCGGCAGTCAGCGCCTAAATACCAAAACTGTTTATTGTTTATTGCTTTCTTACATCGGATGTATCCAATACAAATTTCAATGATGATATCTGGTATTTAGCAAAGTTGAAAATCTGTTCTCGACCTTGCTTACTTTTTTTGAAGAAAAAATGAATTATTTCGTCTATTTTCGAATCAATGATTCCGCTAAGATTTAGCACGAATAATCATGTTGGTCGCTGTAGCATGCGCATATAATTTACCGTTTTCGTCACGTAAATAGCCTTCTGAAATCACCAGATTTTTGCCCATATTAATCACCTTGCCTTCAGCGATCAGCTTTTGATTAAATGGCATCGGACGACACATTTTAATAGCTAGATCTGTCGTGCCATACGCCTCTCCTGCCGCCAAAACAGTATGTGTAGCACAACCTGTCACTGAGTCAAGTACTGTGGCAGCAAACCCACCATGCACACCACCTAAAGGATTGGTATGTCGTTCATCCGCAATCGCTTCAAATACAATTCGCCCATGTTCAACTTCAAGTGGTTGCATCGGCATGGTTTTCGCAATACCAGGTGCGGGAAATAAGCCTTGAGCAAAGGCCTGCATTATTTCCAATCCTGTCATTTTTTTTAAATCCATGATTCATTCTCTCCTGTGCTACCTTTTTTAAATACTTAGATAATTAAAATCGTATAAATCTTGCTGTATTAAAATGAGCATTCGTCCTTAACATCAGCAGATCTCAATACTATACACAATCGAGTTCCAAAAAAGAACTTAATATGGTAAAAAATTACCGAACTATTTAAATTATTAAAATAATTTAAATAGTTCGGTAATTTACAAAAAACATTTAAGCAAATTGGTGATTTTCTTTATATATAGCAAGACGATCTACTGAAACAGGCGTACCCAATAGATAACCTTGTAGCTGATGGCAACCTAAACGACTTAAAATTTCGGCTTGTAGAGGGGTTTCCACGCCTTCTGCTGTAACACATAATCCTAATTTTGTTGCTAGCTGAATAATACTTTCCAGAATAATTTCTTCTTTCGAACCTGATTCAAGGTTCACAATAAAACCACGATCAATCTTAAGCTCATCTACAGGTAAATCTTTTAAATAAAGAAAACTAGAATGACCTGTACCAAAATCATCAATGGCAATCCGGATACCCAAATCACGTAAACGCTCAAAAGTGCGAATACTCATATCAATATGACGCATCGCAGTTGACTCAGTAATTTCGATAATTAAATGATTAGGTTGAATATTATATTTTTCTATTAAACTTTCAAGAGTCGAAAATAATTTTCTGTTTTCAAATTGAATTGCAGAAAGATTAACGGCAATCGGATAAAAAGGAATATTATTATGGACCCATTCCTGAATCTGCTTACAGGCCTCTTCAAGCGCCCAATAGCCCATTGGAACAATCAAACCCGTTTTTTCCGCCCCATCAATAAACATATGGGGAGTGAGTAATCCCAATGTTGGATGTTGCCAGCGAATTAAAGCTTCAACCCCACAAATTTTTTGATGAATGGTAAACTTCGGCTGGTAAAATAATACAAATTGTTGCTCATCTACAGCCTTATACAAATCATTGATTAATTTAGACTGACTTTTTGCCTCATCCTGTACGCTGGAATAACTAAACAATGTACTGGTATTACGTCCTTGCTCTTTAGAAATCAACATGGCCGCATCAGCATTAATTAATAAATCTTGTAAATTTGCCCCATGTTCAGGATACATTGCGATCCCCACACTGGCCGATACATTAATTTCTTTGCCAATAATGAGATAGGTTTCCTGAACCTGCTGCAAAATATCTTCAGCTTTTTCCATAGCTTCTGCAATAGTCGAGTTTTCAATGATCAGTAAAAACTCATCCCCCCCTATTCTCAAAAACTTACTTCGTTCATTTAAATGGCGGTAAACACGATTCGCCATCTGAATCAATAACTGGTCTCCTACATGATGACCAAAAGCATCATTGACTGACTTAAAGCGATCCAAATCTAAATATAAAAAAGCAATATTCTGCTCACGTAAACGGTGTTCTGCAAAAATGACTTGCGCATAATCAACTAAAAATAAACGATTGGGTAATTTGGTTAGATTATCTTTGGTTGCTAGACCTGCAAGTTCTTTATTTAATTGTGAAAGTGCATGATTACGCTCCTCCAGCCTGAGTTCTAGAACAGCAACACAAAAACCAGCAACCAAAATCAGGCTAGTCACAAACAGGATAGTAAATAAGAGCAGTCCCTGACCTGCTTCATAAACCATCATGACATGATTATTATGAGTCGAAATGAATGTAGTCGCAGCCATACCCGTATAATGCATCCCCACAATACTGAGCGCCATTGTCACCGCTATTGCTAGTTTTAACCCAGATTTTCGTCCAATTGCACTTTTATATTTGAAAATGAGAAAAAAAGCTAAACCTGAACCACTAATCGCAATGAGTACTGAAAATACAACAATCAAAGGATCATAGACCAGATGATGATTTTCGATCACCAAGCCCATCATACCCGTATAATGCATCCCTGAAATTCCCAAACCCATGAGAACAGAGCCAATCACAAGACGAGGCAAAGGTAAAGTTGGACGTGACGTTAACCAAAGTGCGAACAGTGAAGCTACTGCTGCAATCAGGTAGGACAATATGGTTAAGCCTAGATCGAAAGAATAGCCTTCAGGTAAATGGCAGGCAAACATCCCAACAAAATGCATCGACCAAATAGCAAAGCCCAAAATAAGACTGCTAGAAATTAGAATCCATTTTTCAAAATGCTTGTAGGTGTCTTTAAAAATTAATTGTTCTGTAGAAATGGCTACATAGCACACGATGACAGCGACTAGAACTGAACCGAGTACAAAGGTATAGTCATAATCAACATGTACCATACAAAATTTCCATGGTTATTAGATACTTGTTTTTATTTTGAAAGCTAAATAAACAGCCCTCTCCCTGCTCACTTTTACCTTCTTAACATCAAGTTTTTGATGTCATTAAACAATACCACTATCGCTGTGAAGGTCAAGTTTTTTTTACCTTAAAAATCAACAGAATAAAAACACAAATTTAATGGGTTTTATGAATTAAATCACGGGTTTCCAACAAACCTGTGATAAAGAAAAACCCTGCAAATTGCAGGGTTTTTCAGAAACTCAACTCAAATTAGTTCTTTTCTTTGTCTACGATTTTATTCGCTTGAATCCAAGGTACGAAAAAAGATGGAAGCACTGCTTTCATCTTTTTGAGGCACGTAACAATAAACATAAAAGACCCACTCAAATAGAGTGGGTCTTGGCATTCAAATTAATTGATTCGAGAAATTAGTTCTTCTCTTTATCAACAATTTTGTTTGCTTGGATCCAAGGCATCATCGCACGTAGCTTGTTACCCGTTACTTCGATACCATGAGCAGCGTTTTGACGACGACGTGCAGTCATAGAAGGATAGTTCAACGCACCTTCTTGAATGAACATTTTCGCATATTCACCAGACTGGATACGTTTAAGCGCATTACGCATTGCTTCACGTGATTGATCATTGATGACTTCAACACCCGTGACATATTCGCCATATTCAGCGTTGTTAGACACTGAGTAGTTCATGTCTGCGATACCACCTTCGAACATCAAGTCCACGATCAATTTAAGTTCGTGTAAGCATTCGAAGTAAGCCATTTCTGGAGAATAACCCGCTTCTACCAAAGTTTCGAAGCCCATTTTCACCAATTCAACCGCACCACCACAAAGAACCGCTTGTTCACCGAACAAGTCAGTTTCAGTTTCTTCACGGAAAGAAGTTTCGATAATACCCGTACGACCACCACCTACGCCTGAAGCGTAAGAAAGCGCCACATTACGTGCATTACCAGAAGCATCTTGATGGATTGCAATTAGATCTGGCACACCAGAACCACGTTGGAATTCTGAACGTACAGTGTGACCTGGTGCTTTAGGCGCAACCATGATGACGTCCAAGTCTTTACGTGGAACAACTTGGTTATAAAGAACAGAGAAACCATGAGCAAATGCTAAAGTCGCACCCTCTTTGATGTTCGGCTCAATTACATCACGATAAAGTTGTGACTGGAATTCATCTGGGGTCAAGATCATGACTAAGTCAGCTTGAGCAACTGCTGCCGGAACTTCAGAAACTTTCAAGCCTGCATTTTCAGCTTTTTTCCAAGAAGTAGAACCCGCACGTAAACCCACGGTAACGTCAACGCCAGAATCTTTAAGGTTAAGCGCGTGTGCATGACCTTGTGAACCATAACCAATAATGGCTACTTTTTTGCCTTGTATGATAGATAAATCACAGTCTTTATCGTAAAAAATTTGCATCTGTTGTCTCCATGAAAACTTTAAAATATGTTGAGTATTTTCCCCTCACCCTAAGCCTCTCAAGGAGAGGGAACGTCTTCTCCCTCTGGGAGAAGTTTGGGATGAGGGTTTTTAAAAAATTAAATTGTTAAAACCTTTTCGCCACGTGCGATACCAGATACGCCTGAACGAACCACTTCCAAGATCGTATTTTCTGCAAGTGCATCGATAAAGCCATCAAGTTTATCGGTAGTCCCTGCAATCTGAATGGTATAAGTCGTTGGCGTTACATCGACGATTTGTGCACGAAAAATGTCCGCGGTACGTTTAATCTCAGCACGAGCTGCACCTAAGGCTTTTACCTTGATCAACATCAATTCACGCTCGATATGAGCACCTTCTGAAAGATCAACGACTTTCACCACTTCAACCAGTTTATTCAGTTGTTTGGTAATTTGCTCAATCTTGTGATCATCACCATACGTGGTCAAGGTCAAACGAGATAAAGTTTCATCTTCAGTTGGCGCAACATTCAATGTTTCAATGTTATAGCCGCGTTGACTAAACAAACCAACTAGACGAGAAAGCGCACCAGCTTCGTTTTCAACGAGTACAGAAATAATATGTCTCATTAGGTACGCTCCCCTTTTCCTAACCACATGTCTTGCATAGACTGACCTGCGATTAACATTGGATAAACATGCTCAGTACGATCAACCATGACATTAATGAACACACATTTATCATTAATGGCCATCGCTTCAGCCAACTTGGACTCAAGTTCATCTGCATGCTCAATGGTAATGCCAACATGACCATACGCTTCCATCAACTTGGCAAAATCAGGTAATGATTCAACATAAGAACTTGAATGACGACCTTCGTAATTCATGTCCTGCCATTGTTTAACCATCCCTAGGGCGCGGTTATTCAGGCATAAAATTTTGACATTTAATCCATATTGCTTACAGGTTGATAATTCCTGAATACACATTTGAATCGATGCTTCACCCGTGATACACACTACTTGCTGATCTGGGAAGGCAAGTTTTGCAGCCATTGCGTAAGGTAAACCAACACCCATGGTGCCCAAACCGCCTGAGTTGATCCATTGACGTGGACGCTTGTATTTATAATACAACGCACCAAACATCTGATGCTGACCAACGTCAGAAGTAATAATCGCTTCACTATTGGTAACACGATCCAATGCTTCAACCACTTGTTGTGGTTTCATCACACCATTTTGACCCGCTTCATAGCGTAAGCCATGAACTTTACGCCACTCATTAATCTGAGACCACCAAGCAGCAATATCTTCTGAATTTGGCTTCGACACATTCATTTGCTTAAGCTGCGCTAACATTTCCTGAAGCACAGGTTCAACAGCACCAACGATAGGAATATGCGCCATAATCGTCTTGGAAATGGTTGCTGGGTCAATATCAATATGAATGACTTTGGCATTTTGACAGAATTTGGCAGGATTATTGGTGACACGGTCATCAAAACGCGCACCAATCGCCAAAATCACATCGGCATTATGCATCGCCATGTTGGCTTCATAAGTCCCGTGCATCCCTAACATGCCCACAAATTGTGGATCATCGCCTGGAAACGCCCCCAAACCCATTAGGGTATTGGTCACTGGATAACCGAGCAAATGCGCAAGCTCAGTCAATAATGCAGATGCATTGCCCTGAACCACACCACCACCCGTATAAATCATAGGGCGCTTTGCAGAAAGCAACTCATCAATGGCTTTACGAATTTGTCCTGAATGTCCACGTGAAGGTGGTTGATACGAACGCATCTTCACTTTTTCAGGATATTCATAGGCAAATTTTTCAGCAGGATTAGTGGCATCCTTTGGAATATCGACCACAACTGGCCCCGGACGACCACTTGAAGCAATATAAAATGCTTTTTTAATAATGGCAGGAATTTCACTGGCATGACGCACTTGGAAACTGTGCTTTACGATTGGACGGGAAATACCGACCATATCTGTTTCCTGAAATGCATCTTCTCCAATTAAGTGGCTGGCAACCTGACCAGACAAAATCACCATCGGGATTGAGTCCATGTAAGCTGTAGCAATTGGAGTGACAGTATTGGTTGCGCCTGGACCTGAAGTGACCAGCACCACACCCGTCTTACCAGTTACGCGAGAGTAAGCATCGGCCATATGACCTGCGGCTTGTTCATGGCGTACAAGGTAATGATTAATTTTGTCTTGTTGAAAAAGCGCGTCATAAATATGTAAAACTGCGCCGCCTGGATATCCAAAAACGTGTTCAACGCCCTCATCCGCAAGTGCGCGAACGAGCATTTCACCACCAGATAAAAGTTCCAACGTGATTCACCCTAGTCTTTTGCACCATTTATGGGAGACATAAATAGTGTGTCATTCATTTACTTTCTGCACTGTTATAGCACACATACTTCCAAGTTTTTGCTGTAATAGGAAAAATTTCTAAACTGATCACCGTATAAGTTGTCTCAGCTTCATTAAAGAACTGTTGGGATAAACAGGTCTTGAGCAAAATCACCCTCTCGGCTAGAGAGAATGTCCATTACATACCATGACATTATTCGAAGGGTGATCGAATAAAGGCATATAAAACTAAAGCGAACATTTTTTATGTTTCAACTATTAAAGTCAAGGCGAAATGCTCGCTTTTTGCCGTTTATTTTTTGTGTGTATATTTTTAAACCAGATTACTTGTTGAAGCTTAATCGATTTATTTACACCATTTATCGCAATTCCTCTTTTCATTTTTGTTCATTTACCGCAATTTAAAGCGTATGATTTACAATCAGCATTACTCAACTTTATTGACGTTTTTTTCGTTATAAAATCAGATTGTTATTAATGGACATTCAGGCTATGAGCAAATATATAGTGTATCGTTCTAAGGTATTTTTTTTAGCACAAAGCGCGCTAATGGCTAGTCTGATGCTATTTGCCACTCAGAATCATGCTGAACAATATTACAAATGGGTGGATAGCAAAGGTTCGACGCACTACACCACCACACCGCCACCCAAAGGTTCAAAAAAACAAGGACAAGTTAAAACTTATGGGCATACTTCACGCCCTACACAAAATAATCCATCTCATCCAGAGCAAAATCAGCCAAATACAGAAAATGGCAATAAAAATCAGTCATCAACACCTGCACCTAACCCACCTCAGGTAATGCCAAAATCTGAACAAACCGCACCAAGCGCTGCTCCAGCGACAAATCGTGCAGTTTAAATGACCTCACTCAAATCAAAAATAAATCTCAGGTCTGGATAAATTCCAGACCTGTTTTTTATATTGTGTATAAAATCCCTTGTACAACATGCGCTTTTTTTTTGATTTTGCGCTATGCTGTGCAGCAATATTTTTTAACTTTACATTGTTGTCCTTAATACGTTTATGACTACTCACATTGACCCCGAATATCAAGCAAGTGCTATCGAAGCTCAAGTTCAACAAGACTGGGAAGCTCGCAAGGCATTTAAAGTTGCAGACACTGTTGAAGGTAAACATCGCTACATCCTGTCGATGTTCCCCTACCCAAGTGGCAAACTGCATATGGGGCATGTGCGTAATTATACCATTGGTGATGTAATCAGCCGTTTTCATCGTTTAAAAGGTGAAACCGTATTACAACCAATGGGTTGGGATGCTTTTGGCTTACCTGCTGAAAATGCAGCGATTGCGCATCAGGTTGCCCCTGCCAAATGGACCTTTGAAAACATCGCCTATATGCGTGACCAATTAAAAAAATTGGGCTTGTCTGTAGATTGGGATCGTGAATTTGCAACCTGTACCCCTGAATATTATCACTGGGAACAATGGTTATTTGTCCAACTTTATAAGAAAGGCTTGATTTATCGTAAGCTTTCAACCGTAAACTGGGACCCAGTTGATCAAACGGTTTTAGCCAACGAGCAAGTTGAAAATGGTCGTGGCTGGCGTTCAGGTGCATTGGTCGAAAAGCGCGATATTCCAATGTACTACTTCCGCATCACTGATTATGCACAAGAGTTATTAGACGATTTAGATACCTTAAAAGACGGTTGGCCACAACAAGTTTTAACCATGCAGCGCAACTGGATTGGTCGTTCTACCGGGATGGACATTACTTTTCCATCGGCGAACACCGAAGTCTACGCCGATGGCATAACCGTTTACACCACCCGTGCAGATACTTTGATGGGTGTGACTTATGTTGCGGTTGCAGCAGAACATCCAATGGCACTAAAAGCAGCGGCGCTCCAAGCAGAAGCAGGCGATTCTACACTTGCTGCATTTATTGAAGAATGTCGTATGGGTTCAGTCGCAGAAGCGGATTTAGCCACGGCTGAAAAGAAAGGTATGGCAACAGGTTTATCTGTTAAGCACCCAGTAACGGGTGAAGATTTACCTGTCTGGATTGCCAACTATGTGTTGATGTCTTATGGCTCAGGCGCGGTCATGGCAGTTCCTGCACATGACGAACGTGATTTCGAATTTGCCAATAAATTTAACTTGCCTATCACCCAAGTGATTGATGCCAAAGGTGCTGACGATGCAGAATATTCTGCAACTGAATGGCAAGAATGGTACGGCTCTAAAGATGGCAAACTGGTGAATTCAGGTGAGTTTGATGGTCTAGATTTTCAAGCGGCATTTGATGCTTTCCTTGCAAAATTAGAGCCACAAGGACTTGCCAATGCCAAAGTTCAATTCCGTTTACGTGACTGGGGTGTTTCTCGTCAGCGTTATTGGGGTTGCCCAATTCCAATGATCAACTGCGAAAAATGCGGTCAAGTACCTGTTCCAGAAGATCAATTGCCCGTGGTATTGCCAACCGATGTGGTTCCAGATGGCTCGGGTAATCCACTCAATAAAATGCCTGAGTTTTATCAAACCACTTGCCCAAGCTGTGGTGGCGAAGCTCGTCGTGAAACAGACACTTTAGATACTTTTGTTGAGTCATCTTGGTATTACGCACGTTATGCATCTCCAGACTTCACTGGTGGTATGGTCAAACCGGAAGCTGCGCAAAGCTGGCTACCTGTCAATCAATATATCGGTGGTGTGGAACACGCGATTTTGCATTTGCTTTATGCACGTTTCTTCCATAAATTGATGCGTGATGAAGGTGTAGTACAAGGTAACGAACCATTTACCAACTTGCTGACTCAAGGCATGGTGTTAGCAGATACCTTCTATCGTGAAGCAGAAAACGGCAAGAAAACTTGGTTTAACCCTGCCGATATCCTTTTAGAAAAAGATGAAAAAGGTCGTATCCTGTCTGCGAAATATTCAGGTGATGGTCAGGATGTCGTGATCGGTGGACAAGAAAAAATGTCCAAATCGAAAAACAACGGCATTGACCCACAAGCGATCATTGATCAATACGGCGCAGATACCGCGCGCGTGTTTATGATGTTTGCCGCGCCACCTGATCAATCTCTAGAATGGTCAGATGCAGGTGTGGAAGGCGCAAACCGTTTCTTGAAACGTGTATGGCGTTTGGCTGCTGGCTTCCTAGAACAAGGCAACCCAGCAACGACGATTGATACTGCTAATCTATCTCAATATGCTCAGGATTTACGTCGTAAAACCCATGAAACCATTCAAAAAGTAGGTGATGACATTGAACGTCGTCATGCCTTCAATACCGCTATTGCCGCATTGATGGAATTACTTAATGCCAGCAATAAGTTTGAAGCAAAAGATGACAATGATATCGCTGTATTACGTGAAGCGATCACGACACTCCTAACCTTGCTTGCTCCATTTGCACCGCATTTAAGTCAGACTTTATTGAGCCAGTTTGGTGTTGATTTAGTTCAGGTCACATTCCCTGTGGTTGATGAGTCTGCATTGACCCGCAATACTCAAACTATTGTGGTACAGGTCAATGGTAAGCTTCGTGGCAAGTTAGAAGTCTCTATTGATGCATCGAAAGATGAATTATTGGCATTGGCTAAAGCATTGCCTGAGGTTCAACAATTCTTAACGGGTCCAACCAAGAAAGAAATTGTTGTACCGAATAAATTGGTCAATTTAGTGGTTTAATTTCCTGCTTAAATCCCCTTTGCTTTTAAGAGAGGGTTAGGGAGAGGTCATTCCCCCTCATCTTAACCTTCTCTCTAAGGGAGAAGGAACTTGAGTAGAATAAACAAAACCCAAACAAAGCCCGTTGTCATTCAATGGGCTTTGAATCTAAAATGTTGTGAATTTTAAAAAATTAATGATTCCAAGTATTTTGGAATCCCATGAGGACAAAGCATGCATTTAGTTCAACGTGTTGCAGCAGTTGTATTAACTTTAGGTCTAAGTGCAGGCTTGGCGGGCTGTGGTGGTTTTCATTTAAAAGGAACTAATCCAACTGCCGCACCATTGGCTTATCAAAGGCTCAATCTTGCTTTGCCTAAAAATACCGACGAATTGGAAAAACAGCTGAGTGTTTATTTGGCTGCCAGTGGTGTTCAACTGAGTAATGCCAACGATGCCTATACGCTGCGTGTGCTTGATTATACACCGCGTCGTCAACTCCTTAATGGAAAACTCACCGAAGTTTTATTACGCTTAACTGTCACTTTTCAGATCGAAGATCATCAAGGCAATCCGATTACTGCGCCACGCACTTTAACCGCAGCGCGTAGTTATCAATATGATTTAGCGACGGTTAACACCGAAAATCAGGAAGAGACTTATCTGGATCGTATTGTGATTGATGATATTGCTCAGCAGATTGCGCGTCAGATTTCTGCCAACCGTTTACCGAAAGTTACGCCACAAAGTACATCTAACTAAATGTATTTTTGTGTTGATCGATTATGAAACTGGACTATTTACAAGCGTTAAAACGTGCCCCAGAAGCGCGTGGCGCATGGATTTTGCACGGCCAAGAACCTTTGCTTGAGCAAAATTTACTGGATCATTTTCGTAAAAGCTGGCAGCAACAAAACATTGAACGCCAGCGTTATGACATCAGCAGTGTCAATGACTGGAAAAACGTTTTTAATGCATTAAATAGTCTTTCTTTATTTTCACAGCAACTTGCCATTGAAGTACATGGCAACATCAAACCTGATGCCAATGGACTCAAACAGCTCAAAAGTTATTTACAACATAATGAGTCCAATCTCTTACTGATTGTTTTACCGAAACAAGATAGTTCAAGCTTAAAGTCGGCATTTTTTCAAACGGTTGAAGCCAATGGTGTGGTGGTTGCTTTAACAGCCTCCTACCCTCAAGATCGTCAGCGTATTTTAACAATTGAAGCTGAGAAATTGGGAATTCAACTGGATTCAGATGCATGGGCATGGCTCATGCAGCATCATGAGCATAATTTATTAGCTGCAAAAAATAGTTTGATGCGGGTAAATGATACATTTCCTGAGCATTCTCTGATTCAAATTGAACAGCTTTATGCCTGTTTACAAGATCAATCTCGCTATACTACTTATGATTTAAGTGATGCTTTACTTGAAGGCAATCTGCCACAATCCATTAAAATTTTTCAATATTTGGTTGCATCAGGTGAGCCACACAGTTTGATCTTGTGGACACTCAGTAAAGAAATGCGGCTCTTAATGCAGTTATTTGAACAACCGCAAAATGCCTTACAATTGGGAATTTGGAAAACCAAAGTTTCTCTCTATCAACAAGCACTACGCCGTTTACATCCACAACAATTTTTAAACTGGCCTAGCTTGTTATTAAAAGTCGATGCGTCTATCAAAGGCATGTCTAAAGAAAATCCAGAACATTTGATTCAGCAAGGGATTGCGGAGCTCTGTGGAAAAACCTTGTTTCTCGTTTAAGACTATTCTGCACTATTGCATTAAATCAATAAAAATATTCACGTTTTATCCTTAATTCACTTTTATACTAGTGCCAAATTACGTCGAACTCCAGATATTGCTATGCCAAAAATAAAAGCCTCTAAAATGATCATTGCGGTGGTGTGTGTCGCGATTATTGCTGCACTCGCATGGACTTTTTTCAAACCCAAACAGCAACAGCCGCAGTATATTACTGAAACGGTTTCACGCGGTGATCTGGAAAATACTGTACTAGCGACAGGTACACTGGATGCCACGCGCCTGATTAGTGTCGGTGCACAGGTGTCTGGTCAGGTCAAAAAAATGTATGTGCAATTGGGAGATGAAGTCAAACAAGGGCAACTTATTGCTCAGATCGACTCGACCACTCAGGAAAACAGCTTAAAAACTGCCGATGCCAATATCAAAAATTTAGAAGCGCAGCGCTTACAGCAACAAGCGAACCTGAATGAAAAGCAACTGGAATATCGTCGACAACAACAAATGTATGCACAGGATGCCACCTCAAAAGCAGAATTAGAATCGGCAGAAGCTGCTTATAAAACAGCACAGGCACAAATTAAAGCACTCGATGCCCAGATTGAATCGGCTAAAGTGACTCGTTCCACAGCTCAGACCAATATTGGTTATACCCGAATTGTTGCACCAACAGATGGTACAGTGGTTGCGATCGTGACTGAAGAAGGTCAAACCGTAAACGCCAATCAGTCTGCACCAACCATTGTTAAAATTGCCAAACTGCAAAATATGACCATCAAGGCACAAGTCAGTGAAGCAGACATTATGAAAGTGGAAAAAGGTCAGCAGGTTTATTTCACGACATTGGGCGATGATAAAAAACGTTATGCAACCTTACGTCAGATTGAACCCGCGCCAGACTCTATTTCGAGTGAATCGAGCAACTCATCGAGTTCTTCAAGCTCAACCAGTAGCAGTGCCATTTACTATAATGCTTTATTTGATGTACCCAATGAAGATGGTAAATTGCGTATTGATATGACGGCTCAGGTTTATATCGTACTGGATTCGGTGAAAAATGCTTTATTGGTGCCTTCTTCTGCACTATCCAGTCGAACAACAGGCGCACAGAATCGTACAGCCCGCACTCAAACTGCGGGAGCTTCAACACCAAATGCAGAACATAAACAACGTGATAAAGACAAAAACACTCCAAGTTTTGAACGCTTGAATTTAAACGCTGAACAGAAACAGGCAGTTACAGAGGGTAAAGCCAGCTTAAGTGTGGTTCGTATTTTACAAGCAGATGGCTCTGCTCAACCGAAACAAGTGCTGATTGGTATTAATAACCGTGTCAATGCTCAAGTCCTTGCAGGCTTAAAACAAGGTGATCAGGTCATTATTGCCGATAGCGCTGATACTTCAGCCGCTTCAGCCAATAGTGGTAATCGTCGTCGTGGACCTATGGGAATGTAAGCATGACTCAACAAGCTTTGCTTGAAGTCAGCAATCTGGTACGAGAGTTCCCTGCTGGCGATAGCACCGTTCAAATTTTAAAAGACATCAACCTTACGATTTATGAAGGTGAATTAGTTGCCATTGTCGGTCAATCAGGCTCTGGCAAATCAACCTTAATGAATATTTTAGGTTGTCTGGATCGACCAACCAGTGGTAGCTATAAAGTCAGTGGACAGGAAACAGGGAAACTCGAACCTGATGATCTGGCAAAGTTACGCCGTGAATATTTTGGTTTTATTTTCCAGCGTTACCATCTACTGGGCGATTTAACGGCTGAGGATAATGTCGAAGTGCCTGCCGTGTACGCAGGTGTCAATCCTACAGAACGAAAACAACGTGCCACCGCTTTACTCACAGAACTGGGCTTAGGCAGTAAAACCCAAAATCGTCCAAGTCAATTATCTGGTGGTCAACAGCAACGGGTTTCTATTGCTCGCGCCTTGATGAATGGTGGTGATGTCATCCTTGCCGATGAACCCACTGGTGCGCTTGATTCACATAGCGGTGTTGAAGTGATGCGGATTTTACGCGAACTCAATGCGGCGGGTCATACTGTCATTATTGTCACCCATGACATGCAAATCGCCAAAAATGCCACACGAATTATTGAAATCAGTGATGGTGAAATTGTTACGGATCGAGCCAACGTACCGGAGTATGAAACTGAATTAAATTCTGATCCAGATGCAGCACCTGCGCTTGCCAATAAACAAGCTAAAGGCAAAAGTGTTTCAGCCTTACGTTCTGCACTGGATCGACTTTCAGAAGCATTCCAAATGGCATTATTGTCCATGAATGCACATCGTATGCGTACTTTTTTGACCATGCTCGGCATTATCATCGGGATCGCATCCGTGGTCACAGTGGTTGCTCTGGGCAACGGTTCACAAAAGCAAATTCTGGAAAATATTAGTAGTTTGGGCACCAATACCATTACTGTGTTTCAGGGGCGCGGTTTTGGTGATAACTCTAAAACAGCTAATTTTAAAACCCTGGTTCCCGCCGATGCAGAGGCCTTGGCGACACAGCCTTATGTGAGTGCGGTCACGCCGATGGTCAGCACCTCAAAGACCATTCGTTATCAGGAAAATGAAGCCAATGCGACCATTAATGGTGTGGGCAATGACTATTTTGATGTAAAAGGCTTAACCTTTAAAGATGGGCAAAGCTTTGATGGACGTAGTGTGCGTGATCGTACGCAAGATGTCGTGATTGATACCAATACCCAAAAACAATTTTTTGCCGATGGCAGCAATCCGATTGGGCAAGTGGTGTTACTGGGCAGTGTGCCTGCACGTATTATTGGAATTGTAGAACCGCAAACCAGTGCAATGGGCTCAGATGATACGCTAAACGTGTATATGCCCTACACCACAGTCATGAGTCGTATGTTAGGTCAAGCCAATGTGCGTAATATCATTGTGCGGATTAATGATCAATATTCCACTAGCGCTGCGGAAAATGCCATTGTGAACTTATTGACCTTAAGACATGGTCAACAAGATATTTTCACCATGAACAGTGACAGTATCCGCCAAACCATTGAAAAAACTACCAGCACCATGACCTTGCTTGTGTCTGCGATTGCCGTGATTTCACTGGTGGTCGGAGGAATCGGCGTGATGAATATTATGTTGGTATCCGTGACAGAACGTACGCAGGAAATCGGCGTTCGTATGGCAGTTGGTGCACGACAAAGTGATATTTTACAACAGTTTTTAATTGAAGCAATTTTGGTGTGTTTAATTGGCGGTGTACTCGGCGTGCTGTTGTCACTGGGTTTAGGGCAACTGATTAATAAAGTCGCCGCAGGAAACTTTGCTGTTGCCTATTCGACTACCTCGATTATCGCAGCATTTGTATGTTCTACCCTCATTGGTGTGGTTTTTGGATTTTTACCTGCAAAGAATGCCGCAAAACTCGACCCTGTTGCAGCGTTGGCACGAGAATAATAGGAAGCATTATGTCATTATCTAAATTAACCCCGTTATGTGCTCTCATCATCGCTTCATCTACCCTCGTTGGTTGTGCTGCTGTTGTTAAAACGCCCTATCAAACACCGACCGTACAAACGCCACAACAGTTCCAATATGATCAAACTGCTAAAAATACAACTTTTGACCGTTATGCAGATCATTGGTGGACATTGTTTGGTGATCCACAATTGAATCAACTGGTCGATCAAGTCATTGCCAAAAACACGGACTTGGCTGTTGCTGGAATTGCAATCCAACAGGCCCGTTTAAAAGCCGGTTTAGCAGCCGATCAACAAGGCCCACGCGTCAGTTCAGGGGTTTCTGCCGGACATCGAATTGATCTCAACTCAGGTGATGACAGCTCACAAGGTTTATCTTTAAATGCAGGTGTCAGCTATGAACTAGATCTATTTGGTAAATTGGCACGTCAGACGGAAGCATCAAAATGGGAAGCTTTAGCCACTGAACAAGATTTACAGGCGACTGCCCAAACTTTGATTGGAACAACCGCAAAACTCTACTGGCAACTGGCTTATCTGAATGAAAGCCTAGCAACGGCGAAACAAAGTCTGGCAACTTCTGAGAAACTGTATAGTTTAGTGAATAGCCAATATAAAGCTGGCGCTGTTTCAGGTTTAGATCTGACTCAAGCCGAGCAATCGGTACAAAGTCAAAAAGCCAATTTAAGTCAAATTCAGCAAAGTCTGGTGGAAACGCGTACTGCCATCGCTGTGTTACTTCATATTCCTGTACAACAGTTAAATTTGCAAGAGCCCCAACGTCTGCCTCAAGTCAGCTTACCGCAGATTGCAGCAGGATTACCCTCGGATATATTATCGCGCCGTCCTGATTTAAGGGCATCAGAACTACGCCTACGCGAAAGTTTAGCAAACAAAGATGCCACCACTGCGAGTTATTATCCCTCTATCAATTTAACTGGAAATCTGGGTTCGAGTAGTACCTCTTTGACTGAGTTAATCAAAAACCCTGCCCTGACTTTAGGTGCTAGTTTGAGCTTACCTTTTTTGCAATATAATGATATGAAAAAGAATATTGCAATTAGTCAGTTGGATTATGAAAAAGCCATTATTCAATACCGTCAAACTTTGTATCAGGCATTTGCCGATGTTGAAAATTCACTTTCGGCGCGTACTGAGTTAAATCAACAAGTCCAATTACAACAACGTAATCTGGAACTGGCTGAAAAAGCCGAGCGTTTAACTGACGTCCGTTATCGCAATGGTGCTGTAGCGTTGAAAAACTTACTGGATCAACAAGAAACGACACGTGCAGCGAGATTAAGTTTAGTCAATACCAAACAGAATCAATACAATGCTTATGTCACTTTGATGCAAGCATTGGGTGGTTCGCCGATATCACAATTACCTTGAAGTAAAAAGCCACTTCGGTGGCTTATTTTTCTGATCAATTAATCTTCTGGATAGGAATCTTGATCTTTTAGCTTATTAGGATATTTCATTGCACTCATCTGAACAACTTCATCCGTTAAAAATTCACTATAAAAATCCTGTTCTTTTGAATATTAAAAACCTTATTTTTCAAATATTTGTTCGGCTAATTCACCAAAAATTTCATCAGATTTTTGGAAACTAAAATAGATCACCTCAATCAATTTACGATCCTTGTTATGATCAGCACCTTATACATATAAAAAATCGAGTGAATGACTCAACTCGATTTTTCATTAAAACTTAAGACATTAGATTTTAATGTCTTAAAATCTTTTAATATTTAACGCTATAACTCAGACCGTAAGTACGACCTTGAGCAGGTAGACTTGAAATCGCCCCATAAACAGGTACAACGGCTTGGCTATACACCGTTTTGTAATCTGTATTCCAGACATTATAGACACCAAAGCTCAAAGTACCAGGTCCAACTTTAGCATTTGCGATCACATCCATAACAGCATAACCTTTAATTTTAGTTGCTGTATTTGGGCGAACATTTGCATTATAAGTTGCTTCTAGTGAATCGTTATAGGCTTTATTAGATCCCTTGATTGCGAGAGTCTGTACGCGAAGACTATTACCATTACCATCATTCCATTCACCAAAGACTGTTCCCTTAACTGGTGAAATCTGTAATGCATTTAACTCACGCCATTCATTACTTGAGTCTTTATATTGACCACGGGTATAGCTCAATGTTCCACCTACAGTAAATTGTTCAACCACTGGAACAGTAATATTTGCTTCAGCACCATAAATGCGTTGGTCAGTGTCTGCAACCGTTACAGTACGATCAGTATTAAATTGAACAACTTTATCTGAAGTATTATAAAAACCAGTTAGACCCAGATTTAGGCCATCCTCTCCTTGTAAACGCCAACCTAACTCATAGCTATTAACGGTAATTGGATCAACATTCCCTGAACGAACAACATAACTTGCTGAGACATCACGTAAAACACGTTGAATATCTGGCAAACTAAAACCTTGTGAGAAGTTAGCAAAAACTTGTTGTTGATCATTGAATTTATATACTGCTCCCAAATTAAACAGGGTCTTATCATGATCAACAGAACCCGCTGCTACAGAAGCAACTGGTTGACCAAGTAAATCACCTTGAATCGCAACAACTGTAGGTTTAAATGATTCAGTATCACTATCAATACGTTGATAACGAATCCCTGCTTGAAGATTCAAAGCATTGCTTACTTCATAATTACTTTGAATAAATGCACCAAGATTTTTAATAGTAGCCTCTGGACCAAAATCATAACTGCGCCCAGTGCTAGTATATTTTAAACCGTTATTACTAAAACTATAAAGATCAGCAGTTTGCTTATCCTTTTCATGGTCATAATCTATACCATAAGTTAAACCTAGATTACGATTCGCAACATTGAACTTTGAGGTTACTGCCGCTCGAATACCTGCAACATCAATATCTGATTCAGACTGATATGCCAAATAATAGTTATACGGAATAAAATTAGTTAATAATGCAGGGAAAAATCGTGCTTTTTCATTACGATAGTACGTTTCAATATTCAGTTCTTGACCTAGAAAGTCTGTATTTTGATATTGCGCATTGACCGAATAACGCTTTGTGAATGGTTGATCATCTAATTCAAGACCTTTGATTGCTTTTAAGCTCGGTTGCGCCCCTCTCAATACAGCATAATTTGGACCATAATCTGGACCATAATCAGAGTCTTGCTTATCTTCATAATACTGTGTACCAAAACTTAACTTCTGATTATTGGTCATTTGCCAACTTAATCGTCCATTTACATCAACAGTTTTGGTATCTTGTCGATCAGTCTGTGCAATTTCAGGCCCAATTCTGTCACCATGACTGTCCTGAATCTCACCGCGTTGCGTATAGCCAGCACCTAAAAATCCACTCAGATCATCCTGTTTAAAAGCGACAGATTGGTATGCTTCATATGCCAATGCATCGTGATTAAAATTATTGCCTGAAGTCACACCCAGCTTTGTTTCAAAATTTAGCCCATCTTTTGCAGCCTGTTTAGTAATAATATTAATAATACCGCCTGTCGCTCCAGAACCATAAATACTCGAAGCTCCAGAAACAACCTCAATCTTTTCGATGGAACTTGGGCTAATGCTATTTAGCTGACGCGATACATCTCTTGAGCCGGTTAAAGCTACGCCATCTACCATGACTAATACTTGGCGTCCACGCATGGTTTGACCATAGTTACTGGTCGTGCCACTACTTGGGCTAAGTGAAGGAATCAATTGAGCCAAAATATCGGCAATTTTCCGACCCGCGGCGGCTTGTTGCTGAATTTGAGCCTGATCAATCGATTGCACTGTCCCCGCGATTTCAGCAATACTTTGTGCTGAACGTGTCGCAGTGGTGACGATTGGTGCTAACTGTTTGGTGGTCTGTACAGACTGCTGTGTATCCCCCGATACTTGTGTATCAGCATAAAGCTGACCGCTTACAGCAAGACTTAATACAGTAATAGATGTAGCAAATGAACGATGTTTCATGATAATCCCTAAATAAGAGTGGGGTTCGTTTTTGATTTTCTAACAATCATCTGAGACAAAATGACACTTAAAACTGAAGCAATGGCAAGCACGATATAAAAATTGCCATACCCCAATCCTTTGGCTAAAAAGCCAGAAAAAGCACCTCCTAAGAAATAAACCAGCAACTCAAAACACACCAGAATGGTAAAGTCAGTACCCGCCTGTTGTTTTGAACTGTTCTGCATGAAATACGCATAGAGAGCCGTCATGGCGATATAACGAATCGCCAAAATGACAATCACAAATAAACCCAATAAGCCGTGCCAGACGTCAAACCAACTGAGTAAAATAGCGATGCCAATGACGGCATAGACAAAAGTTCTTAACCAACCCGCCCAGATCAAAAGTTGGGTTGCTGCCAATTTTTTCAGTAAAAAAGCGGCCGTGACTGCTGCCAACAATCCGACTAATGCGCCGAACACCGACATCAACACCCCGATTTCAGTCAAAGACCATTGCTGATCTATCAGCATAGGATTGAGCATGGCCATGGCAGGTGCTTCAACAAAGCGATAACATAGGATCAGTAGCAAAGCCCAACGAATTTCTGGGCGTTTAAAGGCATTTCTTAAACTTGGCGGTTGTTTGAATGTCGTCTGCTGTGGACGTTCTTTAATTTGCGATATAGCCAACATGGTGAGTGCGGTTAATACCGCCAAAGTCAACAAGGCAACTTTCCAGCCATAATGTTGATAGAGCCATAAGGTTGCAGCACCCCCAATCATACTGCCTAAAGCCACGCCGATACTTTGTGCCATACTGCCCAAACGATACTCAGACTCAGCTAATGTCTCGACGGTATAGCCATCTATCGCAATGTCCTGTGTGGCAGCAAAAGTAGAAATCCACAAACCAATGATTACAAAGATCCATATCCCATAATTAAACTGAGTCATCGCGAGCATGATCACTCCTGCAACTAATGCCAGTTGCGTAAACAACAACCATGTTTTGCGTTTTCCCAGTTTTTTCAGATAAAACCGATCCAGTACGGGTGCCCAGAAAAATTTAAAAGCCCATGGAATATAGAGCAGTGACAACATGCCAATCCAGCGTAGATCAACCCCTTGATGTCGCAAAATGGCAGGCAATGCCACATTGTAAAAATACAATGGTAAAGCATGCGCTAGATATAAAATGACAATTACGCCCAGTCCCAATGCCGAGACTGCTGTGATTTGTTTTTGGTTTGTCATGTGATTTGCGTCTTGCATAATGACCTCTGCACGGCCCAATCCAGTGCATCTGTTTTAGATAAACTTACAAAATAAGGCACTCGCCAAGCCTGCTGTAAAGCTGGTGTATCCAGACGAATACGATCATCTTCATCCTGTGCAATACGAGCCAATCCCAAACAATATTGGAAAAAAAGTGACTTATAGCTTTTGTACCAACGTGACTGAATTTCCCGATAATCCTCGGGAAATTCAGTCTGTGGTAAGGTTTGCATAATGAGGACAAAAGCACGTCCCTGATCCAGAAAAACCTGTATCTGCGACAGCCAATCTTCAAATTCCTGACTCGACACCTGACCTGAAAACTGCATATCAAGGATCTGGATATAATGACTACTTAAGCTCATGAGCTATATTCTGCCGCTAGATTTTGTTTCTTAACTGATTGCGAGCGAATCAGATCATCTTCAAATTTGTTATAAAATTTATCGCGATAGCAGTAATACAGCATTGCTGTTTTTTCAGCCATTGGAATCAAGCGCTGCGCTTCATAGCATAGTTCTTCTACAACCGCCGCATAGGGTTTAACGGTATGATCAGGTTCACCCACGATCTTGATCGATTGCGCATGTTCAAAAATATAAAAACTTAATAATCGAATGGTCGGACGTAAATATCCTTTACCAAAAGCTGATTTTTCACCAAACAGCAAATGCCAACCCAGATCATGCTCGTGACCGTCATAATAGCGCCCCAAACGATCACGCTTGCCTTCATAAATTTCGGTATAACCGACATCTTGCCCATCAATGCCAACAATTAATAAGCGTTGATGATCATCAGCCAGCATTTTGTCAAAATAAACCTGTAGCTCTAATTCAGTTTTATTGAGTTGCCATTGTGGAATCACATGCGGTTCGTGCATCCATTTATGTAGTAGGGCTATATCCTGTGGATATTGCACCTGACGCAAATAATATTGAGTGCCTTCTTCAAAATATTCATAATAATCGGGAAGCTGACTTGAAATCGTATTCATTTTTATCTCATCACTAGGCAATTTGAATGTCTTTAGATTCGGTTTGGAGCTGACGCTTCCAGTCTGCTAATGTTTTTTCACTGACAGGATTTGGAATAGGATCAAGAAAAACAGGAACAGGACGTTCTACTTCATCGTTATAACTTGTGGTAAATAAGCGCACCCGATTAAGACAAATTTTTTCGAACTCAGGACGCAGCATGGCGAACTTTTCAATTCTTTCTGATAATTCTGGATGTGATTGATGCAAATCCAGAATACTGTTTTGGATGGTTTGCCAGAAATCCAGCTCGCTATATTCTGAAAAATCCTCTAAAAACACATTACAGATATAGCGGTAATGCACCATGAATAAGCCAGTAAAGATAAAATGGCTCAGCTCTAATGCACTGTGACGTAATAAAATATTCCCTTCTTCAGGTAAAGCATTAAGCTCAGGGAAATCTTCATCAACCAAATTCACATCATCAATAAAATCTTTAAGAACTAAAGCTTTGGGAACACCATTTTCATGTACCAACATGGTATTTTCGCCATGTGGTGAAAATGCCAATCCATAACGATAAAGACAGATCAGAAGCGGCGTCAAACACACCTTTGCGAACTGCGACAACCAGTCTAGCGGCTTTAACTGAGATGCTTCGATTAAAGTCTGAAGGACGGAACGGCCAGATAAATCGCGGTGCAATAATGCGGCTTGTGACAATACTTGCTGATCGGAAGAAATATACGGATCAACACTTTCACGCCATAAACAGCCGAACAATTCTTTAAATTGATATGGCACGCCATCTATACGATCGAAACATGGCTGATGAATGGTTAAAGTCGCAACTTCTCCTAAAAACACCACTCCACTTGCTTGTAAGTCTGCATCGTTGGCCAAAATACTTTTAAGCCAACCTGTCAAAGCAGGTGCAGCCAAATTTCGTTTTGAAGGTAAGCCTCGATAAACAGCGGTGTTAAAAATACTGACGGGAAGCTTGATATAATGCCGTTTCGGGTTAGAAATATTACATAGGGTTCTAATCGATTGCATCGGTACAAAACTGTCGAAGCTGATATCCAGTTCAACGATTTTTTGATCGACAATTTCATTGGCATAAGTTGCCACTAACCATTGATGCCATTGCCATGCATGTACAGGAATGAGGTAATAATCTTCGACACTCAAACCCTTTTCAGATAGTTTTTGCGCAAAGTGTTGTAGCTCTTTAGCATCAAATTCATACTGATAAAGTTCTGCTGCACTCCAGTTTGAGCTAAAACGATAATTGGCCAGATCACGATGTACCGCTAACCATAATACTTTCACTTCAGGTGACAATTCAGGCGCGGCATTGAGATAGTCATCATAGCCAAAGCCCATACGGCCTTTACTCATGATGAGCCACGGATGTCCACGTAACATTCCTTCAATTCGATGATGCGATTCCGTTAAAACGGCTTCACTATTTAAGCGTTTTTCATCAAAAAGGTGTGCTTCTGCCAACCAAGTATTGTTCATTTCCTTGATCAGATAAGCTTGCGTAAATGGCTTAACCTGAGTCGCTTGCGCTGCTGCAACGATAAACTCATGTAAATTCCATGCTGCTTGATGATTGAGCTGAGTTAAATCACGAACAGAGCCTGACTGAATATTCCAGTGACCTAATAAATAGCGATAACCATTAAATTGATAAGTTCGGTCTGCCAACTGTAATTGATACAATCCATTGCCTAATGCCTGAACTTCTATAATTTCTTCATATAAAAATTCAGCAATCGCCATTTCAATTAAACGCTGTCCAGCTGCTCTCCATTGCTGCTGGTTAATTTGTAACTGTGCAAAACTCATAGGGATTTCTCGTACTGAAAAACATGGGACAAGACTTGTTTCAGCTTGGATTTATTTCTTTGAAGATGCAGCAGATGATTTGTGGGACGACGATATTGACTCACCTCCACTCCGCTGTGATCTGATTGGTCCTGACAAGTCTCAACCATGTTTGTGACAGAATGGGTAAATTGAATATTTGGATTTTGACTCAAATCGAAATGTTGGAACGTTTGCGGCTGATCGCCTAACTCATACAGAGTCTGCTGAGCCAGTTGATTGGCAATCACTGCCGAACGATAAGCGCCCAACCCTAAGTCTGGCGTACCCACACCATGACTATGCATTTCCTGATTTTGAACAAAAATGTTTCCGCAGCCTGAATGTACAAGCTGATAATCCTGAGTAATCTTCCAGCGATGTTTCGAATCTCGCTCAATCAGCGACGAGATTTTTTCCATAAAACTTAACTGGGGTGTTCGATAACCAGTAGCTGCAATCACATGATCAGCATCTAAGTAAAACGCCTGTTGCGTGGTCTTATGCACAAAATGCAAACGGATTTGTCCATTTGTTAAAGATGTCGCATCGATTAACTCGCAACTATTATGCAAATGAGTCGCAAAAGGCTGTCCAGAAATGCTGCGCTGATAGAGTCTGTGATAAATCTCACGAATGGTTTTGGCACTAATGCCTTTATAAAGCAAGGCTTGTTGAGCCAATTGACTGCTCTTCACTTTTTCATCAAGTTGATAAAAATGTTGCAGATAATCTGGACTAAAATGCTCCAGACCGAGCGGTGCATATTCCATCGGGAAAAAACCACTGGAACGGGTAAACCAATGCAATTCAATATTTTGATCTGGCCGATTATTTTGCAGCTCAAATAAATCCAGAAATACTTCAGCCGCAGACTGTCCAGATCCTAAAACGACGACATTTCCATTTAAATCAGCTTTATTTTTAAACAGATAGTGCGCTGAGTGTAAGCATTGTTCAGGACGAATTTCTGCAATAGCTGATAAGCAAGCGGGTAAGTGAGGAACATGACCCGTGCCAATCACGAGTTGTTTACAGCGATAATGCTGCTTAACACCATGTTGTTCAACAGTCACCTGAAAACCAGAAGCTAAGGCTTCAATGCCCACGACTTTAGACTGATATTGAATGTGATCGAGTTGCGCCGCAACCCACTGGCAATATTGATTATATTCTCGTCTTGGAATATGCGACTGTTCAAGAAAATAAAATTTATATAGCCGTTGCTGATGTTTTAAATAATTTAAAAAGCTATAAGGACTGGTAGGATCAACCATCGACACCAAATCTGCCATGAACGGCACTTGCAGCATGGTGTTAGGTAGTTGCATACCTGCATGCCAGTCAAACTGATCTTTTTGCTCAAAAAATAAATAGTTCAGCTTGGTTTTGTCTTGCAGCAAACTGGCTAAACTTAAATTAAAAGGGCCTAAACCAATACCAATAAAATCAAGCATAGAGTAAATCCTCTTGTTTGATCATCAGTGGATTCGGTAGTTCAACATACACAGATTGATGCTCAACAGGTGCAATCAACTCATCCAGTTCATGCAACCGAGTCAGCAAATTGCCCTTATAAGGCAGGCTGTCTTTGTACAACAAACCTTTTAACAATGAACTTTGCGGATATTGCGCTAATAATGCGATTAAGGTTTTTTGCAGATATTCGAGTAAATCGTCTTCAGACACATAGCCCGTCGCAGCAATCGCATTCATCAACCCAAACAAGGTATTGCCAAAGAAATAATAACTGAAACGCTCATCCACAAAGCTTTGTGGTCCAACTGCATGCGCTTTTTCATTGAGTTCGGGAAACTGGTGAAGAACTTTCTCGGCCAATTCCTCGATATAATAAAATCCCTGATTATCACGTAACCAGATATTTTTGGGCTTAAAGTTTTCAAGTTCCACCAAAACATTTTGCTGATGCGACTCAAAAGCCATGCCATATTCATGGTAGAGATACATCAATGGTTTTAGGCTAATTTCTAAAAAGTCATGAAACCAGTTCATTGCAATTTGTTGATGGGTAAATGACGGATGCTGCTGACTGATTTTGTCAAATAAAGCATTAAAACGATTCAGTGGTTTAGTGGGATGATCCTGACACAACGAGGCGATACAGGTAATCTGATCATTGCGGTTAAAAGGCTGCTCTCTAAAAATACAAATACTTTCATTAATGATTTCATCATCCAGTCTCAGTGCAATCCATGCAGGATCATTCACCGCTTTAAGGGTGGGACAATTTTTGAGAATTTGTTTGCCTAAAACGCTATGCCATAACCGATGTGTCAATTCCCCCCGATGACATTCTTTAGCCAGATTGATCCGAATTGAATTGGTAATCATCACTGACAATGAGGGTTTAAGCATCCACGGCGATGAAAAACTGGCCAGTGTTCGCACGGAAGTGGTTGGATAAAAATCGACCCCTTGTAAGCCAAGATCAATCAATCTCGTTTTTTGCTTCAGCTGACCATACCATTTCTTACTTTGCAAATAACGGGCTTGCCATGGATGTAAAGGCAATAATTTATAATGCGGGTAGTTTTCTAAAAGACGTCCATCCGCTTCAGACATGTGCCATTTCAAATAATCTTTAAGCTGATTAGAAATGAGTTGCCCTTCTGCACTCCCTTCGGCAATCGAATCTGGATGAACCAACCAGAAATGAAGTGGCGTTTTCCCTTGATATTCAGGCGAAAATTTATGCCAATCTTCATGAATAAAACCTGTACGGCTTTTCGGTGCTGGATGCATACTGTGTCCCAACAACAAAGCTTGTTCAGACTCGATAAAATTTTGTTCTGCATCAATTAAAGCATCTAAGTTCTGTGATCGATGGTTTAAAAACTGCTGCAAGGCATCACGACTTTGTATCCATCGCTCAATGAGTGATGCCGCATCTAATTTATTGGTTTCATTACAAATTAATTCTTCCAATAAAATGGTGGCAATCGCCACCATACTTAAATCACGAAATTGATGATTGATCCATAACTTTGGCAGTGCGGCCAGACGATGTCGACCCACTCGACTCACATACGATAAAGCAACCAGTACTTGAGCATTTAAGCTTTCAACTGGAATTACAAGTAAGGTCAAGCCTTGGCTAAACACTTGTTGGGGAGAGTTTTGTTGAAAGTTTTCGAGTAAATGCCCTTTACCAGTTTCCTGCGTATAAGCATTGACGAGATGTTGCATCGCCAAACGATTGGCAAGCTCTTTCATCGGAAGATCCTCTAAGATAGAGTAAAGTAAGTGATTTTTGACGAATCACTGACATTAGCTTTTGATTTTTCTTAAACAACACACTGCTTAAAGGCAGTAAAAACAAAATAATGATAATAATTAACATTTACATTTGCAATTTATTGAATTTTTATTATAATTTGGTAAATTTCACATAAGCATTTGATATTTTTATCTATTATTAATTTTATGAGTAACCAATTATTTGACATTTCTCATGATATAAAACTATTAAATTTTGACTCGGGATTGGGATTCTTGATTAAAATTCCATACAAAAACAAGGGATTAAATTTTTTGAAAAAATTAGAAGCGTGATTAAGTTCTTCATATATTTCCATAAAATTCATTACACTCACGGGGTTTGAGTGAATATGAGTGGTTGGTATTTATTGATAGCTTAGATTCGAAGCCTTTAAAAACCTATAAAAATATAAAAACCATAATCAGTTCTGCTCTTGGCTAGATTTATTCGATGTACACAGATCGATCACGGCAAAAATTATAGTTTTTCTGCACCAATTGCTCATCCGATCATTCAATTTAAGCCTATGGGTTAGTCAAGTTTTAGAACATTCATAATGAATCATGAAAGCTATCCAATTAAAAACTTGTCAAAATGACAGGTTTTTACCGCAATTTCTGCAATCTCTGGAACAATTCCTGAATCACGGTCAGAACGATAAATTGCACTGTATTTAATGAGGGGTAATCTTGGCGTGAAATTTAAGATTCTTAATTTGTCGCTATTAATTAAATGTTCTAACGGCTTTAATGGCAAATAAGTAATGCCCATTCCTGAAATGGTCAGACCTAATTGCGCCATTAAACTATTACAAATAATATTTTTATTTAAAGTAATTTTTTGCGATAAAAAATAACGCTCATAAATCAAGCCCGTACCTGAAGTTGCGCCTTGAACAAAAAATGAAAATTTCTCACGGCTGGCTTGTTCAAAATCAATATTTTTATTTTTTGGAATGAGTTTGGGTGAACACATCCAGACATTTTCTACGCTTTTAAGGGGAAGTGATTTTAATCGAACATCATCATACATATCAGGCGCAATAATAATATCGAGCTGGTCATTAATAATATTTTCAAATAAGACCCGACTGACTTCAACGGTCGGCTCAATATGTACTCGTGGATAAATTTGTCGGATCTTTTCAATAAAATCTGGTAGCCAGGTCATTGCAGTTAATTCAGTCACCCCTAAACGTAAACGACTGATCAACACTTTTTTATCGCTGACTTTTTCGAGCATGACATCACGGCGTTCCAAAATTTCCTGACAATAAATCAGAAGCTCCCTACCCTGTTCAGTGAGTTTGGCATTACGATTACTTCGGTCAAAAATTTCGATATCAAATGAGCTTTCAAGCTCATGGATACGTTTTGAAATCGCCGACTGTGACATGTGCAATTTATCTGCTGCCGCTTCAAAACCACCTAACTTACAAATCCAAGTCAGTGCTTCCATTTGTTTAAACGTGATCATATTGATTTCCTTCTGGATGAGATCAACATAAATCCTTTAATCACGGATAGCAAATAGCCAGAACTTAATGGACAAGTTTTAATATCAATAAGACACTGTTTTTATTTATAAAAAAATATTTAAAAAAATAAAACATGAAAAAAAGTGTTTTAAAAATATAGATAAATATCGCTAAAAATATTGTTTAAGCATTGCTAGTATCAGCTCAAGAGGAAAAATCATCTTCAATGGATTTTGAGAATTAGAGGATACCACCATGTCATTACCCGGCAGTATGATTCACCCCGCAGCAACGCCACTGACTCAGCAAGAACGTCAACAATTTGTTGATGTCGTGACGCCTCATCTCAGCGACAACATGAACCGTAATGTCGGTATTCATGGTCTACAACGTTTTAATAAAACAGGAAAACTGATCGGAAATGCGCTCACCGTAAAAGTCCGTGGCGGAGATAACCTATTGGTATACAAAGCCATGACCATGTTGCAAGACGGTCATGTTTTGGTGATTGATGCTCAAGGCGATGAAAATAACGCGATTATTGGCGAACTGATCAAATTAGACTGCATCCGTCGTGGCTGTGTTGGTTTTGTGATTGACGGCGCAATTCGTGATGTTGCCAGTTTTGAAAATACACCATGTTATGCCCGTTCGATTACTCATCGCGGCCCATTTAAGACAGGCCCAGGTGAAATTAATGTGCCTGTTATTGTCGGTGGTCAAATCGTTAATCCCGGTGACATCATTGTCGGTGATGAAGATGGTGTGGTGTCTTTCCCTTATGCACACAAAGATGAATTACTTGCCTTAGCCGCCAAACATGCAGACAAGGAAAATAAAGTCAAAGAAATGATCGCGTCTGGTGTTGAGAATCAATCGTGGTATATGGATCTACTTCATGAAAAGGGATACCTCTGATGAATGCCATGAATTTTATTTCTCAGCGCTTGCAGATGATCAAACCATCACCAAGTATTGCTGCCAATGATCTGGTCAATAAATTACGCGCAGAAGGTAAAGATATTATTAACTTCACCATTGGTGAGCCTGATTTCGATACGCCTGAGCACATTATGCAAGCAGCGATTGAAGCGATGCGCAAAGGTGATACCCACTATACCAATGCAGCAGGTACAGTCGCAGTACGTCAGGCAATCAGCCAAAAACTGAAACGCGATAATCAGCTTGATTACAGCATTAATGAGATCGTATGTGGTAGTGGTGGTAAGCCACTTATTTTTCATGCTTTTGCAGCAACGCTAGATGTACAGGATGAAGTGATTATTCATGCACCATATTGGGTATCTTATCCTGATTTGGCTACCTTGAATGACGCGACGCCCGTGGTGATTGAAGGGCGTCAGGATAATGGTTTTAAGCTTACAGCCAAAGATCTAGCACCAGCCATTACCGAAAAAACCCGTTGGGTGGTGTTGAATTATCCAAACAACCCAACAGGTGCAGTGTATTCAAAACAGGAACTTGAAGCTTTAGCAGAACTGCTGAGAAAGCATCCTCATGTCCTGATTATGCTAGATGAAATTTATGAATTTTTCGTTTATGACGACCATCAGCATATTTCACTGGCTCAGATCGCACCTGATTTAAAAGATCGTATTTTGATTATTAATGGTGCTTCAAAAGGTTATGCCATGACAGGCTGGCGTATAGGTTACGCCGCTGGGCCAGAATGGTTAATCAAAGCCATGACCAAACTGATCTCACAAACTACGACTTGCCCAAGCTCGGTCAGCCAAGCTGCCGCAGTAGCTGCATTTGTGGGTGATCAACAGCCCATTTATGACATGCTGGAAATCTATAAAACACGTCGTCAGCGTGTGGTCGATTTGCTTCAACAAATTTCTGGTTTTGATTTTGAACCGCCGCAAGGTGCATTTTATGTCTTTGCCCATGTTGCAGGTCTGATTGGTAAAACCACACCTCAAGGGCAAGTGATCCAGTCGGATGCCGATGTCGTTGAATATTTACTGCGCGAAGGCGGTGTTGCAACGGTCAGTGGTCAGGCTTATGGCATGTCCCCATTTATTCGTCTTTCTTTTGCAAGCTCAATCGAAGTGATTGAAGAAGGATGTCAACGGATCAAGAATGCGGTTGCAAAACTCGCTTAATCGTATTCTTTATTATTAACGATGTTGAGAGCATAACCACGATGTCAAACTAATCGAGCCGATGCAGGTATGGAGAGGCCGTCACGGATGACAGCGCAACACTTTATGCTCTCACCCCTACTCCTTTTGGGGTGAATGATGAACAAGAAACCAAAAATTTCATTAGTCTGGCAAATCATGATCGGTTTGGTCTTGGGTATTTTAGTGGGTTTTTACCTCAATACTCATCCTTCCGATAATAAATGGTTAATCGAACAAGTCTTCCAACCGATGGGTGATATTTTCATTAAACTGATGAAAATGATCGTGATCCCGATCGTCTTTTCATGTCTGGTCGTGGGTATTGCGGGGCATTCCGATGGCAAATCCATGGGACGCATGGGTGCTAAAACTATTTTTTATTTCCTGTGTGTGACCACGACAGCCATTATCATTGGTCTAGTGGTTGGAAATGTCGTAAAACCGGGTGCAGGTGCTGACCTTTCATCGATGGTTGCTGCGCATGTGAATACTTTACCGACCACCGAAACCAAGCATGGTCTAGGTCATGTTATTTTAAATATCATCCCAGACAATATTGTCGATGCCATGGCAAAAGGTAGCTTGCTTCCTGTAATTTTCTTTGCTGTGATGTTTGGTTTAGGCGTCGCGTCTTTACCTCACGAGAAAAAAGACATTGTGGTTTCTTTCTTCTCTTCTGTGTCAGAAGCCATGTTCAAAGTGACACACATGATTATGGCGTATTCTCCAATTGGTATCTTTGGCATGATCGCAGTCACCGTGACCAATTTCGGCATGGAATCCATGTTGCCTCTGCTTAAATTGATTGGCACAACTTATGTCACTGCAATTTTATTTGTTGTCATTGTCTTTGGTCTGATTGCCCGATTCATCGGAATCAATATTTTCCAGCTGATTCGCTTTATGAAAGCGGAACTGGTGCTGGCCTTTTCAAGTGCAAGTTCGACCACGGTATTGCCGCAAGTGATCCAAAAGACTGAACGTTTTGGTTCTGACCGCGGTATTTCAAGCTTTGTGGTTCCAACGGGTTATTCATTTAATCTCGACGGTGCATCACTCTTCCTTGGTTTGGGAACGCTGTTTATTGCCCAGATTTATGGCATCCATTTGTCGCTTGCAGATCAGATCATGCTGGTGGTGACGATGGTCATTACCTCTAAAGGTGCAGCAGGCGTACCGGGTTTTATGTTTGTGATTTTATCGGCAACGTTATCCAGTGCAGGGATTCCACTCGAAGGTATTGCCTTTATCGCAGGGGTTTATCGTCTGATGGATATGCCTAATACAGCATTGAATGTTTTAGGTAATACGCTCGCACCGTTAGTAATTTCTAAATGGGAAGGAAAATTCAGCGAAGAGCGTCATCAACAAGCGTTACTCAGCATGAAACATTCAAATCCTTCTGTTGCTCAGCCTACTTCGGAATCTTGAGGTAATCCCCATGCAAAATTTATCTTATGTTGATGAAAACGAAGGTCAAGCTTGGCTCAACTTTCTGGAACAACTGGATCGTGTAGAGCCATATCTGGGCGATCTCAAAGAAAATCTGGATCATTTACGTCGTCCAAAGCGTTCATTGATCGTGAATATTCCAGTCAAAATGGATGATGGTACGGTTCGTCATTTTGAAGGTTTTCGTGTTCAACACAGTATTACTCGTGGTCCGGGTAAAGGCGGGGTTCGTTTTCATCCTGATGTGAATCTGAACGAAGTGATGGCGCTGGCAGGCTGGATGACTATTAAATGCGCAGCGTTAAATTTACCCTTTGGCGGTGCTAAAGGTGGCGTTCGAGTTGATCCGACGACGTTGTCTAAAAATGAGTTAGAGCGTTTAACACGTCGCTATACTACGGAAATCAATTTAATTATTGGACCACAAAAAGATATTCCTGCGCCAGATGTGGGTACGACACCCCAAGTGATGGCATGGATGATGGATACTTATTCCATGAATGCAGGCTCTACTGTGACTGGGGTGGTGACAGGTAAACCAGTACATTTGGGTGGTTCACTTGGTCGTTCCAAAGCCACTGGGCGTGGTGTATTTGTCACAGGACTGGAAGCCGCACAAAAAATTGGTTTAGACATTGCGCATGCAACGGTCTGCGTACAGGGCTTTGGTAATGTTGGCGCTGAAGCAGCCTTACTGTTCCATGAGTCTGGCGCAAAAGTGATTGCGGTACAGGATCACACCGCAACACTATATCATCCTGAAGGCATTAACATTCCAGATTTATTGGCTTATCAGAAACAACAAGGCGCCATTAAAGGCTTTGATATGGTTCATGATATCGACAAAAATGAACTCTGGAATATTGAAGCCGACATCTTTATCCCTGCTGCACTCGAAGGTGTGATTAGCAAAGAAATCGCACAGAAACTTCAAACCAAGCTGATTTTAGAAGGTGCCAATGGCCCCACCGATCCGGCCGCAGATGACGTACTCAATGAACGTGGCATTGTGATTGTTCCAGATGTCATTTGTAATGCGGGCGGTGTGACTGTCAGTTATTTTGAATGGGTACAGGATTTAGCCAGTTACTTCTGGACGGAAGATGAAATTAATCATCGTATGGACGTAATTATGCGTAAAGCCATTCATGATGTCTGGGATCGTGCACAACATGCCAATTGTTCACTTCGAACAGCCGCGTATATCGTTGCCTGTGAGCGAATTTTACTGGCGCGTCGTGATCGGGGTTTAATTATCTAGGCAATTTGTAGACCATTTTAAAGCTTGGAAGCATCTCTATAACCATTAAAGATGCTTTCTTCAATCTTATCGAGATGATCTAAGAACTGAATTTTTAATGAAATATCTAATAAATACAATAACATTTAAATAAAAATAAAGTCCGAGTTATAGCTAAAGTCTATTCGGCTTTCTTTGATTATTTTGATTGCGCAAAGATTAGGACTCAACTCATCTCCCTATCTGCACTGATCTAAATAACGGCTAGATAAAATTATGAAATAAAACGGTCAATGTCATCTTATCCTTTGGCAGCATGACTTAGATGATAGTGGCTATTTATTTAAGTGATCTAAAAGAGGCTTAAGCATCTAGCGCTAAATTAAACTATTTCTAAAAATTTTAAGCATCATTGGATGTGATTATTTTTTAATCAAATGTAAGAGTTTTCCTACATTTGCTGTAAGAAATATCTTATTTTTTTGTCAGCTTATCCATTTTAAACTTCTTGTTATCGTTGTTCATCTCAATGTTTTATCACGCATAAACATGAGAAAATATCATGCTGGGAGATAGACTATGTTTCGCAATAGAAATACAGATGAGGTTCTAAATCAAATTTATGATTTTATAAAAGAACGACCAAATTTCTCTAAAAAAGCCCAATGTGAAAAAATTATCGATTTTTTTAGAGAAATACATGAAGAAAATGATGTTGCGTTTGAATATGAAAAACCACATCGAATTATTGGAAACTTTGGTTTTCCTCTGATCGTCTCGATTCACGATGCGCCCGATTATAATGATAAGCAGCGTTTCATTGACTGGGTTTTAGCACGAATCTAACTCTCCAGTTTGAGTCCGCTTTCGATACTGTATCATGCAATGTTCTGATCAAGTCTATATATAAGCTGTTTAATTTTTTATCTATTTGATTTAAAGTCACTTTTCACATAAGCAACCAAAAGGATTTTAAGATCATTTTGTTGATTTCAGGATGACTCAAAAAAGTTTCTTAAATATTTTCAAAAACTTAACAAAATAAAATTTAAGTTACTGATTTTTATAAATATTAATTTTAAAAAAACTAATGCTATTTATATAAAATTGTGTATAATTTCGCCAAATAAACCCTCGCTTGGTTGTAGAAATTTTCTATGACTTAAGTGAGGGTTTTTACATGGATGGCTTATCTGGAAGGGATAATATCGGGTCTTAGATTGGCGGCTTTAGCATGATCTTTTTTTCCAGAGCAGCACGCGCTGATGCTCAAATTCAACTTGTAGCTCAACGTCTTTCAACACGTCTTGCTTTCTTTTCACTCGGTTTTGCAACAGCAGCTTGGGCTCCTTTGATTCCATTTGCACAACAGCGTTTGCATTTAAATCACGCAGACTTTGGTCTATTACTGCTATGTAGTGGTTTAGGCGCGATTTTGGCTATGCCCATCACTGGCCTATTAATTTATCGTATAGGCTGTAAAGTGCTGATCAGTGCTGCCCTGCTGATGCTCTTACTATCATTACCTGCTTTAGCATTGGGTAGTACCGCGCTAAGTATGGCGGTAATTTTATTCTTTTTCGGAACTGCGGCAGGTAGCTTGGGTGTAACGGTCAATTTCCAAGCGGTTTTTGTAGAAAAGAATTCGGATAAACCCATGATGTCAGGTTTTCATGGCATGTGCAGTTTAGGCGGCTTGCTTGGCGTCATGAGCATGACAGTTTTGTTGGCAATCGGCGTTTCACCTGTGATCAGTGTTTTTATGATTGGTCTGGTTCTGGTCGCGATGAGCTTCGTAAGTGTTCCTTATGCATTAGCAGTTATACCAAAAGAGACTCCACTCAATGAAAAGTCTCACGAAGATTTATCAGTCAGCAACACAAAAAAACGCCCGAGCCTTTTAATCCTGATTATCGGGATGATTTGCTTTATTAGCTTTTTATCTGAAGGTTCAGCGATGGACTGGAGCGGCATTTATCTGACGCATAATTTTGGTCTGAATGCTGCTTATGCAGGACTGGGTTATACCTGTTTTGCTATCGCCATGACTGCGGGCCGTTTAATGGGTCAACAAGCACTTCAGCTATTGGGTGAATCCAAGCTGATTCAGTATAGTGTGATTTGTGCATTTGTCGGATTGATGAGTATCATACTGGCACCGCAATGGATATTTGTTCTGATTGGCTATGCTTTACTCGGCTTAGGTTCGGCCAATATTGTACCTGTGATGTTTTCACGCGTTGGACGACAAAATAGCATGCAAAAAGCGGCTGCTTTATCATGTGTATCGACCATTGCCTATACAGGATCATTAACTGGACCTGCCCTGATTGGCATTATTGGAGAATATATAGGTCTTCAATTAGTCTTTGCATGTCTGGCGGGTTTAATTCTATCAATTCTGGCACTGAATCACTTTAGTCAAATCAAGGCTCAAAAATAGTTTGTATCAATAATAAAGTCTTTGGTTGTTAGCACAAAGACTTTATTTTTACTCTAAGCGTTGTGATAAATCTCAGTTCGAATGTTGATATTATTTATTGTTTAGATCCGATATGACGATGACGCGTCAGGATAAAACAAAACCGAAGAAAGGATATTTTCATACTCAAAATTATGTAAGTATTGAGTACATTCAAGGTCATTTAGAAAATCTTGACACCAGTCATTGATATCATAAATGCTTAGTCCATGAATTAGTTTCTGGTAGCGACTTTTTCGCTCTGCCAATGGCATATTGAGTGCTGTTTCCAGTGCGGTCGACATGGCTTCACGGTCTGTTGGATCAACAACCAGAGCATCGGTCATTTGTTCTGCCGCTCCAGCAAATTTTGATAAAATCAACACGCCCGGATTTTGTGGATCTTGTGCAGCAATATATTCTTTTGCGACCAAATTCATTCCATCTTTAAGTGAACTAATCCAGCAGATATCTGCATCACGATAAAACTGCATCAGTTGATTGTGTGCTTTTGATTCATAACTACATACAATCGGATACCAGTCCTCTCGCTTAAATTCGTTGTTGATAATATCCATTTTTAATTTAAATCGTTCAAATAGACGTTTATAGGTGGCGACATCAAGGCGACAAGGACATGCGATTTGTAAATGTTGAATCTGCCCACGCCGTTCAGGATGTTGCTCTAAGTAGTGAGCAAAACTATTAAACCTCTCGAATAAGCCTTTAGAGTAGTCAATACGATCTACTCCAATAATGGTTTTCATCGCCAAGTGCTTAGTCTGTAGCTCTGAGCGAGCATTTGCTAAATCTGCAACCGATTTTTGGATCCCTTTAACATCGACCCCAATCGGATAATGTTGAATCGAAACCAAGCGCTGATTCAGACTTAAACTATTTTTTTGAATTTTTTGTGCTTGCAATAATTGCGTACATACCTGTAGACAATTCTTTTGATCTTGCTGGGTCTGTAATCCAACTAAATTATAATGGCAGATATCCTGAAGTAGCGTATTGGCAACGGGTAACTTTTTCCACAGTTCAAGCGCTGGAAATGGAATATGTAAAAAGAAACCGATTTTATTTTGCATGCCCAATTCACGACAATGACGTGCAACACTTAAGAAATGATAGTCTTGCACCCAAATCAAGTCATCTGGCGCGGCAAATTCACTTATTTTTTTGGCAAATAAAGCATTCACTTGTTGATAGGTTTGATATTCATCATATTGATAATCAATCAAATCAGCGCGGTCATGCATCATTGGCCACAAGCTATTATTAGCAAAACCACAGTAATAATCCTGATATTGTTTCTGGGTGAGCGGACAGGTGATATAGGTAATTTTTGATTTGTATAAAATATCAAAGCGTTGATTGGTCTGTTGTTCAACTTTCTCGCCATTCCAGCCTACCCATATACCGCCGACTTTACTCAAAGCATCCTGCATAGCGACGGCTAAGCCGCCTGCTACACATTTTTCAGATTGAGGTAAACTGACACGATTCGATAATATAATAAGCCTAGACATGTTCTTCTCCATATTTTTCTAAATGTTCAGGAATGGCGGTATCACGTAGTCGTTCTAAAAAAACCCTTAAAAAGAAATTGACCTGATCAATATTTTTAAATCGATATGTCGCATTTGTTGTACCCTCACCCACCTTGATGGTTACGCCTTTCATTTGATTGACGTAGCTAAAACCATCTTCATCGGTTCGATCATCGCCAATGAAAATAGCTAAATGATTTTGCAGATTGAGTAAGTGCGAGATTTCTGTGATGGCTTGACCTTTATCAATATCATTCCAAACTAATTCATAGACATATTTGCCTTTGATCAATCGAAGCTGGTCATGTTGATGTTGTAGGCGCTGCATGATCAGACTAGCAATCTGTTGTAGTTCAGGGCATTTTCGATAATGTAGCGCGATCGCATGTTGTTTATTTTCAATAATTAATTCTGGATAACGTTGAATATCCTTATTTAAAATAGTCTCAAGCGCTTGAAACAATTCACTTTGAGAATGCTTAGAAAATTGATTTTGATCATTGAGATAAATCAACAAACCATGCAAGGCTGCAATAGGTAGATCAATTGCTCCAAACATGTGCTTGGCAGATGATAAATCTCGACCTGTGATCGCAGCTACAGTAAGATGCTGTTGAATATGTTGGATTAAATCCAGTATGTCTTTTGAAATAAAACAACTTGATGGATCGATTTGAAACTCTGCTAAAGTTCCATCAATATCTAAAAATAATGCCATTGATTTATTTTGAGAAAAAATATCATTTACCACATCCTCACAGCGATCATAATGTGAAGGGGCTAATATGCTATTTTCATTTTGAATATTTATGTTCATGTGTTCATCGTTATAATGTGAATGCTTTTAATTAGATTGAGTTAAAAACGATCAAAAATAAAGCAAAATTACTTAAACACCTCAACAATCCGCTTAGGATTTACTTAAGTTGATTTGAATGATACAAACTCATGATTTGTTACATAGACTGAATAAATTTCTTATTAAAAAAAAAGCCGAATAATTTTTTTATTTTCATTATTTTACAAAGGTTAAAAGATTTAAATATGTCATAAAGTCTATAAACTCAAAAAAGAAATCAATATGTTAAAGTGCCTTTATCTTAAGAACTAGATACACAATCCTACTTAGCTTACATGATCCACATAGTCTGATCATAAAAACTAAACATTTGAAACAAGAGTGATGTTTTTATACGCCCCCCAATATAGGCATGCTAACCACTCACTTATTTGATAAAGAGAATTTTTAAATGACGGACTACGAAAAAATTAATGATCTCATTAAAAATATAAGAACGGTCATCTTCACCTTTAGCAATACTGAAGGACATTTACACGCGGCACCTATGACCACCCAAAATCGCGAATTTAATGGTCAAGTATGGTTCATTGGTTCCAAGAAATCTGAATTATGTCAAAGCCTTCAGACAGATTCTCAAGTAAACCTTGCCTATGTCACCTCTTCAAACCATTATGTTTCTATTCATGGCACAGCAAACCTTGTTGATGATCAAAGCATTTTAGATGAACTCTGGTCTCCTGCTTATGAGGCTTTCTTTGAAAATGGAAAACAGGATCCCGACGTACAATTAATTCAGGTAAATGCGCATGGAGCTCAGTATTGGGAAAGTGCAGGAACGATTGCAACTTTATATAAATTAACTAAAGCTGCAATTTCAGGAGAAAAGCAAGAATTAGGAACCAGCGATACTGTGAGACTTTAAAACAACGTATTGCAATTTCTGTATGACTATCATTATTAATGGTATCGATACATCTCAAGCAACTAGTCGTCATGATGAACATCCAGATCATCCATCAAAGATGGAAATCATGATTCAATGAACTGTTTGAGTTATACATGGAGCATTCTTGCTTCATGTATAACTCAAAACAAACTATTATAATTTTTATTTTAAACTCAAACATCGTCTCTTAATAAAAATTTAAATTCAACCAATTCCTATTATAATAATCACTCTATGTATTTTCTAATATTTAGCAGTTTTTTCTTTAGTCTTACATGAGAACTTTTTCATTCATCCCTTTTTATTTCTTCGTATAGGAGAAAAATAAAGAGAATTTAAACAATTATAAAAAAAATCATTCCTTATTAAAAACCAAGAACACTTCAAACTAAAAATGAATTAGATCACAATATTATAATGATGGTCATTCAATCTGTGCATGATGATATGCATCAGCTTTGTAAAATTTCCACAAATTTTAAAACTATAACTATACAGAGCATCCATTTTTATAGCCCGAGATTTGTTAATATTAATTAATACCAGCTACAAATCATCTAAATAATTCTCTAGGGAGCATCATCTATGGAGAATCATCGCATCATTCTTCAAGATGAAGATAAAAATCAACATCAAATCATTCGTGTGAAAGATGTCACTTTCAATACTCAAACCCTTATGAATACTCATCATTGGTTATGGGTTTATGCTGAAAGCTATGAATTTTTTCCATTTGAATCATGGGAACAGCTTAATCACGCTAAAGTCAGTGAAACGATTTCTCTTCAGGGAAAACGATTCAAAGTCATCAAAATCTTAAAAACTAAAAAGCCAAAGTTCTCTTAGTCAAAGAAAAAACAAATCAGTTCACCGACATTTTTCTATAGATTTAGATCGTTAGTCATGCATCATTTTTTAATCCATAGCTTACAACAGTGTAATCCATAGCTTACAAATGTTCATTTATTAATCAATCATTTTAATTTTTGATATATTTATCAATAAGATATGAATTAATATTTTAAAGAAATTTATTTTTATCATTTATTTTAATTTAATTGATATATCTCATTAATTATTTGAATTATAACAAATTACCCAAAAATATTATTTAGTTAATTTAATTAATTAAATCAAATTATTAAATTATAGTTAATTTCAATAATTCGCCAATTTGTGAAAAACAGACTACTATGAGATACGTCACTCCCACTCCTCTAAATTTAATCTCTATTTATTAATAAGATATAAATTTTATTGACTCTTTATTGCTCATTTTTAGTTGAAATGTGACGTAAGTTATTTAAGGAATGTGCAATTATGAAAATTCAGTTATGTTATGCGAGTACTCGCAATCTACAATCAGAAGATCTGTTACAAGATCTGAATGATATTTTGACCATAGCTCGTGATTTTAATAGTCGTCATGATATTTGCGGCGTGCTTTACTATGCTGATGGCTCTTTTTTTCAATGCTTGCAAGGTGAAAAAGAGATCGTCGAAGCATTATTTGCCAATATCTGTAAAGATGAACGCCATTGTGAAATTATTTCATTTGAAATTATGGAGATTGAGGAAACCAAGTTTAAAGATTGGTCAATGAAATATGTGCAACGTAATTCAGAGATTAATAAATTTTTTAAGAAAATGAACTTTAAAATGTTTTCTCCATCTGCACTTGATGACAAAACACTTCCTGTTTTTTTAAATCATCTTTATGATGCTGATCAAGCCAAAATTAAGCAACGAGTCGGTATGAATAATCGTGGTGTAAATAAATATATTTAGTATTATCTATTAGACTTATTTCATAAATCCCCTTTATTTCTTCCTATGAAAGAAAAATAAAGGGCTTCAAACAATGATGAAAGAAGTCTATTTTGCCTATATGAATAATGCTAACAGGCTTCAATCTCAACCAGCCTGTTAGCATTATTAAAAACGTTTTGATTAAAAAAATTTAAATGTTAAAATTTCAATGAATCAATTCATCGCGATATAATTTATACCAAATAAATAATAGTACTATCTTGAAATTTATAACAGATATTCCCAAATGACATAACCAATAGCAAAACCTAAAAAGGCATATAACGTAATGATAAAGAAGACAAAACTTGCCTTATTTTTTTGCTTTAAAAATTGCATATCATTAACCTCAATGATGATCGACCTGACTTAAACCCACAACAATAAATTAAAATAAAATATTAAAATTCATATACTTAATAAAAAATTACTGATGTTCAACCACTACCTGCTTTTGTTGCTGGGATGGCATATATTCAGGTTCATGGCTCACAGCAAAATAAAATAATGCTAAGAACATACAACCTAAAAAAATGCTAATTCCTACGACCACAAATGGAAATTTTGATTGATCCTTTGACATAAGACCAGACTCCTCAATATTTAAAAAATAAATTAAATCGAAGAACTTTCTAAACGCTTCAGCATATTTACATTTTGAATTTGCGTTTGAATATATTCGGCATAGACTGAAATTTTTTCAAAAATATGTTCCGAATAAAACATATCTTCTATCAAATGATGTGCCTGTTTTGGGCTAAAACCATGCGTCAACATGATTAATGGTACATTTATTTCAGAAAATTCATGGCAAAGCTTTTGGTGCAAATCATCTTTTCTTTTAAACAGTAATTTTTTCTGATCGATTTGATTCGATCTAAAGGCTACATCTCCAGCCTGTTGTTTAATGACATATATTTTGACTTTTAAAAAATGACTCATTTGATTTAAGATTTCTAAATCAGTTTTTAAGTACGTCAAAATAAATATTTTTGAAGTATCTGAACGACATATTGCCTGAATCAATTTTAAAAATACAAAATCTAAATCATCATCATATTCAAAAATATCCAGATACAGATTTAAGGACTCCAATGTCCGATCAATATGAATTTGAGTGTGATGATGAACTTGATAAAATGGTGACAGCAGATCGCGAATCATGGGAGTAAAAGGCGTTGAATAAATAGTTTTTTTATTTAAATTCGCCAAGATGAAGGGCGAAAAAACATAAGCCACATTCATATCATCCTGTTTAATCGCAGACTGGATCATATAAGTCAAATCTACAGGCGCCATACTTCTTAATACTTTGGCACGTAGGATGGTTGCTTCGAGATTAACATATTGATTTAAAATCTGTTGTTGTACATTCTGAGAAGGTGCCTGTTCAGGAAAAATCTTCAACAGTTGATTTAATTCTTCAGTTTTGAACACATCACACCTCTTTATTTCATCTCAACAGTAAATCAAATCTAAAAATGTATATCTGCTTGAGTTTTAATCTATTGTCTTTGGAAAATAGGTGGATTGTAAGATACAGATTGAGCTATAAAAAATATAACAGATGAAGCAGTTTCTCTTAATCTGTTATATTTTTACATCCATTTTAGTCCATTTTCGATTAAATCTACGCTAAAGTGTTATATCTTTCTTTCGATTGTGTTTTTCATTGCAATGTATAAATCTGAACAGTTGGCGCAGCATTTAAAACAATTGATTGAAAATGGGACATGGCCTGCGCAAAGCAAATTGCCCTCTTTACGTGAACAAGCTGAAATTTCTGGGTTTAGTTTGATGACCGTGATGAATGCCTATCAGAATCTTGAGGCACAAGGCTTAATTTATTCAAAAGAAAAATCGGGTTATTTTGTTGCTGAACAGTCAAAAAACCAAACTCCTCAAGCAACAACCCTCGTTTCACTAAATCCTAAAATAGAGATCAACTCTCTTGTCTTTAAGTATTTAAAATCGATTCAATCCAAAGATATTGTGCCATTTGGTTCTGCTTTTCCAGATCATCATCTGCTGACGCCAGCAAAGCTGCTGCAAACCTTAAGTCAGATGGCACGAGATCGAAATAGTTATGATCAAACCAGTAATCTTCCACCAGGAAATCTGGCCTTGCGCAAAATGATTGCCCAGCGTTATGCCATGCAAGGAATAGCCACCGATGCAGATGATATTGTGATTACGTCGGGGGGTCTGGATGCCTTGAATTTATCATTACAGGCGCTGACTCAGCCAGGTGACTATATATTATTACAACAGACCACCTTTTATGGGGCATGGCAAGCCGCAGAACGCTTAGGCTTAAAAGTGATTACGCTGCCAGAACATCCGACACATGGTTTTGACCTGCAAGCCTTTGAACAAATCATTCAACATTATCCAATTAAAGTATGCTGGTTTATGTTAAATGCCCAGAATCCGATTGGATTTACTGTGAGTGATGATCTCAAATATAAAATTGCCAAACTTTTACATCAATATCACATCCATTTAATTGAAGATGATGTCTATGAGGAACTTTATTCTGGTTTAAATAAGCCGCTTCCCATGAAATATTTTGACAGTAATAATCTAGTTTTGCATTGTTCGTCTTTTTCAAAAACTTTAGGTGCTGGTTTTCGTGTAGGTTGGGTCTATGCAGGAAAATATTCAGAGCAAATTCAGCATTTGCAACTGATGAGCACCATTTCAGCCAATACCTTGATTCAAAATGCTTTGGTTGAATTTGTATCGAGTCATCATTATGAAAAGCATTTACGTCAATTACGTCAACGTCTGGAAAAGAACAAAAAACGCTTTACTCAATATTTAAAACAACATTTGGGACAATGCTGCGAAATTTATAGTTTTTCGGGCGGTTACTTTATTTGGATCAAGCTTCCCTTATATCTTAATAGTCTGGAGCTTTACCATCAGCTCATCACCCAACAGATTGGCGTTGCTCCTAGCGCTCTTTTTAATGTTTTAGAAAATAACCAACATGCTATTCGTTTAAATTGCTCATTTGAATGGAATGCATCCATACAAACTGGATTAGATACGCTTATTGACTCTATTTTAAATATTCAAATCCAATCTTGATCTTTTAAATAGTTGAAACTGACCAGAGTCAGAATTTATTCAGCCGAGTAAAAATAGGGAACTCAAGTTCCCTATTTTTACTTAATGAGGTGCAGGCCCTTGTAAACTGCGCTGTGGTTTTGGACTTAACCAGATGATGAATCCTGCAAAAATGAAAGCCATAGCAAATAACAAAAACACATGATTTGCCGACATGGTAATCGCTTCTTTATCCACTAGACTAGAAATAATGCCCAATGTACTGTCTGGACTAAAACCACTCTGAATCAGCGTGTTTTGGGTTTCTTCAACATGTAAGCTCGAGACCATTTCACTACGGGCAACTTTGGCATGGTCATCCCAAATGGTGACCGCAATAGACGCGCCAATTGCCCCTGCCATAGTTCTTAGGAAGTTCATCAATCCCGCAGCGGATGCGATTTCTTGTGGGAGAACCGAAGCAAGTGCAATATTGGACAGAGGAATAAAGAAAAATGGCACAGCAAAGCCTTGCAATATCTGCGGCCAAGCCAAAGTCATAAAGTCTGAATCGGTAATCCAGAAGGCTCGCATAAAGGTCACAACACCCAGCAGTAACAGACCAAAACTGGCCAAAGCGCGTGGATCATGTTTTGTTGCTAATTTAGCAACTATAGGCGACATGGTTAAGCTACCAAAACCCATGGTTGCCGTCAAATAGCCTGCCCAAGTTGCGGTATAACCGAGGTTCATTTGCAACCATTGGGGAATCAGGACAATACTGCCAAAAAACGCGCCAAAACCAAAGGACAGCGCCAGAACCGACACCGTAAAACCTCGATGCCGAAAGATCCAGAGATTGACCACAGGCTGTTTATCGGTCATTTCCCAGATCAGAAAAACAATGAAACCAATAATGGCCGTCAACGCAAGCATGACAATACTGGTATTATTAAACCAGTCACGTTCATGCCCCAAATCTAGCATGAGCTGTAATGCACCAATCCACAGTACTAATAGAAATAAGCCAACACTATCGATTCTTAAGCGAACGGTATCTGTTTCTGCCACAGATAGCAGTCGGATGGCTGCCATCACACAAATAATCCCAACAGGAATATTGATAAAGAAAATCCAGTGCCAAGACAAATTATCACTGATTAAACCACCTAAAATCGGACCTAGAATCGGACCTAATACGGTGGTCATTGCCCAAAGTCCCATCGCTTGAGAATGTTTTTCCTGTGGGAAAATACGCATCAGCAAAGTTTGACTGAGCGGCATCAATGGCCCACCAGACAAACCCTGCCCGATCCGACACAACACCAACATTTCAAGGCTGGTCGAGAGTCCACATAAAAATGAGAATACAGTAAAACCAATCAGCCCCATCACAAAGACACGAACTGTACCAAAACGGCTTGCCAGCCAGCCTGTCAATGGAACACAAATCGCTTCGGCAACTGCATAGGAGGTCACCACCCATGTGCCTTGCGAAGAAGAAACTGCCAGATTTCCTGTAATATGCGGTACAGAAACATTGGCAATAGTGGTATCGAGTACCACCATAAAATTAGATAACGCGATGACAAATGCTGCAAGCAGCAAGCGACCACCACTTAACTCGGCAAAAGGTGTCCGTGATGCCGCCTGATTTTGAGCACTCATAGATTACTTCTTCGAAGAAAGATCGACTTTGGCTTCCATTGACAGACCCACTCGTAATGGATGATCTGCCAACTCTTTAGGATCAAGTGCAATCCGTACAGGTAAACGCTGAACCACTTTAATCCAGTTACCTGTCGCATTTTGTGCAGGGATTAAGGCAAAAGCAGCGCCCGTTCCGCCAGAGAAGCCGATCACCTTGCCATGATATTCAACATCATCACCATACAAATCTGAAGTCAGGGTTGCTGTTTGTCCCACACGGACTTTAGCCAACTGACTTTCTTTAAAGTTAGCATCGACATACAGTTGAGAAATCGGAACAACACTCATCATCACTGTACCGGGAGCGACACGCTGACCAACCTGAATATTACGACGTGCGACTACACCATCAACTGGCGCGCGAATCACGGTACGATCCAGATCAAGCTGTGCTTGTTCAACTTTCGCCTGAGCGACCAATACATCTGGAAGCGTGTCTTCATCGGTACCTTTAATTAAGGCATCATTGGCAGCCAAGTTACTCATGGCCGCTTTACGATTAGATTCAGCCTGAGATAGTCCAGCCTGAGCCACATTTAAATTGGCTTGTGCTGTATGCAATGCGCTTTGTGCAGAAGTCAGTTCTTCTTTGGAAATCGCGCCTGTCGCTGCCAGTGATGCACGGCGATCATAATCCTGTTTGGCTTTGTCTACATCCGTCTGTGCTTTGGCAACCTGTGCTTTGGCACTATTGATTTCATCGTCACGCACGATAACTTGTGAACTTAATGAACTACTATTGGCTGAACTTTGTTGATATTGACGTTTTGCTTTTGCCAATTCAGCCTTTGCCTGCGCCAAAGCAATCGTTGCATCTCGATTGTCAATTTCAACCAGAATATCACCTTGTTTGACTTGTGCTGTGTCAGTGACCAAGACTTTGGCAACCTGACCGCTCACCATAGAGGTGATTTGAGCATTTTCAGCCCCCACATAGGCATTGTCGGTGCTGATCGAATGATTAAAAAATACAGCCCAAATCGCATATAAAATGGCGGCAATAATCACAATCAAGGCAAAATAACCGAGTAGTTTTTTGCGTTTAGACTTCATTGCGTCATCAGAAGTTGATGCTGTCTGCTCTGTTGCCTGCACATCATCTTGAGCATTTGTCATCGGATATTCCTAATTCTGTAGGTTGAAATTTCACAATTTTCCAGTTCGATCGACCAGTCTAAGTTCTGAATCTGAACTTAATCTTAAATGAGAATAGTTTTGACAATGTTAATTTTCAAATGAAGCAAGAATAACCAAAAAAATCATAGGCTGATAATAAAAACATAACTTACCAGTTCATTTTTGCTTAAGCTGAGTTTTACTGCATTTCCAAAAGAAATCGCATAAAAAAAGCATCTCTAAAGATGCTCCTCTGTCCTAATCGATCAACTTACTTAATAGGCATAAGATGCTGTTCCAACTGCAATTATTTTGTCTTCATTATTTTTCATCGTCATTCGCATGGTACAACCTTTACGCCCCAATCGCAGGACTTCAGCTTTAGCAATAAAGTATTCTCCACGTCCAGGGGCTAGATAATCCACCCGCATATCAACCGTTGCCAAGCGTGAAACTTTCTTGATGGTTTCCGCCATATGTTCAGCTTCAGTTTGTTTATACAACTCTCCCATCGCCACAATTCCGCCGATGCTATCCAACATTGTCGCAGCAACACCGCCATGTAAAATTTGAAAAGCAACATTCCCGATTAAATTTGGCAACATTTCGATATGCGCTTCTATCTCATCATTTACAACGCGCATGGTCATCGCATTATGTTTAAAAAAAGGAGAACTATTAAATGCCTGACATAACTGATTCAGAATCACGCTAATATCGATTTTTGAGCCTAATTGAATATGTCCAGTCCATGTTTTTTTCGCTTCAGTCATACGTTCCCTAATCTTCACAAATCTAAATTAAAGCCAATTCTGCTTGTACAAATGCCCTATTATGGGTCTACAATACGCCACAAGTTAATACTGAGGCTTGAGATTGTTATGACTTATACGTTCAATCGTCCTGCATTTCCAGCGACTCGCATGCGTCGAATCCGTAAAAATGATCAACTGCGGGCGATGGTCAGCGAAACTCAACTGACGCCGCATCATCTCATTTATCCAGTATTTGTACTTCCAGGACAAAATCAACGTCAAGATATTCCGAGTATGCCAAATATTCAGCGTTTATCGGCAGATTTACTCGTCAAAAAAGCAGAACGCCTTTTAGAATTAGGCGTATCCAAGCTTGCCTTATTTCCTGTCACACCACAAGAGGACAAAAGTTTGACCGCCGAAGCAGCATGGCGCGAAGACGGTCTGGTACAGGAAACATGTCGATTACTCAAAAAAGAATTACCTGAAATGGTGCTTATCACCGATGGTGCTTTAGATCCATATACCACACATGGTCAGGATGGCATTATCGATGACACGGGTTATGTACTCAATGATGAAACCGTAGAATGTCTCGTCAAACAAGCTTTGAGTCATGCGGCTGCGGGCGCAGACGTCGTGGCGCCAAGTGACATGATGGATGGTCGCATTGCTGCGATTCGTCAGGCCTTTGAACAAAATGGCTTTATTTATACCAACATCATGGCTTATTCAGCCAAATATGCCTCTAGTTTTTACGGGCCTTTTCGTGATGCGGTCGGTTCTGCCAGCAATTTAAAAGGCGGCAATAAATACAACTACCAGATGGATATTGGTAACCGTGCAGAAGCTTTGCATGAAATTGCACTGGATTTGCAAGAAGGCGCAGATATGGTGATTGTCAAACCGGGTATGCCGTATCTGGATATTGTTCGTGAAGTAAAAGATACCTTTGGCGTCCCAACCTTTTTGTATCAGGTCAGTGGCGAATATGCCATGTTGGCAGGTGCCATTCAAAATGGCTGGTTATCTGATAGCGTAATTTTAGAATCTTTACTGTGTTGTCGTCGTGCAGGTGCAGATGGAATCTGGACATATTTTGCCGAAGAAGCAGCACTTAAATTGAAAGAGATGAAATAAAATCTCCCCTAACCCCTCTTTGATAAAGAGGGGAATTTTTAAAATGGTTTAACGTTATCATGCATATTGCCATTATTGGTGCAGGAATTAGTGGGTTACTCACCGCACTGGAACTGGTTGAACAAGGTTGTCAGATTTCTATTTTTGATCAGCAACAATCAGGTCAGGCAGCTTCATGGGCGGGTGGTGGCATCCTCTCGCCGATGTATCCGTGGCGTTATCCTCAAGCCGTTAATACACTGGCGCAATATGGCAAAAGCATGTATCAAACATGGAATGAAAAATTACTACCGATGACAGGTATTGATTTTGAAATCCATGACACAGGTATGCTGATTTTTGATGAAGATGATTTTGATATTGGTCTGAATTATGCAGCGCATTATCAAGACCCCATGCAACAGGCTGACTATCTAGAATATGACGCGTTAGAACAAGTGAATCCGTGGATTAATCCAAAATTTCAACACGCGATTTATTTTTCGCAATTATCCAACGTGCGTAATCCACGACTTTTACAGTCTATCATCTGCTATTTAAAGCAACATCCTCTGGTGCAGTTTTTTGAACAGACTCAAATCTTCAAATTTCAGATTCAAAACCAACAAGTGCTGTCTGCGATAGATCAGCATGGCAACAAAATACAAGCGGATCAATTTGTTATTGCAACAGGGGCATGGAGTCAACATTGGCAACAACAGCTTGAGCTAAAAATTCCTGTACAGCCCGTACAAGGGCAAATGGTGCTGTTTAAAACTCCAGCTCAATGGCTTCCCACCATGTGTATGAATAAGGTCATGTATCTGATTCCACGTCAGGATGGTCATATTGTTTGCGGTTCTAGTATGGCGAATTGTGGTTTTGACACGACGCCCGATGCTAAAACTCAACAGAATATTATCGATGCCTGTCTGGAAATGGTGCCTGAACTGGCTCAATTTCCCATCGTCAAACAATGGGCGGGACTACGACCAAGTTCTCCAACAGGTGTTCCCTATATTGGTGCTGTTCCTGATCTAGACAATCTATGGATGAATGTTGGTCATTTCCGTAATGGTTTATGTATGGGGCCTGCTTCTGCACAGTTGTTAGCTCAGTTAATGCTGAAGCAACCCACATTAACCGACCCAGCACCATATTCTCCTGAACGCCTAAAGACAGAACAGTTGGTCATGGGCTAAACGACAAAAAGGCAAGCTTCAAGATTTATTTAGATTCAAACATTTTGGCTGCCATACGCTGGGCTTGTTTGCCATAAAACCAATAGGTAATCAGATACAAAGGAATCGCCAGCACCAAAAACATGATTAAAATGATGCTGATAAATTGCGGTTGTTGTAAATAAAGTAAAAAATTTTGAAAAACTTCTGGATCACGTATCGAAAATATAGTTAGCCCCACTAAGACACCCAATAAATTATAGCCCCAGAAAATAAGGGAAAACCCCAAAGTTAGTTTTTTACGCTCCTGTTGGCTTGGTGCGCGTTTTTCCTGTTTTAAAAATCGAAAAAGTACGGCGATAACCGCCACCAAATAAGGCACAGCCGTTACAATTCCACCGACACCTTGAGGTAATAGCGCCGCAATCACGCCCATGATCAGCGTCATTATGAAACATATAAGAAAAAACCATAAGTAGTAACGGCGTAAGTTGGTCATTTTCATCACAAATTAAACATTTAAAAAATTATTTTAAGTTTTTTTCAAGTTTTTTGCATTTTGTTGTCAACCTTTTTGGTTGGAGCTTCGTTATATAGAGTACAAGGTCAGCAGCAACCGAATAGTATTTGCACGGCATCCGCAAATTTTCGGTGACCTTTCATTATGACATCTCCTTTAGAGTATGTTTTGTTAGCAGCCAGACATATTTTAAAGTTTTTGACCGACGATTTATCATCACTCGAATCGTCGGTCTTTATTTTTTAAGCTTTTGTTTTATGCTTACCCTATCCCAATTATTGAGCTCTATTTTATAACAACCAAACTCAATATAGTGATGATTAAAAGGATCTTTAAGTGTCTATAAAAATTAAATTTTTATCAGTTGTATTTTTACCTTTACTCACCGCTTGCGTAGGAAATATGAATCCTACGGGTGGTAACTCATCTCCAAACTATCCCTTTTTTATTACAACTCAAGCCCAAATTGTAAAAAACATTGCTGTTCCAATAGGGACAAAGTTAGTTTATCAGGAACAACCTTTTAAACAGGGAAAACAAGATCGGCTAATGTCTGAGACAAAGCTGACTGCGATTGAATTCCCACATGACCAAACCATACTTTGGGGAGGTGTTCCTATTACCTCAATCAATAAGTTTTTTAACTCTGAAATGCATGGCTATACCGTTTATGCCGATTTTAAACGATTGCCTAACAGGCAAAAAAATAGATTTAATCAACTTTGGCAGTCATGTAACGATAGCTTAGGAATTACTGTAAAAAATACAGATGATTGGTCATTTAATAAAGAAAATATTGCAGATATTGAAAGTTGCAGTGTTAATTATCAAAGATATTTTAAAAATAATCCGAAACAACAATATTTTTTGGATCAATTACATCAAGCTTTAAATCAAGTGAATGAAAGCTAAACTATCGAATTTGACATCATTATGGATGAATTGTCTTTTTTCACTCTTTCATCAAACTTAGTCTAAAAATATCATGATGCGATTGATTTTTGATGCGTTCTGAATTGCAGTTCGATTTATGTTACCTTATCCTCTAATCAAAAATAGGAATATCATCACTGATGACCGTGCGCTTTTTTCATACTTCCGACTGGCATTTGGGACAATTTTTTTATAACCATTCCCGCCATTACGAGCATGAACAATTTCTGACATGGTTACTTGAGCAAATCAAACAAAAACAACCACATGCCTTACTGATTGCTGGTGATATTTTCGATGTGATCAATCCTAGTTCGCAGGCACAAAAACAACTTTATCAATTTCTTGCCGATGCACATCAACTTGCACCGCATATGCAAACTTTAATGATTGCAGGCAATCATGATTCAGGCTATCGGATTGAGCAAGTCGAGCCACTTTTAGAAAAATATAATGCCAAAACCGTGGGTGTAATTCGTTGGAATGAAGACAAAACTTTAAATTTGGATCGTTTAATTTTGCCCATTTACGATGAGCAAAAGCAGATCGTAGCATGGTGTATCGCCTTACCCTTTTTACGTTCTGCTGAAATTACGGGTTTCAATGATCAAACAACCAACAGCCAAAATGCCATTGCCTATTTGCACGAGCAACTGATTGCTGAAGCCAAACGACGTAAAACGCACGATCAAGCGATTATTTTGATGTCACATGCCCATATGCAAGGTGGTGAAACTTCGGATTCAGAACGCCCGATTATCATTGGCAATGAAGAAGCGTTATCTACCACTTTGTTTGAAGATGGCATTGATTATGTGGCGCTGGGACATTTACACAAACCGCAAAAAGTTGGACAAACACATATTCGTTATAGTGGCTCACCTATTCCGCTTTCCTTTAGTGAAATTAATTATAAACATCAAGTGGTTGAAGTTACTATCCATCCAGAGCAAAAAGATGATCCATATTTTCAGTTTGAGGCTTTGGAAATTCCGCGTAGCGTTCAATTGCATAAAATTCGTGGTGAACTGACTGAAGTCATGCAACAGTTAAAATCACTACCCAGTGAAGTCATTGAAAGCATTGACCAACGTGAATATATCGATATTGAATATCATACCCTCACGCCACCTCAGCCAAATTTAAGACAACAGTTTGAGAATGCCCTTCCGCCAGATCGCTATCGTCTGGTTCGGATTTCGCGCCAATATTTATCCACCGAAAATAGTGCCGAGCAGCAACAACAGATTCATCTTGAACCGCCAACACCTGAAAAATTATTTCAACAAATTTGGGAAAAAAAGGGATATCACGCAGATGATGAAGTTAAAAAAGACTTTATGAGTTTAGTCGCTCAAGCCCAGCAGCAACTTGAAGATCAACACAAGAGTTAAAGGATTCACGTGAAAATTTTATCCATCCGACTCAAAAATCTAGCATCATTGGCAGGCGAACATTTTATTGATTTTGAAAGTGAGCCACTTGCCAATGCGGGTTTGATTGCCATTGTTGGTAAAACAGGTGCAGGCAAATCCACGATTTTAGATGCAATGTGTTTGGCTTTGTTTAATAAAATTCCTCGGCTCAAAGACAGTGATGGCAAGCTTTTAGATGTGGATGGTTCAGAACTTTTAACCAACTCCCCGCTTACGGTACTACGACGTGGGACAGCACATGGCTTTGCTGAACTCTGTTTTGTCGCACAGGATCAAAAGCATTATTTAGCCCGTTGGGAGATTAAACGCGCCCGCGAAAATGCCACGGGTAAATTACAAAGTGTACAACGCACCTTAAAATGTCTCACCGATGGCGTCGTGATTGCAGACAAAACTAAAGCGGTTGAAGTTCATATCCAACAAATTACCCAACTTAGTTTTGAACAATTCACTCGTGCAGTACTTTTGGCACAATCTGAAGTGACGGCTTTCTTAAAGGCACGCGATAATGAACGCGGTGAACTGCTCGAATATCTGACTAATTCCAGTATTTTTGCCAAGATTGGTCAGCTCGCATTTGAAAAAACCAAAGAAATTACTCAACAGCGCAAACAACTGGAAAATGTTTTAGGTCATATTGAATTACTTTCCGATGAAGAATGCGCTGAACTATGCACTCAGTTTGACAGCGCGAAACAGCAGCAGCAGAAACTTGAAACAGAAAAAGCAAAACTGGAACAAGTGCAACAATGGTTTGAACGCCGACAAAAACTTGAACATGACGTCACGCTCAAACAACAACACTATGATCAACACATCAAAGTAAATCAGGATTTAGAAGCAGACCGTCAGCGTTTAAAACAGTTGAGCATTTTTTCTGAAATACGACCACATGTGTTTCAACAACAGCAGTTACTCAAACATCAGCAGCAACTTGAGCCACAAATTTCAAAGCAGCAACAACATTTTTCAAACTTGACTGTGCAATATGAACAGGAACAAGCGCGCTATCATCAGGCTGAAAATGCACTGCAACAGTTTCAAAGTTTTGAGCAAAAGTACCAAACTGAATTAAATCAGGTGCGTAAATATGTGTTGGAACGCGACTCGATTGCAGAAAAATATAAAGAAATCCAAAGTCGTTTAAAGCAACTTAAACATACGCAACAGCCTTTATTTAGTAAACAACAGCAATTTGAACAACAACAGCAACAGCTTAATGATCGACTGCACCAAACGGCGCTTCAATTGGATCAAAGCAAACAGTTTATGCCGCTTGATCAAGGTTTAAAGACTCATATTCAGCAACTTAGTCAATTTATTCAACATTATCAAAAAATTGAACATAGCATTGGCGATATTGCAGCAGCTCAGCAACAATTGCAGCTTGATGAAAAGACCGTTAAGGATTTAATTGAACGCTTTGGCGATGTTCAGCAAATTGAAGATCAACTGCAACAGCAGCAATTACTCAAAGACCAGCAGTTAGAACGATTGAATCAACTTGAAAGTGTTCAACATAAACTCCAATTATTTATTCAGCTCAAACAAGAACTTGTTCAGCTTCAAGCAGAATTAGAAAACACCAGTCAAACCCAGAAAAAGCTTGAAACACACACTGAAGCGACACAACAACGTTATCAACATGCGAAAACTGAACGTGAACAACTGCAACAGATGTTACAACAGCAACGTTTATTGCATAGCGAAAATATCGAACATTTGCGTGCAGCATTAAAACAAGGCGAAGCTTGTATTGTCTGTGGAAGCATTGAGCATCCTTATCGTGATGATGAAAGTTTGGTCTCTAAAGCCTTATATGAATTACATCAACAACAAGAACAACAAGCTAGCCAAAATGAACAACAGCATTTCAATGAATGGCAAACCACTCAGCAACAACTCAACCAAATACAGGCACGGTTTAAGGAATTAAATAGTAGTTGTGTTCGTAATCAGGAAAAATTTAACGAACAACAACACGTATTAGTGCAAGCAAATCAACAACTCGATATATCTTTAAATTTAACGGAAGCGCCTCGTGAATTAACAGCCCAATTGCAATTGGTTATTGAAAAAAATTTAATCAACAAACAAAAGATTGAACAAGACCTTCAGCAATTAAAACAGGCACAAAAACAACAGCAGACCTTGCAACAGAGAATCCAGAATACCCAATATCAACTCCAAACCATTCAACAATTACAACAACAAGTTCAGCATATTGTGCAATGTTTAACCGATCAGGAGCAGCAACACTGGTTAAAGCATAGCTTAACGCTTGCCGAAAAAATCCTGCATCGCTTGCAGGAGCGTGTCCAACAGCTTAAAACAAGTGAAGAATTGCAACAACAGTCTGATCAACTACAGCAACAACTTAAACAATTGATTGCTGAGATTGGGTATAACAACAAACAGTTGGCTGAGCTAAAGCAGCAACTAGAACATGTAAGACAACAAGGTCTACAAAATAGTGAAAATGCGACTCATCTCGTTGAACAGATGACAGGTAAGACCGCTGTAAAAGCCAATGAATGGCTCACACAACATGAGCAGCAACGTCACGATTTACAAAAAAATTATCAACAACTCAAACAGGGCTTTGAGCAATTACGACTGACTTTTGATCAGCAAAAAAGTGAATTAGATCGCCTCAATGCACATTTGGAGCAAAATCAAAAAGATTTAATGCAATGTCAGGGTCAAATTGAACAATGGTTAAATCTTCATACCGCATTTAAACAACAACAATTTGCAGAATTGCTAGCCATTTCAACCTCGGAAGAACAGCAACTTCGTATGGTCTTGCAGCAGGCTGAACGTCAACTCAATGAAGCACATTCAGCACTGAAAACGATACAGGAACAACTTGCAGAACATCTGCAATCGCAACCCGAAATAGCTCTCGAACAGCTTAAAACACAGCTTCAGGATACTCTGAGTCAGTTACAAAGCACCGGTGAGCAACGTGATCAATATAAAGTTAAATTAGAGTTACATCAGCAGAATCTAGCCAAGCAGCAACAATATGCCGATCAGATTCAACTGATCCAACAACAAGAACATCGCTGGAGTAAGATTTCTAGTCTAATTGGCGATGCCAAAGGTAAAGAATTTCGTGATTTGGCACAGCAATATAATCTGGATATTTTACTGGAATATGCCAATCAACAACTCGCCATGCTGTCACAGCGCTATACCTTAAAACGTCTGGAGAACTCACTCAGTCTTGCCATTATCGATCATGATATGGATGGTGAAATCCGTTCCGTCGCGTCGCTCTCTGGCGGTGAATCATTTCTGACTGCACTTGCAATTTCTTTGGCGATTGCCAATATGGCTTCTGGTTCAATGAAAATCGAATCTTTATTTATTGATGAAGGCTTTGGCACACTGGATGCATCTTCTTTGCATATGGTCATGAATGCGCTTGATCAATTACAAAGTCAGGGGCGTAAAGTGGTTTTAATCTCGCATATTCAAGAAATGCATGAACGCATTCCTGTACAAATACAGGTTCAGCCAATCGGTTCTGGTTCGAGTCGAATTGAAGTGGTGGGATGATCTTTTCATTGGCTAAGCATCGTCCAAACTTTACATATCCCCTACTATTTGCTTGTGAATCATTCATTGTGAAAGAGAAAGAATTTGGTAACTTAAAAATGATTCTGATTAAAAACAAAAATGATCAAAGCAAGAAAATATTTGTTTTTAGGCGGAGATAAAAAATTTAATTTGGGCTAAAAAATGCATACATTATCAATAAACTGTCAGCTTCATTATCGCGTCATAAATGCAACCCAATTTATTTTTCAATTGCAGATCGCAGAACATCCCTGGCAGACGATCGTCGATGAATCATTTCAGCTAAAGCCCGATTTGACCTTTGAACAATATCATCGTGATAATGCTTTAAATCGACTTATTCGTGTGTACGCGCCACAAGGCGATTTAATGGTTCAATATAATGCAGAAGTTCAAACTTATATTCCTGAACGTGACACGACTTTAAAAGAATGTGAAATTCAAGATTTACCTTCGGATACATTATTTTATCTTGCGCCAAGCCGTTTTTGTGAGTCCGATTTGATCGGTATAATGGTAAACAATACTTTTGCTGATTTGCCAAAAGGCTATACACGTGTACAAGCAATTTGTGATTGGATTTATAATAATATTCTATACCAATCAGGTTCATCAGACAGCACGACCACAGCACGTGATATTTTAGTTAATCGCGCTGGGGTATGTCGTGATTTTGCTCATCTAGGCATTGCGATTTGCCGTGCGCTGAATATTCCTGCACGATTTGTATTTGGTTATATGCCTTTTTATGAAGCTCAGCCTGATTTCCATGCAATTTTTGAGGTTTATCTTGAAAATCAGTGGGTGCTTTTTGATGCCACACGTATGGGGCCGATTGATCAGTTTGTTCGCATAGGTACTGGACTCGATGCCAAAGATGTTCCATTTGCAACGGTTTATGGAGAAATTGAACTCATTTCTATGAGTCCCTTGATTGAGCGTGTTGGAGCATAATCTGAATTACGTTCATGATATATCGGTTAGTTGTCTAAGGTTTTTTTAATTTTTCAAGTGAGGGAAAAATATTCCCCTCATCTTGTATTGATCTCCAATATTTAAGCCGAGCTTAAAACCACACCTGAAAACACCAGACAATAAATCCCAAATAAATACCAGCGACCATGCTCTAGCCATGCAGAGAGCCATTTAAGCGCCAGTAAACCTGTTAGAAAGCTAAAGACCATGCCAAACAAGCTTGGTAATAACAAACTTCCTAATGCCAAATGGGAAGCTCCCACAGTTGCCTGTTGCGCATGAACCAAACGCAATAATTCTTTTGCGATCACAGCAGGCGTTAATACCACAGCCAAGGCAAAACTAAACTCTTCGGCTTTTTGACGAGATATGCCTAAAAATAACGCTGTGGAAATCGTTGCACCTGAGCGAGAAAAACCTCTAAAAGGTAAACATAAAGCTTGCACTGCCCCAATCACAATAGCACTGGATAAACCGATATCACCTTGTTGTCCACGATCAAAACGTGAAGATAGAATAATTAAAACCCCTGCCGCAGCTAAAGCTGCTGCCATCAATTTGGAGTTACTAAATAAATGTTCAATCTCAAAATTACTGGCTCCGCCAAAAAATACATGTTTAATTAAAGCTTGCAATAACAGCCCTAACACACCCGTAATTGCGGTTGCGATTAAAACATAGAAGAAACGCTGTTTGAAATCATCCCGGTTTGAGAAATAAGTTTTTTTCCATGACCGCCAAAAATACACGATTACGGCAAACATTGTTCCTGTATGTAGCATCACCAATAAAAAAGTCATCTGTGGTGCAGAAGGGTCAAAACCCATGATTTTTTCTGCCAAAATCACATGTGCAGAACTGGAAACAGGCAAAAGTTCAGCTAAGCCCTGAATCACTGCCAAAATAAATACATGGAAAAGGTTCATTTATATTCTCGTAAAAGCCCGTGATGCTTATATACGTTCGAGCCATTAAAACTAGATTAAAAAGCTCAATCGAATTAAACAAACACCACGCTTATCATCCGAATAAATGAATTTATTCCTTTAAAAGTTGTCTTACTTCATTTTTAAATTTTATTTTGAATAATCCCGTGCTCCAAAAAGAGCCGTACCAATACGGACGATGGTCGCTCCTGCTGCAATTGCAGCATCCAGATCACCAGACATTCCCATACTTAAAGTATCCCAGTCCTGTGGCTGCGCATGTTGAGGCTTTACCTGTTCAAATAATTCTTTGGCATCGATGAAAGCCTGAGAATGATCTGGCGCAGGAATCACCATAATTCCGCGTAGACGAATATGAGGCAATTGACTAATTTGTGCGACCAGTTCAGACACTTCATCTGGTTGGCAACCATCTTTTGAGTCTTGCGCATCAATATTGACTTGAATGCATAAATTTAATGGTGGCTGCGTATCTAAACGCTGGCTGGATAAACGCTCAGCAATGATTAAACGATCTACGCCATGTACCCAATCAAACTTTTCCGCCAGTTGCTTAGTTTTATTACGCTGTACATGTCCAATAAAATGCCATTCAATATCGAGATCTTTTAATTCTTCAATTTTATCCAGCGCTTCCTGTAAATAATTTTCTCCGAAACACTGCTGGCCTAACTGATACATTTCACGCAACGACTGACTTGGATGAGTTTTAGATACCGCCAATAAACGTACCGTAGCAGGGTCACGCCGAGCACAATCACAGGCATTTTTGATTTGATTCAGGACCTGATTTCGTGCTTGTTGAAACTGATTCATTGACAGGGTTCTCATTTCAGTTATTTTTTTTGCTTAACCTTACTTTGAAGTGTTGGTAAGCGATTCGGAAACGCTTATTATTCTACAAAATAACGATACTTACTCATTATATTAGGGGAAATCATGGATATCACAGAATTACTCGCCTTTTCGGTTAAAAACGGTGCATCAGATTTACATCTTTCAGCAGGAATGCCACCGATGATTCGTGTCGATGGTGAGGTTCGTCGTATTAATTTACCAGCACTGGAACACAAAGAAGTTCACCGTCTTGTTTATGACATTATGAATGACAAACAACGTCGTGACTTTGAAGAACAGCTAGAAACTGACTTTTCCTTTGAAGTTCCAAACATTGCGCGTTTTCGTATCAATGCCTTTAACCAAAATCGTGGTGCAGGTGCAGTGTTCCGTACGATTCCGTCTAAAGTACTCACCATGGATGATTTGGGTTTAGGACAAATCTTTAAGGATATCTGTGATTATCCACGTGGTATTGTACTGGTTACAGGGCCAACGGGTTCGGGTAAATCAACCACGCTTGCCGCCATGCTAGATTATATCAATGACAATCGCTATGACCATATTTTAACCGTAGAAGATCCGATCGAATTTGTACATCAATCCAAAAAGTGCCTGATTAACCAACGTGAAGTACATCGTGATACTCATGGCTTTAATGAAGCACTACGTTCAGCACTACGTGAAGACCCTGATATCATCCTTGTCGGTGAGATGCGTGACCTTGAAACCATTCGTTTGGCTTTGACCGCCGCAGAAACAGGTCACTTGGTATTTGGTACATTGCATACCACATCTGCTGCAAAAACCATTGACCGTGTAATTGACGTATTCCCTGCTGAAGAAAAAGATATGGTTCGCGCCATGTTATCTGAATCTTTACAAGCCGTTATTTCTCAAACATTATTGAAGAAAAATGGCGGTGGCCGTGTCGCAGCGCATGAGATCATGATCGGGATACCTGCGATCCGTAACTTAATCCGTGAAAATAAAGTCGCGCAAATGTACTCTGCTATTCAGACAGGTGCTAACTATGGCATGACCACGCTAGATCAAAGCCTCAAAACATTGGTTTCAAAAGGCGTGATCAGTCCACAAACTGCGCGAACAGCTGCCAAATCGCCAGAATCCTTCCTATAAACCATAAAAATAAAGGATGATAAGACATGGATTTTAATGATCTTCTCAATCTGATGATTGAACAACAAGCATCAGACCTGTTTGTCACCGCAGGTGTGGAACCTTCGATGAAAATTAATGGTCAGATTGTCCCAGTGTCTAAGACTAAGCTGAATGCTGAGGTCGTTGGACAACTGATTCAGTCCATTATGTCTGATAAGCAACGCAAGGAATTTGACGAGAGCAGAGAGTGTAACTTTGCGATTGTAAATCGGGAAAAAACCGCACGTTTTCGTGTCAGTGCATTTCAGCAGCGTGATATGCCAGGCATGGTATTACGTCGTATCGAAACGATTATTCCTACAATGGATGAATTACGCTTACCGCCCATTCTTAAAGATCTGGCCATGACCAAACGTGGCATTATTATCTTTGTTGGGGCAACCGGTACGGGTAAATCCACTTCATTGGCATCCATGATTGGTTATCGAAATCAGAACTCCAAAGGTCATATCATCACGGTTGAAGATCCAATCGAGTTCATTCATGAACACGCAGGTTGTATTGTGACCCAACGTGAGGTCGGTATTGATACAGACTCTTTCGATGTGGCCCTGAAAAACACACTACGACAAGCCCCTGATGTGATCTTGATTGGTGAGATTCGTTCACGTGAGGTCATGGACTATGCCATTGCCTTTGCTGAAACAGGACATCTAGTCTTAGCGACATTACACGCCAACAACGCCAACCAAGCGTTGGATCGTATTATTCATTTCTTTGAAAGTGATCGCCATAATCAGCTCTATATGGATCTCTCGCTCAATCTAAAAGCGATGGTGGCACAGCAATTGATCCCAACACCAGATGGCAATTCACGTCGTGCTGCGATTGAAATTCTGATCAATACACCATTACTTGCTGACTATATTCGTAAAGGTGAAATTCATGAAATCAAAGATTTAATGAAACGTTCACGTGAACTCGGCATGCAAACCTTTGATCAGGCTTTATTTGATTTATATAAAGCAGGTCAAATTACCTATAAAGATGCCTTAAAACATGCTGACTCACCAAACGATCTACGCCTCAGCATCAAACTTTCAGAGGAAGGTGCAGAACAACTCTTAAATGCCAGCCGTAATATTACTTTCGATGGTCAGTAAAGCGATTGAGCTCACGCTGAAATAAAAAAGGAAGCGCAAGCTTCCTTTTTTAATTTGTTGTATTTATGTGATTTTATTGCTTTTTACGATAGGCTTCCTGACATTCAGGTGCATCACAATAACCATATAAATTTAAAGAATGGCCTGTTAAGGTAAAACCATGCTTTTCAGCAACGGTATGTTGCTCATGTTCAATGATTTCATTTGTAAATTCAACGACTTTACCGCAATTTAAACATACTAGATGATCATGGTGATCTTCTTGCATAATCTCAAAAACAGAATGATTGTTTTCAAAATGATGGCGCTGAATAATACCTGCGGCTTCAAATTGTGTTAATACACGGTAAACTGTAGCTAAACCGACATCTTCACCTTGCTCAAGCAAAGTCTTATAAATATCTTCTGCGCTCAAATGGTGCTGTTTTGAATTTTCTAATAATTCCAAAATCTTAATTCGTGGCAGGGTGACTTTGAGTCCAGCTTTACGTAAATCTTGATTGGAAATCGGCATAAAAAAAGGTCTCTCAACAAATTTAAAGTTGGAATAGGCAATCGTAGTTAGATGCAGTATGATCTATCCCTAAGTCAAATGCATCATAATTTATTGGGATAGTGTAGCAAAATGCAAAAACTTATGTTGGCGTTATTCGTCACTTCACTGCTTGCTGGTTGTTCAACTTTAGGTGTCTACAAAGTTGACATCCCTCAGGGAACTCCATTAACTAAAGCCCAAGCATCAAAAGTTCAAGTGGGTATGAATTTTCAACAAGTTCGCTTTTTGCTCGGTAGTCCAACCGTTACAGATCCTCTAAATCCATTACGCTGGGACTATATCTACAACTATATTCCAGGTACTTATGCTAAAAAAGCAAAAATTCCTGCTGCACATGGTCAGCATTTAAAAATTTACTTTGACGAATCAGGGATCGTCAAAAGTATCGAAGGCTTGGATACTATTCCAGAAACACAGCCTGGTTTACCAGCTTCTAAGGAAGCCATCCTAACAGCCCCACCACTATAATGATTTTTCAATAAAAAGATACCCCTCGCTTGAGGGGTTCTTTCTATGAGTCAGATTGTTTAAAACGATTACCACGCTGAAAACGTCCCACTGGATTTTTCTGAGCACGATTACGCCGAATATCTTGAGGATGAATCATCAGAGGTCGATAAATCTCCACACGGTCACCAGCTTTTAACGGCGTATCCAACGTAATTTTGACACCAAAAATACCCAATTTTAGAGGTTCTGCAATCTCAATTTGTTGCCTAATCTGACTGAGTTCAATCGCTTGAATTGCAGTCATCCCCTGAGTAAATGGGACAGCAATTAAAAACTGCTGATTGACCGCCGCATACGCCACCCAGACCTGAGCATGGCTCATGAGAACAATGGCCCAATGATCGCCAGCATTGCCAGAATAATCGATAAAGGTAGAACAATGCGGATTGCGATCCGCCATAGATTATAAAAAAGCTCATTACTAAAGTTCATCGATTTGCGCAAATGGCTAATTTTCATAATCCAACCTGCAAAGATTGAATAAATCAGACAAATCAATAATCCCCACAGCATAAGCAAGATATTAAACTCAAACTGCATATTAGGGATCAGCCAGATCAATATGGCAATCAGCAAGATCACCCATTGCATCAACACTGATAACTGACGCTGTTGTAGTTGCTCTCGGGCCAGTTGAAATAACAAAGCGGCTGCAATAACGCCTGCAATAGCCAGTGTTGTATCAGAAAAATTTTGTTGTGCTGAGTAAAACCCGAAAGCAATCACGGCAACAAACTGAGCGATCCAGATCGGAAAAGCAGTTTTACTCGCTTCTGATGTATTTTGAATCTGAATCAAGCTATTTTGCCAGTACAGCCCCATGCCTAAACCTGTCGCCACCAATGCCAAAACTGTGGCACTACCCCATTCTTTAAACTCAATGGGTGTCCAGTGCCAGCTAGTGGTTGGCTGCGCCAAAAATAGTGAGCTGATCAATGAAATGACAACCCCTAAGACCATCAGAATCAGTAAAATCTGGCGTGGAATAAACGACAAAGCAAATGCAATAATCGCTAAACCAACAAATAGAATCTGCGAACTAAAACCAAGTCCCACAGCCACAGATGCAGACATTCCCAAATGGGCTAAAATTGCGCCTGCCAAAAATGGAATAAATACAACGGCGAGCCACCCCACAATTCGCCATTTTTGTGAAGCATCCGCATCACGGGTTAAACTGGATAATGCATTCAAGGCGGTTGTTTTTGAGCGCTTCGCCAGTGCAATTTCCAGATAGCAAAGAGGAAGTGCCAAAATTACCATAGTCCCTAACCAAAGCAACCAGAAATCCAGTTGACGGTCGATCTGAATCCCCACAGCCGATGCTAATGCTGCAATCATAATAAAAGTAAAGCAAAACGCCATAAGTGGTGATAACCACCGCGCGAAAGCTGAATCCTGCATCATTCATTCCTAATATGAAGTCTGGAGATATTTTGCCTTTGTCGAGTATGAAAATCAAAGTTTGCAAATAAAAAATGCAAACCATCTATTTCTAGATGATTTGCAGCGCTGAGTCTTGTTGTTATTTTCTTTTATTGAAGCTTGCCGATTCGTGACTTTTATTTATGAAAAGAAACGTGCAAACCACCCCTTGCCTTTTTTCTGTTCTTTTTCCTTAATAATACCCATCATGTTTTCTTTCACTGCACCAACATAATCAGCATCATCATGTTGGATATGATTAATCAACCATTTTGATAGCACTTCATAAAGTTCTTCCTCAACATCATGCCCCATTTCAAAACGTTCACGATAGTGCTCAATTTTTTTAATAAATAAATCATGCACACGTTTATGAGGAACTCGATATTTATAATTTGCCTCTTCCTGTAAACTTTCTTCAAAGGCAAAATGCGATTGAGTATAATCAATCAAGTTTAATAGCACATCTTTGACATGAGCTCTGTCATGTGTTTTTCTGACTTCTTCAAGCTCATTAATATATTCAAGAATACGTTGATGCTGATCATCAATGACTTCAATGCCAGTATTATATTCAGAAAGCCATCTCATATCACACCTCTGCTGTCTAAAACATTTATTAGATATCAATATAATATCTGTTATTTTTTTAAATGAAAATAAAGCAAATTGGTCGGGATTATAATAAGCATCAAAAAATAGGTTTAATTGTCTGATTTGCATAAAATTTCAGCCTAAAAACAAAGCAAAAAAGTAAGATATTTTTTAACCAATTTCTAGGTTTATTATTAACAAAAAAAGAAAAATAAATAAAAAATGCAGAATATACATAAAATTTGTCTTTATAAACAAAAATAGCAAATTATTTTAAATATATGGTTACATTATTTTTTAAGATAATCATCAAAGCTTAAATTTAAATGAAATCTAATATTGGTCTGCACGAGTGATTCGTTTAAGTTCAGGATTTTTTAGTTCACGCTCTAAACGTTCAACATGTGTTTGAGCATGTTTTAGTGGTTTTCCATCCTGAAATAAAATCATTTCTCCAGCTTGATAAGACGTCCACTGTTCATTTTGAGTAAGCGGCTCAGTCGTAATCACGGCAACACGATCATGGGAGGTAGTGACTTGACTGAAATCCACTTCCACATCCAGATCAATCAGCCGTGCGGCTTTAAAAGGGTATTCTCGCACCAACCAATGTAACTTGGTTGTCGCATAGCTAAACAATGCCTGACCATTGGACAAGCAATAATTGAAGGTTCCAAACTCAGCAACTTTGGGTGAAATTTGTTCAAGAACAGCAAAGACTTGTAGCACACTCGGTTCGGTATAACCAAAATGCTCAACCAACTGGTCTAGCAAATAGCAAAATGCGCGCTCACTATCCGTATTGCCAATGGGCGTAAAACGCCCTGTTAACGGTGGATCAAAATGATGTAAATCTCCATTATGTGCAAAAATCCACTGTCTGCCCCACAGTTCACGGATAAACGGATGCGAGTTTTCTAGGGTAATCTTGCCTTGTGTTGCTTTACGAATATGGGCGATGACATTACGTGATTTGATTGGATAGTTACGCACCAGTTCTGCAATGGGCGATTCAACCGCAGATTGATTATCGACAAATAAACGGCAAGCTTTATCTTCAAAAAATGCAATCCCGAAACCATCGGAATGATCAGAGGTAATCCCCGCGCGTTGCGAAAAACCTTTAAAAGAAAAGGTAATATCGGTCGGAGTGGCACAATTCATTCCAAGTAGTTGGCACATAGCATGTCAAATCAAAGCAAGAGGCTTAGCTGTATTGTGCATCAGTGGCAAAAGGCTTGCAAATCTGAATATATAGAGCCTAATACAAAATTAACGATAAATTCTATTTATGGACACGTTTACTCAAGACAAAAGACTTTGCAACCTGATTCACTTCCAAAAAAACAAAGTAATCCAGACAATTAAAAGTTTCATCGTAGAACGCTTGACGCGATAATTTAGATTGCATGTCCAGATACATTTTAAATAATTTGGGCATACGCTCATCTTGTGGAAAACTAAACTCAGGACGCGGGATCTCAAAATGATTTTTTGAGGCAATACCGATGGTCTGCTTTGAATCTAAACGCTGAATTTGCTGATGTGTGTGATAAGCGCGCGCCAAATTATCTTGCAAATGAATACTGACACAGCCCATCAAATATTTGGCACGCATCGACCAAAGTACCTTGGGCACCAGATTCAGCCAGAGTATCGATAATGCTTTACCTGAACGAAACCGTGGATGTACACAGGTACGACCTATTTCAAGTACATTGGGTAAATGTGAAAGTTGCGGAACAATTTCAAACTCACTCGCACTATAACTTTGTGATATTTCTTGGCCCTGAAAAAGTTTAAGGCGGGTATATGCCACGATCTCGCCTGTCCATTTTTCTCTTAATACCGCATGTTCGCAGCCAAAATCATAAATATCCTGATCCAGTCCATCTTCAAAGCTTACACCAAATTGTTGACTAAATTGAACTGCACGAAATCGTTGTACTTCTTGTAATTCTTTTAGGTTATCGACCCAGTCAAAGCGAAACTGAGTTTGGTTGGTTTTTTGACGAGTTAAAGGCAGACTAAAATTTTGGCGATAGTGATTGAGTTTTTCTAGCATAATGTCACCCTGTTTTTATCATTATGCTTACACTAGGATAAGATCATGACAGGAAAATGACGTTTTATACCCAATAAAAAAGTCATCCGAAGATGACTTTATAAAACACAATACAAAAATTTAATGCGTAACTTTATGTGCAAGTCGGTTGGTAATCAATGTCCCGACACCATGATCTGTAAAGATTTCCAGTAAGGTTGCATGCGGTACACGACCATCGACAATATGCGCACTCACCACGCCGCCTTTCACCGCATCAAGAGCACAGCCTACTTTAGGAATCATACCGCCATAAATCACACCTGTTTCGATTAAACGATCGACTTCCTGTGTGCTTAAGCCAGTCAGCAGATTTTTATTTTCATCCAGTACACCCGTGATGTTGGTCAACAAAATCAGTTTTTCAGCGCCTAAGGCTTCCGCGACTTTACCTGCGACCAAATCTGCATTGATATTGTAAGTATTTCCCTCTTCATCGACACCTAAAGGTGCGATCACAGGAATGAAATCACTTTGGGTAAACATTTCCAACACGTCGGTTTTTACCCCAACCACTTCACCGACCATGCCCAAATCAATATGCTGCACCTGACCTTGCTCATCTTGTTTTTCCATGAGCAATTTACGTGCACGCAACAAGTTGCCATCCTTACCTGTTAAACCAATGGCACGGCCACCGTGTTTGTTGATCAGGTTGACAATGGATTTGTTGACACTCCCACCAAGCACCATTTCCACAACTTCCATGGTCGCTTCATCGGTGACACGCATTCCATCAATACGGTCAGATTCTTGTCCTAATCGTTTGAGGAGCGAATCAACTTGTGGACCACCACCATGTACCACAATCGGGTTTAAACCCACAGTTTTTAATAACACAATATCGCGTGCAAATGAGCTTTCCAGTTCAGGATCGGTCATTGCATTGCCACCATATTTCACAACTAGCGTTTTACCCGAAAAACGTTGAATGTACGGCAAAGCTTCGGTCAATATTTTCGCTTTGTCGATGCCAGTATGCTGATGTGGCATTCGCCTCTCCTTAATGGATGTTTGAAATATCTTGCGCTATTTTAGGATATTTATCCTGCAACATGCGAACAAACTGATGTCGAATCTGTGCCAATTGCAATGGACTGCCCGCATCAAACCTGACAGTAAAGTATTCGCCCGTGTTGGATGCTCGAATAATGCCAAAACCATCGTCAAAATCAAGTCGTATCCCATCTATTTTGCTGAGTTGTGCTTTAGATTGATAACTACAACTTTCAATATCCTGCAACACAATTTTGGGTTCCGAACGATGAGTGCTAATGTAAGTATCTTCAGTACAATAACGCTCTGGGAAAGCAGACAACAGCTGAGACAGTGTTTGCTTAGGGAACTGACTTAAATATTCCAGTACCCGCAGTGCAGCATATACACCGTCATCATAACCAAACCCACGACCATCATTGAACACATAATGCCCTGCGTACTCTCCACCAAAAACCGCTTTTCCCTGAGATTGGGATAAATAACGTCGCAGAAAACTACTGCCTGTGCGGATCATAGTTGCAATGCCGCCTAAGTCATTAACAGTTTGTGTCACCATACTGGAGCATTTAACATCAAAAACAATTTCAGCTTGCGGATGTTGCTCTAGGCACATTTGTGCGAATAGAGAAATCAAACGATCGGCAGTAATAATATGTGCCTGTTCATCCATGATGACTAAACGGTCACCATCACCATCTAGCGCAATCCCAATATCTGCTTGATGATAAAGCACGGCGTGTCGTAATTTTTCCAAATGAATCGCCTGAGAAGGATCAGGCGCGTGATCTGGAAATTCACCATTGGCTTCACAACGCAAAGCAATGACATCACAACCCAATCTATTCAGCACCATTTCAGCACAGCGTCCTGCTGAACCATGCAAACCATCTAAAACCACCTTGAAAGGTCGTTTTAGATGAATATCTTCAAGTAAACCCTGCTGATACATTAAACAGTATTCGGTTTTGATTTGATGGCTTAATCCTCGAATACGAGGAACATCTAATGCTTGAATATGATGATGGGCGGCTGCATTGCCAACCGCTTCAATCTGTGCCGGTGTTGGAGGTTCACCGTTTAAAATCCATTTAATTCCATTGTCCGACTTTGGATTATGGCTTGCCGTCACCATCACCCCATTACCATGGGTCTGACGCGCCATAAAATACATCATGGGGCTTGAACAACAGCCTAAATCTATAACGTCTAAACCCTGTTTTTCAAAGATGGTTGCTACTATTGCAGCATATTGTGGACTACTCAGCCGTGCATCATAACCAATCACGACTTTGCTTTGACCTGCCAAGCTGTACTGCTCTGCCAAAGCATAAGCAATGGCAGCCACCACTTGCGGTGTAAACACCGTTAGCTTGCCACGAATATCGTAAGCACGAAAAATATGTAAGGGAAAATTAAACATCGCATCCATAGGCATCTTCTTTTAATTCAAGGCCTACTTATTAAAAGTAAAAATAGTATTGCTTATGCTAAAGGAAGTAGGCAGCATTCTTGTCAGTCATTCAGACAGATTAAGTGTGATGTTTTAATCTAATTTTTTGAAACATTCAATACAAAAAAAGAAACGCCTGTTTAAACAGGCGCTTGAATTATTGCTTACCGGTATGACCAAAACCGCCCGTACCACGATCGGTAGCAACAAACTCATCTACTTGTTCAAATTCTGCCTGAACCACAGGCACTAAAACATATTGCGCCAAACGTTCACCCGGCTCTAAAGTAAAGCTCTGCTGACCGCGATTCCATACTGAAACCATCAGTTCGCCTTGATAATCTGAGTCAATTAATCCCACCAGATTCCCCAAGACAATACCATGCTTATGACCCAAGCCTGAACGTGGCAAAATAAGACCTGCAAAAGCGCTATCGTGAATATAAATCGCCATGCCTGTTTTAACTAAAACAGTTTGACCTGGTTCAATTTGAATCGCTTCATCAACACAGGCACGTAAGTCCAGACCTGCTGAACCTGTGGTTGCATACGAAGGAAGCGGCCATTCATTGCCCAGACGCTGGTCTAAAATTTTTACTTGGACTTTCATTATATTTCCTAATCGTTCAATCAATTATTTCTTTAATAAGGCTTTTAAATTCGCTAGATATTGCTGTGCCTGCTCTTTCGGATCCACATTACCCGCCAATTTCTTTTTGCGTCCTAACCACTCTAGTTCGTCTTGTGGCAATTCATCCAGAAAACGGCTTGGTGTCATCTGTTTCATTTGTCCGCCATTTTTACGCTGTTCTGCCAAGGTCAAGGTTAAGCCCTGACGTGCGCGAGTAATGCCCACATACATCAAACGGCGTTCTTCTTCGATAGTTTCAGCGGCAATCGAGTTTTTGTGCGGCAATAATTCTTCTTCAAGTCCCATAATATAAACAAATGGAAATTCAAGACCTTTTGCTGCATGTAAGGTTAGAAGATTGACTTTATCGGTGTCTTCTTCTTCTTGCTGCTGCTCCAGCATATCCAGTAGAACCAGTTTACGAATCACGCTTTCAATATTTTTTTCATCGACATCTTCAGTGCGATTCAGTAAGCCTTGAATACTGCTAAATAAGTTTTCAATATTATCGAGCTTGGTTTTTTCCTGCGCAGGGGTAGCCGCAGTTTCACGGATATAATCAATATAACCCGCTTCATTCATCATCTGGCGAACCTTTGGCACGGGTTCATCGTCATCCATCAGTTCACGTGTAAAATTGCTGATAAAATCGGAAAATTCATGTAATTGTGTTGCAGCTTTTTTCGGAATGACCATAGTGAGGCGCTGATCGGATGCCGCACCCAACAAAGACAAATGATTTTCCTGTGAAAAAAGACCCAACTTTTCTAGTGTGACAGGCCCAATAGCACGTTTTGGAGTATTAATAATGCGTAAAAATGCGCTGTCATCTTCTGGGTTAATAATCAGACGCAAATAGCTCATCACATCCTTAATTTCTGCCCGTGCGAAGAATGACTGTCCACCCGAGAGCTTATACGGAATCTGCATTTGACGCAGTTGCGTTTCTAATACCCTTGCTTGAAAATTACCGCGATACAACACCGCATAATCTTTCCAGTTTTTGCCATTCATCAGCTTATGGGTCATTAAATCTTTGACCACACGCTCAGCTTCATCATCATCATTACGGCAAGTAATAATCCGAATCACTTCGCCATGCCCTTTATCGCTCCACAATTTTTTATCAAAAATATGCGGATTGTTTTCAATCACAGCGTTGGCTGCTTTTAAAATTCGACTAGTTGAACGATAATTTTGTTCAAGCTTAATGACTTTTAGATTGGGAAAATCTTCTTTGAGCAATGCCATATTTTCAGGTTTTGCGCCACGCCATGCGTAAATGGATTGGTCATCGTCACCCACCGCAGTGAACTGTCCCATGACCCCAACCAGTAATTTCACCAAAATATACTGGGCGGTGTTAGTGTCCTGATATTCATCGACCAAAAGATAACGGGTACGGTTTTGCCATTTATCACGGACTTCAGCATTTTCCTGCAAAAGACGTGTGGGTAATACAATCAGATCATCAAAATCAACCGCGTTATAAGCCCGTAAATTACGCTCATAAAGCTGATACAGATGAGCAAACTGGACATCTTCTACCGTTTCACAAGTCGAATGAGCTTGTTCAGGAACAATCAGATCATTTTTCCAGTCTGAGATTTTTTTCATCGCTTTGGCAATCAGTTCTTTGCTTTCAGCTCCAGAAAGATTGTCACGCTGCATTAAATCCATCAGGATGCGTTTACAGTCATCAGCATCCAAAATCGAAAAATTATTTTTAAGTGGCGTATGTTTCAGTTCCAGACGCAATAAATTCAAACCAAAGGTATGAAAGGTTGAAACTGAAAGACCTTTTCCTTCCTCACGAGAAAGCAACTTCCCGACGCGTTCTTTCATTTCACGCGCAGCTTTATTGGTAAAGGTCATTGCAGTAATGCGATGTGCAGGAATACGACAATTTTTCACCAGATAAGCAATTTTCTGGGTAATCACCGAGGTTTTACCTGAACCAGCCCCTGCAAGCACTAACAAGGGTCCTTGAGTATATTTCATGGCTTCAAGTTGCTTGTCATTGAGATGACTTGCTGCTGACATAGGTTTTCCTCTTAAGAATCCGAGCATGATTATAGACATCTAATCAGCAGATGCCTAATCGATTCACATGGATTTTACTCATAAAAAAACCACCCGAAGGTGGTTTTTAGAAACTAAGCGACTAAGATTGACGCTCATAGATGCTAATTTCAACACGACGGTTTTGTTCACGACCATCCGCAGTCGCATTTGATGCAATCGGATTCGCTGAACCGTAACCTTGTGCATTAATACGAGCAGATGAAACACCTTGACCACTTAAATAGTTCGCAACTGATTGAGCACGAGCCTGAGACAATGGAATATTGATCGAATCGTTACCTGTGCTATCTGTATAACCTGTCACGAGGATCGCACTCTTGTTATCTTCTGCAAGTGTTTGTGCTACTTTGTTCAAAGTCGAATAGAAATTTGGTTTGATGTTTGATTTGTTAGTATCAAAAGTAATGTTACCAGGCATGACCAATCCAACCGAACCATCTGGATTACGATTGACTTCGACACCAGTACCCGCCATTTGTTGACGTAATTTTTTCTCTTTTTGGTCAAGATACAAACCACTTGCACCACCTAACACGGCACCAATCGCGGCTGCACGGTTATTTTGACGGCTAGAGTTCGCATTTGATTTAGAAATACCGTAGCCCGCTGCTGCACCAGTCAATGTACCTAAAGCAGCTTTGTCATATTCAACGCCACCCAGATTTTGTCCTGTTGATTGGCAACCAGAAAGTGCCACTGCTGCCCCAACCACTGTCGTAATTAATAGTGCACGCATTGCATGCCTCCTCGTTTGTGTCTTTGTTGTCTGTAAAAATAATGATAGAAAAAAGCCACTTAGACCATTGATTTTTTGTTAACAATACGCTGTTTTTTTACATTTTGTAATACTTTAAGTATCTTTCGTTTAAATCTTCACTACATTTATCCATTGTTGCACTGTTTAACTTTTTAAATCGGTGTACAACGTCTATATTGTGCTCAGATTTTTACAAGTTGGACGTGATTCATCATCAGGATTTAGATTATGTCAAAACAACCCCAAAAACAGTCGATGCTTAAAAAAATTACCCGAGGCATGACCGTGGGCAGTGTCATTACAGGCAGTACTTTTTTGCATGGCCCTCCAGTATTGGCACTGGGTTTAACCAAATTATTCAAACAATCTCGCAAAGTCGATGAAACCACCATCCAGATTACCAATAACTGGCTGGGAATCAATAATTGGTTGATCGATCAGGTATTGCCACATTTACAATGGGATATCACGATTGATCCACAGCTTGAAGTGAGTATGCAGGGTCGTTATCTCATGATGTGTAACCATCAAAGTTGGGTGGATACTACAGTCAATCAATACTTTGGCGTTAGTCGTATGCCTCTGACCCGATTTTTCACCAAATGGGAACTGATTTTTATTCCTTTTGTCGGTCAAGCCTTTAAGATTTTAGGCTTTCCGATGATGAAGCGTCATAGCAAAGAGCAAATTGCCAAAAATCCAGAACTCAAAACTCGCGATATGCTAGAGGCTCGTAAAGCGTGTGAGCAACTTTTGTCTCAACCCTTTACCTTACTGAATTATTTGGAAGGCACTCGCTTTACACAAGCCAAACATGATCAGCAAAACTCACCTTATCAAAATTTGCTGAAACCCAAAGCTGGCGGCTTGGCTCTTGCCTTAAATATTTTGGGCGATCAAATTGATGCATTAGTCGACATGACTATTGTTTATCCAGACGGACCACCTGAATACAGCGATTTCTGGCTGGGCGATGTATCTCGTATTGCGGTGAATTTGCGTAAAATCGAGATTCCAGATTGGGTGTTGGGGGGTAATTATGAGGAAGATGAAGATTATCGCAAACGCTTTCAGGATTGGGTTGATCAGCTTTGGACTGAAAAAGATCAGTTGATTGATCAAATGAAAGCCCAATACGCTAATCAGGCATCTTAATCATTTAAAATCATTAAAATTGACAGGCATTATGCAGAACAGTTCCAGAGAAAAATCTAAATATCATCATGTCGATCCGACCAGTTTATCGTTCAAGGTATTTCTGGTGTATGACATCTTTATGGTGTTTATTATTATTTTTAATTTGTTCTGCCTATGTGCCAATTTCTTTTTAATGAGCAGTATTGGCACTTGGTTTTTCGATCATATCCATCTACCGCAAGTGCTTGAGTTTTATCGGACACATTTGCATCCATGGGTGATTACCACAGAAGCATGGTTTATTGGGTTTTTAATTATTGAATTACTCATCCGTTGGGCAATTGCAATTATCAATAAACATCATTCTCGCTGGTTCTTTTTTCCATTTATTCATTGGTACGAAATTTTAGCCATTATTCCACATTTACGTTTTTTAAGATTATTTCGTGCAGGGATTATTGCCTATCGGCTGCATGAACTGGGCTATAAGATCATTCCTGAGAGCTGGTCCAATCAAGGGCTGTTTTATTATCACGTGGTCATGGAAGAACTTTCTGATCGTGTGGTTTTAACGGTGATTCATGGTATTAAACGTGAACTTGAAACCAGTTCTACGCATAAACGGATTATTCATGAATTGGTGGATCATCATCGTCAACTATTTGCAGTCACGATCGCTGAATTATTGCAAGAAAGTCTGGCCACAGAACTTCGGGCACAGCAGGATCAAATTTCCAAAGGAGTTGGGCAAATTGTCAATCAAGCCATTGAGGATACGCCAGAATTAACTCAGTTATTACGTTTGATTCCAATTGTTGGCGGTCGCATTGAACAGCAGATTCAAAGTATCGGGCAACGTTTGGGTGAAAATATCACCTCAGGTCTGATTCAACCCTTTGCAACAGGTTCAGAACGTGCAATCAATCCTAACTATGAGCTAATTGCACAACGTATGAGCGAAATCAATATTGATAACAAACACTTGGAAGAATTGGTCGAATCTGTGGTATTTGAAAGTCTGGAAGCCATTCGCCAGCAAGTCAAAGTCAAACAATGGCAGCAAATTTTAAACGATCATGATCGTGTTGAAGAATCGAGTTAAAGATTAGTCACTTCAACAATTTTTTTTGACCAATAGCTAGAGAAATCATTAAATTTGATCTAGGATTTGGACTATTTACAACATTACCTCGGCGTAACAGCTCGTCAGAGGTTCTTAAGGAATAATTATGGCTGATATACGGATTACAGGCAGAATGGTCAACTTTACCCGGTTGACCTTAGATACAAATGATCATGATGCCATCCGCCAGCAATTAGCAAATACACTGAGTGAAGGTGCTTATCAAGGCACTTTGGTGATTATTGACAGTACGGTTGAACAGGAACTCATTGCGTTAATTCAGCTTTTGATCAGTCTGGGCTTACAGCCTATGGCTGTGATTGATGGAATTTTGGGTGATGAAGCGCGCGCCATTCAATTTCCAGTGCTTCCTGCTGATCAGCCTTTACAACGAATTAAACCCTCACGTGAAGAAGTGGTATTGGTTGAAGAAGTTAAAGCCGATACATTAAACTCCGAAACAAAAACAACACCAACAAAAACAGCGATTGCGCACAAGACCTCTTACCATGATGAAATTTTGCGAACAGGACAAAGTCTGGTACAGGATCATGGTGACATTATTTTAAATGCCAGTATGAATAGCGGTTCCGAAGTCATTGCATCGGGAAATATTCATATTTATGGCAATGTTCGTGGTAGAGTCATCGCAGGTGCAGGTGGAAACTCCGCAGCACGTATTTTTTGTCATTCATTAGAAGCTGAATTGGTCTCTATTGCAGGAACTTACTGTGTAGCGGATGATATTCCCAAAGATGTGCTCAAAAAAGCGGTACATATTTATTTAAATGACAAGCAAGAACTTGTATTTCAGGCTTTGGAATTTTAAGGTATAAATTAAACACCAATAAAAGCCCTTTTCTAAAGGGCTATGACCATAACAGGAGTGGATTCGGTGGCCAAAATTGTTGTCGTAACATCAGGCAAAGGTGGTGTAGGTAAAACTACAACGAGTGCATCTTTTGCAACAGGTTTAGCCCAACGTGGTCATAAAACTGTTGTGATTGATTTTGACGTGGGCTTACGTAACCTCGATTTGATCATGGGATGTGAACGTCGCGTGGTATATGACTTTGTCAATGTCATTAACAATGAAGCCCGTTTACAACAGGCCCTTATTCGCGATAAAGATATTGAAAATTTGTATATTTTGCCTGCTTCACAAACACGTGATAAAGACGCTTTAAGTGACGAAGGTGTTGCGCGTGTTATTGATGAATTATCACAGGAATTTGATTACATTATTTGTGACTCACCTGCTGGAATTGAACGCGGCGCGATTTTAGCGATGTATCATGCAGATGAGGCTATTATTGTCACCAATCCTGAGATTTCATCTGTTCGTGACTCAGATCGCATTATTGGAATGCTCGATAGTAAAACCAAGAAAGTAGAACAAAACGAAGGACGGATACGTAAACACTTATGTATTACCCGTTTTAATCCTGAACGTGCCGATCGTCAGGAAATGTTGACGATTGACGATATATCCAAAGACATTTTACGAATTCCAACTTTAGGCGTAATTCCAGAATGTCCAATCGTTTTACAGGCATCCAATGAAGGTAAGCCTGTGATTTTGTATAGCGACTCTAAATCAGGTCAGGCTTACGATGATCTGGTGGCACGTTTTCTAGGAGAAGAACGTCCATATCGTTACATTACAGTACAGCCGAAGAGCTGGTTGGCGCGGTTATTTGGAGCATAACTATGGCAGGATTTTGGAGTAAACTTTTTAGCGGTGATGACAAACCATCAAGTGCACAAACAGCCAAAGATCGTTTAAAAGTCATTGTCGCTTCCGAGCAGGGTTTAGGTCGTCGTTTGAGTCAAGACAAAATTGACCAGATGAAAAAGGAAATCATGCAAGTTGTAAATCGCTATGTACGTGGTGTCGATGAAGGCCATATTCAGATGCAGGTACGTTCTGAGGCCAATATTGAAATGCTGGAAATGAATATCAACTTACCCGAAGAGCGATAAGCGGTTTTATTGATATTTAAATTATAAAATTCTTATTAGCGCTTTTCGGCAAATAAGGGCAAAATGTGAGGCTCGCAAGGCGCGAAGCTATGCTTCGAGTCAAAACATTTTGCCCTTAATTATTTTAAGACTGAGGAACGTGTAATGGCATTATCACAGCCAGCAACTTTCAATGAAGAATGGTCAGACGAGCGTGTTTTTGCCTATCTTAATCAACTTCCACCCGAAGGTGTAAACGCTGACTTTCATGTGTTATACCATGCCTTCAAACACATGCGTCCAAACGATTATGAACGTTTATTAACTCAGTTTGTTGCAGATGGTCGTGATGTCAATGCCACTAATCCTCAAGGCCAACGCATTCATGATGTCATCGCTGAATTTCCGCGTCAGCGTGAACCATTCTTAGAAGTTTTGGCAAAATTTGCCTAATTCAAATTAATAATAGATTTCTTTCATTGCAGTTTAGATGCTCTTTTTTTCCAAAAAAGAAGAAGTAAAAAGGACTGATGAAAGAAATCTAATAAAAAACCTGCTGATGCAGGTTTTTTTATTTATCCTTATTTTAGCGATGGCTAATCAAATAAATGCCAAACGCCGTAAAGATACCACCAGAAACACCATCGATCCATTTCGCAACATTTTGATAAGCAGATTTAAAACTTGGTAAAGAAAATACAAATACCACAAATAAAAACCAGATCAGAGTTTCTACCGCAATAATAATAAACAGCAATGAATGCACATGATCTAATGCAGGATTTGCCAAGAACAAAGAAAATACACTACCAAAATAAATCACGGCTTTAGGATTGGATAAATTGGTTAACAAACCTTTTAGGAAAAACTTGGTCTCAGTTTTAGGTAAATCAATTGGCGTATTAGTATTTTGAACTTTCTGTTTGGAAAAAGCAGAACGTAGCATTTGAAAGCCGAGCCAACACAAATAAATCCCACCAATCACCAGTAGAATCTGCTTTAACCATGCCATTTTTTCAAAAATGATATTTAAGCCCATCAAGGCTAAGATTGCCCAAAACATGACCCCAACTGTAATTCCTAGAACGACAAAGACAGCTTCACGACGCGAACGGCTAATTGCCGTTTGAGAAACTAGAAAAAAATCTGGACCTGGGGTAATCAGCGCGCAAAACTGAATGAACATCAGTGTGATCAAGGCAATAAACATTCATCCCCCAAATAAAGCGCATCTAGAGTCTAAATTTAACATTTTTTTGCATAATTCCCCAGCCATTTTTATGTCTGAACAGCTAATAAAAGTTTATTATTTTTTGATTGACTCAATGATATTGTTAAATTAGATAAATTAATGATGTCTGATAAAAAGTCAGATCGTTGATTTTAGCGTTAATATTTTTTAGTTTCAGTTCATTGTTATAGCGAGAAAAAAATGGATAAAGATCACCAACCTAATCCTAATGAAGACATTGAAGTGATTGATCAAGAGCAACTCAAGAACTTGCCAGTCTTTAAAAAATCGGTGCTTGAATATAAAGGATTGGTGACAGCAGAAGAATCTAGCTCCGCCGCTTTACCGGAAAGTTATCCTTATCGTACACGTATGTCACGCAAGACGTATGAAGCCGAAAAGAAACTCCTTCAAATTGAATTACTCAAAGTTCAATCTTGGGTGAAGGATACGGGACAACGTATTGTGTGTTTATTTGAAGGGCGTGATGCAGCAGGTAAAGGCGGCACGATTAAACGTTTTATGGAGCATTTAAATCCACGTGGCGCGCGTGTAGTCGCTCTTGAAAAACCAAACCCTCAGGAAAGTGGTCAATGGTATTTCCAGCGCTATATTGAGCGTTTACCCACTAAAGGTGAAATGGTATTTTTTGATCGGTCATGGTACAACCGTGCAGGTGTGGAACGGGTCATGGGATTTTGTGAACCACAAGAATATTTGCAGTTTATGCGCCAAACACCTGAGCTTGAACGCATGCTGGTCAATAGCGGCATTCATTTATTTAAATTTTGGTTTTCGGTCAGTCGCGAAGAACAATTACGTCGCTTTATCTCGCGCCGTGATGATCCTTTAAAGCATTGGAAGCTCTCACCGATTGATATTCAATCTCTTGATCGCTGGGATGATTATACTGAAGCCAAGAATCAAATGTTTTTCCACACACATACAGGCGACGCGCCGTGGACGATTATTAAATCTGATGATAAAAAACGTGCACGTTTAAATTGTATTCGTCATTTTTTATCTCAATTAGATTATCCAAATAAGGATCTTAAAGTGACGAATCGTGTGGATGACAAAATTGTTCTTATTCCAAATCCACAATTTAAACAAGTGATGGATACAGATTTAGATTAAAACAAATGAACTAACCTATCTCTCTATAGGTTAGTTCAAATCATATGTACCTATCGCCGCCATAAAATGTATTAGACGTCTTGCAAAAATTAAAATTTTAGCATCTATCGAAGTTGATTTTAAAGGTTTTGGTTAAGCTGAAAATCATTCAAAATAACTACCAGACTCAAATTAATTAATTTATATTAAGCGATAATTATACAAAAGAGTAAACAATGTTGACTGAGCAAATGACATCTATTCAAACGTCATCACAAATTGAACCACAAAAAATTATTAGCTTAAAAAAATTTATTTTTTTATCGATCATCACGTTTAGCGCATACGATATATGGTGGATGTTTACTGCATGGCGTTTCTTCCAACAAAAAGATAAATCAAAAATAATGCCAGCACTGAGAGCCATATTTGCTATTTTCTTTTTATATCCACTCCTAAAAAGAATAAAAAAGTTTTCTACTGAAGAAGGTGATACCCCAGATTACTCTCCTGCACTACTTTTTATAGGATATATATTTTTTTCTATGCTGTACAAACTACCTGATCCATTCTGGTTAATTTCATTAGGAAGTATTATATTTTTAATTCAACCTTTTCAAGCTTTAAATACTGCAAAAAGAAAATCAGAACAAGTTGTCATCATTGAACAAAAATCCTTTAGTAAACCACAAATTGTCTTGATTATTATTTTTTCAATCATGTGGATTCTAATTTTATTGGGTTTATTTTTAGGTGAATAAAATAAAAAGGTTGCAATGACTATCAATAGCCATTGCAACCTCATATTTTAAATTAAACTAAAATTTCACGTTTACCGTTTGCACCCATCGCGCTCACTATTCCGTTTTCTTCCATCTGATCAATGATTCTTGCAGCACGGTTATAGCCCAAACTAAATTTGCGCTGCAACGAAGAAGTCGATGCTTTACGGGTTTCCAAAACAAAGGCGACACATTGGTCATATAGCATGTCACGATCCGATCCACCTTCTCCGCTGTCTTCAAAACCACGTGAAGTGGGTTCTTCATCATAAGGGGTCAGGATTTCATCGACATAGTCTGGATCACCACGTTCACGCCATGCATCACAGATTCGGTTAACTTCATCATCACTGATAAATGCGCCATGTACACGCTCAGGCTCAATTTTACCCGGCCCAAGAAATAGCATATCCCCATGACCCAATAAGTCTTCTGCCCCACCCGCATCTAAAATAGTACGTGAGTCAATTTTTGAGTTCACACGTAAGGCTACACGTGTCGGAATATTGGCTTTGATCAACCCGGTAATCACGTCAACCGAAGGACGTTGCGTGGCAAGCAATAGATGAATGCCCGCAGCACGTGATTTTTGTGCCAAACGGGTAATCATTTCTTCGGCTTTTTTACCGACCTGCATAATCATATCGGCAAATTCATCTGCCACAATGACGATAGAAGGTAAGGGTTGTAAACGTGGTGCACGCTCCTGTGTTGCCGAATCACTTGGCTTCCACGTCGGGTCAATTAAGTCTTCACCATTCGCAATCGCTTCTTCAACCTTACGATTGTAATCCGCAAGTTTACGAATTTTTAAGAACGACATCAGTTTATAGCGACGCTCCATTTCATTGACACACCAGTTTAAAGCACTGACTGCATCTTTCATGTCAGTCACAACAGGCGTCAACAAATGCGGAATATCGTTGTAGTTGGCAAGTTCTAGCTGTTTAGGATCGATCAAAATCAGACGTAATTGATCTGGCGTATATTTTAATAACATCGATAAAATCATCGAGTTTACCGCCACAGATTTACCAGAACCTGTGGTTCCTGCGACCAACATGTGGGGTGCTTTACCCAAATCAGTAATGACAGGATTACCTGAAATGTCTTTCCCCATGGCCATGGAGAGTAAACCCGCAGGATCTTTAAAAGAAGGCGTTTCTAGTAATTCAATCAAACGTACCATTTCACGAGTACTGTTCGGCACTTCAATCCCGATATAAGGTTTCCCCGGAATCACCTCCACTACACGAACCGATGCCATTGACATAGAACGGGCTAAATCTCGTGAAATATTGGTGACTTTAGAAGCTTTAACACCGGGTGCCAAATCCAGCTCAAAACGGGTGACTACAGGCCCTGGTTGCGCTTCGATCACTTTGGCTTTGACATTAAATTCCTGAAGCTTAATTTCCAGTAATTCCGACAAACGTTCCAATTGCTCTGCGGTAAAGTTCACTTTTTTATTTGGATCAACTTTATCGAGCAACTCAAAACCCGGCAAGGTCGGCAAATCACGACGTTTTTGTGCCACTTGCATAGCACGCGACATCGGTCGACCTGAAATATCTGTTAATGGTGCATCAAAGTCAAATTCATCGAGCTCATCATCAGGTTTACCTGCGGTTTCCTGCCAAGCCTCAATAAATTCTTCTTTAGATAACTTATGATTTAAATCGGTCTGGATCGAAGCTTGAACAAATGGGGTGGATTGCGCATAACTGCTTGTGGTTTGAATTGTAGCTTGAGCTTTAGGTTCTTCATCATCGACCAATAAATCAGTCAGATCATCAAGTTCCTCAGCATAATGCATATTTTTAGGTGTTGATGGGGCAATTGCTGCTTGCTGAATGGTTTGTTCCACCTGCTCAATCAATCCATCTGCATCATGTTCAACATGCACATGCGCTGAGGTATTTTCGACAAATGGCGTATGAATATCAGCTGCTTTATTATTAGGTACAGCCGCCAATAACTCATCAAAAATTTCATCGTCATTCCAATCCAGAGACGATTTTTTTTGAGCTTGAGCAGAATAATCGGTCATTTCAGCGTCAGTCTGGGCCACTTGCTGTAAATGATCATACGGCGAACGCGGTGCTTCTTGCGCATCATCAGCCGCACGAAGTAAGGCATCAATTTCCTGTTTATGATTCAGATCATCGGATTGTAAGGCACGCCAGACTTCTCCAGTTGCGACTAAACGCTGACTATCTTTTTGGAGTTGGTGCGCCTTTTGAATAGTTTTTTCAAATTCCTCAGGATCTTCATCATCTAAAATTTGTTGGTTTGCAGCCTGCTCTTTGGCTAAAACATCATCAAATAATCGTTCTGCGGTGGCATCACTTACATAACCATTTGCTTTGATTGTTGGAGAAGAATGCAATTGTGGCTGAATATCAGACTCAGAACCAGCTACAGAAGTTTCAACTTTTGAACTTGATACGGCCGTGGTTACAGGCGAAGCAATTGTCTTTTTAGGAGGATCCGTCAGATCAAAATCAGACTCATGAGGAGATACATTTTTATAGAACAAATCCTGTAAATAAGCAGGTGTCGCTTTTAATGTCACCCACGTTTTATTCCACTGAATCCCAAAGGCAAATGTGATTAAAACCACCCAAAACACCAATAAGAATAAAGTTGCGCCATAGATGGTTAATAAATGACTCAGGCTTTCTCCGATCTCATAACCAATAATCCCCCCAGAGGCATTATCCAGTGTATCGGCAGGCAGATTCCAGTGTAAATACAATAAGGTAGATGTCGCCAAAATAATAAAAAACTGTGCGGCATAACGAAATGGACGGTTTAAAAAACTGCGTGGCCACCAAACCTGTATTGCTTCAATAAACAAAAACAGTGGAATCAGTAAACTTGCCCAGCCTAAAAAGCCAAAGAGCAAATCAGCAATCCACGCCCCTGCCACACCACTTGCGTTAGACACTTGTTGGGTGTCACTTGAAATATGCATCCAGCCGGGATCAAACGGTGTATAGGTCACTGTTGCCAGAAACATATAGATCCCAAAAGAAACCAGAAATAATGTGATTAATAAGCGCTGTGCATAAACACTTGACACCGCAGTCATATACTGTCCTGTAACCCAGTTATAGATTGATCTTGTTATGTCGTAACGTCAAAAGGTCGCTACGAATAAAGGTTATATTATGCACCTGTTCTTACAAAAAAGATGCATGATTGTTTACGCTTGTTGTTAATCTTGTTGTCAGGGGCAATTCACCTGATGACACAACATTAAAGGATTTTTTAAATTGTCTACAATTGAGACTTTTATCTATATAGCTCAATTCGATTTAGATGATCAATATTATCGACATCAAATCAGCCCCTTTATGATCGACTTTCACGTATAATTTTCTCAATTTTAGTATAAATAAGGAAGCTTAGATGAGCGCTCGTCACTCGCGGTTAATTATTTTGGGTTCAGGTCCTGCGGGCTATAGCGCTGCGGTATATGCTGCACGTGCCAATTTAAAACCTGTTTTAATTGCAGGTTTACAGCTCGGTGGTCAACTCACCACCACAACTGAAGTCGATAACTGGCCGGGTGATCCTGAAGGATTGACAGGGCCTGCGCTTATGGAGCGTATGCAAACGCATGCAGAACGCTTTGGTACAGAAATCCTGTATGACCATATCAATGAAGTTGATCTAAAAACTCGTCCATTCGTGTTAAAAGGTGATATGGGTGAATATACCTGTGACGCACTAATCATTGCGACAGGTGCAACTGCTCAATACTTAGGGCTAGAGTCAGAAGCTGCATTTATGGGTCAGGGTGTAAGTGCCTGTGCAACTTGTGATGGTTTCTTTTACAAAAACCAAAAAGTCATGGTTGTCGGTGGCGGTAATACAGCAGTTGAAGAGGCGTTATATCTCTCCAATATTGCTTCACATGTGACACTGGTGCATCGTCGTGACAGTTTGCGTTCTGAGAAAATTTTACAAGATCATCTATTTGCCAAAGAAAAAGAAGGCAAAATCAGCATTATCTGGAATCATCAAGTCGATGAAGTGTTGGGCGATAATACAGGCGTAACTTCTGTTCGCTTAAAATCGACTCAAGATGATTCAACTCAAACCATCGATGTACAAGGACTATTTGTTGCCATCGGCCACAAACCCAATACTGGCATGTTTGAAGGCCAGCTAGAACTCCGTGATGGTTATATCCAAGTACAAAGCGGAACCAAAGGCAATGCGACTGCAACATCTGTAGCGGGTGTTTTTGCTGCAGGTGATGTGGCTGATAATATCTATCGTCAAGCCATTACCTCTGCGGGTTCAGGCTGTATGGCCGCGCTAGATGCAGATTTCTATTTAGACAGTATCTAAGTGGATGATTTAGACCCTGCAAAAATTAAGTAAGCTACAAAAAACCACCAATAAAGGTGGTTCTTTTTGTTTAAGGACACGCTATAACTATTATCTAACTATTTTTTATAAGAATATTTTAATTAAATTACCACATTAAATAGGAAGCTTTATGACTATAACTTGGACCAACGGCTATCAAACAGAAGTAAATTATACCTATGGTTATTATCGAGACTTGAGTCCTAACTATCAGCGTTTTTGTTTATTGCTCAATGGCGTTGATTGCCCAAGCTCTAGTGAAACCCATCAGCATTGTGAACTGGGTTTTGGACAAGGGGTCAGTATTAATATTCATGCAGCGTCCAATGAAGGAACTTTTTGGGGAACAGATTTCAATCCTGCACATGCAGCACATGCCAACCAAGTTGCTGAACATAGTCAGACCGAACATTATTTTTATGATGATAGTTTTGAAGAACTGCTCAACAAACCTGATTTACCTATGTTTGACTCTATTAGCTTACATGGGATCTGGAGCTGGATTAGCTATGAAAACCAACTGATTATTTTAAAATTTATACGAAAATACCTAAAACCGAGTGGCATTGTGTATATCAGTTATAACTGTGTCACAGGTTGGGCCGCGAATATGCCGATCCGTGAGTTATTCCATAGTCATTTCAAATTTAATAGCAAAAGTACCAACCCAATCCAGAAAGTTAAAGATGCGTTAGATTTTAGTGAATCTTTGCTCGCTCAAAATCCATTATTTGTGAAACGCCATCCCCATGCGCTGTCAAAAGTGGGCGAACTAAAAAATCAAAATCCAAATTATCTGATTCATGAGTACTTAAATCAGGATTGGCAATGTTTCTCATTTCAGCAAGTCGTGCGTTTACTGGAAGAAATTAAACTTACTTATGCTGGTTCCAGTGACTTAAATACGCATCTGGATAATATTAATTTTTCTCAGGAGCATCAGGATTTCTTAAATGCGATTGAGCATCCTATTTTTAAGGAACAATGCCGTGACTATTTTGCCAGTACGCAGTTTCGTCGTGATTTGTTTATACGAGGTAAAAATTCACTTACCGCTTTACAAACTCAAGAACGTTTAAGAAATACCGCATTTATTTTACTCAGCTCACCTGAATTTCTGCCTCATGATATTACTGGTTATCTGGGTACATTTAATCTGATCGAAGAAATCTATCACCCCATAGGTCAGCATTTTCTAAAACATGAATATCAGCCACAAACCATTCGGGAACTTGAGTTAGCACTGCCGCAGCTAAATTATGCGCAGATTTTAAATGCGCTGGTCATTCTATCTCATTTAGGTTTTGCTCAACCTTGCCAGAGCATAACCCCAAGTGAAAAAGTTACGGTACAGTGCCAACAACTTAATCACTATTTAATTCAACAAGCCAATTTCCATCAAAATTATCAGGCACTCATTAGTCCCTTGACTGGAATTGGTATTCCAACTGAGCATTTTCATCAGCTATTTTATCGTGCTCATTTTATCGATGGATTAACGACTGCGCATGAATTTGCTCAGTACGTGCAACAGGTTCTCAATCAATTAAACTGGTATGTCTTGGATGCAGATAAAAATACCATTAGCGATCAAGCACAAAGTTTAGCGATTATTGAGAAGAAAGCAGCGGAGTTTCTGGCCGCAGATAAATTAACGATTGCCCGACAACTCAGGCTATTTGCGTAAATGACCTGTTTTATCTGTGTGGATCGGCTAAAATAAGGCCGATCTTTTTTATCGTCTTCCCATCATGCTGCTTCCATCCATGTATCTTTTTCCAGATCCTATTGAGTCTGATCCACAAGGTCAGGGTCTGATTTGTATTGGAGCAGATCTAGAACCATCCACCTTATATGAAGCTTACACACATGGGCTTTTTCCGTGGTTCAATGAAGGCGATCCCATTTGTTGGTGGTGTCCAGAGCCACGCTGTGTGATCTATCCTGATCAATACAAACCCAGCAAAACCCTATTACGCAACATGAAAAAGATGGATTATCGGATTACCATCAATCAAGCATTTGAACGAGTCATGCGTTCATGTGCATTGCCGCGTAATTACACCAGCGAAACATGGATATCTGAGGACATTGTACAAGGCTATGTTGAGCTGTTTCGTGAAGGTTATGGCTACAGTGTTGAAGTTTGGGATGATCAGGAACTCATTGGCGGTTTGTATGGCGTGAGTATTGGTCGAGGCTGTTTTGGTGAATCCATGTTTAGCGTCCGTACCGATGCTTCAAAAATGGCATTTTACGCTTTGATGCTTCTCGGACAGGAAAATCAATTGGCATGGATTGATTGTCAGTTAGTCAATGATCACTTACTTAGCTTGGGTGCCTGTACACTTTCTCGGCAAGAATATTTAAAATCGTTACAAGATGTAATTATTCGCCCCCCTATCGATTGGAAAAATTATCAAGAGCGTGTATTTTCAAGTAAAACGGTTGCCGAAAATGCAAAGTTAATTGAATGATAATAACGAGGGACCAATAATATGAAATCTTATCATCCCAAGTCCCTGCTCAATGATTTGCAGTATTACATCACGCCTCCGCACGACTGTAGTTATCTTGAAAATAAATCTGCGCGAATGGTATTTTTAGACCCGATTCACCGTATCGATGTAGTGACCTTATCTGAACTTTCACGAGTTGGGTTTCGCCGCAGTGGCGATTTTGTTTATCGTCCAGAATGTCATTTATGTCGCCAGTGTCTATCCTGTCGTGTTCCTGCTCATGATTTTCAAATGAATAGCGTGCAGAAAAAAGCATGGAAGCGTAATCAAGATTTGCGCATGCAAATTATGCCAACCCATCAAGCAAGCCAAATACACTACGAACTGTATGAACGTTATATCAATGAGCGGCATGCAGATGGTGATATGTACCCGCCAAGTCTGGATCAATTTGAAAAATTTTTAGTGCATAGCTGTACTGAAAGTTTTTTTATTGAACTCTGGAAAGATGATCAACTAATTTGTGTTTCAACCAGCGACAAAATGGATGATGGTTTATCTGCGGTTTATACTTTTTTTGACCCTAATGAAAGTCGACGCTCTTTAGGTGTTTTTGCCATTTTAAAACAACTGGAATACGTTAAAACGTTGAATCTGGATTATTTGTATTTAGGTTACTGGGTACCGCATTCACAAAAAATGAATTATAAATCTCAGTATATTCCACTTGAACTTTTACTTGATGGTCAATGGCGTAGACTCAATCGGGCACTTAGCGCAGAAGAAATACAACGTTTGGGTAATTCATTGATGACGACACTGCCTTCCGAATGGAATAATTTGATCGTCGAGTAAATATTATCCATTCCATTAAATAATGCGCTTTATTTAAATCAATTATTTAAATAAAGCCGCAAAATCATCACTACAACTTTTCACCATAATAATCGCATGCTCACGTGTGCCATCAGGTTTTGGATAATAATTGCGTCTTAGATCAATCTGATGAAAACCAGATTTTTCATATAGCTTGATCGCCCCTAAATTACTTTCACGCACTTCTAAAAAAATCTGCACAGGATGGTTTTTGAGTAATTCAATCGACTTTTCTAAAAGTTGATAACCTAAGCCCTGCCCCTGAAATTCAGGATGAATCGCCATTAATAATAAATTCGCTTCATCCAACACAGGCTGCAAAATACAAAAGCCTAGAATCTGATTTTGCTGTTCGATCACGGTACTCTGGTAGGATTCAACCGACTCCAAAAACTGCTGTGCTGTCCACGGATGCGTTTGTACCTGCTGTTCAATTTGGGTAACAGCCTGAACATCGTTGGTTTGCATGGAACGAATCAATATATTTTGCATGTCAGCAATTTAAGCGAATGAAAAGATATCTGATCTTATAGAATCCTACACCATAAAAAAAGGGCAATTCATGCATTGCCCTTTGCATGAGCATTTAACTTTATAAACCCAGTTTGGCTTTCCAATTTTTTAACAACTCAACAGTATCTAAATCATTGGGATGAAATCCAGGTTTAAAATAAGCCAACATCTCACCCGTCATACCCGTAATAATCCCTTTTGACGGGCTATAGGCATATTTATAAATCATCGTTAACTCTTTTAAATTGAGTTTTTTGTCTTCACGTAAAAGACGAACAACAAAAGAAGACTGCGTAACAAAGATCAGCCCCATTGCCACCAGTAATGCGGTATTACGCAAAGCATAAGCTTTTAAACCACGACCAAAAATACCCTCATACACATCGTAAGCCACGGCTTTATGTTCATTTTCTTCAACCGCATGCCAGAGCCACATATATTTCATGGTGTCATCGGTCATAAGTTCCTGAATATGAGGATTACGTAATAGTTCTGAAGCAATCGTTGCGGTAAAATGTTCAAGAGCTGTGGTTGCGGTTAAATCCACCATTTCCTGTGTCATGCCAAAAGGTTTCACTACTTTGGCAAAGACTTTACGACCTGTCTGAATGACCACATTAGTCTGTTTTTCTAATTTATTAACATCATGTCCATACTTTTGTGCTGATGCATTAAAACCTACATGCTCTTGAGTATGCATAGCTTCCTGACCAATGAAAGCACTGATCTCTTTTTGTAGCGCTTCATTGTCTTTAATCGCAGGATGATAACGAACTGCACGGACAGAATCGATAAAGAGTTTTTCGCCATCTGGAAATAAAGCAGACAATGCGGTCATAAAATGGGTCAATCCTGCCGAACCATTCATCCAATATTCAGGTACATGGTCAAAATCAAAATTCATACGACGGACTGGAAAACTTGCACCCGCACGATTTGAAATATTTACCTTAGCATTCATGCTCATTACTCCTCAATGACGCTGACGCCATTGCTATTTATTGTTTGTTTTCTTCGTTGTTATCATACGGTATTGATCAAAAGCCTTAAGTGCAGTTAAGGACACAGAATTATCAGTTTAGGTCATGATGACAAAAAATATGGAGAATGATCTTTTCTAACGAACCTTAAAAAGCTAAATAGCCCAAAAACTATCACAAAAGCATGTCACTAGAGCATTATTTAAATTCAGGCATAAAAAAACGCCCCGAATGGAGCGCCTTTTCACTATAAAGTGATTATGCAGTTACTTTCGCAACAACACCAGCACCTACAGTACGACCACCTTCACGAATCGCAAAACGTAGACCTGGGTCCATTGCGATCGGGTGGATCAATTCTACTGACATTTCTACGTTGTCACCTGGCATAACCATTTCCACGCCTTCTTTCAACTGGATTGCACCAGTGACGTCAGTGGTACGGAAATAGAACTGTGGACGGTAACCATTTAGGAATGGAGTATGACGACCACCTTCTTCTTTAGAAAGTACGTATACTTCTGCGTCAAATTTAGTGTGTGGCTTGATCGCACCTGGCTTAGTCAATACTTGACCACGTTGTACGTCTTCACGCTTAGTACCACGTAACAATACACCACAGTTCTCGCCTGCACGACCTTCGTCAAGCAGTTTACGGAACATTTCAACGCCAGTCACTGTCGTAGTTTGAGTATCACGGATACCCACGATTTCAACTGATTCACCAACTTTAACGATACCTGATTCTACACGGCCAGTTACTACTGTACCACGACCAGAAATTGAGAATACGTCTTCAATTGGCATCAAGAATGCTTTGTCGATTGCACGCTCTGGCTCTGGGATATAAGAGTCAAGTGCAGCAACGAGGTCAAGAACTGATTTCTCGCCGTACTCGCCAGCATCGCCTTCCAACGCTTTAAGCGCAGAACCACGGATTACTGGAGTGTCATCACCTGGGAAGTCATAAGTAGAAAGAAGTTCACGAACTTCCATTTCTACTAGCTCAAGAAGCTCTTCGTCGTCTACTAGGTCGCATTTGTTTAAGAATACGATGATGTAAGGTACACCCACCTGACGTGAAAGAAGGATGTGTTCACGAGTTTGTGGCATTGGACCATCAGTCGCAGCACATACAAGGATCGCACCATCCATCTGAGCAGCACCAGTGATCATGTTTTTAACATAATCGGCGTGGCCTGGGCAGTCTACGTGCGCGTAGTGACGAATTGGAGAATCGTATTCTACGTGTGAAGTATTAATGGTAATACCACGTGCTTTTTCTTCAGGAGCTGAGTCGATTTGTGAGTAATCTTTCGCTTCACCGCCGTAAGTTTTCGCACAGATTGTTGCGATTGCAGCAGTAAGAGTTGTTTTACCATGGTCAACGTGACCAATTGTGCCCACGTTTACGTGTGGTTTATTACGTTCAAACTTAGCCTTAGCCATGAGTTTTTCCTTTATAAACTGCTCATGAGGGTCGCTCATGAGCGCTTGGTTTTTTAACTAAAAATTAGTTTGGGCTTATAGTAATCGAAAGATTACTCGTCGTCACCTTTTTTACCGCCTGACTGGAATTTCGCAATAATGCCTTCCGCCACGTTACGTGGAGTCTCAGCATATTTAGCAAATTCCATTGAGTATGTCGCACGACCTTGAGACATAGAACGCATTTGAGTTGCGTAACCAAACATCTCAGCAAGTGGAACTTCTGCTTTAATGGCTTTTGTTCCACCAGGAAGATCGTCCATACCCTGAACCATACCACGACGACGGTTTAAGTCACCCATGATATCGCCCATGTAGTCTTCTGGAGTTTCTACTTCAACTTTCATGATTGGTTCAAGCAAAATAGGATCTGCTTTCATGAAACCATCACGGAAGGCATAAGAACCTGCCATTTTGAACGACAATTCATCAGAGTCGACATCATGGTAAGAACCATCAAATAATGTCGCTTTGATACCCACAACGGGATAACCAGCCAAGACACCATTCTTCATACGTTCTTGAATACCTTTGTCAACCGCACCAAAGAATTCTTTAGGAACTACACCACCAACAACTTCTTCAGCGAATTCGTATTCTTTACCAGCTTCTTCAACATCAAGCGGCTCAAGACGGACATATACGTGACCGAACTTACCTTTACCACCAGTTTGACGTACGAATTTACCTTCTTGTTCAACTGACTTTTTGATCGTTTCACGGTAAGCAACCATTGGTTTACCAATGTTCGCTTCAACACCGAATTCACGCTTCATACGGTCAACAATGATGTCAAGGTGAAGCTCACCCATACCCGCAATAATCGTTTGACCAGATTCTTCATCTGTACGAACGCGGAATGATGGATCTTCTTTCGCCAAACGACCTAAAGCGATTGACATTTTTTCTTGGTCAGCTTTAGTTTTTGGTTCAACAGCCAAAGAAATTACTGGCTCTGGGAATTCCATACGCTCAAGCGTAATGATGTTTTTCTCATCACACAGTGTATCACCTGTGGTTACGTCTTTAAGACCTACACACGCTGCGATATCACCTGCACGGATTTCATCAAGATCTTGACGTTCGTTCGCATGCATTTGCACGATACGACCAATACGTTCACGCTTAGACTTCACAGGGTTATATACTGGGTCACCTTGTTTAAGGACACCAGAATAAACACGTACGAAAGTCAAGTTACCTACGAATTTGTCATTCATGATTTTGAATGCAAGTGCAGAGAACGGTGCTTCGTCAGATGCTTCACGAGATGCTTTAGTTTCAGCTTTGTCGTCAAGAATACCTTCAATCGCTTTTACTTCTGTTGGAGAAGGTAAGAATTGAATCACAGCATCCAACATACGTTGAACACCTTTGTTCTTGAACGCAGAACCACATAGCATCACCTGAATTTCAGATGCCAATGTACGCGCACGAAGACCAGCGATGATCTCTTCTTTTGAAAGATCACCTTCTTCTAGGTATTTGTCCATTAACTCTTCAGAAGCTTCAGCAGCTGCTTCAACCATGTTGGTACGCCATTCGTTAGCAGTATCAACAAGATCAGCAGGAATCTCGCCGTATTCAAACTTCATACCTTGAGAAGCTTCATCCCAAATGATCGCTTTCATTTCGATCAGGTCAACAACACCTTGGAACGTATCTTCTGCACCAATTGGCACAACGATAGGCACAGGATTACCGCCTAAACGAGTTTTAACTTGTTCCACTGCACGGAAGAAGTTAGCACCAGTACGGTCCATCTTGTTCACAAATGCCAAACGAGGCACTTTATATTTGTTTGCCTGACGCCATACAGTTTCAGACTGAGGTTGTACACCACCAACTGCACAGTAAACCATGCACGCACCATCAAGAACACGCATAGAACGTTCAACTTCGATCGTGAAGTCTACGTGTCCCGGAGTGTCAATTACGTTGATACGGTGTTGTTCGAACTGATTCGCCATACCAGACCAGAAACAAGTCGTAGCAGCAGAAGTAATGGTAATACCACGTTCTTGCTCTTGTTCCATCCAGTCCATTGTTGCTGCACCGTCGTGTACTTCACCAATTTTGTGAGATACACCTGTGTAGAACAAAATACGTTCAGTTGTTGTAGTTTTACCTGCATCGATGTGAGCAGAAATACCGATGTTACGGTAACGGGTAATCGGGGTTTGACGAGCCATGATGACTTACATTCCTAAATATGATGTTTAAAACAGGACGCACCAATACAGGATTGATGCGCGCGAATACTCACAGTGGGGGCAACTTAAATACCCGCAAATCCCCCGCTAGGGTAAAGTGCGATGTTAAATCGAGATGCGGTACGCATGAGTATTCTCCTGATAAGGGACTGTTTTATCCGCTTAGAAACGGTAATGAGAGAAGGCTTTGTTCGCTTCAGCCATACGGTGCACGTCTTCACGTTTTTTGATTGCAGCACCTTTGCCTTCAGCTGCATCAAGCAACTCGCCAGCAAGACGTAAAGCCATAGTTTTTTCAGAACGCTTTGCAGCAGCATCTACTAACCAACGCATCGCTAGGGCAGTACGACGGGATGGGCGCACTTCCATAGGAACTTGATAAGTAGCACCACCAACACGGCGTGCTTTTACTTCGACCATAGGGCGAACTTTTTCAAGCGTAGCTTCAAAAAATTCAACTGGGTCTACTTTATTTTTTTCTTGAACGCGGTCTAAAGCACCGTAAACGATACTTTCTGCAATCGATTTTTTACCGTCTTGCATAACGTGGTTCATAAATTTAGCGATTGTTTGGCTGCTGAATTTTGGATCTGGAAGGATCTCACGAGCAGCGACTACGCGACGTCTTGGCATTTTAAAACTACCTATAAATATGACACTTCAGGGTGATCCAGCAGATTGTGCAAGTGTCATGCACGCTACGCTGGCCTTACTATACGTCGCTTGAATTTCAATTTGAAATCTGGACAAGCGAAACGCTAAAGGATTGCAGCTTGGAACGACTTAAGAATTACTTCTTAGGACGTTTCGCACCGTATTTAGAACGAGACTGGTTACGATCTTTCACACCAGCACAGTCTAAAGAACCGCGAACGGTATGGTAACGTACACCTGGTAAGTCTTTAACACGACCACCACGGATAAGAACAACACTGTGCTCTTGTAGGTTATGACCTTCACCACCGATGTAGCTAGAAACTTCAAAACCAGAAGTTAAGCGAACACGGCAAACCTTACGCATTGCTGAGTTAGGTTTTTTAGGTGTAGTGGTATAAACACGTGTACATACACCACGACGTTGTGGACAAGCCTTCAACGCAGGAACTTTGGATTTTTCAACCAAAGTTGTGCGACCCTTACGGATCAACTGATTTGTTGTTGCCATATGGCAATTCTCCCGTTAATAAAAAACCTCAAAAAGAAAACACCTCTTTTTGAGGGCATACAATTGTAAGCCAAGATATAAAAATGGTCAACATTGGCATGGTTCGCAAATGTTGACCATTTCTGGCATTGCTGCGCTTTTTATTGTTCAGCACCCTAACAGGCTTTGTTTAAGTTTTGATGACAAAAAAACTCTATTCAGCTTTAGGTTTAACGCTACGCTTGCGCTTCGGTTTAGCAACCTCAGCTTCAACATTAGCCTCTATCGCTTCTAATTCAGGTACTGGTGCAGTTTTTTCAGTCAAGGCAGGCTGTTGTTCAGTTTGCTCGTGCGGCTCAACGTATTGTTCAGCCAATGAATGAATACCCTCTTCAACCTTTTGCGCAGAATCCTGCTGTGTTGGTGCAGTCCGAGGCTTACGCGCTTTAACTGTGACTTTCTTTATGCTTGCTGAAGTTGTCGGTACATCAACGCCTTGTTTAATTTCCTGAGTACTAGGTTGCTCTAGTTGCTGAGAAATGGCTTGAGTATTGGGACTGATCAATGAATGCTTAGCTTTTCCAACCTGTTGTTCCAAGGCTAGATATGCATTAAGTGGCGAAATCTGTGCATCAGGATGTTGTAATAAATAATGACGTGCACCACCAAAAATTGCCTGAGATTTTTGCCCAGCATCTTCAATTAGACGCCAACTATAAATGGCACTCACCGTTGCTCCTGCAAGTGGACTTAATTTTCCAATCGCAGAGAATTTGGAAAACCCATTCAACCATTTATACTTAAACTGTCCCTGATCATCAACCAACCATTTTTTCAAAAACTCAGTATCATTAGTTGAACCTAAAAGCTGCTGAAACTGCGATAAATCATGGGTTTGTAGCATATTTTTTAAAGTCTTGATCGCCATGAGCAATGTTTGCTTTTCTGCAACCAATCCCAAATCAATTTCTTTAAAAACAAATTCAACGATGTCCTGCTCTTGTTGTTGGTTCAGTTCAAAACCATGCGCGCGACCTGTCTGATAGATCGTTCTTAACGCCAATGCCAGTGAAAAAGGCACATCAACCGCAGCACCGACTATACCTGTTGCACCACTGACCGCACCTTGGGCAACAGCTAAAATTTTATTTTGTTCAATCAATGCCTGACTGATCCGTTGCGAACGATCAGGGTTATTTTGAAGTTCTTGCAGTGACTTCGCACCTGCCTCTTCCAAAACCTTAGTGGCAGAGCTGGTTTGTTCGGTAAAATCATTTAATCGATCAAATAGATAATCTGAAATTTTTTCATTAATTTCTGGCGATAAAAAACTGGCCACGCTGTAAATGCGATTGTAATGACGACCTAATAATTGCTGTGAGACTTTAGGTAAATGCTGACGCAACATTTGCTGTGGATTTTCGTATTGTTCAACTTCCAATGGATTTTTTACACGCGCGCTTCCATCCACTGTACGTGCCTGATCAACAGCCGTGTTTATTTTTGAAACTGTGCCAGGTGCAACATGACCCAAAGCATTTAAACCACTGGAACTGAGCTTTTTAGCCACTCCAAATGCCGTGCCAAGCAAACTTTGCGATTGATTATTATTAGAATTTGTCATCAAGTACCTCTATGTTTTGATTCTTGCATTTAGTGATAAATACTAGGTGTAGTGTGGACTTATCTCAACTTTAATCTGTTTCTTTTGGTAAAGCATTGTCTCAAATAACCTAGATACCACATGATTTTTGTCTTTGTGCAATGCGCATAAAATTTGCCATAAGAATTGAAAATTCTTTCTGTTATCATGATATCAATCTCAAACATGAGTGACGCAATTCTTCGGGCTTTAATCTCCCTCTATCAATAATGTCGAATTTCGTCGCACTCAAAACCATCACCATATAAGGGATCTGTAGATGAAACGTGTTGTAATCACTGGCATGGGGATTAACTCATGCATCGGTAACTCCTTGGAAGAGGTCACTCATTCACTTCAAAATGGAATCTCTGGGACACGTTTTAACCCATCTTATGCTGAACTCAACTTTAAGAGTCATGTTAGTGCGGCAGCGGAACAAAACTTTGATCATATTGATCGTAAAATTAAACGGTTTATGGGCGTGTGTGCGATGTACGCATACAATGCAGCGGTCGATGCAGTTCAACATGCTGGCTTAAAAGTCGAAGATTTAGCAGGTAATCCGCGTTATGGTATCGCGGGTGGTAGTGGTGGTAACTCAACACATTCTGTGGTTGAAATGGTCGAACTGCTTGAAGAAAAAGGTGCACGTAAAGTCGGGCCTTTCTTCGTACCGCGTAATATGAGTAACACCATCACTGCAAACGTGGGCGTTGCTTTTAAATTGCAAGGCGTGGCTCACTCTATTACCAGTGCATGTGCAACTTCTGCCGATGCGATTGGTTATGCCTTTAACCTGATTCAGCTCGGCAAACAAGATTTAATGCTGGCAGGTGGTGGTGAAGAAGACCACTGGTCACAAAGCCTATTGTTTGATGCCATGGGCGCATTATGTTCAAAATACAATGATACACCTGAAACGGCTTCTCGCCCTTATTCAGCAGACCGTGATGGTTTTGTGATTGCGGGTGGTGGCGGTTTTGTGGTGCTTGAATCCCTTGAACATGCACAGGCACGCGGTGCAAACATTCTTGCTGAAGTCGTGGCTTATGCGGCAAACTCTGACGGAGCAGACATGGTTGCCCCAAGTGGTGAAGGTGCAACCCGTTGTATCCTAATGGCACTAGATGAAGCCAAACAACATGGTGTCGAGAAGATTGACTATGTCAATACACACGGTACTTCGACACCAGCAGGTGACGTGACCGAGCTCAAAGCCATGGAACGCGCATTTGGTGAAGGTCAAGTTCCAGCGATCAGCTCAACTAAATCGATGACAGGTCACAGCTTGGGCGCAGCAGGTGTACAAGAGGCGATTTATTCTGTCCTAATGATGCAAAATGACTTTATTGCACCGAACATTAACGTGACTGAATTGGATGAAGGTGCTAAAGGTTTTGATATCGTACTTGAAAAACGTGATGCAAAACTGAATACTGTCATGAGTAACAGTTTTGGTTTTGGCGGCGTCAACGCCTGCCTCATTTTCAAGAAGTGGGATGCCTAATATCCCACTAGGGATAATCGATGGATGCACCGACTGATGCTTTCCTTTGGGTAAAAGCATTACATATCATAGCTGTAGTATGCTGGTTCGCGGCACTGTTTTATTTGCCGCGTCTCTATGTCTATCACGCCATGAGCGAAGACACGATTAGTCATCAACGCTTTGAAGTGATGGAGCGCAAACTATATCGGGGAATTATGTGGCCTTCCATGATTGCCACTTTAATTACTGCTCACTTTCTGGTGGACTGGGGTGATGCAACACAGCATTATCATCAAGCAGTATGGTTTTATCTCAAGGTTGCTTTAGTTGCACTTTTAGTGATTTATCATTTTGTCTGTGGTTACTATCGCAAAAAACTGATTGGCAATGCGCATTATAAATCACATAAGTTCTGGCGGTTTTTTAATGAAATGCCAACTCTGATTTTATTTGCCGTTGTCATTTTAGTGGTGGTTAAACCGCAATTTTAAAATAGACCATACGCGTCGAAAGCCTCAGTTGACCTGAGGCTTTTTTGTGATCCATTTCTGTCTAATCTTATGATTTAAAGGCCTAGAATAATATTTTTCAATTAACCAACTGAGCGTAAATGTTGTCACTAAAAAGATTAGCAGCAACATGATTTTCTGATCGGGCAAGGTGGTTTTAGGAAAATACAAAACTTTGATCAATCCCAAAATAACCAAATGAAATAAATACATTTCGTAGCTGCGCTGTCCAATCCATATCATGATTTTTGAAAAAATGGAAAGATGATGAGCTTGTGATTGTTGAGCAAAACAGAAAATCAAGATTGCTGTTAATAACACAAATACAGTCACACTCCATGTACTCACTTCTTTGATGGGGGCATAGAGATATAACATGCTCATCAAAAAAACCGACACAGGAATTATCCATTTCATCTGGACAGCTTGGATCGAAAATTTCTGAGCAAACAAAGCCGTTAAACAGCCAATCGCAATACCATCAAAACTGGAGAAATAATGATAAAGATATGCCCCACTTTCTTCACCATAATGCAGTGAACGGAAATATGGTGCATAGGCAACAATCAATACAAGAAATAAAACAAAGGCTTTGCCTCTAGCCAATGTTAAACATAACAATGGAAATGCGAGATAAAAAACCTCTTCAACAGAAAGTGACCATAATACGCCAAGCGCATAATTGACCCAGCCATATTCAATAATCAGGATATTCATCCAGAAGGTAAAGGCTGCAAAAACCGTCAAGCCATAAGTAACTTCAATACTATTCGGTGTTTGGTTTAAAAATGGCTGGAGTCCTAAGCACCCCAAGATGGTCACCATCACAACGAGCAGCACCAGACAAGGAATAATCCGTGCCACACGGCGAATATAGAAATTTTTAAGCTGTATCTGCGCAAGGCTACCGTTTCTTTGTAAGGTATGTTGGGTAATTAAAAACCCCGAAATGACAAAAAACATCGTCACACCATAATTACCATTGCGGGCAATTAAAGTAGTTAAAGGCTCTCCAAACACTGAAACGCCTAGCCATGTATCATGTAACTTATAAGGAATATTAAAATGATGCAGTAACACCAAAAGAATAGAAACACCTCTTAAGATGTCAATTTTATAATTTCGCATAAGTTTCAAATTGGTTCAGCCAACGGAATCATCCATTGGGTCTAGCAAAAAATAGATCAACGGATTCGTTTTTTATTGGGTTGGATAGACTAAGAAACCAAGTGCTTGCGCCTGAGCCAATTGTTTCTGATCGATACTAAATATTGCAACTTTACCATCTGGCGCACCACACATCTGAGGTCGCATCATGCCATCATGTCCAACAGATTCGGCATAGACGTGGATATGTTTTGTCTGCAATTGTTGTTTCAATACTGAAATAGCCAAACCTTGCTGTTCGCACTGTTTCCCTTGAAGTGATTTAGCCACCTGTACCCGCTTGCCAGAATCAGCGTTTGGAAATGCATGGCAAGCCGCCAAACCCGATATTAACACAGTGCTTAGGACTAAATTTTTCAACATGAGTACTCCCTGATACTTATGACTTATTATTGGGAAATCATCATAAAATAAAGTCTAACCAGATGCTGTTCGGATTTGGTATTTATCCATTCAGGTCAATAGATCAAGTAATTGCTTAAAACTTTTGATTTTATATTTGGGCGCTGCCAAATTAAGTTCTTGTTCGGAACCATAACCATACTCAACCGCAACAGTTTCAATGCCATGACGACGTGCCCCCAAAATATCATGTTCACGATCCCCGACCATTAAACATTCAGCGGGATTTAATTGTTCTTTTTCGAGTATGTAGGCGATCAAATCGCCTTTATTGGTTCGCTCACCTGTCAACTCACTTCCATAAGGATGGGTGAAATATTGTAATAATTCAAAATGTTCTAAAATACGCACCGCATAGACATGCGGCTTTGCAGTAGCTAAATACAATTGATAGCCTTGATTTTTAAGTGTCTTCAAAGTCTCAATGACATCGGGATAGAGTTCATTTTCAAATAACCCTGTCACTGCAAAACGCTCACGATACCCTAATAAAGCCTGTTCAGCCAAATCATGAGTTACATCAACATTGATCAGTTTGGCGAGTGAAGCTTTCAGAGGCGGCCCAATGATCCAGTCAATATTTTCATGATCGGCAATTGGAAAGCCCACTTTATTTAAACCATAACGCGCTGAAGTGGTAATTCCGACTCTTGGGTCGGTCAATGTTCCATCTAAATCAATCAAAATATTTTTTACTGCGTTCACAAATGATACTCAAATCAGCTACAGGCGAATTCCCATCAGAATCCGATTAAAAATAGGGTCGAGACTTTACTCAAACTTGCCTATACTAACGCAAATCAAATCGTTTAAGGATAATAACTGTGCGCCCAACCGTACTTTGTTTCTCTGGTCTCGATCCTTCTGGCGGTGCAGGATTACAAGCCGATATTGAAGCCATCGGACAAAGTGGTGCACATGCTGCCATTGCCTGTACAGCACTGACCATCCAAAACTCACAACAGGTTTTTGGCTTTGAAGCCACATCTAAAGAATTGTTACTCGCCCAAGCCAATGCTGTGGTTGAAGACTTACCCATTAAATGCGTCAAATCTGGCATGTTAGGCACAACAGATAATATCGCGGCACTTGCGCAATTTTTACGTGAGCATCCAGATTATCTTTATGTACTTGATCCTGTTTTAGTCGCTAACAGTGGTGGTTCTTTAGGAGATCAGGCTACTTTGGTTCAGGCTTTTGTTGAACTGATTCCACTTGCCACAATTTTAACGCCAAATACAGTCGAATTACGCGCTTTAACAGGACTGGATAACTTAGAAGCAGCGACCCAAAAATTATTTGAAATGGGTGCAAAAGCAGTTTTGGTTAAAGGCGGTCATGAAGACACACCTGACTATATTCGCAATATTTTATATATGAATGGTGAACGTATAGCTGAAAGCACTTGTCCACGTTTGGAAGGCGAATATCATGGTTCAGGTTGTTCTCTGGCAAGTTATATTTCAGGTCGTCTAGCATTGGGTGATGATTTGAAAATTGCAGTACAACATGCCGAAGTTTGGCTATTTGGCGTGTTAAAAAATGCTGAAACGCCTGTTCCAAATGGGCAAAAGATTCCAAAACGATTTTAAAATTTAGATAAAAAAACAGCGCATGTTAATGATATGCGCTGCTTTTTATTTAGACGGCTTGTTTATTGCGGAATACGCAACACCTGACCTGGATAAATATCATCAGCATCCTTTAAAAGAGGCTTATTGGCTTCAAATATTTTATTGTACTGGTTTGGATCACCATAATATTCTTTTGAAATTTTCGATAAATTATCGCCAGATTTCACCGTATAAAATTTACTTTCAGGTTCTGGCGTTTCAACCGTCATCTGATCATCCACTTTGGCAACATGATCAATATTACCCACAGCCAATACAATTTTCTCCTTGTCTGCTTGGCTCTTGACCTTACCCTGAATCGTCGCCAAATCTGTGGTGCTGTTATAGTTCACCACCAAACCTTCTACCGGTAAACCTAAACTTTTAATATGCGCCAAAAGCTGATTTGCAATCTCTTGTGCTGTCGGTTCAGCAGGCGTTGCAGCGGGTTGTTCAGTTTTTGCCTGATTTTTCTTACCGATACCTTTTACGAAATCAAAAAGACCCATGATTGTCTCCTGTAATGATTATTGTCATCATGAAATAAATTTAAAGCCCTTATAGTTATACTCAAAAAATATCTCGATTTTGGTATATGTTCACTTCAATCAAGTAACAGTATGTAATTTATTTCACCAAATTTTTTAGGATCAGTTGTTATTGAACAATTTAAATTTTAGCTCAGCCATAAAAAAACCACCTTGCGGTGGCTTTTATCAACACTGATCCATTAACCTAATTTCTTGGTTACATAATCAATTGCTGATTGAACAGTTGTGATTTCGTTAGAATCTTCATCAGGAATGGTGATGTCGAAGTCATTTTCGAAAGACATAACAAGTTCAACTAGATCAAGAGAGTCAGCACCCAAATCATCCATGAAAGATGCTTCGTTTTTGATCTCTTCAACTTTCATACCAAGTTGTTCTGCAACTGCTTGCTTAACACGTTGTTCGATATCGCTCACAGGAATTCTCCTCATTGCTTGTGGCGTTTTTAATTGCCGTTAGTTTAATTGAATATTGAATATTTTAAAAGTTTATCCATCAGCCTTAAGCCATGTATAAACCACCATTTACATGTAATACCGTACCAGTAATGTAACTTGCTTTATCAGAAGCGAGGAAACTTACTGCATTTGCGATATCTTGTGGTTCGCCAAGACGACCCAGCGCAACCTGATCACTCATTTTTTTACGAAGATCTTCGCTTAAGCTATCTGTCATTTCAGTTGCGATAAAACCGGGTGCAACACTGTTTACCGTAATCTGGCGACTACCCATTTCCTTGGCAAGACTGCGGCTAAATGCCTCAATGCCTGCTTTGGCTGCTGAGTAGTTGGCTTGACCCGGATTCGCAAAGTGTGCAACCACTGAACTGACATTGATAATACGTCCAAAACGGGCTTTGGTCATGCCTTTTAGCACACGTTTCGATAAACGATATACCGCTTTTAAATGAATATTTAAAATGTCGTCCCAGTCATCTTCTGACATACGCAATAATAAATTATCGCGTGTAATCCCTGCATTATTGACCAATACCAACACTGGGCCATAGTTTTGTTCGATGTTTGAAACAACGGCTTCAATCTGATCCAGATGACGAACATCTAACGCCAAACCTACACCCTGCTCACCAAACTGCTCTGTTAACTTTTGAGCACCTGATTCACTCGTTGCTGTACCTACGACAAAAAAACCGTCTTGAAGAAGTTGTTGTGCAATTGCCGCGCCAATACCTCGGCTGGCACCTGTCACCAAAGCAACTTTACGTTGTTGTGTCATGCAATTTTTCCTTCCGCCACTAAAACTGCGTTTAGGGCATCTTCCATACGACCTTTGGTATCGATCGCAAATGCTTTTTCAATATTTGGCAAACGTTTCGCAAGGTTACTCAGCACTGCACCCGGACCACATTCCACCACATACTGAATCCCTTGATCTTGAAGGTATTGCATGGTGCGTGTCCATTGTACTGACTGATACAATTGAGCCGTGAGTGCCTGACGCAATTGAGCAACATCGGTCGCGATTGCCGCGTTGACATTTTGTATTACAGGTATATGAGGTAGCTCAATGGCAGTTTGTTCCAATGCTGCTGCGAATTGTTCTGCCGCAGGTTTCATCAATGAACAATGTGACGGTACAGACACAGGCAAAGCAATGGCTTTACCAGATTGCTCTTTGGCAAGCGCCATAACATCATTCACCAATGCAGTCGAGCCCGCGATCACCACTTGACCTTGTGCATTGTAATTTGCAGCTTCAACCGAACCCTGTCCAGATGCAGATACGCTTTGGCAGAGCTCTAGCACTTTCTCGTCAGGCAATCCCAAAATTGCAGCCATGGCGCCTTGACCTTGTGGAACAGCACTTTGCATCAATTTACCGCGTAAATTGACCAATTTCACTGCATCAGCAAGGCTTAATGCTTGTGCTGCAACCAATGCACTGTATTCACCCAGTGAGTGTCCTGCCAAATATTTAGGTGCAATACCACCCAAATCTAGCCATACACGCCATAAAGCAATACTCGCAGTGAGTAATACAGGCTGAGTATTTTCAGTCTGATCAAGACCTTCACCACTTTGCGCAATCTGCCATAAATCAAAACCAATTGCTTCTGAAGCTTCAGCAAAAGTCTCTTGCACACCACTAAACTGTTCAGCAAGTTCAGCGAGCATGCCGACTTTTTGTGATCCCTGACCTGGGAACAAAAATGCAGTTTTGGTTGCTTGAGCCACTTGCTCGAGTCGTTTAGCAGACATATAAAAATCCTTTACTTCGTCTTAGCTCGTTTCCGAGGCGGAAATTTAACACTTATTGAATCAATTGATAATTGCGAAAAGCAACAAAAAAAGGGAGCTTTCGCTCCCATTTTTTCTACACTTAAGCATCACGCTTTTATGCAAATTGGTTCAATTATTCAGCATCAGCTGCTTTAGCGAATAATTGACGACCACGGTAAAAACCATCTTTAGTCACGTGGTGACGACGATGAGTTTCACCTGTAGTTTGGTCTACAGTTAATGCATTCTCGGTTAAAGCGTCATGTGAACGGCGCATGTCACGGCGAGAGCGACTTTTACGGTTTTGCTGAACGGCCATGATGGCTCCTTACAAAGATCGAAAAAATGGATCAGAACAAATTCAGTTGTCTTAACTCAACATAATAACACAAATTGTGTTATGAATTAAGTTTGCCTTTCAAACCTGCCAAAACGTCAAACGGATTATCACGTTTTTCTTCGACAACATTCTCAACGGCTGGTTGATGCTTATGCTCACAAGACACATGCTTAGGAGATAAAGGCATCAACAATAACAGTTCATCTTCTATGAGTGACAGCAAATCAACAGTGGCAGGAGTGGAAAAATCACCCTTTGTTGAAGATTCACTTTCGCCCAAGACGATGAAATCAGCATCCTCATCCAAGCGCTCTATCAGTGACTCATCATCAACCAGTGCGAGACGGAAATCTGAAACAAGAAAAATTTCCACAGGCTCCAGACAACGCTGACATTCCAGTGGAACTTTTGTTTCAACATGACCATCAAACCACACAACGCGATGATACGCATCCATTGATAGCTTACAGTCTATAGAGATCAATTGATCATTAATTGATCCAACAGCTTCACGAGCAATACGAGCAAAGCGAGACAATGGCAGTGTTCCTGACCATGTAAAGCCCTGTTCAGCCCATTTAAACGGCTCAATCTGTGCCGGAAAGGTATTTGCTGACATAATTAAGGCGGCAATTCTACAAATTCATCGGTACTCTGTCAAAGATTAAGATACAATTTTGTACTAATTTAGACAGAACTCATGGTAACACAGCAATGCACCTGTTGCAGCCGCAACCTGAAGTAACAACTTCATCACTTGTTAGCACCCATTCAACCCATCAGTCTGCCCTGTCGTCTAATACAGTGCAACTCTCACCGTGGCAAAGCCTACAAACAGAACACGATCAGGTTGATTGGCTTATTTTACACTTTAATCACTGGTTTTCCCATCAAAATGTGACGTTGGTCAAAGGAGATTTTGAACCCGAATATTTTCCTGCGCAAAATCAAGCACCCGCTAGAATTCAGTTTGCTCATGGTTTTTTTAATAGTGCCTTACACGAAATTAGTCACTGGACGATTGCAGGGGCAAAACGACGTTTATTGCCTGATTTAGGCTATTGGTATGCGCCAGATGGTCGAACGCTTGAACAGCAACAGCTTTTTGAACAAGTCGAAATTAAACCGCAAGCAATTGAGTGGTTCTTTGCTCAAGCTTTTGGTCGCAAATTTCGAGTATCTTTAGACAATTTAACAGGTGAAGGTGGCGACGGAACATCGTTTAAAGATCGTGTGTTTACTCAGGTACAGGCTTATTTTTCAGGTAAAGCAACATTACCATCTGATGCAGCGTATTTTATTCAATGTATTTGCAGCTGTACTCGTGACGGTAAAATTTTACAATCTGATGAATTTAAACGTGAATTACTTGATTAAATCTGCTTTTAATTACATAACCGCAACTTCTCATCACGTACTGAATCTATTCAATGTGATTAAATAAACGCTGTAATCAGATTCTTTTCGTCTTTGTTTAATCCCTGTTTATTTTTCTTTTCAGGGGAGAAATAAAAGGACTGATGACAGAAATCTATTGGATAGAAGTGACACTTTACAACAATAACATTTGACTCAGGAGGATCCAGATATGTTGCATTTGCATATTCATCCAGAAAATCCACAAGCCCGATTGATTACTCAGGCCGTTGAACGTATCCGTGCAGGCGAAGTAGTAGTCTATCCAACCGATGCCGCCTATGCGATTGGTTGTCAGATTGGCAATAAAAACGCAATGGAGCGTATTGCGCAAATTCGTGGACTTGGCCCAAAACATCAATATGCGATTATGTGTTGCGATTTATCAGATATTGCCACCTATGCCAAAGTCGATAATGCCATGTATCGTTTATTGAAAAATAATACGCCAGCAATCACCACTTTTATCTTGCCAGCCACCAGCGAAGTTCCAAAGCGGTTAATGCACCCCAAAAAGAAAACTATCGGGTTACGTATTCCAACTAATCCTATCTGTCAGGCATTGTTACAAGAATTAGGTGAACCCATTTTGACCAGTACCCTGATCCTGCCTGGTCAGGAAGATCCATTGGATGATCCTTATGATATTGAAAATCAATTATCTAAGCGGATTGATGTGTTTATCGATGGGGGATTTGGCACATTAACCACTACCAGTATTGTAGATTTGTCTGGAGATCATCCTGAGGTTGTTCGTCAAGGCGCGGGTGATGTGAGTGCGTTTGAGTAATCATTCATAGCCATCTATAAAGGACGAAATTGTTCAATCACATCATTTAAACGTTGTTTTTGCTTGGCACGTTCATCAAAGTTATCAGGGCTTAGCCAGACATCATAGGCAGATTTCAATTCAGACCATTCCTCGTCAATGATTGAAAACCATGCTGTATTGCGGTTACGTCCTTTTGTTACTCGATCTTGGCGAAATAGTCCTTCAAAATAAAATCCAAAGCGTAATGCCGCACGTTTTGAAGGCTCATTCAAGTCATCACACTTCCATTCGATTCGTCTAAAATTGTAATCAAAACACTGTTTAAGCAATAAAAAGACAGCTTCTGTAGCAGCGGTTGTATGTTTTAAGCGATGTGAAAAATACACGTTGCCAATTTCAATAGCAGCATGCGCTAAACGTGGATTGAGCAATGCGATCCAACCCACAACGTCATCATTCATCTTAATCAGATAATGATAAGAAGGATGAAACCCAAATACATTTTGCAGGGCATGCTTCAACTCATCGCGACTTTGAAAGCCCTCATAGGGTAAATATGTCCAACACCGTGCATCTGGTTCAGTGCTAATCGTTTGCCAAAGTTGCTCTAGCTCCAAATCATTTGGACAGGTATCAGAAAGAGGAAGTAATTCCACAAATTGTCCTGTTAATTTTTCATATTGATAACTTACAGGTAATAATTGTTGTACCTGAAATCCAACAGGTTGTTGGTACGAATTTAAGTTTGATTTTAAATAATTTTTCATTTTAATTATGCCCTAAGTCTAGTCTATTGATCCGACCACATTTCTAAACAAAATAACACTATCACAAAACCTTGAGCGTATTTAGGTATAAAATAGTGTTTATTTATTTATGGTTTTAATGCTTTTAACAATTTATTAAAGTCTGAATTTCCATTAGAATAAAACCCATTCTAATCTCCTTCTCTTTATGGCATTTATGCTCAATATGTCTAAAGTGACTCATGCTTTTGAAAATTCGCGTGGCCTATAACTGTAATGAACCAAGCTTTGAATCATTCATCGGAAGCTTTGCCGCAGATTCGCGTATTGGACGAATGGCAAGATGTTATTCCTGAAGATTTATATATTCCGCCTGCTGCTTTTGAAATTTTACTCGAACATTTCGAGGGACCTCTCGACTTTCTGATTTACCTGATTCAAAAAAATGGTTTTGATTTATTACAACTCGATATTGCCCCTATTGCGACTCAATACCTTTCTTATATGGATGCAATGAAGTCTCTCAATATTGAATTGACCGCAGATTATATGGTCATGGCAGCGTTGTTGGCTGATCTTAAATCACGATTACTCCTTCCTAAACCCACATCAATCACTTTAGAAAAAGATCCTAAACAGGAATTAATTGATCGTTTAGAAACCTATTTGCGTATTAAGCAAGCTGCCGAATGTTTAGGACAGTTTACAGTACTAGATCGGGATACTTTTAGCCCGAATGTCGGCTTAGGTCATACAGCACCTGTGTATGAAGGATATGATGTCGAAAGCTTACGCGATGCACTGTTTTGTGTATTTAATCGACCTGAACCTGTCATGCATACGGTTGAACAAGAACCAGTTTTACTTGAAGAACGTATTGCATTTATTCAGAAAAAAGTTAGCTCTGGATCTGTTTTAGTATTTGAGGAATTATTAAATCCAGTACAGGGTCGGATGGGCATGGTTGTGACCTTTATGGCTGTATTGGAACTGACACGCCAACAAATAATTAGAATTGTTAGCACAGGTATTGATGCGCCACTCTCGATTCAGGGAGCGCAGCTATGACTCTCGATCAACAATTGGCGATGTCACCTGAAGACATGCATCATGATGTGTTATTGCAAATTGAAGCGATTTTATTTGCCAGTGATGCACCAGTGTCACTTGCACGATTAAAACAAGCCTTTCAGGATCAATATAATAAACCGCAATTACGTCAGTTTTTACAACAGCTTGCTGTCTTACAACATGGGCGATCTATTGAACTGATTGAAACTGCTCAAGGCTTTCGGTTTCAGGTTCGATCAAAATATCGTAATATAATCACACAAGTTTGGCCTGAACGCCCAACCAAGCTCTCACCGTCATTGCTCGAAACCATTGCCGTGATCGCCTATCATCAGCCAGTCACGCGCGCGGATATTGAACAGATTCGTGGTGTTACCAACAATAGTCAGATTTTGCGCACATTATTTGACTGGAACTGGATTAAAGAATCGGGTTTTAGAGATTTACCCGGAAGACCTGCGTTGTTGATTACAACGCCCCAATTTTTGAACGCTTTTGGCCTAGCATCTTTAGGTCAATTGCCTCCCCTACAGGATGCCAAGGAAGCTTTCATGACACTGGATGCAAATGCAGCCAAGTCTTGAATAGGTGAACTGTTGACAATTAATTCTAAGGTTGTGCTGTCATGAGTGAAAAGTTGCAAAAAGTATTAGCGCGAATCGGTCTCGGTTCACGTCGATATATGGAAGAGGTTATTGCCGCAGGTCGCGTCAGTGTAAATGGTCAGATTGCGCAGGTAGGCGAACGAATCGAACCAGGTGATGAATTACGTATTGATGGTCGTAAAGTTCAGTTTCAAGTCGAAGATGAAATTCGTCGTCGTGTCCTGATTTATTACAAACCTGAAGGTGAAATCTGTTCCCGCAACGACCCTGAACAGCGTCCAACTGTGTTTGAGCATCTCCCTCAAATTGCCAATGATCGCTGGGTCATGGTAGGCCGTCTGGACATAAATAGTACAGGTTTATTGCTTTTTACAAATGATGGTGAACTTGCCAATCGTTTAATGCATCCTTCCAATGAAGTTGAACGTGAATATGCAGTTCGTGTCATGGGTGAGGTTACTCCGCAAATCCGTCAGACCCTTTTAAATGGTGTAGTACTGGATGATGGCCCTGCCAAATTCGAGTCATTTTCAGAGCTCGGTGGTGATGGGATCAACCGTTGGTATCAGGTTGTGGTTAAAGAAGGACGTAACCGCGAAGTCCGTCGTTTATTTGAATCACAAGGTTTAAAAGTCAGCCGTTTGTTGCGTACCCGTTATGGCACTGTAATTTTGCCACGTGAACTGCGCACTGGCCGCTGGATGGAACTAGATAAAGCAGATATTGATAACCTAACCAAACTAGTTGAACTCAAGCCACGCCAAGGTACTGGTCTGTATGGTATGGCCAAACGTCGTACTGAACGTATGGTGGAAAAACCGCTTGCTGCACGTCGTGGTGGTTATTTACGTCAACAAAAACGTGATACTGACGATCAAACTGAAAGCCAATCCAAACCATTTACTCAACGTAAAAGCTTAGGTCAAAATAAAACGTTTAAAAAGTTTTAATCCAAAATCTCAATGAAATGAAAGAGCCCAAGATTGGGCTCTTTTCGTTTTATGATAATTTTTTTCATGATTGTGACCATATTATAAACATATACATCCGTATATAATTAAAACAAAATGAAACAATCCAACAACAATAGGTTCATGATGATGAAAAAAATATCTTACCTCACAATCGCAATATCTTTAGCCGCTTTAGCTGGCTGTGGGGGTGGTGGATCAGGTGATTCTGGGATGACTGCTGGTGGGAACACATCGAATAATGGATCAGGAGATACTAAATTAAAATGTGATCGTGGTATTTTACTTAACTCCAATTTAACAGCTAAATCTATTTTTGATGATAAACTATATATTCTCGATCATAATTATAGCGATGATCAATCTCACACAGGGCAATTATATGCATCCGAAATTACCCGCGATAATCAAATGCTATATGCCAATTACAAACCAATATATAATATAACTCTTGATTTTTTAAATGAAGATGAAAAATATAATTACCAAGATAGCTATATTTTAAATTCATCTGGATTATTTAAACAAAGTTCATACAAATTACAAAACAAAGGATGGCCTATCCTTTACCTTAACTCATCTAATAATCTAAATTTTACAGTTTCAACATTCAATGATACCTGTAGTTTACAAGCTGAAAAGATAACTTATTCTTTCAAGAAAATTGATTTATCTGGAAAAAAAATAGCAGATATCTTACCTTCTAATATATCTGGGAATATTTCTTGGGAAACTGAATTTGTTTTTACAACACGTGAAATTGCCTATATCCTCAAAGATAAACCTGATTCTCTACAAGCCTTACTAAACAGTAATGCAACATTTCCGCAAGGATCGATTGTTTACATTCCAATATCGGGAATTTATGATGATAACCAAATTACATTCTCAGACAGTGATGTAAAAGAATATAGAAGTCTAGATGAGTGGTTGAGCGCAACATATCCACAATCTTCGTTTAAACACAAAAAAGCTAAAATTTCTGGTTTGAATGTAATTTATAGTGTTGATTCAAATGATAATCCATTGTATGGCGCTGATGATCCAGCCATTGAAATGAATGGAAAAATATACGATGGTGAATGGTATATTAAAGGAGATATTTTTTCATCAAATTATGGTTTAGCCACGAACAATCAATATGGACATGTCAATCATGAGCTTCCAAATGATTACGTGTTTTTCAATAAATCTAGTTATGATTTTATTTCCAGTCAAATCCAAACCTATTATAAATAATGTGATCTAAATTATTTATCAAAAAAGGCTTTATCTTTCTGATAAAGCCTTTTTGCTATATAAGCGATTATTATAATTTTGGAATATCAATCCATTTTACTTCCGGAAAATTTTGTTTTAAATAGTTCTGTAAATATTGTGCGGTATCTTTTGAAATGAGTTCATCCTGAGATTCATCATTCAGATTATAGGCAAGTGCATAAAGCGATAAACCTCGTTGTTTTAAAGCTTCCAGACTGAGTAAAGTATGATTAATACTACCCAAACGCCCAGAACTGACCAAAATTACAGGCAACTTTTTTTGTTCGATATAATCTATGGTGAGCAGTTCTGTCGTTAAGGGAACCATTAACCCACCTGCCCCTTCCAATAACACCACATCAAAACGCTGTTGTAAAATTTGAGTCGCTTTTTCAATCTTATCAAAATCAATGTCTCGACCATCAAGTTGTGTCGCCAAATGCGGCGAAGCAGGATAACTAAAAATTTCAGGCATAGTCAATTTTTCATGATCTTCTGGCAACCAGCCTATCCCCATAATGTCACGATGCTTTTCGATATCCTCAGAAACATCCACATTTCCAGTCTGAATCAATTTTTGGGTAATGGTCGACTGCCCTTGTGTGTTCCAGAGTTTCGCCAGATAACCTGTGGCATAGGTTTTTCCAATTCCCGTATCAATCCCACTGACAAAATAAACTAAGCCACTCATGCTGTTCTCCGTGCAATACAATAAATGGGATGATAGGTCAAAGAATACTGCTGATTTTCTAGCTGAAACTGTTGATAACGTTGATAAAATTCAGTAAGTGATTGTTTTGTCCAACGTTGTTGCTGTACAGATGCCCCAGTCACACCCGTCGCTTTAAGGTGTTTGAGTACCGCTTTGGGGGTTTCAAACTGCATATATAAAGATTGTTGGCTTAGCTCAACAATCTCAAAGTTTAATTGTTCAAGCTGTTGCCGCCAGTCATTGATCGACCAGTATTCTAAACCTTGCCCAGTAAGCTGTTTAATCTCAGTAAAATTATCAGGGCCAAAGGTGGAAAAACATAACCAGCCTTGTGCCTTTAGCGCCGTATGACAACGCGCCAAAAGTTTAGGTAAGTCATTGATCCACTGAAGGGCTGAACTCGACACGATTGCATCTAAATCTGCGGGCAAATCCAGTGTTTCAATATCCCCAATCATCCATTGGATCGGTAAATGATCCTGAAAATGTTGCTGCACTTGTGGATACAAATCATTTAAATACCATTGTTCAATTTGAAAATTATTCGCCAATTGATGGGTTAAATTGCCTGATCCACAGCCAATTTCCAAAACATGTGCTAAATTTTCAGGACAATGGTTTTGCATCAGTTGGCATAAATGCTGGCTGATTTGTTTTTGAATAATCGCTTGTTCCGTATAGCTTTGCCCCGCTTTGGCAAAGCGCTGGGCAATCAGGGATTTATTGAGATTCACAAACACGCTACCAATCGTTCTAGATCATCAGACTGAATCAGTGATGTTAATGAAATTCTGAGCCGTGCGCTATGCTGTGGCACAGTGGGAGGACGAACGGGCATCGCATAAAAACCATGTTGCTGTACGCTTTGAGATTTTTCTACTGCTGTTTGGCTTGCTCCGACAATAATTGGAATAATCTGGCTCGTGGACGGGCTACTGTAGCCTCTGGCCACAATTGCAGCTTGTAAATCCTGACTGATCCTGTGCAAATGTAAGCGTTCGCTCTTAGCTGCCATGACTTTCTTAAAGATAAAATCCGACCATGCAATATTGATCGGCGGCAAAGCGGTACTAAAAATCAAAGGCCGCATGGTATTGATTAAATAGCTGCGAATTATTCGATCACACATCAGATAGCCGCCCACTGATGCACAGGCTTTTCCAAAGGTACCGACCAGTAAATCAATATCAGCCATCACGTTATATTGCTCGGCACAACCCAAGCCCTGCTCACCGCGAACACCGATCGCATGTGCTTCATCCACATACAACATGACTTTATCAAAACCATGCTTGATTTGAACCAATGCAGCCAAATCAGTTTCATCACCATCCATGCTAAAAATACTTTCAGTCACCACAATAATGCGTTCAATGTCGACATCATCATGATATTTTTCAAGCAATTGAGTGAGATGCTGTAGATCATTATGCCGATAACGTACATATTTGGCAGAGGATAAGCGAATGCCATCAATCATACTGGCATGTACCAGTTTATCCGCTAAAATCAGCGTTTTACCATCACTTAAAGCGGGTAAAATCCCGATATTCATATGATAGCCACTATTAAATAATAACGCTGCACGACCTAAAAATGCCTGACTTAAATTCGCTTCAAACTGTTCATATTCCTCAAAATTACCTGTCAACAAGCGTGAAGAAGACGAACTAAAATAACGGCGCTGAATGGGTTGCTGATCTAAAAACTCTTCGCGAAGCTGAGTGTTGGCAGCCAAGCCCAAATAATCATTAGAGGAAAGATTAAGCATCTTTCTTCCTGCAATCTCAATATAAGCGCCGTGTTGCTCATTGGCGGTAAACTGGCGTAAATTTCCAGTTTGTTTAAGCTGATCAAGCTGCTGTTGATAATGATCAAGCAATGCCATGTTGCACCTCAGCTTGCATGTGTTGCACGACTTGAATGAGTTGTTGTAGTAAGAAATTTAACTCATCTTTGGAAATGACATACGGCGGCATCACATACACCAATTTTCCAAAAGGCCTCACCCAGATCCCACGCTCAACAAATTGTTGTTGTAGGGTTTTCATATCCACATTGAACTTGAGCTCCACCACACCAATCGCCCCCAAAATTCGTACATCGGCAACATATTCTAATTCGGACAATATTTGTAATTGTTGTAATTGTTCAGAAATCCGTTGAATATTATCCTGCCAATCTTGTTCAAGTAAAAGTTGCGTACTTCTGAGTGCTACCGCGCAGGCCAAAGGATTTGCCATAAAGGTTGGGCCATGCATAAATACTCCTGCTTCACCGGCACTAATGGTTTCAGCGACCTGCCTAGTCGTAAGTGTGGCTGATAAAGTCATATAACCGCCTGTCAGTCCTTTACCAATACACATAATATCGGGCTCAACCTGTGCATGTTCCCACGCAAACAGTTTTCCAGTACGACCAAAGCCTGTGGCAATTTCATCAAAAATCAGCAGTAACTGATATTGGTCGCACAACTTGCGGAGCTGTTTTAAATATTCTGGATGATAAAAGCGCATACCACCCGCGCCCTGTACAATCGGTTCAATAATAAATGCAGCTAACTCATGATGATGCAGTTTTAAGATTTGCTCCACTTCATCAAGTTCATGCGGATTCCATTCACCATCAAAACGACTTTGCGGCTCAGACACAAAAATACGTTGCGATAAACTATTTCCAAAAATCTGATGCATGCCCGTGACAGGATCACAAACCGACATGGCATTCCATGTATCGCCATGATAGCCAGAACGTGTCGTAATAAAATTAGTCTTTTGTTTGAGGGTTGTGTCCGATTCGACTTTTGATGACCCTGCTTTTGATGACCAATACTGAACCGCCATTTTCATGGCGACTTCCACCGCAACTGAACCTGAGTCGGCATAAAAAATTTTATCCAGACTGGGCGGCGTGATTTTGAGTAGTAATTTTCCCAGTTCAATTGCAGGCTCATGGGTGAGACCACCAAACATGATATGTGCCATATGGTCGAGTTGACGCGTCACAGCAAGATCGAGTTCAGGATGATGATAACCATGAATTGCACACCACCATGAAGACATGCCATCAATCAACTGACGACCATCTTCAAGTTCAATGGTTACGCCATAGGCACGTTTGACTTTAAAGGTAGGCAATGGATGAAGCATGGAGGTATAAGGATGCCAGATATGCTCCAAATCAAACTGATCACTCATCCATTGACTCCATTGATGTACCTTTTCAATATGAAACTACATATTAAACGTGCAGACTTTGAAAATATATTGCGATAAACACCATTTCGTTTAAAGCTTAAACTGATGATTCAATAAATTTCGTAATTTCATCGCAAGTTTTTTCGACCTGAATAAATGGAAAACTATGTGCAGCATTTTTAAGTGTTACAATCTGAATTGATTTTGCATTAATCTTCTGCATATCTTGCACAATTTCGCGAGGAACTAGCGCATCATAATCTGCAAAGAGATGAAGCTGCCGACCTGTATAATTTTTTAAGATTTCAACCAGATTAAATTGTTCTAGTATCGCTAAACCTTGTTTTAATAGCGACATGGGCTGCGCATGCAACATGGTTTGCATCGTATTAAAATCAGATTTAGCTGTTTCAACACCTTTGGTCACCAACAAACCAAAACGCTTTAGAATCGTAATCGGATCATGCTCAAAAGACTGCTTAAACTGATGAAAATCATCTACCGACATCGCATGTCGCCAATTTTCATGTGCTACAAAACTTGGATTAGAGGCCATCGTAATTAAAGTCTTGTTTTGACCTGTCTTAAGAGCAACGTCATGCACCAAGCGCATGGCTAACTCGCCCCCCAATGACCATCCTGCAATTACATCAAATTTGATAGCTTGTTCTACCTGTTGCGCTAAAACCTGCTCATCTAGCGCATTAAAAATATTACTGAGTTCAACGGTATAGTCTTGTTGTTCAAGTAACTGTTTTAAGGGGTTTAATAGCTTTTCACCGCCACCCCATCCTGTAATGAGAAGAATACGTTGTTTCAATGTCTTACTCTGTGCCTTTCATTTGAAAAAGTATAACCATTTTTATTCGGTGATTTGATTGCGGGGTTGCTCATTATTGTCCAGATCAAGTAACAAATTTGCAGGAATCACTTTTTCCCAACAGTCTCGTTTAAATTGTTGATGAACTTGATCAATCTCAAAAGGACTGGTTTTAGCCATTTGTTGCGCTTTAACTAAATCGACGGCTCGCATATAAGCAATTAAATAATCCTGCCCTTCGATCTGAACATGAAACCATGATTCAACTGTAACACCTTCGGCTTGAAGCGTTTCAATCGCTTCAACTTTGCGCTGCTCAAACTGTTGTTGCCATGTTTTAACCTTTGACCATGTATTGGGTTTTAATTTAATCAGTGCTGCGCCAACGTCCATTGATCTTCTTTCACTTTATTTATTTTGATTGATCTAATATGCATAGACGGAATCACAAAAGCAAAAATTTCTTAGTACATTTCAAAGTTGATTTTGTTAAACTGAGATTTAGGCTTTTCCAATGGGCTTTTGAATAAACATGAAAATGACGCGCACAATAACAATATTGAGAACAGGCTTAATCAGTCTCTGTTTAACCGCAGGACTGATCAATTTCACACATGCTGCCAATGAGGTATTTTCAAAATCCAGTACAGATCAAAAACAATGGGTCGGTCAGCCTGCACCTGAGTTTCGATTACAGGATCAAAATGGAATCTGGCACGAATTAAAAGATTTTCGAGGCAAGTGGCTGGTTTTGTATTTTTACCCCAAAGATGACTCTCCTGGTTGTACCCAGGAAGCCAATCGCTTTAAAGCGCTTTCTTCGCAATTTACACAATCGAATGCCGTGGTCATGGGCGTAAGTCTGGATGATGTTGCCTCACATAAGAAATTTTCAGACAAATTAGGACTCACTTTTCCCATTTTGGCAGATAGTGATCATCAGTTAGCCGAAAAATTTGGCATTGTGCGAAATATGGGGATCATGAAAATCGCCAAAAGAGAAAGTTTTTTAATTGACCCCAAAGGTACTGTGGTCTATCACTACACCAGCGTCAACACTCAAACGCATGCTGATGAAGTGCTTAAAGATGTCAAACGTTTACAGCAAAAACCATAATGTCAAAATGAAAAACTCAGCCGAAGCTGAGTTTTTTAATCTTATATCTGTGATTGAATATAATTTTGTAAGCCCATCAATTCAATCAAACGTAACTGTTTTTCTAACCAGTAAGTATGATCTTCTTCAGTATCTGACATTTGTGAACGGAGCATATCACGGCTGACATAGTCCCCTTTTTCCTCACACAATTTCACGCCATCAGCCAATTTCTGACGAACATGATATTCAAGCGCCAAATCTGCTTTCAGGCAAGATACAACATCTTCACCAGTGACAATATCATCACGGTTCATGTTAGGCTTGCCTTCGAGGAATAACACACGGCGAATAATCGAATCCGCATGTGCAGCTTCTTCTTGCATTTCATGATCGATACGTTCATAAATTTTGCTTAAACCCCAATCCTCATACATACGTGAATGAATCAGGTATTGATCACGGGCAGCCAGTTCGCCACCGATCAACATATTTAAATAGTCTATGACTTCTGGATTGCCGCGCATTTGTAATTCTCCTCTCGAATATGAATATTATGGTCAAGTTTAAAAATGATTGCAAAGTAAAAATGATGTAAGTTTATGATTTTTATAAAATTAAAATGAGAAACATACGCATTTACAGTTTTAATTGGAAAATTTATTGTGAAAAAATAAATGTTTGCACGCTTTTAAGAGAAAAATTTCTTCAAAATTGCATTCGTTTCTTGTTTTTTTATTTTGTAACTAAAGACAATGCTTCTTATTTCATCTGTTTTCATGAAAATATATGTTGCACCTGATTGTATATTTCTGAAAATTTCGTTAAATAAAATAGAGCAAAAACCCTAATAGGCCGCAAAATGAATAAGAACACACCGATTTTAGTGACGGGTGCTACAGGCTATGTAGCTGGCTGGATTATTGAACGTTTACTCATGCAAGGTTATATCGTACATGCAACTGTGCGTGACCCATCTAAAAAAGAAAAACTACAGCATCTCACCGAAATTGCAAAAAAATCATCCGGTCAAATTTATTTTTTTAAAGCCGATTTATTGACACCCCATGCTTTTGACGAGGCCATGAAGGCTTGTGAAATTGTGATTCATACTGCATCTCCTTTTGTGATCAGCAACTATAAAGATGCGGTGAAAGATATTATTGAACCTGCGGTCAAAGGTACCATCAATGTCCTTGAAACAGCCAATCGAACAACAACAGTCAAACGTGTTGTGGTGACATCAAGTATTGCCGCAATCTGTGGAGATGCCATCGAAATTGAAGACACAGCTAACCATGAATTTGATGAAAGTCATTGGAATAACAGTAGTAGTGAGACACATCAACCTTATTCTTATTCCAAAGTCGCAGCAGAACGTAAAGCATGGGAAATGGCGGAGCAGCAGGATCGCTGGTCGCTAGTTTGTATCAATCCCGCTTTGGTCATGGGACCTTCTCTTACAACAGCTACACAATCTGGCAGTGTTGAGCTATTGGAAAAGTTTGGTGATGGAACACTTTTATTTGGTGCCCCTGAAATCTGGATGGGAATTGTTGATGTCCGTAATGTCGCAGATGCCCATGTTGCAGCTGCATTTTCTTCAACGGCAAATGGACGTTATATTATCTCAGGAGGAACTTTAAGCTTTCTCGAAATGGGAAAAATATTGACTCAGCGTTTCGGTTATCGTTATCCATTCCCGCACTTCACGGTTCCTAAAGCAGTTTTCTCTTTATTCGCACCACTGTTTGGTCAATCTCGTAAATTTGTACAGCGTAATGTGGGTTATCCAGTTTATTTCAGTTCAAAACGCAGTCAGGAAGAACTTGGTATCGAATATTTAGATATTCAGCAAAGTCTTTGTGAACATTTTCAGCAGTTGCTAGACGATGGTCTGATTAAAAAACGGGGATAATGCAAATGTGAATAGAGAGCACGCGATATCACCATCACGATAGATAAGACAATAGATACCCATCAGCCTGAACGTTCACCTTAATCCAGATGAACGCATCATGGCATAATGAATCACAGCATATTAATTGTCGTATTGTGCCAAAAACTCTAAAAACTCCTGTTCGTTCATGACACGAATATTGAGTTTTTCGGCTTTATCAAGCTTACTTCCTGCTTTTTCGCCAGCAACCACACATTTGGTTTTACTGGAAACACTACCACTGACACGCGCACCCAGAGCTTGTAAGCGCTGTGTCGCTTCATCACGGCCCATACTAGACAATGTACCGGTCACTACCCAACTTTCACCATTTAATGGCTGACGCGTTGGAGCAGTCGGTGCATCCCAATGAATACCAGCAGCCAATAAACGATCAAGTACTTCAATGTTATGCGGAGCCATAAAGAAATCAAAAATCCATTCGGCGGTAATTTCCCCCACATCAGGCGTTTTCTTCAAGGCTTCAATATCGGCATTTTTTAATGCATCAAAAGTTTGAAAAGTATTAGCCAGCATTCTCGCTGTGGTTTCCCCAACACCACGAATTCCAAGTGCGTAGATAAACCGCGCCAGCGTGGTTTTTTTACTGGCTTCAATCGCATCCATCAAGTTCTGAACGGACTTTTCTCCCATTTTTTCAATACTGAGCAAAGTCTCGCGATGTTCGTGCAAATGATAAATATCTGCGACATCTTTTAAGAGATTCAGATGCAATAGAGACTCAACCCAGCGGTCGCCCAAGCCTTCAATATCCATCGCCTTACGCGATACAAAATGTCGAATCGCTTCAATCCGTTGCGCAGCACAATACAAACCACCTGAACAACGTGCCAAAGCCTCACCTTCGGGCATTACCACGGGAGAGGCACAAACTGGACAATGGTCAGGCAATCCAACTACTTGTGCATCGGCAGGACGAAACTCTGGCCAAACTCGTTCAACTTTAGGAATCACATCGCCACTACGATACACACTGACCTGATCACCTACACGCACATCCAGACGATGAATTTCGCCAATATTATGCAAGGTCACATTGGATACCGTCACGCCGCCCACTAATACAGGCTGCAAACGCGCCACGGGGGTCAATGTTCCCGTTCGACCCACTTGCCAATCAATATTTTCAACCGTGGTTCGTGCAATTTCGGCAGGAAATTTATAAGCTGTCGCCCAACGTGGTTCACGACTTAAAAACCCAAGTTGCTGTTGTTGTTTCAGATCATCCACTTTGATGACCATACCATCAATTTCAACGGTCAGATTCGGACGTTCGTGTTGGATTTGCTCATAACGCTGCTGAACTTCTTCAATCGAGGAACATAAAAATTGGCGTTCAGCAATTTCAAAACCTAACTGGGTTAACCAATGCAAGCTTTCATGCATGCTTGCCAAACCATGATGTGGCTCACATTGCGCAATACCATAAGCATAAAAGGCCAAAGGACGAGATGCTGCAATATTTGGGTCAAGCTGTCTTAGGCTTCCCGCTGCGGCATTACGTGGATTGGCAAAAGTTTTTTCACCTTTGGCTTCATTGGCGGCATTTAAGCGCTCAAACCCCTGTTTGGGCATGAGTACTTCGCCTCGAACTTCCAGTAAGCGCGGGATTTCAACAGGATTATGACTTAGAAACTTCGGTAAATTACGAATGGTTTTAACATTTTGGCTGATGTCTTCGCCAGTTTCGCCATCCCCGCGAGTCACCCCTCGGATCAGAACGCCATTTTCATACCACAGTGAAATCGCAAGACCATCCAGTTTCAACTCAACATCATAATGAACCTGTTGATTGGGTAAGCGTTCCTCAATTCGACGGGCAAAAGCAAACAGTTCTTCCTGATTAAACACATTGCCTAAAGACAGCATCGGCACAGCATGGGTCACCGTTTCAAATTTGCTCAATGCCTGACCACCGACTTTATTGGTGGGGGTGTCGGGTTGTAATAGCTCAGGATATTGCTGCTCTAAAGCTTTTAACTGATGAAATAGCTGATCATATTCATTGTCACTAATACTCGGTTGATCCATTACATAATAAGCATGATTATGTTTTGCAATCAGTTGAATTAATTGACGCATTTGCGCAATGACATCGCTATTCTTCAGCATAAAAACTCACCATATAAAAGGGCGGAAAATCCGCCCAGAGTTGCAACGACTATGCGTTGCAATAAAAGCACTATAAAAGGGGTTCAATTGGAACCGTTAAGCAGTTTCCTGCGTTGAACGATAGTCAATCACATGATGACGACAATGTTCTTTCAGTTGTGGGGTAAATTCCAGATTATTTTCATCAAAGACTTTGCCGTCCACTTCCCGTGCGATTAATCCTGCAATACTGGTCATCATATCGAAGCCTTTTAAAGCATCCTGATGTGGCAATGCAAGGAAAAATGCCAACCCTTGTACCTGTTCGCTCGATAAAGTTTCAAGATCAAACCCAGCAGGCCCATTATCAGTCATACGTAATACTGAAAACATCAGTGGACTTGGTTCATCCGTTTTATCGTAACGATGAAAACATGCCATTTCACCAAAACGCAAACCGTATTTGAGCAATACTTTTAAGGTCTTATCACCTGACAATGCACGACGAGGGTTCGGATATACATTCAACGCCACAATTTCTTGCGCTGTGGCCAAAGCACTTTCATCATCGAAAAGCTGCTGTTCATGTAGATGCACATCCAGTAAGTTACTTTCACCATCAAACTCAGCAATCGTTGCTGCTTCTATTTCTGGATTAAGCTGAAATTCATCGATTTTTTTGGCATGTTGAACTTGCGCCTCATCAGCTTGCACAGCAATCTTAGCTGGATCAAGCTCTGCATCTGGTGCAGGAACAGCCTCAACAACATCGACTACAGTCACTTGCTGTTCTAGCGGTTGTTCAATCTTGAGGGAGGTCTCTTCCGTCTTAAAGTCAACAGATGTCATTTCTTTATCCAGCTTATCCTCACTCAGTTCAGGCGAAGTCAATGTTTTCGCCGCCTGATCTTCGAGAGTTTCTGGGATATCCTGCAAAGCTGGCTCTTTACGCTCTGATTCTTGAGCTGCTATTTCTACAGGTGTTTCAGCAGGCAATTGATCACGCACATGTCGTGGAATGATCGGCTGATTACTCTCAGGATCAATATGTAATGCACTTTCTAATGAGGGTTCGGTTGGAGCAGGTTTTCTAAGAACCATTCTTAAACCGACAATCATGATAATAATGGCGGCGACTATGCCCACAATAGTGGTAACTTCCATACTATGACTCCGTAACTAACCCATATTCTTTTGCTTGTTCCAAATTAACAGTAACCAGTTTTGAGGTACCAGGTTCAGGCATGGTTACCCCTAGTAAATCGGTCGCCATTGTCATTGCAAGTTTATTATGTGTAATGTAAATGAATTGCACCTGTTCAGAAAGCTCTTTTACCAAATTACAAAACCGTTGCACATTGGCATCGTCTAGCGGCGCATCAACTTCATCCAAGACACAAAAAGGTGCGGGATTCAGCCGAAAAATTGCAAACACCAAAGCCAGCGCCGTTAATGCTTTTTCACCACCTGACAATAACGCCAATGAACTGTTACGTTTTCCAGGTGGGCGTGCCATTAGTTTTACACCTGATTGCCAGTCATCTTCAAGACTTAAACTCGCTTCTCCCCCACTAAATACTTTAGGAAATAATTCTTGAAGCTCGGTATTGACCTGATCAAAAGTCGTCATAAATAACTTTCTGGTTTCCTGATCAATACTTTTCATGGCATCTTTGAGCTGCGATACCGTATTTTCCAAGTCTTGAATCTGGTGGCTAAGCTCTTCAAAACGTTGCGATACTTCTTGATATTCTTCAGATGCCGCCAGATTGACTGCACCCAATTTTTCAAATTGCCGTTGTGCTTTTTCCAGACTTTGTTGATGTTCTGTTAAGTGAAGTTTTAAGCCAAGAACAGGTTCACTACCCAAACTCTTGAGTTGTTCCTGAAAATGTTCCAGATCAGATTTCGCCGCTTGCCAACTCAACCGTTTGTGTTCCAGTTGCTCGCGCAGTTGTTCATCACGTTGTTGGGTTTGATGACGCTGCTCGGTCAAGTGCTGCTGCTTTTCCTGTACGCTATTTAGTTCAATCTGCCATTCAGTCCAACTTTTTTTAAGCTTTTCGGTCTGTTGGAATTGTTCAGAAAACTCGGACTCAAGTACAGGCAACTCCAACTGAATCGGATCGACAAATTTCTTTGCCTGTTCTATTTGCTCAATTATCTGGCGATATTGCGTTTTTAAAAAACTGAGATCTTTCTCAAGCAGTTCGATCTGCTGTTGCGTTTGTGCAACGCCTCGACGTGCATTTTCACGCTCTTGCTGCTGCTGTTGCAGTTGCTGCTGCTGATCATCCAGTTGTTCCGCTAAAGTTTCGAGCTGAAATTGTTGGGTTTTATATGCTGGCAAACTGGCTTCAAGCTTTAAATTTAAAGCGTATAAATCAATATCCAGATCATCACGCTGCATAGCATCATCTTCAAGCTGAACTTCCAGTTGTTTTAATTGTTCCTGTAGTTGTTGCTTTTGCAACACAAAAGCCTGCGCCGCACTTTGGTATTTGGTGATACTGAGTTCAAGTTGTTGCTGTCGCTGTTGCTGTTGTTTCGACTGATGTTTGTATTGTTGAATTTGCTCAAGCTGTATATTGAGTTGCTGTTGTTGCGCAGAATTTCTTAGTTCAAGTTGCTCAAGTTCTGGTTCCAAGCTTGCAAGAAGCTGTACAATTTCATCTAGTCGAATCCGATGACTCAACACCCCACTGCTTTGGCTGTCTTCATCATAATCCAGTGCAATCACCCAATCCGGCCCGACATGATAAGCATCCAACGTCACGATGCTCTGTCCAGATTCAAGCTGCGTCTGCAACGCTAAAGCCTGATTCAAATCATCTGCCAACCAGATATTTTGCCATAGCGATAACTGCGGGGTTTTAATCCAGTTCGAGAATGGCATTAATGTCAATTGGGATGATTTTTTAGAAAGCGCTGAGGCTTTAATTTGCCGTGCAAGTTGCGGTTCAAAAGTGGCATTCTGTTCAAGATAACGGGCATTCATCCATTGACTGAGTAATTTTTCAATCAGACTGGCATGCGCTTTGCCTGTTTCCGTTAACTGCAACACCGACATCAAACGTAGAGCATCCGATTGTTTCGGACTTTGTTTTGCCACCAATTGATTGAGATTTTTTTGTTCCGCCTGCAACACTTGTATTTGATTGTTGTGTTGCTGAATTTCACTCTTGAGTTGATTGTGCTGTTGTTGCTGCAACTGTAATTGCTGTTCGGCCTGTTCAATCTGCTGTTCAAGCATCACCATTTGTTGCGTCAACTCAAGCAATTGTTGTTCGAGATGTTGTAACTCATCATCTTGGACTTGCGCCGCGATTTGCAAGCTTTGAGTGTCCAGTGTGTGCTTCTGTTGTGTGAGGCGTTCTATACTTTTGCTCAGTTGCTCAAGTTGCAACGACATCTGGTTTTTCTGTTGTTGCTGCTTGTCCACTTGCTGCTGAATATGATTAAACTGCTCTTGCGCCTGTTGGTGTTGAGATTTTAAATCCTGATAATGATTTTCACTGTGTTGGCTATTGGCCTCAAAAGTATTTAAATGTTCTGTGTACTCATCCAATTGCGTCAATAAGTTTTCAAGCTGTAGCTCGCTCAGTTGTAGGCGTTCTTTGGTTTGGGATTTTTGTTGTTCTAGCTGCGTTAAAGTCGTACTGTTTTGTTGATACAAACTTTGTTTCTGCTCTAGCGTCATTTTCAATTCAGCCAGTTTTTTCTCAGCCTGTTGCCATTCATGTTGCAGCGGAGTCGATTGTTGAATCAGCTTTTGAAATAAGGCACTACTGGCTTCAAGATCGTGTTCAATGGTATTTAATTCAGAGCGAACCAGTTTAAACTCTTCTCCCAAAGCGGTCATTTGCAGCGTATATTCTTGCTGGAGCTGACTTGACTGCGCAGATTGAAACGACAATATTTCGATTTTTAACGTTCTAATTTGCTGTTCAAGCTGTTTGTAATGAACCGCTGCCTCAGACTGGCGTTTGAGTGTTTTGAGTTGTGATTTGAGTTCTAAGGCAATATCTTCTAAACGTGACAGATTTTGTTCGGTATGCTCTAAGTGCTGTAAAGTTTCACGACGACGTGCCTGATAACGTGAAACTCCTGCGGCTTCCTCGATAAACACCCGCATTTCTTCAGGTTTAGCATCGACCAAACGGTTAATCATGCCCTGCTCAATAATGGCATAAGAGCGTGGCCCTAAACCTGTTCCTAAAAAAATATCGGTAATATCACGGCGTCGGCAGCGTGTTCCATTTAAGAAATATTCAGATTTTCCATCACGATTGACCTGACGTCGTACCGCCAGTTCATTATAGGCATTATAAGCACCGCCCAATTTTCCATAGGTATTGTCAAAACGCAGCTCAACACTGGCCACACTGACGGGTTTACGTTTTGCAGTTCCAGTAAAAATCACGTCCTGCATGCTGCCGCCACGTAATTGACGGGCGCTAGATTCGCCCATCACCCAGCGAATCGCATCAATCACATTGGATTTGCCACAGCCATTCGGACCAACCACTGCGGTACGGTTGGCCTTAAATTGTAAAGTGGATGAGTCCGCAAATGACTTAAAGCCTGCAAGTTTTAAACTGCTTAAACGCATAATGTCCTGATCAAAAGTTTTTTTTATTTGCCCAAGATATTTCAATCATCTGATTTCAATATTTTGGACACAGTCGAATCTCGATAACAGGCTATTTTAAAATGAATGCGGTTGAATAGGGATTTTTTTTAGGCTGAAGTTGAACAATTTTATCCAGAAATAGGACGATAAGCTAAAATATCGTCAAATTTTTAGATCATTTAAGATTGGCATTCTATTTGTGTAACCGATCTAGTCATATTAACGACGAGAACGACGCGCCCAAGCCAACTCAATTTGTTTCATTCGAGTCAGTGAATCCAGTACCAAATTGCGTAAATGACGACAAAAATCTTCCATGAATAATGTTGCCTGATGTGATTTTCGGATCAAAATTGCATCTGCGACCAATTTAAACAATGCCAAAGATTCCTGTAATTCACGACGTGACGTATTTAACGTCAAAAAGTAACTACGACGTAATGAAGGCAATAACTCCTTATAAAATTTCATCAAATAAGGATTTGCCACCATATCATGCTGCACCGCCAGATATTGAAAAATACCATCATAAAATTTTTCAGTGTCGCCTGCCTTGACCTGCTCAGCCAAATGCTCCATAAGCTGTTGCAGTTGTTCAGCCTCATGTACACGCCACGTTTCACTAATCCGTTGCACAATATGACCCAACACCAACACATTGGTATCGAACAAAGCTTTGACTTGTTGAGAAGACATTTCCGAAACAATCGCGCCGCGACGTGGATAGATATGAATCAAGTGAGTACGTTCCAGTAGCAATAATGCTTCACGAACAGACCCTCGACTCACGTCCAATTCTTTGGCAATACGCAATTCTTGAATGCGCTCACCTTCAACCAGTTCACCCGTAATAATCTGATCGCTAATATGTTTTGCAATTTGCTCCGACAGGCTCTCTGTCTCTTCAAGTTTCATGAATCACCTGTTTCTGATTTTTACGTTGGCGTTCCGCTGCCATTTATTGTGATTGTTTTAACTGATTCTATGGATTGCTGACTATGTCATTGTCTAACAATTTTATTGCATTTTGAGCCAATTCGATATTCAGATCATCGGAAATATCATGCGATTTACCAATTCCTCAGCCACTAAATTCATCATTTAAAATCATCATTTAAAGCTGGATTTTAGTGACTTGGAATGGATGATCTTGGGTGCTTTTTATTGAATGAATCCCTGATAAATAAAATAAGTTCCAACGACGGTGAGTAAGCAAGCAAAACATTTTTTCAGCATGGCAGGTGACAACATATGCGCGACTTTTGCACCCAGTTTTGCGGTGATAAAACTCATAATACTAATGCCTAAAAATGCATAAATATGGATATAACCAATGGCATTGGGAATATGAATATGCTGCTTTATACCAAACCACATAAAGCCGACTGCACCCGCAACCGCAATCGGTAAACCACATGCAGCAGAGGTGGCGACTGCTTTTTGCATGACCACGCCATTACGATTTAAGTAAGGTACAGTCAGACTTCCACCTCCAATCCCAAAAATCGCCGAGGCAATCCCAATGCCGCCACCTGCAAGCATTTGCATCGGCGCTGAAGGCAAGTGTCGTGTTTCATCCACGATCACGTGGGCACCTTTAAACATTCGATACGCCACCCAAATCGCAAAAATTCCAATGATGATTTGCAGATTTTGTCCAGACAAAAGATCGGCAATGCCCGCTCCTAAAAAAGAACCAATCATCAGACCCGGTGCCAGATTGCGAAATACCTGCCATAACACCGCACCGCGTTTATGATGAGCCATCACCGAACTGATTGAGGTCACAATAATGGTCGCCAGAGAAGTTCCTAGCGCCATATGCATAATGACCGCGGGATCATAATGAAGCTGGGTAAATACAATATAAAGAATCGGGACAATAATTAATCCACCGCCCACACCAAACAAGCCCGCAGCAAATCCAGCGATTGCACCAATGGCTAAATATATGATTAACTCCATACCTGATTTTCCAACTTTATAAAACTGAACATGGATGCAGAAACTCGTCAACTACGACAACGCTTAAGCGATGCTGGACAAGTGCCTGACATTGTTATTTTGAAACAAACGACCACATCGACCAATGACGATGTCCGTGAATTGGCTCAAAAAAATATTTCGTCCATTTTGATCTGTAGCGAAACCCAGACGCAAGGGCGTGGGCAACATCAACGAGTATGGATTTCCCCAAAAGGCAATATTTATCTCAGCACACTCATCAACTCACAGACACCTTTAGACGGTCGTTTAGCGCTTGAAGTTGCATTGAATATTTTGCAAATGCCAAAGCTACAGGGTCTAAATCTGCAAGTCAAATGGCCGAATGATTTATATAGCCAACAAGGCAAATGGGGCGGAATTTTAGTTGAACCATTATCAACACATCAGGCCATCGTTGGAGTGGGTATCAATTTGTTTACCCCTGAATCACAAGATCCATTACAACCCATCAGCTCACTCACTGATTTTGGTCTAAACGATCTTGATCGTATGGAAGTCATTGCACAGCTTTATCTGGCCATTCAGCAAGCCGCGCAATGGTTTGAGCATGGCTGTTACAATCTTGCAGAACGGTTCAATCATCATGCCGCATTTATGCAGGAATTGGTTCATTTTGAACATCATCAAGGACAAGTGACAGGTCATTTTGAGGGCATTAATCAGGAAGGCGCTGTTCTTATTTCAACGGATGGACAACAACAGGCATTCTATCAGGGTCGGATGCGTCGCATTGCAGTTCAGGATAACCAAATATGAAACAACTTTGGTTAGATGTAGGAAATACTCGCCTTAAATACTGGATTACGGATTCAGATCAGATCATTGAACATGCTGCCGAATTACATTTACAGTCCCCTGCCGATTTATTACTCGGTTTAATTCAACATTTTAAAACCCAAAAATTGCAGCAAGTAGGAATATCTTCGGTACAAGATCAAGTCAATAATCTGCGTATTCAGACCATTCTGAGTCAATTGGGTATTCCCGTGATCTTTGCACGGGTGCATGAGGAATACGCAGGCTTACGCTGTGGTTATGATCATCCAGAACAACTGGGGATTGATCGCTGGTTACAGGTTTTGGCACTGGCAGAACCCGATCAACATTTTTGTATTATTGGTTGTGGAACCGCTTTAACGATTGATTTGAATAAAGGTTTGCAACATTTGGGCGGTTATATTCTGCCAAATTTATATTTGCAACGTGACGCCCTCATTCAAAATACCAAAGGTATTAAAATCCCTGACTCAGCATTTGATAATCTTGAACCAGGTACAAATACGGTGGATGCAGTACATCATGGTATTTTATTGGGGCTATTAAGTGCTATTGAACATATTTTAAAACAATCACCAAGACAATTGGTACTGACTGGCGGTGATGCCCCTCTGTTTGCCAAGTTTTTGCACAAATATCAGCCTCGTGTTGAGGAAGACTTGTTGCTCAAAGGCTTACAACGTTATGTCGCTTATGATTCGCTGAGCAAAGGACGTAATACATCCCAAAGTTGAGGAAAGGCTGTATAACCATCTTCCTGCATAAAATGTCCTGCCTGTTTGATTTCTAATAGTTGTGCATTCAGGCGTTGTCCCAAACGAATGCTCAAAGGCGGCGGGACAAAAGGATCATTACTCGATAAAAAAACATAACGGCGTAGAATCTTTTGGCGTAGTAATTTATCGTCCAATCGTTGTGACTCGATAAAAGTATCGAGCTCAGGGATTGCTTTGAGTTTTTCAGTAAAGCCTGAGACAAAGATGCCTGCTGCGATTGATGAATGTTGAAGGGATTTACTCAAAAAATTTAAACTCGATAGACAGCCTAAACTATGTGCCACAATAATGGTATTTTCATCAAGTACGCTACACTGTGCATTTAAACATTCCTGCCAAACTTCTGGATCGGGATGTGCCGAATCGGCTAAAAAAATCCGTTCGGCTGTAGCGCCTGCTTGCTGGATATGTTGTTCGAGCCAAATAAACCAGTGATCTTCAGGCACGGCTCGATAACCGTGAATAATATAAACATTTTTCATTTTTATTGTTCCCCAATACCCAATATTTTTTATTTAATTGATTCAGTTTAAAGGACACATCACCTGAAAAAAGTAGTGATTTTGTTGTGATAAAAAAAGGCGCATCAAGCGCCTTTAGTGGTATGGAAAGAATCCATTATTTTTTATCGTCATTGCCGCCGAACAATGGTCCCATACCACCGCCGCCGCCAAATTGTTTCTGCATACCACCTAATGAACGTAACATTTTGCTCATGCCTGATGGATTGGCAAATTTCTTCATCATTTTGGCCATTTGGCTGTGCTGTTTCAGCAGTTTATTAATCTCGGAAACATCCATACCACAACCTGCCGCAATACGTTTTTTACGGCTTGGGTTAATAATATCTGGATGCTTACGTTCTTTGGGTGTCATTGACTGAATAATGGCTTCCATTTTCTTGACTTGCTTTTCAGGATTAGCCTGCTCAATCGCCTGCTGAATACCTGAATTACTCATGCCTGGAAGTTTATCCAGAAAGCCCATCATGCCGCCCATTTTTTTCATTTGCTCAAATTGCATTAACATGTCTTCCAAATTGAAAGACCCGCCTTTTTGCAATTTTTTCGCCATTTTCTCGGCTTTTTCTTTGTCGATTTTGCGTTCGACTTCTTCGACTAGTGAAAGCACATCGCCCATGCCGAGAATACGCTGCGCGACACGTTCTGGATGGAATGGCTCAAGTGCATCGAGCTTTTCACCCATACCCAAGAACTTGATCGGCTTACCCGTAATCGCACGAACTGAAAGTGCTGCACCACCACGCGCATCACCATCGGTTTTGGTCAGAATGACGCCCGTCAAAGGCAAAGCATCATTAAAGGCTTTGGCGGTATTTGCCGCATCCTGACCTGTCATGGCATCGACCACGAACAGGGTTTCAGTTGGCTTGACCGCTGCATGTAATTCTTTGATTTCGCCCATCATGTCTTCATCGACATGTAAACGACCTGCGGTATCGACAATCAATACATCAGCAAATTTAATCTTTGCCTGCTCAATTGCACGATTGACAATATCAATCGGCTTTTCTGAAGCATCGGATGGAATAAAATCAGCACCGACTTCAGCGGATACCGTTTGTAACTGTTTAATTGCTGCTGGACGATAGACGTCCGCAGAAACAGTCATGACTTTTTTCTTTTGACGTTCTTTTAAGAATCGCGCCAGTTTTGCCGCAGTGGTGGTTTTACCCGCACCCTGCAAACCTGCCAGAAGTACAACCACAGGAGGTTTGGCAGATAGATCAAGGCTTTCATTGGCCTCACCCATCATTTTGGTCAATTCGTCATAAACGATTTTGACAAAAGCCTGACCTGGGGAAAGCTGAGTCATGACTTCCTGACCCAATGCCTGTTCCTTAACTTTCGCGATAAATTCACGAGTTACAGGTAACGCAACATCAGCTTCAAGAAGCGCCATACGCACTTCGCGTAAAGTATCTTTAATATTGTCTTCGGTCAGCTGCCCTGAGCCAGTAACATTTCTTAAACTCTGCGTGAGTCGTTCTGTTAAGGTATCAAACATTGCAAAATCCGCTAAAAATGGCCAGTTGCAAAAAAATCTTTCTCAAAATAGAAAATTTATGCATAGATGCTATAGGATACTGTAGTTCGCCGCGAATTTATATCTTATGTAGATGAATTTTAGGGTCTGATGATATTCATTTATAATTAACACTGAATGATCGAATGAAGCTCCAACTCCCGAATAAAGGTTTGACATGATTAGTCTTCCATTGGTTTACACCATTTTGGCACTCATCGCATATACCACCGCATTTTGGTATTTGTTTATGAGTCTGATGTCAAAACGTGAACCAAATCATTGGTTTCTAGGCTTGATATTGGCTTTAGGTCTCATCTTGCATGCAGGTGTGCTGTCTCAGGATATGCTCACACCAATGGGAATTAATTATGATGTGTTTAATCTGATGTCGTTTACATCAGGTTTGATGTTGGTCTTAAGTCTGATTTTTAGTACTTTTCGTCCCACGCTTGCACTTAATTTGATCGGGATTCCTGTCGCAGCGATGGGTTTGATTCTTGGATTTGTCTTTAGCCAACCCAATCAATTTATGGAGCAGCATTCGCTCGGGCTAGATTTACATATTATTTTATCTTTATCGGCTTATGCAGTTTTGCTGATGGCCACCATTCACTCTATTTTGATGTGGTTTCAAAATCAGGAACTGAAAAAGAAACAAAAAAGCCGTTTCTGGGTCAATTTATTGCCTTCTTTTCAGGCGATGGAATCCTTATTATTTGATTTACTACGAACTGGCTTTGTATTACTTACCGTTGCGTTATTGTTTGGCTTCTTTACCATTGATGACTTTTTCGGACAACATCTGGCGCATAAAACCGCGTTTAGTATCATTTCATGGTTTATTTACGGCGCGCTGTTGTTGGGTCATGCCAAATTTGGCTGGCGTGGAGAAAAGGCCATTCGTTTTACCTTAATCGGATTTATCCTGTTAGCGATTGGATTTATTGGCAGTAAATTTGTACTGGAAATGATTTTGCATCGTTAATTTTTAAATTTGCAGCGCAGACTAGACAGCGTTATACAGATGCCGTATAAACGCTGTTTTTATTTTCAGGTAATGTTGACGTGAAGCTAGTTCTTGCACCAATGGAAGGATTAACCGATCCAATTATGCGAGATGTGCTGACGCATACAGGCAGTTTTGACTGGTGCGTAACTGAATTTATTCGCGTCACAGAAAGCATTTTACCCGATCATGTCTATTATAATTATTGTCCTGAACTGCTCACCGATGGCAAAACGGCCGCAGGTACACCTGTCCATGTGCAATTTTTAGGAAATCATCCTGAAATGCTGGCGGCCAATGCAGCCAAAGTCGTAGAGCTAGGCGCACCTGCGATCGACCTAAATTTTGGCTGTCCTGCCAAAACCGTGAATCGGCATCGGGGTGGTTCGATTTTATTAGATGAACCCGATGTGGTGCACCTACTGGTCAAAGCCGTTCGGGATGCCGTCCCTGCACATATTCCTGTTTCTGCCAAAATGCGTCTGGGTTATCTGGATGAACACCATACGCTAGACAATGCCCATGCGATTGAAGATGCAGGTGCCAGTTGGCTTACCGTTCATGCCCGTACCAAAGCTGATGGTTATACCCCACCTGCTTATTGGGAAAAAATTCAGCCGATTCAAGATGCTTTAAACATCAATGTGATTGCCAATGGTGAGATTTGGAATAATGCCGATGCCAAAGCTTGCCGGCAGCAATCAGCCTGTCAGGATTTGATGATTGGACGTGGTGCAGTAACAACACCAGATTTAACCTTATGTATTCGCCAAAATAGAGATGAAGCATTGCTTTCTTGGCAAGATTTAGTCGAATTACAACTGCGTTTTGTCAACGGTGCATTTAAGACTGAAATTGGCATGGTCGGACGTTATAAGCAATGGCTTGGCATGATGAGCAAAGCTTATCCTGAAGCCAAAGCGCTCTGGAATGAGATCAAACGGCTGAAAACGCTAGACGAGATTGTGGGAAAATTACAATCTCATACATAATCTCTCAAGTGTTTGATAAGGCTAACTATCTAAATCCATCTTAATGTGGCTGAGGTTTAGTTTCACGATCGGCCAGATAGCATTTTGAGAAAATCAATCTTAAGGCATAGACGATCGCCATCAGAAAAACCCCTAAACCAATATGCGGGGAAATGGCAGGAATACAAAAAATGATCAGCGCGGTAATCGGATATAACCAGCGTCTAACGCCTGATAAATAAGGTAATTCATTTAACAGCCAAAGACTGGTGGTATAACCGAGTAAAGTCGCAGCCACGATATATTGCATAAATTGAGCGCTAACTTCTGCACGACCTAAGGCCACATCTACCGCGGCGGCCAATGCTGCACCCACTGCCGCAACACTGATAAAAATAAAATAATGACCATAACCCCATAAAAATGCATGTTTGCTACTTTTGAGTAAATGATGCGCATCTCGATCAAAATATGCCCACCACATGGTGAACATCATCATCAAACCACCAACCATTAACAACATGATGTCGGTATGAACAATATGTGTGGCTAAATCATCTTGAATAGCTTTATAGCAAGCCACAACAGATTCACCCAATACAATAATCGTCAATAATGAATAACGCTCTGCAATATGATGGGGATGCCACGAGGTTGGATTGCCCCATTCTGCGAAGATTGGCACAGCTAACTCAAGCACCAGCAACAATATAAACAGCTCAAGGGTAAAATTGATGGGCGAAAAATGAAAAAGTAGCCATCCCATTTGCACAAAGATAATGCCAAATGCATAACGCAGTGCCACCGTGCGATGCGCAGGATCATGCTTCGCTGCCCGAAACCATTGACTGACCAAAGCCAAACGCATAATGACATAACCAATAATAATAATATCAAAATCCTGATGATGAAAAACATCAGGAATACCTGCCGCCATGATTAATGAGCCTGTAATCTGTACAAAGGTCATCAGCCGATAAAACACATCATCATTGTCATAAGCAGAAGCGAACCAAGTAAAATTCATCCATGCCCACCACAGAGCGAAAAAAACCATAAAGTAATATGGCAATGCGCTTCCTAGATGATTTTCAATGATCGCATGATGTAACTGCTGACCCGCCTCAGCAATGGCAACGACAAAAATCAGATCAAATAACAGCTCAAGAGGCGTCGCGACTCGATGATTTTCTTTGGGATCACGTGCAGCCACAGGACGCAGTGCTAAATGTTTTGAAGTTTTCAATAAGCCCATGGTTTAGATTTCTTTCTATTTTTTGTGATATCAGCCATTATTCTAAGCCAAATGGCACAGAAGGTTTAGCTCATTCAGCTTACGCAAGCCAACAAATGTGATTTCGATATTACGGTTCTGCAAAAATATACAGCGGTTGTTGTTTCTCACAGTCAAAAGGCATTGACATATGTTCATGTACCACTTTCCATTTGCCTGATTCTTTGTAAAATCCAACAGTAGTACGACACCATGGTATATCTTCTGCCGAGGTCTGAGCATCGCCCAATACTTTAGAATAACAATGCAAAAACACCACTTGATCAGCGGCATAAATGGTTAATTTTCGTCGATGCACCTGAATATTGTCGCCAAAGTAGGGAAAACAATGTTGCCATAAGTTGCGATATGCATTCTTATCGTCTATTTGTAATGCAACATCAAAGACACACACATTTTCAGCATAATCTTGTGTCATTTCATCCAGATCATACTGATTTAAAGCCTGATCCCATATTTGAGTTAAGGCTAAAACCTCAACAGCACTTTGTTGATGACCAATAATTTCGATTTCCACTTGCAGACCTTTTATTGTTGTTATGACTCAATCAGCTTGGCAAAAAAGCAGAGTCTGCGCTAGCTTGAATTTGTGCAATTCAGGTAAATAATCTGGTTGCATACTGATCTTTGTATGCGTAATCAATAAAAAAACCACTGCAAGAGTGGTTTTAGTTTTGGATATGCCAAATAGCTTATGAATCAGCTATAGTCAAATCTTTGATGGTCGTACTCGAACCATTGGTTTTAACTGACTCAATGCCTTTGTCTCGTGATTGTTCTGAGGCATAAAACTGGCTTGTTCCAATAATCTGGTGATTTGCAGCTTTCAGATTAAAATACGGCTTTTCATTTTTTGCCGTTAATTTTTCATAGCAAGCCTCATCAGGACTATTATTTTGTACCGAAGCAATACCATTTTCGGCAGAGGCTTTAGCCTTATACAGCTCACTGGTTAAAATCACTTCGCCATTGCCTGCCTTCAATACAAAACGATATTGACCGTCTTTTGCCTTGCTCAACTCATACCATCCAGCCATGATCCACCTCTTGTTGTGTTTTGTTCTAAACGTTGTTTTTAAACCCTATTTATGCAATATAAATGATTTCAGACTTGGAATCAGCTTATTTTTTATACTTTTTTATAGCTTAATCATGCCAATTTATAAAAAGCCATAGCTTGATTAAAACTTTCGAAATATCACCTCTCCAGTAAAATTTAGACAGTCCTGAACACGTACTCTTTGAATAGGACTAAGTTCATCTAATGCAAAAAAAGTATATTCTGAATGTTCATGGCTTAACTGAATCTCGGTGTGATCAGGCAACTGACAACGAAAAATACTGACGTGAGCATTAATATCGGTATGTAGATAAATTCCTGACAAATATTCAACCTGAACGATTGTCCCTAGCTCTTCTTCACATTCACGTTGCAAGCCCTGCAATATGGTTTCTTCTGGATCAATCCCGCCACCTGGTAGTCCCCAAGAAAAGTTTGCATAAGTCGCTTTGAGCAACAGAACTTTGTCATCACTATTGGTAATCACTGCATGTGCGCCAACCCGATAATGATCAGAAAACGCCATTCTAAGTTCCTTGTTCTCACGTCAAATCTAAAAATCAAAAAAAGGGAGGTTCCTCCCTTTTTATCGTGATTATGCTTTTTTGACAAATTCGGATTTGAGTTTCATTTGACCAAACCCATCAATTTTACAGTCGATGTTATGTCCATCACTGGCATCTGGCACCAGACGAATTGTTTTAACTTTAGTGCCGACTTTAATCACAGAAGACGAACCTTTCACTTTCAAGTCTTTAATCACAGTGACGCTATCGCCATCTGTTAAAACAGTTCCATGCGCATCTTTAATCAGTTGCTCGGCATCAGCCTGACTCACTTCCCATTCTTTCCATTCATTGGCACATTCAGGACAAATCAGTAAATCGCCATCTTGATAGGTATATTCTGATTGGCATTTAGGACAATTTGGCAAAGACATAAAAAACCCTAAAAGCTTTATTATGACTGGATTTCAATCAAATATCAAAAACCTTAACACTCGTATGGATTTATTTTTTAAAAATTATCTACAAGTCACTCTTTTTATCAGGATATATCCATTTCTCAATCACTTAAAATGAATATATCCAGTTCAGCTAGGCAGTTTTAACTTTCTAAGTGTTCGTCATCTTCATATTCATATAAATAGCTCATACAGCCCCAACCATCGTACTCACCATTAAAATCCTGCGCGATGCGGCTAAACCATTCTTCCAAATCCTGTATATCTTCATATTCAGGAATCATGGTCACATGAATATTTAAAACCCAAAGGTCTGAACCATCTGTGTGTTGATCTTCTTGAAAAAATGAAACTTTTTGTTCCTGATGCAGTAAATGCAAGGCGCATTTTTCAAGCTGTTCCTGAGTTTTAAATACGATTGTAAATTCAAACTCATGTGGCTCAGTCAGGTCATTGCCATCTTCAATCATTTGCCAAAGTACATTGCCATTATCATCATCTGGAAAAAGTTCGTAGTTACGGCTCATTGTCGTTATCCGTTGTTATGATTTTGATACTTAAATAGCTTAACCCAGTTTTATGTCAGTTTGGAGTTAATTTATGCGCATTTTTTTGTTTGAATTGAAAGTACTGTTCAATCTTCAAGATCAAAATGGCACCTCAGTTTCAAGATGAACGTCAACACCAGTAAAAGGTTGGGTAAATGTTAAAGCATGCGCATGTAACGCCATTCTCGCTAAAGAAAATGCAAATGGATCAGGATGATATAACTTATCTCCCATAATCGGATGCCCAAGATGTTGCATATGCACCCGCAGTTGATGCGACCGTCCCGTTACTGGTTCCAATAAAACACGACTATAGGGATGTTCAGGGTGATCATCCAATAATTGATATAACGTTTTGGCTTGCTTGCCTTGTTCAAAATCTACTTTTTGCTTGGGGCGATTGGGCCAGTCCGTGATAAGAGGAACCTCGACACAACCTGAATCAGCAATTTTCCCCTGTACCAATGCCACATAATGTTTTTTAATTTTTCGCGTCTGAAAGATTTTACCCATTGCGATTTCAGCTTGGCGATGCTTGGCAAATAACAACAAACCAGAAGTTGCCATATCTAAACGATGCGTCACTTTAGCATGTGGATACTGCTTTAAAACACGTAAATAGGCGCTGTCCTGATGTTGGGGTAAGCGCCCCATCACTGACAATAAACCCGCAGGTTTATCGATAACAATCAAATCTGCATCTTCATACACCGTCTCTAAAGGATCAAGCGGCGGTTGATAAATGAAATGTGCTGAAGACATACAAATCGCAGTAATGAAAATTTCGCGCAAGATAACAATGCTTCCACAACCTGTCAATCTTGCTGACTTCATAAACAAAACAAATAAAAAAGCCGCCCTCAAGCAGCTTGTATATAACAAATCAAATCATTGTTATTGTAATTGAGACTTCTGCTGGCGCATTGCAAAAGCGGTTTCAATATCCCCGATCTTTTTCATGGCAGCAGCTTCACCTGAATAAATTGTGTTTTCACGTTCTTTCACATCAAAAATATGCGCTTTTTCATGCAACTCAGGCTGGATCACGATATCTGCATGTTTGAGCTCTTCGGTTGCCAAGCGATTTTGCATGATATTAATATTTTGGTTAAATAACCCCCAAATATTGGTGGTCGGCGTATAAGCAGGCTGCGCCAAGATATCGACCGCAATGACAATATCTGCCCCTAATTGACGTGCAACATCGACAGGTACGGGGCTGACCAAACCACCATCAACATATTCTTTGTGATCGATTTCAGTCGGCACAAACATACTCGGAATCGAAATCGAAGCCCGTACTGCCTGCCCCGTATTCCCATAATTAAAAACTGTTTTTTTGCCATTTTTTAATTCTGTTGCAACCACATACATTGGGATTTTTAGTTTTTCCAATGGCGTATCATCGACTTGCTGATTAACAAAATCTTCTACTTTTTGACCATCAAAAAAACCTTTACGATCAAAGGTAATTTCTCGAACATCGCCCACTTTCATGTTCAGGGCAATCTGTTTCAATTGCTGGGCATTTTTACCACTGGCATAAATCGCCCCGACAATACTTCCAGCACTGGTTCCCACAATAAAATCCGGTCGAATCCCATGTTGCTCCAAGACTTCTATCACCCCAATATGTGCATAACCTCGCGCGCCACCACTGCCTAAAACCAATGCAACTTTAGGATGTTGCTTCTGCTCAGTTTGTAGAGGAGGCATAAATAAAGCCGATTCCTGAGCATGAGGCAAAGAAGATACGCTGGAAGTCGTGGTTTGTGAGGACGTCGGCAATTGCTGACAGCCGCCCAATACCAGCCCTCCACCCAAAATCAAAGCTTTGAGATAGTTCATTTCGCACTAAGACCAAAATTTTTCAGCATAGATTTTATGCCGATCTTTTTTAAAATGCTGTATCAAATTATTTAAAACGTCATACTTCTCTGTTAATCATGAGATATTTTATTTTTTAATCGATGCTTCGATTCGATTTTTCTCAGCATTTATTTCTCATCTCTGATAAATAATTTTCTACTAATTCAAAGACTGTTAAAAACAAAAACCGCCAGTCTGAATTAAACCAAACTGACGGTGAATTGAAACCAATATGGATTACCAAATATCAGAATCTACTCGTTTTTTCATCTCAGGATATTGATCAATTTTAAACTCTGGATCTTTTTTACCACCTCTAAGTTGCGCGGTATAATCCTTTAACAAGGTTCGCGCATACGGCGTAAGTAATAAGATTGCAGTCAAGTTAATGGTTGCCATGATTCCCATGAACAGATCAGCCATGGACCATACTAAGGGCACACCGCTAATCGCACCAAAGTAGACCATGATCAACACCAATATCCGAAATGCAAACATCACTTTAGGACTGTTATTGATAAACTGCATATTACCTTCTGCATAGGCATAGTTGCCCAGCACGGCAGAATAACAGAACAAAAATAATAAAACCGCAAGGAAGTCTCCGCCCCATCCGCCTAGCTCCATCTCCAAGGCTCGTTGTGTCATTTCAACACCCATGACACTTGTATCATGATACACCCCAGAAATCAGGATAATCATTGCGGTAGAAGTACATACGATAAAAGTATCAACAAAGACCCCTAACATTTGTACAAGTCCCTGATCAACGGGATGTTTTACATCGGAGGCAGCAGCAGCATTGGGTGCTGAACCCATCCCTGCTTCGTTTGAAAATAGACCACGTTTGATGCCCTGCATCATCGCCATCGAAATCATACCGCCAAAAAAACCACCCGCTGCGGCATTAAACTGAAATGCTTCAGTGAAGATTAATTTGAATACTTCAGGGACAACTTCATAATTACTAAAGGCAATATAAAATGCCGCCGCCAAATAAAGACCAGCTTTAATGGGAACAAACATTTCAGCAAACTTTGCAATTCGCTTAATACCACCAAAAATTGCAATGGCCACCAATACCACTAAAACCAATCCAACCCACGAAACGACAAGATCTAGTCCACCTAGACTCAAGGTCTGATTGGCTTTGTCCCATCCCCATGAATGAGATGTGGCATTGGTAATGGCATTGATCTGGACAGAATTAAAAACAAAACCATAGGTAAAAATCAGTGAAATAGCAAAGACGATCCCAAAAGGCTTACTCTTTAATCCCTGAGTAATATAGTATGCAGGCCCACCACGGAATTGCTTGGTTTCACTGTCACGTACTTTAAATAATTGCGCTAGACTGGATTCAATAAAGGCAGAACTCATGCCTAACAGAGCTGTAACCCACATCCAAAATACAGCGCCTGGCCCGCCAATTGCGATGGCAATGGCTACGCCCGCAATATTTCCTACCCCAACCCGACTTGCCAAGCCTGTTACAAATGCCTGAAATGGCGTGATTCCATGTGTATCTTCACCTTCTTTTCGGCTTCCTTTCATTACCCTGACACTTTGCCAAAACATACGAATTTGCACCGCTTTCGTCGCAATGGTGTAAAACGTACCCGCAGCAAGTAAAAAAATAACGAGGAAATCCCATAAAGGATCATTAAAGAAACTCACCCAAGCCATCAGGGTTGCTGTTAATTGTTCATTCATACTCGAAGCACTTATTGTTGTCATATTGCTATGACATCTATCCTAAATAATACTTAACAAATAAAAAAGCCTCTAAGCATAGAGACTTTGTTGTTAAAAATTTGCAAATTAAACAAATCTTAAATCAATTTTAAGTTTTACACAAAAAACTTAAGAATTACTTGAATGACAGTCGCATTAATCAAATCGACAAAAAAGGCACCACACAAAGGCACAATTAAAAAGGCTTTATGCGATGGACCATACATATTGGTAATGGCTTGCATGTTGGCAACGGCTGTTGGTGTTGCACCCATACCAAAACCACAATGACCCGCAGCAAGTACTGCTGCATCATAATTTTTACCCATCACTCTAAAGGTCACAAACGCTGCATATAAAGCCATGGTGAGTGTTTGCGCGGCAAGGATAATCACCAGTGGACCAGCCAAATCTGCCAATTGCCACAACTTTAAAGATAACAATGCCATCGCCAGATAAAGCGATAACGATGAGTTTCCAAACACATCAATGGCGCGGTCAAAAATATCGACTCGAAATGCACTTTCCAATACATTTCTGAGGATCACACCACCGCCTAATGCCCAAACAAAGGTCGGTAACTCAAACCATGTCCCTTTGCTATAACCTGTCATAAACTCAGCAAAAGCTAAACAGGCAGCAAACATCCCTAAAGTAGTAATGGCGTTATCTGCGGTAATTAGACGAACCTGATGCGGATTTTCAAATGGTGCTAAATCTTCTGGGTGCGCATCTAAATGGGTATCACGATCCTTGATTTCAGCATCTGTTTTGGCATAAGAAAGCTGATAACGGTTAATTAATAGCTTTGCTAATGGCCCACCAATGACCCCACCAATAATCAGTCCAAATGTAGCACTTGCCATACCGAGTGCTAAAGCTCCTTGAATCCCATGCTGCGTTTCTAAAATTTCTCCCCACGCACCTGCCGTACCATGTCCGCCAGTTAACGTGATCGAACCTGCGATTAGACCAATTAAGGGATCCAACCCAAGTAATTTTGCCAGACTCATGCCTACAACATCTTGCACGATAATAAAAGAAGCCACACAGATCAAAAATATAATGAGACCAATCCCGCCCTCTTTAAGCTTGGCAAAATGCGCACTTAAACCAATAGAGGCAAAGAAGATCAACATAAAACTGGTTTGCAACTCGCTACTAAAGATAATGCTATATCCCCAGATGGAGTGAACAATTAAAGAAATAATAGCAGCAACCAAACCACCAGCCACAGGTTCAGGAATATTGTAGCGTTTTAAAAAATCAATATGGTTAACCAAAAACCGCCCTAATAACAGCACAATCACTGCTGCAATAAGCGTATAAAATGCATTGAACGTAAATTCCATATTTTTCCCAGTTCATATTCCGTTAAGTAAGGATCTCAAGCCTCTCACTTAACTGTTTTAAGGATCATATCGAAGATAATGTTGCCCTTTGAAAAGTTCTCTACCACGAAATGACATGTAGAAATTTAAATTAAATCTGCTAGAGCTTGCCCGACTTTAGCTTAAATCAACATTTAGAATTTGTAACGAAACAGTGTTTAATGAAATGATTTTATGTAATTTTCTACATATAAAAAAACCACAGAGTATATCTGTGGTTTTTTAAATGCTCATCTAAGCATCAAATATGAATGATCAATGCATTAGAAACTATAACGGGTCAAGAAGTTAATACGAGAAAGATCACCTTTGTCACCCGCAAATGTTTCACGTTGACCATAAGTGTACTCTGCCCCAAGATCTACGTTTTTAACTGGTGTGTAGATGATGTTGGCAATCGCATTGTAAAGTGTCTTGTTATAACTTTGATTATTTTCAGCATAAGTATTGTCATCTTTAAACCACATGCCTGCTAAAGAAAATGCAGAACGTAGTTTTGGAGACCAATTACGTTGATATCCGATTTGAGCCGTATCAAACTCATTATTGTGAATATCATAATCAGTCGTCTTACCATCTCCAGTAGTCGTATAAGCAGTATTAGTTTGACCACTATAAAGGATATAACGTGAGTCGCCTTTGACATGGTAATAGTTTGCCATGATGGCATCTTTTGGCGTGAATTGATACTTACCACCTACACCAAGACCCCAACCCCATTTTTCTTCGTCATTAGAATCATTGGTTGATACACGATTTTCATGTGCTAAACCATGAACTTGTAATAGACCTTTAGAGTCACTGGTTTTAATGTCATATCGTGCGGTCAAAGCAGGGAAACGGCTACCACCAGCAGTTTTACCATTTTCTACATCGCCACCCTCAAGGGCGACCAATACTTTCTGATTTGCATCAATCGGCTGAGTATAACGAACTTGAACATTACGTTGAGTACCGCCACCCATTGGGCCTGTGAAGTCAATAAGATCAGGTGATGTATCTGTATTAACAAATGGAGAGGTCGTCTGACCTGCCAACCATTTTCCTAACGACGCGTAAGCATGACGGATACGAAGTTTTCCATCACCGTTTGATGTGCCATCACCCCAAAAATCTGCTTCAATTTTACCTGTTAACTCACCTAAATCAGTTTGACGTGCAATATCAAGTCCAATGCGTGTAGGAGCAGCAGAAACATTCAAAGAATCCTCAGTTGGATTATCTTTGTTTAAAGGAACCTGCCCTGTTTTGTTATTGATACCACCAGTTGTACCTTTAAAGTCATAGGCTGCATCAACACGTACGTTTCCATACAACTTCACTTGCGTTTGTCCATCTGGCAAAGTTAACCAACCTGGTTTTGCATTAGCAGGCGCAGGTGCGGCAGGAGCTTGTGCCACGACCACCGCAGGTGCAGAAGCCACAACCACTGGACGTGCTTTTTGCTCTGCCACGATTTGTTTCTGAGTTGCCGCCTGTTGTTGAATTAATGCGCGAAGTTCTGCGACTTCTGCACGTAATTGTTGAATCTCTTGCTGCTCATTTGTCCCCGCATAAGCTGTAGACGCCATAATAGAGGTGGATCAGGAAATTTGAACAACACTTATAAGTGATATTTTGCTCCCCAAATGATGTTATAAACATCAATATATGGAGTATTTTATGGCACGTAGACCAAGAAGAAATCATTCAAATGATTTTAAAGCTAAGGTAGCACTTGCTGCGATTAAAGCAGAAAAAACACTTGCTGAATTGAGTGCTGAATTTGATGTTCATCAAAACCAAATTATCGACTGGAAAAATCAACTGATTTCAGCTTCCTCGCAAGCTTTCGATCAATCAAAAGCTCCAACAGAACCACCCATCGATCTAAAAAAACTACATGCAAAAATCGGTGAGCAGGCATTAGAAATTGATTTTTTAGAAGGTGTGTTGAAGAAACTGGGCCGCTTCAACCACAAAAGTTAATCGATGACTCACTTCAGATTTCAGTATCTAAGCAAGCTCAGCTGCTGAAAGTCTCCCGTGGTTGTTATTACTATCGCCCAAAACCTGTGAGTGCATCAGATCTGAAGCTAATGCGGTGTATGGATGAGTTACATATGCAATACCCTTTTGCAGGTAGCCGGATGATGCGTGATTTGTTGAATCGTCAAGGACATCATATAGGACGACGTCATACACGTACTTTAATGAAGAAAATGGGCATTAATGCGTTATATTGCAAACCAAATTTAAGCCAGGCTAATCAAGCTCACCGCAAATATCCATATCTGCTCAAAGGATTGGCTATTCAGCGCAGTAATCAAGTGTGGTCTACGGATATAACGTATATCCCTATGGCAAAAGGCTTTGTTTATTTATGTGCTGTGATTGATTGGCATAGCCGCAAGGTACTTGCGCATAGAGTATCGATTAGTATGGAGGTTACATTTTGCATAGAAACATTAAATGAAGCTATTGAAAAATATGGTCGACCTGAAATATTTAATACAGACCAAGGCAGTCAGTTTACCAGTGATGCATTTATTGATGTATTGAAATCAAATGGCATTCAAATCAGTATGGATGGTAAAGGTCGATGGGTTGATAATGTGATGGTTGAACGATTATGGCGGAGCGTTAAATATGAAGAGGTGTATCTCAAAGCCTACAGCAATGTTTTGGATGCGAAGAAGCAATTAAACGCATATTTTGAATTTTATAATTTGAAACGACCTCATTCGAGTCTGGACAAAATGACTCCAGATGAGTTTTACTATGACCAGCTACCACAACAAAATAAGGTAGCTTAACTAGAGCAGAGTATCACTTATAAATAAGCTTTTAGTTGTTCAAACATGTGGGACCACCTCTTAATTGAAGCTGTTGCTACTGCAAGACCATGCTTAATAAATTGCTTTTTGATGAGGGGTAAACTCATGTATGAAGCTCCTTCATTGTTATTGATTGGTTAATCATGAACCGCTTTGTCATCCCTTGGGCCATGAGATCTTGTTCATCCCTTTTTCCCATCCCGAGTATGGAGATTTTGTCATAATTTAAAAAGGGGGCAGATTATGCAAATAAATGATATTTTTTGTTTATTTTCTACTAACAAACTGTATGATTTGTTTTAAAACTAATCTGGAAAATAATTTTATTTAAAAATAATCAATGAGATAAGCCACAACCATCCCGACCTTAAGTCTATAAACAAGCGTAGAAGATATTAGACTAATTGATTAATTTTTTTTGAAAATACACGACGTCATATTTATTCTTTTGCTAAATACCATCATATTTTTTGATCAAAGTCATTTGATTTGAGCTACGCACTGAACTCACTGGTTCAATAGACAGCCTCATCATTTGAGTTTTTCTCAAATAATCAAATTACTAGAAAATAGATTAAAGATTGAGTGCATATGCTTTATAGTCTACACCTGTTTTATAACTTAATGAGAAAGGAACTCCTATGAATCCCGAGCAAGTTCAATTCGTAGACGATGCCATTCGTTCAAGACATTCTGTTCGCGCTTTTCTATCAACACCTGTTGACGCTCAAATCATCAAAGATATTTTAGAAGTCGCTTGCCGTGCGCCTTCAGGGACCAATACTCAGCCATGGAAAGTCTATGTCGTTACAGATAAAAAACGTGACGAAATGGTCGATCGGGTCTGTAAAGCTCAGCTTGAGATTTATAAGCATCCTGAAAAAGCCGCAGAATATCAGGAAACCTTTCCCTACTATCCAGAAAAATGGATTTCGCCATTTATTGACCGTCGCCGTGAAAATGGTTGGGGGCTTTACGGATTATTAAATATCCAAAAAGGCGAAAAGGAAAAAATGGCAGCACAACAATTACGTAATTACCAGTTATTTGATGCGCCTGTTGGATTATATTTTACTGTAAACAAAGCGATGGGCATTGGGTCAAAAATGGACATTTCGATGATGATTCAAAATGTCATGGTCGCAGCCAAAGCTCGTGGACTTGATACCTGTCCACAAGCCGCATGGAATCATTTCCATCCGATCGTATTAGAGGTACTCGGAGCATCTGATGATGAAGAATTAGTTTGTACCGTTGCACTGGGTTACGCTAATCCTGATGAGATTGTGAATACGTTTATTACCCCACGTGAACCTGTTGAAAAATTTACAGTATTTCTGAGCGAATAAAGCATTTTGAATTAAAAATAGACCTGATAACAGGTCTATTTTTTAATCTCAGGATGATCGAATTTGTTTATGACGCATCTCTGCTGCAATCTTGGTAATCGCCCAGACGCCCGCCCCCGTAAAGATGACCATCATCACGCCCATATTAAGCAGAGGATTCCAAATCAGTAAATTCAACATTAATCCACCAAACAACCCCACTGCAAACTGCATACTGCCCATAATGGCACTGGCTGTTCCTGCGCGAGCACCCTGTTCTGACATGGCCAAGGCCATCGCATTGGGTCCAGTAAAACCCAAACCAGATACTGTAAAAAATAAGCCAACCATCACTATTGCTAATGATGCATGTGGCAACAAACCACTTAGCAGCACGATCACTGCCCCTGTAAACTGAATTGTTCCGCCCAGTTTGAGTCGCTGAATCGTACTCAGTCTAGTGACTAAACGTTTATTGATTGATGAGAGGATAATAATTCCCATCGCATTAAAGCCAAAAGCATAAGCAAATTGTTGCTGGTTCAGACCATACATATCCATAAAAACAGGTGAGGCTGAACTGATATAACTAAATAATGCACCGCCTGTTAAGCAGCCGGCCAACATCGGTAAGCGAAAACTTTTATCTTTGAGAATAGCCGCATACAAAGTCAATATTTGATTGAAACTTAGCTTGAGACGACGCGCAGGTTGCAATGTTTCTTTAAAAAAGAAATGTACACAGATCAAACAGATACATCCCACTATTGAAAGAGAAATAAATACCGCATGCCAGTTAAAGAAATATAAAATCCATGCGCCAAGTGTCGGTGCTGCAATCGGTGCAATCCCCATCACTATCATCATACTGGAAAATGCCTGAGCAGAACCTTGTACATCCAATCGATCTCGGATTGCGGCACGAGCAATCACAACACCAACGCAACCACCCAATGCCTGAACCACGCGCAAAGCGATTAAACTCCATTCGCTACTGGCAAAGATACACAGCAGACTCGCGATGGCATATAAACTCAACCCCACATAAAGCGGTTTTTTACGCCCAATCCGATCACTAATCGGGCCATAAAGTAACTGACCAATTGCTAAACCAAAAAAATACGCAGGCAATGTATTGGCCATCATTTGGGTACTGACCCCAAAATCCTTTGCCATTTGTGGCAAAGCGGGCAAATACATGTCAATGGATAACGGTCCCAATGCGGTCAATAAGGCCAGTAGCATGATCCAGGCAGATGAATATTGCTGTCGTGATCTATTTTCAGACATATCTACATTTCAATTTTAAATAGTGGGTTTAAAGACAAGGAACACTGTCCATAGTATGATTCAGACTATAGAACGAGTATTTTCCAAACGTAATTTGTGAGGCTTGGCTAAGGTTAAGCTCATGTTACATTTGTCACAAAGGATTCAGGTTGAAACCCTTATTCGCGCATGTCAGAAGAGCCACTTATAATACGACATTAATGTACAACCTGCGCATGTTAATTGCATTTACAGGTACAGCATTTGTTCCCTATTTCCTAAATTTTCAGCTTGCCACCATTCCTTTAACTTTAGGCGTGGTCGCCGCTGGTTTAAGTGATATTGATGACCGCTTTTCTGTGCGCATCATGAATTTGGTCTATACCGCGGTTGGATTTTTTATTACGGCGGCTTCGGTTCAATTACTTTTTCCCTATCCATTTTTGTTTGCCATTGGGCTAATCGCTTCATGTATCGGCTGGATTTTACTCGGTTCGTTGGGACGGCGTTACGCCACTATCGCCTATGGTTGTCTGGTGGTTTCTGTTTATTCCATGCTTGGTGTACATCTTTTTGATGAATGGTATATGCAACCCGTTTTACTGGTCATTGGGGCAGCTTGGTATGGTCTGATTTCTACCATTAGCTTTCTACTTTTTCCTGTACGTCCTTTACAGGATAAACTCAGTGCATGTTATGAGGCGCTTGGAAATTTTCTGTTTGCCAAGTCAAATTTGTTTGATGTCGATATGACAGCGGAAAGCTATCAACAAAGTATGATTGATCTTTCACTGGAAAATGGCAAATTGATCGGTGTATTCAACGATACCAAAACCGCCTTGCTGACCCGTCTAAAGGGCGACCGTGGACAAAAAGATACTCGCCGTAGTCTGCATTATTATTTTGTGGTGCAGGACATCCATGAACGTGCCGACTCAGCACATATCAGTTATCAAGAACTGTCTAAAGTATTTCAGCACAGTGATATTTTATTCCGCTTCCAGCGTATTTTGTCAATACAGGGCAAAGCTTGTCAGGATTTAAGTCAAAGCATTTTAAAGCGACAAGCATATATCCATAACAAACGTTTTAAACATGCTTTTGAAAACCTGAAACTTTCTCTGGAAAAGTTACAGCAAGAACAGATCTATGATCAGGTCTGGGTCAATGCTTTGTATGCCTTATATCAAAATCTAAAATCGATTGATGCACAACTGCGTAACCTAGAAACAGAACGCAATATCAGCTTTGAAAAAAGCAAACAGTTTGAACATCAGTTAAAAGATGATGATTTAAAAGGCTGGAGTGATATCGTTACCCGCATTAAACAAAATCTAACGCCTGAGTCGGTGTTATTTCGACATGCAATTCGACTCTCGATTGTGCTGCTCATTGCCTATATCTTCGTTCAGATCACGGGGATTAAGTATGGTTACTGGATTTTGCTTACCGCTTTATTTGTCAGCCAACCAAATTTTAATGCGACTAAACGACGATTAAGATTGCGCATAGTCGGAACATTAGTCGGTATTATTTGCGGTCTTGCTATTTTATATTTTGTACCATCACTCGAAGGGCAGTTGCTGTTACTGGTGATAAGTGGCGTCTTATTCTTTGAACTACGTAGTAAGCAGTACGCGCAGGCGACTGCATTTATTACGATTTTGGCGTTGATCAATTTTAATCTGGACAGTTCAGGTTTTTCTGCGGGTATCCCTCGACTGATCGATACTTTAATTGGCTGTGCTTTGGCATGGTTTGGAGTGAGCTTTATCTGGCCAGACTGGAAGTTTCGACGCTTGCCTCGTACCATTCAGCGCTCTTTACAGGCCCAGTGTAATTATTTAAAAGATGTGGTGCGCCAGTATCATGAAGGGCGTGATCATGGTTTGAATTATCGAGTGGCACGTCGCGCAGCACATAATACCGATGCAGAAGTTGCCTCTCTCATTTCTACTCTGGCCACTGAACCTGATTTTGATCCTTATCAAAAAACACTGGCTTTTGAGTTTTTATGTTTGAATCATACTTTCCTGAGCTATATTGCTGCGTTAGGTGCGCATCGTGAACAAAGTCAGGATCAAGATATTTTAAAATTACTCGATCAAGCACTAGATGATATTCAGGGCGCCCTTTTACGCGATGAAGTTCCAGATTTAAGCTCACAAAATATGTTGCAAACCATTCGCCAGCGCCTCAAACAAAATAGTCAGGAAGATCAAACTTCTTTAATTATTTTGCAACAGTTGTCACTTATGCTCAGTATTTTGAATCAGCTCAGTCGGCTGAAACAAAGTCTGAGCCATGATCGGGATAATGATGCCACCGAATTAGGGTCATTATAATTCCCCTTAAAATGGCAGAATATATTCACGAGATTGGCTAAATTAATGCTAAACTCCAATCAGTTTGAAATTCACAATTTGCACTATGACCGCGAAATCTTTATACGCTTATACATTACAGCCTGTTATCTACGAAGTTTCTGAAGCAGAACAACGCAATGTTCAACTGATGATGTGGCGTAGTACTAATAAAATTAGCACCAAAGCATGGATCATTATGGCTGTGGTGGTTGCATTATCACTTGCTGGTATTGTCTTACTCAAAAATTATTCCACAATCTTTTGTTGGGTCGCCATTGTCTGCGTGGTGCTCTACTTTTTAATCCGTAAATACGGTCTTGAATGGTATGTAAAACGTAAGATGAACGAGTTTCCTGTTCAGGAAATTAAAGGAATTCGTTTAGGTGTACAACCGCATGGGATTGTCATGCGTCAGCAAATGGGTGCACAAGAAGGCGTAGGCACGATTGGCTGGAAAGACATTTATGAATGGTACAATACACCTGATTTTATCTTGATGAATTTCAAGGTCAAAGGCCAACAAGGGGCGTATATTTTACCGAAACGGATGGATTCAAAAAACTTTTCGTTTAATACGATTCGTAAGCATTTAACTGAAGCTGTCGGTGAACCCAAAACCATTTAAAGTCTAGTCTTCATTAAAGCCTCCTTCATGGAGGTTTTTTTACATTTTATTTATAAATGATAATGAAAATTAATATTACCTACAAAATCCATATTATCTTCTCAATGTTTGGTTATAATTAATCAAATTTCTTTGCTTAAAACATCTTCTATCATCATGTTTAAAAAAACGTTTTTCCAGATTCACTGGTTTTTAGGGATTACAGCGGGGCTGATTCTTTCTTTAATGGGAGTCACAGGAGCAATCTACTCCTACGAGCAACAAATTTTAGAATGGATCAATCAAGACAGCTACGTGGTGCAAGCCCAAGCGCAACCTAAGCTTACACCTGTTCAGCTTTATGAGCATTTTTCAACGCAAGATCCCGACATAAAAATCAATAGCATTACCATCGCAAAAGATCCAACGGCATCATCGACGGTGAATATTGCCAAAGAAGGTGAACGTCGTGGTTATAACATGATGGTCAATCCTTATACCGCTCAAGTACTCCCTGAAATTAAAGGTCGCGGTTTTTTTCAGTTTGTACAACAGCTTCATCGTACGCTCACCTTTGGTCCTGTAGGTAAACAGATTACTGGTGCATGTACCCTGATGCTCATTTTCTTTGTCTTGAGTGGTTTGTATCTGCGTTGGCCAAAAAAGCATTCTCTGCGCCAATGGCTCTTTGTAAAACCAAAACTCAAAGGCCGCAATTTTATTTGGGATTTACACGCAGTCGTCGGAACGTGGGTGGTGGTGTTTTATCTGATTTTGGCATGTACTGGGCTATATTGGTCATATGACTGGTGGCGCAGTGGCATGTTTAAAGTTATGGGGGTCGAACAGCCTAAACCGCAAATACAGCAAGGTGGTCGAGAACGTACGGGCACTCCACATAATCAAGAACAAAATGGTCGACCACAGTCTGCAAATGACAAAGCTCAGACAATGCAACAAAATCATCGTCAAATGAATCACCCCAAAACTGGCGATAGATCAACAGATCGAGAGCAATCAGCGTTATCCCCTGTTCAAATCCAGCAAGCATTGAACCAGACGTGGACTGAGTTTAACCAAAAAATTGGTCGTGATTATTCAACCTTAACCATTAACTTACCGAAGAAAGCAGATGGTTCAATTGAACTGAGTTTTGTCGATCCAGTTGCACAACATGAACGCGCTCGTAATAGCGCAACATATAACTATCAAACCCATAAAATTGAAAAACTTGAACTTTATGAAGATAAAACGCTAAATGAAAAAATCATGAGCAGCATGTTACCTGTGCATCGTGGTAGTTTCTTTGGACCTATTTATCAATTTTTTGCCCTATTGGCTTCATTGGCAATGCCTTTATTTTTTGTGACCGGTTGGATGCTTTATCTGAAACGTCGCAAACAGAAACGATTGGCTCAAGCTGCACGTCATCAACTCGCAGATCATTATATTGATCCAAATGCAACACCATGGCTCATTACCTATGCCTCTCAGACAGGCGTATCCGAGCAACTCGCATGGCGCACAGCCACCAGCCTGCAAGAAGCACATCAGCCTGTGACGGTGAAACCCATACAGCAATTGACCGAAAATGAACTTAACACTGCACCACAAATTTTATTTGTGGTCAGTACCTACGGCACAGGTGAAGCCCCTGATTTGGCAAGTAGTTTTGAGAAAAAGTTTTTAAGCTCAAATCTGGATTTAACTCATATGCATTATGCCGTATTGGCTTTAGGTTCAGATGAATATCCAGATACTTATTGTAGCTTTGGACATCGCGTCAATGACTGGTTAAAACAGTGTGGTGCACATGCATTATTTGATTTGATTGAAGTCAACAATGCCAACAATGAAGATGTACAACGCTGGAATCAAGCTTTAGCCAAAGCAAGTCAATTAGAACTTCAATCGATGAGTATTGAAAAAACATTTGATACATGGGTACTGGATAAACGCACTCAACTCAACCCAGACAGTCTGGGTGCGCCTGCCTATAACCTTGAGCTTACGCCCAAACATGAAGTGCATTGGCAAGCGGGTGACATTGCCGAGATTCAACCTGGCAACAGTGCCGCTCGTATTGAACAGTTCTTACAAAAGCATCAAGTCCATCCTGATACATTGGTCGATTCTTTATCTATTTCTATTCAACAAGCACTTTGGGATAAAGACCTGACGGTAGAAGTTGAACCTTTTGCCAATATGGAACATTTACTCGAACAACTTCCCACATTGCCAACACGTGAATACTCGATTGCCAGTATTCCAACCCAGTTATTTTTAAGGCTTACGGTTCGTCAACAGCTTGATCAAAACGGTCAACTTGGACTGGGTTCTGGTTGGCTGACCGAGCATACTCAAGTCAATGACACAATCGCCCTTCGTATTCGTACCAACGAATCTTTCCATTTAATTGATGATAATCGCCCAATGATTTGCATTGGGAATGGTACAGGTATCGCAGGGTTAATGAGTTTATTACATGCACGTACTCGTCAGGATTATTCAGAAAACTGGTTAATATTTGGTGAAAGACAACGTCGTTGCGATTTTTTCTATCAAACAACCATTGAAGCATGGCACAACATGGGCATGCTCAAACGACTGGATTTAGCCTTTTCACGTGATCAGGAACAACGCGTCTATGTGCAGGACATCTTAAGACAACAAGCCGATGAATTGAAAGCATGGATTGATCGTGATGCAGTAATTTATGTTTGCGGTAGCATTGAGGGAATGGCGAGCGGTGTAGATCAAGCACTCAACGATATTCTAGGTGAGGCTCAAGTCGATGAATTACGTTTAAATGGGCGTTATCGTAGAGACGTTTACTAAGCAATTTTGCAAATCCTTAAAATCAATGAACAAGGGATATTCCAAAATATAGGAATATCCCTTTTTATTCGACTCGACTCAATGAAATTGCTACAGTTGGTTTTTATTGTATAACTTACCTTTGATAAGAACATTTGATATGTCTGCTCCTTTTTTAATGCGTCTCAGCTTATTCATTGTCGGTTTAATTTTATGTATAGATGCGATATTGCTTTTATCTTATCGAAAAATCCATTTGGGGGTGATATTACCTCTATTCATTGGACTCATTTTCTGCATATATGCGGTCTTCAACGTTCAAATCCAAACATGGCTAAATCGACATCTGAAATTTAAAAAACTTTGGCGATTTGGCTGGGGAATCTTCATTGTCTGGTTAATGACACTGTTTGCATTCTTTATTTTCTTGACGGTACAAATTCAACATAGCCCCTCTATTCCCGCGGTAAAATCCATTATTGTACTGGGTAGTGGTATCGAAAATGGACAACCTTCAGCAGCCTTAGCCAAACGATTAGACATCGCTGCTCCAATTGCCCAGAGCCAACCACACGCGCTGGTGATCCTAACTGGAGGATTAGATTTTGGAGAAACTCAAACCGAAGCAGCCATTATGGCAAAGTATTTACAGCAACATTATGCCCTGCCATCCCAGCAAATGGCGCTTGAAACTCAAAGTACCAGCACCGAACTCAATTTAAAAAATAGTCAGCTAATTTTAAAACAACACCAGATTCAGTTGAATGATCCTATCGCCATTGTGATCAGCGACTTTCATACCGTTCGCGCCAAAGCCATCGCTCAAAAACAGGGTTACTCAGATGTATATATGGTTGCTGCGCCAACTCCGCTACTCATTCGCTATAACGCATGGTTAAGAGAATATTTTGCTTATCTGAGCGGGTGGATACTCCATGAATACTAAACTAATTCAACCGAATGGAACGGGGTAAAGCTAATTGTAAATCAGCAAAGGCCTCTGGCTTTTGCATATAAAGCTGATAAAGACAGCGCCTAATATCCGCGAGCAGATTTTCAGGATTGACCAGTAAATTCTGCCCTTCTGGTGTCAAATTTAAAGAAAATAAAGTACGTTGCTCACGTAAATAGGGAATCAGTTTTTGCACTAAAGTTGAAAGCGAAATTTCTTGAATCTGGTAATTTTGCCAACTTCCTTTTTGTAATAACTGGGCTAAATTTTTACTTTGCCACATTGCAAATGCCTGCTGACCTGTTGGAGTAGAACATAATGCCCAACCCTCATCATATAAACCGATGACATGCTTCTGCATCAGCATTGTTTCAATGAATTGTTTATATAAATCTTTGGGACTTAATGAAGAATGAGACTGACCCAATGAATGACGTTGATAGGGATTTCGCATATTGTAATAATAATGAAGCAGAATAAAGCTAAAGCTTAGGAAAAACGTAGAAAAAAAGCAAGATAAAGGAGATATGGTGGGCGCTGACGGGATCGAACCGCCGACATTCTGCTTGTAAGGCAGACGCTCTACCAACTGAGCTAAGCGCCCTGAGCGAAGACAAACAAAGCGAAGCTTTGTCTGAGCCTAAGAGAAAAATCTATGATTTTTCTAAAAGCATCTTGTATCAGAGAGGTAAGTATTTACATACTTTATATAAAGTGGCGCAGCGGACGGGGCTCGAACCCGCGACCCCCGGCGTGACAGGCCGGTATTCTAACCAACTGAACTACCGCTGCACATAATACTTTTTAAAAAAAAGTATAAGTCACATATATGGTGGGCGCTGACGGGATCGAACCGCCGACATTCTGCTTGTAAGGCAGACGCTCTACCAACTGAGCTAAGCGCCCTCAAAAGTGTTTGTAAAAAGTGGCGCAGCGGACGGGGCTCGAACCCGCGACCCCCGGCGTGACAGGCCGGTATTCTAACCAACTGAACTACCGCTGCACTTTCACAAAGTCACTATTGTGGCAAACGATATTAAAACTTAAGTGGCGCAGCGGACGGGGCTCGAACCCGCGACCCCCGGCGTGACAGGCCGGTATTCTAACCAACTGAACTACCGCTGCACTGAAGTCTTAACGTAAAGGCTTGGTGGGCGCTGACGGGATCGAACCGCCGACATTCTGCTTGTAAGGCAGACGCTCTACCAACTGAGCTAAGCGCCCTTAACGTCTTTATCGTTTGTGAGGTGCATTATAGAGAATCTAAGCAGCGTGTCAAACGCTTTTGCTTTTCTTTTCTTAAAATCCAGTGTGAATGATTAAAAAATAAGTCATTCGATAGAAAAACCTGAAAATTCTGTGTCTTATTTAAACATCAACTTTCTTTTTTAACTTTAGAAATCATTCAATCTTAAATTGAAAATGTTTTTTCGGAGCTCAAATTTGCCTGTACAGGATTAAATGATTCAATTTTTGTTTCAGATAAATAAACCAATGCACCTTGTTGGACCAAATCGAATACCTCAACCACATCTTGATTACGCATCCGAATACAACCATGTGAAACAGGTATTCCCATTGGTTCAGTGTCAGGTGTTCCATGAATATAAATATAGCGTTGTTTACTATCGCAACCTTGCCCCTGATTGAAGCCTAGTTCAAGACCATCTAACCAAAGGATTCTAGATAAAATCCAGTCTCGTTGCGGATTCTGTACTGCCAATGATGGGGAATAAATTTCACCTGTCGGCTGCCGCGCGATAAAAACAGTATTGATAGGCAAATGTTCACCAAACTTTTCAGCAATTCGGTGCCAGCCACGAGGTGTTTTGCCCGAATTTTCCTGTTCGCCAATTCCATTTTTACCAGAGGAAATCAAATATAACTTATTATGTTGAGGTAAATATAAAAGCTGTTGTTCTAAATCAATCAAGATATCGGCTTGTTCTAGCGTATAAGACATGGTATTTCTCTGATTTAATATTAAAAATAAAAGAAAATTTCGCAAATTCCCATAGAGTAAAAAATTCAAAATAAGGCTTTAAGTTTTTTTAACAGTTTCACTCAAAGGTAGTTCTCTTCTTGCGGACCTAAAAAGCCTTAAAGCGATGCTTTAAGTTTTTTAACGGTTTCACTCGGGCATAGCCCTCACCTTGCGCACCTAAGAAATCCTTAAAGGGGTGCTTTAAGTTTTTTAACGATTTCACTCGGGCATAGCCCTCACCTTGCGCACCTAAAAAGCGTTGCTTTTTTTAACGGTGCTCAGGACGGAGCCATAACCATACTGCGACAATCAACATTATGCTATCAGTAAAAACCTTTACCCAAAATGGTGCATTGGTAAACAACATTATGATGCCACTGATGAGCATCATAATGCTGGCAATCCATTTCGCTCTACGTGGAACCGTACCATGTTCACGCCAATTACGTAAGGTCGAGCCATATTTAGGATGGTTGAGTAACCATGCATCCATCTGCGGCCAGCCTTTTGAAGCAGCCCACGCTGCCAGGATTAAAAAGACCGTTGTTGGCATACCAGGCAAAATTGCACCAATAATCCCAAGTGTGATAAATATCAGCACAAGGCTTCGCCAAAACAACGTTTTCATACCGAATCCTAAAATTGCTTACGCGCGCCTAGTATAAAAGTTTTATCACGTATTTGCTTATTCCGAGTTTAAATTATTGCATCAGGTGATTATGCCCTCATCTCTTTTCAAATCTGAATATTTTGAACCATGGCTACAATTCAAACAACCAAGTGTACGTCAGTTGGCTTTTTGTTTGGCGAGTCCGAATATTATTAAAAGCATTCCAGATGAACTAAGTATTCATTATCATTTTGATCTACACACTGCGAATTTCTGGCAACAACAATTTAAAACGTATCAACCACGCTTAGATAAACTTGATCAATCCCCTGCCCCCCTACTAGATTTTTTAAATCAACTAAAAAGTACCCGTTTAGGTTTACGCTTTGAATACCTACTCTGGTTCTGGCTACGAGATGCTGATTATCATCCGTACCAGCTTTTAGGTCATAGCATTCAACAAATACAAGGGGCAAGAACTTTAGGCGAACTGGATTTTTTAGTTTTAAACCAGGATACGAACGACATTGAGCATTGGGAAGTTGCTTTAAAATATTACTTGGGTGAAGCAGATCTCTCCTTAGGGTGTTGGTTTGGACTCAACCGTGACGACACATTATCCAAGAAAATGAATCATTTTACTCAACGACAATTTCAATTTGTACAAGTTGAGGAGCATCTTATCCAGAAACGTTATGCTCTGCTCAAAGGACAGCTTTATTTGCCCGAAGCTTCGTTTGATAACACAGGATCTTTAGACTGGATTCAACCACAGAGACGATTAGGTCAATGGGGAAATCAAACCAAAAAAAGTTATTATCGATTAACACGGCATGAATGGTTATGTCCCAACCTTAATCAATCCTCAAATGAGGCTATTTGGTGGACCAATGGCCTATATTTTAACCCCAAGTCTGATATCCAAAACTATATGTATCGACAACACTTACTGACCTATAAATAGTTTATTTACAAGAACAATTCTCTTTTGAAACACTTTTTAACACATTTACTATCAAACACTCATGTTTATTTTTACGATTAGTTTTTAATCTTTTAAGTACATCAGAATTAAATCTAAAGTGGAGATAGATGATGAAAAAAATCTTAGTTGCATCAGTCATGGTTGCTTTTGTTTTAACGGGTTGTAATACTTTTAAAGGTATGGGTCAGGACGTGTCTAAAGCAGGCGACGCTGTATCTAAAACTGCCGAAAAAACACAGAATAAGATGTAACGATCTCTATTCTAAAAAACCTTATCTCTTGATAAGGTTTTTTTATTTTTACATATCTATCAAGATCAGATTAGCCTATTATAACGACCAGTTTTATTTCAACTGCTTATAAATTTGCTATGACTTCTTCAGCCACCTTAGACCTCAGTTTAGAACTTCTTCGTCAGCCTTCTGTCACTCCCATTGACCACAATTGTCAAAATATTATGGCCGATCGGCTTGCTCAGGTGGGTTTTAACATCGAGCATATGCGTTTTGAAGACGTTGATAACTTATGGGCACGTCGTGGTACTCAAGATCCCGTATTTTGTTTTGCAGGACATACAGATGTAGTTCCTACAGGCGACTTACAGGCATGGCAATCAGCTCCATTTCAACCTGAAATTCGCGATGGAACGCTGTATGGACGTGGTGCAGCAGATATGAAAACGGCCTTGGCTGCCATGATCATCGCGACGGAACGTTTTGTAAAAAAACATCCAGATCATAAGGGTTCAATTGCTTATCTCATTACCTCAGATGAAGAAGGTCCATCTATTAATGGAACGGTAAAAGTCATTGAAACATTAGAAGCGCGCCAAGAAAAGATTACATGGTGTTTAGTTGGTGAACCTTCTAGTACGCAGCAACTCGGTGATATTATCAAAAATGGACGCCGTGGCTCACTCAATGGCGTTTTAACGGTTAAAGGTAAACAAGGACATGTTGCTTATCCACATCTGGCACGTAATCCAATTCATTTGGCTGCCGCTGCTATTGATGAACTATGTCAAACTATTTGGGATGAAGGTAATCAATATTTTCCAGCAACCACCTTTCAAATCTCCAACATTCATTCTGGAACAGGGGCAACCAATGTTGTTCCGGGAACACTAGAAGTAACCTTTAATTTTAGATACTCAACAGAAGTTACAGCCGAGATTTTAAAACAGCGTGTTATAGATTTACTTAATCGACATGGGCTTGATTATCATATTGACTGGACTCTGTCAGGATTACCTTTTTTAACTCCTGTTGGCGAACTCGTCAATGCAGCCAAACATGCGATTCAAAAAGTTACAGGCACTAAAAGTCAATTATCGACAACTGGCGGCACTTCAGATGGACGCTTTATCGCCCCTACTGGCGCACAAGTTTTAGAATTGGGCGTACTAAATGCATCTATCCATCAAATTAATGAGCATGTGAATGTTGCCGATCTAGAACCTTTAGCTGAAATCTATGAGGAAATGCTAACGAAGCTTCTTACCTAAGCTAAAATTGATCTCATAAATGCACTTTTGAGTGCATTTTTTATATTTAGAATAGCAATAAAAAAGAGCAGCTCTAAAGCTGCTCTTTTGCAATCAAAAACTCAGATTATTGAGCTTGTTGACCAGGTTGAACTACGACAGTACGGCTACCAGTAATTGTAGCGAATACACGACGGTTCATCGCACGACCTTCTTTAGTGCTGTTGTCAGCAATCGGTTGATCCCACGCGAAACCTTGTGTAGATAAACGTGATGCATCGATGTTGTATTCGTTTACAAGAGCTGATTTAACAGAGTTAGCACGAGCCAATGATAAACGTTCGTTCAACTTACGTGGACCAGTGTTATCTGTGTGACCATCGATACGTGCAGTTGCATTAGGATATTCAACTAACTTCTCAGCAACTTTCGCGATTTCAGGTTTATATTGATCTTTGATGTTTGATTTGTTTGTATCAAAGAACACACGAAGTTCCATGTTAAGGTCTTCAGTCAACTCTTGTGGTTGAGGTTGAACTGGAGTTGGCTCAACTGGAGCAACTTCAACAACTGGAGCAGCTGGTTTCAAATGACCACCAAGAACTACGTTCAAACCTGCAAGTGCAGTATAGTTCCAGAATTGTTCATCAAAGTTATATGTACCACGAGCTTCAGTACGAAGTGACAATGCATCGTTTAAGCGCCAGAATGCACCAACACCAGCATTACCTAAAGTACCTTCTTCGCTATTGCCTTTCCATGGAGCACCACGGTATACGCCATCATCAAATTCATATTTGTAATGACCAGCACCTAACAACACATAAGGTTTGATTTTGCTGTCATAGTTTTTGGTGATCAAATCAGAAGTTACATAAAAGTTACCATTGATTTGTTTTTGTTTGTATTCAGCACCAGCGATAGAACCGTCTACATCACCTTTTACTTGGTTATATTCAGCTTCGAAACCTAACCAAGGCGTTAATTCAACACCCAGTGCCGCACCAACGAATAAATCGTCTTGAAGCTCTGGTCCGTTAGTTAGCTTGTTGTTGTTGTGCTCCGTGTCTTGGAATGTATAACCAAGCAATAAAGGAGTTACGGTAACGCCAGCATTTACAGCAGCGAATGGAACAGCAGCAAGCATAGTAGCAAGTGCAATACGACTCAATTTCATGGATATCCTCCAGAGATAAACAAATTGTTTGTTGTTCAAGCTCAGCCTAAAATTTTTATGGCCCTGAGATAACTTTTTATATACCCCAGTATTATTTTTAAGCTACTCACGTTGAATCATACAAACACTTAAACTGATTTCCAAGTGCTTGATAACTTTAATCAAGTAAATTATTGACAAAATTACTTACAATTTCCGTTGTAATTCGGTAACTATTTACTCAATTTATTGTTGTGAATAGCTTATCTTCACGCTTTCTTTATTTTAACAGTATTCAAACGCTTAAGTAATAAATATTTCAATTCGATCTTTTTTTCAATGTTTTGTACTTAATCTACTGTTAAAAAACAAAAAAAATTACATAAGACGGACGTATTCTTAACATGAAAAATAAAAATTGTGGATTCTCGTTAATTGAAATTAGCGTGGTAATCATTGTAATTGCTGTAATTGCCTCTTTTGCCATACCCTCTTATCATCAATATATGGCTGCACAAGAAGCAAAAAAAGTCCCCAAAACACTCACACTTTACATACAAAAAGCCAAACATGAGTCTTTGTTATTTAGACAAAACATTATTTTGTGTGCCAGCACTAGCTTTAAAGAGTGTAATAACGATTGGAATAATGGTTATATGGTTTTTATCGATAAGAATAAAAATCGAGACTATGACTTAGATGAACCTATATTAGCCTTTGAGAACATGCAATTGAGATACGGCACTCTGTCATGGCGGGGGTTTGGTAATAGAAGAATCATTTTTGAAGGAAACTCAGGACTTCCTTTATCTTCAAATGGTACTTTTCAGTATTGTTCTGATCAATATCATAATCATCGTAAATTAACATTGAGTCGAATGGGACATCCTCGAGATGAACCTTTAGCAAATTGTTAAGAAAACTGTTCAGTCTAGGTTCTGGTCTTTTAAGTCAATTTTCTAGGTCTGCTTTTTTAATATACTTCTTAGAAGAAAATGTAAGCTTTAAATCATTGAGGGAGAAATCATTGTGACTGATATCGTAATTGTAAATGGCGCTCGTACCGCAATGGGTGGATTTCAGGGAGATTTATCTCCTTCGACAGCACCAGAACTAGGCGCAGTCACCATCCGTGAAGCTGTTCAACGCGCAGGCCTACAGCCTACAGATATTCAAGAAGTCATCATGGGGTGTGTATTACCCGCAGGTTTGAAGCAAGGCCCTGCACGCCAAGCGATGCGTCAAGCAGGTTTACCTGACTCAACGGGTGCCGTAACGATCAATAAGTTATGTGGCTCTGGTATGAAAGCAGTAATGCAAGCTACTGATATGATTAAAGCAGGTAGTGCCGAAATCGTAGTGGCGGGCGGTATGGAATCCATGACCAATGCACCTTATATTTTACCTAAAGCTCGAGCAGGTTATCGTATGGGGCATGGTGAAATTAAAGATCATATGTTTTTTGATGGTCTTGAAGATGCAGAAACTGGTCGCTTAATGGGGTCTTTTGCTCAGGATATGGCCAATACACGTGGATACACGCGCGAACAAATGGATGAATTTGCTATTCGCTCACTCAAACGTGCCCAAACTGCCATTACTGAAGGTTATTTTAAAGATGAAATTGTGCCTGTGACGATTTCGTCACGTAAAGGTGACGTTAAGATTGATCAAGATGAACAGCCTTTAAAGGCCAAAATTGACAAAATTCCTTCCTTAAAACCCGCATTTGCCAAAGACGGAACCATTACTGCTGCCAATGCAAGTTCAATTTCTGATGGTGCTTCTGCACTTGTGCTTACTTATAGTGAAATTGCCAAACAGCGTGGTTTACAACCATTAGCTAAAATTGTAGCCACCGCATCAAACTCTCAACATCCATCAGAGTTTACCATTGCTCCTGTAGGCGCAATCGCCAAAGTTCTTAAAAAAGCAGGTTGGGATGCTCAGGATGTAGATCTCTGGGAAATCAATGAAGCTTTTGCAATGGTCACCATGTGCGCTATTGATGATTTCAAACTTGATCCTGAAAAGGTCAATATTCATGGAGGCGCGTGTGCTTTAGGACACCCTGTCGGCTCAACAGGTTCACGGATTATTTTGACGTTGATTCATGCACTAAAACGTACAGGCGGAAAAAAGGGTGTTGCCGCACTATGTATCGGTGGTGGTGAAGCAACAGCAGTTGCTATTGAGTTACTATAATCTATTGTTATTGTATGATGTCACCAATCCCGCTAAGGCGGGATTTTTATAAATATACAAAATAAGACTGTTTTTTATTCAGTTTTAAAATTATAGTCACTCAAGTCACAATAAATAAAAATAACAGGGTTAAATCTTATGCAGTTCAATCATTATCTTAATTTCAACGGTAAAGCCGAAGCAGCATTTACCTTCTACCAATCGATTTTCGGTGGAGAGTTTTCAGTATTGACTCGATATGATGACCTTCCACCTCAGGAAGGAATTGTATTGTCAGATTCACAGAAAAGTCTAATATTGCATGTTTCGCTGCCTATCAACGAATTTACAGTACTCATGGGCTCTGATGTCAATGAGCAATTTTGTAGTCCAGCAAATGCCATCTTAAATAAAGGCAATAATCACTACATTTCCATTAATCTCGAAAATAATGATAACGAAGCCCGCCGCCTATTCAATCTACTTTCCATAGGTGGAGTTATTGAAATGCCGTTACAAAAAACCTTTTGGGGCGTACTGTATGGCGCTTTTAGCGACCAATTTGGAATTAAATGGATGGTTAACTGCCAGCTTCTGGATGAATGAAATCATATGCGTCTCACCTGACCTAAAGCGCAAGTTATAAAAGTTCCTTTTAAAATAAAGATTAGAGCTTTGTTATGAATATATTTTAGATAAAAATAAAAAATCAACATAAATCTTAAAAAATACTTAATAAAACCATCAAAAACCAATTCTTCATTGATAAATCTGGATGAACAAATCCGATTTCGATCAAATCACTCATAATCATCAAAATAAATCTTTGACTGTAGCGTCTAGTTATTTGTTAATTAGAGACAATTAAACATTTAAGACAAATAAATTAATTTATTGAATTATATCATTATTATTTTTAAGCTCTTTTTTAAAACTCAATAAAATTCTGTATCAAATTATTGCTAAAACAGTTTTTTTACTGACTATGCAACATAGAGCATTTACTATTATTTTAATTGTGTTATTTTTGTTGCATGGAGTGAAGATTAATTCCCTGTATGGAACTTACTTCTCCAAAAATTAGAACTGTAATTGCTTGGAAATAAGCAATAAATTACTTTTGTTGTTCAAGGAAAGATTAGAATGAAATTAAAACATTTAACCACAGCCATTATCATGGCATCGCTGCCTGCAACAGGGGTTTTTGCAGCAGCTTTGGATCGTTCAGGTCAATCCATATCGGCATTTCTACAACCTGGTAACTATTTTGAAGCTGGTATCTCAATTCTAGATCCTGATGTTTCTGGCAAAACCAAAGACAATTATCCTAATGCAGCACTGCCATTACTCTCAAACACGAGTACTGGTGAAATGGCAGATGACTATCAATTTTATAATGCAGCATTAAAATTACAGCTTCATCCAAACTTTTCTTTTGGCTTACTTTATGATCAGCCATTTGGAGCTAAAGCCACTTATTCAACTACAACCGCAGCACTACCTACGGTACTGCCTGGAGCCGCGGCTGCTTTAGCTGGTCATGGAGCATTCCATAATGGTAGCGAAGGGACTGAAGTTGATGTAACTACTCAAAATTTGTCGTTTATTCTAGGTTTTCAACCTACTGTAAACTGGAATATTTATGGTGGTGCTGCCTATCAAACCGTTAAAGGTAGCGTCCAATTACGAGGTACAGCTTATGGTGGAAATGCAACATTTGGTGGTTACAATGCCAACATTAAAGAAACGGGTGATGTGGGCTGGCTAGCAGGTGTTGCATTCCAGCTGCCTGAGATTGCGTTAAAAACGTCTTTGACTTATCGTTCTGAAATCGAACACTCAGTCAATGCCAGAGAGACTTTCAATTCTGCGGGAAGCTTTGGTGCATTAAACTTCTTAACACCAAATAAAACCGACATTACCACACCTCAATCAGCAAACTTAGACTTCCAGACAGGAATCATGGCTGACACGGTTGCTTTTGCAAATGTGCGCTGGGTGAACTGGAAAGATTTTTCAATCCGTCCAGATAAATTTGGTAAAGCAAGCCTGATTGCTGGTCAAAGTCCGACAGTTAATAAACCAAATGGTTTTGATCTGGTCGCTTATACAGATGATCAATGGTCTGCAAATGTAGGGGTTGGCCGTAAACTAACAGAGCAATGGGCGGGCAATATTTCAGTAGGCTGGGACTCTGGCGCAGGTAATCCAGTGACAACACTTGGCCCAACAGAAGGTTATTGGAATGTTGGTCTAGGAGCGCAATTTAGTCCAGCGCCAAACTATTTTATTGCAGGTGGTGTAAAATATTTTTGGTTGGGTGATGCCAAAGCACAATCTGGAGCACAATTTGGTACTTCTGAGTATGTCGCTGATTTTACCGATAATCATGCCATCGCTTATGGTTTAAAAATTGGTTACCGCTTCTAAAACTTGATTTAAAATATAATAAAAAAAGCACCCGAGGGTGCTTTTTTTATGAATTGCCCTGCTCTAAAGGTAAACCTGCATCTTTGGCAGCGCGGGTTCCTCCCATCAGAATGACATATTCGCGTGCAGCATCAAAACCATCAAGTAATTCCGCCGCACGTGGTGCTTTACTACCGCCACCGCATAAAATATAAATCGGCTGATCCGCAGCCACCTGAGTCAGACTATCGGACTTTAAATCATTAATAGGTTGATTTATTGCGCCTTTAACATGCCCTTCAGCATATGATTTTGCGTCACGGACATCCCAGATAATGGCATTTTCTGGGAACTCAAATGTCGTAATTTCTTGTTTACGGATCATTGCGCACTCCTTTGATGTAAACAACACTTGGCAAATGAAGAAAACATCCCTAGCATCTCAGATATTCTTTCACTTTGCAAAGGTCTAAGCTATGCCTTCTTTCGATATTGTTTCTGAATTAGAGTTATTTGAAGTTAATCACGCGGTTCAAAATACTCAAAAAGAAATCGCAACACGTTTCGATTTCCGTGGACAAGATGTTTCTATTGAACTGAATGAAAAATCCAAAGAAATTAAAATCAGTACAGAAAGTGATTTTCAGTGCGAACAAGTCTATAACATGCTGGAAAATCATTTCTATAAACGTAAAATTGATGTTCAAGCACTTGATCCGCAAAAAGCCACAGCTTCTGGAAAAAATGTAGTACAAGTAATCAAACTCAAAGATGGACTTGACTCAGATACCGCAAAAAAAATTAATAAAGCCATTAAAGAAAGTGGTATCAAAGTGCAATCTTCTATACAGGGAGACAAAATTCGCGTGACCGATAAAAAACGTGACACTTTACAACAGGTCATGGCTTTTCTAAAGGAACAACAGTTTGGTCTTCCCTTGCAGTTTAATAACTTTAAAGATTAACTTCAGCTCTGTTCTTTTTACACAGGATGCACTATGTCACAGGCCAATCGTTTATCAAAACTGGTGAAAACCACGTCAAAATTTCCGAAAAGTATTCGTAGTACACTCTGGAGTAAAGCCTTTGGTCGGATTGTACCCATGGTCGGAACCGCCAATATTCGTTATCTAGAAGTTGATCAAGACCATGTCGTGGTGCGTCTGGAAAATCAGCGCAATATGCAAAACCACATTAAAGGTGTACATGCTGCTGCGATGGCATTACTCGCTGAAACTGCGACAGGCTTTTTAACAGGGCTGCATGTCCCGGATAATCGAATTTTGCTCATTAAATCACTGCATGTCGATTATTTAAAAGTGGTACAAGGTGGATTAACGGCAACAGCAACTTTATCGCCTGAACAGCAAAAATTTATTGCAGATAATGAAAAAGGTGAATTATTGATTCCTGTGACGGTCATTGACGATGGTTCAAATGAACCGATTCATTGTGAAATGTTATGGGCATGGTTACCTAAACGTCCAAAATAATTTATATAATAACTAAAGCCCAAACATGTATTTGGGCTTTAGTTATTTTGATCTTTATTTTTGATCACTAAATAAAATGCTCTACGATTGCAACGATTTGTTTTAAATATTCAGCATCTACTTCATCAAAGCTATCCAATGTATCGCTATCAATATCCAATACTGCAACACATTTATTCTGCTTCATCACAGGTAAAACAATTTCAGATTTTGAATCAGAGCTACAAGCGATATGCCCTGGAAATTGCTCCACATCTGGCACGATCATAACGTTCTGCTGCTGCCATGCTGTACCGCAAACGCCCCGCCCTTTGGCGATCCGTGTACAGGCGATTGGTCCCTGAAATGGCCCCAAGACTAATTCATTATCCTTAACCAGATAAAATCCAATCCAAAACCAGTTAAATTGTTGCTTTAATGCCGCACAAATATTGGCAAGATTGGCGATCACATCACTTTCATCTGCAACAATGGCCTGAATTTGTGGAATCAGGCTTTGGTATTGTTCAGCTTTATTGCCCTGTTGTAGCGATAATTCTTCTGCCATATCATTGATCCAAATTAAAGTATTGTATCGGATGGAACCCTCCAAGCCTTATCTGTTTATGTGAAAAGTACATAGTTGAATATTTCTAAGTGTAAATAAAACTCATAAAAAAGCTCAGCATCATGCTGAACTTTTTGGAAACTTTAGTTTGTAAATTAAACTGCTAAAAATTTCTGCTTAACTTCTTCAGGAATTTGTCGTTTATTACCTTTTACATCCACCGCCACAAAGGTAAAAATTCCCTCCGTCACTTGTTTGGGTTGACGAGATTCATCGTGACTATCCCAAACTTCAATCTGGATCTGAATTGAAGTATTTCCCACTTTTAGAAGTTTGGTATAACAACTAATCACATCACCAACTTTAACAGGAACAAGGAAAGTCATCTGATTAATTGAAATGGTTGCACAACGTCCTTTACTAAAACGCTCTGCATGAATTGCGCCTGCCAAATCCATCTGCGAGACAATCCAACCGCCAAAAACATCACCACTCCAGTTGGTATCGGCAGGCATTGCAATGGTTTGAAGGGATAAAGTTCCTTCAGGCTTTTTGAGAGACTCTGACACATTAACTCCGAACTTGGGCTTGTAATTGCTGATCCAGCCACTGCTGTAACTCACTGGATCGAAGCGCGCCGCTTATTCTACCAATTTCGTCGGTTTTATTCATCAAAACCAGTGTCGGAATACTACGGACATGAAAAGCCTGACTTAAACGCGGTGAAGCTTCAGTATCAATTTTGGCGAAAATAACATGTGGATTCTGCGCTGCAACCTGAGCAAAATGAGGTGCCATCATCTTGCATGGCCCACACCAATCTGCCCATAAATCGATCAGAATGGGTAAATCACTATTGCTTACATAATGACTGAAGTTTTGCTCATTCAGCTCAATCGGTGCAAGTGGAATCAGCGCGGTATGGCATTGACCACATTTAGGATCTGCATTTAATTTTTCTTCGGCGACCCGATTTTTAGCACCGCAGCTTGGACAAACAATAATCATATTAAGTCACTCCAGTATGTTGATGTAAAAATTCTAATTGGGTTGCTACTGCTTTTTCAAACCATTTGCCATGATAAATATCAAAATGACACATATCCCATTCATGATAAGTCACAAACGGTGCAATATTGGTCGCAGCTTCACGACTCGAATCTATAGGAACCAGACTATCCAGTTTCGCGACAATGAATAAGACTGGAATACTAATATCGCGTACAGATTGAATCGGCCGATAACGAATCAGTTGAAATAATGCGCGGGCAGGAACTTCACCACTCCAATAGTAATCAGGATTTACAATCGATAAGTAGCCCTGATAGCTATCACTGGTTGGAAAAAAGGAAAGCTGTTGTTGTGCCACGACGGGCAAGGTTCGTGGGTTTAATCCAACCTTTGCCCCCATATAATCCTGACTAGATAATTTAAGAGCTTTGGGTAATTGCTGGATCGGATAAATTTTGGCAGTTTCGGCACCATCCACAAAAGGCACCTGTACCATAATGGAAGAAATATTTTTTAATTCACTGGCTAGATTGAGGACATAACCACCACTGAGCCCAGTTCCCCAAAGTACAATACGTCGCTGATCTACCCACTTACAAGCACTTATATATTGAATAACTGTTTTCCAGTCTTCGATCTGATCTTTGAGTGAAATAAGTTCTCTGGGCTTTCCTGTGCTTCCGCCCCAATAGCGATAATCAAATAGCACCACCGCATAGCCCGCCTGAGCAAATTTTTGTGCGTACTGAATCAATTTAAACTGGCGTAATGCGGCAAATTCATGTGCCATGATGATCACAGTAGGTTTCCGATCTGCTTTGGGACGATAGAAGTCAGCAGCTATGGTCTCTTGACCAATGGGTACATACAGCGGCTCAACTGTATAAGCAGGCATACGCGCTCCAATGCGTTATATTTTGGTTATCGGTCGTTATATATTTTAAAAGCACTGTTTAAAGTGACAGGGTGCTTAGTGCTATGATACAGCATAAACGTTTTTTTAAATTTTGGAGTGACGAAATGACGGATAATGTTGGTTTTGCAGGTCAAATTGGCCCAGAACATGTCGAGCAAGTGGTCGAAAAAGGCTTTAAATCCATCATTAATAACCGACCTGATATGGAAGGTGGTCCAGAACAACCGACCAGTGCTCAAATCGAAGAAGCTGCGCGTAATGTAGGACTTGACTATGTGTATCAGCCTGTCATTGCGGGTCAAATTACAGAGTTGGATGTGCGCAATTTTGCCAATCATTATCATGAATTACCAAAACCGATTTTAATGTTCTGTCGTACAGGTAATCGTTCGAATAATTTATATCAGTTGGCTAAACAAATGGACTTACTGGATGACTAAAGTTTTGTGTCTTAGCCTAATATTCTGCTGTATAACATTCACTGCTTGCAGTACTGTAAATGTACGCCCCACAGCCAGTGTGATGGTAGGAACTGGGATATAAAAAACAGCGCCGAAGCGCTGTTTTATGAAATTTATGGGCAAGACCCTGTGTTAATCCCATACGGACTCTTCAAATTAGGCCCATAACTACCATCAGTACTATAATCGGAATTCACTGAAGGTAGCCCTAAATTATAAGTAGTCCGATTTGGCAAAGATGCAACCGTAGTTGATGCTCCAATTTGTACATTTAACCATCGTGCATAGATCTTTGGATATCGAATTACAAAGTCAAATTTACCTTGGGCATCTGTTGTATAAGTAGCAGTAGCCCCGTTACCTCCAACAAATGTTGGAACTTGTACGGGTATACTATTGACCTCATTATTAGTAATCGCATTTAAAGATCCTATTGCACAATCTCTGACTGATGTTGTACTTAAATTAATAACAAAGTCGTCAGAAGTATCATCTGGTGTACTGTTATTATTCAAAGCAACGCCATTTTTGACATATACATTTGCGCTACTTAAATCATAATAATTCTGTCCCGCTGTTATCCATTGAGGCTTACCATCTGTTGTACCTTGTAGAAGTGCATTTCTCCAGACATATTGCCCTTTAGAATAAAAGGTTGGAGTTATATCCATCGTAACAGATTGATTATTCAATGGTTTTCCATCCTTATCAACCACACTTACTGACATATTCCGAGTGTAGTATATACCATCGCTTGAAGTCCCAACTTCAGTTGGATTTACACCAATTACAATCGATGCCACAGGGTTTTGAACAACCGCTTGTACAATATCTATAAGAGAAACTTGTGTTGCATTGGTATAGCCTGTTTCTTTAAAACTCGCACTTAAACGTAAATCATCTGTTGCAAAATTAGTTGCACTGTAGCCTGTATTACGAGCACTTTCATCAACTTTTATTTTAAAGACAGCTTGTCCATTCGCATCTGTAGTAAGCCCAGATGGACCCACTATAATTGCACCATTAACTACAAAGTTATCAATTCCGAGCATTACATATTGATTCGCAACACCACCACCATTTTGATCAACCAAAGTTACAGTAACATCTGAAGTATCATTACGAACATTAAGTGTCGGTTTCGCTGATGAGATACGCAATGAATATCGTGCAGGTAAATCAACGGCAGGTTGTGTTGGCTGTTTAAATGCATCTAAACGAGCAATCTGTTTTGCAATTGCACCATTAGCATCCTGATTACTCGCAGTTAATTCTATACCACTAGCAATAAGTAAATCTCCATCAACAGTTTGCCCATCAACTGCAACTGAAAAAAAAGCATTCCCTTGAGAATCTGTTTTTAATGTTTGCGGTGTACCACTTGTATTTGATGGAGCGCTACTTCCAGGATTACCAATAATAATTCCTGCTGAATTATTAACTGCTAATGTAATATCTTGGTTCTGTACTGGAAGATTATTTTTATCTAATAACGTGACCGTAATAATTGATCTATCACCACTAACGTTCAGGTTACTTTTTGAACTTGAAATTACTAAATGATTCTGATTAAGAACTTCAGCAACTTCAAAATTAATCGTGGTCTCTAATTTTTCCCCTTTAGGATTCGTTATAGCTCCTTTAACCTGAATACCAGAAGACAATAATGCAGATTTTGCTGAATCAGAAATATCTTTAGGAATGATAATTGAAATAGGAACCTCGCCATTTGCAGAAGTTACCACTGAATCGGCACTGAGTTTCACTCCCGCAACAATTGCTTCAGTATTTAAAGATAAATTCACTGGATAACCTGTGTTTGCACCTAATTCGTCTTTAACTGCAACATTGATTTGATAAGTTTTACCTAATTCCAATTCATTTTTGTCAGCAGTTAAACGTAAATTTACTGAATCTTTAGGAATTGTAACTTGAATAATTCCAGTCTGTTGAACACGATCACCATTATTTTGGTTTGTTCCAACAACTGCAAATCCAATTCCATTTTTAATTAGGTTAGCATCATATTGACCTTCAGCAACTTTTACCGTGAAAACAGCCTCACCTTTACTATTGGTCGTGAGTGTCGTATCAGACAAAGAAACACGAGAACCAGCTAAATTTGATAGTGCAATTGCTAGTGCTGTATTTGCAATGGTTTTGCCACTAGCATCTGTAGCAACTACCTTAACTTGAACTTCGCCACCTAATACAGAAACTGTTGGTTCATAAGTAAAGCTAAGGTTAACCAGATCAGGAATAATGATTGGAGGAGTGATTAATTGAACAGAACGTGTCGCAGAAATTGTTGAACCAGAAGCCTGAGCAACAATCGTTAAACCATTTGCAATCAGATTCTCTATTTCTTTAGTATTTTTAGGTGTTACATTAATTGTAAAAATTGCTTGTCCATTTGTATCGGTAACTTGAGTTGCATTTGCAATAACAGCACCATTTTGCAAAGGTGCAGTATTTATGCCCAAACCAATACCTTTATTTGCAAATGCTTTACCATCAGTTCCAATAGCATTTACTTTCACTATTAATGTTGTTGTTTTATTAACTTCTAATGTTTTAATGCCATCAGTATCAATATTTAAGGATTCAAGTGCAATTTCTGATGATGCTGTTGGCTCTTTAAAGTTTAAAGATAGCATTTGTGTTTTCCCATTTGCAGCTGTAGCCAACAGTTTTACACCTGCTAATGCTAATTGCTTTTGTTCATCTGTACCAGCATAGGTATATTTAAATTTAAAGGTTGCATAACCTTCAGCATTTGTTGTCTGTATTAGTGAACCATCCGCTTTTAATCCTAAAGCATCTAGTTGTTGATCAGATAAGCCCATACGTTTTAAAGAAATAGTTTGCCCAGATAGACCACCATCATCCTTGGTTCCATTAGCTTGGACTGTAATCGTAATATTTTGATTTTGTGAATAATCAAATGCTTTTACAGGATCAAATGATAAGTACCTAACCTCATCATCAGCCTGTGCTTTCGCTTTAACTTCAATCTTAATACTTTGACTAATATCGTTATCGGTTTTGAATGTTGCAGTAATGCCAGCTGCAACTAATGCTGCTACGGCTGCATCTGTCTTAGCATTAGTATGTAAAGTGTAAGTAATATATCCTTCGACCGAAGCACTAAAATCTCTTTCAGAACTACCATCAAAACCAACCCCGTTTGCATTTGCTTCGTTATTTAAATTTAAAGTTAGTTTTCCTTTAGTTGCCGCCTCACCCTTGTTATTAATACCTTTAACTCGAATTGTAACGGTATCATTTTGTGCATTAACCGTATATGAAGATGCAATTTCTAAACGTTGCAAAGCCAATTGATCAGTTGCACTGGTATCTGCCGTAATAACGCTGATCGTATCTTGGGCAAAGATTTCAGAGTTATCTGAATATATTGCTTTTAAATTAATGCCCTGTTGAGTTAAAGCAACTGGATAACTTGAATTTGCTTTTAATGTAAATACAGCATAGCCATTTGCATCAGTGACTGCTTCAGTTTGATCAATAGTCACCCCATACGCATCACTTTTATCCGTGAATACAAGTTTAACTTTTTTATTCGCAAGAGCTACATCATTACTGTTTTTGGCACGTACTTTAACAGTCGTTGTTCCATTTTGTGCAACAATTGGAGCATCTGCTTTAATTAACTCAAGTTTTTGGACAACTTGGGAAGTATCCTTAAAAGTAATAGATCCAGAGACTGTTTTTTCTGCTTTATTTTCATCAATCAGTTTAAAGCTTAAAGATTGTGATGTAGATACAAATTTTTGAATATCATCAGAACTCAAGTCAGAATTTGCAACAATGGTAAATTTTGCCTTTCCTTGACTATCTGTACTGATATTAGAGCCAGTTGAGATAGAAAATTTCCCTTGCATTTCTTGTGGAAGTGTTAAAGTGATCGACTCACCTGCTTTTACACCGCCATTTTTATCTGTCACTATTGCAGTAATATCTGCTGAACCTTTAGGTAAATTTAATACTACGCCTTGTTGAATATTAAGATTATAATTACTAACAATAGTACTGGTTTTCTTAATATTTAAGGTATAGCTTTGCTTGATAGTAGTACCATCCACGACAGCCGTTAATTGCACCTTACCAGACGACGCAATGAGAGTCGGAATACTGACTTCAAATATCGCAAAACCGTTGTCACCTGTCGTAACTAAAGAAGTCTTACTGGTAACACCTAGATTATCACTATCTGAAATTGCTAATCTTACCTGCTTATTAGCGATTCCACCTTTATCGGCATTCAGAACCTGCACCGCAATTTGTACAACGGAATTATCATTTGCCTGTTGTATAGTAGCACCACTAGTATCTTTTAACTTAATATCAATACTTTCAGCTACAGTAGAGCTATCAGTTGAGGAATTATTACTATTGTTGTTACTTGAATTATTATTGCTTGAATTGCTGCTTCCACCATAATAACCATCACTACCGCCACCACCACAAGCAACTAATGCTAAAGATGATCCTAAAACTGTCGATTTAACCCCTAATTTTCTCAAATTAGCTAAATAAGTCATAGTATTTTCCATTTTATATAATATATTTTGCCACCAAAAAACATGGATGACCTTTTATACGAAAATTTACTCAAATTAACATAATTTATCAATCTAATCCTGACATAATTTAATAAATCTTTTTATTAAGAAAATTAAAAAAACATGTAATTTTCTTAATATATTATTGCAACTGAAATATTTTAATATAAGACAATACTCAAACGGATTGAATATGTACGATCTCATCATTATCGGTGCAGGTACAGCAGGTATCAGTGCATATAAAGAAGCAGTTAAATATACCCAGAATATTTTAATCGTTAACGATGGCCCATGGGATACGACCTGTGCCCGCGTTGGTTGTATGCCAAGTAAAGTACTCATTTCATCAGCCAATCGAATGTATGATAGTCAACACATTAATCAGGTTGGTATTTCAGTTGAATCCTCATTTGACACTTCCCATGTCATGTCCCATGTTCGCGCATTAAGAGATCGTTTTACTACTGCGACTATAAAAGATGTACAAAGTTGGCCAAAAAACCATCGGCTATCAGGTAAAGCAACTTTTATGAATTCATACACTATCGAAGTCAATGGAAAACACTATCAGGCAAAATCTTTCATACTTGCTGTAGGCTCAAGACCAGCCACTAGTCAGGAATGGAAAGATCTTTTAAAAGAAAAATTTATAACATCAGATGAAATATTTGAGCTTAAAAAACTTCCATGCTCTTTAGCAGTCATCGGTAGTGGCGTCATTGCGATCGAGTTAGCCCAAGCCTTTTCAAGACTCGGTGCTAAAACGGCTATTTTTGCGCGTAGCAAACGCGTTGGTATTCTAACTAGTCCAAATTTACAACAATTGGCACAACAACAACTTTCTACAGAGTTAAATATTTACTTTGAAACATTGCCTAATTCTGTAAAGTTAACTGATCATCAAGTTGAGTTAAATTTCAAATACAATGGAACAGAACAAACAGAAAAGTTTGATTATTTACTTAACGCCACGGGGCGTTCCAGTTTATTAGATTCACTAAATTTGAATAAAATTGATCCACAATTTTCTGATGTGAAAAAACTTCCTATTCATCCAGAAACAAAGCAATTAGGTAAATTACCCATATTTATTGCTGGTGATGCTTATACAGATACCCCTCTTCAACATGAGGCAGCGCATGAAGGGCGGAAATTAGTACATAACTGTCTACACTATCCCAAAACCAAAAATATCAAAAATTTAACGCCCTTAGGTATAGTTTTCTGCTCTCCTGAAATGGCTATTGCTGGGCAAAGCTATCGTCAGTTACAAGATAAAAATATTGATTTTGTGACAGGTTACGTTTCTTATGAGAAACAAGGCCGTGCATTAGTATTAGGGAAAAATAGAGGTGGTGCCGAAGTCTATTTAGATAAAAAAACACAAAAACTACTTGGGGCAGAATTATTTGTACATTCAGCAGAACATTTGGCTCATTTACTTTGCTGGATGATTCAACAGGAAATCACATTAGATGAGATCTTAGAACAACCTTATTATCATCCAACGCTAGAAGAAGGCTTACGTACCGCATTTAAACATGCTCGTCGGCAAATTAAATCAAGCTGAATCAATTTAAAGTATGATCTCTAGCCTGAAAATGCAGGTGCGAACTGGGTAGATGAAACTGTACATCGATGTACCACGGGAGGCTGGGTATTGATTAGCTCACGTAATCCCGATGATATTCCATACTTTAACCAAGCTATCGTTCAGGAATTAACAGCTAATTAAGTTTTTGATTTATATTTATTCTCTTTATAAAAAAAAGCACCCCCTCTGCATAAGCGGAGGGGGTGCCTTAGATTTAAAAGCTGGCGATGACTTACTCTCACATGGCTAACGCCACACTACCATCAGCGCGAAGAGGTTTCACTTCTGAGTTCGGGAAGGGATCAGGTGGTTCACTCTTGCTATTGTCGCCAGCAAACTGTTGTGGTGTTTTGGGGTCTTATTCACATTACTTAATAATGTATGCCTTACTTACGAACCAAAGAATTATTAACGAATTGGAAATTGAGTCGGTATTGTAACTAGTTTATTGACTAAATCAAGTTTTCGTATCGAATTTATCTTGAATACAACAACTGTTTGGGTGTTGTATAGTCAAGCCTCACGAGCAATTAGTATTGGTCAGCTTCACATATCACTATGCTTCCACATCCAACCTATCAACGTCCTAGTCTTGAACGGCTCTTTAGGTGACATATAGTCACAGGGAAATCTTATCTTGAGGTAGGCTTCCCGCTTAGATGCTTTCAGCGGTTATCCCTTCCGAACATAGCTACCCGGCGATGCGACTGGCGTCACAACCGGTACACCAGAGGTTCGTCCACTCTGGTCCTCTCGTACTAGGAGCAGATCCTCTCAAATTTCCAGCGCCCACGGTAGATAGGGACCGAACTGTCTCACGACGTTCTAAACCCAGCTCGCGTACCTCTTTAAATGGCGAACAGCCATACCCTTGGGACCTGCTTCAGCCCCAGGATGAGATGAGCCGACATCGAGGTGCCAAACACCGCCGTCGATATGAACTCTTGGGCGGTATCAGCCTGTTATCCCCAGAGTACCTTTTATCCGTTGAGCGATGGCCCTTCCATACAGAACCACCGGATCACTAAGACCTACTTTCGTACCTGCTCGACTTGTGGGTCTCGCAGTTAAGCGCGCTTTTGCCTTTATACTCTACGCGTGATTTCCGACCACGCTGAGCGCACCTTCGTACTCCTCCGTTACTCTTTAGGAGGAGACCGCCCCAGTCAAACTACCCACCAGACATGGTCCTCGCCCCGGATTACGGGGCAGAGTTAGAACCTCAACATTACCAGGGTGGTATTTCAAGGACGGCTCCAATGCAACTGGCGTCACATCTTCATAGCCTCCCACCTATCCTACACAAGTAAGGTCAAAGTTCAATGTCAAGCTGCAGTAAAGGTTCACGGGGTCTTTCCGTCTAGCCGCGGGTACACTGCATCTTCACAGCGATTTCGATTTCACTGAGCCTCTGCTGGAGACAGCGCCGCCATCATTATGCCATTCGTGCAGGTCGGAACTTACCCGACAAGGAATTTCGCTACCTTAGGACCGTTATAGTTACGGCCGCCGTTTACTGGGGCTTCGATCAAGAGCTTCGCTTACGCTAACCCCATCAATTAACCTTCCAGCACCGGGCAGGCATCACACCCTATACGTCCACTTTCGTGTTTGCAGAGTGCTATGTTTTTAATAAACAGTTGCAGCGGCCTGGTTTCTGCGGCTGCCAACCGCTCAGGGAGCAAGTCCCATCACCGTCAGCAGCGTACCTTCTCCCGAAGTTACGGTACCATTTTGCCTAGTTCCTTCAGCAGAGTTCTCTCAAGCGCCTTGGTCTACTCGACCTGACCACCTGTGTCGGTTTCGGGTACGATTCCTGTGTAACTGTAGCTTAGAGACTTTTCTTGGAAGTATGGTATCAGCCACTTCACTGTACAAGTACAGCTTGATATCGACTCTCAGCATAGAGCACCCCGGATTTGCCTAAGATGCATGCCTACTGTCTTCCACCTGGACTACCAACGCCAGGCTGACTTAACCTTCTCCGTCCTCTCATCGCATTACACAGAAGTATGGGAATATTAACCCATTTCCCATCGACTACGCCTTTCGGCCTCGCCTTAGGGGTCGACTCACCCAGCCCCGATTAACGTTGGACTGGAACCCTTGGTCTTTCGGCGAACGGGTTTTTCACCCGTTTTGTCGTTACTCACGTCAGCATTCGCACTTCTGATACCTCCAGCATACTTCTCAATACACCTTCATCGGCTTACAGAACGCTCCCCTACCACGTAACTTAAAGTTACATCCGCAGCTTCGGCACATAGTTTTAGCCCCGTTACATCTTCCGCGCAGGCCGACTCGACTAGTGAGCTATTACGCTTTCTTTAAAGGGTGGCTGCTTCTAAGCCAACCTCCTAGCTGTCTATGCCTTCCCACATCGTTTCCCACTTAACTATGATTTTGGGGCCTTAGCTGGCGGTCTGGATTGTTTTCCTCTTGACTACGGACGTTAGCACCCGCAGTCTGTCTCCCGGATAGTACTCATAGGTATTCGGAGTTTGCATCGGTTTGGTAAGTCGGGATGACCCCCTAGCCGAAACAGTGCTCTACCCCCTATGGTATTCGTCCGAGGCGCTACCTAAATAGCTTTCGGGGAGAACCAGCTATCACCAGGCTTGATTAGCCTTTCACCCCTATCCACAAGTCATCCCCTGGCTTTTCAACGACAGTGGGTTCGGTCCTCCAGTTAGTGTTACCCAACCTTCAACCTGCTCATGGATAGATCGCCTGGTTTCGGGTCTATACCCAGCAACTAAACGCCCTATTAAGACTCGATTTCTCTACGGCTCCCCTATGCGGTTAACCTTGCTACTGAATATAAGTCGCTGACCCATTATACAAAAGGTACGCAGTCACCGAACAAGTCGGCTCCCACTGCTTGTATGCATGCGGTTTCAGGATCTATTTCACTCCCCTCACAGGGGTTCTTTTCGCCTTTCCCTCACGGTACTGGTTCACTATCGGTCAGTCAGGAGTATTTAGCCTTGGAGGATGGTCCCCCCATATTCAGACAAGGTTTCACGTGCCTCGCCCTACTCGTCATCATGATGTGTGCCCTTTCGTGTACGGGACTATCACCCTCTACGGTCGCACTTCCCAGAGCGTTCCGCTAAAACACACATCACTTAATGGGCTGATCCCCGTTCGCTCGCCGCTACTAAGGGAATCTCAATTGATTTCTTTTCCTAAGGGTACTGAGATGTTTCACTTCCCCTCGTTCGCTTCAATAACCTATGTATTCAGTTATTGATACCTACCTTATAGTAGGTGGGTTCCCCCATTCAGACATCTCCGGATCAATGGATATTTGCCGCCTCCCCGGAGCTTTTCGCAGGCTATCACGTCTTTCTTCGCCTCTGACTGCCAAGGCATCCACCACATGCACTTAATTACTTGACTATACAACCCCAAACAGTCGTTAATACCTACAAGTAGTATTACCAACATTACAGTTTGAAGTACTGTGCACTTAAGCACCGTACAGCTTCAATCTAAATTCATATACCAAAACGCTTGATTCAGTTAATTTGCTAGTTCTCAATTAACTCTAAGATCAGAATGACTTCTTCTCTCTTTGTTATTGAGTGAACAATTTATTTCAGACTCAATTCTCAATCTGTTAATGAATTAATGTAACCTCGTCAGCTACATTAAACTGTGATTAATCACAGAGCTTAATAAATCATTATATTTATTAAGCTCTATAATTTACTCTAGCCCGTACTCTCTTAAGTACGTGGTGGAGACTAGGAGAGTCGAACTCCTGACCTCCTGCGTGCAAAGCAGGCGCTCTACCAACTAAGCTAAGTCCCCAGCTTATATCATTTACGTATCTTTAACTCTGTACTCATTAATCTATTCGTCAGAATGGTGGGTCTGACAAGACTTGAACTTGTGACCCCACGCTTATCAAGCGTGTGCTCTAACCAACTGAGCTACAGACCCTGAGAAATAAAAAAAGAGATTAATAATCTCTTTTTTTATTTCGCAAGACAAGCGCAGCGCGTAGTGCATGACTTATCTCTGAAATTAAAAGAGAAAACTCGTTCCTTTTCTATCTTTCATTCAGATACCAGAAGAACAACTTGTTGTGGATTCTTACCAATCAACCAATCTTTTCGTTAAGGAGGTGATCCAGCCGCAGGTTCCCCTACGGCTACCTTGTTACGACTTCACCCCAGTCATCGGCCACACCGTGGTGAACGTCCTCTTTGCAGTTAGACTATCCACTTCTGGTGCAACAAACTCCCATGGTGTGACGGGCGGTGTGTACAAGGCCCGGGAACGTATTCACCGCGGCATTCTGATCCGCGATTACTAGCGATTCCGACTTCATGGAGTCGAGTTGCAGACTCCAATCCGGACTACGATCGGCTTTTTGAGATTAGCATCCTATCGCTAGGTAGCAACCCTTTGTACCGACCATTGTAGCACGTGTGTAGCCCTGGTCGTAAGGGCCATGATGACTTGACGTCGTCCCCGCCTTCCTCCAGTTTGTCACTGGCAGTATCCTTAAAGTTCCCACCCAAAGTGCTGGCAAATAAGGAAAAGGGTTGCGCTCGTTGCGGGACTTAACCCAACATCTCACGACACGAGCTGACGACAGCCATGCAGCACCTGTATGTAAGTTCCCGAAGGCACCAATCCATCTCTGGAAAGTTCTTACTATGTCAAGACCAGGTAAGGTTCTTCGCGTTGCATCGAATTAAACCACATGCTCCACCGCTTGTGCGGGCCCCCGTCAATTCATTTGAGTTTTAGTCTTGCGACCGTACTCCCCAGGCGGTCTACTTATCGCGTTAGCTGCGCCACTAATCCCTCAAAGAGACCAACGGCTAGTAGACATCGTTTACGGCATGGACTACCAGGGTATCTAATCCTGTTTGCTCCCCATGCTTTCGTACCTCAGCGTCAGTGTTAGGCCAGATGGCTGCCTTCGCCATCGGTATTCCTCCAGATCTCTACGCATTTCACCGCTACACCTGGAATTCTACCATCCTCTCCCACACTCTAGCTAACCAGTATCGAATGCAATTCCCAAGTTAAGCTCGGGGATTTCACATCCGACTCAATTAGCCGCCTACGCACGCTTTACGCCCAGTAAATCCGATTAACGCTCGCACCCTCTGTATTACCGCGGCTGCTGGCACAGAGTTAGCCGGTGCTTATTCTGCGAGTAACGTCCAGTACCTGGTAGTATTAATACCAGTACCCTCCTCCTCGCTTAAAGTGCTTTACAACCATAAGGCCTTCTTCACACACGCGGCATGGCTGGATCAGGGTTCCCCCCATTGTCCAATATTCCCCACTGCTGCCTCCCGTAGGAGTCTGGGCCGTGTCTCAGTCCCAGTGTGGCGGATCATCCTCTCAGACCCGCTACAGATCGTCGCCTTGGTAGGCCTTTACCCCACCAACTAGCTAATCCGACTTAGGCTCATCTATTAGCGCAAGGTCCGAAGATCCCCTGCTTTCTCCCGTAGGACGTATGCGGTATTAGCATCCCTTTCGAAATGTTGTCCCCCACTAATAGCCAGATTCCTAAGTATTACTCACCCGTCCGCCGCTAAGATCAGTAGCAAGCTACCTCTCTCCGCTCGACTTGCATGTGTTAAGCCTGCCGCCAGCGTTCAATCTGAGCCATGATCAAACTCTTCAGTTAAAATCATTTCGCACCTTATTAAAGACAAGGTGCCAATTCTGGCTCATCAATTACTGACAAATTCTCTCAAATAAACTTCGAGTAATTTAAACCAATCAATTAATGATAATATTTCGATCAATCAATTAGTAAAAATCCACACAAGTTGTTCTTCTATATTCTTAATGATCTTCTTCATGCTTCGTCAGCATCAAGCTAGGTCGGCTATATTACTCTCAATCTCTTAAAAGTCAACAGGCAATTTAGATATTTTTAAAACTCATTTTACTCAACCAAAATATCAATCAAATCCCTCAAGACCCAACCAACACCCTGTTTTTCAACAAGTTTTTATCCGCTTCACCGCCGATGAGTGCGCATTCTACAGCATTCTACAACCAACGCAACCCCTTTTTTTAAAGATTTCACTCCTTCGTCTATGTTTTGATCATATTTGACGGGTTTGATTGTTATTTGCACCAATCAGCTTAATTTAGAAAACAATTCAGCATTTTTTATTATTTTCGTTAAAAATATTTAGAACTTTTTTTAAACAGCTAATTTAAGTAGAATTAGACGACGGTTGCATATTTATAAGTTTTATTGACATGTTTTACAGTATAAGAAGAAGTTTAGCTGTTGCTATGGTCATCCTAATGGCCTGTGAAACTGTGCCCGCTGTTTCTGTCCATAATGCTTATAGCCTGACTTTAGCCATTTTAAGTTATAGTAAATGGCCAAATAATATTACACCAACCTTATGTGTCATTGATAATCCTGTTGCAACGGCAGCGTTTCAAAGCCAAGTCAAACAATCTGCTTATGAATATCATATTCAAGGGCTGAGCGCGGTCAATTTTTCGAAATCTCAATGTCAGGCGGTTTATTTTTCTAATCTCACGCCCCAACAACAGCAAAATTTAGTGAATGCTTATCCTCAAAGAAACCTATTATCTTTTAGCAATAATAATCCTGATTGTGAAACCGGAAGCATTTTTTGTTTATACACGCAGCGCGGATTAACCACCTTCAAAGTTAATCTCGATTCTTTAAGTTATTCTCAGGTTCATATTGATCCTCGAGTACTACTTTTAGCTCGCAATGCGGAGTAAGGAGAAATGATTTCAAATCTGTATAAATCTAAGTCTTTACATTCTTTATTCCGCAAATCTCAGGCAACGATTTTTGCCATTACTTTTTTTATCTGTACATTCACGTTTGTTCTTATTTCAATATTTACCATTGAAACTTATGCCAAACAAAATTTGAATATTTTAGGGTTGACCGTGAGTGAACGGATTCAGCCTGCACTGGTTTTTAAAGATCAACTCACATTACAACAAATTTTAAATGAATATACGGAGCAGCATTCGATTCGTACGATTCATATTTATGACAAAAATCATTTAGAATTGGCATCGAGTTCAAAACCCCCTGTTTATTATAGTCAGCTCCAAAGCTTTTTAGATTATGTTTTTCTAAAAGATCCTATTAAATTAACAGTTTATCATCACAACAACAAAATTGGTGAGTTGGTTCTTTTTGGAAGTTCAGAAAAAATTATTCAGTTTATTATTACCATTCTAATTGGCCTTGCGATTGCCATGATTTTTATTGTCATTGCGCTATGGTGGTCAACCAATATGACCTATCGTTATATTATGCAATCCATGCGCCCATTGACTCAGATTGCCCAGGTCGTCAGCGATCAAAAAGCATATAACCTACGCTTTCCAAATAATAATATTAAAGAGTTTCAAGATTTAAATGATGTATTTAATCAATTATTGGAAGAAATTCAAACGTGGCATACACATCTACAAAATGAAAATCATCAATTATCATTTAAAGCACATCATGACCATTTAACCCAGCTCCCAAATCGAAGCTACTTTTATCAAGAACTGGTTGATTTATTTGAAGATCACCAGAAACGGCAGAATTCCGCTTTGATGTTTATTGATAATAATAATTTCAAACAAATCAATGATCAATTTGGACATCTAGCAGGTGATGCCGTGCTAGAAGAAATGGCGAAGCGTTTAAAATCAAAGCTGAGACATCAAGATTTTATTGCACGTTTGGGTGGAGATGAATTTGCCGTCATTCTGCAATCCATTCACCAAGTTGAACACCTGATTACGATTGCTGAAAATTTAATTGCCAGTAGCAAAGCACCGATTTTATTTGAAGGGCAATCTATTGAATTCAGCTTTAGTTTAGGCATCGCATTTTCAAGATTCGCTACTACGCCAGAAGATTTGATCATGCAAGCCGATCAATCGATGTATAAAGCAAAACATTTAACTCACCACTGGTTTATTTATAAACCTTAATTTTGGAATTCTATATGCTTAACCACTCCCTGAAAATTTCATTTTTAGCAATGATTTGTATTGCTCTTTCTGGTTGCTTAAGTTTTGGCCCATTAAAATATAAACAAGTCCGTATGTTAAAAAAGGAAGGATTCGTACTGACCGATGAAGGCTGGACACTCGGTTTACCAGAACGATTGTTATTTGATTTCGATAAAACAGATATTCAACCTGCACATGAGCAGGAAATTTCACGTTTAAGTCGTCAGTTGCAAAAATATGATTTGCAAAAAGTGAAAATCGTTGGACATACCGACAATATTGGAGCTCCTCAATATAATTTGAAGTTATCCCAAGAACGTGCACAGAGCGTTGCTAATATTTTCATAGCGCATGGTTTTAAAGTACAAAATATACAGATTGTTGGTCGCGGTGCTGAACAACCTTTAGTACCCAATACGACTGAAGAAAATCGTGCTGCAAATCGTCGTGTTGCTGTAATTATTATTCCTTAAACTTAAAATTTTCAAATCTCCATGACAATCATGTGGTGGAGATATTTTGAAAGGAAGAAATTTCTGACATAAAAAAACCGCATTTAAGCGGATATTTTATCTATTTTAAAACTTAAGTTTTAAATGGTCGGAGCAGTAGGATTCGAACCTACGACCCCCTGGTCCCAAACCAGGTGCACTACCAGGCTGTGCTATGCTCCGATACTCTCTTTAAAAGAGTGGGGTGAATGACGGGATTCGAACCCGCGACAACTGGAATCACAATCCAGGGCTCTACCAACTGAGCTACATCCACCATAAAATTTGATTCTTAGTACCAAGCTACCGAATGGCGCGCCTGACAGGATTCGAACCTGTGACCATCCGCTTAGAAGGCGGATGCTCTATCCAACTGAGCTACAGGCGCGTAACCGATGATATGTCTATCATGCGATATTTCGCCGAATTTAAAATATCAAATACATCACAATATTTTAAATGGTCGGAGCAGTAGGATTCGAACCTACGACCCCCTGGTCCCAAACCAGGTGCACTACCAGGCTGTGCTATGCTCCGATCTATCTCAGCTTTTGCTATATCGCACATCGTGCGGTACGGTGTGCATTCTAGGCGCGGCGTGTGATTACGTCAACACCTAGAATTAAAAAAAATTAAAAATCCTTATCGAATGTATATTTAAGCAGCATTTTAGCGTTTTAGTGAAGCACTAAACGCCAACATCCGATCCAGAGGAAGTTTAGCCCGTTGTGCCAAAGCAGCGTCGACGTGTATTTCCTGATCGGCATGTTGTAATACATGCAGAATTCCATCCAGCTCATTCATCGCCATCCAAGGGCAATGCGCACAAGAACGACAAGTCGCGCCCTCACCCGCAGTTGGTGCTTCAACTAAAATTTTATCTGGAACCGCTTGTTGCATCTTATAAAAAATACCACGATCCGTAGCGACAATTAAACGCTGATGTGGCAATGTTTGTGCGGCTTTGATCAGTTGCGAAGTACTACCCACAGCATCTGCAATATCCACTACCGATTCTGGAGATTCAGGATGAACCAACACAGCTGCATCTGGATACAGCGCTTTCATATTGGCGATACCACGAGCGCGGAATTCTTCATGTACAATACAGGCCCCATCCCAAAGCAACATATCAGCACCTGTTTTCTTTTGGATATATCGCCCCAAATGTTGATCTGGCGCCCAGATAATTTTTTCACCCAAACTGTCTAAATGCTCAATAATTTCTACGGCACAACTCGATGTTACCACCCAATCAGCACGTGCTTTCACTGCGGCAGAAGTATTGGCATATACCACAACAGTATGATCAGGATGCTGATCACAAAATGCAGTAAATTCATCCACAGGACAGCCTAGATCCAGTGAGCAAGTGGCTTCCAAAGTGGGCATTAAAATGGTTTTTTCTGGAGACAAGATTTTAGCCGTCTCACCCATAAATTTGACACCTGCAACCACCAATGTGCTTGCAGCATGGTCTCGTCCGAAACGTGCCATTTCCAGTGAGTCAGAAACACATCCACCAGTCAGCTCTGCTAGTTCCTGTACATCGGGGTCACAATAATAATGTGCGACAAGTACCGCATTACGTTTTTTGAGTTCTGCTGCAATTTCCGCAAATTTTGCCTGTTTAACATCTGGACTTAAGTGTTGATCTTTCGGCTCACCTAAACGATCTAAATGCGCCTGCACAATGTTTTTTGCGTCGTTCGCAATTAAATTCGCACTACTCATAAACGTCTTCTCATCCTTTTGCATACGGGCTGGCATGCTTGTAACGTTACATCACAAGTTACTGGCTATGATTTGATAACTTGAGAACCAAAAGCGGGCAGTTAAAAAAGCCTCCCAGAGGAGGCCTGATTATAGCTTAAATTATAGCGAAATATTTAAGATCGGTAATCTGCATTGATTTTGACATAATCATAAGACAGATCGCAGGTATACACAGTGTCCTTCGCCTGACCACGCCCTAAATCAACGCGTATGGTAATTTCTTTCTCTGCCATCACCGCAGCACCCATTTCTTCGGTGTAATCAGGATTTGCACCACCATCGAGACAGATTTGCACATCACCCAACCAGACCTGAACTTTGCTGCTATCCAAGTTTTGAATGCCCGCTTTACCAATCGCCATGACAATCCGTCCCCAGTTTGGATCGGAAGCAAATAAAGCGGTTTTGATCAGCGGTGAGTCTGAAATGCTATACGCGACGTCACAACATTCTTGGGTATTGGCTCCACCCTCGACAGTCACAGTGATGAATTTAGTAGCACCCTCGCCATCGCGCACAATCAATTGTGCCAAACGATTCATGATACGGGTGAGTACATCAAGCACCACGGTATAACGAGCATCATCGCTAGACTCTATTACATTTCCACCCGCCTGTGCTGTGGCAACAAAAATGCAAGAGTCATTGGTAGAAGTATCACCATCAATGGTAATGCGGTTAAATGAATGCTCGACTGTGGTCTGCAATAACTGTTGAACCATTGCTTGGCTGATCGGCGCATCGGTTGCAACAAAACTCAGCATGGTTGCCATATTGGGACGAATCATCCCAGCACCTTTACTAATACCAGTCATGGTATAAGTGATACCATCGAGTTCAAACTGTTCAGACGCCCCTTTAGGCACGGTATCCGTGGTCATAATGCCAAAAGCAGCATCTGTCCAACTTGCTTCATCTAATGTGTCCAACGCAGGTTGAATGCCATTTAATAAACGCTCAATCGGAAGCTGTTCACCAATCACGCCTGTTGAAAAAGGTAAAACCTGATGAGGTTGTACATGAGCCAGTTCAGCCAGTTTGGCACAGGTTTTAGTCGCATTTTCTAAACCGAGTTTTCCTGTTGCAGCATTGGCATTACCAGTATTAATAATGAGATAACGCGGCTGTTGTGCGGATGAGCTTTCATTTAAATGTTTTTTGCTGAGTAAAACGGGCGCAGCAGCAAAAGCACTTTGGGTAAAAACACCCGCAACCTGCGAACCTTCAGCAAACTCGAATACCACTAAATCTCGTCGATTGGGATAACGCACATACGCTTGGGTTGAACCAATTTTTACACCCTTTACCACATGCATATGCGGCATTGTTACGTCACCAACAGCCATTTTGAATATCCGATGAATTCGTTATAGAAAAAGAAAAGCTTAGTTCAAAATAACATAAAAATCGAGCGTTCAAACTCACTTTACAGCAATAAAAAAACCAGCAATCTTGCTGGTTTTTAAATTTTGACTTTTTAATTGGCCGCAAGTTGAGCAGATGTCCCCAATAAAGCCTGCTTGGCTTTTTCCTGACTCGCCGCAGAGAGCGCAGGGTTAGTCGCAACAATGCGACTTACATTTGCGGAGTTAGCAGCACTAATCGCCGCTGTTTTAAAAATAATAGGGCGAGTTCCCGTATTACCCAGCGTATAGCGAATTCCTGTTCTTGGACTGACTAAAGTCGTCGTTTGATTCTGAACAGTTGCTTGAGCTGTAGTATTACCTTGTGCAGCCATTACCTTGTCAACAGTCGTGGTTTGGATTGGCTGTGCATTTTCTGTTGCAGCAAATGTAAATGCTGGGATCGTTAAGGCCGTCATTACTAATGTTTTTAATACTTTTTTCATTGTCTTTACCAGTTTTCACTTCAAGATGTGCAAGTAAATACCATTTAATCGAACAAACTGCAAATACTATTCACAGCTTGCAACATCTCGTAAAAAAAGCAGAACATAAATGTTCTGCTTTTTTGAAATCACTCTCTTTTATGGCAAGATCTTTATCTCACGATTAAATACGACCATGACATTGTTTATATTTGAGTCCAGATCCACATGGGCATGGCGCATTACGGCTCGCAGGTGGCGTAATTTGCTGCTGTGGTGCTTGTTCTTCAATCTCGTGATGAGTCACTGTTCCAGTTAAGCCGTCAACTTCATCATGTTCAAAAGATAAGCGCATCGCTTCTGCTTGTTGCTGCTGTTGAGCTTCAAGTTCTGCCAGTTCTTCTGGTGTAGGAATGTGAACGCGAGACAAATCAGTTACGACGTCAGATTTAATAATGCCTAACATATTAATGAACAAGTTAAAGGCTTCTTTTTTATATTCCTGTTCAGGATTTTTCTGAGCATAACCACGTAAATGAATCCCCTGACGCAGATAATCCATCGCCGCCAAATGGTCTTTCCAGTGGCGATCCAGTGAATTCAACATAAAGTGACGTTCAAGCGTAACGGCGGTATCTGTTCCCATTTGGGTGCGACGCGCTCGATAGCGATTAATTACTTCATCAGTAATTCGTTCTACCAACCCTTCTTCATCTAGACGGCGATCATCATTGAGCCATTGTTGAATTGGCAACTCAATACTGAGGTCAACGCGCAAGGCATTTTCCAAACCCTCTACATCCCATTGGTCATGGATCGATTCAGGTGGAATAAAATTCGCAATCATGCCTTTCATGACATCACGATGCATTTCTTCGATATAATCTTGCAGCGTGCTTTCAGCTAAAACTTCATCACGTTGTGAATAGATGATCTTACGTTGTTCGTTATTGACATCGTCATACTTCAATAAGTTTTTACGAATATCAAAGTTACGTGCTTCGACTTTGCGCTGTGCATTTTCAATCGAACGGCTCACCATTTTATGTTCAATGGCTTCATCTTCTTTGAGACCCATGGCACGCATCATACCAACCACACGGTCACCTGCGAAGATACGCATCAAATCATCTTCAAGTGATAAGTAAAAGCGCGATACCCCAGGGTCACCCTGACGGCCAGCACGACCTCGTAACTGGTTATCAATACGGCGTGATTCGTGACGCTCAGAACCCACGATATGTAAACCGCCTGCATTCAGCACGGTTTCATGATCATGTTCCCATTCTGCTTTTAAGCGCGCTTCATCTTCAGGCGTTGGATTTTCAATTTTAGCTAGCTTGGCTTTCCAGTTACCACCCAAAATAATATCCGTACCACGACCAGCCATATTCGTTGCAATCGTGACTGAATCTGGACTACCTGCCTGCGCAATAATATCCGCTTCACGTTCATGTTGTTTCGCGTTAAGGACTTCATGCTTAATGCCTGCCTGAGTCAACTTATGCGATAACACCTCACTGGCTTCAATGGTTGCCGTACCCACCAAAATTGGTGCACGGGTTTCCTGAATACGTTTAATTTCCTGCACAATCGCATCGTATTTACCGTTACGATTCAGGTAAATTAAATCATTTTGATCTAAACGAACCATTGGACGATGGGTTGGGATAATCACCACATCTAGTCCATAAATTTCTTTCATTTCCGCTGCTTCAGTATCAGCAGTACCTGTCATACCTGAAAGCTTTTTGTATAGGCGGAAATAGTTCTGAAAAGTGGTTGTTGCAAGTGTTTGGTTTTCTGGCTGAATTTCCAAACCTTCTTTGGCTTCGACTGCTTGATGCAAACCTTCTGACCAACGACGACCTGGCATGGTACGCCCAGTATGTTCATCGACGATGATCACTTCACCATCATGAATAATATAATGAACATCGCGGTGATATAAGAAATGCGCACGAATTGCGGCAGTCACATGATGCACCAGACTTAAATTACTTGCAGAATATAGGCTTTCACCTTCAGCCAATAAACCCATGGCAATCAGTTCTTGCTCGACAGTTTCAAAACCCACTTCGGTCATTTCAACTGAACGCTGTTTTTCATCAATCCAGAAATGTCCGCCATCGGCCACTTTTTCTTCTTTTTGCGCACGAAGTTTAGGTGGAATGTTATTGATCGCAGCATAAAGTTGAGAAGAATCTTCGCTTTGCCCCGAAATAATCAACGGTGTACGCGCTTCATCAATCAAGATCGAATCGACCTCATCGATAATCGCATAATTCAAACCACGCTGTTTTTTCTCTGGCAGTGAAAACACCATGTTGTCACGCAGATAGTCAAAACCGAATTCATTGTTGGTACCATATGTGATATCCGCTTGATAAGCTTCAGCTTTCTCAACAGGAGACTGCATAGAGTAAATCGTACCAATGCTCAATCCCAAAAACTCAAACAATGGGCGATTGAGTTCAGCATCACGCTGCGCCAAATAGTCATTGACCGTAATAACATGGACGCCTTGTCCACTTAAGGCATTTAAATAACAGGCCAACGTACCCATCAGAGTTTTACCTTCACCTGTACGCATTTCTGCGATTTTACCTTCGTGTAAGGTAATACCACCGATTAATTGCACATCATAATGGCGCATACCCATGACACGTTTTGCCGCTTCGCGACATACGGCAAAAGCTTCTGGCAATAATTTATCCAGACTTTCACCATTGTTATAACGTTCTTTAAATTCTGGAGTTTTTGCAGATAAGTCTGCATCGCTTAGTGCTGATATCGTCGGCTCGAGCGCATTGATTTGATCAACAATTTTACGCATGCGTTTAAGTTCGCGCTCATTTTTTGTACCGAAGATACCTCCGATCAGACTTGCCAACATGAATAAACTCTCTAATCCTGTTTGTTATAAGGTCTGTCAATAGCAACAAACCCTAGGTCGGTTAATTTTTTCTTAGCTGTTATTATGGAGCCACAAATAAGAACTACAAGGGTTTTACGCCCAAACAGCGAAAAAATCTGCTAGATGACTCTAACATTGCTTAACCAAAGAGCGTTAATGTAGCAAATTTGGATTTAACTTACACCGATTTGCATGCGATTTTCTGATCTATTTTTGAATCAAGCCCCCACTCTATATCTTAAAAATTCATAACAACATGCGAAAACAATAATTTTAAATGCAATAAAAAAACTGCATATTTAATGTCATACAACACATCACAATATTATGAGGTTTTAGCAATGAGCTTACGTTTAGGTGATACCGCCCCTAATTTTGAACAACAATCCAGTGAAGGAGAGATTAATTTTTATGAGTTTTTAGGTGATGATTGGGCAATATTATTTTCACATCCTGCGGACTACACGCCTGTGTGTACCACTGAACTTGGCTATACCGCAAAACTTAAAGATGAATTTGAAAAACGTGGAGTCAAAGCGATTGCGCTTTCAGTGGATGATGTTGAATCCCATCAGGGCTGGATTAAAGATATTAATGAAACTCAAAACACCACAGTCAACTTCCCGATCATCGCCGATAAAGATCGTAAGGTTTCAGAGCTGTATGGATTTATTCATCCTAATGCCAGTGAAACCACTACAGTACGCTCGCTTGTGATTATCGATCCCAATAAAAAAGTTCGTTTGATTATTACTTATCCTGCTTCAACAGGTCGTAATTTTAATGAAATATTACGGGTCGTAGATTCATTACAACTGACAGACCATCATAAAGTCGCAACTCCAGCAAACTGGCAACAAGGTGAAGATGTGGTGATTGTGCCTTCACTCAAAGATGAAGAAGAAATCAAACAGCGCTTTCCGAAAGGCTATAAGGCCGTCAAACCTTATCTAAGATTGACACCACAGCCTGAGAAGAATTGAAACATCGTTTCAATTCTTCGCAAGACAAGCAAAGCGCGTAGTCTAAGAACAAAACTCTTAAAGTCTTCAAAAGGAGATGAACAGCTATGCTGTGAGTTAAGAGGTTAAAGCAACGCTTTAATTTTGTTCAAGACAAGCGAAGCGCGTAGTGTTTGAATGTGATACTTCAATTTTTATCAAAACAAGCGCAGCGCATCATTTAAGATAGTAAGTCTTCCATGTTTTACAAGCATGAAGATTGCATTAAATAATAAAAATAAACCTCAAAACAATAACTCATATCACCGTTTCTCCACCCAGTACCCATCGTCATGGTGGGTACTTTTTATAATGAGCAGATTTGGTAAAACTCACGGACTAGGTTATAAAGAAGATAATGTCCTAAAAACAATAAATTTATGATTTATAACATTCATCATTTGCATTGCGGTACGATGTGCCCTGCATGCGCCCCTCTAGTCAGTCAAACAGGCTTACAGGCACATATTATTTGTCATTGTTTATTGCTTGAAACTGATCGTGGGTTGGTGTTGATTGATACAGGTTTAGGTTTACAAGATTATTTACATACTCAGCAACGACTGGGCAGACTGATCCATCAATTTGGAAAAATTGAAATCAATATTCAACTCAGCGCTGTTCAGCAAATTCAACAACTCGGACTTAATCCTAAAGATGTGCAGCATATCTTTGTGAGTCATCTGGATTTTGACCATGCGGGTGGCATTTCTGACTTTCCTCAAGCCACCGTACATGTGTTGGCATCCGAATTTAATGCCACACAATCATTGTCCTTCAAAAATCGTATTCGTTATAAGAACAACCAATTTAAGCAGCATCGTCTTTGGAATTTCATTGAACATATTCAAGGAGAAAGTTGGTTCAATCTGGAAAAAGTGATGGGGTTGCCATTATTTCAGGATGAAATTTTAATGATCCCTTTATTGGGGCATTCAGCTGGACACTGTGGCATTGCGATTAAACAAGCAGAGGGCTGGATGTTATTTTGTGGGGATGCCTATTTTTCACATCAGGAATTAGACTCCAAACAGAAATTGAAAGGACTACATGTATTTGAGAGTATGCTCGCGTATGACAATAAAATGCGTTTAGCCAATCTCAAACAACTCCAATATTTAGCCCAACATGAACCACACCTTGAATTGATTTGTGCGCATGATATTCAAGAATTTTTACGCTATCGACCATTATCATGAAAAAAATCTTATTTTCTCCCGTATTGATCATACTCACTTTAAATCTATCAGGCTGTATTACTCATCCCTCGCTTTCCCCTGAGCAACGACCATCACATTGGGGGAATTTGCTTCACGCAGAGCATAATTTTTATAAAATTAGCCATGATCTATATCGCAGCGAGCAACCTTCACAAGCACTAATACCTGAATTACGACAACAGCAGATTCAGACCATCATAAATATACGCAGTCGTAATGATGATATAAATGTGCTTGATCCACACGAATTTAATTTAGTTCATATCCCGATTCATACATGGGCCATTAATCGAAAAGATTTACTAGAAGTGATGCAACAGATTCAAATCGCAAAACAAAATCATCAAAAGGTTTTATTGCATTGTTATCATGGGTCAGATCGAACAGGTGCTAGTGTGGCAATGTATCGAATTATTTTTGAAAATTGGTCGATAGAAAACGCTGTACAAGAAATGAAATACGGAAGTTACGGCTACCACCCAATCTGGGTGAATATTGAAAAAATATTTACGCCTGAAAATATAAAATGGATTCGGGAGCAACTCGCGAATCCATCTTAAATCATCAGCAAGAATAAAACTGCCAAAAACACTTAACGCTGATCGAGTGGAACCCAGTCGATCACCCAAGCCGATTTCATATTCAAACTGCTATCTGACACAATTTTCTTCCGTGCAGCATCGGCAGTTTCGCGGCTTTTAGATGGCCCCACCATAATTCGAATGCCTTTAGAAGTAGGGCTGGTGGTGACTTTATAGCCTTTGGCACGAAGTTTGGAAACCACTGCATCTGCATTGGCTTGGTTGGCAGCTAATGCTACTTGTACCATCCAGTTTTTATCGCCATTTTCCAACAAATCACGTGCTTTATCAGCTTCTGCTTTTTTCTTGGCGTCTTCTTCGGCTTTATGCTTTTTCTCATCCGCTGCTTTTTTCTCAGCTTCAGCTTTACGTTTATCTTCAGCCGCTTTCTTCGCTGCTTTTTCTGCGTCTAACTGTCTCTGTTTTTCTTCAGTTGCCTTTTTCTCTGCGGCAACGCGCTCTTGCTCAGCTTTACGTTTGGCTTCGGCTTCTTTCTGCTTTTTCAATTGTTCGGCTTTCTGCTGTTCAGCCAGCTTTTGAGCATCAGCTTGTTTTTTCTGTTCAGCCAATCTTTTCTCTGCATCAAGTTTTTGCTGTTCAGACTTTTTTTGGTCATTGGCTTTTTGTGCAGTATTTTTTGTTTGATCCGTGATTTCTGGCGGAATATTGTCTGAACTTTCCTGAGCAGCATTACGACGCGCATTAATCGCTGCATATTCTTCTGCGGCTTTACGTGCGGCTGCGGCTTCAGCCTGTTGTTGTTGCGCTAGAAAGTCTGCGGCACGAGCTTCTTGTTCTGCCACGGCTTTTTCACGCGCACGGCGCTGCTCTTCAAGTAAACGCTTTTCCGTTTCAACATCAACTGCGAGCGGTTGTAACTGAACCATTTCGCCCGCCTGATTTGAACGATTATTGTCCTTTGCAGGTTGTTCGACTTTTGGTTGAGTTTGAACTTGCGTTTGGTGTATTTCTTCTTTTCCTTTCAGGAGTAATGCAGCCAATAAAACACCACCACCTAATAAAACAACACCGCCCATCCAGCGCTGTTTGTTATTCATTGACATTATTCCAAATACTCCCACACCGCTTCTAATGTATGAAACGAACCACAGACTAAAATTAGCTGATTATTGTTGGTTTGCTCAAGTGCTAATTTAAACGCCTCTTGGATACTTTCAAAGCTGTCTACTGTCTCACCTTGTAATGCATCCATCAATTGAAATAAGGGTGCAGCACGAGGAACATTTAACGGCGCAATTTTCCAATTCAAAACAGTGGGTTTTAATCGCTCTACCACTGATTTTATATCTTTATCGGCCAACATTGAAAATACAGCAACAACTTCTGTGTACTGTTTATTGTATTCCAAGAAATTTCGCAATTGCTTTAACAAAAATTCTACACCATGTGCATTATGACCAGCATCAAAAATAACGGTTTTATTTGCGATGACTCGCTGTTCAAAACGACCCGCCAATTGTGCTTTTTTGATTCCGCTGCTCAATGCTGCCTGAGAAATATCTAAGCCACTTAACAGTACAGCCGCAACCGCAGTCGAAATATTTTCCAGTGCTAAGGAACTCAGCGGAAGTTTTAATGTGGTTCCTGATGATGCAAAATTCCAACTCTGACCATCACCCGCAGCTTGATAAAAATAATCTTGTTGTGCCACGTATAATTTGGCGTTGACTTGATTGGCCTGAGTTTGAATCGCTTGTGGTAAATCTTGTAGACCAGCAAAAATGACAGGAATATCTGGGCGCATAATCCCTGCTTTTTCAAACGCAATTTTTTCAATGGTATCGCCCAGCCAATCGGTATGATCCAGACCAATATTGGTAATCACAGCAATATCGGGATCAATCACATTGACCACATCCAGACGACCGCCCAAACCAACTTCAAGTACCCAGACATCACATTGTTTTTGTTTAAAAATAACAAAAGCCGCTAAAGTCGTGGCTTCAAAAAAGGAGAGGCTTAATTCACACTGACGGCGCGCTTGATCAACTTCTACAAAAGCATGAATTAAAGTTTGGTCATCAACTTCCTGACCCTTTAATTTAACCCGCTCGTTAAAACGATAAATATGGGGCGATTGATAAAGACCAACCTGATAACCCTGTTCATTTAAAATAGAGGCCAACGTGGTTGTCGTTGATCCTTTACCATTGGTTCCAGCCACGGTAAATACTTTGGCTTGTGGTTGCATGACACCCAAAGCCTCAGCCACTGGAATCACACGTTCCAGACCTAAATCAATCCCTGTAACGTGAACATGGCCCCAATAATCGAGCCATGTATCTAAATCATCTGTTATTTTTGGAGCATCAGGTTTCAAGGTAAGTTCATCAATTTCGCCACGATACGGGATACAGTATCACGTAATGCATGTCGATGAACAATTTGATCGATTACCCCATGATCAAGCAAATATTCGGCGCGTTGAAACGGTTCATCCAGTTTTTCACGTACCGTTTGTTCGATCACTCGCTTACCCGCAAAACCAATCATGGCCTTAGGTTCAGCAATATGTACATCACCTAGCATTGCCAAAGATGCTGTGACACCGCCATAGACAGGATGAGTCAAAACTACAATGTAGGGTAAATGCGCATCTTTCATTTTCTGAATCGCAGCAGATGTCCGCGCCATTTGCATCAGCGACAACATGCCTTCCTGCATACGCGCGCCGCCTGATGCAGCAAAACAGATCAAAGGCTGTTTTTGCGCAATCGCACGTTCAGCCGCTTGAACAAAGCGATCGCCCACAACCGTTCCCATTGAACCGCCCATGAAATCAAATTCAAAGGCACAAGCAACCATTGGGATATGATTTAAACTGCCCTGCATCACCACTAAAGCTTCTGTTTCACCCGTTTTGCTTTGTGCTTCACGCATACGCTCAGGATAAGGTTTACTATCGACAAATTTAAGTGGATCTTTGGCTGCAAATTCCTGACCAAGCTCGGTTTGGATCTGATCAAAAAACCATGTTAGACGATCACGTGCTTTCATACGCAAATGTTCATCACATTGTGGACAAACATAGGCATTGAATGCGATTGCAGTACGTGTCACCAATGCATGACATTCAGGGCATTCAATCGTTGGCTCAGTAAATGTTGCCTTAAGCACTTGTTGCTCATCAGGCGTGTGGATGCCAGGAACATGACGTTCAGTCCACGGTGTCGATGGGCTAAGAATTTTCCCTGATTTCACTTCTTGATTCATACTAACTCGTCGAGCGCAGCTCGAAGCTCCTTGATTTTATTGACCGTTTGATCAACCGCTTGGTCGATTGCCAATGTAGCAAAAGGTTTAACTAAAGCACTTCCCACAATTACCGCATCGGCAACCTGCCCCATAGCCTTTGCAGATGCTGCATCACTAATCCCAAAACCCACACCCACAGGTACGTTAGTATGTGTTTTGATCTTGGCAATACGTGCAGCAGCTTCAGCCGTGTCTAGGGTTGCTGCACCTGTTACGCCTTTAAGTGATACATAGTAAATAAAGCCACTGGCTTGTTTTACGACATGTTGAATACGCTCATCGGTTGAGGTTGGTGCGAGCAAAAAGATTTGATCCATATCGTGCTGCTTTAATACAGCATCCAAATCTTTGGCTTCTTCAGGCGGCATATCCACCAAAAGAATGCCATCTACACCAGATTCTTTCGCAGTTGATACAAATTTTTCATAACCAATGACTTCAACGGGATTTAAATATCCCATCAAAACTACAGGCGTTTCGGTATCATTTTGACGAAATTCCTTGACCATATTCAGTGCATCAAGCGTATTGGTTCCACCCGCTAACGCGCGTTCAGCCGCAAGTGCAATCACTGGCCCATCTGCCATTGGGTCGGAAAAGGGTAAGCCCAGTTCAATCACATCCACACCTGCATCGACCATTTTATGTAACAGTGATACTGTGACCTGTGGCTCAGGATCGCCCGCCATCACATAAGAAACCAACGCTTTACGTTGTTGGGATTTAAGCTGTTCGAAACGAGTGGCGAGACGTGACATAGGGTTGTGCTTTCCTTGATTTTATAAACTGAGGAGTTGTTTGTAGAAATACAGAACACCGCATTGTAACGCTATTTTTTGTCCATTGAACAGTCTTCACGTTGCTATGTACGCTGTTGTTGTGATTCCCTACAACCCAGAGCGTACATTTATCAATATTTTGCTGTTTTTCTCAATGATCAAAGCTTCCTATTTTTTAGTGTTATTTCAAACAATAAAATATGAAATTAAATTAAAATTAATTCTAAAAATGATCTAAAAAACAAAAATATAAACAACATCAGCAGACCATTGCAGCGATTTCTGGCTTTATAAAAAACATGGCAGTTTGATATATCTGTTATAAAAACAGATAATGAAATCAAGTTCTTTTGCAGTTGTCTACGTAAAAAATAGTTCATTCTCAGGGTGTTTATTTGATTCAGCGCGACTTATTCATCACCTTACAGTTGTTTTAAAAACTGTTTTGGGGTTTGCCCCGTCCAACGTTTAAAGGCGCGGCCAAATGCGCTTTGATCGGCATAACCCAACAATGCCGCAATTTCGACCAGTGAACGTCCTTGTTTTAAATAAGTTTGACTTAAATTTAGACGATATTCGTCCAGAATATCCTGAAAATTAAGCTGATAAGATTTGAGCTGCCGTTGTAAAGTACGTTCAGAATAATGCATTTGTCTGGCGACATAATCCTGAATGACTTCATTTTGTTGTTTTAATGCCTGTTCAATAAAACCCCAGACCTTTTGTTTTAATAACTGCTGTCGGTGCTCAAACGTATCTGCCTGTTGTAAGGACTGTTTAGCTTGAGTGGATAACACCTGATTGAGTTGTTGATCGGCAGCAAAACTTCGTGCTTGTAGTACCTGTTGATCAAAACAGATTTTATATTGCCCCACATACAGCTGAATTTTACAGCCAAAAAACTGCTCATAATGGCTTAATGATAAATGCGGGGGCAGTCCTAACTGAATCAAACGAGGCGGGATCAATTGCTCCTGCGCAATCAGTTTCGAAATTCTAAAGATTAATGACAAATTCAGTTCATAAATTTCACGGTAATCCTGATAATTTGCGCTCCACATGATCTGAATCTGTTGATCCTGCTCCACAATTTTGAGCTGTTCCAGATTGGTTTGTTGAAACAATAAGGGATAATATTGCTCAAGCAAATACATCGCCTGTTGTAAATTTAAACTGGTGGATGCCAGATAGCCCATCATTCCCGCGTCCTGCAAACTGGCTTGTTCAGCCATAACCAAACTAATCGGACGTTTAAAATACCGCTGGAGTTGCTTCATCAACTGTAGATAAACTGTTAAATCGAACCCCTGTTCAGCATCGTTGTTCAATGCATCAGTCAATTGTTGCCATTGCGACTGTTGTTCTGAACCACTCAGCAGAGATTCCAGTTGATAATGCTGCAAGACGCGATGCAGAAGGCGTACATATCCCACTATGATTTTTACTGACATTGCGACATCCTTTTTGTCTCATGTCGCTATTTGTATAAAATATGGCAACAACTGTCAAAACAAAACGGATGATTGTCGCCATACTAAAATCATTGTTTCAACCGAGAATTAAAACAAATGAATGCCCATGTACAATATCAGGTCGATCCTGTGGTGCGCAGCAAACTGGACTTTAAACTTGAAGATGTTCCTCGTTTTTGGTTTGCAGGTGATCCATTTCGAACTCGAGTTTTTGATGCACTGAGTCTGACTTTTCCAGATGGCGAACGTTATTTTATCGAGTGCGTCCGATTATTTCGTGACAAGATTCAGGATCCTGACTTACAGGCACGAGTGGCTGACTTTATCAAACAGGAAGCTCAGCATGGCATTGCCCATGACAAAATGAATCAACTCATGAAAGAGCAAGGTATGCCCGTTGAGCAATTTACGACCACGCTCAAAAAGATTTTCCGCTTTGAGCTCACCAAACGCTCACCGCAATACAATATCGCCATGACTGCGGCGGCAGAACATTTGACTGCATTGATGGCAGAAACATTTTATAGCAAAAGAGCAACGCTGCAAGAGGTACATCCTTATGTTCGGGCTTTGTTGGCATGGCATTCGATTGAAGAAATGGAGCATCGTGATGTGGCTTTTGACGTGATGCAACAGGTCGGAGAAGTGCCCGAGGCCACACGTAAATTTGCGCTGGCAATCACCACCGCTTTGATGCTCGGCTTCACCTTATATCGTGCCAATGTCATGTTACGCTGTGACGGCTTTAATGGTCGGCAGCGTTTGCAATTGTTCCGTAAAGGCTTACCGTGGTTTTTAGGGCGCAAGGGAATTTTAACGACGATGAAAAAGGAATATCTGGACTGGTATAAATCTGACTTTCATCCCAGCCAGCATCCTGTAATTCATCAATACGATGTCTGGGTCAAAACCTATGAAGAAACTGGTGATCCTATTTTAGCAGGTCAAGCGTTTTGGGAAGCAGGCTATTAAAGCCTGCTGTTAACTCGAAACATTACCATTTGGCATAATGCTGTTCGAGCAAGGCATATTCAGCATTGAGCTTAATCACACTCCCCTGTTCGAGTTGAATCTGCCCAGTAACGTTAGCTTGCCATTGGCTAAACTGACTGCCCACCATTCTCAGATTAATATTTTCATAACGTCGCCAACCCGTTTCAACTTCAAGTTGCAACTTTTCATCCAGAGAACGTATACGCCAGCGATTTTCCTGTAGGCGCTCAAACAAGACATCGCTGAGCGGATAAAGACGACCATTGACCCACAGACAGTTTTCATTTCCAAAACTTTCATTCACCCCAGAGGCCAGATTAATTCCAATACGCTGTCCATGAGCATCCCAAAAATTACAGGACAGCCAAAACCACGCAGTTTCGGGACGCAAAAATCCACAGGTATCATCTAAAGCAGCAAAAGTTTTATCATTAAACTCAATCAGTTGATTTTGTTTATTGATAAAATATCCTTCAACGGCCAAAGTCGTTTTCTTTTGGGTATAAGTCCAACCATTAATACCATTGGGTTAACATAAACTTAAAGGCTCGGTTCCCGCACAGAAAATTCGCGCGCTGAGTTTAATTTCGCCATATTTGGTCACACGTACATAGCGCACACCATTGGCATGTTGCATTTCAATTTCAAACGGTGCTTTGTAAAAATAACTTTGGTTAAATTGTGGTTGCTCATCGACATGCGTTTTACGCGCCAAAGGCTGAATGGCATTCCACTCCAGCACTTGTTGGGTTAAATGATCATAAATATAAAAAAAACCATGCCCTGCCCACGCAATATCGGCAATGGCAAGCCCAATTGAATAATGTTCGTGCTGAATACTACAAAATTTAAATTTCTTATATTTCAGTTTACGTCCCCACCCCTTTTCTATTTTGCCAAAAGGCGATTGATAGACATAACGACTGAGGCTAATCGCACTCGGAATTTCCTTAAAACGACCATAACGTGGTTGGCCACTTTCTTGTATTAAATCCATTTTCAGTTATCCGTTTAAATGATCCATTTAAAAATCAGGACACGCGTGCAAATTTTACACAATTTTCACTTATAGATGAAAAACATATTGTTTTTCTACACGATTATTTTGAAATCCGAACATTTAAACCAAAGTGAGATAGGTATTTTCCCAATGATTCGGAGCAAATGAGCCTTGAACTAAATGAATATAACGTCCATGCACACAATCAATCGCCAAACAATCATCCACCTCAAGCACCCGATCGGTATGGGCTTTTTGCCATTTTTGATCGATATAAGCTTTACCGCGTTGTTTGGCAATCACCGCATCGGGGGCAACCACCAAAACATAACGATGTAATTCGCCAAATTCACGTGCATCGTAGCCACCCAGATTAATCAAATATAGCTTTTGATCCTGTGCAGATGGTGCAACATGAGAGAAATAGACTTGATAAGATACGCCTTCTGATTCCACACCATTTACCTTCATCCATGCATCGATGTGTAGGCCTTTTAGCTCGCCAAACCATGCTTGTTTCAGTTGCGGCGTGATGTCTTCTAGCGAAGATCCGAGGGCAAAGACCACATCATGCACTTCGGTATTGGCACGGGCATGACGACCACCGAGCATGACCACAAATAGATTTGACATTTTATTCTCTTTTGTTGAAGAAAAAGGCCACCTGATCGGCAGCCTAAATCCTGAAAATAAATAAGTTGAAGATTACATTTCAACCATTTCAACGCCATCGACACGGGCAACCGTCATCAAGTCTTTATCACCACGACCTGAAACTGTCGCAATAATAATTTGATCTTTCAACATGGTTGGTGCCAGTTTAGTGACATAAGCCATTGCGTGAGAGCTTTCGAGTGCAGGAATAATTCCTTCAATCTGGGTCAAATCACGGAAGCCCTGTAAGGCTTCGTCATCGTTGATTGGCACATATTGCACACGTTGCATATCTTTTAAGAAACTATGTTCTGGGCCTACACCCGGATAATCTAAACCTGCTGAAATACTATGCGTTTCTATAATTTGACCTTGAGCATCACTCATCAAATAAGTCCGATTACCATGCAGCACACCAATATGGCCTGCATTGAGTGGTGCCGAGTGTTTACCTGTTTCGACACCATAACCTGCCGCTTCAACACCATACATTTTGACGTCATAGTCATTCAAAAATGGATAGAATAAGCCCATCGCATTCGAACCACCACCGACACAAGCCACTAGAGCATCGGGTAGGCGACCGGCCTGCTGCTGAATTTGCTGACGTGCTTCACGACCAATAATCGATTGGAAATCACGTACCAATTGTGGATACGGATGCGGCCCAGCCACGGTTCCAATCACATAATAGGTGCTGTCAACATTGGTGACCCAGTCACGCATGGCTTCATTCATGGCATCTTTTAAGGTTTTTGAGCCACTTTGCACAGGCACCACCGTTGCACCGAGCAAACGCATACGATAAACATTCATGGCCTGACGTTTGACATCTTCAGCACCCATGTAAACCACACATTCCATGCCCAAACGCGCGGCAATCGTTGCAGTAGCAACACCATGCTGACCTGCACCTGTTTCAGCAATAATCCGCTTTTTACCTGAAAGTTTCGCCAATAATGCCTGACCAATGGTGTTGTTCACTTTGTGTGAACCTGTATGGTTCAAGTCTTCACGTTTTAAATAAATCTGTGCACCGCCCAAGTGTTTCGACCATCGCTCTGCATGATATAGCGGACTCGGACGTCCGACATAAAAAGCCAGATCACGGTCGAATTCTGCCAAAAATTGCTCGTCATTTTTCATACGGTTATAAAGACTTTCTAAATCTTCCAAAGCCGCCATGAGCGTTTCTGACACAAAACGTCCGCCATGAATACCAAAATGCCCACGAGCATCTGGATATTGCGTATAGTCAACCATCTGACCGTTTTGACTAGCGTTTTGCTGATCCACGTTGGACTCCTTGCATAAATCTTTCTATAAGTTGTTGGTCTTTGATACCTTTGGCAGATTCTACACCGCCACTCACATCTACCGCGTAAGCATGTGTTATTTCAATCGCATCTTCGACATTCTCAGGCGTTAGGCCTCCTGCCAAAATCAGAGGAATATCTATTTGAGGAAACTTCGACCAGTCAAATTGATGACCCGTTCCACCTTTGAGTTCAGGATGCCATGCATCGAGTAAAATTGCACTGGCCCCCGCAGCCTGATAACGCTGAATTTCACCCACGACATCCAGATCAGGTTTGACTTGAAGCGCTTTATACCAACGGCGTTTACAGACGCTCGCTATCTGCTGGCATTGCTCAGGCGTTTCATCACCGTGAAACTGTATGATATCTAATGCGACATGCTCAAGTGTTGTCTGAATCTGTTCTGCACTGGCATTCACAAATAAACCCACTGTTTGTACATACGGCGGAATATGTTCGATGAGCTGCTGTGCTTGCGCTGGGCTAACATAACGCGGACTTGGTGGAAAAAATACAAAGCCTATGGCGTCAGCACCTGCCTGAACGACCGATAAAATATCTTGAGAACGGGTAATACCGCAAATTTTTGCGCGCGTTCGCATAAGGACATGGCTCTTGGTTGCCTGATCTATAGCCATCTATAAATCATAAAAAGAAAGCTATTGTAATGCAATTTCTCTCTGTTGCGGAAAAACTTAGTGTGAATAGATCGTATTCAGATTGTTTAATTCACAGCCAGACTTTATACTTCGCCCAAATGGCAACAAGTCAAAGCAATCGCCATAGGGAAGCTGGTGAAACTCCAGCACTGCCCCCGCAACGGTAACAATGTAAAGCATATTTTTTAGGCTAATTTGGGCTTAACACCACTGCATGATCAGATGTGGGAAGGTGAATATGTGAATACCCTGATAGGTATAATATTGAAGTCCGGAGACCTGCTTGTTGCATCCGCCAACTCAATCATTCACGTGGGGTGAATGTATGGAGAACATCATGTCTATTTCTTTACAACCTACTCGTTTAGTGGGTGCTATCGCTATTGCGATGGGGTTTTCATCTGTTGCATTTGCAGATGAATCAACGAATGCCACCAAACTTGATCCTATTGTCGTTACAGCTTCTAAAAGTGCAGAGAAAGTGAGTGAAGTCCCTGCGCGGATTTCAGTGATTGATCGAGAAACGATAGAGCAATCACCAATTGCAGACTTAGGTCAACTTCTGCGCCGTGAAGCAGGTTTGAATATCATACAAAGTGGTGGTGTTGGTCAACTGACTTCTGCTTTTATTCGTGGTACTAATTCAACCCACGCCTTATTCCTAAAAGATGGTGCCAGTCTGAATACTGCTTTGGGTGGTGGTGCAAGTATTCCATATATTGACCTTAGCGATGCAGCTCAAATTGAAATTTTAAAAGGCCCTGCATCTGTGCAATATGGTACAGATGCAATTGGTGGTGTGATCAATGTCGTCACCAAAGCACCAACTCAACAAAGGCTCTTTGTCACCACTGAAGCGGGTGAAGATAAAACCTATAAATCTGTGATTGGTGCAGATCTAGTGAGCACACAAGGTTTTTATGCACAATTACGTGGTCAGCGTATGGAAAGTGATGGCACCCCTGTCACGAATAAAACAGATGAACGTTCAAGCTACGACCAAATTGGTTATAGTGCTAAAGTCGGTTATGAACAGACACAGTATGCTGCCAATGTCGAAATAAACGAAAATAAAGGCACTAATATCTACTACGGCGGTGCGCATGACATTTTTAATCGCCTCATCAATGCCAATGGTCGTTATAACATTCTCCCCAATTTAATCTTGAATGCACGCTATTCAAACTTTAAGGATGAACTGACAGGTAAAAGTTATACTGGTTATTTCAATACTGAAAGAAATGAAGGTGATCTAAACTTACGCTGGAAGTTCACAGATCATCAAAATATTTTGCTCGGTGCTTCAATTAATAATGCAGATGTCGATAGTCTCTCGATACTTGGCAATAAAAAAAGTTTAGATTCAACAGGCTATTATCTACAACATCAGTACCAAAATAATGGCGTAAGTACTCAGGCAGGTATTCGTGTTGAAGACAATGATCAATTTGGCACACACACTGTAGGGCAACTCGCAGGTCGTTATCAAATTGCACCATTGACTAGCATTTATGCCAATGTGGGAACTGCATTTAAGGCACCTACAGGAAACCAACTGTATTATTTTTATGAAGATCCTGTATGGGGTAACACCTACGGTAATCCGAACCTAAAGCCAGAAGAAAGTCTTTCTTATGAAATTGGGATAGATCAGAAACTTGCCTATGGTCTTTCTACTTACGCTTCGGTCTATCAAACCAAAGTCAAGAATTTGATCGAATATGTATCTGGCTATCCTGACTCAACTTATGCAAACGTCAGTAAAGCTAAAATGACAGGTGGTGAAGTTGGTTTTAAATGGAAAGAGAATGATTTATTCCTTAGCTCTGAATATGCCTATGTTAAAACAGAAAATGAAGAGACTAAACTCGAATTAATTCGACGTCCACGTCAAAGCTTGAGCATTACGACAGGTTTGGAAAATGAAGTGTATGGCTTGAGTGCGGCTGTAGTGGCAAAATCGACATCAAAAATCTCTAACTCTGCAAATTCAGCAAAGACTCCAGGCTATACCACTGTAGATTTGCACGGATACTGGAATTTAAATCCGAATGTGAAACTATTTGCCAATATTAAAAATGTCGGGGATGTAAAATACAAAACTGCAAATTATTATGGCGATGAGTTTTACATCAACGGCGGTCGTCTTGCTTCAGCAGGAGTAACGCTTTCGTATTAAACAAAAATAGATAAAAATATTTTAAACAGCGCAGTTTAAGGATAATGTAATGACCGACATTATCCTTTTTTTGAAGGAAAATTTATGGGACACCGTTTAAGTAAAATATATACACGCACTGGCGATGCAGGCACCACAGGTTTGGGCGATGGCTCTCGCGTTTCCAAAGATGATCTGCGTATTGCAGCACTCGGTGAAGTGGACGAGTTGAACGCAATTTTAGGGGTATTACGTGCTCAAATTGCCCATTCAGATTCGACCCAAAAAGAAAAATGGGAAAAACATTTAAGTCTGATTCAACACTGGCTGTTTGATTTAGGCGGTGAGGTCTGTATCCCCAACTATACCTTATTGCAAGATGCCAGCATTGAGTACTTAGAACAAAGTATTGACCAGATGAATGAGCAGCTTCCAATGCTTAAAGAGTTTATTCTGCCTTCTGGTAGCTTGGCCTGTAGTTATGCACATCAAGCTCGTGCGGTATGCCGCCGTGCAGAACGCAGTTTGATTACGGTCCAGCAACGTGATCAAAATATTCAAACCACCTCATTACAATTATTGAATCGTTTGTCAGATTGGTTATTTGTGGCATCTCGGACCTTACAGCGTGAAAGTGGTGGCTCAGAAGTGTTATGGCAACGTAATATTAATGACACGATTTAAATTTTAAAATCACAAGGTCATATTCTGGATAACTCAACTATGCAAATCATTGGTCATCGTGGCGCACGGGGCGAAGCACCTGAAAATACACTGGGTGGTTTTCAGTATTTAAGAGACTTAGGCATTCGCGCTGTTGAGTTTGATATTCGTCAACTCAGCAATGATCAACTTATGATTATTCACGATGATAATTTTTTGCGGACCACAGGTGTTTCTGGCTCGGTATATGATCAGGATATTGATCTACAACAATTTGACCACCGTCACAACTGGAAAAATTGGCCTCAAGCTGAATACACGCCTTCACTTACACAGGTTTTAAATCTATTACATGATTTTGATCATATCGAAGTTGAGGTTAAAGCAGTGAATAATCAAGCTGATGCTGAACAACTTACCCAAAGCTTAACTCAATATTTACAAGGCTTTGAACAACAAGTCACCATCACCAGTTTTGATGAAAAAATTCTGCATTCTCTACAACAACAAAACAGCAACTTTAAGCGCGGTTTTTTGATTGAAGAAGATATAAAGGCTCAAGCCATTGAAATAGCTCAAAAGCTAGGATGTTGTCATATTGGCTGGATGGATCAGCTGGCCACCCACGACATGCTACAACTTTCCCAGCAAGCAGAGTTAAACATTAGTGTTTGGACAGTCAATGATATCGACCGTGCCAAACAACTCAGGGATGAAGGCGTTCAGGGCCTAATTACGGATTATCCAAAGCAAATGCTGGCAGCACTTTAAGATCATTAAATCTTCACTGATCCAAACTGGTTTATTTCTTTTGGGCTTGAACTAAAATTTGCCCACTTTGATCCAACAACAATATCTGATTACCTTGCAACTTAAATCGTTTCACACGTTGCAAGACATCCATCAATTCAGCTTCTTGTGCCAATGCACCATCGCAACTTTGGTGGCCTGCCCGAACATCCAGATCAAGTTGCTGTAAGGCAAAGTTATAGGTATAACGACCATAAATCATATTACAACCCGTATTGCCTTGAACGGTTTGCACAGCTGAGTTCAATGTCAGAAAAGGCATTTGATTAAAAAATTTAGCGCGTTTTTGCAGGACAGATGTAATCTGCCAAGTCACATCTTGTACACCATCGATACTTTTACGCGAAGGCTGAACAGATGACTGTTTGAGATGGTGGGCGCTTAACGCTGGTTTGCCGTTATTTTTTTGTATGGGTGCTGTTGTACTTTGACAGGCCACCAAAGCGAAAGCCACACTTAAAAACAGTAAGTTGCGTAAAGAATATCTCACAAAATGCCTACCCTATTGATTGCATCGTTTATCTTTCATAAACATGATGGATCTTGCGATAAAATCAATAAGCACATTGTTGAATTCTGTTACTGTTTTGATCAATACACTTGTACAATATTGCTAGTGAACATGTGTTCGCTCATGTTAATATGATGAATTCGTAGCCCGTCATGTTCGTTATAATTTCAGGGCCAGATAGTACTATTTTAACCTTTCACAAAAAGGTTTCCAGGAGCGCTGATGGAGATGAATACTCCCGCAACTCAAGCCCCAATCAACTGGATTGCAATTTTTGCTTTAGTTTTTTTACCGATTGTCGCGGTTATTGCGATCCCACTTTACGCTTATCACCATGATTTTAGCTTGGCATCATGGGTGAGTATGTTTGTACTTTTAGGTATGAGCAGTCTAGGTATTACGGCTGGTTATCATCGCCTGTGGGCACATCGCGCCTATGAAGCGACTTTACCGTTAAAAATCATCCTGATGATTATGGGAACCTTTGCGGTTCAAAACAGTATCCTTTTCTGGGCTTCAGGACACCGTACCCATCATCGCCATGTAGACGATATTGAAAAAGATCCATATTCCATCAAAAAAGGCTTCTGGTACGCACATCTTGGCTGGATGTTACGTGACTATCCAGCAGCAGAACCAAATTTCAAAAATGCACCAGATCTACTCAATGACAAACTGGTGATGTTCCAACACAAATATTACATTCCACTGGTCATTGCGGTTCATGTCGTCATTCTGGGCGCTGTGGGCTGGGCTGTCGGTGATGTTTGGGGCGTCATGCTGTTAGGTGGTCTGGTTCGTTTAATTTTGAGCCATCACGTGACGTTCTTTATTAACTCACTGTGTCATATGTGGGGCAAACGTCCTTATACGGATGAAAATACAGCGCGCGACAACTTCTGGCTTGCAATCGCGACTTGGGGTGAGGGTTATCATAACTACCATCATATCTTCCAATACGATTATCGTAATGGGGTGAAATGGTGGCAATATGACCCGACCAAATGGTTGATCTGGTCGTGTTCAAAACTGGGCTTAGCGAAAAACTTGCGCCGTATTCCGAGCTTTAATATTCAAAAGGCTGAATTGGCAATGCGTTTTAAATATGCTGAACAGGATTTGGCAATTTACGGTCATGATGTCAACACTGACCTTGCTCAAATGAAGCAGCGTATTGCTCAAGAGTATGAGGCATTTACCCTGACACTTAATGACTGGGCCAAGTTGAAAGAACAAGAGTTGCATGCTAAAAAAGCCGCAATGGCAGAAAAGATTCATCAAATGGATCATAAACTTAAAGTCGATTTTCAATTACTCGAACATCGTTTAAGCCACCATCGCGAATGTCTGGAAACTTTGATGCGTAATGTCAAAAAACGCAATGTCGTTTCTGAATAATGATCATCATCAGATGCTGATCTAACTCTTCAGCATCTTCTCCTTATTCATAAAGAAGCCCATCTATTTAAGATGGGCTTCTTTGTTTTTGATGGTTTCAGATATGAATTTTAATTACCCTGTACCAAGCGACGGGCGCTAATGATTCCAGGTTGTTGCTCCAAACGTGCCAGCAAGCGAGATAACTGTGCCAAGCCTTTGACTTCAATCAACAGCTTCATATTCGCAATCCCATCAGCTTCAGAGATGGTATTGACCTGACGAATATTGATTTGATCTGAAAAAATCACTTGTGTCAGATCTTTAAGCAATCCACGACGATCATAGGCATCAATCACAATCTGCACACTTTGACCACGAGTCGGCTGCATTTCCCAGTCTGCTTCAACAGCGCGTTCAGGCTCATTCTTAATCATGCGCAAATAATCTGGGCAAGCTACTTTATGAATGCTCACGCCACGATTCAACGTAATATAACCACCAATGGATTCACCATGTACAGGCTGGCAGCACTGGGCAATATGAAGTTCGACATTATCCAGACCGTCAATCAAAATACCATGTGCAGACAGAGTATGACTAGCACGCGGATTCAGTGTCGGTTTAAGTACCAGTTCAGGTTCGTCATTATCCAGATGCATTTGACGATTAACCTGATTAATCAAGGCATGCAGACTAATGTCGCCGCTGACCAGTGCAACCAATATGTCATCACCTGTTTTCAGGTTAAAGTGTGATGAATAATCGTTGAGATCAATACTTTTTGGATGAATCGCCAAACGTGCCAATTCTTTATTCAGAATTTCACGACCGACTTCCAGATTTTTACTACGATCCTGCTGTCTAAACCAATGGCGTAACTTATCACGCGCACGAGCAGTTTTAATATAACCCAGAGAGTTCACCAACCAGTCACGGTTCGGCTCACGATCTTTTTTGGTTAAAATCTCAACCTGCTCACCTGTTTTTAAGGCATATGTGAGCGGTACGTAACGCTGATTCACCCGCGCGGCATAACACTTGTTACCCACTTCGGTATGTACATGATAGGCAAAGTCTAAAACGGTAGAACCGCGTGGTAATTCCTTAATATCCCCATCACGACTAAACACATAAATCTTTTCAAAGTCTTCAAAATTTTGAAGATCTTCTAAATTTTCTGATTCATCATCATGCTTATGGACATTACTTTCATTACGTTCCTGATAATGCTCCAACACCGCTCTAAGAGAATGTAATCGATGATTAAAAGAATGATCTGTGGTTTTAGAGCCTTCTTTATAATTAAAGTGCGAACATACCCCTAGCTCAGCTTCTTCATGCATTTCATAGGTACGAATTTGCACTTCCAGTGATTTATTTTCAGCAATCACCGCGGTATGCAAAGAACGATAACCATTGGCTTTCGGGTTGGTAATATAGTCATCAAATTGATGCGGAATATGCCGCCAGATTTGATGAACAATCCCCAATGAGTGATAGCATTCTGGAATGCTTTTGACTAAAACACGTAACGCGCGAATATCATACAATTGATCGAAACTTAAGTTTTTACTCTTCATTTTCCGATAAATTGAATAAATATGTTTAACCCGCCCTGTAATCTCAGACTCAATCCCATGTTCCGCAAGCTCGGTTTTGAGCTTATCAATCACAAACTGAATGTATTGCTCACGCTCAAGACGTTTCTCATTGAGTAAAGATGCAATTTCTTTATAACGATCTGGCGCTAAATAGCGAAATGCTAAATCTTCCAGTTCCCATTTCAGTTGGGCAATTCCCAGACGATGTGCCAAAGGAGAATAAATGGTTAAAATTTCACGTGCTACACGTTCCTGACGTTCACGCGATGACGTTGCCAGTTCACGCAGAGCTAAGGTTCGTTCAGCTAATTTGATCAATACAACACGGACATCTTCAGTCACTGAAATCAGCATCTTATAAATGCCACTTAAATGTTCGCGCTGATTATTATTAAAGTGATCTTCAAGACGTTTGTTTTTTTCAATTAATTCAGACAGTTTACCCATCGCCAAAGTGCCTTTGACGAGGTTATAAACCTGCTCTCCAAATTTTTTCTGAATTTCTTCCAGTGTAATGACATTTTCACGGACACAACGATACAGCATCGCTGCACACAGGGTATCTTCGTCGACATGTAAATGTGCCAAAATATCAGCCATTCCAATGCCTGTTGAAAAGGTATTGGATGAATGGTGGGTATTTAGGGTCAACTCTTTTTGTAAAATAAGATAAGCAATTTCTTCAAGCTTGGTTAGCTCTGCCCCGTCTAAAATATCACGAACGCGATCCAGCCATGCTGCCAGTTCACGTTGTGCTTCTTCGGCATGTTCTACAGTCGTTTCATCTGACAACTCAATTAGTCGTTCAGGTAGCTGTTCACGTACTGTGACCATACCATTCTCCTATGGTGATACTCATTTTTAATCGTTTAGCTCTTTCATTTTTTCAAATAAAGCAATAGATTCAACATGACCCGTATGAGTAAACATGTCCATCACCCCTGCTTTTTTTAATTGGTAACCATGCTCAGCCAGTACACTTGCATCCCTTGCCAGTGTTGCTGGATTACACGATACATAAACGATTCTTTTTGCTCCAAAGTTCGGAATGTACTGCATAACTTCATATGCACCCGCACGTGGAGGGTCTATCAATAATGCATCAAATCCCTGTTTTGCCCAAGAATGATGCGAAAAATCTTTTGTTAAATCTTGTGAATAGAACTCAACTTGTGAAATTTCATTACGTTTCGCATTTTCTGTTCCACGTTGTACCATGTCCTCACTACCTTCTACTCCCACCACTCGCCCAGTTGTTCCAACACAACGTGCCAGCGGCAAAGTAAAGTTACCCAAACCACAGAATAAATCGAGCACGCGCTCACCCTGTCGTAGCTGTAGCAATTCACATGCCAATTGTACCATCTGTTGGTTTACACTTGGGTTAACTTGCGTAAAATCAAGCGGCGAAAACGCAAAATTTAAGTCGAATTCAGGCAAGCTGTAATGCAGACGCATCTCTGCTTGTTCATCCACGCGTTTTAAACTGCTCGCAAAGCTTTTAGGTTGCAGATAAAGCTGCCAGCCTTTTTGTTTTGCAAAACCCAGTAGTTGATCTATATCTTTATGGGCGAGCGGCTCGACATGGCGAACCAAAAGTGCAATCTCTGAATCTCCCATCGCCAACTCTATATGACCAATACTGCCTTTGCCTTTTAGACTTTGCAGTAATTGTTTTAATTCAGGTAAAGCCTCTGACAACCGTACTTGCAGAATTGGACAAGTACCAATCGAGATTAAACGATTACTTTGATGCTCCCGAAAACCCATTATTAACTGCTTTTTGGCAGGCAAATAACGCACACCGATACGCGCCCGATGTCGGTAATCCTGCTGCGCTGAACGCAAAGGAGTCAACCACTGCGTCGCTTGCAATCCACCAAAATGTTGCAAATGTGACTTCAATACATTCTGTTTTAACTGAATCTGTTCATTCGGATCTATATGCTGCATGTTACAACCGCCACAAATGCCATAATGAGGACAAATCGGGGCTACGCGCAATGGAGAAGGTTCACTCAACAATTCGAGCATTTCCCCTTCTTCCAGACGTTTGGTTTCATGCGTGATTTTGGCGCGAACGATTTCACTCGGCAGCGCATAGCGGATAAAAACTTTTTTACCCGTTTTGGCTTCAGGATGTTCTACATCAGTTCCAAAATGCGCAATACCACGCCCCTCATGCGATAAGGACTCGACCTGAAAAGTGTACACAGGAGATTGAGCAGAAGGTTTAGTGGCGTGTTTCAAGAGATGACCTAATGATTTGATGAGTTGGGTGATGAGTCGTGAGAATTTGAAGAAAAATAATGTTGCGTGAATGGAGTATGATGACTGGTCTGTTGCCAGACCTGTAAAAACTCATGGTGTTGCGATTGTTGCTGTAAGTAATGAATGGTCGCCTGAATCCACTGTTCATGATCCTGTGGCAACAATTGACCCTTGAGTAACAACCAACGTAGATAAATCAGCCAGGTATTGAGTACATCCCCTTCACAGTAACTGGTCAGTTTCAGCCATTGTTCATGTTGAACATAACTTGGTATATGATAACCTGATTCTCCACGTTTTCCGGGAAAGCCAAGCAAACATGCAATATCGTCCAATTTCTGAAAATTGCGACCATTAAACATTGCCATGACATCCATCACATCGATATGCCGATGATGATAACGATTCTGGTAGTTATTATAACGCTTCTGGGTATCTAACTCACCCTGATCAAATAAACTGGGTGCAGACAAACCATGATACATGGCACGAAACAGAATCACAGGCAAGTCAAATTGTGAACCATTCCAACTGACTAAGTTCGGATGGCGTTTATCAAAAATAGAAAGAAATTTGGCTAAAATCTCAGCTTCAGAATAATGTTCCTGACTAAAGGAAAAGAGCTTCAACCCTTGCTCATCCACCCATAAACCAGAAATACAGACGATTTCATGTAAGGGCAAACGCTGAAAATCCATGCCAGATTCCTGACGGAGAATTTTGCTCAGCGCCTGTTCCAGATCATCATCAGGCAGATCCAAATGATATAAATGCGCCCCCGCCTTTAAATCAGTCAAGGTTTCAATATCAAAAACCAGTGTCGGAAAGCGCATAATAATCTCTAAATAGTACTCGTTAAAATGTTTATTCAGGATCTTGCACAGAGAACAGACCTGTTGATAAATAACGATCGCCACGGTCACAAATAATGCAGACAATCACAGCATCAGGTTGTTCTTCTGCAATTTTGAGCGATGCCCAAACCGCGCCACCCGATGATGTTCCTGCACTAATGCCTTCTTCACGCGCTAGACGACGCATGGTTTTTTCAGCTTCAATCTGTGGAATATCGATAATACGATCTACGCGAGATGCATCAAAAATTGTCGGCAAATATTCTTTTGGCCAACGGCGGATTCCCGCAATACTAGAACCCTCAGAAGGCTGTAAACCCACGATTTGAATCTCTGGATTTTGCTCTTTTAAATACTTGGATACGCCCATAATGGTACCCGTGGTTCCCATCGAGCTGACAAAATGGGTAATTTTGCCGCCTGTTTGTTCCCAGATTTCAGGGCCAGTGGTTAAGTAATGTGCTTCCACATTATCAGGATTACCAAATTGATTTAAGACTAAACCCTGACCTTCGGTCTGCATCTGCAAAGCTAAATCACGTGCGCCTTCCATGCCTTGTTGCTGAGTCACTTCAATTAACTCCGCACCATAAGCCAGCATCGCATCTTTACGTTCCTGACTCATGTTATTGGGCATAATTAATTTCATTTTATAGCCGCGCATCGCGGCAACCATCGCCAGTGCAATTCCGGTATTGCCACTGGTGGCTTCAATCAAAGTGTCGCCAGGTTGAATCTGACCGCGTTTTTCAGCCTGCATAATCATATTATAAGCAGGTCGGTCTTTCACAGAACCAGCGGGATTATTGCCCTCGAGTTTTGCCAATACTGTCGTTCGGCTATTTTTGGCTAAACGCTGTAAACGAACCAGAGGCGTTTTACCTACATAGTGATCCAGTAAAAATTCATCGGCAAAAAAATTAGGTTCTGTATTACTCATGATCTACACCTAAATCGAGGTGCGGCTATTGTATGAAAAAATGACCTTTACTGCACCCATTTCGCAGGCTTTTTCTTGAAAATGCTGAAAGCCTCGCCAGTTTATGACAAAGCCGTGTTAATATGCCGATCAAAGAGATAGATCTGATCGGGCTATGTCAAATTTCAATAAAAAGTTATCCAAACGCTTACGTCTGAATCATGCTTATGGTCAACTCATTGCCTTGATTTTTGTCCCGATCATGGTATTGACAGGCGTTGGCACTGTGCTGGTGTTAAATGAAACCAGTAATTCAGCCAAATTACAGCAACGTCATGCCGCAGCCGCATTATTAACCCGTTATCAGCGTACATCCGAAGATTTATTAAAACTGGTCACATTGCGTCCAGATCAATACGATCATGCCCAGTCCATTATGCAAAGCATGTTTGCTGAACGGAATTTACAACGCGCAGCCATTATTGATGCCCAAGGACAAGTGCAACTCAGCATCGGTTATCGTGATACCCGTTTTTGGCCAAGCATTCCAGACTTGGTTTTTTTTGGCCCCATCAAACATAATCATAATAGTATTTATGGGCTTAAACTTCAGAGTGCACAGCAACCCACTTGGCTTGTGGTTGAAATGGACAATCAACCTTTGCAACTGGCACGTTATCGCGTGTTTACCGTACTGGTGATTACAGGGCTGATTACTCTGCTATTGTTGCTGTTATGTCTCAATTTTTACTCGCGACGCTGGATCGCGCCGATGTATGAAATTCGGATGCAGCTACAACGTCTCAATGCCGATACACTTGATCAACACATGGTGATTAATAGTACAGGCGAATTACGACTGTTACAGCGTGATATTGCCAATATGGTGAAACGCCTGCATTTCAGCTTTTTAGAACTTAAAGAACATACCGAACAAACTGAAGATGATTTAAGACGTACACTGGATACACTTGAAGTTCAAAATATTACCTATCGACAAGCACGTGATCAGGCGATTTCAGCCAATCAGGCCAAATCGGTTTTTCTTGCCAATATCAGCCATGAACTACGCACGCCATTAAATAGTATTGATGGTTTTATTCATTTAATGTTGCGCCAACAAAATCTAAATAATGAGCAAAGCCTGTATTTACAAACCATTCGTAAATCGTCTGCACATTTACTGGCTTTGATTAATGATGTACTGGATTTTTCCAAAATCGATGCCGGCAAGCTTGAGCTTGAAACCGCGTCGTTTGATCTGGAAGAAGCGATTTTTGATGTCATGGATATGTTGTCGCCTTTGGCGGCGCAAAAGCATATCGATATGGCATTTTATTTTGATGACCAGATTCCACCCCATGTGATTGGGGATGTATTACGTTTTAAACAGATTCTGACCAACCTAATTTCTAACGCGATTAAATTTACCCCTGATGGTGAAATTATTGTTCGGGTAAGACTCGAACATGATGATATTGGACAATGTCTGATTCACTTTAGCGTACAAGACAGCGGGATTGGTCTGAGCGGAACTGACCGTAAAAAACTATTTGAGTCTTTCTCTCAAGGCGATGCTTCCGTCACCCGCCAGTTTGGTGGCACTGGACTTGGGCTGGCAATTTCTAAACAACTTGTCCATCTCATGCACGGTCAAATTGGGTTTGAAGACAATCAGGAACGCGCGCCCACTGAAAAAGGCTCAACATTTTGGTTTACCGCCTTGTTCCAAGTGGATGAAGATCACCAAATTGTGCATCCTCAATTTAAACATTTACATGTGGTGTCTTTTCTGGCGCATCCTGCAACTGCAAATATCCTACGCCATTATCTTGAAAACTATCAGGTACAACATACCGAAGCACAATCTATTCTCGATCTATTTAGTCGCTTGAACAGCTTAAAAACCGCAGATAATACGTGGTTGATTGTTGATCATAGTGGCGATACAGAAGCCTTGCTCAAAGAAATTCGCAGTCGCTATACAGGTAATCTCGCAGTCTATGGTTATCAAATGGCGCTTGAGCCAAATATGCTGCATGAATATCGAGCTAGACCACTGTATCAGCCGCTGAGTCGTGCTGCCTTGATTCAACTGTTGAGCAATCAGCCTATTTTTGAACCTGAGCATGAGCAATTTAATGGTCAGGGCTTACATGTACTGGCGGTGGATGATCATTTACCCAATTTGATTGTACTCGAAGCATTACTGGGTGAACTCAACGTGAAAACCACCAAAGCGCTTAGTGGTCAGGAAGCCTTGAGTATTATTGAAAACCGTCTTGAGCGTGATGAAAAACCATTTGATATTGTGTTTATGGATATTCAAATGCCTGTCATGTCAGGGATTGATACTACTCGCGCGATTCGCTCATTGGAATCGACATTAGATGGCAAAATGCGCTTACCGATTATTGCTTTAACTGCACATGCTCTATCCGATGAAAAACAAAAATTGCTGAAAGTCGGGATGGATGATTACGTCACTAAACCGATTCAGATTGAACAAATTATTCAAATCCTGAATGAATGGACTAAAAATAATTTTGCCAGCAATACCAGACCTGAAAACACTATTTTGATGGATGCGCTTGATCCCACAATTTTAGATTGGCAGCAAAGCTTACAACTTGCAGCCAATAAAGAAGATCTGGCGCAAGACTTACTTAGAATGCTCGTGGATAGCTTTGATACTGAACTCAATGAAATGCAACAGTTGATCGAACTGGAAGACTTCCCGCAACTGGAACATGTGTTGCATCGTCTTTATGGTGCAACCCGCTATGTTGGCACACCAAAATTACAACATGTCACTGGCGACTTTGAACAATTCGTTTCAACCTTGAGAAAAGAACGCCGTCGTGCCGATGATACTTTTATTCAGGAAGTCTTAAATCGTTTTGAGGAACTTCAACTCAGTATTCGTGAAGTTGAGAGTGCAGCACAACAAATTTTAAATATCACGTCTTAGCACAGCGGTTTTCAATGTGACTGAGCTGTCATTTTTCCATGATTGGCTCATGTTATGCTGCGTACATAAATAAAAATCAAAGGAATACACATGGCGCTTCTCAATGTCAGCAATCAAAATGGTATCGTCACAGTTCGTCTGAATCGACCAGAAAAACGCAATGCCATGAGCTTTGCTTTACTGCGTGAACTGGTCAGCACCGCAAAAAAAATTGAAAAAGACCGTCGTGTACGCTGTGTCATTTTAACTGGTGAAGCACAAGTCTTTAGCGCAGGTATTGATCTGGCTGACTTAAACGCACCTAAAAACAGCCTGTATGCTGCATGGGAGCTAATAAAACCCGGACAAAGCCTCTTTCAAAAAGCCTTTCTGGTATGGCAGAACCTACCTGTTCCTGTGATTGCAGCAATCGAAGGTTATTGCTTTGGGGCAGGTATGCAACTGGCGCTTGCCGCAGATATTCGTATTGCACAGCCAGAAACCAAAATGTCGATTATGGAAAGTCGTTGGGGGCTTGTTCCAGATATGGGTTTAACCCGTACCATTAAAGGTTTGGTCGGCATAGATTTAGCAAAAGAATTAACCCTGACCGCACGTATTTTTGATGCAGATTATGCCAAAGAAATTGGTTTGGTTACCCATCTTTCTGAAAATCCAATTGAACGTGCAAATCAGTTAGCACTTGAACTATTACAGCGTTCTCCTGATGCATTAACGGCAGCAAAACGGGTTTTAGATGCGATGGAACACGAACCCAAAAAAGCACTACGCTTGGAAAAACTTTGGCAGCTTAAATTGATTCTCGGTAAAAATAGCCGTTTGGCACGTCAAAAGGACAAACATCCTGAAACTGAATTTTTGCCGCGCCAATACAAATAGATGGATATACATGTCAATAAGGAAGCCAATATGAGAGTTGATGTAAATACGCCAATTGCATTTTTGGGTATGGGTTTAATGGGCAGTCGGATGGCAGGCCGTTTAATAAAAGCAGGGTTTAAAGTTTCAGTCTGGAATAGAACTGAAGCCGCCTGTGAACCATTAATGACAATGGGCGCTACATCTTTACAACTTAAAAATATTGGCGATTATCCTGTCATTTTGACTTGTCTGGCGGATGATCATGCGGTGAGTCATGTATTTGGGCAAATTAAGACTTATTTAAAACCAGAACAGATCATTGTCGATTTTTCCAGTTTGTCTGTAGAAACGACCTTAGACCTTGCCAAGCAAAGCGCACAACAGCAAGTCGACTGGATTGATTCGCCTGTTTCTGGTGGCACAGCGGGTGCAGAACAAGGTACACTGGTGATCTTTGCAGGTGGCGATGCAAAAATCATTGATGAACTAGCTCCTATTTATCAAGTTCTATCCCAACGTGTGACGCGTATGGGAGAAAATGGCACTGGGCAAGCCACCAAAATTTGTAATCAATTAATTGTAGCAGCCAATAGCGCATTAATTGCAGAAGCTATCGCATTGGCGAATTTAGCTGGTGTAGATATCACTTTGCTCGCACCCGCACTAGCAGGCGGTTTTGCAGACTCCAAACCGTTTCAGATCTTAGCTCCACGCATGGCAACGCATAACTTTGAACCTGTGCAATGGAAAGTACAAACCTTATCGAAAGATTTAAACAACGCAGTACAATTGGCGAAAAATTTTAACCTCAATATTCCTGTGGCTAACCAAGCTTTAACTCAGTTACAAGCGCACCAACAAAAAGGCTTTGCCGAGCAAGATTTAGCGACTATGATCAAACAGATAGAAAATAAATCTTAAAGGATGAAGATCATGAGTCAGTTAGCAGTGAATCTTTCCCTTATTTTTACTGAAGTTCCTTTAATTGAACGCTTTGCACTGGCACGTCAATATGGCTTTCAACATGTAGAGATTCAATTTCCTTACGAACTCAGCATTCACCAGATTCGTGAACAACTCGAACAACATCACTTAAGTCTGTGTCTGATTAATGTTCCTACGGGTGATCTGATGCAAGGTGGCAATGGTCTGGCAGGCATTCCTGGCAAAGAAATTGAATTTCATCAGGCGCTGGAACAAGCGATTCAGTACGCGAGTGCGCTAGATGTGCCTCGAATCAATATTTTAGCTGGTAAACAGCCGCTGGATGCAGATTTACTGCCCTGTCTAAATACACTGGCCAGCAACCTTAAACTGGCGTGTCACCTGATGACTGAACATGGGATTGAACCTGTATTTGAAATGATCAATGGCACTGATATGCCGCGCTTTTTAGTGCAAAATATTGCTCAGGCTCAGGAAATGCTTGAAGCGGTACAACATCCTGCTTTAAAAATGCAATATGACTGTTATCACATGGCAATGATGGGTGAAGATGTACTCGAAGGTTTAAAAGAAAATATCGACCAGATTGGACACATCCAGTTTGCAGACTGCCCAGGTCGTCATGAACCTGATACAGCCGAACTGAACTTTGCACAGATTTTTCAGTGGTTACAGCACAGTCAGTACCAAGGATACATTGCAGCAGAATATAAACCTCAATACACATCTGCGCAGTCTTTCGAATGGAAAAACAAATATTTTTCTAATGACGTAAATACATAATGTGTTACAGCGAGGGTTTGAAATTTAGTCAAAACTTCGCTATATTAGATCCTGAGTAATTGTCAGGAAATTATACCCTTTATGAATTTAGAACCATCGCCCAGCGCTTCTAATTCTCACGATCTCGCAATGAATTCAACGCCGCATAATGTAGAAGCTTGTCTAAAAGTTGTACATGATGCACTTACCGATGTAAAAGCAAAAGATATTTTAGAACTTGATGTAAGCAGCATTAGCAATGTCGCCGACGCGATTGTTATTGCAAGCGGTACATCTACCCGCCATGTTAAAGCCCTTGCTGATAATGTTGCCGATGAAGCACGTAAAGCAGGTTTTCGCCCGATTGGGGTTGAAGGTGAACGTGATGCCGAATGGATCTTGATCGATCTCGGTTTTGTTGTTGTCCATGTGATGTTACCAACCGCTCGTAAGTTTTACGATCTTGAAAGCTTATGGCGCGATGCTCCAGAGGCAACTGCCTAAAAATATAAGAGCAAGAAGAGCGACCCATATGGCCGCTCTTTTTATATCAAAACTATATTTTTTTCTATTAGAAAATAATTTAAATTGAATAATAATAGGAATTTAGACAATGGAATTAGAAAAAAAACCAGCCCCTCATGATATCTCTATAGCTAAAACAGTAACTTATCTCCTCTTAGGCATTCCAGCGAGCATGTGTATTGGGGCTATTTTCGCTCAAGTTTCCACCATGTATATGGATAAACTTGAAGGGGCTGCAGGACAAGCTGCAATCACTATATTTATCATCATTAGTGTAGTGTGCTACCTCATCAGCTTAATCTTGCTTCCTATTTTTTCCAAAAAAAACCAGAGGTTCTATCAGCTACACTTAATATATTTGGTTTGCTAACCTTCATTTTTTTAATGATTGTTTTAACAATCTAGCCCAACTCATTTTTTGGGAATTAAACCGTTCATTTTACACAAAGACAATTAAGAGTATTTCCATTCAACATGAATCACATTAGATCTTCTAAAAAACCACAAATCAAAGCTTAAAAAGATGACTATTGAGTTAAACTAAGAGCGCTCTTATTTTTCATTACTTTTAATTTTTATAATATTCAAGGCTTGATCATGACTGTCCAGCAACTTATAAAACGCCTTTCCATTAGTTTATGCCTTACTTGCATTAGCACCAGTATTTTTGCCTCACCTGCAAAACTCAGCACAGTGAAAGAGCTCATGCAAGTGAGTCAAATTGACTATTTATTACGTCAATCACTCATTGAATTAAAGCCCTATTATGACAAACAGGCCGAACAAATTATTTTAAATACAACAGGCTCAAAACAACTCAATGACAAAGAAAGACAAGCAGCGAATCAACTCAGTCAACTTTTAAAAGACTATAGTACGCAGATCATTAGTAATCCAAACACCCAAAAAACCATCGAAGAAATTTATTTAAAAACCTATAGTGAAGAAGAATTACAAGCCAGTATTAAATTTCTAAATACGCCAGAAGGACAGTCAATTACACGGAAAAATGCCAAAATGATGGGTGAGCTTTCCGAATATATGATGCGCTTGGGTCAAGAAATGTTCAATGATGATCAAACACGTGAAAATTTTCAGGAAAAAATGATGGCGATTATTGCGCCTCTTATTGTCGAAAAAAATAAAAATCAAGAAAAACCGTAATTTATCATCATTTTTTAAAGTTTTTTTAAGCTGTATAAATGCAGATTCGGCTGTAGCGGGATACCCCCTCAGCCGAATCAAGCTTACCACGTCATTGGATTCCAGATTTTAAATGGCTTAACCAACAACACATCTGATTTTTCATCATATTTTGCAGGTTTTAATTCTTGCGGTTTATGTCGAATCTTGCCTGAAGTATCTTGTGCTACAAAGTTATAGCTCGATGATTTCAAACGAGTAAATGCAATTTCATTACGCCCTATTTTTTCCTGCATAATCAAAAATGGTCCTGTGCGTTCTTTACGTGCAGGATTTTCTTCATCATATTTCAGATAATAGCTTTGTCCTGCATCTACCGTCATATCAATGTATTTCGGTTCTTGAAAATGAAAAACTGTTAAAGGACGACTGGTCGAAATCCGATAAGTTCCCGCAGGCAATTCCACCCAATAATAATGATTATTTAATAAACTCGGAATCCGCTTTCCATTAATAAAAATATTGGCAGCAGCAATTTCCTGTTGATTCCAGCGTGAGTCTGGGCGATATAAATACACGACGGCAGCTTGGGGATTTTGTGGTTGAATCGGCTGGAAATATTGTCCTAGTTTTTGGTTAACCCAACCACCGACAGAAAACCCACCCACATGATATTGATCTAATATTCCAGGCTCTTGATTGACATCGACTTTTGGCAAAGTTGAGGTTAAGGTTTCAGGCTCAGATTTTAACTGGGAAGTACTATGACAGGCTGTCAACGCCCCAACGCAACACAGTGATAATAATAAATAACGCATGATATCCCTCAAGGCGTTTTATTTCATTTATTTTACGGCGCAAAACTATGCGTATTTCGCCTCAAGATTAACACCTCATTTTTTATTTGCAAATAAAAAAGCATGAAATGCCTGAGCAGATCATACTTTTCAGATAAGTATCAGATGATTGAACTTATGTAAAACTTATGCAGATTTAGAATCAACCACTTTCAAATCAACTTGTTCAACCGTATCATGATTTTTGTGCGGTAAGCGTTCCTTTTGGAAAACTGGTTGCGCTCCTTCTGTAATCACTGCTTCATTGATGATGACAGTGCCGACATCATCACGACTTGGCAGCTCATACATAGTTTCAAGCAACACATTTTCCAGTATCGAACGCAAACCACGCGCCCCTGTATTGCGCTCTAAGGCTTTTTTAGCAACTGCACGCAATGCTGCATCTTCAAATACCAGATCAACATCTTCCATATTAAATAGATATTGATACTGACGAGTCAACGCATTTTTCGGCTCAGTCAAAATCTGCATGAGCGCCGCTTCATCCAGTTCTTCAAGCGTTGCAATCACAGGCAAACGACCAATAAACTCTGGAATTAAACCAAATTTCACCAAATCAGTCGGTTCAACCTGACGGAACAATTCAGCTAGTTTTTTGCTTTCATCTTTATTTTTGACTTCCGCAGTAAAACCAATGCCGCCTTTTTCCTGACGTTGCTGCACGATTTTTTCAAGTCCAGAAAACGCACCACCACAGATAAACAGGATATTCGCAGTATCAATCTGAATAAATTCCTGTTGTGGATGCTTACGTCCACCTTGCGGCGGAATCGAAGCCACTGTGCCTTCAATCATTTTCAGTAAGGCTTGTTGTACCCCTTCACCCGATACATCACGGGTAATCGATGGATTTTCAGACTTACGGGTAATTTTATCGATCTCATCGATATAGATAATGCCCTTTTGTGCTTTCTCTACATCATAATCGGCTTTTTGTAACAGCTTTTGCACGATGTTTTCGACATCTTCACCCACATATCCAGCTTCGGTTAAGGTCGTCGCATCTGCCATAGCAAATGGAACATCCAATAACCGCGCTAAAGTCTGTGCAAGCAAGGTTTTACCTGAACCTGTCGGCCCAATCAGCAAGATATTACTTTTGGCAATTTCAATATCCTGATTGGCTTTATGTCCAGATTGACCGACTTTCAAACGTTTGTAATGGTTATAAACCGCTACAGATAAGGTTTTTTTCGCAATATCCTGACCAATCACATATTGGTCCAAAGCTTTACGAATTTCTTGCGGTTTAGGTAGCTCACGACTTGCCCAATCTCCAGCTTCAACTTGTTGACTGGTTTGCACGAGATCAAGACACACGTCCACACATTCATTACAGATATATGCGTCCTCACCTGCAATCAGTTTCCCGACTTCAGACTGCGTTTTACCGCAAAATGAACAATGTTTTTGTCCTTGAGGATGTTCGGACATAATTACTCCAACTTAAATCTTAACTTTTAGGGACGTTTAGATAAAACTTGATCCACTAAACCATATTCTTTGGCTGCTTGCGCAGTCATGAAATTATCACGATCCGTATCACGGGCAACGGTTTCGTAGTCTTGACCACTATGTTCTGCCATTAAACGATTCAAACGCTCTTTGATAAATAAAATTTCACGCGCATGAATCTCAATATCAGAAGCCTGACCACGGAAACCACCGAGTGGCTGGTGGATCATGACACGGGCATTTTCAAGACAGTAACGTTTGCCTTTAGCGCCCGCGTTCAACAAGAACGCTCCCATAGAAGCTGCCTGCCCCATACAATAAGTCACCACATCAGGTTTAATAAACTGCATGGTATCGTAAATTGCCATACCTGCGGTCACTGAACCACCTGGTGAATTAATATAGAGGTGTATATCTTTATCTGGGTTCTCTGCTTCTAAAAACAACATCTGAGCGACAATTAAATTCGCCATGTTATCTTCCACTTCACCCGTTAGAAAAATTACACGCTCGCGTAGTAGACGTGAAAAAATATCAAAAGAACGCTCACCACGTGAAGACTGTTCAACGACAACAGGAACTAAAGCATTTTCAATTGTTGGAACATACATACGATTATTTATTCCTAAATTTTTGTAACTTAACTCATTCCCACAATATGAGGGATAATCATTAAAATTGCAAAAGCATTCCTTTCAAAATATCGTTTTATTTCTGTATAAAACGCGCATTTCTGTCGGAATATCAGAAAAGAACAGATTCATAAAAAAAGGCGCTTTCGCGCCTTTTCTCAATCTATATGAAAGATTAACGAGCTTGGCGCGCTTGTTGTTCTTTCAATAAGTCTTCATAACTCACATCAGTATTGGTTACTTTTGCAGCAGCCAAAATATGATCAACCACTTGATCTTCTAACACAACCGCTTCGATTTGAGCACGTTGCTGTTTGTCATTTTTGAAGTATTCGATCACTTCAGTTGGATCTTCATAAGAAGATGCCATATCTTCGATATAAGCATCTACACGGCTTTGATCCACTTCAAGTTTCGCATCAGCAAGTACTTTACTTACCAATACACCCAATTTTACTGATTTTTCAGCTTGTTCTTTGAACAATTCATCTGGAAGCATGCTCTTGTCAAATGCTTGAGCACCAGCACCACCAAACTGTTGGGTGAACTGTTGAATCATTTGTTCGCGTTGACGATCGATTTCCTGAGCAACCATCGCAGCAGGAACTTCGATTTCGTTTGCAGCAACAAGTGCATCAAACGCCGCTTGTTTTACTTGGTTACGTAAACCGTTACGAACTTCACGCTCCATGTTCTTACGAACATCAGCTTTAAGTTTTTCAACGCCTTCTTCTTCAGTCAAACCAAAGATTTTAAGGAATTCTGCATCAATCTCTGGAAGTTTTGATTTTTCAACTTGCTTCACAGTGATTTTGAATTGCGCTTGTTTACCCGCAAGATTTTCAGCTTGGTAATCTTCGGGGAAAGTGACATCGATAACTTTCTCTTCGCCTGCTTTCATGCCCACGATCCCATCTTCAAAACCAGGAATCATACGGCCAGAACCCAATACTAGTTTAAAGTCTTCAGCAGAACCGCCTTCAAACTTTTCACCATCAATCGAACCTTCAAAGTCGAAAGTCACTTGCATGTCTTTTTTCGCCATACCTTTGGTTACAGCCCAAGTTTGACGTTGTTTTTGCAAGTTTTCGATCATTTGATCAACGTCTTTATCGTTGATTTCAGTTGATTTACGCTCAACTTCTAAGTCATTGAATGCTTTCACTTCAACTTCTGGATACACTTCAACAGTCGCTTCGTAGACTAAAGCGTCATCTTTATGTTCCACTTTTTCGATGTTTGGCATGCCAACGGCATTGATTTTTTCTTGTTGAATCGCTTCAAAAACGCTATCACGAATAATGTCGTTCACCACTTCCTGATAAATACCAGGACCGAAATCAGAACGTACACGTGACATAGGCACTTTGCCCGGACGGAAGCCGTTGATCTTCACAGTTTTGGCAGTGCGTTTTAAACGAGCTTCAAATTGCTCATTAATACGGCTCGTCGGTACAGAAACATTTAAACGACGGGCAACGCCCGAAACCGCTTCAGTCGTTACTTGCATGGCTTCCTCGATAATTAGTTAGTAGTAACAATTTTTAAAAGTGCCACATTATATGACAACTTTGCCGATATACAAAACGGATGATGAAAAAGGAGTAATTTTTAGGGTTTTATGAGCTTTTTCGTAAAATAAAGTTTCTTAAAATAATCTTAATTTTTGTTTAGTAATCAGTAAAAACAATTAAAAAAAAATTTTATATTTTTTTTCCCATAAAAAATTATTACAAATGTAAATAATATAGATACTAATAAGAATAATTATTACTTAGAATTGCACAGCTTAAACAAACCTCCACTTTTCCTTCATCATTTTATGGACTGGAACAACATGGCTAAGTCTTCTTGCTTAAAAAAGAAAAGAGTGAAAACCGTCGCTCTTGCGATTGCTTTACCTAATTTAGCATTTGCTGCATCGGATGATAGCGTAACTCAGCTACCAACAATTCAGGCTAAAGCAGAACAAGCAACAGATTCTTACCATGCCAAAAACAGCTCCTCGACCAAACATACTGAATCTTTACTCAATACCGCAAAGACAGTACAGGTCTTGACTGAAAAAGCGCTAAAAGATCAGGGATTGGTTTCTTTGCAAGAAGCATTAGCGACCACACCTGGTATCAGTTTCGGCGCAGGTGAAGGCGGCGGCGGTTATGGCGACAAAATTAACCTTCGTGGTTATGATGCCACCTACAATACGACAATTGATGGCTTACGCGACGCAGCTTTGACTAATCGTTCAGATTTATTCAATTATGAAGCAGTCGAAATTACAAAAGGTGCAAACTCTGTTGAAAATGGCGTTGGCCAAGTCAGTGGTGGTGTCAACCTTGTTTCCAAAGCCCCAAAAAATAAAGACTTTAATGAGGTGACTTTGGGTGTAGGAACAGATGACTACAAACGCTTTACTGGTGATTTTAATAAAGTCCTAAGTGATGATGTAGCATTCCGTTTAAATGTGATGGGTCATGACAATACCTATGCAGGTCGCGATGAAGAAATGAAACGCTGGGGTATTGCACCGTCAATTACTTTTGGAATCAATGACAAAACAAAAGCAACGCTCTCTTATTTTTATCAGGAAGATGAAAATGATCCTCAATATGGCGTACCGTACTATAATGGCAAGGCCGTACCAGGTATTTCAAATAAAAATAGCTATGGTTATAGCAACTTAGACCAACAAAATACGACTAATAATGTTGCAACATTAAAAATTGAAAGCGAAATTAATGATGCAATGAAACTCAACTCGATCACGCGTTATAGTGATATCGAGCAAGAAACGACGATCTCAGCTCCACAAGGTACTTTCTGTCTTGCCAACGGTACTGCCCCAACAGCATATACCAATGCAAACCAAACAGGATATACAACGTGCACCACACCAGGACAATATGTTGTGAGTGGCCCACGTGGTTATTATCGCGACACTGAAAATAAACAGTTTGCGCATGACACCAATTTGACAACTAAGTTTAAAACTGGATTCATTGATCATGCTTTAGTGACTGGTATTGGTTTTAGCCGTGAAGACTACACCATTACAACAGGGGGCTACCTATATAATGCGGATGGTAGCGCAGCCACCAAACCTAATATGGATGTTTATAATCCTGATAATTTCTGGCATGGCCCAACCAATTTCCGCAAAACAGGTTATGCAGAAGGCAGTCTAGATGTTTATTCAGCGTATATTTTCGATACACTTAAATTCAACGATCAATGGTTACTTAATTTAGGTGTTCGTGACGACTATACAAAAGGACAATATCGTTCAGATACAATATTGGCGACCACTGGGGCTGTAACCACAGGTAAAACGTATGGTCAGTCTGATAACCTATTTTCTTACAATGTTGGCTTAACTTTTAAACCAACGCCAGCAACCAGTATTTATGCTGCTTACTCAAATGCCGAAAAACCAACTCAAAACACTGCAAATGGTGGCTGCTCTCAAACCGTAACCAACAATGTGATTACTGCCAACACGTGTAATACTGATCCAGAACATGCGATTAGCTATGAAGTTGGCGCAAAATGGGAAGTCAATCCAAACCTACTATTAACTGGGGCGGTATTTCGTAACGAACAAGATAAAGTACGTGTGACCAGTGACATTGCAGGCCAACCTGATGCAACTATAGATGGCCAAAACTACGTACAAGGTGTTGAGTTAGGTTTAGCTGGAAATATTCTCCCACAATGGGCAATTACCGCAAGTCTTGCCTACATGGAAGGCGAATACGATCAAACCAAAGCCAATGGATCACCAAATATTGATTTCCAGAAAGGCGATAAGCTTGTTAACGTACCAAAAGTATCTGGTAGCTTATGGACAACCTACGATATCGATCCTCAATGGCAAGTGGGCTATGGTTTAACTTATCAAGGTGAAATGTATTTAACTACACACTCTTCAAATACCAACAACCTTGTTCCACAAGTTAAATCTGATGATTATTTCATCCACAATGCTTCCGTAACTTATAAATATAGTAAAGATCTAAGCTTCCAGTTAATCGGACAAAACCTCGCTGATGAGAAATACTATACACATATTCGCAGCAATGGCTGGGCAATGCCAGGAGAAGGTCGTAAAGCGATTTTCAATGTAAATTATAAGTTTTAATCAATTCACTGTAATTCAGTTATGATAAGAAGCACTTGTATTTTCAAGTGCTTCTTTAATTTCTAATGACGAGATAAATGATGTTATTACAGATTCCCAATTTACTCAGTTTGGAACAGGTCAACCATTGTAGACAATTATTACAAACTGCTCCGTGGATTGATGGGAAAGTAACAACAGGACACCAATCCGCGCATTTAAAAAATAACTTACAACTCCCAATGGACTGTGATGAAGCAGTTAAAATGGGAAAAATAATTGAACAAGCAATTCTAAAAAACGCTTTAGCTTTCAGTGCTGCTTTACCAAAAAAGATTCTGCCACCGATGTTCAACTGCTATCAACATCATGGGCATTTTGGTGTGCATGTTGATAATGCCATTCGCAAACACCCAGAGACAAATGAATATCTAAGAACAGATATATCTTGTACGGTTTTTTTTACCAACCCAGATGAATATGAAGGTGGCGAACTCATCATTGAAGATACGTTCGGCTCTCAACAAATCAAACTCAATGCAGGTGATGCAATTTTATATCCATCCACCAGTTTGCATCAGGTCACTCCCGTCACTCAAGGCGCACGTATTGCCTCCTTTTTTTGGATTCAAAGTCTGATTGCATCGGATGCGCAAAGACGTATTTTATTTGAGCTGGATCAGAATATTCAGAAACTCAGTCAAACGCTAGACGCAACACATGCACAAGTCATTTCCTTAACTGGGATTTATCATAATTTATTAAGAGAATGGAGCGATGTTTAAATCGCCTCATCTAGTTTGCTTTGAGGTTTTGTATGGATTCTCAACAACCCACGCTTTTAAAACCGTTCACGACCATTCCTGCTCATTTACAAACCATCGCAGATTACGAGCAACAAGCCAGATTACATTTATCTGCTGCGACTTGGGAATATTTACAAGGCGGTGCAATGGATGAAATCAGTATCAGAGAAAATCGTGAGCAATTTGAGCAAATCAAACTGATCCCTCGACATCTAAAAGATTTAACTCAAGGTCAGACCCAACTCTCTTTATTTGGACAAAACTACCCTCACCCTATTTTTATGGCTCCGATTGGCCATCAAAGCTTATTTCATCCACAAGCAGAAAAAGCCAGTGCAATGGCGGCTGAGGTACTGCAAAGTAATTTCATATTAAGTACCTTTACCAATACAGATTTAGGTGAACTTCATCCAGAAAATCCTTACAAATGGTTTCAACTCTACTGGCAGGCAGATCGTCAAAAATCCTTAGAACTGGTTAAACTAGCAGAACAACAGCATTTCAAAGCCTTGGTCGTTACCATTGATTCACCGCATACGGGAATTCGTGATCGTGAACGCAAAGCTTTTTTTCAACTCCCCGAAAACATGCAACACCCCCACACACCTGCTCATTTCATGGCATCAGATGTTGCCCCTGATCAACATCCATTATTTCAAGGTCTGATGCATATGGCACCTCAATGGAATGATATTGAATGGCTAATCCAAAACACCGCTCTGCCCGTGATCCTTAAAGGTGTACTCCATCCTGCCGATGCAAAACAGGCAATTGAGATTGGCGCACAAGGCTTGATTATTTCCAATCATGGTGGTCGTGTATTAGATACAACTATTTCTCCACTCACTGCGTTACAGATGATAAAAGCGACTGTTGATCCTGAGTTTCCATTATTATTGGATGGAGGTATACGTCGTGGTAGTGATATTTTTAAAGCAATCGCTTTAGGTGCTTCTGCCGTACTGATTGGTCGTCCTTATATTTATGGCCTAGCGGTTGCAGGTGCATTAGGTGTCGCACATACCCTGAAAATCTTAAAAGAAGAATTTGAAGTCACCATGGCTTTAATGGGAACAGCCACATTAAAAGACATTAATCGAGATTATATTTACCCTTAATACGCATTTAAGTGGAAATTCTTTCCGCATAAAAAACAAATTACGCAAAAAACAGGGAAATATTTTCCACTTATTCAAATTAAAATTTAGGATATGATTTTGCATACGCGGCGTTTTTCACCTACACTCCAATGAGTCGTAAAATCTTTTACGCAGGTGAAACCACTAAGCTTATTTAATGGTATACGGAAATGAAATACGTTTTTGCTTTTTCCAAGTCTACAACTGATTTGACAGCACTCCTGATGCTGCGCCAAGCGCGCATACTCTCTTTTTGCCTCTAAACTGGCCACAAAATTTTTATATCATTTTCTTTAAATTATTGTATTTAGACACCATATATAAAGTAGTAAGCTGCCTAAAAAATATTGAGCAAGCGCTACGACAAGGAGTTATCTCATGATGTTGGCAGACCCAAGCAAAAAATACCGCCGTATGTACCAGCGAGTCGATTTACCTGACCGCCAATGGCCGAATAACGAAATTACCAAAGCACCGATCTGGATGAGTACCGACTTGCGTGACGGTAATCAAGCCATTTTTGAACCAATGGACATCGATCAAAAATTTAAAATGTTCCAAATGTTGGTCAAAATTGGTTTCAAACACATTGAAATTGGTTTTCCATCGGCGTCTCAAGTAGATTTTGACTTCACTCGTAAATTGATTGAAGAAAACCACATTCCAGATGATGTCTATATTGAAGTGTTGGTACAAGCACGTGATCATTTGATTGAACGTACCTTTGAGTCTTTGGTCGGTGCGAAACGCGCTATTGTGCATATCTATAATGCTAATTCACCGACCTTCCGTCAAAAAGTATTGAATGTTGATGCCAATGGCTCTAAAGCTTTAGCGGTTAATGCTGCTAAAAAAATTAAAGAAATTGCAGCACAATATCCTGAAACTGAATGGGTATTTCAGTACAGCCCAGAATGTTTTTCTGCTACAGAATTAGAAGTCGCTAAAGACGTTTGCGATGCTGTGACTGAAATCTGGGAAGCATCAGCAGAGAATAAAGTGATTTTGAACTTGCCTGCAACGGTCGAAGTTTCAACACCAAATGTTTATGCAGACCAAATCGAATGGATGCACCGTAATCTTGCTCGTCGTGATGGGGTGATCATTTCTGTTCACTGTCATAATGACCGTGGCTGTGGGATTGCAGCGTCTGAACTTGCGATTATGGCAGGAGCAGACCGTGTTGAAGGTTGCGTATTTGGTAATGGTGAACGTACAGGTAATGTTGATGTCGCAGCAATTGCCTTAAATATGTATACCCAAGGTGTGGCACCCGAGTTAGATTTCTCCAATATCAATGAAGTGATTGCCATCATTGAAGAATGTACAGGCTTACCTGTGCATCCACGTCATCCTTATGCGGGTGACTTGGTCTTCACAGCATTCTCAGGATCACATCAGGATGCCATCAAAAAAGGCTTTGAATTCCAGAAAAACGAAGAAATCTGGGATATGCCTTACTTGCCAATCGATCCAAAAGACTTGGGTCGTGACTACGATGCGGTCATTCGTGTCAATAGCCAGTCGGGTAAAGGTGGGATTGCTTACTTGTTAGAATCTCACTACAACGTGGTATTGCCGCGTCGTTTACAGATTGAATTTTCACAAATTGTGCAACAACACACCGACAGCAATGGTACGGAAATTAGTGCAACTGAAATCTGGAATTTGTTCCAAGATACTTACGTGAATGCTAAACAGCAGCACTATACCGCAAAAAACTATCGCCTTTCTGACGTAAATGGCACGCAGGCAATTGAACTCGAAGTGGATATTGATGGTGAAATCCAACAATTACGTGGCGAAGGCAATGGTCCAATTTCGGCTTTCTTAAATGCGCTTCAATTGCCGATTGATGTATTGAACTATGAAGAACGTAGCATTAGCTCTGGTGCCAACGCCAAAGCCTTGACCTTGATTGAAATTCAAGTCAAAGGAACAGGTAAGAGTGCGTTTGGAGCAGGAATCCATGACAACACCGTGACCTCATCCATTGAAGCGATTTTGGCCTCAACCAATCGTTTAATTGAACAAGGTGTCTTGAGCACAGAACAAGTGGCCGCTGCCGCTGTATAAACTACGTAAAACACTCTTTTTGAAAGGATACCTATGGTATCCTTTCTTTATTATTGGTTTAAAGATAGAAGGCGAATCGCTCCCGTGTCTTTTGCATCTGACTCCGTGGGTTTGGTCACTCCACAAAAGTTTCAATTTGAACACCCTCTACATTTAGAATGTGGCCGCAGCTTACCGCGTTTCGAACTGATGGTTGAAACCTATGGTACTTTAAATGCAGATCAATCTAACGCGATTTTGATTTGTCATGCGCTTTCTGGGCATCATCATGCGGCGGGTTATCATCACGAAGATGACAAAAAATCAGGTTGGTGGGATGCCTGTATTGGCCCAGGCAAAGCGATTGATACCAATCATTTTTTTGTGGTTGCACTGAATAATATTGGCGGATGTAATGGCTCGACTGGCCCAACTTCGCCCAATCCTGAAAATGAAAATCGTCCTTACGGCCCGGATTTTCCTTTGGTGACTGTACGTGACTGGGTCAAAACCCAAACTATGCTTTCAGATCGATTGGGCATTGATGTTTGGTATGCGGTGATTGGTGGGTCATTGGGCGGCATGCAGGCTTTGCAATGGTCAGTGGATTATCCAGATCGTTTAAAAAACTGTGTGATCATCGCTAGCGCACCCAAACTTTCGGCACAAAATATCGCCTTTAACGAAGTCGCGCGCCAATCCATCCTGTCTGATCCTGATTTTTATCATGGACGTTATCTGGAAAATGATAGCTATCCAAAACGCGGATTGATTTTGGCACGGATGGTGGGTCACATCACCTATTTATCTGAAGAAGCGATGAAACAAAAATTTGGTCGTGATTTAAAATCGGGCAAATTTATGTACGGCTTTGATGTCGAATTTCAGGTGGAAAGCTATCTGCGCTATCAGGGTGAACAATTTAGCCGAAATTTTGATGCCAATACCTATTTGATTATGACCAAGGCACTGGATTATTTTGATCCATCACGTGAGTATGAGCAGTCATTGACTAAAGCGATGGCGCAAACCCAATGTCGTTTCCTTGTGATTTCCTTTACTACGGACTGGCGTTTTGCCCCAGGACGCTCTCAGGAAATTGTCGATGCACTCATTACCAATCATAAACCTGTGACTTATCTGGATATCGATGCTGAACAAGGTCATGATTCATTTTTATTTCCTATTCCACTCTATGTAAAAACGCTACGAGCTTTTTTAGGCGGTGAAGCGCTTTTAAAATCTACCCCACACGTGGAGGCGATCTGATGCGTATCGACCAACAACTTGCGGAAAAGTGGATTAAACCGGGTTCCAGTGTGCTGGATTTAGGCTGTGGCGATGGCGAATTGTTGGCTCATATGAGCAAAAAACATCAAATTCATGCTTATGGGCTAGAAATTGATCAAGAAAAGATTGCAATTGCGGTCAGTCGCGGGTTAAATATTATTCAGCAAGACTTGAATCTTGGCTTGAGCCGTTTTGCCGACCAGTCTTTTGACAATGTCGTCATGGCGCAGGCTTTGCAGGCTGTAGATGCACCAGACGTTTTATTACGTGACATGGTGCGAGTGGGCAAACAAGCCATCATTACTTTTCCAAACTTTGCGCACTGGAAGACGCGCTCGTTTTTGGCTTTGAAAGGAATGATGCCTGTTTCAGATGCATTACCTTATATGTGGTATAACACGCCCAATATTCATTTATGTACTTTCCGAGATTTTGAAGCACTGTGTGCAGAAAATCAGATTCGGATTATTAATCGACTTGCCGTCAATGGGAATCAGCAAGGGAGCTTTTTAAGTAAGCATGTCCCTAATTTGTTTGGTGAAGTCGCAATATATCGAGTGAGCGCTCTATGAAAAAAACATTATTCAGCACACTAGTAGTTGGACTTTTAAGTATTCACGCACATGCTGATTACGTTGCCCAACCACAATCTATTGCAGCACAAGCTGCACATTATTCTACAATGGGGATTACCGATCTGATGAAAGCTGCTAAAGCAGGTCAGGCGGGTGCACAATTTTATTTAGGTTCGCATTACCAATACGGTAAAGATGTGGCCAAAGATGATAAACAAGCTTTTACATGGTTTAAAGCAGCCGCAGATCAGGGATTATCCCCTGCTCAGCTCAATGTCGGCCGTATGTATGCAGATGGCGTTGGCGTTGCTAAAAATGAAGCGATGGCGCGTAAATACTTTGAAAAAGCAGCCAGTAATGGTGACAACCGTGCTAGTTATAATCTCGCCATGATGGAAGAGCAAAAGAAAAACTATCAGGGCGCGTATCAATGGTACGAGTTATCAACTCGTGATGGTATGTTGGATAATAAAGTGATTAACATGTCACAAAGCAAAAAAACGGCGTTGGCTGCCAATTTAACCCAAGATCAGATTCGCCAAGCGGTTGATCGTGCGGACAAATGGATTCAGGCGCAGTAAGTTCTTCAAATTTTAAAGCACCTTCGGGTGCTTTTTGTTTTTTAATTTTCTCTTTTTATTCAGGTTTTGATTATGTCTGCACCGCATTGGCTCTCTCAAGGTACTTTAGTTTTAGCCAGTAACAACAAAGGTAAAATTACCGAGTTTGAAAAACTATTTGCAGAGCTGAAACTGCCTGTTGATGTTATTCCACAGGGGCAACTGAATATTCCAGATGCGATTGAAGATGGACTGAGCTTTATTGAAAATGCCATTATTAAAGCACGACATGCGTCCAAAATTTCAGGTAAACCTGCGATTGCCGATGATTCTGGTATCTGTGTTTCTGTATTAGACGGCGCACCAGGCATCTACTCAGCACGTTATGCGGGTAATCATGGCAATGATGCGGCCAATAATGAAAAATTACTCAATGACCTCAAACCATTTCGTCAAAATGGGCAAGTGATTGAAGGGATGTTTGTCTGTGTATTGGCTTTGGTTGAACATGCAGAAGATCCTCTTCCACAAATCTTTCAGGGTTTCTGGCATGGTGAGATTTTAGAAGCCGCGCGTGGTGAACATGGCTTTGGCTATGACCCTTTATTCTGGCTACCTGAACTGGGGATCAGTAGTGCGGAAATGAGCAAGGAAGAAAAAAATAAAATCAGCCATCGTGGACAAGCAATGCAACGTTTTCGTGAGAGTTTGATGACTAGAAAGTGAATTAAAGTTGAATAAAATTAGATACGCGAAAACGTCGTTCGCAACTGTTCGAGACAAACCATAATCTGCAATATATTGTTTCTGCGATATATTATTATGTAATGCAAGATAACGAGTTTTGCGAACGACAATGGTTTTGCCTACTTTTGCCAAATGAGAAACATCGTTTCGCAAGGTAGGTCGAACCGAAGGTTAAATCTGCTTTCAAGTCTTAATGGTCAAACACTGTTCTGAAATAACAACATAACGGATTAAATTCTATTGCGCTTCGACCATTTAGACTTAAAAATAAAAATGCAGCAACATTCCATAAACTGCAATCACCACACAACTGACAATCGTACCCGACGCAATATACTTCGCTGAAACCCCAGTCGCCTGATAATGCGTTTCAAGCGCCACAATATTTGCCGCAGGCGGTAAACAGAACAATAAAAACATGACACCAATATACTGCTGAACATGTGGAATCGGTAGATAGAAATAAGCAATACTACACAATGCTATACCACAAATGATTTTAAGCGCTAAAATCATGCTACTTCGTTTTAAATCATCCACACTGACTTTGGTTCGTCGTAACCACATGCCCAATACACACATTCCTGCAAAGGTCATTCCGATCTTACTGGCACTATAAACGTGATCAACCCAATAGGTTTCTTGGATATTTTGCAGCCCCATCAACCTAAATAATCCAGCTAAAACCAAAGCCACAAAAGGTGGAGATTGCATTACTTTTTTTACAATGACCGATTTTGGCTGTGGCTCCGAAGACACCGCAGTGACTGCCCAAATATTGCCAAAAATAGACCCGCCAATATATAAAGCCACCATAGCAGAGCTAATCTCAGGGCCAAATAAAGCAATCGCGAATGGAAAACCCAACCACGCCATATTGACATAGCTAAAGCATAATGCGCCTAAACGATCTTTAAAGCATTGCATAAACAACGCATACAGCAAAACTGCGGAGACGAAACTAAAGAGCATCAGACTTAAACTACCCGTCTGATAAAACACCATATTGTAAATAATCACAATCGGAATAAAGACACGGGCCAATAAAGTCGCAAATGCAGGTTTGAGACCAACAGCGAATCGCGTTTGAGCCAGTATCCATCCAACAACAAAGGCGATCAGTGGGAGAATAAGATTCACAACACGCTCTAAAATAAAGTTTCAATCATCACGTGGAATACTAGCATTTTTCTAAAGCTAAAATTGAATTGTCTTAAAAATGAAATATTTCTGTCACTGCACTGTCACTACAGACTGTTGAAATATCCACAAACTTTTGGAGGATACAAAAATGGCAGGCTTATCGATTTGGCATGTAGTGATTTTCTTGATTGTCGTGGTGCTTTTATTTGGTACCTCAAAGCTTAAAAATTTGGGTAAAGATGTGGGTGGTGCAGTCAAAGACTTTAAAAAGTCAATTCGTGAAGACGAAGAAAAGTCTGCGCTTAATCAACCTAAAACGATCGATGCAGATGTGAAAAATTCTGAACCTGTATCATCTGTAAAAGGCTAAGGAACGTCCCTCATGTTGAATATTGGAATGACCGAAATTCTGTGTTTTGCAGTCATCGCCATACTGGTTTTGGGCCCTGACAAGCTGCCTGAAGCGGCACGTTTTGCAGGACGCTGGTATGCCAGAATTAAACGTCATATCAGCAATATTCAAAATGAAATTGACCGTGAACTCAAAATTTCTGAATTCCGTAAAGAAATGCAGGATGAGTTAAATCGAATTGAAGCACTCGAACGCAAAGTACAATCTCAACTGGAAGAAATAGAAAAGAGAAAACTTTCCGAATTAGAACAAACGCCTCAAAATCATCAGGAACAACAAAAAATTGTTCGAGTGTATTCATTTATTTCAACCGCAAGCTATGTTCCCTTTAAAAACTGGCAGCAAAAAGAAAAGACGGTTGATGGTCTACACACCACATTGCAACCGACCGCCCCTATTGAACTGAAGATTGCCGTATGAACCAGCTACCCTCAAATACGCTCAATACAGCAGCCGAAACACTTGAGCAAATGCCATTGACCAATCATTTGGTGGTATTACGCAAGCATTTATTTAGAATCGTGGGAGTAACGCTGTTTTTATTTTTTTGCTTACTTCCGTTTCGTAATTATACCTATCAATGGCTATCTGAACCTTTGCGCATGCAGTTGCCTGCATCATCCTCTATGATTGCAACGGATGTTACTGCCACATTTATGGCTCCATTTAAGTTGAATTTATTTGTGGCGATAGTTCTCGCCATGCCGTTTATTTTGTATCAACTCTGGTTATTCATTAAACCTGCGCTCTACGCCAGAGAACGATATTTGGCATTGCCTTTACTTGTAGGCAGTATCGTTTTGTTTTTTGCAGGCATTGCCTTTGCTTATTTCATCACCCTGCCTGCTATCTTGCATTTTTTCATTAGCGTTTCACCTGAAACAGTCGCACCAATGACCGATATCAATAGTTATCTTGAGTTCTGTCTTAAATTATTTCTGGTATTTGGTTTTACTTTTGAAATTCCTATTGTGACTTTACTCCTCATTTTGATTGGCGTGGTGAGCACTCAAAGCCTCGCTGAAAAACGACGTTTTATTATTGTCGGCTGTTTCTTTATTTCCATGTTTATTACTCCACCAGATGCTATTTCGATGGTGATGTTGGCTGTGCCGATGTGGCTATTATTTGAGATGGGATTATTTTTTGGGAAACTACTAGAAAAACCAGCACATTAAAACTTTAAAATTAAAAACAACAACATCTTTTAAAGCTTGAATATTCAATATATTCAGGCTTTATTTTTATAAAATTAATTATTTGATTTTACAAAAAATATTGTCTTTAAATTGACTTAAAACCGTAAAAAAAATGTCATCTAAGTTGCCTAGAATCAATGCCACAAATATACCCACAAACGTTATGGATTTATTATGACATCGGCAAGCAATCATCCTACCCGTCGTGATTTACTAAAATGGTTCAGCGGAATTCCTTTTTTACCATTGGGGGCAATGGCAACTGCGGCAACATTAGCGGGCTGCAATGACAGTGATAATGACAGCTCTACAACACCAGTTAAACCTGCTAATTTTAAAAATGCAACGTTTACCCCAATGACAGCGCCGACATTGGCTGATCCAGCAGCAATGGCAACCACGTCTGTCGGTTCAAAATTGAGTATCTCTTGGGATGATGGCTCAAAAACAGACTATCAACTTGGATACAGTTCATTCTTTAAAACAGGTGAAAGCGTTCCTGCGTTAAATGGCGGTACGATCGTTGCTGGTGGTTATTTTGATGTCAATGGCAACCCAATCAAAGATACGTCTGTTGCAGGTTCAGAGCGCCAATTTTTCTCTGACTGTCCAGATGGCTCATCTTTGATCCAAATTGAAGGCGCTTCTGTTGCAGGTGTTACCAATCCTGTGTTCCATGTGGTTCAATTTGAATACACGACTAAAAATTTGGCAGGAACCAGCATGTATGGTCAACTGCCATCGCCTATCGCTATTTTGACGCTTGATCAAGATCAAAAAACAGGTCATTTAACGCTTAAAAAATATTTTAACGTGGATATGTCCAAAGTTCATGGCTTATGGATTACCTGTGGTGCGAGTCTTTCTCCGTGGAATACCCACCTTTCTAGCGAAGAATATGAACCAGATGCATTTAAACAAGGGATTGGTGGCCCAAGTGCGGATGGTATCGGGACATACTATTTTGGCGATGCCTCAAAAGCAAATCCTTATAACTATGGGCATTTACCAGAAATTGTGGTGAATAAAGACGGTTCAGGTACAGCAAAAAAACATTTCTGTTTAGGCCGTATTTCACATGAATTGATTCAAGTGATGCCAGATAATCGTACTGCGATTATGGGCGATGACTATACCAATGGCGGTTTCTTTATGTTCGTGGCAGATAAAGAAAAAGATTTATCTGCGGGAACACTCTATGTTGCCAAATATCTGGATGTATTAACCGAATCGACAACAGCGCGTATTCAATGGATTAAACTGGGATCAACCAACAGTAAAACCATTGAAGATCTGGTCAATGTTCGTGGTATTAAACCTGAAAACATTATGGAAAGTTTAACCACTGATCCAAATGATGCAAGTTATACCCCGATTGTTCTTGCCAAGAAAAAACTTTGGGTCAAACTCAAAGCTGCCAACAACGGCTTTACGGATGCAGAAATTCAACTTGCTGCCGCTTTCCTTGAAACACATCGTTATGCTGCACTCAAAGGCGCAAGTATGGCCTTTACTAAAATGGAAGGCACCACAGTCAACATCAAAGACAAAGTTGGCTATTCCGCACTGGCCAACATTCAAGACTCTATGGTGAAAGGAGCTTCTGGATGGGTTGAAAGCAATAACGTATCCTTTAGCAAAACCATCAAAGCGGGCGGTGTATTGGCGCATGATCTCGCATCTGGTCAAGTCGATAGTACTGGCGCAGTCATCAATAGTAGCTGGGCAGCAAAACAAAGCCATATGCTGATTATGGGTGTTGATACCAGCATGGATAATCTAGGTAATACAGCCGATCCAAACAATATCGCAAGCCCAGATAACCTCAAATATTCAGAAACATTGCGTACGCTGTTTATTGGTGAAGACAGTGGTAATCACCTTAATAACTTCTTATGGGCATATAATGTCGATACTAAACAGTTGATTCGATTACTTTCAGCACCAGCAGGCGCCGAGTCAACAGGTTTACATGCAGTTGATAACGTCAATGGCTGGACGTATATCATGAGTAACTTCCAGCATGCGGGCGATGAATGGGATCGTTTCTATAAAGTAGATAGCAAAACAGGCGTACGCACTGGTTTAAGTGAAAATGACCAAAAAGTACTGACTGATGCCATCAATAAAAACTATAACAATGGCTTTGCTGCATCAGTGGGTTACATTACCGCAGATCCAATCGCACCTTCTGTTGTTAAAAAATAATTTTAGTGATTTCAAACAAAGCTGACTTCGGTCAGCTTTGTTGGTTTAAGGGAATATTCAAATCTATGATTTGATCTTTTAATTCACCAGCTTGAGTTTTTTCCAGCCAATTCCATTGTTGATTTCTCATGTTTAAAAAATTAGAACAACGTGTGCCGTATACAGGGCTTTGAATAAATGTAGACGATAAAAGTTGTTCCATTTCAGGGCTTATTCCAGTTGCGGGTAAAAGCTCTGGAATCACCTTTCGTTCATCCTCTAAGATATCCCACGCTGCATTTTCAATATCATCTTGATTCGCATTGTCTTGCAACATCGGTAAAAATTCTTGCGTAAACCGTTTACGCAGATGCGCTGTTTTTTCCCAATGCTCTGACATTAAACCATTAGAAACCACGTACACACCCTTGGCTAATACTTGTGGTGCTTCCCCGCGATTACTCATATAAACCGCCTGAGCTTGATCTCCCATAAATAAATTAAAACCTGCATATTGTTGCTGTTTTTGCTCAAGCTGTTGGGCAAAACGAATCGGCGTTAAATCTGACAACAAGAAATCTTCGACCAATGCACCTCTCGATGTGTCATACGTTTTTTTATCCTGACCATCACGAAAATTTGTGACAATCGCCCAACGCCCTGAAGCAGTCACGCCCATCCATGTGCCACCCGACTGTAGATCCTGACCTGCAATAATCGGCGTGTTTTCCCACAGATGTAATTGAATCGTGGGGCGTGCATAAAACTCATCCCGATTTGATAATAAGCAGATCGGTGTCTGTTCTAAAACTTGCCAAGCCAATGAGACAATACACATGAATTTTTTCTCGTCATCTTTTACACATTGAATGTACAACATTTTTCTTTTATTCCGTTAGAATCTCACGAAGATAAAAAATCAAGGAATAGGAATGCTGACCTACCCGAATATTGACCCTGTTGCACTGTCGCTCGGGCCATTGAAAGTCCATTGGTATGGGCTAATGTATCTCTTGGCTTTTTTATGCGCTTGGGGACTTGCTTCTTATCGCGCTAAACAACGTGATGGCTGGACAGCCGACATGGTTTCCGATCTTGTGTTCTACGGAGCGCTTGGCGTGGTACTGGGTGGGCGTATTGGCTATGTGCTGTTTTATGAGTTTGATAAGTTTCTGGCGAACCCAATCTGGCTGTTTCAGGTCTGGACGGGCGGCATGAGTTTTCACGGGGGGTTTATCGGGGTCATGCTGGCCATGATTCTCTGGTGCCGCAAATACCAAAAAACATGGTTTGAAACACTGGACTTTATTGCGCCCTGTGTTCCGACAGGCTTGATGTTCGGTCGTATTGGTAATTTTATCGGTGGCGAATTATATGGTCGTGCCGTTCAGGATCCGAATTATCCATTTGGCATGATTTTTCCAACAGATCCTTTGCATCTGGTCCGTCATCCATCGCAAATCTATCAAGCCATCTGTGAAGGTCTGATTCTATTTTTAGTGCTGTGGTGGTTTAGTAGTAAGCCGCGTCCACGCATGGCTGTTTCTGCGTTGTTCCTGATTGGCTATGGCATCGCTCGTTTTAGCATGGAGTTCTTCCGTGAGCCCGACGCTGATCAAGGCTTCATTTTATTGGGTTGGATGACCAAAGGTCAGATTTTAACTGTTCCGATGATTTTGATTGGCCTCTGGATGCTTTGGTACGCTTATCAACGTAAAATTTATGATTGGGGTCCTTTAAAAAATCGTTCAACCTGATTTTTAAAGTCATCTTTATTTTCGGTTTGGTTGGGAATCAAACCGAAAATTCAAAAAATTTTCATCAAGACAGCGAAACGATACAAAATTATTTAAACAATTTTAAATCTAAGTTGATCACTCCTACTTGTAAAATAATTTTAATTTTCCAATACATAAAATAAAAAACATCATCAATCCCACCAATCAAAACCCTCTCTTTTTATTGATTCGACCTTCCAGTGATAGATTTGTATGTTACATTTTCAGGGTTTCCATTCTGATCCAATCAATATGCTTGAATTCTGGTTTAGTTCTGATATTTCGCGTTCGAAAAAATTTTTGATTTTGATCATTACGCTACTGATTGCACTTGGCTTATATCGTTATCATCCATTGCCTTTAGACGTGATTTTAATGTTTGCTGGAACGGGTATCATTTTTTTAATCTGTCGCTATTTAAAACAACATTTTGCTCAAAATAATCCAACTGGCTTGCTTTATCGTTTATTGACATGGATTCCAATCGCCCTGTTATTGGCTCTGCTTTTTATGAAAACCATGAATAATTTGATGTGGTGGGGTATTCAGGGCATTGCTTTTATGGCACTTGCAGTCTTTGTCTTTTCCCCACAGTTTTTACTTAAAGCGCCACCGATCAACTCATCGAAAGATCATTAACATGTTAGATTTTTGGTATTCTGAGCGTTGTACACGTGGTATCAAACTGGGGATTTGCATTGCCACGTGTGTCATCATTTACCTCAGTTCCACCATTGAAAAATTACCAGCGCTTTTTGTTGTCATGAGTCTGTTACTGGGAATGATCCATCATTTTTTACAGCAAAAAATAAGTCGTATTCAAGCTGATAACCCCTATACAGAAGGGTTTTCAATCATTGGTTTTGTTTTTCCCATTATGGCGCTTATTACCCTCTTTTCTTTTTTGCCTCAGCCACATCAATGGATCTTAGCCATACAGGTCATCGGCTTCAGTGCTTTAGGTTTATTTATTGTTTCGATTTATCAAAATCGCGCACCACGTTAAAACGTGATGAGATCTGCTGTGCTGTTCATTCTGCGTAAAAGCAGTTAAGATTTAGCATCGATTTTTTAATATTTGATCGGTAATGAACCGACTAATATCCATCCAGATTAGAGAGCATCATGCGCGCGTATTTAGATCTTTTACAACATATCCTCGACAATGGCGGTGACAAAGGTGACCGTACAGGAACAGGAACACGTTCAGTATTCGGTCATCAAATGCGTTTTGATTTATCTAAAGGTTTCCCTTTACTCACCACCAAGAAAGTCCATTTCCGTTCGATTGTGATTGAACTCTTGTGGTTTTTAAAAGGCGATACCAACGTCCAATATCTCAAAGACAATAAAGTCAGCATTTGGGATGAGTGGTCGACCGCTGAACAAACGGCTCGTTTCGGTCGCCCTGAAGGTGAGCTTGGTCCAGTGTATGGTCATCAATGGCGTAACTTTGGCGCAACCCAAAAAGCAGATGGTAGCTACAACTCTGATGGATTTGATCAAATCAAATGGCTCATCAATGAAATTAAAACCAATCCAAATTCTCGTCGTCTGATTGTATCTGGTTGGAACCCAAATGAAGCGGGACAGGTTGCATTACCACCCTGCCATACTTTGTTCCAGTTTTTTGTTCAAGATGGCAAACTTTCCTGTCAGCTTTACCAACGTAGCGCCGATGTATTTTTAGGTGTGCCGTTTAACATTGCCAGTTATGCTTTGCTCACCCATATGATTGCGCAAGTTTGTGAATTAGGCGTTGGTGATTTTGTCTGGACAGGTGGTGATACTCATCTCTATGCCAATCATTTTGAACAAGCACAGTTGCAAGTTACTCGTGAACCACTGGCGTTATGTCAATTAAGATTAAATCCAGACATTCATGATCTTTTTGATTTTAAATTTGAAGATATCGAGATTGTAGATTATCAATCGCATCCTGCAATTAAAGCCCCTGTCGCAGTATAAGGTTAAGGAATTTCACAATGGCTTTTCAAGACCTAGAAGTGGTCCATGTGGTCGCTATGGATCAGCAACAATGCATTGGTAAAGGCAATGCTTTGCCGTGGCATATCTCCGCTGACTTGAAACATTTTAAGGAAATTACACAAGGCGGTATCGTGATCATGGGTCGTAAAACCCTTGAATCGATGGGGCGCACCTTGCCCAACCGTGTCAATTGGGTAATTACTCGTGATCCTAGTTGGCACTTTGATGGAACTAAAGTAGCTCATAGTATCGAAGCGGCTTTAATCGGTGCAGCACAAGATGCAAAACAATCCAATCAAACCGCGCTATTTATTATAGGTGGCGGTGAAATTTTTAGTCAGACTCTTGAGATTGCTGATCGTCTGGAACTTACTCATGTTGAACTCGATGTACAGGGAGATGCGCATTACCCTGCCATTCCAGTCAGTTTTAACAAGATAGCCAGTGAACAACATACTGATGACAAAACTGGTATTGCTTTTGAATTCGCAACTTATCATAAATAGTACATAACAATAGAATTAGCGCAAACTTATGCAGCACATTGGAAAAAAAGAATTTTTAACTGCTCTAGGCAAAGGACTGATTCTGGCAGCCTTTGGCTTGTTTATTATTTTTTCCAGTATATGGGTATGCATGGCTATCTGGATTCAACAACCCTTAGGCTGGCTTTTCAGTCGTGTGCTGATTGGCGTCTGGATCGTTTTTGCCTTAAGTATTTTAGGGATTTATGTCACTCAACATTTGATTAGCCGACGGGTCGATTTGGCGATTTATTTGGTGGCTTTTATTGCAGTACTGATCTGGTACTTTTCAATCCCAGCCTTACAAAATCGTGACTGGAATCCTGAAGTCGCTAAAATTTTATCCTATGAACGTACAGGGAATTTGGTCACCTTGCACAATATTCGCAACTTTGACTGGAAACCTGATGGAAGTTATACCGAACGCTGGGAAACCCGACATCTCAATCTGGATAAAATTAGTGGGGTTAATATCGTAACTTCTTACTGGATGGGTCCACAAATTGCCCATACCTTGGTCAGTTTTAATTTTAGTGATCAAGCCCCTCTAGTTTTTTCTATTGAAATTCGTAAGGAAAAGAATGAGAACTTTTCAGCAGTCGGCGGTTTTTTTAGACAGTTTGAACTGAGTCTGGTTGCAGCGGATGAAAAAGATATTATTTATACACGTAGTAATGTGCGTAAAGAGCAAGTCTATTTATTTCCAATCAAGATGACCAATACACAGGCTAAAGCGCTGTTTAATGAATATTTAAAAACAGTCGATGAACTTCAAAAAGAAGCACGCTGGTATAATACGCTGACCAGTAATTGCACCACACTGGTGTTTGATATGGTGCAAGCCATCAATCCAAATGAATTGCCGAAAGATTATCGTCTAATCGTGTCTGGTTATTTACCTAATTATCTTTATGATTTGAACGTGCTCAGTCATCGCTATACGGTACCTGAGTGGTATCAAATGGCATATATCAATGCACGTTCAGCCGAGTACGAAACATTTAAATATAAAAGCAGTGCCAACTTTTCCGCGGCCATCCGTGAAGGCTTGCCACAGCCCAATCAACAGGCTCACTAAATTGTGAAGATAATGTGAGAGCACACTAAAAATTAACTACACAATTTCACGTTTTTTCACTGCGTTTTGAGTGTTTTTTTGCTCTTATATCTAGCAATTGCGTCCGTATATTAAGGGTTATTTTCATGCTCAAGCATTGGATAATTTCAACTGGTCTTATTTCTTGCCTGACCATCACAGGTTGTGCCGCTACCACTTCAGCGCCCACTGCATCTGTAGCCAAAGTAACATCCAGCGCCTCATCTCAATCTCAGCAACCTACGCTGTTATATCAGCAACACTGGGTCGCTACCGAAATTAATGGTTTTCAGGTGGAATCTTCTGAAAAAACGCCTCAAATCCAGTTTGATTCAAGCTCTAAACGTTTTAGCGGTTCAGATGGCTGCAACCAGATTATGGGCAGTTTTAACACGACAGATGACCATTTAAGCTTTGGTCAAATCGCAAGTACCAAAATGATGTGTCCAGATGCAAATAGTCTTACCGCCACTCAATATCAACAAGCATTGGCAAAAGTTACGAGTTATCGTGCCAGTTCACAACTACTGGTCTTATTTGATCAAAATGGACAAACCCTCATTGCCTTTAAAAAGGCAGATACATAAACGCATGATTCAGACCAATACATTTAATTTTATGAATAAATTGTGCTAACACTATAGTATTAAGTGATGAGCAATAAAGAAAGGGATCAGGATATGCAGCAAGCTTTATTTGGTGGAGGATGCTTTTGGTGTACCGAAGCGGTATTCTTGCAAATTCAGGGTGTCATTAAAGTCGTTAGCGGTTATGCAGGTGGAGACATTCCTAACCCTAACTACGAAGCTGTGTGTACGGGGCAAACCCAGCATGCAGAAGTGATTTTAATTGACTTCGATGAACAACGGGTTAGCTATACACAATTGCTTCATGTGTTTTTTGCCACACATGATCCAACTACACTGAATCGTCAAGGGAATGATGTCGGCACTCAATATCGCTCTGTTATTTATTATTTTGATGAAACCCAGAAACAGCAAGCTGAGCAACTCATTGTAGAGTTAAAACAGGAAGGTATCGATATCGTCACCGAACTCAGTCCTGTGCCAACTTTCTATCCAGCAGAAGATTATCATCAAAACTTTTATGCCAAAAATCCGTCACAGGGCTATTGTAACTTTGCAATCCCGCCTAAGCTGTCAAAGCTTAGAGGAAAGTTTCAAGATTTACTAAAAACTGAGTGAATAAAATTTTGAGATAAAAAAAGCAACTCACCTGAGTTGCTTTTTTTACAGCATGACTAAAAATCAGTTTTCGCTCACAAAGGCAATATCACTGAGTCCGGCTTCACTCGCACGTGACATAACTTGCGCCACCGTATCATAACGTGATTCTTTATCTGCACGTAATTGAACAGTTGGCTTTTGAGCGGATTGACCTGCTTCATTAAAACGTTTTTGTAGTTCATCCAGCGTAATGCTTTCTTGTCCCCATGCAATACCACCATCAGCATTGATGCTAATCGTAATCGGTTTATCGGGAGGTGGCTGAATTTCAGCCGTTGTTTTTGGTAACGTTAATGGCACTGATGGGTTGGCGACCGTCGCGGTGACAAGGAAAATGATCATCAATACCAACATAATGTCAATTAACGGAATGAGGTTCATCTCATTCATGCCACTGTCGTGGTCTTCACCCAATTGAAAAGCCATTAAGCCTGACCTCCAACATAGCTTTGTGAAGTTGCTTTCACGTCTGCTTTTGCTTCTGTAGAGTCTTGTAATAACATGGTGTCGATCAATAAGCTATGTGCCTGATCCTGTAAATCATGCGCTAAACCACGATTAAAACGCACACAAATGTTGTAAGCCAGTACCGCTGGGATCGCAACAGCCAAACCCAAACCAGTCATGATCAGTGCTTCACCGACTGGGGTGGCAACCTGAGCCAAACCTGCCTGACCACTTTTACCGACGGCAACCAAAGCATGGAAAATACCCCATACTGTACCAAATAAGCCGACGAAAGGTGCAATCGAAGCAATAGTACCCAAAACTGCCACACCTTTTTCTGCATTAGATTTTTCAGCAGAAATTTGACGTAGCAACGCTTGTTCCGCTACCGCCTTACGCTGATCAAATGGCAAATGTATAAATTTTGCTTTTAAGCTAGATAATGCTTTAGACAGTTGAGCATAAGCTTGTTGTTTTAATTGGCGGGTTCCCATCAAACGCAAGATGAAAATCGTCCAGGTTGCAATCGACATTGCCAAAAGCACAAAATACAGTGTTTTGCTGACTGCATCTGCATGTTGCCAATAAACTGAAAAGTTCATACTCGAACTCCTGAAAATGTTAGCCGTTAGGATTCAATGTTAATTCAAATGGTTGTTCTGCCCGAATTGGGTAAGCCACACCATTTTCTTTATACGGTTTGAATTTTGCACTGCGCACTGCGCGTAAAATCTTGTCATCGAGTGACGCAACACCACTACTACGCGTCACACGCGCATTGGTTATTTTGCCACTTTCATCTGCTTCAATCATGACCACTACAGTACGGGTTTCGCCTTGTAGATCACGATTAGTATATGAAGGACGTGGAGAACGACTCCACTGTACACCTGAACCCCCAATCGATACGCTTTTTGGCGATGGATCGCGCTGCGGTTCTGCCGCAGGCTGAGGAGCAGGTTTTGCCTTTTCAACCACTTTTTCAGTCACTGTCGTGGTGGTCGTTAATGGTTTCATGTCAACCTTAGGTTCAGCTTTAACGACTTCTTTAGGGGTTTCCGCTTTTTTTACCTGCTGCACTTTTTCCACTTTTTTTGGTGGTGGTGCAACTTTTTCTACCACCTTGACCTCTTTCACCTCTTTTTTCGGTTTTGGCTGTTCTTTCTTTGGTTCAGCCTTTGGCTTAGGAGGTAATGGAGGTGGTGCCTGAATTTTAACAAACCGAACGTTTAACGGTTGTTTCTCAATCGGTTTGAGCTCAGGAGTTTTAAGATGACTCACCGCCCATAACACTCCCGCATGACCAATCACAACCGCAACCAGTGCAGCGATGACCTTTTTTTTCATCGGATGAGGAGAATTCGGAGGAGTAGAATTCAAAGTTATTGCAGGAGATTGACTCATGTGAATCTAATTACCTTGTTGAAAACCAAATGTCCGTAACAATATGTTGGAACGATTTAGCTCATCGGTTCAAACAATTAAAGTAACGCAATAATAAATGAGAAGTGTTTTCATTTGCAACCGTTATTTTATAGAACTGTAACTACCACAATAAAATTATTTATATTTCATATAGATAAATTATAAATTTAAGTATAGAAAATTTCTTCATAAATTTAAATCGTGATCGGAAATAATTATTATGATATATCATAACACTTACTCTGGATAAAAAAGCATGCGCTTTGGCATGCTTAAATCTACGACTTAATTATTGAAACACTACCGTCTTATTTCCATCGACAATAATACGGTCTTCCAGATGCCATTTAACAGCTCTTGCCAAGACATTACGTTCCACATCCTGTCCAAGTTCGCGCAACTGTTCTACAGTAAAATCATGGCTCACGCGTTCTACGTCTTGTTCAATGATCGGTCCTTGATCCAAATCAGCCGTCACATAATGTGCCGTTGCACCAATCAATTTAACGCCTTTTTCATAAGCTTGTTTATATGGATTTGCACCCACAAATGCTGGAAGGAAGGAATGATGGATATTAATCACTTTCATTTCCCAATGTCTTACAAACTCTTCATCCAGAATTTGCATATAACGCGCTAACACTAATAAATCATTGCCTTGCATGAGTTCATCAATTTGCGCATATGCTTCGCGTTTATTTTCTTTATTCACAGGTACAACTTCGAATGGAATACCAAAGTTTTCCACCGCTTCACGTAAATCTTCGTGATTTGACACCACTTTAGTAATTTCACAAGCCAGACCACCGCGGGCATGTCGCCATAAGAGCTCAAGTAGGGCATGATCCACTTTAGAAACTAAAATCCCGACTTTTTTCAGTTCATTGACAAAGGCCAAACGCCATTGCATGTTGTAGCGCTCAGCGACGTTTGCCGCAAAAGTCTGAATCAATGTATCTTTACGGCTTTGTAAATGCTCCAGCTCAAATTCCACACGCATAAAATAACGTCCGCCCTGAGCTTCTGTGGCGTATTGATCAAGTGCGGTAATATTTGCTCCCTGATGATACAAAAAGCTCGATACAGCTTGCACGATGCCCGGTTTGTCTTCACAGGTGATAAGTAAACGTGCTGTATTGGCGGTGGTCGTGTTCATTTGATTAATATCACTTATAAGTCAATTTTAAAAAATAAGCCGAGTATTCTAGCGCTTTTTTGCAAGAGACTGAAACAGTTTCAATTGACAAGATTGAACCCATCCTTGCAACGCCCTAAATTACTGGTTTTTTGCAGATAAACTTGCAAACAGCTCTGAACTACCAAAACTTTCAAGTAAGCTTTCATAGGTTTGACGGCTTTCCCCCATCAAATATGGTCCTTCTAAAAACACCATCTGACGCAAGGCTTGCCAAATCCATTTTTCTTCTAGGTGACTACTGTCACTGATATGTCCTGACATATAAAGGAAATTGGTCCAGTTGGTTAACACGATCCACAGATTAATGACCAATGCTTCAATTTCTGAATTGGTCATTTTCATCAGACCTGCATCCACAAATGCCTGATAGATTTTTTGTCCCTGCTGCATCACCTTGCCTGCGAATCGCGGATAAATCTTTTTGAAGTCATCATTACTTTCAACTAAATGATAAACATCGCGATGCAAAAAACGATAAGCCCAAAGCTGATTACTCAAGACCTGAAAATAACGGATTTTATCATTGGCATTGACCAGACGGTCATCTGGCAATGCCAGCATCTTTAATGTTTCATGCTGGTACTGTTCTGCCAGTTCTTTAATGATTTCCTGTTTATTGCGGAAGTGATAATACAGATTGCCAGGACTGATCCCGAGCTCGGCAGCAATATGATTGGTGGTCACTGAGCGTTCACCGCGCTCATTGAATAATTGCAAACTGATTTGCAAAATACGATCTTTGGTTTTGACTGTTTTACTGAGAGACATTATTTAATAACCGTACCTAAATTCAAAAAGTTAAAACGCGGACACATAAACCAGCTTGACTATTTAGAGTATTTACTCTAAAAATTACTATATATCGCAAATTTTAGTTATGGAAGCGTGTCATGAACAGTCAAACAAAAACAATGTCGATGACTCCTCATTCATTTAATGTCCAACATCTCAAAGAGATTTTGGAACATCAAAAGCTAGCATACCAGCGTTATCCTGTTCCAACAGCAAAAGATCGTATTGATAGATTAGCCCGACTAAAACAGGTTTTAGTCAAATATCAGGATCAGATGGTTGAAGCCATCAATGCCGATTATGGTAATCGCTCTGTGGGCGAAACCAAAATTGGCGAGTTACTCACCTGTATTGAACAGGTAGGCTATTATAGCAAGCATTTGACCGAATGGATGAAGCCATCCAAACGTCATGTCAGTCTCATTCACCAACCCGCCAAAGCTTGGGTTCAATATCAGCCGCTCGGTGTTGTAGGTATTATTGCACCTTGGAACTACCCTTTACTCCTTTCTGTCGGGCCACTCATCTGTGCACTGGCAGCGGGTAATCATGCCATGATCAAAATTTCAAGTGCCTCGGCGCACTTTGGACAAGTCTTGGAAAACGCGCTTTCTGAAGCCTTTCCGCAAGAACTTGTAACAGTGATTAATGGGGGTGGTGCAATTTCTGATGCTTTTAGCCATTTGCCTTTCGACAAAATTATTTTCACTGGCTCAACCAGTGTGGGTAAAACTGTGATGGCGGCGGCAGCTGAAAATCTAGTTCCAGTGATCTTAGAGCTCGGTGGAAAATCTCCTGCCATTATCCATCCATCCATGGACATGAAAGATGCAGCACAACGTTTAGCGGTTGGAAAACTCTGGAATGCAGGTCAAACCTGTGTTGCACCAGACTATTTATTTTTACCCAAAGGCCGTGCAGCCGAGTTTATTGAAAACTTTAAAACCATTGTGAAAGGGATGTATCCTTATTATCATGATAATCAAGACTATACGTCGATTATCAATGATAAACAGTATAATCGTTTGCAAAACTATCTGGAAGATGCCCGCACTCAAGGTGCCCGAATCATTGAAATTAATCCAGAACAAGAACAGCTAGAAGATGTTCGTAAAATTGCACCTACCTTATTAACAGGTGTAACCACAGAAATGGAGATCATGAAAAATGAGATCTTTGGTCCAATTTTACCGATCTTTGAATATGATCATATTGAGGATGTGATTGAGTTTATTAATCGCCGTCCTCGTCCACTTGCGCTATACTATTTCGACTTTGATCAATCACGTGCCGATTATGTCGCCGAACGTACACATTCGGGACATTTTGGTCAAAATACCGTGTTAACTCACGTTGCACAGGACGACCTTCCTTTTGGTGGTGTCGGTGCATCTGGAATGGGTAAATATCACGGTCCAGAAGGTTTTTTCAATCTGTCTCATGGACGGTCAATGATGTCGAATCCTAAGCTGTATAGCTTAAAATATATTCTGCCACCATTTAATAAGCCGATTCACAGATTACTTTACAAAACGCTTCTACGTTAGGATGATCAAGGCATGATCTATCACACCAGATCATGCTGCGTTTTTACCAAATTCGCTTGTCTTTTAATCGTATTTTTGGTATAAAACGCCCCTTGAATAAATTCAATCTGTTTATTTGTATGACTGGCCACAGATTTGCTGTTGGCTAAATCAATGGAGTTCCACCATGTCTAAGGTTTGCCAAGTTACCGGCAAGCGTCCAGTCGTTGGTAACAACGTCTCACACGCCAACAACAAAACCAAGCGCCGGTTCGAGCCGAACCTGCACCACCACCGTTTCTGGTTAGAAAGCGAAAAACGTTTTGTACGTCTTCGTTTAACCACTAAAGGTATGCGTATTATCGACAAATTGGGCATTGAAAAGGTTGTTGCTGATCTTCGTGCTCAAGGCCAAAAGATCTAAGGAGTCCTTGCAATGCGTGACAAGATTCGCCTAGTTTCTTCAGCTGGTACAGGTTATTTCTACACTACCACTAAGAACAAACGTACTATGCCGGAAAAAATGGAAATCAAAAAATTTGATCCAAAAATCCGTCAACACGTCATCTTCAAAGAAGCTAAAATCAAATAATTTTAGATTCTTTAAAAAACGACTTCAAATGAAGTCGTTTTTTTTTGCATTCTTTTTATGCAGCTTGTTAAACTTTTCATCATTTTAAGATTGGCATTAATTATGCTTATTTACTTTACTTCAAGCTTAAGGAGTACCGAGTGCCACATGACGTAGATCTGATTATATTACTCGCTGTCGGATTTGGTATTGCCCTGATTTTTGGTTATATCGCCGCACGTCTACGCCTTCCTCCATTGATTGGTTATCTCATCGCGGGCATTATCATCAGTCCCAATACACCTGGTATCGTGGCAGATATGGCGCTCGCTAATCAGCTTGCAGAACTTGGTGTGATGTTCCTCATGTTTGGTGTGGGAATGCATTTTTCCCTGAGTGACTTACTTCAGGTACGTCGTATTGCCCTACCAGGTGCGATTTTGCAGATCGCTGTAGCGACTTTGCTTGGTGTGGGGGTTTCCATGTGGTGGGGCTGGAGTTTTGGCTCAGCCCTCGTGTTTGGTTTGAGTCTTTCTTGTGCAAGTACCGTGGTATTACTCAAGGCTTTAGGCGATCGTGGTTTATTAGATTCAGTCAATGGCAAAATTGCTGTCGGCTGGCTGCTGGTCGAAGACTTAGTGATGGTGCTCGTGTTGGTGTTATTACCTGCCACAGCCGTCTTACTGGGCGGCAAACCATTAGCACATGCTGCAACGGATCAGAGTATATGGATCACATTAGGCATTACCTTACTTAAAGTGGCTGGCTTTATTGCCTTTATGCTGATTATTGGTAAACGTCTCGTACCGATGATTATGCAATTCGTGGCGCGCTTAGGTTCACGTGAGTTATTCACGCTTACCGTTGTTGCCGCAGCGGTATCCATCGCCTATGGCTCTTATGCCATTTTTGGGGTTTCCATGGCACTGGGAGCGTTCTTTGCAGGAATGGTGGTAAAAGAGTCTGACTTTAGTCATCGGGCCGAAGAAGAAACGCTACCTTTACGTGAAATTTTTTCAATTCTGTTTTTCGTCTCTGTCGGCATGCTCTTTGACCCACGTATTTTGGTCGAACAACCCTTACATATTTTGGCAGTGATCGCGATTATTATGGTCGGGAAAACGCTGGCGGCTATGGCACTGGTGTTATTCTTCCGTTATCCGATTAATACAGCTCTGACTGTTGGCGCGAGTTTGGCTCAAATTGGTGAGTTTTCTTTTATTTTGGCCACCCTCGGCGTCTCATTAGGATTACTAACGCTAGATGCACAAAACCTGATTTTAGCAGGCGCTCTATTTTCCATTACACTGAATTCATTTGTTTTTTCAGCCATTGAACCCATTCAGCGCTGGATCCGTGAACGTTCACATTTGGCACGTTTACTGGAACGTAGCGGCGATCCATTAGCTATGTTGCCAGATGAAGTCGATCAAGACTATTTACGTGATCAGGTGGTCATGGTGGGTTATGGTGAAGTTGGGCGAAGAATCACCAAAACTTTGATGGAACAGGATATTCGTGTGGTGATCGCAGAAGAAAATCGTGAAATAGTCGAAAATCTGCGTAAGAAAGGCATTCCAGCAGTAAGTGGTGAAGCCACGGAGCCAAGTGTGCTGATTCAGGCTCATATCATGCATGCGCGGTTATTAGTATTATCACCCATGGATATTATCGATATTCATCGTATTGTTGATATCGCCAAACAACTGAATCCTCGAATTGAAGTGCTTTGCTGTGCAGAAAGTCATGAAGAAGCTGAGGTCATTCGGCAGGATAATGTCGGGTTAGTGTTCTATGCCAAAGAAGAAATGGCGAAGAATATGAGTCAGCATATTTTGCATCAAATTGAATTGGCACATCATACAACTACCAGCAACCATTAAAGCTGATCAAAACAACCATAAAAAAAAAAAGCGTACTCTGGGTACGCTTTTTTAGCTTAAATGTTGGGGTTGTTCATCCACTACCTCAGCCTGCCATTGATTCATTTGTTTTTCCAACAAACCAAATAACGCAGCCTGAATCATATGCTGGGCAACCATGGGAGTTTGGTCTCCAAGAAGTGCTTTGACTTCATCATTAAACTGAATCTTAACCAAAGGTTCCTGTTCTGAATCAGCATTTCGCAGTGCCAATTCACCACCTTCAAGTTGAACCAGTTCCAGAATAGCTTCCTGGCTACCAAATAATTCTTTCAACTGTTGAATAGACATAAATCCTCCATGTTCAACATGGTGGCAAAGGGCAACTGCACTTTGCACTGTATGAGATTTATATATAGGAACTCTTGTAGCAGATTTCAAGTTCTCTATAGGAATTGAGTTTAAAACTCGACCATTTCATTGCGAAAGCCATCAATCAGATGACTTAACTCACGATGCCATTCACGTAGAATTTTGACATCAGGCAACCATGATTGCGGGCCTTGCGTGACTTTGATGATCAAGTGAGAAGACGTTTCTTCTTCAGGCGTTGGTTCGGTGGGTTCAGGTGCGTATTGGCACATCCGATAAGCGCGCTTAAGTTCCGCAATAAAGCCATCTTTCGCGAGTTGCTGAAGAACCAGGACTTCAGGTGAAACCTGTCCTTTCTCCGCCATTTTATCTTCAATTGACTTTAGGGTCGGTTGCATATCTGTTAAGCGATAGTAACGTACTAGCTCCTGTAAAAAAGCCAGCACTGCACCGTGTAAATGAAACACTGCGGTTTCTCGATACGCTTGTGCCTGTTGTACGTGTTCAATTTGCTCGGCTTGTTGACACGCCAGACGTGCAAAATACAACTTTTGATTGGTACGATCGGCATGATAACGAGCAACACGAGACATGATTTTTCCTTAACTGAACTCAACGAATGCTATACATTAGCTTAACTGGATATGGGGCAATTCGACAACTTTTTCAAATCGAAAAGACATGCGCCAAACAATAAAAATTTAAAAAATTATCAGGTCTCTGCTGCTTTGACTCGAATCCCAGCACCTTTAACTTTAAAGGTATTCAAACCTTTAATTGCTTTTATGGCTTCACGCGCATGCGGCATTTCCACAAAACCAAAGCCTTTGGATTTGCCTGAGGCTGGATCTAGGACCAATACACAGGACTCTACTTGCCCAAAAGGTTGAAACAACTCGAGCAGTTCCTGTTCAGTAATGGAACGTTCGAGATTACGGACGAGGATTTTCATGATTTAACCTTTTAGACAGCGTGAATTACGCATTGAAATTTTGAATATATGAAACAGTTTAATCGAGATCGATCCCAAAACTAAATCGTTTCTGCCGAACTTGCGTTTTTTGTGGAAATCTAGGAACGATTTGATGAATTTCTGCCTTTACCAGTGTTTGCGGTAAATCATTCAGAAAATAACTCTCAATTTTACGACCTTGTTCATCGTATTGATCTTGTGCCCACGTATTATAGTTTTGCTTGGTAATAATCAACTCATTTTCAGCACGGGTTAGAGCAACATAAAGGACACGGCGCTCTTCTTCTACTTCGTCAAAATCGCCCTGCGCCCGCGCATGCGGATAAGAGTTGGGAGAAACATGCGGTACATAACAAACTTTCTGTTCAGCGCCTTTGGCTGAATGAATGGTGATGATCGTCACCAAGTCCTGATCACCTGCGCGTTCAATTTCAGACACAGAAATTGGTTCTAACACATATTCTTCCAAAAATTCGGACAATGCACCGTGCTTACGCCCCAATTGCTTGACCAGATCAAAATCTTTGACGCGACGCGACCAATCCTGTGTTTTATAGTTTTGCTCTAACTGCTCAGATAAAGCCTCCAATGCTAACGCAATTGAGGCTTCAACATGTTGTTGCAGTACATCCAGTTGTTTTAAAATTAAAATTGCCGATGTTGCTACTTTGCCGTGACGCTCCAAGCGTTCACAGCGGGCTTCAATATCTGGCAAGGCAATAAGTTCATGCGCCAGTTTACTGGCTCCTACATCACCGACACCGTTCCAAAGCGTTAGAAATCGCATCCACGCGATATCATCCTGTGGATTAATCACCACACGCAACATACTCAAAACGTCTTTGACATGTGCCGATTCAAGCAGTTTTACGCCACCGATAAAACGATAGGGAATATTGCTGGAGATAAAAGCCCCTTCGAGATAGCGCGCCGAAAAACCCGAACGTACCAGAAGCATATGCTCATTCCAGTTTGCGCCCTGCTGTTGACGTGCCATCAAGTCCTGAGCAATCCAGTTGGCTTCTTCAAATTCGTTATTAAAAATATGTAACTGTGGCTTTAAACCATAGCCACGATGCGCTTTGAGTTGTTTATCATAATGAATCGGACTATGTGCCAAAAGCCAGTTAGACAGATCCAGAATTTCCTGAGTTGAACGATAGTTTTCTTCTAAGGTTAGAATTTCTGCCTCTGGAATGCGCTCTTTAAAGTGATGAATATTTTCAAAATCTGCACCGCGAAATCCATAAATTGACTGCGCATCATCGCCTACACAGAATAAGCTGACATGCTCAATCAAAGGTTGCAAAATGGCCCATTGCAGCGGATTGGTATCCTGCATCTCATCAACCAGAAGCACTTTGCAAAATTTGGCAACCCACTGCACCAGTTCAGGTGAGTTTTGCAGATTCACCGCCACGATCGCCAAAATATCGTCATAATCCAGAAAATGGCGTTCCTGTTTACGCGCTTCATAGGTCTGCATCAACTCTGCAATCTGAGCTTTATGCTCCATTGCTTCAGGCAGTTGTTTGATTAAGGCATCGGATAGTTTTGATTGGGTATTACGTGCATAAGAATACACATCACAAAGCTGCGCCGCTTTGGGTAAGACATTGTCTTTATCTTTACCGCGCAGTAACCGAAACATCAGCATTTGATCATCTCGATCAATAATCGTGAAATGTCCAAGTCCAAAAGCTTGCGGATTACGGCGCAATAAGTACATGCAAAAAGTATGAAATGTTGAAGCGCGCAGCCCTTTTGCAGGTGCGCCCAAATGCTGCTCGACACGAGTCACAATTTCACTGGCAGCACGTCGGGTAAAGGTCAAAATCTGGATTTGATCGGCCGCTGTACCTGTATGAATTAAATGAGCAGCTCTTGCAACGATCGTTTTGGTTTTACCACAGCCAGCACCCGCCAATATCAGACAATGCTGTGCATCCGTCGTAGCGGCTCGATACTGTTGAGGATTTAACTCACCAATTAACTGCTCAAAACTCATAAGACCAAATATAAAAAAGAATAGACCCTAGTGTAGCAGAGTCTATTCTTTTACGCTTACATCTGTCTTTTCGTTGGTTTTCATCAAACTCAAGCTGCTGTAGATGAACTATTTGGTAAGTGCTTGATCGCAGAAGCCAAAGTCAAATAGTTAATCCCTTGAAACAGAATATCGACTGCTAAAAATAAGCCAAGCACCCAAAATGGCGCATCAGGTGACATTAAAATCAGTACGCCTGTTACAAAAGTCAAAATTCCTGAAAATAATGTCCAGCCCCAACCTGGGATTGGTTTCAAAACAAAGGCGTTGACCGTGCGAAAGATTCCAGCGATAACCAGAAATATAGCCAGCAAGCTCGTCAGAACAATCGCTGTCGTTACTGGGGTTTTAAACGCATAATAACCCGCCAATAGATACAATACGCCAAATAATGCCCAAAGCCAGCGGCTACCACCTTCAAAAAATTTAAATGCCGCAATAAGATGCAACACACCACCAATCATCATCAATGCGCCAAACAGCAAAATGACAGAGAAAGTCGCGATAGAAAGTGAACCCAGTAAAATGATCCCAAAAATGATCAATAGAATGCCAAATAAAAGATACCATTTTCGTTGTTGATGCAGCTCGTTTCGAATTAAGTCATTACCCACTGTTTTCATAATTTAGTCTCGTTATAATGAATACATAGTTATATTGAGTAAATTTCAAGCATTTGTCTGTATAAAAACTGCATTCAAATCGCACTTTTTTGTGGATAAAATCAATGTTATCCACAAAAAATTCAGCAACTAAGTCAAAGTTAGTCGTTATTGAAGAAATTGCACCTGATTACGTCCTTGAGATTTTGCCAAATACAGCAGTTCATCTGCCGACTTTAAAAAAGTAGTCGCATCTAGATAATTTTTTTCTGTATCCAGTGTATTTACACCAATACTCACCGTAACTTTGGAAAAAATATTTTCTGCTTTACACGGAATATTCAGTTCAAAAATCTGACATCGACATTTTTCAGCCATTTGAATCGCATCTTGTAAACAGGTTTCAGGTAGAAGAATCACAAACTCTTCCCCACCAAAGCGCGCTACAAAATCAGAAGCACGACTAAACATACTCCTCAACTGACCTGCAATCGTGATAAGGCACACATCGCCCTGAAGATGGCCATAACGATCATTATAATCCTTAAAAAAATCGACATCGATAAATAAGACTGACAAAGGACGCTGGTAACGGAGTGAACGACTAAATTCATATTCAATTTGTTCACTTAAGGCTTTGCGATTAGCAACACCTGTCAATGCATCTAGTAATAGCAACTGCTGATTTTTTTGATTCAGTGATTCTAGTTCCAGCTCCAATTTTTTACGTTCAGAAATATCGAACATAAAACCAATAATCGCGACAGTTTCCCCTTCCTCTATCTCGGCATAAACCACATCCCGAATCCAGATGTAGTCACCACTTGGCGTTAACGCGCGATAATCTGCTTCATGATCTGTCCCTTGATTGGAGAGATTGACACAATACGATACCGTTTTTTCACGGTCTTCTTCATGAATGCGATCTATCCAGTCCTGTGCAGTTTTCCAACTATCTTGAGGCCATCCCAAAACGCTTTCAATTTGTGGCCCAATATAGCTGAACTCTTTGGTTCGCCAATCAATTTTCCACGGGATAGCACGGGTGGATTCCAACAAGGTTTTATAAAATTGATAGTCTTGACAATCGATCATATCTGCCCCGATGTCTGTTTTGAAAATGGATGATTCTTGGTTAAATATATGGATATTGATTTTGTTTTAAATGTGATTTAGATCACAAGTTATTTATTTATTCAAATTATCAGTCTTTCAGTATAAATGTCAATAGGCTTTGTTGCACAAAGATTTAAAAGATAACACTCTGCTCATTTGAACAGAATTCAAGTGACAACTTGGGTATGAGGACGACCTAATTCTGTAAATTTGTTCAATACGGCTATGCGTGCATGAATCTCATTCACCTGACTAGAAAAACTCCTTGCTGTTAATTTATCACCTAATAGTTTGATGCAATGCATCTTGGTTTCAACTAAACTTCGACGATGATAACCAGACCATTTTTTCCAAAGCGTTCTTCCTAAACGTTTAACTGTTTTCAGTAACTCATTCCGCTCTAAAGATCTCAATTTCTGATCTTTCCATGGTTTTGCATTTTTTCTTGGCGGAATGAGCGCATGTGCATCTCGATCTAGAATGACTTGTCTGCAGTGCTTCGTGTCATAAGCACCATCGGTATAGACCGAATCAATTCGTTCATCTAAGGGAATTTGAGCAAGTAAATCACCGAGTACTTGCGAATCGCTCACATTATTTGTAGTAAGCTGTACTGCACGTATTTGCAAGGTTTCAGCATCGATGCCAATATGAAGCTTACGCCATTGGCGACGATATTCAGGTCCATGTTTCTTACGTTTCCACTCACCTTCACCTAGAAACTTTAAGCCAGTTGAGTCGACGAGTAGATGTAGCCCATCACTACTTTTTTGATAGCTAATCGCAATATCAATATGTTTTTGTCTTCGACAAAGCGTACTGTAATCTGGTGCGGTCCAATTTAATCCACAAAGTTTAATCAGACTTTGAACAAAACCTGTGACCATGCGTAAAGAGAGTCTAAATAAAGATTTGATCATTAAACAGCATTGAATAGCCGTATCGGAGTAAGTTTGATTTCGACCTTGCTTGTTTTGTGGTTGTGCATACCACTGAGTGTTTGGATCAAACCAAATGGAAATGTTGCCCCGATTAATGAGAGCGCGATTATAGGAAGACCAGTTGGTTGTACGATAAGTTTTAGGAGTAGGTTTATTCATTTTGAAATTATAGGACTGAATAAACCTTATAGGCTCTAGGTTTGTGCAACAAAGCCATGTCAATATCTATTTAAAAACATCAATTTATGTAAAAATAAAATGAAAAATAATGTTTTTAATCTTTAAATTAGACAAAAAGTTTCATCTATTTTAACCAACCCACTTCTTGAGCAGTTAAATGATTCAATATGGTTTGGTTTAAGTGTTCAGGCATTTTATTTTCATGATCTGAAACAGGAATTTTCCCCGCCATTAGTTCAGCCTGTTTTTGCGGATAGCGAGGTTGCTGTTCAGGCTTAGCATAACCGATTGGATAAATCGGTTGCCCTGTTTGTAAATCGTACTTATCTGTTGCTCCAAATGCATGTAGTAATTCATGTGTCAGGACAATATTATTTTGTGAATCTTGTTTTTTTGATGCAAATAAATTAACTGATCCAATTCGTCCTTTTTCCAAAGCAGTCGAATGCTTAAGCTGATTGATGTATTGAGGATCATAATAGTTCAGATATAAGGTCACAGATGCATGCTGATCTTCAGATTTTCGTTGTTGCCACGCATAAAACCTAAATTTAAGACTCCACCACATGACGTTTAAAATGGATGATTCTTCGGGAACTCGTGGTGGTTTGGCAGTTAAGGTTCGCCCTATTTTCATGATCACGAAAATAGGCTGTCGATAATTGGCAGACTGTTGTTCTAAATAGCTTTTTACTTCGACAAACTGGCTCAACTGGAGTTGTTGGATATATTGTGATGTAGAGGCGTGACCATCTGCATTCACTGGGTGCAATAACACCACAATTGGCCGATTCCAGTTTTGATTCTGGTCACGCCAGTTATTGATTAGCACCACCAATAAAATCAAGAGTAAGATGGCGATACGAATATTTTTCCAAAATGAAGCTTTTTTGGGTGATGCCATACATATCCTTGAAACTATGGCATTAGCCTAGCGACTTTTACTTTATCATTTTTTTCAGAGAATACGATCCATCCACTATGAATGGACTTTATAGCTTCTTCATAATTTCTAATATTAAAGTCAGAAGTTTCAAGAATTTTTACAAGACTAGAAATCTTAGCCCACCCATGAATATCTGCATGTTGAGCAATGGCTTTCTGTACGAATTTCACAAAAGTGCTAAAACTACGTTTTCTTAAATACATTTGGCTGCCTTGCATCTTAGTTTCAAATAAATCCAAAGCTTGTATTAAACCGGATAGTTTTGCATATCCATAATTCCGAGTATCAAAATCTGGCTTAACAGTTGAAATATAAGTTCCTACTGTTCCTAAATATGCCCAACCACTATCATCAGAATTATCTTTTACTGCTTTATAAATAAGATTTAATGTCGCTACGTCAATTTGATGTTTAATTACTACTTTTTCATCAGTTCCTTGTTTAATATCTTTAATATCCTCTTTTTTTACTAAATTGTCCTCTTGCTTAGCGTCATTCAAAATAAGATTTTCGACATAGATAAACTTATCACAGGCTTTACGAAATGCTTCGGGTGTTTTGTTACGACCAAAACCATAAACGGTTAGGCCGCTTTCTCTGATTCTGGAAGCCAGTGGAGTAAAGTCACTGTCACTTGATACGATACAGAATCCATCTAAAGCCCCCCCATAGAGCAAATCCATTGCATCAATAATTAAAATCATGTCTGTAGCATCTTTGCCAGATGTATAGGCAAACTGCTGGACAGGTGTAATGGCATGCGGAAGCAAAACATCGCGCCATTTTTTTAAAGACTCACTACTCCAATCTCCATATACCCGCTTTACGCTCGCAATACCATATTTGGCAACTTCCTCAAGAATCGACTCTATAGAATTCACTGAAGAATTATCAGCATCAATTAGAACCGCTAATTTTTTTATTTTAATGTCCATTTCTATCTCAGAATATTTTACTTTAGATATGATAAAGGCGAATTTTATTCGCCTTTATCACTCATTTATTGACTATTTAAGCCTCAGCCCATTTCCCATCTTGATACAGCAGACTCCATTTAGTCTGTTTACCTTCTGGCGTCTCAGAACCAATGTATTGTGCCTGATTTTTACGGCTAAACTTGATCAACGTCGGATTACCTTCTGGATCAACATCAGGAGCTTGAAGCAAATATTGATACTTTGGATCAAGTTGATCTGCAACAGTACGTAGTTCTGCAACTTTCGGCGCACGAGTTTCACGAATTTTCGGGAACTTGCTGGCTGCTAGAAACAAACCTGCTGCTCCATCACGCAACACAAAATAATCATCATGTTTAGTCGAACGCAAGTGTTCCATTTTAATCGGATCAACACGCGGTGGTGCAGGTTGTCCATTTTTCAAAACTTTACGTGTATTGTCACAACTGGTACAGGCAAAGTATGGGCCAAAGCGGCCTGTCTTTAATTGCATTTCACCATCACATTTGTCACATGGAATGGTTGGACCATCATAGCCCTTGATTTTGAATTCGCCTTCTTCGACTTCATAGCCATCACAGTCTGGATTATTACCACAAACATGTAATTTGCGACCGCCATCAATCACATAACTATCCATCGCGGTACCACATTTTGCACAGCGATGCTTAGACATCAGATCAGCAGTTTCCGCCGAATCATCATCGGAAAAGGCAGCTAATGATTCGACTGGTGTCAGATTCAGGGTGCCTTTACAACGTTCTTTTGGTGGAAGATTATAGCCAGAACAACCTAAAAATACGCCTGTAGTACCTGTACGAATCTGCATGGGTCGTCCACATAACTGACAGGCAACACTAGGAACTTCAACAGGTTGATTACGGCGCATACCTTCTGCACTAGCCGCGGTATTTAAACGATTTTTAAAGTCACCGTAAAAACTATCGAGCAACTCTTTCCAATTACGATCTCCTGTTGCCACACGGTCAAGTTGACCTTCCAGATCTGCGGTAAAAGCATAATTCATCAGATTATTAAAGCTTTCATCCAGACGATCGGTGACAATTTCACCCATTTTTTCAGCAAATAGGCGACGATTTTCCAGTTTCACATAACCACGATCTTGAATGGTTGAAATAATCGCAGCATAAGTCGATGGACGACCAATTCCGCGTTTTTCAAGTTCTTTGACCAGTGAGGCTTCGGTAAATCGTGCAGGGGGTTTGGTAAAATGCTGACTTGGATCAAGCTTTTCAAGCTTAAGAATTTCACCCACTTTTACTGCTGGGAGTAATACATCATCATCCGATTTATTGGCACCACGAACTCTGGTGAAACCATCAAATACCAAAGTACGTCCTTTGGCACGTAACTCGACATTGTTGGCTTCTACCGTCAGGGTTGAAGATAAATATTCAGCAGGTGTCATTTGACAAGCAACAAATTGTCGCCAAATCAAATCATATAACCGCTGTGCATCTCGCTCCATTCCTGCAAGTTGATCTCCTGTTAGCGCGACACTTGAAGGTCGAATCGCCTCATGCGCCTCTTGCGCACCCGCTTTATTCCCATAACGGTTTGGCTTGGCAGGAACATATTTATCGCCAAAATTTTGCTGAATATGATCGCGTACCATATTCACCGCATCATCACTTAAAAAAGTGGAGTCGGTACGCATATACGTGATAAAGCCGCCTTCATACAGACGTTGTGCCAACATCATGGTCTTTTTCACTGAAAAGCCAAGACGAGTACTCGCTGCTTGTTGCAAGGTCGACGTAATATACGGCGCACTTGGATTAACCTTGGTTGGCTTATCTTCACGCTGCGCGACTTTATATTCTGCATCTTTCAGAAGATGAAGAACTGCATCTGTTTCAGCTTTATTGCGTAGCTTTAAGGTTTTTCCCGCTTGCTTAAAGGCTTCCAGACGAATGTCATCTTTTTTCGAAGTGGTGTCCGCAAAAATCTGCCAGTATTCTTCAGGTATAAAAGCACGAATTTCACGTTCACGCTCAACCACCAATTTAACGGCTACCGATTGAACACGTCCTGCTGATAAACCACGGGCGATTTTTTCCCAAAGGAGTGGAGAAATCATAAAGCCTACGACACGATCTAGAAAACGACGTGCCTGTTGTGCATTGACTTTATTGGTATCGAGACGTGAAGGATGCTTAAAAGCTTCCTGAATGGCATTTTTAGTGATTTCATTAAACACCACACGTTGATAACGACTGTCATCACCGCCAATCACCTCTTTTAAATGCCAAGCAATGGCTTCTCCTTCACGGTCCAAGTCCGTTGCGAGATAAACTTCATCGACCTGAGAAGCCAGTTTTTTAAGCTCTGCAACTACGTGTTCCTTGCCTGGTAGCACTTCATAATGTGCTTTCCAGTCATGTTCAGGATCTACACCCATACGATTAATCAATGCCGTTTGTGCTTTTTGCTCTTTTTCTTCGGCAGTCAATTTGGCACGTGTTGCTGGTTTTTTTTCACTAGATTTGGCTGAACCACCTGTCGGCAAATCACGCACGTGACCCACCGAAGACTTCACAATGTATTGTGAACCTAAATATTTGTTGATGGTTTTCGCTTTTGCAGGCGACTCCACAATCACTAAGGCACGTTTGTTTGCAGCAGACTCAGAAGATGCTGTCGTGCTTTTTTTGCTTGTGGATCGAGGGGCATTCGCCATAATAAACTGTTATTCCTGTTGGTAAATAAAGAGTTAGACCGTAGCGAGTTGTAATAAATACGCTTTCATGTCTTCAAGTTGTGTGGCTTTAATATCCGTTTCTTCATCCCAATACAAGCCCACACAGTTTGCCTGCATATCAATAGCATAAATCCCTTTTAATGCAATGGGAGAATCATTAAATTTCTGATCGCCTTCAATCACATTGAGATGACCATCCACAACACGAGCACGCATTAATGGTAATCGAGCCTCTGGAATAAGAACGCTATAGTAAGCGACCATACTGGCACGGTTCTCAGTGGCTTTCGGGATTTTTGTCCATTCAGGTGCCGCAACCAAGCGCGGGTGTAGCCCCATCTTACGTGCTTTGTCTCGCATCAATCCTAAAGCTTTTTCACGTGGGCTGACACGCAAGCCAAAAATTGAGCCTAAAACAAAAACGACGATAATGATCGTCACCCATAAACCTAAATGTTCCATACCTAACCCTATCGTGTTCTATTATTAGATTTGCATAAGCTCAATATAAAACGCAAGTTTTTCATGCTTCATGCTACTTTTATCATGCAAAATCAATGGATCACCATTTGCGCAGTATAATGTAACTGGTCATCATCAAGTTGAATATAGCCTTTATCCAGCAAAGATTTCATCAGCATTTGAATATCGGCTTTGGGAAACCAGTCCTGTAATCGATCTCTTAAACTAAAAATATCTTTAGGACGATCATGCTGAAGTTCATCCAGTTTTTGTAATACTTGCCATTGCAACTCATCCAGCTCTGGGGGAAATGGGCCTTCTACGACAGGTTGCTGTTGTTGTAAAAATTGCATAATCGTGTCTACATCACCCACCACCACTTGTGGCATTGCTAGCGCTGAATTTTTTTCTTGTGTGACGGATTCAGTCATTTGAGTTGGAAGTTTCGCTTTACGGTTTTCATGCTGATTTAAATCAAGACTAATCCATTGTTTTAAAATTTTCTTACGGAAACTCAATTGAGAAGTGTCACGTCGAATAATTTTTAAGTGAATTAACATGGCAACCATCTGTGAAACTTGCTCGTCTGAAACCTGCAAAATATTGCCAATTGAATTGTGTAATCCTTCAAGAGTTGCTGGTAAACCTTTCGTATTGGCCAGCGCATCGCAATATTTTTTGACTTGTAACAACATGGGTTGTGCCTGAAAACTAGCCGCTGTCGGTAACTGATATTCGGTTTTATCATTATTTTTATACGCTGTTTGTAATACCACCTTTCGCCCTGAATTTTGCAAGATTTCAATCAATAAATGAATCTCTCTCATAGTCGAAATCAGTTCAATTTCAATATGTTCTTCGGTTAAAGCCAGTAATTGTCCAGCAAGCATGGCATAAGCCAATTCTTTTTTGGAAATAGGAGGCACATCCAACATCATGACCATGCCAGAAGTCACCCAACCTGCAAGCTCGGTCATATCTTCCAAAGCATAGTCAAATTGACCCGTTAAATTAAATAGATAAACCAATTGATCATGTTCAATGTAAGCACGTAGCGTTTTGGCTTGGAGTGGATTTTTTTCAAGATCAATGAGAACAACATTTTTCATGGTACAAATCACTTTGCTTCAATATTTAATAAAAACGATATACACATTAGTAATGCGGTGGTTTATTACTTAAAGGGTCAAATGGCGCAATACCTTCTGATAAATCTGCCGATTCAACACGTTGATACAAAAGCTGCATTTGTTTTTTTAAATCAGCAATTTCTTTAGACTGAACTGCCAATTGCGTATTGAGCTGATCAACTAAATCGTCTAAAAATGCAATTCGGACTTGCAAATCTTCAATGGGTGCGGAAAATGACGCATGATCATCATAATCTGTTGGTTTAGTCATTTAACTCTCCTCATTTGGGATTTTGGAAAACATTATGGCCTATATTACTTTAAGGGATGTCCAACTGGCATTTGGTGGACCCGCCCTCCTCGACGGCGCGAACTTTGTATTGGAGCGCGGCGAACGAGTGTGTTTGATCGGTCGTAATGGCGAAGGCAAGTCTACTTTACTTAAGCTGATTGAGGGAAGTTTATTACCTGATCGCGGCGAAGTTTCTATTCAAAATGGCCTCACCGTTTCGATGTTGGCACAAGACGTACCCATGGATTCAGGCAAAGTTGCCGATATTGTCGCAGATGGCGCGGGTGAAGCGGCCATTGTACTCAAAGCATATCATGAAGCCAGTGATGCCTGTGTATTGGGCGATATGGATGCTTGTGACCGCATGGGGCATTTACAGCATAAACTGGATCAAGTTGATGGCTGGGCACTCGAAAATAAAGTCAATACTATTTTAGGGAAAATGGGGCTTGATCCAGATGCAGATCTTGCTGACCTGTCAGGTGGTCGTAAACGTCGTGTATTACTTGCACGCGCACTCCTGACCCAACCTGATATTTTATTGCTTGATGAGCCGACTAACCACTTGGATGTTGAAAGTATTGAATGGCTAGAAAAATTCTTACTGGAACAGAATAATTTAACCTTATTATTTATCTCGCATGACCGTTCGTTTGTAGATCGTTTAGCGACCCGTATTGTGGAACTGGATCGAGGGATCTTGCGTAGCTATGAAGGTAATTATTCACGTTATTTAGATTTAAAAGCACAGCAACTCGAAGCTGAAGAAAAACAAAATGCCCTGTTTGAGAAGAAACTGGCAGAAGAAGAAGCATGGATCCGTCAAGGCATTAAAGCACGTCGTACCCGTAATGAAGGCCGCGTTCGTGCCCTAAAAGCTTTGCGTGAAGAATCCAAAGCCCGCCGCTTCCAGCAGGGCAAAGTCAATATGGGCGTTCAGGATGCTCAGCGTTCAGGTAAGCTGGTGTTTGATATTGAACATTTAAGTGTCAGCTACGATAACAACCTCTTGATTCGCGACTTCTCTGCGGTGGTGTTACGCGGTGACCGTATTGGTCTGGTCGGTGATAATGGTGTCGGCAAAACTACCTTGATTAAAGCGATTTTGGGTGAAATTGTACACACAGGTATAGTGAAAACAGGTACCCAGCTTGAAGTCGCTTATTTTGATCAATTGCGCAATCAGCTTGAGCTCGAAAAATCTGTGATGGCGAATGTCTCGGAAGGTTCGGACTTTGTCGATGTAAACGGTCAACGCCGTCATATTTATAGCTATTTACAAGACTTTCTGTTTTCACCTGAGCGTGCACGTACCCCTGTCAAAGCGCTGTCGGGCGGTGAGCGGAATCGTGTGCTATTGGCGAAATTATTGCTTAAACCATCAAATCTGATCGTGATGGACGAACCAACTAATGATCTGGATATGGTGACTTTAGAGCTTCTTGAGGAAATGTTGGCAGATTATAAAGGGACATTGCTGTTGATTAGCCATGACCGTGCCTTTATGGATAATGTTGTGACCTCAACTTGGGTATTTGATGGTAAAGGCGGTATCGAAGAATATGTTGGCGGTTATCAGGACTATCTGTTGCAACGCCCGAATCAAACCGTAGTTGATCAAAAATCTGATGTTAAAAAAGCGCAGGCCAAAGCAGAAGCCAACAAAGTTGTTGCTCCTACCAAAAAAATAAAATTGAGTTTTAAAGACCAACGTGAATTGGAACAACTGCCTGCCGAGATTGAAAAACTGGAAGCCGAGCAAAGCACCTTATCTGATCAACTTGCCGACGGTTCATGGTTTGTTAAAGATGCCGCAGCAGCCACTCAGGCGAGTCAGCGTTTAGCCGAAATTGAAGAGCAATTGCTTGAAAAACTGGAACGTTGGGATGAACTGGAAAATTTAAGTAAAGGGAATACCTAATACTGGGACTCCCCTTTTCATTTTGAAATGGGGAGAAACTTTAGCTAATCTAAAATTCAACGATTGGAACTCATCTACTTAACTGACTTTGTACCAAGTTTGATTACGACCCAATGCTGAAATTCCCATATAGCCACGTAAATCTAGTCGGGTTCCATTATTGGTTAATTTGCCTTTCAGCGAATAACTTTTTCCTGTTTGAGGGTCAATAATGGTTCCGCCCTCATATTCATTTCCACCCGTGTTTTTTAGGTTACGAATCACTGTCACTCCGACAAGAGGCTTATTTTTAAACGTTCCGGTACATTTTGTACACTTTTCAGCCTGATCTACAACCAAAACCTTCTGTACCGTTGCTGTTAAATACCCCGATTTATCTTCCCTAAATTTGACAATACTTCTGGCTTCATGTGTCTGGTCATCAATGGTTTTCCATGAGGTACCATTGAGTGGATCTTGTGCATATACAGCAGATGAAAGTAAAACTATCGAACTTATAAATAATATATTTTTCACAACTTAGGCTCTCACACATCAAATAATAACCAGTATAGTATTTTTGAATTCTACGATGTGTATTCAAATTTTATAATGATTGGTGATGAAATGTTCCGTAAGGCTCATTTAGAAAATTTAAATTTTTTGCTTTTTAATAACATTTTTTGCTTTTTAATAACTGTGCTGACTAACGCTTACAGATCTATGATCTTTGGAACTAAGCTACAAGTTAAAAATCAGTTCATGTTACACTGCCTCAAACTTTTTAATATTTGACTTTATCCAGAACAAGATGAGCCAACAACATCCCTACACACCGGGCGAGTTTCAATGGTCTTTTTTGCTACCAAAATATTGGGGCATTTGGATTGCGATTGTTTTTTTAATGCTGCTTGCGATTTTGCCGTGGGCCATTCAATGGCGTTTGGCGCAAGCTATGGGTCATTTAGCTTGGAAATATTTAAAGTCACGACGCAAAACCACGATTCGTAATCTCGAAGTCTGTTTTCCTGAATGGTCTCAACAAGAAGTTGAATGCCAAGGTCGACAGGTTTTTGTCGATATGATGCTCGGCGTGTTTGAAACGCTCAACGCATGGTATTCACCGCAATGGTTTAAAGGCCGCTCTAGTGTTGAAGGTCTTGAACATATCACCCATGCGCAAGCTCAAGGTCAGGGTGTGTTATTACTTGGAACGCATAGCACCTTGCTGGATGCTGGCGGCTATATTTGCTCGCAATATTTTGAGCCTGATGTGGTCTATCGACCACAAAACAACCCCCTACTGGATATGTTGATTTATCGTTGTCGCGCCACGATTTATAAACATCAGATTGATCATGATGATATGCGTGGCCTGATTCGCAAACTCAAAGATACCGATGCCATCTGGTATAGTCCCGATCAGGATTTTGGCCTTAAACAAGGCGTTATGGCACCTTTTTTTGGCGTACCCGCCGCAACGGTCACTGCACATCGTCGCTTATTAAAAATTTCCAAAGCCGCCGCCGTGCCTTTGTATTTTTATCGTCACGGCGATATTCGTGATCCCAAATATCATGTTTTAATTGAAGCAGCCGTTGAAAATATGCCAAGTGATAATGAAATTGATGATGCCACCCGTATCAATAAAATCATTGAAAATCAGCTTCGTATTGCACCAACGCAATATATGTGGTTTCATCGCCGCTTTAAAACTCGTCCAGATGGATACGAGAAAATTTACTAATATTTAAAAATGAAAAAAGTTGAGACCTGAGCATGAAAGTGATGCAGTTGCTTCCCGAACTGAACAGTGGTGGCGTTGAACGTGGCACGCTGGAAATCGCACGTGCTTTGGTGAGCCAAGGTCATCAATCCCTTGTTGTGTCCAATGGTGGACGTTTGGTTCCTCAACTTGAAGCTGATGGTTCTACACATCTGCAACTGCCGATTCATAAGAAATCTTTGTCTAGTCTTTGGCAGATTCGTCCATTACGTCAACTAATCAGGACACATCAACCTGATATTGTGCATGTCCGTTCACGTGTGCCTGCATGGTTAACACATTTTGCCTTACGTGGTATTCCTGCTCAGCAACGTCCACATCTGATCAGTACCGTACACGGTTTTTATTCAGTGAATCGTTATAGCGCGATTATGACGCAAGCTGAAAAAGTCATTGCAGTTTCAGATAGTGTGGTCAAATACATTAGCGATCATTATAAAAACTGTCCTCCTGAGGATATTGTTCGGATTTATCGTGGTATTGATCCCAAAGCATTTCCGCATGGCTATCAACCATCTGGGCAATGGATTAATCATCAATACACCTTATTTCCACAACTGGAAAATAAGTTTTTGCTGTGTTTGCCAGGTCGCATCACTCGTCTTAAAGGACATGAAACATTGATAGAATTGATAGAGCGACTACAGACAGAGCATCCCAATATTCATGCGATTGTCGTGGGCGGTGCAGATCCCAAAAAAGCAGCTTATCTGGATGAACTCGAAGCGACCATTCAAAATCGTGGATTGCGTGATCAGATCACCTTTGTCGGACATACTTCAGAAATTCGGGAATGGCTGGCATTAAGTGATATTGTGCTCTCTTTATCCAATCAGGCTGAAACTTTTGGACGAACTGCACTGGAAGCACTATCCGTTGGAACACCTGTCATTGGCTGGAATCGCGGCGGTGTGGCTGAAATCTTATCTCGGCTTTATCCACAAGGTCTGATTGAGGTCGATGATCGCGAAGCACTACTTAATTGTGTGAAGCATCATATTGATCATCGCCAACAGGTTGAACCCGTCACTCAATTTAGTCTGGATGAGATGTGTAATCAAACCATCCAACTGTATCAATACATGTTGAATCAAACTACAGGCAAATAAAAAGGAAGCATTCGCGCTTCCTTCTTTGGTGTATCAGCCGACAGATGCTTAACTGGCTTCTGACTGATTTAAACTGGCTTCATACGCTTTGGCTTTATCTACATCGTAGACTTTTTCCCACTTACTAATCACCAGTATCGCCAGCGCATTACCTACGACATTCAGAGCAGTACGTGCCATATCTAAAATACGGTCAACACCCGCAATAAATGCCAAACCTTCAAGTGGAATGCCGACACTACCTAGCGTTGCCAATAACACGACAAAAGAAACACCAGGTACCCCCGCGATTCCCTTAGAGGTAATCATTAGGGTAATCACTAAAATCACCTGTTGATATAAAGACAGATCAATCCCATAGAGCTGTGCAATAAAGATGGCGGCAATACTCTGATACAGCGTTGAACCATCCAGATTAAATGAATAACCTGTCGGAATCACGAAACTGGTAATCGCTTTCGGAGCACCATAAGCTTCCATCTTTTGCATAATACGTGGCAAAACGGTTTCGGAACTGGCAGTGGAATACGCCAAAATCAATTCATCTTTGAGAATTCTCATCAAGGTTAAGATATTAATACCGCATAATTTTGCAGTAATACCTAACACGACAAAAGCAAAAAAGAAAATAGTGGCATATACCAAAACAACCAACTTAGCCAAAGGAATCAGAGAGGTAAAACCGAAATTCGCTACCGTGACAGCAATGAGACCAAACACCCCGATTGGTGCATATTTCATAATAATATGCGTCACACGGAACATGGTTTCAGAGACCGCATGAAATACATGCAACAAAGGCTCTTTGGTAGTGGTTGGTAATGATGACAAACCAATACCGAACAATACTGCAAAGAAAATCACAGGCAGCATTTCACCATGTGCCATAGAACTAATAATATTCGTTGGAATTAACGATAAAATCGTCTGGATAATCCCATGAGAATGCGATTCAACTTCTTGCGTAGTATGTTGATATTGAGAAATATCTGTTTTCACCAACACTGACATATCCACACCAGCACCTGGCTGGAAGATATTGGCGGCAACTAAACCGACAATAATCGCAATCGTGGTAATGATTTCAAAATACAAAATTGTTTTAAAGCCAAGTCTTCCCAGACTTTTTGTGGAACCAACACCTGCAATACCCAAAATGAGCGTAGAAAAAACGATTGGAATCACAATCATTTTAATCAAGCTAATAAAAATCTGACCTAAAGGTTTCAACACATTATTAACCGCGGCGTCTTTTATTTCAGGTTGGTTGTGCAAAATAGCCCCGACAACCACACCAAGGATCAAAGCAATTAAAATTTGCCATGCAAGGCTAATTTTAAAGTTCTTCATAAGACAATCCTTTATGCTCAAAAAGCACGATATAAGAACAGGAGAGTAGATGCGCTCTATAACAAACAATACGTTCGTAAAATTCCTTTTCGATCCGAGATGAGGTCTAGCCCTTGACCCATCAGCTCAAGATTTGGGTTTCTACGGACAACGAGCGATAAATAAGCGGCACATTCTAGAGAGATTTTATTATTTAACAATACTAAACCAGCAGAAAATCAGCCAACCCTCTCTTAATAAAAAATATATTTATAACTTTTATATAGTTAACAAAAATTAACCGTTTAAAAATAGATCAAAAATCAAATAAAAAATCAAAAATCAGGCTCATTTTGTAGTTTTATTAATCAAAACTTGTTTATTTAAAAACCAATACTGCGATAACAAAATAAATGAGTGAACAAAGAACAGGCAAATACCCTCGTAAAGGATCTAAATTTTTTCTATTTCAAAAGTTTAAATTTTGCGATAAGCCATAATACCAAAGGCCAAAATATCGTATTCAGAATATCGTGCAAACTTGCATCAAACCGCCAATATCCATAGTTAATCAAATCGTCTCTGGCATCAAGCAATTCTGCGCTAATTGCAATCAAAACCACTGCAAATAAAGCCCAAATGGATTTTAATTGGCGTTTATCTAAAAAAGCCACGCAGAAAAAAACCAACAAACCTGCATAAATATGCAAAGCATCGCGTGTCAAATCAGTCAAATTGACGATATAGATTTTAAATTCTTGAAATTTTGAGTGATACATACGTCTAGAAAAGATTTGAGCAATTGAAATGATACATCAAAAAAATCATAACCCGAGTTCTGCATCCTGCAAAACTCGGGCAAATGAGGTTGTGCTTTCAGTCTTTTTTGTTATTGTAAGAGTTGCTTCCCTAGCGTCATCAAATCCTTGATGCTCATCCTTCAGCTTAGTCTTCCATAGTCGGGATATTCCATTCCCTATTCCTGTGCTGATAGATATAGAATACCTTCTGGGAACTTGACTGCCTATTCGCTCAAGACCGCATTTAGTGTAAGTAATTGCTTACACCGATATTGTGGTGGCAGCTTAACTTTTATAAGCCTGTGCGATGTCAGCCGTCACAATTTTTTCCTCTTTCTCTGCTTTACTAATCCCTTCCTGAATCGCGTCCTGAGCGGCCTCATGATCATCTTGCGTTTCTGGCAATTCTTCTTGGATTTGCTCAAAAATCCGTCCCGTTTGTAACACGACATACACAGGAAAGTGATCTGAGCCAATATTCGGTAATCGATTCATTTTAACTAAGGCAAAATCGGTACTATGGAAAATATGATCCAGAGACCAGCGCAACAAAGGATAGTTGGCATGAAAGGTATTAATGAAATGCCGCCCAACTCGCGGATCAAGCAAACCACTAATTCGCTGAAACAGACGTGTGGTTCGTGACCATGCTACATCGTTGAGATCGCCCATCACAATACAGCTTTCATCCAGATCCTTGATTTGATCACCCACCATTAGCAACTCAGCATCGCGCAAAGTTGAATCTTTTGCTTCGGTTGGACTTGGTGGTTTGGGATGCAGACAATAAAGTTGCACGGCCAAGCCGCTGGGTAAAATCACCGTGGTATGAATCGATGGAATTTCATCACTCAAGATAAACTTCACTTCGGTATCTTGGAGTTGCAATCGGCTGTACAAATGCATACCGTATAAATTATCTAGTGGCACAGGAACCCGATACGGATAATCTGCTTCAATCACACTCAATTCATTTTGCCATGTTTGATCAGTCTCTAAAGTCAGAACCAGATCTGGTTTTAACTTTTGAATCTGCTCAATCAATAAATGATATCGATCATTCGGTGTTAAGACATTGGACACTAACAACGAGATTTGCTGATCTGGATTGAACTGTTCGGCTTTCACTTGTTTGACCTGTTTCTTCCAGATAAAGGTATAAGGCAATACCATTTTTAGCTGATACGCGATTGCTGCGATTAAACCGATTACGATCAATTCTCGAGGCAGATTCCACGGCGCGTCGCAAAACAATACAAACAATAAGGTCACTACACCGATAGCTAAAATTTGCAGTCTGGGGAAATCTGCTCCTCGAATCCACCATTCGTCGCGTGGAATAAGTGACCAGAATGTCAGCCAAATCACCACTACAGCACACACTTCAATAAATAGTAACAATGCCTGATCCACCCTAGATTTTATTGATTTTTCATTCTTCAAGATTCCTGTGTAGCATATTCATAAATTTACTCACAATAAAGAGCATGTTTTCATTGGATAATACTTGCAGTTATGGTCGCTTTTGATACACTCAAGCCCCTTTTACATTTTTTAACGCACCGAGGCAAAGTGACATGAAAGTAGGTCTGGTCGGTTGGCGCGGGATGGTTGGTTCCGTCCTTATGCAACGTATGGTTGAAGAAAATGATTTTGCTTATTTTGAGCCATTTTACTTTTCTACCAGTAATGCAGGTGGTGAAGCCCCTTCATTTGGTGGTAAAACTGCCCCAGCACTTATGGATGCTTCAGACATTAAGAGTCTGAAACAAATGGATGTCATTATTACCTGTCAGGGTGGTGACTATACTTCTGAAGTTTTTCCAAAACTCAAAGCTGAAGGCTGGAATGGCTATTGGATTGATGCCGCATCGACATTACGTATGGCAGATGATGCCATCATCGTACTTGACCCAGTGAATGCGCAAGTTATCAAAGATGGTTTAGCCAAAGGCACTAAAACATTTGTCGGTGGTAACTGTACGGTTTCTCTTATGCTAATGGGCTTAGGTTCACTCTTCCAAAACAATTTGGTGGAATGGATGAGTGCGATGACTTATCAGGCAGCATCGGGTGCAGGTGCACAAAACATGCGCGAATTACTCACGGGTATGGGCTATTTATATAACAATACCAAAGAGTTACTAGACGATCCTAAATCAGCCATTCTAGATATTGATAGTCGTGTTGCAGATTTACAACGCGGTGAAGGCTTTCCTAAAGCAAACTTCGGTGTACCGCTTGCAGGTTCTTTAATTCCGTATATCGACAAACAGCTTGAAAATGGTCAGTCCAAAGAAGAATGGAAAGGTCAGGCGGAAACCAACAAAATTTTAGGTAATTCGCAAATTGTTCCTATTGATGGTCACTGTGTGCGTATTGGTGCAATGCGTTGTCATTCACAGGCTCTCACGATTAAGCTTCGAAAAGACGTTCCTCTGGACGAAATCGAAGATATGATTCGTCAGTCCAATGAATGGGCAAAAGTCGTGCCGAATACACGTGAAGCCTCCATGACTGATTTGACCCCAGTTGCTGTAACAGGAACACTTTCAGTTCCAGTGGGTCGTTTACGCAAGCTTAATATGGGTAAAGAATATTTAGGCGCATTTACTGTCGGTGACCAACTTCTTTGGGGCGCCGCTGAACCTTTACGCCGTATGTTACGTATCCTGATTGAATATAAAAATGCTTAAATACACGATTTAAGCCCATGAGCCGATCAATTGATCGGCTTTTTTATGTACTTCTTCTGTAAAAGTTTTACATTCGGTTAACATCTCGGTATTGTATAACGTGACCGCTTTACTCCTGCTTCATGGAACAAGATGACTGTCTATAACAAATTAAAAATTGCGATTCTAACTATTTTGGCGACGCAGACCTTACATGCGATCACGCTTGAACCTTTACAAGTTATGTCTGCTCCTGGGGATTTGCTTTATGCTGAAATGAATTTCAGTCAGGCCGATATATCGTCCAATTTACAGGTCAGTCTTGCAACGCCAGAAGATTTGATGGGTTTAGGAATTTCTAATCAACCATCTGCACAACTGAACTTTTTTGCGCGTCGTAACGGACAAGGCACGGGTGTGATTGTGATTACGTCTTCGCGGCCATTTACCCAACCCGAACTGGATATCGTACTTAAAATTCAGGAAGGTCATGGTACTCGATTACAGCACATCAAACAGTCGATTAATCGAAAAGCTGTACCTGCACTTCAAACAGCCAATGAAAAACCACTTACACCCAAATTTATTGTGAGTGAAAAAGATATTGCGTTGAATTTACCTGAAAGTACGCAGTACAACGTTGCCAGTACTTCGCAAAGCGTCAATACGATACAAAACACGTCAAACTCAACAACAGAGCCTAGTTTAAATCGCTCACAAGTCTTGGCTATCAACACGACTCCTCCACCCACCCTACAAACAAATACGACAACTACAGCAGCCACGGAGACAAACATACAGCAGTCTACAGACCGTGCAACACCGCCCTCTCATTCCAATATGAAAGAAACAGTCAAACATTCTGATGAGTTAGCAGCAATCGCTCCTTCTAATCATGCACAAACTGTAGTCTCTTCTGCTGAAGTCGCTAAACAAAGCCCTGAAAAAACTGCGAAAGAACAGGTAAAATCTGCCTCTCCAGCGAAAGCACCTGAGCCTAATATAGAAAAAATAAAGACCAAAAAACAGACCGCTAAAGCAAAGGAAAAAACAGCATCTGAAACTCGTACATCTGGTGAAAATCAACATGTTGTACAACGTAATGAATCGTTATGGAGTATTGCAAATCGAATTGCGGCTCAAACCAATCAACCTATTGCACAGGTCATGCAACAAATCAAAGCACAAAATAGTCACGCGTTTATTCAGGGTGATGTCAACCGTTTAAGACAGGGGGTTGCACTTAACTTATCTGCGGCAGTCGATCAGAGCCCACAAAAAACCGCTACCGTCAAAACTGCGCCGAGTTCGACTCAAGCATCAGGACGAGCAAAATATCGCCTCAATCAGGCTGAAATGAACTTAGTTGCAGACAATGAACAAGATTCTACACAAGGAAGCGCGAAACACAGCACAAAACAGGATAAAAGCACTGCCGAGTTGTCATTAAAAGTTATGACAGCACGAGAAAAAACCGTTAAATTACAGCAAAGCGTCACTGAAATGGAACTGGCTCTGAAACAAAAGGATCAAAGAATCCAGCTTTTAAATGCGCGTCTGGCACAATTACAGCAACAGCTAAAAGAGCGAGAAAATGCAAAAAAGTCAGTTCGTTAAAGTCAAATGCATAGATATTTAAATGAGTCAAAGAAAATGGCTCATGCTTGAAGGGGTATAAGCATGTTGTATGTGATTCCGTTTATTATTTTATTGGTCATTGCAGTTGTTTTAAAAAAGCGGGAAGCCAGCAAAGAAGAACAAGAACCTAAAAACAAGACCAATGCAAATAAAAAGGGAAAAAAAGTTGCAGGAAAATCGGTAACACGACCTCGTAGTGAGTCTCGCGAAGTTACGCCTACGATTATTGCTGAACAAAAAAAGACCACACCCGTTTCTCAGGAATTACATCAAAAGATTATCTCACTGATCCAATCTGGAAATTATTCTACTGCAGAAGCACAAATTAATCAGGCTTTAAACCGCGATAATTCACAGCACGGATTATATCTACACCTGTTAGATATCCATCTTTTACAAAAAGATGAATTTGCTGTTGATCAATTAATTACTCACCTGCGCGCACTCGATTTAAATGATATCGTGATGCAAGCAGAAGCTAAAAAACGTGAGTTTGATCAACAAAAGCAACCTGATGCAATCGAGTTTTCTGCAACCAGTTTAGATTTTCCTTCAACTGCACCACCACAAGCAGAAGCAACAGCGCCCCCTGTCATCAGTGATGCCGATTTTGATGCTTTGGTTCAGCCAGTGCAGCAAAACAATGCAATTACCATTGATCATATTGAAAGCAAAAAACAAGATTCTGCTGAAATAGAAGCACTGGAATTTAATTTTTCTTTTGATCAAACAGCAAAACCTAGCGAACAAATACCGACACCTCCTGAAGCACCATCTGAGCATTTAACTGAGTTTTCATTAACCTTAGAACCTAGAGAAGTTTCAAATCATCATATTGAAACAGCGCAAAATATTAGTGTTGATTTTGCACAAGAATCTAGTACAAATGCAAAATTAGCAGAGCCAAGCAATCTCGATTTTTCCAATTTAGATTTTGCTCCTCAACCTGCATTAAGTCCTGAAAACACCACTCAAGAAGCCCCTCCAGAGCAGCTAGCAGATACATTACCTGAATTTAAGTTTGATCAGTTAGAACTTGAACCAACAGCAACACCGTTAGAACCAAGTGCAGAACCTGTATTATCCTTTGATCAAGTAGCGGAGCCCGTTCCCCAGCCTCCGTCTCAGGTTTCTACTGCATCTTCTGCCTTTGATTTAAATGATCCATTGGTTCAATCTTTTCCAGAACTTGCTCAGGTTAATGAAACTCAATTAGATCTTGATCTTGCAACGCAATATGTTGAATTGGGTGCCTATGATTCAGCACGGATTTTATTAACTAAAAATGAGACAGTTTTTAGTGCTGAGCAGCGAGAACTTTCAAAAAACTTACTCAATCGCATAGCATCTTAAAAAAGATCGTTCTACCATAAGCAGTCTGTTCAGACTGCTTTTTTTATTATGAAGAAAATTGCATTAATCTATATGGGTGGAACCTTTGGCTGTGTTGGAGAACCTCTGGCACCCATGCCTTATATCCAGTTTATGCCCCAACTACAACGCATCATTCCTATAGAGCTGCATGTCGATTGTTTTTCTGCACCTGTCATCAAAGATAGTAGCGCCTGTACTGCGCCAGACTGGCTTATGTTGGTTCAACAAATACAACAGTTACAATTACAGGGCTATGCTCATTTTGTGGTCATTCATGGCACAGATACCTTAAGTTATGCTGCCGCCACATTGGCACGTTTCTTAGGGCAATCCTGTCATTTGGTCATTACAGGGAGTCAGTACCCCCTGCTCAACAAAGCTGGAACAGATACCCGCGAATTTACTGATGCACTGGATAATTTATATTACGCGCTTGATCAAGTCGTTAAGTTACCCGCAGGAAGTTATTTGGCATTTCATCATCAGGTTTTCCATGCACAAACCGCGTTAAAAATACAAACCACTGAACTAGATGCTTTTACTGGGATATTGGCAGAAAAAGACTGTAGCACAGCAACATCCTCTTATTTGGTCAATGATGAAACAATATTACGTAGCCAGAATTTATCGCTTTTAAATATAATGGCACAGCCGATTGGCTTACACGCTTTTAAGCAACAATTACAAAACCTTGTTTCATATCCACCGCATTTTTTAATTCTGCAAGGTTTTGGAACAGGCAATTTGGCTGTTGATGAAGAACTCATTTTACTTTTGCAACAGCTTCGACAACAAGGCTGTCTGAGCATTTTAACCACTCAAGTCTGTTTTGGTCAGATAGATCAACGTTATGCAGTCAGTGAATGGGTAGATACTGCTAACATATTGATCAATAATACCCATAGCCATGCCGATTTATATGCCAAAGCATTGCAACTTTATTTACAATTTGACTCCCCAGAGCTGCGTGAGCAACACTGGACACTGTCTTAATCTTTGAGGTCTAAATATGCAGCGCTTTGCAATCGGTATTGAATTTTGCGGTATTCGTTATCGGGGCTGGCAAACGCAACAAGCGGGCGTTCCAAGTGTGCAGGAAGCTTTGGAGCGTGTATTAAGTACCATCGCAGATGAACCGATTATTTTGCATGGTGCAGGTCGTACCGATGCGGGTGTGCATGCCACCAATATGGTGGCGCATTTTGATACCCATGCCATACGCCCTGAACGTGGCTGGATGATGGGTGCCAATAGCCAATTGCCTAAAGATATTTCGATCCAATGGATCAAGGAAATGTCCCCTGATTTTCATGCGCGCTTTAAAGCCATTGCACGTCGTTATCGTTATGTGGTGTATAACACAAACTATCGTCCAGCCTTACTTTATAAACAAGTCACGCATATTTATCAGCCGCTAGATGTGGAAAAAATGAAGCTAGCCGCAGCCAAATTTGAAGGCACACATAATTTTGAAAGCTTTCGGGCAGCGGCATGTCAATCCAACCAACCCGTGCGTCATGTCAGTCATTGCCAACTCATTGAACATGGTCGTTATTTGGTACTCGATATTCAAGCTGATGGCTTTTTACATCATATGGTACGTAATATCATGGGATGTCTACTTGAAATTGGTCAAGGACTATACGGCGTAGATCATATTGATACCATGTTTGCAGCGCAGGATCGTAAAGCCGCAGGCGTCACAGCCCCAGCACATGGCTTATATTTTATTCAGGCTTATTATCCAGAACAATTTGAGCTTCCTCAACCTCCACTTGGACCACATTGGCTGAACCTGCCTGATGCATTTGCCTAATTTTTGTATTAACGCAAGAATCGGGTCGTCACATGCCCCCCAAATTTTCAAAATGAGTCTTTCAATATCATTGAGACTCATGATGAAACGCCTAGAAAATAAAATCGTTATTATTACAGGTTCAAGTTCAGGTATCGGTTGGGAAAGTGCTTTACTGTTTGCGCAGCAAGGTGCAATCGTGATCAATGTGGCTCGACGTGCCGAGCGTCTTCAAGAGCTTGAGCAACGCATTAAAGCAGAAGGCAATCATTGTTTCTCTGTGGTTGGTGATCTTTGTGATCCATCGACCATGCAACGTGCTTTAGACTTAGCTTTACAACGTTTTGGTCGCATTGATATTGCCTTTAACAATGCGGGTATATTAGGTGCATTAAAACCTACGCATCAAATCAGTCAAACTGAATGGGAAAACACTTTAAACACCAATCTTTCTGCAAATTTCTATGCTGCACAAATGCAATTAAACGCCATGCTTCAACAAAAAAACGGTTGTATTTTATTTACCTCGACGTTTGTTGGGCATCGTATAGGTTTTCCAAACATGGCAGCTTATGCTGCCAGTAAAGCAGGGCTAATTGGCTTAACTCAGGTGATTGCCGCAGAGTATGGCGCCTTCGGTATTCGTTGTAACTGTATCATTCCGGGAGGTACAGACACAGAAATGGGACGTGCTGCTGTGGATAACGAACAAGCTTATCAACACATTCAGAGCTTGCACGCTTTAAAACGAATGGCACAGCCTCAAGAAATTGCACAAGCTGCTTTATTTGCGGTGAGTGATGAATCTAGTTTTATGACAGGCTCAACCCTTTACGTTGACGGCGGTATTTCCGTAGTGCGGGGTTGACTCAAAAAAAGCATCCATTGAGGATGCTTTGTCTTAAGAAGAACGCTGCTTACGCTTTCTATATTCTACTGGCGTTTCATTGGTCCAGCGTTTAAATGCTCGATAAAAAGTACTTGGTTCAGAAAAACCCGTTAGATAAACAATACGTTCAACACTTTCATTGGTATTAGCCAGTAGTTTCTTGGCTAAACGACAGCGATAGTCCGACAAGATTTGTTGAAAACTAGTATTGGCTTCACTCAACTGCGTTCTTAAACGGCGCGGGGTAATGTGTAATTGTGCTGCCACGGTTTCGAGTGTTGTTTCGCCACTTTCCAGTGTCGAGCCAATCGCACGGCGGACTTCACCGACTAAATCATAGCGTGCCAGTTCCTGAAGCTTTTCAATCGCAAGTTGTTCATGTAACTGCAATAGCTCTGGTTCCGCTTGCCACAATGGATAATCTAGAATATCGGCATCAAAATATAAACGTGTTTCTTTTTGACCTAGACTGACTGGGCAGCCATACACACGTATATATTCGTCTTCTGCTGCGCCTTGATTAAAGTCAAAATCAATAAAAATAGGCTTAAACGCACCTTCGGTAATAAATTTAAAAAATCGTAAGATGCCTGATAAAGCACATTCTGAAAAATGTCGATTGACGATATTGTCAGAGAATGACTGTTCGCCATTGGTCAAGTAACATCCATTTTCATCGACCACTAAGCGCGCTTGTAAAGCATCACTAATTAAACGTTGATAGGCTAATGCTCGTTTGAGTCCTTCACCAAATGTTGCACTACTAATAAATAAATGCTCAATCACCTGACCACGATATAAAGGTAAATGCTCACCCAAATGCAAACCAATATCGGGGTCTTTACTCACTTCTTCTGCCGCAATCCAAAAGGCATATTGCGCATTTAAAGGAGTACGGGTATTGGTATCCACCTGATTTAAGGCAACACCCGCTTTTGTTAAAATTTCTTCGGTTGGCAATCCCGCACGACGAATCGCCTGATAGCCAAATCGTAATACAACCGACGCATCTGTTAGCTGACCCACGTGACATCCTTCCTTGTATGTTCTTCATTTATACTTAAAAACGTAATTTAGATTACCGCTGATTGACCAAACTGACAACTCAATTCAGGTCATTTTTACACATTTTTTTTAATGAATTTGACCCATTTGCCACTTTGACAAGCACCATAAATTGGGGCATTGGTCTTGTTTTTTGATAAAAAATTGACTACAATTTGCGCCTTCCCAATTTGATCATCAGGTAGGCTATGGCCAATAAAGAGGAACTCATCGAGTTCGAAGGCGTTGTCACCGAAACGCTTCCTAATACGATGTTCCGTGTACGTTTAGAAAACGGTCACGAAGTAATTGCACACATTTCTGGTAAAATGCGTAAACACTATATTCGTATTTTAACGGGCGACAATGTTAAAGTTGAAATGACCCCTTACGATTTGACCAAAGGTCGTATTACTTATCGTGCGCGCTAATTCCGTTTAGTGAATGCAAAGAAGCCACTGTTTATCTGTGGCTTTTTTTATATACATGAACTCACATAACTCAAATTAATATTGAGTTTTTAAAAAAATTAGATGAATTTTCAACTTATAACCTGTTTTTTTTATATAATTACGAACCCATACACTAAGGCTTTTAAAGCCTATCCTTAAAAGAAAATGGAATATTTAAAATGAAAAAATCTTGGATGGCACTTTCAACACTTTGCATTTGTTTTAGCTTATTTTCTGCCTGCACCACAACAGGGTGGAAATCTAAAGATCTTAATGCATATTTGCAACAATTTGTTGGGCAATCAACTCAACAAGTGCAACAAACCATTAACTTAAAATCCATGGGATATCAAACAACACAAAAGCCTATTCTCACATCAGATCAGCTCACATATACCGTGATACGTTCTTTAAACATCCCCACTCCAGCGGCTAGAAGTTTTGACGGGATGACCATTCAAACAGGTGCAAGCGGAGCAAATAGTTATAATTTAAATATAAAATGCGATATTGTATTTTTACTCAAAAATAACGTTGTTCAATCTTATCAATATCAGGGTCGAGCTTGTTAAAAATATATGATTATGTGGATTTAATAAAAATGCAGCCGAAGCTGCATTTTTATTGTTACCAATCTTGATGATTCAAAATTAAGCCAGTGCTTGAACCACAGCATCACCCATTTCTGAAGTACCAACCTTCGTCATGCCTTCAGACATAATATCACCCGTACGCAAGCCCTGATCCAATACGTTACCTACAGCATCTTCAATCGCTTTTGCTGCTGCTTCTTCACGGAAGGTGTAACGCAACATCATGGCAACCGATAAAATTGTGGCCAGTGGGTTTGCAATATTTTGTCCAGCGATATCTGGTGCCGAACCATGACAAGGTTCGTACATGCCTTTGCCATTTTCATCTAGCGACGCAGATGGCAACATACCAATGGAACCTGTCAACATCGCTGCTTCATCAGACAGAATATCACCAAACAAGTTACCTGTGACGATCACATCAAATTGCTTTGGCGCACGCACCAATTGCATAGCTGCGTTATCCACGTACATATGCGAAAGCTGAATGTCTGAATAATGAGCCTGTTGCAAATCAGTTACAGTTTGCTTCCACAGCTCAGTCACTTCTAACACATTGGCTTTATCGACTGAACAAACCTTACCACCACGTAACCCTGCCATCTCAAAAGCAACTTTGGCGATACGTTTAATTTCAGATTCGCTATAAACATCGGTGTTGTAGCCTTGTTTTTCGCCATTTTCCAGTTCACGAATACCACGTGGCTGACCAAAGTAAATACCACCTGTCAGTTCACGAACAATCAGAATATCCAGACCAGCAACGATCTCTGGTTTTAAGCTTGAAGCATCTGCCAATTGCGGATAAAGAATCGCTGGGCGTAAATTTGCAAATAAGTTTAATTCACTACGAATTTTTAATAAGCCACGTTCTGGACGGATCGAGCGCTCAATCGTATCCCACTTAGGCCCACCGACTGCACCAAGTAAAATTGCATCGGCTTTTTTGGCTTGTTGCGAAGTGACCGCAGGATATGGTTCACCATGTGCATCAATCGCAGAACCACCTAACAGTCCATGTTCCCAACTCAAACCTAAATTAAATTTTTGATTAACTGAAGTTAATACTTTTTCAGCGGCAGCCATAATTTCTGGGCCAATACCGTCACCCGCTAAAATTAAAATTTGTTTCGACATTTCTTCTTTCCATTTTTTCACTGTATCAGCCAATTTGCTGATGGGTCATTAAACCTTTTGCTCTACAAACTCACCCAAACCTGTCACAGCGTTAAAAGGACGACAAAAACGGCGAATGGTACGCTGACCCTCTTCCATTGCGACACATAACGGCTCTGGTGCAGACACATTGAGTAAGCTTCCGCCTGTATGTTTGGAGCGATCACGGTACATTTTAAAGGTATAGTGCTGATTCGATTTAAACTGATGAATCACATGAAAAGTTTCAGCACGATCAGGTGAAATAGGATAGAAACGAATCACTAATTCATATTGATCTGCGGGTACAGACAAATACATGACATTATGTGAGCTAAAAACAGAACCCTGTAAGCGGACAATGCCCTGCTCAAGACTTTCCGAACTTACCCGATGACTATTTGCATCCATAATGGGCGTTGTATTTAGACGCTCAAACTCACAATGTTTGACACCAGCACAATAGATAGAAGCATTGGCCCGAGTATTTCCTATCCCCGCTTGTTTAATACGTAATGTATCAACAACTGTGTTTGTGCTTTGACATGCACTCAGTGCAACTGAGCATATTCCAAGCATCACACTATGGAGAAATGTCCTCTTCATTGTCAGAGCCCAACCTTATTCAGAGTAAAGTTTTTCAACATCTTTTAGCCTGCATGGTAACAAGAGTTGAGCTTCTATGCTATTGCTATCTTTAAAAAGTACCGCTCTCCTATTTACTGCTGCAACTCCTGAAATACCCAAGGACGTGACTGTTTGGCCTGCGCTTCAAATGCACGAATTGCATCGGCATTTTGCAAGGTCAAGCCAATATCATCCAAACCATTCAACAAACAATGCTTGCGGAACGAATCAATTTCAAATGTAAATGCCTGACCCGATGGCGTACGTACTTCCTGTGCCGCTAAATCAACAGTCAGTTGATATCCTTCGTTTGCAGCGCATTCTTTAAATAACTGATCTACAATATCTTCTGGCAAAATTACAGGCAACATCCCATTCTTAAACGAGTTATTAAAGAAAATATCCGCATAACTTGGTGCAATCACGGTACGAAAACCGTATTCATTTAATGCCCACGGTGCATGTTCACGGCTTGAACCACAGCCAAAATTGGTCCGTGCCAATAAAATATTTGAACCTTGATAGCGTGGCTTATTTAAAACAAAATCAGGATTTTTAGGGCGCTTGCTAATATCCTGTCCCAAATAACCTTCGTCTAAATAGCGTAGCTCATCAAATAAGTTATCGCCAAAACCTGTACGTTTGATCGATTTTAAAAACTGTTTTGGAATAATTAAATCGGTATCGACATTGGCACGATCCAAAGGTGCAACAATACCCTGTTCAACTGTATATTTTTTCATGGTTTGCTTCCTTAGAATGAACGAACATCAACAAAATGACCCGCAATTGCGGCTGCTGCGGCCATTGCTGGACTGACCAAATGCGTTCTTCCCCCATTGCCCTGACGCCCTTCAAAGTTACGGTTTGACGTTGAAGCGCAATGCTCGCCTGGTTGTAACTTATCTGCATTCATGGCCAAACACATTGAACAACCCGGTTCACGCCATTCAAAACCTGCTTCCAAGAAAATTTGGTCTAAACCTTCTTGCTCTGCCTGTTGTTTGACCAAACCAGAACCCGGCACGATCATCGCCTGTTTAATGCTTGAAGCCACCTTACGACCTTTCACCACTTCTGCGGCTGCACGAATATCTTCAATTCGTGAGTTGGTACATGAACCAATAAATACGCGATCTAACTGGATATCTTCCAATGCCTGACCCGCAGTTAAACCCATATATTGATAAGCACGTGTCCAGTCATTGCGTTGTACGTCATCTTTGGCTTGTTCCAATGTCGGAACAGCTTTCGATACTGGAATGACCATCTCAGGTGAAGTGCCCCAAGATACTTGTGGCTCAATCTCTTCACCCTGCAAAACAACCACTGTATCAAAATGTGCATCGTCATCAGAATGTAAAGTATTCCAATAGGCGACTGCTTGATCCCATTGCTCATCTTTTGGTGCATACGGACGATTTTTCACATATTCAATGGTCTTATCATCGACTGCCACCATGCCCACGCGCGCACCCGCTTCGATTGCCATATTACAGACCGTCATACGACCTTCGATCGACATATCACGGAAAACTTGTCCACCAAATTCAATCGCGTGACCCGTACCGCCCGCAGTCCCGATTTTTCCAATAATTGCCAAGACCACATCTTTCGAGGTGACACCTTTGCCTAAAGTGCCATCAACACGTACCAACATGTTTTTCATTTTCTTTTGAACAAGGCACTGGGTCGCCAAGACATGTTCAACTTCTGATGTTCCAATCCCATGTGCCAAGCAACCAAATGCACCATGTGTAGCAGTATGTGAATCACCACATACCACGGTCATTCCTGGCAAAGTTAAACCTTGTTCAGGCCCCACCACATGCGCAATCCCTTGACGAATATCATTGATACCAAATTCAACGATATCGAAAGTTTTGCAGTTATCATCAAGGGTTTGTACCTGAATGCGTGAAGTATCATCTTCAATCCCTGCAATTCCCTGTGCACGTTCTTTTTTTGAAGTTGGAACGTTATGATCAGGCGTTGCGATATTGGCACTTAAACGCCAAGGCTTACGATCTGCAAGTTGTAAACCTTCAAAAGCTTGCGGACTGGTCACTTCGTGTAATAAATGACGATCGATATAAATGAGGCTTGAACCATCGTCTCGTTGTGAGACCAAATGGTCATCCCATAATTTGTCATATAAAGTTTTTGCGCCTTGGGTATTGCCTGCCATGTCGTCGCTCTCCACCGTGCTTGCCATTGGACTGGGTAATGCTAATCTTATCTTGATTATAGCGAATGTTTTACATAAAACTAATTTATCATTTTTATAAATTAATAAACTTTTTGGAATGAAATTTTTACTTTTTATTTCTACAAAAAAAATTGCTAAGTGCATATAACGCTCTGGTTATTTGTACTTAGCAATATGTTTTTGATGATCTGGGGACTTTTAGCTTTTATCTGCGATTTTTTTCAAATTATCATGAATTTTGAAAATAACAATGAGTAATTCACTATATACCCGAACTATCACCAAGCCAAAAATAATGACAAAAATAGCCATAAGAAAACGCATGCCGAAATTTGTATAGGCATAACGACCTATTCCAAATAGCATACTCATAGAAGTCAACGAAACACCCACTAGACCTAACCAATATATGATCGTAATAATTTTCGGGGTGATCATCGTATCGAGTTTAAGAAAATCTTTCATAAGTATACTCTGTGCAGATTAAGATAATTTCTGTTGTATTCGTTTTTGTTGTTCAAGCAATTGCTTTTGAAGTGTGGCCATTTCCTCTTGAGTTTGTTTAACTTCAACAGGATTAGGTGGAGTAGCTGTTGTTTGTTCAACCATTTTTAAAGATAAATTGTTCATTTGAATCAACTTGTCTCTCAAGCTACTGACTTCAACACTTTTTAATTGAGCTTGTGCCAATTCATTATTAAAGCTATCAATAAAAGGCAACATGGATGTTAAAGTTTGTTTAACTTTATCGGCTTGACCACTTTGCATAGCTTTCATCATTTCATTTTGAAATTCAGATGCTTTTGCTACATTTTTTGTTGAAATTTGATCGATCAATTGTGTATCAGTCTTGATATCTGCCAGATTATTCGTACTAAATTTGTTTGCAGCAACCTGCTGACTCTGCGGTTGTTGTTCGCCTTCTGATTGATTGGCTTGTTTACTACATGCACTCAATGACACAGCAGTACAGCACATAAGTACAGTGATCAGTTTATTCATTAGGTTCCCCTCAAAATAATAATTTTAAGAGATCGCTTTTTTTATTAATTATCTAAAAACTGTTTTATTACTATCTTTTAAAGCAATAGAGAAAATAATCACTGAAGCAAAACTTGCCCTAAAACTCACCAAATAGATCGCTTTGTGTCAGAAAGGTGGAGGTGAAAATCATTTGCTGTTGTTAGCTGACTAAAGTTAAGATGATGTCAATCAAAGAACTTAATACTGCCCCATGAATCTCGCCGCCTTTGAAGCCTTTGTAAAAGTGATGGAAACAGGTTCAATTTCGCTGGCTGCCGAACAGTTGTTTATTACCCAACCTGCTGTCACCAAACGAATCCATAGTCTAGAAGAGTATTTTGGAGTCAAATTATTTGAGTCCGCAGGTCGTGGCGTACAACCCACTCATGCAGCGCACTCCTTGTTACCACGAGTCAAAAACTGGCTGAATGAACTTGGAGACATTCATTACACACTCAGCCACGAACATGATCAGGTGCAAGGTCGCTTAAAAATAGGGACGAGCCATCATATTGGCTTGCATCATCTGCCCTATTATTTAAAACAATATGTACAAGAGTTTCCAAATGTAAAACTGGATGTGCATTTTGTAGATTCTGAACAAGCACATGAACAAGTCTTGGCAGGTGATCTGGAACTCGCTTTTTTAACACTTCCACCCCAAGGTGATGAACGTTTAAGCTATATGAATGTCTGGACAGATCCACTCGTCTTTGTAGCAGCCCCATTTCATGCATTGGCACAGCAAAAAAATCTAACCCTTGAAGATTTACTAAATTATCCAAGTCTGTTGCCCTCTGCACAAACCTATACCAGTCAAATCACTTTAGCTGAGTTTGAAAAACATGGCCTCAAACCCAAAATCACCATGAGTAATAATCCACTTGAATCCATTCGAATGCTGGTTTCGATTGGTTTAGGTTGGTCTGTTTTACCTAAAACGCTGGTGAATCAGGACTTGCAGCAACTCGATCTAAATATGGAACTACACCGACAATTAGGTATGGTCTGGCATCCATCACGTAGTCAATCCAAAGCAGCTCAAGCGCTTATTCATTTAGTACAATGTCATTTACACAATGAATCTTTTACACAATAAATCTTTGAGACCTATGTAACCCAGATTTACCGCTGTTTACTGAACTATAAAAAACTTAAAGACAAATAGGAGTAAGTTTATGCTTAAGCCATGCCTTATTCCTATTCAAGAATAACAAATCAATATGATTGAAATATCGAAGTACTGAAATATCAAAGCATGGTGAAGCTAAATAAAAATCGAATGATAGCCTGCCAAGATGGAGCCTCAGCATGTTGACCGAAACTTCAAAATTAGCCAGCGAACAAACTACTGATGATCCAACCCCATCTACTTGTGCAATCAAAACATCTAAAGTTTTAAGTCAAAATACGTCTGCAAACAGTAGTCATCCGAAATTGCTACGGACACCCAATTTACGTGATCATGACAGTGCCAGCATGCGCGTGATTTTACGAGATTATTTCTTAAATACTTTTGATAGTTATGAATGCCTATTTGAATGTCTGGCGAGTGATGAGGCATTTTATAAAAAACCAATTTCTTTACGCCATCCCCTAATTTTTTATTACGGGCATACTGCGACTTTTTTTGTGAATAAACTGTTATTGACCCGCATGATTGAACAGCGTGTTGATCAGAAAATGGAATCGATGTTTGCGGTCGGCGTCGATGAAATGAGTTGGGATGATCTGGACGATACCCATTATGAATGGCCAACACCGCAACAAGTCAAAGCCTATCGCGATAAAGTCCGTCACCTCATATTAGATTTAATTGAACATGCACCACTGACCATGCCTATAAACTGGAATCATCCGTGGTGGGCGATCATCATGGGGATTGAACATGAACGGATTCACCTGGAAACCTCTTCGGTTTTAATTCGCCAACATGATCTAAGTTTTGTAAAGTCGCATCCAAACTGGCAAGCCAATACACAAAGTCGTCATCCACCCGAAAATATGCTGCTTAAAGTGTCTGCGGGAAAAGTCTTACTCAATAAAGAAAAAGAAGATACGTACTATGGTTGGGACAATGAATACGGGCTGCATGAAGCAGAGATTGAGGAATTTGAAGCCTCAAAATATCTGGTCAGTAATCAGGAATATTTAATTTTTGTTGAAGCACATGGCTATCAAACCCCAGAATACTGGCTTGAAGAAGGTCGATCTTGGCTGGAGTTTAGCCAAGCGAGTCATCCTACTTTTTGGATCAAGAAAAAACAGGGTTGGTTTCTGCGTCTGATGACCGAAGAGGTGCCCATGCGCTGGGATTGGCCTGTCGAAGTCAACTACCATGAAGCTAAAGCATTTTGTCTCTGGAAAAAAACAACGAGTAGCTTAAATGTTCGTTTACCGACAGAGGATGAATGGTATCGTTTGTATGATATTGCAGGTTTAAACGAACTCAATGACCATCCTGCCGACTCCAATTTACATCTGGACTATGCTGCCTCCTCCTGTCCAGTTAATAAATTTCAACATGGCGATTTTTTTGATGTGCGAGGTAATGTCTGGCAATGGACAGAAACCCCGATTTATCCATTTGAAGGTTTTGATGTTCATCCGATTTATGACGATTTTACTACGCCCACTTTCGATGGGCGGCACAACTTAATTAAAGGCGGTTCGTGGATTTCTTGTGGGAATGAAAGTTTGTCTTCTTCCCGATACGCATTTCGCCGTCATTTTTTCCAACATGCAGGATTTCGTTACGTGGTTTCCGAACAAAATGCCATACATCCAGACTCTCACTATGAAACTGATCAATTGCTTTCGCAATATGCCGAATTTCATTATGGCGACGAATATTTTGGGGTCAAAAACTTTTCCAAAGCACTGGTTGATTTAGCCATTCAAACTTTGGGAGATCGGCCCAAAATACAAGCACTCGATATCGGCTGTGCGCTCGGTCGCGCGAGTTTTGAATTAGCTCAACATTTTGAATATGTAACGGGCATCGATTTTTCAGCCCGTTTTATCCAACATGGTGTACAACTTGCCAAAGGAGAAACTTTGCGTTACACCCTGACCACTGAAGGTGAATTAGTCGACTATAAGTCCTGTGCCTTACGTGATTTAGGTCTTGAATCTATTCAAGATCGGGTTGAGTTTTATCAAGGAGATGCCTGTAATCTCAAACCTCATTTTACCGCTTATGACTTTATCTTTGCGTCCAACCTCATAGATCGTTTATATAGTCCAAGTAAATTTTTAAAGCAAATTCATGAACGTTTAAACATTGGCGGTGTGCTGATGCTTGCCTCACCTTACACATGGCTAGAAGAGCATACCCCACGCGAAGAATGGATTGGCGGGTTTAAAAAAGACGGCGAAAATTTCACCACACTGGACGGCTTACATGCGCTATTAGATCAACATTTCCGTTTGATTGCACCATCGCAAAAAGTTCCCTTTGTGATTCGAGAAACTGCACATAAGTTCCAACACACTTTATCGGACGTGACATTTTGGGAACGTATCAAGGAATAGGAAATAAAATGCTCACCCCATAAGGGTCATCGTGACAGGCGACATGGATGTCGCCACGCTGGATTGCGGTTGCAGGGATGCACCGTCAATCCAGCAAAAGATTTTTGTTACTTTTCATCTTTGAAAAGTAAGATATACATAAAAATAGACAACCTCGACCCAAATCTCAAAAATCTAGAAACTCTTTATCTGATCAAAATATAAACTAAAGCTATATCTAGATTGAAAACTTAAATCGACCAATCCTGAACTTCCCAACCTTTCTCTTGCGACAATTTCTCTAAACGATCGTCTGGATTTACCGCAATGGCGTGGGTTGCATATTCCAATAAGAACCGATCATTAATCGAATCAGAATACGCCCAAGATTCATTTACTTGACGCCCATCTAACCATTGATCCAGACGAAGCAATTTACCTTGTTGATAACACGGCAATCCTGCGACCTTGCCTGTATAAGCACCTTCGACCACTTCGGCATTGGTGGCAATAATGTTTGTAATCCCAAACTCACGAAAAATAGGCGCAGTGATAAAATCACTGGTCGCGGTAATTCCGACAATCTCATGCCCCAAGGCTTTATGATGTTCAATCGCCGCAAAACCTTGTGGACGCATTTGTGGGCGAATCACCTTTTGCATAAATAACTGATGCAATTCGGTTAAATAGGCATTGTCATGCCGCGTCAAAAACTGAAAAACAAACTCATTATAAGCAATCGGGTCAAGTTGCCCTGCTTTATAGTCTTCATAAAATTGATCATTCATCTGACGATGATGTACGGGATCGACCAAACCTTCATTGACCAAAAACTCTCCCCAAGAATGGTCAGAATCTGTATTAAGTAAGGTGTGATCGAGATCAAACAAAGCCAATTTCATGAAAATACTCGTTAAAACTGAAATTTAAGAAAAAAAATGTAAATCTATCTCCGCTAGTCGATAGAAATTCGTTAAGATCATAGCAATTTTAATGCATTTTACTTTGATCTTTTCGAGCTGGGCTTCAAGAGTGACCGCCCCCGATTTCAAAGTCAACGATATTGATAAAATTTAGGTAGCCAAATGATCGACTCTGAAGGTTTCCGACCCAACGTCGGGATCATTTTGGCAAATGATAACGGACAGGTTTTATGGGCAAAACGCATTGGTCACAATGCTTGGCAATTTCCACAAGGAGGAATCCAGTTTGGAGAAACCCCTGAACAGGCACTTTACCGTGAGCTGAGAGAAGAAGTCGGCCTCTTGCCTGAACATGTCCAGATTATTGCGCAAACCAAAGGTTGGCTGCGTTATCGTTTGCCACACCGATACATTCGACCGGACTCAGATCCCGTATGTATTGGACAAAAACAAAAATGGTTTTTACTGAAACTCACCGCTCCTGCGGGCAATATTCAGTTAAACCTCTCTGACCCTGCCGAATTTGATGAATGGCAATGGGTCAGCTATTGGTATCCACTGGGTCAAGTAGTGAACTTCAAACGTGATGTTTACCGCAGAGCCATGATGGAATTATGTATGTTATTGCCGCAACAACAATCGGCCGAAAAATCACTTCTTTAGCAAGTGATTTTTTGACTGAGTGCTGTTATAACATCACTAAGCGCGATTCATTTTTTGGAGCATATATTCATGTCAAACATGCAACTCGACACCTTAAGACGGATTGTTCAGGAGATCAATGCGTCGGTGAGTTTGCATGAATCTTTGGACATTATGGTGAATCAGGTCGCCGAAGCCATGAAAGTTGATGTCTGTTCTATCTATTTACTGGATGAACGCAATCAGCGTTATTTACTCATGGCTTCCAAAGGTCTCAATCCAGATTCTGTCGGCAATGTCTCATTGCATGTCGGTGAAGGTTTGGTCGGCTTGGTCGGACAGCGCGAAGAAATTGTCAATCTGGAAAATGCCTCCAAACACGAACGCTTTGCCTATTTACCTGAAACAGGTGAAGAAATTTATCACTCCTTTCTTGGCGTACCTGTCATGTATCGCCGTAAGGTGATGGGTGTATTGGTGGTTCAAAATAAAGAACCTCAGGATTTTAGTGAAGCAGCAGAATCGTTTTTAGTGACATTGTGCGCTCAACTTTCGGGGGTGATTGCACATGCCCATGCGGTGGGTAATATCGATGTCTTTCGCAAGCCTACCTCAGGCGCAGCTTATAAGACCTTTCAAGGTGTTTCTGGCGCGGGAGGTATTGCCTTAGGTCGGGCGATTGTGCTTTATCCTCCTGCGGACTTGGCAGCCGTTCCTGATCGTGAAGCAAAAGATATCAGTGATGAATTACAACTCCTAGATCAAGCTATTCTTTCAGTACGCACTGAAATTCAATCGCTTGATGAAAAGATGCAAGATTCACTGATGTCAGAAGAACGCGCACTCTTTAGCGTATTTTTACGCATGCTGGATGAAAATGCGCTGCCTGCCGAGATTAAAGAACTGATTCGGGCAGGCAACTGGGCGCAAGGTGCGGTACGCCGTGTGATTGATAAACACATCAGTCTGTTTGCGCAAATGGAAGATGATTATCTGCGTGAACGCGTTTCAGATTTAAAAGATCTTGGGCGACGGATTTTGGCCTCATTACAGGAAGCCGATTCTAGTCACCGTGAAATCAGTCCCGATAGCATTATTATTGGTGAAGAAATCAGCACAGCCGCACTGGTAGAACTGCCTGTCGATAATATTGCTGCCATTGTCACCACAGAAGGCGCCGCCAATTCACATATGGTGATTGTAGCACGTGCCTTAGGCATTCCAACCGTGGTAGGTGTCACTGAGTTGCCAATTAACACACTTGATGATGCAGAGATGATTGTCGATGCTTATCAGGGACGTGTTTTTATCAATCCCCCACGACGTATGCGCCAACGTTATAAAGAGATTCAAAAAGAAGAAGAACAAATCGCCAAAGATTTAAAACAGTACGAAACCCGCGATGCCATTACGCCTGATGGCGTTGCAGTCCGTTTATATGTCAATACAGGCTTAATGATTGATGTGGTTCGCGGCGTTCAGCGTGGCGCCAAAGGCGTGGGTTTGTACCGCAGTGAAATTCCATTTATGTTGCGTGATCGCTTTCCAGGCGAAGAAGAACAACGCGCCATGTATCGTCAACAACTCAGTCACTTTGCCAACAAACCTGTGACCATGCGCACACTGGACATTGGTGCAGATAAAGACCTACCTTATTTTAGTATTGAGGAAGAAAACTCGGCACTGGGCTGGCGTGGTTTACGCTTTACCCTTGATCATCCAGAGATTTTCTCGACGCAGGTTCGCGCAATGCTCAAAGCAAGCATTGGCTTAAATAATCTGCATATTTTATTGCCTATGGTGACGAGCGTCAGCGAAGTCGAAGAAGTCTTGTATTTATTGGAACGCGATTGGATTGCCGTACAGGAAGAAGAACAGGTTAAAATCACCAAACCCAAAATTGGGATTATGGTCGAAGTTCCAAGCGTACTGTTGCAGATCGATGAGTTTTCAGAATTGGTCGACTTTTTCTCTGTGGGTTCAAATGACCTGATTCAATATCTACTGGCGGTTGACCGTAATAACCCTCGCGTTTCTAGCGTGTATTCACATTTTCATCCATCGGTATTACGTGCTTTGCAACGTCTGGTGAAAGAATGCCATAAATATGAAAAGCCTGTGAGTATTTGTGGCGAAATGGCAGGAGATCCTTTTTCGGCAATTCTATTGATGGCCATGGGTTTCAATACACTCTCCATGAGTTCGAGTAATATTTTACGTGTCCGCAAAGCGATTTGCCATGTACCTATGAGTGATGCAGAAAAGTTACTGAGTGAAGTGGTTAAAATGAATAATCCATTGATGGTTAAAAGTTGGATGGAATACTATTTTAAAAAGCATGGCTTGGGCGATATGGTTAAATCTAATCGTTTATCCGTTTAAATTGACCCAACTAAGATTCTGATAAATAAGGGCACATCGATTGTGCCCTTATTTTTATCTTAGATTCTCAATTAAGCGTTTTTAGATTGGTAAGCTACGCTCCAATATCTGTTGTACTACTCTTGCGTCTGGATCTGTTTCTGGCATTAAAATTAATCCTGTCACACGACCATGAAACTGACTGTAGCGTGACCGGATAAAAGTATTTGCAACTTCATCAGGTGCATAACGTTTTAATAATACAGCCTGAGCGAGTATCACTAAACGACTCACAAAACTTCTTGCCATAAATTGTAGTTGTTCAGGCGATTGTTTTAAGACATCCAATAATTGATTCACTTCATTGTGCAGTTGTGGTACCTGTGAGGTCACGTCATAAAAAGATTCAAATAAAGTCTGAAGCGATGCTGGATGACGTTGAATCGCGCGTAATACATCCAGACACATGACATTACCCGAACCTTCCCAAATTGAATTGACAGGGGCTTCTTTAAATAGTCGTGCCATCATTCCAGTTTCGACATAACCATTACCACCAAACACTTCCATCGCCTCACCTGTCAGTTCAACGGCTCGCTTACAAATCCAGAACTTTGCAGCAGGGGTCATGATACGCGCCCAAGCCTGTGAGAGATCATCCTGATCTTGATAACTCGCAGCTAAATGCATGCTGAGTTGGACTGCTGCTTCACTTTCTAAGGCCAAATCTGTCAGAACTGCCTGCATTAAAGGCTGATCAGCGAGAACTTTGCCAAATGTCTTGCGCTGACGCGTATAAGCAATACATTGCACCAAAGCCTGACGCAAAATGGCAGAACTCCCCACCACACAGGTCAACCGAGTATATGCTGCCATTTCTATGATGGTCGGAATACCTCGCCCTTCTTCTCCAATCATCATGCCCCATGCATCATGAAATTCAACTTCACTGCTTGAATTACTACGATTGCCAACTTTATCTTTTAATCGCTGAATATGTACGCTGTTTTTTGTGCCATCGTCTAACCAGCGCGGAACATAGAAACAAGCCAATCCATTTTCAGGGGTTTGCGCGATCACTAAATGTGCATCGGACATCGGGGCTGAAAAAAACCATTTGTGCCCTGTGAGTAAGTATTCCTGCCCCCGACCAGACCTTGCAATCGGTTTTGCCAAAGTTTGATTGGCACGAACATCTGAGCCACCTTGTTTCTCAGTCATGCCCATGCCAATCCAGATCGATGATTTTTCTGAAATAGGCACATCACGCTCATCATAATTTGTCGATAACAGTTTTTCGCCTAACTGTTGCCACAACTTCGGCTCACGTTGTAATAATGGAATACTGCCTAAAGTCATGGCATTTGGACATAAATTTCCACATTCCACTTGTCCACTGAGATAAAACCGCGCAGCCCAGTCGACCCAGTTTGTCTTAGACTGCGCGGCAATAAATGGATGCGCATGTACACCATATTGACGATTTAACTTCATCCATGCATGCCATGCGGGATGAAATTCCAGATTATCGATACGACGACCGCGCGCATCAAAGGTGTATAATTCAGGCGTATGTCGATTGGCTTGATCAGCCCATAGATAGGCCTGAGTAGTACCAACTTTCCCACCCAATTCTGTAAGCAACGCTTGATCCTGACTGCCATAACGCATCAGGATTTCTTGTAAAACAGGATCGGTTCGATATAAGTTATAGTTCTGTAGCTCATCAAACTGATTTTCGATCTGATGGATCATCCTTGTATTCATTGCTTATCCTTGATTATTTTTATAACAGTATAGGAACAAATCAGACCTGAAGTGTTCGGATTTAATTTATGAAAATCACCAGTATCAAAGTACGTAGAAAGCCCAAGCAGTCAAGAGCCAGATTTACTCAGGATGCACTGATGGATAGCTTTGTTCAGCTTTTACTTGAAAAAGAAGCGAATGCAATCACGATTCGGGAAATTACCGATCTGGCAGGTGTTGGTCTAGGCACTTTTTATGAATATTTCAGCCAAAAAGAAGATTTACTCGCGCTGACCATTCATCATTATGTGCAGCGTAATGCACTGTCCCTACAGCAAGCGTCTGAAAAAGCTCTCAAACCAAGTCCCGATTTGAATACCTATATTCAGGCATTGATCTACTTACAGCTTGAACGCATTGCTGAACACGGCCCTCTCTGGAAGAAATTATTTCTTCTGGAACGACAAATTTCAAATACCGAGATTTATCAGAAGCATTATTTACAACACGTAGAGGCGTGGTGTTTTGTGCTAAAGCAACATCCCGAACATGTGCTGATGGATGTTGAATGGCTTGCACTCAATATTCATCGTATTAGTTATGGTTTTATTTCCCAAACGCTGATGGTTTCGCAACACGATCAAACAACTGACTGGGAACGCCTTGAACAGGATATTCAAATGGCCATTTTTGGATTTATCCAAACATCTTGATAATAATCGATTTTATCTCTTATAAAAATAAATTTAATCGTTTTTACATTGTACAAAATACAGCGTATGTTAAATGTATGAATCATTTACACGGAACAGATTGCCCTCTTTAAGTCTATTCATCATATTGCAATACAGCGCTTTTATGTTGCATAAGATATTGACCTCAGGCATCACAGATTCGATTATTTTTTACAAAATATCCAATGTCATTTAAGGTTGGGAATGTTAGTTATATAGTATTGCTATACCCATGACATTATTAGAATTTTAATCACAAGACCCTGTTTTATGGAGAATTAAAATGAGTGACGATAAACTAAAGTGTCCAGTCACCCACCTTACTACTGATGCAGGTGCGCCTGTTGTAGACAATCAGAATAGTATGACGGCAGGTGTACGTGGCCCTCTTCTTACTCAAGATCTCTGGCTCAATGAAAAGTTAGCCAATTTTGCCCGTGAAGTCATTCCAGAACGCCGTATGCATGCCAAAGGTTCAGGTGCATTTGGAACATTTACTGTAACCCATGACATCACTCAATATACCCGCGCTAAAATTTTTAGTGAAATTGGTAAAAAAACTGAAATGTTTGCCCGTTTTTCTACCGTGGCAGGTGAACGTGGTGCAGCCGATGCAGAGCGTGATATTCGTGGATTTGCCTTAAAGTTTTATACCGAAGAAGGTAACTGGGACATGGTAGGAAATAATACGCCTGTGTTCTTTTTCCGTGATCCTCGCCAGTTTCCTGATCTGAACAAAGCAGTTAAACGTGATCCTAAAACCAACTTACGTAATCCCACTTACAACTGGGATTTTTGGACACTTTTACCTGAAGCATTTCACCAAGTTACCATCGTAATGTCTGACCGTGGTATTCCAGATGGTTATCGTCATATGCATGGTTTTGGTAGCCATACCTATAGTTTTATCAATGCCAATAACGAACGCTTCTGGGTTAAATTTCACTTCCGCACTCAACAAGGGATTAAGAACCTAACCGATGCTGAAGCCGAAGCTCTCATTGGTAAAGATCGCGAAAGTAGTCAATCTGATTTGTTTAATGCCATTGAACGCGGTGATTTTCCAAAATGGAAATTATGTGTTCAAATTATGCCCGAAACTGATGCGGAAAAAGTCCCATACCATCCATTTGATTTAACCAAAGTTTGGCCACATGGCGATTATCCACTGATTGAAGTCGGTGAATTTGAACTGAATCGCAACCCTGAAAACTATTTTCAAGATGTTGAACAAGCGACTTTTGCACCGAGTAATCTAGTTCCTGGCATCAGCTACTCTCCAGACCGTATGTTACAGGCACGTTTGGTGAACTATGCTGATGCACATCGTTACCGCGTAGGTGTCAATCACATTCAGGTTCCAGTCAATGCGCCTCGTTGTCCTGTTCACAGTAACCGCCGTGATGGGCAAGGCCGTATGGATGGTAACTATGGTGGGCTTCCACACTATGAACCAAATAGTTTCCATCAGTGGCAAGAACAGCCTCAATATCGCGAACCACCATTAAAAATTAATGGGGATGCAGATTTTTGGGATTATCGTAAAGACGATAGCGACTATTTCAGCCAACCACGCGCTTTGTTCAATTTGATGAATGCTGAACAAAAACAGGCTTTATTTGACAACACTGCACGTAATGTCGGTGGCGCATTAGACTTTATCCAATATCGTCATATTCGTAACTGCTATGCCTGCGATCCAGCTTATGGCGAAGGTGTCGCAAAAGCATTGGGTAAAACTGTTGCAGATGCACAAGCAGCTCGTGCCACTGATCCAGCTCAAGGTAATCCTGGTTTATTGTAAGTTTCATTGCTAGAGATGAAGATTAACTTATTCGAGTGATCTTTTATCTAAAATAAAACAGCCAGTAAAATTACTGGCTGTTTTGCATTTTAACCTATTAATTGATCATGACTGATTTAAGGCAAAAGCCATCACATAATCTCCCACTTCACTAGAATGTGCTGCACCGCCAACAGAAACCACAATATATTGCTTCCCTGTTTTAGGTGACACATAAGTCATTGGCGTGGCACTAGAACCTACTGGCAAACGGTACTTCCAGATTTCTTGACCTGTTGCTGCATCATAAGCACGTAGGTAATAATCCTGACTTCCCGCAAAGAATAGCACCCCGCCAGCAGTTACCGATGTACCTGCATAAGTTGGCATTCCCATCGCTAAAGGAATATGAGACTTGATGCCCCAAGGTCCTAAGTCTTTTGTGGTTCCTACTGGAACTTGCCACAGCACTTGTTTACTTTTCATATCAATCGCGCTAATGGTACCAAATGGTGGCTCAGTACATGGAGTTTCCATGGCAGATGTCCACATCATGGTGACCATCCCATACGGCGTACCCGTCTGTGGTGAAGGTCCATGTCCTGTACCATCGGATGGATATTTTTTATTAACCTGTGCAAACTCATCGCGTTTTACCAACCAGAATACAGATGGAATACGGATATCGTTCATATAGGCAATCTGATTTTTAGCATCATAGGCCACACTTCCCCAGTTCATTCCACCTAAATTTCCGGGCTGCTCCAATGTTTTATTGAACCCGACTGGCGTAAAGTCGCCTTCATAGCTCATTTTTTTAAACTGAATCCGACATACCAGTTGATCAAATAAGGTAACACCCCAAATTTTCTTCTCATTTAAATGATCAGCACCAATGGTTGGCATACCCACTGAATATGGCTGAGTTGGAGAAAGTGGTTTTTCATCTGGAATCGGGCTTTTTGAAGGTACTGGTTTTTCCACGACATCAGCAATTGGCTGACCTGTTTCACGATTTAGCAGAAAGATTTGTCCACGTTTCGTGGTTTGCATTACCGCTGGAACAATCTGACCATTTTGATCTGGAACATCCATCAATGCAGGCTGCGATGGCAAATCATAGTCCCAAAGATCATAGTGCGTGGTTTGGAAATGCCATTTTTCTTTACCAGTACGCACATCCAATGCCACCAAAGATGAATTATATTGATTCGAAAATTCAGGGCGTTCTTTGCCATAGTAATCAGGCGTATTATTGCCAAGCGGAATATAAACTAATCCGAGTTTGTCATCATAACTTAAAGTCGTCCATGAATTTGGTGTACCACGTGTATAGGTTTGTCCCTCAGGCGGTAATTTATCAATCGCAGGATTACCCAAATCCCATGCCCATTTCAGTTCGCCTGTTTTGGCATCAAAACCACGAATAACTCCCGAAGGTTCAGCAACTTCCTGATTATCGACCACCCATCCACCAATCACGATAGTATCGTTTGCAACCAGTGGTGCTGACGTTTGAAAATAAAAACCAGGTTTGACTTCACCCATGCCTGTCTTCAAATCAACATATCCTTGCTGACCAAACTCCTGACAAGGCTGACCCGTTTTCGAATCCAGCTCTAATAAACGTGCATCATTGGTGGTTTGTACAATCCGCTGCTGACATTGCGCCTGATGATTTTCACGGGTTAATGCGACTTGCCCAATTGAACGTTGAGGTGTTGCCACACGTGCATCAAAATATCCCAAACCTCGACAACGTTGCCACATAGGTGATCGACCGTTGGCATCAAACTTCCAGACTGATTTTCCTGTATCGACATCTAAAGCAGCAATAATGCCGTTACGTGAACAGCTATAGAGCAAGTTGTCGATTTGTAATGGCGTGTTTTGATCGACCCCAGGGCCTTTATCGCCAGTTTGATAGGTCCAAGCAACTTGCAGATTTTTGACATTATCACGGTTAATCAAGGTAAACGGTGAAAATCGGGTTCCTTCATTGGTACGCCCATAGGCTGTCCAGTTTTCAGGCATTCCAAAAGGCGTATGCGCTTGGTAAGACTTGCCATTTGCATATTGGGCATCATGCGGAAAGAAAGCGGCAATCGCCATACCAATGAAAATCACCAGTGAACCTAGACTAAAACCTAGCGTTTTGGCATTGTAATGCTCTTTTCGTAACGCATATAACGCAACAAAAGCCAAGCCCAACGGAACCATAATTCTCGCTAGCATTGGCCAAAACGCAAAGCCCCGTTCGTAAATTGCCCAAAGACCAGTCAAAACCAACGCAATAATCGTTAAATAAAAACCAAGTGCTTTATTTTTATATAATAAAAAGCTACTTGCTAGATAAATTAAACCCAGTAAAAGGTAATAAAACGATCCACCTGTACTAATTAAGCTTATTCCTCCAATGATGAGAAATAAGCTGGTAAATAGCGTGATGAGAATGATTAAAATCCTCATTATTTTCATACTGAAGTGACCTCTTTTTTTGATCTTTTTATTTTTTATAGCATACGTTTAACATAATATGCTTGTCACTTCGTGAAAATTTATTTTACTTTTCACATAAAATAGGAAAAAATGAATTAAACCGTTAACTTATGTCCTTCTCTAATACAATAAAATGGATTAACAAATTTCGATGAAGTTTTGAGTAAATGACTCAACTCCTGCTCAGGCTCATCACGGCTTTCATCCGTCAGCTGAAAGGTTCGATAATGAATTGCCATAGAGCGATGTGCTTGTAAGTCCAAATGTGCATGCAAAGCATCTTGTGGATTCATATGCACATAATGCATCAATTGACGCGGTTCATAAGCTCCGATCGGTAACAAAGCAATTCGTGCATCCCCAAAGCGTTCATGGATTTCCTTAAAATGTGGAGAATAAGCGGTATCTCCTGCAAAGAAACAGTGTCCCTTTTGAGTAATCAGTGAAAATCCGCCCCACAATGCCTTATTTTGATCTCGCAAGCCGCGCCCTGAACCATGTTGTGCAGGGGTGTAGGCAATGGTGACTTCATCATGAAACGGAATCATTTGCCACCAATCCATTTCAATCACATGAAAATCTTTAGAAAGATAATAACGATTGCCCAACCCTGTATAAATCGGCATGGCAAATTTCTGGTGTAACCAGTGTAACGTTGCCAGATCCATGTGGTCATAATGATTATGACTGAGCAACACACCATGAATGGTCGGCAATTGCTCCAGTGCAATGCCTGCTGGACAAACCCGACGAGGACCACGCCCCTGCAACGGACTGGCATATTCACACCAGACTGGATCCGTCAAAAAATTAAAGGGGCCAATTTGAATCAAAACGGTGGCATGTCCTACAAACCAGACTTGCCAATCATCCATATCCGCATTAGGACGATTCTTAGGTAATCCAATTGGCGTATTGATTCTAGACTCATATTCCTGCTGAATATCGACCTGCCATGTAAATGATTCACGCGTGGCAAGCCAACGTAATAATTCTTTTGATCCTTTTGCACCAGAGCGTTTGATCTGATTGTGAAAGTGATTGCTGCTCGCATGTTCTGAATCTGCATACCGAAATGGTGGTTTACTCCATGTATGTGTCCAGCAGGATTGAGTCGGCAATTGATACGTTAATGTCGGCTTCTCTTTCATAGGGTAATTCGGTTATACAGCAATAGTTTAGGGTCGGGTGTTTATTCATCTTAACGATTAAATCAAATTATGCTACTGCTCAATTTATTTGTCTTGTAACCGTCCTTTCATTCGTTGCAACCAGACCTGCTTCGACTGAGGCTTGATAAACAGTGCAACAATTTCAGGGTGAATTTCTCTAGCTTTCATTTCGATACGATTCACACAGATTTCAATATCATCTGAAGTTAAACTATCTTTAAATTCAAGGCTTAATGATGCAATGACCTGATGCGCACCTATTTGCTCAGTTAACACACCATTTGCTGAAAAAACAGCAATATCCTGTTGCGCAATGAGTAAAAGATTTTCGCGAAGCTCTGGATTGGCTGTTTCCCCCATCAGCAAGCCTTTGGTTTCACGTGCCAATAAAAAAGCAGAAATCGCCAATACAACACCTATCAGGATAGATGCCACACCATCCAATACGGGCATATTGAAATAATGCGCTGCGGTAATCCCAATTAAAGCAATAAATAGACCAATCAATGCGGCAGAGTCTTCAAATAATACAGTAAAGGTCGTCGGATCTTTACTGCGTCGAAATGCTTCAAAATAACCCAATGAGCCCTTTTCTTTACGAAATCCTTTCAGTGCGACTCGCCAGGATATCCCTTCACAAATAATCGCAATGCCAAGCACGATATAATTAATCATGGGTGAAACCATTTCTTCGGGTTGGCGAATATGTTGTATACCTTGATAAATTGAAACGATCGAACCCAATGCAAAAACCAGCAAAGATACAATAAAAGCCCAAAAATAAAGTTCACGACCATAACCAAAAGGATGGCGAAAATTGGCCGGTTTTTGTGACTGTTTTAATCCATGCAGCAATAGAATTTCATTGAGTGTATCCACCACAGAATGTACGGCTTCACTCAGCATCGCCGAACTATTCGTTATATAAGCTGCGACAAATTTAACCAAAGCAATGATGAGATTGCCCAATAACGCCGCATACACCACGATTTTATTTGATTCAGCCATCGCAAAACCCTGTTCTTATTTTTTCATTCATTGTTGTTATAGCGGTACTCGATTTATTTACAAAGACTTTTCCTGTTGTCATTTGTTGTTAAAGGGTCTCTGTAACGATCCTTTACCCTGAATATTAGCGTTTAAAATATATCGGTTCTACTTGTTGTTTCTGCTTGCCTGATTTGTGCTTTATACTCAAATCCAATTGTATTGCTCATATTTTGGATTCATTCGATGGAGTTAAGACATCTTCGATACTTTGTCACTGTTGCTGAAGAATTAAATTTTAGTAAAGCAGCGCTAAAACTGTATACCGCTCAACCGTCGTTAAGCCAACAGATTAAAGATTTAGAAGAATATGTCGGTGTTCAATTACTCAATCGAACCAAACGTAAAGTTGAGCTAACCGAGGAAGGCGCGGCTTTTTTAGAGCAAGCTCGTTTAACTTTGATGCAAGCCGATAAGGCAGTCGCCACAGCAAGGCAAATTGCAAAAACAAAACAGCAACGCTTACGCATTGGTTTTGTAGCAGCAGCCGAGGTACACATTTTTCCGCAAGTACTGCCACAATTACGTATTCAACACCCCGAACTGATCACTGAGTTCACTTATCTGGATGAACAACAGAATATTCAAGCCTTGATGCAAAATCAGCTCGACATTGCGTTTACGCATCAAAATCTCAATACCGAGACCATTTGCAGTCAGAAAATATTCGATGAAGTTCTAATTTTTGTCTTGCCAAAGAATCATCCATTCGCCAAAGAAAAAGTGATTCCTTTACATGCCTTGGGCTATCTGGATTTTGTATTACCTAGTGCAGAACAATTTCCCAGCTTATATGCACTTATTTGCAAATTTATCCAGCAGCATGATTTTACTCTACATACTCAGGAAATGGCTGATGTTTTGATCAAAATCAATCAGCTAAAACACCAGAATTGGTGCACGATTTTACCTGCATATGCAAAGAACATGTTAAGTTCTGATCTTGTGATTGCGACATTGGCGATTGATTTGCCAAAGTTACCCTTATTTATCAATTTTAATTCGCAGCAGACGTCAAACCATACAAAAATATTACTCGAACAGCTATCAAAAGTATTTTGTTCTGAGTAAATCATGACTAAAGTAAATGATCAGGGCTGCATGATCGATGAATATCACAGGCACAGTCGCTGCATCAGTTCTGTGAAATCAATAAACCTAACACTCAAATAAATTAAAACGATTTTTTCAGGAGAAACCTGAGCATGTTATCTGTATTACATGGGTTGAAAACTGGATTACAGGGGCTGAAAAGCGGTATTTATAATCGTCCCCACTTTTTTATTTCGTTATGCATTGGCATCGTGATTGCCGTAGTGTTAACGTTCAGCACAACTTGGCATTGGTCAACAATCATTTTGTTGAGCTGGAATATTTCTGTCGGCATATATCTCATTCATGCCAAAAAAATGATGTGGCAGGCAGATCATTCTGCCATGCAATCTCAAGCTCAAAAACAGGATGAAAGTAAATGGGTGATCATGCTTTTGGTCATTCTGGCGCTATTGATGTGTCTTATTGCGATTGTGATGCAACTCTCCTCGATCACTAAAAATACGCCTTTTCAATATTGGCACTTGGGTTTATCCATATTAACCATTATTTCGGCATGGCTATTTATGCATACTGCATTCGCTTTGCACTATGCCCATGATTTTTATATGGCGCGTTCTGATGGCAAAGATGACGGTTTAGATTTCCCCAAAACTCAAGATCCGATGTATCCAGATTTCGTTTATTTTAGTTATATCATTGGTACTTCAGCTCAAACCGCTGATGTGTCGATTACCTCCCGCCCCATGCGGCTACTCAATATTTTCCATGCCATGTTGGCCTTTGGCTTTAATACGACCATCTTAGCCATTTGTATTAACATCGCAGCCAGTTTTATATCGGGTTAATAGACGAGTCTAGACCTGTCTAAAACTAGCGCTGGAAAAAATGATCCGAATTTTATGCGTCTATGTTTATTTGAATCAACTGATTCAAATAATGATGTAATCCCGCAATGTCATCAACAATGGTTAAGGGCTGATATTGTTGAAGCACGGTTATATCATGCACACCATAGCTCACCCCTATACGCGGCATCTCTATATTCATCGCCATTTCAAGATCATAACTGCTATCTCCGACCATAATCGCATGTTGCACATCTACGCCAGTGAACTCTAAAATCTCTTCAAGCATTAAGGGATGTGGTTTAGACATAGTTTCACTGGCTGCACGGGTAATATCAAAGAGCTCATGACTTTGGGTCTGGCTGAGAACACGATCTAGCCCACGACGACTTTTACCTGTGGCAACCGCCAGTTTCATGCCCTGATCTCTTAAATCCTGCAAAAGTTCGGCTACACCGTCAAACCAAGCGTCATGCTTAGAATTTTGCACATAATGCTCGCCATAACTGACCAAGATATCCTGTTGCAAATGTGGAACTTGCGGAAACAAAGTTTGCATCACCTCAGGCAAACCCAGACCAATAATGCTTTGGGCAGCCTCGTCTGTTAAAGGCTGTTCATATTTTGCTGCGGCAAATTTGAGGCTTTCCACAATTTGTCCCACTGAATTAAATAGTGTGCCATCCCAGTCAAAGATAATCAGTTCTGGTCGTTTCATTTTTGCGCTCTCAACTGTGCCACGACACTTTGAATATCTTCAGGCAACGGTGCTTCAATCACAGGATAATCAGGAATTTCCAGACGCATGGCATGCAAACATAAACGTCGCGCTTCTGGGCCCGTGTAAACCGTTTGATGCCCGTATTTATCATCACCCACCAATGGATGACCAATACTCAAACCATGTACCCGAATCTGATGGGTACGCCCAGATAAGGGCGAAGCATAAACCAAAGTGGCTTCCTTAAAGCGTTCAGCAATCACCCATTCGGTTTTACTCGGCTTACCCTCTTTAGACACACGGACACGACGCTCGCCATTGGTCAGTTCATAACGTAACAATGGTGCATCGATCAGCTGCTTATCCAGACTCACTTGACCTTTCACTAAGGCGGCGTAAGTCTTACGAATTTTATGCTCGCGTAATAGATCCTGTAGATGTTTTAAAGTACTGCGTTTTTTGCTGATCATGACCAAACCTGAGGTATCTCGGTCAATCCGATGAATCAGTTCCAAGTACTTCTTACCTGTTGCGGCGCGCATTGCCTCAATCAAACCGTAGGCGACACCACTCCCGCCATGCACCGCGATTCCCGCTGGTTTATTCACAACCAATAAGCCTTCATCTTCATAGACCACACGCTTTAATAAGCTTTGTGCCACTTGATCACTCACAGGCGCAGCAGTTTCATCTTTTGGTTCATAACGAATCGGAGCCACACGAATTTGATCGCCAATATTAAGCTTGCTTTCCGCTTTTATTCGTTTTTTATTGACCCGCACTTGTCCTTCACGAATTAGCCGATAAATTCGACTTTTCGGCACACCTTTTAATCGGCTAAATAAAAAATTATCAATGCGCTGCCCGGCTTGATGCTCGTCCACGTCAAACCAAGTGACACTTTGCCATTGCTGTGTAGAATTCATACAGTATTTGAAACCCGATTATTTATTAAATTTGAGTGAAAAATAACCACTTAGACAGTTGATTTCACAAGAAACATCTATTTAGCCCATAGGCAGATGCTGCAAGGTTTGATATAGTCAGCGCACGGATACCGCCGTAAGTGAACAAAAACGAAAAATATTTCAATGTTTATGAAATTGATTTTCGTTCAAGATTTCATCAAAATCTCGGAAAGGTCCCAAAAGAATATGCCGACGCCGAAGGCTTATTATATCGGCAAAATGACAAACTGTTGCGTTTAATTATGCTTTTGCATATGCAGTTTGTTGAAAAATATATGTCGCCAACCGTTAATGTTGGTTATTAAACGTAAACTGATGCACATCAGACACGTTGCGTCATCATGACCTTTCAGGCTCAAGCGTTGATGCATTGGAACTGCCGAGCACCGATACGATGATCATTCCGTATCAAGACTTTACAAGATAAGTCTTCAAGCTCCGTGACAGTGAAAGTCATCATCCAATGCACCGCTCACTCGCCAGTGAAAAGTCAGGACTCGCCGTTAATCGAAACGGGATGAATACGCGACTGCTGACATCATCACCAGCATCATTCACCGAAGCTACACGTGAGATCAGGGAATTTAGCAGCCAGAGCAAAAAACTTTTGTGATCTGGGTTAAATAAGATGCATGATGACTGCCGACAGTTGTCCGCTTTATCGATGTTCGCATTTTGTCTGAGTGAGTCACTATTAGGTGTCACACCCATGAAACGTATGTTGATTAATGCAACCCATGCTGAAGAAGTACGCGTTGCACTTATCACTGGTAATCGTCTTTACGATTTTGACTTAGAAAATCGTACCCGCGAACAAAAAAAATCTAACATCTACAAAGGTCATGTGACTCGCGTAGAGCCTTCTCTAGAAGCCGTATTTGTTGAATATGGTGCGCAGCGTCAGGGCTTTTTGTCCATGCGCGAAATCGCCAATACTTACTTTAAGGCTGACCCACGTCAAACTTCAAATATCCGCGAATTGATTACCGAAGGTACTGAGCTTTTGGTACAGGTGGAAAAAGAAGAACGCGGCAATAAAGGCGCTGCTCTTTCGACGTTTATTTCACTTGCAGGTCGTTATCTGGTCTTAATGCCAAATAATCCGAAAGGTGGTGGGATTAGCCGTCAAATTTCAGGTTCAGTTCGTGAAGAATTGAAAGAGATGCTGGCATCACTGAACATCCCACGCGGAATGAGCGTCATCGTACGTACTGCGGGAATTGGTCGCTCTCAAGAAGAATTGCAACTTGACTTGCAACATCTACTCGATTTATGGAATCAAATCCAAAATACTGCAAGTTCAGGCCCATCCCCAATGCTGGTTCATCAGGAAGCGGGAGTAGTAACTCGTGCAATTCGTGATTATTTACGTGATGATGTTTCCGAGATCCTGATCGACAGTGAACAGGCTTACAACGAAGCTTATAACTTTGTAAAAGCAGTGATGCCGCGTCAATTAGACAAGCTAAAAACGTATACCTTAAATGAGCCTTTATTTGCTCATTTTGGAATTGAAAGCCAAATCCAAACCGCTTATGAACGTGAAGTTAAACTTCCATCTGGCGGTTCAATTGTTATTGACCAAACTGAGGCTTTAGTTTCAATTGATATTAACTCAGCCAAATCAACTCGTGGTCACGATGTTGAAGAAACAGCCTTAAATACCAACCTTGAAGCAGCCGAAGAAATCGCACGTCAATTGCGTTTGCGTGATATCGGTGGTCTAGTGGTCATCGACTTCATCGATATGACTAAAGACCGTAACCAACGTATGGTCGAAGCGAAATTACGTGAAGCGACTCAAAGTGACCGCGCACGTATCCAGTTCGGTCAACTTTCGCGCTTTGGCTTGATGGAAATGAGTCGTCAACGGTTACGTCCATCGCTTGAAGAGGCGACGGGTTATGTTTGCCCGCGCTGTCATGGCACAGGCATGGTACGTGATCTACGCTCTTTGTCACTTTCGATTATGCGTAAAGTGGAAGAAATTGCACTACGTGAACGTCATGGTGAAGTACAGGTAGAAGTACCCGTTGAAATTGCCGCATTTCTGTTGAATGAAAAACGTCACAGTCTGGTTTACCTAGAACAAACTTCTGGTGTGCGTGTAACGGTACTACCGCACCCTCACCTAGAAACACCACATTACGAAATTCAGTACAATCCAGAAGGTTTTGCTCCAACGAGTTATGAGCGCACTGAAGCAACACGTTCAAGTGAAAAAGAACTCGGTTACGAATCATCTGAATGGCATTTGGAAGAAGCAGATCATATTCACCCTGCTGCTCCTGTTCAGTCTGAGCAAAATAAACGTAAGACTACAGCCCAAGCGTCTGCGCCTGCATCACAGGCAACTGTTGCCCATAAAGTAGCTAGCCCATGCGCATGGTTAGAAAATCTGTTTGTACAAAAACAGGCACAAACTATTGACCAATCACGCTCGGCGCAAAATGCAGCATCTGCAATCGAACAAATGGTCAATGCTGGTGCGGTCAGCCGTGGTCAATTTGGTCAGGTCAACGTTGCTAGTGTGACCGAAACCGTCACTGTTGCGGCATCTGGCAATAATGCGTATATGTCTCAAACGCCTGTAGCTAAACAGGAAGCACGTGACAATATCACTGAACGTGACGAGAAAAATAATCGTCCAAATAACAACAAAAAGCGTAAACACAAAGATCAGCGCGAACGTACCGATCGTGAACAACCACAACAACGTGAGCCAAATCAAGAGCAACAACCTGCTCAAGTTCATGAAGAAGTGGTCCAACTGTCGCGCCATGAACAACGTGAACTCAAACGTCAGCAAAAGCGTCAGCAGCCACAAGAACAAAACCACACGCAAAACCAGGCGCAAACTGAAGTACATGCTGAAGAAGCCGTACCACGTCGTGACCGTAACAATCAGCAACGTCCAAATCGCCCACATCGCAATCGTGACCAAAGTGTATTAGACAATGCCCATCAAACGACCAATAAGCCTGTAGCCAATGATGCAAAACAGGTCACAGTCGATGTGGTTGATGCGCCACGTCATGAGATGATGACGACAGCACTGGTGATTAATGTCGATCAAGCGCAAAGCGAAATTGTGGCATTGAATCCACAAGTTGAACCACAGGAATCACCAAAACAGGCTGAAAATCCTGTTGCAAATCCAGTTGAAGAAGCCGTTGTAACTGAAGCTCAACCTTCTGAAGCAGCGACTAAATCCACTGAAGTTGCGACCGAGCAAACTCGCTCACAAGTGAAACGTGCTAGCAATGATCCGCGTATGCGTCGTCGTCAGCAACGTGAAGCACAGCAATCTAAAGTAGCAGCACCAAAAGTACAGCCATCACAAATTCCTGAGTTGGCCAACTATACTTTGGGTAGCCTCATTCGCCATGTCTATGGTGAAGACTGTACCGTACTGATCGAACAGTTTGGACTTGTGCCAACGTTTAATCGTGCTTTGGTCAAGTTTACTGAGCAATATGCCAGTTCACAGGTCGCAGAAGCAAAAACGGTTGAGGAAGACAAAAAACCTGTAACACGTGATGCACAACTTCCAAGCAAGAAAGCGCTTGAAGAAAGTGAAGCAGCGGAGGTGTTACCATTAACGCCACCAGAAACGCCTGCAACGCGTGTAGCCAATGACCCTCGTGAACGTCGTCGTTTAGCGAAACTTGCGGCAGAACAAGCGCATGAGCAAGCCAAACAAGCTCAAGCTGAGCCAAAAGCTGAAACGGGGAATGAACAAGGCGCAGAAATCGAAGCCGTTGCCTCTGAAACCGTAGCGAGTGCAACTGAAGCTCCTGAAACTGTCGCATCGCCTGAGCAACCGCTTGAAACAGCAACTCCTGTTTCTAAGCAAAAAGCGACAGCACCGACAGAAACCACACAGCCTGAAGTAAAAGCTGAATCAGAAAACGTTTCGAGCACAGCTCAAACTCAACCTGTGCAAGCTGAATTAAATGAAGTAACGGCTTCAGAGCAAGCATCAGAAGTGAAAGCCAATGATGAAACAACTGAAAAATCAGCCACTCAAGAGACTGCTGCTGATGCGGATAAACCAAGTCGTCCGCGTCGTCCACGTGGTCGTCCGCCGAAAAAGGCCAGCACAACTACGGAATAATTTGCACAATTGCATGTAAGTTATGAAAGCCTAGTCATTTCGGTGACTAGGTTTTTTTTGATACTTTATGTCAGATTAGGTTGATTGCACTAGTGCAAAACCTTTAAAACAACTTCTGCGTCATTTTAATGTCTACGTCGTCGTAGCCCGTAGTCATAAAACTGTATTGGATAGATCGAAAAATAATAGGATGTATATGAGCCAGACTGCACAACCCGATATCATTACGCTTGCTAATGTTGCTTCACGCCTCCCTGCTTTTTTGCCCAAAGTACCGCACATTCTTGCAGGTCTTAAGCAAGCCTATTTGCGTACTTCATCTACACCAGCAGGTTTGGGTATTGCCTTTGAAAAAGCAGTCAAACGTAATCCTCAAGGTGATGCTTTATTATTTGAAGATGAGCGCTACAGCTATCAAGATTTAAATGAATGGGCCAACCAGATTGCACACTATTATCTTTCGATAGGTGCGCGTAAGGGTGATGTTATTGCGGTGATGCTGGAAAATCGTTCCGAGCTGATCGCAACAGTTATTGGTCTGGCTAAAATTGGTGTCACCAGTGCATTGGTCAATACCTCTCAAACAGGTAAGGTACTCACGCATAGTATCAATCTGGTCAATCCAATTGCGCTGATTTTGGGCGAGGAAGTTCAATCCTGTATTGATGACATTCGTGCCGATATCAAACTTGCTGAAGATCGCTTTCATTGGTTTGCAGATCAGGCCACACGTCAAAATGTGGGTTCTGCTCCAGCTGGTTATGTCAATCTGGCAGAAAAAATTGATCATTTTGCAAAATTCAATCCAGCGACCACCCATACTGTTCAGGGTAAGGATGGATTGTTTTATATCTATACCTCAGGCACTACAGGATTACCTAAAGCGGTGATTTTCACCCATAGTCGCTGGACACTGGCGTATGGAACTTATGGGCATATCCTTGATTTAAAACCTGATGATGTCATGTATGTTACCCTACCGCTTTACCATGCAACGGGTATTGTGGTGTGTTGGTGTGGCGTGATTGCGGGGAGTGCTACGCTTGCTATTCGTCGTAAATATTCGACCAGTGCCTTCTGGAAAGATGTACAAAAATTTAATGCCTCTGCGATTGGCTATGTAGGCGAGCTGTGCCGCTATCTTATGGATGCACCACCCTCAGAAATTGACCGTGCCCATCGTGTGACGAAAATGATTGGTAATGGCATGCGTCCTAATATCTGGGACAAATTCAAACAACGTTTTGGGGTAAAAGAAGTCTTAGAGCTCTATGCGTCGAGTGAAGGCAATGTCGGTTTTAGCAATATTTTCAACTTTGACAATACTGTTGGCTTCTCTCCGACTCCTTATGCAATTGTGCAATATGACAAAGAAAAAGGGGAAGTCATTCGCGATCAAAAAGGTCACTGTATCAAAGTTGAAACAGGCGATGTTGGACTGCTCATTGGTAAAATTACTCGTCGCTCACCCTTCGATGGTTACACCGATCCTGAGAAAAATAAGTCTGTGATCTTAAAAGATGTGTTTAAAAAAGGTGACTCTTACTTTAATACTGGGGACTTGGTCCGTGACATTGGCTTTCGCCATGCACAGTTTGTCGATCGTCTGGGTGATACTTTCCGCTGGAAAGGTGAAAACGTATCGACCACTGAAGTTGAAAATATGATTTGCGACTATGACAAAATCGCAGAAGCAGTGGTCTATGGTGTTGAAATTCCAAATACCAATGGTCGAGCAGGTATGGCGGCTATCACACTGAGCGATGGCGCAGAATTAAATGAGCAGGATTTGACCGAAATGGTCAATCAGTTCAAAAAGAATTTGCCAGCCTATGCTATCCCTGTATTTTTACGTGTTCAAGCAGTGGTAGAAACCACTGGAACCTTTAAATATCAGAAAAATAAACTCAAGGAACAGGCATTTGATCCGAGTCAAACCGATGAGCGTTTACTGGTACTGTTACCAAATGCAGAAGCCTATTGTGATGTAACTGCTGAGATTTTTGAGAACATTCAGGCGTATAAATACCGTTTCTAGCATATTTTTTGACTAAACAAGAGAAAATCGTGCTTTTTATAAACAGTTATTCGATTGTTTTTCAATTTTCTCTTGTGTTAGTTGAAGATCTTGCTAAAATACGCTCCATCAAAACGATACAGTGTTAGAAAGTTTACTTTCCTCTGAATCCAGTCGAGTTTGAACAATTTTTGAAATTAATTTTTCTTTTTGCGTTCGGGTAAATCCTTAAAGCAATATTTTAAGTTTACTTATCCTCACTCAGGGTCGTTAGCTCAGTTGGTAGAGCAGCGGACTTTTAATCCGTTGGTCCCGCGTTCGAGTCGCGGACGACCCACCATTGATTGTTTTGATACTCCTAGCATAGCTTAAATGCTTGCTCAGGGTCGTTAGCTCAGTTGGTAGAGCAGCGGACTTTTAATCCGTTGGTCCCGCGTTCGAGTCGCGGACGACCCACCAGATTCTAAAAAGCCTCAACACATCATGTTGAGGCTTTTTTTATGGATACTTTATTTTTCAGCATGAATATTTCATGACATTCAATACGATCTAAAATCTAAATATTCGATTAATTTTATAAAAAATACCTGTTTTTACGATTTAAATAAATGCGTTATCTTGGTTCTCACATTAAGAGCTTTCTCATACCATTAAGAGGATCAAGACAATGAGTTTAATCAATACTGAAATCAAACCCTTTCAAGCTACTGCTTACCAAAATGGTCAATTTATTGATATTTCTGACGCTGATCTAAAAGGAAAATGGTCTGTAGTATTTTTCTATCCTGCTGACTTTACCTTTGTGTGCCCCACTGAACTTGAAGACCTTGCCGATCAATATGCAGAATTTCAGAAGCTAGGTGTTGAGATCTATTCTGTTTCTACAGATACTCACTTCACGCATAAAGCATGGCATGATACATCAGATGCGATTGGTAAAATCCAGTACGCCATGATTGGCGATCCGACTTGGACCATTTCTAAAAACTTTGAAGTTTTAATCGAAGCTGAAGGTCTGGCTGATCGAGGAACCTTTGTAATTGATCCAGAAGGTAAAATCCAAATCGTAGAGATCAATGCAGGGGGTATTGGTCGTGATGCTCAGGAATTACTACGCAAAGTCAAAGCAGCCGTTTATGTCTATAATCACCCGGGTGAAGTCTGCCCTGCCAAGTGGAAAGAAGGTGATGCAACGCTTGCGCCATCCATTGATCTGGTGGGTAAAATCTAAACCTGAGCCATCACATCACTGAATAGAGCTCGATCATTTTGTAGACCACGTCCTAACATGGAGGTGGTCTTGTTTTAAGACTCTAAGCAACACTGCTGCTTCAACACAGGAATCAGCCAACTCATAAACACATCCAGACGACGAGGTATATACTGACGATTAGGATACAGCACATTTAAAGGTAAGGCAGGACAAGTGTAATCACTTAAAATTTCTATCAATCTGCCCTGTTCCAGATCCTGACGCACATCATAATAAGGAATTTGAATAATTCCGAGTCCAGAACGTGCTGCCTGAATATAAGCCTCAGTATTATTGACACTTAATCGAGCCATTAATTTGACCCGCTCTTGCCCGTAAAAGAAGACACCCTGTTGCTCGCCTACGCCACTCGGGTAATTAATCATAATATGATTTTGTAAATCCTCTAATGTTTGCGGAACACCACAGCGCTGTAAATAAATTGGACTGGCACAATTCACCATTGCTAATAACCCGACAGATTTGGCAATCAGGCTGCTATTTTCAAGTGCTCCGACACGCACCACACAATCAACTTCTTGTTCCACCAGATTGGTTAAATGATCTGAACTATGCAGTTGAATTTTGATATCAGGATATTGTTGAAAAAAATCAGACAATGCAGGCACCACAATTTGATGCGAAATACGGCTCGGCATATCCACTTTTAAAATCCCCTGATAATCCTGATGATGAGTCTGAATCATCTGTCCTAGCAGTTGATAATCCATGAGAAGATTTTGACAATCAGGCAAAATTCGTTTTCCATCCTGAGTCAGACTCACCCGTCGTGTGGTTCGTTGAAATAATCGGACCTTGTAAAATGACTCCAGACTTTGAATGGCTGAAGTCACCGTAGATCGGGGTAAGTCCAACCGCAATGCTGCCTCACTAAAACTTTCCCTTTTGGCAACTTCTACAAAGATTTCAAATTGCTGTAAACGATCCATCTGATTGTTCGTGATTTCTGAATAGTGAAACTAAATTAGCATAATTGATGGTTACATGATTCAGAACTAGACTAATAAACATCCAAAAATAGTTCCATTAAAAGGAAAGAACATCATGGCGGCACAAACGTTAAAAGATAAAGTGGTTTTAATTACAGGCGGTGCGAAAAATTTAGGCGGACTAATCTCGCGTAAATTTGCAGAACAAGGAGCCAAACTGGCCATTCATTACAACAGTGAATCGAGCAAAGCTGATGCAGAAAAAACCTTGGCTGAGGTGAAAGCTTTAGGTATCGATGCAATTCTGCTACAAGCAGATCTCAGTTCAATTGATCGGATTGAAGAACTTTTTGTCAAAACTAAACAACATTTTGGTGGAATAGATATTGCCATTAATACTGTAGGCCGAGTTCTTAAAAAACCGATTGTGGATACCACCGAAGCTGAATTCGATTCGATGAGCGACATCAACTCCAAAATTGCCTATTTCTTTATTCAATCGGCAGGTCGTCATCTCAATGATGGTGGCAAAATCTGTACCATTGTGACCTCATTACTCGCAGCATATACAGGGCTTTATTCGACGTATGAGGGCTTAAAAGCACCAGTTGAACATTATACTCGCGCTGCATCTAAAGAGTTTGGTGAACGCGGTATTTCAGTGACTGCGGTGGCACCGGGTCCCATGGATACACCATTTTTCTATGGTCAGGAAGCACCAGAAGCCGTGGCTTATCATAAATCGGCTTCTGCGCTTGGCGGGCTTACCAAAATTGAAGATATCGAACCTTTAGTACGTTTTCTGGTGACAGAAGGCTGGTGGATTACAGGTCAAACGATTTTTGCCAACGGTGGTTATACCACACGTTAATCAAACTATCTTTTATAGGCTGAGGGCCCTCTTTCCTCAGCTTTTTTTTATGGTTGTAGAGCGATGCGATTCTGTTGATTATGCACAACGTTAAAATGATAAGTAGTTTGCAACATATTCAATGTTCTGGATAAGTCCTGAGTAGAATACGCACCAGAAACCAGAATTTTTTCCAGACTAGGGTCAATATCAATTTGTTGTTGATGATAGCGGGATAACTCAGTGATAAATTGTTTTAACGACATACTATGTACCACCAAAAGCTGCTGTCGCCAGAGTAGTGGCATATCACTATAATTTTCGTGATAGATCTGTTGTGCATCAAATCTCACGGTATGCTGTGCAGCAATATCCTGATAATCGGTAGCATAACGTGGTTGGGTACGTACAATACCCTGTTTGACGATCAGTTCAGTCTGGGTTGTTAAATGGCGCACATTAAACACCGTTCCCAGTGCCAATAAATCTCCATCTGCGGTATGTACCGTAAATGGTCGCTGCTGAATATCCTGATGTGTTTCAATATAAATTTCACCACGAGCAAGCTCAATACGGCGTTGATTGGCATTGTATTTCACACGAATCTTACTCTGACTATTTAGCCAAACTTGGCTGCCATCAGCCAAACTGAGCTGTTGCTGCTCTCCTATTTGCGTCTTATAAATATCAACCGAGTCAAAACAGAATAGATCAGGTGCATAGTCTTGTTGACGAATTCCCTGCACCGCATAAAGCGCAATGCATAGCGCAAACAAAATGAGGCTAAATTTAGTCGCAAATTGTGGTTTTGACTTGAGTTGCTGCATGGTTTGAGCCATGACCGTCTTGGGAACTAGACCTAATTTTTCATCAAACATGATGACATTTGCCCAGACCTCTTGATGCAATACGTCAGCAGCTAGCCATTGATCAAAGCATGTTTTTTGCTTTGCATCCAAAGCCTGTTCCTGCATCTGCATATACCATTCAGCAGCTTCACGATAGGCACGCTGTCTAGCACGATCTATTTTAGTCTTTAAAGGGATATTCATATAACAGCCAAAATATTAAAACTGGCATCATTCCATCGCCATAAAGCAAGCTGCCATGGCATGGGTTAAATCACGCTTAATCGTTGAAATTGAGATATCAAGTTGTTGTGCAATTTGGGCATAATTTAAACCCTGTAATTGTGACAGCATAAACACCTGCTTCTGCCGTTCTGGTAGTGCGTCGATAATGTCACATAACTCACATAAGGTTTCGATCCATAACATCTGCTCTTCTAGAGAAATGCTATGTTCAGGATAAGCGTCGGCTAAAGCACTCAAATAGGCTTGTTCAATTTTTTTGCGTCGATACAAATTAAACATCAAGCTTTTGGCGATAGTCGTCAGTAACGCCCGAGGCTCATAATAATAATAGTCAGCGTAACGGCTCATAATTTTGACAAAAGTATCCTGAGTCAAATCGGCTGCATCACAGTGATTACTCATTTTTTTACACAGCCAAGCATATAACCATGATTGATGTTCGCGATATAAACCATCAATGTGTTGATTGACTTGTTGTTTTGTCAAAATCTGATCGGAAAGCATCTTGCTAAACCAAAGAGAAAATAATAATAATTATCGATACTATGTGACGTTTTGTAAATAACTTAATCTTTATAATTTTTAAAACTATAAATTTCATACAGTTAATCAAAATAAAAAAATAAATAACGAATCTATGAGCTGTTTTTGATTCTCAGGTGATAAGGCTATAAGCAGAACATCTTTTGATCACAGACAATTTTTATGGGGAATCTTCATGTCAGCAGTATCTACTACACTTTTTCGATTTAAAAGTCCTTTAACCATCGCCATCCATTCGATCATGCTAGGCACCTTATTCAGTAGTTTTTCAACAATCTCTTTAGCCGCAGAAACAACCCCTGTTTTATCTAAGACTCAGTCTGTTCAAATTCGCGCAGGGAATCTAGATCAAGCTCTGGCACTATTTGCAGGCCAAACCAATTCAGAACTTTCTTATGATCCAATATTGGTCGCAGGTAAAAAGACACAAGGCTTAAATGGTCAATATACATTTGAACAAGGGATTACCCAATTATTAAAAGGAACTGGCTTAACTTTAGTGAAGCGTCAGGATGGTACGTGGGGCATCATTAATTCAAAAACTCAACCGCGTGAAGTGGGTCAGTTACAGTCGATTCATTCAACTGCAACACAGCAAGGTCAGAGATCTAATTCTGCACAGCTTCCACTGATAACAGTGACAGCAGACAATCCAACTTATACCTCACGTAAATCCACCAGTGCGACCAAGCTCAATCTGTCCCAGAAAGAAACGCCTCAATCTATTTCAGTCATTACCAGTCAACAGATACAAGACCAACATCTGACCTCGCTTGAAGATGTCATGGATCAAACGCCAGGTATTTCAGCCTTCAAACAAGGACAACGCGCCGCAGGCTATCGTACCTTTAGTGCTCGTGGTTTTTCCATTTCAAACTATTTACGCGATGGTATTCCCACGTCTTATGGGGCAACTTATGGCAAGGATATTGCCGCATTAGAAAATTCGGCAATCTATGAAAAAATTGAAGTCATTCGTGGTTCAACAGGATTAACCACTGGCTCAGGAAATCCAGCCGCCAGTATTAATTTAGTCCGGAAAAGACCAACTGATGATCTAAAAGGCTCTGTCCAAGTTTCAGCAGGGTTGTGGAACAATTATAGCAGCACAGTAGACGTATCAGGCCCACTGGATCAATCAGGTGATCTTAAAGGAAGAATGGTCATGTCCGCTCAGGAGGGAGACAACTGGCAAGATCGCTATGATTTTTCCGACAAACTCATATATGGTGCATTGGATTATGATGTCAGCGATAAAACGGTACTGACCAGTGCGTTAACTTATGAAAAAACACGTGCCAATGACGCAACAGCACAAGGTTTCCCTTTTTATACCCGAACCCAGACGGGTGTAATTAATTCAGTACAGACCATCTTTGACCGAAAGGATAATCCTGCAACAGATTTCGCCTATTCAGATACGGAACGTCTAAATATACTGGCAGGTGTCGAACACCAGTTTAATGACAACTGGAAAGGCGTTGCAAATTATAGCTACTCTGACTCGGAAATGGATCGTGTGGTGGGTGTGGCAGGTTCAACTTTCTTTGATCCAGACAAGGATCGAATGTCTATTGTCTATGGTCGTATTTATACTGCCCCTAAAGTCCATTCTTTAGACTTGTATACAACAGGGAAATTTACAGCATTCGACCATGAACATACGCTTTCATTTGGTGTAAATGGCTACACCCTCACAGATAAAAACTTATTTAAACTGGCTCGTAATGGCGTTGCATCCATTTCAAACTGGAATGGACAACCGATTAGTTACGGAGATATTCCATCCAAAGACTTGGCAACTGATGTTGACTCGAAACAACTGGGTATTTTTGGCGCGGCAAATCTGCAACTACTTGACCCGCTAAAATTAGTTTTAGGTAGCCGTTTGAGTTATTGGGAGCGTGACAATGGCCCAGAGAACAAACAAAAAGAAAATGGCGTGTTCACCCCTTATGCAGGTTTAATCTACGACATTAATCATTATCTATCTGCGTATGCCAGTTATACTTCGATTTTTAACCCATCATCACGCAAAGATATTGACAATAATTACCTCGATCCAGAACAAGGAAATACCTCTGAATTCGGTTTAAAATCTGAATTTTACGATGGTCTACTGAATACCAGTCTGGCTTATTTTATCTCAAAAATGGATACCTCGGTGGTTGGTGGTACTCAAGCAGATGGCTCGACCTATTATGTTCAAGCCAACGACACGAAAACCAAAGGCTGGGAATTGACCGTTGCAGGTGAAATCCTACCAAACTGGAATATTCAGGCAGGCTATACTTATACGGATGCCAAAGACAATAATGGTATTCGCTTAAATGCAGCAGAAATTCCTAAACAATTATTCAAATTATTTACCAGTTATAAAATTAATCAATTGACTGTCGGTGCTGGTGTGAATTGGCAAAGTGAAATATACAGTCAAGTTGCAAATCTAAAACCTTTGCAGCTACAGGAAGATCGACAAAAATCGTATGCACTGGTGAATGCGATGGCAAAATATCAAATTAATAAAGATATGGACGTTCGTATCAATTTGACCAATCTATTTGATAAAGAATATAAACAAAGCGTTTATAACGTCTATGGCGATCCAAGAAACTTTACCGCAACATTCACCTATAAATTCTAAATAATCAAAATGAGAGCACCCCCAATCAGAATGAATTACACTGATTTTGGGGCGCTCTTTATTTTCAGGATCTGTGTTTTTTATTGCAAGATTACAAAAAAGCATCAAGTACCGAGTTTAAGAACAAATGTCCCTGTTCCGTACAGGCAATACGTTCAGAATCAGCGACAAGTAATTTTTTCTGACGCAAACCATTTAGGGCAGGTTCTATTTCAGACAGGGATAAACCTGTGCGCTGTTCATAAAAATAGGTTGGCACACCCTCATTTAGACGTAACGCGTTCATCATAAATTCAAATGGCAATTCATCTACCTCAATCCGTTTCCATTGACCATGTTCAGCGGGTACTTTGGCGAGATAATCCTTAGGCAATCGGGTTTTTTGAAAACGATAAATGCCGTCAGATTGAGTCACTTTACCGTGCGCTCCTGCCCCGATCGCCAGATAATCGCCAAATTGCCAGTAATTTAAATTATGGGCAGACGGTCGCTCTTTACGCCATGCCGAAACCTCATAATTGATAAAGCCCTGTGCTTTTAAATATTGCTCGCCTTGTAATTGAATCTGTTCAAGGGTTTCATCCTGTGGCAAGACAGGTTGTGTTCTGAAAAATACGGTATTCGGTTCAATCGTGAGTTGATACCAACTGATATGCGTTGCGCCATGTTCAGTTGCAATCTTTAAATCAAGTAATGCCTGCTCTAAAGTTTGCTCAGGTAAGCCATGCATTAAATCAACATTAACACGCTCAAAACCTGCCTGTTTTGCCAGTTGAATCGCCTCAATCGCATTGGCAGAACTATGAATACGTCCCAATCGTTGTAAATGCTCCTGATTGAAACTTTGCACCCCAATTGACAAGCGATTAATCCCAGATTTTAAATAATCAGCAAAAGGATCATGTTCCACTGTTCCCGGATTAGCTTCCAAGGTAATTTCACAGCCTTGTTCAAACTCAAGCAAAGATCGTAATTGTGTAAATAACCATTGATAACCTTGTGCCGAAATCAGCGAAGGCGTTCCTCCACCGATGAACACACTGTGAATTTTACGTCCTTGAGCAAAATCAAGCTGTGTCTGAAAATCAGCCACTAATGCCTTTAAGTATTGTTGTTCAAGTTCCAATGACAATGCACCGTTGGGTACAGCATGCGAATTGAAGTCACAGTAAGGACATTTACGCACACACCACGGCATATGAATATATAAAGAAAGTGGAATTTGGGTAGGATCAAGTAAACCAGTCAAGAACAACGCTCAGGCAATACAACTGCATTAGTGTAACATGACTACCGCAATTCGTTGTGCCGAAGCGCGTTGAATTGCTTTAGACTGAAGTGAAATGAAGAATAATGACATGGAAAAACAATGCTCAAAATTAGTTCACAGTTGCTATTCTTTTTACCTCTAGCGCTAGGGATTGGCGTTGCGATGGCGATTCAAACGGCATTAAACACGCAGTTACGTAGTTATCTACATTCACCTTTACAAGCTGCTTTTTTATCTTTTTTAGTCGGTACAATTTTATTGGCGCTGATGGTTTTATTACAAAATCAGCCTAAACCTTCATTGCAACAACTCAGCCAAATCCCATGGTTTTTGTGGCTTGGTGGTTTTTTAGGGGTTTATGCGATTAGCCTGAGCATTTATACTGCACCCAAATTGGGTTTTCTCACATTATCTGGATTGATTATTTTTGGCCAACTGGCAATGTCATTATTGTTAGATCATTTTGGCTGGCTCGGGACAGAGAAAATGCCTGTCAATTGGCAACGCCTACTTGGGGCGATCATCATTTTCGTTGGAGTCTTGTTGACCTTACAACGATAATTTTCTTTTATAGATGAGTATTTTTTGTGTCAAATGTCGCGGGTTTCCGCTTTGAATTAAAACAATTGTTTCACTTAATGTGGCCGATTCTGATCACACAATTTGCCCAAGCAGGACTTGGTCTTATTGATACGATTATGGCAGGACATTTGTCTGCCAATGACTTAGCAGCCATTGCTGTAGGTGTCGGTTTATGGATGCCTGTCATGCTGCTGTTTAGTGCAATCATGATTGCCACCACACCATTAGTTGCAGAAGCCAAAGGTGCAAGAACACCTGAAAATATTCCAATCATCGTAAGGCAATCTTTGTGGGTCGCGTTTATTCTGGGCGTAATCGCCATGCTGATTTTACAGATCATGCCATTTTTGTTGCCATTACTCGGTGTGCCAGAAAGCTTGCAAGCGAAAGCAGGATTATTTTTACATGCCATTGGTTTTGGTATGCCTGCGGTAACCATGTATGCCGCATTACGCGGTTATTCTGAAGCTTTAGGTTATCCGCGCCCTGTGACGGTCATTAGCTTATTGGCGCTCGTAGTGTTGATTCCACTCAATTATCTGTTTATGTATGGAATCGGTCCTATTCCACACTTAGGGAGTGCAGGCTGTGGTTTTGCAACCGCAACGCTACAGTGGCTGATGTTTATAACTTTGGCCAATTATATTTATCGCGCCAAAGCTTATCGATCTACTCAAGTGTTTTCACATTGGGAAAAAATCAATCCTGTTTTAGTGAAACGAATTTTAAAACTGGGGCTTCCTATTGGATTGGCTGTATTTTTTGAAGTCAGTATTTTTAGTACAGGTGCAATTGTTTTAAGTCCACTCGGCGATACGCTGGTTGCTGCACATCAAATCGCGATGTCAGTCACCTCACAACTCTTTATGATCCCAATGTCACTCGCAATTGCACTGACCATTCGGGTGGGGATGTATTATGGGGAAAAAAACTGGGTAGCCATGCGTCATGTACAAAAACTGGGTTTAGCAACTGCGACTTTTTTTGCGATTTGCACCATGAGTTTAATATGGTTTGCCCGTCCACAAATTGTGGCCATTTATACTCAGGATCCTGCGGTATTTAACGTGGCTTTATATTTGTTATTGTTTGCAATGGCATATCAATTGATGGATGCATGGCAAGTAGGTGCGGCAGGCTGTCTGCGTGGCATGCAAGATACCAAAGGCCCGATGTGGATTACGTTGATTGCTTATTGGGTGATTGCATTTCCAGTCGGGATTTATCTGGCACGGGTTGCAAAGATGGGGCCTGCTGGAGTTTGGCTCGGACTTATTATTGGTCTCAGCATTGCTTGCGTTCTACTTTTGGCGCGGTTGTATAGCAATAATCGTAAACTTGCGGCACAACCATAGACTTGTTTCATCAGTCCCTTTTTCTTTTCCCTATATGAGAAAAATAAACAGGGTTTGAACAATGATGAAAGAAATCTGATCATCCAATATGTTTGATTTAAAAGAAAATGCCAATCGGATTTGATTGGCATTTTTATTACCTATTTTTTTATCAGGCTGACTTGGCTTTCGGACTGGCACCAATTTGCCAGACAAAAGGAAGTTCGGTTTGATTCACGATCCAGTCACCAATGACTTTTTCTTTATAAATAAGTGGATTATGTGAAGACACCGTTCGAGCATTACGCCAGAAACGATCGAGTTGCTTGGCTGTACTACTCGCAGAGGCACTGAGCGCGTTAAACAATTTAGTCGTAAGCTCTAGAACTAAATCAGCAATGACCACTTGCCCTTGTGCAGACTCCAATTCAGCATCAATGTTGGCCAGACGTTCTTTTTCATCAGATTCGGCAAAATGACTGAGATAAGCCCGTTGTAATGCTTCGGCTGTAGCTTGCGTAATTGCCTCACTAGCATAAGCCTGTGCAGATGCTTTTCCAATCACTTGTAGTACTTGTGGATCGTGTCGTGCCAGATCAGTATTGGCATGACTAAAAATACGTTTACGCTCACGAACTTCCTGACTAAAGGTGTCTACCGCAGCCTGAGCAATCCCCGACAACGTTGCCAGATGCACCACCTGATAAAAAGCGGTTTGATATTTAAAACGCTGATCAAAGGGAATAATATGTGCAGCAGGCAGTTCTACTTGTTCCAAACGGAGTGTTCCACTTCCTGTGGTTTTTTGACCGAAGCCATCCCAATCATCATCAACCTGAACCCCTGAAGCATGCCGATCAATCGCGGCAATCACATGCTGCTGACTGACTTCATCGTAGGCAAATAAATCGATCCAGTCTGCAAAAATACTGCCAGTTGAATAGTATTTTTCTCCATTGACCAGCAACTTACCTGTTGCTTCATCTTGCGTAATTCTCGTATTTACATCGCCAATCTGGACAGAACCCACTTCTGTCCATGCATTGCCAAAAATATCACCCGATACAAACCGTTCAAACCAGTCATTTTGTGGCTGCGTGCTATGTGCAACTAAACGATCTTCTACAAAAGCAAAGTGGCCACGTAATGCCTGTACGATATTAGAATCGGCTTGAGCTAATTCAGTCAATAATTGAAATAGCTGTGGCAATGACACACCTGCCCCGCCATAGGCAACAGGAACACGTAATGCACCGAAACCCGCCTGTTTTAACCATTGAATTTGCTCATAAGGCAACTGACGGCGTTGTTCACGTTCTAAGGCACCTGCTTCAATTTTGTTAAAAATAGGGCGGTACTTTGCAGCGACCGCCTCATAATCTGCGCCCAAAGAAAGCTGATCTTTAATTTGCTCAAACTGACTCATCTTTTTATCCTCATTTTGTTTTTTGTTATAGACTTCTTTCATAAGTCCCTTTTTTTCTGCCTATAGGAGAAAAATAAAGAAGAGGTAAATAATAATGAAAGAAGTCCTATATTCAAGTCCTTAACTCCACGCATGACGCGGAGGCTGAACACCATTAAGGTAATAATTTCCAACAATGTGATATTTCCAACGCACAGGATCATGTAGCGTATGGGTACGTGCATTACGCCAATGTCGATCCAGATTGAGCTCAGACAAAGTCGAGCGCGTGCCTGACAATTCAAATAGCTTATTCGCTGCGAGTATTGCCACTTCAGTGGTCAACACTTTTGCTTCTGCAACCAGTAAAGTCGCCTGAGAAACATGCTGTTCTGTTGGCTCATCAATCGCCAGATCAATCTGGTCGGCAGCCAAGTCCAATACCGCTTCTGCTGCACGAAGTTTAATTTTTAAGTCACCAATACTGGCAATGGTATAGGGATCATCGGTCGCACGCTCCAAACCTGAATCAATCCACGGACGACTGTATTTTTTTACGTATTGAATGGTTTCTTCAATCGCACCACGCGCAATCCCCGCGTCTACCGCCGCCTGTATGAACTGGGAAATCGCGCCTGCTGCGGTCGGTCGTTCAAAGGCTTGATAAATCGGAACGACATATTCCTCACGTACAGGAACTTTTTTCAATTCAACACTACCACTGGCAGTGGTACGTTGCCCAAATCCAGACCAGTCATTAATAACATTCACCCCTTCGGTTTCACGTGGGACTAAAGCAGCAAAGGGCTGACCTGATTCATTAATCGCTACAATTGGAATCCAGTGCGCTAGCAATGCGCCTGTGGCAAAAAACTTCTGCCCATTGATTTCATATCCTGTTGCGGTTTTATGAATGGTGGTGGTGAGATCAGCCACGGTTTTACTGCCTTTTTCTGAAAAAGCATTACCAAAACGAATACCTTTGAGCACCAGATCAAAGAAAAAACGTTGCTGCTCCAAACTGGCATCCAGACGTAAATGCTCTAAAAATGCCCAGTGGTTTTGTGGTAATTGTCCCAGTGAAGAATCGACACTAGAAATGGTTTTGACCACTTCCGCCAAAGTACGATATTTAACTTGTGCGCCACCAAATGCTTTAGGAATGGTAATTCCCCATAAACCACTTTGCGAATATTGCTGGATTTCATTGATGGGCAAACGGCGTTCTTGATCACGCAAGGAAGCTTCTTTGACAAATTCGTGAGCCAATTGCTTGGCAACCTGAATTGCTTCGGCATCGTTTTGAATAATATGTGCATTTTGTGGTTGTTCAAACACCTGTAATGGCACAGAATTTGCTCGATGAGCATAAGAAGTATGGGAAGAAACCGCTGTATTTAGTTGGCTCATAGTGGAAAATCTCTTCAGTGTTTTTTTAGGCTATGCAAATCAACATAGCACCAAAAAAATGAAGCTGTTATAGTGATTAACGCATTGTTTATGAAATGGTTTTTGCAATACTTTGCATAAAAAATGCAATATATTTAAACCCTTGTTTTTAGAATTGATTCTAGTTTATTAACAATTTGAAGTAGGCAATTTAGACTTTGTCACCTATGATCAAGACTGAATCCAGCGCGGATAAAAGGTAAAATAGAGATGGCTAAAAATACGAGTTCTCCAGGTCGACGTTTTATGAAACTTGCGGGAATGACTGCCAGTATCGCGACTAAAACAGTCTCAAGCTCGATTCGAAATTTAACCGCGGATGATGAACAAAAACTTGCGGCGAAAACCAAACTTTTTCAGGATATTGGCGTTCAAATTGCAGATACTTTGGGCGAAATGAAAGGCGCAGTCATGAAAGTTGGACAAATCGCCTCACAATACAAAGACATTTTTCCACCCGAAGTCGCCAAAGCCATTGCAAAACTGCAACGCCAAGCACCTGCTGTTCCATTTAGCGCGATTCAGCAACAAGTTGAAAAAGAATTAGGGCAACCTTTACTGACCATTTTTCAATCTTTTGAACAACAACCCTTTGCCGCTGCATCTATTGGACAGGTTCATCGTGCTGTTCTGCCCAATGGACAAGAGGTAGTAGTCAAAGTGCAATATCCGGGCGTAGATGAAGCTTGTGAAAGTGACCTCAAACAGGTTCGTTTGGCTTTACGCTTGATGGGTGTGATCAAGATTGATAAGAAACTTCAGGATAAACTTTTTGCAGAAATTCAGGACAGTCTGTCTGATGAATTGAATTATGAAATTGAAGCGCAAAACCTTGAGGTTTTTAAAACCTTCCATGAGCAATTAGATGATAAAATTATCATTCCAAGCGTTTATAAAGACTATTCTTCACGCCGTATTTTAACTTTAAGTCTGGAGCGTGGAGAGTCGATTGAAACAGCCAGTACATGGCCTATCGAGATTCGTAATGAAATTGGTCGTCGTCTAATACGCGCTTTAGGTCAGGAAATCTTTTATTTAAAACGCTTCCATTGTGATCCACATCCAGGAAATTTTGCGTTTCGTGAAGATGGCAGTGTGATTATCTATGATTTTGGTGGAGTAAAAACCTTAACTATTGAAATCATTGAGCATTTTAAACGGCTGGTACAAGCAGCGCGTCAACAAGATGTCGCTGCAATTGAAAATCATCTGGATGCTCTACACTCACTTTCAGAAAAAGGATTATTTCCAGAAGAGCTTTATTTACAATGGTTAGAAGTCCTGTTACGCCCTCTCACAACGAATTATGACTTTGCCCAAAATTCTGCGCATCATGATGGCGTTATTTTAGTGAAAAAATCCTTGAAATACTGGGATGTGTTTAAGCCATCGCCAGATACTTTAATGGTCAATCGCACTATTTCAGGACATTATTGGAATCTCATCCATTTAAAAGTCGATGATAATCTGAATGATTTATTTGAAGAATTAGTTCCGAATTGATTTAGAAGATTACAGCATGATTGAAGATTGATTTACATATTTGACTTATTAATTGAAATATTATAACATTTCAAAATAAATCAATTGGAGGGTTTCCCATGCGTAACGGTATACATCCTGAATATCAACAAGTGCTTTTTCATGATACCAATGCAGATGCCTATTTTGTGATTGGTAGCACCATCCAAACCAAACAAACTCGTGAATATGAAGGCAAGACTTATCCCTATGTGACTTTGGATATTTCCAGTGCATCTCATCCGTTTTATACAGGTGAAGTCCGTCAAGCCAGTAACGAAGGTCGTGTCGCAAGCTTTAACAAACGTTTTTCACGTTTTAAACGTTAATCTTGCCTTAAGTTTTTAGTTTTATACTGAATCCTATTCGAAGCCTAAGCAACTATCTCCTCCACTTAGGCTTCTTTTTTTGGCCGAAATTCGGTCTTGTGTATAAACATGAAGTTATCCACAGTTGTCCTTTCTCTTATTGGTAAAAGCAATTCTAACTAAGTTTTCTTCAGCTTATTTGCTCAAATGAATGCTGAAACCCATAAATTCAATGCTATGCTTCATCATACTTTTGACTTGTCATTGAATCACGGAAAATCATGGTACACAAACTCTTGCAACAGCTTCAAAATGGTGAAGCCAAATTTGCTGATGTTTTGGCGCATATCGAAGCACGTTTTGAACATCAACCAACAGCATTTAAAAACGGTCAACAACACAATGCTGCCACTGAAAATCAAGGCAGTGCTAAAGTATTGTCATTTGCCAAAATTGAAGGTCTGGATCAAGTGCAAACCTTAAGTCTGTTTGCAGAACATTATGCTTCTGTGCTTGCAACACCAGAAAGTACAGATCATCAAAACATTCGTCAGTTTATGCAACATGGCTGGGATGGTGTGACTTTTGAAGGTCAGGCACTCACTGCAAAATAAAATAATAAAGTCATAAAAAAACCCAGACATCCTGTCTGGGTTTTTCGCATTTCCGTTTTAGGGTTAACTCCTGTCATCCCTCACGATCCTGATGATTGACTAATTGTTGTTGTTTTACGTCTTCGAACATCCTGTTCTTTATGGGTTCATCATAGGAAATTTATATTGTGGTGAATATTGGCAATTTTCCTGAATTGATGTAAGCCAGAACTTACATACTATCTCGTTTAAGGTCATTTTTTGAGATCAGTAGATGCGGGTATTGAAGAACTAAATAGCTCTAGAATCTCATTATAAACTTTAACGTTTAGAATAAATTCAAGATTTTCATCACATTCTATAATTTTGGCAATATATCTTGTTTCTATTCAGATTTCCTAAAATTTCACAACTCACCCACATCAATCAGTTTATTTCTAACCATGATTCAAGATGAATCCATCATTGATCTAGATCATTCCATGCAAAAATCATATTAAACACTTTCTATCTGTTTTACACGATGCACAATAGAATGTTCTTCATGCTGCACAATCTGATGCCCCACTCGATGATAACCACGATTAAAATACACCAAACTTTGAGTCTGCTGACTTTGTTGAATCGCAACAATACGACACATCAAAATCGTATGTGTTCCCACTTGTTGAACCTGATCAATTTCACAATCAAAATTCACTAAAGCATTGTCTAAAACTGGCGCACCTGTTTCGAGTTCCGTCCAAAATCCGTGTTCAAATCTTTGTTCAGGACTCAATTTTGACGAAAATGCTTGAGAAATATGCTGATGATCTGCGCCTAATACATTCACCGTTAAAATTTTATTTTCTAAAAAGTGTGCATGGGAACTTGATGCTTGATTCATACAAACTAACAATGTCGGCGGTGTATCGGTCACACTGCATACCGCAGATGCAGTGAAGCCATAACGGCCAGACGCGCCTGCTGTGGTTACCACACTGACCGCACTGCTTAATAAAGACATTGCATTTCGAAAGTCTGACGCTTCAATCATCATTTTATTCCTCAATCAGCTCAATCGTTTGATCACCCATAGCATCAAACGATTGAGCTTAGATCTGACTATACCGAGTATTACCCGTTTGCGAGTTCTTTTCGGATAATTTCTGCACCTGCGCTAAGTGCTTGTAACTTGCCTCGTGCCACATCACGAGAAAGTGGTGTCATACCACAATTGGTCGATGGATACAGTTTATCTGCATCCACAAATTGGAGTGCCTTGCGCAAGGTATCAGCGACTTCTTCAGGCGTTTCAATGCTATTGGTGGCAACATCAATCGCGCCGACCATGACTTTTTTGCCACGAATCAACTCGATCAAATCCATCGGCACGCGAGAGTTGTGACATTCCAGTGAGATAATATCAATCTTGGATTGTTGTAACTTAGGAAAGGCTTCTTCATATTGACGCCATTCTGACCCCAAAGTCTTTTTCCAGTCAGTATTGGCTTTAATACCATAGCCATAACAAATATGCACAGCCGTTTCACACTTAAGACCTTCAAGCGCGCGTTCAAGCGTCGCAACGCCCCAATCATTGACTTCATCAAAGAACACATTAAACGCAGGCTCATCAAACTGGATAATATCCACGCCCGCAGCTTCTAATTCCAGTGCTTCCTGATTCAAAATTTTGGCGAATTCCCAAGCCAATTTTTCACGACTTTTATAGTGCGCATCATACAACGTATCAATCATGGTCATTGGACCAGGTAATGCCCATTTAATCGGTTGAGTCGTTTGCTGACGTAAAAACTTGGCATCTTCTACAAATACGGGTTTTTGACGCGATACTGCACCGACAACGGTCGGTACGCTGGCATCATAACGATTACGAATTCGAACCGTTTCACGTTTTTCAAAGTCAACGCCATCCAGATGTTCAATGAATGTGGTGACAAAATGTTGGCGAGTTTGTTCACCATCACTCACGATATCAATGCCCGCCAATAGCTGCTCGTGTAGCGATAAACTCAAAGCATCACGTTTGCCTTGCGCCAGTTCATCACCTTGTAATTTCCACGGTGACCAGAGTTTTTCAGGTTCTGCAATCCATGATGGTTTTGGTAGGCTACCCGCAGTTGAGGTTGGTAATAATCGTTTCATCTTCAATAATCTTCTATATTTAGTTACACAGCAGCGGTTTTATTCGGATGACTTCTATCCAAACTTTTATCCGAATTATTTTTATCGGAGTAATTGGCAGCCCAGCGTTCAAGAATATTCTGGTAAGGCTTAATGAAGTTTTCCTCAGTCCATTTACCTTGTTTTACTGCTAATTGACCACGTTCCACACGATCATAGACGATGCGTGTTAATGAATAATCTGGATATTCAAGACTTGCTTGATAGATTTGTGCCGCTGATGAATTTGCATTGTAAATTTCAGGGCGATAAATCTTTTGGAAAGTTTCCATCGTACTAATTGCACTAATCAATTCAAAATCAGTGTAATCACGTAGTAAATCACCTGCAAAATAGAAGGCTAAAGGTGCAACGCTCCCTTTTGGCATAAAGAAGCGAACCTGTAAGCCCATTTTATGGAAATACTCATCAGTCCGTGAGTATTGGTCTTGTTTGTATTCAACGCCCAAAATAGAATGTTCATTGCTTGTGCGATGATACTTTCTCGCGGTCGAAACACTCAGGCAAATCACAGGTTGTTGATTAAACTCTGCCTTAAAGGTGTCAGAATTTACAAGATATCGATATAGCTTGCCATGTAAATCACCAAAGTTTTCAGGTGCATACGATGTTGAGTTTTCTTTATTATGTTCTTTAAGCACCACGCTGAAATCGTAGTCACGAACGTATGATGAAAAGCTATTTCCAATCATTCCTTCAATACGTTGATTGGTTTTATGATCAATAATTGTACTTTTCAGCATTTCAATGATTGGGAAGGTTGTACCATTGCCTTCAATATCCAAATCGGCAGAAATAATATCGATTTCAAGTGAGTAACGATCACCATTAGGATTGTCTGATTGTGCTAAGGCATTGAAACGATTATTAATCATGCGAAGGGTATTGCGCAGATTCTGCTCACGGCTTTCACCACGTGCCAAATTGGCGAAATTAGTTGTAAGACGTGTACTATCTGCGGGTTGATAGTTTTCATCAAAACGAATACGTTTAATTGAACATGCGAACTCTTTACTCATGGCAAAATCTACTACCCTAAATTCTATAGAGTCATTTATACCTAAAGACAAACATGAATAAAAACGATTTTGTTTCATTAAAAGATGAGCCAAATTCATGTTTAGAAATTTAGCCCAATTGAAGATGGATAATGCGAGTCATGTCTTAGCAGAAGTTTGGGATAATCAGGCAATCTAATAAAAACTGCCCTCCCGCCTTTTCAGTAAAATTAATTTTTATTTTTATCAAAATCTTAGATACTATTTCAACGATCCACTTAAACTCTATCAAGTCCGCTATCTGAAATAAAAACAGTAAACTCCTAACTTTTTGACCTATGGTCGTTCTGCATACTGCGGTAAGTCATCACAAATCGTGTCCCACTCTGCTTTGTGCGCAGCGAAAATATGCATACTCGGTTTTTGCTCAATTTTGGTATCTAAAGTTCCAATCCGCAAACGATAAAATTCAGGGGTATCTATTTTTATGCTCATGATGGGCGAACCACATTCGCTACAAAAACAACGCTGCGTGGTTGGAGTGGATTGATATTTCTTAAGCAAATGTTCGCCTTGCACAATTTTAAAATCATTCACATGCACAGGCGTATTGGTTGCATAAGCTGTACCATTGGCTTTACGGCAACGTTGGCAATGGCATTGAATAATATCACCCAAGCCATGACCTGAAACCTCGTAACGAATGCCCTGACATAAACAGCTTCCCGTCAATAATGCAGCTTGTGACATGAAGATACTCCGTGTAATTATTGATTTTTTAACCAAATTAACAGGTTTTGAGGATAACAAAAATAGTGAATTTCAATTTAGTCAGAATTTAGTTGTGCATGAACACCTTGTGCTGCTGTTCGTCCTGTCGCCAGACAAGCGTTCAGTAAATAACCACCTGTAGGTGCATCCCAATCCAGCATCTCACCACAAGCAAAAATATAAGGAGAATTCTTTAGCATCAGATGCTTATTTAATGCATCGAGTCGAATCCCACCTGCGCAGCTAATCGCTTCTTCAATTGGACGAAAACCCTGTATCTGCACGGCAATTTGTTTAATATGCTGCGCCATTTTGATTGCATCATTCCAGTCATTTTTACTGACGACATCACGAATCAAAGCAATTTTGGTTTTATCCAAGCCAATCTTTTGCCATAAAGTATTTAAAGACTGCTTTTTGCCTTGCTGTAACTTTTGTAAAATTTGTTCTTGGCTCAGGTCTGGCAGTAAATCCAGATATAAAATTGCGGGACCTTGCGTCTGCATCGCTTCACGCAAATCGCGATTACAGCGATAGACCAAACCACCTTCCAATCCATAATGGCTGATCACCATTTCGCCAAACTGAGGTACTTGACCAGCTACCCACGCCTGAATCCGCTTAAGCGGTTGTCCGAAAATGGGTTGCAAATATTCAGACCAATTGACTAACACCCCGACATTACTGGCAATAAAAGGTTGAATAATCGATGCATCTAACCAGTTTTGCCATTTTCCATCACTTCCCAGTTGTGGCCATGATACTGCCCCACACGCCAGTACAATCGCATCAGCCGTAATGTGATTCTGCTGTTGTTGCACTAAATCCAGAACCATCAACTCCCGATCCTGCATAGCCAAGACTTGATGGCGGTAACGAAATTTTACGCCGCGATCTTGCAAACGCTTGAGCCATGCGCGTAATAATGGCGCGGCTTTCATCTCGTTTGGGAAAATCCGTCCTGAACTACCAATGTACGATTCAATCCCTAAACCTTTCATCCATGCCTGAATGTCTTGAGCATGAAAACCTTCAATCATCGGGCGCAACCATTTGGCATGATCATAGCGTGATATAAAATGATCTAAATCTTCAGCATGACTAATATTGAGTCCTGTTTTTCCCGCCATTAAGAACTTACGTGCTGCCGATGGCTTTTGCTCATACACGGTAATGTCATAGTCACCAAGTTCAGACAAAACTTCGGCACAGGCTAGTCCCGCAGGACCCGCCCCAACGATCACGACCTGCTTACTCGGCATGACCTTGCCCTTGCAATGGCAAAAATTCATCAAACCGAGTCTGATAGCTTTCAGGTTTAGTGATGATGAGCTGTTGGCAAAGTTCAGCACGCTCTAGATATTTGATCTCAAAATGGGTGCGTGCCGAATCAGATGCAATGCGTTGTTTAACGTAAGGCAAATGCCACAGGTGCAAAAGTTGCTGTTCTGCTTCATCAATATAATCTGGAATATTACTAGCAAGCGTGATCGTACCTTGAGGTTTTAAACGTGACAGCAAAAACTCAAAAAACGGCATATTCAGCCAACGCTGTGCAGGATTATGCGGTTCAGGATTAGGATACAAAATAAAAAAATGTTGTACTTGTTGCGGATAAAGCGCATGGACGATCCACGGCAAAGCATCCGCATGGACGGGATATAAATTATCCCGTGGTTCCAATCCTTTTTGTTTCTGCATCGCCAAAAATTTTTCTTTGGTGCGCTCGATTGCAAACAATGTTTGTTCTGGATGTTCACCACTAAATAACAAGGCATGCTTGCCCTTACCCGCACCAATTTCAACACAAATGGGGATATTTTCAATGGAACTAAAATCACGCGGCGCCTGCATGCGCTGGGCTTGAAATTGACGAATCGAGATAATCACAGCAAACTATTCAAACTAGGTATTGAAATCAGGCTAAGTCTAACAAGTGATTTGAGCTTTGCCTAATATCTTGATGATGAATTTGAGGATTTTACTATGCCACGCACATTTCCCTGTCCCCGTTGTGGAGAACCCTCTGTCTGGGAAGGCAATGAGTTTCGTCCCTTTTGTTCAGAGCGTTGTAAACTGATTGATCTGGGCGCATGGGCCAATGAGGACTATAAATTACAGACTCAAGATGCTCCAACATCGGAAAATGGCCATCCGAATGATTACGATAGTTAAGTTGCTATACCCGCCTCGATGATCATCTTTCGTTGCAAAATTTACTCAAAATCGTGCAATTAGCAAACAAAATTAAACACACAGGACTTAAAGTACTCGTCAATAATATGGCTCTTCTCACAATAGGAGAATTTTGATGCTTTTGTTGAGATTACTTTTCGCTGTTTTTGCTATTTGCTGTTTAATCTTCCTCGTTTTAGGTTTTATGGCTTCAGATGCCGTTTTATTTGTTATTGCCGTATTATTTGCAGTTGCAAGCGTTTTAATTGCACTGGAAGCCAAACAGCGTTTCCATAGCTTATTTCACTCTTGACGTCTGGGACAATGATTGCAAGTTCAATCATTGTCCTTTTATTATGTCTCTTTTAACCTGCTTTACCTGCAACAAAAGGATTAAATTGTTTTTCATAGCCAATGCTGCTCATCGGCCCATGCCCTGAAATAAACTGTGTATCATCGGGTAGACTAAAACATTCACGTTGAATCGAATCCAATAGTTGTTGGTGATTGCCTTTCGGAAAATCAGTCCGCCCAATCGAGCCCTTAAATAACACATCCCCTGTCCATAATAATGCATGTTGTTGGTTATAAAACATCACATGGCCTGGTGTATGTCCAGGCGCAAATCGCACGTCAAACTGATGCTCACCTAATGTCAAGACTTCGCCGCCTTCAAGCCATTGATTTACATGTACAAGTTCAGGAATTGGAAATCCATAACGTTTCGACACTTCCTGAATCATATCTAGCCAAAATTGATCCTCTTTGTGCGGGCCAATCACAGGAATACCCCAGATTCTAGCTAACTCACCAACTGCCCCTGCATGATCAAGATGTCCATGGGTCAACCACAATGCTTTGACCTTTAAGCCAAGTGCTTCGACTTCTTGTCTTAGTTTGGCTGCATCTCCCCCTGCATCAATTAAAATTGCGTCTTTAGTTTCACTATCCCAAACAATAGAACAATTTTGAGCGAAAGCCGTTACAGGAACTATTTTAACTTGCAGCATAACAACCTCTGGCGAAACATCATGATGTTTTATTGAGCTAAGGTGATTTCAAGCGCATTTAAATGGGCTTGAACGAGTTTGCGGAGTAATTGTAGATGGGCATCTGAGTCGTTTAATGCAGGAATGTACTGATAAGACTCACCACCAGCATTCAAAAACAATTCTGCATTTTGAATCGCGAGTTCTTCTAAGGTTTCCAGACAATCCGCAGAAAAAGCAGGGCTCAAAATCTGTACAGATTTCACACCTTGTTGCGCCCACTCTCCAAGCAATTGATCTGTATAAGGTTTAACCCATTCCTGTTTGCCAAAACGTGACTGAAAACTAATGGCCCATTGATTGTGTTCGAGCCCCAGTGCTTGGGCAACTAAACGCGCGGTTTCCCGACATTGATCTGCATAAGGATCACCTTTATCAGCATACGGCTGGGGAATTCCATGAAAAGACATTAATAATTTTTCTGCTGTCCCATGCTGATTCTGAAAATCCCGAATACTTTGCACTAGCGCCTGAATAAATAAAGGATGGCGATAATATTCTTTAACAATGCTTAAGCCCGGTAAATTACGTTGCTGTGGAATCCATTTGGCAAAAGCATCATAAAGTGGCGCGGTTGAGGTCGCAGAATATTGCGGAAATAAAGGCAATAATAAAATATGATCCTGAGGAGATTGCGCCAATTGTTGCAATAATGAGGTGATTCCGGGTTGACCATAAGTCATGGCAGGAACCACCCTTAAATCAAACTGCGGATAAGCATCCGTAAGATCAGATTTCAAACGTTCAGTCTGCGCAAAAAGAATTTCTCGCATGGGTGAATCTTTACGCCAAACTGTTGCATAGGCATGCGCCACACGTTTAGGACGAAAAGGCAGCACAAAACAGCGTAGAATAATTTGCCAAAGCAGTGCGGGAATTTCAATCACCCGTGAATCTGACAAAAACTGTTTTAAAAACTGCCTCACTGCTGGAACAGTGGCTGCATCAGGAGTTCCCAAATTGGCTAAAATAACAGTCACTTTTGGCTTAGATGCAGTAGACATTCTTTTTCCTGTTCAATGCGTACATGAAAATCTGTGGAGTACGCTTACTTTAACAGTTTTATGGCTTTTTCAAAATAAATGACTAATTTGTTTTTATTTGCGTCGTGCGTTGAGGTTCTGGCTGTTGAGTTTCCAGTAATTTCAAAGCCTTAGGTGTAAGCTGCCACAATAAACGCTGACGCTCATCACGACCAGCGGGGACAATCCAGTCATTTTGTCGCATCTGCATTTTAATATGATGCAATGCACGGATATTAATTTGCGAACGCGCAACTGCATGTGCTCGCGGTAAGACTAGCCTTGCATCTTCAAGTCCCGTTTCATTCAGATAATCATTAATCCTTTTAGAAAAATATTCCTCAGGTGTCGGGATTTTAAAGACCACACTTAAAATGGATAAAATCTGCAACCAAGTCAGCTTACGTTCAGGTTTAAGTTCCTGAAAATTACCATCCTGATAGGCATGAACACGGTATTCAAAAGAATAAATTTCATTGGTATACACTCTTGGCATTGCGACCAAAGGATCATTTTCACGCTTACCTTGCTCGGTTTCCAGACGAGTGACTTTAGCGCGTAAACTATCAATTTCATCTTGTAAAACTTGGGTATTTTGCGGTCTGACCCACCCCAATACAGGATAACGTTCCAACATTTGAGACATATTGAAACGCACCGCCAGTTCTAAGTCGCGCAGGCTATGATAACAAAAAACCTGATCGACCTCTTGTTGGAGCTGTTTACGAAATTCATGAAATTTTTCTTTTAATTCTGGTTTGCTATCCTGCAACGCAGCGTCACGGCTTTCTGGCGCATCATGCATAAAGACAATGATCGGTTTTTGTTTGGTTACGGCATAAATATATTCAAGATGTAGATAACTTACCCCTGAAACTGATTGTTCCCCGTACTGACTACCAAGCAATAATACAACATAATCACAATCGTCAATTTGACGACGCGCAATGGAGGTACTCAGTGGTGTACGTTGCTCAAGCCCCCATGAAAAAAATCCCATTCCGATGAGTGTCTGTGCCAATACCATACGTTCTGGTTGCATCTCTGCACCAGAAGTTGAAATAAACACTTGATAACGCTTATCCAGCATGGTTATCCCCTAAAATTTAACATTCCTCACCACGTTCCGTGTGATGTACGAATATACAACCTCAAATTTAGATCTAAAATTTATGCAATCATCGCCATACTCTTCAATCATCAATATTGTGAATACGCCAAGTCATATGATCTTTAATCATATGTTTTAACACAAACTTTAACTCATCTGCATTATTTCCGCTGACAAAACACTCAATTTGTAGATGATTCTGACGAATTTCGTCAAATAATAACTCATTTTTAATCAAAATGCGGGCTGTTTGCCTCGCCACCGCCAAACCTGAGTCAATTAATGTCAGTTTCTGCCCAAAAAGATGGGTAATTGCTTCATTTAAAAACGGATAATGAGTACAGCCTAACACCAAAAAATCCGCATGCTGATCCACGACAGGCTGTAAACATTGCTTCAATACCGTTAAACAAGCGGGACTCATTTGTTCGCCTGCTTCAACAAAGGGTACCAGTTCCAGACAAGTGACAGCTAAGACCTCTACCCCTGCTGGATGCGCGAAATTTTGAATCACATCCTTAATCAGTTGCCCACGAAATGTTGCAGGTGTTGCCAATACTGCAACGACTTTAGACTGAGTTTGTAGCACTGCGGGTTTGAGCGCAGGCACTAAGCCAACGATTGGAAAAGACGCTCCATAATGTTCGCGCAAATAATCCAGACTAAATGCTGAGGCTGTATTACATGCCACAACTGCCATTTTACAACCACGACGATATAACCATTCAATCGCCTGTGCGGTTAACTGTCGGATTTCCTGATCTGAGCGTGGCCCATAAGGAACATGTGCAGTATCGGCATAATAAATAATCTGTTCATTGGGTAAATGCTGAACGATTTCCTGTGCAATGGTTAATCCCCCCACACCAGAATCAAAAATACCAATCGGCGCATCTTTAGATGCTTGAAGTCTGGATTTTAATTCAGCATGAATAGGGTGTATTGCGGTCATTTCTTTGGATAAATCCATCGTGTCAGATTCAGAATTAAGCTTAAACCTCAACTGCTCAATTGCAAGAGCAAATCACCACTTTTTAACTCAAGAACAGCTTCTCCATCAGAATTTTCAGTCAAAACACCCAACTCAATCAAATGATAAAAAGCGGCGCGCTGAATTAAAGCATTTAAACCAAAGCGCACATGTACATAAGGGCGTAATTCCTCTTCTCCTGCTTCACTTACATAACCACGCATAAAAATCGGATGTTCCTCATCCACAATCACAATATCTTGATTGGTGGTGGTTAATTGGATAAAAGATTTACAATCAATCTCAATCACATCGACTTGATTGACCAGCAAAGGTTCATCTTCAACCTCGATCTCAATTTGCTCAACGGGCGTCTTTAAATAATACTTTGCATCCTCTTTCCAAAGCACTTTAGAAAATAGATCTAAAAGCGCCTGCCGCTTGATCAATTGACCTTCGTGCCACCATTCTCCATTGGCTTTTATGATCAAATCCATTTTACCGCAATGCTTTGGATGCCATTGGTCAAGAGGTGGAATTGACCTTTTGTGACTTTGCTGTGCATCTTTTAGATATTGTGCGATACTCATTAAGTTTTTATCATCTAACGATGTTGACTGGTTTGTCTCTTGAGACGAATGATGATGATTTACCATGGTTTATGCCTTGCTGACGAGAAAATATAACGACTCAGCCAATTGGCTAGATCAGGGTTTGAAACTATACTAGCCGCAAACTATTTAAGACACGATTGTCTGTTTGTGTCTAGACATTAAAGAACACTCATGGCAGCACCGAAGCGCTGATGTGACGGTTGCCACCCTTAGCAATATGAGGAGTCCTACATGGAGCACATCGAACGCGAAGCGATGGAGTTTGACGTAGTGATCGTTGGTGCTGGACCTGCGGGTCTATCGTCTGCGATTAAAATTCGCCAACTTGCGATTGAACATAATTTACCCGATCTATCCGTCTGCGTCGTCGAAAAAGGCTCCGAAGTGGGCGCTCATATTTTGTCTGGTGCGGTCCTTGAGCCACGTGCCATCAATGAGCTATTTCCGAACTGGAAAGAAGAAGGTGCGCCTTTAAATGTCCCTGTGACTGAAGACAAAACCTACTTCCTGCTCTCTGATGAAAAATCGCAGGAAGCACCGCACTGGATGGTGCCAAAAACCATGCATAACGATGGCAACTATGTCATCTCGCTCGGCAACGTGGTGCGCTGGTTAGGTCAAAAAGCTGAAGAATTAGAAGTGTCTATTTTCCCGGGCTTTGCTGCTGCTGAAATTTTGTATCACGAAGATGGTACCGTCAAAGGCGTACAAACTGGTGATATGGGCATTGGTAAAGATGGTGAACCGACGCATAACTTTGCGCCAGGTTACGAACTCCATGCCAAATACACTTTGTTTGCAGAAGGCTGTCGTGGTCATCTAGGTAAACGCTTAATCAGCAAATTTAATCTGGATAAAGATGTAGATCCGCAGCATTACGGTATCGGGATTAAAGAACTGTGGGAAATTGATCCAGCCAAACACAAAGAAGGTCTGGTCATGCACGGTTCAGGCTGGCCACTGACTGAAACTGGTTCTTCGGGTGGTTGGTGGTTATATCACGCAGAAAACAACCAAGTCACTTTGGGAATGATCGTGGATTTATCCTATGAAAATCCGCATATGTTCCCATTTATGGAAATGCAGCGCTGGAAAACCCATCCTCTGATTAAGCAGTATTTAGAAGGCGGTAAACGCATTTCTTACGGCGCTCGTGCGGTTGTGAAAGGTGGCTTAAACTCTTTACCTAAACTCACCTTCCCGGGTGGCTGTCTGATTGGTGATGATGCTGGCTTCTTAAACTTTGCCAAAATCAAAGGCTCTCACACTGCCATGAAATCAGGCATGTTATGTGGTGAAGCAGTCTTTGAAGCGATTGCGCGTGGTGTAGAAAAAGGTGGTGATTTAGCCATTGCCCGTGTGCTCGAAGGTGAAGACTTCTTTGATAAAGAACTCACCGCTTATACGCAAAAGTTTGACAATAGCTGGCTCAAAGAAGAGTTACATCGTAGCCGTAACTTTGGCCCTGCAATGCATAAGTTTGGTTTGTGGATTGGTGGTGCGTTTAACTTTCTGGATCAAAATATCTTTAAAGTACCGTTTACCTTGCATGACTTACAACCAGACTACAGCGTATTAAAGACTCAGGATAAAGCCACCTTTAAACCGACTTATCCAAAACCAGATGGCAAGTTGACTTTTGACCGTTTATCTTCAGTGTTTGTCTCCAACACGGTACATGAAGAAAACCAACCGTCGCATTTGAAATTGACCGATCCAAGTATTCCAGTCAATGTCAATTTACCGAAATGGGATGAACCTGCACAGCGTTATTGCCCAGCAGGGGTTTATGAGATTGTGGATGAGGGTGAAGGCAATAAGCGCTTCCAGATCAATGCAGCCAACTGTGTCCACTGTAAAACCTGTGATATTAAAGATCCATCACAGAATATTACTTGGGTGACACCTGAAGGTGGCGGTGGTCCGAATTATCCGAATATGTAAATTCCTTGCGTTATAGCAAAGCAGTGCTTTGCTATATCTCATCTTGCGAAGCTATAACGGCTTCTCATCCCCCGAACGATAAAACTTAATCTGTTTTCAAATGCACCGTAATTTAAATTGCGGTGCATTTTTATTTTTTGCCAGTGCGTTATTTTTATTCTGCTCATCTGCTTACATTTCTATCAATCTTTGTTACCTAATTTGAGCGCAGAAATGCATAGACTAATTTTTAAACATTTTATTTTTTCTGATTCCTTTGTTAATTGCGGGTTTGTCACCTTTTAGCCAATTTACTCAAGTCTTTGTCTATGAATCCATATTCAGATTACATCTTGGGCAAGGGATCACTTTTCTTCACATGATTTGAAAAAAGGATGAAAGTCATGCTTGATTTAAAACACACACTGCAATCACTTCAAAATATACGTGCTAACCCAGCAGTTTCGATTTTTGTTCCTACCCATCGTACTTTTCCAGATAATCAACAAGACCATATCGCACTAAAAAATCAACTCAAACAACTCGAAGAACAATTACTGAAAACTTATGACAAAGTTTTTGTTGCCCAATTTTTAAAGCGTATTCATGAAAAAACGGATGAATTAAATCCCAATTATTATCTAGATACTTTGGCCATTTTTGCGACCGCTGATCAGGTCGAGGTGATTTGTTTACCGTTTAAAACTCAAGCCAGAATTATGATTGATACGCAATTTGTATTACGCGACTTTATTCGAGAACTGTCTTATGCACTGGATTATTATATTGTGGTCGTGACCCGCGAAATGGGCCGCCTGATACAAGCATCCAATAATCGCGTTATTCATGAGTTTTCAGAACTGGATATTGAACTCACTCCGCTTTTGCCACATGGCGCTTTTCCAGTCAAAAATGAAACATTATATAGCCTGACTGCCGCAGAGCGATCTGCTGCTGCACAGGAAGATCGTTATCTTAAAGAGTTTTTAAATCGAGTGGATAAAAATGTACAGGTGATTCATGCACAAAAACCTTTGCCAATTGTGCTTGTTGCTGATCGTCGAAATATCAGTTTCTACGAAACCATCTGCGATCATCCTCACCAAATTATTATCAAGGTCGACAATGTCACTCAACTGGAGAATAGCGAACCACGCCATATCGTAGACAGTGTTCAAAATGCATTAAAAGATTATCAGAATAAAATTCATCAAAATCATGCCAATCAACTGGATCAAGTTTATGGAAGTGAGCGGGTTGTGACTGATTTACAACACATTTATCAGGCTGCTTTACAGGGCAATATCGACACGCTCTATATACAACAAGGTTATTCGGTAAATGGTTTTATTGATGAAAACGAGCAGCGTATAGAATTTAGCGCCGCACCAGAAGATGACTCTACGCCTACCGATGTTATCCACCATATCATCGATGCGGCTCAGACGCATGGCGGTCATATTGTATTTTTACCCGAAGCGTATTTAAGTGGCAAAACCCCAGTGACTTTACTTAGTCGATATGCAATTTAAATTTATAAAATCAAGCCTTTGCATAGGGCTTGATTATTTTACTGACCCATTGCAAGCTTATGAATCAAGCAAAGACCATGCAATCAACCACATCACTACACCAATAATGATATCCAAAACCTTCCAAGCTTTTGGATTTTCGAATACGGGTTCAAGCAATCTTGCACCAAAACCCAAACTAAAAAAGAAAACAAACGATGCTGTCACCGCTCCAGCAGCAAAAGCAGCTTTATTGGCATATTGAGAAGAAATAGAACCTAATAAAACCACTGTGTCCAAATAAACATGTGGGTTCAGCCAAGAAAAACTTAAACATAAAATCAGGGTTTGCGCCAAAGAATTCACTTTTTGTCCCGCAGCATGCAAACCATCTTTGGCAGTATAAGCACTATAAAAACTGCGTAAGCCATAAGCGAATAAGAAAATAGCACCAAACCATTTCATCGCCTGAATGAGCCATGTCTGTTGACTCAACAAGCTTGCAAAACCAAAAACACCTAATGAAATCAGCAATGCATCTGAAACTGCACAGATTAAACACACCCAAAAGACATGTTGTCTGAGCAAACCCTGTTTTAAAACAAAAGCATTTTGTGCGCCAATCGCTAAGATTAAGGAAAACCCTAGTAATAAACCTGAAAAATAGGTCGACATCATTATCCTTTTTGCACCAGATAACGATATTCTTTTAAACCTGCTGCATCCAGCAATTCTTCCTGAACTAACAATTCATGTCCCAGATGCATACAAAACTTGGGAATATCCCATGAAGTGGATGGGTCAGTCGCCAATACCTCCACCACATCCCCTGACTTTGACTTCCGAATGGCTTGATGCAGCATCATCACAGGTTCAGGACAACGCAAACCGCGTGTATTCAATTGAATGGTCGGAGTTAAATCTGGTGAAGACATGCCTATACTTGAGTTCAAAAACAGGGGCATAGTTTACCATAAAGTTAAGTCTCCTAGAAAAAGCAAAAAAAGCTGACTCATCAATTTGAATCATTTACGTTTTCCAATCGTTTTAGTAATGCATAAGCCATTTTTCTTCGGTATGATTAAAAATCATTGATTGACACATTAAGAGTCTTTAGGAAAGATCATGCAAGAGGAATCAGGCCCATCGTGGGGTATGCGTGGCTTAAGAAAATGGTTAGGCACTGCACCAGAAACCCGTGACGAACTGTTAAAACTCGTTCAGGATTCACAGCGTTTTTTAGAACCCGATACTGTGGCAATGCTAGAAGGCGTTCTAGACCTTCCTGCCACCAAAATTCGTGAAGTCATGACTCCACGTACTGCCATGATCAGCTTGCAAGAAGACGATGAATTACTGGATATTTTGCACGTTCTGGTTGAATCAGCACATTCTCGTTTTCCTGTCTTCTCATCCGATCAACCTGATAATGTAGTGGGAATTCTCCTTGCTAAAGACTTACTGCCTTTTCTGACCGAACAAGGTGCGAAAGTTGATGTACGCGCCTTAATGCGACAACCGCTGTTTGTTCCAGAAAGTGCTCGTTCGGATCAGGTTTTACGTATGCTTAAACACACGCAAACGCATATCGCGATTGTGATTGATGAGTACGGGACGACATCTGGTCTGGTCACGCTTGAAGATATTTTAGAAGAAATTGTCGGTGAAATTGAAGATGAACATGACAATGCCGATGAAGAGGCGCAGTACATTGTGCCGGATCCAACACAGCAAACAGCAAACACTTGGTTGGTACAGGCACTTACACCGATTGAACACTTTAATACAGTTTTAGATGCAGACTTTTCTGACGATGAAGTAGAAACTATGGGCGGTTTATTGCTTCAGGAAATTGGTTTAGTCAGTGATTTGCAGGGTCAGACCGTTGAACTTGAAAATTGGGAATTTACCATCGTTGAAGCAGATGCACGTACCATTCATCTGATTCGAGCTGTTCGTAAATGAGAACATATTTTAATACATTGTTAGGATCTTCCCAGCAACAAAAACAACTCCCCTTTATTATTCCCCTGCTGATTTCACTCTGTGCTGGTGCTATTTTTAGTCTAGCACTTGCGCCTTACTATTACTGGTGGCTGGCGATTTTGTCGCCAGCATTATTATATGCTTCTCTCAAAAACCGTACAGCTAAACAAGCGTTTGGGATCGGTTGGGCCTATGGTTTTGGCTTATGGTTTGTCGGAGCATTTTGGCTCTATACCTCGATCCATGTCTACGGCGATACCAATGCTGTTTTAAGTGTACTCATGATTGGCTTTATGGCCTTAGTCATGGGACTGTTTACCGCATTTCAAACTTGGCTATATCGTCGGTTTTTCCCAGAAACACCGCTGACGTTTGCACCACTCTGGATCTTCTTTGAATGGGCAAAAACTTGGGTGTTTACAGGTTTCCCATGGCTTTTTGCAGGTTATGCTTTCACCGAACGTTTTCTGGATGGTTATGCGCCGTTGTTCGGAATTTTCGGGGTTTCCTTTGCGGTCATCATACTGGCCTGCGCATTGGTTGAAATTTTACAACGTCGTATTTTCTGGGTGATTCCATCAGCCCTATTATTATTGGGTGCATGGGGAGCGTCGAAAATTGAATTTGTTCAGCCCAAAAACAGCAAACCCTTATCTGTATCTCTGATTCAAGGTAATATTCCGCAAGATCTAAAATGGCTGACTGAATATCAAGTTAAAACCTTGATGATCTATGCCAATTTGACCCGCACAGAATGGGGGCGTGATTTAATCGTTTGGCCTGAATCCTCCATTCCGATGTTTCAAACCGACATCGAACCTTTTCTGGATGCCATGCAGCAGCAAGCCAAGAAAACAGGTTCAGCATGGGTGACAGGTATTCCGTATTGGGATATGAACGCTTCTCAGCAGGTTGGAACGCCACAGTACTACAACAGTATTATGGCCTCGGGCAGTGATTCATCAGGGCTATATAAAAAACAACGTTTAGTCCCTTTTGGTGAATATATTCCGCTTTCTGGACTACTGAGTTGGGTGTTGCCTGCCTTACAAAATGATCCTTCGATGAGTGGTTTTAGTCAAGGGGCGAACGATCAAAAACCCTTGATGATTAAGGGCCATCCACTTGCTGCTGCCATTTGTTATGAAATTGCTTATCCAAATTTAACCCGACGTAATGCGGAAAATAGTGACTTTCTGGTGACGGTTTCCAATGATGCATGGTTTACTGGAACCGCAGGCCCCATGCAACATTTACAAATGGTGCAAATGCGTGCTAAAGAAAATGGACGCTGGTTTATTCGTGCCACCAATACGGGTGTAACAGCGTTTATCGATCAGAATGGTCATATTGTTAAACAAGCACCAATTGATAAAGAAGCCGTGCTCCGTGGTGAATTGCCTGCGATGCAGGGTGAGACACTATATACTCGTTTAAGTGACTGGCCAATCTTGGGCTTTTCATTGTTACTCTTAATCATGGGTTGGTTTTATCGCCCCAAACAAGTCAATGTCAGCTTTAAATCACGACGTTAACGTCCGATTGACCGCTTCAAAAAACCGAGATTTCTGCTGAATCTCGGTTTTTATATGCATCAAAACTATAATAATTTTGTTCCCACTGGCACGTCAAAATCAGGCACACAAAGCGCCACATCTCCCTCTGCATTATGAAACCCAGTGACCAGACATTCGGACTGAATCGGGCCGATCTGTTTTTTAGGAAAATTCACCACTGCAACCACCAGTTTATTGATTAAATCTTCTGGTTGGTACAGCTTGGTAATTTGTGCACTGGATTTTTTAATCCCCAATTCTTCGCCAAAATCTACATGCAAGATATACGCAGGCTTACGTGCTTTTTCAAAAATCTCAGCCTGTATAATTTTACCGACACGCAGTTCTACTTTTAAAAAATCCTGCCATTCGATTAAATCCATCGCACTTATTCCTGTTATTTATTTCAATAAGGATTATGCATACTGTTTAAACTGATTGAAAAGAATAAAAATTAAAAAATAATCACGCAATAAAAAACGAGGCATCAGCCTCGTTCGATCATACATCATCGTTATAGCGTCGCAGTTAGATAAGATAACATAGCAGCTAGACTCAACATCGGAACATAACGATAAATAGAAACGATAGCTTGCTCAACATTTGAAATTTGTTGTTCAAGCACAATTTTTAATACCGTTGCTTTTAACGCTGAATAAAAACTTAAAATCAGAATCGCACTAAATATACTCAGCGCAATGAAACCTACCATAATTTGGCTAGTTGCGTCTGACATTTGCCAAAGGGTTAAAATACCTTGACTCAGTGGAAGTAAACTCAAAATCAGGAGAACAGATTTGAGCATTGACCAATGAAACTGATGAATTTCATCCGAAAAAAATAATGCTTTCATGCTATCCTCCGACAGTAAAATGGCTGACTTAAAAACTATTATGCAAGGTTTTAATCAAATAAAAAGTCTATTTTTATTCATAATTCATTTATCTTGTAATCAGTAAATATGGGAATAGTTCTTATTATAAATCTCATATCTTGATATTTTATTAAATTATATAAAAATCAATATGATAAATTAAAATTACAAACTGAGATGTATTATCATTACAATGTTTTATTTTTAAATTCGATTCAACCCATCCATAATTCCCATCAAGCCAAGTACATTATTTTAAATAGATAGCACTTCATTTAAAAATGCTACCTATAATCTTAAAACTAAATTTTAAGGTTTGTAGTAAATATCCGCATCGTTTCCTTCACCGCCAGATTTTCCATCTGCCCCAAAAGAATATAAGTCGTAGGCATGGCCCTCGGTACCAGGAATCACATACTGAATATCATTTTCCCAGCTATCTTTCGGATAGCCCCCTTTGACATAACCGCCTGGCAACCAGTTTTTCGCAGTGGCAGGCTGAGTCACAAGCGCATCCAGACCACCTTCTTGCATAGATGGATAATGACCATTGTCTAGTTTGTATTGATCTAATGCTCCTGCCACACCTTTTAAGGTGATTTGTGTGGTATCGACTTTGGCTTTTTCACCACGCCCCATCACATTTGGAACAATCAATGCAGCTAAAACACCTAAAATTACGATCACAACCATCACTTCAATAAGTGTGAATCCAGACTGTTTGTTCATAATTTTATTACCCTGCATTTTCTGCTTATTCATTTTCATCTCTAACATACAACTCATTAAATCATATTATTCATATTTACAATTGGCAGCATGACCGCAATCACGATCACCAGTACAATGGCCGCCATAAACACCAGCATCAACGGTTCAAGCAGCGCCAATAAGGTTGAGATGAATGTTGTGACTTCACGATCCTGCATATCGGATGCTCGCTGCAACATTCGGTCTAGTTCGCCCGATGCTTCACCACTGCGTATCATTTGTACCATCATTGGTGGGAAATAACCACAGCGCTCAAGCTGGGTTGCCAAGTTTCCCCCTTCCGTGACTTTTTCCGCCGCAATATTAATCGCATCACGAATCACCCAATTACTACTCACCGCAGCCCCAATTTTAAGTGCATCAACTAAAGGAACACCCGATTGAGTCAAAATCGATAAGGTACTGGCAAAACGCGCCGAATTTATACCACGTGATAATTTACCAAATAATGGCAATCTGAGCGTTAAACGATCAAATGCATAATGGCCTGCGGTGGTTTTTAAAAAGCGGACAAAAGCAATGATGCCAATGATACTGATCAGCAATAGGAACGGCCATGTGTGACGAATCAGATCGCTGGCTTTCATCAAAGCCACTGTAATCCACGGCAAAGCCTGTTTACTCTGGTCAAACGTTTTAACAATATCTGGGACAACATAGGTCATAAGCCCCATGACAATTGCAAAAGACATCAGCAATAAAATGATTGGATAAATCATCGCACCCTGAATTTTCTTTTGCATGGCAAAACGGTTTTCGGTGTAGTCTGAAAGTTGATCGAGTATTAGATCCAAATGTCCAGAGCGTTCACCTGCGGCAATAGTGGCAATATATAAGTCAGGAAAACGTCCTGATTGCTGCATGCCCTGTGCCAGCGAATGTCCTTCTAGTACTTTGGAACGTACCGAAAGGAGTAAATTCTGCACATGGGCTTTTTCATTTTGTTTAGCCACGGCGCGTAATGCTTCTTCAAGCGGAATCGCCGCTGCCACCAATACAGAAAGCTGCCTCGTCATGAGTGCTAGATCATAAGCACTAAACTTTTTTTGAAACCATGAACGTTGCTGATGTTTATCTTTTTGCTCAACAGGTTCAACGGCGATCGGCGTCCAAGTTTTATCCCTGAGTTGCTGGCGAATTTGTCGTGCAGAGTCCCCTTCCAGCACCCCTTTTTGCTGTTTTCCCGAAGCGTCAATGGCAGTAAATTGATAGGCAGGCATGATCTTTTCTAATTTTTTCCAAAAAATAATCGGTTAGCTGTTGCATCTTTCCTACAGAATCCCTCATATTTCGGAGCATTACAGCTTTGCACACTTTAGCACAGCACCTATCATCCGAAAACGAATCATCTTAAAAAATAGTGACGATACAGATTTATGCCAAACACGCCGCCACCTCAAACAGAGATTTACCGTATTCGGGTCGCTGTACCTGTCTATCTGTATGAGACCTTTGATTACAGCTTAACTCAGGCTCAATATCAACAGGCTCAGGTTGGCGCGCGCGTAGCAATTCCTTTTGGTCGGCAAAAATTGATTGGCATCATTACCGAGAAAATCGCGCCAGATATTCCACTGGATTCACGGTTTCAGCTCAAAGCTATTTTTGAGTTGCTTGATGATGATGCCATTTTAGATGACAAAGTTTTAACTTTGTTGACATGGTCAGCACAGTATTATCAGTTTCCGATTGGGGAGGTGATGCAAGCGGCTTTGCCTGCACTGTTACGACAAGGCAAACCATTGGATATTTTGGCGCATATCTGGAAAATCAAACCTTGTGAAGATGCAGAATCCAAACTTAAACGCTCGCAAAAGCAATTTGAAGCCTATCAAATTTTAAAACTACACCCGACTGGAACAACCGAAAACATTTTAAATTTAAGTGGGGTAGAAACTGCAACTTTACGCGCTTTGGCAAAAAAAGATCTGGTCGAATGTCATTTAGAAACACAAGATTTTCGACCGACACCCGTTCAATTGGCACAAATGCCCCTCACCCCCAACGATGATCAGAAAAAAGCCATTCAACACGTGGTTCAGTCGCTCCATCATTATCAAGCTTTTTTACTGGACGGCTTAACAGGCAGTGGCAAAACCGAAGTCTATCTACACATCATGCATGAGGTGTTGAAACAAGGTAAGCAAGTGCTGGTTTTAGTGCCTGAAATCGGACTGACCCCACAAACCATTTCCCGATTTAAATCGCGTTTTCATTGTGATGTTGCGCTGATGCATTCGGGCTTAAACGACTCCAAACGTCTGCAAGCATGGCAACAAGCCAAAATGGGTAAAGCTTCAATCATTTTAGGCACACGCTCTGCTATTTATACGCCTTTGCATAATCTTGGTTTAATCATTCTGGATGAAGAACACGATATTTCCTATAAACAACAGGAAGGCTTTCGTTATCATGCACGGGATGTGGCGCTGTATCGAGGGCATTTAGAAAACTGCCCTGTTATTTTAGGCTCAGCCACACCAAGTATTGATAGTTACCATCTGGTCGAACAGGAAAAATTAAAACTACTACAACTCAATCAACGTGCGGGTGTGGCACTCATGCCGAAAATGCATGTGATTGATTTAAAGGTTGCCAAGAAAAAGCAAGGGTTGAGTCAACAACTGATTGAGCAAATCCAAAAAAAACTGGATAAAAAAGAACAAGTGCTCATTTTTCTGAATCGCCGGGGTTATGCACCTGTTTTGGTTTGCGAAAGCTGTGGCTGGCAAGCCAATTGTCCACATTGTGATGCGCATTTTACGCTGCATACTCAACCTTATACTTATCTGCATTGTCACCATTGCGGTACGATTCAGCGCTTACCCGATCAATGTCCAGAGTGTCAGCATCAGAGCCTAAAGACTCTCGGAATGGGAACAGGTAAAGTTGAAGAACATTTTAATGAACTTTTTCCAGATCATGATGTGATTCGGGTCGACCGAGACAGCACCAGTCGGGTCGGAAGCTGGCAGAAAATTTATGATCGGATTCAGCAAAATCAACCCATGATCTTGCTGGGTACACAAATGCTCGCCAAAGGTCATCATTTTCCTTTTGTCACCTTGGTTGCGATTTTAGATATCGATGCAGGTTTACTGTCTGTCGATGTTCGTGCACCTGAACGTACTGCACAATTGATTGTACAAGTGTCTGGTCGTGCTGGACGTGGGGAACATAAAGGTGACGTTTATTTACAGACGTTGAGACCTGAGCACCCCATGCTCACCACGCTGATCGAAAAAGATTATCGTGCTGTCGCCAAACATATGCTCCATGAGCGTAAAGCTGCATTGTTGCCTCCTTATCGTTATGCGGTATTGATTCGTTCAGATTCTAAAAACCGTGACTATAGTCAGCAATTCTTAGCTGACATCGCTGCCCAATTACAGTTAATGGCGCAGGATAGCATTGAGATTTGGGGACCTATTCCCGCGCCGATGGAACGCAAAGCTGGACGCTATCGGGCGCATATGGTGATCTTGTCGCAAGATCGCGCACGTATGCACTTCTTTTTACGGCAATGGTGGGCGCAAGTGGTGCATTTACCTAAACAGCATCAATTACGTTTATCGATTGATGTTGATCCACAGGAATTTAATTAAAATGTTCATGATCTGACATCTATCTTGTTTTAAATGATGTTTATACTGGTGAGATAAGGAACTGAGCTCAAAACGATCAAGGTAATCCATGTCATTATTATTACAAATCACTCTATTTTTAGGCGCAGCCTTACTGATCGTACCACTGGGTAAACGCTTTGGCATTGCCACGGTACTTGGTTATCTATTTACGGGTATTTTACTCGGCCCCAGTGTTTTAAATATCGCCAGTGATGCCAATGCCATTATGCATCTAGCAGAATTTGGCGTGATTTTATTGATGTTCATTATTGGCTTGGAACTTCGTCCACAGCGTTTATGGGAAATGCGACATTCCATTTTTGTCATGGGAAGTATGCAAGTGGTGCTCACGGGTGTGATTTTAATGCTGATCACACTACTTTTGTTCAAGCAAAATCTAGCCAGTAGTTTTGTGATCGGATTTGCATTGGCACTGTCTTCAACCGCCTTTGTCTTACAATTATTAAGTGAAAAACAACAACTCAATACGACTTATGGGCAATCTTCCTTTTCCATTTTACTTTTTCAGGATATTGCCGCAATTCCGTTATTAGCCGTGATTCCGCTTTTGGCTGGCACACAGACCACACATCATGGAATTGCTTACTTTGCTGCCATTGTAGCGACCTTCACAGGTTTGTTTTTATTTAGTCGATATATTCTGCGTTATTTCTTTCGCTTTGTCGTGGATAGTGGTGCAAGTGAACTGATTACTGCGGTTGGTTTATTTATTGTATTGGCCGTGGTTTTGCTGATGGATTTATTAGGTATCAGTACGACGCTGGGTGCATTTTTAACTGGAGTATTACTAGCTGATTCCGAATTTCGTCATGAGCTTGAAGCCAGCATTGCCCCGTTTAAAGGATTACTTTTGGGTCTGTTCTTTATGACTGTGGGCATGACTGCTCAGATCTCGCTATTTGTCGATATGCCGTGGCTGATTATTGGGGGTGCAATCAGTTTAATGCTGATCAAACTGATCATTTTAACGGGGATTGCCCGATTTAATCAGTACAGTTGGAAAAATAGCCTGTTGATGGGCACCTGTCTGGCACAAGGGGGCGAGTTTGCGTTTGTGGTACTCAGTGCAGCAAAAAGCGAGAAAGTCCTCACTCAGGCATTAGTAGAGCCGCTGACCTTAATAGTGACTTTATCGATGATGTTGACTCCCGTTTTATACTGGCTCATGACCTCGAAAATTGTGCCTGTTTTATTTAAGGACAAAGCACCCGAATATGATGAAATACCCGCCAATGATCACCCGATTATCATTGCAGGTTTTGGTCGTTTTGGACAAATCATTGCGCGCATCGCACGGCTGCATCATTTTAGTTTTACCGCAATTGACAATAACATGCAGCGTATTGATTTCGTCAGACGTTACGGTGGAACGCTGTATTATGGAGATGTCACACAGCCTGAGATCTTACGTGCAGCAGGTATTGAAAAGGCTCGAATTTTTGTTCTGGCGGTGGATGATGTAGAAGACAACATGAACGTCGCGCGACATATTCGCCTGAATTATCCTGAAATTAAACTGTTTGTCCGCGCTCGTGATCGACATCATGTGCATTTGCTGCGTGATCTCGGAATCGAGCATATCTGGCGTGAAACCTATTTATCCTCACTGGGTATGGCTTATCGGGTACTTTGTGATCTGGGCGTCTCTGCCGAACAGGCCTATGAAAATATCGAAACCTTCCGTGATTATGATGAAAAATTGTTGGCGAGACAGCAAAGTATTTATACGGACGAACAAAAAATCGTTGAAACGCATCGTAATATGTTAGCGGAACTTGAACATTTGTTTGAAAGTGATGAAAGAAATCAGCCTGTCAGTTCAGGTGTGAATTTACAACGTGGTTTAGAAAACGATACACAAAAGCACCGTATTAATGTGACACGAGATGATCACGATTGACTTGTGTTTTACAATAAAGACACCATTAAGACAGGGTTATGGAGAAAAATATGTCTGATCTACGCCAACGTTTTTACATTGAGGACTGCCCTGTTCGTGGAGAAGTGGTTCATCTTGAAGAATCCTTGCAAACCATTTTAGCGCAACGTGATTATATGCCTGCGGTCAAAGCCCTATTGGGTGAAATGCTAAGTGCAACAGCATTACTGGCCAGCACCTTAAAAATTAAAGGTCGTATTAGCCTACAAATTCAGGCTTCGGGGACATTTAAATGGGCAATGGCGGAATGTAACCATTTGGGTGAAATCCGTGCTTTGGCAGATTATGAACAAGACCCACACTTTCAGGAAGGCACAGACAGCAGCGTAGTGTTAGGCAGCCTGCAAAATCCAGTATTGTTTATTAATATTGAACCCGAATTTGGTGATCGTTATCAGGGTATTGTACCGTTGGATCAACCAACGCTGGCAGGTTGTTTAATGCAATATTATGATTTATCTGCCCAGATTCCGACCCATATTGTATTGGCTACCACGCCGAAACGTTCTGGGGGGTTATTGATTCAACTGCTTCCGCGTAACAATGAAGAAGAACAACAGTTGATCGATGAAGACATTTGGCCACGTTTGACCATGTTAACTGAAACCCTCAAGCCAGAAGAGCTGACCGAACTTTCAGCCAATGAAATTTTGTATCGTTTGTATAATGAAGAGCAAGTTCGTTTGCCTGAAATTGAGCATCTCAAATTTGGCTGTACCTGCTCCAAAGAACGCTGCGCCGAAGCTCTGATTCAGATTGGTGTGGAGTCGGTACGTGAAATATTGACCGAGCAAAATCCAATTCGTATGGACTGCCAATTCTGTAATACTCAATATAGCTTTACTGCGGAAGAAGCATTGGGCCTGTTTGGCGAGCATTTAAGCTAAAAGACATGTGATAACACCAATCAAAGCCTTCAGAATTCTGAGATTCTGAAGGCTTTTTGCTGCGTTTCATTTTCCAAATCTCAACATTTTACTATGCTTATGGTCTTGTAATTGCTCAGTTCATCACCATAATTAAAAGAAATAAAACCCAATTTTAAAAGAGCTTTTATGGCAAAAAACTACTATGAAGAACTCGGGGTTACACGAAGCGCCTCAGCAGACGAAATCAAGAAAGCCTATCGTAAATTAGCAAAGAAATATCATCCTGATATTAGTAAAGAATCAGATGCTGAAACCAAAATGCAGGCGATTAATGTCGCCTACGATACGTTGGGCGATGCCACTAAAAAGGCTGAATATGATCAGATGCTGGATCATCCTCAAGGCTTTGCAGGATTTGGACAAGGAGCTCAAGGTGCATCTGGTGGTTTTGATGGCGCACAATTTTACCGTCAAGGCAATGCCTCTGACTTTCAGGGCTTTGAAGATCTATTTGGTCGCTTTGGCTCAGGTTTTGGCGGAGGTGATTACCAATATCAACGTCAAAAACGCAGTTATCGTGGTGAAGACCAACATGCCAGTATCGAAGTAGATGTCGAAATTGCCTACCATGGAACCACTCAGAATATCACGCTGCAAATTCCAACCGTCAATGCCTACGGTGAACCAGAAGTTCAACGTAAAACCTTACAGGTCAAAATTCCAAAAGGCATGAAAGAAGGTCAGCAAATTCGCTTAAGTGGACAAGGTCAAAGTGGCATCAATGGCGGTGAAAATGGCGATCTTTATATTGAAATCCAGTATAAAGACACCGATCGCTTACGGGTAGAAGGCGCAGATGTCTATGCAACAATCGATGTTGCTCCATGGGAAGCGGCATTGGGGCAAAAAATTGAAGTGAATACTCCTGCGGGTAAGTTAGGAGTTAATTTGCCGAAAAATGCCAAAACAGGTCAACAACTTCGACTGAAAGATAAAGGGATTCCAAATAAAACCGCAGGTCATCTCTATTTGGTCTTAAATATCGTGCTACCTATCGCCACAACCGCAGAGCAACAGCAAGCTTATGAGAGCTTTGCTCAAGCCTTTTCATCCTTTACACCGCGTTCATAAGGAGCTGAATGATGCCTACTATTCATTATCGTGAAATCACATATAGCGGATTGAATGAAGCAGAAGTCATTGATGAACAGTGTACTTTTGATTTGACTCACTTTGCACAAGTCAGTGGTCAAAGTCCTGAATGGATTTTGCAATTAATCGAGTACGATATTTTATCGACTTCAGGTCAACCGCAACAGTACCGTTTCTCTGGTACAGATGTGATTCGCGCACGACGAGCCTATCGTTTACAACGTGATTTTGACGCCAGTCTTTCTGCGGTGTCGGTTATGCTGGATTTGATTGATGAAGTTCATCAGTTACGTCGACAAATTCGTTCAAATCAAGCATGATCATTTTATATTCGCGATAATGCCACTTATCGCGAACTTTTCTGGACATAAAATGGTTCAGAACTGAATGAAACTTATCTTCAGAGAATCATAATGGCTGTACCCCAAAATAAAAATGAATTATTAAATGCGATTGAAACCAATTTTAATAAACTCATCCAACAACTCGATAAAGTTCCCGTTGAACAAACGCAGCAACCAACCTTAGATGGACATGTTAAAGGCAGCCAGATGAGTATATGCAATCTTCTGGCTTATTTAATTGGCTGGAACGAGTTGGTTTTGAAGTGGCTGTCTATGGATGCTTCAGGAAAAACCATTGATTTTCCTGAAACAGGCTATAAATGGAATCAGCTGGGTCAACTTGCTCAGAAATTTTATCAGGATTATAGTGATCTTAACTACGCTTTGCTCATCAAACGACTCAGCTTAAGCAAAACTCGCATGGTTGAACTGATTGAAACAAAAACCAATGCAGAACTGTATGAAAAAAGCTGGTACAACCAATGGACCATGGGTCGTATGATTCAATTGAATACGGCTTCCCCGTATCTCAATGCCAAAAACAGAGTCAGTAAATGGCTCAAAATTCAAAATTTTCAACCTAGGGTGTAATTCATAAGCATTAATTTTGTGCAATCCATTGATAAGATAATAATCCTAAAATGGTACAGATCAACGAACCCAGCAAATGAATACAAATCACAAAAATCGCGATTGAAAATTTTTGTTGCTGCAACAAACCCACGACTTCTGCCGAAAACGTCGAAAATGTGGTGAGTGCCCCACAAAACCCCGTGATGATAAATAATTTATAGTTTGGGCTGAGATTGGTATTGGCAAAAAATGCGATGGCAAAACCAATAATAAAACCACCAATTAAATTTGCCAGTAATGTTCCCAGTGGGACATTTTCAAAAGTTGCATTAAATTTTAAACCCAAAAACCAGCGTGACCACGCCCCTAATATAGAACCCAGCGCGATAGACAAAAGTGAGTAATACATAATAACCACATGCTCCAAAATCATGTTTATTCAACAGAGCACGTACACCTACGCTCCTCTGTCAAATGAAAGGATCGTAGGCATCATTAGCCAATCACTGGCGGTTTGTAGCAGGAGGAATGCCATCTCCTGTGGCTCTAGTCTAACCGAGTCAAATTCAAATGTGAAGTTGAACACTCATGCAGGTTTTACTTAAGCTTGGTTATCTTTTCAACTTCTTTCAGGGTTTGCTTTAAAGGCTCATAATCCAGAAACCAAAACAAATTGACGTTATGCTGACGCTTTTGCTGTGCCAAAAGCTCAATCACGCTTTTCTCCCCACGCCCCACCAGATGTTGCCGATAAAAATAATATAGTAGTAAGACAGTACACAATAGCATCACGCCAAGCATCATCCAAAAACCCAATGGCGACTTTAAGCCGGGAATAAATTCAAAGTTCATGCCATAAACCCCTGTTAATAAGGTTAACGGCGCAAATACAGCGGTAATAATCGCCAAAATACGCATATTTTCATTGGTTTGATTGGCAATCGCATTGAAGTGCAAATCAATTGCAGACTGAATCGCCATGCGTAAACGTGAGGTGTGTTTTTGTGTGCGTTCTAAATGACTAACCAAATCATTCATACGGACTAATAACAGATCAGGAGATTCGGTGGCATGTTCACCCATCAAATGGTGATAATTTTCCACCAATTCATCACGTAATTCCTGCAACGTTTCAATCTGTTCTTCACACAAGTTTTCAACTTGCTGAAATGCCATATTTTCCTGAAAAAGCTGTGGCCATTGATTAAAACGCTTTCGCCCCTGTAACAACTCTCTTTGCCAATGTTCAACACGACGAGTGAGCGGAGTTCGCAATGCCAGATAACCATCAATAATGGTGTTAAGTAATCTCAAACTTAAATCAATCGGACTTTGAGGCAGTTTTCTGGGCTTATTTTGCTCCTGTATGCTGCGCTGTAAAATGCTCTGAAAACGTTGCACATAATTATCTACAGCTTGATTACCCTGCTCTCTGACACTAACCAGAATATGCTGACTCACAATAAAGCTAATCGGTGTGGTCGCCAGTCCAAAGATACTTTCATGTTGCTCACCTACACTATTATTGTTTTCGATATGATCTTCTGGCGTAATAATTTTTCTAAAGATCAGAACATCGTAATCTTCCATGGTGTCAAAATCACACGGATGATCAATATTTAAGATATCCCGAATATGAAATTCGTTAATGCTAAGATCTGTGATCGCTTTAATTTTTTTTTGCCATTCTTCTGCATGATTGACCACATCTTCACGTATGCAATCGACCCATTGAAAAATCAACGGATGATCGGTTTGATGTTCATGGCTTAAAAACACATATTGTTCTGTAGTGTGCCGATAAAAATAATAAATCTGCATAACAGTATCTCTTAATTTCTACTGTTATTTTTAGCATAAATCTTTGAATAAAAACTTAAGTACCCAACAATTGAGGACAAGATTCAATTTCAATGGATAGTTATCAAGATGGATCGAAGCGAGGATGCTCAAAAATTACAATGCAACACTGCAAATTGATCAAATGTTACACAAATAAAAAATATTCACTCAATAAGACTGACATATTATAGCATAAAACCCTACTATTATTAAGGATTAAATCTGTATGGCTCGTCCATGCTTTTTACGATCATTTTTGGTGAGTTTCACGCATACTCAAATCAGAGAGATGAATTTAAACACAGTATCAAAGGTGAATTTATGTTCCCAGAATATCGCGCTCTTATCAGTCAACTCAAGCAAGATGATGCGCATTTTTCCAAAGTTTTTGAAGAACACAATGCGCTCGATCACGAAATCATTCGTCTAGAGCAAAACCCTGTAACCAGCGGTTTAGATGAAATTGAAAACTTAAAACGCCAGAAATTAAAACTCAAAGATGAACTCTATAAAATGCTGAAACAAGCAGAACAATAGTGGATTGATGAGCATTAAAAAAATCCGCCGCGGCGGATTTTTTTAATCAATTTTAAACAGCTTTATTTAAGCCTGTTCAATGTCTTTCATGGTCAGTTTAATACGACCACGGTTATCGACATCAGCCACCTGAACTTTGACTTCTTGACCTTCTTTCAATACATCAGTCACGTTGGCAACACGTTCATTTGAAATTTGAGAGATGTGAAGCAAACCATCCGTACCTGGCATAATGTTCACAAACGCACCAAATTCAACGATACGAATCACTTTACCATCATAGATTTTGCCTGGCTCAACTTCAGCGGTTAACGCTTGAATTTTGGCAATGGCAGCACGTGCAGCCGCTTTAGATTCACCAAATACGCGCACAGTACCATTGTCTTCGATATCAATCGCCGCTTTGGTTTCTTCAGTAATTTGACGAATGGTCGCACCACCTTTACCAATGACATCACGGATCTTGTCTGGATTAATCGTGATCACTTCAAAGGTTGGTGCAAACATTGAAATTTCTGGACGTGCACGAGAAATGACTTTATTCATTTCATTCAGGATGTGCATACGACCAGCATAAGCCTGATTCAATGCAACTTCCATGATCTCTTCGGTAATCCCTTCGATCTTGATGTCCATTTGTAGCGCAGTAATACCGTTGGCAGAACCAGCCACTTTAAAGTCCATATCACCTAAGTGATCTTCATCACCCAAAATGTCTGAAAGCACGGCAAAACGCTCGCCTTCTTTGACTAGACCCATCGCGATACCCGCAACTGGTGCTTTTAATGGTACACCTGCATCCATCAATGATAATGAAGCACCACAAACAGAAGCCATTGAAGATGAACCATTTGATTCAGTAATGTCAGATACAATACGGATCACGTATGGAAAGCGGTCAGCAGCAGGAAGAACTGCTTGAACACCACGACGAGCCAAACGACCATGACCGATTTCACGGCGTTTCGGGCCAGATTCACGACCCGTTTCACCTACAGAGTATGCAGGGAAATTATAGTGCAACATAAAGTTGTCAGTTTTAGTACCAGAAAGGGTGTCAACCATCAATGCATCACGGGTATTACCCAAAGTGGTCGTAACCAATGCCTGAGTTTCACCACGTGTAAACAATGCTGAACCATGAGCGCGTTCTAGTACACCCACTTGTACATCGATTCCACGAACGGTTTTAGTATCACGACCATCAATACGCGGCTTACCTGACAAAATATTGTCACGTACAGTACGGTATTTCAGATCTTCAAATAGCTCGTTGACTTCGTCAGCAATACCCGTTTCGTCATTTTCAGGAACAAATTGGGCAACCGCTTCTGCATACAATGCATCAAGCGCTGCATAACGATCTTGCTTCACCGCAATGGTATAAGCTTCAGAAATTTTACTTTCAAACGCTGCTTTTAATTGTTCAAGTAACGTTTCATTTTTGCTTGGGGCAACCCAAGTTGACTCAACCGCACCCGCTGCCGCGGCAAACTCTTTAATCGCCTGAATCGCGATTTGCATTTCGTCATGACCAAACAAAACAGCGCCAAGCATTTGATCTTCTGAAAGCTCTTTCGCTTCAGATTCAACCATGAGGACTGCTGATTCTGTACCTGCAACAACCAGGTCAAGATCAGACTGTGCCAATTGCTCAAAGTTTGGGTTTAAAACGTATTCGCCATTGATCAGACCAACACGCGCACCACCGATAGGACCACGGAATGGCGTACCCGCAATCGACAATGCAGCAGATGTACCCAACATGGCAGCAATATCTGCATCCATAGTTTTATCAGAAGACACCACTGTTGCAGTGACTTGGATTTCGTTGAAATAACCTTCTGGGAACAACGGACGGATTGGACGGTCAATCAAACGTGAAATCAAAGTTTCAGCTTCAGACGCACGTCCTTCACGCTTGCCATAACCACCTGGAATACGACCAGCAGCATATTGTTTTTCTTGATAGTTTACAGTCAGTGGAAAAAAGTCTTGACCTGCTTTTGCTTTAGGTTGAGCAACTACAGCAACAAGTACCGTTACACCGCCCATGGTGATTAATACGGTATTTGCCTGACGTGCCACACGACCTGTTTCTAAAACAACTTGATGCTGACCGAATTGAAATTCTTTACGAACGATATTAAACATTGACATGTATTATATTTTCCTAGTTCTTTTTGAACAATTATTCTAGTGGAGACCCCTAAGGTTTGGCATTCAAACCATTGCGATCAGATGATTACAAACAATGGTCAATGACAAAGCTTAGAAGCCGACCTCACTAGAGAATAAACACAAAGAAGGAGCGAACAATCGCCCCTTCTAAAGTCATTTAGTGACACACACCAAATGATACTTTCTTTTCAGCACTCTCTTTTTAACGCTTAAACACCACGTCATATAAATACCGAAAATCAAGCCTGAAATCGAATTAACGACGTAAACCTAGTTCGTTAATTAGACTTACATAACGACCGTGGTCTTTACCATTTAAGTAGTCAAGTAATTTACGACGTTGGTTAACCATACGGATCAAACCGCGACGGCTATGGTGGTCGTGTTTATGTTCTTTAAAGTGACCTTGCAAATCATTGATTTGAGCAGTCAATAAAGCAACTTGTACTTCTGGTGAACCAGTGTCGTTTTCAGCACGAGCAAATTTAGCGATGATTTCTGCGCGATCTGTGTTAGTTAAAGCCATTCGATTTCTCCGAGATGCTTAAATAAAATAAATTGATACTGATCAATCGATTCAAGGAGAACCTAAAACCAATTGACTGCCGTGCATCACTACAGCAGTGACGTATTTTAAAGGATTCAGGTTGAATTGACAATTCTTAAATCATACAGCTTATCCGCCTGGCAATATTTCATTGCACATTACACATGCATGCTGGTCATTTTAGACACTGACTTTTGTCTCATAACGCTTCACACTCATCTGATATAAAAAGAAAAGATATGGAATGACTGTGAAATTATTATCAACCAATACCTGTTTTGTACCCCATGATCTTGCTGCTGTGATGAGACAAGAGGATGAAGTTCATCCAGAACAAGGGGCAATGACCGAGCAACAACGACAAAAAATATGGAAAAGTGTAGAAAGTGCTTATAAAACTGGAAATTATCCTTTCATCAGTTTTTGTTTACGCCGTAAAGGTCAGATTTTACTCAACCGTAGTCTGGGTTATGCCTCTGGCAATTCAACTCGGGGATTAAGTAACACGGCAAAAGTGGGTTCAGCTGATACGCCTGTCTGTCTGTTTTCTGCCTCAAAAATGGTTACAGCAATGCTGATCCACATGCTGGACGAACAAGGCGAAATTAATTTACTTGACCCGATTAGTTATTATATTCCTGAATATGCCGCACATGGTAAACGTCGCACCACGATATTTCATTTGCTGTCACACCGTGGCGGTATTCCCAAAATTGAAGGCGAGGTAACACCCGAATTACTGTTCGATAAGGATGAAATTTTAAAACGATTGTATGCGGCCAAGCCAGTATCTGTATCAGGTTCGCGGCTAGCATATCATGCCGTCACTGCGGGCTATATTTTAGGTGAATTGATCGAGCGCGTAACTGGTCAGGATCTACGCCGTTTTCTACATGAAACTATCGAAAAGCCCATGAATATGCCATTTTTCAATTATGGTTTAGACGCTAAATACCGCGACCAAGTGGCATTGAATTATCCGACAGGTTTACATCCTCGTCTGGGAACGGATCATTATCTCAATCATGTGCTCGGTGGTGGTTTAAAACTGGCAGTCGATGTGACCAATGACACACGTTTTATGGACACGATTTGTCCCGCTGGCAATATCTATACCAGTGCTGAACAAGCAGGCCGCTTTTTTGAAATGTTGTTGAGTGGCGGTCAATATCAAGGCAAGCAAATCATGAGTCCCCGCACCGTATTTCGGGCGACTTTACCTACCTCAGTAACCAGTCTGGATCGCACTTTACTTGCCCCGATGCGTTATGCACTTGGCCGAATGCTCGGAAGTAATCCTGTCGGATTATTTGGCCCACAAACAGCACAAGCCTTTGGGCATATCGGCTTTTCCAATATTTTGTGCTGGGCTGATCCTGAGCGCGATATTAGCGTGTCATTTTTGACCACAGGAAAGTCGGTGATTGGCACCCATCTACCTGCTTTAGCAAATGTACTTTACCAAATCTCGATGCAATGTCCACGAATTCCAAAGCAATCGCGTCGTTCACTTTTTGGTTCAGGTCAAGCTGAACATGAGTGGCTACAAGCCATTTAGACAAAAAGAAGCCCAAGCGTAACTTGGGCTCTTTTGCGCTGTATTTTTATTTTGAATCGTTGTTGTTTTATTTTATTGTTGTCTCAAGGTCTTACAACCTTTTACTCCATGATGTATATACGAGCTAGACATCATCAGTTCCTACACTTGTCATTCTGCCACAACTCATTATGTAGAAAAGTAGTATTTTACGTATCAATATGTAAGTGAAAACTTACGCAATATTTTAGGTTTTTTAATCATCCATGATTTATCCTAACTATTTGTAATATTCTGTATTTTTTATTTAAATTTTGATCACTGTAAATGCTAATCTAAGAATTCAGATAAAAGACAATAAAAAAGCCCTGTAGTCTCTCCCAAAACTACAAGGCTTAGCGGCTGTAAGTTTCCTCGCTTATCACTTACTTCACTGTAAGTTCGCTGTTTTTCAACTTTATGGTTATTGTTTTGCGATTTTCTCAGCATTCCTTGCTGAGCTTTTTGTGCAGAACTATGATCTCAAAAAAAAGGCAGCGGCTCTATCCGCAAATTTCTCGAAACCATGTAAGCATTTTCGTACAGATCTGTCTACCGCATAGACTAACTTAACAATGCTAAATTTTTATTAATTTTTCTAAGCAATCCACTTGTTCTGGTGGTTTTTACGGTTAAAGCTTTACTCCACGCAGTCCGATCCACCAGTAAGCTCACTACTTTTTTGGCGCGAGTAATCGCGGTATAAATCAGTTCTTGGCTGAGTAATTTTTCTGCGGAATGATCAAATACCACCGCAGTATGGGCAAATTCTGAGCCTTGTGATTTGTGTATCGTTAAAGCAAAAGCGGTCTGAATATTTTTCGGTAAGCGATGTGCAGCAATCCAGAGATTCAAACTTGGAAAATACACTTCAAATTGTTCAGGATCGGTGCGGTGACGAAAACATAATCCAATATCGCCATTGGAAATACCCAGTTGATAATCGTTATAAGTCATCATCACAGGACGCCCAATATACCACCCACCGACAGCTAAAACGGATAAATGCTGAGTCAACCATTGTTCAGCATAAAGATTAATTTGTTCCAAACCGAAGTCACCAAAACGGATTGCCACCAAAATACGATATTGATCAAAGGCTTCGATAACAGAATCTATATTTTCCTGAGCGTAGTCCGACTGTTGATAGGTTTTTAATTGTCGCAAAAACGGAATAAACCCTGCCATTAATTGTTCATAATAAGGTATCAGATCGGTGATTTGATCAGGCAAATACTCAAGCTGAACCACATCATTCATCGCAGCATTGAGCTCAATGTTTTGTAAAGTGGCAGGAATGGCAATCTGCTGTTCAAATTGTTGAAGAAGCTGTTCGGCAGATTGATCTCGCTTGACGTTTTGAATAAACCCCGCCAATTGACCAATTTTAGCCTCCGCACTAAAACGGCGACTACTGATCAGATGAACCAGATGTTTCTGTAGTTCAGGCACTTGTTGTACATCTGCCAGTACTGAGCCGACATCCACCGAAGCAAGCTGCTTGGCATCTCCCAATAAAATCAGACGACAATTCTGGGGAATCGCTTCGAGTAACAAGGTCGCGAGATTTAAATCCAGCATGGATGCTTCATCAATCACGATCACATCATAAGGTAGAGGTTGTTTGGCATGGAATCGTGGAATCTGCCGATGACCCAGACCAAGTAAACGATGCAGGGTTTGCGTGGTTTGCTGTTTCAGCGTGTCAGTGACCAGACCCGAGGCCAACAGTTTTTCGTCATTAAATGAGGTTTGTAAAGCTTCTTGCATCCGCTGTGCAGCCTTACCTGTTGGAGCCGCCATCGCAATCCGAATATTTGGAATAGATTGGTTTAAAACTGCAATAATTCGCGCCAGCGTATAGGTTTTACCTGTTCCCGGCCCACCTGTAATGATATTCAGCGCTTGACTCGTGACCATGTGCAAAGCAGCACGTTGCTGTGGATCTGTTAATAAATCCAGATAAACATCAATCGCTATCGGTTGAATCTGTTGCGTACTTAAACGGGCAATTTGGTGAGCAAGGCGTTGTTCCAATGACCAATAACGATATAAAGCCAATAATTCACCATCATAGATCATCGGGGCAACTTGAGTTCTCGCCTGCTGTTCATCAATGATAAAATCCTCAACTTCAGGAACATTTGACGAAGAAATCGCCAAACCGCTATCGCCCTGTAAACTTGCTTCAATTAACGCTTGCAACAGCTCGGCAATTTCGGCAGAATTGCGCTCCCTGAGATTGAATGGTGCCTGAGCCAAATACTCGCTCCAATTTTTCAACCATCTCAATTCTGCATTTTCAGCGTCAGTTTGCTTTTCCACACAGTTATCCTCAAGCTTTTCCACAAGCTTATTAACACACTTATCCACAAAATAACAATTTGATTAATATCAGTTTATATCAATTATCCGCATTTTAGGCGTGATTTTATCCTCAAGCATTTACCCGAAGCCATCTCAATCAAAGTAGCCTAAAATTGCATCCAGACGCAAAATAAACTCGGTGTCAGGTCGCCAGTAATAATATCCCTGATCAGCTTGTCCATTCATGCCGCGTAAATACAAATAGGTTGCGCCCCCCAAATGCTGCTCAATCTGATAATGTTGCAATTTCACTTTTAAATAACGATGCAACGCTACCAAATACAGCGCAGCCTGTAACCAATAACTGGACTGGCGCATATTCTGCTGAATTGCATCTGCCCGATAATCGTTGAAGTCTTTGCCCAGATAATTACTCTTATAATCGGCAATATGAAACTGTGAACCATCAAAATACATCAAATCAATTGAACCATTTAAGTAACGCGCGGCATGAGCGTCCAGAAAATCAGGCATTTCGATCTGATATTCCAAAAATAATTGCTGAATACGACGCATCGCCAGTACACGATCCGACAATGCCAAATAAAAAGGACATTCAGATAAAAACTGACCCGCTTGCAGTTGATGTAACTGAAAACCTTGATGTAATGGCGTGGTTAATACTTGCTTTAACCAATCTGCTAACCATTGATAAAGCTGACTTTCATTCTGTTCATTTTCAGGAAAATCCTGTTGATAGATGCTATAAAGCTGATCCCATAAACTACCATAATCGTTTTTAAAACGCCGACGAATTTCAGTAATCCATTCACTTTGATCCTGAAAATCGACATGTTCAAAAATCTCATGCAAAAAATTCCCAGCCAATGTGCCTTTAGGAAAATTGTGCTGAATCCAGTGAATGGGCTGTGTGAGCGTGGATCTTTCAACAATTAAATGATCTTGCTCATCTGCGGCTTGATCCAGTTTTTGATCCTGTGCAGCCAACTGATCGCTGGCGATTTGATGCGGTTTTAAGTGTTGCGCCAGATAGCTAAAACTGGTTTTGCCACGTGCATAAAAACGCTGTGTCGGCAAAGGCTGTGCCTGTAAGTTGAGTTTTGGCTCGGTGATTTTCGCTTTAAACGGCGGTGGACATTCTGCCAACTCCTGTTCATCAAAACTAAATGGATGCTGAAAATTCCCGTGTTGATATTTCCAGAATGCCAATGCATCCAGTGATTTTTGCTGCTGATCCTGCATCATGGCATAGACGCGATGGCTGGCACGAGTCAGCGCCACATACCAGAGTCGGTTTTGTTCGGCACGACTGCGTTGTTCATTTTGCGCCAAGGCTTCAGGACTTAAGCGTTGTTTATCCTGAATGGCGATCACGCGCTGTGTGGTCACTTGTCCATTTTCAGGATGGGGAACATCTATAGTTGAAAAATTTAAAGCCGTATTTTGATCTTTAAAAGGTTTATCTGCTCCCAATAAAAATACGATCTTAAACTCCAGACCTTTGGACTGATGAATGGTCATCAGTTGAATGCCTGCATCACTGGAAAGTTTACGCTCCATTTCCCAATCGCGCTGGCTTGGAGCTTGGAGCTGCTTTAAATACCAGTGATAGAGATTTTGCGCACCCTGATAATGTTCACTGTGCTGACTTAAAATTTCACTCAAATGCCGTAAATTCACCACATCACGTTCATGGTCTTTACTGTGCTGCGCCACCAGATTTTGCCAGACGTTAAACTGGTTCATACAGGCTTGCCATGCGCTTAGAAAGCCCTGCTGTAACCAAAGCTCACGCAAATGATCAAAGGCCGCAATATAAGTACTTAAACCTTCTGTAGTCTGTTCCTGCTCAACCAGTTGCTTTAAATTCAGTCCAATGAGACGACTTAATAATGCACGTTTAATTTTGGCTTCATCGTAGGGATGCAAAACTGCGGTCAGTAAAGCGGCAACATCTTGTGCTATCGGATGATCAAATACGCTTTTTCGTGACGGTCGATGAACCCGAATGCCTAAACATTCCAAAGCAGACTGTACTGCATCGAGTCCAGCATGATTTCTAGATAGCACTGCAATATCATCTTCGATTAAAAGCTGTGCTTGCTCGGCTTGCAAATATAAATCACCCGTCTGTGACTGATTGAGCAGCGCACGGATTTTCCATGCCACCTGTTCAGCCTCTTTAGATTTATCACTCAGCATCAACCAGCGTAAAGGTGCAACATTGGGCTGACCTTGATCGATCAAGGCAGGATGTGCTCGTGAACCAGCCTGAATCGGGTCATACATGACCTGTTCACCAAAATCAGGCTGCTGTTGAAAGAGATGATCAACGACTTCCACCAACTCCTTGACCGAACGGTGATTAAAACTGAGCTGATATTCTCGTCCTTGCTTGACTTTAATATCTTGATGCGCCTTGAGAAAAGTCAGCATATCGCCGCCGCGAAAGCCATAAATCGCCTGTTTACGGTCTCCCACCATAATCATGCAGCCTTTTTGATAACGCTGCGGATGTCGCCAAATGCTGGCCAACATATCATCTTGATCTTGATTGGTATCCTGAAACTCATCTACCAAAATCAAGGGATAGCGAGCCTGCACAAAAATCGCAAAGCGTTGTCCCTGCTCGCCTTGTAATGCTTCCGCAAGGGTACGAATCTGCTGTGAAAAGGTGGTCTCGCCCTTTTGTTGAAGGAGTTGGGGTAACCGCTGTTTGACCTCCAGACACAAATAGGCTTTTAAATACTGTTGTAATTGTTCAAGCTGATCTTGAATGATGCCTAAATGACGGATGATCTCTACCCATTGCTGTATCAGTGGATGATGATAGAATCCATCGCTCACCTCGGCAGGACATTTTTTAAATATTTTGCCCTGTTCAAATTTATCCAGAAATTTAAATGCAGCCTCACGCGCGCTCGCGAGTGGAGCATCAAAAAACTGTAATACATTTTCACCAGCCAAGACCTGAGCCAGCTGGGGTAAATGCACGGTAAATAAATCATGAAATGCGCCATTTCGAAATGAGGTGCCATTGATGCAGGTATAGTATTCGCCATCAAGCTCGTAATACGCCTGTAGGTCGCTCAAATCCGAATGCTGTACAAAAGATTGAAATTGAGTCAACACCTCCCAATTTAGTACAGGCATTGGTGCTGACTGAAATTGTGCTGAAGTAAAGTTCAACGAATTTTCAACCACATCCACAAACGCATCGACACTTTTTAAAGCGCCAATATTATACAGACCATCGATCAATACTTGCGGTTGTGCCTGAATCCATTCACGTAGCACATCATGAATGAGTTGGCGGGTATAACGTTTGGCATCATCCGTAATTTGCGCACGCTCGATTTTACCGCTTTCAAATGCAAATTCGCGTAATAGTTTTTGACTAAAACTGTCCAGAGTCCCGACAAAGAGTTCATCCAACTGATCTAGCACTAGTTTTAAACGTTCACAGGCATAGTCAATTCGTGTCGCAAAATGACGCAATACATGCTGCATTAAAGGATCAGTTTGTTGTTTGGCTTGCGCCAAAACCTCTTGTTCCGTCAAACCACGATAGGCTTGTAAATCACGATACATCTCTTGCAAACGCAGCCGTATTCGGGTTTTCAACTCTGCTGCCGCAGCGCGGGTAAATGTGGTCGCGATGACCTGATTGGGTAAATATTTTTCCAAAAAAATACGTACCATCAAACTCGACAAAGTAAAGGTTTTTCCTGTGCCTGCGGAAGCCTCGATTAGATGTAAACCTGAGAATTCAATATCGGTAATCGGTTGATAAGACACGGCTGAGTGAGATGAGATCAAGGCTTACTCCGTGCGTACATATTGAAAAATCGGGGCATATAAAGCATAAGAAAATTGTATGAGTGCAACATTGAGTAAGGCCTGAGCATCTTGCTGCTGTAAAATAAACATCCAATCCTGATGCCACTTACTACTTTCATCCTGTGTCACATCTAATGCGCTAAACGCCCCTGTTTTATTCCATTCTTTTAAAATATTTTCACGATCTTTTTCAGCCAATACAAATCCTATCTCAGTGTCTTCCCAATGATAGTGTTTAGCCTTTTCCAAAGGTTGCAATATTAGTGCCGCAGGCAACACCAACGGCTGCTGTCGCGCATAGTGCCATGCTGTCAACCATTCATCGAGGTATTGACGCGCCTGACCCGATGAAATCCCTTCACAAATCACGGTTTGATCACTAAACACCACGATACGGCGCTTGTCTTGTACATGCTCGCCCTGATTTAAAAAGCTCAGCCAAATCAAATATTCCAACCAAACTTTAGCGATCCGTTTCGCTCGCGCACTTGATGCCTGCACACTGACCCAATCCTGAACGTCATCTTCAGGAATTTGAATATTTAGATGTAAGGGTGAGGATAAACGCCAAGTTCGATAGGTGGTTGGGGTTTCCTGCATCGCATAATCGTGCAACCGCGATTGTAAACGCTGCTGGTCAAATAAACTTTGCTGCCATGCACTGTGTTTAATTTTACTGACAGGGAGTTGATCTAATAACAAATCTGAAGCAGCGTCGGCTTGATGCTGATGTAAAAAATCACGAATCGCATACTTAGCTAAACCATCCAAGAACAAAGGCTCATCCTGATCTAATAATGCCTGTTCATTCCAATTTTCAACCCCTAAAGTTTTTAAATACAACCGTGCAGGAAAAGTGACATCGGCTATCCACTGTTGACTATCAAGTAATAATAGATCTTGCGATGGTGGCTGATAATCAATATTCACCCACGGCAAACGTGTCCCTTGTGGCTGTTGAATATGCTTGGCCACTTGATACCAATGATCCTGATAGCGCTGTAAAGCGGGCTGCTGAGTAAAGCCCGTCACATCGAAAGGCTGTAAGCTATGAATCCGGTAAAGTGACGCCAGTTGTGGTGCTATGCCCAGTTGTTTAAAGGGCAAAGCTAGTGCAATTGCACGTTCAGAGAGATCGGCACTAGGTTTAACAATCTTCGCCAAATGTGTGGTGAGTTCCTGCACGATACTGGAAGGCTCGCGGACTTCACCATCATTGACATCAAAGCCATTATAAAATAACCAGAGATGATCTTTCGCCAACAACACGGCATCCAGAAATGCACCCTGATCATCTTCCAGACGCGAGCGATCACCGAGTTGCGGACGTAATACATCCATCAAATCAAACGGAGTGTGATTGTCACGATTTGGAAATTGCCCCTGATCCAGATTGAGTAACACCACCAAACGATAAGGCAATGGACGAATCTGACCAATTTGGCTCAAGGTAATCTGACCTGTGGGTTCTGCCTGTGCAGATTGATTTTCCAAAGTACGCTGAATTTCTTCAAGTAGATAAGGCAATGGCAAGGCAATCTGGCGCAAATGCTGTGTATCAGCTTCGCCATAAAAACTAGCCAGAGTCACCATACGTTCTTGTTTTTTAATTGCGTCACGTGCAGATTTTAAAGCCGTTACGCCTGCTTGTTCAAACTCAGTGACATCTACCATTAATCGTTTTAACCAGATTTCAACAGCCAGTTGCTCACCTTGTTCGTGTGCTATTAACCAATCACGACGCTGGTCAAAATCCCGATAAATCTGAATCAATTTATCAATAATTTCAAAATCATCAGGTTGTACCTGCGCATAACTTAACGTACCTTGAAACAGCACATGATCGGGAATCGCAATCCCCAACGCCAATCGATCCAGTGCAAATTTAAAGCTATAGCGATAATCCTCATCCCCCTGAACAAGACTTTGCTGTAAATGAGTTGCATCAAAGCCACGTTTAAAGCCTGCTGCGGCTAACAACGCCAATAGGCGTGAGACTTGGCTGTCATCAAGTCCATAACATAACTGCGTTGCACCAAGACTGAGCCAATCAGCGAACTCATCATAATTAAAACGGCTGTGTAACAGTTGAATACGACCTAATACTGCATGCCATGCATTCAAGACATCAAGCTGGGCTACTCCTGCAATTTTTACAGGTAAAAACACCCCCTCAGCACTTGGTGTCGCGGGAAAAACACTGCGAATCTGCGGTTCTAATTCCTTAAGATTCGGCGTAAGCACCAGGATATCACTCGGACGACGTGGCTGTTCTGTTGTTCCCTGAGATAACCAGTAGATTAGTTGATCTCGCAATACTTCCAGTTGTCTTAAACCAGAATGACAGACATGAATCTGAATCGATTCATCGCTTAGATCAAGGGCATAATCCGCTGCTTTGGGTTCAGTCAAATGCAAAATATCAGACTGCACATGTCCCAATAAGGTTTCTGGAAACTCATCAACAAAAGCATCGACCCAATGCCCTTCTTCTCCCGTCGATAAATTAGATAATAATGAAAAATGATCACGCGCTTGCTTGCCCAAACGGGTTAATAAAGGATGTCGTGATTCACGAGCTTCGGCATTAAAATGCAAAGTGAATTGCTGAAAAAATTCCGCAATTTCAATATCTGTTGCTTTAGGGTTCTTGGCAATAAAACGTTCTTTTACCCCGACATCATAACGCTGTTTCCAGAGTGGATCGACGCTATCGGCCCAGTATTCCTGTGACGGGTTATAATGAAAAATATAAATCTCAAGATATTGCCCTAAACGACGTAAAAACTGTAACTGACTGGGTGGCAGATCCAGTAAAGTAAATAACACCACTTGTTGCGGTAACCGTTTTAACGCTTGCGCACGTGTTTGTTCATTATCAAGCTGCTGCCAAAACAGCTCATCAATTTTCTCTATCTCTAAAAAATCCTGATGGAAATGTTCTTTCCATAACCAGCGTTGCCACGCTTCTAACTCTTGTGCTTGTTGTAGTTGAAACGCTGAAACAATTTGATCTTTATGGACGATCCATTTTTCAATCTCTAATGCCTGGTCACGTCCCCATGCATCGAGCCAATTGCTGGCACATGTACATGGTCCGATACAATTTTTAGTGCAAGAGCCACGATACAACATGTAATTGCTAAATAATTGTGAGACTTGTTCTGCAATCCAGTACAACATACTTTGCTTTTTAAGCTGTTTTTCAATGCCTTGTGTCAGACGATCTGCACTGTCATAAATGCGGGCAATGATCGAATACAACGGATGTTCAACTGTAAGTTGCATCTGTTCAGACTGAATATACGAATAAAGTGCCTGATAAATTCGCCATTTTAAAATCAGACGCGGAATATTGGCTTTACGAACCTGATCCTTATGCTCACTTAATACTTGTTGATAGGCATACCACTGAAAGCCACGAATACGTTGATGAAACTGGTAATTGGCATGAATCCCTTGCAGTTCAGACAGTTTTTCAGTCAGCCATTGCTGCACCGCAGCATTGGGAACTATAAAATGCTGGGTCGCCAACACCTGAAAAGGTTGTTCATGGCGAGATTGTGAAGTTCGCGCCAGTCCTTGCAATAAAACATCGATACGTTGACTTTGAATGACATGTATGGCCATGTATTCCTTACCTTACTAAACTATGCTTTTATGCACAAAATCATAAACATTCGTCACTATACATCTAAATCCAACTATGTCACGTTGATGGCATGAAATAAAAATGTGAACATCATTTAAAATACATGCTTGAATGATACAAAAGGAACCGACTTGAGTATAAGCCCAATGAAAATAGAAAATATTCCTGATTCAATTGATCCAAAACTTGACCTTGAACAAGTGCGCGAAGAATGTTTAGACATGGTCAAAAAACGCGCTTACTTTTCCGCAGGCGCCGCTGTGGTTCCAATTCCATTTTTTGATGTGGTCATCGATATTGGAATCTTGTCACAATTGATTCCAGATATTAGCGCCCGTTTTGGTTTATCGCCTGATCATATTAGTGTCTATGATCCAGAAACTAAAAAAATTCACTGGAATGAACTGCGCAAACGTGGCTTTGAATTTTCAGGCTTGGTCGTGGCACGAACTGCGGTAAAAAAATCTTTAAATGGCATTGTGGGTAAAGTCATTACCAAACAAGTCACCAAATTTATTCCGCTAGGTGGGTCCATTGTCGCGGCCAGTTTGGGCTATATCGTGATGAAAAAAGTGGCTGAAGCGCATGTGCAAGATTGTTACCAACTGGCGAAACGCATTCAACAAAAGAATGTAAATGGAAGCATTGTGGCCTAAATTCAAGTGAATCCCTCTAAACTGATCCTGAGCAACATGGCTTAGGATCAGTCCTTATTTGTAGATTTTATCTTTAATCAAATACGATTTATTTCAAATTCATAACAAACAGCACTTACTTTTAAGTTTTATTAAATATTTGACTTTTACCCTAGTCCAACGATGACAAAAACTAGGGAGAGTCGTTGTGCAACATGGATCTTCTTCGCGCCTACGCGCCATTTTTAATGTAACCAGCGGTAATTTTCTCGAACAATACGATTTCTTTTTGTTTGGTTTATATGCTAAAGCCATTGGTGAGACTTTTTTCCATTCTGACAGTAGCTATGCCGCGTTGATGAAGACTTTCTTGATCTTCGCAGTGAGTTTTCTGATGCGCCCGATTGGTGCTTTAGTTTTAGGCCCTTATGTCGATCGGATTGGTCGTCGTAAAGGTTTGATGGTCACGTTAAGTATTATGGCGGTGGGTTCGCTTTTGATCGCGTTAACACCCGGCTATGCCACACTCGGGTTTGCCGCTACAGCATTGATTTTTATTGGTCGTTTGGCACAGGGCTTTTCAGCAGGTGTGGAGCTTGGCGGTGTTTCGGTCTATCTCTCTGAAATTGCAGAACCACATAACCGTGGTTTTATGACCAGTTGGCAATCTGCCAGCCAGCAAGTTGCGGTTATTTTTGCAGCAACATTGGGCTATATCGTGAGCCTCGCCTTTACCAAAGCGCAAGTGGATGCTTGGGCATGGCGCATTCCATTTTTTGTAGGTTGTGCCATCATTCCTTTTATTTTCTGGTTACGAAAATCGTTACAGGAAACCGAAGCTTTTGCATCACGCAAGGAACATCCAACCACTCGCCAAATTCTGTCTACATTGGCAGCCAACTGGAAAATCGTATTGATTGGAATGTCGATGGTCGCCACCACCACAACCATGTTCTATTTTATTACGGTTTACACCCCGACTTACGGTAAAGAAGTTTTGCATCTGACGACCGCAGAAAGTTTGATTGCAACGGTGATGGTCGGTGCGAGCAATTTTATTTTATTGCCAATTGGCGGTTATTTATCTGATAAATTTGGACGTAAACCGCTGTTGATTACGACCACCACCCTGATTTTTATCACGGCTTATCCACTCCTCAGTTGGTTAACGCAAAATATTAGTCTAAGCCATATGCTGATGGCATTGTTGTGGTTGTCGCTACTGTATAGTTTCTATAATGGTGCGCTGGTGGTGTCACTTACTGAAATGATGCCAAGCTCGGTACGTATTGCAGGGTTTTCGGTGGCTTATAGCTTGGCAACGTCTGTGTTTGGTGGCTTGACGCCGATGATTGCGACGTATCTGGTGGAACAAAGTGGCAGCAAAAGTATGCCTGCTTTTTGGCTGATGTTTGCTGCAATTGTGAGCCTGATTGCAACATTGATTGTGTTCCGTCAACGTCAGTCAAAAACGACTCAACCGCCAAAAATTAAGGCACAACTAGCATCCACTTCATCACATTAATTCACTGAAAACCTCTGACTTGAAAATCTCATTCAAGTCAGAGGCCAGATACAAAAACTGATTTCTTTAATCAGCCTGAAGTTGTTTTAAAATCGTTTTGAGTACCTGAATACGTGCCGTGTATTTATCGTCAGTTGCCACAATCGTCCACGGTGAAAATTCGGTACTGGTTCGCTCAAACATATCTGCGGCAGCATTTAAGTATTCATTCCACTTACTGCGATTGCGCCAGTCATCTTCGGTAATTTTAAAGCGTTTATGTGGTGTTTTTTCTCTGGCATGAAAACGTTGTTCTTGCTCATCTTTACTGATCGATAACCAGAATTTAATAATAACCGTTTGACTATCAATTAAATCTTTCTCAAAACGATTAATTTCATCATACGCACGTTGCCATTCTAACTCACTGGCAAAACCTTCTACACGTTCCACCAAAACCCGACCATACCAACTTCGGTCAAAAATACGAATATCACTACAATGATCCAGCTTTGTCCAAAAACGCCATAAATACGGATGACGCAACTCGTATTTTTCTGGCGCGCTAATGGTAAAAATATCGTACTCACGCGGATCAAGCCGTTTAATAATCCGCTTAATCGAGCCCCCCTTTCCTGTGGCATCCATCCCTTCAAAAACGATCACGACCTTACGCTCATCGTAACGCATTGCTTCAGCGACACGACGGCTCAGTTTTTTGAGTTTTTTCTTATATTTTGCCTTTTCCATCTTCTCTGTATCAGGATGCAGCAGTTCATGTGGAATTAAGGCCTGTGGCCAATGTTCCTGCCCCTGTGTGGGATGCTCAGGTAAATCCTTCATTGCCTGTAAAATCGACTGTGCAAAGCTTTGATCACGAACTTCTGGCTCTTCACCATCAATGATGATCCAATCTTCTGTAAAACGTTGTCGCAACTTTTGCAAATTGTCATATTGCTTTTTATTACGCCAATCCAGACCGTGCAATTTATGCCATTGACGCTCGGAAGCATCGATATGATCTAAACGTTTTTGGAGTGATTTCCACGACAAATCGAACCAGACTTTGATCACATCAACCTGATTATTTTTTAGATCTTGTTCAAAGGCTCGCATGTTTTCTGCGTAGGCATCAAACAGGGTTTCATCCAATGGTTTAGAGACATGCATCGCCGTGGTTAATAAATCGCTATACCAGTTACCAAACATCACCGCAATTTGACCTTCACGTGGAATAAAATTGACATAAGGCTGCCAAAATGCCTGATCATTTGACAACATATTCGGCGGATCTGCTTTGACTTTTAAATATCTTGGATCGACCCATTCTCTGAGTTGTTTAACGGACTCACCTTTTCCTGCCAGCTCTATTCCGCTGACCAGTACCAACACACTTTTAGCATTTTTTTGGCCCCAGCTATTTTTTAAAGTGTATTGAGCTTCGATCAGATCGATAGATAAACGATGTTCATCAATTAACTCACAATGTGCTTGTTGTTCACTCATGATCTATACATTTTTTTGCTTATTTTTTTGAGTATAACCAAATGTTCGGGCAGCTTGAGGCAAATGCATGTACTATTTATGTCAATTGATCATCTATTGAATCGGACTGACTTCGAATTCACTATTTTAATATGGAAACGTCATAGCGCTCTTGATTCAAGCCTTTTATGCTTTTGATAAACTGATTATTTTGAGTTATTTGAATGTCCAAACTTGCTCCTTTTGACAACTTACTTCAACAGTATAATGCCTTTGAATATCATCACGACCCTGTATTATTAAAGCGTTTAAATGATGCCCAGCACTGGCTTAAAGAGCGGATAAAACACACTCATCAAGCACATTTTGATCAGCCTAAAAATCAGTTAATGGCACAGTATTTTCTTAATCGTTTATATGGTGGCCCAGATTTTGATCCACTGGCGTTACAAATTGAACGTCTACTTAAATATGCCCACAAAGCAGAAAAACTGTTACCAGACAATGCCATAAAAACGGGAACTAAATCCGTCAGTTTAGCTGTACTCGCCATGCAACTGGATGAGCAAATTGCCATTCAATTACTTAAAGATTATCCAGCAGATGCACCAATCACAGACGAAATGATGCGCCAGACGTTGATCAAACTGGATCAAAAAGAGCAACGTTTGATCCAGCTACAACTTCTGGATGACTTGGGTGAGGCCCTCGATAAATACATGCGGTCACTGATGATGTATGCTGCTTTTAAAATGTGTAAAGGCGCAGCACATAAATATCAGTTTGACTTGATGTATGAGTTTATTCAGGAAGGTTTTGTTGCCATGAAACCGCTTAAATCTGCAGAACAATTTATTAAAACCTTTAGTGCAGTTGAACGTGATATTATCGAGAAAGTGCATTCGGATCATCCAGATCCTTTTCGCTAATTTCTGATCTGCATGCGCTGCTAAAAGAGGCATGAAATGCCTTATTTTTATCATTTTCGGTATAGTATTAATTACGATTGTATGATGATGACTGTAAAACCATACTAAACTCTGTCATCATGCAGATAGCCATAATCACTTTATAATGTGTTTAAATTTAGGAGCGACAAGATGTCTAACGAAAATCAAAAGCCCACTTTTTCAACTGAGCAGGCATCGCGTTCAGACAACAATAATCCTTTCCTAAATGAACCACTTCCGCAAGGTACGCCGCAAGGTCAGCAACAATCATTACAACAAGGTTTTACTGATTCGCAAAGCCATCATGTCCCGAAATACAACCTCCCGCGTGGTGCAGGACGGACAGGTAACGTCGGTGAAACTACCCACTTCGGCTATCAAACCGTAAGCTCAGAAGACAAAGCACAGAAAGTGGCAGAAGTGTTCCATTCGGTTGCCAGCAAATACGACATCATGAATGACCTGATGTCATTTGGTATCCATCGCCTCTGGAAACGTTTTGCCATCAATATGTCTGGCGTTCGTCGCGGTCAACAGGTATTAGATATTGCAGGCGGTACAGGTGATCTCGCCAAAGTCTTTAGTCGTGAAGTTGGCCCACAGGGTCATGTGGTGTTATCTGATATTAATGAATCGATGCTGAATGTGGGTCGTGACCGCTTACTCGATGCAGGTTGTACTAATGTCGATTTTGTACTGGCAAATGCTGAAACATTAGAACCTTTTGCAGATGAAAGTTTTGATCTGGTGACGATTAGTTTTGGGTTACGCAATGTCACGGATAAAGATGCCGCACTTGAAGCAATGTATCGCGTCCTAAAACCAGGCGGTCGATTACTGATCCTTGAATTTTCAAAACCTGTATTTGAACCTTTTTCAAAACTATACGATTTATATTCATTTACTGCATTGCCGATCATGGGCAAACTGGTAGCAAACGATTCGGAAAGCTATAAATATCTGGCTGAGTCCATTCGTATGCACCCTGACCAACGTACACTTAAAGGCATGATGGAAAAAGCGGGCTTCCAAAGCTGCGACTATCATAATTTAACAGGTGGTATCGTTGCGGTACATCGTGGTTTTAAACTTTAAAGGTCAATGATTATGTGGTCGATTCTTGCGCTCGGTGCAGTCGAACGCGGTATTCATCATTTTATTAATCTGGATGCCATTACCCGCATCCAGTTGAATCAACTACAGGGGCAATTGCTGCGAGTCGTGATCGATAGTCCGCAGCTTTCGGTTGATGTTTTTTTTGATGATAATAAAGTTCGCCTTGAGCCTACTGTGACGGGTCATAGCTCAGCACCATCTATATTTGAAACGCGTCCTTTTGATGAACAAGTCAGAATCAGCGAAGCCACCGCCACGCTACATGTTAAAAATGTGGTGGAATTACTCAAGCTTTTAGTCGGCGATGCTGATCAAATTGGGAATATCCCTCTGACAGGTGACTATCATCTGTTACAGGATATTCAACGCATTATGCAGCAAGCTGAACCAGATCTGGCAGCCCATTTAAGTCCGTGGATTGGTCCAACCTTGGCGCACGAATTGGCTAAAATCAGTCTGGTGCCGAAACAGATTAAACGGAGTCTGCAAAGTCATCTCTTTTTTGCAGAAGATGCCATTAAAGAAAACAGCGGTCTTTTTGCACCCCGTTGGCAAATGGATGATCTGAATCAGTCCACACGGCAGCTTAATCAGGAAATTGATCGCCTTGAAGCCAGACTGCAACAGCTTAACTCTCAATTTAATAGAACAAACGATTAGGTAATATCCCATTATGATTCCGCACGTTACACGGTTATTCGAACTTTGGCGCATTGCAGCACATTATCGACTTGACACCCTGTTCCCTGCGGAAGAATTCCCCCCAAAAGCTCGGCATGCTTTGGCTTTGATTCGCTTACACCCAGCTGCTTGGTCGAGTCGTGAACGAAAAAATCCGTTGAAGCTCAAACAAGCGCTTGAAGATATGGGGCCCTTGGCGATTAAATTAGGACAGTTATTGTCCACACGCCGTGACCTGATTCCACCTGAAGTCTTATCGCAACTGGTTTTATTGCAAGATCAGGTCAAACCTTTCGATGCACAAGTCGCCAAACAACGTATTCAGGAATCGTTAAAAGCTGATGTAAATACTTTATTTGCACGTTTTGATGAGCAACCTTTAGCTGCTGCTTCAATTGCCCAAGTCCATACCGCGGCTTTGCATGATGGTCGTGAAGTGGTGGTTAAAGTCACACGTCCTGATATTCGTGTACAAATTTTACAAGACTTTGAAATCATTACCTGGTTAGGTCAATGGTTAGAAAGTCGTTTAGAAGCCGCTCGTGCCTTACATTTGACTGAAATTATTCAGGATTATCGCCAGATCATTTTAAATGAACTAGATTTAACCATTGAGGCTGATAATACCCGTCGTATGCGCCATTATTTTACGGGTTCTAGCATGATGTATGTGCCAGAAGTCTATATGGACAGTAAAGATGTCATGGTCGCAGAGCGAATTACCGGTGTGCCTATTTCAGATACTGCCACTTTTGATCGTTTAGGCATGGATCGCGCTGAACTGGCAGAAAAAGGCTTGATTATCTTTTTTACCCAAGTCTTTCGTGATAATTTTTTCCATGCCGATATGCATCCCGGCAATGTCTTTGTCGAAACTATCAATCCTGTTTCACCGCGTTATATTGCACTGGACTGTGCGATTATGGGCGAACTCTCCAAACAGGATCAGATGACCGTTGCACGGATGTTGCTGGCGGTCATGAATAATAATTTCATGCAACTGATTCAGATTGTGCATCAGGCAGGATGGATTCCACCAGGAACCGATCAGGATGCATTGGCTCGAGAAATGCGTCGTACCGTTGGGCCAATGGTGTCAAAGCCGATGGATCAACTGGATTTCGCTGGGATTTTATTGCAGGTCATGGATATTGCCCGACGCTTTCGTTTGGAAATTCCACCACAATTGATGTTGCTCCTGAAAACACTGGTGCATGTCGAAGGATTGGGAACAGATCTTTACCCTCAATTAGATATTTGGAAACTGGCAAAGCCGATTTTGACCGAATGGGTCAAATCCAATATGAATCCTGTCAAAAACATGAAAGAAATTGGTCAGCAAATTCCAGATTTATTACTGGGTGCGCATGACTTACCGACTCTACTTATTGACAGTTTAAACGGTTTAAAAAATCAATCTGCATGGCATGATCGTCAAGTTCGGGAAATTCAACAACTACGTATGCAGATTCAGCAGCAACAGCAGCGTAGTTGGATATTTGGCAGTATCATATTGATATTACTAACTATCGCCATTATTTCACCGTGGTATATTTCCATTGTTCTGATTGCGATGACTGCGCTATTCGCGGTTTGGCGTATTATTAAATAACTGGTATTAAAGATGGGGAAGCTATATTTTTCCTCATCTATTTTCAAAATAAAAGATCGATAATAATGAAAAAAATCAAGAATATTGCCATTATTGGTGCAGGAACTGCAGGTCTGGCCACCGCGATTTTATTGGCTCGCCAAGACATTGATGTCACTTTATTTGAAAAAGTCGATTGCTTACAACCTGTGGGCGCAGGCTTGTTATTGCAACCTGCTGGATTGGCAGTTTTTGAGCATTTGGGAATTTTACCAGACACCTTAAAACTCGGAGCAATCGTCACAGGTCTGGAAGGTCGACTGGCTAATCAACGTTTGTTAGTAAATAGTCATTATCATGAAGTCGATCCACAACATTATGGTATCGGAATTCATCGCGCAACCTTGTGTCATTTACTGAGTTCAAAATTACAAGACTATGCAGCATCTGTAACATGGAAAATGGCACATGATATTCATCGCTTACAAGAACATCAGCAGGGCGTCACAATTTTCGGTCAGCATCTTGGACTACCCTTTGAGAGTAACTTCGATGCAGTCATCATTGCCAATGGTGCACGAAGTCAACTTCGCCCATCATCATGGGTAAAGGTCGATAAGGCTTATCCGTGGGGTGCGGTGTGGAGTATCGTTCCTGAATGCCAAACCTTAGATCCACAAATTTTGCATCAATTTTATGACCGTTCACAAATCATGATGGGCATATTGCCTACAGGCGCAATTCCACAAGCTCCGACTCAACGCCTTTCGAGCGTATTTTGGAGTTTGCCAGCTCAGCAATTACAACAGTTTTTAGATAATCCTCAAAAGCATGATTTTTTACTTCGTCAAATTTCATCTCGCTGGAAACCTATTGCTGACTGGCTTGAACAAGTCATGCAGAAACAAGACAGTTTACAATGGTTATCTGCTCAGTATCGCGATGTAGTGATGACAAAATTTGGAAAAGGTCGCATAGGTATTATTGGCGATGCAGCGCATGCGATGAGTCCCCAATTAGGGCAAGGTGCAAATATGGCTTTACTAGATGCTTGGGCATTAGGACAAGCCATGCAACAATTTCCAGATCAGCAAGTCGATTGGACCATGTTCTGGCAGCATTATCATCAGTTACGCTACGCTTCCACTCAATTTTATCAAATGTTAAGTCAGCTACTCACGCCCCTCTATCAATCTGATTCAACTTGGGCAGGTCCGTTCCGAGATGTGAGTTTTTATTGGATGTACCAAATTCCTTATTTACGCAAACAAATGGCACTCACTATTTCGGGCTTAAAAAGCTCTCCGCTACAGCATATGAATTATGCGGAAATTGCGCAATCGCAGTCTCAATCATCTATTTTAAGTCAAAACTAAATTTAGAACTGGTTAAGGCTCATTGCTGGCTATCACAAAAAAGATGAGTTTTTTTCCGAAATGCTGCATAGATGCCGTACACTATAGGGTGCGATGAATAACCGCAAATGAACTTATTTAATCCATAATTCTGGTGAATCTTTATGAACAACGTGCAATGGCTCGATGAAGTAAAATTTAACGAACAAGGTCTTATTCCAGCCATCGCACAGCATCATCTAACCGGCCGTATTTTGATGGTGGCTTGGATGAATCGTGAATCACTTGCTCTAACCGCAGAAAAACAACAAGCGGTTTATTTCTCACGTTCTCGTCAAAAACTCTGGCACAAAGGCGAAGAGTCAGGTCATTTTCAAACCGTGTATGAAATTCGTCTGGACTGTGATGGTGATGTGATCGTGTTGCAAGTGGAGCAGCATGGTGGAATCGCTTGTCATACAGGGCGCGAGTCTTGTTTTTATCGTAAGCTTACACCGCAAGGTTGGGAAATTGTCGATGCGCAACTGAAAGATCCGACAGCTATTTATGGCGCCTCTGCCAAAACTGAAGCGCATGATCACGGCACACGACAAGAACAGATCGATGTCTTGGCACATTTGGGACAGTTGATGCAACAACGCAAACAAGCGGATGCTGATAGTTCTTATGTTGCAAGTCTATATAAAAAGGGCTTGAATAAAATTTTGGAAAAAGTCGGCGAAGAAAGCGTTGAAACCATTATTGCCGCGAAAGATTATGCCGTTCAGCCGACACAGGAACATTTAAATGATCTGATTTATGAAACTGCCGATTTATGGTTCCATAGTATCGTCATGCTCGGTCATTTTGATCTCGATCCCAAACTGGTACTAGAGGAACTGGCACGTCGTCAGGGACTCTCAGGTCTGGTTGAAAAAGCCAATCGTACGCAAGGATAATTATTGACTGTGTCTAATTTTGAGAAACCCAAAGCGACGTATGAACAGGCAACAGCTATCGATAATGCGCGTCTGGGCGAATCTTTTAAAGTTATCGCGTATGCAGGCACAGGTAAGACCACCACATTACAATTGATTAGTGATGCCATGCCTCAGCGGCGTGGTATGTATCTGGCATTTAATAAAGCCATTGCCAGTGAAGCACAGCAGAAATTTCATCGTAACGTTGACTGTCGTACTTTTCACTCTTTAGCCTTTCGTAGTGTTCCACGTGGCGTCACCGATAAATTACGACTACCGCGATTAAGTCCAAGTTTTATGGCTAAAGATTATCGCTTGGAACCTGTGACCCTGCGCCGTATGATGGGTGGACGTTATGAAAAATATGTATTGATGCCCAGCCGTCTGGCCAGCTTGGTCGCCAATGCGGTCAGTTATTTTTGCTCAACCAGTTCGCAATACCCCGCGCCGCGTCATATTCAAGCGCCCAGTTGGCTACATCCTGATGATATTGAAAGCCTGCAAAAACATCTCTATCCCGCAGTGGAACGACGTTGGCTAGAATCGATTGATCAAAATCATCAGGCAGGAATTGGGCATGATATTTACCTGAAACTGTGGGCACTCTCTGAACCGAATATTCCAGCGGATTATGTATTGTTTGATGAAGCACAAGATGCCGATCCATTGATGCTTGGGATACTGCTTAGACAACGTAGTACACAAGTGATTTATGTCGGTGATGCACATCAGCAAATTTATGCTTGGCGCGGTGCAGTTAATGCCATGCAGCAATTACCACTGCCCGAATCACGCTTGACCACCTCATTTCGTTTTGGTGAACAAATCGCTGATGTCGCCAACTATTTATTAAGTGGTTTGGATGAAACAGTTCCCTTGTTAGGCAATCCAAATCTCAACTCAAAAGTCGTCAACAAACCCCATACCAAACAACGTGATGCCATTCTTTGTCGTACTAATGCCCGTGCAATGGAACTACTACTGGCAGGTCTGGTACATGGCGATAAAGTCAGTTTGCAAGCCGATCATAATAAACTCAATCGTTTTGTCGATGCTGCAAGTCTATTAAAACAAGGCAAACGCGTAACCGATGTGCCAGAACTAGCTTGGTTTAATTCATGGCATGATGTGCATGAATATTGTGAAACCAACGATGGTAGTGATATTAAACCACTGGTGAAACTGGTCGATGATCATGGTACGGATCCTTTAAAACGTGCATTGGCAAAAATCACGCCTATTGAACAAGCGGATTATGTGATTTCCACTGCGCATAAAGCCAAAGGTCTGGAATGGGATCGGGTGCATCTGGAAGATGATTATCAATTTAAAATCAATGGATTGGAACATAAAATCAGTGATGAAGAACTGAGACTGCTTTACGTAGCCTGTACACGTGCTAAAGTAAGTTTAAATATTCATCATATTTATGACCTTGTTCAGCAGCTCAAACTGCAAGCACCGCAAAGTTTACGCAAATCCGTAGCGGTCTAAAACATCGCGTTCCAACTCTGGTGGGCATATGAAACTTGAATCTATTCGTCTTAAACATACAGGCTTGTTTAGTAATTTACAGGTTCAATTTCTTTATCCACACAAACCCATCACCCTCATTTTAGGTGAACAGGCGACAGGTAAAACCACGCTACTAAAACACATTTACCAAGCCTTGAGCTGGTTTCCAGCACGATTAAAAGATAGTCGTACGGCGGGTGTGGTCATGCTAGATCAGGATATTTTAAATTCAAGAATCCAATCCAGAATAGAGCTGAGTGTTAAAATTCCAACCGAAATCGGACAACTTCCAGAAGGCAGTCAATCTCAGGAAAGTGATGCCTCAATCTGTACATGGAAACTTTATAAAACCCTGAATAGTCAGGGAATTGGTATCAGTCAGGCAGAAACACAACAACTGGAAGAATTAACGGCTCTATATCAAAAAGCCATTAAACAGGATCCTTTACAAGGTCTACCGTGTATTGCCTACTATCCATCTGACCGATTTATCAATGAAATCAATTTACTCAGTAAAAATATTCCTGCGGTATTTCAGGCCTCTTCCGCCTATGATGTCGCGGCCATTCCATTTACCACTTTTGCCCGTTTCTTTGAGTGGTTCCGCGAAATCAGTGATATCGAAAATGCTCAAAGTGCGCAGTTGCTACAGCATATTTTAGGTAAATTTAATGCGCAGAGTTTGCAACATCTAGAACAGGAAATTTTTCAGACACATGCGCAACTCAACTCTCCCAATTTGCAGGCATTAAAAAGCAGTCTAAATACTGTTTTCCCTGATATTACCGATATTTATCTACAATATCAGCCGAAACTTCAGCTGATGCTCAGCTATCAAGGACAAAATCTAAGCTATCAACAACTTTCCAACTCCATGAAAACATGGATTGCATTGGTAGGAGATATTGTACGTCGCTTATGCTTGCTGAATCCTTTAAGTCTTTATCCCTGTCTTGAAGGTGAAGGAATTGTACTGATTGATCAGATTGATACCCAACTCGATCAAACTTTATGTCGTGAGATCCTGCCGCGTTTACATCAGGCTTTTCCACGTTTACAACTGATCGTGACTGGAAATCGTGAAGAATTGCTTGAACATGCATTTGATTATCAATGTCTGCGTTTGTCCAATAAGCAAATTTCACCCTTAGTGCTCGAAAATACCCATGATCTCTATGACCATGTTTACCAAAATTTATTTAATCATTCTTCAGAACCTGATTTGAATGATCTAAGTCCGACACTTGCCAATGAACCCGATGTAGATCAGCTGCTTGAATTATTAGCGCATTTAACTGATGCACAAAAACAAGAGATTCTGCAATATTTGCAATCAGATACCAAGCATTTAAATGAATCAAGATTGTCCGAAAAATAAAGGATTTCATAATTTAGGCATCAAATCATTTTTCATGTTATTATTGAAAATAACTATCAATACACTTGAGAGCGCGTGTTCTGACCACATCTTTAAGTGATTGATATTTTGTTATTTTAGTGTAAAAACAGTAAACAGATGCAGGGTTAGCGCTGTATACTTTTTCACACGTATTTTTTGTTTCTTGCAAGTCGCGCAATACAACTTGTTTTTTCTTTTTACCTACATTTATGGTTTTCAGGTGTCAAACTTTTGGAATTCTCCTTGATTTCCTTTACATCCTGAAAAATAAGATTCACGCTTAGGTTCCGACCTAAATCACCACATGGATACGAGTGTGCTACCGATTATTATCTTGTTACCGTTAATATTAGGCACCACCCTTGTTGCATTGCTACAGCGTTTTTCGCGGGAAGCAACGGCTTTAGGGGCAATTGCAGTCAGCTTGACCTGTTTTGGGTTATTGCTGACTGAGGCAAAACAGATTTTTGCTGGTGCAGCCATTTTACAAAGCTGGGACTGGTTACCACAGCTTGGACTGAATTTAAGTTTTCGTCTGGACGCACTTGGACTCTTGTTTAGCCTACTGATTACAGGTATTGGCACCCTCATTTATATTTATGCTTATTATTATTTAAGCCCTCGTAACTCACTTGCCAAGCTCTATATGCTGCTCATGGTTTTCATGACAGCCATGCTCGGAATTTCACTCTCCAATAATTTAATCTTGCTCTTGGTGTTTTGGGAATTAACCAGTATTTCATCTTTTTTACTGGTGGGCTATTGGAGCCATTATGAGGCCGCACAACGTGGTTCTCGAATGGCACTGACCATTACAGGCATGGGCGGTCTAGCCATGCTTGGGGGTTTTATTTTGATTGGGCAAATTACTGGAACATATCAGATTGATCAACTGGTCAATATGAAAGAGATGATCCAGTCTCATGCCTTATTTGTTCCTGCACTACTTTTAATTTTACTGGGTGCATTTACCAAAAGTGCACAGTTTCCTTTTCATTTTTGGCTTCCCAATGCCATGGCAGCACCAACACCTGTATCGGCTTATTTGCATTCCGCCACCATGGTCAAAGCAGGGATTTTTTTACTCGCTCGTCTTGCTCCGATTTTTATAGGTGCCGCGCTTTATCACAATATTGTCACTTTTGTCGGTTTATTTACGCTTTGTATGGCGGCTTTTTTCGCCATTTTCAAAGAAGACCTCAAAGGCTTATTGGCGTATTCGACCATTAGCCATCTTGGTTTAATTGTATGCCTATTGGGGATTGGCTCTCCCCTTGCTGTTGCCGCAGCCATTTTTCATATTATTAACCATGCCACATTTAAAGCGGCGCTGTTTATGATTGCAGGCATTGTTGATCATGAAACAGGAACTCGAGATTTACGCAAACTCAGTGGCATTTGGCAACTGCTGCCTTTTACTGCCACCCTGACCATGATTACGGCGGCATCGATGGCGGGTGTTCCGCTGACCAATGGCTTTATTTCCAAAGAAATGTTCTTTACAGAATTGGTTTCAAGCCTGAATGGTAGTGCGTTAATTTTCTCGACGATTGTGGCCACACTGGCAGGAATTTTCGCAGTGAGTTATTCACTGCGGATGCTGCATGGTGTATTTTTCGATGGTCCCGTCGGTGAGAAAGTTCCCAACAAGGATGCGCACGAACCCGCTTGGGGAATGCGTCTTCCTGCAACTTTACTCGCCATACTTTGTATTTTAGTGGGCATTATTCCTGCCTTACTGGTTGAAAATATAGTCAATGGTGCAACCCGTGCCAGTCTCGCCATGCCTGAGTTTGCAGGCGTACATCTGGCGATTTGGCATGGTTTCAATTTACCTCTCATCATGAGTCTGATTGCCTTAATCGGTGGCACAGTTTTCTATTTCGCTCTCGCGAAAGATGGACGTATTCGCCATATCGATCTTGACCCTTATTTGGGGAATTTTCAGGGCAGAATTTTATTTGATAAATTTTTAAAATATTTGTTGTTAGGCAGCCGTAAAATTAAACGCAGTACTGAAACAGGTTCTTTACAACTTTATTTATTCTTAATCGTACTGTTCAGCATCGCTATAGTCTCAATTCCTTTATTTAATCAAGGTTTGAGTACAGGATCACGTGAACTGACTCATGCGCCGATGATCGCCATTGTGTTATGGCTGATTTTATTCTCAGCCTGCTGGATGATGCTCTGGTTTCACCATGAGCGAATTAAAGCCGTGTTAATCAGCGGTGCGATTGGTTTAGTCGTGACCATGATCTTTATTGGATTCTCTGCACCTGATTTGGCGCTGACGCAAATTACCGTCGATGTTGTGACCACTGTTTTATTGCTCATGAGTTTATCTTTACTGCCACAACTCACCCCTTATGAATCCAGACGCTCCAGACGTTGGCGTGATGCGATGATTGCCATTATCGGTGGTTTGGGTATTGGCTGGATTGCATGGTTAATATTGACTCGTGATCACAACTCTTTGTCATGGTTCTTTATGCAGCAATCGCTACCTTTAGGCGGCGGCTCCAATGTAGTGAATGTGATTCTGGTCGATTTTCGTGGTTTTGATACCTTTGGGGAAATTACCGTTTTGGGAATTGCGGCTATTGGTGCGCTGTGTCTCATGGATGGTATGCGGATTCATGGTACCAGTGTGACGCAAGGTCTCACCTATCGTTTTAATCCATCACCCTTAATGTTACGAACCACAGCCTCATGGGTGTTGCCAATTGCCTTAGTAGTCAGTCTGTATATTTTCTTGCGCGGACATAATTATCCGGGTGGTGGCTTTATCGCTGGTCTAGTAACCTCGATGGCACTGATTATTCAATATATTGCACAAGGTCAAGATCAAGCTGAACAGATGCTAAAAGCCAAGTCTGGACGTTTGTATGAACTTTGGATCGGAATTGGTTTGCTCATTGCTGGTCTTTCAGGCATGGCTGCATGGTATTGGTCACGTCCTTTCTTAACCAGTGCACACATCTATGTCGATATTCCAGTGATAGGAAAAGCACACCTTGCCTCAGCGGCACTGTTTGATGTCGGGGTCTATGTCACAGTGGTGGGTGCAACCATGTTGTTAATTTCGGTACTTGGTGATTCACGTCATTCATCCATGTCTGGCCCTGTTCCACGTGAAGGAGATACGTCATGATTAGTCTGGAGTTCCTACTTGCTTCCGCGATTGGCCTACTTGTCGCGTCGGGGATCTATTTAATTTTACGTGCCAGAACTTTTCCTGTGGTACTCGGGCTTGCCATGATTGGCTATGCAGTCAATCTGTTTTTATTTGCAATGGGACGTATTCAGATGAATGCACCTGCGATTTTGACCGAAACGGTTAAAACGACCGATCCTTTGCCACAAGCTTTAGTCTTAACAGCGATTGTCATTGGTTTCGCCACAACAGCATTTATCGTACAGCTTGCAATTCGTAGTCGTTATGAATCAGGTACAGATCATGTGGATTCCAAAGAAGACCCAGCCCTAAACTATGACCCGCGTGAGGATGAACCTTGATGATTGACTTTATCAATTTCTGGAACATGCACGCACCTATTTTTAGTATTCTGATTCCTGCGTTTACTGCTTTTATTCTCATCATTTTAGGCAATCCCGGTTATGGTGCTTTAGAAACTGATCGTCGACAACCGTGGCGCAGAGCCATCAGTCTCATTTCTGTTTTAATGGGTCTTGCCACCGCAATCAGTTATTTTTTTATTGCCCATACCGGTCAAATTACGGTTTATCAACTGGGTGAATGGTCTGCGCCATTTGGCATTGTATTAGTACTCGATCAACTTTCTGCTTTTATGTTGCTCTTAACCTATGTACTGGCCGTTCCTGTACTCTGGTTTGCGAGCAAGGAATGGGATACCCGCGGCCGTTATTTCCATGCCATGTTTCATTTTCTACTCATGGGAATTTGCGGTGCCTTTTTAACTGGTGATTTATTTAACCTATTTGTATTCTTTGAAGTGTTATTGATGGCTTCCTATGTGTTGCTACTACATACACAAGGCAAAGCGCGTTTTCAGTTAGGCATTCATTACGTCACCATCAATTTACTGGCTTCAGCGATTTTTTTGATCGGTCTGGGTATGATTTATGGCAGTGTGGGTAGCCTCAACATGGCTGATGTATCACGCCTATTGCCGACACTTGAGCCTGACCAACACAAACTCGCGATTGCGGGCGGGATGTTGTTATTTGTCGTCTTCGGCATCAAAGCTGCAATCTTGCCTGTGGGTTTATGGTTACCCAAAACCTATGCTGTTGCCACAACACCTGTTGCTGCTATTTTTACCATCATGACCAAAGTCGGTATTTACGCGATCTTAAGGGTAAATGGCACTGTCTTTGATGATGTATTGGCGCAGAATATTTTAAAACATTGGCTGTTGATCATTGGTTTAGTCACTTCGTTATATGGTGTAATTGGGGCAATTGGAGCAGACCGTTTACGCCGCTTCGTCGGTTTTATGGTGCTGTCATCCATCGGGACAATCATCATTGCAATTTCCATGTTCAATACGCAAGCATGGGCAGCCGCATTATATTATTTGGTCCATAGCACCCTGATAGCCGCTGCGTTTTATCTACTCTGTGGCTGGATCACCTCACAACGTGGCAGTTTCAAGGATCATCTCAAAGTTGCGCCAAGAATGAAACAGGGCAAAACTGTAGCGATGGTTTATTTTATTATTGCCATGATGATGGCAGGTTTACCTCCCTTTAGTGGTTTTCTCGGTAAAGTTTTTATTTTACAAGCGACCCATGATCAATCTTATCAGGCATGGATGATTGCGATTATTCTGATTGTCAGTTTGCTAAGTATTATCGCCTTAACCCGCGTTGGATTTGTTTTATTCTGGCGCTCAACTGCACCAGAGGAAAATGAGAAAGAACCTGCTTTTATTGCCTATCAAAAGTTACCTGATCATGCCCCTGCCCGTAATGATTTGACTATTTATGCACTTCTAACAGGCTTAATAATTTATGTTATTTGTGCACCTTCGATCTATTCTTATAGCTTAAGTACAGCCGCACAAATTCAGGATCATGCCCTTTATACAAATTCTATTTTGAGCAAAGATCGTTTTGGTCAGGTGATTAGTGTGCAACCTTATGATCCAAGCTATGTGCCTGAAACCAAATACGGCGGTGAAACGATTGATCCATACGCGCATTATATCCCTGATGTCATTTCGGATGATACGCTTGAGGGCGAACATATTTCAGAGTACAAAAAACGTCAAATTGAGCAGGAACAACAGGATCAAGACATCGTGCCCAATGAAAGCGAACTCAAACCGATGGAGCCTTAAAAAATGAAAAAAAAGAGCGCTTTACTGGAACGCTGGTTTCCTCATCCATTGGTTTCAGTCATTGTGGGTTTGAGCTGGATCATGCTGGCACATAGCGTTTCAGCTGACAACATTCTGATTGCTGTTATTCTGGCAATTCTGATTCCTCGTTTGGTACAACCCTTTATTACCCGTACCCCGCACATTCACTGGAGACAGGCGATTCATCTGTTTTTTGTGGTGCTTTGGGATATTGTTGTTTCCAATATTCGTGTCGCCAAATTGGTCCTCGGGCCTACAGATCGGTTACACCCTAAATGGTATCGTGTACCGTTGGAAACGCAACATGAACAGGTCAATAGTATCTTGGCGATGATTATTACCACCACACCCGGTACAGTGTCTGCGGGCATCGATCAGGAACGTGGCGATATTTTGGTTCATTCACTCAGTACTGACAATGAAGAAATGGATATTCAGGACATCAAATCACGCTATGAAGCGCCATTGATGGCTATTTTTGATGTAAAAGCTGATAAAGGAGGAGAAGCATGATCATCTTACCTTACGCTTTGGGCATTTGTATGGTCGCCATTACCATTTCAATGTTTCTCTGTCTGATTCGGCTTGTAATCGGTCCATCAATTGTAGATCGATTGCTGGCCTTAGATACTCTATTTCTCAATGCGACCTGTTTGGTCGTAGTTTTGGGGATTTACTGGACCAGTACCAATTTATTTGAAGGAGCGCTTTTGATCGCCATGCTCGGTTTTGTATCTACCGCAGCGTTAGCACGTTATTTCACTACGGGTCATGTGATCGATTAAGGAGACGCTCATGCAATTGATTATGGAAATTCTAGTTTCATTCTTTCTGTTGGTCGGCGCATTCTTCATGTTAGTCGGTGGCATCGGCATGATTCGACTTCCAGACTTATTTATGCGCCTACATGCGCCGACGAAATCCAGTACACTCGGTTTGGGTAGCTTCTTGTTGGCCTCTATTATTTATTCAGCATTTCATGGGCGGTTTGGTTTTTCAGAGTTGTTAATTACCTTGCTGGCGTTTATCACTGCACCAGTTTCGGCAAATTTGATGGCACAAGCCGCATTGCATTTACGTTTACGTTCCATGAGTGGTGAAGTCCCTGAAGCCCTCAATCGCCCTTTACCGTGGGATCGTTATTCCTTTTTAAATCGTAGAAGAAATAGCACACTGGATTCTCATTCAGAGCCACCGAAAGAGTGAAATTTAATATCATAAAAAATGCCACCCGAAGGTGGCATTTTTTATGTATTCAGATTTACTGCTCTGAATCATCTTCTTTTTTATGCTCAGGCAAGTCCTGTACTGCTTTTTCAATCAGACCAAACATATAGTTGCCATAGGCATTGGTCTTGTCATAATGAAAACGCAAACGCGGTGTAATACGCGTTTTAATACGACGACTTAACTCCTGACGCAAAAATCCAGACGCTTTATTTAAAATATCTAGCGTTTCCTGATGAGCGATTTCATTTTGGTCATCTGCCAGTTCACGTCCCATCACAGTGACATAAACATCTGCGTATCCCAAATCTGGACTCACCTTAACGCCTGAGATGGTCACCAGACCACCCAGACGCGGATCTTTCAACTCTTGACGGATTAACTCTGACAACTCACGTTGTACCGAATCCGCCATGCGTTTCAAGCGTTGTCCACCCGCCATTAAAGACTCCGTTTCACCATTTGAACATCATACACTTCGATCTTATCGAGTGGTTTGATGTCATTATAACCTTTAACCGCAAGACCACATTCCATGCCTGCGCGAACTTCATCTACTACATCTTTATAGCGACGTAACGATTCAAGCTCACCCTGGAAGACCACCACGTCATCACGAAGGACGCGAATTGGTTTGTTACGGTGAATCACACCTTCCATCACCATACAGCCCGCAGCAGCACCGAACTTACTTGAACGGAACACTTCACGAACTTGAGCCACACCCAGAATCGTTTCACGATGTTCAGGCGCAAGCTTACCGCTCATGGCATTCTTCACATCATCAATCAATTCATAAATGATGCTGTAGTAACGAATGTCGATACCATCCTGATCGCTCTTCTGACGCGCAGTCGTATCAGCACGGACGTTAAATCCGAGTAATACCGCTTCTGATGATTCAGCCAGTGTGACATCAGATTCAGTAATTGCACCGACACCTGAACTAATCACACGTACTTTCACTTCTTCAGTTGAAAGCTCATCCAAAGCAACCGTCAAGGCTTCTAACGTACCGCGAACATCTGCTTTTAAGATGACATTGACTGCTGGTACATCTTTTTTGCCCATAGAGGCCATGATATTTTCAAGACGCATCGCACTTTGACGATCAATCCGTTTTTGACGCTCACGGTCGGCACGAGCATCTGCTACTTCACGTGCTTTTTTCTCGTCATTGACAACAAGAACTTCGTCACCTGCCATTGGCGCATCAGGTAAACCTAAAATTTCGACTGGAATGGATGGCCCTGCCGATTTAATTGGTTGACCATTTTCATCCGACATGGCACGTACACGACCATAAGATGAACCTGCAAGAACAAGATCACCAATATTCAATGTACCGTTTTGTACCAGAATCGAAGTCACTGCACCGCGACCTTTGTCAACACGCGCTTCGATCACGACACCCTGAGCAGCACCTTCGCTTGATGCTTTCAGTTCCATCAATTCAGCTTGAATCAAGATTAAGTCAAGTAATTCATCGATGCCTTGACCCGAGTGTGCCGAAACCATCGCGACTGGAACATCACCGCCCCATTGTTCAGGTACGATCTGCTTAGTGGTTAATTCATTCAATACGCGATCTGGGTCAGCCGATTCTTTATCCATCTTGTTAATGGCAACAATAATCGGTGTCCCCGCAGCGCGTGCATGGTCAATGGCTTCTGCTGTTTGTGGCATCACACCATCATCCGCCGCAACCACCAATACCACGATATCCGTTGCTTTAGCACCACGTGAACGCATCGCAGTAAATGCTGCGTGTCCTGGTGTATCAAGGAAAGTAATAATTCCTTTATCGGTCTCAACGTGATATGCACCAATATGCTGAGTAATACCACCTGCTTCGCCTGCTGCTACTTTAGAGCGACGGATACGATCCAGTAACGACGTCTTACCGTGGTCAACGTGACCCATGATTGTGACGACTGGAGGACGAGTAGTTTGCTCACCACGTGCTTCTTCAGCAGCGACAAGTAAGTTATCTTCGGCTTGTGTATCAGAAACCAAAACAGGGTTATGTCCCATTTCCTCGACCACGAGTACCGCAGTATCTTGATCAATCGCTTGGTTTTGAGTCACAAGCTCACCCATTTTCATGAGCGTCTTAATCACTTCGCGAACTTTAATCGCCATCTTTTGTGCTAAATCAGCAACAACGATTTTTTCACCAATCTCAACGTCATAAATTTGCTTTTTAACAGGTTTTTCAAAACCGTGTTTATTCGCCTGACTGGTTTTTAAGCCGCGTTTATGATGGCTTTTACTAAAACTTTGTTCCGCTTGTGCATCACCACCACGACCGCCTTTTTTACCCGCACGTGGATTTGCAGTAGCACCACCACGTTTGATTTCACGGTCTTCTTTATTGAAAGAATCTTCATAAGCCTGACCGACAAGTCCAGCAGCCAAAGGTGAATCATCAATCACACGAATGGTCGTCGTTGCATCATCATTTGAATATTTCGATGCCATTTGACGCATTTGCTCAAGTGTACGCTGTTGCGCTTCTTCAGCTGCTTTACGACGAACTGCTTCTTCCGTTGCTTTCAACTTCGCAGACTCAGCTTCACGCGCTTTTTTCTGTTCAGGCGTTTCTGTTGGTTTTACAACAATCGGCTTAATCGGCTTATTGGTTGAACGACGCTTCACCACAACTTCTGTGGTCGAAGTTTCCGCTTTTACTGTTTCTTTTTTCTGAGCAGCGCGCATTGCATCCAATGTGGCTTGTGCTTTGTTTTCAGCTTTTACTTGAGGCTGCTGCGCAGTTTGCTGGCTTACTTTTTCATCAGTACGCACTTTCGCTTCCGCATCAACACGCGCTTTCGCTTCTGCTGCAATCTGTTCAGGGTTAGGCTTGGTAAACGTATGTTTCTTACGAACTTCTACATTAATCGTTTTTGCCTTACCTGAAGTACTCGCGACTTTCGCTGTACTGGTTGTTTTACGTTTCAACGTGATTTTTCCTGCGCCACTGGCATCCTGACCGTGTACCTTTTTCAAATGGTTCACAAGCGTATCTTGTTGCTCAGTGGTAATAGTGTCATTTGCGTTACGCTGTGGTAGACCTGCTTCACGAACCTGTTCTAGAAGCTTGTCGACAGGACGACCAACTGTTTGAGCCAAGTCTTGAATCGTTTTGTCTGTCATACGCTACTCCTTAGTTAAACCATGATTCGCGTGCTTTCATAATGAGCTGACCCGCTTTTTCATCACCAAGACCTTCAATATCAGAGATATCGTCGGTTGCCTGATCGGCCAAATCATCGACTGTAATCACACCACGCGCTGCAAGGGCATAAGCAAGCTCCTGAGTCATTCCTTCCATTTCCAGAAGTTCTGCACTTGGTTCCTGAATATTTTCTTGCTGTTTTAATGCATCTGTTAATGCAGCTTCTTTTGCACGACTTTGTAATAACTCAACCAAATCTGCATCAAGTTCAATTTCGTCAAAAGTTTCGGCTGGTACATAGGCAATTTCTTCAAGTGAAGTAAAGCCCATTTCAACCAATGCCATTGCCAAATCTTCTTCAATATCCAGACGTTCTACAAACATGTCCAGATATTGCTGTGCTTCATTTTGCTGACGTGCACGGTATTCATCTTCTAGCATCATGTCGAGTTTATAACCCGTCAATTCAGATGCCAAACGTACGTTTTGTCCTTGAGAACCAATCGCACGCGCCAATTGATCATTGGTTGCAAAAATGATATCAGCACTACGTGCATCTTCATCCAGTACAATCCCTGATACATCAGCAGGCTCTAAAGCACTAGCAATATACTGTGCTGGATCATCCGACCACACCACAACATCGATGCGCTCACCATTGAGTTCCGACTGTACTGCCTGAATACGCGTACCACGCATACCAATACAAGCACCGACTGGATCAATACGGTGATCATTGGTTTTTACAGCAATTTTAGCACGCACACCTGGCTGACGCGCTGCTGCTTTAATTTCGATGATTTCTTCAGAAATTTCTGGAATTTCTTTTTTCATCAAAGCAATCAGCATTTCAGGTTTCGCACGCGACAATAACAATTGCGCACCACGACCTTCACGGTTGACATTATACAAGATCGCATTCATACGCTGTTTAGGACGAAGCAATTCTTTAGGAATCATTTCTTCACGTGCCAAATACGCTTCTGCATTATCACCCAAATCAATGATAAAACCGTCTTTGGTTTGCTTTTTCACTTCGCCATAGATCAATTCACCAACTTTGGCTTCATAGGCATCCGCCACCAAAGCACGTTCAGCTTCACGAATTTTCTGGACAATGACTTGCTTGGCAATCTGCGCTGCGATACGACCAAACTCGATCGATTCAACCTCAAGTTCACGAATATCGCCAATTGACCATTGTGCAGGATCCACATCAGAAATCGCATCCTGACAGGCTGGCATTTCATGATCTTCATCAGCAACGACTTCCCATTGACGGAAAGTACGATAATCGCCAGTCTTACGGTCAATTTCAACACGTAACTGTGCTTCTTCAGAGTGTGTGCCTTCGTAAAATTTCTTCTTCGTTGCAGCAACCAGTGCCTGTTCTAATGCTTCGAAGATCGCTTCACGACTAACACCTTTTTCATTACTAACCGTTTCAACAACGGTAAGAATTTCACGGCTCATAAGTCACCTACAGATTCTTATAAATTTAAATGAATTTAGTCCTGATAGATCAAATTTGCTTTATCAATATTATGACTATCAATTTCAAGCACATGGTTGCCTTCAACTTCCACTTGAATGACTTCATTTTCAAGATCAACGCTGAGCAATTTTGCCTGGAACTTACGACGATTTTCAACCGCAGTAATCAGTCGTAATGCAACTTGCTGCCCAAGATATGCAGGCATTTGTTCAAGCTGAAAAAACGGACGATCCCAACCTGGAGATGATACTTCAAGTGCATATTCACCAGAAATTGGATCATGAACATCTAACATTGCGCCGACTTGTTGGGTGACCAGCACACAGTCTTGTACACCAATTCCACGGCCCTGTTCCAGTTCACCCTCTTCATTGATGACTGGTTCAGCATTATCATCGATCGCTTTATCGATATAGATACGCAGTAAGGAACGCTTCCCTTGAGGAATAAATTCAATTCCCCATAGATCAACATTGCAGGCTTGCACTGCGGGTGCAATTAAATCATGCAGTGCTTGAGTTTTATTTGATAGCTTCATTTACTCTCGTCATTCTCGCGCGGTTCAATTGGCACATAGCCAATTCAGACTAATCTATAGTGAAGCATGACTATTTCACCTTTACGACATCTTATGTCTTGTGTCACCGCTACACGATAGCCAATAAAAAAGGGCGTTAAATCGCCCCTATATTTTACACAGAAAACTATAGCTCACTGTGCAAAAAGGCCCACCTATTTGTGAGCCCTCTTAGAAACTTGGTAGCGGGAGCTGGATTTGAACCAACGACCTTCGGGTTATGAGCCCGACGAGCTACCAGACTGCTCCATCCCGCATCAACGTGCAAACATTATATACAATTATTAGAAAAAGTCAATTTCAATAATTGCTGACTAAGTTGTTGCCCTTAGTCATTTAAAGATGTAATGAAGCTAAATTTAACAAGTTTCAATACACTTTAAAAAAGTGGTAGCGGGAGCTGGATTTGAACCAACGACCTTCGGGTTATGAGCCCGACGAGCTACCAGACTGCTCCATCCCGCATCAACATCACTGCGACACCAACTTTCTTTCTGGATCAAGTTGGTGCGGAAGGGGGGACTTGAACCCCCACGCCCGAAGGCACTACCACCTCAAGGTAGCGTGTCTACCAATTCCACCACCACCGCAGCTTGTGGGAGGCATTCTATTCGCTTCAATCGTAAAAAGAAAGCGTTAATTTGAATTATTGACTCGTTTTAGGTGCAGTTGGTGAAGTTTCAGGCGAAGTTGGTTGCTGAACTGGTGCAGTTTGTACAGATTGTAAGCTATAGGCTTCTGTGGTTTGTTTCTTGGCAAAAACCGCAAGAGTCAAACTGGTAATAAAAAACAAAGCCGTACAGATAGCGGTTAAACGCGTCAGAAAGTTACCCGAGCCTGAAGCACCAAATACTGTTGCCGCACCACCACCGCCAAATGAGGCACCTGCATCTGCACCTTTACCATGCTGAACCAATACCAGTGCAATAATCAGAATGGCGAGAATAATGTGTACCACCAGCACAAACGTATGCATGCTGAACTCCTATTGTTTTGATTGGGCAAATGCCTGAGCAATTTGATAAAACGATTGGGCATTAAGCGATGCACCGCCAACCAATGCACCATTAATATCTGGGCAAGCTGCCAACTCTACCGCATTCTCAGGTTTAACACTACCACCATATAACAAGGCAATCTGTGCACCATGTGCGGTAATCTGAGATAAACCTTCACGAATTTTGGCATGCATCGCCTGTGCATCTTGCGGTGAAGCAGTTTTACCCGTACCGATTGCCCAAATTGGCTCGTAAGCAATCACGATTTGTTTTAACCATTGTTCAGTATTTACAACACTGGCGATATCACAAATTTGCTGTAAAACCACTTGTTCTGCCAAGCCTTGTTCACGCTGTTCAAGACTTTCACCCACACAGTAAATGACAGTCATACCTGCCTGAAGTGCATTGTGGAGTTTGGCTTTTAAAATTTCAACTGAATCACCCAACAGGTCACGACGTTCAGAATGACCGATCAAGACGTATTGAATTTGGCTATCAACTAAAAGTTCAGCACTGACTTCACCCGTATAAGCTCCCATTCCTGCAAAACGGGAAATATCCTGTGCGACAGTATAAATGGCGCGTGGCGCTGCATTTAAAGCTTGAAAGGTACGATCCAATGCTATCGATGTAGGTGCAACTCCAATATGGCAGGCATTTGCCTCTATTGGAGATTGTGCCAATAAATTGATAAGTTGTTGAATGAGTTGTGTGGCATCAGATTGTATTGGGTTCATTTTCCAATTGCCAACCACCCAAGGAATAATTGTCGAACCCGACATACTGCTACCCTTTTATCGAAAATGCTGCATATTCTACACGTATTTTAGACAAACTTAGAATGTTTTCTTTTAGCAATAGATACAAAAGCAGTTAAAAACAAATGTATTCTAAAACGCCAAATGCATGGATGCTGTAAAAAAAATGGACTAAAAAATCGACCAGTTCAAATTTTAGACCGTGAATACGCTAGAAAATGCATTTTAATAGGTAGTAATTTTCCACAACAAAAGTATAATTTTTACCATATCAATTATAAACATATTGCGATAAGGCAGACGGATGTCAGTATTACAAGCATCTCCAAAATTTTCGGGGTTCATTCGGCGAATAGTCGAAGACGGGCGTGTAAGCGCAGCAACCATGCAAACTGCGATCGATACGGCAAAAAAATCGAAGCAGGATATCGTTGCCTACATGATTGAACATTTGGGGATCTCAGCCCTAACTCTTGCTGAAACCATTTCTATTGAATTTGGGGAACCCCTTTTTGATTTGGCTGTTTACGATGCTGCATTATTACCACGCGACCTAGTAGATGAAAAACTGATTCAAAAGCATCATGTTGTTCCTCTTATGCATCGAGGTCATGTACTTTACGTCGCAACCAGCAATCCAACTAATATTGAAGCACTCGATGCGATTCGTTTTAACAGTAAGCTCAATATTGAGCCGATTATTGTTGAACATGACAAATTAACACGCTTATTGGAAAAGGAATTTGCCGAAAGCGATAATTTTGCATTCGATGGTGAAGACTTCGATATTGATGTCCATGTAGAAGAAGTCAATTCAGACGAAACAGATAATGAGCCCCCGCAGGGTGATGAAGCCCCAATTGTAAAATATATTAATAAGTTGCTCATTGATGCGATTCGTATGGGTGCATCAGATTTACATTTTGAACCGTATGAAAAAATGTATCGCGTGCGTTACCGTGTAGATGGAGTATTACGTCAGATCGCCAATCCTCCCCTCCAGTTAGCCACCCGAATTGCATCGCGCTTAAAAGTCATGTCACAAATGGATATTTCAGAAAAGCGTGTTCCACAAGATGGTCGTATCAAACTTAAACTTTCTAAGACTAAAGCCATCGATTTCCGTGTGAACTCTTTACCTACCTTGTTTGGTGAAAAGCTAGTACTGCGTATTTTAGATCCGTCTAGTGCTATGTTGGGTATCGATGCGCTGGGTTATGAAGAAGAACAAAAAGCGCTATTTATGGATGCGCTGGACAAACCACAGGGAATGCTGCTGATTACTGGACCAACAGGTTCTGGTAAAACTGTTTCACTTTATACAGGCCTCAATATTCTAAACACTGAAAATTCTAATATTTCAACTGCTGAAGACCCTGTGGAAATTAACCTTGAAGGGATTAATCAGGTGAATGTAAATCCTAAAGTAGGCTTGACCTTTGCCGCTGCGCTAAAGTCTTTTTTACGTCAGGATCCTGACATTATCATGGTGGGTGAGATTCGTGATCTGGAAACAGCAGAAATCGCAATCAAGGCCGCACAAACGGGCCACATGGTCATGTCTACGCTGCATACTAACAGTGCGCCAGAAACATTAACGCGTTTACGTAATATGGGTGTACCCTCATTTAATATTGCAACATCAGTTAATCTAGTGATTGCACAACGTCTGGCACGGCGCTTATGTGGTCAATGTAAACAAGCGGTGGACATTCCTAGAAATAGTTTGCTAGAAATGGGATTTACCGAACAAGATTTAGTACATCCTGACTTTCAGATTTATCAACCTGTCGGTTGCTCTGAATGTCGCGAAGGTTATAAAGGTCGTGTCGGGATTTACGAAGTCATGAAAGTCACACCTGAAATTTCGAAAATTATTATGGAAGATGGCAATGCACTTGAAATTGCAGCGGCATCGGAAAAACTGGGGTTTAATAATCTTCGTCGTTCAGGTCTTAAAAAGGTGATGCAAGGGGTCACTTCTTTACAGGAAGTCAACCGCGTCACCAGTGAATAAAAGCAGATTCTAAAAATAAGGACAGCACAATGGCAGTCAAAAAAGCGCAAATGATGCCAACTTTTGCTTATGAAGGGGTTGACCGTAAAGGGGTCAAAATCAAGGGTGAACTACCAGCGCGAAATATGGCGTTGGCAAAAGTTACCTTACGCAAACAAGGCGTTACCATCAAGACGATTCGGGAGAAACGTAAGAATATTCTGGAGGGGCTATTTAAGAAAAAAGTCACTACACTGGATATTACGATTTTCACGCGACAACTGGCGACCATGATGAAAGCGGGTGTGCCGTTGGTACAAGGTTTTGAAATTGTAGCAGAAGATTTAGAAAACCCTTCGATGCGCGATGTCGTCCTAGGCTTAAAAAATGAAGTAGAAGGCGGTAATACCTTTGCGGGAGCATTACGCAAATATCCACAATACTTTGATAATCTTTTTTGCTCACTGGTGGAATCAGGCGAACAATCGGGCGCACTCGAGACTATGCTTGATCGTGTCGCGATCTATAAGGAAAAAAGTGAGCTTTTAAAACAGAAAATCAAAAAAGCCATGAAATATCCGATTACTGTCATTGTTGTTGCACTCATTGTCACGATTATTTTGATGGTAAAAGTCGTCCCCGTCTTTCAGGATTTATTTAGCTCATTTGGCGCAGAACTTCCTGCTTTTACCCAGATGGTGGTGAATATGTCAAAATGGATGCAATCCTACTGGTTTATTCTAATTATTGTGATCGGGGTACTGATTGCTGGATTTCTGGAAGCCAAAAAACGTAGTAAAAAGTTCCGCGATGGACTAGATAAACTGGCCCTAAAACTCCCGATTTTTGGTGATCTGGTTTATAAAGCCATTATTGCGCGTTATAGCCGTACTCTAGCAACGACTTTTGCTGCGGGTGTTCCATTGATTGATGCTTTAGAGTCTACTGCTGGTGCCACCAATAATGTGGTCTATGAAGAAGCGGTCATGAAAATTCGTGAAGATGTCGCTACAGGACAACAACTGCAATTTGCCATGCGTGTATCTAACCGTTTTCCATCTATGGCGATACAAATGGTGGCTATTGGTGAAGAGTCTGGTGCATTGGATGCCATGCTCGACAAAGTTGCCACGCATTATGAAAATGAAGTCGACAATGCTGTAGACGGACTCACTTCCATGATGGAACCTTTGATCATGGCAATTCTCGGCGTACTAGTCGGCGGTCTGGTCGTCGCCATGTATCTTCCAATTTTCCAGATGGGCTCAGTGGTTTAATGTCTGAAATTCTTAATTATTTTATCCAAACCCCAACTGCGCTTTATCTTGCAGTTGGGATTTTTAGCTTGTGCATTGGTAGTTTTTTAAATGTTGTGATTTATCGCACGCCTAAAATGATGGAACAGGACTGGCACACTGAGTGCCAGATGTTATTACATCCTGATCAAGCGATCATTGATCAAGATAAACTGACATTAAGTTCACCACCTTCAACCTGCCCTAAATGCCATAGCCGTATTCGTTGGTATCAAAATATTCCATTGCTCAGTTGGGTATTTTTAAAAGGTAAATGTAGCCATTGTCAAAATCCGATTAGCATCCGTTATCCTTTGGTTGAACTGCTCACGATGCTATGTTCACTGATGATCGTAGCTGTCTTTGGGCCTAGCCTTCAAATGCTGTTTGGTCTGGTTTTAACTTGGGTGCTTATTGCACTGACATTTATTGATTTTGATACTCAACTGTTACCCGATCGTTTTACTCTACCGCTAGCAGCATTGGGGCTAGGGATTAATAGCTATGGTCTTTATGTCTCACCAACCGCCGCGATTTGGGGCTATCTGATTGGTTTTTTATGTCTGTGGATTGTCTATTATTTATTTAAAATCATCACAGGTAAAGAAGGGATGGGCTATGGCGACTTTAAGTTGCTCGCTGCACTTGGCGCATGGATGGGACCTTTGATGCTTCCACTCATTGTGCTACTTTCTTCACTGGTCGGTGCGATTATTGGGATTATTTTACTCAAAATTCGTAAAGAAAATCAGCCATTTGCCTTTGGTCCTTATATCGCAATTGCTGGATGGATCGCCTTTTTATGGGGTGAGCAAATTATGAAAGTTTATCTGGGAGGCTAATGATGAGTTTCATACTTGGTTTGACAGGTGGCATTGGTAGTGGCAAGTCCGCTGCCAGTCAATGGTTTGAAACTCAAGGGATTACTGTGGTGGATGCCGATGTGGTCGCCAGAGAAGTGGTTGAAATTGGGCAACCCGTACTAAAGAAAATTCATGACAGCTTTGGTGATTGGGTACTCAGTCCTAATGGTAGTCTAAATCGCCGAGCGTTAAGAGAGCATATTTTTCAGAATCCTTCTGCACGCCATCAATTAGAACAGATTACTCACCCTGCTATTCGCCAATCTATTGTTCAGCAATTACAGAATGCGACCAGCCCTTATGTGATCTTGGTTTCACCATTATTGTTTGAAACAGATCAACATCAACTCACTGATCGTACTTTGCTGATCGATGCCAGTGAAGCTATTCAGATCGAACGAGCCAGTCAACGTGATGGTCAAGATTCAGAACAGATTAAAAAAATTATTGCAGCACAAATGCCACGTGAGCAAAAGCGCAATATCGCAGATGATATCGTGATCAATGATGGGCATCTGGATCATTTATATCAACAGCTTGCAAAGCTACATCAGAATTATTTAGAACGTTCCTGATCCTTTTGGCGTTGCAATTGTACCGTCAATGTATCTTTAAAACGCCAACGCCACGGTTGTAAAGCACCGATTCCCATCCCAATAAGCCCACATACAATCGCACGACTTAAAGGTTCACCCAATAATGGCACAGCAATCACTGCGGCAATAAAAGGTGCGAGTGTAACGATGCTGCCTGTTTTAAATGCACCTAAACGCTCAATCGCCGCGACATAGGTAATGGTAGCAACAATCACCACAAAAACCCCATGGAATAAACCTTGAATCGCTAAATGTAATGGCTCAACCTCATGATAATGTTTAGGAAGAAATAGTAGGTAAATCGGTAAATAAATAATGGCTGACCAAATCGCGACGCTCGCCATCGAATGCCATGCAGAAAGCTTCCACTGTTTCAATAAAACAGTAAAAATACCCCACCAGATTGCACTCATCACAAATAAAATATCGCCTAGACCAAAATGAGACTGTTGATCCCGCGACATCAAATAGCTCATCAGTGCAATTGCAGCTAACATAATCCCGACACTCCACCATGTGTGCCGATCAAAAGGTTGTTTGAATAGTAAATAAGCTGCAAGCGCAGTACACAAAGGAATGCAACCATTTAAAAAGATTGCTGCATGCGCCGCAGGGGCGTAAAGAAAGGCGCTATACGCCGTAAGGCAATAACCCACTCCACCGATTAAAGCCAAAATCACCGACTGTTTTGTGCATAAAAAAGCCAAATCTTTTTTATAAATTAAAATCGGCATTAAAATTACAAATGCAATGGCAAAACGCAGTGCGGTAATATCCCATGCACTGATATGCCAATGTGCATTTAAACGGGAAAAGATAGTAAAACCGCCCCAGATGCACATCGTAATAGCAATAAAAACATAGCCTTGGGCTCGCAGAGACATGGCGTTCTTCTTTAAAACATCGGATCAGCTTAAAATGATTTTATGCAGGATGACGTTGGCGACTTGCTTCATAGAGTGCCATACCTGTTGCGACACTCACATTTAAACTTTGCAGGTTGCCGCTCATTGGAATATAAACGGTTTGATCACATTGTGACTGAGTAATTGGACGCAGTCCTGTATCTTCAGCACCCATCACAATCACCACACCACCTGTTAAATCACACTTCTGGATCGGTAGAGCTTTTTCATCCAGCATAGTCCCAATGACGCGCAGAAAGAACTGTTCTTTGACATGCGCTAATGTTCTCGCCAGATTGGTCACCTGAATAAATTTGACCTTTTCTGCACCACCTGCCGCAACTTTTCGAGCAGTTGGCGTTAAACCAGCGGAGCGATCACGCGGAACCACGACCGCTTGTACGCCCATTGCCGCGGCAGTACGAATACAGGCACCCAAATTATGTGGATCTGTGACTTGATCTAATGCTAAAAGTAATGCATCTGGCGTGGCTTGCAAGAGTTGATCCAGATCTTTTTCATTTAAGGTGGGATGTGGACGGACGGCTGCCACCACGCCTTGATGAAAAGGCATGCCTGCCAATTTTTCCAGACTGTCACGACTGGCTTTTTGCACACTAATCCCAAAAGGCTCAGCTAGCTCCAGAATCTTCTGTAAGCGTTGGTCATCCCGCCCTTTTAAGGTAAATAACGTCAAAACACGCTCAGGCTCAAGCTCAAGCAATGATTCAACCGAATGTACGCCATAATAATATTCTGGTTTTGCCATGCCTGACCTCTATCTCAACTTTATTTAACTCAAAATAAAAATCCCGTAAAGCCAACTTCACAGGATTTCTTGATTTACTCATCTATGCGGCTAGTTTAACCGATTTTCAGGCAAACAGGTTAACCTTCTAAATGGCAAACGTAATCGAGCACATCATCTGTCTCAATTTTAAATAAGCTATTGCCAGGGACATAAAATGACTGCCCTGCACGAAATAATTCACTTTCTGTACTGTCCGCAATTTTGACACGGCATTCACCCGAAATAATTTCCATACGTTCAGGCACATGAGTTTCAAAAGTTAAGGCCTGTTCACTTGGCAAAATTACGCCCAGTGTCTTTTTTGTTCCATCTTCAAATTGAACCGTATGGCTAATGCACAAACCGCCAAAATAAACATTTGATTTTTTTACTACCGTTACATGATCAAACTGAGCTGAACTCATGCGTAACTCTCCAATTTCGCCGCATTTGTATTAGGGGTGATGACTGACGTAGTTTAATTCTGGGCAAATAACTAATCAATCTCTTTTATCTAGAGTCTGCTATCCAAGCAAATTTTGTACCTGTCTCATTTTTTTATTTATTCTATATCCATACATGAAGTCAGTTGCTTATTGTGTTCTGTTCATCATTCAATAGACTTCTTTCATGCTTGTTTAAACCCTTTTTATTTTTGCATATAGAGAGAAAAATAAAGAATTTATGCAAGCGGTCTAATAAAAGCTGACATCTAAATTTGTTTTGATTATTTTACTTTGAAAACAAGACATTCTCATGACAATTTTGTCATATATGAACTGAATTTACACGGCATTTCTATTCAGTCTAAATCTTGCTACACTGCATCAAGCATAAGATTTACTGATGGCTTTTATTCAGTTCATAGCTTGTGACAACGATAAAACTTCTCTATCTTAAACAAAAAAGACTGACGCTCTGGACGCGTGTATGCTGACTCATTTAACTCTGATTAACTTTGCACTTGCTGATCATCTTGTACTTGATATTGAACAGGGATTTAATGTCTTAACAGGTGAAACTGGTGCGGGTAAATCCTTGCTACTCGACGCACTGTCTGCCTGCTTAGGTGAACGTACAGATACCAACTATGTGCGTTATGGCGCGGAAAAAGCCGATATTACGGCAAGCTTTAGCTATCAACCACAAAGTCCAGAATCACAGTGGCTTAAAGAACATGAGATGGATGAGGATACGGGTGAAATTCACTTACGCCGTGTCATTTTTGCCACAGGTCGTAGTAAAGCATGGATTAATGGTCGTCCAAGCAGCCTATCGGAACTCAAAGAAATTGGCCGTTTGCTGGTACAGTTGTATAGCCAACATAGTCAGCAACAGTTGCTTGAACCACCCTACCCTAAGCACTGGTTAGATCGTTATCGTAATTTTTATCAGCCTGCACAAGAGGTCAAAGAGGCTTATCAAACGTGGCAAGCCACAATTCGCCAACATCAATCAGCACTAGATGCTCAGGCAACTCGTCAGCAGCGCATTCAAACACTGCAACTACAATTAGAAGAAATCGAAGAGATTGTTCAAACAGATTATCAAGAAATTGAACAGGAGTTCGATCGACTCAGTCATCATGAACATATTATGCAGGACTGTGCTTATAGTTTAAATGCGCTAGATGAAGCTGAACCAAGTATTAATCAGGAACTGGCGTCTATTTTAAGACGCATTGAAACGCATTCGGGTCGTAGCGAGCAACTTTCTGAGATTTATAATTCGATCGTCAATGCGCAAAGTGAGTTGGACGATGCAACCGCCAATCTACGTCAATTTATGGATCGTCAAAGTTTTGATCCTGAACGAATGGAAGAATTAAATACAACTTTGGAAGTATTTCATCGTCTAGCTCGTAAATATCGTCTTCAACCTGAAGAACTCAAACAAGAATATGAACACTGGCAACTTGAGCTAGAAAAGTTACATCAGCTTGAAGATCCAGAAACCCTGGCCGAACAAGTCGAAATTGCACATCAGGACTTTTTAGAAAAAGCCCAACATTTGGATCAAATTCGCCGCGATGCTGCTCTTCCATTGGCCAAACAACTGACGGAACAAGTTAAACCACTGGCGCTGCCTGAAGCGCATTTTGAGTTTAAGTTTGAACCTTTAGAACAACCGAATGCTGAAGGTCTAAGCTTTATTCAGCTTTTATTTACCGCGAATAAGGGGATGCCGCCACAGCCTTTGGCTCGCGTTGCTTCGGGTGGTGAATTATCGCGTATCGCGCTGGTCATGCAGGTGATGAACGCTGAAAAAACCGAAGCAGAAACGCTGGTGTTTGATGAAATTGATGTCGGGATCAGTGGCGGTACAGCTGAAGTCGTGGGTCGCTTACTAGCAGATCTGGCGCAGCACGTGCAATTGCTGTGTATTACCCATCAGCCTCAGGTTGCGGCGCAGTCTGATCAACATTTACTGGTCAAAAAACAGCAGACTGATCCGGCCAGCAGTACCATTATTGAGCTTGATGAACCTCAACGGGTGCTTGAGCTTGCCCGAATGTCAGGCGGGGTTGAAATTAATGAGACGACCCTGCAACATGCCAAACAATTACGCCAGCTCAAATTCCAACACAGTTAAATCCTATCAAAGCCAGTTTCCTGTCTTGATCGCCAATTATTTTTCTGCAATAAATCACTGAAAAATGATTGGCGAAATCCATTTACTCTTGTATGTTGATAAGAACATCCTATATCAATACAAAAGCGACCACGTTTTAAGGAGAACCGCTTAGGTGACCAAACAATATTTGACACACCGTTGTCTGATTGCTCCTCCAGAAATGGCCGATGATTTTTTTGCGAATACCGTAATTTATTTAGCACGTCACGATGAAGAAGGCGCACAGGGTTTAATTATCAATCGTCCGTCTGGGATTCAAGTCAAAGAATTACTCAATGATCTGGATATTGATGCTGACCATGTGCAACCTCATGAAGTGCTACAGGGCGGGCCATTACGCCCAGAAGCTGGATTTGTGTTACATACTGGACAGCCAACGTGGCATTCCTCAATTGCGGTCGGTGAAAACCTGTGTATTACGACCAGTAAAGATATTTTGGATGCGATTGCACATAACGAAGGTGTCGGTCGTTACCAGATCGCACTGGGCTATGCCAGTTGGAGTAAAAACCAGCTCGAAGATGAAATTTCACGGGGAGACTGGCTCGTGTGTGATTCCGATATGGATTTGATCTTTAATTTGCCTTATGACGCACGTTGGGACGCTGCCTATAAAAAGCTAGGCGTTGACCGCACATGGCTTTCTTCCGAGATTGGTCATGCCTGAAATGCCAAGCATGCACATGATTATGGCCTTTGACTTTGGTACGCAAAAGATGGGAATGGCTGTGGGTCAATCTACGATCGAAAGTGCCAATCCATTAGCCTTATTTCCCATGAAAGATGGAATTCCTGACTGGAATCAATTGCTCAAAATTGTCAAAGAATGGCAGCCGAACCTATTTCTGGTCGGCTTACCATTAAATATGGATGACTCTGAATCCGAACTTTCGACTCGAGCGCGTAAATTTGCACGGCGCTTACGTCATCAAACCAATATTGAGACTTGGATGGTGGATGAACGTCTAACCACACGTGAAGCACGTGATGAATTAGATGCTTATCATGATCAGGGACGTGGGAAGCGTCTTTCGGCAGATAGCTTAGCCGCAGCTCTTTTGATTCAGAGTTGGTATCATCATCCTCAAGGGATTCAACCCTAAAAAAATGGCTGATCAACATCAGCCATTTTTCAAGTCAACAATATTTTTATGTAGACTTTAATTTTCGATCCGCACTGTTGCTGTACGACCCGCTACAAATGCCAACGCATTTTTCGGTGTTTCATCTAATACAATCTTAACCGGTACACGCTGCGCTAAACGCACCCAAGTAAAAGTCGGATTCACATTGGCGAGTAAAGTTGAACTACTTGAACGTTCACGATCTTCAATCCCGCTGGCAATCCCTTGTACATGCCCACGGATTTTTTGTGAATCACCCATCAATTGAATCGTGGCTTTATCTCCCACGTGAATGTGATTGAGTTTGGTTTCTTCAAAGTAACCCACCACATAAAGCTGCTCACGATCGACCAATGCCGCAACTGCATCACCAATTTTGACATAATTACCAACACGCAAGCTGAAGTTGGACAATGTACCATCCGCAGGCGCAACCACCTCTGAACGTTTTAAATTCAGCAATGCCAGATTGAGCGCACTTTGAGACACTTCGATTAATGCATGTTGCTGTTTAATGGTCGCCTGTGCCTGTTCAATCGAGGCGGTCATTTGCGCATCTTCAGCTTTGGATTGATCACGTGTCGCATACATTTGATCTTGTTCCTGCTTGGAAATCGCACCATCCATCAGGTTTGAATAACGTTCTGCATTTTTTTCAGCTAACTGCGTATTGGCACGAGATTTTTCCAGATTGGCTTTGGCTGCAATCGCATTGGCTTCTGCTTGAGCCAGCCCTGCTTTGGCTTTAGCCAGATCAGATCGTGCCTGTTCGACATCGAGTTGCTGACGTGCGATATCAATTCGAAATAAGGGCTGTCCTTTTTTGACGGTCTGGTTATCTTGCACCAACACCTCGGTCACCAAACCCGACACATCAGACGAAACCTGAATCACATCACCACGAACTCGCCCATCACGTGTCCACGGTGCGGAGTTATAGTAATTCCACAAATGAACAATCACAAAAATCGCGAGTATTGCGATCACCAGTGTGACCAACGGACGGACAATTTTCCGTGCATCAAAAGAATTCATGTTGCTTACCTTAAATTTCGCCTTAAACTTTCGTTAAAACTGATGTGAATCACGTCATAGAACGTACATTGATTTTAGATCCGGTTGAGATATTAGGTCTGAATCGCCAGAAATATCCAGTGTACGAGCATCAACATCAACACATATAGACTTAAATTAAAAATGCCTGGAAATCCAATCCATCCCGCAGCAATCCATCGATTGCTCACCACAGTCACGAGCTTGAAGAATAAATAGGCCAAAATCGCCTGAATCAGCAATGTCGGCACATAAACGCCATACAGATTGAACTCACCCATGTACAGCTCCATCTAACGCTTGATGGTCTTCGCCATTTTTTTGTACATGGAAAATGCTACTACGAATATTATTCATACTCATTTGAATCCGATGTTTCACTTCAATATCTGGTTCATTGAGCACCAGTGTTTCAATATAGTCCATTTGCGCCAATACTTTATCTTTTAGAACCGTATTCAACGCAATATGCTTTTCCTGATCACGAAAACTGGCTTCCAACAACTGTTGTAAATGCTTTAATGCCTGTTTTAGCTCGGGCAAGGTTTTACTATTTTGGCTCAACTCGGCAATCCGGCTGAGATTCACCACCGCACTGGTTTCAATCAGTGCCAGATTCATGGCATGCTTTAACTCATCAGACTGAACCAGCTTGGTATTTAACACCCCGATCCGATCCAGCATACTGCGTAAATGAATGCGAAACGCTGAACCATAGGGAATATACAACGCTTCCTTTAAGGCGCGATAATGTAAACTCAAAATACGACGAGCACTGGTTTCAGGCGACATAGCACGAATAAAATAAATCGCCAAAATAGAAATAATGGGTCCAACTACGCCCGCCATTGCGGTATCCATCAAGATAACCGCATCCATCGCATAGCGATTTTGCAAATTCAAACTCATAATAAAGTTAATCAGCATCGGCAATGCCAACATCATCAACATCGGTGTAGGAAACATGCTGGCCAGATAAATCACCAACGGAGCCAAGACCACCGCTAACTGCCAAAATGCGTGAACTTGCGGCATGATGGTAAACGCATAAATGATGGTCAGGATTGCAGCGTAAACCGAGCCACGAATAAACGTCTTTAATGCTGGAATCGGATTATCCATTGTAGACAAAATACAGGCACTGACCGCAGTTAATTGCGCCATCATATACCCCGCATGCCACCCCGTATAAATCCAGAGTAAAAATGACGTCGCTGTTGCAACGGCAGCAGCAATCGAACTGCGCACTGCAATACCATGATCACGATGTAGACTCGGATATTGTGTGGTAATGGTGGCAATCGTATCTGGAATACGTTTTTCGCCTTTATTGATCAGTTGCCAAAGTAACTTCACCGCCATCACATTTTGAATAAAATGACGGATATCCATTTTTAAGGCATCCAGCATAATTTCTTGTTGTGGCTGACTAAGTACCAATAAATGTTCAAAATCGGACTCAAACTCTGGCGGTAATTGATTCAATTCAGATTCGTGGATATCGGTCTGCGCACGTAAGAAACTGACCACATCATGATGCAGTTGCTCTAAGCCTAAACGATAATGTTGATCAATTTGATCCAATTGAAAAATACGTTCTGACATCGACACCAGATTAGCAACCACCATAGTCAGTTGATGCAATAACTCCTGTATCGGCTTGGTCATGCCATGCAATTCGCCACTTTCATAGGCCAGATGCACCGCAAGACCATGAATATCGGTCGTATCGCGGGCAATATGCCCCAAAAGTTGAGTATAACTCTGGCTGTGCTGTTGATCGGTTAAAATACTGGCAAAGACATCACGCGTATCATCCAGCGTTTTTTGAACACGTTGCTGAAGTTGTGCGCCCAAGTGTGCAGGGAAAATGGTCGCAGAAACGACCGCACTACAGATCACCGCAATAGAAATTTCCAGTACCCGACTTAAGGCCATATCAAACACACTATGGCTATCAATATTATAAATTGAGCTACAGGCAATCATGACCGTGGTATAACCCGCCAACATAAATACATAACTTCGCGGGGTACGATCCAGCAAGGAAATATATAAACATACGCCTACCCATATCGACAAAATACAGGTAAACAGAATGGGCATATCAATTAGACGCGGGGTAAAGAAAATCGCCAGAATACCGCCCAGAATCGTTCCAGTAAGACGATACAAGGCTTTGGATGAGACCATGCCTGCATAAGGCTGGGCAATGATAATCACCGTACCTGCTGCCCACATGGGATAAGTTAAATCCAGTACAAATGCGGTATACAAAGCAAGCATCATCGCGATAAAGGTTTTGACCGCAAAAATCAAATCCATGCGCGATGGTCTAAACGCCAGTATCTGTTTAAATAACATGAATTGATCTCAAAACCAGTATTCCCTAGTGAGTGCTTGATCTATACGCATAATCCATCGATGTCATGCTTTTTTTCAATCACACAACAGCCACAATCTGCTGTAAACGTTGGTTTACACTCAGTTCAGAAAGATCATTTTATAATCAGATTATCGCTCAACAAGCGTTTAGAACTACGGCTTTTACCTGTTGTTGTAAAAGGCAGTCAAAACATTGGTTAAGGATGAACCACAGATGGATGAAAAAATTTCACAGCGTGCATTTGACTTGATGAAAACTTCTTCATTGGATATTTTATTTGGATAATTTTGGCAAAAAAACAAAAAATAGTCAACAAAATATCTTATTATGATAATTAATTGTATTTTAAGCTTGGTTCAGCGTCGTTTTTTGATGAGATCAATTAATTAACGCTGACTAATTTAGACTGCAAGGTGTGTCGCAATTTGTTATAACAGATAATTCCGCACGTGTTTCTGATGGTTCTTTAGCAAAGTAGGTAATCATGGCGCTTTCAAGCTTTGGCAAAATTTTAACGGTTCTGGATTTATTTTCGGTATCACGGCCTGTGATTAATGTCGATCATATTTGCGATGAACTAGGTCTGTCCAAACCGACCAGCTATCGTTATTTAAAAGAACTGGTTTCTGCCGATATTCTACAGCGCATCAGTGGGACATCAGGTGATTACACCCTCGGTTCAAAAATTGCGGTCTTGGACTATATCTCGCGCACCACTGACCCACTGGTGCAAATCAGCAGTCCGTTTATGAAGGATATCGCCGAACGTACCGAATTATGTTGTTTGTTAACCCATCTCAATCGTGATTATTGTATTGATTTGCATCATGAAGTGTTTCGCAATACCGATCTACTTTCCTATGGGCGTGGTTGTCCACGACCGGTATATATGGGTTCGTCACCTAAAGTGATTATTGCTCAGCTCCCAAAACGCCAAATTCAGGATTATTATCAACGTTTTGCAACACAACTGGCTGAGGTTGGATTTGCGCAGGATGAAGACAGTTTTCTGGCTCGTATGAAAAAAATAAAAAAACAAGGGTTTTATTTATCTCACGGCGAACTTGATCCTAATGTGTCAGGTTTATCTGTGCCGATTAAGCTGTCCACCAATAAAGAGTCGCCTTTAGCACTCACCATTGTGGCCTCAAAAAATCGTTTTGAATTTATTCATATCGAGAAATTGATTGAAATTTTAAAAAGTAATGCTGCTCAAATTGAACATAAGTTTCTGACGCTTTCACAAAATGAACGGAACCCAACCAATAGCTTGATTTAACACGATATGAAAATTTCATTTATTTTCCATAGCAGCGATGTTTGAAATTTCGATCAAATTCTCATATAATGAAATTGTTCTTCATTAAAGCTTAATTTTCCATGAAATTAAGTCGTTTTCATCCGAAGACACTCCTCCTCAGAGTAAAAAGCTCATGTTGATCTCATGGGCTTTTTTCTTGTTACATAACACCCTCTTGAACATCTTATTTTTGCTTTTTAGACTGAAGCTAATGTAGATTGACTCTAAGCCATACAACAATAAACACCACATGAATTTCTGGCACCTTTTTCAACAACTACGCCCTTTTGTACGACCTTATCGGCTACTGGTCATCGCCACGCTCATTTTAACGTTGATTGGCGCACTCACGGCTCAGGTCAATGCGCTCACTCTGCAATATGCAGTTGATCGGATTAATGCACTGGTCGAAGCAGGAAAAGGACTCAATGAAGGCTGGATGATTTTAGCCACGATTTCAGCGATCTTACTGGGGAAAGAAATCCTCAATGCCTTAGTTCAATTTGGACAAAAATATTACGGTGAAAAACTGCGTATTTATGTTTCACAGGATTTGGCTCAAGGCATTATTGAGAAGTTTCTGACGTATCGCCTGACTTTTTTTAATCAGGAAAAAAATCAGGCGGGTAAATTACAAACCCGTATCGATCGGGGCATCGGTTCACTAACGCGTCTGGTACAAATTTTCTTTATTGATATTTTACCACTATTTACCAGTGCGATTATTGCTTTAGGACTGATGTTCTACGCCAATTTCTGGATTGGCCTAGTCGCATTAATGATTGTCCCGATTTATTTCTGGTTAACCTTTAAGCAGGCACAAAAACTGGGGGGATGGCGACGTCGTTTACGCGATGGTCGTGAAAAAAAGAGTCAGGGCATTTTAGGCATTATCCAGTCGATTACCGTGATTAAATCATTTAATCGTGAAGAAATAGAAGCCGAAAAACAACTTAAGCTACAGCGCGATTTGACTGACAATCAAATGCATACCCGTCAGACCAGTTTTATATTTGATGGCGTCAAAACTTTTCTTGAACAGATTGGTATTGTGCTGATTATTATCCTGACTTCTTATTTTGTTCTGGCAGGACAAATGAGTATTGGAATGATCATGTACCATATTTTATTGTTCAATAATGTTTCTGCCCCGATTCGTTCACTACATCGCATTTATGATGAAGTGAATGATGCCATGATTTATTCAGAAAGTTTCTTTCAAATTTTAAATGCCGATGACGAAATTGAAGATAGTGGTCATCTCAAACCGATCATTCACGGACAATTTGAACTTAAACAGGTCAATTTTAGTTATGAAAATGGGCATCAGGCATTAAAAAACATCAATATGCTGATACAGCCAAATAAAATTACGGCGTTAGTCGGACTATCGGGTGCGGGAAAATCTACGTTGATTAGTTTACTCGATAAATTTTATCTGCCTGAATCAGGCGAAATTCTACTGGATGGAGTCAATCTCAATCAGATCGATACGCACTATTTACGTGATCATATTGGTTTAGTACTGCAAAAAAATCATATTTTTCAGGGTTCGATTCTGGACAATATCCGCTATGGCAAAATGAATGCCAGTCTGGATGAAGTGATTGTTGCGGCAAAAAAAGCCTCTATTCATGAACAAATCAGTCATTTGGCACAAGGTTATGATACGGATGCACTGATGCTTTCAGGTGGACAACAACAACGTATCGCACTGGCACGGATGTTTCTAAAAGATCCAGCGATTATTTTTCTGGATGAACCGACAGCGAGTTTAGATGCGATTGCCACTGAGCAAATTAAACAAAGTCTGGATGAAATTAAACAAGGTCGTACTGTGATTATGATTTCCCATAGCTTGTCGCAAATTATCGATGCCGATTATATTTATGTGATGCAGGATGGTGAAATTGTGGAACATGGTGAACACGAACAGTTGTATTTACAGATGGGGGCGTATAAAGACATCTTTGATGCGATGGCAAAAAGTTTAAATATCGACAAAATTGCCAAAACACTAGAAGATGAAGAAACCCATAGTTAAAACGTCTCGTATAATGATTTAAAGCAAAAACTGTCTAAAGGTTAAATTAATACGGGGCTGCAAAATTTTTTGTGACTTCATAATCGCATGCTGCCAGTGCTGTTGAGTGACACCCCGCATGACAATGAGCTGCCCCGATTGCAGCAGCATTTCAATTTTTTCTTTGGTACTGATATGCCGAAAACAAAACTTTCGAGTGGCGCCTAAACTCAATGAGGCAATCGTGGTTTGTTCCGCCAAAGACATATCACCGTCACTATGCCACGCCATTCCCTGTGTCCCTTCTTCATATAAATTGGCCAGACAAGAATTAAACTGCTCGCCAAGCAATTGCTCAATACTCTGCTTGAGTAAAAATAACTGCTCATCCCACGGCAAGGAATCACGCATTACCCCTGAATAAGCATAGCGATAATGTGCATCGCCATACCATGCGACTTTACGCGGGGTAATAAAATGTTTTCCATAAAGTTTGGCTTCATCATGCCGCCATGGCAAATGTTCAAGCAAATAATGAAAATAAAATTCAGCCTGTTCAGGGTTGAGGAATAGACCATAATCCTGCACTTCCCCCTCATAAGGCAGCAAATTTATTTGTGGTTCTGGAGCAAATAAATCCAGCGTCATACCGCTTGCTCCTGTTTTGCCATTTCCCATGACAACAGTGCCAGTTTACGTGCATGAGTCCAATGATATTCACCAATCACACCTGTAGATCGAATCACACGATGGCATGGGATTAAATACGCGATTGGATTTTGCGCGACGGCACTGGCCACTGCACGAACCGCTTTGGGATGGCCAATTTGCTCGGCAATCTGTTGATAACTGCTCAACTGGCCTTCTGGAATCTTTAACAGTGCTTCCCAAACTTTGAGCTGAAAAGGCGTCCCCTGCAAACGTAGTGGAATTTTTTGCTGCAAATTAGACTTAAAATCATGCTGGAACCATGCACTAACCTGCTGATGAAGTTCAGTAGATTGCTGTTGAAACTCAGCCAACGCAAAGCGCTGCTGCAATTCATCAAGTGCTATCAAATCAGTCAATGCATCTGATAAAAACTGAATTGAACAAATGGCTTTATTTGTACTTGCAATGAAAATCTCACCAAACGGCGTTGCTTCTATCGAATAAATAATCCGTAGAGATTGCCCTTGTTGTTTATATTCTCCGGGTGTCATCCCTTCAATGTGTACAAATAAATCATGCAAACGTCCAGTACCTGACAGTCCAGTTTCCAGTGCAGTTTCCAAAATACTATGGCGCTGTTTTAATAAGGCTTTGGCGCGTTGCAGACTCAAGTATTGCACAAATTTTTTAGGGCTAATGCCAACCCATTCCTGAAACTGGCGCTGTGCATAGCTCGGGCTTAAACCCACCCTTGCAGCCATTTGTTCCAGACTAGGTTGGTCATCAAAATGCTGGTAGGCATATTCAATCATGCTTGCCATCACAGTAAACTGGCTGGAGGATACGTTTTTCATCATCAACACTCCTGTATTCAGTTTTACTGTAAATCAAAGCATCGACCCTGACGACCCGATTCTTGCACGACATTAGATGTTTCGTTAAAAAAGCCTTTCATCAGAAAGGCTTTAAATGCTTAAGGCTGTTTCAGATACGGCCATGCCGCTTTTAAGTAAATAAACATCGACCATAAGGTTAAAATCACCGCTGTATATAACAATGCATAAGCCAGTAATTCAAGCGGCTGCCAATTCAGTAAAAATACACTAATCGCAATCATTTGAAAGGCAGTTTTATATTTACCTACGGTTGAAACCGCAACGTTGGTTCTTGCCCCTAATTCAGCCATCCACTCACGCAAGGCAGACACGGTAATTTCACGGGAAATGATCACAATCGCAGCAAAGGCCATTGCGATCGTGGGTTGCCATTGCACCAGTACAATCAAGGCTGCTGCCACCATCAATTTATCTGCAACGGGATCTAAAAAACGTCCAAAAGCAGAGCTTTGATTGAGTGCACGAGCCAGATAACCATCAAACCAGTCGGTAATTGCAGCGAGCACAAAGATTGCAGTCAAAATAAGATGCCTAAAAAAGCTCCCCTCATGTTCATTGATCCCAATTGCAGGGGGCCAATAAGCAATCAATAAAAAAACTGGAATCAATGCGATACGTGCAAGTGTTAAAATGTTCGGGATATTCAGGATGCGTCCTGTTGTCATAGACATCGCCAGTTTAGTCCCCTCATTGCCGCCACAAGGCGATGCAACATTTCAGATAAGGCAAAATATTTTCTACGCCCAACTTTATACGAAATACCCAACAGTGTCGACTAGGCAAATACAGTAACCGTCTGACGGCAAATCGCCAGTAATTGATCTTGTTCATTCCAGACATAAGCCTGTTCTGTCGCATATCCATGCTCAGCATATTCAGTTACTACTTTATATTTAAACCAGTCGTGTAATTGCTCTTTTAAAGAATGAATAAACGTGATGTGCCAAGTCAGTGAACTTGCTGGTGCAAGTGTCTTAAACATACTCAAAACACCGGGTGGCCAGATATCAGTCAGTGTGACAAAATCTGCCAGTGTCATTTTACGATTGGCTTGCTCTTCAGGTGAAAACCTTGCCCATCCACCAAAATCTGGACTTGGACTTCCCATCATTGGAAATTTCCCTTCGGCCCAGCGCAGGTCAAAATGTTGATAACACTCAGGCATCATTTTAGCAAAAGGTAAAGGTGCTAACTGATCCGCGAGTGGATAAGCAGGGATCACAGGCTCCTGACGCACACGAATACTCGACTCACGATCTGTACCAAAACTCGCAATCAAAATACTTTGAACCGCATTTTCCTGCCATAGGCGTACTTCAAGTGTAGTGACCGACTTGCCCTGACGCAAAATTTCAGCGGTTATACGTGCTTTCCCCGCTTGTACTGGCCCGACAAAAGTAATACTACAGCTCAATAAACGCTTGCTTTCATCCCCAATGGTGCATAGTGCTTTATGCATCAAAACGCCTGCGGCCAGACCTCCAAAAATCGTGCGACCCTGTAACCAACCCTCTGGTAAATCAATCCATTCCTGTTGTTCAATTTCACGAAATAACCGTGTAAGTGACATGTTATTTTTCCAGTTTATTGATCTTTCACATAGTGTGATGCTTTTTTATAGATGTAAATGATCATTGACGCATAAGTCATTGAGCATTTTGGTCACTCTTAAAACAGGATCGTTATTGCTAAAAAGTAATCGAAAATTATTCATGCAAAATTTTATAAATGGTTCGTGCCATTGCTGGACCAAGCCCCGGAACCAAAGTCAGCTCTTTTTCCGAGGCTTTGAGTACGCCCTGAATCCCACCGAAGTGTGTCAATAAATCACGGCGACGTTTGGGTCCAAGCCCGGGAATCGCTTCTAATACTGAACCTGCACGGCGTTTATCACGTTTAGCGCGATGTTTGGTAATCGCAAAACGATGTGCTTCGTCCCGCACCTGTTGAATCAAATGCAATGCTTTATGATCTTCAGGTAATTGAATTTTGGTGCCATCAGTAAAATGTAAAGTTTCAAGTCCGGGTTTACGCCCTTCCCCTTTAGATACGCCCACCATAAAGGCATCCAGTTGTAAATCCTGCATCACCTGCATCGCCATATGCAGTTGTCCTTTACCCCCATCAATCAAGAGTAAATCTGGCAATAAATGCTTTTTATATCGGCGTGTTAAGGCTTGGCGCATGGCTGCGTAATCGTCACCGCCCGTGATATCCTGAATCGCAAACTGACGATAATCACGCTTACGCGCTCCACCCTGATCAAACACCACGCAAGATGCAATGGGGGCTTCACCCATGGTATGGCTGATGTCAAAGCATTCAATCCGATCAATCGGTCGTCCCACCACTTGTTCTAATTGGTGAAAACGCTCATTCAGTTCCAGATGATTACTGAGTTGCCCTTTAATGGCATGCTGCACATTCATTTGTGCCAATTCTAACCACTCGGCACGGGTTTCACGGACATTATGTTTAATCTGTACTTTCTTCTCAAATTCGGTATGGAGCGCCTGTTCCAACTCTTTACTGTCAGGCAATGCGACATTAATGATTAACTCACTCGGAACTTCATCGGCGACCTGAAAATAAAAGTTAGCCATAAAGTCACTCAGCATTTGTCCCAGATCATCACTGAGCATATCTGGAAAGTAACTTTTACCCCCTAACATTCGACCATTACGGACATGCATGATTTGCACACACGTCACACCCGCTTGATGGGCAATCGCCAGAATATCGGCCTCACCTTTCACTTTAAATACCGCTTGCTGTGCCTGAACTTCACGTAGCAACGCCAGACGATCACGATAAAAGACCGCTTTTTCAAATTCAAGCTGTTCTGCCGCTTGCTCCATTTTCGCAATCAGTTCCTGATTGAGCTCGCGGGTATCACCCTGTAGAAAACGAATGGAGTTATCCACATCTTCCTTATATTCCTGTGGAGAAATCAAACCGACACAAGGCGCAGTACAGCGTTTGATCTGATATTGCAGGCAGGGGCGTTTACGTTGTGAAAAAAAGCTATTTTCACACTGACGCACATTAAACAGCTTTTGCAGCACCAATAAAGTATCCCGAGCATTATAGGCACTCGGATACGGTCCAAAAAATTTGCCGACTTGATGCTTGCCTTTACCGCGTCCACTGGCAATCCGTGGATAAGGTTTATCTGCCGAGACAAAAATGTACACATAGGATTTATCATCGCGCAGCATAATATTGTAGGGCGGGCGATGCAGTTTGATCAGGTTTTGTTCGAGTAGTAAGGCTTCAGTTTCTGAACGGGTGACCAGTGTTTCAATATTATAAATACGCGCCACCAAGGCCTGAGTTTTCGGATGTTCAATAGTTTTGACAAAATAACTCGACACCCGATTTTTTAAATTCTTGGCTTTGCCTACATACAAGAGTTCACCCTCTTTACCCAGCATTTTATAAACGCCGGGTAATTGGGTCATGTGAGCAAGAATTTTTTCAATATGTGGGCGCGCGGTTGAATTCACTATGTCTTGGCTTTCCTTTGGCTACATCAGTGTATGTTGTGCTCAAACATTCTCTTTTCAAGCATTTATATGATTGTTTGCTGTTAGAGCAACATTTTCACCAAGAAAAAGAGACTTAGGGTTTTAATGATGAGAACGATCCGACTGTAGGGCTTCGATAAATTTCTGCTTATTTTTTGGTGAAATCAATACAGATTTGGTTTTCCCATCTTTTTGATAATCGATCTTGAGTCGATCCAGTGATAAGGCAGGAGAAGACAATGGATTATGGGTTGGAGTAATCTGCTGAATTTGACTTCGTGAAATCGTCCATTTTAAAAACATACTGTGAATAATCAACTGATCTTGAGTCACAATATAACGGGTGTTCAGCACAGGCCACCACATGATTGCAATCGTTAAAGCATAGACCACGCCGTGTTCAGGATATTCCGTTAAAGTCCCTCTGAGCTGCATACTCCAAAGCATTTGCAATAAAATGCCTGTTGCGGCAATGATAAAACCCAAAATCCACCAGTCTTTTTTTGAACGAAAGGTCTGCATGTGAAACTCCCCAATAAAGAACAAATCAATCTTTAAAATTTTATGCGATATATAAATCTGGGCTTATCTTCTCATGAACCTCGTGTAAGGGCAAAGCGTTGCAAATGATTGATCCTCTACGATCAAAAATTTGTGATGTATCAAAAGACTTCTTTCATGAGCTTCTTTTATTTCTCCGTATGGGAGAAAAATAAAGAGGATTTAAACAATTATGAAAGAATTCTAATAAATAGATCAATAAAAAACGCCCTTAAGGGCGTTTATCTCACAGTATCTTTTGAAAGAACTCAATGATCTGCGGCATATAAGGACGAATAAAAATCAGGAAGAAAATGCCAAGCATCAAAAACCATTTCAGGAAATAGTATAATTTTCGGTTTTTCGCTTTTAAGGCTTTGGCTTTTAAACGAATTTGATAGACATAACCAAAAGCTTTATTTAAGCCTCCCGTCTGGTCGCCTGTTTCATTCGGCGAGCTTGCAGCCGTCATGACATTTTTACCAAACCAGTGATTAAACTTTTCCATTAAACGAGTTTTCAGCGGACGTTCAACATCGGCAAAGAAAATAATACGGTTTTCATCGGTTCCGTTTTCGGCATAGTGAATATAGGTTTCATCAAACACCACACTTTCACCGTCACGCCATGAATAAATTTGTCCATCAACATCGATAAAGCAACGATCATCATTCGGCGTGATCAAACCCAAATGATAACGTAATGAGCCTGCATATGGGTCACGATGACGTACCAAACGACTATGTGGCGCAAGTTCAGTAAACATGGCCGCTTTAATCGTGGGTAAAGTTTTTAATAAAGCCGTTGTTTTCGGACATAACTCAGCTGCTGAGGGATGCGCAGAGTCATACCATTTTAAATAAAAGCGTTTCCAGCCTGTCTTAAAAAATGAATTGAACCCCAAGTCATTATAAGTACTTGATGCCTTGATTCCACCCTGTGCATATAAGGCTTTTGCCTCATCACGGATCATTTCCCAGTTTTCATCCAGCACTTTCAAATCTTTAAAATGCTGCGTATCGATATAAGGTTGATTCGGCACTTTTGAAAAGATGTACATCAAAAAATTAATCGGTGCCAATATCGTAGAATGATCAAAAAATTGACGATAAAACGAATGTCGTACTTTTCCGCGATTTTGGATATATAAAGCTGAAATCACAAAAATCGCTAATATGATCCATTTAATCATATCGCTACTCTTTCAAAGGATAGAAAACTCAGAGCAATCATACTCACAAGATCGGCCACTGATCAGTGGCTAACGGCGAGAGATTTTAACAAAAGCAATGACAAAAAAGCTATTTTTTGTCAATTTAGTCTAGCTTACCCCAGAAACTGGCAATTAAATAATTCACTTGATTGACCTTTTTGACAGAATGGTTACAAAAATAGGGCTACTTTTTTGACACTGAATCTATTATAAAAATACAGGTTTGATTAAAAAAACTTGAATTGAAACAGGAAGTTCATTATCTCAAGCTATGCTTATGGAACGTTATTTACAAAAACGCGCAATAACAGGTAACAAAAATAGATGACCCTTGCGTCACGGCTTGATACAACTTGTTATGCTGTTTTTGGATATAGTTATCGTAAGATTAGCGGAGCATAACTGTGTGCAGAAAATGCATACACGCTTCATCACATCAACGTAGAAGTCCTCCAAAATAAAGGAGATCAGGCATGATCCACGCTGGCAATGCCATTACCGTCCAAATGCTTTCGGACGGAATTGCAGAATTCCGCTTTGACTTACAAGGTGAGTCAGTCAACAAATTTAACCGTGCAACCATTGAAGATTTTCAGGCGGCAATTGCTGCGGTTAAAGCCAATGCTGAAATCAAAGGCTTAATCGTCACTTCTGCAAAATCAACATTTATCGTTGGTGCAGATATTACCGAGTTTGGACAAAATTTTGCGCAAGGTGAACAAGCCATTGTTGAATGGTCATTGCCTGTACATGAAATTTTTAGCAGTTTTGAAGATTTAAACATCCCTAAAGTCGCTGCCATTAATGGTATGGCATTGGGCGGTGGTTTTGAAATGTGTCTGGTCTGTGACTATCGCGTGATGTCAGAACAAGCACAGGTCGGTTTACCAGAAATCAAGCTCGGTATTTTCCCTGGCTTTGGCGGTACAGTGCGTTTAAGCCGCGTAATTGGTATCGACAATGCAGTTGAATGGATAGCGATGGCTGCTCCGAAAAAGCCTGCTGCTGCACTCAAAGATGGCGCGGTAGATGCTGTGGTTGCGGCTGACAAGCTACAAGAAGCGGCAATTGACTTGGTGAAACAAGCAATTGCGGGTCGTTTAGACTGGAAAGCAAAACGTCAGGAAAAACTTGATCCAATCAAGTTAAATCCACTTGAACAAATGATGGCCTTTAATACGGCGAAGGGCGCAGTTCTGGCAAAAGCGAATCCTGCACAATACCCTGCCCCTAAACTGATGCTTGATTCCTTACAAGCAGGCGCAAGCTTAGGTCGTGATGATGCACTAAAAGCAGAAGCGCAAGGTTTTGCAAAAGCGGCGATCACCCCACAAGCTGAAGCACTAATCGGTCTATTCTTAAATGATCAGATCGTAAAAAAAGCCTCTAAACAACATGAGAAAGGTGCACACCCAGTCAATCAGGCTGCGGTTCTTGGCGCTGGGATCATGGGCGGCGGTATTGCCTATCAAGCGGCAAGCAAAGGCACCCCAATTATCATGAAAGATATTGGTAATGCCCAACTTGCACTCGGTATGAAAGAGGCCAATGGCTTACTTACCAAACAAGTAGAACGCAAAAAGCTTACTCCTGCAAAAATGGGTGAAACTTTAGCGCGTATCCGCCCAACTTTAAGCTATGACGAGTTTAAAGAAGTCGATATCGTGATCGAAGCGGTAACTGAAAATCCAAAAGTCAAAGAAGCAGTTTTGGCGGACACAGAGTCTAAAGTCCGTGATAACACGATTATTGCATCGAATACCTCAACCATTTCAATCACTCGTTTAGCCAAAGCGCTTAAACGTCCTGAAAACTTTGTGGGTATGCACTTCTTTAACCCAGTTCACATGATGCCATTGGTTGAAGTGATTCGTGGTGAACAAACCTCTGAAGAAGCAGTTGCTACTACTGTAGTGCTGGCTCAGAAAATGGGTAAAACCCCAATCGTTGTAAACGACTGCCCAGGTTTCTTGGTGAACCGTGTGTTGTTCCCTTACTTTGGTGCATTTGATCTATTGCTTAAAGATGGTGCTGACTTCCAGCAAATCGATAAAGTCATGGAAAAATTCGGTTGGCCAATGGGTCCTGCATACTTGATCGACGTGGTGGGTATCGATACAGGTGTTCATGGCGCAGAAGTCATGGCTGAAGGTTTCCCAGACCGTATGAAGCCAGACTACAAAGGTTCGATCGAAGCGATGTACGAAGCAAAACGTTTAGGTCAAAAGAATGACGTTGGTTTCTACAAATACGTGTTAGATAAGAAAGGCAAGAAAGCGAAAACTGTTGATCCAACAGCTTACGAAATCATTGCCCCTTTCATTACTGGTGAAAAACGCGAGTTTGATAACCAAGAAATCATTGACCGTATGATGCTGACTTTCTGTAACGAAACCGTTCGTTGCTTAGAAGACAATATCGTTGCCACTGCTTCTGAAGCAGATATGGCGATGATCATGGGTGTAGGTTTCCCTCCATTCCGTGGCGGTCCATGCCGTTATATCGATCAGACTGGTGTTGCTGAATACGTTGCGCTTTGCGACAAATATGCACACTTAGGTAAGGCTTATGAAGCGCCACAAATGTTGCGTGACATGGCTGCTAACAACAAAAAATTCTACGGTTAAGGAGCGACGTGAATGGCTACTTTAAATCCACGTGACGTTGTGATTGTTGATGGCGTTCGTTCTGCCATGGGCAAATCACGTAACGGTATGTTCCGCAATGTACGTGCCGACAGTTTATCTGCTGAATTAGTACGTGCACTGGTTGCTCGTAACCAGTTTGATACCAATGAAGTTGAAGATGTCATCTGGGGCTGTGTCAACCAGACTTTAGAGCAAGGGATGAACATTGCTCGTAATATTGGTTTATTGGCTGACATTCCAAAGACTGCGGGCGGTCAAACCGTTAACCGTCTTTGCGGTTCTTCTATGCAGGCCATCCACACGGCTGCTGCACAAATTGCAACCAACCAAGGTGATGTTTTCATCATCGGTGGTGTTGAGCACATGGGCCACGTTGGGATGATGCACGGCATCGACCTTAACCCAGAAGCCTCTAAACACTATGCCAAAGCCTCTAACATGATGGGCTTAACAGCTGAAATGTTAGGCCGTATGAATGGCATTAGCCGTGAAGAACAGGACAAATTCGGTGTTGAATCTCACCGCCGTGCTTGGGCTGCAACACAAGAAGGTCGTTTCAAAAACGAAATCGTAGGTGTTGAAGGTCATGATGCTAATGGTTTCAAAATCCTGTGTGACATCGACGAAGTGATTCGTCCTGATGCTAACCTTGAAGCATTCCAAGCATTGAAACCAGTGTTTGATCCTAAAGGTGGTTCAGTGACAGCGGCAACGTCTTCTGCTCTGTCAGACGGTGCTTCTGCAATGTTGCTCATGTCTGCTGAACGCGCTCAAGCATTTGGTTTAAAACCACGTGCCGTGATTCGTTCAATGGCGATTGCAGGTTGTGATGCTGCAATCATGGGTTATGGTCCAGTACCAGCAACGCAAAAAGCCCTTAAACGTGCTGGTTTAACCATGGCAGACATCCAAACTATCGAGTTAAACGAAGCATTCGCTGCTCAAGGCTTATCAGTCATGAAAGGCTTAGGCGTTTATGATAAACAAGACATCATTAACTTGAATGGTGGTGCAATTGCACTCGGTCACCCATTGGGTTGTTCTGGTGCGCGTATCACTACAACTCTGTTGAACGTGATGGAACAGCAAGATACACAAATTGGTCTTGCGACCATGTGTATCGGTTTAGGTCAAGGTATCGCGACCATTATCGAACGTGTTTAATATTTAGTTAAATACTGAGATAAAAAGAAACCCCGCTTATTGTGGGGTTTTCTTTTCATCTCTTGAGTTTTATTTTAAGATCATATTTTTCTATATATATTCTAAGTTCCTTTATTAATTTTTTTATTTCCTCTAAATAGTCCTCTTTAGTATGTTCTTTTGAATTATTATAATTATTATAGAACAAATAAGTAGCCAAATTTTCCAAGTCTAAAAGATATACCTTCTTATCCACTTGATAAGGATTTATGATACATTCAATATTCCTTACTTTTGTTTTCAATAAGTTATAATTTTCCAATGTTTCTTTATCTGTGATTATATAAAAATCACCAATTATATATACATCCTCAGCATTTCTTTCAACTTTTCTTTTCATATGCCTAAAATCATAGTCCAATGTATTAATATATTTATCAAGTGATCTATTAACAGGAACAAAAGAATCCCACTTAATATTAATATTATTAATTTTATCTGGAGGTTTATTTCCTTTAGGAGATATATAAATAGCATTTATATCAAACTCTTCATCATCCCCATCAAAATACCCTACATCACTTTCAAAAATTGTGCAGCTTGACAACTCATTTTTAGCTTGAACATTAATAAACTCACCAAATACCTCTGAGACCTTGCCAGACATTATAAAATAATCTTTAATACCACTTACATTACCATCAAGCAAATCAAAAGATTCAACACTTAAAAATATATTATCTCTTAAAAATATATCTTTAATTAATAAGTTTTTATTCAGAAAACATAATTTATATTTTTTCCATTCATTACTTTTCGATAAATTATATCCCAGAAGTTTATCTATAAAAAATTTTTCTACATTTGACCAATCTTCAATGTATTTCCTTGTATATTCCTCCACATCCTTAATTATTTTTTTAGAAAAATTATCATTCCATTTATCTCGACTTATATTTAATGCATCACTAGCCTTTAAACCATAATAATCCAACTCATAATCAATAAAAAAATCATGATATGCCCACCTGTTAATAAAATTAGCAGCTTGCCCCCTAAATCTTGCTACTTTTTCATTTAGATCATTATTAATAAATACTCTATATGCAACAAAATTCTCTTCATCCCATTTATAACTATCTAAAGTACCATTGTAAAAAGGAGTATTTTTTAAAATTAAATCAAAAACTTTTTCTTTATAGAAATTAATTTTATTTTCTTCAATCTCATCAACACTACATCCTTGCAAACTTAAATAATGGCTTGAGAAATCAAATTTACTAGAAAATCTAACTCTTAGTTCAGTACCTATGTTTCTATTTTTACTTTCAACTTTAGTAATAAAACAATACCCTTTTTTATTACCAAGAGGTGAACTCATTTCTACCTCAAGTTTTTCGCTTGTGAAATAATTCATGGTCGTAAATTTTAAAAACTGATCTTCTTCAGGTAAATCTTTACATAACAAGAAGGCACTGTGTAAGCCTATACCAAACTCGCCTGATGGGCGCATCCAAATGGGCATGTCTTCAATAGAGGTGGTCCCACATGTTTGAACAACTAAAAGCTTATTTATAAGTGATACTCTGCTCTAGTTAAGCTACCTTATTTTGTTGTGGTAGCTGGTCATAGTAAAACTCATCTGGAGTCATTTTGTCCAGACTCGAATGAGGTCGTTTCAAATTATAAAATTCAAAATATGCGTTTAATTGCTTCTTCGCATCCAAAACATTGCTGTAGGCTTTGAGATACACCTCTTCATATTTAACGCTCCGCCATAATCGTTCAACCATCACATTATCAACCCATCGACCTTTACCATCCATACTGATTTGAATGCCATTTGATTTCAATACATCAATAAATGCATCACTGGTAAACTGACTGCCTTGGTCTGTATTAAATATTTCAGGTCGACCATATTTTTCAATAGCTTCATTTAATGTTTCTATGCAAAATGTAACCTCCATACTAATCGATACTCTATGCGCAAGTACCTTGCGGCTATGCCAATCAATCACAGCACATAAATAAACAAAGCCTTTTGCCATAGGGATATACGTTATATCCGTAGACCACACTTGATTACTGCGCTGAATAGCCAATCCTTTGAGCAGATATGGATATTTGCGGTGAGCTTGATTAGCCTGGCTTAAATTTGGTTTGCAATATAACGCATTAATGCCCATTTTCTTCATTAAAGTACGTGTATGACGTCGTCCTATATGATGTCCTTGACGATTCAACAAATCACGCATCATCCGGCTACCTGCAAAAGGGTATTGCATATGTAACTCATCCATACACCGCATTAGCTTCAGATCTGATGCACTCACAGGTTTTGGGCGATAGTAATAACAACCACGGGAGACTTTCAGCAGCTGAGCTTGCTTAGATACTGAAATCTGAAGTGAGTCATCGATTAACTTTTGTGGTTGAAGCGGCCCAGTTTCTTCAACACACCTTCTAAAAAATCAATTTCTAATGCCTGCTCACCGATTTTTGCATGTAGTTTTTTTAGATCGATGGGTGGTTCTGTTGGAGCTTTTGATTGATCGAAAGCTTGCGAGGAAGCTGAAATCAGTTGATTTTTCCAGTCGATAATTTGGTTTTGATGAACATCAAATTCAGCACTCAATTCAGCAAGTGTTTTTTCTGCTTTAATCGCAGCAAGTGCTACCTTAGCTTTAAAATCATTTGAATGATTTCTTCTTGGTCTACGTGCCATAAAATACTCCATATATTGATGTTTATAACATCATTTGGGGAGCAAAATATCACTTATAAGTGTTGTTCAAATTTCCTGATCCACCTCTAATTATTTTTTTCTTTTCGTAATTTCTATTTGAACCAGCCATTTTTTGCATGTAATTCAAATCTTTTAAACTTATACCGATACCCTTATCTCTAATAGAAATTTCCCAAAAAAAATGATTTGCTTCACTTACACTTTCTACTCTATAAATCTCTACTTCTATAGGATATTTTTTACATATATCAATAAAATCTTTATGATATGGATGCAATTTTTTAATTATGTTTTGATCTTCTTCAAGCCAGATTCTTATCATTGTTGCATCGATAGCATTTTGAATCAGTTCTCTATAAATACTAAATTCATCACTATATAAATTTGCGCCTTGCAGTAATTCCATACCATTTTTTTCATCCAATGTAAATTTCATTGGTTTATTATTTAATAAGATTTTCTCCCTTTTTATGCCATTATCATTTTTTATCTGCATCCGGACATCTAATTGCTCAATTGTTGGTAAAGAACCATACTTAATATCTGGTGTTATTAGATTCCATTGTGACATTTGATTTTGGAATTCTTCACGTATCCATCCAAACCAATTTTGTGTTTCTACATAAGACATTTCATCAGGACATTCAGCTACAAGTTTCACCGTCCGTTTATCAAGCTGAAACTCACGTAAAGATAAATGCTTATCGTGATGATGTTTACTAACGGAAGGCATATTACTGACATGCTTTGCCATAACAGGACAAAAACGGTTGTCATCTAAATCAAATAGATCACCTAAGCGAAGCAAACACCCTATAAAGCGCGGATGACAATCTTCTGTACCCAGTCCAGTCTGTTTATAAGGAATTGTTTCCATTAAAGTATCAAAATCCATACCATGAGAAACACAAATTTGTCCTAAATAACGATAAATTCGGTTGGGTAATAATTCGGTTCTAGGTGAAGTTATCCCTAAATCTTTGAAAGGATCTTCAACCAATTTTCCAACTCTTTTGTCATGTCCTCTTCTAAACCACTCAGCAACTAATTGGCGATATTTTTCTACTCCATCAAAAGGATGTTCTACAGTCCCTATTGCTGATAGCCAATTTTTCTCGACATAAGCTTGGCAAAATTTTTGAAGATCATGCCCTTTTTCATTTGCGATTGTTTGAATCATAAAGTTGAAATCAGGATTTGAATGCACTTCCTTGGCATTTTTTGCATCAACTAACATTCCAACATCATGCCAATACGCAGCTTCAAGAATTAACCATGTATCAGTAGCACTAAGTAAATCAATATCATCACCTAAAATACGCTCAATATTCACTAATATTTGCTGTGAATGTGATGCATTATGATTGCTAAAATGTGGGTAAAAGCCCCCAATATTTTCTAAAGCTTTACCTACTAACTTTTGATCAAATTCCCACTGTGAAAGTAAAATTTTTACATTATCATCAGCTTCACATTTCTTCTTTAAGTGTGCAATTAATCTAGTGCTCATATCTTTGTTTTTAAAAACTATTAATAATTATTATCATACATTAAATTCCATTATGATGATTAGAATAATGCCGATAAAAAATCCCGCTCATTTTGAACTGCACCCTAAAAGTTGGACACACTTAGTCTAATTTGAAGGGTGCTTTTCTATGGCTAAATATACCAAAGCATTAAAATTAAAAGTTGTGCAACATTACTTATCAGGCTACGGTTATCCAGCAACCTCTAAGTTTTTTGATATTGACAAGGGACTCGTTCGCCAATGGGTAGCTCAATATAATCAAAAAGGTGAAGTGGCTTTTTCTGAAAAACAAATACATCGAGTACTTTCTCTCGAACTTAAACTGGCAGTTATAGAGTCGGTTCTAATAAATGGTCTATCCGCTCGGGAAGCAATGATTAAATTCGACCTTAAAAGCCCATCACAGATATTCAATTGGTTGCGTCAATATCGAGAGCACGGTATAGATGGTTTAAAACCAAAGTCTAAAGGGCGACCTAAACTCATGCCTAAACCCAAGTCAGTCAAAACCAAATCTACTAAGACAGACCAAGATAAAACCTCAAAAGAGTTACTGGAAGAATTGGCATATTTACGTGCAGAGAATGCCTTTCTAAAAAAGCTGAAAGCCTTAAGACTAGAACAGGAAGCGCAAGAGCAAGCCGAACAGCAGAGCTTGCAGGACTTGTATCAGGATTAAGGCAAACCTATTCTCTAAAGCATTTATTACGTGCAGCCAAGATGGCTCGTAGTACCTATTATTATCATGTTCAGGCATTTGAACATGAGGATAAATATACTGATTTAAAACAGCAAATCAGGACAATCTATCATCGGCACAAAGGACGTTATGGTTATCGCAGAATGACTTATGCCTTACGGAATTTAGGCATGATGATTAACCATAAATGTGTATTGCGTTTAATGCAGTTGATGGCGCTAAAATCACGTATTCGGACGGCAAAGTATCGGTCATATCGGGGGCAAGTCGGTAAGATCGCTGATAATGTATTACAACGTCAATTTAAGGCAAATCGACCTAACCAGAAATGGGCGACTGATGTGACGGAATTTAAAGTACATGGTGAAAAGCTGTATTTATCTCCTCTCATAGATTTGTTCAATGGAGAAATTATTGCATTCCAAACCCAACGTAAACCACATTATGCTTTAGTTAAAAACATGCTTAGTGAGGCTTTGAGTAACCTCAAACCTGATGAAAACCCTATTTTACACTCAGATCAAGGTTGGCAATATCAAATGCGCCATTATCAGCAACAGCTTAAAGTGCATGGTTTGACACAAAGTATGTCACGTAAAGGGAATTGCTTGGATAATGCGGTAATAGAGAGTTTCTTTGGAATACTTAAATCGGAATGTTTCTATGGTGAAGAATTTAAATCAGTTGATGAGTTGGAGCAAACAGTGAAAGATTACATTCATTATTATAACCATGAACGAATCAAGGTTAAATTAAAAGGACTAACCCCTGTACAATACAGAAATCAGTCCTTATTATCCGCTTAATTCACTGTCCAACTTTCGGGGGGCAGTTCATTTGCGGGGATTTTCTTTTTTCCAAATAGATAATTTTTTAACGCGGAAACCATGGGTTTTGCGGAGGATTTAATCCATCTCTAATTTGTTGCTGAAGTCTTAAGATGTCCTCTACATTCACTTTGATCGTACCATCACGAAATGCATCGACATTGTTTCGGTTGATATTTAAAGGTGCAAGCATATTAAATATGCCACTGGTCGGGTCAGATGATTGTAATCCTGAGGTAATCGATAAAAGATACTGCTGCAAAAATGGAGAAAGTTGACTCATATCAGGTGAAGTTGTAGGTTGATAATCAATTGCGATATAAGGGTTCTGATTAACTTTGGGATTCTGTATATCATTTTGAATTTTATCAATATGATGTCTAAGCGCCTGACGTACTGCTTTATCTTCCTGAAATGGAACAATACCAGCTTCTTCTCGCAATTCAGATTCCGCCATCGCATGAATACTGGGCAATACTGCAACATCTTCAGCTTGCACAGTTGGCATGTTCATCATCATGAAACTTATGACCGCCAGATATTTAACCAGATTCATAACATGCTCCCGAGATGCCACATCACAATAAAACATGATGAATAAAATAAAAGCGATACTAATAGGCTACAACAAAACAGATTTTTATTCAGTAGGACTTGGATAAATGGTCATAAAGTTTAAATATTCAAATTACATCTAGCTTTGAAATAAGACTAAGATAAAAACCATTAATAACGTCAAAATAATCAATTCAATAAACTTTCTTATGGATGCTATGCTATTTTAAAGACCAATTTAACCCATTCAAAATGCTGATGAAAAATTTAAAAATAATCTCCTTATTCACTGTAGTTTCATCTTTGTTTTTACTTTCAGGCTGTACGTCGAATCAGACCATCGGTGGAAACACACACGATCTTTTTACAAAATATGAGTACGGAGACCGATGGAAAACGTTGGTTGATGATGAAGTGGTGGCTTTTGGTAAGCCAACAACATTTTTAGTCAATGAACCCAAAGATGCGATTGTGATTGCAGGAAAACAATATAGTTATGTGCTTAATAAAGGTGGCTCAGATTTTTTCAATTTAATTAGCCAACTTAACCCAGATGATATTCAGCTTCGCCAAGATTTAAACTTTGTTTCACCTGATAAAGACAGCCATCACTTCACAGGATATTTAAAATTTTCTTATACGCCATCAACAGGCAGTTTAAACCAAAGAGAAACACTTTTATTCAAACAATACGGTATTTTGCCCTGTGATTGCGGGGAAGCAACAGAACAAAATCAGCATTATATTTTTCAGATTAAACTGGAAGGAAATCTCTATCCTGTGGTAGAAAACCTAGATTCTTTAAAACCCTTATCCAAACCGTATAAAGTTAGGATTCAATATTATCAAGACAAAAGAGAGAAAGTTACACTATCTACTCAAGAAAAATTAACACGACTTCCCCTCGTGCCATTTACTTTAGCCATAGATGCTCTGGTTTTACCAGCACAAATCATGGGAATTAGCTATCAGCCTTAGATTTTCATTCCAAAAATTAAAATAAGGTTGGTCATGGCGTCTGATGATTTCTCTTGCTGATAAATTGATAAGATCCAGCGCCCTCATGATATTTAAGTGAACTGGATCTTATTTTTAGCGCTTCTTCTCATCTTCACCGTAAATGGCTGAAGCGGCATTTTCCGCACTTAAGTCCTGAAGCGTATAGCTTTCATGATGCAACATATTTAAGTAATATAAATATTGACCTGCTTCGTGCGCCTTACCATTCGCTAATAATAGCTGTGCATATTTATGTAGATTATAAGGTGATGCCCGATTTTTCACCATTTGACCGAGTTGAGTTAGTTCATCCTCACTTAGTTGTGTCGTCGGATTCATTTGCAGCCAAAGCATACGATCTTTAAATTGCGTTAACACATAAATATCGGTACTTCCCCACACGGTTTGTGTAGGCTGTTCGCCACGAAAAGCCAAGCCATTATTGAGTTTATACACCGTATAATCGCGCCAAATCAGCAACATCAAAATACTACCGATAACAACAACACCCCTCACTACATACTTGGATAAAATTGACGCTTTAAGCTCAGGAGCTTGTGATTGTACAAAGCCAAGTAAGAAGCCCAAAGGGAATAAAAAATAGGCATAACGTAACGGAAATTCGAGCAAAGCATGAATTAAGATTGCTCCGACCATAAGTAGTGCAACGACTGACTCCAGACTTTTTGCTTTGTGATTCAACCATAAAATCCAGCATGTCATATAACCAATGATCAATAAACCAAGTGGTAAACCATTCCAGACGATAATATCGAGCAAAATATTATGTCCACTGGTCACCCATTCATGCGATGGATGCAGATTAAAAATAGTAAGCTGTGCCAGACTGGTTTGACCCCAGCCATAACCACCAAAAGGATGCTGTTGAATTGCTAGTAACATTTGCGTCCAAATATCAAAACGCAAATAGCCCGAAGTTGCTCGTTCGGCAACCGAACTGGCTTCCACCACTTTTTCTGCACGCAATAATGCAATAAAACTAGATAAGTTAGGTAACAAAGAAATCATCGCAACAAAGCCGATCACCCAAAGTAGCATATATGGCATACGTAAACGAACGGGATATTTATAAGTTTTATACGTCCAGTAAACCATAAAGAATAGGCACACTACCCATGCGGTACGCGACTGACTAAGAGCAATTGCAAATAGAATCACCACCGATGCTAGTGTTAAAAGTGGCTTTTTAAGTTTTTGTTGTTCAAATAAATACAAGCATGCCATCAGTCCCATAACCAGAAATGTCGACATATTATTGGGCTGGGCAAAATTGGCAAATGGTCGATTGCCTGCTCGAAGCTCCATGACTCCATAAAGATGCTGATCCAGATTAAGCCATTGCAATACCGCAATGACACTGGAAATAGTACTGGTGATAAGTAAAACATAGCAAATACGAATAAAAAGCTTTTTTCGATCATTTTGTATAGCAAGGTTATAACTTGCAATCGTAACAAACCAGAAAGCCAGTAAATAAAAGCTAAATAACAAGGCACTACTTAGATCCAGAACCAGTCCGCACATCCCCTGAAGCAGTGGAATGATGACAATAGGTAAAGCCACCCACTGAATTTTAGGAACTCGTAGATTTTGATCACACAGTCCTGCCAATAAACTCAGTACTGCGGCAAAACTCAGCATTTCACTGGAAAATGTCAGCCACGGAAAAGCATGATCAGGAGATAGCCATGCAAGGCTAATGAGAATAGACGCTAAAAATAGGAAAAAAGCGCGCATAGGTATAGTGCGAAAAATAGAGTGTGGGGATTATACATTGCCTAAGTAATATGAATTTATATTTCGGGGTATCAATTTATAAATTAAAATTAGTCAAAAATAACAAAATCCGTCACTTTAAAACTATTTTTAGAAAAAAAATTTAGCTAATACCACTAAAGCATTGAATTATTTAATTATTATTTTTAGGCATGATTTTTGTAACCAAAATTTAAAAAAAGAGAGTCAAAATGTCTAAAGGTTTCACTCTAATCGAATTAGTGATTGTCGTTACTGTCCTCAGTATATTGATTTCTATTGCTATTCCTCTATATCAATCGTATATGATTTCGACCCGATTAAAAGGCGCATTTCAAGAGATATCAACTAAAAGAGCAGGATATGAATTAGAAGTCAATACTGAATACTCCACCAGTTTACCTATTAGTGCCCCCATTCAAGAAACAACGTTATGCCAAATTTTAAAAAGTTATGATCAAAAAAACGGGGAAATTAATAAGGCTATTTCTTGTAAACTAAAGAACAAAACTGGATTGGGAAATGATGCAGAAATTAGTTTAACTAGAACCCAAGAGGGAAAGTATATATGCCATACAGTTGGTATTCCAACATCGCATGTCCCTTCCTATTGTTTAGCAACTGAATAGGTCTTTTTGACAGAAGCCTCCTTTACAAATAGACTTTCATAACTATAGCGTTGATTATACATAATTTTTAAAACAGTTAACTGCCTAATCGCTTCTTCTTTATGACCATTAAAGGCTAGTAATTTTGCAAATTTATACAAATCATAAGGTGTTAGATAAGTTTGAACCATTTTTCTGCTTTGATCTAATTCTTCGCTACTCACTTTTGAATACGGATATAGCGCAATCCATTTTGCTCTTTCATTGAACATATCAAAAAATGGGATAGGATAAGGCAAAATTAACTCTGTTTTTAGATCATTCATCTCATGCGTATTTGCTGCAATCATGTTATCAGAAATTTTATTATATTCAGTAAATATATAGCCAGTCCCGAAAAAGCTAAAAACAATTAAAAGCCAATTAAAAAATAAAGGAACTTTAATATAATTATTTGATATTTCTGATAAAACTACGCCGCATAATAACCCGACTGGTAAAAGAAAGTATGAATAATAAAGTGGATATTCCAAAAGAGAATGAATTAATACGGCCGAAATCATAAGTGTCGCAACAATGGTTTCACTAGACTTTGACTTGATGAGGAAAGCTAAATAAATATAAAAAAAATAGCCTGTGATTATTAACCCAATTGGGAGCCCACACCAGATAATAACATCTAAAATGATATTGTGTGCACTTGAAGCCCACTCATGTCCATGCACCCGATCAATAACTGCATATTGCGCGGCAGTAGTTTGATTCCAGCCATAACCCCATATAGGTTTCTGTATAATGGCGTGAAGCATCTGATCCCAGATTTTTAATCGTAAATAGCCAGAAGATGCACGTTCAACTACAGTACTTGTATCATTAATATTAAAATAATGAGATAAAACTGAATTAAGAATTGGTAAGGAAAATATAATAAGTACATAACTTAAAAACCAAATAAAAATCTTATTTTTGGACAATCTAAAGTTAAACTCTTTGGTTTTCATCAAATAAAATATTAAAACAAATAGACTAACTAACCATGTAGTCCTTGATTGGGTAAGAGCGATACAAAATATTAAAATAATACTTATAATTGATAAAACTAAAGCATTTTTCCTTTTTTCAAAAAAGTATAGGCAAGATAGTAAACTTAAAGTGAGTAATGTCGCTAAGTGATTGGGTTGAGCCATATTTGCATAAGGTCTATTCCCCACAAGATTTAAAATATATTCTGAGTCATGGACAAGACCTAGCCACTGTACAATCGCGATACAGGCGGAAATGACACCTGCGATAATAAAGGTAATAGACAATAACTCCATCACTGTTTTACTTAATTCTTTATGTCTTTGACAAATCGTATATGCAATTGAACATGCGACGCCAAAACTTAGGATATAAATACTAGCAAGCATAGCTTTTTGATAATAGAAAATTTGCCCTAGAAAAAATTGAAATACTGGGATTAAAGCTACTATAAAGGTAGGAATTACTAATTTTGGTACTAATATTTTTTTATGAATAAATAGAAGTAATAATAATAATAAAGCAATAAAAGCCACTATTTCTTGAAGAAAACTGGCCCAAGGTTGATAATGTACAGGGATTAATAATAATAAAATATATAATATACTAGAAGTTGAAATTATAAACTTACAAAACATTTAAAAATTCTTTTTTGCAAAAAGGCATAGCTAAACTATGCCTTTCTTTGAGTAACAGTTAATTAAGAGCAAGTCTTTGGCTTAAACTCAGCAGCTACCGTAGTTGCGCAAGACCACACACCGATTTCTCCAGTTGTTGGATTATCTTGAGTACGACTCCAAGTAATAGTCTTAGTATCAATTGCTGATGTTCCAACTAAAGCACATTGAATAGAACTCGTACCATTTGCAGCAACACTTACGGTAATAGTCGAACAACGTTTCGTTGTACCTTGAATCCCTAAAGCTGATGCTGTTGTGATACTACCAGAGATGCCTTCTGCTAATTTTGCTTCGGCATTAGTTTTAGCTGGTGATATCTCTGCCAAACCAGCAGCCACCTGTGACTTCGCTGTATAATTCTGATAAGCAGGAATCGCAATTGCTGCCAAGATACCAATGATCGCCACAACGATCATCAATTAAGGTAAAACCTTTTTGTGCGTTCATAACATTCTCCACGAATTGTGTATTTTTTATAAAGCTTTGTAAGCTAATTTATATGAGCATAAAATATGCCAACTCTGATTATAATCATTTCAAAATAAAAAACAGTAGTTTATAAAAAGTTTTTTTTATTTCTGTTTCTTTAAGTATCCAAATAAGAAAAAAGCGACAAATATCGTCACTTAATAACATTTGAGATTTTTCTCGTTAATTTAAAATAATTGGTGAATTATCGAGCTCATCATCTTTATCCGTGATCTGCTTATCATAAAATTGATCTAAAATTTCTCCAATTTCCAACACACCCTTGACCACCGCTTGTCGATAATTTTTTGCTTTAAGTTCAGTCACGATATGCTGACAAATCGCTTGCCACTCAGCTTCATGGGTCAAAGCGCAAATGCCACGATCAATCACAATTTCAACCTGCCGTTCACACAAATTGAGATACAACAATATGCCACTATTGTATTCCGTATCCCAAACGCCTAATTCAGCAAAAAGCTGTTCAGCACGACGACGGGTATTTTGATAATAAGCCTGAGAACAAGGAATATGCCCTTCAATCACCACCTGTATCTCACCAATATGACCATGTTCTGCCTGTTTAACGGCATTTGTTATCTCGAGTTGATCCTGTTTTGAAAACAAGCGTTTACTGGCTGAAAAATAAAATGCATGTTTAAACCAACGCTTTAAACTCGGTTGTGCTTTTTCATCCAATTTCGGCTGAGTGATGATTTGTGTTGTATCTGTTTTCGTTACCATGATCCTGACGCTCCCCCGCCACCAAAGCTACCACCGCCGCCACTATAACCGCCTCCTCCACCAAAGCCTCCACCGCCGTAACCTCCACCTCCACGACCACCTCCGCCAGAAGCAAAGATTTGCAAGATCAACTGTGCTAGTGAAGTAATCAGTAAAAAGAAAATTCCAAAACCCGCCAATATACTGGTAACCAAACCGACACCACTGACCAGTCCAGCCACGATACCCGCCACACCGGCAGTTGCCGCACTCACACGATTTCCTACTATAAATGATGCAAATACCCCAACGACGATAATGATCAGAGAATAGACCAGCATATGTGAACGTGCTTCTTGTTCATGCATGGCCTGCGCCTGACGTTCTTTTAAGTCTGCCGCCGCTTGTTGAGCAATTTCAGGGTCAAGGTTTAAGACCCGATCAATTTCATTTAAACCTGCTTGTATGCCTTGTGCGTATTGTCCTTGCTGAAAGTAGGGTGTCATTTGATTACGAATAATCCGACTGGCGACAATATCTGGGATGACGCCTTCCAGACCATATCCTGTCAAAATCTGGATACGTCGATCATTGACCGCTATTGCCATCAGCAAGCCATTATCACGTTTGGCTGAACCTAATTGCCATTTTTCACCGATCCGCATGGCATAATCAAAAATATCTTCCTGCCCCGTAGTCGGAACAATGACGATACCGATTTGCGCTTTATTGTCCTGATAAAGTTTTAATATTTGCTGTGAAATGGTCTGTTTCTGTTCTGCTGTGAGTAGATTCGCCTGATCAATCACTGGCTCATTCATACTTGGCAGTCCTCGAATCGATTCGCCTTCAGCCATATCATTGGCAATTTCAGGTTGTTGAACCGTAGTCGAGCTTTGCAGTGTGGATGCTGCTGACTTTTGTTGCTGCGGGTTTTGTTGCTGTTGAATGATCTTGCCTGCAATGATGGTATCAGCATCATCCGAATCCTGTGCAGTGGCGACTTCGCTCCAGACCGTGGTCGAGAGTAAAAATCCACAACAACACAGCAGCATCAAAACCGCTTTTTTCCAGCGATTTTGCATCTCCAACATGGCAGTTTTGATCATCACAGCACCTATTTATCTAATCAGGTTTAGTTAAACGAAACTGTTGGTGCCTTTTCTGCGCCAGCTTCTGCGCTAAAATTTGGTTTTTCATGCATACCAATCACTTTGGCAGTCATGACTTGTGGGAACTGACGCACATAAGTGTTGTAATCCTGAACGGTGGTGATATAACGATTACGTGCCACTGCAATCCGGTTTTCTGTGCCTTCAAGCTGTACCTGTAAATCACGGAATTGCTCATTGGCTTTGAGGTCTGGATAATTTTCTGATACTGCGATCAAGCGTGATAATGAACCCGTTAATTGGCTTTGTGCTTCCTGATATTTTTTAAATAGTTCTGGATTTTCAAGTACGCTTTGATCAACTTTTAGCCCTGCAACATTAGAGCGTGCCTGAGTGACCTCAGTTAATACTTTTTCTTCATGCGTTGCATAACCTTTGACCACATTGACCAGATTTGGCACCAAGTCTGAACGGCGTTGATATTGGTTTTGTACTTCTGACCATGAAGCAGTCACCGCCTCATCTTTGGCCTGTAAAGTGTTATAACCACAGCCAGAAAAAGCCAAAGTACTCGCAAGTAAAGTTGCAACCGCAGTCTTTTTTAAAAGATTCATGATGATATCCTCTTAGTATTTCTTGGAATTTTTTTACATAAATGCATTTTAGCGAGGATTGAAAGTGATGTTTGTTTCTTTTCTTTACATCATCAAAAAACGGACTTTACATCCGTTTTTATGAAACTTATCTTTGTAGTCAATTAATTTAACTATAGAGCTTTGGCATGACTTCTTCCTGAAAGCTTTGCATGTGATATTCATTTGCCATTTTCTCTTTCCAGTATTTCACAATCTGACTATAGTCCTGTTCCGCTGGATGAAAGTCCGCTTTGTAATAGGACAAATATTCAGGTAATAATTGAATGAACATCTTAGCTAACAAATACAAGCCAAATAGATTGCCTCCAATTTTAGGTAAACTGCGCCATTTATCTTGCCAAAACAAACGCGTAGTTGAATACAGTGTTAGGCTCGCAAAGCCTGTCGTGACACTACGCATCAACAAACGACGAACACGGTCATCGCCGTACACTGCCTGATACACCTCAAACGCAACTGAGCGATGTTCAATTTCTTCAATCGCATGCCAAACCCAAAGTTTGATCGCATCTTCATCAAGCGTACTCAGCACTTCAGGATGACGTAAAATATAGCCACCTAATAATGCGGTAAAATGTTCAAAGGCACAGGTAATGGCCAACTGAATTTTAGGATGTAAGCTGCGGACATGAATATTTTTTCGCGCTAACCATGCCTGAAAACGATCCAGATTATAGTGATCACGTCGCCATGCATCATTAAACTCACTATGCGCTTTGGAATGCATCGCCTCCTGTCCAATAAATGCCGCAATCTGCGCCTGTAATGTTGGATCAGTTACCTTATCCCGAACATTACGTACGCTATGTACAAAAAATTGTTCGCCAATCGGAAAGGTCGAAGACAAGGCCGTGAGCATATGTGACATGACAGGTGAATTGGCAAAGTAATGTCGTTTAATTTTTTCAGGGTGAAATTGTAGACGACGTACGGTAATACCAAGCGCTTTCGGACGATTTAGATATGATTTTTGTTTCGTCACTTGAGCTAAGCTCATGGGAATTCCTCAACAATACAACGAAGAAATCAGTATTAGAAATTTCTATACATTTGTATATTGCATAAAAACTCAGCCATTTGCCAAAGTGCTCATTTTGACCAATAAATCCGTTTGATTCTATTTGAAAGCACTTTATCGTTGCGTTTTAAATGAACTGTATTTAAACAATTTAAATCGGATTTAGGCCTACGGTCATGCCCCCACAGACATATAAAATTTGCCCCGTAATAAATCCTGATTTTTCACTGAGAAAAAAATCACAAGCATGAGCAATATCTTCAGGCTGTCCGAAACGTTGTACTGGCACATTCTTTAAAATCTGTTCCGTTTCTGGTGCATCCTTTGGATTGGCTTGCTTAAACAGCTCTGTTTCGATTGGACCAGGTCCAATCGCATTTACAGTAATACCATAAGCACCCAATTCCAAAGCTGCGACCCGAGTCAGCCCAATCAAGGCAGCTTTACTGAAAGCATAGGCTATGCATGAAATTCGGAACTGGCTCACCATCGTGGAGTTCGTAGAATTGGATTTAGGGATTGCGCTCGTGCCCAAATCGATGCAGTCGTTAAAAAGGATTATGTGCGATTTATTGAAATTGAAAATAATGACATTCTTTCTGAAACACACTGTATTTGGAATAAACGTAGCTCGTCTATTTTACTCGATCATTTTCTTCAGCTTTTACCTTTTGGCGCAGTATAAAAAGCCCGCATCACTGCGGGCTTCACATCGCTTTTGAATCTCTAGATTTTAAACATCAAGATAATCCAAAATACCTTCTGCTGCTTGGCGACCTTCCCAGATGGCTGTCACCACTAGGTCAGAACCACGTACCATATCACCACCCGCAAAAATTTTCGGGTTAGAGGTCTGGAATTTATACTGTTGTTGTTCAGGCGCAATCACACGACCTGAACCATCCAAGCCGATGTTCGCACCAGTGAACCAGTCTGCTGGACTTGGGCGAAAACCGAATGCCAGTAAAACTGCATCGGCTGCCAAAACTTCTTCAGAACCCGGAATTGGCTCAGGACTACGTCGACCACGACTATCAGGCTCGCCCAATTGAGTGGTCACAACTTTAACACCAGTCACTTTGCCATTTTCACCAACAACTTCGATCGGTTGACGGTTAAATAGGAAGTTCACCCCTTCTTCACGCGCATTATTCACTTCACGACGTGAACCCGGCATGTTGGCTTCATCACGACGATAGGCACAGGTCACCTGTTCAGCACCCTGACGAATCGAAGTACGGTTACAGTCCATCGCGGTATCACCACCGCCCAGCACAATCACTTTTTTACCTTCGACACTGATGAATTCACCAGCATCTTTTTCCCAACCCTGACAGCGATTGACATTTGCAATCAGGAAATCCAGTGCATCGTAGACACCATCCAGATCCTCACCAGGGAAACCACCTTTCATATAGGTATAGGTTCCCATTCCCATAAACACTGCATCATATTCTTGTAGCAGTTGTTCAATCGTAACATCTGTACCAATTTCAGTATTTAAACGGAATTCCATCCCCATACCCGTGAAGATTTCACGGCGGCGCTTCATGACGTCTTTTTCCATTTTAAATTCTGGAATACCGAATGTGAGCAAACCTCCAATTTCAGGACGTTTGTCAAAAATGACCGGTTTTACGCCATTACGCGCTAGAATATCAGCACAACCTAGACCCGCAGGGCCAGCACCAATAATCGCCACTTTTTTATCTGTCCATTTGACATGCGACATATCTGGACGCCAGCCCAGTGCAAAAGCAGTATCATTGATATATTTTTCAGCATTACCAATCGTCACTGCACCAAAACCGTCATTCAGGGTACATGCCCCTTCACATAAACGGTCTTGTGGGCAAACACGACCACAGACTTCTGGCAAGGTATTGGTTTGATGGCAAAGTTCTGCCGCTTGGAAAATCTGACCCTCAGCAATCAGTTTTAACCAGTTTGGAATGTAGTTATGCACTGGGCATTTCCATTCACAATACGGGTTACCACAAGCCAGACAACGATGTGTCTGATTCGCTGCAACATCAGCAGTAAAAGGCTTATAAATTTCCACAAATTCTGCTTTGCGGACAGTAATATCTTTTTTCTCTGGATCTTGGCGTGCTACATCCAGAAACTGAAAGTCATTATTGAGGCGTTCTGCCATGTCTCTCTCCGTGGGTAGGTGCAGAGTTCGCTGTTACCTGCACCTGCCTATGTATATGCAGTAGTGGAATTATTGAGGATCAGCTTGAGTTGCTTTCAAAAGCGTGAGCAAATTAGCAGCTTTTGGTTTTACAAGCCAGAACTTCCGACTGTAAAAATCAAACTCATTGCGGATCTTATACGCCCAAGCACTACCTGTTTCTTTAATGTGTTCATCCAGAATACGAAGCAGGAATTGTTGATGCTCTTCCATCGACTCCGTCGAGATACGAGTCAGGTCAATCAACTCATGGTTGTAATAATCAACAAAGTCATTATCCAGATCGAGTACATAAGCAAAACCACCTGTCATACCCGCACCGAAGTTATGACCGACTTTACCGAGCACAGTCACAATCCCGCCTGTCATATATTCACAACAGTGGTCGCCTGCACCTTCAATCACGGCAAACGCGCCAGAGTTACGCACGGCAAAACGCTCACCCGCCGTACCTGCTGCAAATAACTTACCGCCTGTTGCACCGTACATACAGGTATTACCAATAATCGCAGTATGTTGGGTCTGGAATGGTGAACCTTTTGGTGGGAAGATCGACACTCGACCACCTGCCATCCCTTTACCAACGTAATCGTTGGCATCACCTTCAAGTTTGATATGCAAACCACCTGCATTCCACACACCCAGTGACTGACCTGCTGTACCTTTTAAGTTCATAATGACTGGATGTGATTCCATGTCCAGATTGCCATAACGACGCGCAATCTCACCAGAAACACGTGCGCCAATTGAACGATCACAGTTACCAACTTCAAAATTAAACTCACCACCTGTACCCGCTTCAATGGCAGGAAGCATTTCTTCTACCATACGTTCAGCCAGCAAGCCTTTATCAAATGGCTCATTACCCTGAACTTCACAGTATTGTGCCTTGCCTTGTGCCGCAGGATGTGACTGCAACAATGGTGTTAAATCAAGATGTGCATGTTTATCAGTTTCACCCGGCAATACTTCAAGTAAATCCACACGACCAATCAAGTCTTTCAGGGAAGCAACACCTAATGCAGCCAACCACTCACGGGTTTCTTCAGCAATGAAATGGAAGAAATTGATGAGCATTTCAGGTTCACCAATATAGTGATCCTGACGGAGTTTGTCTTGTTGTGTTGCAACACCCGTCGCACAGTTATTCAGGTGGCAAATACGCAAGTATTTACAGCCTAATGCGATCATAGGCGTAGAACCAAAACCAAAGCTTTCAGCACCCAAAATCGCGGCTTTTACGACATCCAGACCAGTTTTTAAACCACCATCTGTTTGTACACGAACTTTACCACGTAGGTCATTTACACGCAGGGCTTGATGCGCTTCAGACAGACCAAGCTCCCACGGTGAACCCGCATGATGAATGGATGAAAGTGGAGAAGCCGCTGTACCACCGTCATAACCAGAAATGGTAATGAAGTCGGCATACGCTTTGGCAACACCTGCGGCAATCGTACCTACACCCGGTTCAGAGACTAGCTTGACTGAAACCATCGCCTGAGGATTGACTTGCTTCAAGTCAAAAATCAATTGTGACAAATCTTCAATCGAATAAATATCATGATGTGGCGGCGGAGAAATCAAGGTAACGCCCGGAACAGAATAACGTAAACGTGCAATTAAGCTATTGACTTTACCACCCGGAAGCTGACCACCTTCACCCGGTTTTGCGCCTTGAGCGACTTTGATCTGTAGGACTTCCGCAGAAGTCAGATAAGCAGGAGTTACCCCAAAACGACCCGATGCGATCTGTTTAATTTTCGAGTTACGAATCGTGCCATAACGCGCAGGATCTTCACCACCCTCACCTGAATTCGAACGACCGCCAATGGTGTTCATGGCAATCGCAATCGCTTCATGCGCTTCTGGTGACAATGCCCCTAATGACATCCCCGCTGAGTCAAATCGTGGCAAAATTGCCTCAACCGATTCAACCTGCTCAACAGGAATTGAATTGGTGGTTTTGAGCTTGAATAAATCACGGATCGTCGCGATTGGGCGGCTATTGACCAGTTCAGCATATTCTTTAAAGTCAGCATAATTGCCTGAACGTACCGCTTTGTGTAGCGCATTGATCACGTCTGGGTTAAACGCATGATATTCCTTGCCAAATACAAACTTCAGCATACCACCCTGATCAATTGGCTTACGCGCTTTCCATGCCAAATCAGCCAGTTTTTTCTGATCATTTTCAAGATCAACAAAAGTTGCACCCTGAATACGGCTTGGTACACCGAGGAAGCATTTATCCACCACTTCTGATGATAAACCCACTGCTTCAAAAAGCTGTCCACCACGATAAGACGCGACTGTTGAAATCCCCATTTTAGAGAGAACTTTCAATAGACCTTTATCAATACCTTTGCGGAAGTTGGCTTGGGCATGTACTGGATCACCAAGTAACTCACCTTTTGCGATTAAATCATTGATCACATCATAAGCAAGGTATGGATAAACTGCCGTTGCACCAAAACCGAGCAAGACTGCAAATTGATGCGCATCACGTGCAACACCCGTTTCAACAATAATGTTGGCATCGGTACGCAAACCCGTCTGAATCAAATAATGGTGTACTGCACCTGTTGCTAAAGCCGCATTTGCAGGTAGATACCCCTGACGCAAATTTTTATCAGAAAGGATCAATAACGTTTGACCATCACGAACTGCCTGTGCAGATTCCTCACAAATACGATTGACCGCAGCTTGTAAGCCTTCTTCTTCACGATAATTCAGATCAATTTCTGCAATCTCATAACCTGCGCGGTTTAAATTGCGTAATTGATGCATTTTCGAATTTGAAAGTACAGGGCTTGAGATAATCAAGCGATCTGCATGTTCTGGCCCTTGCTCGAAGACATTCTGTTCACGACCTAAACAGGTTTCAAGTGACATCACAATCGATTCACGTAATGGATCGATCGGAGGATTGGTCACCTGTGCAAATTGTTGACGGAAATAATCAGAAACATGGCGAACCTGACGTGATAAAACCGCCATTGGCGTATCATCACCCATTGAGCCTACTGCTTCCTGACCACTTTCAGCAATCGGACGTAGCATCTGGTCACGTTCTTCAAACGTCACCATAAACATTTTCTGAGCCGTCTTTAGCTCATCGCCAGCCAATCCCTGCTCAGATAGTTTTTCTTCAAGCTCAGGGTCTGCCTGTAAGCGCAACGCGTGTTCACGCAACCACTCACGATATGGACGCATTTTTTTCAGATGTGTGCTGACATCATTGGTGTCGAGTAATTTACCTGTAAAGGTATCGACTACCAAAATTTGACCTGGGCCGACACGACCTTTAGATACAACATCTTCAGGTTGGTAGTCCCACACCCCAATTTCAGAAGCAAGGGTAATATAATCATTTTTGGTAATCACCCAGCGCGCAGGACGTAAACCATTACGATCCAGCATACAAATCGCATGACGACCATCTTGGATCACCAGACCCGCAGGTCCATCCCATGCTTCCATGTGTTTAGAGTTAAACTCATAAAAGGCACGTAAGTCTGCATCTAGAGTTTCAACATTTTGCCATGCAGGTGGAACCAGCATACGTAAGCCACGGAATAAATCCATGCCACCGCCAACCAGAATTTCAAGCATATTGTCTAAGCTTGAAGAGTCTGATCCAGTACGGTTTACAATTGGATTAAGCTCAGTTAAACCTGGTAATAATGGGTTTTCAAATTTCGGTGTCCGCGCTAATGCCCAGTTACGGTTAGCGGTAATGGTGTTGATTTCACCATTGTGCGCCAAATAACGAAACGGCTGCGCTAACGGCCAACGCGGTAATGTATTGGTTGAGAAACGTTGATGGAACACCACGATATGTGAAGTCAGACGTTCATCCGCTAGATCTGTATAAAAGTCAGCAATTGCTGCTGGCATCATCAAACCTTTATAGCTGATCACATTTGAAGACAAAGTCGTTACGTAGAATGAGCTATCGTTTTGTAATTTTTGTTCAGCACGGCGACGCGCCAAGAATAACTTACGGTTGAATTCAACCTCAGTCACGCCCATTGGACAGTTTACAATAATTTGTTCAAAGACAGGTAAAGACTGGAGTGCAATTTCACCCAATACATCGTTATTGGTTGGGACAACACGCCAAGCCAAAACTTTTAAGCCTTCTGATTCAATTTCCTTGTTCAGGGTATTTTTTGCGTGCTGTGCCAATGCAGGATCTACATTAAGAAAAACCGTACCCGCAGCGAAAATCTCACTCAACGTGATATCACTAAGCTTTTTCGCTTCATCACGGAAAAAAGCTTTTGGCATAGCCAGTAATAGACCGCACCCATCCCCTGTTTTACCATCAGCGGCAATACCACCACGATGCGTCATGCAACTTAAACTGTGAATTGCGGTTTGAACAAGGTGGTGACTTGGTTGGCCCTTCATCTGGGCAATCAAACCAAAACCGCAGTTATCTTTAAACTCATCTGGTTGATATAAACCTTGAGCGGGAGCTACAGTATGAGGCGATGGCAAGTGCATAGCGTACCCTTCTTTCAACATGGCTCTTTCGAGCATAAAACGATCAATTTACTTCGCGACGTTGTCTATTACTCACGTAAAGCTAAATGTTTTACAATCCATTTTTGCATTACTATCTGACTATACGCCCTTTGTGGCAAGCAGACAGCAACTTTCTTGGCAAAAACGTTTTGAGTTATTTCGCACTGTTTTATAGCAGTTTAAAACGACGATTTCGCATACTAATTAAAAGATTAAGCTCCAAAATAGGGACAAAGTGATCAATTAGCGCATCGATAATGCAAAAATAATGCCAATACCAATTAGAAATAACTAAGTGATTTAATTATAAAAGATAATTAATTTTGTATTTTTGTAACGCCTTAAAATAAACTTAAATTTTGAACCAACATTGTGCAAAATAATATTTGAGATTAATACATGCACTATTTTTGTGCATGTATTAATTAAATGGATCACTTATTTCGCGTTCATTGTTCCGCGAAGGACGATTTTCCACATTAGGGGTATTAGGTGCAGTACTACTTGGATTTAGAGAAGAAACATTATTTGATTGGCGCTGCACACCGACCACATTCCCGTCTTGATCACGCTGAGTGACTGTTGTTGAGGTCGTTGGAGCAGCAGGTGCAGACTCAACGGAGGGAGTTGGTGATACAGGGGCGACAGGTATCGGTGCGTTTCTTAGATTAACGCTATAAAGTTGCCCTGCGCTGCCCTTAATTTCTTCAGAGCCTAAATCATTAATCAACGGTAAATAATTAGCCAAAGACACTGCCTTCGGGTGTACTGAAGCAGGGAATTTCAGATTTAATTGCGATAATTGATGCGTTGCATCGGCTTCCCGATTAAATACCCCATAGGCTAGAACGTATTGTTCTTCCTGATTTTCCCCACTTAAACGAAAGTAAATGAAATTTTTACGGTCAGACTGACTCTTTAAATAGTTTTTAATAATATTTTCATTAGACGAACGAAATAACTCAATGGTCCAGTTCCGCTGATTTTCCTGCATAAACTTGGTACCACGAAACTCTGCCTCATGATTTCCTGCGGTAATTACACGCATAGTTAAATCTAAGGGTCTGACTTCATCAGACAAAGTCCCCAAATTGGTCGTCGCGGTCACTTTCTGTGGCTGAATCTGAGACTGTGTTTCAACAATATCTTGTTTTTCGACTTGTACCACTTTATCTGAACTGGTGATCGCCCAAAAGATCAGCGCCAGCAATAAGCACAGCAGACCAAGCACTAGCCAACTATAGTGCTGAATATTCTGCCACAGCGTACGTGATACCGTCATATTACACCCAATCTCACTCTGCCTGATTTTCCAAAATAACCTGTTTCATTTTCTCAACATCAAATTCTTTGGTAATGACAGCCTGACCCAGTTGTTGTAACAACACCAATCTCAACTGTCCATTCAGAACTTTTTTGTCGTGTGCCATATAAGACAAAAACTCATCCAATGGAATTTTCGGACATGATATCGGCAATTTTGCACGTTGAATGATATTTTTTGTACGCTGTAAATCTTCAGCGGAAATCCAACCCATGCGCTGTGACAAATCAGCCGCCATGACCATTCCCGTTGCTACAGCTTCACCATGTAGCCATTTACCATAACCCAAATAAGATTCAATCGCGTGACCAAACGTATGTCCCAGATTTAAAAGCGCGCGCTCACCCTGCTCTTTTTCATCGTTCGCCACAATTCTAGCCTTATGCGCACAAGAACGATAAACCGCTTGGGCCAATAGACTTTCATCACCTGCAAGTAAGCCATCCATATGCTGTTCTAACCAAGCTAAAAACTCAAGATCACCCAGCAATGCATATTTAATCACCTCGGCCAGCCCAGCAGACAACTCACGTGCTGGCAAAGTACGCAACTGTGCCATATCCGCCATAACTACTTCAGGCTGCTTAAATGCGCCAATCATATTTTTGCCTAAGGGATGATTAATCCCTGTCTTTCCACCGACGCTAGAATCTACTTGAGAAAGCAAAGTAGTTGGCACCTGAATAAAATAAACACCTCGCTGGAAACAGGCTGATGCAAAACCTGCCATATCGCCAATCACGCCGCCTCCCAATGCCAAGACAGTACAATCACGATTGAAGCCCGCTTCTAACAATGCATCGAAAATCAGGTTTAAATTTTCAAGATTTTTATATTTTTCACCATCAGGCAGCACACAGGTCGCCACTTTTTTACCCAAAGATTCTAAATCATGAACATAATGGGACAAATACAGTTGTTCCAATGTGGTATTGGTCACGATCATCACTTGCTGACCTTTGATATAAGGTGCTAACAATGTTTTTGGATCTAACTGACTACCAATAAAAATAGGATAACGACGATCACCGAGTTCTACATGAAGTGTTTGCATGAAACTTTAATGCCAATAATAAAATAAATAGCCTAGTGAGATTCTGCTGCCAAAATCACACGTAAAATATGCTGTGCCAATTCTCGTGCAGCCCCTTGATGTGTTTCTATCACATAATGTGCAACTTCACGATACAGAGGATCACGAATTTGAAGTAGATCTTTGAGTTTTTGCTCTGGGTTTTCAACCTGCAATAATGGTCGATTTTTATCCCGATAGGTACGCTGTAATTGTAATTCTACAGGCGTATAAAGATAGATCACAATACCGCGGTTTTTCAAATAAGCGCGGTTTTCGGCTTGAGTCACCGCACCACCACCTGTAGCCACAACCAATTGTCTACGCTGGGTTAACTCATTAATGACTGTTTTTTCTCTCGAGCGAAAACCAATCTCACCTTCTTTTTCAAATATCCACGGAATACTGGCTCCAGTTTTACGCTCAATTTCATGATCACTATCCAGAAACTCGCGCCCCAAAAGCTCAGCCAAGTGCCGTCCTACTGTTGTTTTTCCTGCTCCCATTGGCCCCACCAAATAGATATTTGGCAGAGCTCTAAACTCTTTGCCTAGCAAGGAGTCACCTATTGCATAACTTGAATTAAACTTATATTACTGATTTCTCACCTGAGTGTCATTAACAATTCTCGGGGTAACGAAGATCAACAACTCTTGTTTATCGTCCTTTTTAGAGTCTTTTCTAAATAAACGTCCCACCCAAGGTAAGTCTCCCAAGAACGGCACTTTCGTCTGTTGATTGGTTGTAGTCTGTTCAAATACCCCACCCAGAATCACCGTTTCACCATTATCGACCAACACATTGGTATTAATCGTGTTTTTATTTAGAATCAACTCACCATTCGGCGCTTCTCCAGCGATCGAATCTTTGGAAATATCCAACAGCATCTGGATTTTACCATCAGGTGTAATACTTGGTGTGACTTCAAGGCTGAGTAAAGCTTCTTTAAATGAAGTGGTTGCCGTTGAACCCGAAGCAGAGTTTGTGGTGGACTGATAAGGCACTTCCTGACCCGTTGCAACTTTGGCGGTTTGTTTATCAGCAGTCATGACTTTTGGTGTTGAAATCACTTCACCATAACCATCTGCTTGTAATGCAGATAATTCCAAATCCAGCATAAAGTCAGACAAACTAATTAAGCCAAAGGCAATTTTACTCGCACCCGCTGAAGTGACACCTAAATCTACATTCAGGTTATCTGGGCGTTCGATGGTGTATTTACCATCGTCATCAGGATCACGCAGATTCCATAAAGTAGTTTCACTACCACCGACCAACAAATCATTATTTTTGGTAATCCCCTGTGAAAGAACACCCCACTTCACCCCCATTTCTTTGGTAAATGAAGTGCTTGCTCGCACAATCCGCGCCTCCACCATCACCTGCTTAACACGCACATCCAATAAATCAATCATTTTACGAATCTGATCAATTTTCTGTGCAGTATCATTAATGATTAAAGTATTGGTTCGTGGATCAATCGACACAGTTCCTCTTGGACTCAGCAAACTACCAACACTATCACCTAACGGCTCTGAACCACCTGAATTTGATGAACCTGAACTTGAGCTGTTTTTACCTTGAGTCATCAATTTTTCAATATCGGCGGCTTTCGCATAACTGAGTTGAATATACTCAGTTTGTAAAGGCGCAAGTTTGACACTTTGCGCAATCGCTTTGGCTTCTTCTTCTTCAGCTTTGGTTAATTCAGTAACTGGCGCGATCCAGATCACATTACCGCTACGGCGTTTATCCAGATTTTTAGTTTTTAAAATAATATCTAACGCCTGATCCCACGGCACATCCTTTAAGCGTAGAGTAATATTGCCCTGTACTGAATCTGCCGTCACCATGTTGATATCAGTAAAATCTGCCAATAACTGAAGTACACGACGCACTTCAATATCCTGGAAATCTAGAGAGATTTTTTTACCACTATAATTTGGCGTAGAACGTGCGCCTAACTGATTACGATCCACTGGACGTTTAAGGCTTAAAGTCAGCTTATTTTCTGCCTGATATGCCATATATTCATAGCTACCAGCAGATTGCACCACGATTACCCCATTGCCGCCTTCATTATAGGCATCCACACTCGCAACTGGCGTAGCAAAATCATTGACATTTAAACGTCGTGCCAAATTGGTCGGAATTTTATTGCCAAGCATGCGTACAACAATTTTACTGCCTTGTTGCTGTACATCGACAGGCGTATTACTGCCAAGCAAATCGATAACCACTTGACCTTCGCCCTGCGAGCCGCGCTGAAAACCAATATTAGAAACCCCTTGCTGAATATTCGTTGCCGCTGGCATAGCAACAGCGGCAGGAGTCATTACTTGTTGGGCACTATTAATCTTTAAAATAAAAGTATTGCCTTCAACACGTGTAGTAAATGCTCCAGCATCTTTTAAATTTACGGTTAAACGTGAACGCTTCGCATCAGATACTACATCGACACTGCTGGCTTCATTGGTCGCGACAGCAATAGTATTTTGTTTAAGACCCAGCTGAGCCTTATCAAAATCCAAAATCAGTCTGGATGGCTGTTCCATTTGATATGCTTGTGGTTGCGGTGGCAAACCATTGAACATCACACGGATTTCTGTCCCCTGTCCTGCGATATTCATGGGCACAATATTGGTAATACTGACCTGCGCACTAGCCACTTGCATGATTGCAAATGCAACCGCACCCATTGAAAACTGTCGAACTGTATGATTCATTGACTCACCATCCCCAATCAGAATTTTTTTTAAACCCTTTTTCATTGTTATTCCTTTCATACTTAAGGCTCAGGCCCAATCAGAACCAAGGTACGCGGACGCTCAACATAACCATCTCGACCATCTGGTACAATTTCAACCAAATCAATTTGTGTCGGACTGATTCCGACAATTCGCCCTTGATTCATTCCCATATAGCTTCCAACCTGAACCCGCTCAACTTGCCCATCAGGCGTCTGAATTAATGCAAGAATCTTTCCATTTTGGCTACGCATACTGCCTTTCATATTTAAAGATTCGAGTGCGTAGCTTTCAAGTGGTTGCGGCTGACGATTAAAGTTCGGATAAACCCGTTTACCTGCCATAATTTTGAGTTCAGCTGCCAAAGAGCTAGGTAAAAATGGGCTTTTCAACTGCATGGCTGAATAGGTAAAACTCGGCACAGGCGTGAAAACAGGTGCTGGCTCAATCGGCAAAGGTGGCTGATTACGAATGGCTGCCATTTGTTCATTTACAGCGTCAATACGTGAATCACAACCAACCAAACCACAACATACGATTGCCATGAAAATACTATGTTTTTTCATTATTTTGCCCCCGCTGCAACTGGAGCAGAAGCACCACTCGCCTGATCATCCGCACCTATATATCGATAGGTTTTTGCTTTCACGGAATAACTAATTTCAGGAATATCTGCTTTTTCTTTAACCTGTTTACCTTCAATCACAAAATCATGCAAAGTTACAATACGAGGCAATGCCGCAATTGCGCTTACAAATGCACCAAAGGCATGATAATCCCCAGTCGCATCAATCGAGATCGGCTGTTCAATAAAGAACTCTTGTCTAACTTCATTTTCAAGACGGATATTTTTAAATTTAAGTCCAGAATTTACCCCTGTCATATTGATATCTTCAACCAGACTTGGAATTTCTGTTTCTTTTGGAAGTTGCGCCAATTGCTGGTTAAAATTCGATTCCATTTCCTGCAACTGAACCTGATATTGCTGCAAGTTACGTAATTTTGAATCCTTTTCACGAAACTCGTTGAGCAAATTCTGCTCTTGTGCCTGAGCTGTTGAGATCGCATCCAGTTTAGGCTTAATGGCTAAAAAATAGCCCAAAGCACAGACGGCGAAGAAAATAAAAATCCAGCAGGTAATCTTAACTGAGAGTGGCCATCCCCCGTAGTTATTCATATCCAGCGTATTAAACTGCTGAAGAAATTTATCTAAGGTCAATTTCTTTTTCTTTGGTGCAGCAACTTCAGGATCTAGTTCATTGAATTCATCACGACTCATTGTGCTGCCCCCGTATTTGAACCTGATTGATCGTTATTATCTTCTGTAACTGATGCCCCAATTTCACCCAAATCTGTGGTCACAACGAAAGTGCCATAGCTTTCTTCGACACGCGGCACCACAGAGCTTTGATTCTGATCTTTTTTATCATCTGCTGCCAAGAAGGAGTTCATAAAGGCATTACGATACCACGGTGAAGCCTCTAAGTTACGCAATAACTCTGCAACAGTATTTGGACTTTCCGCTTTGCCTTCAATGGTAAATTTATCGCCTGTACGACTGAATTTGGTCAGATACATATTACTGGGTGTCACCCGCACCAATTCATCAATCAAGCGAACGGTTACTGGACGTTGACCTTCCAAACCTTGAATCAGCTTCATACGCTCTACAATCGCATTTCGGCGCTCTTGTAAGCCATCCAGTGATTTCAACTGCGTATCCAGATTCTGGTTAGTACTGACAACCAATTGATTGGCTTGTTCTTGATCATTAAGCTTATGATCATAAAACAACCAAGCTAAGACCACAGCAACTACCCCAAGTACTGCAACGGCAGCACTAAATGCAATAAATTGTTTCTTGCGCTGCTCTCTTAGCTCATCACGCCAAGGGAGTAAGTTAATCTTTGCCATTAATCAAAACTCCTCAATGCCAGACCACATGCCACCATTAAAGAAGAGGCATCATTTTCAATTTTTTTGATATCTACCTGAGGAGAAAAACCCATTTGTAAAAACGGATTAGCAGTGGTAACGCGATAACCTAATTTTTGTTGTAGAAGTTTTGGCAAACCAGGGATGTTGGCATTACCACCAGCCAATAAAATATGGTCAATTTCATTAAACTGTGAGGAAGAAAAGAAAAATTGTAAAGATCGTGCAGCCTGCTGAACCAACGCTTCTAAGAAAGGTTCCAGCACTTCAGTATCAAAATCATCAGGTAATGAGCGTTCTTTTTTAGCACGACCTGCTTCTTCAAAAGATAAACCGTAACGTGTCTGAACGTCCTGCGTCAGTTGCTTTCCACCGAAAACCTGTTCGCGGGTATAAATAATCTTGCCATTTTGCATGACCGAAAGTGTGGTCATGGTATGTCCGATATCTAAAATACCGACGGTATTAACACCCATCGGTAAAGTATCAGCAAATACCCCGAAAGCCCGTTCCATTGCGTAACTTTCGACATCAGCAACTTTCGGTGTTAAACCTGCAAGCTCAAGCACTTCTACACGTGTTTCAACGTTTTCGGTACGGGTTGCAACCAATAAAACATTGACTCGTGTAGGATTTGCCAAACGATCAGGCAGCACTTCAAAATCCAGACTAACTTCGTCCAGTGGAAAGGGAATATATTGCTCTGCATCCATACGGATTTGAACTTCACGCTCATCATCCGTCATATCCGCATCCATTTCGATGATCTTATGAATCACCATGGAAGTCGGAATCGCAATAGCGGCATTGGTCGATTGAGGATTGGCCAAGTTAATCACTCGCTCCAACGCATCCCCGACTGCTTCCGGATTGAGAATGTTCTTCTCAACCACGCTATTTTCTTGTAAGGGTATCAAGGCATAGCTTTCTACCCAGTAGCGACCGTTTTTTACAGAGAGTTCTAATAACTTAACAGAAGTCGAACTAATATCGACCCCTACTAACCCCTTATTTGGTTTACGATATAACATGCGCACGATAGCATTATCCTATTATTTTTTTATCCCCAAACAAAACAACAAGCTGATCTCGGTCTCTAATTTTATACGGATACAATAAGGCATCTAACAATCCGCATGTCTAAAGGATATACTGACCATCAATTCGTTTGCTATTAGCTCTTATTAAAACTTACTTGTTATGAAAAAGCTATCCAGTTCAGGTCATGTTCATCCATTTTTTTTGGTACTTATCATTATTTTAGTCTCAGTTCCAATGGGTTTTTATGGCATGTATCTCTATATTGCGCCATCCCTACCTGAAATGAGCTCTTTAAAAAAAGCGCCTTTACTAAAACCATTACAAGTTTATACGGCTGATAATGAGCTAATCTCAGAATATGGCGGCAAACTTTCTGTGCCCGTAGAATACGATCAAATTCCACCTACTTTTATTCATGCCTTTCTTGCAGCAGAAGATTCTTCTTTTTTTGAGCATAGTGGCATCAGCTTTAAAGGTTTAGGTCGTGCAGTCAGTGAAACCATTACAGGTTCTGATGTGCAGACAGGTGGTTCTACGATTACCATGCAGGTGGCCAAAAATTATTATTTAAGCCCAGAACGTACTTTAAAACGCAAACTTACCGAAATCTTTCTAGCACGTAAAATCGAACAAAACCTGAGCAAAGAAGAAATTTTGACGTTGTATGTCAATAAAATCTTTTTAGGTAAAAATGCCTACGGCATTGCCGCCGCAGCCAAAATTTACTACAACAAAACTTTAGATCAGCTCAGTATCGCAGAAATGGCCATGCTAGCAGGTTTACCTAAAGCACCGTCACGTTTCAATCCTGTTGCGAATCCTGAACGAGCTTTAGAACGTCGTAACTGGATTTTGGGTCGTATGCTACAACTAGGTTATATCACTCAGACCCAGTACCAAACTGCGGTTGCTGAACCCATTAAACTTGATATGCCAGACCGTGGAATTGCTAATCGTTTTCCTTATGTTGGTGAAATGGTGCGTTCTGAACTGGTCGAAAAATTTGGTGAACAAGCAATCGATTCAGGCTACAAAGTTTATACTACGATTGATAGCAAACGCCAGGCTTATGCCGAACAGGCAGTTCAGGATGGTCTGGAAGCCTATGATCGTCGTCATGGTTGGCGTGGTGCTGAAGCACACGATAAACCTTTAAATTCATTTATGGCTTATGCCAATACCTATCCTGCGCAAGTGACTAAAGTCAATAACTCGACTTTTGAAGCCTTAATGCAGGATGGATCAACGATCACTGTTCCTTGGTCAGGTATGTCTTGGGCACGTCCTTATCGAAATGCCAATAGTGTCGGGGGTGCGCCAAGTAATGCATCACAAATTGTCAAAGTCAAAGATATTGTTCGTTTACGTCCAAATGCCGAAAAAACCTCTTGGGCACTGGTACAGATTCCAAATGTACAAGGTCAATTGATTGCTTTAAACCCAAATGATGGTGCGATTGAAGCGATTGTCGGTGGCTACAACTTCTATCAATCCAAGTTCAATCGTGCGTTACAAGGTTGGCGTCAACCTGGTTCAACCATCAAGCCATTTATATATGCACTGGCTTTAGAACGTGGCATGACGCCTTATACGATGGTCAATGATAGTCCGATTACGATTGGTCGCTGGTCACCTCGAAACTCCGATGGCCGTTATTTAGGCATGATCCCGTTACGTCGTGCCTTATATTTATCACGAAATACGGTTTCTGTACGCTTACTACAAAGTGTTGGCGTTGAGCGTGCGCGTCAATTACTCATGGACTTCGGTTTACAGGAAAATCAGATTCCACGTAACTTTACGATTGCCCTTGGAACGCCACAGGTACTTCCTGTACAAATGGCGACGGGTTATGCCACCTTTGCCAATGGCGGTTATCGGGTACAGCCTTATTTTATTAGCCGTATCGAAGATGCTTACGGTAAAGTAATTTTTGAGGCCAAACCTGAATACGCGTGTATTTCGTGCATTAATGAGACTGAAAACACCGTTACGGATGATGAGCAAAAAGCGCAAACTCCTGATGATGAAGTGATTGAAGTCACTAATCAAAGTATGCAGACCGAAGCAACAAACACAGCATCACAAACCCAAGCAACAAGTCATTCTAGTGATTATCGTCAGGCGCAACGGATTTTAAAATCCAGCTCGGCCTATGATATGGCCAATATTTTGCGCGATGTAATCCAACATGGTACAGGACGTGCAGCACTGAAAATAGGACGGGATGATTTAGGTGGTAAAACGGGTACGACCAATGACGCCAAAGATGCTTGGTTTGCAGGTTTCAATAGCAAACTGGTTTCTATCGCATGGGTCGGATTTGACCGTCCAACCACACTGGGACGACGCGAATATGGGGGTATCGCAGCACTGCCAATCTGGATTAACTTTATGGATAAATCCTTACAGGGAACTGCCTCTTCGTGGGTTCAATTGGATAAAAATGCTAAAGCGCCAATTTCCCGCGAACAGCCAAGTCTTCAGGAAAATAGCAGTAAAAGCCGTACAGATCGCACTTCACCACCGCTCGCACGTCCACTTTATGTGCCTGCCCCAGCAGCGCCTGCTCGAACATCGGATAATGACTTTGCTGACTTACCAGGTGAAGAAATTCTGATTCCTTCAGAACAGACACCACCATCGCTCAATCAAAATCAACCTAAACATGCTGAGCCTGCTAAACGTGATGCACTTGAGGGCTTAATCAATCAGGTGACCTAAATTTACTCATCCGTTAGACTTGTCTTAAAGCCATCTTTCAAGATGGCTTTATTTCTTTTGGAAAAGATACATTTGAAAATGCGCTGTAAGTTCAAACTGGGTTTGCTGTTCCAATTGCTGTCTTTTTTCAGGCTTGGCTTTATAGGCATAGGGTGTCATTGCAATCAGATTTTTCAACTGATCCTGATCCAAATCAAACTGGCTCTCGACATGTTGTTGCAAGACCAACTCAAAATCGGACTGTAATTGCTCAACAAACTTATTGGGCTGATGGGGTTTTACTTCATCAAATAGCGCTTCACGCAACGCATATAAATGCTCAGGCGCAGGCGTCACCACCAATAAATAACCTTTTGGTTTTAAGGCTCTTAAAATTTCATCTTTCGGAATCGGGCTAAATAAGCTGGTACAAATATCAATACTTTGATCAAGTACAGGTAAGGTTGCGCCTGTCCCCACCACCCAAGTCACTTGAGCGTTAAGCTTGGCCGCATGTTGAACTGCCGTTTTTGCAATATCTAGCCCAATACATTGCTGAACTTGTTGCTGCATTGCAGACGTGTAATAGCCTTCGCCGCAGCCAATGTCCAATAATGTATGCAATTGCAGTTGCTGCAATTGAACCACGACTGCATCCCGTAAAGGCTGGTAAAAACCTTCGGATAGAAAAAGACGACGTGCCAATACAGACTCAGGTGTATCTCCGGGTGTTTTACTGTGTTTGTGTTGAACCACATGTAAATTTACATAACCTTGTTTGGCCAGATCATAACTATGCCCTTGCTCACATCGCCATGTGCGCCCGATCAAATTTAAAGCCTGACGACACACTGGACACATCAACACACTCATGATTTTCTCTCATATAAAAAAAGCCAGCTTTGCTGGCTTTTTGAGTTTTTCAGCTTAACGTAATTTTAAAGTCATTAGACCTAAAACCACCAGCATAATGGTGATAATCCAGAAGCGAATCACCACCTGTGTTTCTTTCCAACCCTGTTTTTCATAATGGTGATGCAACGGCGCCATCAAAAACACGCGTTTATTACGCATGCGCAATGACCCAATTTGCAGGAAGACAGAAATCGCTTCCATCACAAATACGCCACCCATAATCGCAAACACGATTTCCTGACGTACCATGACTGCAATCGTACCCAGCATTGCACCGAGTGCCAATGCACCGACATCACCCATGAAGATTTGAGCAGGATGTGCGTTGTACCATAAAAAAGCTAAGCCCGCGCCGACCATTGCGGAACAAATTACCACCAGTTCAGAAGTGTATTTGACATAAGGAATATGCAAATAGTTGGCAAAACGGATATCACCCGCCAGATAAGCAAACACCCCCAAACCTGCGGCAACCATCACAATCGGCATAATCGCCAAACCATCCAGACCGTCGGTTAGATTGACTGCATTAGATGCACCGTTAATCACAAGGTAGGTGAAAATAATAAACGCAATGCCTAAAGGTACTGCGGATAATGGAATTGATAGATTTTTGAAAAATGGAATCAACAAATCCAGCATGTTCGCAGTATGAATCGGATTCGGCTGATGAATCGCGATCACATACAATGCAATCCCTGCTCCAAGTGAAGCCAGCGATGTCCAGAAAAACTTTTTACGTGCCGGCAAACCAGCATTGTCCTTATAACGGATTTTAATCCAATCATCCGCCCAGCCCACGGCACCAAAGACCACCATGACTCCAAGCACAATCCAGACATAAGGATTGGATAAATCCGCCCAAAGCAAAGTACTGATCCCAATCGATAAGAGGATCAGTACGCCTCCCATGGTTGGTGTACCCATTTTTTTGGCATGGTTTTCAGGTGCGTAAGAACTCACCGCCTGACCATATTTGAGTGCCTGTAATTTACGGATCATCACAGGGCCAAGTAACCAGCCAATCGCCAGTGCCGTCAATATACTGAGTAAAGAACGCAGGGTTAAATATCGAACCACCTGAAACGAACTGTTATAGCCCGCAAGATGTTCAAATAGCCATAACAGCATTTAGAGTTTCTCCATCAAATCTGCCATCAACGTTTCCATGTGGGTATAACGAGAGCCCTTAAACAGGAAACTCATTGACTCGGGTTGATGTTGTTGAATTAAATTCGTTAAAAAAATCAGCGCGTCTGCTTGCGTTGCAAATGCTTTTAATTTTGAGGCATGAACACTGTGTGAAGCCCCTTGTAAAGCCGCTTGAGCAAACTCACCCACGGCGACAATTAGATCCAAAGGGTAATCGACCAGATCACGTCCCAAATCATGATGCTCTTGCACACTTGCATCACCTAACTCACCAATATCGCCCATGACCATGACTTTAAAGCCAATCTGCTGACTTAACACTTCAGCCGCAGCGCGCATAGAGGTGGGATTTGCATTATAGGTATCATCAATAAAGAGATATTGCTTACGCTGAATAAAGTTCAGACGACCTTTTGCACCTTTGGCCTGTTCTAGCCCCGTCACAATATCATCCAGTTGAACCCCAATGGCAAGTGCAAATGCCGCCGCCGCAGTCGCATTCTCTACATTATGCAGACCTGCAAAAGGCAGATGAATCTGTGCGAGACCTTGCGGTGTATGTAATGTAAACTGACTGGATTGTGCATTAAGTTTAATATCAGTTGCAAAAACATCACCACCTTCTCCAAAAGAAAGTTGCTGCGCAGTTTGTACAGCCTGACGAATTTTCGCAGTAAAATCATCATTTGCAGGGATAATCGAGCTACCCTCTGGCGCAATATGCACATAAATTTCCGATTTCGCACGGCAAATGCCTTCACGTCCACCAAATTCGCCCAGATGCGCAGTCCCGATATTCAGAATCCCTGCCACCTGTGGCTGCACCAGACCAGAGGTATAATCAATTTCACCCTGATGGCTCGCACCTAGCTCCATCACGGCATATTGATGTTCAGGTTTGAGCTCAAGCAACATCATCGGCACACCCAAATCATTATTGAGATTACCGCGAGTGACTAAAGTCGGTGCAAGTAGTCCGAAAATACTGCCCAACATTTCTTTGGTCGTGGTTTTGCCGCTACTTCCAGTCAATGCAATGACTTTTAAATCTGGATATTGGGCACGACGATAAGCACCTAAATGACCGAGCGCCAGACGTGTATCTGGCACCACAAGCTGAGCAATATCAACATCTAGAGGACGCTCAACAATCACCACCTGACAACCATGTTGAGCCACTTGTGCAACAAAATCATGTGCATCAAAGCGCTCACCTTTCAATGCTAAAAAGGCATCGCCCGATTCGGCATGACGCGAATCGGTTAAAATCCGTTTGATGGATTGTGTAGGCGGCTTATCTTGATACCAATAACCATGCGTTGCCTGTTGCAACTGTTCAGCCGTCCATGGAGTCAACTCTACCGTACTGGTCGTCGATGTATGCATAAAACTTAAACCTATTGTGCTGGATATGCGCTATGCACTGAATGCGCCTGCGCATCGATTGCAGCCTGAACCTCTACGACATCATCAAACCAGTGTCGCACCCCATCAATTTCTTGATAATTTTCATGTCCCTTGCCCGCAATGACCACAATATCGCCATTTTTGGCTTCATTCACGGCAAATTTAATCGCTTCACGGCGATCTCGAATTTCAAAGACATGATGTAAGCTAAAATCTACGGCTTCACGCATATCTGCAAAGATTTGATTCGGATCTTCGGTTCGAGGATTATCAGAAGTCAACACCACAGGATCCGCCCCTTCCAATGCTGCTTGCGTCATCAATGGTCGTTTGCCCCGATCACGGTCTCCGCCACAACCAAAGACCGCCCAAAGCTGATGCCGAGTATGTCGCTTTAAGGTAGTTAATACCTGAGTTAATGCATCAGGGGTATGTGCATAATCCACCACAAATAAACGCTCACCATCGCGAATCACTTGCATCCGTCCCGGCGCACCTTGAAGCTTAGGTACGGTTTCAATCAATTCAGCCAGATCGAATCCCGCAGCTTCAACCGCAATCAGACTCGCAATCAGATTTTCCACATTAAACTGTCCCAAAAACGGACTTTGAATCTGGAAAATACCACGCGGACTGCGCAATTGAATCTCTGCACCATGCAACTGATAATTGACCGCCTGCACCAGATAATCTGAGCTTTGATTTTGCAGGGAATACGTATAAATTTTAGGTTGAGATGGATTGTTTTTTGCCACCTTGAGCATTAAATCTGCGTAATCATCATCTAAATTAATCACCGCGACTTTGAGTTGTTCAAATGCAAATAATCTAGATTTCGCTTCAGCGTAGGCTTGAAGCGTTCCATGATAATCCAGATGATCACGACTTAAGTTTGAATACACGGCTATTTCAATGTCGCAACCATTTAAACGCCCTTGTTCAAGGCCATGCGAGCTGGCTTCGAGTGAAGCGAAAGTCGCGCCCTGTTTGGCATAATCATGCAACAAGGTTTGCAGTTGCAAAGCATCCAGCGTGGTATGTGTCGATGGATTTAAATGCGGCAAAATACCATTCCCCGTCGTACCAAACACCGCACAACGCTGTTGTTGCAGGCTGATTAACTCTGCCATCAAACGTGAAATAGTCGTTTTACCATTGGTGCCCGTCACAGCAAGGATACGCGCAGGTTTTACTGGATCGGTTTTTTGCAGATAATCACGCTGCCATCGACCCATTTGCAAACGCACATCTGGACACACCCATTCATTGGCAAGCCCCAGAGGCTGCTCACTAATAATTCCCAAAGCGCCAGATTCAAGTGCTTTTTGCGCAAAGCTCAGGGTTTTCTCAGGTTGAGAATAACTCGTCAGTGCAATAAAAATTTGCCCCGTCTGAACTTTGCGGCTATCTAAATTAAATCCAGAAAATGGCTGTTTTAGCCATTCAATATCCAGTGCTTTGGTATAAATATCTTGAAAAGAAATCGACATAATTCACCTGATTACTGAATGGTTGGGGTATCGAGTGGTTTATCTAGTGGAACATTCATCAGCCGCAAGGATTCCTGCATAATCTTGGCGAATACAGGCGCAGCCACCAGACCACCGTAATAACGACCTTGTGGATTTTCCACCACAACAATAATCGCCAGACGCGGATCACTGACTGGCGCAACCCCTGCAAATAAAGCCCGATATTCATTGTTAGAATAACCCTTACCATCTGCGCGTAGTTTATGCGCCGTTCCTGTTTTACCACCGACACGATACCCTGGAATATTGGCTTGACGTGCCGTACCACCCGGCATGGTGACCTGCTCAAGCATCAATAATACTTCATCGGCTATTTTAGGCGACAATACCTGCTCGCCTTTAGGGACTTCATCTAACTTATGCAAGCTCAAAGGCATTTTCAGGCCGTGATTGGCAAGCATGGCATAACCTTGTGCTACCTGCAAAATGGTGGCATTTAAACCATAACCATAGGCCATCGTCCCCAATTGTGACGGATTTAGACGGTTAGCAGGTAATAATAGACCACTACTTTCGCCCGGGAATTTGACTGCTGAACGTTGTCCAAATCCAACACGACGAAAGAAGGTCGGTAAGGTATCTTTTGGTAAAGACAAGGCAATTTTGGCAGAACCCACGTTCGAAGATTTAATAATTACGCCACTCACGGTTAATGCACCGTAGTTATGCGTATCCCGAATGGTATGCCAACCCAGTTTCATCGAACCCGGCGAAGTATTGACGATGGTATTTGGGGTGTATTGTCCTGTTTCTAGCGCCGCTGAAACAGTAAACGGCTTCATGGTAGAACCTGGTTCGAACATATCAATTGCACCACGGTTACGCATGGCATCTTTATTGGACAGACCCTTTTTGTCATTTGGGTTATACGATGGCCAACTGCTCATCGCCAAAATTTCACCCGTTTTCACATCGACTGCAATTGCAGACGCAGAGCGCGCATTGTTTGCTACACCCGCAGCGGTGAGTTCACGATACATAATATATTGTAAGCGTGAGTCGATACTTAAGGTAACGTTTTCACCCGGCTGAACTTCTTTAATCACTTCTGAAATTTTGAGACGATTGCCGTGTTTATCACGAATGATTTTCTGTTCACCGTCAATTCCCGAGAGTTGTTTATTGAGCTGCATTTCCAGCCCTTCAATCCCTTTGCCATCATTATTGGTCAGGCCAATAATCTGTGCATTGGGCTGAGGCTGTGGATAGTAGCGCTTATAGTTTTTTTCAGTATAAACACCCTCAAAATTACGCTTTGAAATGATATCTGTCTGCTGTGGCGGAACTTCTTTTTTCAACACCAGATAACGTGAACGAGGACGGTCATTCATCATTTTCTTTAAACTGGCTCGATCCATACCCACAATATCTGCTAATTCATCCAGATTTAGATTCTTATCAGGCAGTTCTCGTCTTAAACGACGTGCATTTTCGGGTTCTTTTTTAATTTTTTCCGAAATCTCTTCATATTGTTTTTTAGCTTCAAAATAATCACGCGGATCAATCACCACATTCATAATCGGGGTACTAATCGCCAAAGGTACACCATGCCGATCGCTAATCACGCCGCGCATCGCTTTTAACTGTTCAGTACGCAAAATATTGGCATTGGCTTTATTTTGTAAAAAGTCTTTATTCACTACCTGAACATAGAATGCCCGCGTCACCAAAACCACAAAACACAGGAATACCGTGAACCAAAGTAAATAAAAACGCCACATATCAAAAGCAAGGGTGGGCTTTTCAGTAATGGACTGCTGTTTTTTTCGTGTTTGCTTAATGCGCTTATCTACCATACAGCATGCCTTACTTTTTTTGCTCTGGAGTCATAGGTAATGAAATTACAACAGTTTGTGCAGCAGGAGGAGAAAACATCCGCAATTGGGTAACTGCACGGGTTCCAATTTGTGCGGTCGCGCCAAAAGTTTGCTGCTCAATCAGTAAACGCCCCCATTCTGCATTTAGATCATCTTTTTCACGCATATAAGTACTCAAATCACGATAATCATGTCGGTATTCAAACACCTGAAACACCACCATCATGGCACTAATAAACACCAGACTGATCAAAACTGCGTAGGTCACAACCTTTCTAAAAGTCGTTTTACGCGCGGACGGGAACTGTTCTTCTGTTTCCATGATTTGCCTTTTCATACTAATCGTTCGGCAACCCTCAGCCACGCACTACGCGAACGCGGATTGGATTTTACTTCTTCTTCACTGGCACGTAGTCGTGCAATTTTCTTTAAACGTCGTGTATCCACCTGCTTTTGGGGTAAACCCCAGCCCGTATCTTCCGCAAGCGTTGATTCTTTTTGAATAAACTGTTTAATCAAACGATCTTCTAAGGAATGAAAACTGATCACGGCTAGACGACCCTGTGGTTTTAACAACTCTACCGCTTGAGGCAAAAAGATTTCAATATCTTCCAGCTCTTTATTTATAGCAATTCGAATCGCCTGAAAAGTTCGAGTCGCGGGATGCTTATGTTTTTCCCATTTAGGATGAGCCGTTTTGACCAATTCAGCCAATTGACCTGTGGTTTCGATGTACCCTGCCTGTTTAATCACTTTGGCCAAACGACGACTATAGCGCTCTTCACCATATTGATAAATAATATTGGCCAAGTCTTCTTCTTTAATGTCCAGCAACCATTCTGCAGCGGTTTGTCCCTGCGAATTATCCATACGCATATCGAGCGGGCCATCTTGCATAAAACTAAAACCGCGCTCAGCCTGATCCAACTGCGGTGAAGATACGCCCAGATCGGCCATGATCCCATCCACCTGAGTAATCCCAATACGATTCAACTCAGTTTGCAGATCAGCAAAACTGGCATGAATAATTTGAAAGCGGGAATCACGCTGTGCTAACTCATGTGCAACAGACAAGGCTTGTGGATCTTTATCAAACGCATAAACACGTGCATTGGCATCTAATTTTTCCAGTAAAGCCCGCGTATGACCACCGCGACCAAAAGTGCCATCTACATAAATTCCCGTATCACGTTCAGCCAGTAAGGCATCGACAGTTTCATGAAGTAAAACGGAAATATGTGACATAAGGGCAAGATCATAAAAAGCTAAAAATTTAACTGCACATTATTACCTTGTTTTGGCAAAGCTCCAAACGACTTTTTGTTGGGAATTCTTATTTTTCATGGGCAAAACCGTTTTTTGGAGAATATTGCAGACAAATCAAGCCTAAATGTGCTTTTTTACTCCCCCCACCCGCTTTAAAATGTGTTTTAAATTATTTTTTTCACACAAAAACCAATCTCAGCCTGAATGCTCAGATCGGTTGTTTAGAATTCATTCATGAGTCCCTTTTATTTTCTCTATGGAAGAAAAATAAAGCGAGTTTAAATAATGATGAAGCAAGTCTGTTATATATCCAATCTTAAGGTTTTTCTGCCGAAATTTGGTCATAAATCGCGCCATTTACAAAATGGGTTTTCTGCGCTTTAGCCCAACCGCCAAATACATCCCCAATGGTAAACAATTTAATTTTTGGGAACTTGCCCGCATATTTAGCTGCGGCTTTGGCATCGCGTGGTCTAAAATTATATTTCGCTGCCAAATCCTGCCCCAGTGGAGAATATAAATAATTCAAATAACCTTTGGCTAAATTACGATTGCCATCTTTATCGACGGTCTTATCCACAATCGCCACAGAAGGCTCTGCCAAAATAGAAATAGAAGGATAAATAATCTCATACTGCTCCTTACCTGAACCCTGCTGAGTTGCCAGTAAGGCTTCATTTTCCCAAGACAGTAACACATCGCCAATGCCACGTTCTGCAAAGGTCGTCAGGGAACCTCGCGCACCTGAGTCTAACACCTTCACATTATGATAAAGCTTTTTGACGAGCTCACGGGCCTTGGCATCATTGCCACCCGGCTGCTTTAAGGCATAGCCCCATGCAGCCAAATAAATCCAACGTGGTGCTCCACCTGTTTTTGGATTTGGCGTAATAATTTCTACACCCGGTTTGGTCAGATCATTCCAGTCTTTAATTTGCTTAGGATTGCCCTTGCGAACCAGAAAAACGATGGTCGAAGTATACGGGGCTGAATTATGAGGAAACTCTTTCTGCCAATTTTTCTTGATCAAACCCACATTGGCAATTTCATCAATATCATTGGCCAGTGCTAGCGTCACCACATCAGCTTGTAAACCATCAATCACCGCACGCGCCTGTTTACCTGATCCGCCATGTGATTGTTTAAAGTCGACATCTTGTCCTGTACGCTTTTTCCAATATTCACCAAAACTTTTATTGTATTCCTGATAAAACTCGCGTGTTGGATCATAAGACACATTCAAAAAAGAAGTGGCTGCATAAACCACACTTGCACTTGTCCCCAACCATGCCAGTAATACTGTGGATAAAATCTTATTCATTGTCATCTCTTAAATTTGTTTTTATTTACTATATTTTAATATAAATTTTTTACAATCAAATACTTATACAATATTTTCAGAAATATATCGCATTATATGCTAAACTAGAAAATATATAATTTGATACACTTTATTTTAGGCAAAATGACTTTGCTTAAAATTTTTCATACTTTATTCATATTTGTTTGTTACAAGATAGTTGTAGCATTAAGTATCCTTAAAGGGATATCTTGATTGATATTTTTATACTTTTGTAAAAATTGTGACATAGGTCGCATTTTTATTATATATTTATAGCCGAATCGTAATTATTTTAGTTTACATTTGTTGTAGACTTGCAGTTCAGCAATAAAAATAGATGCATGCTGGGGGATGTTTGCATGAAAATGCAGTTAATTAAAGTACTTGGTTTAAGTTTAAGTTTGGGACTTTTTTCCCAGTTCAGTACTGCTGCCGTCATTAAAGACACTCAAATCAAGCCGAATGAAAAAAATTCATTGATTGAAAAGGCACTGGATCAACAAAAACGTAATCTCTCGTCATTACCAACGACAGATGATGAAATTAAAATGTTGAACACCATTCGTGTTGCACCCAGCCAAAACTTTTTTGCGACTCAACATCAGCGTTTTTCTCGTTTTGTTCAGTCTTTTTTTCAGCCGCATAATTCTTAATTTTTGTTATAGCTGATTAAATTTCACAAAAAGCCTCGCGATTTTTGACTCAAATAATGGTCAAGACGCTAGGCTTTTTCCGTTATACTAAGTCCAATTCCTTTTTTGATTTTATTTTTAAATGATGAAAGTCCGTACGCGTATTGCTCCATCTCCTACTGGTTTCCCGCATGTTGGAACCGCTTACATTGCCTTGTTTAATCTATGTTTTGCCAAACAACATGGTGGTGAATTTATTCTTCGTATTGAAGATACCGATCAGCTTCGCTCTACGCCTGAATCAGAAAAAATGATTTTGGATTCGCTACGCTGGTTAGGTCTTAATTGGGCGGAAGGTCCAGATATTGGCGGTCCACATGCACCCTATCGTCAATCAGAACGCATGGGGATTTATAAGCAATATGCGTTGGATCTGATTGAAAAAGGTCATGCATTTTATTGCTTTGCAACTGCTGAAGAGCTGGATCAAATGCGTGCTGAACAAATGGCGCGTGGTGAAACACCGAAATATGATGGACGCGGTTTAAAACTTTCAAAACAAGAAGTTGAACAGCGTTTGGCTGCGGGAGAACCGCACGTCATTCGAATGAAAGTGCCCGAAGAAGGGATTTGTCGTTTTAATGACTTATTACGTGGTGAGGTTGAAATTCCTTGGGCGCAAGTAGACATGCAAGTCCTGTTGAAAACGGATGGCTTACCCACTTATCACCTTGCGAATGTGGTCGATGATCATTTGATGGAAATTACCCACGTGTTACGTGGTGAAGAATGGCTACCATCTGCACCGAAACATCAATTGCTTTATCAATATTTTGGTTGGGAAATGCCAGTGCTGTGTCATATGCCACTGTTGCGTAATCCTGACAAATCAAAATTATCCAAACGCAAAAACCCGACCTCGATTAACTATTATCGAGATATTGGTGTATTGCCAGAAGCCTTGCTGAATTATTTAGGTCGTATGGGTTGGTCAATGCCAGACGAGCGCGAAGTGTTTACTTTAGACGAAATGATCGAGCATTTTGATATTCAACGTGTATCTTTGGGCGGGCCAATTTTTGATGTAGAAAAACTCAACTGGCTCAATGGTCAATGGATTAAAGCCCTGACACCCGGACAACTGCTTGATCGGTTACTGACATGGAAAAATGATCGCAACACATTGGAAGATATTGCGGCGGCCATTCAACCACGAATTCATTTGTTGTCTGAAGCGGTCAATTGGGCTGGTTTTTATTTCAATCATATGCCCAATATTACCGCAGAGATGTTTGAAAGCAAAAAACTGTCACAAGAGCAAGTTCGCCAAAGCCTACAGTTTGCAATTTGGCGACTGGAAAGCCAATTCACGTGGAACAATGAGACAGTGAGCCAGACTTTGATGGATTTAGCCAATCAAATGGAGATTAAACTGCGTGACTTTATGCCTGCGTTCTTTATTGCGATTGCAGGTTCAACCAGTTCTACACCTGTGATGCAGTCGATGGTCACGATTGGCCCTGATTTAACCTTTGCTCGTTTGCGCCGTGCGCTCGAAATTGTGGGTGCACCGAGTAAAAAAGAGCTAAAAGTATGGGAAAAACTCAATGAATCGCTAAAATTGCCGAAAAATGATGCAGTTGATGAAGCTTAATTGATTTTTTTATTGACGCATTCACACAATAGCCCTAATATGGCGCTCACACAGACTGGGGTCATAGCTCAGTTGGTAGAGCGCTACAATGGCATTGTAGAGGTCAGCGGTTCGATCCCGCTTGGCTCCACCAAATCTTAGAATGTGTTGCCTCATAAGTCCCTATCGTCTAGAGGCCTAGGACATCGCCCTTTCACGGCGGTAACCGGGGTTCGAATCCCCGTAGGGACGCCAAATTTCTAAAAAGCCGCTGCACAGACAGCGGCTTTTTTATTGTTTTTATTTGAGCTACGCTTGGTTAAAATAGAGAAAATAAAATTCTGGAGCATTTATGCAGTACCGTTGCCCAAAATGTCAAAGTGTTAAAATTATGCCTGTCGGGCAAGGTGGAACATCTGCTCGTCCAGTGATTCCGAAAAGTTTGGTGATCTTGCTGCCTGCTATTTTTATTCTCTTATTTCTGGTCCTGATGAGTATTGGCATGTGGATTTTTGGTCATGGTGCAGGACCAAAACTACAAATTGCAACTGTGGTGGTTTTTGTGATCGCGGCAGGTGCAGGTCTAATGTTCTGGCGTGATCTGCCTAACTTTAAATTGACGATGCAGGCATTCATGCAATCCCAAAAGAATTGGAAATGCCGTGAATGTCATCACGAATGGCAAATTTAACTGCTTTTTGACTGATCGAAATTAAAAGCCATTTCAATGTGAATGGCTTTGGGTTTCATGATCATGTATTGTATCGTGTTCATGCTCATGTACAACACATTCATCTTCTTCAATTTGCAGGGTAATTTCAGAAATGCCATGCTGATGTGACAGCATTTCATAAGCATTTCGATAGAGTTGATTCCGATCTGCGTGTGGTGCAAATAGATGTACCGTAAGATGTACATTTTTGGATGTAATTGCCCAAACTTTCAGTTGGTGAATACTTTCTACACCGTCCAAGGCTAATAAATCTTGACGCAACTTTTCAATATCAATTTCCTCAGGCACGCCTTCTAGCAAAATATTGATACTTTGTTTCAGGAGTATCCATGTTCTTGGCAGCACCCAAAATCCGATTAAAACGGCAATAATCGTATCGACCCAATACCACTGGGTAAAATAAATAATAACCGCCCCAATGATTACCCCAACAGACCCTAACGCATCACTTAATACTTCCAGATAAGCGCCTTTGACATTTAAGCTATCTTGCGCACTGGATACCAAAATTTTCATGGAAATCAGGTTAATGATGAGTCCAATCACGGCAACAATCATCATGCCAACGCTCTGGATTTCAGGCGGATGGGTAAAGCGCTGATAAGCTTCAAATAAAATATAAACTGCGACCACAAACAACATGGAAGCATTGAACAATGCCGCTAAAATTTCAAAACGTTGATAACCAAAAGTACGTTTATCATCGGCAGGACGTTTAGCCACTTTGATGGCAGCCAGAGCAATAGCGAGCGCAGCAGCATCGGTAAACATATGTGCCGCATCAGACAACAATGCCAAACTTTGAGTGATAAAACCTGCGATCACCTCTACGATTAAAAATGTAATGGTGAGTGATAGGGCAATGGTAAGTTTCTTTGCATTTTCTTCGGTCACAACAGCATGACTATGCTCATGCCCATGATGTTCACTCATGCTTCATTCCTTATTTTTCAAAATACCACACGCTAAGTGAGGCTTGTTATTTTTTATAGGACTATCTTCAGGGATTAACGCTCCATGAAGATAGCATAATTTAGCTGAAAACCGACTTAATGAGACAGCGGAGATGGTGATGGCTCGGTTCTTGAAGATTCATTCATCCAACGATAAATCACAGGCAATAAAATCAGCGTCAATAAAGTCGAAGAAATGATGCCACCAATCACAACACTTGCCAAAGGTCGCTGGACTTCTGCGCCAGTTCCTGTGGCTAAAGCCATTGGGATAAAACCTAGCGAGGCGACACAAGCGGTCATCAAGACAGGTCTTAGCCGCAATACTGCCCCCTGCCATGTCGCCGTTGCGACATCATATTTCAGGCGTAGTTCCTTGATAAACGTTAGCATCACCAGACCATTTAGAACCGCAACACCTGAGAGTGCAATAAAGCCTACACCCGCAGACATCGACAAAGGAATATCACGTAACCAGAGCGCAACTAAACCACCTGATAAGGCAAATGGTACTCCACTAAATACAAGTAGACTGTCTTTAAAATTATGAAACACAGCCATTAACAGCACGAAGATCATGATTAAAGCCAAAGGCACCACGATTTGCATTCGTGCTTTAGCAGAAGCTAGATTTTCAAACTGTCCACCAAAGCCTAACCAGTAACCACTTGGCAGTTTTTGCTGCGCCAGTTCTGTCTGCATTTCTTTGACAAAAGAGCCTAAATCACGATCACGTACATTGGCCGTCACCACGACTCGACGTTTCCCATTTTCACGGCTCACCTGTGCCAACCCCAAAATATTTTCGACTTTTGCAATATCTTGTAATTGGATCAAGCCACCATTGGGAAGTTGAATCGGTAATTGCGCCAATTGCTGAGGGGTACGCATTTCATCATTTAAACGAATGACAAAATCAAAACGTCGGTCACCCTGTAATATCTGCCCAACTGCCTGTCCACCAATACTTGCCGCGACAAGATCCTGAATAGACCTGACAGACAGACCATATTGCGCAGCTAAAGCATGATCAATGTCGACATTCAACAACGGTAAGCCATCGGTTTGCTCGACCTTAACCTCAGTTGCACCCTCAATTCTTCTCAGTTTTTGCGCAATTTTTTCAGCCTCCTGATTTAAGACTTGCAAATCATCGCCAAAAATTTTTACTCCAATATCGCTACGTATACCTGAAATCAATTCATTAAAACGCAGTTCAATCGGCTGTGAGAACTCACTGTTATTACCTGGAATATGTTCAACATATGCCTGCATCCGACCACGCAACCCATCAATGCTTTCTTTCGGATTAGGCCATTGTTCACGAGGTTTTAGTAATACAATCGCGTCAGAAATATTAGGTGGCATGACATCGGTTGCAACTTCAGCCGTTCCTGTTCTGGCAAATATCGCTTTCACCTCAGGAAAATCCTGAAGTAATTGTTTCTCAACCTGTTCCTGTATTTTTAAAGATTCTTCAATCCCCGTACTCGGCGCCCGCATGAGTTGTAAGGCAAAATCTCCCTCACTCAGTTGAGGGGCAAACTCACTCCCTACCCGAGTAAAAATAGCAGCGCTTATGATTAAAATACCCACTGCCAAAGTCGCAACAACATATTTAAACTGATACGCCCAATTCAACACATCGGCATACTTGTTTTTTAGCGCCAACATCCAGCGGCTTTCTTTTTCTTTGACTTCACCTGTAACCCATAACGCCACAGCGGCAGGAACAAAAGTGACGGATAAAATCATCGCACCCACCAATGCTAAGACCACTGCCATCGCCATTGGGTGAAACATTTTGGCTTCCACACCCGAAAGTGCAAAAATAGGTAAATACACCACCATGATGATCAATTGACCAAAAATCAGTGGTCGTCGTGCTTGTTTAGCCGCTAGAAAAACTTCCGTAAAACGTTCTTGGCGAGTGAGTAGACGACCTTTGGCATGTTGAGCTTCCGCCAAGCGTCGAATGCAGTTCTCTACAATCACCACTGCACCATCGACAATAATGCCAAAATCCAGCGCGCCTAAACTCATCAAATTGGCACTGATCTTCTGCTCCGCCATGCCTGTAATGGTAAACAACATCGATAGAGGAATAATACAAGCCGTAATTAGAGCTGCTCTAAAATTACCCAGAAAGATAAACAGGATGACGATGACCAGAATTGCACCTTCAATCAGGTTCTTGGCCACCGTTTTGATGGCTTTATCGACCAGTGAACTGCGGTTATACACTGTTTCGACCACAACGCCTTCGGGTAAAGAACGCTTTACTTCCTGCATCTTGTGATCAAGCGCCTGAGCAACGGTTTTACTGTTCTCGCCCATCATCATCATGGCAATACCGAGTACGGTCTCTTCACCGTTATAGGTCGCACCTCCAGTTCTGAGATCATGTCCAATCGAGACAGTTGCAACATCTGCAACCCGAATCGGCAGACCATTTTTTTGACTCAGCATTACATTTTCGATGTCCTGAATCGAATTAAGCGTTCCTGGGACACGAACAGTCAACTGCTGACCATTTTGTTCCAAAAATCCTGCACCACGATTTTCATTATTTTCAGTTAAAGCCGTTTGTAGATCTGTGACAGGAATCTGTAATTGCTGCAACCGTTTTAAATCTGGTGAAACAATATAAGTTTTATTGTAGCCACCGATACTATTGACCTCTGCAACACCCGCTACCCGCTGTAATTGTGGACGTACAATCCAATCTTGGATTTCACGTAAATCCATTGCTGTGTAAGCACTGCCATCTGCCTTTTTAGCATTCGGCTCAGCTTTAATGACCCATTGATAGATCTCGCCTAATCCAGTTGAAATAGGTGACATTTGCGGATCAATATTGTCAGGTAAAGCACTTTGAGCTTCTTGTAAGCGCTGATTAATCAGCTGTCTCGCCCAATAAATGTCTGTACCATCTTTAAAAATAATGGTCACCTGAGATAAACCATAACGTGAAATAGAACGGGTTTGCTCCAGATTTGGCATGCCTGACATCGCATTTTCAATCGGGTAGGTAATGCGTTGCTCGACTTCAGCCGCAGTAAAACCATTGGCTTGAGAGTTAATTTGTACCTGTACATTGGTAATATCAGGAACAGCATCAATAGATAATTTTTGATAGCTATAGAGTCCTACCGCGATCCATGTCAGGGTAAATAACATCACCCAAATGGCATTGCGAATAGAAAACTGAATGATACGGTCAAATAAACTTTGTGCAGATGGCAAAGCAATTTCTGGTTTAGTGTCCATGTTCAGCCTCTCCTTTTTCCATTTCTGATTTCAAAAGGAAACTGCCTTGACTGACATATTGCTGTTGATTGCTTAGACCAGATTTGATCTCGATCCATTGACCATCACTTGAATAATTACCGACCTCAACCGCTACGGGCTGAAAATGAACACTATTTTTTTCATTTTTGGCAACAAACACCACCGACTTACCATCGATTTGCTGAAGAGCGTTGCGAGTCACTCGAAGTACAGGCTGACTGTCCTTCGCCTCTAATAAAACATTCACCATCAAATTTGGACGTAATTCCTGTGCAGGTGTGAGTACTTTGGCACGGACTTGCAAACGTCCCGTCTGGCTATCTGCTTCAGCACTTAAAGTCTGAACCTGCGCCTTAAAGCGATTCTGAGTTTGTAATGACTTAAAATGAATCTGTTGATGAGGTTGTATGCTGATACTCTTTTCACTTGGCATGATAAATTCCAGCCACAGTTGATCAAGTTGATCGATCACAAACAATTGTTTATCTGAAGTAATGTATTCCCCTACCACGATATCTTTTTGACTGATCACACCACTTAAAGGCGCTTTTAAAGCATAACGTCCCTGACTTCCTGCATTTGCACCCAAAGCAGAGAGTCGACTGCGCGCGGCCTGTACCTGAATTTGTGCCTGACGATAGGTGTTATAGGCTTTTTGATAATCCTGACGTGCCGAAATCCCTTGATCAAACAACTGCTTTTCACGTTGGTAATCCTGCTGTGCCAAGGTCAATGCTTCCTGAGCAATACTCAAATTTGCTTGTTGATCGACCAGTTCTGGAATAAATACAGTCGCCAAAACTTGCCCTTTTTTCACCTGCTGCCCCAACATGGCATTGACACTTTCTACGCGTCCCGTAAAAGTTGAAGCAACATGCGCTTGCTGATCGGTATTGGCAACCAGTTTGGCAGGATATTCCAGCGATTGAGAAACCTGCCCCTGCTCAACCTGTGCCAGCTTCACACCAAACTCTAGCATCTGCTGCGAGGTTAACGTGAGTTTTTGACTCTCTTCAGAATGCTCCGCTTCGCCTGCCTCATCAGCATGTGTGGATTCTGCTTTGCTGTGTTCGCCTTCATCGTGTGAATCTGTTTTGCTCGATGAATCCTTAAACACAATCCATGCACTCAATAAAACGCAAATGCCGATGACCAACCCTGCCCAGAGCCATTGTTTTTGAATATTTTTAGTTGACATTATTCAGCTCCTGAAATGGCATTAAAATTACGCGTGTTTTGCCAAAGTGTTTGATTGATTTGATTCAGTGCATCACTGGACATGACCTGCTCAGGCGCAACACCCAGTGCCAAGCTTTCGGTTTCTATGGCTTTTTGCCATGCACTTTTAAGAAGTTGAACCTTTTTTAAGCGCTGTTCCTGCAACTGTGCAGTGGCTTGTTGTACATCGGTAATTGCATATTTCCCCACTTTAAAACCGATCAACATTTTGCGTTGCACATCTTCGGACAGAGGAATTTGCTGATCATTCATCAAGTCATATTGCTGCTTTAATCCAGCCAGTTCACTCTGTAAAGTTTCAATGCTATTCAGGTTTTGCTGGGTATAAAAACCTTGTTGCTGCGCTAGAAAATCTTGCTGTGTCTGTGCAATTTGTAATGAATATTGCTGTCGATCAAAAATATTCAGCGGAATGTCCAGTCCAACTCGAAACTGTTGTTCACTATTATTCGTCTCCGCACTTTTATTCGTCACCATGCCGACATTAAGCGTTGGATTTGGACGGCGTTTTGCCTTGAGATAATTCACATTGGAACGTTGCTGCTGTAACTGGAGCTGAATCGAGCGTTGCAGTAAATTCTGCTGTAAATGCGCTGCGACATCAGCCTTGCTTTCACTAGGCCATGCGTTTGCACGGTTGAAACCTAAATGATCAGAATAGGTCGATTCTCCCCATAAATTAGCCAAACGTTTTCTGGCAATGTTCAGATTGAGTTCGACTTCTTGAGCAGCACGCTGATTTTCAATATGCGCCATCAGGGTACGATCCTGATCAAGTTGGGCAATACTCCCCGCCCGATAACGTAGTCGTGTAGCGTCTAAAATATCCTGACTATTGGCCAGTTGCTGTTGTGCAATTTGATTTTCCATTTCAAACACAGCAACTTGTGACCATAGATACTTCACCGCCAGTTCAAGTTGTGCTTCATACAAACTTTGATTTAAATCAACTTGCTGACGCTGAACCTGCGCCAGTTGAGTCGCCGCTTTACGCTCACCAAACACATCCAGTTTTTGTGAAATGCCAAATTCAAGTTCACGATCCTGATTCGACTTAAAACCCGTTTGCTGAATAGAAAAAGTGGGATTCTCCCAAAGATGACTTTGTTGAATATGTGCATCGGCGATGCTCTGTTGCACTTTCCAGACACCTAGTTTCGATTGATATTGCCGTACTTTTTCGAGTACCTGAGCAAAACTCATGGAAGATTGTTCGAGTGCAGAAATGTTTTTGTGCTGAGCTATCTCTGTGTCAGCCATAGTGATGGCTGAATATGGCAATAATGCTGTGAATACGACAATCGACATTACTTTTTTGGGTGATATCGCGCGTCTTGCCTGTTGAATGATATGTACATACATAAAATAACCCTTTCGCTTTAATCATGTTTTGATCATTGAAAAGGTGGGTTATTTTTCGGCTACCCCACCTATAGCGGGGTTACAACAGGAGGAGGATTTAATCCAATAAGATGCGGCGACTGATAGAAATTCGCCCAATCGTAAACTGAGCGAGTTAAGTGACCCGTTCTGAAGGGTTCTAGTGCATTTTGTTCAGTTTCAGCCACTACGATATGCAGACAGCTAGGTAAATGATCATGATGATCCATCCAGATCGCAGCAGGGTGTGTGGTGGTTTTGAAATTCGCAGTATCTGTTTTTAGCTGATGATGGTCAGATACCTGCCCGACACTGGCATCAAGATGATGCCCAAAATGATATGGAATCGCATTATATTCAGAACCTGAAGCCGTTTCATGCGCGCAAAAAGCCGCTGCCACGTTCCATAAACTCTGAAACATGAACAAACTCAGCAAAATTGCCATCAATAACGAACGCTTCATAAGCACCATAAACTCAAAATGCGCCCTAATATAACAATAGCAGTCGGTGTAATAGAATTACATTTCACCAAAATACTTAATGTTTTATAATCAAACCACGTCACTTTGAACGCTATTTATGTGAAGTGTAATACTTTTTAAAACTTGACCAACAAACTCATTACTTGTTACACGAAATTTATGCATTCATTAAAAAACTGGATTATATTGAAAGTGTTAGCTTAATTGATAAGCAACAAGGAGCGTATTATGAAGTTTGATTATCTAAAAACAGTATGGACACTGTTGTTTCAAGCGCAAGACTCTAAAAATGATGTATTTTTACTTTTAGATACTGATGCAGAGCAAGAATATCAACAGGGTCTCTATTTTGAACAATTGGCACTGAATGACCAATATCAGCAGTATATGCGTCATCAGATTTATCGTCGTGTCCATGATCATGTTTCAGCTCATGCAACCAGCTTTGCTTATCTCAATGAACGCAATGCCATTTGGTGTTTTTTACGATCTGCTTTACGTGGTCATTCAGAAGCTGAGTATAAAATGGGGCTTGGTTATTTAAATGGTCAACTGGGTCTGGATCGCGATTATCGTAAAGCTGAAACATGGCTGAAACGTGCCGCCAAAGATGGTCATCCTGATGCCAAACGCTGCTTGTACGATGCTTATAGCCAACTTGCCTTTTCTTAGTTTTTTTCAAAAAAACTTTAAGCAAAAAAAACCAGCTCGAAAGCTGGTTTTTTATTGATAGGCAATTAACCTGTAATTTTTCGATATTTACTACGCTTTTGTACCGCATCGTCGCCTAAACGCGACTGACGGTAAGCCTCGTACTCTGCATAGTTACCTGTGTAGAATTCTGGCTGTTCGTTTTCAAATGACAAAATATGAGTCGCAATACGATCTAGGAACCAACGGTCATGCGAGACTACCATCACCGTACCTGGGAATACCAAAATGGCATCTTCCAGCGCACGCAAGGTTTCGATATCCAGATCGTTCGATGGCTCATCCAGCAAGATCACGTTGGCACCCATCTGTAGGATTTTGGCCAGTTGTAAACGGTTACGCTCACCACCCGACAATTCACCCACACGTTTTTGCTGATCTTGGCCTTTAAAGTTAAAGCGACCGATATAAGCACGTGAGGCTATTTCGTAATCACCGATTTTTAAGATATCCAAACCGCCAGAAACTTCTTCCCAAACAGTTTTGTCATTATCCAAAGTGTCACGAATCTGACCCACATAGGCCACTTTCACCGAGTCACCCAGTGTTACCGTACCTGTATCAGGTTGCTGTTCACCTGTCATCATACGAAATAGTGTGGTTTTACCCGCACCGTTTGGCCCCACAATCCCCACAATCGCAGTCGGTGGCACAGTAAAGGTTAGATTTTCGTACAATAAACGACCATCAAATGATTTACTGATCCCTTCCACTTCCACTACTTTGTTACCCAAACGTGGGCCAGGTGGAATGTAGATTTCAGAGGTTTCATTACGTTGCTGGAATTCTTTCGAGTTCAACTCTTCAAAGCGTTCCATACGTGCTTTGTTTTTCTTTTGCTGACCTTTGGCATTTGAACGAACCCATTCCAGTTCTTTTTTCAATGCTTTAGCAAAAGATTCTTCTTGTTTCTGTTCCTGCTCTAAACGGGCATTCTTTTGTTCCAACCAAGAAGAATAGTTGCCTTGATATGGAATACCATGTCCACGGTCAAGCTCCAGAATCCACTCGGCCACGTTATCTAGGAAATAACGGTCATGCGTAATCGCCACGATGGTGCCAGGGAAATCTTTCAGGAAACGTTCTAACCAAGAGACAGATTCGGCATCCAAATGGTTGGTCGGTTCGTCGAGAAGCAACATATCTGGTTTAGACAAAAGCAAACGACACAATGCCACACGACGGCGCTCACCACCAGAAAGCAAAGAAACGTCGGCATCCCATGCTGGTAGATTCAAGGCATTCGCTGCAATTTCCAATTGGTTATTGAGATTGTGTGCATCCCAAGTCTGAATAATCGCTTCCAGTTTTTCTTGTTCTTTGGCCAGTTTGTCAAAGTCTGCATCGGGATCTGCATATTCTGCAAAAACCTGATCTAAACGCTCTAAAGCGTCTAGCGCTTCACGTACGCCATCTTCTACGTTGCCACGCACGTCTTTATTAGGATCGAGTGGTGGTTCTTGCTCAAGATAGCCAATTTTAATACCCGGCTGTGCACGAGCTTCACCTGAGAAATCTTTGTCCACGCCCGCCATAATACGGAGCAAAGTCGATTTACCTGCACCGTTTAAGCCGAGCACACCAATTTTAGCACCCGGAAAAAATGATAATGAGATATCCTTGAGGATTTCGCGTTTCGGCGGCACCATCTTGGATACTCGGTTCATCGTATAAATATATTGGGCCACTTAGGACTCCTCAATAGAAAAACCAATACATCGCAGTGAGCGAAAAATAGCAGTTATTATATGCTGAATACGGCAAAAAAATAAGGCGTGATTGAGTTTAATCCGACTTTATGACTGAGAAATGTCGACGAAGTTGTTTCCTGATATAAAAATGCATGACTCAAAAATCATGCATTTTTAATGAATCGCGAGACTGTTTCTACTCAGCCTTTATTTGACAAAATTATTGACCAATAAATTTTTGACATCATCGACACGACCTGACATCAACGCTTTAATGGCATAGAGAGAGGTTGAAGAGACCTGATTCAAATTTGGATCGGGTGGCATGACCAATTCCATCGGATTGGTATGTACATCTAGTAAGGCGGGGCCATCATGTTTTAAGAAATTTTCCACTGCCTGCTCCAAGCCATCCCCGTGGGTCACGGTTTGTCCATGCAGTCCGATGACACTCGCCAGCTTGCCGAAGTCTGGATTGAGCAGATCGGTATAATGATCGAGCAAGCCTTCCACTTTTTGTTCGAGCTCGACAAAATTTAGTGAGCTATTGTTAAACACCACAATTTTAATCGGTAATTTTTCCTGAATGGTGGTGAGTAAATCACCCAATAACATGGCTAAACCACCATCGCCACAGAGTGCGATGATCTGACGTTGTGGAAATGCTTTTTGTGCACCCAGCGCCTGAGGCATGGCATTGGCCATGGTACCGTGTAACAAACTGGTAAAGGTACGGCGTTTGCCATTAACATCCACGTGACGCAATACCCATACCATTGGGGAACCCCCATCACCAAAGAAAATCGCATCATCATCGGCATAACGATTGAGCAAAGACACCAAATATTGTGGATGGATCAGGCCCTCTTTACCCACTCGCTCTTCTTTATGTCGATTTTCATCGCTTTGATGTTTAAGTTCCAGACAATGATCCAGAAAAGCTCGATCCTGTCGCGTTTGCAACAACGGTAACAAAGCATTCAAAGTAGATGAAATTTTACCGACTGCACCAAGCGTTATCGGATGACGTCGTCCTAAATGCGTTGGATCAATATCGATTTGTAAAATCTTGGCATGGCTTGGATAATATTGTGCCCAAGCAAAATCAGCGCCCAGCAGGATCAATAAATCACAATCCATTAAGGTGTGATAACCCGCTTTATTGCCAAAAATCCCGGTCATGCCCATATTGTAAGGATTATCATATTCGACAAAGTCTTTGGCACGTGAAGTGTGTGCAATCGGCGCTTTTAATTTTTCAGCGAACGCGACTAGCTGATCATGAGCGCCTTCACAGCCTGCACCTGCATAAATCCCGATTTTTTGATGCTGTGAAATTAACTCAACCATTTGCTGAAGTTCAGCTTGATTTGGCAAAATATCAGGTTCAGAATGGCGCGGCACAAAAGGCAAACCTGCTTCAGCCGAAGCTTCACTGATATTGGCGGGGACAATTACTACTGCAACACCACGCTTATTGATCGCAGCCTGACATGCCATACTCATAATATGCCGAGCTTGTGAAGCTTGGGTAATCTCTTCACAAAATACCGAGTTTTTTTCGTATACCGATTTAAAATCAACATATTGAGGAAAATCAATAAATCCCGCCATTTCAGTCGAAATTTGACTGGCAATCAAAATGACCGGGGCGCGATTGCGATGCGACTCATACAAACCATTAATAAAATGCAAACTACCCGGCCCGCAAGACCCCGCACAAGCCGTCAAATGTCCACTCAATAAAGCATCCGTACCCGCAGCAAACCCACCCACTTCTTCATGACGAACATGAATCCATTCAATACTGCTTTTTGACATCGAATCGGTCACATGATTCAAGGTATCGCCCACAATGCCATAACAACGCTGTACACCCGCTTGCTCAAGCACTTCGATAATAATATCAGATACTTTTTGCTTACTCATTAGTTGACTTCTCCAGCTTTTTTTATCATGAATTAAACCAATTTTTTTATAGTGTTCCTGCCGTTTTGTCCTCGCCAGTAGGTTTTTGTACTTTTATTTAGGCACAATGTAATCGGAAACTTAAAATAAAAAACCCCGACATTTACAGGTTTTGTTCAGGGCATGCGTATGGATGCATGAAGCGCATACACAGCCCGTTGTTATGAAATAAAAAGATGACTGTTCCTAAAAAATAGATAAATTAATCATAAAGAATATGTTAAAACACAACCTTGCTTGATTTTTATGCATCACTGGAAAATAAAATGACACAGACCTATAAAGATGAAACGCTTGCTATTCATGCAGGCTATTCCCCAGAACCGACCACCAAAGCAGTGGCTGTTCCAATTTACCAAACCACCTCTTATGCATTTGATAACACGCAACATGGGGCAGATTTATTTGATCTAAAAGTTCAGGGGAATATTTACACGCGGATTATGAACCCGACCACCGCCGTACTGGAACAGCGAATTGCTGCGCTTGAAGGGGGGATTGGCGCATTGGCTTTGGCTTCGGGTATGGCCGCGATTACTTATGCTATTCAAACCATTACGGAAGCTGGCGATAATATTGCGTCCGTATCGACCTTATATGGTGGAACCTATAATTTATTTGCGCACACCCTACCCAAACAAGGCATTGAAGTTCGTTTTTTTGATTACCAACAACCTGAAAGTTTACGTGCATTAATTGATGATAAAACCAAACTGGTCTTTGTCGAATCGATTGGCAATCCATTGGGTAATATTATTGATCTGGAAGCGATTTCCAAGATTGCACATGAATATGGTGTACCTGTTGTCGTGGATAATACCGTCGCCACGCCTGTACTTCAGAAATCGTTTGATTTTGGCGCAGATATTATTGTGCATTCACTCACCAAATATATTGGTGGTCATGGCAATAGCATTGGTGGTGTGATTGTAGACAGCGGCAAGTTTCCATGGGGACAATATCCTGAACGTTTTAAAGTGTTGAATACTCCCGATCCAAGCTATCATGGCGTGAATTATGTCGAAGCCTTAGGCCCAGCCGCCTATATTGCTCGTGCCCGCGTGGTCCCACTGCGTAATACAGGTGCTGCGATTAGTCCACTAAGCGTGTTTTTGATTTTACAAGGACTTGAAACCTTGTCTTTACGCATGGAACGTCATACTGAAAATGCGCTTAAAGTTGCCGAATATTTACAACAACATCCCAAAGTCAAATGGGTCAATTATGCGGGTTTAAAAAATCATCCTCAGCATGCACTGGCACAAAAATACGTGAAAGGTAAACCCTCCGCGATACTTTCCTTTGGGGTTCAAGATGGTCGTGAAGGCGGCACGCGTTTTATTGATGCATTGCAACTGTTTACCCGTCTGGTCAATATTGGCGATGCAAAAAGTCTGGCCTGCCACCCTGCGACCACCACTCACCGCCAGTTAAATGCTGAAGAGCTTAAAGCCGCAGGGGTAAGTGAAGACATGGTTCGCTTATCTGTTGGGATTGAACATATTGAAGATTTAATTGCAGATCTGGATCAAGCTTTGGCAAGCGTCTAAATAAATAGTAAAAAGTACTCACTAAGTCCGCTTTAATGCGGACTTTTTTATTATATAAGGGCATTTTTTTATGTTAAAAGTGAACCAAGCACAGTTTAAGATTAGAGCAATTACTCTAAAAACATTTGTAAATTCATGGACTTAACTATAGACTTTTTTAAAATTAAATCCAATAATAATTACCTAGACTTTGGTTGAATAGATTCATTCACCAAAACTTCTAAGGCGGTAAAAAAACAAGTAAAGCTTTTGGATTTAAGCTCAAAGCTCAGGGAAAAACGCGTGAATAAAAAACTTGAAACTCTTTTCCAAGAGAATGTCAAAAATAAAGTTATTCTGATCACTGGTGCATCTAGTGGTATCGGTTTAACAGTCGCAAAGAAAATGGCATCCGCAGGTGCTCATGTGCTATTAGTCGCACGTACTCAGGATACACTACAACAAGTACAGACCGAGATTGTTCAAGCAGGCGGTAAAGCATCAATCTTTCCATGTGATTTGAGTGACATGGAAGCCATTGATCGTGTTGCCAAAGAAATCATACAGAAAGTCGAGCATATCGATATTCTAATCAACAATGCTGGGCGATCTATACGTCGTGCTGTGCATGAATCTATCGACCGTTTCCATGATTTTGAACGTACCATGCAACTCAATTATTTCGGTGCAGTACGTTTGGTTTTAAATGTTTTACCTCATATGATTAACCGTAAAGGTGGTCAGATTATTAATATTAGTTCGATTGGTGTATTGGCCAACGCAACTCGTTTTTCGGCTTATGTGGCATCTAAAGCTGCGCTGGATGCATTTAGTCGTTGTCTATCGGCCGAAGTGCATTCGCATAAAATTTCGATTACCTCGATTTACATGCCTTTGGTTCGTACGCCGATGATTGCACCGACCAAAATTTATAATTATGTTCCTACTCTTTCACCAGATCAGGCCGCAGATCTCATCGCTTATGCCGTTGTAAAACGTCCTAAACGTATTGCGACGAATTTAGGTCGTTTGGCCTCAGTCACTTACTCTTTGGTGCCTGAAGTCAATAACCTATTGATGTCGATTGGATTTAACCTGTTCCCAAGTTCAGATGCAGCAGTGGGCAAAAAACAGGAAAAACTGAACTGGATGCAAAAGACCTATGCTCGAATTTTCCCTGGAGAGCATTGGTAAGTTTCAAATCATGCCGCTGTGATCATGTCATGGCGGCAACCATACAAAATAAAAACAAAATAAAATATATTTTAACAAATGATAAAATTAGTTTAAAATTCACACATAATTTATTTAAATAGATTATTAATTCATCAAAAATTTAAAAAAAATGTGAGTACATTATGTCTACAGCCAAAAAAAATTCGGCATTAAAACCGCTTTGCTATGCCATTCTTTTGAGTATGAATTTTATTGTAACCCCTAATTTTGCAGCAGAACCAGCAGACACACAAACTACCTCCTCATCGGCTCAACAAGAAAATCCGATGTCAAAACTTGATTGGCATATTGGTCCTGAAAAAGAGAATATCGCGCAAGTAGCTTCAATTAAAACCTTAAAAGATGAAGGTTTCTTGGACACGACAAATTCAGACAAATTTCTGGAGCTGACAGACAATTTAGCAACAGGAAGCACCAATATCTTAGTCGCGGCAGATAATTCATGGTGGGCAACCTTTGATTTTGATCCATCAGGCTATGTTAAAGATGATGAAAAAATCGATGCCGATGCGTTGCTTAAGCAACTCAAAGAATCCGACGCCCCTGCCAATGAAGAACGTCAACGCTTAGGTCTGACCAAACTTTATACAGTGGGCTGGTCTGTCCCTCCTCATTATGACGAACAAACCAAACAACTGGAATGGGCACTTAAAGTACGCGATGAAAATAACAACGACACGATTAACTATACCATTCGTCTACTCGGACGCACTGGAGTCATGAGTGCGACATTAATTTCCGATGAAGAACATTTAACCAAAAATATTCAAGAATTTAAGCAAACTCTGACTGGTTTTGACTTTAATGCTGGAGAAAAATATTCAGAATATAAAGCAGGAGATAAAGTTGCAGAATATGGTCTAGCAGCACTGATTGCAGGTGGAGCAGCTGTCGTTGCAACCAAAAAAGGCTTGTGGGCAGCAATTGCAGCTTTTTTTGCAGCCGCGTGGAAATTTGTAGCGGTTGGTGTGGTTGCAGTAGGCAGCTGGATTGCATCTTTGTTTAAACGCAATAAATCCTAAATGTTTTTAGATACTGACTATCTGTTTGTATTCACTTTAGTCGGGTTATATGTATATGACTCGGCTCAACTTTGTTATTTTAATGAATTCTTTTTAAGTAAAGGATTACGATCCTCTTTTCATGTTCAAACTGTTTCTCTCAATTATTCATTTGGAAAAAAGTTTTTATTTATTCCATCACTATTCTTTCCATCAACCTTACTGTTCAAAGTCAAATGGCAAACGCAGAACAAGACAGCACCTATTGTTCCAGCCGATATTGAGATAATTTACAACCTAGCTCAACAGCTTAAATTGATTCAATTTTTAAATACAATTGGCGCTATTTTGACGCTTATCGCACTGCCTTTATCAATTATTGGCAAAGCATCACATACTCTTATTGCGCTCATTATTATTGTTATTTATGCCATTAATCTCATCAATATTTTAATGATTTTTTTGCAACGCAAAACACTGTCTCTTCGTCCTAAAACCCTATTGCTACTGTTTTTAGATAGTCTTTTTTGCCCGCCTTTTGCTCTAAACCTTGTCAAAAAAATAAGTTTAAATTATGCCATTCAAACAGAAGGATTAAAGCTAGCGCAAAAACTTTTACAGCCACCCCAACTTGAAGTTTTAATCACCCAAATTATCAAAGATATCGCTTTATTAAAAACAAATCATAACCTTTCCAATGAACAACTAACGCGACTCCATGAGAAAGAATATGAACTGAATCAACTATTAACATCTTCTAAACAAGAATAAAAAACCTCTCATTTGAGAGAGGTTTTTTATGATTCAATTTGGATGTATATCACATCAAGCAAAGCAATATACAAACTCAGAAATTACTTCGATCCTTTAATCCCTGCCTGCAATAACAATGCACCGAATCCACCAATTTTATTGTCTTGTGGTTTATCCTGTTTAGGACGTTGTGGTTTTTTCGCCTGATCATTTTGACGCGCCGCTTGCGGACGTTTAGCTTGTGGTTTGCGTTCTTCGCGTTGCTCTTGTTGATCACGACGTGGTGGGCGCTGTACTTTTACAGGAGGCTGCGAACCTTCAGGACGCATACTTAAATTGACACGATTGCGTTCAGCATCGACGGTGAGTACACGTACTTGTACAATTTGACCCGGTTTGACCACTTTATGTGGATCAGAAACAAATTCGTTGGCCAATTCAGAAATATGAACCAAACCATCCTGATGTACACCCACATCGACAAATGCGCCAAAGTTAGTGACATTCGTCACTACCCCTTCAAGCTGCATACCTTCAGTTAATTGCGCCACTTCAGTAATGTCTTCACGGAATTTAGCCGTGCGGAATTCTGGACGCGGATCACGACCTGGTTTTTCAAGCTCGGCCAATACATCTTGAACGGTGGGTAAACCAAACTGGTCATCGACAAATTCATCCGCTTTAACTTGGCGAATAATTTCACTATTACCAATAATATCTTTCACCGTGGTTGCTTTGGCTTCGACTATTCTTTCCACTAAACCATAACTTTCTGGATGTACCGCAGAGGCATCTAATGGCTCTGAACCATTCTGAATGCGCAAGAATCCTGCTGCCTGTTCGAAAGTACGTTCGCCTAAACGTGGCACTTTTTTCAACGCTTGACGATTTTCAAAACGACCATTTTCTTTACGATATTCAACAATCTGCTGGGCAATGGCTTTGTTTAAACCTGCGATATAACCTAAAATTGCAGATGATGCAGTATTGACATCAACACCAACGGCGTTTACACAATCCTCAACCACCGCGTCCAAGGTTTTAGCCAAACCTGTCTGGTTCACGTCATGCTGATATTGCCCCACACCAATCGATTTTGGATCGATCTTGACCAGTTCAGCCAAAGGATCCTGCAAACGACGGGCAATCGAGACCGCACCACGAATGGAGACATCTAACTCTGGAAGTTCAGCCGCCGCCAATTCACTGGCTGAATACACCGAAGCACCCGCTTCGCTGACGCTAACCCGAGTCAGCTTGAGGTCAGGGTTTGCGGTCATCATTTCTGCAACCACCGCTTCTGTTTCACGGCTCGCCGTGCCATTGCCAATTGCAATCAAATCGACATTGTATTCACGGCACAAACGCGCCAATTCAGTGATCGAACCTTCTTTATCTTCTTTAGGTGCAAATGGATAAATGGTGCTATGTGCCAAGACATCGCCCGCATCACTTACTACTGCCAGTTTCACGCCAGTACGAATCCCAGGATCAACACCTAAAGTGGTACGACCACCTGCTGGCGCAGACAAGAGTAAATGACGCAAGTTTTCAGCAAAAACCTCCATTGCTTCTGCTTCAGCAGCAAGACGTTTTTCAGTCAGCAACGAATGTTCAATTTGTGGACGAATTTTACCCAACCAAAATAATTTAGCGGTTTGCTTTAAAAAATCCTGACGTGCTTGGGGCTGAATTTGTTCAAGACTATATTCAGTTTCAATTTGCGCCAATGGTGCTTCATCTTCACCATCGACTTTTAAGCCCAGTACATTTTCCTGACGACCACGGAGCATCGCCAATAAACGATGTGATGGGACTTTATTTAGGTTTTCAGAAAACTCAAAATAGTCACGGAATTTTTTACCGACTTCTTTTTTCTCATCAGACGCCACCGCACTTTTCAAAATCGCAGTTTTTGCAAAGAGTGCTTTGAGCGCTGTGGTTAAAGCAATATTTTGTGCCCATTCATCAATGATAATATGCTGTACCGCATCTAGTTGACTTTCAACATCTGGATAGTCTTCATGGCTAAATCCTGATAAAGCCTCTACAGGTTCAACATTTTCATTTCGGATTTTTTCTGCGACAGGGCCCAGACCCGCTTCTTTGGCCTTAAACGATTTACTGGTACGTTTTGGACGATACGGCGCGTAAATTTCTTCCAGCGCATTTTTGGTTTCAGCCGCATTGACCCGTGCCAACAAATCTTCTGAAAGTTTGTCTTGTTCTTTTAATGATTCAATGACTTTTTCACGGCGCTCATACAAATCACGCAAATAAGCCAAGCGGGTATCTAACTGGCGCAGTTGTGTATCATCTAAACCCTGCGTTACTTCTTTACGGTAACGTGCAATAAATGGAACGCTCGCACCTTCATCAATTAAACGAATGGCAGCTTCTACTTGGTTTGGACGTACGGCAAGTTCGCTTGCCAACTGCTGAACTAAGTCAGTCATCGTATTTGATTCCACAAGGCTAAAGTTTAAAAGCAATGATTATAAAGACCGAGACTATAAAATCCACAATTGTTTTGCGTATTAAAAACGAAATTTTGAATCAAACCTGTGTTTTTTTCAATTTTTAGACATTTTTATTTGATCTGGTTCAAGCTTTAGCCTAGACAGTCACATTTTTGCTAAACTTATTTACTCAAATCAAATGCTCAACGCTTCTGCCAATCCCATTGCAATGAAAATGAAGAGTTATGTTTTTTGCAAACGCGCATTTATATATTTGCATCATGCACAGCATCGATGCTTTCCCCCACAACAAATAAACTAAAAATGATTAAATTTAATTGGACAAACAAGGATTTAATCAAAAAAATGACACATCTCGCATGCTAAAATCACCTTAACCTAAAGCTGCAAACTTCAAGTACCGCAAAATCGCTTTAACATGTTGTTTTTTGGTTTCAAATCACACGGAAAATTGTAATTTTGAGCAAATTGATACATAGTCTTAAACAGACTATCCGCATTATACTGCAATGATCCAATAAGCTATAAATATTGACTTAAATTAAGGGAGTACATCATGAGTTTAGTTGTACCTGCTGAAAATAATGAAGCTGTACAAAACGAAACCGACCGTGTCGAACGCATTTTGGTGGTCGATGATGATGTGCGTTTACGCACCCTTTTACAACGGTTCTTGGAAGATAAAGGTTTTGTGGTCAAAACCGCACACGATGCCACTCAAATGGATCGCTTGTTACAACGAGAATTATTTTCATTGATTGTGTTAGATTTCATGTTACCTGTCGAAGATGGCTTAAGTATCTGTCGCCGTTTACGCCAGTCCAATATTGATACGCCCATTATTATGCTGACTGCACGGGGCAGCGACTCAGACCGTATCGCAGGTCTGGAAGCAGGTGCCGATGATTATCTACCGAAACCCTTTAATCCAAACGAATTACTAGCCCGTATTCGTGCTGTACTGCGCCGTCAAGTGCGTGAAGTTCCAGGTGCGCCTAGCCAGCAAATGGAAGTGGTCAGTTTTGGCCCGTGGTCTCTGGATTTATCAACGCGCACCCTGACCCGTGAAGGTCAAGTCGTCACTTTAACGACAGGTGAATTTGCCGTCCTCAAAGCTTTGGTACAGCATCCACGTGAACCTTTAACGCGCGATAAACTCATGAATCTGGCGCGTGGTCGTGAATGGGGAGCAATGGAACGTTCAATCGATGTGCAGGTTTCGCGTTTACGTCGTTTAATTGAAGAAAATCCAGCTCGTGCACGTTATATTCAAACTGTTTGGGGCATTGGTTATGTCTTTGTACCAGATGGTGCTGAATAAGCTGGCACTGTAGGATAATGCATTGAAGCTCGACCCCGTTAATCCACAGGACTATACCGATTTTGTTGCCTACTCAGAGCGTAAACGCACGCGCTGGGAGCGCTTTCTCGACAAAATAAAACCACGCTCTGCTGCAATGCGTACGGCAGTACTGGTGGTTTTTGTGGTGATTTTCAGTCTGGTCATGTCACTGTGGTTTTTCTGGCGAACGCTTTATTTACCTGAAATTCAGCAACATGCCCGTTATCTCGCGGTTGAACTGGAACTGGTCAATAATCCTGATATTCGAATATTTCATCGCAATAATGAAGTCGATATCGATACTTGGCTCAAAAATCGGATCGGGATTGAATACATCACCAATCCCAAAGAATATCCCAACGTCCGCGATAAAGTCATTGCAGATTTCTTCACCAATAATGTCGAAGATAAACTGGCCAAAGAGCTAAATGTTAAAGACGTAACCGTCTATTTTCAGTTCAAACCCAGCCCACGTATCTGGATTCAAACACCAGAAATGAAAGGCAACTGGGTCCGTGAACCGCTGAAAACCTATGCCAATTATAGCCCTGAGCTTATTTTTGGTTGGTTATTGGGGGTTCCCATTATTGCTTGCATCATTATTTTAACCCTTGTGCGTCAGTTAAACCGCCCATTACGTCGTTTACAGAATGCCGCCAATGAATATAGTAAAACAGGTAAAGCGCCCTATCTGGAAACCAATCATGGTCCACAGGAAATCCGTGAAGTGAATCAGGCGTTTAATCATATGATTTATACGCTTGAACAAACTGAACGGGATCGCCGTATTATGTTGGCAGGTATATCACATGATTTGCGTACTCCCCTGACCCGTATCCGTTTAACTGCCGAAATGCTGCCCGATGAATTTTTCCGGGAAGGTTTAATCTATGATGTCGATGATATGGATGCGATTTTAAATCAGTTCATTTCTTATATGCGTGATGGATCAGATGAAGAACTGCGCGAAACCAATATTAATATCTTATTACAAGAATTGGTGGTGCAATTTAAACCACTGGATATTCGTTTTGAGGCACAGGATGTTCCGATTATTCCTGCACGTAGCCTTTCTTTAAAAAGACTGATTGCCAATTTGATTAATAATGCCAAACGTTATGGTGCGGAACCGATTGAACTGAGTGCCCATGTTGAAAATGAACATATTTTAATCAGCGTTGCAGATCATGGAGAAGGCATTCCAGAAGATCAGATTGATGACTTGATGCAGCCTTTTGTTCGGGGAAATGCAGCACGTACCGTACAAGGAAGCGGGTTGGGACTGTCGATCGTGAAACGAATTGTGGATATTCATCAGGGTGAATTACTGATTCATAATCGCCCAGAAGGAGGACTTGAAGCCATCATTTCACTGCCTCTACCTAAACATTTGCAAGATGACACAGCATCGGTCAATCCACTTAATAAAATTAAGCAAAGCCTCACCGAACGCTTCTAATACTTTTGTCTAAAAAAACAACAAACAAATGATGCAGATCATTAATCGATCAATTTTTATCTTAGTATAATCAAACAGTTAAAAACATCATTAATATTTATACCCACATTTATTATAAAAATTAGACCTTAGCCTAACATGCCTCCATATCGCTTGTAGAGTAGGTACAATCCCCTCCTATGTAATCCACAAGATTGAGAGTAAGCCATGTCTTTAGATCGTATCCGATTAGCCTCCCTTCATGACAAAGTCATCAGCGCAGATCAAGCCGCTGAGTTTATCCAAGACGGTATGACAGTCGGTATGAGTGGTTTTACTCGCGCTGGTGAAGCCAAAGCGGTTCCGCAAGCACTGGTTCATCGTGCTAAAGCCAATCCTTTAAAAATTACCTTAATCACGGGTGCAAGTTTAGGTAACGATCTAGACAAACAGTTGACCGAAGCTGGTGTTTTAGCGCGTCGTTTGCCTTTCCAAGTGGATAACACATTACGTCGTGCCATCAATAATGGCGAAGTGATGTTTATCGATCAGCATTTGTCTGAAACTGTTGAACAAATGCGTAACTTACAATTAAAACGTCCTGATGTAGCGGTGATTGAAGCGATTGCAATTACTGAAGATGGTGGTATTATTCCAACAACATCAGTCGGTAACTCTGCCAGCTTTGCGATTTTTGCGGAAAAAGTCATTGTTGAAATCAATACCTCTTTAAGCGAAGCTTTTGAAGGTCTACACGATATTTATATTCCAACTTATCGTCCTACGCGTCAGCCTATTCCATTGACCAAAGTCGATGAACGTATTGGTACTACTGCCATTCAAATTGATCCTGCGAAAATTGTTGGGATCGTATTTAATGACACCGCAGATTCACCATCAACCGTGACTTTACCTGATGATGAAACGCAAGGGATTGCCAATCACCTGATTGCCTTCTTTGAAAAAGAAGTTGCAGAAGGTCGTTTACCTACAAATCTGGGTCCATTACAAGCAGGGATTGGCTCAATTGCCAATGCGGTACTCACTGGCTTAAAAGATTCAAACTTTGAAGATTTGGTCATGTATTCAGAAGTATTACAAGACTGTACCTTTGAACTAATTGATGCAGGAAAAATGAAATTTGCATCAGGTAGCTCAATCACCCTTTCTGCAAAATGTGGTGAAAAAGTCTTTGGTAATATTGAAGCCTATAAAGATAAACTGGTATTACGTCCTCAGGAAATCTCGAATCACCCAGAATTGGTACGCCGTTTGGGGATTATCGGGATCAATACTGCACTTGAATTTGACATCTATGGCAACGTGAACTCAACTCATGTTTGCGGTACCAAAATGATGAACGGTATTGGCGGTTCAGGTGACTTTGCCCGTAATGCGCATTTGGCTATTTTTGTGACCAAATCGATTGCCAAAGGTGGTGACATTTCTTCAATCGTACCAATGGTATCGCATGTGGATCATAGTGAGCACGATGTCGATATTTTAGTCACTGAGCAAGGACTTGCAGACCTTCGTGGACTTGCACCTCGTGAGCGTGCACGTGTGATTATTGACAATTGTGTACATCCACTTTATCAGGGCGCTTTAAACGATTACTTCGATCGTGCCTGTGCCAAAGGTGGTCATACACCGCATCTACTACGCGAATCGTTGTCATGGCATGCAAATTTTGAAGAAACTGGTCATATGCTGGTGGCAGAAGCTCAAGCCAAATCTGCTTAATCTCCAGATTTAATCTGTTAAAAAAGCACCCGACTGCCCTTGGGTGCTTTTTTTTGCTGTATGAGAAGCAGACTTATCAAATAGACAATTTTCGATTATCTTAAAGCAAGACAATAACAAGTAGAAAATTCCATGTTTATGATTCGCCAATTTATTCAGTCCGATCTAGATGACGTGATTCATCTCTGGGAAATTTGTGGGCTGACTCGCCCATGGAACAATCCCGAGCTGGATATTTTTCGTAAACTGGTTCAGCAGGATGATCTATTTTTAGTGGCCATAAAAGATGAACAATTAATTGCCGTATTAATGGGGGGTTATGACGGACATCGTGGCTGGATGAATTATTTGGCAGTACATCCGCAACACCAACGTCTAGGTATTGCGACCGCATTGGTTCAACAGTTGGAAAAACGTCTGATTGCACGCGGTTGCCCTAAACTTCAATTATTGGTTCGTCAGGATAATCTTGATGTACAAACTTTCTACGAAGAACTGGGTTATGAAGAAGTGGATGTGGTGTGTATGGGCAAACGTCTAATTCAAGACTAAATAAGATTCGCTTTAGTGCAATCAAAGTCCTCAAGGTTTAAATGCCAAATAAATATCGATGATATGACAATTAATCTAGCAATAGTCTGATTAAAATTGAATCTGAATGATGATTCATCAGGGGGATTCAAACAATGAAGATAAAACTATTAGGTTGTGCGATGCTTGCTCTTACTGCATCCAATTTTGTTCAGGCTGAAGTAAATACCAAACCATTTACCACGACAGAACTGAAAGCATTAAGCTGTACTGATCTAAGTGTTGAAAAAGCCAATGCCAAACGAGAGCTTGCAGCTGCTGAAAGAAACATCACCAACATTCAAACGGATACGCCAAACAAAACCATCAGTAAATGGGCGGGTGTTGCAGGTGGAGCGCTTAGTGCTTTTGGTGGAAAATCTGAACATGCAGCTAAAGCCAAAGATATGGCGAACAATTTGGCTGGTTCAGAAGACACTTCAGATGAAAACAATCTAAAACTACAGCAAGCCCTGAAAAATAAGGCTCAAACTAATATTGAAAATATCGAGACTTATCAAAAAAGTAAAAAATGTAAAATTTAAATTTTAAAAATCTCGAAAATCATAAGAATGATGAGTTTTCAGCGCCAGATCTCAATGATCTGGCTTTTTTTATGTCTTAGATTTGGCTGTTATCACAGTATCGTCATGTCTAAAGCGGCTATGCATCATTGTTTTGCTATTGATTACCCAAGCGTTCCTACTCTTAACAAAATAGGAAACTCAATTTGAAAGCTTTGATCGGATGAACACAAGGCTCGTATTCGATTTAAAGGATCTGTGTCATTTTGCTGGATATAATGTTTGATTGCCGACCACGTGTACAAATAATCAATCAATTGTTCAGAAGACCACGCTAACTGAATTTTAAAATCAGGCATGGCAATTTCCTTAAATGGAAACGGAATGGTCTGATACTGCTCGTCCACATAATGACGTTCAGCATCCCAGTAATCTTTGAGGATGACCCGATATAAATACTGAATCGCGTCATTGAGTTGCGTATGATCGATCTGAATCAAACCATAACCCAATACAGCAAATACACCATTGGGTTTTAAAGTTCGTTTAACTTGCGCATAAAAAGCATCAAAATCAAACCAGTGAATCGCTTGGGCGACGCTGATGAAATCAAAACATTGCGCTGGAAAACGAGCCTGTTCTGCCGTCTGTACCTGATAACTGACATTTTCAAAATAAGGGGCGTGTTGCAATTGATTGGCGCTTAAATCTGTTGCCACAATTTGCTCAAAATAAGGCGCTAAAAGTTGGGTAAACTGACCTGATCCCGCACCGCAATCCCATGCAAAGTCGCATGCAGGCACATGTTTAAGCAGCTCTTGAACTACTGCCTGTGGATAAGTTGGCCGTGCCTGTTGATAAAGCTGACTTTGGGCTGAGAATAAATCTTTCATCCTCCGCTCCTTGATTTGAGATGCTTATACTTGACTATAAAATAAAAATAAAAGCACATCACTAAAATTGTCAGACAATAAAAAAGCCCTAAACAATGTCTAAGGCTTTTTTGAATATGGTGGCGTGAGGCAGGATCGAACTGCCGACACACGGATTTTCAATCCGTTGCTCTACCGACTGAGCTATCGCGCCGATGGCGTGTATTAAGCCGTATCTCAGGCAATTAGTCAATCAAAATCAGCATCTTTTTCATCAAATGTCTTTTTTTTACCCAAAAAAAATCCCTGATGGGATCAGGGATCGAAAACACAAATTTGGTTTTTAAATATGGTGGCGTGAGGCAGGATCGAACTGCCGACACACGGATTTTCAATCCGTTGCTCTACCGACTGAGCTATCGCGCCGATGTGGGCGTATTAAACAATGTTCGACCGCCTCAGTCAAGATACAGCCTGCATTTTTTGCCTGAACGTTTAAATTTAAAGCAGTATTTTCGCAAAAATTATCCCTGAACCGATAATTTACCAATATGCGCCAGACAACGATGAATCGCCCCACAACCTGGTTCAAAAAATTTAACTCCTTTTTCTTCTTCCATACGGCAAACTTCACTCACCAGACGTTCCGCGACCCCTCGCCCCCGATTGGCAGGATGTACAACAATATATTCCAGAATCTTGCTTTCACCTTGTCCTGTACACCAGATTGCACCTATAATCTTGGTGTTAAATTCAGCGGTATAGACTGTGGTATACTGCGCCAGATTTTGTTCTAGCTGCTCGACCGCATCTTGCCCATCGCCAAATTCAGGACTTGTGTCATACAGTCGCTCAAGCTGGCTGCGCATTTCTTCGTTTTCAAGTGAAGTATAAGCATGTACGGTTATAGGCATGGATTAACCCTCCTGAGCAATCTGTGTGCTGTCACTTTTGTCACAGCGAATTGAGCTTTATATTCATCATTTTTAACGTTTTTTGAGGAACGTGTCCATGACAGAGCGTATCAGTGAAGTGGTAAGAAATACCAATGAGACCAAAATCCGGGTTCGTTTGAATCTTGATGGTTCTGGTCAGGGTACACTGAACACTGGAGTTCCATTTTTAGACCATATGATTGATCAAATCAAGCGTCATGGTTTATTTGATATTGATATTCACTGTGATGGCGATCTTGAAATTGATGATCACCATACCGTTGAAGATTGCGGAATTACGCTGGGTCAAGCATTTGCACAGGCATTAGCTGATAAAAAAGGTTTGCGCCGTTATGGTCATTTCTATGCGCCATTAGATGAATCACTTTCTCGTGTCGTGGTGGATTTATCTGGCCGTCCAGGTTTATTTATGGATATTCCATTTACCCGCGCGCGCATTGGAAGTTTTGATGTCGACTTATTTTCTGAATTTTTTCAGGGCTTCGTTAACCATGCGCTGATGACTTTACATATTGATAATCTCAAAGGCAAAAACAGCCACCACCAGATCGAAAGTGTGTTTAAAGCCTTTGCCCGCGCACTTCGTATGGCCTGTGAAGTTGATCCACGTGCATCAGGAACGATTGCTTCGACCAAAGGGAGTCTGTAATGACTCGTGTTGCTTTACTTGATTATGGCATGGGAAATCTTCATTCGGCAGCCAAAGCACTCGAACATGTGGGAGCAACGGTCGATGTGACCAATGACCCAAAACTGATTGCGCAAGCAGATAAAATTGTTTTTCCTGGGGTTGGCGCCATGCGGGATTGTATGCAAGGCATGCATGAGGCTGGAATTGATGAGGTCGTGCGTCAAGCGGCTTTTAATAAGCCTGTTTTAGCCATTTGTGTCGGTATGCAAGCGCTTATGCAACGTTCTGAAGAAAATGGCGGAACTGACGCGCTTGGAATCTTTGCAGGTCAGGTCAAACATTTTCCTGAAATCGAAGGTTTAAAAGTGCCGCATATGGGTTGGAATCAGGTTCATCAAGCCGATCCATCTCATCCTATGTGGAATAAGATCGAACAGGATGCTCGTTTTTATTTTGTGCATAGTTATTATGTTGAACCGCAGCAAAGTGAATTAGTTGCCGCAACCTGCGATTATGGGCTGCCATTTTGTACCGCCATTCATCAAGACAACTTGTTTGCAACCCAATTCCATCCTGAAAAAAGTCATACAGCAGGCTTACAGCTGTTAAAAAACTTTGTGGAATGGAAAATTTAAAGCAACGTCTGCACACTCACACTAGATCAAGTCAAAATTGACTTGATCTTTTAAATCCATCACAAAAAATATAAATATTACAATTTATCTTTCATTTTTCTTTTATACTTTAGACTTGATCTCAAAACTGCCTTATTCAAAATAGTTGAACGTTTCAGGGAAAATAAGATGCGCTCTTCAGTTCAGGGTACTTGTCTCGCCAATGATTCGCCATTACGCCCCGAAGGTCGTTTTGGTCGCTTATCATTTGCAGCTTGGAGTTTACTGGGAAGTCTTTTTTTTCTAATCGCGTGTAGTACCATTGGTTTTGGTCTGATTCAAATGAGCGAAAAACAAAGCAGCTATTCAAATCAAACCATCCTGTTTATGATTTGTTCTATAGGCACGCTGACTGCGATTTTTGTTTATTATCATTTTATTTTTATGATTCGCCGCTTACATGATTGTAATCAAAGTGGTTGGTTATCTTTACTTTATATGGTTCCGCTCATCAATATTGTGTTTATGGTCTATTTACTCTGTGCCAAAGGCAATACGCGTTTCAACGATTTTGGCCCAACACGCTATACCTGTAAGTGGGAACGATTCTTTGGCTGGATTTATATTATTCTTGTTCCATTGAGTCTGATGATTGGGCTTTTAAGCATTCTGCTCATTCCGACCTATCAAACTTATCTGCAATAGCACAACAGCAACTCTCCAAACAAAATCATCCAGATTAAAACGAAATCTTCATTCTGTTGACTTAGCAATTGCGATAGAGTTTGCTAAGATGAGGCAATTTTTATTTTCCCAGATGAAGCAAGGAGCGAAAGCATGCTGATCATCCCTGCAATTGACCTGAAAGATGGTAAGTGTGTCCGTTTAAAACAAGGCCGTATGGAAGATGATACGGTTTTTTCAGATGATCCTGTCGCAACTGCTCAACATTGGGTCAATGAAGGCGCGCGTCGTTTGCATTTGGTTGATTTAAACGGTGCTTTTGCGGGTACACCGATTCATAAACCTGTGGTCGAAGCGATTGCCAAAGCACAACCTGAACTACCAATTCAAATTGGTGGTGGTATTCGCTCGCTTGAAACCATTGAGCATTATCTGGATGCTGGCGTATCTTTTGTCATTATTGGAACCAAAGCCGTTCAAGATCCTGCGTTTGTAGAAGAAGCATGCAAACAATTTGGCGGTCATATTATCGTCGGGATTGATGCTAAAGATGGTTTTGTAGCAACAGACGGCTGGGCCAATGTGACCGATGTCAAAGCCACTGATTTGGCCAAACGTTTTGCCGATGCGGGTGTCTCTAGCATCGTGTATACCGATATTGCCCGTGATGGCATGATGCAAGGGGTCAATGTCGAGCAAACTGTCAATTTGGCTCAATATTCAGGGCTTCCTGTGATTGCTTCTGGTGGTGTGACCAATCTTGAAGATGTCCGTTTACTCAAAGGCCAGCCTGGTATTTTGGGTGCGATTACGGGTCGTGCCATTTATGAAGGGACATTAAGCCTACGTGAAGCGCAGCTTTTATTGGATGAACAAGCGCTGTAAAAAAGAGTAGACATAAAAATGGGCGATTCATTCGCCCATTTTTTGCTGCAATTCAGACCCGTATTAGCCAGCCACCCATGGTTGTGCAGGCGAACCGATCCAAGCGGATTGAGTTGGAATTTTTTCACCTTTCATGACCAGTGTCAGCGGTCCAAGTAGCGTTTGATCGGCAACTTCAGCATTATAGAGTACGATACTCCGACAATGGACGGTGACATGGCTGCCAATTTTCACCTCACCAATTTTCATGATTCGATCTTCAAATAAATGTGTTTGAGGGCCACTAAAACTATTCAGTTCACTGTTATCTCCAATACTTACGCAATCGAACTCGGTGATATCAGCAGTATCCAGATATACATTTTTACCGACTTTGACCCCCAGTAAGCGCAATAACATTGGCAAAAACGGTGTACCACGTACATAGTTGAGACAGTTCTGAATGGCAATCGACTCATATAAACTGGTAATACCTTCACTGACCCAGACAAACATCGTCCACATGGGTGCTGAACGGGTTTTATAATGACCAATCAACGCCCATTTCAAGACCACGATGAGAAGAAAACTACAATACCATAAGCAATACCTGACAAGGTTAAAGCCAGTAAGCCATAGAGCCAGCCTTTTGTGACCACCGTATTGATTACAGATAACACGATCATATAACCAACACCAATTGCAAACGCAGAAGGCAGCACAATACGCAAACCTTCAATAAAACCACGCATCATCCGTCGTGCAATACTAGGTTTAAAGGTCAAATGTTCAGGAAAATCCGCAACCGTTTCACGTGCAGGCAGCCGTAACGCAGGTGAACCAAACCATGTTTCACCACTTTGTAATTGATCTTTTTCAGGAATTTTTGATTGAACACCAATCAATACCCCATCAGGTAAATCTGTACCATCGGCAATATAAGCACTATTTCCGACAAAGCTACGACGACCGATTGTTGTCGGCTGTAAAATCATCCAGCCACGAGTAATTTCTTCATCACCTAGCATCACCGCATCGGCAATAAAACTTTCATCGCCCAATGTGAGTAACTCAGGGATCACACCTGTGGCGGTTGAAACTTCACTGTCTTTCCCCACTTTGGCACCCAGCAAACGAAACCATGCAGGTGCATAAACCGTCGCAAACAATCCATGCAAAGTTTGCAAACTGGTTTCCAAAATTTGAGTGGCAAACCATTTACGATAATAAGTCGAGCTATGCAACGAATAGGTTCCAGCTTTGAGACTTGGCAACAGGATTTTACGCACCAATGCCGCGAATAATGCTGTGGCGATAATCATCAATACGCTGGCAGGAATGGCAAGCAAGAAATAATGCAAGGCAGTAATCGCACTATTGCTGCTTGCCCAGTCACTAAAATATTTGACATCGAGCCAATCGACCAAAATAAAATTAGGGAAGATCGGGATAAAAAATAAACAGGAAATCAGTATCGCACTCACTGCATAGTAAGCAGCTTCCCACATTTTACGCAGAGTACTTACTTTTTCACGTGGCAATAATTGCGCTACATCAATACGGCTATGATATTTTGCTGGTGCGCCATCCCAGATTTCATGTGCAGGAATAGTTTGACCATTTGGCAATGCCGATAAAGCTTTTAAATGGGCATAATCTTCAAGACAGGTATTTTCTTCCAAAACACTATAAGACCCGACATAACTTTCCTGTTTTAAATGTATGCGACCTAAAACCAGATGACCTTGCTCGACTTTGGCATTTTCCAGATTGACATGTGAACCAACACTGACACCATCATCGATTTGCAGCAAGGCTGGCATGCGGATAAAGACTGAACCGATATGCACGTTCTGACCAATTTTAGCGCCCAAAGCACGCAAATACAGACGATTTAGACTTGAACCCGCCAATAAATAAACAGGCGCAATGTTGGTCAACCGATCTGCCAGCCACCATCTAAAATAAGTTCTACTCCAGAGTGGATATTCACCCGCTTTAACACCCCTTAACAATAAGCGATTACCTACAATGGAGAGCGCAAAACTGGCAATCATACTCAGTACATATACGCCCAGTGAAATCGCAATTGCATGGGGAATACTATCGCTCGGGCTACCCGTAAAATAGTGATAACTAAAAAATGGAGCAAGCCATTGTAAAATGGTCAGCGCAATCAATACAGGGATGACCACAAGCTGCGCCACACCACACAGCACACGATGCAGGCTATTTACCTCATAGCTATTCACTTCACGCATTTGCTGTTGCTTGGTCTGGGCCAACATAAACTGGCTAATCGCACCAACTTTACGATTTTGGTAAATATTTTGGATCGTGATTTGCGCATATTCAGGATATTCACGTAGCTCAGACGTCAATACAGCAGCCAAAAGTGAATGTCCACCCAAATCATCAAAGAAATCGGCACTGAGGCGAATCGCCTGATTTGGAAATAATTTCTGTAAAATAGTAAATAAAATACTTTCTGCTTCATTTTGCGGTTCGTCTGAAACTTCTTTATCTATAGAAGTCGTCAACTCAATTTTACGCAATGCATTTCGGTCAATTTTTCCAGACAATAAACGTGGAACTTGCTCAACAATTTCAAAACGGTTGGGAACCATATACGCTGGCAATCTGGACTTTAAATATGTCCGAATATCTTTCACCTGAATCTGGCTTTTAGCCTCTTGATCAAGCACGATAAAAGCGACCAGTTGATCCATTTCGTCATCACGGCGCAACACCACAGCCGCTGTACCGATTCCATTTAAATCACACAAAGCGGCTTCAATTTCACCTAGTTCAACACGGAAACCACGAATCTTGACCTGATCATCAGCACGTCCCAAACACTGGATTTGACCATTTTCATCAAGTCGTGCCAAATCACCTGTACGATACAGTTTAAGTTCGTGCTCGTTTTGCGCCCATTGATTATCAATGAATTTTTCAGCGGTAAGTTCTGGACGCCCTAAATATTCACGTCCCACGCTTGGGCCAAACACACAAAGCTCACCCACTTCGCCCTGCGCTAATAGCTCAAGCTGATCGTTTAAAACCAGCATGCCGTAATTCGGCAAGGGAACGCCAATCGTCACAGGTTCATTGGCATAAACACGCGCCAGACTTGAGGTGACAGTTGTTTCAGTCGGTCCATAGGTATTAAAAATCTGATGATGTGGTAAATCCCAACGCGCCACCAAAGCTTCGGGACACATTTCACCGCCCAGATTGATGATTCTTAAATTTGGTACATCTTCTGGAAATAGCGCCAATAAGGTTGGCACGGCATGTAAAACTGTAATATTTTCTTGTTGAAGGGTTTTACAAAGACGCTCAGGATCAGTCACCAGATCTTTGGGTGCAATCCAGATCGTGGCACCGACCAAATAAGAAATCCAGACTTCTTCAAACGACATATCAAAAGCGACAGAAAAGCCCTGATAGACTTTATCTTGGTGACATACGCCCAAGACTGAATTTTCTGAACGCAGAAAGTGACAAATATTACGCTGCTCGATTACAATCCCTTTCGGCTTGCCCGTTGAACCAGAGGTATAAATGATATAAGCCGCATCATCCAGTGCAGCACGTTGCTGAATTATCGGGTGTTGTGTTGGCTGATTCAGTTCATGCGCAGTCCATACATTTTGTTGCAGTTGTGTCAGTAAACCCGCCCATTCCTGACTGGTCACAATCCCCACGGCTTGGGCATCATCCAGACAAATCTGAATACGATCGACAGGAACATCCATATCAAAGGGAAGCCATGCAGCACCTGCTTTACAGATCCCCGCTTGAGCAATCAGTAAATCTGCTCCACGTGGTAACCATAGTCCCACGCGATCACCTGCTTTGACACCACGCTGGATCAACTGCTGTGCAATTTGATCGACTTGCTGTTGTAACTCGGCATAACTGATCTTTCGCTCCTGATCAATCAGGGCAATATGGGTCGGATATTGCTCTGCTGTATGGTCTAAAATGTCTGAAAGAACTTCAGTTCGAATAAACTCTGGTCGTTGATCACCACGAATCACAGAGAGGGTATGAATAATTGCATTCATAGGATGTCCAGATGTTCGCCATCGCGTTATTTATCCCAAATACTTACTTAATAAAAACTCAGGATAAAACTCTTGTATTTATATGCAGTTCATCAGAAACATATAAAATTCAAACAATGACCTAAAACTGATTTTTTTATTCAGGCTTATTGTTTTCCTGTTGATGCTAGGCAGAATTGCTTAATAAATAATTAAAAAAACTTTCCTATCGGATTTATTTTTTAGCAGTCAATGATTAAAAATAATATTCAACTAATTGTTATATATTGATTTTATAAAAATATAGCAGAAATAATGAAGTCTAAATTACAAAATAATCTGAATGGTTTACTTGATCTGACATTTTTTTAGTATCTTAATCAAATTTCTCATGGATCACACTTGATCATCATGCCTTGTTTTCAGTGGACTAGTTAAACTGCTGATCTAAATCAATCACGTCATCCATTAAATCAATACATTGCTGCGAATGTGAAACTATAATCAGGGATTTCACCTGTTTTTTTAGTAACTCTATTATTTCCAGTGCGGTAGTGATATCTAATGCTGAGGTTGGCTCATCTAAAATCAATAATTGCGGTTGCCTTAAAACTCCACGTAAAATACTTATTCGCTGTTTTTCACCTCCTGAAAAATTTTTATATACATCTCCCATATCATCATTTAATGTTATTTTGTTCTTTTCAAGAATTGAGTTTAATTTAAATTTTTCCAGCCATTTTATCAACTCAGCATCTGTATAATCATAAGGGCTATTATAAACTAGATTGTCTTTTAAACTGCCAGAAAAAATAACAGCATGCTGTCCGACAAAACTGACTTGATTAAAAATTTCTTCAGAAAAATTCTCCGAAATATCCAAATTCTGATAATAAAGTCGCCCAGATTTAATCTTTGACACCCCAATTAAATAATTGATAAGGGAAGTTTTTCCGCGACCTGTCTGGCCTACAATCGCATAATGAGTATCAGCCATTAGCTGTAAATTAAAATGCTGTATCTCATGTTTACCCAAGTTCAGTGTGGCATCCTCAAATTGATATAAAACAGAAGTGCTAGACGCTGTTGATGTCCAAGGCTGATAATGGTCACGCGTTAAATCAAAATATTGTCGATAAGTCTTTAGCGCTACAATATTGCCATTTACCCGCATCAGGCTTTGCGAGACCATTAAAAAAGGCAAAGTCAACTGAATAATATAGGTACTAATCAGGACAAAATCGCCTGAACTAATTTGCTGATGCTGGGAAATATAGGCGGTGTAAAACATAAATCCGAGTAAAAATAGAAAAATTAAAAGAACCTGCATCATCATTAACCCACCAATACGAAGATTGGTATTTTTGACGATAACTGCATAGCTCGATAAACTTTGTTTTAAACGATTCTGTTCATAAACTTGTGAGTGTTTAATTTTAATTTCATAGCTTTGAGATACTTTCTCTAAAATAGCTGTATTGATTAAATTACGTCCCTGATAAATTTCATTAAAATAACCACTACTTTTTTTACTAATTAACCCGAATCGCGGATAAGCAATTGACTTGAAAAATAAGGGGACTAGAGCCATCAGTTGAGTTACCACACCAAACCTAAAGCTCTAGCCCTGATGTTCAATAGTACCGAATTATTCTGCATCATTGATGATTTCTTTCTTAAATTTGAAGCAACTTATTGGAAGTTTCTCAAACAAAGTCGTCGCTCTGTAAGAATTCGACCAGCCCAGCTGAGTCTCTCAGAAATACATTTTATCGCCATTTGGTATAAGTGTTCTCATTTCAACAATTTCAAAGCTTTCTTTTCATGGTTGAAGCAGGATAAAAATCATTTATTTAAACGCTTACCCTGTTACCAAAGGATGATTCACCTGATCAATATGCATCAATTAGCTCTACATGCTTTACATGTCGCTTTGATGAAAGGTGAATACAAACAATATTTATGGATTGATTCAACGACTCTGCCTGTCTGTAAAAATCAGCGTATTCAGCGTCATAAATCATTAGCCAAGATTGCATCTCGCGGTAAAAGTTCAATGGGATGGTTTTATGGCTGTAAGTTACATATCGTGATGAATCAATTCGGTGAGATCGTTAGCTCAGGCTTATCTAATGGGCATGTTGCTGACATAAAAATGGTTGAACAATTGGTTGAAGGCTTAGACGCAAAGCTTTATGCGGATCGTGGCTATATCAGTCAAAATTTAAAAAGCAGGTTAAAAGATCAAGGGGTTGATTTGATTACTTACCATAGAAAGAACATGCAGGCTATTCAACTCTGTTCATCAGATAAATATCATTTAAAACAACGCAATAAGATAGAAACGTTATTCAGCTTATTGAAAGGACAATACAATTTAGTGACGAGTAAAGCACGTAGTATTCATGGATTTCTTAGCGGAATTTATGCATCGTTATGTGCATATCAATTAACTCATCGGAATAAGCCAACAATTCAAGTTATGGAATCATTAGCTTAAGCAGGATTCGGGTTAATTAATATAGAAACAATAAAAATCAGGAGGGCCGTCCCCACAAAACATGCACTAAACACGATATTAATCGTTTTAAATAACACCACAAAAATAAATAAAAGTTGAAATACAATCGGCCCTAATAACATAAAAAAAGCAAAAGTCATTTCGCTCATCGCCGATGCCCCACGTTGCAAGTCGGTCAGGAAGGCGCCTATTTCCGTTTGATCTTGATGTTGTTTTTGCAGGGCTAAAAAGTTTTCGACGCCAGAATACATCAGTGCCGTCTCAAAGTTTACCGACATGATCATGCTAAATAAATTTTGACACCATGATAGCAATTGCGACATGAGCCATGCTGCGGCATAAGCCAGCACCAATAAATAGAGTTTTTCTATACTAAATAAATGAGCAATTTCAATATGATGATTTTGTTCAACCTGATCGACCAGTAACTTCATGAGATAGGGAAACAACGTCCCAAATATCGCAACGAAGACCACCAGTAAAAACATCAGAATAAAATCGAGTTTCAGGCGTGAATATCGCTGCATCGCAAGTTGACAGGCAAAGCGATAATTCTTTATCCATTCAAGACGTTTCAGTACATTTATAAAGATAGCGAGTGATTATTTTCAATTCATTCTGCATATAACTGAACATAACAAGCTTGCATCAGGCAGCACTTGATAGCCTGATGATCTTCATAGATCAGGCAATACATTTTAGTACATATTGCCTGAGTTAAGCCTGTTTTGAGACTAAAACGATACCATTTTGCCTGGATTCATCGCAGCACCGACGCCATAAAATCCTTTTGCCATTGGAATAACTAAAGGTGCTAAAGCTCTGCCCCACAGAATATCTTGATGCTGAATCTGGGTCAGCATTTCAAAGTCATCTGGCTGCCCACAAAAATCATCTGCAATGGCTTTGCCAATGCGGACAGTCTGCGCCACGCCATGACCGCTCCAGCCATGTACGGCATAGACAGGAAATTTATCCCCTGATTTACGGCTATCAGTTGCACCGTTGACGGTCAAATCAGTTGTGCCACTCCAGACAAAATCGAGTTCGACCTGTTCTAATTGTGGAAACACATGCAATATGCGACCTTTCAAATATTGTGCTGTTTTCTCAGCATTCCAGCAAGTTCCTGTGCCTTGTCCACCAAAAAGGAGTCGATTATTGGAAACTCCACGGTAATAATCAATTTGAAATTGGGTGTCATATACCGGATGATCCTGTGGCAATAATTGCTTTAATTCAATATTAAGCGGCGCGGTGGTACAGACATAGGTATAAAATGGAATGGTGGTTTGATTTTTTTGTTCCAGCAATTTAAAAGACGCATGATGCACGGCTAATACCACACTTTTTCGCGCTTTAATGCATCCTGTATTGGTCTGAACATAAATCCCGTCCTCCCGTTCTTGTATCGAGACCACTTCGGTATGTTCATACACTTGCCCACCTTGCTGACAAAATCCATAAATTAGTCCACGATTGAGCGCTAAAGGATGAATATGTCCGCCTAAGCGATCAACTAATCCCCCAAAATAACGATCAGACTTCACATATTCGTAGAGTTCATGTTTACCCACCACCTGCGTATGGTTTTCACCCAGATATTTTCGAGCATCTGCTCCTTGTGTCAATGCAACCAAATGTCCTTCATGTACTGCGGCGGTAATATGCCCATGTTTACGTGCCGCATCAATTTGATAACGCGCCAAAATTGAATCAATCAACTGCATAGCTTCAGTTGAAGTAAACTGCCATAATTTTTTGGCATCAGCATGACTGAGCTGCTCAATCATTTCTTCTGCCTCCCAACGTGCAAGACCGGGGGTAAGTTGTCCGCCGTTACGTCCTGAAGCACCGCTCCCTATCCGATTTTTTTCAACCAAAACGGTGTCAACGCCTTGTTCAGCCAGATGTAGTGCCGTAGATGCACCGAGTAAGCCTCCACCAATGACCAAGACATCACACTCAAGATCAGTTTGTAAACTTTCAAATTGATGCCAATCTGCCAGAGAACTTTCATAATAATTGGCAGCATGCTCGATATGCCCATGTTGTGGAGCAATCCAGTTCCACTCTTTCTCACTTGTCATAGCTTGGCTAACTTTAAATTCTACATCATTCAACAGCACGGGTTTCATTAACAGATTTTTCATTTGTTCAACTCACTTTCATTCCAATATTTATTAAGCATTGCTCATGACAACACTTTGCTTTCTCAATTTTTTATAGATAAAAATAGCAATTCCCAGACTGAGCCAAACACAACCAAAATGCAGTGCCGCAGCATCAAGGTTAAACCACAGACAGACAATGGCCGCGACAGAGAAGATCGGAAGCACAAGATTTTTAAAAATATTGTTCCAGCCTTTGTTCTCACCTTTCTTGATGTAAAAATGCATAAAGACCGAGAAATTAACCGCAGTAAACGCAATAAGTGCACCGAAGCTAATCAGACTGACCACCGTTGCCAAATCCAGCAACATGGCAGTCATGGAAATCGCGCCAATAACCAAAACGGAATACAGTGGTGTACCGAGTCTGGCATTAAAACTGCCAAAAATCTTTTTGTAGAAAATACCATCTTTACCCATGATATGGATCAATCGTGCGGCACTGGCATGGGTTGCCAAACCTGAAGCCACCGTATTCATAATCTGCCCGCACAAAAAGATCGCCTGAAACAATGCCCCACCCACATATAACACAATCTCTGGTAAAGCCTCACTTGGATGCTTAAAACGTGTGTTATCTGGAAAATACAACTGAATAAACCATGAAGCGCTGATGAAAATAACACCACCTGCCAGCGTGGTTAAAATCACTGCTTGAGGAATCACTTTTTTTGGTCGCTCGGTTTCCTGCGACAATGTCGTGACTGCATCGAAACCAAGAAAAGAAAAACATAAAATTGATGCGCCTGCGATCAATGGAAGCAGTTGAGGATCTCCATTCCAAAGTGGGGTAAGCGTAAGCACATGTTCATAGCCTTCGGTCGTCCCAATTCCTTTAATGACCAGATAAATAAATACCAGCATTAGCACAATCGGCGCAAAAACAAACAATAAGCTCAAGTTCGCCAAAATCTGGATGCGAAAACAATTCACCAATGTGACCAAAGCTGCTGCCAGCATCACCCAGAACCAATATGGCATCGCAGGAATCAAGGCATGTAAATAAATCCCTGCCAATAAAGCATTAATTAACGGCAAGAGAAGATAATCCAGTAAGGCACACCATCCCACAAAGAAACCTGCGGTTGTCCCACAACTTTCAGCGGTATAGCTATAGGCCGAACCAGGTCGTTCTGAACAACGACTAAATCTTGCATAGCTAATCGCAGTCAATAACATGGCCACCAGCGCCAATAAATAAGCCAAGGGCACTCGCCCGTCAGTGGTTTCAGAAACGATGCCAAAAGTATCAAACACCGTCATAGGTGTCATATAAGCGATGCCGACAATGACCACTTGCCACAAGCTCAACTTTTTGGTTGGAAATTGCTCATTTTCCATTTTATTGTAACTCGCAATAAAATAATGTTCAGTGATTATTCTTTTGCAACAACTATGCCATATAATAAAAAAATTATTTTGAACCAATCTGAGAATAAAATGCCACGCTACTCGATTGAAACGCGTAAAGCCGCGATTGCAGCCTACAAAAAAACCGACTACAAGCTTGCTGTCTGTAAAGAATTCAACATCTCCAGAGTCACACTGGATGCATGGATTAAGCTTGAAGAAGAGACAGGAAGTTTGACCCCAAAACCCACCAAAAAACGTGGTGTACCCGCGCATATTAAAGATTGGGATGCATTCCAAGCATTTGTAAAAAATACAAAATTTCAAAATATTAGTGATTTAATTCCCTTATTTGAACAGGAGTTTGGCTATTCAGTTTCCTATGCGGTCTTGGTTCGTGCAATCCATGTTTTGGGTCTACGTCGTCGTAAAGGTCGCTTCTATGGTTAGAACAAATACAAAATTTAGCGACAAAAAAAACAGAGATTTTTTGTAATTTTAAAATATTAAAAATGTAAATTTAATTTATTAAAAAAGTAAAATATTTAAATTAAAAAAGTAAATTTAAATAAATCAAAATGTAATGTTTAAATATTAAAAAAGTAAATATATAAAAATTAAAAGGTAAATTTTATAAATCAAAAATGTTTAGTTATTATTAACACTGTTTTCAAAATAGCGCAGCAAAGTGAGCAAGTATTGTTCAAATTGCACTATTATTAAGCAAAAAAAGAGAAGCAATTCGCTTCTCTAGACCATGACAAATTCTAAACTATTGATACATGGCTTTATTATCATTTAAGGCAATTAGGCCGCGTATTGCACGATAGACAATCCAGATCCAAGCAGCGGCAATCACAACTACGCAGAAAGTACTCGCAGATAAGGCGACACCTGCAAATAAATTGTCGTTATCACCAGTAAAAAATAAAAAGAAGAACGGTACAAAAGCAATGATGTTCCAGAACAAATACCACCAAAATGTGCGAATTTGCCAAGTAAAGTGACTAGCAAGCCATGTCCCTTCAACATCACGACGTTTTACGTAATTAATGATGAGGGCCACGATTGCTAACAGCCCTGCACTAAAAATAGCGGCGATGTATAAAATATAAAGAACCAGCGTTAAGGTTTTATTGGATTGCAGTTGTTCTAAAGAATTGTTCATAGAGACACCTTTGGATTTATTGTATTGATCCTCTAACGTAGTACTACATTTAACGGAGAAATCAGCCAGAGTAATAAAAGTATATTTAACACTATGGTACAAAAATAAATTTTCCTAAAGGGTTGTTTTTGTGTTTTATGTCGCAATTTTTGTTGCGCTAACCCTGCCGCAGGCCAACCGCCCAAAAAAGAAATAATATGCAAGGTTTGTTCAGGCACACGCCGATTTCCCAGTTGCGCGGCTTCTTTGTCTTGCGCATACAACCAATAACTCAAGACATTCATCAGTGCAATAAAGATAAAACTATAAGCAGGTAATAGATGTATAAAGCTGAGAAGGGCAACAATGACAATATAAACCACTGCTGCAATTTGCATCGGTTTAAGTGAAGATGCACGAGCGGTGGAAACTGGACGTTTTTTATTTGCAGCTAAAGCGCGAGTTTGTGCCGCCTTTAAATAAATCACCTGCTTGGCACGATAGCGTCCTCGCTCATCCAAAATCACCAGATATTCCAGTGCACAGCCGACGATTGGTCGTGGTCCAGAACGAGCAAAATCCTTGATATGTAAAAAAACACGGTCTTTATCCGCATCATTAGGTTGAATAAAACCGTACCCTTTTTCATCGAACCATTCAATTAATCGTCCCTGATCACGCATCATGGTTTTCCTTAATCTGTTAAAGCGGCTAAACGATTTTGCAATAATTGTCGCATTTCTAAAGGATTTTTTTGCAAAATATCTTCACTCTCTCGCACTTCCTGCGCATTACGCTGCGCGACTTGCAATCGTAATAACCAAAATCGACAAGCAGCCATCGCCAAATAAACCCTCAAACAGGCTTGTTCATCTGAAGTCAGTGTACGAACCGTTTGATAGCCTTCGATAAATGCATTGAATTGATCCGAATTAAGCTGTACCGTCGGATGTTCGGTACAAAAATCATTGATCGCAATGGCAATATCAAATAATAGATCATCCTGATTCATTTCAGAAAAATCTAAAATCCCCTGTAATTGATCTCCCTCAAACAGAGTGTTATCTCGGAATAAGTCGGAATGAATCCATCCCTGTGGTAAATCACAATGTTGCTCACGCTGCTGATTAAATAAGCGATAAACACGATCTAATAATTCTAAATCATCTTGACTCATATAGGCTTTAAGCTGATCGGCAACACTTGTCCAATAAGCGTGGTTGCGATAACTTTGACGTTCAAATTGAACATTCTGTAAGGCTAAATGTAACTGTGCCTGTGCTTGACCAATCGCAAATATTTGCTTAAGTGTTGGTGGAATGGGATGCTTTCCCGCAATTCTTGGAGCAATTTGAGCGGGTTTATCGGCAATAATATGAATAAATTGTTCTGCATAACTTAAAGGCACAGCAACAGGAATATCTTGCTGACCTAGATATTGTAATACTGGCGGCAATTCATTTGCGCCTTGCAAATCCAGTTCTTCAAACACCGTCAACACGTATTGTTGATGATCCTGCGTCACTAAAAAATAATTGGTGTTTTCAATTCCTCCCTGAATGGGAATCAAGTCCATCACCTCTAATCCATAAGGCGAAGCAAATGCTTGAACTTGTTCTAAACTCAACGGCGTATAAACCGACATAGAAAACCTGCGTGCAACAATTATAAGTTTGATAGAATAGCGCTACAGTTTACCAAGATTCTGCTCTGTCTCGTGAACTTTATTGATTTTGACCAATATCGCTGGATGTCACCATGCTTGCAAAACGTATTATTCCCTGCCTTGATGTCGATAATGGCCGTGTCGTCAAAGGTGTTCAATTTTTAGATATTCGTGATGCAGGTGACCCTGTTGAAGTGGCGCGTCGCTACAATGAGCAAGGCGCCGATGAAATCACGTTTCTGGATATTACCGCAACACATCATGGGCGCGACACCACTTATCGTACTGTAGAGCGTATGGCAGAAAGCGTATTTGTGCCATTAACCGTTGGTGGCGGTGTGCGTAAAGTCGAAGATATTCGTGCGTTGCTCAATGCAGGCGCAGACAAAGTCAGTATCAACTCTGCCGCGGTGTTCAATCCTGAGTTTGTACAGGAAGCCTCTCAACGTTTTGGGGCGCAATGTATCGTAGTCGCGATTGATGCCAAAAAAACAGGCGAAAATAAATGGGAAATTTTCACCCATGGCGGTCGCAAGCCGACGGGTATTGATGCGCTTGAATGGTCGGTCAAAATGGCAGAATATGGCGCTGGCGAATTATTAGTGACCAGTATGGATGCAGATGGGACTAAAGCAGGTTATGACATTGCCCTGATGCGTGCCATTAATGATCGAGTTTCGATTCCCACCATTGCTTCTGGTGGTGTTGGAAATTTACAGCACATGGCAGATGGTATTTTACAAGGTGGCGCAGATGCCGTTCTGGCGGCCAGTATTTTCCACTTTGGACAATATACCATTCCTGAAGCCAAAACATTTTTAGCGGAACAAGGCATTGAAATGCGCCTTTAACTTCTAACACATCTCTTGAAATAATATAAGGGCAGTTCAGTTTGACTTAACTGCCCTTTATTTTTAAGCGACGGAAGTTTGCGTTTGCATCTCTTCTGCGGTCGAAGCCTCTAGCAATTTTGGCTTTTGTTCAATGTATTGGGCTGGAAAAAAGCGTTCAATGGCGGTGGTCAACTTTTCAGACCATTTTTCAGGTAATCCTAAACCTAAAGGATTGGCCTCTTTTAAATCCGCAGATGAAACAACTCGTGTTCCCAAAATATAATCAAACCATGGCCGAGTCACGCCCCAATTTGCATCCTGATTTGAGTTCATGTGATGATCATAATGCCAAGGAACACGGCGTTTTGCCCAGTCAGGTTCAAGATGGGAACGACGGTGTACATAAAAATAATTGCCTGCACTATAGCAAAATGCCAACGCCATACCTTTTGAAAATGGATAGACAACCGCACTTGAAACAATAGCGACTACAGCTAAGGCACCAAGTTCATTACGAGTACGCCAGTGATGCAATCCTTCCACATAGCATTCGTCATGAAACTCAGTTTTGCGCACTTCGCGATGATGCGCCCAATGTGACTCCATTTGCTTTGGTGTGGGGCTAAAACGTGGCTGACCTTTTCGATGTACACCATGTAATAAATACTTGTGTGCTACCCATTCAAAGCCATTGGCTAAGACTAAACCGGCTACAAAACCTTTTATCATTTTAAATAATCCTCCCTTTTGACTTGAATATAAGAATTTTTCTATGCTATGTATTGACTCATTTTCATCATTCATTGACAAAACACGACAAAAGAGCACTAAAGGATGGCTTTAATAAAAAATTATGCGGGATCAGTCTATGGAGGGCTGGGACATTTATTAAAATTATATTGTGAATCACAACATCTTGTTGTTCCGCCTAAGCTGCTTGAAATTCAAAATCTGGAACGTTTCGATTATGTGATCTGGCGTGATTTGCTGGAACAAATTCAAGAGTTACAACCGCAAACGGGTCTGGGGCTACGTATCGCAAAATATGTACAACCCAAGCACTTGGGTATTTTGGCCTATCTGGCATTATCCTGTGAAAGTCTAGGTGAAGCACTTCATCGTTATCAGGATTTTCATCGACTGGTTTATGATGGCAGTCCCTTAAAAGTTGAGTTCGTATCGCCCTATTTTTCGATTCGCTGGGAAGAAACCGAACTGCATCCCACTCAACTGACCGATGAAATCGCGATTGCTTTAATGGTTGAATTTTTACAGCAGTTTATGTGTAAAGAACAAATTCAGTTACACGAAATACATTTCATCAATCCTCCTCCTAAAGATGCTCGAGTTTACGAACGCTATTTTCATTGCCGAGTACGCTTTTCTCAAGCCAAGACACAAATCCTCATTCCGATAAGTGAAGCTAATAAAGTGATTGGTAATGCAGACCATACCCTACAACAATTATTGATGCGCCAAGCACAAGAACTATTACAAGAGTTACCTCATTCCAATCAACTCGATCAGCGTTTACAACAAGCCATTTTGAAAGGCTTACAAAAGAACGAATATCAAATTGATCAAATCGCAGCGCAATTGGGCTTATCGGTACGTCAATTACAACGTCATTTACAACAACATAATATGACTTTTCAGCAACGAACCCAACAAATCCGCTATATGCTGGCGCTTGAATATTTAAAAGATCCTCATTTGAGCTTACAGGAAATCGCATTATTGCTCTGTTATTCAGAACAAAGTGCTTTTCAACGTGCGTTTAAACAATGGAGTGGACTGACACCACAACAATGGCGACAGCAGTACGTTCATCATTAAATTAAAATAAGACATGAAATAAAAAATTTATCTTCTTGCTTAAATTCTCAGATAGAGATAAAAATAAAACCATAATCGCACAAATATTAACCACAGCAAGCGATTTATAAGTTCAAAAACAAAAGTAAGAGAAAACAAAATGCATAAATATTTAGCAGAGTTCTTAGGTACATTCTGGCTGGTTTTCGGTGGTTGTGGCAGTGCAGTATTGGCCGCCGCATTCCCTGAACTGGGTATTGGCTTTCTAGGTGTTTCATTTGCCTTCGGATTAACTGTATTAACAGGTGCTTATGCCTTTGGGCATATTTCTGGTGCGCATTTTAATCCAGCGGTAAGTGTTGGCATGTGGGTTGGCGGTCGCTTAGATGGCAAGGAGGTCATTCCTTATATTATTTCACAGGTCATTGGTGCGGCTGTTTCGGCGTTTGTGCTGTATATCATCGTACAGGGACAAGCAGGCTTTTCAGGTACAGGTGGTTTCGCCACTAATGGTTATGCTGAGTTATCACCGAATCATTTCTCATTAGGGTCTGCATTCTTAATTGAAGTCGTACTTACCGCTTTCTTCCTGATCATTATTTTACTATCGACACATCGAAATGCGCCTGCGGGTTTTGCACCTATCGCCATTGGTTTAACTTTGACTGTCATTCACTTGATCAGTATTCCAGTCACCAATACCTCTGTAAATCCTGCACGTAGTACAGGAGTTGCTCTTTTTGCCGAAACCGCTGCTTTAAGCCAATTATGGTTATTCTGGGTTGCTCCCATTTTAGGTGCGATTGTGGGCGCGTTCATCTATAAAGTGGTGATCAAAGAAAAAGACTAAGATTTAAATGTCAAAAAAACAGTCTTTTTAAAGGCTGTTTTTTTCTTCGTTATAAAAACGGATTATCAATCTCTTGTTCAGTTTTGGTCTGAATTTTCTCGGGAAGTGGCTGTTTCTCAAGTTCAGTCACCATTGCATTCACCAATGCCTGTAATTGTTTTGCCAGTTGCAAGCCATGTTGATCTTTGGTGATCTGCAAATTGCCATATAAACTCACACAATCGATCTGATTTTCAAGTGTTAAGTCCTCAATACTGGATGATTCATTTCCATTCTCAAACGGTTTAAACATTTATTTAAGGCTCTTTGATGTTTTCTATCATTTGAAATTAACCTATTTTGCAACTTCTGCACGATTGATTTATCTCAAAATTTGTAAAAAATAATGCAACAGTGCATCGACCAATTGTTTGATCATCGCTTGTTTGGTGTCTTCATCAATCCCTTGGGCTTCAATAGGTACCGCTTGCTGTTTTTGCTGCGTAAATTGTTTCTGCACGGCGGTCAGGGTTTGCTGCTCGACATCTTCCGCACACTGGCTTTCACCATCCCAATGTAAATAGCTCAATGCTTTTTGTGCTTTGACGGCATTGGCACTGAGGGGAAGTTGATAGACATTACGTTTTTGTTCTTCGGTCAATTGTGGAAATACGTTCATTCCGAGCTTTTCTTCGAGATAGCATACGCTGACTACCCTAACCTGTAATGAATTATCGTTCGGCGCATAATATGCACCAATTGCCCCTGTTTTTGGTAAATAAATGATCTTATATACGGCGCTTGGAACGATCACTCCGCGCCCGATCGTTTTTAATTTTTTTCCTTCAAAGACTGGTCCTGTCACCACATAAACGTCCTGTTTCTGCTTCGTCACCAATGCACGGGTAGCTTCTTCAAGTTCACGCCAAACTTGTTGATTATTTTTAGGCGCTTGCGGCACCATATTAGCCAGTGAAAAACTATCGTATTGTGCTGTGGTATTGCCCATATCGCCATTCGGTGCCATGTGTCCACGGTCATAACCCGAACCACGATAGTCGCTTAATAAAGCTCGATGCATCTCTGGAATTCGGGTTTCTTCATGAAAATTATCTTCGCGCTTAATTCGATTACTTAAACGTTGTGGAGTCAATTTTTCTGCTACCCAAAGCGGTGTTTTTGAAACACCTGAATACATGACATTAAAGTCATGAAAACACAGGGCATAACTATTTTTTTGTAGACTGTCTTTTGCTAAAACTGGAGGAATATCGCGATAAAACTGACTGAGACACGCGCTATTATTTGAAATCGGACTTATCCATTGTGAAACTTTACCCTCACCAAAAGCAATCACAAAACTGCCTGCCGCAACTGAGCCCAAAAAAAATTTACCAATATGTTGTTTGATCCAAGAGAAATCTGAACTTGCTCGGGTCTTTCTTCGTGCCACAATCTTCTACATCAAATCAAGAGTCTAAGTAAAAGCTTAACAATTCAAGTTTTCACTGTATATTCAGTCAGATCTCATTTGATTAAAGCAACAGCACAATTTGATCAATAAACAATCTATGCGCGTAACAGTTTGTCGTTTTATTTTTATCTTTGACCATGTGATTGGTCATGTTTCGTATATTTAATTGAAACAACAAGAATGGCTATGCGAAGGTAGGCTCACGATGAACATGAAAAATGATTAAATTTAGGAGTCTCTTATGCGCACTCAATTCATTGCTGTAGCTTTCGTAACAGCCTCATTGAGTATGACTGCTTTCGCAGAACAACCTGTTCAGGCGGGCGAAACTCTAGAAAGTTTATCCAAAGCCAAAGTGACGACAACGGTAAATGGGCAACCTGGTTCGCTTGAAGAGTTAGTTAATAGCGGCAAAGTTCAGCTTATTTCTGCTCAATCTAATCCAGTGCAAACTCAGTCCATGAACTCACAAGACGTTCAGGCTGTCACACCGCATCAAAGTGAAATGGCAGACCCTGCTGCTACACCAGCCCCATCGATCGATCCAAATGCACCAGCGCAAGCGATGCCTGAATCTGCTCAACCAGAAGCACCTGCAATGCAAGCAGCGCCAGCAGATGTGCAGGATCAAAATAGCAATGCAGCTCCTGAGCAAATCTCAGCGCCAGTGACTCAATAACTTGAACTTGCTCGCTATCCAATAAAAAACCAGAGTCATTGTGACTCTGGTTTTTTTATTTCATCAATTTGGATTTAAATTTCAATCTGGCTACCCAGTTCTACCACACGGTTAGGTGGAATCTGATAAAAATCGCTGACAGGACTGGTATTTCGTTGCATTGAAATAAACAGTTTTTCACGCCACGGCGACATGCCATCTCCAACCGTATGAATCAATCGATCACGTGAAATGAAGAAACTGATCTGCATCATATCAAAATCAAAGCCCCATTCATCATAAGCCTGTTCGAGTGCCTGAGGAATATTGGGCTGATCTTTGAAACCGTAATACATAAAGATACGATAAAAATGATCATTCAATTTTTCAAATTTAATTCGATCCTGCTGCGCCACATAGGGAATATCCCGCGTATATACAGTCACCATGACATTACGCTCATGTAACACTTTATTGTGCTTGATATTATGTAGCATCGCATGTGGCACAATATTCGGATTACCTGTCAGGAATATCGCTTCGCCTGGCACAAAATGCGTTTCATTACTCGAACCAATACTCTGGATAAACAGGCTCATTGGCAATGCATCTGTTTCTAAACGATGATAGACAATTTCACGACCACGTTTCCAAGTCATCAAAATCGTAAACACCACAATACCAATGACAATTGGCACCCAACCGCCTGCCAAAATCTTGAGCGAAGTAGATGCAACAAAAATACCGTCCAAGGCTAAAAATGGAATCGCAAACATCGCGACTTTCCACCACGGCCATTTCCATGCACCATAGGCCAATACAGAAATCAAAATCGTGACACACAGCATGGTCATAGTAACCGCCACACCATAAGCACTGGCCAGATTACTGCTGCTTTCAAATAATATAATTAAAATAAAAACTGAGATATACAGTACCCAGTTAATAAACGGCACATAGATTTGCCCCTGCTCGACATCAGAGGTGTGAATCACACTTAAACGCGGTAAATAACGCAATTGAATGGCCTGGTTGACCATTGAGAATACGCCAGTAATCACCGCCTGCGACGCAATTACGGCAGCAGCTGTAGCCAAACCAATCATCGGGTATAAAGCCCATTCGGGTACCAGTAAATAGAATGGATTTGAAACCGCTGCTGGATCGCGCAGTAGCAATGCACCTTGACCTGCATAATTAAGTAATAAACACGGGCAAACGATAATAAACCATGCCAACCGAATAGGCAGACGACCAAAATGCCCCATATCGGCATATAGTGCTTCTCCACCAGTCATGGTCAAAACCACAGAACCCATCGCAATAAAGGCAATAAAAGGTTGGTGAATCGCAAACTCAATGGCCCATAAAGGATTTACGAACAAGAGAATATGCGGTGTCTGAATAATGCTCCATAGCCCCAATAAGCCAATCGAAATAAACCAGACGAGTGTGATTGGACCAAAAAATTTCCCCATGGTCGCCGTACCATGTCGCTGTACCACAAAGAGTGCAGTCAAAATTCCTAAACCAATCGGCATCAGCCATTTATCAAATGCAGGCGTGGCAATGCTCAAACCTTCGATCGCAGAAAGTACTGAAATTGCGGGGGTAATGATACCATCTCCAAAAAATAGAGAAGCCCCGACAAATCCCAAAGCAATGAGACACATTTTCTGATTTGGAGTGAGTTCTTTTATGCGCAGTAATAATGCCAAAAGCGACATAATACCGCCTTCGCCATTATTGTCTGCACGCATCACAATGGTGACGTATTTAAAACTAATGGATAAGGTGATACACCAAAAAATCAGGGAGAGAATACCAAATACTGTGGCTTCGGAAATCGTAACATGCGCACTGGTAAAGGTTTGTGCAAATGCATAGAGTGGACTGGTTCCAATATCACCAAATACCACGCCTAACGCTGCTAGCGTAATCGCGGGCAATGCGGCTTTTTTTGCAGGACTTTGCATACTCAATCTTCAATATTTGAACAGTATTTTTGCGCCATATTAACATTAAGTTATTTTTTTTTCTGCAAATCAATTGTTTTAAGCTTGGCAGCATGTCTTTTTTTAGCTATTATCGCTCGCCTTGGTGAGGTGTCCGAGTGGCTGAAGGAGCACGCCTGGAAAGTGTGTATACGTTTACGCGTATCGAGGGTTCGAATCCCTCTCTCACCGCCAAATTCGATTTTTACGGTAGTGCACCGTAGTTCAAAAAGCTTGATCTTAAAAGGATTGAGCTTTTTTTATGTCTGATACACTACGGCGCAAAACGGTAGCATACCAACAACTATGTTGGTATATTTGTTGGTATCAAGCCGAAAAATTAAAATTTCTGCTCATTTTTCTTTTTCATTGAAAAAAGTACCAACAACTGAGGTCATTATTATGGCTAAAGAATCGAATAAATTAGATGCAAAAACGGTTAAAAATCTGACTGCTGATCCAGAACAAGATAAAAAATATTCTGATGGTGGCGGTTTATATTTACTTGTGAAGAAGAATGGTTCTAAGTATTGGCGAATGAACTATCGCCATCCAATTAGCAAAAAACAAAATACTTTAGCCTTAGGCACGTTTGAACAACTCCCCCTACAGCAAGCCAGACTCAAGCGTGAACATGCCAAGCAATTACTATTACAAGGCATTGATCCAGCAACAGAGCGAAATCAAAACAGGAATGAAAAAAAGGCAACTTTTGAAAACACTTTTAATAAGTTTTGTCAGGAATGGCTAAAAACTAGAGAACTTGAAAATAAGGTTGATAGCGAAACGATTCGTAAGCTAAATAAAGATATTCTGCCGTTTATTGGTGATATGCCAGTGGTCAATATGACCGTTGAACAACTGGAACGTGATGTCACGGATCGAGTTGTGGAACGTGGTGCATTGGAATCAGCACGGCGTATTAAATCCATCATGGCAATGGTTTTAAAATTAGCAGTAAAGAAACGAGTCATTACCTATAACCCAGCGTATGACATTACCCTACCCCAACCAATTAAGGGCAACCATAACGCCATCACTGATGAAAAAGAGCTTGCCGAGCTGTTACACAAGATGTGGCGATTCACTAAAGATAATCCTCGAAATCGGCTCACCACCGAACTGGCCATGAAGTTGTCTGTTTATATATTCCAGCGTCCCAATGAAATACGCGGCTTATTATGGGAATCGGTAGATTTTGAAAGACGACAACTTTCGTTCTCTGCCAGTAAAACTCACCAAGAACACATAGTTCCACTCTCCAGACAGGCTTTTGATATTTTGAAAGAGCTACAGGATCTACGGACGAATTCAGCCTATGTATTCCCTAGTGTGAAAACAGGTCGTGAATGCATGAGCGAAGATACTATTCGACAAGGATTAATCCGTATTGGCTATAAAGGCAGACATACAGCACATGGCTTCAGGGCTACAGCTAGAACAATCCTCGATGAAGAACTGGAGTATAGAACGGACATTATTGAGCATCAATTGGCGCATACCGTAAAGGATCCAAATGGTACTGCATATAACCGTACCGCCTTTTTACGCCGTAGACGTGAGTTGATGCAACTATGGGCTGACTATTTAGATACCTTGCGTCAAGGTGGTGACGTTTCTCAATTCAAGCCACAAAATAGCAATTTAATCGAATTTAATAAAATTGGATAACAAATATCGTTTGGCTAAAAAAAAATCAAACATGAACTACTGCTGACTATAATGCATTATGAACACATTTAGGACAGTCTAATGCAACAGTATTACAGAATGTATGATCTAGCTACAACAGCGGCAAGATCGTCAAGAATTTATACAACCAAAGATGGTAAGACCCGAATAATTAAAGGACGCCCAGAACATAAAGGTTTATTGCCAATGGGGGAGAGTACCATCTGGGAAAAAGTACGCTCTGGTGAGTTTCCTAAGCCCATCAGATTATCTGAACGTGTGACAGTTTGGCGTCAAGAAGATATTCAAAATTGGATTGAATCAAAGGCTAAAGCAAGGAACTAATCACGTGATTGATAATGAATATTTCGAAGATAATGAATATTCCGAAGAAGCTGAATATTTCGAATCGATAGCAGATGCAAATCCAATTTTATTTGATCACTCAACCCAAGAAGGAATCATTAATCAAGCTGTATTTGAGTTTATTACCGAGCATACAACGGAATTTGATTTAAATAGTTCCGAAAGTGTTGAGGATGCAGCGGAATATATTCACACCTATCTTTGTAGTCGCGGTGAACAACTAAGATTAAAGGGTTTTAATACATTTACTGACTTTGAATTTGATGATGTTTTAAACGCCCTTAAAACAGCATTGAGGTGAATATGAAGGATGTTCTAAATCGCTGGGAAGCAGCGAAATACATTGCCTCAAAGCTTGGCAAAGATCCTCAATATTGGTATGGCTATTTGCGATCTAACACAAACGCTAGAAGCCGAGCATTAAAAGAACATCGGTATAAAATAAGTGTACATGTTTTGGATGGAGAATTAGCGTACACAAGATTCTCTTTACAAGAGTTTGTTAGAGTTAATCTAACCATTCATTCAAAAAATTAACAACAAAAAGGCGGAATTTTGACTGAATCCCGCCTTTTTGTTGTCTTGAACTGTTATTCAAGAGGAAAATACCTTGCAATCAGATTATAGCATACAAACTCTTACAGGCGAGCAAATTTCACACATTGAGTGCCTGTATGAAGGCAGAGACATCAGAAGAACAAATAGTGGATTAGATTATTTTGGTAACCTGAATTCTTTAGAAGAAATATTAGCAAAAGAGCTTGATGATCTTTTAAAGTCTTATGACGATGAGACAACTACTACTCTATTTGAACCAATTGAATCTATTAGCTCATTTGATTCAATTCAAAAAGTTAATAGAGTTATGGATGGTTTAAAGCGCCGTGTTCTAGCTAATGCAAAATTAGCAGAAAAAATGGAAACAGAAATTTACAGCAATATTAACAGTTATGAATTTGACTGGATGGGTATTCAAATCAAGCCCTGTATCGATGTGCTTTGTTTGTATTTTGAGCCAAAAAAAGCAACAAATAGAAGCCTCATTAAGCAATTCATCACTCGTCAAACTAGTCATAGATACTATATTAGGAATGATGATTCAGGTATTAGCAAAGCTGGAACCGGATTTATCATCCATCTTCACAACATTAATAAAAAGAAAGACTTATATAAAATTATTAAAATTTTATCAAAACATTACGAAGCCTCTATCTCCTCAATGAAAATTAACTCTATTGAATTAGCGGTTGATTTCATCAAAACCCCACATATCGGTTTGATTACAGCGTTATTTAAATCTCTAATATTGAAACAAGGCATCATTCAACTAAACAAACAAGGTAAGCCAGACTTTCGAATTTTCAAATATTCGCAAGGGCCTATCCCATTGTCACCACATAGTTTGTTTAATAGACTTAAAAACGGTTGGAATATTGCTATTAATCATAGAGATAATGACTCAATTTACTATCATTTTTATTACAAGACAACAGATAACAATGGCATACCTTTACCTCGTGAGAAATGGTGTATTCGTGTTGAAGTCCGTTTGAAAGAAGTTATATTAAGTAGTATCGGCAATGATCTAGTTAATTTTAATCATTTATTGAGACAAGGATTCAAGTATTTGAGATTTACACAACTCAGATCTGATGTATCTCATGAAGATAAGCTAATCTATAGTAACAAGGTTAAACCGTTCGGGATGGAAGTAGAAAGTCACTATGATCAATCGAGAAATAAAACGAATCGTAATAACATCGCAGAAAAGAATGCTAATCTAAACACTGAAATAAGCAAATGCTCAAGTAATTTTGCAAGGTTTAACCTAAAGATGTATTCGTAAAAACTTCTCAAATTAATTGTAATTACATTTCTTTTCTAACGAATTGATAGCAATTGTTGGGCTATAGTCAGAATAAGCAGTGTCTCCTATTAACTGTACCTAATATTATTAAGCTATAAGAGACATTGCTTAACTATTACAATCACAATAAAGAACACTATTAGGCGATCATTTATTAATCATTATAAAAGTCAGCATTTATACAACTTTCGATGATAGAGTCATTAATTCAACTTTAAACGCACATATATAACAGTTAAAGGTAAAATGATGAGCATACAGTAAATAACGGAAGATCAATTCACAACACTAGTAATAGACTTAGTAGATAGAAGAGAGGCTCAAGCTTTAGATTTGGGTGGAATGTTAATCATGAAAGCCAATGGCGGTAAAGTTTTGATTCAATCAGCATCAGACAGCAAATATTTATTAATCACTTAAGATTAATTAAAAGAGCCGAAGTCTTAGAAAAAACGGACTTCGGTTTAAGTATTGCATGTGAATCGTTTGACTATTTTTTGAATTAACCTTGTCACAAGATTTTCTTTTTAGAAGTCAAAATTTTTGGGAATGAAACCTTGAAAAGCTTATCCATATTGCGCGTTAAATTCAAAACTCATCACAGATCGAACAATAAACGATTAGAGCGCGATTAAAGTTAATTCAGCCCTTGTATGGTGAGATGATCTAAACTACCTTTTAACGCAATCGACAGCCGATTTCGTATTTTCTTTTAGCTAATCAACTAAAATTTTGATCAAAAAATCTCTATCAGCACCCAATGCTTTCAACCATTCTTTAAGTTCAATTACATCGACCCTTCGATCAAAATTTTCTACCTTAGCTATGTATTGCTGCGGTTTATCCAATTTTGAGGCAAGTTCAACCTGAGTCACATTTTTTGACTTTCGATAGCTCACTATTTCTTTGATTAGAGCTTGATAGGCAGGATTATGGATTGAACGCATGCCAAGAATATCAAGCACGCAAACAAATACACCAACTTGGTGTATTATTAAAGCACCTAAACTATATAATTGAATATACGGAAATTTATGAAAAAGCTTTTAATGCTAGTTTTCTTTTTGATAAATTGCTCACCTATAGCTGCTAATGTTCAAAGTAATATCTACGATGAATACACAGTTAAGGCAGGCGATACTTTACATAGTATCGCCAAAGCTCATAATACAAGTTATGAAGAAGTGGCTAAAGACAATAATCTACAAGCTTATAAAATTACAGTTGGACAAACCCTTAAACTCCCAAAAGCTTTAAATAATACTGAGTACGAAAGTCTTATAATCCAATCAACACCTAAATGCTCCAGTCGAGAAGATTGTGACACAAAAATGGAAGCTGCTAAGTAAGCGTCCGCTGAACCCCACTTTTCTTATTTTCTCAATATCCCGATAGTGTCCATTATTTATTAAATGGACATTATGTTTATGGCCTTAGACACTTTTATAGACACTGAACAAACGACAGAAAGAACCCGCAGAATCTTCGCAACTGAGTTTAAACAGCACCTGGTCGAGCTTTGCCTGCAGCCAGACACATCGGTGGCCAAGGTGGCAATGCAACATCAGGTCAATGCCAATCTGCTACATAAATGGATTCGCCAGTCCAGATCAATGGTCCCGGCATTAAAAAGCCCACCCAGTCCACAGACCGACTTTCTTCCCGTCATTCTTCACCCGACGCCAGTCAGACAAGAAGCACCTCTGCCACCTGACGCAACTAAACAAGAAACACCTCCACCACCTGTGCCGGAGAAGAATGCTGTCGCTCATATCAGGATTCCACTGCATAAGGAACAAGGTTCCGCAAGGGATCAGATGATCGAGATCGACTGGCCGGTGGAATCTGCAATGGAATTACTGCCTTTACTTCAGGGCTTGATCAAATGATCCGTATCGATGAAATCTGGCTCTCTACCCAGCCGATGGATATGCGTGCAGGTATGGATACTGCCATGGCTCAGGTGCTGAGAGCATTTGGCTATATCAAACCACACTGCGCTTACCTGTTCTGTAATAAACGTGGTCATCGCATGAAAGTGCTGGTGCATGATGGACTGGGTGTCTGGCTGTGTGCCCGACGACTGGAACAGGGTAAATTTCACTGGGCTCAGGTTCACCAGGGTGAAACCGTGGCGATCAGCCCGGAACAGTTACAGGCACTGATCCAAGGTTTAGCTTGGCAGAGAATCGGACTGCAGCAAGTGGTAACAATGCTCTAAACCAAGCTCATCCATTCTGCTATTCTCCAAACGTTTTATTTACACATATTCATGATCTCAGCCATACTGTGGTCATGAATACGCTGCCTGATTTAAGCCAACTGACCCATACACAACTGCTGGAATTCACCAGGCAGTTGGCGCTGCAGCATCAGTCTCTAGCACAATCAAACCAACAATTGGATGCCAAAGTTCAACATCTTTCTATTCTCAATCAAAAATACGAGCATGAACTCGCACTATTTAAACAGCACAAATTCGCCCAAAAGAATGAACACTTAACGGCAAAACAAATCCATCTCTGGGATGAAGCGGTTGAAGAAGATATTGCCGCGGTTGATCTAGAACTGGAACGGCTAAATGCAGATAAAACCGATGCAGCGACAGAGAAAGCCACAGTCAACAAACCTAAACGTCGACTGCTGCCGGATCATCTACACACCATCCGTATTGAGCATGAACCTGCATCAACCCAATGCAGTTGTGGCTGCCAGTTACGTCGTATCGGCGAAGATATCAGTGAAAAACTGCATTTCAGACCGGCACAGTTCTATAAGGAACAGCATGTACGTGGCAAATGGGTCTGTGATCAGTGTGACACCCTGACTCAGCAAGCGATGCCCGCCTATGTGATTGATAAAGGTATTGCCAGTCCTGAACTGCTCAGCCATGTGCTGGTATCGAAGTATGCCGATCATTTGCCGCTGTACCGTCAGCGCCTGATCTATCAGCGGGCGGGCATTGATCTGTCCAGATCCACGTTATCTGACTGGATTGGTCGCTGCGGTGTAGAACTGGAACCTCTGGCCAATGCCTTAAAACAGGTGGTGCTGCAACAGCGGGTGATCCATGCCGATGAAACGCCGGTCACCATTATGCGGATGGGTGAGAATGAGAAAAAACCGAAGAAAGGTTATGTCTGGGCCTATGCCACCACACAGTACAATCCAGTTCAGGCAGTGATCTATGACTTTCAGGATAGTCGTTCAGGTCAGCATGCTGAAGCGTTCCTGAATGGCTGGCAGGGTCATCTGGTCTGTGACGATTACAGTGGTTATAAAGCACGCTTTAAATCAGGCCAGGTCATTGAGGTGGGCTGCATGGCGCATGCACGTCGTAAATTCCATGAGCTACATGTGACTGGGAAAAGTCAGATCGCTGAACAGGCATTACTGATGATTCAGAAACTGTATGCGATAGAAGCAGAACTCAGGAAAAAGACCGATAGTACAGCAGAACACCGCCGCGAATATCGGCAAAAGCATAGTCAACTGGTGATGCAACAACTGTATGAATGGCTCAACCAACATTATCTGACGGTGCCATCGAGTTCTCCAACTGCCAAGGCGATCAATTACAGCCTAAAACGTTGGCAGGCACTCTGCCGCTATCTGGATGATGGTAATCTACCCATTGACAATAACTGGGCAGAGAACTCAATGCGCCCCTGGGCCTTGGGACGAAAGAACTGGCTATTTGCAGGTTCGCTGCGCAGTGGTCAACGAGCAGCCAATATCATGACTTTAATCCAGTCAGCAAAGCTGAATGGGCTGGATCCGTATGCCTATCTAAGTGATGTGCTGAAAAGGCTGCCGACACATAAAGCGACCCAGATTGAAGAGTTACTGCCACACTGCTGGAAACCTAAATCGAATTAAAAATTGGTATGGGGTTCAGCGGACGCTTACGCTGCTAATTTATGGGTCAGTAAAAATGCAGATTACAAAATTAGATCGGCAAACAGCGTCCTAATTGAGACCTATGCTCCACGCGAATTTAAAGGCGATATCATCGTATCAATCGCAAAAGAATCAACTGGTGAAAAAGGAAACTATGCAATCGTAGCCACAATGTCATGCGGTAACCCAAGCATGTTTAAAGGCTACAATCCAATGACAAGCTGTAAGCGTAATGTTTACCGAGATATTCTTAAATTCAACGAATTCGTGAATAGTTATTAACCTGTATATTCTATTAATTGGAAAAAATAGTTTCTCACTCATACAGAACTGAATTTTGCAGAACCATGTTTTTTGCCTAATTTTCTGCCCTTCACTGGCAGAATATAGCTTATGACATCTAAGTACGACTCTTTAATATAAGAACATGACTAAAAATTAGCTTACAGCATTCAATGAATGCCTAAACAAATTTTGAAACCCAATCGTAAAAACCTATGGAGGTATATATTCCAACAAATATCAAAAAAGTGTAAAGTGAAGTGTAAACAATATTGCTTTTATAAAGGTTTGAGGCTTCAGATGGGAAGTGTTTTGAGTAAACCGCCAGTGTTTCATACTCTAGTACAAATTAATATTAAAGAAATTCCTGACTTTAAAGATGTCATTGATTTAATTCATAAAGAATTTTACAAATCGGGCTTTATTGATAAAAAATCAGAAGAAATTGAAGAGTTAGAGTTTACCGTTCATGTAGCTCAACCTAAAGTAAAAAAAATGACTTCTTGGCATTTCATAAATTTTGAACAAGATGCAGGTTTTGTAGTAAATCCAAATTTTATCGTATTTCATACTACTAATTATTTAGGTTTTGAAAAATTCAAAGAAGCTCTCTTATTAGGTATGGGGATTATCAATAAGCATTTAGAGATGATCGTAATTGAGCGTATAGGCTTGCGATTCCTAAATGCTGTGATCATACAAGATGGTGAGCAAGTTGATAATTATTTGGTAAAGGATTTACTTTCAGTTCAAGATAAACTTGGTTTAGATGAGGAATGTTTTAAAATTCAGCATGCAATGAATGAGAAAATTTTGATAAACGAAAATTCTAATGAAACCTGTGTTTCTCGTATTGTTTCAGCAAAACTTGCGAATAGTAATCCTCTGTTACCACAAGAATTAGTACCATTGATTCAACATTTAAAACTCAAAAAAGAATTAAATAATATTACTGGATTAATGACCTTAATTGATTTAGATACTTCTAAAGTTGGTATTAGAGTTAAGTCTACAGAGATTGCTGAGTGGAATACATATTTTGTTAGACTGCATGATAATCTTTCAAATGTGTTTAAAAGTATAGTTAATGTGGAGGCATTCAGATGACCGTAATAGCTTATAGTTCTTCTCAATACGTCACTCCGAAATCTAGAACATCACTAACAGAAATTTGTTTAGCTGGCATAGTTGGTTTTTTTGGGGCAATGGGCACAGGAAGTTCTTTAAACCCAAGAGCCACATTGGAACATGCTGCATATGTAATTCCATTGGATAGCAAAAAAGAAGAACTAGATACTTCTAAAAAAGTGACTTATTTGACTATTTCTGAGCAACTTGAATTAATCAAAAATAGTTTTGGTTTGAATATGTCTGCAATGGCTGAACTTTTAAATATTAGTAGACCAACGGCTTATACATGGCTTAAAGGGGAGCCGCCTAAGAATCAAGAGAATATTTATCACACTAATTTTGTAGTAAGCCAAGCAAAAATCTATAGTGAATTAAATTTAGAAAGACCAGATAACTTCATTAAGAGGCCTTTATTTAATGGAGAAAGTTTATTTTCATTGTTAAAAATGGGAGAAACCATTTCTGAGCTAGAATATGCTCGTATCAAAGAACTAGACTTAAAAGAATCTCAAACTAGAGCTAGTGGATTAAAAAAGAATGCGTTTAGGACATCCGATGATGTTTTGGATGACTTGGCATAATGTAAATGGGAGCTAGCTTTGACTTGTATAGTTAAACCTCAGTGTGAGTGTGGAAGAGTTATTGCAAAATTCAAACAAGGCTCAATTATAAAAGTTAGTGACCTTTATCTTGGTGACCAGTCAAATTTTGAAGGTGAAAACTATGTCTTCGTGATATCACATGATTGTGATATCACGGCAGAAGCGGATAAAGAACCTGATATAGAGGTTTTGAAAGTCCAAATTTTAGATGAGGGTGAGCAGGATCCGAATTTGATATATGGTAAAAGCCCAAGAGAAATTGATTTGCCAGTCTTTATTGATGGTATTCAAAAATATTTAAAATTATCTCAGTTAACTAAAACAAAAATCAGTAAGCAACATAATCAAAATGTTATAGCAGATGATAGCTTAAAGATTGACGATAAAGGAGTGAAATTACTCCGCTCATGGTTATCTTCAAGATATAAAAGACACTCCTTTCCCGAGAACTTAGCACAGAGACTATCTAGGTTGCAAAATAAGATTGAAAGTCGATGTAAAAGTCAGACAAAAGCAAATGGTATTATTGCTTTATTTATTAACGTGGATCCGAATGATCAAGAACTTGAAGATGGAGAACCGTACGAAATAGATATAGCTATTGTATATGAAAGTGAAATAGAGCGAGCTAATGAAAATGCTCAAGCTTTGAAAATTGATATTGAAAAATGTTTAAAGCAAATTGAAACTCAATATCCAAACAGTATTATTGGCAAAGCTAGTATCAGAAGTGATTCAGAATTTACTTTTAAAGATATGCGTTCCTATGTTGAGTGGAGATTCGAGCATCTTTCATTTAGGGGCGAAACAGCAGGTGCAACTGTTGAATAAACAATGACTAGAAAATCTTAAAAGTCTAAGAGAGTAGCTTTTGAACACAATTTTTATAAAAAAGCCTCCTTTGCTTTCCTGTAATTGGACTTAAGAATTCACTAATTTCTCCAAAATAAATTATAACCTTATTCATTAACGGTCAAAGATGAAATCTTTCGAACATTTCGACCTATTATTTTTAATAATAGGAATCAAATACTCGATACGCGTAATTTATAATTAACTTTTCCCACTTGTTGGTATTTATGTTGGTACTTTTTAAAATTTAATCTTTAATATTATTTAAAAACAGTATATTAAGTAATTATTATGGCTTCCTCTCTCACCGCCAAGATGACTACTAACAACATTCCATGTTGTCCTAAAAAGCTTGAATTTAAAGGATTCAGGCTTTTTTTGTGTCTAATTAAATCTGACCATATCTCTTGCAAGCTAGATATAGTTGGGGGTATAACTGGGGGTAAAATAATTTACCCCCATTTTTTTACCCCCAAATTCTAAACGGGATAATCCATATGCTTACAGATGCCCAAATCAGAAAGATAAAACCATTAGAAAAGAAGACCAAATACCCTGATGAAAAAGGTATGTATCTAGAGGTTAGTCCGTCAGGTGGTATGCACTGGCGTATGAAGTTTCGGCTTTTTGGAAAAGAAAATATTTTTAGTATTGGTACATATCCTGATACCTCACTTGCACAGGCAAGAAGGATTCGAGATGAAGCACGCTTACAAATAAAAGATGGGATTAATCCGAATGAAGCGAAGAAGCAGAGAAAACTGCAAGTAGATGAAAGCACCCTTTTCAGAGCACTCGCGATGGAATGGATGGAGGGTCGGAAAGCAGTGATTAAAGAAGCGACTTATTTACGTGATTTATCGGTATTTGAAAAAGATCTTTTTCCTGATCTAGGTGACATGCCGATTGATCAGATCAAAGGTAAAGATGTCCTTGCTTGTGCCAAAAAAATTGAAGCGCGTGGTGCGCAAGAAATGGCTAAACGCTCCATTCCTTTAGCTGGTCGCATTTTCCGTTTTGCAATTCGTAAAGGCATTATAGAGAATGACCCCACCCCGCACTTGGGGGAAGCTCTTAAGCCACGTAAAGTAAAAAATATGGCACGTTTGAATATTTCTGAGTTCCCTCCATTTCTTGCACGCATGGATCGATATCATGGTAGTCCTGTGATCAAAACTGCACTTCTGTTGATGACTCTGACATTTGTACGTACCGTCGAACTTAGAAAAATGGAATGGAGTGAAATTGATTTTGAAAATCAATTATGGCGCATACCTGCCGATAAAATGAAAAGAACTATGCCACATATTGTTCCTTTATCTAAACAAGCTCTAGAACTGTTAGATGGATTGAAACCTCTAACTGGCAATCAACAATATGTTTTTTACAATTACAGTACAGCTAAGCCTATCAGCAGCAATGCACTTTTATGTGCAATTCGAACAATGGGCTATAACGGCAAAATGACTGGACATGGATTCCGTGGGCTTGCTTCTACAACCTTACATGAACAAGGCTATATGCATGATGCAATTGAAATACAATTAGCTCATAGAGTTGGTAATGCTGTGTCTCAAGCTTATAACCATGCCCAGCATTTAGACTATCGGGCTAAGATGATGCAGGAATGGTCTGATTTTATTGATAGTTTAAGAAAGAAATTATAGTATTTTTAGAATAAAAGATTTATTTCCCATATATTCATCCATTTTTTAATTAATCATCAAATGGTAAGGGAAGAGTACATAAATCCATACCATCTTCTTTACTAAAATCTTGAGGGTTTAAGCTCTCCAGAATATTAATCAATCTCTCTATAGATTGATTTAAAGGAAAAACTGAAACTATTGGTTGGATTTTGCTATACATTTTTTTAGGAGCTGTAGTAGATTAGAAGTGTGATAGTCTACTTTTATGAAGATAACTAGATGTAAATTAAGTAAAAAAACTCAAAGAAAACTACTTGAGTTTTTTATTGCAGAGGTAACCGCTAGAACAGCAGCAGATTTACTCGGTATTCAACCTAATTCTGCTGCTTTGTTTTATAGGAAAATACGCCAAGTCATCATGTATCATCTTGACCAAGATGCCATAGAGGTTTTTGAGGGACAAATTGAGCTAGATGAAAGTTATTTTGGTGGTGTTCGTAAGGGAAAACGTGGGCGTGGAGCTGCGGGAAAAGTAGCTGTATTTGGTATGCTTAAACGTGGTGGCAAAGTTTACGTCAAGATTGTTCCAGATACAAAGACAGCGACCTTACTGCCAATAATTACTAGAAAAATTGCTCCAGATAGCATTGTTTATACAGATAGCTATCGTAGTTATAATGCCCTTGATGTCAGTGATTTTAGCCATCATAGAATCAATCATTCAGAAAAATTTGTTGAGGATAAAAATCATATCAATGGTGTTGAAAATTTCTGGAATCAAGCAAAACGAGTACTAAGAAAATATAATGGTATTGACCGAAATGCCTTTATATTGTTTATTAAAGATGAGAAGCACTGCTTCGCAAGATTTCGATTCAACTATGGCAGTCCAAAAGAGCAGCTAAAACCTCTACTCATTTGGACAGATATTTAAGCTTATCTACTACAGCCCCTAGATTTTTTTTTAAAATGCAGAAAGAATTCCATCACTGCAATTCATTCTTTCTGCTTAGCCCATCAATCTATGCAATCATTCTTAATGCTTGTTCCAAACCTCGTTGTTTAATCGCAGCCCCCATACCAAACCATGTCGAATCTAGCCTGTGATCCTGACTCATAGCTCGGCGTTCGTGATCACAGTATTCTGTTACTGCACAAAGTAAACCATAGGCGGTGTCTTTCGCTGAGCTGAGTTCAGCACCACGGCCTTGACCATTAAACATTTGCATGACTTTGCTTAAGGCACGGCCATTAGGTTCTGATTTACTCTCAGATTTGGCTGCGACATTTTGGTAGAACTGAATGATGCTGTCCTCCTGTTCCATCACGGTGAGATTGGTATTGTTAAACACTGCCTCAAAGTAAGCTGCGGCTTGAGTCTGGCTGACTTTTCGTTGACTGAGTTGTTTCATCTGATACATGTGTTCATTCCATCCTCGTACTGAAATTCCCAGTTGTTGTTTGACTTTGTCGGTATCAAAGCGGGTACTGTGTGGCACTTTCACCACACCCACATTGCTATTTTGTCCTTTCAGTGCGATGGCTAAAGTGTTATTACACACCACACGGATCGAAGTGAATTGTGCGGTGGTAGCTAAGGTTTCATCACAAGCAGTAGCCAGTAGAATATAGCCATTACTGACATCCTTACCTTTTAAGGCGGTGCTCTGTCCAGTCCTCGCCAAAGCCCAGAATTTCTTCCCACCTTTGAGTACCCCTGCGGTTTCCAGTTCAAAACCTGATTGTTCAGTCAGATCTCGATAAAATTCCAAGATTGAATGTGGTTGGACTTCCTGAAAGCGTTGGCTGACCACCGATAAAGGCGCGTGAGTATCAGATCGATAGAGGACTCGTTGTTCTTCAAACGGTAGAATGATGTTTTGTCCTTTATCATTCTTTGCCATATAGCTGACATCTAAAGATTCATCAACACTGTTTATACAGCTCTCAACATACTTTATTCAGCTTTGTAGCACTCATTTATTTTTTTATTTAAGTCCATAAAAATCCAGTAGACTTACCCTTCCCTTTTGAAACTCTAACTCAAAGTCAAAATTTCTGTGATTCCTGACATTTATCTTATTTCAACAGCTATTTCCTGTGCTTTTTTATCTTTTTCTACACAAATACTAATATGGTTTGATGACCATATAAATGAAACGATGATGATCAAAAGACAAATTAAAATATAAATTAAATTATTTCTGGTTCGCCATACTTTTATATACCAATATAGAAATAGGAGAATATGCAATACAGGGATAAAGCTTAATATAAATGCAACTGCTGTCCATACAACCACTCTACCAACTGTTACATCAGCAAATGTAATGGTTGAGTTGAGTACCTTGACCAAAAAAATAAGCCATATAATTGTGAGCAACGACCATGAACCAAGATAAAGGATTAAAAAAAAATTCTTCTTCACAGACTTACTATTCCAAACCTTCATTTTTAATCCTTTTAGCGAGTTCTGCCCAACGTCTTGGGGAATCAGGAACTACATGTGCATAATAAAAATGTCCTTCCGCTTTATTGTTATTCATTTGTGTTCCAAGCAAAGGGGCATTTTTAACAAGATCGAAAAAACTCATCCCAGCATAAATAGGGTCACCATGTTCAGTTAAATCTATAACACTTACCTTTTTGATATTTTTATGATTTTTTAACATCGATAAAAAATCAGCATCTATGGGAGAACCAATCAAAACCAAATGATCAACCATATAACCAAGGTTTGCATAAGATTTTGCAGTTTGTGCTGCAAGCATGGAACCGTAAGAATAGCCAACCAAATTAAACTGCTTTGCTGCACTGGTCGGAGTAGGTGGGTAAACTCGCCAATCATCAGTTCCATCATCATTTTTGATCATCACCCCTGTACGTGCAGCATCCATTAATGTGCCTATAGTGCTAGGTACGTTTCTCGTTGCGGTATTCCCCAACCCTGACCATATATAGTGAATTCCTGCATCTGTAAATGCTTGAGTCATTGGTTTTAAATATGGTCCATCCAATCCGGCACCACCCCAAAACACTGTACCACGTGGTTTATTGACGGGAATTACTGTCTTAGTACCTGTATCTGACTTTAATACGAGTGCGCTACTGCCAGTGCCTACAATTAGAGGTATCATTTTGATTGTTCCTCATAATTCTCAGGATAAACCTCTATCAACACTTCTAACTTTTTAGATGCTGTCATTAATTGGGCTTGTCCTTGGCTATCTGTTTTCCCTGTAATTGTTTTACCATCCATGATTATTTTATAAAATCGATCCGCAAGTGGCATCTGAGTGAACTCATCTACCAATACAAATTGATGCTCATAGGTCTTTTCAGAAACATTACTTTGTGCCACTACATTGTCAGTATTTGATTTTGTTGAATTACTACTAGAACCCGTTCCAACCAGATCAACTGACTGAGTCGCCATCACGATATGATTTCCAGGGCAACCACATTGAACCTTACATCCATGATATGCAACTCCAATATTCTGCACCAGTTGAAGATTACTTGCCTGCACGATAGAGCCCATTTTTTTACAGACTGGACAAAAAAATTTATCACCTAATCGGATAATATTCTTGCCACTAGATTTGCGTGCAGTTTGAGACGGAATCATGCGTCCGCCTGTAGTGGTTGGATCACCTTCTACAATAATGGGTTGGGACATTTAGCTGACCTCTCCTAATTCAGTCTCTGATTCATCAAGTAATTTTTTAGGAGGTGTAAGCAACCAACTCAACCCAAGTTGATTTCCAGTATTGTTAATAAGTATAGATTGCTTTTGCTCTTCCGCCGTATTTGCAAGTGCAAGGGTTAATGAAAAGCCTGGAGCCATCGCAGAAGTATCATTTAATATAGGACTTATGGAAACGATTTGATCATCTTCAATCTGAAAATGACTAGATACAGAAGTAAGCTCAACTAAAGAGTTAGTCTGTGTTGCACCATGATCAGTAAATAAGAGCTCATCCATTTCAAACAGTTTATCTTGATTATTAAAATTGTATGCTTGCTGAAGATGTAGTATCACCTGTACTAAGTTCTCTGCAATGGTTGGATCCTGTTGAGCTGTTGAATGCCTGTGTTGATACCGAACAGGTACACTAATATTAGCAATAGGTTCTAGTTCAGTTGTTAGGAATTGATCAGCAAAGAGTACTGCAAAGCCTCCTTCTGAAGGATTTACTGCTTTTTTTTCGCCCTCGAATTTAATGTCAAGGTACTGTTGATCAATCCATGAATCTATTCCCATCATTAAAAGAAGTTGAGGATGCTTGTCATGGTCATGATTAGAGTGTTTCAACAATGCATCATAAATTAATCGTTGGGTATCATCACTATTCTCAACATCAACAATATGATAGCTAAGCTCATGCTGCTCCCCCATATCTAACAAATTTAAATGCTGCTTTAGAATATCAGAGAGTATATTTCTTTCTATTTCCAATATATGAGTAGGTAATATAAACAACACTTTCAAGCTCGGAAGAGGACGATATATAGCAGGAGTTTCTTCTGATATCGACTTCTTAGTCTGTGATATCCATTCAGGATGTAACCGTGCTTGATGAGCTGACTTAGTATTTTCCTCTAGATCTGAGTCCAATTTTTTAATATCAATACTTAGAAAAACCAAAGAAAGTTCTCTGAATAAATGAGCCATAATCTGCTCAACTCTTTTCGAACGATCAGTGAAAAGTGGTCTCGATGCTAAAGACTCCGACAAGTTTTCCTGTTTTAAAAATGCCTTTTCCTGATTATTCAGTGCTGGCATAGCTTGGATACGCCGACTTAAATAAGGATAAGTATTTTGAAATTTTAATATTGGGTCCGGCTCTGCAAGTGTATTGCTTCGTAATGAAGCCATAGCCTGTGTTACGTCATTTCCAAAAGGTGTTACAAGCGCTGTTGCTAAAATAGAGAGCGGTTGTTTAACCTCTAAGCTAAAAGGTTCTGCCAGAGGTAAATCCCGCTCTTCTTCAACAACAGGCGACACTACTGGATGATTTGCTTTCTTTTTTATATAAGAAAATAAGTAAGTGAGAGCATAGAAGCCAAATACCAACGCCAAGGGTGCCACGATCAGCATCTTTATGAGTAGTGATGCCGATACATCTAGGTGTATATCCTTCCAGTAGCTAATGACAATCCAGTCAAAAATAAGCAAAACCATAAGCGCAAATATAAGCCAACGTATACCTTTAGACATAAATGGCTCACTTTTTACTTACTAATGGTGGATCTTGATAGCTTTCATCAATCATGATTCCTTGGGCTTTAAGTTCGGCTTCCTTTTCAGCGCGAATCTGATTCATTTCTTTTTTGATGCCTGGATATAATGTAACCCAACGCGCAGCATTGATTTCCCATTTTTTTAGATCATCATCTTTAAAATAAGGGGCATAGTATTCTTTTTCTGATACAAATTCATAACTAATATAATAAGCTCCAGATTTTTTAGGATCCATTTTACTTTGATCGCGGCGCATTGTAATAGTCACATAAATTCCATTGGCTTGTAACAGCCAACGTGAACCATCTTTCAATTGCATCCATTCATCTAAGGTATAAGCATAGTCTGGATCAAGTTCATAAGTATGCTTACTTGCATAAGTAATAGTATCCTTACCAACAAGTCTCGGTGAGGATAATTCAATGACTCTTTGCCATCCTTTCTGCTTTAAATGTTTAAAAATGGACAAAATTTCAAGTCGAGCTTGGTCATGTCCCATGGTATTGTTATTGGTTAAACTAGCACCGATATTGTTGTAACTATTAACGATTCCATTATTACCAGCAGTTGCCGTTTGCACACTAATTACATGATGTAAAGTAATGGTATTTGGACCATGCTCAATCACAACATCAATTGGATTTTTATGCCATTGTTGATTATAAAAAGTGGTGCTCGACGTTGGCAAAGGATTATCAGAATTTGCTTTCGTACGGGCAACAAATTGTGCGCCTGTTTCTTTATTAAAATATAAGGTTAAAGGATTCGTACTGTTTTGATTGCCACTATCGGAGGGAATATGTTGGTCGGTACAGGCGCTCAAGAAGACACTTCCCAGCAATAAATACAGCCCAAGAAAATATCGTATCACCCGCATTGCTCTATGCCCCAACAGCCAATCCCACCCCATAGTGAATACCTTACTTTTTACTCACCAACGGTGGATCTTGATAACTTTCATCAATCATAATTCCTTGTGCTTTAAGTTCGGCTTCCTTTTTAGCTCGTATTTGATTCATTTCTTTTTTGATGCCTGGATATAATGCAACCCAACGTGCTGCATTGATTTCCCATTTTTTTAGATCATCATCTTTAAAATAAGGGGCATAGTATTCTTTTTCTGATACAAATTCATAACTAATATAATAAGCTCCAGGTTTTTGGGGGTCCATTTTACTTTCATCGCGGCGCATCGTCATAGTCATATAAATCCCATTGGCTTGTAATAACCAACGTGAACCATCTTCTAACTGCATCCACTCATCTAGGGTATAAGGGTAGTCTGGATCAAGTTCGTAAAATTCTTTTTGGGCATAATCCCATGCATCTTTACCAGTCAATCTAGGCTCAGATAAACTAATATAACGTTGCCATCCTTTATCTTTTAAATGTTTAAAAATGGACAACATTTCAAGTCGAGCTTGGTCATGACTCATACTGTTTTCATCAGTTAGGCCAGCACTGATAGGATCATAACCTGTCACCATGAAGTTATAGTTTTTTCCAACCCCAGTTTGTACCCCGATTACATGATGCAGAGTAATACTATTCGGCCCATGCTCAATTTTAATATCAATCGGGTGATTATCCCAATCCAGATTATAAAAGGTGGTACTCGACGTTGGCAGAGGATTAGACGAATGTGCCTGCGTACGTGCAGCAAATTGTGTGCCCGTTTCTTTATTAAAATATAAAGTTAAAGAATTCATACTTTTTTTATTTCCATTGTCACGTGGTAAATGGTCATTACTACAAGCTGTTAAGAGTAGGAAGAACAACAGTAAGCATGACTGTACTAAGTGCCTTATCATTTTCATTGCAAATCCTATTGGTCAAAATTTTGTAGTTAAACCTAGTTTGATTACTCAAATAAGTCTTTATAGTCCACCCAACCCGCGATGGTCTTGAGTTCATTTTCCATATAGGTGATATCACTTTGGAACTGTGCTCCTTGCATTAACCCATGAAATTGCTTAGCGGCACTTGTAATCCATTTCATCCTACTCGCAAAGTTCTCCAAAACAGTATCATCTGGAGCAACCGACTCTAGTCTCGAGTCATCGGTACTACATGCATGAGAAAAAACCAGTTTGAGCGTTGGTGATACCTGCTTTACCCCTGGCCAGCGTTGTCTACCGACCCATTTAGCAAAATCTTTATCTTCATAAATCAAAGGCTGTAACACATTACCTTGTTCATGCTTGGCAATTGCCATCAGGTGTTTGAATTGAATTGAAGGGCGTCGAGTTTGATTTGCTTCCTCCTCAAACTTTTGTACCAATTCCATGCCTTCTTCAATATTCGGATTAGATTTTAAGTTGTTAATTTTAGGGAGGGCTTCTTCCGCCCACGGCATTTTTGCCAATACTGCCCTGACCTCTGGTACACACTGATCCGCACCTCGTTGTAATTGGCAAATGTTAAAACTGCTTTTATAGTTATTCCAATACCAGTGCCAACATACAATATCCATAAATAACCAGAAATTACCTTTACCCAATCCTTCGTTCACAGTACTTAACACTGCAACTCGTGGATCAGCCAAAGAGCAGGCAACTGTTTTGCTAGCAAAAGCACCCAAAGCCATCCAATAATAACGACCTTTAAGTTTAGGGTTACCACCAACTTCGGTTTCCAAATAAAAGCGTGCATAGGTTGCCGCAATTCTTTTGGCACGCGTGTTGTAAATTTTTGATAAAACTATTTTATTTCCATCTTTTTTATTAGACAGTCGCACATAAGCAAATTGCTGTGCCATTGACCACATGTGGTCACAATTAACAGAAATATTTTTGCATGAGTCCTGATTTTGATTGGTTGTACTTGTCTGGGTCACATTCTTCTCTCATTCAGCTAAAATCATTCTTGCTCTGTATCTTCATCCATGAGTTCATACCAAACAGGCTCGAACTGGACTTGCTGTTCAGCCTGAGAAAACACTTTGGTCGAATGACCAGTATCGACAGTCTCACCTATAATTTCAGTATCCGATCCTGTAATTTTGTAAGGCAGGTTGCTAATTACGTTACCCGCCGGATCTAATACTTTAAAGACCTCGTTATAAGTCAATACATTTTGAAAGGCAGGTAAAGGAAGATTGAGCGTAGCAGCGCCCAAAGTATTAAAGATTTGAGATTTAACTTCGACAATCGCAGGGCTACCTATTTCAATTGAACCGTCAGATTTGATCTTAATATAACCACCGCTTTTATTTCCTAGCGTTATTTCATTTTGTGCTGCGATGGTAATTGAACCCTGACTGCTCGTAATTGACATATCTTTTAAGGCAGCCAGTTGTAATGCATCATTTTGCGCCTGAATCTGTACTTCCCCCTGATTAGCTAAAGCTTTCAGACCACCTTGTTGAGCATATAGACTTATACCGCTGACGCTATTTGCTGTCAGTTGCCCCATGCTGTTCAGATCTATTTGTTGATTCGCAATCATTGTGATGCTTTCACCAGCATTGTAACTATGACTTTTAGGGCTAGTTACTGCTATCCCTGTAGGGGTACTGATTAAAATATTCGGCTTAGCCATACTCTTCAGTTGGTCATCAAGTTGCTGTTTTAAGCTTGGATAACGCATATAACCATCTTTAGGATCAGCCTTTGCCTGAGTTGCGCCTTTTTGTAACACCTTGATTTGATTTAAGGCTTGTTCAAGCTGTTGGATTGCAATATCGATATCGAGCTGCTTACCCTCGGCATTGCTTTGTATGTCTGTGCCAAGAAATAAACCTTTTGCAGCCCGAATTGCGCCCCAATCATCCGTCCTTAATTCAAACCCTTCTCCACGACCATCACTTGTCGCACCTTGTTTAGGGTGACTTAAGTTGCCAAGATTCAATTGCGTGGCACCATGGCTACTATGTAACTGCGCACTGATTTGTCCTGTAGTGTCATCAAAACGAAGTTGATTGTAGCCTTCTCCTCCGACTTCTTTGGAACGAATACCGCTAAGTTTTTTGGTGTCAGGCAGTTGACCTTTGATATCAAACTTAGTCGGTGAGCGTTGGGCTTCATGGATTCTTCCCGTAACAAAGGGACGGTCAATGTTGCCGTCAAAGAAGTCGATCACCACGATTTCCCCGATACGGGGTAAGAAACGAACGCCATAACCCTCACCCGCCCATGGAGTCAGGACATCCACCCATGCGGAATCAGTATCACTGTCATTCCTGCCTGCGCCACCATCGTGTTGATGGTCTTCATTTCTGGTAAAGAGAAAGCGGACTTTAATACGTCCCCATTCATCGACATAGATTTCTTCTCCTTGTGCACCCACAACTCTGGCGCGTTGCACATGAGCAGTCGCACGATGTTGTAGTGGATCATATTCTGGTACAACATCAATGCTACGGCGTACTAAAGTCATTTCATTGGCTTGGCGTTCTTGTTGGCTGTCTTTGCTGCTTTGCCAATGGCTCAGGCTGAGTAGTTGTTCAACTTGGTTGTGGATGTCTTTAGGGAGATTATTCTGGTTGTAAAAACGTTTGCTCAGAATCAGAAATTCTTTGTCATTTTGACTATGGTTTTTCTCTAATTCAGGATGATCAATAAGTTGGAACCAGTATCCAACTTGGGTATCGCGTACGCTGCTGCGCGCAATAAATGATTTGGCTTGTAATGCTTGATATTGATTCAATTGTTTATTAAGTTTTTCGAGTTGGCTATTGCCCGAAGTAGTGGCTTGGTCTTCACCATTCAGATCTGTGATCCATGCTGGAGAAATATTCCATGCCTGTTCCAGACTTAAGCTTTCGTTATCACGTTGTTGACTATGTTGATGGGTGCTTAAGACTGAGCCACTAGCATCTTCTTGGCTTAAGCTATCGGCTTGCCAACGTTGCACATATATGGCGGTCGGTTGCAGTTGACGTTGTGCGATAAAACTGGTGATGCTGTCTTGTTGTTCGGTGGCATTACTACGATGGTAACGAATGGAACGGCGTTGCAATGCTTGAAAGTAGCTATTGTCATCCATGAGGCGAAGTTTTTGTGCTTGAATTTCTTGCCCTTGTACAGCAACCAAATAACTGTCTTCATCAATCAACCAGTTGATAGATTCCTCACGCATTAAGCGTGTTAAATAAGCGTAGTCACTCTCATTGGACTGCATGGAAAATGGACGAATATCATAGTCTTTACTGAGTCCACTACTGTCGAGCTTGAGACTGGCTGCAAACAGCGGACTTTTGTTCTGCCATTCTTTAAAGATGATTTCAATAATTTCAATCGCGCTTTTACTCATAAAGACACGACTATTACGGCGTTTATGCCATAGACTCGTGGCATCTTGTAAGGTGAGACGGTACAGGCTCAGTGCACCATCACTTTGTCCCTGACTGGCACCTGTGATAATGCCTGTGGTTCGATACAGTTGCCCTATATCGGTAACTTGGTCGACTGCAACCTGACAGCCTATAAATTGTTTGAGCGGAATATAAGGATTGGTTGAGAGGCAAATCAACTCGGCAGAGAGACCTTCATTCATGGCATGATAACCGTCAATGCGTTGCAACATGACTTGATGATTCAGTTCTTGATTTGAAAATTGAATACTGATTGCACGTTTTTGTTGGTTAAATCCCAGTTGGTCAAGAATGCCAAAAATATGATTCAACATTATTGTAAGTGGCCTTATTATTGATCAAAAAAGGCTACCAGAACGACCTGTCTATATCAATTTAAGTTATTTTGTCTTTTTGTTTCAGCTCATGCAAAAGCTTTTTATAGGATCGCAACGAAGAGCAAATTAATGAAATAATTTATTTGTGTTGAAGAAGCTTTGAATCATTGCATACAAAAGAGCTTAAATTGTTAAATATCAAATGAATGAATCGCTAACTTTTTTTACTGTTATATTTGTCACTTGAATCCGCTCATTGTTTAAACCACATCCACATGAATAACTCAGATCATCAGCTCCGCAGCGAAGCTCACGCTCACTGTCGAGATATATTGTGCCTTTTGAAGAATTCGAATATTAATTTCATAACAATCGACATCAACTTTGGCAGCCCATTCACACCAATGCGAAGCTCTAGCGGAGAGTAAAAAACTATGGTCATTCGATTTTACTCTCCGCTATTTTTAACCAAAAAACCTCAATATCCCTTAAAAACTCCAAACAAATTTCAGCCATGTCGAACCACCTTTAGTGCGGTTTTCAACCTGATCTTCAAATAAATACTTGCCTTCTAAAAACCACTGTCTGGATGGATGATAAGAAACCGCTGGACCGTAAGCGAGGACTTGGGCCTTACTATCTTGAACCTTAACAAAGTCACGCTTATCGTCTGTGAACTGTTTTAATGCGTATCCTTGTAAGCCCAGTGTCAGATCAGGTCTGACCTGATAACTCAAATTATAATCAAATGCAAAATAATCCCCTGATTTATAATGGGTATCATCATTTTTCTCGTTGATACTATAGGACATTTTGGTAGAAAGATCCCAACCTGAAGCCGTCATATAGCTATAGGCAAACATCGGCCGAAAGGTGTAATAATTCTTACTGATATTGGCAATAACAGGCTTAGGACTGTTCTTATCATAGTCGCCAGTAGGAAAAACATTTTCAAGCGCCACGCCCCAATGGTGATTACCATGATGCCATGCCAATAAAGGTGCAAAGACAAAATCTCCAAGCCCTTTATTACTATCTGAAAATCCCGCTGCTGATAATCGAACATCCACAAAGGGCTGGATACCATAAAATCCCAATTGTCCGCCCAACAGTTTCTGATCCGTCATCCATACCAACCGTGCCACTAAAGCATTTGCATCCAGATGGAAATCTGGAACACTCGTATTTCCATGTTGATCAAGCATTTTGTCTGCATGATAATTCTGATAATAAGTAATGAGATAAACACCTTTAGGGGGTAAATTGCCTGCCATCGTACCTTCTGCACCTAAAGCAGCAGAATCCGAGCCATTTTCAATTGCATAGCTATTTATACTCATTACAGTCAGTAAAAGACCACAGCATAGATTACGTTTATTTTTAAACATGATAGATTCCCTTTTTCACACGTGAGATAACCTGCAAGATGTCCTATCTCGCTTAAAGGCTATCGTCACTATTTTTGTTTTATGTTGTCTGAAACACTTTGGCTTTATGCTGTGCACACTTCTATAAGTAGGTTGGCATCTGTTGCTGCCAAAATTTCTTCGACTGAAACGTCATGGGCTAATTCAACGAGCTTAAATCCTTCTTGTGTGATATCAATGACCCCTAAATCGGTAATTACACGCTGTACCACCGCTTTACCCGTTAAAGGCAGTCGACATTGCTGAAGTAGTTTCGATTGACCGGATTTTGCACGATGCTCCATCAGAACGATGACTTTTTTGACCCCAGCCACCAAATCCATCGCACCACCCATCCCTTTAACTTTATGACCCGGCACCATCCAGTTCGCCAAATCACCCTGCTCTGATACTTCCATACCGCCTAAGATGGCGACATCAATATGCCCACCACGGATCATGGCAAATGAAGCTGAACTCCCAAAAAAAGATGCACCCGGCTTCGCGGTCACCGTTTGTTTGCCTGCATTGATTAAATCGGCATCCACCGTTTCCTCTGTAGGAAACTCTCCCATGCCCAATAATCCATTTTCAGATTGCAGCCAAATCTCGGCTTCATCAGGAATATAGTTTGCGACTAAGGTCGGCAGACCAATGCCCAAATTGACATAAAAACCTTCTTGCAGTTCTTTGGCAGCACGTTGTGCCATTTCTTCTCTTGACCAACTCATGCGAAGACTCCTGCAATGTGCTTTAACATCATCTGTTCAATTCGTTTTTCGGGATTAGGATTGTGTACGATTCGTTGTACATATACGCCCGACAAATGCACCTCATCAGGATCCAACTCTCCCACCTCAACCAATTTCTCAACTTCAGCAATGGTAATTTTGCCTGCTACCGCACAGTCGGGATTAAAGTTTCTTGCTGTTTTTCTAAAGATCAGATTACCAGCTCGATCTGCTTTATAGGCTTTAACCAATGCGATGTCTGCGGTTAGAGATCGTTCCAGTAAATATTGTTCTCCATCAAACTCACGTATTTCTTTATTTTCAGCAATTATCGTTCCGACCCCAGTTCGGGTATAAAATGCAGGAATCCCTGCACCGCCTGCTCTTAATTTTTCCGCAAGTGTGCCTTGAGGAGTTAATTCAACCTCTAACTCGCCATTTAATAATTGACGTTCAAACTCCTGATTATCTCCAACATACGAAGCAATCATTTTTTTAATTTGTCGGGTTTGTAATAACATGCCTAGACCGTAATCATTCATCCCTGCATTGTTTGAGATACAGGTCAGCCCTGTTACTCCACTATCACGTAATGCACGTATCAGCGTTTCGGGAATACCACAAATTCCAAAACCACCCACTGCAATCGTTATGTCATCTTTTACAATATCCGCCAAAGCTGTTTCGGCATCTGCATATACTTTTCTCATGGCATGTCCTTATTCAAGCCAGCGCATAATCGGCTGAAGTGCGATATTGCTGCATAGTTTCTTCAAAATATTCAATCAAATCGCCAATCTGCTGACGCTGTTCAACCGCACCAAAAATATAAAAATCAGGGCGAATTAACATGGCTTGAATATGGTGTTGTTGCATGAAGTTGACAATAAATTGCGTGCGATCTGATGACTGTTTATCCAGTAAATCAACTACGACCAAACCTTCAGGAATCCTCACATCCTCCGCAATAGCTTGTATAGTGAGAAGACTGAAATGTCCTGCAATCAAATCATCTAGACGACGTGTTTGTTCTCCACATTGTAAATAAGCATGTGGAGATAACTTCCCAGCAAGTTGTTGTGGATTAAATAATGGATGCTGAGCCAAAATTCCCTGTGTTAACTCTGGAAAATCTGGCATTGGAGGGACAAGGCCATCAAAGAAAGCCTGATCACGCTGCTGGGCTTCTTGCTGATCAGAAACGCAAATTATTTTGCCTAAAAACATCGAAAGCTCAATCACATCGTTGACATGCGGACTTCGTTCTTCAAAGTAGGTATCTAGAATGTTAGATTCATAATCACCATTGAGTACGCCTGAAATTTTCCACGTTAGATTCCATGCATCTCTAAAGCCAGCACACATTCCCTGCCCCATAAATGGTGGCATGACATGAGCCGCATCACCTGCAATCAGAATATGATCTTGACGCCATTTTTGTGAAATCAGTGATTTGAAGCTATACAGTTTAAAACGAATTAAGGTCGCCTGATCAGGCGTGACCCAAGGTTTAAGTAGCTCCCAAACCTTTACTTCATTTTCAATATCTTCGACCGATTCGTGGGGTAAGCGCATAAACTCCCAACGTCGCAGATATGCACCGTCATGAATCCCTGCTGGCGCAATCGTGGTTGGTCGTTCAGGATTACAATGCTGAATGGCTTCTTTAGGAATGTTATGACTGGCATCTCCATGCGGAATGATATCCACCACCAACCAATCGGCAGCAAAACCCTTATTAAACCAATCGGCATCAATACTTTGACGAACCAGACTATTGGCACCATCTGCTCCCACAACAAAACGTGCTGAATATTCTTCGAGCTGATCTGTCTCTAGATTTTTACAAACTACCTGTGCATGATGCTCGTCTTGTGAAACTTCCACGACTTCATAACCCAAATGGATATCAACATTTGATAATTTTCGAAGCTCTTCATCAATCAGCTTTTCAAAAGAAGGTTGATGAATAAAATTGACTTCTGAACCTCCTGAAATAGACTCTTTAGTCCAGTCAATGGTAATAAGTTCCTTCCAATCGGCATTGACCCATTGGTAAAGTTGTCCCGGTTGGATAATCGATTCAAGCGGTTTTTCCAAACCTAACGTCAGTAGCATTCTGCGCATTTCATGATCTATACAGATTGCGCGTGGTAAATGATAACGCTGAGTCCAGCGTTCAAAAATCGTAATATGATGACCTTTTTTAGCCAGATTTAAGGCCAGTACTGCACTAACTGGACCGAAACCTACAATGATGACATCCGTTTTTTGAATTTCCATGATTTAAATCCTTTTAAAATATAGGGGCTGTTGTTTCGTAGTTTTTTACAAAATCCTGTGGTGGATTTGGTCCCCATACGTACATTGAATCTTCGACAGGGTGATCAGCGGCAGGCCAATCATGGGTGTGCGGCACAAAGTCAATATCGTGTGAATATTCTGCGTAACTTCCCCATGGATCACGAACATAGTAAAAATAGTTTGATCCCAGAACATGGCGACCCAAGCCCCAACCTTGATGGTATCCCGCATGTTCCATTTGCTGTTTGCCTAAACCAACATCATCAATGCGATTCACATTCCAGCTTGAATGATGCAATCCATAACCATCTGATTTTGACAAAGCCAGCAGATGATGGTCACTTCCATGCGCGCCATGCAAAAATGCCACCAAACCACTGGATTGATCTGAGACTCGAAGCCCCAACACATCAATATAAAATTGCAATGTGCGATCAAAATCCTGTGTAAAGGTGAGAATATGTGACAAATGCGTCGGCTGAACCTGTGTAATCGCCTTTCGGTTGGATGCACGACCTACCAATGAAGACTCAACAGGATGAATAACTTGTGATTTTTGGTCGGGTGATACTTTTTCCGAAACGCATATTTGCAGTGCCAATCCATCTGGATTTTTGATCCAGATGGATGGATGATCAGAGGTCTCTAGCGGCGCAATGGTTTCAATATTTTGATCTTGAATACGCTGTTTAAACGCATCCAGATCTTCTGGATAAATACCAAAGCTAATCCATTGCAGCCTTTTTTTATCACCGCCTCGATAAACACGTGCCCAACGATGCTCATGACCGTAGGTATAAAGCTCAAGATAATCATTGGCTAATGATCTTTTGACATTTAATCCAAAAGCCTGATAAAAGTCATAAGCTTGTTGTAAGTCTGGCACACTAAAAACAAATTCCCAGACAGAATGAATGGCAAGCTGACCCGCTCGCTTGTAATGATGATTTAACACAGCGTATTCCTCGCTTTTTAAAATTTCTCAATCCATCAAGAAATCTTTATTTGTTTTTACATTAAACAACGACCTGTTTTTGTTGACCAAGTACATCACTTTCAATCGTGACGACGTCTCCTTTTTTCAGATAACGAGGAGGCTTCATGCCACCACCTACACCTGCGGGTGTTCCCGTAATAACAACATCACCTGGTAATAAAGTCATAAACTGACTCAAATAAGACAGCACTTCAGCAACCGAAAAAATCATGTCACTGGTATTTGCAGACTGCATCACTTCATCATTGACCTTCAATGAAAATTGGACACTTTGCGGATCCGTCAATTCATCTTGAGTCACTAACCATGGACCAATGGGACCAAAAGTCTCAAAACTTTTGCCTTTGCTCCATTGCCCATTTCGTTTAAGTTGCCAATCACGTTCAGAAACGTCATTTGCCAAGCAATAACCTGCGACATAGTCCAATGCTTCAGATTGTGGGACATTCTTTGCCGTTTTGCTTAATACAAAGCCAAGTTCAAGCTCCCAGTCCGTCGCAACCGAATTGGGTGGCAGTTCAATGTCATCGAATGGTCCACTTAAAGAAGTAATGGCTTTTTGAAAAACTACGGGTTCAGTTGGAAGATCTAAACCTGATTCTTTGGCATGTTCACGGTAGTTCAAACCGATTGCAACAAATTGACGGACACCAGTGACTGGGGTACCTAAGCGTTCAGTGGAATCTACTATTGGAAAGATGTCTAACGACAATTGATTAATCAGTGACAGCTTTTCAGGGGTTAACCATTCAGGATTCCAATCTGGAATGATTGAAGAGACATCACGGATATGACCTTGCGCATCGATAATCCCTGGCTTTTCTTGTCCTTTGGCGCCAAATCGTACTAGCTTCATGCTAAAATTCCCTTTATTGACATTTTGTCATTATGACATTTCATCATAATTATTCTAAATGAATTTGCTGTCAATCATTTTTTGATCAACTCATCGCAATAAGGCTTTACTCTTCTGATTTTTAAGTACTTATTTTTATAAAAATGTGAACAATAGCCTTGAATGTTTAAGGCTTACTGTGATTTATGGTTTTTTGTCTTATAATTCAAAAGCGTTAAAAATATCTTTTTTGCTTTATGTGAGTTATTCAATGACGGAACAAAAAAAACTGTCGAACCATCGCCATAAAGTTGCTTTAGAAAAAAAACAAAAAATGAAAAGTCACTTAATGCTGTCTGCCCTCGACTTATATTGTCAGAGCTCACCCGAAAAAGTTTTAGTGATTGATGATTTTGTAAAATATGCAGGCGTATCGAGAGGCACTTTCTATAACTATTTTTTATCCACCAATGAGTTACTGACTGAAATTTCAATGAATATGAGTGATGAAGTTCTTGAAATTATTGAACCCATCATTGCGGTACTTAATCACCCCATTGAGCGTGTAACTATCGCGACCCGATTATATTTGCGTTCTGCCATGCACTATCCAGTGTGGGGCAGGCTGATTACCAGTGTCGGCCCCAGATACGTTGTGCGTGATCGAAATGTTGCGAAATTCTTAACACGTGATCTGAAAAAAGCAGATGAACTCGGGCATATCAAAATTGAAGACTATCGTGTTACCCGCGATATGTTTTTAGGGTCAGTCTATTACTCTTTAGAAACTATGCTGACCGAAACAGTCGATCAACATTATCTTGGCTTGGTGATTAAAACTCTTTTAGGACATTTGGGCATTCAGCAAAATGAAGTGCAACGTTTATATCAATTAGAACTTCCTAGTGAAATTGAGATTACCACTCCTTTTTTTACGATCTTAAGGCAACATCAAATTAAAAGTTAAAGTCATAAAAACTAATGCCGAATTTCCCACTTGCATTAACTCTAAGATTGGGTGCTTATCATTGAATTTGACGAAAGATGCAGATTATATTTACATATAAATGCGAATCACCCCAAACAAGAAAAACTTTTTCAACTGAAGTGGTCAGTTTTAATCGACTATTGAGCACGACAATTCAATGAATGTACAAGCAGAAATTAGACAATAAGCTTCTAACTGGCGTAAAAGTATCAAAATTTATGCAAAAGCGGAGCTATTCGATAGCATCATTATTGAAGAAGATGATGCCCAAGTTTTGGTGAAAAAAACGACCGCTCCTACGCTTAAAAGTCTGGAGCAATATGGTCAAGTAATTTATATCAAAGCTCTTATCCAAACCTTTAGCACCCAGATTACGTTTGGGTTTTGGTTCTATTGCTTTAGATAAAATATCTGAGGGTGTGCAGCATTTAGCCGCCGTAGTCGAAGAGTATTCTTTATATAACGGATAGAAAGATTCAAAATTAAGCTAAGAAATCATTTAAAATCAATATAACACTGTTTCTAACGAATTTGAGCTAGTCAAAAATATCCATGACTAAAACTCCAAATTAATAGTGGCTTTTACCACAGTTTTTTAAGACAAAAAAATAAGAACCTGATCTCAATCAGGTTCTTACTATAATTAAGCACAATATTTAGTTATATGATCTAGAACGGTAAATCATCATCCAAATCAGAAGGCGCTGGTGCAGCAGGTGCTTTTGGCGCAAAACCGCCTGGATTATTGTTGCCCGCATTGCCATAACCGCCAGAAGAATTATTGGCATAGTTACCCTGATTAGAGCCATTATTTTGACCATAGCCAGACTGTTGTGGAGCATTATTAAAACGTGGCTGATTAAAATCATTGCCACCGCCCATTGCCTGATCCCCTTGCTGACGAGAATCCAACATCTGCATTTGCTCACCACGAATTTCAGTGGTATAGCGTTCCTGTCCGTTTTGGTCCGTCCACTGGCGAGTACGCAAAGAACCTTCAATATAAACTTTTGATCCTTTACGCAAATATTGCTGTGCAATTTCCCCTAAACGATTATGCAAGACAATACGATGCCATTCGGTTTGCTCTTTACGCTCACCTGTATTTTTATCTGTCCAAGATTCACTGGTCGCAATTGAAAACTGAGTCAGTGAACCTCCATTTGGAAAAGTTTTGGTTTCTGGATCACGTCCTAAAGTACCAACTAAAATAACTTTATTCACACCACGCATTAGCTAATTTCTTCCTATGTATTTCTGTGTTTTACTTTATAAGAGTTATGCTTAAATGGCTACCTCTGAACCTATCAAGTGCGTTAAATGTTGTCGCCCAGTATCATCGATCACCTGCTTATCAACTTTAATATACGCTACTTTTTGCTCAGCCATCACCACCACTTCTTCAATACCACGAATCGCCAATAGTTTTGAAGTCCATTCATCTGTTTGTTTTAATTCAGGTAAGGGCAATACGATCGAAGATAAATATCGCGGCTGCGCCAGACCAAAACTAATCAGCAACCAGATCATAGCAATGCCAGCCAAAATACTCCAACCAAGCGAAGTATTATGTAACATTAAAAGCTGACCACCCAGCACCCCCCCAAAAAATGCCCCTAAAAACTGGCTACTGGCATTAATCCCCATCGCGGTGGCCTTAGACTGAAGCGGCGCAGATTTGGATAACCATGAGGGTAACAGTGCTTCCATGACATTGAAGGCAATAAAAAATAAACCCAAGCCTAATAACAGAATATATTTGGACTCATAGCCAAAAATTAAGATCAGTAAACCTGCAATAATGCCCAAAATTGCGGTTAGAAAAATTCCGCGCATTTTGCGATATTTTTCCGCGACAATAATACTAGGAAACGCAAAAAGCAGACTAATCACCAAAAGCGGCAAATACACCATACCGTGTTTAGCTAAAGGAATATTGGCAAACTCAATCAATTGAGATGGTACATAGATAAACATGGCTGTCAGCAGTAAATGCAGTGAAAAAACCGAAACATGTAATCGATTTAAATCGCCCATCTGGATGACTTGTTTGAGCTGAGCCAGATAACCCTGACGAAAATTACGATGATGTCGAGTGACTTTCGGCACCAGCAGCAACATAAAAATGGCTGCAATTCCCATGATCGTGGTGACCCAAAATAAACCAGAGATGCCCACCTGACTGGTCAACCACGGCCCTAAGCTAAACGCGATAACAAAAGACAGACCAATACTCATGCCCATCACCGCCATGGCTTTAGTCCGCTGTTCCTCTCGGGTAACATCGGCCAGAAGTGCCATGACCACGGCTGACACAGCCCCTGCGCCTGCAATCGCACGTCCAATAATCACACCGTAAATAGTATGAGACATTGCGGCAATGGCACCACCTAGTGCAAAAAGTACCAGCCCTAAAATAATGAGAGGTTTACGGCTAAAACGGTCTGCCCAAAGGCTAAATGGAATCTGTAAAATCGCCTGACTTAGACCATAAATACCCACAGCCAAGCCAATCAACGCAGGTGTTGCATATTGGTAAGACTGACCTGCGATAGAAAACACGGGGATAATCATGAACAATCCCAACATTCGCAGGGCAAAGATACTGCTTAATGCAAAAGTTGAGCGACGTTCTATAGCATTCATCATCTTATTACGCTGAATTTAACCTGTACAAATTATAGGGTATTCACATCAAAACTTCGCTACATTCCTTCAATTTCTTGTGAACATAAAAACAAGCAGGGTGTAAAAACACCCTGCTAATTTAGTTGATTAGACTGAAAATTTGCTTAACTCAATGGTTGGTGCTTGCGATATTGGATCGATGCAATCACCGCCCAAACAATAAATGCCACCCCAATTAAACCCGTCACCACTTCTGGAACATGGACGCCCGTACCACTGGCAAGCATGATAAAAGCCAGTGCCCCAATCGCATAATGCGCCCCATGCTCAAGGAAGATGTAGGCATCTAGTGTGCCTTTTTCCACCAAATAGATCGTCATGGAACGCACAAAGATCGCACCAATGGCCAAGCCTAGCATAATAATTACGACATCACTGGTAATCGCAAATGCGCCAATCACACCATCGAAACTAAATGAAGCATCTAAAACTTCAAGATATAAAAATCCACCGAAACCAGCTTTTACCACTCCCGTCACTGCACCATTTTCATCATGCTTGACTGCATTACCTTCTTCATCCACTTCAGGTTCACCGCCTAGTAAGTGACTGAGTACTTGAACTCCAATATAGATTACTAAGCCCCAAATCCCCGCCATGGTCACCACCAGACGTTTTTCATCTGCCACTTGTGCAGACATGATCAGCAAAGCAATCAAGGCAATAAATACCGACATTGCAGGAACACTAGCCAAATGCGAAAGCTTGGATTCTAACCATCTAAACCAGTGAGTATCTTTGCCATCATCAAAGAAGAAGTTTAAAAAGACCATCAACAAGAATGTTCCACCAAAGGCGGCAATTTCAGGATGATGTTCCATCAAACGCTGTGAATACGTCGCAGGATCATTCAGCGCCATTTGTACTACTTCCAACATTCCCATATCCGCGGTTACTGCGACAATCACAATAGGAAAAATTAAACGCATACCAAATACGGCAACCAGAATACCCACCGTTAAAAATATCATTTTCCAGAAATGATCCCAGTTGCGTAACACTGAAGCATTGACCACGGCATTATCAAAAGATAAAGACACTTCCATCACCGCTAGGATTGCAGTAATGGTTAGGGCTTTAAACATCGTCGAAATGCCCGCCTCTGGCCCATGGGTATAGCCCCAATAAGCTGACAAAGCCAAACAAATCACGGTAAAAAAAATCGAAAAACGGAAATGCTTCATGCGTGCCCTGAATCAAAAATATTAAAATTAGGATTTCGCTGCATATTATGCGCGTTTTCAGCGTGCTTGCAGATGACTTTTATCTTTTTTTAGTAAAATCTTAAGGCAAAATTAATAAAGTATCTCTACGGCTACGCATGACAAAATTTTGTTATAGTCTGGGCGGATGATCTTTAGAATTTAGAGCAAAACAGATGAGTTTTACCCAAGAACTTTGGCACAATAATATTGAACTTTACCAAAAAACCTTGAATCTTCCATTTAATCAGGAGCTTGCCGCAGGGACTTTGTCTGCCGATGCTTTTTGTCATTATGTGATTCAGGATGCGCATTATTTATTGGCCTATGGTCGTGCTTTGGCAGTTGCCGCAGCAAAAGCGTTTGATGCCGACGATGTGATTCAGTTCGCTGAGGCAGCCAAAATCGCAATTATTGTAGAACGTAGTCTGCACAATGACTTTATGCAGCATTTTGACATTAGCAAACAGCAATTTGAAAGCACGCCACTGACACTTGCCTGTCATCACTATACTTCATTTTTAACCGCGACAGCATGGTCTGAAAGTTATCCAGTGGTGTTAGCCGCGTTGTTACCTTGTTTCTGGATTTATGCGGAAGTGGGTAAAGATAACGTAGAAAAATCAGTGGTGAATAATCCATATCAGGCTTGGATTGATACTTATTCGGGAGAAGAGTTTCACACTGCTGTGGGCAATGTGATTGCCACTGTCGATAAAGTTGCGGCGCGTTGTGACGATGACACCAAAGCCAAAATGCATGCAGCCTATACCATGGGTGCAAAACTAGAATGGTTGTTTTGGGATAGTGCTTATCAGCAACGACAATGGATGGGGCTCACACAATGACGCCTCTCTTTTAACATCGTTTGAGAATATTCCACTACATGCTGATAGAGGTATATCGCTTCGATCAGCAATTTAGAAGTTGCTCAAACTCCGGCCCCGTTTTGGAAAAAGTAACTTCTGTAATCTGATAGTCTGCAACTTGCTGAAAAGGATCTTGTTGTAGAATATGCTCAAGTTGTTCACGAGGCATGGTTTTGACCAAGACTACACCACCAGTACGTGGCTGTTTGCGCCCCGCACTAATAAAAAGACCTTCCGCAAAATATCGGTTCAACCAGTCAATATGTGGCTGGATCAACGCATCAACTTCATTGAGGGGTTTGATATAATTTAAGCTGACAATAAACATTGTATTTTCAACCTCAAGCCTTAAGCAGAATAAAAAGACGTCCAGCCATATAACAAAATTGCCGCAGCCAATACCCATGCCAATGTTGCAAAGCTGAGACACATCCCAATCGAAACCCGATCTGCAAGGTAATACACCGTTCCAAGATAAATGGCATAGGGAATCAGCGACCACAATCCAAACAACGCCGTTTTGCGCAACGCCTCAGCGCCTTGTTGTCCAAATACAATCACATGCGCAATCAGTGCAAAAGTGGGAAATAACGGAACCAAACCCGCAATATAAAATGATCGGCTTTTGGACAATAAAGAAATCAGCAATACCACAGCCGCACCTAAGGCGCATTTAAAAAACAACCCGATCATGAGACAAAGAACACTGGAACAATGCTATTGAACTTACTCCTTTTTCTTGTAAAAAAATAGAAGCCTAGCCGTATTCAACTCAAAATCTACGATGCAATTTTACAAATTTGGCTTGCAATTTTGGTCAAGTTCAAGCATTCTTATTTGATAATGATTATTATTTACTTAACTTGAATATTTATGGCACGACCGTGTGGGAGAACATAATGCTGATAGAAACTCAAGGTAGTGAAGCGATGAATGCCATGATTACCTTGCGCCAATGCTGGTATGCAAACGAAGAAATTTATATCAATAAAGGCTGTTTACATTGTGGTTCAGCAGCGACCTATTTGATTTATTTTACCAACCGAAAAATACAAAAATTGATGCTGGATTTTATTGCCAAATATAATTGTAATCATCCTCAGCGCATGGATCTTATGGATATAGAGCATTTTGAGCAAGATTATGAACAATTACTGTCACAACTTGAAGCTCAAGTCATCCATTATTCTTTTTCGCAGCATAATCAACCGAAACGCATTGCCTTTGAACAAGTGGAATCTATTTTTGAACGTGATTTTGCAATGGCTTGCTAAAGAATAACAATTACAAAAACTGTCTCCCGATTGACTCCAAAGCACAGCTTAAGTTGTGCTTTTTTTTATTCGCTTGATCAAGTTTTCATAAGATTTTTATAATAAGTACACAGCCAGTAAGCCAAGCAATGCAGGTAGTGCCTGAATATAAATAATTTTGCGACTTGCTGTAAGTCCACCATAGATCCCTGCCACCAACACACAACTCAAAAAGAAAGTGGCCAAAGGCACCGCATAACTTACAGGAGCAAACAATGACCAAATGAGTCCTGCGGCTAGAAAACCATTATATAAACCCTGATTTTGTGCCAGAACTTTGGTGAGTTGTGCTTTTTCTAGCGTATTCCCAAATGCCTTGAGTCCATAAGGCCGATCCCATAAAAACATTTCTAGCACCAAGATATAAATGTGCAGCAGCGCAATGAATGCGATTAGAATTTTACCAATCATGGTCGCTATCCTATTTTTTAATCAAGTTCATTTTTAGAACTCTAAATATAACGGATTTATCTTCATGTGTATAAAAGTTTATTCTGTTTGTTTTCTGCCGACACAAATTGACGCATAAAATGGTAAATTCCATGCTTGAACATTTTTCATGCGCTATCATATATACCTTTTTAAAATTCGTTTAGGATCATTTTATGAGCCAAAGTCATATCCGTATTCGAGGTGCGCGTACCCATAACTTAAAAAACGTGTCTCTCGATATTCCACGCGATAAGTTTGTGGTGATTACGGGACTCTCAGGCTCAGGTAAATCCTCTTTAGCCTTTGATACCTTATACGCTGAAGGTCAGCGTCGCTACGTTGAATCGCTATCGGCTTATGCACGCCAGTTTTTATCGCAAATGGAAAAACCTGATGTGGATGCCATTGAGGGTTTAAGTCCTGCGATTGCGATTGAACAGAAATCCACCAGCCACAACCCCCGTTCAACGGTCGGGACAATTACCGAGATTTATGACTACTTACGTCTACTCTATGCCCGTGTCGGTACGCCTTATTGTCCGGAACATGATTTACCGATGGTGGCGCAAACCGTGTCTGAAATGGTCGATGCGGTTAAGGCACTGGAAGAAGGCACCGCCTTGATGCTACTGGCGCCCGTAGTTCGCGAACGTAAAGGTGAATATTCACAACTGTTTGAACAACTGCAAGGTCAGGGTTTTGTTCGCGCGCGTGTTGATGGGGAAATTATCGATATTGATAGCCCACCAGAACTAGATAAAAAGAAAAAACATACCATTGAAGTGGTCGTGGATCGTTTTAAAGTGCGAGACGATCTAGGCAATCGGATTGCGGAATCCTTTGAAACGGCGCTGCGTTTAGGTGGTGATCTGGCAATTTTATCGTGGATGAAAGACGAACAGCCTGATCGGGTGTTTTCAGCTAAACACTCCTGCCCTGAATGTGATCGTGCGGTGGCAGAACTCGAACCGCGGATGTTCTCGTTTAATAATCCGTTTGGTGCTTGTCCCGTCTGTGATGGTTTGGGTACACGCAGTCATTTTAGTCCAGAGAAATTGATTCCAAGTCCAGATTTGTCCTTGAGCCAAGGGGCGATTCGTGGCTGGGATCGTCAACGTCCGTATTATTATTCGATGCTGCAAAAAGTGGCTGAACATTTTGGTTATTCGCTGGATGAGCCGTGGAACACACTGGATAAAGACACACAAAAGAAATTTTTATATGGCACAGGCAAGGAAAAAATTGACCTGAGTTATATCGATGAACGAGGTCGCAAACATAACCGCGTGATTCCTTTTGAGGGCGTGATTACTCATCTGGAACGTCGTTATCGTGAAACCGAAAGTAATTATGTGCGTGATGACTTGGCACAATATTTATCCAATGCCGCCTGTGACGCTTGTGGTGGTTCACGTCTGAATGAAATTTCACGCCATGTCAAAGTCAAGGATAAAACCATTGCTGACATTACTAGCATGTCGATTGGTGATGCAGAAAGCTATTATCAGGACTTAAATCTTGACGGCGCCAAAGGCGAAATTGCCGATAAAATTTTTAAAGAAATTCGTGAGCGCTTACACTTTTTGGTCAGTGTCGGACTGAATTATTTGAGTTTGGCACGTTCAGCCGAAACGCTTTCAGGTGGTGAAGCGCAGCGTATTCGTCTCGCCTCACAAATCGGCGCAGGTTTAATGGGTGTGATGTATGTACTGGATGAACCTTCCATTGGACTGCATCAACGCGATAATGACCGTTTGTTGCAAACCCTGATTCGCTTGCGTGATCTGGGCAATACCGTTCTCGTGGTTGAGCATGATGAAGATGCCATTCGTGCTGCCGATCATATTATTGATATTGGACCAGGTGCAGGTATACATGGTGGTGAAATCATCGCCGAAGGAACCTATGAAGAATTGGCAAATCATGCAGACTCTCTGACAGGTCAATATTTATCGGGCGCTTTAAAAATTGCAGTACCGAAGCAACGTCTGCAATCCCCCACACCTGATCAGAAAATCAAGCTTTCTGGCGCAGCAGGTCATAACCTAAAAAATGTTGATCTGACTATTCCACTCGGTATCATGACCTGTGTCACAGGCGTTTCCGGTTCAGGCAAATCGACCTTGATCAACCGTACTTTGTTGCCATTAGCCGCAACACAATTGAATGGTGCAACCACGCTGACCGCAGAAAAATTTGATTCGATTGATGGGTTGCAACATCTGGATAAAGTCGTGGATATCGACCAGAGTCCAATTGGTCGTACACCGCGCTCGAATCCTGCGACTTATACGGGTTTATTTACCCCAATTCGTGAATTATTTGCGCAAACGCCTGAAGCAAAAGCACGTGGTTATGCCGCAGGACGTTTTTCATTTAATGTCAAAGGCGGTCGCTGTGAAGTATGTGAAGGCGATGGCATGATTAAAGTCGCCATGCACTTTTTACCTGACATGTATGTGCCTTGCGATGCCTGTCATGGTAAACGCTATAATCGTGAAACGCTGGAAGTCACCTATAAAGGTAAAAATATTTCTGATGTTTTAGAGATGACGGTCGAAGATGGCGCAGAATTTTTTAATGCCATTCCTGTGATTCACCGCCGTTTGGAAACACTGACTCAAGTGGGCTTAGGTTATATTCGTTTAGGTCAGGCAGCAACCACACTTTCAGGGGGCGAGGCACAGCGGGTAAAATTGGCACGTGAACTGGCCAAGCGTGATACGGGTAAAACTCTGTATGTGCTGGATGAACCGACCACAGGGCTACATTTCCATGATATTGCCAAGCTTCTGGACATTTTGCATGAACTACGCAACAAAGGTAATACTATTGTGGTGATTGAGCATAATCTGGATGTGATTAAAACCGCAGACTGGGTGATCGACTTAGGCCCAGAAGGTGGTTCAGGCGGTGGTCAGATTATTGCTGAAGGTACACCTGAGCAAGTCGCTGAAGTTGAAATTTCGCATACAGGACGTTTCTTAAAGCCGATGTTGCAATAGCCTTACATTGTGATCCAAAAAGTCAACAAGCTAAAATAGAGCTAAACCCATAGCTCTATTTTTATTTTTAAATTAATAAAAAGAAGCCTAATTTCAAGATCATCAAGATGTTTAAATATCTTGTTTAACGGCCACCTATTGAATATAATTCTCATTATCAAAATTTTAATTAAAATTATACTTCTACTCTTAGAAAAAGTGATGAACTGTATGTTTTTGGATTATTTAAGATTATGTATAAAATATAGCGTTTTATATTTTGTTATTTTATTCATAATCACTTTAATATTAAAACTTACCCATCTGTTTGAATATGATGATATTCAAGTCACTACTGGATTATTATCTTTTATAGGCGCTGTTATTTTAGGTTATCTTTTTACGCTTAAAGCACCCGAAAAAAAGTATATTTACGCGAGCGCTGCATCCATTGTTTTTTGTGTAGTGGTGGTACTGATTGTCAAAGTATTTAAAATTCCGTTACAGAGCACTTTACTTTACAGCCTTTCGCCTTATTTTATATGTTTTCCGATGGGTATCATCACGTACTGGATGTTGAATAGACTCCCGTTGCAACTAACTTAACATTAAGCAAGACAGTTGCAATAAAGCGTTCTGCTTGAAAACACCATTCAGCTTATGAGCGCTATATTCCCTCCACTACATTCTTGCCTTTGGCTTTGGCTCTCAATAATGCCTGATCAGCTTTTTGAAACAGATCTAGCCAGCTCAATGCACCCACGGCAACACCTATACTGCTTGAAACATAAAGCGGCGTTTTAAGATCAGACGTTTCAATCGCTTGTTTACTCAGTTTAAATCTAATTTTTTCTGCAAGATTTAAAGCATGCTCCAGCGAAATATCTTCAACCAACACCAAAAATTCATCGCCACCATAACGAACAATTAAATCGGAGTTGCGTACTGATGCTTTTAGAATTTCAGCCACCAGTTTAATCACTTGATCCCCGACAATATGACCATACTCATCATTTACTCCTTTAAAATTATCAATATCAATAATCATTAGGCATAATTGAGATAAGGTCTTTGGATGCTGTGACAAAATAACTAAATAATCATCTAATGCCAGTCGATTAGAAACACCTGTTAACGCATCTGTATTGGCAATGTTGCGCAACTGAAATTCAAGTGCATCACGCTGCTGCAACATACGTTGTAGTTTTTTAATGGCACTAAACAATAAAGCAAATTCATTTTTTTTATTTTCATGGCGATCATTCCCATCAGCAACACCATCTGAAAGTTCAAGAATTTGTTCTTTTGCTTGAATTAATGGGTGAATAATTCGTTTTTGCGCATAATGCATCGTAAATAATGCGACTGCAACGGACAAAAAAGACAATAGTAAGGTCAGAATAAACTGTCGTTCAGCTTTTTCTTTACGTTTTTTTGCAACCTCGACACTGATATCCAACAGATATTTTTGTAAATCGACCACTGGCGTGAATTTACTCACAATACGTTCTGTAAGTTGAGTTCCAGTCATTGAATAAGCTTCGTGGCGACGGCTTTCATCTAAAAGCTGCCCAACTAATGCAACACCTTCATCCAAAAACTCATGTTTTACTTGCTCATGCAGTTTTTCATATTCAGGGGTTTTCGCATATTGTGGCTGCAAGGTATCAATCAGGTTCCAAAGATATAATGCCTGATATTGGGTTTGCAGAGAACGAGCGCGATTATTATCGGGAATTGCTTCGTGAAAACTCACCGATGCAATCACATTAGACGCAACTCGTCCTGCCTGATCACGTAAATCTGATAATAATAAAATCATAGTGATATAGTCAGAAAGCTGACTATCAACACTATTTCTTTGAACCACAAACGCTCGCAAAATTTCACGATAACTATCCCAAGCTGCAAACATGGCCTGAACAGCATGGTCATATTGAACCGATGTACGTGAAATGTCAGGAAGAGCGGCATAATCATCGACCAGATCACGTGCTATTTTTAGATCTCGCATCATGTTTTGCTGTAACCGATCTGCAACCTGATACTGACCAAGCGTTCTCAGCAAAATCACATTTTCACGAATATCTTGATCCACACCTTCTCGATAAAGATCTAAGGCTTGCCGATGCGAAGCTTGATTTGCATAAGGACTCGACATCAATTTATTCGCAAAGGCTCTCTCTCTTGAAATTTGATTCGCGGTATGAACCAATAATTTTAAAGATTGAATCCCGATTAAATCTTGTTTTGCAGCCTGTAATGCCTGATAACTATTGATCATTAGAGGAAAACAAATACACAATAACGATAAAATAATCATCGTCATAAACATAAATAAACGCTGACGAATAGAGCTGAAACCTAACTTTGGCATGTTTAAGTAAGACTCCCCAAGACTACGTCTGGTTCTATAAATCAACTGTATTATTTTCGATCTAATTGATTATATTAGCTTAAAACCAAACCAATACCTAATTTCAGCCAAATGATAATAAATCATGCTTTAATTTATTGATTTTTAGATTATAAAATAAATATTTAGACGATTGATCTCAAGACAAGAAAGCTTACAGTATTTTTTATCTTGTAGTCGATCTAACCTCAACAATCTAATCAAACTTAGAAGCTTGGCAAGTTCTAAAGAAAAATGGGAGATCAAATAATTGATCTCCCATTTTTAGCTCTAAGCTTGAGAGGAAAGGACGCTTTTCCACCTCTAAGATATGTTCAATGAATCGGTTTTTATCAATAAAATCTTTATATACAACAGTATATAATCAGATTCATTTCTAGCCATAGCCAGATGATTAAGCATGGCTGAGAGGTGTTGGCTGTAAGATTTCAATCCAGTAATCATCTGGATCTTTGATAAAGGCGACATAATTCATACGACCTTCACTGAGACGTTTTTGAAAATTCACACCCAATTGCTCAAAACGCTCACATTCCTTAACCACGTCAGGGACAGAAACACATAAGTGCCCAAAACCACGTGGTTCACTGTTGCCATTGTGATAATGAAACTCTGGATCATTTTCAGTACCATGATTTAAGGTCAATTCCAGTACCCCTGATTGACTTAATACCCACTGTTTACGCTCAATATCGTCTACAGGAATTTCATTTAAATGACGACGTACCAGATAAACAATGGTAAATGCAGCTTCATCAAATACCTGCTCATACACAGGCACAAAACCCAAAACTTTGGCATACCATTGAATCGACTCTTGCAGATTTTTCACCCGAATCATAGTGTGATTAAATACATAATCTTTGGTTTCAGGATTTTCAGAGACAGGAAGATCAAATTTGCTTAATAAATCGTGTAATGCCATGAGGGCTTACTCCAGCCAGATTTCGGAAGAGGAATCATATTAGATAGCGAAACTTTAACGCATCAACAAGCTCAAATCCAATCTGGAGCAAATCATGGTTGCATAAATATACATTTTTCTCCAAACCTATCTTCAAGATTATTTTTACAAGTGAGATGTTCAATCTTCAAACAAATACGCATTTGAGACTTGTTTTTTTCGTGGGCTTCGGTAAAATTCACGCCACGTTGCCGGCATAGCTCAGTTGGTAGAGCAACTGACTTGTAATCAGTAGGTCCACAGTTCGAATCCGTGTGCCGGCACCATTTCCCCTTCTATTGATCCTAAAATTTTCTTTTTATTTTTTTATTGCACTGATTTGCATATAACGAATCATGCCTTCTCTGTTCAAGTAATCACACAATTTTGCGGTTGCCTGTATTTTAAATTGCGCCAAATCCTTTTTTGTATTGGAATTTGAAGCTATAAACCGTGCAAAACCACCCAATACCGACTCGGTGATATCGACACTTTTAACTTGGTAAAACCCGTGTTGTTCAAGTTGAAGCCGAGTCATGCCAAGCGTGGCGATGTGACTCAGATTTACATCCGCAGCTTTAAGCAAATAAGAATATTTTTGTTGCTGAAATCGGGAAAGTTGCCGCCATTTCTCCGTCAAAACCAAATAATGAAAACCCAAACGTCCCTGTGTTTTTAGCACGGGTTTAACTGCATTTAAAAAGCGTCGTAAGTCACTATGGTAGGCGGCATCTATACACAAGATGACATTAAAAGCTTCTGGCAAATAAAGCTGATTTAAATCTAAAAATGAACCCTGCTGAATGTGCGCTAACTGCGGTAAATGTTGATGAATCTGCTGAATAAGTGCTGGCTGTAACTCGAGCGCGCTAAGCTGTTGCACCTGATAGTGCTCAATCCAATGTTGCAAACTTGCACCTTGACCACAGCCCAAATCCAGTAAACGATCTTGTGCTGTTAACTGAACTGCGTTTGCCAGTTGATCTGCTAACTGGCAACATGCGGTTTTATAATCTGTTGTATTGTCCCAATATCCAAGATTACTCCATGCGAGTGTCCGTTCATCCCCCAATCGTGCAACATCAATTGCATATTTATGAGGAAGTTTAGCCGTTAACGCATGAAGTAATTTCATCGATTTAGTAGCCGAGTTGGGGAGCAACCTCCACTTTAGGTGTTAACCCTACAAACGGCAATGGTGCGTTAAAAATTTCAGCAATATGCATGGCTGAAGTCACCGCAGATTCTAAAATAGGTAAACCATCGCAAGACCATGAACCACAGAAAAAGACCTTACGATTTGGCATTTTGTGACGTTGTTGCAATTCCTTGTTTAACGCGACTGTTTTGGAGTCCACGACTGCACGGGTCAATTTCACAGTAGAAATGATTTTCTTTGGATCAATTTCTGTAACAGGTCGCCAAGTCTGGAACACAGGATTTTTACCCACCAATGTTGGTTCAACCGCATTCATCCACACAGTAAATTGTTGACGGGTAAATTTACGATCCATCATATAGCTTAGGACTGACCAGTCTTTGCGACGTGGCGGCATCACCGATGTATCGGTATGGATCACCAGATCGCCATCTTCAAAACGAAATTGTTTTAAGATCGCAATATCATCTGCAAATTGTTCAGCATTTAAAAATTCTTCAACTTTGGAAGTGGGCGTCGCCACAATCACGCGATCATATAACCCTTGTTCGCCTTGAGTATTGACCACTTTTACTTTTTCGCCCTGTTGCTCGACCTGAGTAATCGCCGAACCACTACGAATATCCACCCCGTCAATCAAACGATCAACAAATGCCGGGGTTCCACCTTGCATACGCAATAAAGCATCACCATCGGTCAGTTGACGCAAAAAAGTCAATAAAGGTTTTGCAGGCCATTCACCAATGGTTTTAGGATTACAGGTACAAATGGTATATAGCACAGGCATCACCGCACCATGCCAAAACACTTCTTCAATATGATTCTGATTAATAAATTCGGCTAAGGTAATATCCTGTTGTTTAGACTTAAAAAACTGATTAATCGCAGTTTTTAGCTGTAACATTCCTTTCACCAGACGCCAACCATATTGTTGAATCCCTTTTTTATTATTGATAATCGGGAAGTTTCCAATGCGGCTGCGGTTCGTGGTTAACCAGGTTTCTGTACGGTCTTCAAATAACCAGCTACACGCCATATAGGTACGTACTGGAAACATTTTCATACCCAAATGCGTTGCCAGACTTAAAGTATTCTTCCATAAATAAGGATTCATCACACGCAAAGGAGCATCGATCACTCCGTCCTCGAACTCAATACTATGGCTATCCATTCCTCGACCTGAGAGGGCTTCAAATATCGTCACCGTATGTCCTGCATCTTTTAAAATTCTTGCGGTAGCAAGACCAGCCATTCCGCTACCGATAATTGCGATATCCAAAATTATGATCCATCAGTTGAGAATTTTTTTGATTATGACTGATCGTCATGAAAAACACCGTATTAAAATCTACCAGTTTTTCTTAAAATTTTTAGCGATTTGAATAAAAAATAATCAAATAAAAATGTGATTTACATCACACTATAATTATCAAACAAATAATTGAAATTATTGTAGTTTTAATTTTATATTTTTCAAAAAACTGATTAAAAAAAACAAGATAAATTAACCATTCGATCAATAAAGATTTTACAGTCATCTTCAATTGCGATAGGATGAACCCATAAAAATGCAAACTAAATCACAAAAAGTTTTTATAAAAACCTTAAAATGATAATCATCACATTACAGCGAAAAAGCCCTTTATCAAGGTTGATAAAGGGCTTTCTTATTTGAAAAAATAATCACGGTTTAGTGGTTGAGTTGAGCCTCTGTACTAATCCGACCAAATTTTCCGTTATTGAAGTCATGAATGGCTTCAATAATTTCTTTTTTACTGTTCATGACAAATGGCCCATAACCTTCAATTGGCTCATTCAAAGGTTCACCAGTCAACACCAGAAATTTGGCATCGCTATTGGCTGTCAATTCAAAATCGACATCAGCCTGATCAAAAATGACCACTGAACGCTCACCCACTTCATGTGTTGCATTGATCGAGACATCACCACTCATCACCACCAACAGTGAATTGTGTCCTACAGGAACGCTAAATTTATGGGTTTTACCCGCAGTGATAAAGCCATCCCAGACATTCACAGGACTAAAGGTGGTGGCAGCCCCTTGTGCAGTTTGATACTCACCAGCAACGACGCGGATATAACTTCCTGCATCATCCAATGAAATTAATGGAATTTGATCCGATTCAATCGCCTGATATTTGGCAGGCGTCATTTTTGAATGCGCAGGTAAATTCACCCAAAGCTGTGCCATTTCAAACAAACCACCGTGCTCTGCAAACTCAGGTGAATGAAATTCTTCGTGCAGAATACCACCACCTGCCGTCATCCATTGCACATCGCCTGTTTTGATGGTTCCACCACCACCTGCTGAATCTTTATGCGTCACTTCGCCTTTATAAGCAATCGTCACTGTTTCAAAACCACGGTGCGGATGTGAGCCGACACCCCGTTGTGAATGCGTCGGTTTAAACTCATAGGGTGCGGCATAGTCCAATAACAAAAATGGACTAATGGCTTGTCCAAAACGATCATAAGAAAATAGATTGTTGACTGGAAAGCCATCACCGACCCAATGCATATGTTTGTTTTGATAAATACCTTGAATATTCTTCATTGCCATCACTCCTCTATCAGGGCTAGCATTTGTACAAATTTTACGCCGATCCTGATAGAAGTGATACCGTCTGCATAAAACTCAGTGTCTCATATTTAAGACAATTCAAGACTTAAAAACTAGATATTTGAAAATATTTACCGAAATTACAGAAAAATATCCTATTTTTATGATTGTTTATCTCAATAAATTTTCTTAAATGCCCATCTTCGCTCATCTAACATGGAAAACTTGGCTAGCCTATTTTTTTTAAAGGCTGGCAACCGCTCAAGAGAGGAGATAAATCATGAGCAAACCTTATGTGCGTTTAGATAAAAATGATGCTGCGGTATTATTGGTTGATCACCAAACTGGTCTACTTTCATTGGTTCGTGATATCGATCCAGATAAATTTAAAAATAATGTGTTGGCTGTAGCTGACATCGCTCAATATTTTAATCTACCTACCATTTTAACGACCAGTTTTGAAGATGGACCTAATGGCCCGCTCGTTCCTGAATTAAAAGAATTGTTCCCAGATGCGCCATATATTGCCCGTCCAGGACAAATCAATGCATGGGACAATGAAGATTTTGTCAAAGCCGTGAAAGCCACGGGTAAAAAGCAATTGATTATTGCTGGCGTAGTCACCGAAGTATGTGTTGCATTTCCAACCCTGTCTGCACTGGCAGAAGGCTTTGAAGTCTTCGTGATTACCGATGCATCTGGTACATTTAATCATCTTACTCGCGATGCAGCGTGGGATCGTATGTCTCAGGCTGGCGCACAATTAATGACATGGTTCGGTGCAGCAGGTGAATTACACCGCGATTGGCGCAATGACATTGAAGGTCTAGGTCAGTTATTTTCAAACCATATTCCTGATTATCGTAATCTGATGACCAGTTTTGCCTTAACACATTCTGATCATAAATAAGTTGCAACCCAACGATCCGAATAAAAATAAGAGTGAGCCAATCACTCTTATTTTATTTTAGTATGTAATAAAACAAAGACGACCTGTTTGATTGAGGCCGAAACATGCATTCATTTGATGATTATTATTATTTTTATTTGGTGGTCAAACATGGTGGATTTAGTGCTGCCAGTGAAGCTGAAAATATAACCAAATCCAAGCTCAGCCGCCGCATTTTAGAGCTTGAGGATAAATTCAATGTGAATTTAATCCAGCGAACGACGCGACATTTTAAAGTCACTGCGTTAGGACAAGAGTTCTATGAAGAATGCGCCAAAGTGATTGCACAGGTGGAGTGCGCCAAAAATGTATTGTTACAACAACGTACTGAACCGCAAGGTCTGGTCAAAATTAGCTGTCCGTTATTGATGATGCGTTTTCAGATTCGAGAATTGATCAATCATTTTCTAAAAGCTTATCCCAAAGTTGAAATCGAACTAGAGCTGACCAGTCGCCGAGTCGATGTTTTGTATGATGATATTGATATTGCGATTCGTACCAATTTTGAGATGACTGAAGATTCGAGTCTGATTGTTCGAGATGTGATTAAGACCACGCATTGTCTGGTGGCAGCCCCTGAAGTCTTACAAGGCAAACACATCGAAAACTATCAACAACTCACAGACTTTCCGTGTATCGGTTTAGGCAATCAGAAACAGGATTATGTCTGGATTTTAAGGCATCATGAAAATAGCCAACACGTTGAAGTTCGTTTTAATCCACGTATGCGTTGCAATGATCTGGCGGGAGTGTACTATGCTGCCTGTGATGGTTTGGGAATCGCAGATTTACCCTATCTAACCGTTGAAGAAGACATTAAACAGGGAAAATTAATTCATATTTTGCCCGAGTGGGAGTCCAATGAAGGGATGGTACAACTGGTATATGCTTCACGCAAAGGCCAGCGTCTCGTGGTTGAAAAGTTAATCGAAACACTGGTCGGTGGCATGCGCTCGCTAGGCAATATGAAAAAAGGCTATCGTCTCATTTAAAATCTTATGCATTCTTACAACTTTGATTTGCTGTATTGGCTTCCAGATTAACAATCGCTGACATACCAATCGCAATTTTATCGAGACCTTTTTGCTGCGGATCAAAGCTGATTTTGACAGGGAAACGTCGCACAATTTTTGTAAAATTTCCTGTGGCATTATCAGGCGGTAACAATGCCAGTTCTGCACCACTACTACGTGAAATACTATCAATTTTTCCACAGAACTTTTGATGAGGAATCGCGTCCAGACTAAATTCCACCCGATCTCCAGCTGCGAGTTTAGCAAGTTGCGTTTCTTTTAAATTCGCTTCAATCCAAAGCTGATGGATGGGAGCAACCACGATCAGATTTTTACCGACACTCACAAACTCACCCTCACGAACTTTACGCGAGACCACAGTTCCCTCACGTGGAGCCATCAGCTTAGTGGCAGCCAAATTATTTTCCGCCTGCGCTAAATTGGCTTGGGCGGCGACCAGCGATGCTTTTAATGAATCATTTTGTGCTTTTAACACCTGAATATTCTGTTGCGATTCTTTGATTTTAATATTAGAAACATTGACTAAAGAAGTTTGGCTCACCGTGTCTTCAACCGCTTTGTCATATTCACTTTTACTCATGCCCCCTATTGCAGCAAGTTCTTTGGTACGTTTGAGATGATTATCCGCACGAAGCTGAGCAGCTTTGGATGCCGCAATTTCTGCTCTGGATATCTCAACCTGATCTTGAGCCAGCTTAATTTTTTCCTCTAGCTCATGTTGACTGGCCTGAATTTCCAAAATCCGTGCCTGCGCTTGATCTACCGCAGACTGATAGTCTGTTGCATCAATTTCGACCAGTAACTGACCTGCTTTGACATGCTGATTATCCGAGACATTGACTTTGGTCACATATCCGCCGACTTTATTGGCAATATAAGTCAGATCGCCTTTGACATAAGCATTGTCAGAAGACTGTGAATTTTTACTGACACTCCAGTAAAAATACAGAAAATATACCACCGCAAAAAGCGCACACATGATCACCAAAGCAATCACAACACGCACCCAAGGACGAAACGGTCTTTTAGCTTGAATAGTTTCTGTGGTCATGAATTTATCTCGGCAAAGTTAATGCATGGCTTTACTGTATGGGAAAACCCAGACACAAGCAGATGCGATAAATAAAATAAAAAATACCAGCAAGAATGCATCGTTATAGGACATCGCAAAAGCTTGAATCCGAATATGTTGATTCAACTGTGCATAGCTCACAGCATTTAATGCTGACGGATCACTTAATGCGGTATTCAAGCTGTGACGGATGCTTTCCAGCATTGATAAGGTTTGCTCATTTTGTAACTGAACACCCTCGCCGATCATGGCAGAATGCAATTTTTCACGTTCATTAATAAAGTGATTTAAGATGCCAATACCACCCACCAAACCAATTACCCGTGCATAGTTAAAACCAATACCACAAGTGGGACCTTCCGTTGGAATAATGTCATATAGCACCAGATGCAAGGTCGCCAAAGAAAATACGCCCTGCCCTAAACCTGCCACAAAAATAGGCCATAGAAAATCATGGATCGCCCACTGTGAAGTCGAAAAACTACAATACAGTGAACTAACAGCCAAAATGCACAAGGCCAGTGACATCATGATGCGCTGATCAATACGTGGGCTCAGATAATAAGCCGTCATCACGCCTATGAAAGTACCCACAGAAAAAGGCCAAAGCACTTCCGCAATTTGTTCAATCCGAAAGCCTGAAAGCTGAATTAGGAACTGAGGAATCACCCAAATAATAAACAGTGAGCCAAAACGGAAAATCACCTGAAAAATAAGTGCATAACTAAACGGTTTATAAAACAGGGTTAATTTGAACAATGCCGCATCATGTCGAATAAAATGCATAATCGCAAAGCCCATCAACAAAAAACCTGCCAAAAAACTGGCGCTAATCCACCATGCTTCAAACCAGAAATGTCGCTCACCTTCTGACAAAGCCATCACGATTAAACTGAGACCCGCCGAAATCAGTAAATAACCCACCCAGTCAAACAACTTAAATGCTTCAAGTCGAATCGGATCTTCCTTAAACAAAAAATTGGCAAGAATGACATAAGCAACAATCCCTAGCGCGGGAATAATGAACAGCAAATGCCAGTTTTCGCTATACAGAAAAAGGCTGCCTAACCATGCAGATACGCCAATTCCAATCGCAGTGGCAAGTGCAAAATAAGTTAAGCCACGCGTCCGAATCAGACCCGCAGGATGGGTAGAAAACAGGATAATAAACATTAAAATCGGTAACATGCCTGCAAAAAAACCATGCAGGATCCGTAAAAACAACATCACGGCAAAAGAATGAGTCATTACGATCAACAAAGAACTCAGAATAAAACCCAGTCCTGCAATCATCATGGCACGTCGACGACCAAAGGCTCCTGAAAGTAAAAAGGCAATCGGTAAACCCAGTATTTGTCCAACATTGTATAGGGTCACCACCCAACCCACTTCCTGCGAGGTCACTGCAAAAGCACCTGCAATATCTTGCTGCGCAAAAATAATCGACAAAGGAAATGTACTACTCACAATCGCGCCAAAAGCCGCGATGGTCATTGCCATTATTCGTTGCATTTTTACTGCATCTGGCATGTCATTTCCTTGGTTTTAATGGGTCAGGATATTGATCGTGAAGCTATAAAACTATCTTTACAATGATAAACATCGGCTAGATCAAGATATTAAGCTCACATATCAGCGATTCATCAGTTTCCAGCTCATTTGATTTTAAATGTTTTTTGATCAGCAAATGAGATGTCCATCGAAAAAGATCGTTTTATTATTAGGATAATCAGTTTTATCATCAGAACAGATTAAACTCACCAAGCTTTTTTTTTAAAGCTTAGCGTTGAAATATGCTTGATTCTGACGATTCAGTACAGTTAAAAATAAAGTGGATCGAAAAATACAGCTTCGATGCTTAGCCTCTAAATGCCAAAAGCCCTCATCATGTGATAAAGGCTTTTGCTCTGGATAGATCAATAGTGCTCAATACAGTTCATTTATCAATGTGTTAGATAAACCAACTCAATGGATATCTCGATTTAAATCTACAATGACCGCATTGTGATTCAAATTACCAATCTTTTTCCAATCTCATATTCCAATCCAGTTGAAAAGGGCTATGAGCTTGCTTCTCAAGTTTTTCAATGATTTTAATTGTATTCTGATCGGCTGTTAATTTCAGCTCGGTCTCTGTGGAATACAACCAAAATCGAAAACCATAAAGATAGCTACGATTAAAATCATGCCATGAGTTAAATAACTGCTGAATTTTCTGACAAATCGCCATTGAGCGTTGGAGTGCATCTTCCTTAGTGATCATGCCTGCAAGATAAAAATCAGATAAAAGATATACCGCACGACCAAAATCCCATGCCAATATTGCTTGGTCTGCAAATTCCTGTGTTGCATCAAAACTTACACGATCTAATAGTTGATGTTTTATATTCGATGTAATTTTTTGATTATGTCTTTCAAAATCCTGTCGGCTGAGTCCCAAGAGTTGCATTTCATCTACATATTTTAAAAGCAGCGCATTATGTAATCCCCGTTCACTGGTCAATTCAGCAATCATGGCATTGCCTTCTTCTAAATCATGTATCCCCCAATGTTTGATCAGGTTCTGTTTAGCCAGTTCAGTGGTTTGCTTTTTTTTGGCTACGCCGCCAAATACATAATTCAAATTACGTTGATTCAGCGTTAAAAGTACAGCGTATGTTCCGTTCATCCACAAGATCGCTGGTGAGGCCTTGTTTCCCTCTGGTTTAGGTTTTTGAAAAAAAGACCATGCTACTGCAATCAACACCAGTCCAATTACTAGATAAGTAATATATTCCATACAACATTTCCCCAAATCATCAATAAAAATAAAAATGCTTTCTAATTTTTTTAAATGCACAACCCATTTTCGAATGCTAATGTATTTTTACTTGAATCGCCTGAACCATTCGAATCGAAGAAGTCAGAGATAATAATGACTTCACCTGATTTTAATGTGACTTTGACATTTCGGCCATCTTTTTCAATTCGGTTCACATCCTTAATATCAACCTGCAATAGAACCACAGAAGGTTCTAAAAGCGTTAAACTATCTTTTTGACCCTCCAAAAGAATTTCATGAGTTTTTTTTGATACAATCTTTACATTAGCCATTTAAAGTATCTCGCAAGAGTTGGCCCAATACAAATAAACTCATTCATATTTATAAAATCCGAAACAATGTAATCTTCAGAATAAATACAAATAAAATTCAATTATTTGACCAATAAAATAAAACTAGACTTTCATACTTTAAAATATACAAATCGGCCTATTTATTTTCTTATCATTTTGCGATTGCTTTTTTGTCATCAAAAACAATGTAAAAAAAACACTATAGAAATAATGAGATAGAACAAAAAGAAGACACCTAAAATTGACTATTTATTTAGAATTTCGACCCATTAAAACCAACCATTTTAATATGATTAATCAAAATTAAACTCATTATAGTTAAGATTCTTAAATTTCACCTATAACAACATCATCTAAGATAAATTTTCAAATTACCTAATAGCTAAAATAGTTTATTATATTTAATACAAGAAAATCATTTAACAATCAATACAAATCTAAAACCAACAACTTATTCTAGTGATTTAACTCAAGATAAATCATTTATTAAACAATATAAATATAATTTTATTTTTGTTTTTAAATTAGAACTTTTCTGTATTTCATTATAAAATTTTACTGATTTCCTTTTTATGATCATTATGGCTTAACAATGGCTCAACTCAAATTACGTCTTAGGTTGATGGTTGATCAAGAGATTGCTTTTGGTCCTGGAAAAGCGGACTTACTCGAAGCCATTCAAGCGACAGGTTCCATTTCTCAAGCAGCTAAAAAAATGAACATGAGCTATCGTCGCGCATGGCAACTGGTAGAAACCATGAATCAACTTTATGCTTCGGCTTTGGTTGAAACCTATAAAGGTGGCGAATCAGGTGGTGGGGCGATCGTCACCGCTTTTGGCTTTGATATTTTAAAGCAGTTTAGATATATGGAGCAAAAAGCCCTAGCTGCAATTGAAGCAGACTTCCAACAGCTTTCAGGTTATTTAAAACCCTAAGCTGTTCACGTCAATTGAAGCTAAACTAAATCGTCATCGAAAAAATCTGGTTATTCGGTATTTTACGTTTCATTCGCAAGTCAAATGCCATACAGATATTACGAACAAACGCCTTGCCTTGCTCTGTAACCTGCATACTTTTTTCACCGATTTTCAGTAATTGATCTTGCTGCATTTCTTCAAGCTGCTGTAACACTCGCGGCAACTCTTCAAAGCTTTGCGTTGGGTCTTGCCATGAGGTTTCAAACTGACACATGAGATTTAAAATATGCTGGCGAATCATCAGGTCTTCTGACGTCAAAACATGTCCACGAAACACTGGAATTTCATTGTTTTCCAGTCGAGCATAATAGTCTTCCAATACCTTTTCATTTTGAGCAAAGCTGTACCAGCTATCACTAATCGCAGACACACCCAAACCAATCATGACTTGGGTTTTAGATGCGGTATACCCCATAAAGTTACGATGTAACTGACCCTGTAAAAAGGACTGATACATCGGATCAGTTTTCAAGGCAAAATGATCCATCCCAATTTCGACATAACCATGATCCAGCAATTTTTGTTTGCCGGCTTCATAAAGTTTTCGTTTCACTTCATCTTTGGGCACATCATGATCTTTAAAACCACGCTGACCATTGCCTTTAATCCACGGCACATGCGCATAACTATAAAAAGCCAAACGGTCGGGCAATAATCGATTAGTTTGGTCTATGGTATACAGCACATCGTCCAATTCCTGAAAAGGCAAGCCAAACACCAAATCATGGGAAATCGAGTCATAACCAATTTCTCTCGCCCATTGCGTCACATTGGCGACATTTTCAAACGGTTGAATGCGATGAATCGCTTTTTGAACCTTTAGACTATAATCCTGAACCCCAAAACTTACGCGACGGAACCCGAGATCATACAACGCCTGTAAATGTGCTTTGCTGGTGTTGTTCGGATGCCCCTCAAAACTAAACTCATGATGTTCAGCAATCTCAGCCTGATCCAAAATACCATGAATGAGTTGTTGTAGATGTTCGACTGAAAAAAAGGTCGGCGTACCACCACCCAAGTGGATTTCACGAATAATCGGTTTTTCTTCCAATAATTCACAATACAATGACCATTCTTTGAGTACCGCCGCAATATACGGCGCTTCAACTTCATGGCGTTTGGTGACTTTTTTATGGCAACCGCAAAAAGTACATAAGCTTTCACAAAAAGGTAAATGAATGTACAGGCTGATGCCTTCACTTGCATTTGATTCAATAAAAGATTGGCGCAAGGTTTGCTGCCAAGCCTCTAGTGAGAATGTATCTTCCTGCCAATAAGGAACAGTCGGATAACTGGTATAACGAGGTCCTGGAACATTATATTTTTGAATCAAAACATTTGACATTTCAATATACCCAAATACCTTTATCTTTTTATTATAATCCATTTAACCCTATACAAAAACCTCAAAAATAAATTAATTAAAATTAAATAACTAATAAAAACAATATTTTAATTTTAAAAAATAATTATTCTCATCCATTTCTGTTTTTAAAATTAGATATTATAAAACCTATGATTTTGGTTGGGATTAAAATAATTTATCAAATTAATTAAAATAAAAAAGGCATATTTATTTAAATAGATATGCCCTCAAAAAAGCGCGATTTAATTAAGAACTTTTTAGCTGTTTGAGTCGCTTGATACGTGGTTTATACAGCAACTGATACGTTACCGCCAAAATCAACAACCATAGCGGACTCACATATAAGGCTTTTAATGTATCGGGTTCCAGTGCCAAAATCACCAAGGTGAACAGCAAGAATGCCAATACCACGTAGCTCATCCAGATTCCACCCGGCATTTTAAAGGTCGACTGGGCATGTAATTCAGGTCTGAGTTTACGATAACGCAGATAGCACACCATGATCAGCCCCCAAACGCTAATAAATAAAATCACGCAAAGAGAACTGGCTAAGGTAAAGGCTTCAATGGTATTGGGTACAAAATACTGTAATGCCGCACCCGCCATAATAAACAGACAGGAAAACACCAAACCATTAGCTGGAACAGCGCGTTTGGATAACCGCGCCAATGCTTGCGGTGCCTGCCCCCCACGGGATAAACCAAATAGCATCCGACTGGTCGAAAACACACCACTGTTCATGGAGGAGGTTACTGAAGAAAGTACCACCAGATTCATAATAATCGCTGAAGTTGGAATCCCTGCATGTAAAAATAATTCAACAAATGGGCTTTTATTAGCACTGATCATATTCCACGGTGTGACTGACATCACCACCAATAATGCCAACACATAAAACAAAATGATCCGAATCGGGATTGCATTAATCGCTTTGGGTAAATTCTTTTTCGGATCTTTGGTTTCGGCTGCTGTGGTGCCAATCAGCTCCACTCCGACAAAAGCAAACACCGCAATCTGAAAACCTGCTAAAAAACCCTCGGTACCTTTAGGAAACATGCCACCCGAAGACCAGAGATTACTTAAAGAAGCAACGGTACCCGTTGGTGCCTGAAAATGGCTAAACACCATAAAACCACCAATTGCAATCAATCCAAGAATCGCCAAAATCTTGATCAAAGCAAACCAGAATTCGACTTCACCAAATAAACGCACGGTGAGCAAATTCAGCGCCAATACAAACAATACACAGCCCGCACTGATCAGTGCTTGTCCCATCGGTGTAAAACTTACGCCATCAGGCAACCAAAAACCCAGATAATTAATAATCGCCGCCAGATCGGCTATACCCACCAATACCCAGCCGAGCCAATAGGTCCAACCCATATAATAGCCTGCACTCGGGCCGATCAAATCATGTGCCATATCAACAAACGATTTGTAATGCAGATTCGCCAACAATAGCTCGCCCAACGCGCGCATCAGGAAGAAGAACATGACCCCAATGATCATGTAAATAAATAAAATTGAAGGTCCTGCCAATGAAATGGTTTTACCAGAACCCATAAATAGCCCAGTGCCAATCGCACCGCCAATCGCAATTAGTTGCAAGTGTCGATTGGAGAGTTTACGTTGAAGATCATGCGACGAATGTTCGTCTTCAGAATGACGTACTGTTGTCATGATTAAATATCCTTTTTAAATGTCCCTTTTTTTGATCAATTCTGTGTGACTGCCAACCAAAATAACAAGGCAGAAACCGCAGAATTGATGCCGAGTAGCATCAAAATAAAAACCAGAAGGCATCCTTTTCCGTGGCAATTCTGGTTTTAAAATTAAACATTAGATGAATGAAAATAGATCAATCGGTTTATTGCTGTGCTGCAATCACGGCGATTTCAATCAACCACGCGGGATTGACTAAATCTGCCTGAATCGTAGCGCGGGCAGGCGTTGCCAATCCATCTAACCACTCAATCCAGATCGCATTGACTTGAGCAAAGTCATCTAGGTTTTTAATAAAAAGCTGCGCTGAAAGCAGACGCGACTTATCACTTTTCGCCTGCGCTAAAAGTTGATCGATGGTCGCCAAGATTTCGCGGGTCTGACCTTCAATATCAAGCTCCGTGTTTTTGGGTACTTGTCCCGACAAATACACCACTTGATTAACAATGGTAGCCGAACTCATCACCTGATTGCTGTTAATTCTTTCAATATTAGAGACTGACATCACTCTATCCTTATGCTTCAATAAAAAATGGAACACGTGCGGTTACACCACACATCAATTCATAACCCACGGTGTCTGAGGTCGCTGCGACTTCATCAATTGGCAAAATCGTACCCGAACGAGATTTGCCCCAAAGCACCACTTCACTGCCAATTACCGCATCTGCAATCTCGGTCACATCGACCGCCAACATATCCATACTGACCCGACCAATCGTGCGAGTGCGGATGCCATTGACCAACACAGGCGTACCCGTAGCAGAAATACGCTGATAACCATCGGCATAACCACAGGCCACAATCCCGATTTTCATGGCTTGCTCGACCTGAAAGGTTGAGCCATAACCGACCGTTTGCATGGGTTGTAAATCTTGAATGGCAATGATTTCACTGCGTAGACTCATACTGGGTTGTAAATCCCAGTCCTGAATCGAGTGTTGGGGAAAATCAGGCGAGCTGCCATAAAGTAAAATGCCCGCACGGACAGTTTTAGAAGTCAGTTGCGAACCATGCCGCAGGATCGCAGCGCTGTTACAAATCGAGCGTTCACCTGGTAAATCCTGCACTGTGTCTTCAAAGATTTTGAGCTGTACCTCAATCCCAGATTGCCCCAGACGCTCACCATCGGCATCGGAAAAATGCATCATATGCGTGAGGCTATTTACTGTGTTGCAAGATCGAAGTGACTGCCATATTTCGCGGTAATACTGTGGCTGAAAACCCAGACGATTCATGCCGCTGTTCATTTTCAGGAAAATATCAAACTGAGCAGGCTCAGGATGCTGTCGCACCCATGTCGCTTGTATTTCACTATGGACACTAAAACTGAGTTGGTAAGCTGTACAGTCAAACAAATCCTGCGCTGAAAAAATGCCTTCGAGCAGCAAAATTGGCCCTGTCCAGCCGAGTGCACGTAAGCGTTTGGCTTCATCGATATCTAGTAAGGCAAAACCATCAGCGGTTTTGAGGGCGGGATAAACCCGTTCAATGCCATGCCCATACGCATTGGCCTTTACTACTGCAAAGACCTCATGCTGTGAGGCATGCTTTCTGGCAATGTTAAGATTATGTGCCAAAGCATTTTGATGAATGATGGCACGGATTGGACGTGGCATGGTTCTTCCCTGAACTTGAGTATTTGATCTTAAGCTGCGTGTGAATAACGCAGGATCGATAAGCCTTCGGTACTAATTTCAGGCTGATGATTAAGCACAAGGTCGCTAATCAACTTGCCTGAACCACAGGCCATGGTCCAACCAAGTGTGCCGTGCCCTGTATTTAAAAACAGATTACTAAACCGCGTCGCACCGATGATTGGGGTACTGTCTGGCGTCATTGGACGTAAACCTGTCCAGAATGAGGCTTGCGCCATATCTCCGCCTGGGAACAGATCTTGAGTGACCATTTCTAAGGTGGCACGACGATCCTGATTTAACCCCAGATTGAAACCACTGAGTTCCGCCATTCCACCGACACGAATCCGCTGATCAAAACGGGTAATGGCAATTTTATAGGTTTCATCAAGCACAGTAGATTGCGGTGCAAATTCAGGCTGTGCAATTGGAATCGTCAATGAATAACCTTTGACAGGATAAACGGGTAAATTTAAATGCAGGGGTTTAAGGAAATCACGCGAATAACTCCCAAATGCCAACACATAACGATCCGCAGTTAAAACCTGACCGTTGACGCGAACGCCTTTGATTTCATCACCTTCGATCAGCAATGCTTCAACATTTTGGTTAAATTGAAATTCGACACCTAACGCTTTGGCTTTTTCTGCTAGAGCATTGGTAAATAAATAACAATCGCCTGTTTCATCATTGGGTAAATGTAAACCACCGACCAGCTTGTCTTTGGCATATTGCAGTGCGGGTTCAACCTTGGCTAAATCGTTTTGATCAAGCAGTTCATAGCTGACACCGCATTCTTTGAGGACTTCGATATCCCGATGAACCGCCTCAAGTTGGGCTTCGTTACGAAACACCTGCAAGGTGCCTTTGGCACGGTTTTCATAACTGATCCCCGTGGTTTCACGTAGTTCTTTTAAACAATCGCGGCTATATTCAGCTACACGCATCATCCGTTCTTTATTTTTGGTATAGCTTTCTGGATTGCAGTTTTTCAGCATTTGTGCCATCCATTGTAGTTGCCACATGCTGCCATCAATATTAATCGCAAGCGGTGCATGATGCTGAAACATCCATTTCACTGCTTTAAACGGAATCCCTGGTGCTGCCCAAGGCGTTGAATAACCTGGGGAAACTTGCCCTGCATTACCAAAACTGGTTTCTTCGGCAGGCCCAGCTTGACGATCCAGTACCGTGACTTGTGCTCCCTGTTGCGCAAGATAGTACGCACTTGCGACACCAATCACACCACTCCCTAAAACGATCACGCGCATTTTTCTTCCCTCACGCAGTCCAGTGAATTTAACTAGTATATTTTTGCTTCAATAGTTTATTTCACTGTTTTAGGCACTATAATCTAGGAAAATTGGCAGTTTTGTCGTGTAGAAATTCTAAAAAAAGGAAAAAAATAATGCGACCACTGGATCGAACTGATCGGCAGATTCTGGATATCCTGCAACGTGAAGGACGTATTGCGATCAGTGAATTGGCGTCTAGAGTCAACTTATCGACCACGCCCTGTTCCGAACGGGTGAAACGTCTGGAACGTGAGGGCATCATCATGGGTTACTATGCGCGGCTCAATCCTGCACATGTCGATCGAAATTTACTGGTATTTCTGGAAATTAAACTCTCGGCCAAATCGGGCGATGTATTTGATCAAGTCGCGCGTGATCTGATTGAAGTACCAGAAGTGCTGGAATGTCATTTAATTTCAGGGGAATTTGATTATCTGGTCAAAGCCAGATTGAAAGAGATGAGTGCTTACCGAAAACTGCTGGGCAATATTTTAAAAAAACTGCCTGCATCGGCTTCATCGCATAGCTATGTGGTGATGGAAGAAATTAAGGAAACCTTGTATCTAGATTTATCTCAATAAAGAATTTTATTCAGATATATTCTCGTCAAAAGAGAATTTACATACTGTTTCAGCAAATTAAGCTTCCTTTAAGTCTCAAGTTTTAAATTGAAGTCCTCAGAGCTTAAAACTTTTGCCACACTCCCCTGTGTGGTTTTTTTTGGCTAAAATTTAGAAAATTGCACTTTTTTAATGCATTTCTATCCTAAAAAAACGCATCGAAGTATAAAAAAGTTTTAACATTCACTTCACTAATCTTTGCAAACCAAGATTAAGAATTTTTCAGTTCTAAGACTAGAAGAGCATGGCACGATACAGGTCTTACTGCTACATTAGTCAGGTTTGATGTTTGCTTAAATCTCATGCACTCGCACCAACTCCGCGCAGTTTTGGTTCAAACTGCGAAATGAAAGGATTTTTTTGATGTTTCAACATATCCCCCCATATGCAGGCGATCCGATTTTATCGCTTATGGAACAATTCAATGCCGACCCACGTCAAGGCAAAGTCAATTTAAGTATTGGTCTTTATTATAATGAAGACAGTATTGTGCCTCAGCTTGATACCATTATTGAAGCGCAAAAACGCATTGAACCCCTGCAAAGCAAAACCAAGCTATATTTGCCGATGGAAGGCTTCAAACCTTATCGTGAAGCGATTCAAGCGTTATTGTTTGGAACAAATTGCCCTGCTGTAAAAAGTGGTCGCGCTGTCACCATTCAGACTTTAGGTGGTTCAGGTGCACTTAAGGTTGGCGCGGATTTTCTTAAAAATTATTTTCCAAATTCTGAAGTCTGGGTCAGTCAGCCGACTTGGGATAACCATGTAGCCATTTTTAATGGAGCAGGCTTTAAAACCCATTTTTATCCATATTTTGACGCCCAAACGGGTGGTGTGAATTTTGAGGGAATGCTCTCTGCCCTCAAACAACTGCCTGAACAAAGTATTGTGTTATTGCACCCATGTTGCCATAACCCAACGGGCGCAGATTTAAATCCTGCACAGTGGGATCAAGTGATTGAAGTACTGAAAGCGGGCAATCTGATTCCATTTTTAGATATTGCCTATCAAGGCTTTGGCGATGGTATGCAGCAGGATGCGTATGCGATTCGTGCGATGGATCAGGCTGGTCTGAATTTTATCGTCAGCAATTCATTCTCAAAAATTTTCTCACTTTATGGCGAACGTGTCGGTGGTCTGACTTTTGTTTGTGATGATGTTGAAGCCGCTCAAGCCACTTTTGGCCAGTTAAAAGCCACTGTACGCCGTATTTACTCTAGCCCACCTACCACAGGGGCTTGGTTGGTGGATCAGGTTCTTAACGATGCTGAGTTAAATCAACAATGGCAGGGCGAAGTTCAGCACATGCGTGAACGTATTATTAAAATGCGTCAAATCTTGCGTGACGAATTAAGCAAAGCCTTGCCAGATCGCGACTTTAACTATCTGGTCGAACAAAAAGGCATGTTTAGCTATACAGGTCTTACTGGCGAACAAGTCGACACCTTACGTGAAGACTATGCCATTTATCTGGTGCGCAGTGGCCGTATCTGTGTCGCGGGTCTCAACATGAATAATATCTATGTGGTCGCAAAAGCTGTCGCAGAAGTCTTGGCTAAAGCGCCTACACCAGCTTAAGCATTGATCCACGACGAAGCATTAAACAAAGCCTGAGATAAACATCTCGGGCTTTGTTACTTTACGTTTAAATTAACGACCATACCCTGGATCAGGGTTAGTTGGTCGGTTAAAACCTGGATCAATCTGATTTGACTGGTTATTTTCTCCCGGACGTAAACCACCATTGTTTGAGCCTGACGGATAGTTATAACCAGGATCGGGATGATCATGGGGGTTTCCCCAGGTCGCAATCCACCATGATCATGTGCAGGTGGACGGCTAAAACCAGGGTCTGCTTGACGGCCTGATTGATTGATATGATCATCAGGCGTCACGATACAAGCAGTCATTAATGTTGCAACTGCCAATGCAGCCAATATGGTCTTGATATGCATCAATCTTCTGCTCCTTAAAATAGTTGTTATCAGGTGCTTAAAGTTAGCGTGAGTTGTATGATTTAGACTTTTAAATTATGACGAATTCTAGCAAGGATAAAGTTGCAACTATGTAACCCACTAGGATGAAATCTTGCTTTTACCCCAATATTTAAGCTTAGACGTATGTCCAATTCCGACATTAAAACTGTTGGTCGGATCGAGCTTTTGATAAAAGTTGGCCAATGCAGGTTTAGCGATATATAAATGTCCAACATTATGTTCTGCTGGATATTCTGCTCGACGAGCATCCAGCAATGTCCACATTTGATGTTCCATCGCTAAAGGATCAACGCCTTTTTTGACAATATAGTCCTGATGAAACACATGGCAGAAAAAATGCCCATAATACAGTTTATATAAAATTTTCTGTTCCATATCAGCAGGAAGTTGCTCGACCCAGTCTCGATCGTTACGGCGCAGGGCAATATCCAGTGCCACAATATCTTCTACTTCGCTACGATGGGTATCGCGATAACGTATCGCAGCCCCCGCGATGGCAAAGCGATGTAAAAAGGCTTTCCGACCTTCTTCCTCATCACATAAAAAATAAGCCCCAGTCGCATGTACAGCAAAATATTCTTTTAAAAATTGTTCAGTCTGATCTTTGCTATTATTTTCCACTCGTAAAATCAAATGATGCTCATATTGATCGCGAAATTCTGTCATACGTTTAGGTAAATGATTCGGCAAAAAGAAAGTCAACGCTTGTAATAAATGATCTGTGAGTCCTTTAATTTTAAATTTTTCCAGAAAACCATCGACTTTATCTTTTAAGGCAAAGGCTTTCGGGACATTGGCGGTACCAAATTTTTCAATAAACAAGAACGTGTCTTTGCCATACTTCTCCCCAATCCGATATGCATCACGATGAATATATTCCCCTGCAATCGGTAAACTGGGTAACGACGTTAGTAGATAACGACGAATTGCCGTCAGGTCATTATGATCATTGCTGCCAATATAGAACACATCGCTTGCCACTTTTTCATACGTATCCAAACGTACTGCAAATACACAGACTTTTCCTGCCGAACCCGAAGCCTCAAACAAACGTGAAGGATCTGCGTTAAATCGTGCTGGACTATCTGCATCCACCTGCGTCACATCATGCGCATAACGCTGATCGGAAGCCTGACGATTTGCATCATGCTGTATATCGCTGACCTGATATTGCTGCTGCTCTAATCGACTTAAAATTTCCTCTGGAGTTTGTCCCAGATCAATGCCTAAATGATTGATGAGCTGTAATTGCCCATGATCATCCACCTGTGCATACAGTGCCAGTTCAGTATAGGCTGGCCCACGTCGTACCAATGCCCCACCCGAATTATTACAAATTCCCCCGAGTACCGATGCGCCAATACAGGATGAACCGATGACCGAATGCGGCTCACGCTGATGAGGCTTTAAAATCTGTTCAAGATTATCCAGCGTCGCACCCGGTAAACACACCACCTGTTTACCTTGATGAATCACCTGAATGCCTTTTAAACGACGTGTACTCATGATAATCACAGGGCGGTCATAGTCTTCGCCATAAGGTGTCGAGCCGCCGGTCAGCCCCGTATTGGCCGCCTGCATAATCACAATACAATTTGCTGCAATACTGACTTGTAATACCTGCCATTGTTCAAGCAAAGTTCCTGGACAGACCACGGCCAACACTTTGCCTTCACCAAAACGTCGACCCTGACGGTATTGCCGAGTGTGTTGATCATCAGTGAGCACATAGGCTTTACCGACTAACTTTTGTAGTTGTGATAATACATTCGGATCAACATGGGACAGCATGAACATCTCCTTGCAACAACTTAAGCTTGAATCAATTTATTAACCTGTACCAGACAATCCGCATTGATCTCCGCAATGCTTTTTGCACCGGTTAGAGTCATGGCAACCCGCATTTCTTTATCAATCAGTTCCAGTAAATTGCTTACGCCCTGTCCACCCGCGGCGGCAAGTGCATAAATAAAGGCTCGACCCAACATCACACTATCTGCGCCCAAAGCTAACATGCGCACCACATCCAGACCATTGCGAATACCCGAATCGGCCAGAATGGTCAAATCACCTTTCACTGCATCGGCAATGGCAGGTAATGCACGAGCTGAGGACATCACCCCATCGAGCTGACGCCCACCATGATTAGACACCACAATACCATCTGCACCAAAGCGTACCGCATCTTTGGCATCTTCAGGGTCTAAAATGCCTTTGATCACCATTGGTCCATCCCAAAATTCACGGATCCATTCCAGATCTTTCCAAGAAATTGAAGGATCAAAATTGGTACCTAACCAACCAATATAATCTTCTAGTCCTGTCGGCTTACCTAAATATTTGGAAATATTGCCCAGATCATGTGGACGTCCTAACAAACCGACATCCCACGCCCACTGCGGATGCGTTACCGCTTGCAAATAACGGCGCATGGCAGCATTTGGGCCACTCATACCTGAATGTGCATCGCGATAGCGTGCGCCTGGCACGGGCATGTCCACGGTAAACACCAAGGTCGAACAACCTGCGGCTTTGGCACGTTCCAGTGCATTGCGCATAAAACCTCGGTCACGCAACACATAGAGCTGAAACCACATTGGACGACCAATGGCAGGCGTGACTTCTTCAATCGGACACACAGACACAGTCGAAAGCGTAAAGGGAATGCCCTTTTTATCTGCGGCGACTGCGGCCTGTACTTCACCCCGACGCGCATACATTCCTGTTAAACCCACAGGTGACAACGCTACAGGCATCGACAGGGTTTCATTAAAAAGTTTGGTTTCCAGACTCAAACTGGACATATCGTTCAACACACGTTGTCTTAATGCAATTTGCGATAAATCTTCAACATTCCGTTTCAGGGTATATTCTGCGTATGCCCCGCCATCGATGTAATGAAATAAAAAAGGTGGCAAACGACGACGCGCCGCTTCACGATAATCATTTGAAGAAGAAATAATCATGTTGGATCAATCCTGTTTAAACGTGTGGCACGTTTCTGGCGAGCTTCGTCTTCATCCAGAGAACGTACATGATCGATGACAAATTCAATATGGCCACACACTGCATCTCGTGCTGCCTGAGCATCTTTACGGTCAATGGCATCCATCACCTGAAAATGCTGATCACTGAGTAGATCGGCACTAATTGGATGTTCATAGACTTTTTTACGCCCTAAAAAGACGTTGTATTGCAGTAAATCAAATAAACTGCGCATCATTTGAATCAGCACCACATTATGAGAGGCTTCGGCAATCGCCAGATGAAAATTGGCATCGGCAACTGCCGCTGCTGCGGAATCCCCATGTGCCTGATGATAGGAAATTTCATCAAAATACTGATGGATCTTGGCACGATCAGCTTCGGTTGAACGCAAGGCCGCATACCAAGCGGTTCCGCCTTCAAGGACTAAACGAGATTCCTGTACATCAAAACGATAATGTGGATCGTCCTGCATCAAATGGCTAATCGGCTCAACAATCAACTGCTGTGACCATGTTTCAGGGAGCTGTTGAATATAAGTCCCATCACCACGACGACTGGATAAAATTCCCAGACTAATCAATTGCTGAATCGCTTCACGTAGCGATGGACGCGAAATCCCCAAACTGGTCGCCAGTTGACGCTCGGCAGGCAAACGATCTCCTTGCTTGAGATTCTGCTGCTCAATCAGCGTCTGTAACTTTTCTACCACCTGATCAGAAACTCGCATCATTTTTCCTTCAATTTAGCCTCAATCAAAACCGAATTAGGGAATCATCCACGGCACGATATACGCCTGTACCGTCACGATGATCCCCACAAAGATGGTAAATATGATGCTATGTTTTACGGTAAAACGGAACAAATCTGATTCTTTTCCAACTAATCCCACTGCTGCACAAGCAATAGCAATCGATTGCGGTGAAATCATTTTTCCTGTGACCCCACCACTGGTATTTGCCGCAACCAGTAATACCTCTGGAATCCCAATTTGTTGTGCCGTCGTCGCCTGCAATGCTGAAAATAGCGCATTGGATGACGTATCTGATCCCGTCAGGAACACGCCCAACCACCCCAAAAATGGTGAGAAGAAGGTAAAGGCATGACCCGTATGCGACAATGCTAAAGCCAAAGTTGCAGATAGACCTGAATAGTTGGCGATAAAGGCAAAAGCCAACACCATCCCAATCGAATAAATCGGAACTTTCAGCTCATTTAAGGTTTCGCCAAAAGTCACCACGGCCTGCTTCGCATTCATTTTTAAGAAAATGACGCTAATCACTGCCGCAATAAAAATCGCAGTCCCCGTGGCTGAAAACCAGTCAAATTTATAAATCGCATCATAAGGCGTATGTTCAGCCACAATCGGTGGCATTTTTTCCACCAGACGATGCAAATCTGGAACTTCTATTTTAAAGATCCAATGTTCGAGTGCACCACCTTTGGCAAATAGATCCTTAAACGGTTTAATGCTCCACAAAGTCACCATCGCCGTCAAAATCGCAAACGGAGACCATGCTTTGGCAATTTGTGCAAACGAATATTGGGTGACCGATGCCGTTTGTTGATCTAGCTTTTCTGCTTCGGCGAAACGGAAAATATGCTTTGGCTGCCAGACTTTAAACAATAAAGTTAAGCTGACCAATGAGGCAATTGCTGCTGTAATATCAGGCAATTCTGGCCCAATAAAGTTTGAAGTTAAATATTGAGCAATGGCAAAAGAACCACCACCGACCAACACCGCAGGCCAAGTTTCTTTGACACCACGCCAGCCATCCATAATTGCCATGATCCAAAACAATACGATGATGACTAAAAAAGGTAACTGACGACCTACCATCTGACTGATTTCCATGGTATCCACCCCAGAAACCTGCCCAGCCACAATAATCGGAATCCCCATCGCACCAAAGGCAACAGGCGCCGTATTCACAATCAGACATAGACCCGCAGCATATAGAGGTTTAAAACCAAGCCCCATCAGTAAAGCAGCGGTAATCGCCACTGGCGCGCCAAAACCCGCAGCCCCTTCCAGAAAAGTACCAAATGCAAAGCCTACCAACAGCATTTGTAGACGTTGATCTTCAGTAATGGACAAAATACTGGAACGAATAATGTCAAACTGACCTGTTTTCACCGAAATTTTATATAGGAATACCGCGCCTAGAATAATCCATGCAATCGGCCATAAGCCGTAAAAAAAACCGTAAATGAGCGAAGCAAAGGCCATTGCCGCAGGCATTTGATAAAAGAACAACGCAATAGCCAATGCAATCATCACGGTTAAAGTCGCCGCGATACTGCCCTTTAAACGAAATACGGCCAACGCTAAAAAGAAAAAGATAATTGGAATTAAGGCAATCAGACTAGAAAGCCAGATATTCGCCAGTGGATCATAAACTTGCTGCCAAACATTGAGCATTGTCATCTCCTTGAAATGCTGCCAGATATTTGTTTGATGAATCATCACGATTCAGTATTTATGTTAAAATTGGTATTACCAATTTAAATTAAAAAACAAAATACAGAAGGAATTTATAAACAAATGCATCATAAATAGTCTATATCAGCATTTCAAGGGCAACTTTAAAACATTATTGGTATGACCAATAATAAAACATGATAAAATCTGGTGTTTAGCGGGCATTGTATGATTGACCTATACGACTAAAGTTTCAGCACAAGAATCCACCTTGATCATTCTCGGATTTCAAAAAATAGTGTTTGGCATAAAACGCTGTTTTAATTTTGAGTCAAATTTCGTATAAACCAGACTTTCATTAGCGTCAGTTCTGCTTTTAGATCAGTCCATCTATACAAGGATTGACGAATCATTAAGATCGGTAGATTCTTGACAGAAGATGTCAATTCATCTGTTTGGGAAAAAGGAAAAAATAGGTGTTCGATTTAGACAGCCGTTTACTGAATATTTTTTATCATATTTATAAATCCAAAAGTGTTTCGATGGCAGCAGATGCCATTGGCGTAAGTCAGCCCACGATTAGTAATGGCTTGGTTAAAATTCGCCAACATTTTGATGACCCGCTATTTTTACGGGTCGGAAATGAAATGATTCCAACCGAACTGGCCAAACAAATTTTCCCTTTGGTCAGTGAAGTGATCAATAAAGTCGAGAGCATTAATAATTTTAGTCTGCATTTTGAACCGTCAAAATCTGACATGATACTTACACTTGCCATGACCGATGTATCACATCTGGTACTTTTACCCAAAATTTCCAATTTTTTGGCACAAAGTGCGCCGCAAATTCGCATCAATGTCCGTCCCATCAGTCTGGAAACCAGTTACCAGATGGCCAATGGTGAGATTGATATGGCAATTGGGTTTTTACCACAACTTGAAGATGGCTTTTATCAACAAAAACTATTTTCACAGCGCTATGTGGTGATTTCACGTAAAGATCATCCACGTATTAACGCGCAGAACTTTACCATTGAAGATTATATGCGCGAACTGCATATCGATATTGATACAGGTGTGGGACATTACCAGATTGAAAATGCGTTACAAAACAGTGGTGTGAAGCGTGATATTTTGATTCGCCTACCGAGCTATCTTGGCGTCGGCTTGATGGTACAGGAAACCGATGCGATTGCGACGGTACCTTATTATTTAAGTAAAGTACTGTTATCACGTGATAATTTACAAATTCTGGATGCGCCTGTCGATTTTCCAACGTATAGCATCAAACAACACTGGCATATGTGTTGTCATCATAAAACCAGTCATCAATGGTTTCGTAAATCCTGCTATGAAATTTTTAAAAATATGTCCTGATATCAATGTCTTTAATCAACTTTTTTCATCATTGTTTAAACCCTCTTTATTTTTCTCCCATAGGAAGAAATAAAATGGGTTGATAAAAAAGTCTAATTGAAAAGAGCTTCAATTCAATACTGTTGAATCATGTAAACCTTCTGATTTGCAACTCGGATTTTAACCAAACTTCTGTATAATCATTTCACAAATTTTTAACGCTAACTATTCTAGAAATGACGACACTAACTTGCTTTAAAGCCTATGATATCCGAGGCAAACTCGACACTGAACTGAATGAAGATATTGCTTATAACATTGGTCGTGCTTATGGACAAATCTATCAACCTAAAACGATTGTGATTGGTTGCGACATTCGTTTAAGCAGCGAAGGCTTAAAACAAGCCACCATTCGCGGTTTAAATGATGCAGGCGTGAATGTACTCGATTTAGGCATGACGGGTACCGAAGAAGTTTACTTTGCTGCCTTCCATCTGGATGTACAAGGCGGTATTGAGGTTACGGCGAGCCATAACCCGATGGACTATAATGGCATGAAACTGGTACGTGAAAATGCTCGTCCGATTAGTGCTGATACAGGTTTAAAAGAGATTCAAGCTTTGGCTGAATCACAACAGTTCAATGATGTTGAACATAAAGGAACGACCAGTCACTACAACATCCTTCCTGAGTTTGTCGATCACCTGATGGGCTATATTGATCCAGCAAAAATCAAACCATTAAAACTGGTGGTCAATGCAGGCAACGGTGCGGCAGGTCACGTGATTGATACCATTGAAGAAAAATTTAAAAGTCTGAATGTACCTGTTGAATTTATTAAAATTCATCACGAAGCAGATGGCACTTTCCCAAATGGCATTCCTAACCCACTTTTGTTTGAAAACCGTGATAGCACTTGCGATGCCGTAATTGAACATCATGCAGATATGGGAATTGCCTGGGATGGCGATTTCGACCGTTGTTTTCTATTCGATGAAAAAGGTCAATTTATTGAAGGCTATTATATCGTCGGTCTGTTAGCTCAAGCCTTTTTGATCAAACAATCGGGTGAAAAAATCGTACATGATCCACGCTTGGTCTGGAACACTTTAGATATTGTGGAAAAATATCAGGGTGAAACCGTACAATCCAAATCTGGACATGCCTTTATCAAGCAAGTCATGCGCGAACACAATGCCGTCTATGGTGGTGAAATGAGTGCACACCATTACTTCCGTGACTTTGCTTATTGTGATAGTGGCATGATTCCGTGGTTACTGACCATCGCGCTGCTGTCTGAAACAGGTCAATCGCTTTCAACTTTGGTTGAGAATATGATTGCGAAGTTTCCATGTAGTGGTGAAATTAACTTCAAAGTGGCAGATACGCAAATCACCATTCAGAAACTATTTGATCATTATGCAGCGCAACATCCACAAATCGACCGTACGGATGGTGTCAGTTTAGATTTTGGTATTTGGCGTTTTAATGTACGTGCTTCCAATACCGAACCTTTACTGCGTTTGAATATCGAGAGTCGCGGTGAACAGGCTCGTCCAATGCAAGATTATGTCGATGAGTTAACAGCACTCATTCAGGCTTAAATAATCAAATTAAAATACGGCTGAGATTACTCAATCTCAGCCGTATTGTCTGGCGTTAGACTTAAACCATAAAGATAATTTTCACCCGATAAACTATCCTGATTGATATTTTTATACTGCTCTAAAAGTTGCTTGGCATCATGCTTACACTCAGAAGCAGGCATCAAAAATTTAGGGTGAATCACCTCATAACAGCCCGATAAGCGCTGCATAAAATGATAATATGGAGAAAGCGGCAATCCTGCGACCTGCAATAATTTAGGTGCCACAAAACTGCTTGGAGTCGACTCTTGCTGTAACACTTTTTTCTGAATTGGAAAATTACTCCAGAGCGCCAAAGGCGTTTGATAGTTCTTTAAAGCCGTGCGTTCTGGATCATTTTTAAAATAATCATATTCATCATAAACGCCCTGCAAATTTGGCAAATGATCGCCAAAAACCAGCACAATGGTGGGTTGTTTTAAGGTTTTCAAATATGCAGTTAATTCTGATAATTTCTGATCTGCTCGTGCAACGCCAGCCGTATACGTACTGAGTTTTCGTTGGTTGAGCTCTGAAAGCGTTTTGCTGAACTTAAATTGTTGTTTGCCATAACGATCATCATTGTACATTGGATGATTTTCAACCGTAATCGCATAAATAAACTTGGGCTGATCCCCTTGCTGTAACACTTTTTTAATATTTTCGTAAATCAGCACATCCGTCGCCCACCCGCCTGCGTTAAATATCTGAGGTCGTTTTTCTTGCGAAACCATATTCTCTAAAGAAATAAATTGTTGAAAGCCTAAAGCAGGATAGACCTTATTACGATTATAGTAGTAGCCATAATTATTGTGCATGGCAATGGTTTGATACCCCAAACCATCCAGATAAAAGGGTAACGCATAAATCGGACGTTTCACTTTAGACACATACAATAATTCATTGGGAAAAAATGCCGTGTTTAAACTGGTCAATACCTCAAATTCAACATTGGCTGTCCCACCGCCAAATGAAGGTGAAATCAATTGCGATACCTGATTTTTCTGAAAAAAAGGCAATAAATTACGCCCTAAAGCCTGATCCAGATGTCGCGGATCCCAAAAGGATTCTTGCATAATAATCACGATATTGGGTTTTATTGCATCATCAGCCAAAGTACCTTTAACTTCTGGATTTTGATGCAAAATATCCTGTATCGCCTGCTCGGACACTTGCGCACGGGGCAATAACCGATCTGTCACCTGATCGAGTATTTTAGAAATATAAAATGTACTAAAACCATAATTTTGAATTTTACGATAATCTCCAACCCAGTCATTTCGTGTATTGGGAAAATCTGCGAGTTGATTACAAATGGCGGGACGATCGTCACGCTGACAAGCCCCTGTCGGATTCATAATGAAATTGAGATATATCAAACTGCTACTGATAAAAAAGAAAATAATCGTGTTCGGAACATAACTATGTATCGTTGTTTTTTCTTCTTTTCTGATTGCAATCACCAATACCACGAGGAACAGTGCAATTAAAATGAAAAAAATCAGTTGTAATGACCATGGAGAAGCTTTCATCGCCTCTGGTAATAAAAACACATCTTCAGGACTGAGATTGCTGAATAAATATTGTTGTTTTTTCTGATTAATAAAATTCAGAAACATCACAAAAATTTGACTTAAAATCAATGCCGTATATTGACGGCCAGTGGCGATAAAGAAAAGCTGAATAATGGCGTAATTAAATAAAACGGCGAATAGAACTTTGTTATAGCCAATATATAAATAAAACTTTTTAAGTGTAAATGCATCGCCCCAGCCAATGTAGACACCAATACATGCAGATAAAAAAGCAACGCCAATAAACAGCAATTGCTGGCGTAAAAACGACATAGGCAGATCTGGGAGAAATACAACAAAGCTTTATTTTAGCATATATTCGAGATAGGCTTACTTTATTCAGAATGTAACCCAACAGAAAAAAGCAGCTCGAAAGCTACTTTGTAAAATCAATAGCTTTCTTTCATCATTGTTTAGATTCTCATTATTTTCTCCTTAAAAGAGAAATAAAAGGAACTAATGAAAGAAATATAATACATGATCAAAATTCAAACAGAACTTGATCTGATCATTCGACATCCCGATAACCATTTGGATTTTGTTTTTGCCAATGCCAACTGTCTTTCAGCATATCTTCTAGCGTGAATTGCGCACTCCAGCCTAACTCTTCTCTTGCTCGTGAAGCATCTGCATAAAAAGCGGATAAATCTCCAGCCCTACGCTCAACAAACTCTGTAGGAATGGAAACCCCATTTACTCTTTCAAAAGTTTGCTTAATTTGTAGAACTGAGATCGCGATACCTGTTCCAATATTCCAGGCACGACAACCTCGATGATTCAAGCGATTATCGACAGCTAAGACATGCGCTTTTGATAAATCAACCACATGAATAAAATCTCGCTCACATGTTCCATCCAAAGTAGGATAATCATTACCAAAAATCGCTAATTTCTCACGACGACCGACCGCTACTTGAGTCACATAAGGCATTAAGTTATTTGGAATACCAAGCGGATCTTCACCAATTCTTCCACTTTGATGCGCCCCGACCGGATTAAAATAACGCAATAAGGCAATTGACCAACGTTCATCAGCTTCAGCTGTCTTTTCTAAGATCTGCTCAATAACTAATTTAGTATAGCCATAGTTATTATTTGGCATACTGAGTGTCATATTTTCACTGTACGGCGATGAATTCAGCTCGCCATAAACCGTTGCAGATGAGCTAAATACAAGCTTAAAGACTTCTGCACGTTGCATGGCATTGACGAGATTAATACTTCCCGCAATATTATTATCAAAATAAATTAGAGGCTGTTGCTGACTTTCACCGACTGCCTTTAAACCCGCAAAATGAATCACCGCATCAATTTGATGCTGTGCAAACACATGATCGAGTTGTTCACTATTACGGATATCACCTTCCACAAAAGTCAGAGATTTTCCAGTCAATTCCTGAACTCGATTAAGCGACTTTATAGAACTATTTGATAAATTATCAAATACTACGACATTATGATTTGCATTGAGTAATTCAACACAAGTATGTGAACCGATATATCCAGCGCCGCCAGTCACTAAAATATTTGCCATCTTTGTCTTAACCCTTTTTATTTCCAAGCAGCAACTCAATCAAACCTCGCGTTGAGGCATCCAGATGTGTTGTCTCTTGTTGCTGACCATTTAAGATCGGTAAAATTTGATTGGCGATTTCCTTGCCTTTTTCCACGCCCCATTGATCAAAGGGATTAATATTCCATAATACAGACTGTACAAAAACCTTATGTTCATATAGCGCAATCAACATGCCTAAGGTTTTTGGATTTAACTCTTTAATTAAAAAAGTCGAACTCGGTTGATTACCCGTATATTGTTTATAGATGGGTAAATTTTCTAACTCTTTTTGATCTAAAGCCTGATTACCAAAGGCCAAAAGCCGAGACTGTGCCAAACAGTTGGATAAAGCCAAATGATGTTGCTCAATCAATGCTTCAGCATTTTCAACATAAGTAAAATGATTGGCATTATAGCGTTGAATTGGCGCGATAAAATCACAACTCACCGCATGCGTACCTTGATGTAGTAATTGATAGAAAGCATGTTGGGCGTTTGGTCCCACTTCGCCCCAAACAATTGGACACGTGCCAGATTCAACTTTGTGATTATCACGTTGAACCGACTTCCCATTCGATTCCATTTCCAATTGTTGCAGATAAGAGGCAAAATATTTTAAGCGACCATCATAAGGCAAGACTGCATGGGTTTGCATGTTTAAATAGTTAGTATTCCATGCCCCAAGCAATCCCATCATCACTGGGACATTTTCATGAAATGGGGTCTGACGAAAATGCTGATCAATTAGATAGGCACCTGCCAACAGTTCCTGAAATCCTTCAACACCCACTTTAAGCGCAATCGGTAAACCAATGCATGACCATAAGGAATATCGACCACCGACCCAATCCCATAGTAATAGCTGATTGTCAGAATGAATGCCCCACTCAGTCATTTTTTCAGGTTTGGTCGACACCCCAATAAAATGGCTTTTTAATACACAATGACGATCACCTAGTGCCTTTTCCAGCCATAAACGCGCCGTTTCAGCATTAGATAGCGTATCAATCGTTCCAAAAGACTTAGATGAAATAATAAATAGCGTCGTTTCTGGGCGTAACTGATGTAATAAGTCAGAGAGCTGGCTACCATCCATCGTCGATACGAAATGTACGTCCAATGGTTTTGCTGTTGGCACTTTAAAATCAGACAAAGCATGTGTCACCATCAATGGACCTAAATCAGAACCACCGACGCCAATATTCACCACATCTTGAATCACTTCGCCTGTTACGCCACGATATTGTCCAGCATGGATTTTTTCAACCAATCGAAACATCCGATCCAATTGTTCATTGACTTGCATTGACAGTTCAGAAAACTGCACCGTATTTTTAGGTAATCGCAATGCCCAGTGCATAGCAGCGCGTTTTTCAGTATAATTAATCAGCTCTTGTGAAAATAATTGCTTAATCCATTCCTTCAAATCTTTAGCTTCAGCCCATGCCACTAAAGACTGTATTATGTCCTGATTGACTCGATGCTTACTATAATCGAAAGTCAAATCATCGCAACCCAATGAAAACTGCTCAAATCGATCATTTTGTTGTTCAAATAATTGATTCAGATGCATGTCTTGCATCTTCTCAGCAAGAGATTGAAGTTGTATTACTGCTGATTGTTTATTTTGCTTTGGAAATTTTTCAATATTTTCATTCATAGCCGACCAACACCTTCATAGGCGAAACCCTGAGCTTTTACAAAATCAGGATCATAAAGATTACGTCCATCCAGAATAAGGGGATGACGCATTGTTTGCTGTAGTTTTTTATAATCAGGACTGTAATATTGTTTCCATGCGGTAATCACACAAAGTGCATCTGCATTTTGCACTACGTCATAAGCGTCCAGACTCAAAATCAAGTCATCTCGCTCACCATACATTTTATAAATTTCTTGTAAAGCCTGTGGATCATGCAGTTGCACCTTAGCACCTTGTGCCCACAATGCAGCTAACATTGCATGAATCGGAGAATTATGAATACTTGATGTATTTTCTTTAAATGCAGCCCCCCAGATGGCAATGGTTTTGCCTTTTAAATCTGAATGGTAATAATTCCAGAGCTTACGAAATAGAATTTCTTTTTGTTGCTCATTAATTTCCCAAACCTGCTCTAACAAACGGCTTTTCGCACCACTTTTAGAGACTTCGCTAGATAAGGTCAAAATATCATGCGAGAAATTCTCCCCCCCAAAACCTGCACCCGCCGATAAATAGGCTGAACCAATACGGGTATCCGCGCCCATTCCTTGCCTTACATTGGCAATATCAATGCCTAGCTTTTCAGCCACGAGAGCCAAATCATTCATATAGCTAATTCGCGTCGCCAACATGCCTGAAATACTCAATTTAGTAAATTCAGCATCCAAAATAGGCATAAACAAATATTGATTTTGATAGCGAAAAAATGGGCGAAGGAGTTCTTCCATCATCAATTTGGCAGCTTCTGCCTCTGCTCCAATAATGACGTGTTTGACATTCAGAACACTATTAATCGCATTGCCTTCCTGAATGACGTCAGGAAAATACACCCAGTCATCATTCGGTAAAATTGCTTTCAGCTTATCTGTTCCATGCAAACCAAAAGTTGAGCCATTGACCATCAGCTTTGGATGAATAATCGGGCGTAATGCAAGTTCTTTTAATGTGTTTAAGGCAAGTTTGAATTCAGCTGGATTATAACAAAATAGATAAGTATCAATATCTAAAGGCAAATCTACCAATGTGCTTTGTAGCAACATTTTGGCTTCACGTTGTTTACTTAAACGACGATTCACCTCTTCATCCTGATATTGAATATTTATGGATGTTGTGGATAGATGCGAATGTTGATAGCACCAATAGACTTGATTACCATATTCGGCTAATAAAGCTGCCAATACGCCAGCCTGTAACGTAGTCCCTAATATCGCAATCTTCATTTTTTATACCTGAGGTCTTATAAATTTAAAGAGCTAACTCACGAATCAGTGTTTTAAAATCATTACCTAATTTAGGATGTTCAATCCCATAATGTAAAATCGCTTTTAAATAGCCCAATTTACTACCACAGTCAAAAGTCTGTCCCTGCATCCGATAGGCTTCAACTTGTTCTGACTCTTGTAACATAGCAATCGCATCAGTCAACTGGATTTCATTACCTGCACCCTTTGGTGTTTGCTCCAAGAGCTGCATAATCTTGGCAGGTAAAACATAACGACCGACCACTGAAAGATTTGATGGTGCAGCACCCACCGCAGGTTTTTCTACAATACCCTGCATGATTTGGCTTTGGCCTTCTTCGGGAATTGTTGCAACATCGACAATACCGTACTGATCTACTAAATCATCAGGTACAGCCTCTACCATGATTTGCGCTGCATGAGTTTCATCAAACCGCTGTATCATACGCGCTAAATCATTTTGCTCAGATTTTGCTTTAACCAAAACATCAGGAAGTAACACTGCAAAGTCATTATTTCCCACAATACTTTTGGCACAAAGAACTGCATGACCTAGACCTAAAGGTTTTGGCTGACGCACACTCACTACGCTGACATTGGGAGGAACAATATCCGTAATTTCTTTAAGCAAATCAAACTTCTTTTTTTGCTCTAACGTCGTTTCAAGTTCAAAATTACGATCAAAATAATTTTCAATGGACGCTTTAGATGAATGAGTCACCAAAATAATCTGCTCGATACCTGCTGCAACCGCTTCACGTACCACGTATTCAATGGCTGGACGATCCACCACTGTGACCATCTCTTTGGGAATTGATTTACTAGCAGGTAAAAAACGAGTACCCAAGCCTGCTACTGGTAAAATTGCTTTTTTGATCATTTCACTATCTATATTTTATTTACAAAAAGGAGTTAAGGAATTTAATCACTATTCAATAATTAGAACTGAAAATTATCAGCTTGGTGTTTTCGCAATTCCAAATTAGTGCATAAATTCTATAGGAATTTCTATACTAACAGAAGCACCCCTGTCTCGATGATTAATATCAGAGTCACTCAACCATCCTCTGATTTTTAACGGAATATCGCTTTTGAAATAATGTGTCCAAGTTAAATCCAAAGCCTTAATTTTATCTTCTTGAGGAAAAGCCTGATTAATCGCAAGATTTGACTGATTGACTTTTGTATATAAAACTCGACCACTTAGCCGATTCATTGAATCAAAACGAATATCCCCCCCTATTGAATACATTTCTCCATCCCCACCAATAGGATAAGCAAGAGGATAGCCATGTTGATAAAACCCATCTGTATAAACTGAATGATTATAGGTATATCCCCATACATCTCCATTCGTACGCGTATCTGCCCATTCAGCATAGACACTATAAGGCATATTTTTAAAGCTAGAAGCAAAATCGACACCAGCTAGATATAATTTACGAGATGGCAGTCCTCCTGCCTCATCCTCACCAACTGCTTGACCGTAAAGGCTAACTGGTAATTTTAATATACCATTCAATCCTAAACGAAAATCAAGACCCGCGAGTTGATTCGAACGATCTTCATTCGTATCATATACGTTATCATTGCCTTTGATGGCATCCCACAATGTACTGAAGCTTTCTGAGCGCCCCTCTCCTCCCCATTGTAATACACGAGAAGCACCCACCTCTAAATAAGGGAAGGGTTGAGCCGTTAATCGCAAACCTAATAATTTTGCATCTGGAACAGCATGATAATCTTTAAGTTGACCTGCAAAAGCTTGATACTGCCAAGGACCGATCCAAGACAGCCATTTTGTTTCAAAAGCATTTTGTATAGCTCGTTGCATGGTAAAACCATAAACAGGTCTCGAAGCATCACCACGAATTAAGCTACCTTCATGACCTGGTCCCCACCATGTTGGAATTTGTCCAGCAACCACCCATTGATTCCAAAGTTTACCCGCAATATAAAATCCTTCTACATTCACATCGTCATTGTTGTCATCTATTTGGTCTTTTTCCAAGTTGACATGTAATTTAGCATCCCAATTATCTCCCCCTCCATTTAACTCTATATTACCCTGATATTGCGACTTACTTACATCACCAAAAGATTGAGGAAGATAGCTCTGATCTGTCTCGGCAAATAGACCCACTTTAAACTGACCATTATCTACTTTTAAGTTATTTTTTATTGAGGTAATAACTTTTTCTTGTGCTGGCGTCTGAACGTTTGCTTGTTCAAGAGCTTTTAATATTTCATCCCCACTTAGCGGCCATGTAGATGTACTTACATGAATCACACCTTGCTGGTTTAACCAAATAAGGTCATTACGTAAATCTGAATTGTTAAGTAAAATTCCTTGAGCAAAGGTCTGTGTTCCTGAACCTGCTAAAATAATAAAAAAGGCAAGTTTTTTTTTAAAATTCATCATATTATGGACTCAAAATTTCACTACATGTATAAAATACTATTGATAAGGTTATATTAGCTAAAATAAAAAAAAATTCCGTTATTTTAATGTTTTTCGTGTACTTTTGTATCTAAATAGAAATTTCTGATATTTCAAATATTGAAGTCTTCACTATATTTCATATAGAATCTCGTATAGATTTTATTTTCAATTCAATTGTAATAAATAAAGTTTTACAATTGCAAAAATGTTCTTTGAGCACAATAGACGTGATACATGAATACAAAATTACCAGAACAAACCGTTATTGATCAAAAAATTAACTATATTCAATCTCCGGTCAAAAGAATATTTGATTTTTGTCTAGCTGTTGCATTATTTATTATTTTATCCCCGTTTTTTATATTGTTTTCTATAATCGTCAAACTCGATGGAGGCTCTGCTTTCTATGGGCACGAGAGAATTGGTAAGAATGGTAAAAAGTTTAAATGCTTGAAATTTCGATCAATGGCAAGTAACTCTAAAGAACTTCTTCAACAAATTTTGGATAATGATCCCTTAGCGAAAAAAGAATGGCAAGAAACTTTCAAATTAAAAAATGATCCGAGGATCACAAAAATTGGGCATTTCCTAAGAAAATCAAGCCTAGATGAAATGCCGCAATTGATTAACATTATGAAAGGTGAAATGAGTTTTGTTGGACCACGTCCTGTAACAGCAGCAGAATTACCTCAATATAAAGATAATGTTATTTATTATTTAAACGTCACTCCAGGACTCACTGGCTTGTGGCAAGTAAGTGGTCGTAATGATGTAAATTATGAAACCAGAGTTGCTTTAGATACAAAGTATATTCAAAGTTGGTCTTTTTTTCAGGATATAAAGATTTTATGCAAAACTGTTTTAGTTGTACTTTTTAGAAAGGGTGCATATTAAATTCTATTTCCTTTACTTTTATTATAACTAGTCGCTTCAGCTTTAAGGCAATTTTTTATGAGTTTTAAAATTACACCAGTAATTATGGCCGGTGGTAGCGGTACCCGCTTATGGCCTTTGTCACGCACACAATATCCGAAACAATTTTTAAAACTCTCTCCAGATGGCTATACTTTATTACAAGCCACACTTTTACGTTTAAAAAATCTTGATTGTGCAGACCCAATACTCATTTGCAATGAAGAGCATCGCTTTTTGGCAGCCGAGCAAATGCGCGAAATTGGCATAACAGCCAAAATTATTTTAGAACCAGAAGGTAAAAATACTGCGCCTGCCATTACCCTTGCTGCACTGCACCAAACCCAACAGACAAAAAACTCAGATACAATCATGCTGGTGTTAGCAGCAGATCATGTGATTAAACAGCAAGACCAATTTGAAGAATGCATTATACAGGCTTTAGAGCTTGCCAAGCTTGACAAACTGGTGACTTTTGGGATTGTACCTACACATGCAGAAACAGGCTATGGTTATATCGAAAAAGGCAGCAGAGAATTAAATGGCTTTCAGGTACAGCGCTTTGTAGAGAAGCCAGATGCGGTCACAGCGCAACAATATTTAGAGAGCCAGAAATTTCTTTGGAATAGCGGCATGTTTATGTTTAAGGCCGACGTTTATTTAAACGAACTGCAAAAGTATGCACAAGATATCTATACCTCATGTGTTGCTTCGATGCAGAACACCAAAGCAGATCTAGATTTTATCCGTATCGATAAAGAAGCTTTTAAAAAGTGTCGTTCTGAGTCGATTGACTATGCTGTGATGGAGCAAACCAAAGATGCAGTGGTGGTGCCACTTGATGCCAACTGGAACGACGTAGGCTCTTGGTCTGCGCTTTGGGATATTCAAGATAAAGATGCACAAGGCAATGTAATTCAGGGTGATGTCATTACTGTAAAAAGCCAAAACAATTATGTTTTTAGCGAAAGCCGTTTGGTGAGTTTACTTGGCGTTGACAACCTGGTGGTGATTGAAACCAAAGATGCGATACTGGTTGCAGATAAATCCAAAGTACAAGACATTAAAAAGATTGTCGAAAGCATTAAAGAACAAGGTCGTACTGAACATTTCTGCCACCGCGAAGTCTATCGGCCATGGGGTAAATACGACAGTATCGACCATGCAGAGCGCTATCAGGTAAAACGTATCACCGTTAAACCTGGTCAAAAACTCTCGATTCAAATGCACCATCATCGCTCTGAACATTGGATTGTGGTGAGTGGTACAGCTAAGATTCACAAAGGAAAAGAGTCATTTTTACTCACAGAAAATCAGTCGACTTATATTCCTTTAGGTGAGATTCATGCGCTTGAAAATCCGGGTAAAGTTCAACTTGAATTAATTGAAGTTCAATCGGGCTCTTATTTGGGCGAAGACGATATTGTTCGTTTTGAAGACTTGTATGGTCGTTGTTAAAAAATAGTCAGTCTATTCAAGCCGCGCGAAATGCTCGGCTTGAATAATTTTAAACTATGACATCGATTCTTTTTTAATAGCCCATTTTTGCTGAACATACTGGTTAATTTCGCTGTGAAAGCGTTGATTGGAAAACTTTAAAGCCTGATTACGGCAGTTTTCTGGCAAAAATAAATCACTGTTCTGCTCAAACCCCTCAACTGCTGCAATCACACTTGATACTTCCTGCTTATCGAAAAAGGCCCCTGTTGGATTTGCTGAGTGAATAGCATTTATGGTTTCTAACGCCCCACCTTTACCAAAAGCGATCACGGGTGTACCACATGCTTGAGACTCAACAGGTGTAATGCCAAAGTCTTCTTCCGCCGCAAATACAAAGGCTTTGGCACGCTGCATGTAATCTTGCATCACACTATTCGGTTGATAACCTAAAATTTCAATATTAGACGTCGCTTTAGATTTGATTTTTTTCATGTCTGGGCCATCCCCAATAACCACCAATTTTTTATTTGGCATGTGGGCAAAAGCCTCAACAATTAAATCAATTTTCTTATAAGGCACCATACGCGAAGCGGTAAAGTAAAAATCATCTTTGTTTTCACGTAATGTAAAGCGGTCTGTGTCGACAGGAGGATAAATGACATCTGCATCGCGCCCATAAACCTTATGAATACGACGCGCAATAAATTTGGAGTTTGCAACAAAGTGATCTACCCCATTGGCGGTGCGATAGTCCCACATTCTTATTTTGTGTAACAACCAACGTACAATGATAGCTTTAATGCCTTTGGTAAGCCCCAACTCACGTAAATACTGATGCTGTAAGTCCCATGCATAGCGTATAGGCGAATGAACATAACTGATGTGCAGTTGGTCTGGCCCCGTAAGCACACCTTTAGCTACTGCATGACTACTCGATAAAATCACATCATAGGCAGAGACATCTAACTGCTCAATGGCTAAAGGCATAAATGGAAGATAATTGCGGTATTTCGTTTCAGCTTTAGGAAATTTTTGAATAAATGTTGTTTGGGCGTGTTTACCTAAAAAATGCTGTCGACTTTCATCACTTAAAAAATCAATTACAGCAAATAGGTCTGATTTTGGGAAAACTTTTAATATTTCAGTCATTACGCGCTCAGCACCCGCATAGGTGACAAGCCAATCTGCAACTAAAGCTGTTTTTGGTTCTGTTATCATAGGAAGCTCTTACTCATCCATAATTTTGTAAAAAAATTGAATTTTTGAAGTTAGCAAGTATATACCATTTATATTCCGATAGGATTTCATTATAATTCGAGGTAATTAAAATCTCGTTTAATAAAATTGTATGTTAAATCAACAAAATAAAGTAATTTTCGATACACGTTGGTTTGGAGAGCATGGTATCGGGCGTTTTGCGACAGAAGTTTATGACGAAGATTTCTTTCAGCCAATAAAATTAAAAGGCAACCCTGTATCAATTTTTGATGTTATTAAGCTTACTATATATTTGTTTTTTAACAAAAACTTCTTTTTTTCACCTGGTTTTAATGCACCTTTTTTCTTTTTACATCGAACAGCAATTACTATCCATGATCTCAACCATATAGATGTAGATGCCAATACATCCTTTTTAAAGAAACTCTATTACAACATTGTTCTTAAGAGGGCATGTAGAAAAGCTGCACTGATATTTACCGTCTCTGAGTTTTCAAAAGGCAGAATTGTAGACTGGTCGGGTATCAATCCAGATAAGGTGAAAGTAGTGTATAACGGTGTATCGAGTGCTTTTCATCAAGATGTGCAGCCCTACCTACCGGGTTTTCCGTATATTTTCATAGTGGGTAATCGAAAGCTACATAAAAATGAAGACCGAGCTTTAAGAGCTTTTGCACAGGCAAATATAGATAAAAATATCCATGTTTTATTTTCGGGTAAACCTTCTGATCAATTAGCAAATACAGCGAAAGAGCTTCAAATTGAAGATCGAGTTAAGTTTCTCGGGCGATTAAGTGAAGATGAACTGGCATCTACCTACAAAGGCGCACTCTGCCTACTTTTTCCATCACTTTATGAAGGTTTTGGGCTTCCTGTAATTGAAGCGATGGCATGTGGAACACCTGTAATTACGTCGAATACGACCTCGCTTGTAGAAATTGCTAACAATAGTTGTGAATTGATAAATCCAACAAAAATTGAACAAATTAGTAAAGCGATTGAAAAAATTCTGGACAATATTGAACTTCGAAAAAAATATGTCGAATACGGTTTAATTAATATACAAGCTTATAAGTGGTGTGATTCAAAAGAAAGATTAAAAAACTATTTATAACCTACTATTAAGTTTGAGAAATCAGAGCCATGATGACAAATTTTAAAATTTCCACAACAAATTTTTATCTTTTTATTTTATGTTTTTTTATAATTTTTGGAAACTTAGGTCGAATTGGCTCTTCATTTAATATTACTGAGATAGCTATTCTTTTGATTTTTTCATTGAGTTTTTTCTTAAAAAAAATACAAAAAAGAATTTTAGTAAGTTTATTGAGCTTACTATTATTAATACTTTTATCAATGATAGTAGGAATTATTAAATTCTCATTAAATTTTGATGGTATCTCATATTCAATTAGATTAATTATTCAAATATTAAGTATTTATAGTATAGCCTATACACTTTTAAATTATGAAAAAAATCAACATGATTTCAATAGAATAATAAATTCTTATATAAATGTGTACATATATTTATCAATTATTTCGATAATTATTTTGTTTTTATTTCCAAATTCAGTTGATTTTTGGTCATTCTTAAGTAATTTTGGAATCATAATTGATGGTGACCCTCATGTTAATAGAATAGTTTCAACCTATTTTGATCCAAATTTTTTTGGTAATATTTTATTACTACCTTTCTTACTTACAGTAATTCAATTAAAATACTACCCTTCAAAACTCAACGTATTTAAATTACTGATTTTAGCTTTTACATTAATCTTCACATTCTCTAGATCAACAATTGCATCTATGTTTTTGCTAATTTTTTTATACTATATTTATCAAGTATATACATCACTTAAAAGTGGCAAAATACAAAAGAATTTAATATATACAGGTATATTGTTTTTATTGACAATACCAGTTTTTGCTAATAACTCATATATTAGTGAACGATTAGTACAAAGATTTAGCTCCACTTCTTCAAACGACGGATCAACTATGGCAAGAATTGAATCTTATAATATTGGGAGAGAATTATTCTACAACAATCCAATACTTGGTACAGGATTCAATTTCACATTAGAAATACAAAAAAAATTAAGAGGTGGTATTGGCATAGATTCAAGCATACAATCAATTCTAATAGGCTTTGGAATTATAGGGAGTATGTTTTTAGTATTTTTATTATTTATTTTTATTGTATCAATTTATAACAGTTATAAAAGAGCGAAAAATTATGAAAGAGAGATATCGTTTTTCTATGTAATTTATTTAATTTTTTCAATACTTTTTTTATCAAATTTCAATCAACTACTTTTCTATCCTTTTTGGATGATACCAACTTTATCATTTGGAATTTATTTAATTATCCGAAAATCTCATTTTCCAAAAACCATTTATAAAGATTAAGTGAAAGCAATAGACTTAATTAATTTTAAATATCATTAATTATGAGTTAATTTACTATTTATTCTATTTAAAAAATTAACTCATATATAAATGATAGAGTGATTTTCGATACGTCATATTAATTATAAAAATATTGTTTTTTTTTACATTAATGATTAAAGTTAGAATTTGCAAACTGTCATTCATTAAATAATTTTCAATATGATCAAAAATATTCAAGTCTTAAGGGCTTTTGCTGCCATAGTTGTAGTAATGTATCATGCTGTAGGTTTAGTAGAAGACTACGGGTTCTCTTACTCAAGCTATAAATTTTTAACTTTTAACGTAGGTTACTGGGGGTCTTTTGGTGTAGATATATTTTTTATTATCTCTGGCTATATCATGTTTATGATTCAAGATAACAAAAATAAATCTCCTTTTGAATTTGCAATTGATCGCATTAAAAGAATAGTTCCATTATATTGGTTATATTTACTTACAATATCCTTATTGTTTTATATTTTCCCCGACTTATTTCGAGCCTTAAATATAACACCAGAATATCTACTTACTTCGCTCTTTTTTATAAGTCATTATTTTAATTATAGCTATCCTGTAATATATGTAGGATGGACTTTAGAATTAGAGATGTTGTTTTATTTTATTTTTTTCATACTACTTTTTTTAAAAAGAATAGATACAAAAATTAAGATACTTATTATGCTCTTAGTATTTATATCTTTATCATTTTATCAAAACACAAATCCGATTATCTTTGAATTTATTTTTGGTGGATTTATATATTTATTTCTATCAAACTTCAAAATTAGAAATAATAATTTTTTCTGGATTCCGATAATATTTTCAATTATATTTGTTAGTCTTTTAAACAAAGAGTTTGAAAATTTCAGATTGATATTCTGGGGTATACCAGCATTAATAATATTTTACTCAACCCTACATATAAAAGAAATTAATAATAAAATATTTCTTGAATTAGGCAATGCTTCATATTCGATATATCTTATTCAAGTTTTCACCTTACCTTTGGTAGGTAAGATCTTAGCAAAATATGCAGCAAACACTCATGGAATTCTTGTTTTATTATAATGGTCTTGTTTTCAATAATTATAGGTTATCTATCATACTTAATTATTGAGAAAAAATTAATAAGTTTATCTAATAAAATAGTAAAATAAATTCAGAAAAAATAATGCTTGGCTAGTCAAGCATTATTTTTTATAAAAAGTTTAGATAAATAAAAACTTTAAATATCTTATTGCTCTTGAAAATTGAAATCTTCGAGCTCTATTAAGAGATACTAAAAAAATAGATAATTTCACAAAAATTAGTTTATTAGGATAAAACTTTCTTGTTATTAAAATTCTGTTTCTTACAGAGCAATAATCTGCAATCTGACTTTTACCTTTATTTGTTGAAGCACCATGGGCATGAAAAACTATACTCTGAGATGCTATACCAATTGAAAAATTATTTTCTCTAGCTCTATTACAATAATCAATTTCCTCGTAATATAAAAAATAATCTTCACATAATAGACCAACATTTTCTAAACAATCACGAGATATAAGCAATGATGCACCAATTACGTAGTCAATTTTTTCTTCAAATTCTTTTTCATTAATAGCATCATTAATCTTAAGATCACTACCAATTTCTTTCGTTGTACAAAGCCAGGGATTAATTATACCACCTACACCCTGTACATTACTTTTATTTTCCAACTCTACTAATCTTGAACCTACAACTCCATAATTATTATTTTCTAAAAACTTATGAAGCATAAATTTCAAACTATCACTTTGAACAACGGTATCATTATTTAAAATCCAAACATATGACATTCTCTCAAACTTCAAAGCAAAATTAATACCAATATTATTTCCACCAGCATAACCATAATTTTTAAAATTTTTAATAAAGTAAAATTTCTTATCAATCTTATATGTTAAAGTTTCATCTTCATTTAATGAAATATAATCATTACCATAAAAATCACTTAAATAACTCTCTATTTGTTTAATAGAATTCACATCAGAGTCATTATCACAAACAATAATTCTGATATTATTAAAGTCATCTAAATTAACTAAACTTTTTAAACAAGCTATAGTTTCTTTAGCAGAATTCCAATTCAATACAACAATATATATCATTACCAACACTCAATTAATTTATTTATATGAATCAATAACTTTACTTGATAAATCATCATAAGTTGTAACAATGCTATCTCTAGGAGTTGCATTATTCTGCTCAATCATAATCTTTAGTTTTGCTAGTGTTGTAAAACGATAAACGCACATTAATAAAGATAAGACTAAACCATAGAAACCATCTTTATATCCACTTTTTAAAATAAATCTATAAACAAACTCTCTAATACAAGTATATATTACTGTTAAAAATGATGACTGTTTTCTTTTATCAAATAATTGTTTAGCCTCAACTGTTGTATATTTATTTAATTTTTCTAAAAAATGTTCAATATCAATATAATTAAAATGCCATATACATGTTTCATTATTTTTTAAAGTTATTATTCTTGCTTGATCAGAAATATTTACAAAATTATGTATAGTACTTCCATATGTCATCATAATTTTTTTGAAAAATCTCATTTGAATATCATCGTGCATATTCCAGCCCGTATGTTTAATCTCATGACCAAACATAAAATTTTTTCTAGGAATCCATATAGCATCAGCTTTATCTTCCTTTGCTATCGCTATCAACTCGTCTGACAAAGACTTTGGAATTACTTCGTCTGCATCTAAAACCACAACCCATTCATTCGATACTTGGCTTAAAGCGAATGCGCGTGCTGGTTCAGAATATCCAACTCGCTCAAAATAAAAAATTTTATCTGTATATTTTTTTGCTATTTCTACAGTTTTATCATCACTATACATATCTACTAAAATGATTTCATCTACCCAACTAAGTGATTGAAGACATTTTTCAATGTTTTTTTCCTCATTGAGTGTATTTATTAATGCTGAAATTTTCATTTTATAACCTTCAATTTTAACTCAGTAAATGCTTCGCGCCAGTACTTAAATGGACTATTTCCTGTTTTCAATATAACACAGAACATTGAGAAACAGATTATTAGCTCTACCAGAATATTTGCCAAAACAGCACCATAATTAGATAGAAATTTTACAAAAAAAACAAAAATAAAAACATTGACTACAGATGAATACATAATAATCTTACTGAATGCTTTTTCTAGACCAGCAGGAATCATAATTAAATTTGCAAATATTATAGCCAACATTACTAATATTGGTAATGGAGAAAATAACTTTAGCAAATACCCAGCTTCTTTAAATTCATAACCAAATAATAAATTTACAATAAAATCGGATAAAACAAAAATAATAAAACTTCCTGTAAAAAATAAGGCTAGTAGTATGTATATTATTTTCATTGTTGAAGCTAATGCATTAGCTTTATCTTCATGAAACATCCTAACTTGATTTGGAAAAAAAGCATTACTAATCGGAGAACATAGACTAATTGAAGCTCTTATAAGCTTTTCAGCTATATAATAATTTGCGACCAAAGAAGGAGGTAGCATTAAACCAAGAAAAAAAGTATTACAACTTAAATATAGATTTCCAAAAATATTTGGAATAAAAATAATCCAACTATATTTCAGCTGTTTTATAAAAAAATCTTTTTCAGATATTTTTTTTTCAGAAAATTTAAATATTTTTAGTAATTTAGGTATTAATATAAATCCAGCTAATAAACCACCTGCTGATTGAAGAAAAACTGCCCAATATATATCAGTTTCATTTTTAACACACAGTAACAACATAATAAATAACAATATTCTAGATAAAATCTGAATAAAACTTACATATTTTAATTGCTCTAAACCCTGAAACAACCATTGTGGATAAATGATATTTCCTATTACAGCCGTGCATGCTAACAAATATAAGATTAAATCATTTCCAATACGTTCAAAAAATAATCCTGACAAATATAATATAAAAACTAAAACGCTTGAGAGAATAATTTTTATAATTGTTACAGTGCCCCAGATTTCAAAAAGTTTATTATTGTCATTTCTATAAACTGCTACATCTTTAGCAGCACTCAAATTAAATCCAAAATCACTTAAAATCAGAAGTATTTGTGAAATAGCCATTGCAAATACTACTTTTCCTAAACTATCTGCACCTAAAACTCTTGCTAAGTAAGGTAAAGCCAATAAGGGTAGTACTAAATTGATTAATTGTACCAATGTTAATGATATAGCATTTTCTGTTATCTTATTTAGTTTCATAACTTATTCGTCATTTTTTAACTCATGAAAGAAATTAGCTTTTTCATCTTTCTCAGTTAGCTTTATATTCACTCCTTCTTCAATAGGCCAATCAATCGCAAGATCTGGATCATTCCATACAATACTTCTTTCACATTCCTTAGAGTAGTAATTCGTGGTCTTATATAAAAACTGAGTATTATCTTCGAGTGCTATAAAGCCATGTGCAAAACCAGCAGGAATCCAAAACTGTTTATGGTTTTCACCTGTAAGCTCAAGCCCTACCCACTCCCCAAATGTTGGTGAGTTTTCGCGAATATCTACTGCCACATCCCACGCTCGGCCCTGTACCACACGTACCAGTTTTCCCTGCGCATGCGGATTCAGCTGATAATGCAAACCGCGCAATACGCCTTTTTGTGAAAACGAGTGATTATCTTGTACAAATTGTGGCACATCTAAATCACGCTCAGTAAGCGCCTGCTCAAAGTTTTTTTGGTTAAAACTTTCCATAAACCAGCCACGGTCATCACCAAATACACGCGGCTCTAAAATGAGTAACCCATTGATTTTAGTTTCAATAATATTCATTACGACAATATCCAGTGTAGTCTATATGCAAGGCATCATGTTGATTTAGATAATGACTTGATTACATTTATTTTGAATGTTCTTGATGCAATTTTAACAAGTACTGACCATATCCTGTCTTTTTAAAGAATTCACCACGTGCTTTCAATTGATCTAAATCAATCCACCCGTTGTTAAAAGAAATTTCTTCTAGACTGGCTACTTTTAAACCTTGACGATGCTCAATCGTTTGGACAAATTGACTGGCTTCAATCAATGAATCATGTGTTCCCGTGTCTAACCACGCAAAACCACGACCAAGTACTTCTACATTCAGGTTGTTCTGTTGCAGGTAAACATTATTCACATCCGTGATTTCTAATTCGCCACGATGTGATGGTTTAATATTTTTGGCAATTTCAACTACGCTATTATCGTAGAAATATAAGCCTGTTACTGCATAATTAGATTTAGCCTGTTCAGGCTTCTCCTCAATACTTAAAGCCTTACCCGATGCATCAAAGTCGACTACACCAAAACGCTCAGGATCATTCACATAGTAGCCGAATACTGTAGCGCCCTGATCTTGGACTGCTGCACGTTTGAGTTGTTCGCTGAAATGTTGACCATAGAAAATATTATCACCCAATATCAGTGTGACATTATCCTGACCAATAAATTCTTCACCCAAAATAAATGCCTGGGCAAGTCCGTCTGGTGATGGTTGTACTTTATAAGACAACTTAATTCCGAGTTCTTGGCCTGTACCCAATAATTTCTCAAAGTTTGGCAAATCTTCTGGTGTCGAAATAATTAAGATTTCATTAATCCCTGCCAACATCAAAACAGACAATGGATAATAAATCATTGGTTTATCATAAATAGGGAGTAATTGTTTCGATGTACCCATCGTGATTGGATACAAGCGTGTTCCAGAACCACCCGCTAAAATAATACCTTTACGATTTTTTTGTACTGTCATATTAAATCATCTCTGCAATCGCATGTTCTACACCCTGTTGCCACTCTGGTAAGTGGATGTAAAAAGTCTGTTGTAATTTTTGGGTATTTAATCTGGAGTTAAGTGGACGCTTGGCAGGCGTCGGATAAGCAGTTGTCGGAATTGCTTCTACCTGCTTAATCTGTAGCTCAATACCCTTTTGACGTGCTTTTTCAAAAATAAATTGTGCATAGTCATACCATGAGGTTTCACCTTGTGGAGCAAGATGATAATGCCCATGTAAATCATGGTGTTGATCTGGATTAAAATCATAATATCGTATGACTTGAGCTGTGACATCCGCAATCAAAGCTGCACCTGTCGGTACACCAATTTGATCCGCAATAATATTCAGTTCATCTTTACTTTTTGCGAGTTTCAACATGGTTTTAATAAAATTATTGCCATGCGTACCATAAACCCAACTGGTTCTAAAGTTAATAAATTTAGCCTTGCTTTGCTCTAGTGCAATTTCACCTGCTAGTTTGGTATGTCCATAAGCATTTTGAGGAGCTTTCTCATCAGTTTCTTGCCATGCAATTTGTCCCTGACCATCAAACACATAATCAGTTGAATAATGTATCAACAATGCATTCATTATTTTACATTGTTCGGCCAAATGCTTTACCGCCAAATGATTAATTAAATCTGCCTGTTCAAGATCAGTTTCAGCTTGATCCACCGCAGTATATGCGGTTGCATTCACTACAATATTCGGACGAAATTGTGTAATGACTCGAGCGATGGCATCAAAGTTTACGATATCACCACAATACTGAGTTTTCGCATCTTGATAGCGATCTAGAGCCAATACTTCACCTAAGGGTTGTAATGCTCTCTGCAACTCCCAACCGACCTGCCCATTTTTACCTAAGATTAACAGCTTCATCTCTATTCACTCACTGTTTTAGGCATTGGCATACTGTTGTTCAACCCAGTTCTGGTATTCGCCACTTTGTACATTCCGCACCCAATCCTGATGATCTAAATACCACTGTACTGTCTTTCGCAGACCTGTTTTAAATGTCTCTTCAGGTACCCAATTTAAATCTTGTTTAATTTTAGTGGCATCAATCGCATAGCGTAGATCATGACCTGGCCGATCTGTAACATAAGTAATCAGATCTTGATACTGTGCTATACCTTCTGGCTTGTTAGGTACAAGTTCTTCTAAAAGTTCACAAATCGCTTTGACTACATCAATATTTTTCTGCTCATTATGACCACCAATATTGTATGTTTCGCCTACTTTAGCTTCAGTAACAACTTTATAAAGTGCACGTGCATGATCTTCAACATATAACCAGTCCCGAATTTGTGCACCATTCCCATAGACTGGTAATGGCTTACCAGCAAGCGCATTTAAAATGACCAGTGGAATCAGTTTTTCTGGGAAATGATAAGGTCCATAATTATTAGAACAATTGGTTAATACAACAGGCAAACCATAAGTACGATACCAAGCACGGACGAGATGATCCGAACTAGCTTTACTTGCAGAATAAGGTGAACTTGGGGCATAAGGCGTGGTTTCCAGGAATAAATCCTCTGTACCCTCTAAATCACCATAGACTTCATCAGTAGAAATATGATGAAAACGAAATGCTGATTTTTTATCTTCTGCTAGGGTATTCCAATAATATCGTGCTGCTTCCAGTAACTGATAGGTACCGATGATATTCGTTTCTATAAAATCAGCTGGACCTGAAATTGAACGATCCACATGTGACTCCGCAGCCAAATGCATAACGGCATCGGGTTGGAAATCCAAAAAAAGTCGATCTAAAGCAGCACGATCACAAATATCGGTTTGGGAAAATTGATATCTTTCATTTTGATCAATTTCTTTTAAAGATTCTAAATTCCCTGCATAGGTTAATTTATCCACATTTAAAATTTCATCGTTTGTATTATTTATAATATAGCGCACCACCGCAGAACCAATAAAACCTGCACCACCCGTAATTAATATTTTCATCTTTTAAATATCACTTCTAAATTACAAACGAATATCGCTATGCGCTTTATCGAGAACATATTTTAAATCATATAAAACATGTTTTTCTTTGCCTAATTGTTTAAATTGATCAATTGTCATACTTTTAAACTGGTCATGTGCCACCGCAAGCACGATGGCATCATACTGCCCTTGATGTAATTCTTTAATAGGTGCTAGGCCATATTCATGTTGGACTTCTGTATCATCCACCCAAGGATCATAAATATCTAAATCAAGATCATATTCTTTCAGAGCTTTGACCATATCTACAATTTTGGTATTACGGATATCAGGACAATTTTCTTTAAAACTCAGTCCCATGATGAGGATTTTTGAACCCACCACTTGTATCCGTTGTTTGACCATTTCTTTAATCAATTGGGTCGCCACATATTCGCCCATTCGATCATTTAAACGTCGAGCGGCGAGTATAATTTCTGGATGTAAACCGATCGATTGTGCTTTATGGGTTAAATAATAAGGATCGACACCAATACAATGCCCACCGACTAAGCCAGGACGGAACGGTAAAAAGTTCCACTTAGTGCCCGCCGCTTTCAGCACTTCTTCAGTATCAATGTCGAGTTTATTAAAAATTAATGCCAATTCATTAATCAACGCAATATTCACATCACGCTGAGTATTTTCAATGACCTTTGCTGCTTCAGCGACCTTAATACTTGGTGCTTTATACGTGCCTGCATCTATGATCAACTGATAAACTTGATCAATATAATCAGCGACTTCAGGCGTAGAACCCGAGGTTATTTTTAAAATATTGGTCACACGTCGTTGTTTATCACCTGGATTAATACGTTCAGGACTATAACCCACAAAAAAATCCTGATTAAATTTTAAGCCTGAAACCTTTTCTAAAACTGGAATACAAACCTCTTCAGTGGCTCCTGGATAGACTGTGGATTCATAGACTACGATGTCGCCTTTTTTTAGGACTTGACCAATGGTTTCAGAAGATTTGATCAATGGGGTTAAATCAGGTTGTTTAAAATCATCAATCGGTGTTGGAACAGTCACAATAAAGAAATTGGATTGCTTTAATGCAGTAAAATCATGGGTATAACGCAAATTGACTGCTTGTTTTAATTCTTCTGCCGAAGTTTCTAGCGTATGATCATGCCCAGCAAGCAGTTCAGCAATACGTTGTTGATTAATATCAAAACCAATGGTGGGTTTTTGCTTGCCAAACTCAACGGCTAGTGGCAGCCCAACATAACCTAGTCCAATAATTGCAATACTGAGCTGTTCAAGCTGAAACATAAGAAACCTGATAATGACGAAGCAATCTGCGAAGTATATTACGAAAGTAGATCTTTACATGTTACAAAATATAGCAGATCTTACATGACGGATGTTTGAATTATACAATTTAACATTTAAAAACCTACATCTTATTTTCATTATGGTCTACAATTCTGACAGAATTTTGATTCAAAGTTACAACGAATTACAAACAAAGGGTTTTGCTGTGAAGTTGAGAAGCACCTCATTTTTATTATCTATCTGTATTTTAAGCCTTTCAGGATGTGCTGTTACTTCCGGATTACAGACCTACGATTTACCAGAACAAGGTCATTTTAGAACAGACCAAGGCGCAGATGTGTCTGTCGTTCAACTTAATCAGGCGAATCTTCCTGCATTACAAACCGCAGCGAATGTGACCTCCTCTGATTTAGCATCATTATTTCGTTCGCAGCATACCTTATACCGCTTAAGTGCAGGTGATGTACTGTCGATACAGCTTTGGGCTTATCCAGAACTAACTCCTCCTCTTCAACAAGATTCTGCCAATATCAAAGCTTCAGGCTATCCGATTGATAGCGATGGCAATATCTATTTACCACTTGTCGGTAAAATTCACGCTGCTGGCAAAACCGTGTCTGAACTGAATCGAAACCTTCGAGCTCAATTTGCGCATTATTTAAAAACCCCTGATGTTGTGGTTCGGGTGCTTTCTTACGAAGGGAATCGTTATTTTGTCAATGGTCAGGTGATGAAAAGTGGTCAATACACTTTAAATGACCAACCGATTAGTATTTATACCGCACTGGGTATGGCGGGTGGTGTCAATACCGAAACTGGTGATAATACCTCGATTCAACTGATTCGTAATGGTAAAACGTTTGATCTAAACGCGGTGAGTCTAGAAAAACAGGGCTATTCCCTACACAAACTCCTCATCCAGCCCAATGATACGATTTATGTCAACACCAAACAAAACCAGAAACTCTATGTGATGGGTGAATCGAGTAAAAGTCAGGCGCTGTCTTTACGTGATCAAGGCATGACTTTAAGTGATGTATTGGGTGAAAGTGAAGGGATCAATCCATATTCAGCCAGCGCAGCGCGAATTTATGTGATGCGTACTAATTTACAAACGCGTACCTCAACCATTTATCATTTGGATCTCAGCAGTATTGGAAACCTAGCGTTGGCCAATCAATTTCAAATGCAAAAAAATGATATTGTTTATATCGATGCAACAGGTTTAACTCGCTGGCAGCGTATTATGAACCAGATTGTACCGTTCTCTAGCGCACTTTATACATTTGACCAATTGGGTAAAAACTAAGCGAATAAACGAATGCAAATACAAAATATTTTGGTGGTTTGTGTTGGAAATATCTGCCGTAGCCCAATGGCTGAGTATTTATTAAAACAAACGTATCCACATCTCAACATCGAGTCAGCAGGGATCTCTGGCTTGATTGGCGAAGTCGCAGATGCCAAGGCTATTCAGTGCATGGATGTAATCAACATTGATATGCGTCCACATGTTGCACGTAAACTAAATAGTGATTTAATCAAAAAAGCTGATTTAATTTTAGTGATGAGCTTAAATCAACAAAAACATCTAGAACAGACTTGGCCTTTTGCCAAAGGTAAAGTGTTTCGACTTGGACATTGGCAACATAAAAATGTGCCTGATCCCTATCAACACGATCAGGCGTTTTTTGATGAAACCTGCCGTAATATTCAGGCTTACGTGTCTGACTGGAAATCACATATTTAATTTTTAAGTAGTTGCATACCCATGAGTCAAAATTCAACAACAACTGAAGACACCATTGATTTAAAAGAGCTATTTTTCTCTTTGATTGCGCAATGGAAAATTATCGCGCTGTGCATTATTTTGAGTTTAATCTGTGCCTTGCTTTATCTTCGCGTTACGCCTGATATTTATTCAGTCGATGCCATGGTACAGGTTGAAGACAGCAAGAGTGCTGCTTCAGCTGCTTTATTAGGCGAGTTAAGCAGTGTTGCAGGTGCAGTAGGCGGACAAAAATCACCTGCCGATGCAGAACGGGAAATCCTGAATTCGCGACTCGTTTTGGGTCAGGTCATTCAGAATTTGCATCTGGATATTCAGATTAAAGATACACAAGATACGTTGTTTAATCGTCTCGTATCAGAATCAAAGCGTAAACTGGATTATTCTCAATCAGGCGTTTTATTTAAAGAAAACGGACAGTCTTTTTTTGTTGAAAAGTTTGAAGTGCCTTATTACTTTTTAGATAAGCCTTTAACCCTTCAATTTAAGCAAAATCAATTTAGTTTGAGTTATAAAGACAGTATTGTTGCTGAAGGTCATTTAAATCAGGATAACCTTTTAACCACCAATAAAGGTCAATGGAAAATCCGCATCAATAGCACTACACCATTTAAACATGCGTTCAAAATCACCAAATTTGCTTTACCAACAGCGGTTAAAAATTTAACTGAAAATTACAGTGTGGCTGAAAAAGGCAAGATGACGGGAGTGCTTGGTCTGACCTATCAAGGACAAGATCAGGAAGAAATTACTCAAGTTCTGAATAATATTTTAGTGGTTTATCATGCGCAAAATATTGAAAGAAAATCCTTAGAATCTAAACAAACCTTGAGTTTTCTGGATAAACAATTACCTGAATTACGCAAACAATTGGAAGATTCTGAAAAGAAATTCAACCAGTTCCGTGAACAACATAATACCGTTGATGTCACTCAAGAGTCAGAATTATTGCTTAAGCAAAATATTCAACTTGAAACCATGCGAATTGAATTACAACAGAAACAAGCTGAGCTGGCTGCAAAATACACGCCTGACCATCCATTAATGGCTGAAATTAATGCGCAGGTGGCGACCGTTAATAAAAAACTGGGTGAACTGAATGGAACCTTGAAACGTTTACCAGAACTACAACGCTTATATTTACAGTTATATCGTGACGTCAAGGTCAATACTGAACTTTATACGAATTTACTTAATAGTTATCAGCAACTTAAAATTTCTGAAGCGGGTGAAATTGGTAATGTACGAATTATCGATAATGCAGTTGAGCCGATTAAACCGATTAAACCGAAAAAGCTGATCGTTCTGATTCTGTCTATTTTTGTCGGTGGTTTTATTGGGGTACTGATTGCTTTAACCCGTAATATGTTGCGTACAGGTATTAAAGATTCTGCCCAAATTGAAAATGAACTTGAACTTCCTGTATACGCTACTGTGCCTCGTTCTCCAGTACAAGAAAACCGTTTGGCTGTTTTGAAAAAGAAAAAGAATATTCCTATTCTTGCAGTTAAACACAGTGATGATGTTGCCATTGAAAGCTTACGTAGTATTCGTACTGCGATTCATTTCGCGCTTTCAGGTGCCAAAAATAATATCATTATGATCAGTGGTCCTGCGCCAGAAGTTGGTAAGTCCTTTATCTCGACCAACTTGGCAACGATTTTTGCTCAAAGTGACAAAAAAGTCTTACTGATTGATGCCGATTTACGTCGTGGTTATTTGCATAAATATTTTAATCTGGAGACTCAACCTGGTCTTACCGAATTATTAACCGATCAAGCAACTTTGACGCAAGTAACGCATTCAACTGAAGTGCCAAATTTAAGCTTTATCAGTCGTGGTAAGAGTCCGTCGAATCCCTCTGAGCTACTCAGTTCTCAAAAGTTCCAAACTTTATTGCAAGAACTTTCTCAGCACTATGATCATATTATTCTGGATACACCGCCAGTACTTGCGGTCACAGATGGTATTATTATTTCACAATATACTGGCGTAAATCTGATTGTGGCGCGTCATGCCAAGACGCAAATGAAAGAGCTTGAATTAACGCTCAATCGTTTCGAGCAGGCTGGAACCAAAGTGAATGGCTTTATTCTTAATGATATTCAGCGTTCGGCTAGCGGTAGTTATGGCTATAACTATGCTTATGCCTATAAAGCGGCCAAAGATGATTAATCATTCTTAAGCTCTGTATCGTTAAAAAATCGAATCTACGGGTTCGATTTTTTTATGCAGAATTCAGGATTGGTGTGAAATTAGATAAAAATCCTGTTATTTTTTTTATTAAACAGGATATGCTTAAGGTAGCCATGCTAAGATTGCATGCGATTGATATTTGGTTAAATAAACAACATTTGGAACACTCATGAGTAAAGCCTTACCCATTGCTGTCGCTGTAATTTTAGGCGGTGCTGCACTTATTCCCGTTTACTATGCATCTCAACATCCAGTGGCAGAGGTTGGTTCAAAGGCAGACAAGAATGCCTCGCCTGTTAAAAAAATCAGCTATGCACTGGGCTATGAAGTTGCCCATCAAACGCCACCAGAACTTGATGTTAATGCTTTTGTTAGTGGGATTCGTGATGGTCATGACAAGAAACCTGCGGCTTATACTGAACAGGAACTTCAAGCTGCCTATGTAGAGTTTCAACAGCAAATGCAACAAAAACAATTGGAAGATGCGAAAAAAACCGAATCTTCTAATGCGAACTTCTTAACTGAAAATGCTCACAAAGACGGCGTTAAAACCACGGCTTCAGGTTTGCAATATAAAATTATTAAAGAAGGTACAGGTAAGCAACCGACAGCGACCTCTGTCGTCAAAGTCCATTACAAAGGCCAATTGACCGATGGTAAAGTGTTTGACAGTTCTTATGATCGTGGAGAACCAGTTGAATTTCCATTAAACAAGGTAATTCCTGGCTGGACAGAAGGTTTACAGTTGCTTAAAGAAGGTGGAAAGGCAACTTTCTATATTCCTGCGCAACTGGCCTATGGTGAACAAGGTGTGCCGGGTATGATTCCACCAAATAGCACTTTAATTTTTGATGTAGAACTGTTAGAAGTTAAATAATTCGTAAGGAAGGAGAGCAGGGTCTGTTGACATTTCACAGATGCGTGCGACAGAGGACATTTTTTAGACGGTACAAGGCATGACTTATGAAATTTAGTCATTCTAAATGAATAAGGCATAACGCAGTAACGGCAAAAAATGTCCCTGTCCCGCAGGGTTATAGCTAAAACTGCCTCAAAATTCGTTATGAAATTAGACAAGGGAGATGCCATTGCCTGCGTTTCATGCCTCGTTTGAGTTGTTTTAGCGAATAACGCAAGGCATGGCTGAAGTGTCAACAGACCCTGAATACTCTCCTCTTTTATTTTAGGAAGCACAATGAAAAAAACCAGTTTAGCACTCTTATTACTTAGCATGACGGTGACCAGTTTTGCTGCTCCTGTCACATCAAAAAGCCCACAAAAAGACCAATTGGGTTATAGCTATGGTTATGTCATGGGACGTACCAATGCAGATACGCTAAAAGATTTAAATTTAGAAACGTTTATTCAAGGTTTAAAAGAAGGTTCTACAGGCAAAGCCTCTTCTTTAAGCGATGAGGATATGGCTAAAGCCCTAAGTCAATATAAAAAACAGGTTGAATCCAAACAACTGATCGAATTTCAAAAATTAGCACAAGACAATCAAAAACAAGGTCAGGCTTTTTTAACCGAAAATGCTAAAAAATCAGACATCATCACCACTAAATCAGGTTTACAATATCAAGTACTTCAAGCAGGCACAGGTAAATCGCCAAAAGCAAATTCAAAAGTTAAAGTGAATTATGAAGGTCGCTTATTGGACGGTACAGTATTTGATAGCTCGATCGCACGTAATCATCCTGTTGAATTTCAGCTCAGTCAAGTCATTCAAGGCTGGACAGAAGGCGTACAAACCATGAAAGAAGGCGGAAAAACCCGCTTCTTTATTCCAGCGAATCTAGCCTATGGTGATGTCGGTTCGGGCGATGCGATTGGTCCCAACAGCGTTTTAATTTTTGATATTGAACTGCTACAAGTTTTACCCTAATTTATGATCTATGCGATCTCAAAAAGCATACAATCCTTTTTTACTTAAAGCACAGTCAGATTTGGGCTGTGCTTTTTTATTCTCTATTAAAGATTTCATGACAGCAAAAACATCAAGTTCAATTTAGCAAGCTCATCACTCATGGCGTAAGTCGCGTGGTCGAAATCCTGTGGCTAACAGTGCAACACCATAAGCAATCACGCCCAATACACATAAAACAGCCACTTCAATAATCCGTATCCACTGTGAAGACTGACCATCATACCAGTGCAAACCAAACCATAATGCAGCAATCATCGCAATATTGGCAATGGCATATTGAACTGCCAGTTTTTTCCAATGCCCACCAAATCGAAAAATATTGCGTTTATGCAAATAGAAATAAAGTAATCCTGCATTCACCAAGGCGGAACCCGATGAAGCCAATGCCAATGCCATATGCTCGGCATGCCAATTGATTAATTTAAAAAAGCCAATCAACACCACGTTTATAATCGCATTGGCAGCCACTGCCATCAACCCAACACGCACAGGTGTCTTGGTATCCTGCTGCGCATAAAAACCTGGGGCAAAGACTTTAATCAACATAAACGCAATCACACCACCGCTCATACACTGCAATGCCAGAGCGGTCATCTGGGTATCCCGTAGATCAAATTCGCCACGCTGGAACAATGCCTGAATAATCGGGGTAGATAACATGAAGAGCGCAATACTGGCAGGTAATCCCACCAAGACAATGACACGTGCCGCCCAATCTAGCATGCCGCGAAATTTAGCCTGATCCTGTTCTGCATGTCGTGTTGAAAGTGAAGGTAAAATTACCGTACCAATCGCCACACCAATGAGACCGAGCGGTAATTCGGTCATCCGTTCCGCACTATACAGCCATGACACTGAACCATCCTGCATAAAGGATGCCCAGATGGTATTGAGTAATAAATTGATCTGAGTGACCGATACACCAAACAAGGCAGGCAACATCAATTTCATGATGCGTTCTACCCCTTCATGTTTAAAGTCAATTTTGGGTGGAATGAGCAGTTTTTTACGCCATAGTTCAGGAATCTGCACCGCAAGCTGTAAAATACCCGCGCCCAATACAGCCCAGCCCAAAGCCATAATCGGTTGTTGCATATACGGCGTCAACCACCATGCTCCTGCGATCATGGCGAGATTGAGTAACACGGGAGAAAATGCAGGTGAGGCAAACGAGCCATAACTGTTTAAAATACTACTGGCAAAAGCGGTCAACGACATAAACATCAGATATGGAATGGTCAGACGGAATAGACTCACCGCCTGATCAAATTTTTCAGGATCATGATGAAAACCGGGCGCATAAGCATAAATGATGACAGGCGCGATAATCATCGCCACTAAGGTCAATAAACTCATGACTAGAAGCAAGCAACCAAAGACTCGACTAATCAAAATCTGAACTTCAGCATGCGCCCGTCCAGTTTTATATTCAGTTAAGACTGGAATAAAGGCCTGTGAAAATGCCCCTTCAGCAAACAGTCGCCGAAAAAAATTGGGAATACGAAAGGCAACCACAAAAGTATCGAAATCCTTCCCTGCTCCAAATACATTGAGCAAGACCATATCCCGAACCAGTCCCAGTACACGAGACAACATCGTCATAGCACTGACAATAAAGGTTGATCGCCATAATGCCATCGCATCCACCCACGGCTAAATACAAAGCCGATATTGTAATGAAAGTAAAAATTTATTTCGTTGTGAAATGATGTCTAGCCTACATTTTTTTTGCATTCAACAGTCGCCGGAAATAAGGCCACTGAAAAAATAAGCCGGGATCAGTCTTACGACCACGTGCAATGTCTGAATGTCCTGCAATATGCTGCTGAATTTTGGGATAAGTTTGCTGCAAAACGGCGGTAATTTCCGCTAATGCTTGATATTGTATCTCTTCAAAAGCGAGGTCATCACTGCCTTCAAGTTCTATTCCTATCGAATAATCATTGCATTCGACCTGTGCCAAATAGCTGGAACGTCCTGCATGCCAAGCCCGATCATGAAAGTTAACAAATTGAATCACCTCACCTGTTCTTAAAATCAACAAATGTGCTGAAACCTGCATGCCCTCAATGGTCTGAAAATAAGGATGAAGTGACCCATCCAATTGATTTTGAAAAAACTGTTCAATATAGCCTCCGCCAAACTGAGACGGTGGCAAACTGATGTTGTGCACTACAATCAGTTGAATTTCAGCAGATTCAGGACGCTGATTATAGTTTGGAGACGCAATCTGTCTGGCACCAATCAACTGCCCATTTTCAACTCGATATGTTGTGCTTAATGGCATGGTTAGGATGATCCCATCTGGTTTTGAATGCTTCTAGTTTAATCGACTCCTCAAAAATTAAAACGGTATTGATGGCATATTTATGACAATCGTTTGTGAATTTTGAGAGGGACAGTGCTAATATATCGCTCAATTTTCTGGGTTAATACTGGGTATCAAGTATGAGCATTCCTCAATCTTTGCTAGAACAATCGATTCAAATCAACGTACAACAAGCACTGGCTGAAGACATTGGGGATGGCGATATTACTGCGCTATTGACACCAGAAAATGAACAGGCGACTGCAACGATTATTAGCCGTGAAAATATGGTGTTGGCAGGTCGTCCGTGGGTCGATGCACTGATTTCACAATATGACCCAACTGTGCAAATTGTATGGTTAAAAGAAGACGGTGAATCGGTTAACGCAGGTGAGGCTTTTTTAAAACTGGCGGGTTCAGCACGTAGCCTATTAACCGTTGAACGCCCTGCGCTAAACTTTATTCAGACTTTATCTGCGGTTGCTACAAAAGCTGCTTTTTATGTAAAACAACTCGAAGGGACTCAGACCAAGTTATTAGACACGCGTAAAACCTTACCCGGTCTACGTATTGCCCAAAAATATGCGGTTGCCATTGGTGGCGGTCAAAACCATCGTTTAGGTTTATTTGATGCGTTTCTCATTAAAGAAAACCATATCATGGCCGCAGGCGGAATTGCCCAAGCCATTGCTCAGGCGCATCGAATTGCACCGAATAAACCCGTTGAAGTTGAAGTTGAAACTTGGGATGAACTCAATCAGGCACTTGAAGCGGGCGCAGATATTGTCATGTTGGATAATTTTAGCCAACAACAAATGATCGATGCGGTTAAATACGTGGCAGGTCGTTGTAAATTAGAAGCTTCTGGTAATATTACCTTAGACAACCTACGTGAAGTCGCAAGTACTGGTGTAGATTATATTTCGATGGGTGTACTCACCAAAGATGTTACCGCAGTTGATCTTTCGATGCGGTTTAATGCTTAAGTCTGCTCGGTTTCAATATTTGTTTTTGTGGTTTGATTTTCGATCTTGGTCGCATGCTTAGGCTGGGTCAAAGCTTCTGAAGTTTTGGCTTGAGCCTGCCATGCGGATGGATTGCGTGATGTCTCATTTGGGCGTGGATCACAGGCCATAATGGTAAATGTAATAATGGCAAACAGTACAATAAAACCTTGTAGCATATAGATTTCCCCAATTTCATAGAACGATAAAAATTATTCGCTACTTTAAAATTTAATCATGACCAACTTGAGCAGGCTTTGTTTTTAAGCTGAATCTAAAAAGTTATCGTTTGTGAAATAGTTGAGGTTTGTGTAAAAAGGATGCCTGATCGCATCCTTTTTCTTCATTCATTTCCAATTCAATTAGTTTTCAATATAGCCCATATAGGGATCAGAAATTGAATCTTTCTGGGTTTCAATACGCCCTGCAAATCGGCGACTATAGCTCGGATCAACTTCCAGATAGACTGTAAAATCGTACCATCCTCCAAATTCAGTCATATCCCAAACCAATTCTTTTTCTGAGTTCGTGGTTTCAATTGACCATTGCTGATTGGGTAAATAAGCATTGGCTTTTACCTTGAGTTTACTACTCGATTGACCATCATGACGAACTTTTAAAAACAACTTGGCTTCACAGTCTTCCACACACACCCGAATCTCAGGTAAAGCTTGCTGCTGTAAACTTTGATTCAGATTGCCTGTAAATGCACGATGAAAACCATTTGGACCTAAGACCCATAAATCATAGAGACCTTGTTGCGTACTCCATTCATCCTGTAATTGCTTGCCTGCTTCGACCATATAACGGCGAGGAATCGCATCCAGATTTAAACGATCATAGACATGAAAAACTGCTGCTTGTTTACCTGTATTGGCAAATAAAAGCTGTACGCTTTGTCCCGATGGATTGACCTTGGCGCTGGTATGCAAGATATACGGTAATGCTCTGGATGGACGAATCCCCATCTCTTGCTGTGGAAAGACTTGTTGGCTCGGAACAGCAACTTGTGGCAATAGCGACTGTGCCAAGCGAATTGCATCTGCTTCAGTTTTGGCTTTTTTACCTTCAAGTTCGGGAAGCTGTGTGCTATTTGGGGTTTTAAAATCAAACGCAGTGGTTAAATCACCACAAATTGCACGACGATAAGCACTGATATTCGGCTCTTTCACACCAAAACGCTGTTCAAGAAATTGAATAATCGACGTGTGGTCAAATACCTGTGAATTGACCCAACCACCCCGACTCCACGGTGAAATCACATACATCGGCACACGAATCCCCGGCCCGTAGACTCGACCATCTGGCTTGGGTTGAGATTTGGCTGTCGCCACCGCAGGATGGCTAAAATACTCTTGTGATAGAGATTCAGCAGGCAATGTGGTTTTACCATATATCTTGCCTGTATCATCTTTAGATGGCGCACTTGGTGATGGTACGTGATCAAAGAAACCATCATTTTCATCAAAATTGATCAGTAACACGGTTTGTGACCAAATCTCAGGGTTTGCGGTAAGGGCATTGAGCACTTCCTGAATATACCACGCGCCTTGTACTGGACTAGAAGGTCCCGGATGCTCACTATAAGTGGCTGGTGCTACAAGCCAACTGACCTGCGGTAATTTCCCTGTGGCAAGATCTTGCTTAAATGTCCCTAAAAAACCACCATCTGGCATGGTATTGGCAATCCCTTTGTATAAAGGTTGAGTGCTATCAATTTTTTCATCGTAGGCAGGACTAATCAGATCATCATGACTGACAGGTTGACCTGACAACTCATTGGCACGACGATATTGCTTAAAACCCGCCAATGGATTATCCGTAAAATTATCGGGCATATTTTGATAAACTTTCCAACTAACCCCTGCTTGTTGTAAACGCTCAGGATAAGTCGTCCATTCATAACCGCTTGAAGATGCACCCAGACCATCAAATTCATTCACCACCGCAGCGACACCCGCCGCTGGGCCATTGGTACCTGTCCAGATAAACATGCGATTGGGATTGGTTCCTGCATGCATGGCACAGTGATAAGCATCACACAGCGTAAAGGCATTGGCTAAAGCAAACTGAAATTCAACCTCCTGTTTTTTATAATATCCCATGGATTGCGGTTTTTTAAATTTCACCCAGTCTCCCATGCGCCCATGATTCCAAGCATCCTGACCATCTGACCATGAATGCGGTGTACCTGAAACACGCTGAGCATTGCCTAAACGACTATCTAAATGATAAGGCAGGATTTTATTTTGCTTGGCATCATACTGTTCCCAGACTTTACGCTTTTGACTCAATGGAATGCTAAAACGATCACCAAAACCACGGACGCCTTTTAAGGTGCCAAAATAGTTATCAAAAGATCGGTTTTCCTGAGTCAAAATCACCACATGTTTAACATCCTGAATGCTACCTGTTTCTACTTTGGCATCAATGGCGAGTGCTTTCTGGATACTCAAAGGAAAACTGGATAATGCAGCAGTGCCAAATAAAGTCTTGGCAGTATTCAGTACAAAATCACGACGGTTCATTATTTAATCCTTATTTATGATTTTTATTATGGCGCACAGTGCATCGTGCAATTATTTTTAGGCGATTGTGTCGGCTGGGTCGATGATTCATCGTCCTTGCAAGCACTGAGCATGACAGTGCTAATCATGAGAAAAAAACAAAAGAATTTAGACATGGGTCTCTCCATTGAAGAATGGAGACTAGTAAAAAGCTTGAAAATTACAACAATATGATGATTTGATGTCGATTAGATGAAGACATAAAAAAACGCATCCGAAGATGCGTTTTCACTTAAAATATTTCCACTCAAGAAAAGATTACCAGCCCAATGCTTCCTGTTGTTTTTGAATCAGGGTTTGAATGCCTTTTTCAGCCACTTCCAACATGTCATTGGCTTGAGTACGAGTAAATGGTTTTTCTTCAGCCGTGCCCTGAATCTCGATAAATTCGCCCGCTTGGGTCATCACTACATTCATATCGGTTTGGCAATTTGAATCTTCTTCATAGCACAAATCCAGTAAAACTTGGTCTTGATAAATCCCGACCGAGATCGCTGCAACCAAACCTTTAAGAGGATCTTGTTTGATTTTCTTCTTTTCTAATAACACATTCATGGCATCAATCAAGGCCACTGCCGCACCTGTAATCGCTGCGGTACGTGTCCCCCCATCGGCCTGAATGACATCACAGTCGATGGTAATGGTATTTTCACCCAATTTTTTCAAATCGACCATCGCACGTAAACTACGACCAATCAAACGTTGAATCTCTTGGGTACGGCCACTTTGTTTGCCACGAGCCGCTTCACGGTCACTACGAGTATGCGTAGAACGCGGCAACATGCCATATTCTGCTGTCACCCAGCCTTGTCCCTGCCCTTTTAAAAAGCGTGGTACCGAGTGATCAACGCTTGCGGTACATAATACCTTGGTATGACCGAATTCGACCAAAACCGAACCTTCAGCATAACGGGTGTAATTTCGCGTAATTTTTACATCACGTAATTGATCAAGTGCTCGTTGGTCAAGACGCATCATCTATCCTTTCTTTGCCGCTAATAAGATTGCAACATAGTATATCAAAAGCCCTCAATAAAATTGGGCCGAATTTGGCCCAATCTTGTCTTTTTACAAAAGCACTTATTTTGCAAATGAAAATAGATTTTTCACTTTTTGAATCGTATTGGATACTTGATCGCTATAGCCATTGGGTAATGAACATTTAGCTAAACGCACCCAAACACTCCAGAACTGTTTCATAAAGTTGGCTTCGTTATAGTTCACGCCATATTCTTCACACAATGCTCTGATTTTAGGGGCAACTTCCGAATAACGATTTGCGGGCATATCAGGAAATAAATGGTGTTCAATTTGGTGGCTCAAATTACCACTCAAGATATGTAAACCTTGAGTTCCACTAAAGTTACTTGAACCCCGAATTTGACGTAAATACCATTGCGCGCGGGTTTCAGTCTCAGTGTTATCTTCTTCAAAAGTCTCAGCATCTTCAGTAAAGTGACCGTTAAAAATCACCGCAGACGACCATAAACTACGAATGACATTTGCTACAGCATTACCCAAAAAGACAGGAATGGCATTTGGTCCAGCAATCAATGGAAAAAACACATAATCTTTACCGACCTGACGCACTACTTTTTTGCGCAATTTAGCCGAATCTTTCCAAACCTCTTTCCATGATTTGGTTTTGTATACAATGGCATCTTCTAAATGTAAATTCTGCGCCCCAACATACCATTCAAAAAACACCATTAGTTGCATTGCCATTGGAACATTCAATAAGAAGCGGGGTTCCCATTTTTGTTGTTCACTGACGCGCAATAGTCCATAACCGACATCATGATCTTTACCGACAATATTGGTATAGGTGTGATGGACATAGTTATGGGTATGTTTCCAGTCATCCCCTGTGGCAATGGTATCCCAGTCATAATTGGCACCGTTTAAGCTTGGGTCATTGAGCCAGTCAAACTGACCATGCATGACATTATGACCCAGCTCCATGTTCTCTACAATTTTGGAAATACCGAGTAAACCTGTACCGACTAACCATACGGGTGGAATCCAGCCGCCAAACATTAACATCCCGCGTGATGCGATTTCGCTATAACGGACAAAGTTACGAATTTTGTAGATGTATTTGGCATCGGCTTCGCCCAGATTATCCATGACTTCACGGCGAATCTCTTCGACACGGCGACCAAATTCCTCAACCTGTTCTGGGGTTAAGTAGTTAGATTTACTGTTTAATGGAAATTTTACGGACATATTCATTATTTTTCTCCGAATCTATTCAAATGGACTGACGATTGTTAAAGATTGATCGTGACAGGACTAATCGCCTGACTGACGCACAGTTTAATTTGGGTGTTATTGCCATGATCAATTTCACCCGTCAGAATATTTTTGGTGGAACCACTGATTTTGGTACAGGTACAGGTATTACAGATTCCCATACGGCAACCATGTGCTGGACGTAAACCCGCTTGTTCAGCACTTTCCAGTAAATTGGTATTGGCTTCAAATGCTTGCTGCGAGCGCAAAAAAGTGACGGGTTGCGCTTCAAGCGTTTCATCGACTACAGGCTGGAAATACTCCATATGCAAACGATCACTCAGATTTAACTCTGCAAAAATCGTTTTGGCTGCTTGCATCATGTTCGATGCACCACACAAATACGTGTGCTTTTGCTCTAAATCGCCAATTAGCTTATTTAACAAATCTACAGTTAAATGCTGTTTTTGCTGAGTGGTATCAATGTGGTGATAATGAATTGATGGATGATGATCAGCTAAACTTTGTAATTCTTGATGAAACGCCGCATCACGACTAAAGTAAATCACATCAATTTGCGGTAATTGTTGTTTAATCGCTTGCTGTAATAAGGAATAAATCGCGGTAATGCCACTGCCTGATGCAATCAGTAGCGCAGCGCTTTGATCCTGATGCAAACAAAACTCACCCTGAGTTTGAGAAATCTCAATCACATCACCCGCGTGTAATTGGCTCATAGCGCGTGAAACGACACCTTGAACTTTAACGCCCAAATACAGATTGCCCTGAGCATCGATCTGCATCACAGAATAACTACGCTGATAACGTACGCCTGCCACTACCACCGTTACCAGAACACTTTGACCTGTCTTAAAATTGTGTGCGGCAAAGTTGCTATTGGGTTGTAAACAAATTTGATAAAGTTCAGGCGTGATCGCGGTCACTGAAGTTACCTGAGCTTTGACTTTTTTCCAAGTCCACATTGGGTTAACTTTTTCCAATATGAAATCGACAAAATCTTCGCGAATCCATTGAGGCTGATAATTGGCTGCAATGTTCATACGTTCCTCGTTTGTATCTGGCTATTTATATGAGTGAACAAATGTTCTTTCAGTGAACATGTGTACACATTATTCTTTTTTTTTAATTCAGTCAACAGGTGTTCACTGATTTTTTATTGATTGATTTATTTTTTTGAAAGCAGGACAGTTTTTGGTAGACTCATGGCTGGTTTAACATAGGTCAGTTGCATGTCGATACGGGATGAACGTAAACAACAAAGTCGCCAAGCATTACTTGATGCAGCATTGCAACTGAGTACTGCTGGACGTTCATTTAGCAGTATTAGTTTGCGTGAAGTCGCGCGTGAGGTCGGTTTAGTTCCTACCGCGTTTTATCGACATTTTCAGGACATGGATGCGCTAGGTCAGGAATTGGTTGATCAAGTGGCGCTGCATATTAAAAATCTGATTCATCAACTCGGACAAAGTTATTTACATCAAGCCAAAGCCAACCCTTTAAGCAGCATCGAATTATTTGTGCAGGCAGTCAATCACAGTCCACTGGAATGGCAATTTATGATTGCTGAACGTTGGGGTGGATCTGCTACTGTTCGCTATGCGATTGCCCGTGAAATTGAAGATTTGACCGAAGCCTTGACCACAGACCTGCGTAAATTGCCGACCTTTGAGCATATTCAGGACAATCAGGATCTTAAAGTGCTTTCTACGATTTTGATTAATATGTCATTTACATGGGCCATGACGTGGCTCAGTCTACCGCGACAATACGAAGGCGAAGCGCTACACCAGCAGCAACAGGCTTTTATCGAAAATGCTTCTACACAAGTTCGTTTGATTTTCCGTGGTATTGCCAACTGGGAATAAGGCCAATGCCAAACACCATTTGATAGCAAAAATATCAGTAAATTCCTGCAATCAGCTTGGCGAATTTACCAATTTGGCTTAATGTCAGTACATGCGTGTATGTACTGCTGTAATAGGAAGGGTTATGAATCCAGATCGCCATCAACAATTTTTAATTCGCAAGGAACGTATCTTAAGCGTTGCAGAAAAACTATTGTTGGAAAACAATCAGGAAATCACGCTGGATGAACTCGTCGCTGAACTGGATATTGCCAAAGGGACGCTGTATAAACATTTTAAAAGTAAAAATGAGCTGTTACTGGAACTGGTCATTGAAAATGAGAAAAAACTCTTAGAAATCTCGCAAAAGCACAATAATAATTTTAAGGAATATGCCCCAATTTATATGCTGCATCACTTGCTTGCGCCAGCGCGAACTATTTTGCTGCATCAGCTCGAAGAAAATCTAACCATGAGCGAGTCCAAACTTAATCATTTATTTAAAGAACTGTATGACATTCGTCAGGAACGCATTTTGGCGATTAAAGACATTACTGAAGCCTATTTAAAATCAGTCAATTACGATATGTCGATTCGCGATTATCTGTCTTATATCTGGTCATTGACCTATGGCGCGGCGTTACTGCTCAATTCAAGTTATTATCAACGTTCGATTGGTTCACGGCAAAAATTGATTAATCTGTATGTCAATCAGGCACTTTCTCTACCAACGCAATCCATCAATCTGGATGCTTTTGAACTAGAAATTAAACTCGATGAACTCAACAAATAAAAAGATAAATAAAAATAAAGCCCCTTTATCTAAACAATAGAGGGGCTTTTATGACATTAAGGCTTATTTGCCTTTACGTTCTTTTTCAATTAGATAGTTAATAACTTGAGTCACTTTACCATCTTCACCCTGAACCACGTATTTACCATTCACCACCACCGCAGGAACGCCTGTGAGCTGATATTGCTGTGCCAATTTATTGGATTCTGCAATTTTTGCGGTAATTGGGAATGAGTTAAACATGCTATTAAATTTCTGCTCTGGAACGCCATAACCTGCGTAGAACTTCGCTAAAGAGGCCTGATCAAAAATTTGCTGCCCTTGGTCATGAATCGCATGGAACAATGGCAAATGGGTCTTTTTACGCACGCCAAGCGCTTCAGAAACATAATACGCACGCGCGCCTTGTTCCCAAACCTTATTCATAGCAGCAGGTGTACGCAAAAAGTTTACATCTTTTGGAATCTGTTTTAACCACGTTTGCATATAAGGTTCAAGCTTGAAGCAGTGCGGGCAACCGTACCAAAAAAACTCACGCACTTCGATTTTCCCGGGTACCGCTACCTTGCCAGGATTGGCAACAACCGTATAATCCTTTCCTGCTACAAAATCAGCCGCCATAGCTGTGCCAGAAATTGCCATCATCGCGGCACACAGACCACCAAATACAAACTTTTTCATTCGCTGTTTTTTCCTCTAAATCATTGTGTTGAGTTTATGCTCTAAATATAAAACAAATATGCTAAATTCGTTTTGCTTGTGTGAAGATTTTTAGCATATCTTTTAGCAAGCTGGTCGCTTTTTTCCGATTTCTGGTTACACTAACACTAGTAAACCAAACTTAACGATTGATGAAAACACTTATAAAAGAGGTGACACCATGTCGCAACTGAATGTTGATCCACAAGAAATCGCAAAATTTGAAGCACTCGCAGCCAAATGGTGGGATCAGCATTCCGAATTTCGTCCGCTACATCAGATTAATCCATTGCGTTTAAACTGGATAGATGAACACGCAGGCGGCATTGCAGGCAAGAAAGTGTTGGATGTCGGTTGTGGCGGCGGTATTTTAGCCGAAAGCATGGCACGTCGCGGCGCAAATGTGTTGGGGATTGATATGGGTGAAGCGCCGCTGAACGTCGCGCGTTTACACGCACAGCAGGACAATGTTAAGAATATCGAATATCGTCAAATTCCTGTTGAACAATTGGCTCTGGAGCAAGCAGGACAATACGATGTGGTAACGTGTATGGAAATGATGGAGCACGTGCCTGATCCAGCCTCTATCGTTAAGGCTTGTCAGACTTTGGTCAAACCCGGCGGTCATGTGTTTTTTTCAACCATTAACCGTAATCCAAAATCGTATTTGTTTGCCATTCTTGGGGCCGAATACGTTTTACGCTTATTGCCAAAAGGCACGCATGACTATCACAAATTTATCCGTCCCTCAGAAATGGCACAGGATATCCGTGAAGCAGGTCTGACCTTAAAAGAAATGACGGGCTTACATTACAATCCATTGACCAAACATTATTGGCTTGCACCGAATGTGGATGTCAACTATATGGTACATACCGTCAAGGCTGTCGCAGTATGAGTGCAGACATGAAAGCCGTTCTGTTTGATCTGGATGGTACCTTAATCGATACCGCTGCTGATTTTATTCGGATTATTCAGGCCATGTGCCGTGAAGAACAACGCCCAGTCGTTGAGGCTGATCTGATTCGTACTCAGGTATCTGAAGGCGCACGTGCGATGGTGAAATTGGTCTATCCAGAGTTAGAACTAGATGACCCTGTATTTTTACAGCATCGTCAGCGTTTTTTGGATATGTATGCCCAGCAAATTGTGGTGGATACCGATTTATTTTCAGGCATGTATCCATTACTTGAAGAACTAGAGGCACATCAAATTCCATGGGGCATTGTCACCAATAAACCGCGTGGCTTAAGTGAGTTGTTACTGGCTGAACTGAATTTAACTGAACGATGCAGTGTACTGGTGTGTCCTGAAGATGTCAGCAAGACCAAGCCCGACCCTGAGCCGATGTATCTGGCTGCCAGACAGTTAAATTTGCCTAGCGAACACATCGTTTATGTGGGCGATCATCCACGTGATATCGATGCAGGTCGCGCTGCCAAGATGTATACGATTTTGGCCGCCTATGGGTATTTGCCACTGGAATATCAGGATAATCTCGAAGCTTGGCAAGCGAATGCCATCGTGCAGGATGTTACTGAATTACACTGCATGTTACGCCAATTACTACAGTTAAGTTCACAAAAACCCGTTAGCATGTGAGCAGTATCATTATAATTTGAATCAAATTTTAGGGAGGTTCACCATGAAATATTCAGAATATCAGCCTCGTACCGATTTATTAAAAGACCGTATTATTTTAATTACTGGTGCGGGTGATGGCATTGGTCGTGCTGCTGCCATGAGCTATGCGCTACATGGCGCAACTGTGGTATTACATGGTCGAACCCTGAATAAACTTGAAGTGATTTATGATGAAATCGAAAGTCTAGGCGCACCGCAACCTGCGATTTTACCGCTACAACTTTCCAGCGCATCGGTGCGTGATTATGAATTGTTGGTGAATACCCTTGAATCGCAATTTGGTCGTTTGGATGGAATCTTGCATAATGCAGGAATGTTAGGTGAACGTGTTCCTCTAGCCGATTATTCACCCCAAATCTGGGATGATGTCATGGCCGTCAATGTACGTGCGCCCTTTATGCTGACTCAGGCTTTATTACCCCTTTTACAAAAGTCAGAACATGCTTCGGTGGTATTTACCAGTTCTGGTGTCGGACGTGAAGCACGAGCGCTTTGGGGGGCGTATTCTGTTTCCAAAGTCGCCATCGAAGCGGTCAGTAAAATTTTTGCCGCAGAGCATATCCATCCCAATATTCGTTTTAATTGTATTAATCCGGGTGCAACCCGCACCGCCATGCGTGCAAAAGCTTATCCAGATGAAGATCCATTAAGCTTACCTACTCCAGAATCGATTATGCCGGCCTATTTATATCTGATGGGTGATGATAGTTTGCATCTGGATGGTCAAAGTATCGATGCGCAAGACTGAACCTACTCTTAAAGAAAAAGATCAGCATTCTTCGGGATGCTTTTTTCTAACACAATAATCGTATTTTTAAATTAAAATAAGAAAATTATTCGTTTTTACAAATTATACAACCCCATTTAAACTGCCTTCATATTTTCATTGATCCTTAAGGAGAACAGTCATGCGGGATTCCATTCATAAGAAACAAATTATTCAATCGATTCGTCATTTACAACTTTCAGAAACCCTTGTGATTGCACTAGATGATGCTCAACAGGCAACAGACATCATCGTCATGCTAGATTCCTTGCAGCGTTTTTCTGAACAATGGCATTAAACCCGTTTCACTTCGCTAAGGATGTGAAACGTATGGAAAATTCGCTTTGAAATACATTACTCAAGCTCTGTTATTGCTATATCTGCTATTTATAGATGTATTAAGCTTCAAATCCCTCAGACTTAAGACTTATCCGACTGGACAAAACAAATTAAAACAGTGCAAAATGCCTAGGCAAAAAGATCAGTCTTATCTTCATATTTTTAATTGAATTATTGCGCAATCTTCACAGTTTCTCTGCATTTTTTTTGTACATTAAAACCATGAAAAAGAAGTACGTCACCGAGGAAGCATGATGAAAAAGATTTTGACAGTTCTGGCATTATCTTTGACTGCACTAATGAGTACGGTTGCAGTGGCTGGACCGTATTTTGATCGCGATAATAGCCATGATTTTCCTCAGGCACGTAAAGAGCGTGGTTATGATCGCAATCATAATGATGACAATGAACAGATGCGCTCAGAACAACGCCGTATGCGTGAAGAACGTGGCGTACAACGCTTAAAACAGCATCGCTGGCAAGCTGGTTATGTCATGCCTCAACACTATCGCAGCAATGGCTATAAAGTTGAATATCGGGATCATAATCTGCCGAAACCTGACCGAAATCAGCAATGGTATAAAATCAACAATGACTATATCTTAGTCAACTCAGATACCAATGATATTATTCGGATTGTAGGTTTTTAAACGATTTACTTTTATTAAAAATATTACTTTTTTCTAGCCCAGATTCCAAATCTGGGCTTTTTTTAACCCTATGTTCACATGCTCTTCTTAATCCATCCCGATCTTTCACAATTTGCTATGCACTCTTCACGTTTTCTCTCAAATTTGACGTTAAGTTAAAACCATCAAAGATAAGTTGAAACATGATAGAGGTACATTATGCAGATGAATAAATGGATCAGTACAATGGTTTTGGGCATGAGTGGATTACTGGCAACCAGCGCCATGGCCGCTCCACAAGATCCGCATTCAAAACATTATGTCCATCAAAATCAGGCAGAACTTCATCAACCCAAACATGAGATGGATAAAAAGCTGGATCCGAGCCGTGACTGGCGGATTGGTCATACCCTACCACGTCAGTACCAGTCATCGCGCTATCAGGTTGATTACCGTAGCCACAAACACTTGGCGCAGCCCAAACGTGGTCAGCAATGGTATCAGTTGAATGGACACTATGTTCTCGTCTCTCAACATGATCATAAAATTCTAAAAATGCTTTGATCACGTCTAAGCTTTTTTAAAGCACCCTGATGATGATTAGGGTGTTTTTTTGCATCAGGCATTCCCCTTTAACGAATTTTGTTTAAAATCAGTCTATATTTCTCTATTTTTGAGTCGATTATGCAATTACACGAGACTGAGTCTACTTCTAGCACCACGCAAGATTATGTGCGTTGGTTTCGTCACTCAGCACCGTATATCAATGCACATCGAAATAAAACTTTCGTTTTAATGTTCGGCGGTGAAGCCGTTCAACACCCTAATTTTCAACATATTATTCATGATATTGCGTTATTGCATTCGTTGGGTATCCGACTGATTTTAGTCCACGGCGCACGTCCACAAATTAATCAAAATCTGCAAGAAAAACAGATTCAAACCCCGATTCACCTGCATCGTCGCGTCACCACACGCGAATCTCTCGGCTGCGTTATGAATGCTGTGGGTTCTATCCGACTTGAAATTGAAGCCCTGTTATCGATGGGGCTGGCTAACTCACCCATGTTTGGTGCGCGTATTGATGCTGTTTCTGGCAACTTTGTCACTGCCAAACCCTATGGAATTCGTGATGGCGTGGATTTTCAGCTCACGGGAGAAGTTCGCAGTATCGACACCGATGCCATTCAGCGCCATTTGGATAATCATAATATTGTGGTTCTGGGACCAACAGGCTATTCCACCACAGGCGAAGTGTTTAATCTGTTGGCAGAAGAAGTTGCCACCAAAACTGCGATTGCACTACAGGCCGACAAACTGATTTTTTTGGGCAATAAACAAGGCTTACTGGATGATCAGGGCAAAGTATTACGGGAACTCAATTCACATCAGTTAGACCATTATATTGAGCAATTTCAGCAAGATGATGATGAAATGGCCTTGCATTTACAGGGAGCGCAGCGCGCCTCACTGTCAGGCGTACATCGAGTGCATTTGATTTCTTATGCCTACGATGGTGCTTTAATTGAGGAGTTATTTACTCGTGATGGTATCGGCACCATGATTACCGATGCACATTATGAAGAAGTCCGTATGGCCACCATTCAGGATGTTGGTGGACTGATCAATCTACTACGTCCACTGGAACAAGATGGTATTTTGGTCTATCGCTCCCGCGAACGATTAGAAAGTGAAATTGGACAATTTGCCGTGATCGAACGCGATGGCATGATTCTAGCCTGTGCTGCGCTCTATCCAATTCCAACAGAAAAAAATGAAATCCGCTCTGCTGAAATCGCCTGTGTCGCAGTGGATCCCGCTTATCGCAAGTCGAACCGTGGCAGTCAAATCCTACATTTCTTAGAAGAAAAAGCCCGACAAAGCGGCATATTACAATTATTTGTACTCACCACACGCACCGCGCACTGGTTCTTGGAACAAGGTTTTCAGACTGCCAGTGTCGATGATCTCCCCAATGCACGGCAAGAGTTGTATAACTATCAACGAAATTCATTGGTATTTAAAAAAATGTTGATGTAAATCCTGATGTTCTTTTTTTGAGCGACCAGTCCATTGAGTACAATGGGCTGGCTTTAGCATAACGGTGTATATCTTTATTCTAACTAAGCTTAGTCATAAAACTTCTGTTGCGCTTTAACAAGATTATTAATTATTTTCATAAACTTATTCTTATTCAATAAAATATTTAAGATCAAATACTTAATGGATATATTTTGATCTTTGCTATTTCTTTTAAATATTCCTTTTTGCATATCCTTAGCACTTTTTTATTTATCCATTTTTTTCATAACTAATGTCAAAAAACTTATTTTTTATGCAATAGAAATGGTTTTAAGGTGTGCCCTCAACGCTTATTTTTAGATTTAGGGCAATACACCTCATGACACGCATCCATTCTTCTTCGTGGTTCAAATTTTCAGTGATGACGGCGAGTATCGCAGGAATCATGATGCTCAGTGGCTGTGCCAAAAAAGAAGCTCAGGATCTCACCACCTTAAATATCGGTTTTCAAAAATATGGTTTATTGCCGATTGTCAAAGAGCGCGGTGTACTAGATAAAGCGTTGAAAGCACAAGGAATCAACATTAAATGGGTTGAATTTCCTGCTGGACCACAGCTTTTAGAAGGCTTAAATGTCGGGAGTGTAGTGTTTGGCGAGGCAGGTGAAGCGCCTCCTATTTTTGCTCAAGCAGCCAATTCGAATTTGGTCTATGTCGCCAATCAGCCTGCTGCTCCCAATGCTGAAGCGCTGATTGTGCCTAAAAATTCTACGATTCAATCCATTCAGGACTTAAAAGGTAAACGCATCGCCTTCAATAAAGGCTCCAATGTGCATTATCTATTACTTAAAGTCCTAGAAAAGAACCAACTAAGCCTAAATGACATCCAAGTGGTGTACTTACCGCCTGCCGATGCCCGTGCTGCCTTTGAAAAAGGTGCCGTCGATGCATGGGTGATCTGGGATCCATTCTTTGCTGCGGCAGAACAACAAATTGGTGCACGTGTCCTTGCCACTGGACAAAATCTGGTCAGCAACCATCAATTTTATCTGGCAGATCGTAAATTTGCCCAGAACCACCCAGATGTGTTGAAAACATTGGTCAATGAACTGAATCAAAGTACGGAATGGGTTAAGACTCATCAGGATGATGCTGCCAAACTCCTAGAAAAACCGACTGCACTGGATTTCAATATTCTAAAAACCTCAATTTCCCGCATGGGCTTTGGCGTGACGCCATTGTCGCCACAAGTGATTAATGAACAGCAACAAGTGGCCGATGCTTTTTATCAACAAAAGTTAATTCCACAGCCATTAAAAATTCAAGATGCCATTTTAACTGGCGAAATTAAATAAATAAAACCAATAGGATAATAACTGATGATTAGCTTAAAACAGTGGAGTGTGATTGGCGCTATAAGCCTTGGATTGGGGCTCAGTGCTTGCCAGAAAACCGAATCCCATGCGCAAGCACAAAAAGAGGCAGGCACAACCCAGACCGCGCCAGTGAAAACCTTAACCATCGGTTTTCAAAAATCTTCACTGAATTTTTTGATTGCCAAACAACAAAAAATATTTGAGCAGGAATTTCCAAATGCCAAAATTGAATGGCGTGAATTTCCAGCTGGCCCACAAATGCTTGAAGCGTTGGCTGTAGGTGCCGTGGATTTTGGTGCAGTCGGCAATACACCACCCATCTTTGCACAGGCTGCTGATAAAGATCTGAGCTATGTCGGTTATGAGGTGGTTCCTGCCAATTCTCAGGCCCTGTTGATTCCAGCCAATAGCACAATCAAATCGATTCAAGACCTTAAAGGAAAACGTATCGCGGTACAAAAGGGTTCAAGTGCGCATGAATTGCTTGCCAAGGTGCTACAAAAAGCAGGTTTAAGCTGGCAGGACATTCAACCCGTCTGGCTCCCCCCTGCCGATGCCCGTGCCGCCTTTGACAAAGGTGCCATCGATGCTTGGTCAATCTGGGAACCGTACTTAAGTACCACTGAGCTTAAAGGTCATGCTAAATCGCTGATCGATGGCACAGCTTTCCCAACTACCTATTCTTTCTATATTGGTAATCCAAAATTTATCCAACAGCATCCTGATGCTGCGCAAAAAGTATTAACTGGCTTAAACCAAGCAGATCAATGGTTTGTGAAACATCAAGATGAAGGTTTAAGTATTTATGCACAAAGCACTGGACTGGATACCCAAGTCGCCAAAGCAGTACTAGACAAGCGACTTAAGCCATCACCTGTACAACCTGTGACGCCTGAAGTCACCCAAGCCCAACAGAATATTGCCGATCTATTTCTGCAAGTTCAACTGATTCCTAAAAGTATTCAGGTGAGTCAAACCATCTGGACAGCCAAATCACCCAAGGCTTCTTAATTTTTAAGTTAATGAATACTGAGTTTCTTAACACTCAAGCAATTTGATGAAAACGCATTTAAAGGAAGGTTAATATGAATATTTTCTGGTTTATTCCCACTCACGGTGACAGTCGCTATTTAGGAACCAGCAAAGGTGCGCGTCAGGTGGATCATGCGTATATGAAACAAATTGCGGTGGCGGTGGATAATCTGGGTTATAGCGGTGTTTTGATTCCAACGGGACGTTCATGTGAAGATCCTTGGATTACTGCGGCCAGCCTGATTGATGCAACCAAGCATTTGAAATTTCTGGTGGCGCTGCGTCCGGGGATTACCACCCCTGCACTGGCAGCTCGTATGGCAGCCACCTTTGATCGTTTATCTGGCGGTCGCGTATTGCTCAATTTGGTGACAGGCGGCGATGAACAAGAACTTAAAGGCGATGGCTTGTATGAAGACCATTCAACCCGTTATCAGACTGCCAGTGAATACGTTAAAATCTGGCGTGAAATCCTGACGCGCTCACATACAGGCGAAGCGTTTACCTTTCATGGTGATCGTTTGAGCGTCGATGAAGCCAAACTGCTCTATCCACCGATTCAAAAACCTTATCCACCCTTATGGTTTGGTGGTTCATCCGATGCCGCTTCAGAACTGGCGGCTGAACAAGTTGATACCTATTTGACTTGGGGTGAACCTCCTGCGGCGGTTAAAGAGAAAATTGAAGGTATGAAAGCAAAAGCTGCTGCCAAAGGACGCACCCTGAACTATGGGATCCGTTTGCATGTGATTGTGCGTGAAACCAATGAACAGGCTTGGGCAGCAGCCAACGAACTGATTCAATACCTGGATGATGACACTATTGCCGCAGCACAAAAGAAATTTGCACAAATGGATTCGGTTGGTCAGCAACGCATGGCGGCTCTACACGGTGGTCAACGTGACAAACTTGAAGTTTCGCCAAACTTATGGGCAGGCATTGGACTGGTTCGTGGTGGAGCAGGAACCGCGCTAGTTGGGGATCCAGAAACGGTTGCTGCGCGTATTCAGGAATATGCCGACTTAGGGATCGACACCTTTATCTTCTCAGGCTACCCACATCTGGAAGAATCGATTCGTTTTGCTGAACTGGTGTTTCCACTACTTCCACTCAAAACCCGTGAGAAACTGGCGCAACCGAACCTTACAGGGCCTTTCGGTGAAATTATTGCCAATAACTATGCACCTGATCAGACCAAGAAAGAAAAAGTGATCAAGGAGCCTGTATGAGTGTCAATACAGCCTCCTCTATTGTTTCACGTGGAACAATAGCGATTTTTAAACGCAGCTTACCGTGGTTGTTTCCAATCGCATTGATTCTGATCTGGCAACTCGCGTCCAGCACAGGAATCCTGCAAAGTCGCGTCTTGCCTGCGCCAACGGCGGTGGTTAGTGCATTCTGGCATCTGCTGGTCAGTGGTGAACTTTGGCATCATGTCAAAGTCAGTGCTGGTCGAGCACTGCTTGGTCTGTTAATTGGGGGCGGATTAGGACTGCTGTTAGGATTACTGAATGGCTCATCCAAAACCGCCTCTACCTTACTCGACACGACCTTACAGATGATTCGTAATATTCCTGCATTGGCGCTAATCCCTTTGGTGATCCTGTGGTTTGGTATCGATGAATCTGCCAAATTATTTCTGGTCGCAGTCGGTGTTTTTTTCCCAATGTATATCAATACCTATCATGGTATTCGTTCGGTCGATCCACAATTGATCGAAATGGGAAAAAGCTATGGTTTGACCCGCTGGCAACTGTATAAAGACATCATTTTACCGGGTGCGATGCCGTCCATTCTGGTCGGATTACGCTTTGCACTGGGTCTGGTGTGGGTACTGTTGATTGTGGCAGAAACGATTTCGGCACAGTCTGGTATCGGTTATATGACCATGAATGCACGTGAATTTTTACAGACTGATGTGGTGCTGGTCGGGATTTTACTTTACGCCTTATTGGGCAAACTTGCCGATGTTTTGGCACAGGGGCTTGAGCGCTATTTATTGCGCTGGCATGCAGGCTATCAACCATAAATTTCGAGGGCTTTGATCATGACCAATTTAAATTTACCGTTATATCCAGATAAACCAGCGAATCGACCTCTTGAAACATCTATTCAGGTTGAAGATGCACCGATAGGTGCCGAAATCAGTATTGAACAACTGCATAAATTTTATGGGCAGGTGAAGGTTCTAGAAGATCTTGATCTGCATATTCAACCGGGTGAGTTTGTTGCGATTGTAGGTCGAAGTGGCTGTGGCAAAAGTACGCTCCTGCGCTTAATTGCAGATTTGGAACAACCCAGTTATGGCGAAATTAAGTTTAAATCTGCACGAAATTTTCGTGAAGGCATTACTAGTGATGATATTCGGGTAATGTTTCAGGATCCACGTCTTTTGCCCTGGAAAAGTATTTTACAGAATGTACAGCTAGGATTAGCCAAAGATAAACGTGATATTGCTGAACAACTCTTGGAAAAAGTCGGACTCAAAGACAAAGCAGGTCAATGGCCATCTCAGTTATCAGGAGGTCAACGCCAACGTACGGCGCTGGCTCGGGCTTTATCGCATTCACCACGTATCCTGCTTTTAGATGAACCTTTAGGCGCACTGGATGCTTTGACTCGTCTGGAAATGCAAAATCTGATTGAACGCTTGTGGAAAGAACAAGGTTTTACCGCCATTTTGGTCACACATGATGTCAGTGAAGCAGTCCAACTCGCGGATAAAATTATTTTGCTGGATAAAGGTCATATTGCGCATAGTTTTGAGGTCAATCTACCTCGACCACGCAAAAAAGGGGCTGAATTTGCAGAATTAGAACAACGAGTATTAGAGGCTGTTTTGGCCACATAAATAAAGCCGCAATCTGCGGCTTTTATTCATTCAAGAATTTACCTATTTTTAATTCAACAATACTTGGTGAGATTGCTCAAGCACTTGAATAGCCGCTGAAAAATCGACGTGCTCGGCTGTTTGTCGATCGGTTTGAGCATACAACTGTTGTACAGCATGTAATAAACGTCCCTGCTGCTGAGTCTCTGCAATCAGATCAAGCGCAATCCCGATATCTTTTTGCAATAAATGCAGCGCAAACGTTTTATTAAAACGCCGACTCATGATTTTTTGCGGCATCACCGTCTCAGACATGGTACTTTTACCACTGGAGTGATTAATACATGCCAAAGCAGCTTCTAAATTGACCCCACGCGCCTTGAGTACCGACAAACCCTCACTTAATGCCCAAAGATTAGCAGCCATCAAGCTATTATTAATCGCCTTGACCGCAAAGCCAGCTCCACTTTCTCCGACATGTTCAATCTTTCCCGCAAAGGCCTGAATCACAGCTCTGGCTCGTTCAAAAGCAGTGGCATCACCCCCAACCATTACAGTCAATGTTCCCTGTTCTGCGCCAATGGTTTGTCCTGAAACTGGCGCATCCAAAAACTCGATATTCCGCAGTTTTAACGAATGGCTCAACTGTTGTGCCGAGCAAGGAACACCACTGGTACAATCTATCCAGATACTGCCAGATTGAGGTGGATGTGCAGCAATCATTGCTTCCACCTCTGCACTTGTTGGAAGACAGGAAAAAATAAAATCGGCCTGTACTAACACATCCAGATCAACTGCAACTGTTGCAAATTGGGCTGCATGTGCCTCTGCTTTACGTTGAGTTCGATTCCATACCATAACCGTGGCATCGAGCTGAGTTAAATGCCTCGCCATATGCCATCCTATCGCTCCTAGACCTATAAATCCGATACGCATCAGCAGATTTACTCCTTAAGACCGCGGGCTAAGCGGTTGAATATTTTGATCATCATGTGCTGAAGTGTCTGTCTGGTTTAAAGTCTTTTGATTTCGATTCAGCAATAGGTTCAATACGATGGCTGCTAACGTCCCAGTTCCAATTCCGCCCAGATCAAACGGACCGATATGTAAACTGAAATTTCCTGCCCCCATGATCAAACTCACTGCGGCAATAATCAGGGTACTGTTTTGACTAAAATCAACCCGATTATCAATCCAGATTTTAGCCCCTGCCACGGTAATCAAACCAAAGACCACGATCGAAGCACCGCCCAGTAAAGCAACTGGAATGGTATGAATCACGGCACCAAATTTAGGTGAAAGACCCAGTAAAATGGCAAATATCCCCGCAACAACGAATACGGTCGTCGAATAAACTTTGGTTACCGCCATCACGCCAATATTTTCAGCATACGTGGTCATCCCTGTCCCACCAATTGAGGCAGACATAGTGGTACACACGCCATCAGCAAAAAATCCACGCCCCATATACGGCGAAAGATTGCGTCCAGTCATGGCAGAAACCGCCTTAAAATGGCCCAGATTTTCTGCTACTAAAATCAAGGCAACAGGGGCTATCAGCAAAATCGCATTGGCTTGAAAAACGGGCGTATGGAAGGTCGGTAAGCCAAACCAAGCCGCTTGTGCAATGGGGGTAAAATCAATGGCTTTGCCCCATCCCAATACATTGGCGAAGATAAAATAGGCAAAATAAGCCACACATAACCCGACCAGTAATAGCAAACGACGGAGCATGCCTTTGGTGAATACTGCTACTGCGCTGATACATAGAATTGTGAGAACCGCCATCCATGTATCAAAACCATTGCTTGAAACGCCTTTAATCGTCACTGGAGCAAGATTTAATCCGATGATCATGACGATGGCACCTGTGACAATCGGTGGCATCAATTTTTCAATCCATGCCGTACCTGTACGCATCACCACCAAACCAATCAGCGCATAAATTATTCCGCAGACAACTGTTCCTCCCAAAGCCAAAGCCAGATTTGGGTTTGCTCCAATACCATTGTAGCCCGTTGCCGCGGCAACTGCTGCAATAAACGCAAAACTTGAACCTAAATAGCTGGGTAAACGCCCACCTGTAATTAAAAAGAATAAAATGGTGCCAAAACCAGTAATAAAAATCGTCAGATTGGGATCAAAACCCATCAATAACGGTGCCAGCACGGTTGCCCCAAACATGGCGAAAGCATGTTGTAAACCCAGTACAACACTTTTTCCTGCGGGAAGATATTCATCAATCTGAACAGGATTTTGATCCAGATTGCCTTGATAAGGTTTAAATTTGACAAACCACGGTTCTTGACTCGACATCGCTATTTCTCCTCATTTCACATGAGATTTAAGCTACATAATGGGGTTCACAATAGTTGCGGTTAAAATACATTAGGGGGTTTTGCCCCTGACCATACTGGATCGCCTTGACCTCGCAGAAAAAAACATCGTGGCTACCGACGGATAGGCTCTGCACCACTTCACAATCAAACGACACCAAGGCATCTTCTAAAACAGGCGCCTGTGTGACCAATGTTTGCCATTCTCCCTGAGCAAAGCGTTCAGGCATTGGCGTTTTGCCGCCAAAAAGATTAGATAGGGTGGTCTGATGCGCCGCCAGCGTATTGACACAAAGCACCTGATTTTTCTGAAAAGTTTCAAATACAGAAGCAGAACGGTTTAAACACACCAATAATGTCGGTGGGCTATCGGTAACACTGCACACGGCGGAAGCCGTAAAACCTGATTTCCCAGCGACACCATCGGTGGTAATCACATTAACCGCAGCGCCCAGATTGGACATCCCCTGTCGAAAGGCCTGTTGATCGACCTGCAAATGCGTAGAACGATGAGACGGTGTAATTTTTTCAAGCAAGCTTTTAAGCTGATTTGTGGTGTGTGTTAATACAGTCATTGCTGATCTCCCCCTCAAAACATCAACGTCATGAGGATTCACGTATGCTATTTAACAGCATAAGAAATTGGTTTTGGTGTAGTTAAACGTGCGCCACTGAGGCGATTTCAACCAGCGCATCGGGTTTGACCAATCCCACCTGAATGCAGTAACGGGCGGGACGTTCATCTGGAAAATATTCCGCATAAACCTGATTCATCGCGGCGTAATCTGCCCAGTCTCGTAAAAAAATATGGTTAAAGGTGACGTCTTGTAAGCTTCCGCCCGCATTGGCTAAGATTCCCTTAATCGTCTCTAATACATGGCGGGTTTGTGCGGCGGCATCACCGACATGCAGCACATTGTTATTTTCATCAAAAGCTAAAATCCCTGAGACATACACGATATTATCGGCTTTGGTTGCAGGCACATACGGTGCTAAAGGCGGTGGTGTTCCTGCTGGTAAAATAATCTGTTTAGGCATGACGATACTCCCTTAAGCGGTCTTGGCAAACTGTGGGTTATGTTGAAATGTGTCGACAAAACTTTGCGTATCTGACACCCAGCCAAAAAAAGTTTTGATGTTGTACATACTGGCTGTATGCATTTCAGGCGGGCCGGCCTGATAGCAGGCATCGTCTAAGGCCACCCCGAAATATTCAAGGAAGAAACCATCGCGCAGAGTCGATTCCACACAGACATTGGTGGCAATCCCGACAAACACCAAATTGCGAATCCCGCGAGCGCGTAACATGCTATCCAGTGCAGTATTGAAGAAACCACTATATCGTGGTTTTTCAATCACAATATCTTGTGTTGTAGGTTGTAATTCATCAATGAGTTCAAAATCCCAACCGCCTTTTGCCAGTAATTTACCCTGTAGCTCAGGCTGTTTACGCATGGTTTTCAGCGCATTGGATTTATGAAAATTAGGCGAACCTGCACCGCCCGCTTCGACATATTGATCATCCCAACCATTTTTAAAGTAAATCACCTGAATGCCCGCAGCATGGGCTGCTGTAATCGCTTTTTGAATATTGGCAACCACAGGTTTGGTTTTGGAGACATCAAAACCTGCCAGATCCAGATAACCTCCGATCGAGGTATAGGCATTTTGCATATCAATTACGATGAGAGCGGTCTGTTCTGGCGCAAGTTGGATCGCTTCAGGTTCCGCTTTTAACACACGACCTGTACCTGCGCGTTCGGTAAAATCTGCAATCACGGTATTCATGCGCTTTTCTCCAAAGTTTGAGTGGGTTGATACTCAGCAACCACCTCCTGACGCGATTTCATCAGCGGTTGGATCCGTTCGCCAAAGTCTTCAACGCCTTGTACAAAGTCATCAAAAGTCAGCAAGATGCCTTCTGTCCCTTGAATCTCCGCAATTTCATCTAGCATGGCGGCGACCTTCTCATACGAACCGACTAGCGTTCCCATGTTGATATTGACGGGCGAAACACTGGATGCCATTTGACGAATATTGGTATCTGTGCCTGATTTAGTATCTTTGCCACCTTGATTCATCAGCCAATTGATCGCCTCTACGTCGGCACCGTCGTTATAGCTTTGCCATTTCGCCATTGCTTTTGCATCGTTTTCTGCCGCAATCACCATAAACAACACATAGGTCTGAACATCACGACCTGTTTGGTCGGTAAAATGTTTTAAACGATCATTAATCTCTGCGTATGCCGTTGGTGTATTCAATCCTTTACCAAACACGAAGTTATAATCGGCATGTTGGGCGGAAAATTCGAGCCCTGTATCGGATTGTCCTGCGCAGATAATTTTCATCTCACTTTGTGGTTGCGGACTCACCCGGCAATCATCCATCTGAAAATGTTCACCCTTAAAATCTGACTGCCCTGTCGCCCAAAGTTCTCTCAAAATTTGAACGTACTCAGACAAATATTCATAACGCTTGCCAAAATATTCATCGCCTGGCCACATTCCCATTTGGCTATATTCAGGGGCTTGCCAACCTGTCACGACATTCAGACCAAAGCGTCCATTGGAGATTGAGTCAATGGTCGAGGCCATCCGAGCCACAATCGCTGGCGGCATGACCAATGTTGCAGCGGTTGCATAAATTTTGATTTTGCTGGTAACCGCAGCCAATCCTGCCATCAGGGTAAAAGTTTCGAGGTTATGATCCCAAAATTCAGTTTTTCCACCAAATCCACGCAACTTGATCATGGACAGGGCAAAATCGAAACCATAATGTTCAGCGCGTTGTACAATTTGCTTGTTGAGTTCAAAAGTGGGCATATATTGTGGCGCATTTTCTGAAAGCAGCCAGCCATTGTTTCCGATGGGACAAAAAACACCTATTTTCATTTGGTCAATCCTCTTGGGAAGATGTAATGCACGGATGACTTGAGCAATCGCTAAAACTCATCAATTCAATTTCTAAGAATGGCCATTTCTTGTTATTTTCTAATGCATATGCCATGCCAACTTTGTTTTATTCATAATTTATAAGCATTTGAATAAAACATATGGTCAAATTGTTTTTACCGTTTAGTAAAATTATGGCGCACAACAATGCACTATTTAAGTGAAACGCGAGTCAATAACGTGCAAAAAAACAGCAAAACCGTGATCATGACATTCGACTAAAATTTATATAATTTGTTTGCTTTTTGAACAAAAAGATGCTGGAATTTCAAACAACTCCCGCAAGATGAAGTACTTATTTTTTCTTCTCGGGCAGAAAAATAAATTTAGGCTGTGCACAAATCGCACGGTTTACCTTACAATCCTTCTGAACCGTCTAGACTAGTTATGCCAATGGAACAAAAAAAGAGTACGCAAAAACGAAATCAGTTGCTCAGTGCTGCACTGGATGTCTTTTCAACTTACGGTTTTAGCGGGGCAAGTCTGGATGAAATTGCTCAACTGGCAAATATGCATAAGTCCAATATTTTCTATTATTATGAAAATAAAGAAGCGCTTTATGTGGAAGTGCTGACCACGGTTTTACAAAAATGGCTGGCTCCTTTACAAACACTGGAAGTCGAACTCGAACCGACAGAAGCACTGGCGCATTATTTGATTCAAAAAATAGAAGTATCGCGGACTCAACCTAAAGCCTCTAAGCTTTTTGCTTTAGAGATTATTCAGGGTGCACCGCATATTTTGGAAATTTTAAAAGGGCCATTAAAAAAACTGTTTAAACGCAAGGCCAAAGTGATTCAAATATGGCAGGAACAAGGCAAGATTTCTGCCGACATTGATCCAGAATTATTGATTTTAAATATTTGGGCGGTCACTCAAAATTATGCTGACTTTAGTATTCAAATGGAAATGGTCACAGGCAAAACCCTGCGTAATCGCAGTATGCAGCAACGTGCGATTGAGCATACGGTACATATGATGCTTTACGGCGTATTGCCACGTCCTTCAGCTTGATCTTTATCGGTGTTAATCAGCTTTAGAAGATTAAAATTGACGAGACTCGTCACAGCGCATTTTACTACCATCTGAATGGTGATAAAGATCGATCAAATCTGCTGTAAAAATCTTAAAATCCGCTGATTGACCAAAGCCGCTTGCGTTACCGTTGAAGCGTGCCCTCCATCTGCCATCAAATAGAGTTCGGCTTGAGCTACTAATTTCCACAGTTTTAAACTTTGATGATATGGCACCAACATATCATCTTGATTTGCAATCAAAAGAACGGGCCTTTGCGCAAGCTCAGTCAAATGCTGTGGTGTGATCTGAAAATGCATTAATGCTGAAATACGTCGTATAACATTTTGAATTGGTGGAAAATCTTTTTGCTGTTTTTGTTCTTGTTGCTCAATTTCAAGATGATACTGAGAAATCCAGCTTGGCGGATATAAAAATAAAGCCTGTGCAGCAATATACGCCGCAACTCCCGCATGTTCGAGTAAAGCCAATCGGGTTTGGAAAGATTTTAAAGTGTGTGGATCTAGCGCTGCCCACCCATTAATCACGGTTAAGCTTTGCATGTTTAATCCAGATGTAGCAAGCAACTGAGTTAATTCCAGCCCAATAAATCCGCCTATCGCATGACCAACAAAATGGAACTGGTGAATATTCAGTTGTAGCAATAGATTTTTAATTTGCTCGGCTAAATCCTGAAAAGAATAAGTTTCTGACAATAAGGCATTATCAGCATGACAGCCTTCATGATCATAAATCAAAACATTATAAGCTTGCTGAAAAGCAGCAATCTGTGGCTGCCAAAACTGGCCGTGTCCACCCAGACCCGAAGAAAAAACCACATATTCCTGACTGGCATTGAAAGCAGGATAAAGCTGATAGTTCATTTTAAACCATTTGGTCAAATTAAGTTATCAATCACCCAGCAAGATTTATGCCTTTTTCTTCAAACCTAATTCACTATTTTAGAAATGGCGCTGATATAAGGCCAGTAACTTCTGTGCGCCCAAAAGTAAATTGGCTTCCCAATCCAAATGCGCCGTATCATTGGCACCATCACTAATGTATTTAACGGAAATACAGCGAACACCTAGTTTTTTACACACCTTGGCGATCGCATACGCTTCCATATCCACCAGATCACAGGTGAGCTTGGGTACACCGGTTTCAAAAGAATCACCTGTACCACAAATGCCTTTTGGCAATTCTGAAAAAAAGGGTTCAAGTTCAATTGCAGCAGGAAAGTCCTGATCCAAAGGCGTAGTTCCAATCGCAAAGCCCAAAGGAGAAACGTCCATATCACGTTGCACCACCTGACTGACTTCAACCAATGTATGTGCATCAAACGTAGCACTGCCTGCACTCCCCAAATTCAACAGCACATCACAGCCCGTTTTTTGAATCACGTCAAATGCACTAAAGGCGGCATTGATTTTGCCAATACCGCTATAGTGAACACGAATACCCGCCTGCTCAAATAGACCTTTGGATTCATCAGGAATTGCCATGATCAGCGCAACTTTCATGTTGTATTCTCTCCGTTTCATTACAGCGCATTTAAGCTGATCAATTTTACATATACAACTTTATCTAAAAAGAATTAATGATTTTCCTGCTGCTGTTTCCAAATCTGTAAGCAAGGAGAAAAAAATAATTGTCCTGAATATGCCCCACGAATGGTTTTTAAAGTGACCAACACCCATAAACCCAATAACAACATCATCAAACCGTGGACAATCACCGTCAAACTACTCCATTGTAATTGTAACGCCAATTGTTGCAGTGCCAAGATGAACACTCCTAAAGGAAAGGTCAATCCCCACCAGCCCAAATTAAATGGAATGCCCTGTCGCAAATGATGCAAACTTGCAAAAATCGCAATGCCTAACCACCAAATACCGACTCCCACAAACACCAGAGCAATGAATAGACCGCTATGCTGCAAAAAAGGCCCAAGCAGTTGTAAATTATGCTGTTGCAAAACCTGTGGAGCAGCCTGTCCAAGTAATAACATTGCCAGTGCTCCCGTTCCAATCGGGCCAATAGATAACCAGCTTGAAATCGCCAATTCTTTTTGGGGGATCTGATGTAAGGCCAAGCGTAAAACCAAAATGGCAAGAATTAAAAACGCAGGTAATACAGACATGCCCCAGAGGATGTAACTGCCCCACAAGATGGTGACAGCATTGGGTAAATGTGGCGCAACATTCAAAATTAAGCCCCCAGAACTTGCGGCAACTTCTGCGGCGACAATCGGTAATAGCCACATTGCAGTCATGCTCGGTAGTGTATGTTGCTGACGACTAAACATACAAAATGGCACAATCCATCCCACTAAAATCGCCAATAGCACATCCAGATACCAAAGTTTAAGCGCAATCAGCACAGCCAATTCACCGAAAAGAGGCATGCCATAGCTCAAAAAACCATTGAGAACCGTGGCCAATGCCATGGGAATCGTACCCAGAAACAAACTCATGGTTGGATGACTCAAAATCTGCTTGGCTTCTTCAGGGTAAAAAAACCAGCGTGCCAGATACAGCACACTAAAAACAATGAACAATGCGCTATTGAATATCCATAACATCATGCCAAGACGATAAAATGAACTGGATGCAAAAGGAAAATGCGCCAAAATCAAGGCGACCACACCGGTACCCATGACCACCGCAAACCAATTTGGGGTAAATTCCCGAATCAATTTTTGCTTCAATTGCATTTGATCAAATAGAATATTCATCCAATTTATCTCATCGTCTGATAGAAGCATCATAATCAAAGTTTAAAATAAGAAAAATTGATTTATTTTTAATTTAATTATCAATATTATTTATAATAAGAAAAAAGATCGTGCTTTTTGCCTGCATAAAAACGCAACAATAGCACCAAGCCCTCAGTTTATGGCAATATAGAGGACTTTCAAAAATTAGCTTCATTGACATCCATGAAACTGCTCCGCCTGAATGCCTTATCGCCAAATTTTAAGTTGCCTGCGACTGCGGTGACGATTGGCAACTTTGACGGTGTCCATTTGGGGCATCAGGCGATGATCGCGCAACTCAAAAAAATTGCACAATCAAACGGCTTAAAAACGCTGGTGATGGTCTTTGAGCCCCAACCCCTTGAATATTTTAAAGGCTTTGACGCGCCACCACGGATTAGTTCGCTTCGAGAAAAAGTCGAATATTTGACTGAATTAGGCGTGGACTATATTGCTATTGCCAAATTTGATGAACAATTTCGCGGTCTAAGCGCACAACAATTTGCAGATTTACTACATTTTAAACTCAATGCACAGCAACTGATTTTGGGCGATGATTTTCATTTTGGTAAAAACCGTCAGGGCAATAGCGCGTTTTTACGTGATTATGGCTTTCAAGTCACCAATTTAGACACCATTGAATACCATGGAGAACGGGTGAGTTCTACTCGTATTCGTCAGGTTTTGGCCGAAGGTAATTTAGCTCTGGCAGCACAGCTGTTGGGTCGTCCTTACAGCATTATAGGTCGAGTGCAATATGGCGATCAGATTGGTCGCACTATTAACTTCCCGACCATTAATGTGCGTTTAAATCGGCATAAACCGTGTTTAAGCGGTATTTATGGGGTAGATGTGGTCTGTGAAAGCAGGTCTCTACGCGATAAAGTGCAAAGTGATGATCCTACACAAAAAGGCATTGAGGGCTATCATCTCGACAGTTTATTTGGTGCAGGTCATGTCGGAACACGCCCTGCGATTCAACAGGAACATCCCGAATGGCGATTGGAAGTACATTTCCCGCAAGTTTCTGCTAATCTGTATGGCCTGTTAATGCGAGTGACGTTTCTAAACTTTTTACATGGTGAACGAAACTATCCATCGCTGGACGCGCTGAAAGCTGGAATTGACCAAGATGTGGAAGATTTGCTTGAATTTCGAGAGCAGCACCCACAATTCCCTTTTTAATCTTGAATTTTTTTGATGCTAAAACACGTCAGCTTTAACGCTGATCGAACTGGAAGACAACTTGCATGAGCGATAAGCAAACTCCTGAAAATGCCGTGGATTATAAAGCCACACTCAACCTGCCGGGCACCGAATTTGCCATGAAAGCCAATCTGGCTGTGCGCGAAGTCAAATGGTTAGAAGAGTGGTATGCCGACAACATTTATCAGAAGATTCGTGCAGCGCGTATTGGCAAGAAAAAATATGTTTTACATGATGGCCCTCCTTACGCTAATGGTCAGATCCACTTGGGTCATGCAGTCAATAAAGTCTTAAAGGACATTATTGTTAAAAGCCGTGTCATGGATGGTTTTGATTCGCCTTATGTACCGGGTTGGGACTGTCACGGTTTACCCATCGAACTCAAAGTTGAAGAAAAAGTCGGTAAAGTTGGCGTAAAAGTAGATGCATCGACTTTCCGTAAAGCTTGCCGTGAATATGCGATGAGTCAGGTCGATTTACAGCGCAAAGACTTTATTCGTATGGGCGTGTTTGGGGATTGGCAAGATCCGTACCTGACCATGAATTTTAAACAAGAAGCGGATATCGTCCGTGCTCTAGGTGAAATTCAAAAAGCAGGTCATATCGAGCCTGGCTTAAAACCTGTCAATTGGTGTATCGATTGTGGTTCGGCACTGGCAGAAGCCGAAGTTGAATATGAAGATAAAAAGTCCGATGCAATTGATGTCGGTTTTGGTGTGGTTGATCTAAATGATCTTGGTCAACGCTTGAATGTAGAGGTGACTGCACCAACCGATATCGTGATCTGGACGACGACGCCATGGACATTACCTGCCAACCAAGCGGTTGCATTACATGCCGAAATTGACTATCAATTGGTACAGGTACAGAGTGACCGCGGTACTCAGAACTTTATCTTAGCCAAAGACTTGGTTGAATCTGCGATTGCCCGTTATAAACTAGAAAATCCTGTTGTTTTGGCAGATTTCAAAGGTGCCGTGCTTGAGCATCTGAGCTTACAGCATCCCCTGTTGGCTGATCGTCAAGTGCCTGTGATTTTAGGTGAACACGTCATTGCGACCAGTGGTACGGGTGCTGTACATACCGCGCCGGGTCATGGTGCAGACGACTATAAAGTGGGTCTGATCTATAACCTGAAAGTGGATAATCCTGTCGGTGGCAATGGCGTGTATTTACCGACTGCGCCCATTTTTTCGGGCGAACATATTTATAAAGCCAATCCGCAAATTATTGAAGCATTAGGCGCTGTGGGCCGTTTATGGGCGCATCAACCGATCGTACACAGCTATCCACATTGCTGGCGTCACAAAACCCCTATTATCTTCCGTGCCACACCGCAATGGTTTATCAGCATGGATGCCAAAGGTTTACGTGAATGTGCCCTCAATGCGATTGAAAATGACATCAGCTTCGTGCCTGATTGGGGTAAAAACCGAATTGAGTCGATGATCGAAGGTCGTCCAGACTGGTGTATCTCACGTCAACGAACTTGGGGTGTTCCAATTCCGTTCTTTGTGCACAAAGATACACATGAACTGCATCCACGTACGGCTGAACTAATCGAAGAAGTAGCGGAGTTGATTGAGAAAGAAGGCATTGATGCTTGGTTCAATCGTGAAGCCAAAGACTTTATCGGTGCAGATGCCGAACAGTACAATGCGGTACGTGATACGCTCGATGTCTGGTTCGATTCAGGTACAACCCACTATGCCGTATTACGTCAACGTGAAGAACTCACCGATCCTGCCGATTTGTATTTAGAAGGGTCAGATCAACATCGTGGCTGGTTCCAGTCATCTTTATTGACTTCGATTGCCATCAACGAACGCGCGCCATATAAAGGTCTACTCACACACGGTTTCGTGGTCGATGAAAAAGGGCGCAAAATGTCGAAGTCTTTGGGCAATATCATCACGCCACAAGACATCATCAAAGACATGGGTGCCGATGGTCTTCGTTTCTGGATTGCTTCGAGCGACTATCGTTATGAAATGACTGCGGGTAAAGAAATTTTCAGTCGTGCATCAGACGGTTATCGTCGTATCCGTAATACCTTGCGTTTCTTGTTGGCCAACCTCAATGGCTTTAAACCATCAACCGATGCCCTGCCAGTTGATCAACTGATTGCATTGGATCAATACATCCTGCAACGTGCTGTTGAGGTTCAAAAAACGATTCAACAAGCCTATGAAGATATGAACTTCCATATCGTATGTAGCGCTTTGACCAATTTCTGTATCAATGACTTGGGTGGTTTTTATCTCGATATCATTAAAGATCGTCAGTACACCACCAAAGCGGATTCACAGGCGCGTCATTCTGCACAAACTGCACTGTATCACTTAGTTCAAGCCTTTGCTCGCTGGATGGCACCGATCTTGAGCTTTACTGCACAAGAAGCATGGCCATTGATCCCAGAGCAAACCGAACAATATGTGTTTACGGCTGAATGGTATGATTTGCCTGTCGCATCCACAGCAAACCTGATTTCTGAAGCCGATTGGCAAACCTTGATTCAGGTTAAATCAGCAGTCAACAAGCAGATTGAAGCGGCACGTAATGCCAAGCTGGTCGGAAGTAATTTGTCTGCCAAAGTTGAGATTTGGGCCAAAGATGAACTGCAAACAGTATTGAACCAATTAGGTGATGAATTACGTTTTGTTCTGATTACGTCTCAAGTCAATGTCTATCCATTCGCTGAACAAGGTGAAGCAACCGAGATGGATGGCTTACGCGTGCAAATTTCGGCAGCAGAAGGTGAAAAATGTGTGCGTTGCTGGCATGTATTGCCAGATGTGAATACCCATACTGATCATCCGGGTTTATGTGGTCGTTGTATCGTAAACGTCACAGGTCGTGGCGAAGTGAGAAAATATGCCTAAGACCCAAACAAAACAAGGCTTATTCCAGTTTTATCCACATAATCTGATTTGGCTTGGACTGGCTGTCCTTGCCATCATTTTAGATCAATGGACCAAATGGATCGCCAGTACTCATCTGAATTATGCCGATCCTGTACCTGTCTTACCATTTTTAAACTGGACGCTGTTGCATAACTATGGCGCAGCATTCAGTTTTCTCTCGGATGCAGGCGGTTGGCAGCACTATTTATTTACAGGGCTAGCAGGTATTGTCTCGATTATTTTTGTGTTTTGGCTGATGCGTATGCCTAAACACAGTATCATCTTGCCTGCGGCCATTGCTCTGATTCTAGGCGGTGCTTTAGGCAATTTAATTGATCGTATGACCTTGGGTTATGTGGTCGATTTTATTCATGTCTACTATAAAGACCACCATTTTCCTGCATTCAATATTGCCGACAGTGCCATTACGCTAGGAACCATCCTCTTGTTAATTGATACTTTTTTTCTTGAAAAGAAACGTATCCAACGTGCAGAAGTGAAACATGACTGAAATTATTCAACCAAATGAAGAAATTCGTATTCAAGAAGGCGCTCAGGTCGAGTTACATTTTTCTGTAGCGCTGGAAAATGGCGTCGAGATTGATAACACGCGTAGTCGCGAACAGCCAGTCAGCTTAATCATTGGCGATGGTAATTTATTGCCTGGTTTTGAAAAAGCTTTATTTGGTTTACGCGCAGGTGACCGTCGTACCGTGCATTTGCCACCAGAAGATGCTTTTGGTCCGTGGAACCCTGAAAATGTTCAAAAGTTTGATACAGTTAAATTTGAACAGCGTCCTATCGTCGGTCATATGATCGAATTTGAAGATAAAGCCAAAGCATCATTATTTGGTGTCGTGGCATCAGTCAATGATGATATTACTGAAGTGGATTTTAATCATCCGCTTGCAGGTAAAAATATTAGCTTTGAAGTTGAAATCTTTAAAGTCACCCCTGCTGGTCAGCAAGGCGTGAAATTAATGTAATACAAAAGCTCTCATCCGAGAGCTTTTTTTACACTTAAAAAACAGTATAAGATGGTCAAAACCAAAATAGCATATCAATAAAATACAGGATCATCACATGCGCATTTATATTATTGTTGGAAGTATCCGTGAGGGACGTACTGCGATCAAAGTCGCAAATTGGGTAAACTATAGTCTTTCGAGTCAACCAAATACAGATCTCCAAGCTGAAATTATCGATTTAAAACAATGGGATTTACCACTTTTCGCAGGCAGCCATCCACCTGCTACGGGTATTTACGACCAACCCAAACAACAAGAGTGGGCCGATAAAATTGCGCAGGCAGATGCCTTTATTTTTATTAGTCCTGAATACAATCACGGTTATAGCCCTGCGCTTAAAAATGCATTGGATTATTTGGGCAAAGAATGGAGTGGAAAACCAGCCTCATTTATTAGCTACGGGGTGACCTATGGTTCAAATTCGCTTGGACAAATTCGCCAAGTCACCTCAAGTTTAAATATGATCGATCCGAATGCAGTGATTGAAATTCGAGATATCTTCAAACGGAATAAAGAAGAAAGCTTTGAAGCCAATGAATTTGAAGAAAAAGCATTAACCGATTTGGTACAGAAACTCAAAAAATACCAAAAAAATTCTGTGTAAGCTAAAACTTACATATATCGTCGTTATTGACGAATTGGTGTATCAATAGATTTAATCTATTCTATAAAACATACAGAGACAGGAAGTCTCATTGAAAATAATAAGATGCATAGGATGCGGTCATAGATAGGATATTTGTGGCACTATAAACGGAATATAAAGAAGCCCTGTCAGGATGATGGGGCTTCTTTTTATCTATTACTTATATACGATTTACAGACTTCTTAAATATTCAACCACATCGGTATTTTTTGCCATTTCAGCAAGCTGTAGCGCAGTATATTCCCCTTTATATGCAACATTTGCACCTTTTCCCACGAGTAACTTCACTACGGCTAAATTGTCATTCTCAGCGGCTGCCTGTAGTGCACTATAGCCATCATCATCCGTCTGATTGGGATCTGTTCCTTCTGCCAATAATTGTTCGACTTGTTCCACATCACCAAGAGATGCCCAGTATACAAGTTCAGGAAGCTTCAACTCATCGTCAGAAATTGGAGAAAATATGTTAAATTTCATAGATAATTCCAAATTATATAAAATTAAGATTCAATTAGTAATTCCAGTTGAAGCAATATTTTCTAACTTCTCTAAACTTAATTCACATTTAAAATTTTCAGATAAAATAGCTTCAAACATGATACATAATTTATAAAATTGTTTAGTTTGGTAATTATTTTCAACATTTACATATGCTAATAAATACAGGGCAGAAATCCTATTTTGTATATCCAATAAATATATAGGTGAAGTATTAGCTATACTATTAGCAATTTTTTCGAAAACCAAATAAATATAGTACATTAAATATGGTAAACGAGTATACATAAATTGATATAAAGTTTCTTTGGATTCATTTGTACCAAAAATAAAATTAATATTCAAATTTTCAGTTTTAATAGCTTGATGCTCAGTAAATAAATGCATTGCTTGATTACAAACTCCATCAAAACTGTCCTCACTCTTTTTGTCATATCGTAAGGTTGCTAAATAATGTGAATCTAGAATTTGATCAAAATTTAAATCCTTAAGAATTGTTTTTATTCTTAGATCATGTCCATTTACATCACCACCATTTTTATGCCTTAGTTTTAATGGATTACTTTCAAAAATATCAATAAAATCATCTTTTAAAATCATTTCTTCTAATAAATATAAATTTTCTTGGATAGGCTTTCTAATTAACATATAAGCTATACTAACTTTTCCCTTTTCCATCGCTTTTAAAGATTCATAAATACAATGCAACATATCTGATAATAATGCTTGGATAATTGTTTTTTTAATTACTGATTCATAATTACTTTGCTTATTTTTATTCTTTAACCAATTTAGAATACTTCCATCATAGTCCCAAAATTCCTTTTTTTCTAAATCAGATAATTCAACTTTACTTAAGAAAATATCATTTTTCTCACCAGTTTCTAGAAAATCAACCATAATATCATGTATAAAAAAACATAATTTATGCGCTCTATCATATAGTTTATTCATGGTTTTTCTTTTAATTCATTTCCTAGAATTATAGTAAACTTCTTTATAAAAAAAAGCACCCCCTCTGCATAAGCGGAGGGGGTGTTTAGTATTTAAAAGCTGGCGATGACTTACTCTCACATGGCTAACGCCACACTACCATCAGCGCGAAGAGGTTTCACTTCTGAGTTCGGGAAGGGATCAGGTGGTTCACTCTTGCTATTGTCGCCAGCAAACTGTTGTGGTGCTTTGGGGTCTTATTCACATTACTTAATAATGTATGCCTTACTTACGAACCAAAGAGTTATTAACGGATTGGAAATTGAGTCGGTATTGTAACTAGTTTATTGACTAAATCAAGTTTTCGTATCGAATTTATCTTGAATACAACAACTGTTTGGGTGTTGTATAGTCAAGCCTCACGAGCAATTAGTATTGGTCAGCTTCACATATCACTATGCTTCCACATCCAACCTATCAACGTCCTAGTCTTGAACGGCTCTTTAGGTGACATATAGTCACAGGGAAATCTTATCTTGAGGTAGGCTTCCCGCTTAGATGCTTTCAGCGGTTATCCCTTCCGAACATAGCTACCCGGCGATGCGACTGGCGTCACAACCGGTACACCAGAGGTTCGTCCACTCTGGTCCTCTCGTACTAGGAGCAGATCCTCTCAAATTTCCAGCGCCCACGGTAGATAGGGACCGAACTGTCTCACGACGTTCTAAACCCAGCTCGCGTACCTCTTTAAATGGCGAACAGCCATACCCTTGGGACCTGCTTCAGCCCCAGGATGAGATGAGCCGACATCGAGGTGCCAAACACCGCCGTCGATATGAACTCTTGGGCGGTATCAGCCTGTTATCCCCAGAGTACCTTTTATCCGTTGAGCGATGGCCCTTCCATACAGAACCACCGGATCACTAAGACCTACTTTCGTACCTGCTCGACTTGTGGGTCTCGCAGTTAAGCGCGCTTTTGCCTTTATACTCTACGCGTGATTTCCGACCACGCTGAGCGCACCTTCGTACTCCTCCGTTACTCTTTAGGAGGAGACCGCCCCAGTCAAACTACCCACCAGACATGGTCCTCGCCCCGGATTACGGGGCAGAGTTAGAACCTCAACATTACCAGGGTGGTATTTCAAGGATGGCTCCAATGCAACTGGCGTCACATCTTCATAGCCTCCCACCTATCCTACACAAGTAAGGTCAAAGTTCAATGTCAAGCTGCAGTAAAGGTTCACGGGGTCTTTCCGTCTAGCCGCGGGTACACTGCATCTTCACAGCGATTTCGATTTCACTGAGCCTCTGCTGGAGACAGCGCCGCCATCATTATGCCATTCGTGCAGGTCGGAACTTACCCGACAAGGAATTTCGCTACCTTAGGACCGTTATAGTTACGGCCGCCGTTTACTGGGGCTTCGATCAAGAGCTTCGCTTACGCTAACCCCATCAATTAACCTTCCAGCACCGGGCAGGCATCACACCCTATACGTCCACTTTCGTGTTTGCAGAGTGCTATGTTTTTAATAAACAGTTGCAGCGGCCTGGTTTCTGCGGCTGCCAAGCGCTCAGGGAGCAAGTCCCATCACCCTCAGCAGCGTACCTTCTCCCGAAGTTACGGTACCATTTTGCCTAGTTCCTTCAGCAGAGTTCTCTCAAGCGCCTTGGTCTACTCGACCTGACCACCTGTGTCGGTTTCGGGTACGATTCCTGTGTAACTGAAGCTTAGAGACTTTTCTTGGAAGTATGGTATCAGCCACTTCACTGTACAAGTACAGCTTGATATCGACTCTCAGCATAGAGCACCCCGGATTTGCCTAAGATGCATGCCTACTGTCTTCCACCTGGACTACCAACGCCAGGCTGACTTAACCTTCTCCGTCCTCTCATCGCATTACACAGAAGTATGGGAATATTAACCCATTTCCCATCGACTACGCCTTTCGGCCTCGCCTTAGGGGTCGACTCACCCAGCCCCGATTAACGTTGGACTGGAACCCTTGGTCTTTCGGCGAACGGGTTTTTCACCCGTTTTGTCGTTACTCACGTCAGCATTCGCACTTCTGATACCTCCAGCATACTTCTCAATACACCTTCATCGGCTTACAGAACGCTCCCCTACCACGTAACTCTAAAGTTACATCCGCAGCTTCGGCACATAGTTTTAGCCCCGTTACATCTTCCGCGCAGGCCGACTCGACTAGTGAGCTATTACGCTTTCTTTAAAGGGTGGCTGCTTCTAAGCCAACCTCCTAGCTGTCTATGCCTTCCCACATCGTTTCCCACTTAACTATGATTTTGGGGCCTTAGCTGGCGGTCTGGATTGTTTTCCTCTTGACTACGGACGTTAGCACCCGCAGTCTGTCTCCCGGATAGTACTCATAGGTATTCGGAGTTTGCATCGGTTTGGTAAGTCGGGATGACCCCCTAGCCGAAACAGTGCTCTACCCCCTATGGTATTCGTCCGAGGCGCTACCTAAATAGCTTTCGGGGAGAACCAGCTATCACCAGGCTTGATTAGCCTTTCACCCCTATCCACAAGTCATCCCCTGGCTTTTCAACGACAGTGGGTTCGGTCCTCCAGTTAGTGTTACCCAACCTTCAACCTGCTCATGGATAGATCGCCTGGTTTCGGGTCTATACCCAGCAACTAAACGCCCTATTAAGACTCGATTTCTCTACGGCTCCCCTATGCGGTTAACCTTGCTACTGAATATAAGTCGCTGACCCATTATACAAAAGGTACGCAGTCACCGAACAAGTCGGCTCCCACTGCTTGTATGCATGCGGTTTCAGGATCTATTTCACTCCCCTCACAGGGGTTCTTTTCGCCTTTCCCTCACGGTACTGGTTCACTATCGGTCAGTCAGGAGTATTTAGCCTTGGAGGATGGTCCCCCCATATTCAGACAAGGTTTCACGTGCCTCGCCCTACTCGTCATCATGATGTGTGCCCTTTCGTGTACGGGACTATCACCCTCTACGGTCGCACTTCCCAGAGCGTTCCGCTAAAACACACATCACTTAATGGGCTGATCCCCGTTCGCTCGCCGCTACTAAGGGAATCTCAATTGATTTCTTTTCCTAAGGGTACTGAGATGTTTCACTTCCCCTCGTTCGCCTCAATAACCTATGTATTCAGTTATTGATACCTACCTTATAGTAGGTGGGTTCCCCCATTCAGACATCTCCGGATCAATGGATATTTGCCGCCTCCCCGGAGCTTTTCGCAGGCTATCACGTCTTTCTTCGCCTCTGACTGCCAAGGCATCCACCACATGCACTTAATTACTTGACTATACAACCCCAAACAGTCGTTAATACCTACAAGTAGTATTACCAACATTACAGTTTGAAGTACTGTGCATTTAAGCACCATACAGCTTCAATCTAAATTCATATACCAAAACGCTTGATTCAGTTAATTTGCTAGTTCTCAATTAACTCTAAGATCAGAATGACTTCTTCTCTCTTTGTTATTGAGTGAACAATTTATTTCAGACTCAATTCTCAATCTGTTAATGAATTAATGTAACCTCGTCAGCTACATTAAACTGTGATTAATCACAGAGCTTAATAAATCATTATATTTACTAAGCTCTATAATTATCTTAGCTTCAAGCTCCATCATATGTGTGCCTGCGCACAGCATAGCTGTTTGCTTAAATTTCAAGGAAAATCCTTAAAGCGATGCTTTAAGTTTTCTGTTCTTGAAATTTGGTGGAGACTAGGAGAGTCGAACTCCTGACCTCCTGCGTGCAAAGCAGGCGCTCTACCAACTAAGCTAAGTCCCCAGCTTATATCATTTACGTATCTTTAACTCTGTACTCATTAATCTATTCGTCAGAATGGTGGGTCTGACAAGACTTGAACTTGTGACCCCACGCTTATCAAGCGTGTGCTCTAACCAACTGAGCTACAGACCCTGAGAAATAAAAAAAGAGATTAATAATCTCTTTTTTTATTTCGCAAGACAAGCGCAGCGCGTAGTGCATGACTTATCTCTGAAATTAAAAGAGAAAACTCGTTCCTTTTCTATCTTTCATTCAGATACCAGAAGAACAACTTGTTGTGGATTCTTACCAATCAACCAATCTTTTCGTTAAGGAGGTGATCCAGCCGCAGGTTCCCCTACGGCTACCTTGTTACGACTTCACCCCAGTCATCGGCCACACCGTGGTGAACGTCCTCTTTGCAGTTAGACTATCCACTTCTGGTGCAACAAACTCCCATGGTGTGACGGGCGGTGTGTACAAGGCCCGGGAACGTATTCACCGCGGCATTCTGATCCGCGATTACTAGCGATTCCGACTTCATGGAGTCGAGTTGCAGACTCCAATCCGGACTACGATCGGCTTTTTGAGATTAGCATCCTATCGCTAGGTAGCAACCCTTTGTACCGACCATTGTAGCACGTGTGTAGCCCTGGTCGTAAGGGCCATGATGACTTGACGTCGTCCCCGCCTTCCTCCAGTTTGTCACTGGCAGTATCCTTAAAGTTCCCACCCAAAGTGCTGGCAAATAAGGAAAAGGGTTGCGCTCGTTGCGGGACTTAACCCAACATCTCACGACACGAGCTGACGACAGCCATGCAGCACCTGTATGTAAGTTCCCGAAGGCACCAATCCATCTCTGGAAAGTTCTTACTATGTCAAGACCAGGTAAGGTTCTTCGCGTTGCATCGAATTAAACCACATGCTCCACCGCTTGTGCGGGCCCCCGTCAATTCATTTGAGTTTTAGTCTTGCGACCGTACTCCCCAGGCGGTCTACTTATCGCGTTAGCTGCGCCACTAATCCCTCAAAGAGACCAACGGCTAGTAGACATCGTTTACGGCATGGACTACCAGGGTATCTAATCCTGTTTGCTCCCCATGCTTTCGTACCTCAGCGTCAGTGTTAGGCCAGATGGCTGCCTTCGCCATCGGTATTCCTCCAGATCTCTACGCATTTCACCGCTACACCTGGAATTCTACCATCCTCTCCCACACTCTAGCTAACCAGTATCGAATGCAATTCCCAAGTTAAGCTCGGGGATTTCACATCCGACTCAATTAGCCGCCTACGCACGCTTTACGCCCAGTAAATCCGATTAACGCTCGCACCCTCTGTATTACCGCGGCTGCTGGCACAGAGTTAGCCGGTGCTTATTCTGCGAGTAACGTCCAGTAGCTGGTAGTATTAATACCAGTACCCTCCTCCTCGCTTAAAGTGCTTTACAACCATAAGGCCTTCTTCACACACGCGGCATGGCTGGATCAGGGTTCCCCCCATTGTCCAATATTCCCCACTGCTGCCTCCCGTAGGAGTCTGGGCCGTGTCTCAGTCCCAGTGTGGCGGATCATCCTCTCAGACCCGCTACAGATCGTCGCCTTGGTAGGCCTTTACCCCACCAACTAGCTAATCCGACTTAGGCTCATCTATTAGCGCAAGGTCCGAAGATCCCCTGCTTTCTCCCGTAGGACGTATGCGGTATTAGCATCCCTTTCGAAATGTTGTCCCCCACTAATAGCCAGATTCCTAAGTATTACTCACCCGTCCGCCGCTAAGATCAGTAGCAAGCTACTTCTCTCCGCTCGACTTGCATGTGTTAAGCCTGCCGCCAGCGTTCAATCTGAGCCATGATCAAACTCTTCAGTTAAAATCATTTTGCGTCTTTCTTAAAGAACAAGACGCCAATTCTGGCTCATCAATTACTGACAAATTCTCTCAAATAAACTTCGAGTAATTTAAACCAATTAATCAATGATAATATTTCGATCAATCAATTAGTAAAAATCCACACAAGTTGTTCTTCTATTCTCTTAATGATCTATTCCTCACCTCGTCAGTAAGAAATTCAACTCAATACAAACCTTCCAACCTTAACCCTAAAAGCCAAGATCTTCATCGTGTATCGCGTCGGGATGCTGCGTATTCTATACAGTTTTTAAAGCAACGCAAGCCCTGAAAGCATTTATTTTCAATAGATGCACTTTTTTTCAGCAATTTAGCCTTGAGCGTTCAACAAATAAACATAAATTGATTATTCTTCAAACTTGGCATTAAAAAAAGTACATGCAAGCATGTACTTTTAGCATAAATGGAATCTTAGACGTCTTCAGTGAATATGGTAATTACCGCGTACATCAATCACTTCTCGAATCATTTGCTGTCTTCCTATATAACTTTCCCCAAAGAAAAATAGTTTTGCTCGATAAGGTAATCTGGACATGACCATGCTTGATAATTGGTAATTTTCAACAACATCTAATTTATCTAGATAATAATGCGCTAATAAATACTGTTCTTCTTCAATAGCACTAGGATCTGTGTCAAATAAAAAAGTGATAAGCCAGTTGAGGTGTTGTTGATCAAATCCCATGGATAGCTCTCCTCTCGTTGTTTTTATCTACTAAGATGTAGTTTCTATTAGGTAAATATCATTTTTACTGATGAATGCGGGTTTATCTATAATGGTTCGCGAGGACGCTCTCCTTAAACTTCAACATGTCATGAATTTTTTGTTTAATCTATTTATACCGTAGTTTTTTCTGTTGTACAGGATTTATTTGCCTTTTCCCAAAAGAATGCGATTGTGATCATTTTACTGTTTGTTTGACTTATTTTATGTATTTATGCGGATAAACAAAGTGATACTCACCATAGTTGTACAGCTCATATTCATAATTTAACAAAGCTTGAATTGGAATATAAAGAAAAAGCAGACACGAGGTCTGCTTTAGAAATATCACAAAATTTTAGTAGGTGTTAGTCAATGAAAGTGACTCGAGCTATGGCTTTTTTGCCTGCTTGTATAATGTAGGTCTGATTTTCTTTGACAGAGAAATTGGCATCGACCACGTTCCAGTCTACTTTCACGGCGCTACGAGCAACCGCATCTTTGGCTTGAGCTGCATTTTTGGTGAGTCCTGCCAAGCGAAGAATAGAGGCAATAAAAATTTCTCCTCCAAATTCTCCACGAGATATCGTCACTTCTGGTGTATCTTCTGGAATTTCACCTTCAGTAATGATATTACCCGCACCTTTATGCGCATTGGCGGCGGCTTCCGCGCCATGAAAACGCTCCACCAACTCAATCGCCAGAATCTTTTTCAGCTCTTGCGGATTACGACCGTCAGCCATTTCTTTGAGCAGAGCCTGAACCTCATCCATGGATTTAAAGCTGAGTAATTCGAAATAACGCTCAATCAAAGTGTCAGGCATCGATAGGACTTTTTGATACATCGCACCGGGTGCATCAAATACGCCAATATAATTGCCTAATGATTTAGACATTTTGTTGACGCCATCCAAACCTTCAAGAATAGGCACCGTAATACACACTTGTGATTCTTGCCCATAACGGCTTTGTAAGGTACGACCCATCAGCAAGTTGAAAGTTTGGTCTGTTCCGCCAAGCTCCACATCTGCTTCAAGTGCAATTGAATCGTAGCCTTGAACCAGTGGATATAAAAATTCGTGAATCGCAATCGGCTGATGGCTGTTATAGCGCTTGGTGAAATCATCACGTTCCAACATCCGTGAAACCGTTTGCTGACTGGCCAATTGAATCAAATCTGCCGCAGATCTTTGATTAAACCATTCGGAGTTAAAACGCACTTTGGTTTTATTGGGATCAAGAATTTTAAAAACCTGTTCCTGATAAGTTTTGGCATTGGCTTCGACCTGTTCACGGGTTAACGGCGGACGTGTCGCACTTTTACCCGTTGGATCGCCAATCATAGCCGTATAGTCACCAATCAAGAAGGTCACTTCATGCCCAAGATCCTGAAAGGTTTTAAGCTTATTAATCAATACGGTATGGCCAAAATGTAAATCTGGCGCAGTTGGATCAAAACCTGCCTTAATTTTTAAAGGACGATTTTCCTTGAGTTTCTTGAGCAGATCCTCTACAGAGATAATTTCATGAGTGCCTCGTTGAATGAGGGCAAGCTGTTCTTCAGCAGGCAAGAAATTTGACATCACAAAACCTAAACACATCAGTTATTCAATTTGTGCGATATACTAACACTTTTTCAGCAGATTGCAGGCGAAGTTAATCATGACATCGATCTATATTGGGGTAATGACCGGTACCAGCATGGATGGGGTCGATTTGGTTGCTGCTTCATTTGATCCTTTACATCTTCATGCCACTTTAACCATTCCTTTTGAACCTGAGTTACGTGATGAGCTGATGGCGCTGACCTTGCCGGACGATAATGAAATTGATCGCATGGGTAAAGCTGATGTCACCCTAGCGAAGTTGATTGGTCATGGGATTAATGAGCTGATTGAAAAAAACCATTTAGATCGCAGTCAAATCAAAGCTATCGGTTCACATGGACAAACCATTCGCCATCGTCCTGAACATGGCTTTACCTTGCAAATTGGCGATCCGAATATCATTACAGAAATTACAAAAATTCCTGTAATTTCAGATTTTAGGCGTCGTGATATGGCCGCTGGCGGGCAAGGTGCGCCCTTGGTTCCTGCATTTCATCAGGCCATTTTTCAACATTCCAGTATTCATCGGGTGATTTTAAACTTAGGCGGCATTGCCAATGTCAGTCTGCTTCCCGCAGGTCGTCCAGAGGATGTTTATGGTTTTGATACAGGACCTGCAAATATTTTAATGGATGCATGGTGCGAACGTTATACAGGTCATCCTTATGACGAAAATGGCAATTGGGCAGCCTATGGCCATCCTATTCGAGGATTATTAGAACGCTTGCAAGCGCATGAATTTTTTTCCAAAGAGCCGCCAAAAAGTACGGGCCGTGAAGACTTTAATATCGACTGGCTGGATGATCAACTTGCTGACTGGCGTAATGATGAACTGGAATATGACGAGTTAGAAGATACCCCTGAAAATGTACAGGCAACCTTGCTTAAACTCACCACACGCGCGATTAAAAAAGCTATTTATCGCTCTGATCTGGATACAGGTGAAGTCTATGTTTGTGGGGGCGGTGCTTATAATTCACATTTACTGGAACAACTACGCTGGCGTTTGCGCAAACATAATTGGTCGGTGCAGAGTACCAGTGTGCTTGGATTATCGCCGACATGGGTTGAAGCTACGGCGTTTGCATGGCTGGCCATGCGTTTTATGACGCAGCAAAGCGGTAACTTGCCGTCAGTCACTGGTGCAGAAGGATTTCGGGTATTAGGAACCATGACCTGTGTTTAGAAAGGCATGATCCTTTGAGACCTTTCTAACTAAAAAATCCCCTATTGGGGATTTTTTTATGCATCAAATTTTAGATCGAAAATGAAGAACCACAACCACAAGTCGTGGTTGCATTTGGATTTTGTACCACAAAACGTGAACCTTCCAAACCTTCAAGATAGTCTACTACTGAACCAACCAGATATTGATAGCTTAAAGAATCGACCAACATGATGACATCACCATTTTCAAACTTGGCATCATCTTCATTGGCACTTTCAGCAAAATTAAAACCGTAAGAAAAACCAGAACAACCACCACCCGTCACGTAAACACGTAACATTAAATCCTGATTCCCTTCGCTGTCACGGAGTTGGCGCACTTTTTTGGCAGCATTATCTGAGATAACAAGAGCTTGGGCATTCATGATGGGGTCCTCAACCTAAATCTGACGTCTTATAAAGAACAAGACCATATACAGTATAACATACACAATATATGGTCAGTTCTGGAAGTTTAAACTTTATTCAGACTATTTGTATCAGGATTATTTATAATTTTCATCCTGCAACGCGCATTCAAAGTTTTTCGGATTTTCCTTACAACGGAATTGCCACAATAGTTTCATCATGCGTTTATCGTAAATGCCTTTTTTGGTCAGGTTTATACGCGATTCACGCATCAACTTTTGATAGCCAGGTTTGTCTGCTTCAGGGACATCCATCCAGTACTTTTGAGGAATATCCGCTTTCATTTTACCTAAAATAGTAAAAGAACGCGGCAACTGGGTCTTAACCCAATCACGTGATTTTTGACCAAATCCCGCAGGGAATTTATCAGGACGAATAATCAGGTTACCTGTGACCTGTAAAATAGGATAATTTACAATTGCACCCTTTGTACCTAAACCTTTATGTAGCTCAAGTGCTTTAAAGGCGGCGGCAGGTGCACCAATGATATCCACCTGATGGTTATTAAATTTTGCACCAAAATTAGTGACATCCGCACTCACTGCTTGCGCACCAATTTGTTGAACCATAATTTTTTGTGCTTCGTCGTAATCTAAAACGGCAATTTTCTTACCTGCGGCTTTGGCAACCGTATTGATATTGCGGTCATTGACCAGCAAATACGCATCACCAATTGGAATGACACCCACCACTTCATATTGACCTTGAGTCATATATTTGGCAAATGTAGGACTTGAAAGACCTTGCATGATCTTCACTGCAAGTTTTAAATCAGGAATGGCGCCAATGGCGTCTAAAGAACCCGTAAATGCATTGAACTGTCGACCGCGTAAGCCTGTGATACTGACGCCATCACATTTACCTGCTTTAAAATCATCCGCAATCACACTTTCATTTTGACTGACTTTAAGCTCGATATCCGCGCCCCAGTTTTTGGCGGCCAATTGATAGTCTTTCATTACACTATAGACATCGCCATTTTTTCCAACCAAGTCAAAAACACAAATGGTTTGTTTTGCTTGTACTCCCATAGATGCCGCCAATAATCCAGCTGTCACTGCGAGAGTTTTTGACCATTTCATATATTTACCTTCCATTATGAGCGTTGTTGTTTTTGTTTGCTGATCCTACAGATGCACTCCAGCACCTGATCATGTTTCAATCCCGTTCAACCGATAATTTCACATATCGAGTAAATCACGTATCTAAACCCCTTTAGGTTTCAGTTTAAGTCTTCGTGATCACTGATCCATGTGAAGTTATTGTTTAATTTTAGATTATCAACTTTATACACCGTATCAATGGCTGAACTGACAGTGTTTTAGAAATAAAAAAACTCGGAAATTATTCCGAGTTTTTTAGCAAAATCAATATTATTCGCCAGCCATCGAACATTCAAAATTGGCTTTATCTACTGAACAGCGCGCTTTTTTCAGTACAGACATCATACCAGCATCGTACACACCACGTTTAGTTAAATCGATACGACCATCACGCAGCAGTTTTTGATATTTTAATTTGTCTTCTGGTGTCAAGTTCATCTTGTATTTCGCAGGAATTTGCGCTTCAAGACGGTTGATCATTGCAAAGCTCTTTGGTAATTGCTTCACAAACCAATCACGTGATTTTTGACCAAAATCAGCAGGGAATTTTTCTGGACGAATTACCAAATCAGCAGTAACGTGCAAAACCGGGAAGTTCATCATTGCACCATTGGTACCCAAACCTTTATTTAACTCAAGTGGCTTGTAGGCGTAGGCTGGCGCACCCACCATATCAACCTGACCATTGTTAAATTTTGCAGCAAAGTTAGAAATATCAGATAAAACAGCTTGTGCACCTACACGTTGAACCATGATTTTTTGCGCATCGTCATACCCCAATACCGCAAACTTTTTACCCGCTGCTTTTTCTACCGAGTTAATGCTCTTGTCACGTACAAAAATAAAGGCTGAACCTAATGGTGCAATCCCTGCAACTTCGTATTTTTTACCACCAAGATTCGAAGTTAATTTTGCAGCGTTACGTGCATCTAACACATAAGTAATCGCACGTTGCGCAATCTGGTTATTAGGTACACCACCCAAAGAGTCGATTGAACCAGCAAATTTATTGTATTGACGAGCACGCATTGCAGTCATGGTTACTGCATCACATTTACCTGCTTTAAAATCATTGTCTGCAACAGCTTCGTCCTGACGCGGAACCAACGTAATGTCAGCACCCCAGCCTTTGGCTGCCAATGCCCATTCTTCCATCATTTTATACGACTCGCCTGATTTCCCTAGCAAATCGAATACACATACTGTTGCAGCTTGAGCTGTTACCGAAACACCAGCTAAAGTGGTAGCGGCCAGAGCGAATGCAATTTTTTTCATATTGTTGTTCCTTTGTACATAATTTCCAGTTAGGAGTATCCTTACACGGCAAATATTAATCGGGTTATTTAAAAAAAAATAGAGTATTTACTCCATTTTTTGTGGAAAAATGAATATTTATTGTACAAAATCGTGAATGATTTCTTATTTTTAGTAAAATTCAATTAAAGATATATAAATAAAATATTAAAAGATAAAGAGTTTTCTTAAAATTTATTTTTTTAATCGAAAAAGAAAACTCTTTAGGTCATTTTAAGATTTTTTGTTTATTCTCCGCCTAATGAACATTCAAAATTGGTACGCTCTACTGTACAGCGCGCCCGTTTAAGTACTGTCAGCATATTTGGATCATAAATTCCTTGTTTCGCCAAATCGATACGTCCATCGCGTAAGAGTCTTTGATATTTTATTTTATCTTCATTGGATAAGTTAATTTTATATTTATCAGGAATACCCGCTTCTAAACGTCGTACCATGGCAAAGTTTTTTGGTAACTGATTAAGAAACCAATTTCTGGATTGTTGACCAAAATTATTGGGAAATTTGTTTTGTCGAATAATCAGGTCAGCAGTAATGTTGGCAACAGGAAAGTTGATCATCGCACCAGTACTGCCCAAACCTTTTTGAATTTCTAACGGTTTATAAGCGTACGCTGGTGCAGGCACAACATCCACTTGTCCACTGTTAAATCTAGCTACAAAATTTGAAATATCAGATGCGACAGGAACCGCACCAACACGCTGACTCATAATTTTCTGGGCTTCATCATAATGCAGGATTGCAATTTTTTTACCCTTGGCACGTTCCAGATTATTAACATTACGATCACGTACAAATAAATAGGCCTGTCCAATCTGGACAATTCCTGCGACCTCATATTTATCGCCTTCGATCGTTGTCGTTAATCGATGATTATTGCGTTTATCCAAAACATAAGTAATTGCCTTTTGCGCGATAGAATTATTCGGGACTGCACCTAGCGCATCAACTGAGCCTGCAAATTTATTGTAAGGACGTGCACGCATGGAAGTTATATAAACAGCATCGCACTTGCCTTCGCGAAAATCTTTTTCTGCTTGGGCTTCATCCTGACGCGGTATGAGATTAATATCTGCATTCCATGCTTTGGCCGCTAGCGCCCATTCCTCTAACATTTTGTAGGAGTCACCTGCTTTTCCCAATAAATCAAAAGCACAGACATTAATTTGAGCATGAGCGGTTGTCATCCATCCAGACAACACGGTCGCCCCCAGTATCGAAAGTCCTTTATTCATCATCGCATTCCTTATCCGACTTTTTTGCTTAGTTTTTGTTCTCTATTGATTACTATACTCATTATCTTAAGCCTGACTCAATCAAAAATAGAGCTTTAGCTCTAAAAAAGCGTAAATCCTGCCAGTTTTCTGACGAAATGCATCATTTTTTCGACACAATTCAAGTTTCTGTAAAATAGATAACACTGACTAAAACTTTGTCTTATTTTGCATATCCCTTTAAAATGGTCGCCTTTCTTTATGATGTAGCGTGTTCATTTCCATGATTCAGCTTGACCAGTTTTCAATTCGCCGCGGCGGACGTGTTTTATTTCAAAAAGCATCGATGCAACTGCATCCAGGTTGGAAAATTGGGTTGACTGGCGTCAATGGTGCAGGAAAATCCACTTTATTTTCTGCATTATTGGGGGGAATGGAAGCAGATAGTGGCAGCTTAAGCCGTCCAAATGTATGGACTGTGGCTCACATGGCACAAGAAATTAAAGCCTTAGACATGAAGGCGATTGATTTTGTGCTATCAGGAGATGAAGAGTACTGGACAATTCAGCATCAGCTTGAACATCCAGAACAACTCAGCAATGATGAATTGGCGCATCTGTATAGTCGATTTGATGAAATTAATGGCTATTCTGCCTCAGCCAAAGCTTCACAATTAATGGCAGGTCTGGGTTTTTTTGAACACCAATCTCAACTGGACGTATCCAGTTTCTCAGGGGGTTGGCGGATGCGCCTGAATCTGGCAAGAACCTTGATGAGTCGTTCAGATTTACTGTTGTTGGATGAACCGACTAACCATTTGGATTTAGATGCGATTTTATGGCTGGAAGACTGGCTCAATAGCTATGAAGGCACATTAGTCCTGATTTCACATGACCGTGATTTTTTAGATGCAATTACCGATCATATTTTACATATTGAAAATCAGGAACTAACGCTATATACAGGCAATTATTCCACCTTTGAAACTACCCGTGCCGAACGTTTAGCACAACAACAACAAGCGTTTGAAAAACAGCAAGAAACTCGCGCACATTTACAAAAATATATTGATCGATTCAAAGCACAAGCCACCAAAGCACGTCAGGCGCAAAGTCGAATTAAACAACTGGAAAGAATGCAAGAGCTAGCACCTGCGCATGTGGATACGCCGTTTACCTTTAGTTTTCGTGAACCAAGTAAAATGAGTTCACCACTTTTGGCTTTAGAACACGCTGATATTGGCTATGCAAGCAAACTGATTGTGACCAATGTTAATTTACAAATCACGCCAAGCAGTCGAATCGGTTTATTGGGGATGAATGGTGCTGGAAAATCCACCTTAATTAAATCTTTAGTGGGTGATCTTCCATTGATTCAGGGGCAACGCTACGCCTCAGAATTACTCAATATTGGTTACTTTGCCCAGCATCAGATGGATGCACTAGATGGCAATGCCAGCCCGATGCTGCAACTATCACGTATTGCCGATAAAAAAATCAGTGACGCGACTCTACGTGCCTTTTTAGGCAGCTTTGGCTTTAGTGGCGAACGCATGGACACGCCAAGTGAAAGCTTTTCTGGGGGCGAACGGGCGCGTTTGGCATTGGCACTGATTGTCTGGCAGCGTCCGAATGTGCTGATTTTGGATGAACCGACCAACCATTTAGATCTGGATATGCGCCATGCCTTAACCATGGCCTTGCAAGATTTTGAAGGCGCGGTGGTGCTGGTTTCACATGAACGGCAGTTAATTGCCAGCGTCTGTGATGAGTTGATTCTAGTTCACAATGGTCATAGTCAAAGTTTTGATGGTGACCTCAATGATTATGCCAACTGGCTACGTCAGGCACGTAACGACATGATCAAAAAAGGCCAGCAACCTGCTGCCCCGGTGATTTCAGAAGTGACTGCCCCACCTACAACCTCGAAACTGGATAAAGAAGCCTTACGTAAAGAAGCTGCGCAACGTCGTGAACAAACCCGACCGATTCGTAAGAATATTGAAAAATGCGAAACTCAGATCGAAAAATTTCAATCACGTTTAGTTGCCATTGAAACATTACTTGCAGATAGCTCACTCTATGAGGCAAATCGTAAGGATGATCTGCTTAAACTCATGAATGAACAAACTGATCTGAAACAAAAACTAGAACAAGCGGAAGAGCAACTTTTGGAACTCATGATGCAATTGGAAGAGCTGGAAAGTTCTTTTGATTAAGATATTCTCTGAGCATTTAAATATTGGGCTGTAGCTTTACAGCCCGACACATTCATTTGCCTAATCTTACAAGTCGACTATTTTTTTCAGTCTTTTAAAAAATATAGCGTTCTCTTTTTATTAAATTTTTACTTTATAAAAAAATTAATTCCTTGATTTTAAATAAAAATATAAATTAACAGACCTCACCAGCAAAGCTTGATCTTTTGATGAAATCGCTATAAAGGCTTACATAAGCACTGCACACCTGTTTAAAAAAACCCTTAGGCTGGATGTTAAGGCACAGCACTGATGCTGTTTTAAGTTTGATTTAATGACTTGCCTGCTTGATACAAAGATCAAGTCAATAACATGAAACATCATGAAAAATATGAGGGACAATACTCATGGCAACTATCAATGTACAAGATATTCAACAACATGCCGAAGTCGTCGGTTCAGATCATCAACATGTCGGTACAGTCGATCATTTAGATGGTCAGGACAAGATCAAATTGGCTAAAAATGATCAATCTGCAAATGGTCAGCATCATTATATTCCAACTCAATGGGTACAACAGATTCAGGGTAATCAGGTAGTACTCAATAAAACAGCAGATCAAGTGTTCCAACAGTGGCAATAACCCTAGATACAGGACGTTGAATAGAATAGGGAAATTCAAAAAACAGGCGCTTTACGCGCCTGTTTTTTTATGGATTAAGCATCAATATCAGCATTTAATGCATTTTCTTCAATAAACGCGCGACGTGGTTCAACATCATCACCCATTAAGCAACTAAACATACGATCAGCTTCAATCGCATCATCAATGGTTACTTGCAGCATATTTCGATTTTCAGGATCCATGGTCGTTTCCCAAAGCTGCTCAGCATTCATTTCACCCAAACCTTTATAACGCTGGATCATCATTCCACGGCGCGAATCCTGCAAGATTTGCTGCCAAACTTGATGGAAATTATTCACATTAATCTTGCGCTCACCTTTTTGCAAATACGCGCCTTCTTCCAATAAATGAAACCAGCTCTTGGAATTTTTCAGTAAACGCGCATATTCAGCCGAATTGAGCAAACCAGCATCTAAGAGATAGTGATGCGGCAAGTTATGCACATAAACCGTCACACGTGGCCAGCAATGAATCGACTTTTCACCTGTTGGAGTTTCACGCTCAAAACTCTCCAGACTAATTTCTGGGCGTAAACTTGGCTGTAATTTTTCAATGGTTGCACGTAACTGTTCAGACCATTGTTCCACATAAGGGCGATCCTGACTTTGATCTGCCTTAAACGGCTCAACCTCCAACAAAGCATCAAGCAAACTTGCAGGATAACGCTGAGTTAGACGCTGTAAGCTTTTTTGCGAAACTTGATAATCTTCGATGACTTTTGCCAGAGCTTCACCATTGATTGCAGGGGCATCGGCACTAATATGCAACTCTAGATCATCAATGGCATTGGATATTAAGAAGCTTTCCAGGGCCTCATTATCCTTGATATACAGCTCTTGTTTACCTTTTTTCAACTTATACAGCGGTGGTTGAGCGATATAAATATGACCGCGCTCGACCAACTCAGGCATTTGACGGAAGAAGAAGGTCAACAGTAAAGTTCGGATATGTGAACCATCGACATCCGCATCGGTCATGATGATGATTTTATGGTAACGCAATTTATCAGGGTTATATTCTTCACGCCCAATACCACAGCCGAGTGCGGTAATTAGGGTGCCAACTTCCTGACTGGAAATCATCTTGTCAAAACGCGCACGTTCCACGTTCAGAATTTTACCTTTCAGCGGTAAAATCGCCTGCATTTTACGGTTACGTCCTTGCTTGGCACTACCACCCGCAGAGTCACCCTCGACCAGATACAGTTCAGACAATGCTGGATCTTTTTCCTGACAATCGGCCAATTTACCTGGTAAACCTGCAATATCCAGCGCACTCTTACGGCGTGTCATTTCACGGGCTTTACGCGCCGCATCACGCGCACGCGCGGCATCGATAATCTTGCCTGCAATCGATTTGGCTGCCTGAGGATTTTCCAGCAAATAGGCTGAAAATTCTTTATTCATCGCCTGTTCAACCGCAGGTTTGACTTCACTCGACACCAATTTTTCTTTGGTTTGTGAAGAAAACTTCGGATCTGGCACTTTGACTGAAATAATCGCGGTTAAACCTTCACGCGCATCATCACCCGTAACGGCAATTTTTTCTTTTTTCAGTAAGCTTTCATTTTCCATGTAGCTGTTCAAGCCACGGGTCAATGCCGCACGGAAACCAGCCAAGTGCGTTCCACCATCTTTTTGCGGAATATTATTGGTAAAGCAGCGTACATTTTCCTGATAGCTATCATTCCACTGCAATGCCACTTCAACACCAATGCCGTTATCAGCATCTACGGTAAAGTGAAAGATGTCATTCAGATGAGTTTTGCCTTCGTTAATGTATTTTACAAACTCAGACAAACCACCTTCATAGTTATAAATGTGTTCCAGATTAATCCGTTCATCACGTAAAATAATCTTCACACCCGCATTTAAGAATGAAAGTTCACGCAAACGACGCGCCAAAATCTCCACATGAAAAATGGTTTGACTAAAAGTCAATTCACTTGGCCAGAAACGTACTGTCGTCCCTGTGCTATCCGTTTCGCCGACCACACGCAATTTGTATTGTGGATCACCATGATGATATTCCTGCTCATGGATTTGACCCGCACGATGAATCGTCAGTTGCAATTTGCTGGAGAGTGCGTTGACCACAGACACCCCCACACCATGCAGACCACCTGAAACCTTATAGCTGTTGTCATCAAACTTACCACCCGCATGTAGAATGGTCAGAATGACTTCCGCAGCAGATACACCCTCTTCTGGATGAATATCAGTTGGGATACCACGACCATTATCTGAAACACTGACCGATTCATCTTCATGAATCGTGACAATAATCTCATCACAATGCCCTGCCAAGGCTTCATCGATTGCATTATCGACCACCTCAAAAACCATGTGGTGCAAGCCTGTCCCATCATCTGTATCACCAATATACATGCCTGGACGCTTACGCACTGCATCCAAACCACGTAATACCTTGATACTAGAGGAATCATATGCCTTTTCGTTTGATTGTTCTGTTGGAGAGGCAGATTGAGACTCTGAACTCATGGTTTCTCCCTAGCAAATTATGGATCAATCCCCAGTGGGGAAAAAATCAAATGGGGACAGCCCGAACCTGACCATGTTCCACGTTGAACAATTGATAAGATACAGCCAGATCCTGTAGGTGATGTTGTACCGCTTGTTGATCTAAAGTGGTCATAAAAACCTGACTACCTAACTGGCTTAATCGTTCAATTAATCGCCGCTGTGCGGCATGGTCTAATTCTGCTGTCAAATCATCTAATAATACCACAGTTTCCTTATTACTCGCATGTAACATTGCAATCTGTGATAGTTTTAAAGCCATCATCAGGAGCTTTTTTTGCCCGCGTGATAGCACATCATCTGCATCGCCCAACGGCGTTTTTAAACGCAAATCGGCACGATGAGGACCATATTCGGTATATCGCCGTTCAACATCTTTGGCATGATATTGAATCAGATCATTGAACAATCCATGCTCTTGGTGAAAACCCGCCTGATAATCCAATTCAATACGCAGCTCAGGTAACAATTGCTGTAGATCCTGTTGCAAAAAAACCTGCCATTGCTCAATCATCAATGAGCGCTGGTTATGCAACATCTCGCCATAAACTGCCAGAAGTTTGTTCCATGGTTCCAACTCTGTCAGTGAAATCTGGCGAGAATGTTTCAGCAAGCTATTCCGTTGTTTCAGCGCTCTGGAATATTGCTGCCAAGTGGCATAAAACTCAGGTTCCACGTGAAACATGAGCCAATCCAACATTTGTCGGCGTGGTTTGGCACCATGATCCAAAATATCGGTACTTTGTGGGTCGATATGTTGTAAGGGCAACAGTTTGGCCAATTGTCCCTGCGTCGCCACAGGATCACCATTTACCTTAATCAATTGCTCGCCTGTAGCAAGTTTACGCATTCCCACTTTTTCAACGGCAGATTGAGCAAATACAATCGCGTCTTGTGCGCCATGCTGAATATAATGCTTGGGCGTATAAGTTCGAAAAGAACGTCCAGTCGAAAGTAGATGGATGGCTTCAAGCACTGAGGTTTTGCCCGAACCATTGGCGCCATAAAAAACATTAAACGGTTGCAACCCAGACAGTGCAACCGTTTTTAAATTGCGCACACGCTCGATATTTAAACGTGTTATATGCATAATCGGATCAGTTCTTTAGACACGCATTGGCATCACAACATAAGTTTGATCGGTATGTGTCGGATCCTGTACCAACACGGATTGATTGGCTTCAGTCATGGTCATACTGACATCATCACCATCCAACACATTCAATACATCCAGTAGATATTGCGCATTGAATGACATTTCCATTGAGGTATTTTGATATTGAATGGCCAAATCTTCAATCGCCTCATCCTGTTCAGGGTTATTGGCACGTAGCTGTAATACATCAGGATTGAAGTTTAAAAATACACCACGTAATTTTTCATTACTCAGAATCGCGACCCGTTGCAAAGACTGCTTAAACACATCATGCGCAATTTGAGCCAGTTTATCGCCACCACGTGGAATCACACGGCGATAATCTGGGAATTTACCATCAATCAACTTGGTGGTAAAACGAACAGTAATATCACCCTGTTCTTTATCACGACTTGGGGTGGTAATCGTCACATTGAGCAATTCTCGTCCAATCAATAACCGTAATTGCTCATCTTCGATACTCAGTAAACGCTGTAATTCGCCCACGGCTTTACGCGGTACAATAGCTTGAACCAGTTGCGTTGCATTGGATGAAGCCAAAACTTCACACAAAGCTAAACGATGACCATCGGTCGTCACTGCACGAAGTTGATTTTCATCAATTTCCAGTAAAGTTCCAGTCAGATAAAAACGCACATCCTGAACTGCCATCGCAAAGGCTGTTTTTTCAAACAAACGTTTAAGTTCACGCTGCGTGACCTGAACCTGTGTGCCCTGACTATTTTCAGTATTCAGCAAAGGATAATCTTCTGCAGGTAAGGTCCCTAGCACAAAACGACTATTGCCTGATTTTAAAATACAACGCTGGTCTTCTGTAATTTGCAGATCAATCAATGCCGCTGTAGGCAATGATTTGCAGATATCCATCAATTTACGTGCAGGCACGGTCGTTTCGCCAGATTGCCAACAAGCACCCTCAGCCAACGTCGTACTGGCTACCAGCTCTACTTCCAGATCAGAACCAGTAATGGTCAAAGCCTGATCAGTCGCCTGAATTTTAACGTTTGAAAGAATATTTAAGGTATGACGACGCTCCACCGCACCTACAACATGAGACAGCACATTGACTAAACTTTCTTTAGCGATTTTCAAACGCACAATTCATTCCTCTAACAACTGAAAGCCATTATTTCATTTTTTAGCAGTGTACTATGCGGGAGTTGATACGACTTTGCAACTGCCCTGATGCTTAACTTTGCAGTAAGCGCAACAAGTTTTTATAGTCTTCATTAAAGATCGGATCTTCATCTTTTAAACTTTGTACTTTTTCACAGGCATGCATGACCGTACTATGGTCACGCCCACCAAAAGCCATGCCAATTTCAGGAAAACTATCACCTGTAAGCTCACGTGCCAAGCCCATCGCCAATTGTCTTGGTCGCGCATAAATACGAGTACGTTTTGGCCCGATCAACTCTTTTAGTGGAATACGGAAATATTCACTGACCACGCGCTGAATATTTTCGACACTAATGGTTCGCGCGCGAATGGCTAGCACATCTTTTAATGATTCTCGAACCACATCTAAATCAATTTGCGATCCCTTAAAACGGGCAATCGCCACCACTTTGTTTAAAGCGCCTTCAAGTTCACGTACATTGGCCACCACTTGCTGGGCAATGAATAAAGCGCAATTACGCGGCAAATCAACGCCACTGTTTTCAGCTTTTTTCAGTAAAATTTCGATACGGGTTTCGATATCTGGTGGTTCAACACCCACAGAAAGTCCCCACGAAAAACGCGAAACCAAACGTGGATCAAGTTCCGTTAATTCTTTTGGATAGCGATCTGAAGTGAGAATAATTTGCTTGGATTCATCCAACAAGGCATTAAACGTATAAAAGAACTCAACCAGACTGGCTTCTTTACCTGCCAACAAATGAATATCATCAACTAACAATAAATCTAATGAACGGCAATTTTTCTTAAATTCTTCGACTTTGCCTTTTTGTAAAGAAGAGACAAAATCCTGAACAAAACTTTCGGCAGTCATATACATGACCCGCGCATTGGGCTTGGCTTGTAATAACGCATTGCCAACTGCTTGCATTAAGTGCGTTTTACCTAAACCTGTCGGTCCATATAAAAATAAGGGATTATGCTGCGAAGCTCCCAGTTGGGTTAAAACCTTGCGACAGGTTTCAGCCGCCATTTGGTTAGAACGACCTTCAACAAAAAGTGAAAAAGTAAATAAAGGATTGAGTAAGCGTTTTTTTGAATTTAAATTTTTAGCTGTGGCTGTCGATGCTACCTCAGCAACTTCTTTTTTTACTCGAGTCGGTGCTGCCACCGTATTTAAGGCAGCTGTAGTGGTTGCTGGCTGTTCCGTTGGGGATAAAATCGCGCCAGGACGTGAATCCACTAAAATATCCACCTGACGAACACGACCTTCTGATAACTGCTCCGCCAGAATAGAGATCAATTCCAGATGATGTTCCTGAATATAACGTGTCCAATATGGATTTGGCGCATATAAACGTAAGGTATCCTCCGCTTCCTCAGCAACCAGAGGGCGGATCCACATCGCAAAGACATTATCAGAGAGCTCTTGTCGCAAGCGATTTAAGCAGTCTGTCCACAGCATGTGATTCCCCTATCTCTTTTTAAATTCAAAAAATAAACTACCCTTCCAACAGAAAGGGTCGCCATTCTAACCAAGTTATCCACATCTGTCATGAACGAAACCATCATGTTTGTTCAAAAAGAATCCTTTCGCGCTTTAAATTTAAATTCAAAGCACTTGTGGATAAGTTTCACCATAAGCTGGGGATAGTTTTATAAGATGAGTTATCCACAATTTATAAGTTTTATAAAAACACAGTTATTCACAACTCAACAAACTGTTTTTTAAATTTAAATTATCACTTTCCACAGAAAAAACGCGCCCTAATAAGAATAAATTTAAATTTTAAAATTTGAATTTATTTAATAGTGGCTCACTCGCTGTGGATAATTTAGCGATTTATGAATTTAAATTCAAATGTGCAACGCAATGACCAAATCCATCCTAAGCTTGTTGATAAACATGAGAATAAGCTGTGGGTATATAAAAAACAAGAATAAATTTAATAGATTAGATTGTGTATAAAATTTGTAGGCTTATTTCTAGGGAAAGGCAGAATAAATCTAAGGGTTTTCAAAAAATACTGAATAAAATGTAAACTTTTTGATTTTTCATTGACAGTAGGGTCGTTGCACCATAAAATCGCGAACCTTTACAGAAAGATCATATTTTGGGAGTTTCGATATGAAACGTACTTTTCAGCCCTCTGAACTAAAACGTAAACGTGTTCATGGTTTCCGCGCTCGTATGGCAACTAAAGCTGGTCGTCAAGTATTGGCTCGCCGTCGTGCTAAAGGTCGTCATAGCCTAACTGTTTAATTTATTTAAATCGTTATTACTACACGATCGGGTGTTATGGCACTTTATAGCTTCGGTACAAATGTACGCTTACATTGTGCTGCTGATTTTAAAAGTGTGTTTGATGGTGCGCTTTTTAAAGTGCATCAACCCCATTTTTTATTTTTGGCAAAACCTTCTGAACAGCCTAAAAGCCGTTTAGGATTGGTTGTTGCCAAAAAAAAAGTGCGCCGTGCGCATGAAAGAAATCGAATAAAACGACTTGCACGTGAAAGCTTTCGTTTGCATCAACAACAATTAGCACTGATTGATATTGTGGTTATGCCTAAACTTGGCATTGAAACCGTATCTAATGCTGATCTGACTCAGCAACTTCAATTGGCTTGGCGTAAGTTAAATCGTCTTGTACACAAGCATCAAAACACCATCTCTCCCTCAATTGAAAAATAGAGATGACCAATGGTATCTATCCTGCATTGGTTGATTCGATTTTATCAAATTGCCTTGAGTCCTTTGCTCGGACCGCGTTGTCGCTATATACCCACCTGTTCGCAATATGCGCTGGAAGCTGTTCATCGCTATGGTGCAATCAAAGGTAGTTGGTTGGCGGTGAATCGTGTCTGTCGATGTCATCCTTGGGGAGGGAGTGGGTATGATCCTGTACCTGCTAAAGCAATTCGTTTTATTTCATTTCAGCAAATAGATTCTCAAAAGCCTCACGTTGCTGTACCCTTTCGTGAGCGTTTATTAAACCAAAATCACTTTAACCACTTGGGATAATTGATATGCAACAATGGGCCAGGTTTGCGATTCTCGGAGCCATGTTTGTCACCGCATATTTGCTTATCTTGGCTTGGCAAAAAGATTATGGTCATAGCACTACTTCTAATCAACCCGCGCCTGCCGCTGTGGTTGAATCTCAAGAAGTGTCTGCTGACCTGCCAAATAGCCAAGCTACTGCGACATCAACAGATGTGCCACAAGCAAATATTGCGACGCAACAAGTTACAGATGCGACAGCACCTGTGAATCAACAGCTTATTTCAGTACAAACTGACCTCTATCACCTTTGGATTAATCCTAAAGGTGGCGATATTGTGCGTATTGAATTACTCAATCATGATAAAGACAAAAACAGTGACCAGCCTTTTGTCATGCTGGAAAGCGATGCGAAACGGACCTATGTGGCACAATCTGGTTTAATTGGATTGAATGGCCCAGACAGTAGTCGCCAAGGTCGTCCACAGTATGAAGTTGAAAAAACAGCTTATACATTAGCGGATGCCAAGAATAGTCAAAACAAAGACGGTAAAGCTGAAAAAGTTCTGACGGTCCCGATGGTTTACAAAACGGCTGATGGTGTTGAAATTATCAAGCGTTTTACCTTTAAACAGGGCGATTATCCAGTTCAGGTGAGCTATCAGGTCGTGAACCGTAGCGCGCAAAACTGGCAAGGTCAAATGTTTGGGCAGATCAAGCGCGATAACTCTGAAGATCCGGGTAAATCTGATCAAGGTATCTTTACCTTAGGGACTTTTCTTGGGGGCGCATGGGGGACACCTGATGAGCATTACAACAAGCTAAAATTTGCTAATTTCTCTGATGAAAAACTAAATGTGGATGCCAAAGGCGGCTGGGTCGCGATGGTACAACACTATTTTGTCAGTGCATGGATTCCAGGTCATTTTGGTGATCAGGCTTATACGGCCAAGTTAGAGTCGCGTAAATCTGCCGATAATATGAATATCATTGGCTTCACTTCTCCGACCATCAATGTGCCTGCTGGCAAAACCATGACGGTCGATGCGACGTTCTATTCTGGGCCAAAAATCCAGTCTGAATTGAAAGATCTCGCGGTTGGTTTGAATCAAACCGTTGACTATGGTTGGTTGTGGCCAATTGCTAAACTGTTGTTCCTTGGTTTGCAATTTTTCCATAGCATCGTAGGAAACTGGGGCTGGTCAATTATTCTTTTGACGATTGTGGTGAAATTGATTCTGTGGCCTTTATCTTCAAAAAGCTACCGTTCAATGGCCAAGATGCGTGTGATTGCACCTGAAATGCAACGTATGAAAGAAGAGTTTGGCGAAGACCGTATGCGTTTCTCTCAGGAAATGATGGCGCTTTACAAACGTGAACAGGTCAATCCACTTTCAGGTTGTTTACCGCTATTGCTGCAAATGCCAATTTTCCTTGCCTTGTATTGGGTATTGATGGAAAGTGTGGAACTGCGTCATGCGCCGTGGATGCTTTGGATTCAGGATTTATCTGCAATGGATCCATGGTTTATCTTGCCGTTGTTGATGGGCGCAACCATGTTTATCCAGCAAATGCTAAACCCGCAACCTGCCGATCCAATGCAGGCCAAAGTGTTCCGCATTATGCCAATCATTTTCACGGTATTTATGTTGTTCTTCCCGTCAGGTCTGGTGTTGTACTGGATCGTGAACAACAGTATTACGATTCTTCAGCAATGGTTTATTAATAAAAACGTTGCGAAAAATCGCCCAGCTGCGCCAGAAGTAAGTTCTTAACTGACTTTCTGACTCATAAGAGCTGATAAAATCCGCTCAGGATGCTAATCTTGAGCGGATTTTTTATTTCTGTTTTTTTGCAATAGTTAGGTTATTGTTATGCTTGCACAAACCACCATCACTGCAATTGCTACCCCTCCTGGACGTGGTGGTGTGGGTGTGATTCGTCTTTCTGGCCCTAAAGCTTTTACGATCGCAGAGGCGTTGACGAAAAAAATACTTCCTGAACCGCGTATGGCGGGTTTTCGTCAGTTTTACGATGCGGCTGGTGAGGTGATGGATGAAGGTTTGGTTTTGTGTTTCCCTAATCCGCATTCATTTACGGGCGAAGATGTGGTGGAGTTACAAGGACATGGCGGCCCTGTCATTCAAAATGCGTTATTGGCACGTTTATTTGAATTAGGCGCCAAAGCCGCGAAAGCCGGTGAGTTTTCCATGCGTGCCTTTGAAAATGGAAAACTGGATCTGGTACAGGCAGAAGCGATTGCAGATTTGATTGATGCCACCTCGCAAGCGGCTGCACGTTCTGCTGTACGCTCATTACAGGGGGCTTTTTCCACTAAAATTAATACCGTTTTAGAAAAACTCATTCATTTACGCCTACATGTTGAAGCGGCGATTGATTTTCCAGAAGAAGAAATTGATTTTCTGGCGGATGGTAAAATTTTAGCTTTGCTGGATGAGGTAAAACAATCAGTACAGGCGGTACAGCAATCTGCACGACAAGGTCAGTTGTTGCGAGAAGGCTTACAAGTCGTGATTGCGGGTAAGCCTAATGCTGGCAAATCAAGCTTACTCAATGCTTTGGCAGGGAATGAGCGCGCGATTGTGACGGACATTGCAGGAACCACCCGTGATGTACTACATGAAAAAATTAGCTTAAATGGCTTGCCTATTACGTTAACAGATACTGCGGGATTACGTGAAACAGGTGATATTGTCGAAAAAGAAGGCATCCGCCGCGCGATTAAAGAAATTGAACAAGCTGATCTGTTGCTGTTGGTTTATGACTTAAGTCAAGGTGACGATCCTTTACAACTTGCTCAGGAGTATTTTAAAGATCATCTTGATCCGAAACGTTTGATCCTGATCGGAAACAAGTCTGATTTACTTGAACAAAGCGCAGTAAACGACCAATATCAGGGATTTCGTCATGTTAGGGTTTCGGCCAAGCAGGAAACTGGCGTAGACAGCCTCATAGAGACGATTACAGCGCATGCAGGCTTTCAGCCTGAGGAAGACACCTTTATTGCCAGAACACGTCATTTAGACGCAATGAAGCGCACACAGCACTATCTGGATGAGGCACGCGAACAGCTTGTGGTTTTCCATGCTGGTGAGTTGGTCGCTGAATCTTTACGTTTGGCGCAAAATGCACTGGGTGAAATTACAGGGGATTTTAGTGCGGATGATCTGCTCGGCAAGATTTTTGGTTCATTTTGTATTGGAAAGTAATCAAACAAAAATAAAAAAACACTCATGATCTTTCGGTCATGAGTGCGTGGAGAGTTCCAGAATCTAATCAGATTAAACCTATTCCAATAAGATTGCGTATAAGTTATGTGAAAATGATTTTAATTTAAAAAAACTATGTTTAAGCATCGCTAGTTTTTATAAAAAATGTTTCACGTGAAACATCTGATTCAAGGTCTAAGATTCAAAGAAAATATAACAGAGCTGAGCTGTATTTCTTTTACAATACGGCTTTGTTTAGGTTGAGTATGATGCAATGTATAAAATTTTACTGGCAGCTTTAATAAGTGCATGGGCTTTTTCAAGTCAAGCCAGTGTGGAAAGTGTACAGATTCAACTTAAACAAAAGTATCCCAAGTTAAATATTGAAAATATCCAGAAAACCGAAATGCAGGGTTTATATAGTGCGACACTGGATAATCAGATTATTTATATTGGTGAAAATGCAGAACATATTTTGATTGGTTCGATGATTCGCTTAAAAGATCAGCATAATTTAACGAAGGATCTGGTGGTCAAAAACAAAAGTATTGACTGGAAAAGTTTACCTTTACAGGACGCCATTAAAACTGTGAAAGGCAATGGCAAACGCCAGATAGCAGTTTTCTCAGATCCCAATTGCCCTTATTGCAAACAACTCGAAAATCAGCTCGATCAATTGAAAAATGTCACGATCTATACCTTTATTTATCCCATTCGCAGTCAATCGGTACAGCCTTCCAAACAAGTCTGGTGCGAAGCAAACCGTACTTATGCATGGAATAATTTGATTCGTAAGGGCATTGTTCCACAAACACTGACGGCTTGTGCAAACCCAATTGATCGCAATTTAAAGTTAGGTCAAACCATAGGGATACAGGGAACTCCAACGCTAATTTTTTCAAATGGCTTTAAAGCGGCTGGCGTGGTTTCGGCTGAACAAATTGAATCGTTGTGGAAAGAATTTAAACTGGATTAAGCTACAAATTTAGTTTTCAACTGTTAAGGCTGATAGCGATATCAGCCTTAAATCAAATTTAAAAAGATGAGTAGTTTATGTAGAAAAATTACCACTTTTATTTAGATCTTATAGCAAATTTAGGTGGTTTTTTTGCTAATCAGATTATAAATAAACAGAATAATAATGGCGCCTACAACCGAGGCGATAAAACCCGCACTAGAGTTTTCGGGATAAAGTCCTAAAGCACGTCCGCCATAGGTTGCTAAAAGTGAACCTGCAATCCCAAGTAATGTGGTAACAATAAAACCCGCTTTATCTTCACCAGGATGAATCGCGCGGGCGATTAAACCTGCAATAAAACCGACGACAATGGCAACAATAAATGACCACATAAGACGTTCTCCTTGTTTTGCTTATTCTGGTTTTAAAAGTGCTTGTTTTATTATAGTGAACGGTTTTAAATCAGGCTGATAGTCAAGGATTGCTAAATCATGTTGCGTTTTTGTGTGATCGATATCGTGTAAAACATCCATAAAAAATGACGCGAAAGCGCCATTTTTTTGATTACAGACCAATTTCACCAATAAAGGGTAAATGACGATATTTTTGGTCGTAATCCAATCCATAACCCACAATAAAGCGGTCTTCAACTTCAAAACCCAAAAACTTAACTTCAAGTTCAATTTCACGGCGTGAAGGTTTACTCACCAGCGTACAGAGTTCAATAGAATTGGGTTCGCGCGTTTGCAAAATTTCAAGTACTTTGCTTAAAGTATTGCCAGAATCAATAATATCTTCGACCACGAGCACATCTTTGCCGCGAATTTCGCCATCAAGATCTTTTAAAATTTTAACGTCGCGACTAGACGTGGTACTGCTGCCATAGCTGGAAACCGTCATAAAATCGAGTTCATGTGGTTTTTCGATGGCTCGGCATAAATCTGCCATAAAAATAAAAGAGCCGCGGAGTAAACCAATCAACACCAGATCTTTTTGGCTATTGGCATAGTGAGCATTGATTTGTTCACCGAGTAGTTTGACTTTGGCTTGAATGTCTTCAGTTGAGATCATCACGCTCATTGCAACGGTCATGGGGTAGATACCTAAAACGCAAAAGTTAAAAATAAAAAAGGTGTTGACCTGCAACACCCTGAAATCTTCAATTCATCTGTAAATTTTAAAACAAAAAAGCAGATGATGCATCCCTTCTCAAATGATTAACTGTAACTATGGCTTCTTTTTGACAGGTTGATCACGCTTTAACAGTAAGCCACATGCTACTGCGAAGATCGTCCATTTTAGCCACGGTCTGGATTTCACTTTTGATTTATTTGGTTTTTTGGTAAGCACATTGTCCATAAATATACGTCGCCTCGATATTGCGATCATCACCCATGGTAAACAGCGCAAACAAAGCATCATCAAGCGATTTTGCACGCGATTGACGCAGACTTTGCAAAGCAGTGGCTTTTAAATTCAGTACGACAAAATCTGCTTCTTTACCGACATTAAAGTTACCCAATTGATCTTGTAAATCCAGTGCTTTTGCACCGCCTATTGTGGCATGGTAAAGCGCTTCATAAGCAGAGAGTTTATCGCCTTGTAGCTGTTGAACTTTATAGGCTTCATTGACGGTTTGTAACAGACTAAAGGATGTGCCTGCCCCAATATCAGTGCCTAAGCCCACTTTAACGCCTTGTTCCCAAGTCTTTTTCAATGGAAATAAACCACTACCTAAAAATAAGTTTGAGGTTGGGCAAAAGGCAATGGCTGAATCTGTTTGATGCATACATTGCCATTCATCTTGTTCTAAATGCACACAGTGCGCAAATACCGAGCGCTGACCTGTCAAACCATAATGATGATATACATCGAGGTAGCTTTTTTGTTCAGGATAAAGCGATTTTACCCATGCAATTTCATCTTTATTTTCACTTAAATGGGTATGCACATAGACATCAGGATATTCCTGTTTGAGTTGACCCGCTTTTTCTAATTGTTCTGGCGTCGAGGTCGGTGCAAAACGTGGGGTAATTGCATAGAGCGCCCTGCCCTTCGCATGCCATTTTTCGATGAGTGCTTTTGAATCATCATAAGCGCTTTGTGGCGTGTCACAAAGACCATCTGGTGCATGACGATCCATCAGCACTTTCCCTGCAATCAAACGCATCTGGATGTGTTCTGCGGCTTCAAATAAGGCATCAACAGATTCACGATGGACCGTACAAAATACCAATGCAGTGGTGGTACCATTTTTTAAAAGTTCTTGCACAAAAAACTGGGCAATGTTTTGTGCATAGGCAGGGTTTTTAAATTGAAGTTCAGTTGGAAAGGTATAAGTATTTAGCCAACTCAGAAGCTGTTCACCGTACGCACCCACCATTTCAGTTTGGGGATAATGAATGTGAGTATCGATAAATCCTGGGACGATCAGTTGTTCTGGATAATGTTGAATTTCAATATTTTCAGGAAGATGAGGCTGTGCATCTTGCCATGTGCCAAACCATTTGATTTTACCGTTTTCGCTAATAAGAACGCCGTCTTCAAGATAACGAACTTGTTCAGGAATCTGTTGAGCCTGTTGAACCAAAGACTGGATATCTAAAAATCGACCACGAACAATGGTGGTTTGAGCGGAAGATGACATCTAAAAAACCTTTAACTTGTAATTTTTTCGATTGATTGTAACGTATTTACCTAGAATTGCAGTGTTTATATGAAAAGCAAAACAAGGATTATCGTGAATTAGAGATAAGAAATTTAAGGACTCGAAGATGAGTCCTTAAATCTCAGTTTTTTTCTTAAAATAATGCAAAGAACTTGCCAAATGGTATAAATTTAACGCAATAGAATAATGGATATGACAACATTGCACCATATTTCAGGGGCTTATGATGATCAAATTCAATCATGGATTTTACATCATGCTGCGCTTGTTCAGCGTTTAAAAGTATTACGCACCATCAATGAACACTGTTACCTGAGTGCAGGTGTGATTCGGCAATTGATCTGGTCTGAGTTACATCATCAGAAATATGAGATTGAACAGGTAGAAATCGATGTGATTTTTTATGATCCTCATGCAGATTCACAACAACAGCAGCGCATTCAACAGGCATTACGTAGACAATTTCCTTTAAACGACTGGGATGTGGTCAATCAGGCGACCGTACATCATTGGTATTTAAACGAAAATGCTGAGAAGATAAAAGCCTATACCTCTTTATTTGATGCAATTTCTGCATGGCCTGAAACCGCGACCGCGATTGCAGTACGCCTCACTGAAAATGATCTGCTTGAAATCATTGCACCCTTTGGGTTATCAGATTTATTCGAGCTAAAACTACGTTGGAATCCGCGTTTGGTGAGCTATGAGACTTTTTTGAATCGCGTCATTGAAAAACAATGGCTACAACGTTGGTCCCAACTTGAGTTGATCAAAAGCGAAAATAAAGCCCTTTTATCATCAAGACAAAAGGGCTGGATCAATCAGAATTGAGATTAGGATTGAGCCTGTTTTTTATTGTGGCGAATCGATAACCATGCGGTAATCCCCAGCACCAATACAATAAAGCTCAAGGAAATCCAGATTGGCATATGGAATACATCGAGCATCAACATTTTAAAGCCGATAAATAGCAAGATAATGCCTAAACCATACGGCAGATAATGCATTTTTGATGCTGTTCCTGCCAATAAAAAGAACATGGCACGCAAGCCCAAAATCGCCATCAGATTTGCAGTAAGGACAATAAACGGATCGGTGGTGACTGCAAAAATTGCGGGAATAGAATCGACCGCGAAGATCACATCGGAGAACTCCACCAAGATCAGTACAATAAACAACGGCGTTGCCCAAAGAACGCCTTGCTCTTTGACAAAGAAACGATCACCTTTAAAACTTGGCGTGATACGCATATGTTTACGTAACCATTTGAGTAATGCCATATCTTCAATATTGGGTTGCTCATCTCCTTGACCTTTTAAGAACTTAAAGCCGGTATAGACCAAAAAGGCACCGAAAATATATAAAATCCAAGAAAACTCCTGAACAAACCATGCGCCAATAAAAATAAAGATTGTTCTTAAAACAATTGCGCCCAACACACCATACAGAAGGATTTTACGTTGTAAGGATGGTGGAATGGCAAAAGCAGCAAAAATCATCAACCAGACAAAAACATTATCAATCGCTAATGATTTTTCCAGTAAATAACCTGCCAGATATTCCATGGTTTTTTGATTGGCAATAGCCAGCCCTGCTGTTTGTTGCAGGTATAGCCATAGTCCACCTGCAAACAGCATTGCCACGGTCACCCAAGCAATACTCCATGCTAGTGCCTGTTTAATGGGCACGGACTGGTCTTTTTTCTGTTTAAAGCCGAGAAAGTCGATTAACAGCATCGCAAATACGATGCCAAAAAAGACCAGATACAGCCAAATATTACCGATAGAGTCCATAAATCTCTCCACATCTGGCAATTGGCCATAAAAAAACCTTGACCTGTCGCCAGATGAATAAAAAAACATCTGTATCAACATGATCAAGGTCTTGCCTACATCAAACTATATTCGATGCTCAGATACCGACTTTTTGCAAAGTGTATTGACGATATCTGACACGTTGTAAATTAACTTTTGATATTACATTAGTTTACAACGCTTGGAGGAGGCTACTCCCCTTGTCTACTTAAATTGAGTTTTGGAATCGAATCCAAATGTGTCTCTAGCATCGCATAATTATGCCGTTTAAGCAAATCGGATTTTTTCAATCTGCCTAGGTCTAAAAAAGTCATTAGAAGATTTCATAATCATCCTTGCCCTCCCGCCACACATCAAGGCAAGGGCTTGATCACAATCAAAATTTTATTTAAAAAATCACGTTTTAAACATCATGTTGCTAGATCATTCCTCAAAATATGGTGTTCAGTATCCTTTATCTTATAAATCTATTCAGATCTTTGGGTTAAAACGATAAATTGACATACACCATATCACGGTAAGTACCTGCTGGAACTTGTATGGACGGACGATCTTCTAGTCTGACCGAAATGATGTATTTATTATCTTTATGGGTGTTGGCGGTCAGTGGCACATTCCATAAATTATCCACGGGCCCTGCTACGGTTAAACGGGTTCTTAATTTGTAGGGACCATTGGTCACAAAACTTGAACCATCTGTGCTACGCAGATTCATACTATTAAAACGAATGGTGTAAGCACTATCACAATTGACGTGAAACGATGTCGCAGCTTGGCTTTGATAGTAACTTCCCAAACGCATACGTGGCTCGGTAATTTGTCCCATAGAACACTGGCCTGCATAGAGAGTGCCTAAAGCACAGTATGCAATGATGCCAAGTAATATTTTCATTGCCTTTCTCCTTATTTACAAGTCAACTCAATGACTTGACTGGATGTGGTGGTACTGGTTTTTTCTGGAATTTGTAATTGGCTATGACAAGCCTTGTCTCCTTGAGTACTGAGTTGATAGGTCTTAGGTAAAAGGCCGTAGAGATAAACGTTACCTTGTTGGTCGACTGGATAGACTTGATCTGTATTTTGATCCAGATAAACAGGTGTCGCTCTGGCCAATAAATTTCCATTTTTATCGCGTAATTTTACGATCACTTGTTGGGTATGAGTCACTGGAAAATCAATGTAATAACCGCGTTGATTCAGTGCGACCATTTTTTTGGATGAGTAATCAATTTTATCTTCAATCGGAAGTTGATCCTGATCAAAAGATAAATCGTAAGAAATATAAGGCAAAATATCATGGATAAAGAAATAGCCATTTTTATTGGTTCGACCAACAGGCGATAAAGAACGCATCACATCGACATCTTTATAATCACCAACTTTGACCAATGCGAAGGCGCTATCGACAGATTTTGTTAGATTTACCTGATGATTCAGCCAAACCAGTGCGCCACGATAGGACACGCGTGAATCATAAGAGTCAGAATTTTGAGTATGTTGTAAAGTCAAATCACCAACATCAGTTTTAAATAAACCAAATCCGTTATAAGTCATTTCACCATCACGACGTTCAGCACCTACAGAATAATCAAAGCCTGTCTGTTCAGGAGAGCTTTTCGCAAAGGTTAAACGTGTATCTCCATCTGTAGTTTGATCCAGATAAATATTTTTATTGTCATCCCAATTAAAAATAAGGGAGAAAAAAGCGCCAGAATCATTAAAATCCCCAAAATCTTTAAAATAGGACGCCGTAAAAGATAAACGTCTGGAAAAGCTTTTGGATATTCCGACTGTTAATAATTTTGAGTTATTTCGAGGAACTTCATCATCTGGATAATAACGCCGTTCGACATAGTTTAAATTAACACTATTGACATAAGGCACTTTAAAGAAGGATAGATACGCCAACGAATCGATACGAGGGTTTCGAAAATCTTGAGTATATCCAAGTGATTGATAGTCTTCAGACGAGTAACGCGTGCTCAGTCCCATCGAAAAGCTATCAAAACTATTGCTTACAGAAGCACCAACCGAATAACCATCATTTCCATAAGCAGAACTTCCTGCTGCATTTACATCTAATAAGGCATAACGCCCTAATGATTGTGTCCACATCAATCCTAAATTTTTTACATCATCACTATATGATCCATTAAAACCGAGGGTGGTATCGGTGCTAAAGCCACGACGAAAATAGACATTGGTAAAGAAATCACGATAGTCATTGCTGTCATAATCGTAATTAAAACGTAATTTACCTAAAGAGACGTTATATTCATTGAGTCCAACTTTGAGTAATCGATTGTTAATCAAAACTGGAAAGTTTTGCACGGAGCGATTGCCTAAAATATCTTCTACCACAATTTGGGCATTGCCTGATTGTTGGATGTTTGCACCCGTTTGTAAGGTATAGTCTCCTGGAGTCACATTTTGTCGATAGATACTTACGCCATTGATATATAAATCAATGGTTGAAGGAACAATTGCACTCCCTCGTAAAATAGGTGTGTTCCAGTAAATAAAATCAGAACGTTCGCTAAAATTAGTCCCGAAACTAATCCCACCGAAGCGAAATGAATCAATCAGTGAATTATATATACTGGTATTATCCCCCAATGTCAGTCTGGTGAAATGCTGAGGAAAATCTATACTCAAAGAACTGTTTAAACGAATCACTCCTGTACTGTCATCGTCTGCATCATTTTTTCTGTATATCAATGAGTTATTGAGTAACCAATAATCCTTGAAAATCCCTAGTTCGTAAAAATTATTAAATTCATAGCCTTGATCAAATTTGTCATAAAAGAAGTCATAATTGAGAAATGCTCCTAAAGATGCTTTGTCAGGTTGTAGCATGGTATTTTGATTGGAATAACCGAGAAAATATTCAGCCGGAAAATCAATCTTGAGTGACTGACTTGCGTTATCAAAGTTGGAGTGGATTTGATCACTACTTACTAGACAATATTGTTCTTGAGAGGCGTGTTTTTTTAATAAAAATACTTTTAAATTAAGTGAATTAAGAATCTGACATTCAACATAATATTGATTATCCTGTTGTAAAACTAAGGCCTCCGTATTCCGATCGAGTCCATTAATCCAGAGATTGGATAAGATGACATTGTCTGTCGCATGAACATGTGTAAATGCACATATCAAGCAGATATGTGCAGAAAGTGTCGATATTTTCATACAGATCACTCCTTAAGACTATATTCATAAGGCTGATCTTGTTTGTCGGTCAGAACGAGAAGTTTATATTGATTATTATGCAGATTAATTTTCTCAAAATTAAAATCTTGAGCTGTATTTGGAAGTAAATATTTCATTTGGCTTAAGTTTGCGACTTCTTTTTTTGAAGCATCTACTAACGTTAATTTCAAAATCTGAACATGTGAAGGAGAATTGTTCTTAATATTGACGACTAAATTGTTATTAATCGTTTTCGGTATGACATTGATATTGACTGGATTAAGCTTACCCACAAATAAAGGGACAGAAATATTAAATAAAAACGTTACTGAATCCGTGTCAACAGGCGGAGCTACTTCTTGAAAAATAATACGCCAGGTTTTTTCATCATTGGTGGTGATTCCTGCTAAAGGTTGGTTAAATCCAACACGAATGACCTGTTTTGAATTAGGCGCAATAATAAAGTTTTTGGGGTTAATAATGATATTGGGATCTGGCTCGTAGACATCCTCTCCTTTGTCATTTTGTGACCATTTCACGGCGGTTGCTTCAAAGGTTTTAGTGTCCTCCATGTCTTTTGAGTCCATGGTGACTGTTGCGCTACGTTGTTTGGTTTTATCGGTAATATAGAGTTGGATTGGACTAATTGATAAACCTGCCCATACTATATGAGTATACCCACATAAACCAAGTATTAAGATTAAAACTTTTCTTTTCATAACCCACCCGTATATTATTTATAAGTAATTAACTTTTGTATTCAATGGTATTTTTTATAATGTGATTGGATTTGAAGTAATGAAGTTGGCTCCATTGCTAGAACAGAACCAACTTTTTGAAACAGTAAATAAAATGGATTAGAAATAAACTGAAATATTATATTTATCAGTATAAGTTCCAGCGGGTTTGCTAATACCTAAAGAACCAGAGGTTTGTACTGTAATGCTATAATCGTTAAGTGAAGAAGTACCAGCAGTCATTGGTTCATTATATTTGATTGAACCTAAATTGACATTATTGGAGCCACGTTTAGTAGTAACAGTTGTTGGAATAGAATAAGTTCCATATTTTAATGCAGAGTTATTAGTTCCTGAAGTACGATTATCGGTATCAACCAATAGGTTATATGCTGCATTCGCACCTACACTAAAACCACCAGTACCAGTGCCTGTAGTGCTATTTAGAGTGATTTTTGTAGTGACATTTTTGAGTTCGCATACTTTTGGAATTGTGATTTCAATAGGAATAGACTTGCTTCCGCAGAGTTCTGTACAACCTTCAGGGTGCTGCGAACCGCCTCCGCCACCCCATAAGCTCGCCGTTTCTACCTCTGCATGAGCAATACCAACCACTCCACCAAAAGCCACCACTGACAATATTGTTTTTACAAGCTTGTTCATAACGTATCTCCCATCTTTTATTATTAAGATGCTGTTTGTTATTTATAAATTTACAATTATGAGATCTGGATTTTGAAAAAATCTTCTATTCATAACCGCCCTTTAAGCATAGTTTAATCACACTAATAAACAATAATGTGATTTATTTCACATAAAATAAAATACTTTGATTTTTTATTTGGTTTAAATTGTTGTTATTTATTGTGTTTTAATTTTTATTCAAGCCAATCAGCATCTGAAATAAATTTGATTAATTTATTCATAAAAAATAGTTGATTTTTCATTTAAATAAAAATTATTTAAAATGAATAACTTAATAAAACAAAAAAATCAAAAAAATTTATATTTTGATATAAATTGTTACGTGTTATGAATTTTATTTGTGAATTTGTATTTATTATTGTTATTTATACTCAAAAAATATTTTTTTTAATCTCTATATCTATAAAAGAATGGATATTTCCATTATATTGTGTTTTTTACATTTACAATTGAATTTATACTTGGTTTTTAATTGATAAATGTTATATGAAAAATCACCTTTAAAAGAATGTTTTTATAGCCTCTTAATTTCTAAATTATTGGGATTCAGACTAATATTTAATAGAATATGAATTAAAAAATATTGATTTAGCTTATCAAATTTAATCTATTTATGCCTCAATAGCATGGATAAAATTAAGGCATTAAGGACGAAAAAAAAGTAAAAAGAGTCCAAAAAGGACTCTTTATAACGCTACGATTTGAGAAAAATTTATTTTAAGGCATTTAAAAGCTTTTGATGTAAGCCCCCAAACCCGCCATTTGACATAATCACTACAGCATCACCCTCACCTGCTTCATTCACAATACGATTAATAATTTCGTCCAATGAACGGCTGACTTGAGCATGATTGGTTGCAGCGTCGACCACAGGTTGTAAATCCCAGTCCAGACCTTCGGGTTGATACCAGATCACTTCATCGGCCAAACGTGCTGATTGTGCCAGTCCCTCTTTATGGCTGCCCATACGCATGGTGTTGGAACGTGGCTCAATAATTGCCCAAAGTTTACGTTCGCCCAAGCGTTTACGTGTGCCGTCTAGCGTGGTTTCAATTGCGGTTGGATGATGGGCAAAGTCATCATAAACTTCAATGCCGTGAACGGTTCCAAGCAGTTCCATACGGCGTTTGACTCCACCAAAATTGGATAAAGCCTGACAAGCCTGTTCAATACTCACACCGACATGTTGTGCTGCTGCAATGGTTGCTAAGGCATTGGCGACGCTATGTTGCCCCGTCATACTCCATTGTACTTCAGCTTTGACCACACCGTGTTCTAGTACTTTAAAATGACTGCCATCCGCGCTAAGTTGTTCAGCACTGAGTGCAACATCAGGATTTGGATTTAAACTGGTACGCACCACTGGCGTCCAGCAACCCATATCCAACACTTCATCAATATGAGTTTCAGTGATTGGCGCAATAATGCACCCCTCACTGGGAATGGTACGCACCAAATGATGGAATTGTTTTTGAATCGCTGCCAAATCATCAAAGATATCGGCATGATCAAATTCAAGATTATTTAAAATCGCGGTTTTAGGATGATAGTGAACGAATTTTGAACGCTTATCAAAGAAAGCCGAGTCATATTCATCCGCTTCAACACAGAAATACTGACCGCCTCCCAAACGCGCACTTTCACTAAAACCAAGCGGTACCCCGCCGATCAAAAAGCCTGGATTTAAACCTGCCTGATCGAGTACCCAAGCCAGCATGGTGGTGGTGGTAGTTTTACCATGTGTGCCTGCAACGCCCAATACATGTTTTCCTTGCAAAACATGATCAGCCAAAAATTGTGGGCCAGAGATGTAAGGTAAACCTGCATTGAGCATATATTCAACCGCATCAATACCACGTTTCATGGCGTTGCCTACAATCACCAGATCGGGATGCGGCTGTAAATGGCTGCGATCATAGCCTTGCATCAATTCAATGCCTGCATGTTCTAATTGGGTCGACATGGGTGGATAGACATTGGCATCGGAACCTGTGACTTTATGTCCTAAATCTCGTGCCAGAAGTGCCAAAGAACCCATAAAAGTGCCACAAATACCCAAAATATGCAGATGCATAACTCGCCTACTCCACTGCCCTGAGTTGGCCTTTTATTTCTATACGCCAACGTCAAAATATCAATTTAAATTGACAGCAACGATAACAAGGCTGCATGGGAAAAGATAGTCATAAATCATGAGATTCGGGTGTTTTGCTGTTGCTTTTAGGTGAAATGACAGGGATTAAATTTTGATGAAAGAATTATTTTTTGAAATTTCGCTTTTATAATAAATTTGACTGTTCACAAACCGTTTGTGGTCTATTCTGCTTAAGGATATTCATTTGAATCCAACATTGATTGCGCTTGGCTGTTTAATTATCTCAAATTGCTTTATGACGATGGCGTGGTATGGTCATTTAAAGTTTTTACATCATGCGCCTTTATGGCAAGCCATCTTGTTTGGTTGGTTGATCGCGCTGATGGAATATAGCTTTATGATTCCTGCCACACGTTATCTGAATCAACAAGGTTGGACGCTAGGTGAAATGAAAATTACGCAGGAAGTGGTAACGCTGATCGTATTTGTCCCTTTCATGCTGTTTTTATTCAAGCAACCGTTCAAATTGGACTATTTATGGGCCATGTTATGTTTGATGGGGTGCGTCTATTTTGTGTTTCGTGGACAGTAAACTGATCTAGATCAAATGAAAAAAGCCCGACATCCTGTCGAGCTTTCTCGTATTTTGCGCCTAGGTATAACTCCTGTCATCCCTCACGATCCTGATGCAAGAACTTATCATTTTTGTTTTCTGTTCTGGAACTTCCTGTTCCTCATGAATTCATCATAGGACAAAATAAAAAATAGACCTAGACGCTATTTTCTGAGAATTTTGTCAGTAAATGCTTACAACAGCTTCTTGCTCAGCTTTAAATCATATTTCCTGTGATTTAATTTGGCTCAAAAACTGGGTAAAAGCATCAAACTTGATCAATTCAGATCAAATTGTCTCAGAGTTTTGGAGCTGTTGAAAAAAACCGCTATAATGCCGCGCATTCTCTTATCTTTCTTGGTGCAAACCGAGATCTCTATTTTTATCTTTGATACTTTGGAAATGCCAATGAACGCGGTCGCAGCGAAAGATGCTCAACCCTTAGTCGGAATTATTATGGGTTCTCAATCGGATTGGGCAACGCTAGAACATACTGCCAATATGCTCAAACAACTCGGTGTGCCTTTCGAAGCTGAAGTGGTTTCGGCACATCGTACCCCCGATCGTTTATTTGAATATGCAGAAACGGCGCGTGAACGCGGCATTCAGGTGATTATAGCAGGTGCTGGCGGCGCGGCGCATTTACCAGGGATGTGTGCAGCTAAAACTGATCTGCCTGTACTTGGAGTTCCTGTAAAATCTTCGATTTTAAATGGTGTTGATTCTTTACTTTCAATTGTACAAATGCCAGCCGGTATCGCGGTGGGAACTTTGGCGATTGGCCCTGCGGGTGCAACCAATGCTGCGATTATGGCGGCACAGATTTTAGGTCTACATGATCCTGAAATTGCTAAAAATGTGGCTGATTTCCGTACTGCGCAGACCGATAAAGTCGCAAGCAACAATATTCCAGGTCAGGTATAACGAGGCAATCATGGATAAAACCATCGGAATATTTGGTGGTGGCCAACTGGGTCGCATGATGGCTCAAGCTGCATTACCATTAAATATTCAATGTACTTTTTTTGAAGCCCAGCAAGATTGTCCAGCCGCAGCGCTTGGACATGTTTTTTCAAGTCAGGCAGAACATGGTTTAAGTGCTTTTATTCAAAGTGCCGATGTATTTAGTCTTGAGTTTGAAAATACGCCGCTTGAAGATGTGGATGCTCTAAGTCAAACCAAATCAATTTATCCGCCACGTCAGGCACTCGCGATTGCGCAAAATCGACTCTCGGAAAAGACTCTATTTAATCAGCTTGATATTCCAGTTGCACCGTTTAAAGCGGTCGATAGTCTAGACTCACTAAAACAAGCTGTGTCCGAGCTAGGCTTGCCGATTGTATTAAAAACCGCGACAGGTGGTTATGATGGCAAGGGACAATTTGTCTTGCGTCAAGCCGATCAGATCGAGCAAGCTTGGGCTGAACTGGGGCCTGCACAATCCTTGATTGCGGAAAGTTTTGTGACTTTCTCGCGTGAAGTGTCCATTATTGCCGTGCGTGGCCAAAATGGTGAAGTCAAGACTTGGCCGTTGGCTGAAAATCATCATCATCATGGGATTTTATCGCATTCAATTGTGCCTGCACCGAACAGCATTGATTTGCAACCTGTTGCACAGGATTACATCACGCGTTTACTCAATCATCTGAATTATGTTGGTGTACTCACTCTTGAATTGTTTGTGACTGAGCAAGGCCTATTTGCCAATGAAATGGCACCACGTGTACATAATTCAGGACATTGGTCGATTGAAGGTGCGGTGTGCTCACAGTTCGAAAATCATATTCGGGCGGTGGCGGGTTTGCCATTAGGTTCAACAGATGTGATACGTCCAACCGTGATGGTCAATATCATTGGGCAACATCCAAAATCTGAAGATGTTTTAGCTTTAAATGGCGCGCATTTACATCTGTACAATAAAACAGAGCGTGAAGGCCGTAAACTCGGTCATATCACCTTAATGCCTGTGAATAGCGAGGATTTGGTCGGTTTATGCCGCCAATTAGCGCAGATTTTACCTGAGCCATTGGCCTTAAAAGCCGATATGACGCTGTAATTTTTAAATTTTAGCTCCAAAAAAACGATCAAAATACTGGTCGTTTTTTTGTGATTTATTTTGCTAGACCGCCTTTCAATCTGACCTTTTATCTTATTCATCTCGTCAAGTCGCATAAATTTGGTTATTTTTTAACAAGCTTTGATTAGATAAAACCTATCTTTACTTCAACAATAAATGGCTAAAAATTTGAATTCAAATGGTAATAAAATCTAGGCTTTTTATTTTGAATTTAAATTATCTTTGATGACTATTTAAGGTCTCTTTATTTTTATCCATAAGGAAGAAATACAAAGGACGGCGAATTCAAACATGAGGTGCGACAGTTTGAAAAGTCTTATGATAATCAACAAGCTGAGCAAATTTCTCTAATGGTGTAAGCCAATCTAACGCTTTTCTAGGACGAGTATTCAGTGACATGGCAACTTGATTTAAATAATGCTGATCTGCCTGATTTAAATCAATCCCTTTAGGTAAATATTGCCTAATTAAACCATTCATATTTTCGCATGTGCCTTTTTGCCAGGGTGAATGTGGGTCACAGAAATATACATCTATGCCTAAATCTTCTTCAAGTATTTTATGTTCTGCCATCTCGCGTCCACGGTCATAGGTCAACGTTTTACGCAGTTCTGCAGGTAAATATTTCAGAGCTTCAGTTAAAGCCTTGCGCACTGATTCTGCCTTTGCATCAGGTAATGTTGCCAAGATACAGAGCCGTGTATTTCGTTCAATAAGTGTTGCTATCGAACTTTTATTGTCTTTACCTTTAATTAAATCAGCTTCCCAATGACCCGGTATTTTTCTTTCTTGAACTTCGGCTGGGCGCTCATGAATAGTTTTAATATCCTGTAATATAGAATCTTTTTTAGGTTCACCGTTAGCTTTTCGCTTTTTATTTTCATGACGCAGACAGGATAATAAGTCTTTTTTCAACTCACCCTTTGGTAATGCGCGTATCGTTGAATAAATCGTTGTATGGCTTACATTCATTGTTTGATCCAAATCAGGAAATGTCTTTAAACGCTTTGCTATTTGCTGAGGAGACCATAAACAACGGATCGCTTCAACAATAAATTTCCAGAGGATTGAATCGATTTTGAGTTTTCTGTGACCACGTCTACGTCTAGCGAAGGTGTTATCAGAAGCATATCGAGCTTGATAAACGTCATTGATGCTATTTCTTTTAAGCTCACGATAGATCGTACTAGGATGTCTTTTAATAAGTTCAGCAAATTTTCTGGCTGAAAAGCCTTCTTTTCTTGACTCAAGCATTAATGCAGTACGATCTTCAAAGTTAAGATGATGGTATGACAATTTTATATACTCCATAAACCCTTTAAATTAATTAGGTGGTTTATGTCGCACTTCAAGTTTTACTCTGCCGACTAATAAAATACGTCGATGATGAAGAATATTTTTGAATTCAAAAGTAGGCTTTTTATATTCTGTATTTTAAACTCAAAAACCAAGCGTAAGGTTATCCACAGATACTGTGGTGAGTGGTGTTTGAATTTAAAGTGGCGATCGGTGCGTATCCTAAAGTTTGAATTCAAAACAAGTGATCGTTATAAACTGTATAGGATGCTGTCTAAGTCATTATAAATACTAAAAAATCACGAATTCTTGGTTTTAATTCAATATTTTGACATAGCATCATGCTGAACATGTTTTGAATTTAAATGGAAAAACGATTTTTGAATTTAAAAATAATGTGATGGAAAAGTTTGAATTTAAAAGCATCGCTCGATGATGAATTTAAAATGATAAAAATGAATTCAAAGTTACCAAACTTATCTGTCATCGTGCCATCTAAATGCTAAGGTAAAATCAAACTTTGAATTCAAAAATGGTGCTGATAACAATGCGACGTTTGCCTTTCTTTCTTTCTTCCTGTTTTTTTCTAGCGACTCAAGCCCAAGCTGAACTCATTATGAATGGTGCAAGCATTTCTACAACTACAACAACACCCGCAGCGAGCAGTTTTTCACCCCAAAATGATTTTCAGGGTTGTATTGCCAATTTGCGTTCACAAGCGGTTGCTTCAGGTGTCAGTGCAGCCACTTATGATCGTTATACGCAAAATTTAAGTCCTGATTATTCGGTAATTGATAAATTAAATTATCAGCCTGAGTTCTCAACACCAATTTGGGACTATCTTTCGGGCTTAGTAGATGATGAACGGGTACAGGCAGGTCAACAAAAAATGGCGCAATATCGCGATGTGCTGAATCGTGCTTCGCAGGCCTATGGTGTACCACCAGAAACCATCGTCGCGGTTTGGGGTGTGGAAAGTAATTTTGGTGATATTTCTGGAAAATATCCGTTATTACAGGCTTTGGGAACATTAAGCTGTGAAGGACGCCGTCAAAGCTATTTTCGCAGTGAGTTTTTTGCCACGCTACGCATTTTACAGCGCGGTGACTTAAGGGAAGATCAGTTGAAAGGCTCATGGGCAGGAGCATTTGGTCATACTCAATTTATGCCGTCCACCTATGAGCGCTTAGCGGTTGATTTTGATGGTGATGGTCGCCGTGATTTGGTTTCAAGTGTGCCAGATGCATTGGCATCGACCGCGAATTTCTTGAAACAAGCAGGTTGGCAAACGGGCATGCCGTGGGGATTTGAGGTCAAAATTCCAGAAAATATCTCTATAAGTGGAGAAGGGCGACGTAATAAAAAACCATTGAGTAGTTGGGAACAGCGAGGTCTGACTCGAATGGATGGATCACCTCTAATACAGGGAAATCTCACCTCATCCACACCAGCAGGTCTCATGACACCCGCAGGTGCAAATGGCCCCGCATTTTTAGTGTTTAAAAACTTTGATGCCATTTATAGTTACAATGCGGCCGAAAGCTATGGCTTGGCGATTGCCCATTTATCTGATCGTCTAAAAGGAACAGGGCCATTTGTCAGCTCATGGCCGACGGATGATCCTGGTACATCGCGCGCTGAACGCCGTGAAATTCAGCGTTATTTAGTCAGCCGTGGTTATGATATTGGTGAAGTTGATGGTTTGATTGGAGATAAATCTCGTCAGGCGATTCGTCAGGAACAAACTCGTTTGGGTCTAAATCCAACAGGTCGGGCAGGGCAGCAGATTTTAAAAGCGATTCGCACCCAGCAAGCGGTAAAAATGATGCAGTAGTTTTTAAATGTTGGTTGATAAAAACATAAAAGGTCTACATGTGTAGACCTTTTACTGTATGTAATGGTTTTACTCGATCGGGGATTGATCCAGTTTGACCGCTTCAAGAATGTCCATAATCACAGTAGTGACATCCTGACTCAGTTCACGATCATTAAAAATTTCATAGGCGGTGATGGTGACATCGGTATCACTGGGTAAGAGTTTTTGTTCTTCTTCGATCAGATGTTCAATTGGTAAGAGAGTTTGTTTCACTTCCAGATGTAAAATATCCTTAAATTCGATATTTTCATCTTCGAGTTCAATTTCCTGCTCATTGAAATAGGGCAATAAAATTGAATGGAGATAAGGCTGAATTTCAATGATATCAAGAATTTCAATATCACGTGTTTGCTCAATCGTACTGATTAGATCATTCACTTCAATCAAGATATGATAGTAACTCACGTCGATCTCCATTGCCTGTTCATTAGATTCATCTAGCACCATAACATGAATCTGAATACGATTTCGACTCTAGGTACTCTCAGGTTTTAACAAATTACAAAAATTATTGTCGGATTATTTTTATATTATAAATTATTTGTACATCCATCTACGCACAACAATATCAACGAGATAGGCGATGAAGCAGCCTGCCGCACAGAATACAATTCGAAATAATGCACCTTCAATGGTTTGATGAGCGACATCATAAATCGTCACGATCAAAAAGCTGGCTAAAGCAATTCCACAATATTCAGTATGTCTGACAATAATACAAATCAGAGTCGTAAGAAAAATTCCAAGAATTAAAAACCAATATTCCAAATTAATATACGCGACATAATGTGAGGCAGAAAAAATTAAAAACCAAATTAAAATTCCAACTATTGAGCCAATAATATTGCCCGTAATTTGATTAAAATTAACTTTAATATTTTGATCTGCTTGGAGGGTAAAGAAGCTCGTTAACGTTGCCCATAAGAAGAAATTTGAAGTTTTGTCTTTATCAAAAATGATTGAAATTATGCTGATAATAATGGTGCAGGTCAGAATTTTAATAATGTATTGAATTTGAGCTGAACTACTTTTATTCATTTGAGAATTTAAAATGGTCTATTCTTTTTAAAATAATACATCACTTTATTTAAAATGAATAAAAAACCGCGCTTTCGCGCGGTCTTCTTAAAGAGACAAATTATTTTTTGTCGTCTTTTACTTCTGTGAACTCAGCATCTACCACGCCATCGTCCGCTTTTTGTTGTTGACCAGCATCACCACCTTGGAAGGCATTTGGATCAAAACCTTCTGCGCCGCCAGCACCTTGTGCTTGCTCATAAGCACGTTGCGTGATTGGCATCAAGATGTTTTGTAATGCTTCGGTTTTTGCTTTGATATCATCCACATCGTTTTCTTTAGTGGCTGCTTCAAGCTCAGAAACCGCAGTAGCGATTGCAGTTTTTTCATCTTCAGTGACTTTATCACCCAGATCTTTGACTGCTTTGTTTGAGCTAGACACTAAAGCATCCGCTTCATTACGTGCTTTTGCTAACTCTTCAAACTTACGGTCTTCTTCAGCATTCGCCTCAGCATCTTTGATCATGGCATCGATTTCAGCATCAGACAAACCTGAGTTTGCTTTGATCTGGATCGATTGCTCTTTACCCGTGCTCTTATCTTTCGCAGATACTTTCAAGATACCATCCGCGTTGATGTCGAACGATACTTCAATTTGCGGTACACCACGTGGAGCAGGTGGGATATCGCCTAACTGGAAATTACCCAACAATTTGTTTTGTTGAGCCATTTTACGTTCACCTTGGTAAACCGAAATGTCTACAGCAGGCTGGTTGTCAGCAGCAGTAGAGAACACTTGTGATTTCTTCGCAGGAATCGTGGTGTTTTTCTCAATGATTGGTGTTAATACACCGCCCATTGTTTCGATACCTAAAGTTAATGGTGTTACGTCTAATAAAAGTACGTCAGTTTTGTCACCAGACAACACTGCACCTTGAATTGCCGCACCAATCGCAACTGCTTCATCAGGGTTCACGTCTTTACGTGGCTCTTTACCGAAGAATTCTTGTACTTTTTGTTGTACAAGTGGCATACGAGACTGACCACCGACCAAGATTACGTCAGAAATTTCAGAAGTTGATAAACCTGCATCTTTCAATGCAATTTTACAAGGTTCAATGGTACGGGCAACCAAATCTGCAACCAAACCTTCAAGTTTTGCACGTGTTACGTTGATCACTAAGTGTTTAGGACCAGTCGCATCAGCCGTGATATATGGCAGATTGATTTCAGTGGCATTTGATGAAGAAAGCTCGATTTTTGCTTTTTCAGCCGCTTCTTTCAAACGTTGTAATGCAAGTGGATCATTTTTCAGATTAACACTTTGTTCTTTCTTGAATTCTTCAACCAAGTATTCAATCAAGGCATTATCAAAGTCTTCACCACCCAAGAATGTATCACCATTGGTTGATAACACTTCAATTTGCTGATCGCCATCAAGGTCTGCGATTTCAATGATTGATACGTCGAATGTACCACCACCCAAGTCATAAACTGCAACTTTACGGTCGCCTTCTTTTTTGTCCATACCGAACGCAAGTGCCGCAGCCGTTGGTTCGTTGATGATACGTTTAACATCAAGACCTGCAATTTTACCAGCATCTTTAGTCGCTTGACGTTGCGCATCGTTAAAGTATGCAGGAACAGTAATCACGGCTTCAGTAACCGTTTCGCCCAAGTAGTCTTCGGCTGTTTTTTTCATCTTTTTCAAGATTTCAGCAGATACTTGTTGTGGAGCAAGTTTCTTGTCGTTGACTTCAACCCAAGCATCACCATTGTCTGCTTTGATGATTTTGTAAGGGACAAGACCGATGTCTTTTTGTACCGCAGCATCATCATAACGACGACCAATCAAACGTTTGATCGCGAATAATGTATTTTTTGGGTTAGTCACAGCTTGACGTTTTGCAGACTGACCCACCAAGATTTCACCATCTTTATACGCAATAATCGATGGAGTGGTACGTGCACCTTCTGCATTTTCGATGACTTTAACTTTATCGCCTTCAAGTACCGCAACACATGAGTTGGTTGTACCTAAGTCAATACCAATAATCTTTGCCATTTGGTGTATTCCTCAAATTTTTTTGCAATGTTTTTGCTTGTTATTCGATATGAGAGTTAATTGTTTTTTTTCAAGGATTTTTATGAAAAAAAATCAAAAAACGCTCAACTTTTATTCATTATTGACCAACCATGACCATTGCTGGGCGTAATAAACGACCAGAAAGGGTATAGCCTTTTTGTAAAACAGTACCGATCTCACCTGACTTGGCATTTGGATCAATACCCACAGCCTGATGAAGATCTGCATTAAAACCATGCTCAGTATCTACAGCGACAATATCGAACTTCTCTAAAGTGTTTAATAATGATTTTAAAGTGAGCTGCACACCTTCTAATAAAGGTGATGGCTCATTGCCTGCTGCCTGAATCGCGCGTTCCAGATTGTCCACTGAATCAAGCAAGCTTTTAGCAAATTTTTCCAGCGCAAATTTTTTGGCTGTATCTGCTTCGCGCTCAGCACGCTCCTTGACTTTTTCAGCTTCATACATCGCATTGGCTGCACGTGCTTTTTCAAGTTTTAGGCTTTCTTCGAGTTTAGTGATTTGAGCTTGTAAATCTTCAACGCTAAGTTCGTTTGCTTGCTCTACACCTTCAGCTTGAGTTTGTTCAGTTTGTTGCTCATTTTGAATGTCTTGAGCTTGCTCGTTTTGCTCATTAGCCATTGATGATCTCCGTTTAAATGGGTTTTTAAACATGTACAGTCCTTTTGGCATCGGTGTTTAAAACAGCATTATGCTGAACTGCCATGAGTTTTGATTCTTGATGAATGAAGTAAGGTCATCCTTTAAAAATTCAAGCATGCTGTTATATTTAAATCTCTTTAATTTTCTTTATTTAAGTAAAAATCGAGGTGTTCGATTAAAAAAGCAATAAATTGCTGAATGATTCTGGGTAAATGTTGACGAGACACATACACCAATGAGAGCGTCAAATCTGGTGCAGAAAAATCAGCCAACACCTGAATTAATCGCCCGCGAATTAAATCATTTTGCACCAATCGTGCAGGTAACATCGCAACTCCTTGCGCATTGATACACATATCATACAAAGCATTTACGTCATTGCTTTTAAAGGTGCTATTTAAAGGGTAATTCTGGGGCTGCTGTTCGACATTAAACAACGTCCAATACTGACTGGCATGTTGATGGGTAATACAGTTATACTGTAAAAGCTGACTTGGATGTGACAGCTGAGAATGCTGAGCCAAATAATCGGGATGTGCGCAAAAAATTGATTTGATCTCGTGTACGGGGCGCGCAATTAAACCATCAGCCACCTTTTGAGTGATGCGAAGCGCCAAATCCATCTGATGATCAATTAAATCAACAGTATTTTCAGTGAGAATTACTTCAAATTGAATATGCGGGTGTTGTCGTTTAAACGCACGTAGGCATTCATTCAACCCCATTTGATATAAAAATAAACCGCAGGTGAGACGGATTGTACCCGTTTGTTGTTCATGCGCAGCCAATTCAAACAGTAACGCCTGCTGCTGTAAAATATTTTCACAATACAGTAAAGCTTTTTCACCCGCAGGGGTCAGCGAGATTTTACGGGTGTTCCGCTGAAATAGGCGTACAGAAAACGTTTGTTCCAAATGATCCAGATAACGTGACACCATGGCTCGAGAATAATTAAGTTGCTCGGCGGCACGACTCAGGCTGCCTTGTTCTGCAATACGAACAAAGACTTGCATGGCTTTTATAGTATCCATCATGACATCTGATTGTTGCATTATTTGTAATAGTTTATCTTGAATTAGCGGCTTTATCTGATACAAATTGCAATTTAAAGTGCTATTTATTTATCTGGATTTAGTCATGCGCAGTTTAAAAGCACCTATTTTAGCCGCAGTCACCTCAGCTTTATTTTCTCAAATGGTACTGGCTCAATCATTGATCCTCAAAAACTTTTTAGCTCAACCACAACATTTTGGTGTGACTTCGACTTTGATTGAAGGGGAGAAAGAAGTGATCTTGGTGAATGCACAATTTTCCAAATCAGAAGCACTGCGAGTGGCTGCTGATATTCTGGATAGTGGTAAGACGTTAAAAACCATTTTTGTTAGTTATGGTGATCCAGACTTTTATTTCGGTCTGGATGTATTTAAGCAGTATTTTCCAAATGCCAAAATCATCGCAATGCCAGAAACAGTAAAGCACATTCAAGATACTCAGGTCTTAAAAGTGCAGTATTGGTCTCCTAAAATGGGTGTCAATGCACCTGAGAGCATCATCATTCCACAAGCATTCACTGGCAAAACACTCCAACTGGAAAATGAACAGATCGAGATAAAGGGAAATCATGAATTGACTTATTTATGGATTCCGTCAATCAAAGCCGTGGTGGGAGGGATTCCAGTGTCATCGGGCATTCATTTATGGATGGCGGATACGCCTAGAACCAAAGATCGTGCTGAAGTCATTGGTACACTGCAAGCGATCAAGGCTCTTCAGCCGGAAATAGTCGTACCTGCACATATGCTCGAAAATGCGCCAGAAAATTTAGCTGCCGTGAATTTTTCATTGGACTATTTAAACAATTATGAGAAAGCAGTAAAAACCACAAAAACTGCACAACAACTTTCTCAAACAATGCAACAACAATATCCTGATCTCAAAGAAACAGATACTCTGGATTTGGGTGCAAAGGTAGTTAAAGGTGAAATGAAATGGCCTTAATTTGAGGCATAATTTCAAAACTCTGTGAAATTTCATCTTTGCAAAATGGGCTCATTCAAAAAGAATGGGCCTGTATGTACGATAAGTACTGCAAAAAGCCCTCAATTACGATGTAACAATTTATTATGGTTTTAGGTGATTTATATAACGTAAACATCCAGATTTATGATCATTCTCCTGCAATTTAAAATTAAAAAATAAAAGTTGGATAACAAGTTAGCGCGGCTTTTATGATTTAAAGCTCTGTTTTTAGCAAAATGGCGTTTAGTTAAAAAAAATTGCAGAACATGTACGTCTAACTCTATAAACACCAACCAATGATGTGAGTTTGACCAGAAGAAATTGTGAATCATAGGCAGCGCAAAGTTGGACTTTGCAAATTTTCGTCATAATGAAAGGAAAGAAACATGAAGAAACTTGGTCTATTATCATTGGTATTCGCAGGTGTAGCATTCACAGCAGTAGGCTGTGCTTCGGAAGCTGGCTTAAATGCTTCAGGTTCTACACAAGCGTCTGCAAGCCCAGAAGCAACGGGTGTGCAGGGTGGTGTAGCAGTACAAGCGGATACTTCAACACAGACTCAACCTGTACAGGCATCTCCTGAACAACCACAAGTTGCCCCTGAGTCTGCACCCGTTCAATAATATTTTTTGTCTGCGATGCGGTGAATGAAAGTGATCATTGGATGCCACCATAACACTCAGTTTTAGATGAGCTGCTACTCATTTGAAACGTTCAAAGCCGACATTCAGCGAAGATATGACGTACAGATACTTCGGTCGATTGCCCTCAGGCAAGGCTTTAGTCATCAATTATAGTAGCTCCATAGCGAACAGGATGTTTGTTGCAAATGGCCGTACAGTAAATAAGGCAGGATGCTTGAGTACGAACCAAATCAAAGCCTAAATCTCCGTAGATTTAGGCTTTGATTTATTTGAACGACGTTATTTAACGAGTATAGATATTAGGGACGATCCGCATATCTCCAACCCCCATTAGCATGATCCCAGCGATCATGATCTCTGTTCCAGTGACCTTTTCTGTTATATCCATCATCGTTTCGATCATAGTCATATCGATCACTATGCCGATGATTGTGATCTTCAGGTAAAACTACACATCCAACTGCAAGCAATGCAGTGACAAGTGAGATCAAAATTACTTTCATTTTACTGCTCCTTATTTTTGATCTAACCAATGACAAAACTATCCAATGCCATTTCAGGTTTGAGTCAATGACTTTTATTGTGGTTGCGATTAGCGTAGGAAAAATTAAGGAAATGTAACTTGATTAGGTGTCTTGTATGCGCATATAGTCAAGACACGCTTGAATATGTAGAAAAAATGAATAACAGCAATTTGAAGGGAGAAATCAGTGAATCTATCGCAGCAAAAGCTTCAGGCATTATTAGAAAAAGGGCAGGGACCAGCAGCGCGCGCATTAGACAAACTCCCTGCTTTTGTTCAGGAGTCCATTGTTAAATTACTGGGCTATCCCTATCAGTATCCCCAACTTGATAGTTTCACTAAATGCTTGATGGCAGTGCAGTACAAACAGGGGTATTCGGGTTTTATCGATGAAAATGTTGACCGTTCCCGCCAAATGTTTGAACTACAAATGCAGGCGATTCGACGCAAACCAACACCATTAGAGTTTGTAGAAGATATTCGTTTACCTTTACAAAGTGGTACCATCTTTGCCAGACATTATCATCCGCATCCAAATAAAAAGCTGCCTATGGTGGTGTTTTATCATGGTGGTGGTTTTGTGGTTGGTAATGTCGATACGCATGATGAAGCTTGTCGCCTGATTGCTAAATCAGCCAATGTGCAAATATTAAGTATTGAATATCCGCTCGCTCCAGAATTTTCTCCTAAACATTTAATTCAGTCCTGTGAAGATGCGTTGGCTTGGGTTTATCAAAACCGCCACTATTTTAAAATTCTAAAAAATCGTATTGCAGTGGCAGGCGATAGCGCAGGCGGCAATATCAGCACCGTGGTGGCTCAACGAACCATTGGTAAGTCTTATGCACCACAAGCTCAATTCTTGATTTATCCAGCCGTAGACTTTAAAAGCCGTCATCCCTCTTTTTATGCCTATAAAGATGGTTTGGTGTTGACAGGTCGTGATATCGATTACGTCACAGATTACTACGCAACCCAACATCATATTGAATTAACAGATCCAGTGATTTCACCTACCTATGGAAATTTGAAAAAAATAGCACCCGCATATGTAGTGACGGCTGGTCATGATGTGCTACACGATGAGGGTGAGATTTATAGTCATAAATTGCGTCAGAATGGGGTTAAGGTCCAATATGATGAATATCTGGATCAAACCCATGGTTTTATTAACCTGACACCTGTTTCACGTAAAGCCAAAGCCAATCTTGTACAAATGAGTAAATCATTTAGAAAGTTTTGGGATAAACACGCCTAATTGAAATCAAGACGATAAATCAAAGATAAAAGGTGTTTCACGTGGAACACCTTTTTGATAATCCAAATAACAATATTATAAAAATAGATCATGAACATACTATGCTAGTCTGGCTAGCAATTTGGTCGCTATAGAGATAGAAAAGGAAAAACCATGTTAAAGAAAGTCGCTTTAATGGCAACGGGGTGTTTAATGAGTATTAATGTATTTGCAAATACATTCGTTGAAATGAAAACCTCTATGGGCAATATTGAGATTGAGCTTTTTAATGATCAAGCTCCAATTTCTAGCAAAAATTTTGAAACTTATGTAAAAAGCAACTTTTATACAGGAACAATTTTTCATCGCGTTATTCCTGGATTCATGGTTCAAGGCGGTGGCATGGATGTCAACCTTAAAGAAAAAGCGACTCGACCAGCAATCAAAAATGAAGCAAGTAACGGACTTAAAAATACGCGTGGTACTTTAGCAATGGCGCGTACCAGTAACCCAAATTCTGCAACTAGCCAATTCTTCATTAATGTTGCAGATAATAACTTCCTGAATGCTTCTCCAGTAGATGCAGGATATGCAGTGTTTGGTAAAGTCACAAAGGGCATGGATGTGGTCGATAAAATTGTTAAAGTTCCAACAACGACTATGGGTTCTTATCAAAATGTGCCCAAACAACCGATTAAAATCCTGAGTGTGCAAATCAAGCCACAAAAAAGTGCTAAATAACAAACAATAAAGCAGAAATATGAAATTAATATTTCTGCTTTACAAATAAATGGTTACAGTGGTTTTGATTATAAAATAAACTGAATTGATGCACAAAAATAGAACACTCAATAAAACAATGAGTTAAAGGGGCTTGCTTGTGTAGGGAATTGCCCTATAATGCACTCATCCCGACGCGATACACGATGAAGATCTTGGCTTTTAGGGTTAAGGTTGAAGGATTTGTATTGAGTTGAATTTCTTACTGACGAGGTGAGGAATAGATCATTAAGAGAATAGAAGAACAACTTGTGTGGATTTTTACTAATTGATTGATCGAAATATTATCATTGATTAATTGGTTTAAATTACTCGAAGTTTATTTGAGAGAATTTGTCAGTAATTGATGAGCCAGAATTGGCGTCTTGTTCTTTAAGAAAGACGCAAAATGATTTTAACTGAAGAGTTTGATCATGGCTCAGATTGAACGCTGGCGGCAGGCTTAACACATGCAAGTCGAGCGGAGAGAAGTAGCTTGCTACTGATCTTAGCGGCGGACGGGTGAGTAATACTTAGGAATCTGGCTATTAGTGGGGGACAACATTTCGAAAGGGATGCTAATACCGCATACGTCCTACGGGAGAAAGCAGGGGATCTTCGGACCTTGCGCTAATAGATGAGCCTAAGTCGGATTAGCTAGTTGGTGGGGTAAAGGCCTACCAAGGCGACGATCTGTAGCGGGTCTGAGAGGATGATCCGCCACACTGGGACTGAGACACGGCCCAGACTCCTACGGGAGGCAGCAGTGGGGAATATTGGACAATGGGGGGAACCCTGATCCAGCCATGCCGCGTGTGTGAAGAAGGCCTTATGGTTGTAAAGCACTTTAAGCGAGGAGGAGGGTACTGGTATTAATACTACCAGCTACTGGACGTTACTCGCAGAATAAGCACCGGCTAACTCTGTGCCAGCAGCCGCGGTAATACAGAGGGTGCGAGCGTTAATCGGATTTACTGGGCGTAAAGCGTGCGTAGGCGGCTAATTGAGTCGGATGTGAAATCCCCGAGCTTAACTTGGGAATTGCATTCGATACTGGTTAGCTAGAGTGTGGGAGAGGATGGTAGAATTCCAGGTGTAGCGGTGAAATGCGTAGAGATCTGGAGGAATACCGATGGCGAAGGCAGCCATCTGGCCTAACACTGACGCTGAGGTACGAAAGCATGGGGAGCAAACAGGATTAGATACCCTGGTAGTCCATGCCGTAAACGATGTCTACTAGCCGTTGGTCTCTTTGAGGGATTAGTGGCGCAGCTAACGCGATAAGTAGACCGCCTGGGGAGTACGGTCGCAAGACTAAAACTCAAATGAATTGACGGGGGCCCGCACAAGCGGTGGAGCATGTGGTTTAATTCGATGCAACGCGAAGAACCTTACCTGGTCTTGACATAGTAAGAACTTTCCAGAGATGGATTGGTGCCTTCGGGAACTTACATACAGGTGCTGCATGGCTGTCGTCAGCTCGTGTCGTGAGATGTTGGGTTAAGTCCCGCAACGAGCGCAACCCTTTTCCTTATTTGCCAGCACTTTGGGTGGGAACTTTAAGGATACTGCCAGTGACAAACTGGAGGAAGGCGGGGACGACGTCAAGTCATCATGGCCCTTACGACCAGGGCTACACACGTGCTACAATGGTCGGTACAAAGGGTTGCTACCTAGCGATAGGATGCTAATCTCAAAAAGCCGATCGTAGTCCGGATTGGAGTCTGCAACTCGACTCCATGAAGTCGGAATCGCTAGTAATCGCGGATCAGAATGCCGCGGTGAATACGTTCCCGGGCCTTGTACACACCGCCCGTCACACCATGGGAGTTTGTTGCACCAGAAGTGGATAGTCTAACTGCAAAGAGGACGTTCACCACGGTGTGGCCGATGACTGGGGTGAAGTCGTAACAAGGTAGCCGTAGGGGAACCTGCGGCTGGATCACCTCCTTAACGAAAAGATTGGTTGATTGGTAAGAATCCACAACAAGTTGTTCTTCTGGTATCTGAATGAAAGATAGAAAAGGAACGAGTTTTCTCTTTTAATTTCAGAGATAAGTCATGCACTACGCGCTGCGCTTGTCTTGCGAAATAAAAAAAGAGATTATTAATCTCTTTTTTTATTTCTCAGGGTCTGTAGCTCAGTTGGTTAGAGCACACGCTTGATAAGCGTGGGGTCACAAGTTCAAGTCTTGTCAGACCCACCATTCTGACGAATAGATTAATGAGTACAGAGTTAAAGATACGTAAATGATATAAGCTGGGGACTTAGCTTAGTTGGTAGAGCGCCTGCTTTGCACGCAGGAGGTCAGGAGTTCGACTCTCCTAGTCTCCACCAAATTTCAAGAACAGAAAACTTAAAGCATCGCTTTAAGGATTTTCCTTGAAATTTAAGCAAACAGCTATGCTGTGCGCAGGCACACATATGATGGAGCTTGAAGCTAAGATAATTATAGAGCTTAGTAAATATAATGATTTATTAAGCTCTGTGATTAATCACAGTTTAATGTAGCTGACGAGGTTACATTAATTCATTAACAGATTGAGAATTGAGTCTGAAATAAATTGTTCACTCAATAACAAAGAGAGAAGAAGTCATTCTGATCTTAGAGTTAATTGAGAACTAGCAAATTAACTGAATCAAGCGTTTTGGTATATGAATTTAGATTGAAGCTGTATGGTGCTTAAATGCACAGTACTTCAAACTGTAATGTTGGTAATACTACTTGTAGGTATTAACGACTGTTTGGGGTTGTATAGTCAAGTAATTAAGTGCATGTGGTGGATGCCTTGGCAGTCAGAGGCGAAGAAAGACGTGATAGCCTGCGAAAAGCTCCGGGGAGGCGGCAAATATCCATTGATCCGGAGATGTCTGAATGGGGGAACCCACCTACTATAAGGTAGGTATCAATAACTGAATACATAGGTTATTGAGGCGAACGAGGGGAAGTGAAACATCTCAGTACCCTTAGGAAAAGAAATCAATTGAGATTCCCTTAGTAGCGGCGAGCGAACGGGGATCAGCCCATTAAGTGATGTGTGTTTTAGCGGAACGCTCTGGGAAGTGCGACCGTAGAGGGTGATAGTCCCGTACACGAAAGGGCACACATCATGATGACGAGTAGGGCGAGGCACGTGAAACCTTGTCTGAATATGGGGGGACCATCCTCCAAGGCTAAATACTCCTGACTGACCGATAGTGAACCAGTACCGTGAGGGAAAGGCGAAAAGAACCCCTGTGAGGGGAGTGAAATAGATCCTGAAACCGCATGCATACAAGCAGTGGGAGCCGACTTGTTCGGTGACTGCGTACCTTTTGTATAATGGGTCAGCGACTTATATTCAGTAGCAAGGTTAACCGCATAGGGGAGCCGTAGAGAAATCGAGTCTTAATAGGGCGTTTAGTTGCTGGGTATAGACCCGAAACCAGGCGATCTATCCATGAGCAGGTTGAAGGTTGGGTAACACTAACTGGAGGACCGAACCCACTGTCGTTGAAAAGCCAGGGGATGACTTGTGGATAGGGGTGAAAGGCTAATCAAGCCTGGTGATAGCTGGTTCTCCCCGAAAGCTATTTAGGTAGCGCCTCGGACGAATACCATAGGGGGTAGAGCACTGTTTCGGCTAGGGGGTCATCCCGACTTACCAAACCGATGCAAACTCCGAATACCTATGAGTACTATCCGGGAGACAGACTGCGGGTGCTAACGTCCGTAGTCAAGAGGAAAACAATCCAGACCGCCAGCTAAGGCCCCAAAATCATAGTTAAGTGGGAAACGATGTGGGAAGGCATAGACAGCTAGGAGGTTGGCTTAGAAGCAGCCACCCTTTAAAGAAAGCGTAATAGCTCACTAGTCGAGTCGGCCTGCGCGGAAGATGTAACGGGGCTAAAACTATGTGCCGAAGCTGCGGATGTAACTTTAGAGTTACGTGGTAGGGGAGCGTTCTGTAAGCCGATGAAGGTGTGTTGAGAAGCATGCTGGAGGTATCAGAAGTGCGAATGCTGACGTGAGTAACGACAAAACGGGTGAAAAACCCGTTCGCCGAAAGACCAAGGGTTCCAGTCCAACGTTAATCGGGGCTGGGTGAGTCGACCCCTAAGGCGAGGCCGAAAGGCGTAGTCGATGGGAAATTGGTTAATATTCCAATACTTCTGTGTAATGCGATGAGAGGACGGAGAAGGTTAAGTCAGCCTGGCGTTGGTTGTCCAGGTGGAAGACAGTAGGCATGCATCTTAGGCAAATCCGGGGTGCTCTATGCTGAGAGTCGATATCAAGCTGTACTTGTACAGTGAAGTGGCTGATACCATACTTCCAAGAAAAGTCTCTAAGCTTCAGTTACACAGGAATCGTACCCGAAACCGACACAGGTGGTCAGGTCGAGTAGACCAAGGCGCTTGAGAGAACTCTGCTGAAGGAACTAGGCAAAATGGTACCGTAACTTCGGGAGAAGGTACGCTGCTGAGGGTGATGGGACTTGCTCCCTGAGCGCTTGGCAGCCGCAGAAACCAGGCCGCTGCAACTGTTTATTAAAAACATAGCACTCTGCAAACACGAAAGTGGACGTATAGGGTGTGATGCCTGCCCGGTGCTGGAAGGTTAATTGATGGGGTTAGCGTAAGCGAAGCTCTTGATCGAAGCCCCAGTAAACGGCGGCCGTAACTATAACGGTCCTAAGGTAGCGAAATTCCTTGTCGGGTAAGTTCCGACCTGCACGAATGGCATAATGATGGCGGCGCTGTCTCCAGCAGAGGCTCAGTGAAATCGAAATCGCTGTGAAGATGCAGTGTACCCGCGGCTAGACGGAAAGACCCCGTGAACCTTTACTGCAGCTTGACATTGAACTTTGACCTTACTTGTGTAGGATAGGTGGGAGGCTATGAAGATGTGACGCCAGTTACATTGGAGCCATCCTTGAAATACCACCCTGGTAATGTTGAGGTTCTAACTCTGCCCCGTAATCCGGGGCGAGGACCATGTCTGGTGGGTAGTTTGACTGGGGCGGTCTCCTCCTAAAGAGTAACGGAGGAGTACGAAGGTGCGCTCAGCGTGGTCGGAAATCACGCGTAGAGTATAAAGGCAAAAGCGCGCTTAACTGCGAGACCCACAAGTCGAGCAGGTACGAAAGTAGGTCTTAGTGATCCGGTGGTTCTGTATGGAAGGGCCATCGCTCAACGGATAAAAGGTACTCTGGGGATAACAGGCTGATACCGCCCAAGAGTTCATATCGACGGCGGTGTTTGGCACCTCGATGTCGGCTCATCTCATCCTGGGGCTGAAGCAGGTCCCAAGGGTATGGCTGTTCGCCATTTAAAGAGGTACGCGAGCTGGGTTTAGAACGTCGTGAGACAGTTCGGTCCCTATCTACCGTGGGCGCTGGAAATTTGAGAGGATCTGCTCCTAGTACGAGAGGACCAGAGTGGACGAACCTCTGGTGTACCGGTTGTGACGCCAGTCGCATCGCCGGGTAGCTATGTTCGGAAGGGATAACCGCTGAAAGCATCTAAGCGGGAAGCCTACCTCAAGATAAGATTTCCCTGTGACTATATGTCACCTAAAGAGCCGTTCAAGACTAGGACGTTGATAGGTTGGATGTGGAAGCATAGTGATATGTGAAGCTGACCAATACTAATTGCTCGTGAGGCTTGACTATACAACACCCAAACAGTTGTTGTATTCAAGATAAATTCAATACAAAACTTGATTTAGTCAATAAACTAGTTACAATACCGACTCAATTTCCAATCCGTTAATAACTCTTTGGTTTGTAAGTAAGGCATACATTATTAAGTAATGTGAATAAGACCCCAAAGCACCACAACAGTTTGCTGGCGACAATAGCAAGAGTGAACCACCTGATCCCTTCCCGAACTCAGAAGTGAAACCTCTTCGCGCTGATGGTAGTGTGGCGTTAGCCATGTGAGAGTAAGTCATCGCCAGCTTTTAAATCTAAGGCACCCCCTCCGCTTATGCAGAGGGGGTGCTTTCTTTTATAAATAAAATAGATGCAATAAATAGAAAATCAAAAGCTTAAGTAACTGTTAATTCCTGAACGATAGCTTGGTTAAAGTATGGAATATCATCGGGATTACGTGAGCTAATCAATACCCAGCCTCCTGTGTTACATCGATGTACAGTTTCATCCACCCAGTTCGCTCCTGCATTTTCAAGGTCTAAGCGGATGCTTTTATAAGACGTTAAGTTTTTATCTTTAATGCGTTCTGCATTAATCAGTACCCAAGGCGCATGACAAATGGCTGCAATGGGTTTTGCGTGATCTGTAAAGTATTGAATAATTTGTTTTGCATTTTCATCGATACGTAATTGATCGGCATTAACCGTGCCGCCTGGTATTACCAAAATATCGTAATCAGCGGGATCTATTTTATCTAAACTTGTTAGTGGGGTATAAGTTGGACCCAGTGTTTTATCATGTTTTACCGTTTGTACTTCACTTTGTTCAATCGCCGCATGAATAGCTTCTATTCCTTTTGATTGTAAAAACTCGAAAGGCTTTATGAGTTCATCATGTTCAATACCCGTATTAGAAGTAATAAATAATGCTTTGCCTGCCATGAGATTAGATCCTATTTATTGGAATATAGAATTTAGCCTAGCCAATTCTGAGTGATTCTCCTGTTGTAGTTTGATATTTGATCTGTTGAGATCAGATAACTATGTAGGATTTATTTACATGAAAATTGATTCATAAAAATAGTATTGATTAAAAATGCAAAGTAAGCCGCAGATAAAAACTGACATTCGGTCAGTTTTTCAAAGTCTTATCATCAAGTTAACCAGATGTTTAGATTCTATAATTTTTATTGTTATCGGCAAACAAACATGCTGGTTTCATAGAGATAAAATCTAAGCTAAATTGATAGAGACTTGAGTAATAAAATCGATATGTTTTATACGCAATGAGCTATATCGGTTGTTCATGATTCGTTTGGCGAATTTCGGGTTTTAACGCGGTTTTCATGAGTGTACGATGAATAAATCTCAATTTATCCAATACAGCATTGGATAGCGTAAATGGATAAGCATCCTGTAAGCCCATACTTCTATTTAAACCATTCAGGACATAACTCAAGGCAAACCAGTTGGTCAGGGTATGTTCAAAATCTAGTGATCCGATTGGTGATTCTTTAAAATGCATGTCTGGATCAATCTGGTGATTCGCTTCTATGGTCATCCCTGTGTGGTACGCAGTGTCTAGGGTATCCATTATGTGTAAATAATGTGCCCATGTTTCAGCCCAGTCCTCCCAAGGATGTGCTCCTGCATAACGGCTAATGTATGAATCTTGCCAATGTTCGTCTGAACCCTTTTGATAATACTCTTCTAATGATTGTGCATAATCGGCACGTTCATCACCAAAATAGAGTCGAAATTCATCTAACCACTCGGGATAAAGATGAGTCATGATATCAAAGTAGTAATGTCCACTTTCATGACGAAAATGACCGAGTACCGTTCGATAATTTTCCTGCATATCCAGACGGGTTTTTTCACGATGAACCACATCCGCCTCACTGGCATTGAGGGTAATGGTTCCCAATTGATGTCCTGTCATCACAGGTTGATCGGGGCTCGGCATGAGGAAGTTAAAGCGTAGGCCATAGCGATCTTCATCATTATTTTTTGGGCGTGGAAAAATATTCAACTGTTGAGTTAAATATAAGAAACGACGTTTAGCCTGCTCCAGCCTGCGCCAATATAGTGTGTTTTGCGGTATGGATAAATCTGGAATGGTATGAGTTAGGCGACAGGACTCACAATAAATTTGATCGCTTTCTACTGGAATCATCCAGTTACACACTTGATGATGCTGATAGTTATAACAAGGTTTATATAAGCTGTATGTGTCTTTAGGATTCAGGCTTTTCCAAATACTTTTGTCGATCTGCTCGAAAGTCCCCATGGTTTTATTTTCGACTTCATAACCCAAGAGCGCATGGCAGTTTTCACAATGCGTATTGTTAAAAAAAACCTGATGGTGGCAGTTGTGACAGTAGAAAACTTTCATAGAAGCTAAGAGTGTTAGAAAATGCTCTTATAGTTTAAGAGCATTTTAAATAAAAAAAAGATTAAAAATGTGCTTCCAGACCAACATATGGGCCTTTAAATTCCATTTTTAAACTATCGTTGTCATCATCAAGGTCAATATTTAAAATGCGGTAGCCCACTTTTGCACCGACATCAACCAATAAATTCTGGATCATATTGTATTGAAGTTCTGCCTGAAAATCGGTAATTTTGACTTCATCATAATCGCTATACAGCATTTCGGCTTTGGCTTGAAAACCTGTAAATGGAAGTTTGCCACCGACTTGAGCATACACTAGCGGATTATAACCATCGACTTTACTGGTTTTATATAGAATATCATTCGTCGATTTGAACTGATATTGTTTGACTTGACCATCTAACTTAAGCAAACCCAAACCTACATCAGCACTGATGACATTATCTAAAATTTCGTAATATAAGATTAGATCCGTTTGATCTAAGTCAACATTGGCTTGATCTAAAAAGAGCGTATTTGCCTGTGCATCCAGATCCAATTTTGTATATTTGAGTTTTACGTTGGGAATCATGGGTACAGGATGCTCAATCGCCAAAGAAGCCTGAAAAGCACCGTTACGATTAATGTTATATTTAGTGGTGTTGTTGAGGTAAGGATCTAAAATAAGTTGATCACTATTAGCATCATAATATAAAGAACCCGAGGTGTGTTCAGTTACATCACCATCTACTGACCAATAATTAATATCCCCTGTGACCCCAATAAAATCGGCCTGTGCCAGACCACTCAATGTTAAACCCATGACACATATTGCACTTTGAAGCATTTTCATTGTGAAAAACTATCCTTGAAATATCTAAAACTATATTTTGTATTGGTATTTGTTACCGAATCACAGCCGATTATTTGGCAGATTCAGCGCATGATATAAGAATAAATCTTGAAATACAGTGACTAAATTTAAATAAGGAAGAATTAATTATGCCGACACAAATGTCTACACCAGCTGAATACCCACTTTATGTGGCAGGTAAGCCCGTAAAAACAGGCCAATGGCTTGAGGTTCAACATAAGTTTCATCATGACCTATATGCGCGGGTTGCACTGGCAGATGACAAAATCATTGAAAAGGCGACCGTAGCCGCAGTAAAGGCAGAAGCAGAGATGGCCGCTCTGAAGCCTTATCAAAAACAAAAAATTTTGTTGCACTGCGTAAAACGCTTCACTGAAGAAAAACAAGTATTAACTGAAATCTTGATTGCAGAAGGGGGAAAGCCCCGCAATGCAGCATCGGCGGAAGTGGAACGTTTAATTAATACCTTTCAATTAGCTGCGGATGCAACCACTCAAATGGAAACTGGTCGAGTGATTCCCTTGGCTGTGACCCCAGTTGCAGCAGCGTATCAGGGGATGGTGCGTCATGTACCGATTGGCGCTATTTCGCTTATTAGCCCATTTAATTTTCCGTTGAACTTAACGGCACATAAAATTGCACCTGCGATTGCAGCAGGATGTCCATTTGTTTTAAAACCTGCCAGTCTCACACCAATAAGTGCGATAAAAATTGCTGAGATATTGGCTGAAACTGATTTACCAAAAGGCGCATGGTCAATTTTACCGTGTGAGCGGAGTGCTGCTGATATTTTGGTGACGGATGATCGTTTTAAAATGCTCAGTTTCACAGGATCGGATCAGGTCGGTTGGGATATGAAAGCTCGTGCAGGGCGTAAAAAGGTCACATTAGAGTTGGGTGGCAACGCAGCCGTGATGATTGAACCAGATACAGAGATCACAGAGGCATTGATAGACAGGCTGATTGCTGGAGCATATGGTCAATCTGGACAAGTATGTATTAGTGTACAACGCATATTGGTACATGCTGATCTCTATACGGAGCTAAAGGAAAACTTAGTGGCTAAAGTCAAAAAACTCAAAGCTGGAGATCCAGGTCTGACAACCACTATGGTGGGCCCAATGATTAAGGAAAAAGAAGCAGTTCGATTAAAAAAATGGCTTGATAAAGCTGAGAAAAAAGGCGCAAAGATTCTTGCAGGTGGCTTGTTAGATGGCGTGATGTTTGAAGCCACATTACTTGAAAATGTCGATGAGAAACTTGAAATTTATAGAGATGAAGCCTTTGGTCCTGTCGCGATCTTGGAGAAATATAAGAATTTTGAACAAGGGATTGCCAAAATTAATCGCAGCCGTTTTGGTTTGCAAGCAGGTGTGTACACCCAAAACCTGAATAACATGATGTATGCATGGCAACATTTACAGGTCGGAGGTGTGATTATCAATGATATTCCGACGTTCCGCGTTGATAATATGCCTTATGGTGGTGTCAAAGATTCTGGTTTGGGGCGAGAAGGCATCCATTCAGCTATTCGCGATATGCAAGAAGAGCGCTTATTGGTGATTAAGCAGCCCTAATCGAGCTGTTATTCGAAATGCGAGTGTTTGTCACCAAACAGACGCTCGTTACAACATAAAGTCCAGTTAAAAAAACGGTATACATGTTTAATGAGAATTTGAATTTAAAACTTGGTGCTGGATTTTTACTTATGAAAAGTGGCTTAAGTACATAAAAGTTTCTGACCAAGCTGCTATAAATGATGTTCACTTGACTCAATAATATAAATAGGGGATGGGACATAAGTTCCACGTGGAACTTATTGGCAGATCAATTGCGATGAAAACACAAAGCTTAATTTATCTTTTCTTGCTTTTTTACAATGCACTGTTTAATTAGATTAAATCTTCAATAGGATCATTTAACCACCTAATTTTTAGAAAAAATAAACAAATAAGGGTTAAAACAGCCTAATAATGCTTTTTTTTCAGCAAAATAAGAGAAAATCAGGAAAAAAGAAGGTATTGTTCAACCATTAGAAAGACAAAAAATATATGACTATCTTTAAGGAAGACGGAATAATTTTTTGTCTGTATGGACATTAGCAGGGCTCACAAGGCGAGATAAAGTCCAGAGCAAAACAAATTTTATGAAATGGTATTGATCTTGCAATGTTCAATAACTAATCCAAGCAAGATCAAGACGAAGGATGATCATTTATGACTGATACTCGTGAAAACTGGTCTTCACGATCAGGTTTTATTATAGCTGCCGTTGGCTCCGCAGTAGGTTTGGGAAATATTTGGCGTTTCCCTTATGTGGCCTATGAGAATGGTGGCGGAGCATTTTTAATTCCGTATTTATTAGCACTTATTACCGCAGGATTGCCTCTTCTATTTTTAGATTATGCAGTCGGACATAAAGCCCGAAATTCACCGCCTAAAGCTTATCGTAAACTATTTCGCGGTGGTGAAACATTGGGTTGGTGGCAGGTCTGTGTATGTATCATTATCGGATTGTATTATGCCAGTGTACTGACTTGGGCTGGCAGTTATGTTTATTTTTCCATCGGGCAAATGTGGGGCAGTGATCCAGAGGGGTTCTTCTTTAAAACATATTTACAAACGACCGATGCAAAAACTTTTGATTTTCGATTTGTTGGACATCTTTTTTGGCCAATTGTTGGGATCTGGGCGGCAACCTTAATCATTCTTTATGGTGGAGTGAAAAAAGGTGTAGAACTCTCCAATAAGATTTTTATGCCTTTACTGTTCGTTTTATTCACAGTCTTGGTGGTTCAGGCTTTGCGTTTACCAGGCGCAGTACAAGGACTGAATGCATTTTTTACCCCAAATTGGGCAGCGATGATGGACTATAAAGTCTGGTTAGCTGCTTATGGTCATACTTTTTTCTCTTTGTCGGTTGGCTTTGGGATCATGGTGACCTACGCGTCTTATTTAAAACCTAAAACTAACCTTACAGGTTCGGGTTTAATTGTTGGCTTTGCCAATGCTTCGACTGAAATTTTGGCTGGTATCGGGATTTTTGCTGCATTAGGATTTATGGCGCATGCGGCGGGTACAGAAGTTAAGGACGTGGTCAGTGGCGGTATTGGACTGGCATTTATTGCATTTCCAAAAATTATTTCAAGTTTAGGTGCTGGGGCTGATTTGTTCGGTCTTTTATTTTTCTCTTCACTTTTTGTGGCGGGGATTTCTTCTATGGTCAGTATTTTGGAAGTTCCTATTGCAGCCATGCAAGACAAACTCAAATGGGGGCGTAAAAAAGCGGTCACGATTATTGGTGGTGGCAGCGCTCTGGTTTCGATCTTTTTATTCTCAAGTGTAAATGCCATTAAACTGGTGGATATTGTAGATCACTTTATCAATAACATCGGCATTATTGGGGGGGCATTGATTTCGATTGTTGCAGTTGCATGGTTTAAACGTTCTGCATTAGTGCAATTAAGAGATCATGTAAATGCAATTTCGACCATTCAATTAGGTAAAGGTTGGGATTTTACCCTCACCGTGATCACTTCTTTGATTCTACTAACAACCCTCAGCATGACTGTTTTTAATTTGATCAAAAATGGCTATGATACTTATAGTATGAGTTTACAGGGTGTATTTGGCTGGGGCAGCGTTATTTTCTGTGCTGTTGTGGCTATTGTATTAAGCAAAATGAAAGATCGCTAGGAGGCAGTATATGAATACTTCCGCAATCATAATGATGATCATTTCTATGGTGTTTGTATGGGGCGGTCTGGTTCTTTCGATTATGCATTTAAGCAAACATCCTGAAGAACTAGACGAAGTACTAGATGAAGTTAAAGATCAGCATACGCTTTGATTTTTAAGTATTGGAATAGATTGATTTATTGAAAATGAAAGTCATTATCATTTATGATGATGACTTTCTTTTTTTAGGAGCAATCACAATGTCGTCATTGTTTGGCCCAGATGTCTGGATTGCTTTTGCAGTCACTTTTTTAGCGGGTTTAGCAACATTGGTCGGTGGTGCGATTGTCCTGTTTTTTAAGCAACCGAGCTTTCGTCTTTTATCTTTTGGTCTGGCATTTTCTGGTGGGGCGATGGTGTATGTCTCACTGACCGAGATTCTTAATAAATCATGGCATTCTTTTTCTGAAATTTTTCAAGATAAAGTCGCATATGCTTATGCCACTTTTGCATTTTTAGCGGGTGTGATTTTAGTTTTATTACTTGATCGATTTGTACCGAATCCGCACACCATGGTTGAAAAGAGCGCAAATCTGCAACTGGATCAGGCACAAATTCGTCGTACTGCTTTACTCACTTTATTGGCGATTACAGCACATAATTTCCCTGAAGGTTTGGCGACCTTTTTTGCGACTTTAGACAGCCCAACATTGGGTACGCCTCTGGCGGTTGCTATTGCGATTCATAACATTCCTGAAGGTATTGCAATTGCTGTTCCTGTTTATATCGCGACGAAAAAAAAATCGATTGCGATTATGGCAAGTTTATTGTCTGGTTTAGCTGAGCCTTTTGGAGCGGCGCTAGGGTATTTTGTCTTGGCGCCTTTTTTGGGGCCGATGGTTTATGGCATTGTATTTGGTCTGATCGCAGGGGTGATGGTGTATTTGTCTCTGGATGAATTATTGCCTACAGCTAAACGTTATTCCAAAGGACATGAAACGGTGTACGGTTTAGTTTCTGGTATGGCCGCTTTGGCGCTCAGTCTGGTGCTATTTAGGTTTGTTTAATAGCATCATGGGTGGTGATAAAAAAAGTCGCATTAAGCGACTTTTTTGATTTTACAATAATAAAAGCCATCGCCCTGTCCAGTGACTGGAAGTAACTGACGACCATGAATTTGTTCAATTCCCCAAGTTGCCTCGATTTTTATTTCTTCAGCATTGGCATGTTCAGCAAAAAACGTAACCATTTGCTGTTCATTTTCAGCTTTTAAAATCGAACAGGTGATATACAGCAACGTGCCGCCTACTTTAAGCTGTTGCCATAAATTCTGCAAAATCTGTTTTTGCAGTTCGATGGTTTGGGCTATATCACTAGATTGACGCAATAAACGAATGTCAGGATGACGACGGATCACGCCTGTAGCAGAACAAGGTGCATCCAGAACAATACAATCCAATGCTTGATTGGCTTGCCAAGTGGTTGCATCCGCAGCAATGATCTCAACATGGCTTTGATCCAGTTGTAAGCGCTGTAAATTTTCAGTGACCCGAAGTAAACGTTTCGAATCCTGATCTAAGGCAATCAAAGACTGTGGTTTAAATTTTTCTAGTATATGTGCCGTTTTACCACCTGGTGCGGCGCAAGCATCCAAAACGACTTGATCGTTTAAATCGGGTAACAGGGTGGCACAAAGCTGTGCATGTTCATCCTGTACCGAAAACCAGCCCTGTTCAAAACCTGGCAATGCTGTAATTTGAACGGATTGCTCTAAGACAATACCCACCTCTGACCAGTTGCAAGCACGTGCCTGAATTTGTTCAGCCTGAAGTTTAGCCAGATAAGCATCGCGCCCAATATGGCGCTGGTTAATTCTTAATGTGAGCGGTGCGGTTTGTTTGAGTTGCTGACATAAGTCATCGACTTGTAGCGGCCAGTCTTTTCTCAAACGTTTATACAGCCAGCTTGGAAGCCCATGCGCTTGTTGTAAATGTTGTTGAAACTCTTCAGTTTCCCGCGTAGCACGACGTAAAATGGCATTCACAATACCGCTTAAAGCATGAAAACCGAGTTGTTTACTGGCAGTAACTGTTTCTGAAATGGCAGCATGGGCAGGGATGCGCGTACACAATACTTGATATAACCCAACGTACAAACAGGTTTCCACTGTTTCATTATTCAGAGGTTTGGTCAATAAAGGTAAGGTGATCGCTTTGAGTGCATACCATTGGCGTAGGGTTCCCAATACCAGTTCATGAAACAAAGCGCGATCACGTTCTGGAATTTCACTCAGTTGCTGATGTAATAAGCTCGCTAAAGATTGACCTTGTTGCACCTGTAAAAGAGTTATCACGACTTGTGCACGTAAATTAAGTTCGGTACTTGGACGCGGAAATTGTTTCATGCCAATACTTGCCCAATATTAAGTTTCTGTGTTTGTAGAATTTGTACAGGATTTAAAGCCTTACCACCTGGCCATTGTAATGAACTCAAGCAGACTGCACCTGTAGCACAGGCGACATGTACGCCATTTTTATCTATGGCAATAATCTCACCGATTTGAGCATTTTCATTGCTGAAAGAAGAAATACTGGAATTCCAGACACGTAAGTTATTGCTCTCATCAAGCACAATAAAAGCGACAGGCCACGGATTAAAGGCTCGAATATTGCGGTCTATCTGAACCGCATCGAGCGACCAGTCAATCTGTGCTTCAGGTTTTGTAAGTTTGTGCGCATAGACCGTTTGACTCTCATCCTGAACCTGACGCGTATGCAAATAACTTTGTAGGCTCTGTTCTGACTCTAGCACTTTGCAAATGGCTTCTGCGCCTTGAGTGGCCAATTTTTCATATAAACTGGCAGATGTATCCGTGTCTTGAATATCATAAAAGGTTTTGTAGAGCATATCGCCTGTATCTAGACCTGCTGCCATTTGCATAATCGTGACACCTGTCTGAGTATCACCTTCGGCAATGGCACGTTGAATAGGTGCTGCACCTCTCCAACGGGGTAATAATGAACCATGAATATTCAGGCAACCATACTTGGGTGTATCTAAAACTGCTTGCGGCAAAATCAGACCATAAGCTGCAACGACCATGACATCTGCACCCAACTCAGCCAATTGTTGCTGAGCTGCCAGACCTTCTTCTGTCGATGCTTTAAAATGTAAAGGTTGATAAACAGCTAAATGGTGTTCAAGCGCGAGTTGCTTGACTGGAGAAGGTGTGAGTTTTTGACCACGACCTGCTTTGCGATCTGGCTGAGTATAAACAGCAACAATCTCATGTTCTGTTTGAACTAAGGCAGCCAAAGCCGTAGCGGCAAATTCAGGTGTTCCTGCAAAAATAACTTTCACACATTCACTTCCATAAAAACTTGAGGCTATTATAAGGCAAAACCGCGTTTAAGCCTAAAATCCAGTGATTATTTGTGTAATTACAATGGCTTAAATGGTGTATTGGGTGTGGTTGAGCATCATTATTTTTTATTAATAACAAAAGGTAATGCAAAATTAAAAAATTATTCATGAAAGTTTTGTATTCAATTTTAAACAGATCGGTTTATATTGAATCTCCTATTATCCCAATTTTATGGTTTTGTGATGAGCAGCGTGCATCGAATGTGCCTTAAAATGAAAGTCATTTTTGCTCATCGCTTAAACACTAAGCTGTAGTATGATGTAAGAATCTGCTGAAATAGCCTAATTTAGCCAGAGACCCATTTAGATTTGTCTCAAGCACAACTTGTTGGAAACGCAAATGCCTGATTATCGTTCAAAAACATCTACGCACGGAAGAAATATGGCTGGTGCGCGTGGCTTATGGCGCGCAACAGGAATGAAAGATGAAGACTTTGGTAAACCGATTATTGCGGTGGTCAACTCGTTCACTCAATTTGTTCCGGGACACGTACATCTTAAAGATCTAGGTCAACTGGTGGCTGAACAGATTCAGGCAGCAGGTGGTGTGGCAAAAGAATTTAATACTATTGCGGTCGATGACGGCATCGCGATGGGGCATGATGGCATGCTGTATTCATTGCCTTCGCGTGATTTGATTGCAGATTCTGTCGAATATATGGTCAATGCACACTGCGCCGATGCCATGGTGTGTATTTCAAACTGTGACAAAATCACCCCAGGCATGTTAATGGCTTCAATGCGCCTGAATATTCCAGTGGTCTTTGTGTCTGGTGGCCCGATGGAAGCAGGTAAAGTCAAGATTCGTGGCAATGAAAAAGCGATTGATCTGGTCGATGCAATGGTCGTTGCTGCGGATGACAGCTATACAGACGAAGAAGTACAGGCTTTTGAACGTTCGGCTTGTCCAACCTGTGGTTCATGTTCAGGGATGTTTACTGCGAACTCAATGAACTGTTTAACCGAAGCATTAGGTTTGTCTTTGCCGGGTAATGGTTCGATTGTCGCGACTCATGCAAACCGTAAAAAACTATTTGAACGTGCGGGACAATTGATCGTTGAATTGGCAAAACGTCATTATGAACAAGATGATTACAGCATTTTGCCACGTTCAATTGCCACCAAAAAAGCCTTTGAAAATGCGATGACACTAGATATTGCTATGGGCGGTTCGACCAATACCGTATTGCATTTATTGGCGGCGGCACACGAAGCCGAAGTCGATTTCACCATGGATGATATCGATAACCTGTCGCGTAAAGTGCCTGTGTTATCAAAAGTTGCGCCAGCGAAACAAGATGTGCATATGGAAGATGTACATCGTGCGGGCGGAATTATGGCAATTTTAGGTGAGCTGGATCGTGCCGGTTTACTAGACACCTCTGTGAATAGTGTGCATGAAAAAACCTTAAAAGATGCACTGGATAAATGGGACATCATTCGTACCGAAGCACCAGAGGTCTATGAGTTCTATCGCTCTTCACCGGGCGGTATACCGACTCAAGTGGCATTTTCACAAAATCGCTATTATTCGACACTGGATGGTGACCGTGAAAAAGGCGTGATCCGTAATGCTGAACATGCTTTTTCTCAAGACGGTGGCTTGGCTGTTCTTTACGGTAATATTGCGCTTGATGGCTGTATCGTTAAAACTGCGGGTGTGGATGAATCCATTCTCAAATTTACAGGTACAGCCCGTGTTTTTGAAAGTCAGGATTCAGCCGTAGAAGCAATTTTAGGTGGTGGTATTAAAGCAGGTGATGTCGTGGTCATTCGCTACGAAGGCCCACGTGGTGGTCCAGGTATGCAGGAAATGCTATATCCAACCAGTTATCTTAAATCTAAAGGTTTGGGTAAAGACTGTGCTTTGATTACCGATGGTCGTTTCTCAGGGGGGTCGTCTGGTCTTTCCATTGGCCACGTATCTCCAGAAGCCGCAGAAGGCGGTGCAATTGGTTTGGTGCATGATGGTGATACCATTGAAATTGATATTCCAAACCGTACCATTCACTTAAATGTGGATGATGCAACAATGGCGCATCGCCGTACGGTGCAGGAAGAAAAAGGTTGGCATCCTGCTGAAGAGCGTAAACGTAAAGTCTCTAAAGCACTAAAAGCCTATGCGATGCATACTACCAGTGCAGCCCGAGGTGCGGTACGCGAAGTTTAAACATACCCACTGCGTTTATAAAACACTCACTTTTGTGGGTGTTTTTTTATGGAAAACGGTCATTTCAATGTTAAAGTATAATGCATTATGCTTTTACATCCTGTTTAACCCATTGTCCGATAAAAATTTATTAGAGGCTTGATTCATGTCACTGTTACGCCGTTGGTTTGATCCTATTCGATCGAGCTGGTTTTACCAAAAACCCTCGCGTCAAGCAGTGTTATCAACCGAGCAGGGCTTGAGTATTTATTTAAGACTGGATGATGTCTATAGCTATCTTGCGGTGCAGCAACTGACCCAACTAGATGACATCTTAACTGATGAAATAAAACCGCTTAAAGTCATTATTTCGCATCAGGGCGCAGAACCTCCCAACGGCATGACTGCATTGGAATGGCAAAATTATTGTTTTAACGATGCCAAGATTTTAGCCAAACAACATCGGTTTAGTTTTGATGAAACTCCCGAACAGCCTACCTCTGAAGCATTGAGTCAAGCTGAACTGATATTAAAAAATACGCCTTTACAGGGTAAAAATTTCTTGTATTTGCTTGAAGATGTGTTTCATATGCTGTGGCAACAGCAATATGGCAAGTTGCGAACCCTGTACACCATGGCCCGCCAACAACAAACTCCGCAAAATTTTCCAGAGCGGATATTTGAAGATGTTCCTGTGGCAGCCAGTTTCTTTGAGTTCGGTGGACGAAAATATCAAGCAGTCGATGATTTATTGCGTTTGACCCGCCGTTTAAAACAGCAAAAATTATTGACTGACAATCCTATTTTTTTGATCAATCACATTGAATGGCGTGAACATTTGCTCAGTGATGCTGAAGAGTTGGCTGATATTCAAGCCATGCATCCAGAACTGGATTTATTTATAGCGCTTGAAGATCCGATTAGCTGGCTGCTATTGGCTTATATTCGAGAAGAACTGGCTAACTATTATAATATTCAACTCACGGTTTATCCGCTCAGCTATCAGGGGCGGGATTTATTTGACTGGAGTCTCGCGACACGCTTATCCAAGCGTACCGATGTGGCATTTACCCCATTTTGCCGTCCGACCCAACCAGCCACGCTAGAAATGGCAAAATTATATTACAGCACCCCTGAGGAGCAGCGTGTCGATGCCATGTATCACATTCTTCAGGCGGTCTGGACTAAAGGTAAGGATCTTTCGTATAAGCCGCATTTTCAGGCATTACAGCAGCAGTTAGGTATCGAGTCCTTGACTCAAGAAGATGTGGCGACTTTCTTGGTCGATAATGATGCTTTCTGTCACGAGAAACATCAACCTGATTTTCCTGTCCTAGAGTTACGTATAGAAGGGCAACGTTATGTGTTTAATAGCCTGTATCGTGTCTGGATGATTGAAAGTATCTTTAACAATGTACTCGAAGAAAAATATAAAACGGAAAGTCTTGAACACTAATTGATGTAGGTGTTTTGCGAGAAGAGAATTCTCTCAAAATTTACGCAATCATTTCAAAAGCTGCCTGTATCTTGATGATCATGGCAGCTTTTTTGTTTTTTCTTGGTAAATTGTTCAACAAAAATCGTACCTGACGTTGGAAAAAGGTATGTTTTTTATGCTAAATATTTGTGTACATAATGAATGATATTTTTCTTATGAATACAAATTGCATCAGTTGGTATTCATAAGAAAATTGGAGTTCTCTTATGATGACCACATCAAATCGTGATTTAAAATTGCATCGTATTGTTATTGTGGGTGGCGGCGCTGGAGGTCTGGAACTTGCCACACGTTTAGGTAACACACTTGGAAAACGTCGCAAAGCGGAGATTATTTTAGTAGATGCTGCTTTGACGCATATCTGGAAACCTTTATTACATGAGGTCGCAGCAGGAACATTAAACTCTTATGAAGATGAGTTGAACTATTTTGCCCATGCCAATCAACATCATTTTGAATTTTTTCTAGGTCGTTTAAAAGATATCGATCGTCAAACTCAAGAAATTGTATTGGATGTTTTACGCGATGAAGAGGGTAAAGACATTGCACCTGAACGACGCATAGGTTATGACACTTTAGTAATGGCGATTGGTTCCACCTCCAATGATTTTGGCACCTCAGGCGCTAAGGAACATTGTATCTTTTTGGATTCACGCCCGCAGGCTGATCGTTTTCAGCGCGAATTTTTAAGTATGTATCTGGAAGCCCAAGCTAATCATTTGATGCATCGTCATCAGAATGATTTGAATATTGCAATTATTGGCGCAGGGGCAACAGGAGTTGAATTGGCGGCTGAGTTACATCATGCAGCCAATGAATTTTCTAAATATGGTTTGAATAGTATTGATCCGAAAGATGTCAATATTAGTTTAATTGAAGCTGCGCCGCGCATTCTGCCTGCATTGAATGAACGTGTCTCTGAACGTGCCCAGAAAGAACTTGAAGACATTGGAGTAAAAGTTCTGACAAATTGTCGGGTTACGCATATTGATGCCGATAAAGTTTGGTGTGAAGGAGATTTACAGGTTAGTGCGACATTGAAAGTCTGGTCAGCAGGGATTAAAGCCCCAGATTTTCTGAAAGATATAGCTGGACTGGAAACCAATCGTATTAATCAGTTAGTGGTCCGTCCAAGCTTACAGACCACACGTGACGAAAATATTTTTGCGATGGGCGACTGCGCTTGCTACATCCCTGAGGGTCAAGAACGACCTGTGCCACCACGTGCGCAAGTCGCCAATCAGGAAGCCATATTTCTGGCTAAAGCACTGGAAAATCGACTGAATCAAAAACCATTGGGGCAGTTTCAGTTCAAGGACAAAGGCTCACTGATTTCCTTGAGTGAACATAGTAGTGTCGGCAGTATTTTTAATAACATCAATGTTGAAGGCTTTATGGCGCGGATGATGTATGTATCACTTTATCGTTTCCATCAAGTTGCATTACATGGCGTATTTAAAACCACTTTGATGATGATGACGGATTTGCTCTCTAAAACTGCATCACCGAAACTTAAAATGCACTAATGCTGGGCAACAGCTAAATCTTTTTGATGCATCATCTAATTTAAACCACTTTCCTATGACAAGTGATCTATATGCTCGCTTGTCATAGAGATTGCTGCGCATGCTGTATTTGTGAAAAATCACAGACATTAAACACTAAACTTTCAATCAAAATACATCCTGAAAAAACACCTTTTCTTGATCTAATCTGAATTTTCAAACACGCATGAGTTGCTATTGCCTGCATCTTTATAGCTGTTTTATTTTTAAAAATAATTCAGTAACAACAATGTCATATCGTTTTTTAAATTTAAATAATTTGTATAAAACGAAATTAACTCAAACTATTTTTCACTTATAAATAGATGTATTTAAAATCGAGGGTATTTGATTTTTTATGCGTCAGATTAATAAATTTAATAATTAAAATAGAATGGTTTTAAAATTTATTTAATATTTTTTCAGTATCACAGTGATAATTAAATAGTATTTAAATTGTGGTTTCGATTGTTGCTTAATATCAGAAAAAAGTAATGTATTTAATTTACTATTATTCATGTTGTTTGTTAAAGAAATAAATTTTTTATTTAAATGATTGATATTATTTAATTTTAATATTTTTATAAATAATTTTAATGTCTAAAAATAATACTTTTATTTAATTTGAATCTGTATTAAATTAAAGCTGGGCAGAGTAAAACTTGAAGTGCGACATAAACCACCTAATTAATTTAAAGGGTTTATGGAGTATATAAAATTGTCATACCATCATCTTAACTTTGAAGATCGTACTGCATTAATGCTTGAGTCAAGAAAAGAAGGCTTTTCAGCCAGAAAATTTGCTGAACTTATTAAAAGACATCCTAGTACGATCTATCGTGAGCTTAAAAGAAATAGCATCAATGACGTTTATCAAGCTCGATATGCTTCTGATAACACCTTCGCTAGACGTAGACGTGGTCACAGAAAACTCAAAATCGATTCAATCCTCTGGAAATTTATTGTTGAAGCGATCCGTTGTTTATGGTCTCCTCAGCAAATAGCAAAGCGTTTAAAGACATTTCCTGATTTGGATCAAACAATGAATGTAAGCCATACAACGATTTATTCAACGATACGCGCATTACCAAAGGGTGAGTTGAAAAAAGACTTATTATCCTGTCTGCGTCATGAAAATAAAAAGCGAAAAGCTAACGGTGAACCTAAAAAAGATTCTATATTACAGGATATTAAAACTATTCATGAGCGCCCAGCCGAAGTTCAAGAAAGAAAAATACCGGGTCATTGGGAAGCTGATTTAATTAAAGGTAAAGACAATAAAAGTTCGATAGCAACACTTATTGAACGAAATACACGGCTCTGTATCTTGGCAACATTACCTGATGCAAAGGCAGAATCAGTGCGCAAGGCTTTAACTGAAGCTCTGAAATATTTACCTGCAGAACTGCGTAAAACGTTGACCTATGACCGTGGACGCGAGATGGCAGAACATAAAATACTTGAAGAAGATTTAGGCATAGATGTATATTTCTGTGACCCACATTCACCCTGGCAAAAAGGCACATGCGAAAATATGAATGGTTTAATTAGGCAATATTTACCTAAAGGGATTGATTTAAATCAGGCAGATCAGCATTATTTAAATCAAGTTGCCATGTCACTGAATACTCGTCCTAGAAAAGCGTTAGATTGGCTTACACCATTAGAGAAATTTGCTCAGCTTGTTGATTATCATAAGACTTTTCAAACTGTCGCACCTCATGTTTGAATTCGCCCTGTTATTGATTTAAGACCAGATGGATTTGTTTGTTTTAAATCATGGCTGTGGCATATTAATTGCTATATTTATTTTAAATTTTGTTATTTTTATAAAATTATGAAAATAACACTATATTTTTTGCTTTAAACAAATCTTTTAGGTTTTAAAAGCATGTCTATAGTTATTAATTGATGCAGCAATCAAAACGATTTTTTTATAAGGGATATTTCATGTTAAAACATCTTCAGTTCGTATTCGCCCCAATCGTACTTTTAACTATGGCGCCACAGGTGATGGCAGGCGATGTGCTAGACAGAATCAAGCAAAAAGGTTCGATTACCCTCGGTTATCGTGAATCAGCGGATCCTATTTCTTATATCGCAAATGGTAAACCCGTTGGCTATGCACTTGATATTTGTCACAATGTGGTGACAGAAATTAAAAAACAACTTAAAACTCCACAATTAAAAATTGAATACAAAGCTGTCAATTCTACGAGTCGTATTCCAGAGGTTTTAGCGGGAAATATTGATATTGAATGTGGAACGACCACGAATAATAAACAACGTCAGCAACAAGTGGCGTTTTCTACCAGTTATTATGTGGCTGATGTTCGTATGGCAGTTAAAAAAACATCGAATATTCAAACCTTAAAGCAATTAAATGGCAAAGCTGTCGTGACTGTACAAGGGGGAAATCCTGAAAAATATTTAAAAATGAGTGCTAAAAAAGCAAATATCAAGATTATTTCATTAGGTGGCAAAGATCATGCCGATGCATTTTCAATGCTATCTTCAGGTCGTGCAGCAGCCTTTGTAAACGATGATATTGGTCTTGCAGGTTTAATTGCCAAGTCTGCGAATCCTAAAGATTATGAAATTGTCGGTCCTACTTTGTCTTCTGAGCCTTATGGCATCATGTTTGCCAAAACTGATCCTCAACTCAAAAGTATTGCAGATGGCGTGGTCAATCAGATGTGGAAATCTGGTCAAATGGATCAACTTTATAAAAAATGGTTCCAGTCGCCAATCCCACCTAAAAATATAAACTTAAATTTGGCGCCAAGCGGCTCTTATAAAGCATTAAAAGCTAAACCAAATGATGTGGGTATTTGAGACTAAATTGAACATTGACCTGAATTGAGTACGTGTTGCGCTGTTGACTGTAGTTTTAATTCATAGTGTTAATTTCCAAATTTATAAACCATTGCAAAAAAGCAATGGTTTCGTATTTCGGCTTTCATTATTTAGCCTCAACTTTTGCTTGAGGCTGTCTACCAAAAACATGAATAGGAACTTTTACCTGACTCCATTAGCATAATCTTGTTCAAATTACAGAGTCCGTTGCTGATGGAAATGTTGGCTTTAGTCATCATGGTATTTATGTTAGCAGGCATGGTCAAAGGTGCCTTGGGGTTGGGACTACCTACCGTCGCAATGGGATTGCTGACCCTTGTGATTGCACCATTTCAGGCGGCTTCTTTGCTGATTATTCCCTCCATGATTACGAATTTTTGGCAATTGTTTGCAGAAGGGCGGGTCTGGAGCCTGATTCAACGTTTTTGGTTGTTATTACTTGGGATTATTGTCGGCACTGTATTTAGTTTTTTACCGACTTTAAGTCAGGCGACAGGTAAAACCAGTGAGGTTTTATTGGGTGGGATGCTGATCGTATATGGTCTATATGGTTTATGGGTGAAACAACTCCCCAATCTCGCACCTTATGAAAAATGGTTATCGCCCATTGTTGGTTATTTGGGTGGCGCTTTAATTGTTTCAACAGGTGTGATTATTATTCCAGCGGTGCCTTATTTGCAGTCTTTGCGTTTGAAACGGGATGATTTGGTACAGTCATTAGGTTTGGTTTTCACCTTATCGACGATTTGTCTGGCCATTTATTTACAACTGCACTCCACAGGAACTATGCCGATTGATTATCGTTTGGCATGGATCGCAGTGATTCCAGCAGTTTTCGGGATGTGGCTTGGGCAAAAATTACGTTATCGCATACCTGAGCAACGTTTTCGCCGTTTTTTCTTTATTGGACTGATTTTATTGGGTACTTACATGGTTGTACATTAAGCGTTCATGGGCTGAGGTTTGTTTTCGAGTAAGAACTGGGCAAAATCTTGATAGCTTGCAGAAAGATTAGAAAACTGACGAGCAGCTAGAAGTAGTTTGCGATTCGCCCATGCACCTGTGAGCGCAATTGTAGAAAAATCATAAAGTTTTTGTAAATGTGAAGCAGCACGAAGCGGCATAATCGCGACACCGACACCATTGGCGACCACTTGAGCCATCGCACTAAAGCTAGGTAAGCGTAAACGATAGTGCAGTTGGTGATGAAGATGTTTGGCTTGCGTTTCGATCGATTGTTGTAATGAGTGATGTGGCAGAAGTCCAATAAAATCTTCCTTTAAAATCGCTGCAAAATCCAATTGTCCATGTGTGGCTAAAGGATGATCTGGCGCGCAAATAAAGACCAATGGATCTTCAGCAAAAACGTGTGTTTCCAATGCATCATTGGGGGCAAAAAAACTGGAAATTAATCCTAGTTCTGCCTGACCTTTTTGTAATGCAGCAATAATGTCATTACTCTCTGCCTCATGTAATTCAATCTGAAGTTGTGCATGTTCGATCAGATATTTGGGCAATAACATGGGTAAATATTCGCTTTGTGCAGAGGAATTACACCATAAAGTCAGTTGTTGTGTGGTTTTACGCTGGAAAGTCTGCATCTCTTGTTCTAGTGCGTCGAGTCCATAGATCAGAAGTTGTGCATGTTGTAACAGGGTTTGACCTGAAATCGTCAATTCAACGCCTGTCGCATGACGAATAAACAAGGCGCTGTGAAAATGTCGTTCGAGTTTTTTAATGCGTTCACTGGCGGCTTGTAAAGAAATAGCTGAACGTTCAGCCCCTTTAGTCAGACTACCTGTATCCACCACATGTAAAAAAAGTTGTAGATCAAAAAAATCAAAGCGCATAAGCCATTCGGTGAGTATTAAGCATGACAAAGTCATGATAACCAAAAATGCTTGATTCAAGATTTAATTTCATAAAAAAAGCAGCCTTATGGCTGCTTGAAAATTCAAAAAATGAATATTTTAGCTTTTATCTTTTAGGCCAAAAAGCCAATTCAACAAAATCGCCGCAAACGTTGCGGTGCCGATTCCGCCTAAATTGAAGTTGCCAAACATGAGTTCAAAGTTACCTGCACCCAAAATAATCGTGACCGCAGCGACAATCAGATTTTTGTTGTTGGAAAAATCAACTTTGTTTTCAAGCCAGATTTTTGCCCCTGCAATGGTAATTAAACCAAAGACCACAATCGAAGCACCTGTCAGCACGGCGCTTGGAATGGTACTAATCACCGCACCAAATTTAGGCGATAATCCGAGGAAAATTGCAAAGATCCCTGCAATCACAAAGACAATGGTCGAGTAAACACGAGTGACTGCCATGACCCCAATATTTTCACCATAGGTGGTCATCCCTGGCGCGCCAACACTACCTGACAATGTCGTGGCGATCCCATCAGCGACAAAAGCCTTACCCAGATAAGGAGTTAAGTCTTCACCCGTCATGGCACCGACTGCTTTGATATGTCCCAGATTTTCAGCCACTAAAATGAGGGCAACAGGTGCAATAATCAGCATGGCATTGGTTTGAAAGGTAGGTGCAGTTAAGCTGGGCAAACCAAACCACGGTGCAGCCGAAATTTGTGAAAAGTCAATCGGTTGACCCAACCCTAGTCCATTGGTGGCAATCGCATAAATCAGATAAGCGATCAGTAGACCAATTAAAAGCAACAGTCGCTGTAATAGCCCACGTGTAAATACCGCGATAATGCCCATACACAACACTGTAATCAGCGCCATCCACATATCAAAAGGATGCCCTGCAACAGCTTTCACGGTAACAGGTGCCAAATTTAAACCAATAATCATGACCACAGCACCCGTAACGACAGGTGGCATCAATTTTTCAATCCAGCGCGTTCCTGTCAGCATGACCATAAAACCAATAATGGCATAAATCACGCCACAGGCGACAATACCGCCCAGTGCAACGCCAATATTCGGATTTGCACCTGAACCTGTGATATGTCCTGTCGCAGCCGCTACAACGCCAATGAACGCAAAGCTCGAACCCAGATAACTCGGAACACGCCCGCCTGTCATACAGAAAAATAAGATGGTACAGATGCCTGACATCAGGATCGCAAGATTTGGGTTAAAGCCCATAAGTAACGGAGCCAATACGGTCGAACCGAACATGGCAAATGCATGTTGAATACCTAAAACTGCACTTTGAGCAGGTGGAAGGTACTCATCGGTCGCCACAGGACGATGATCAATCTGCCCTTGATACGGACGCCATTTTGGAAACCAAGTGGACATAAAATAAACTCTAATTGTTTTAGCTGGCGCACATCATACTCTTTCTTTGATGATGGTTTAATTGATTTCTGAGCAACTGGTAAAGTAAGGCATTTGATTTATCTTTTATTTTTACCAAATGGTAAATTTATGGAAAATTTAACTCAAAGATATATCAGAAGATTGAGGACATGAATTTATAAGAAAAATAGAGGATCAGATCTGACCACATATTTAAATGTGAGCGAAAAAATTGTAAACATGCAGGGGCTAAATGCATGTAGGCAATCTCTTATTAAAGAAAAATGGCCTACATACTATTTAAAAAATGACTTTAGCCTGTATTACGCAGCCCTGCTGCAATGCCCGCAATACTGACCATTAACGCGTGATCAACAGGAGTATGTTCAGCCTGTTCAACATTTAAATAACTTCTACGCCGTTTCATGAGTTCTGCCTGTAGCAGATGTAGCGGAAGCAAGTAGGTTTTGCGCACACGCATGGCTTGATCCAGCACTTCATTATTGCTGAGTAACTTGGATTCACCTTTCATGGCAAGTAAGGTCTGGACTGCATCTTTCAGACGTTGGCGTAGTTCAGTACCTAGTGCTTTTAAATTTTCATCCTGAGTCAAATGCGACTCATAATACAGGGCAATACTGCCATCCGATTTGGACAATACCATTTCCAGCATATCGATAAGGGTTTGGAAATACGGCCACTCATGTAACATTTCGTCCAATGTCTGTTTTTGGCCTGCATCAATAATCTGATTAATCGCGGCGCCAGTCCCCAACCATGCAGGTAACATCAGACGAATTTGTGTCCATGCGAATACCCATGGAATTGCACGAAGCGACTCAATTCCACCACTGACTTTACGCTTAGCAGGACGCGAGCCTAATGGCAACATTTGTAATTCAAGCTCTGGTGTAACGGTACGCAGATATTGCACAAAATAAGGATTTTCACGCACAGTTTCACGATAGACCTGCACCGAAATATCGGTCATTTGATGCATCAGTTCGCGCCATTCCTGTTTAGGAATAGGAGGTGGTAATAAGGTCGCTTCAAGCGTTGCCGCGGTATAAATTTCCAGATTTTGTAAGGCAACTTCTTCCAGACCAAATTTAAAACGAATCATTTCGCCTTGTTCAGTCACACGAATAGCCCCAGAAATAGAACCAGGTGGCTGTGAAAAGAGCGCTTGCTGTGTCGGTGCGCCCCCACGACTGATCGAACCGCCACGACCGTGAAACAGGGTAAGTTGAATTCCGTGTTGTTTCGCAACGGCAGTCAATTCTTCCTGTGCGCGATATTGCGCCCAGTTCGCCGACATAAAACCTGCATCTTTGGCCGAATCTGAATAGCCAATCATGACTTCGTGCTTGCCATGAATATGCTGTTTGTACCACGGCATATTGAACAGTGTATTCATGGTCGCTGCTGCGCCGTCCAGATCTTTCAGGGTTTCAAATAATGGCACCACACGCAGAGGATGCAAAATGCCCGCTTCTTTTTGTAGCAGTAATACTGCGAGTACATCACTGGCATATTCCGCCATCGAAATAATATAAGCACCCAAACTTTCAGGGGGTTGAGCGGCTAAGGTCTGCATGGTCGCAAACACTTCTTTGACATCAGGATGTTGAATCAGGCTATCTTGTGGTTCGTCCAAATGTCGTGGAAGTAACGGACGCTTACTTTGTAATTCCTGAATTAAAAAGTTTTGCCGAGCCTGTTCTGTCCACGATTCAAAATTACCTAATCCCAAATATTCCGTAATCGCTGAGATGGCTTGACGATGCCGACCAGATTCCTGACGAATATCCAGTTTGAGTAGTTCAATACCAAAACAATTTACCCGATAGATAAAGTCCAGTAATTTACCATTGGCAATTTCTGGTAAATTCGATTCGATCAGCGAGCGATGGCACAGCAATAATGGCTCAAGCAATTCACTTTTGGTCTGGATAATCTGGCTATCATCGGCTTCAAAACCTTGTAACTTTTGTGCCAACCAGTGTCGTGTCGCTTTAAGGCGTTGGCGGGTGTCACGTAAATATTCGCGGTACGGTTCAGGATGTTCATAGCCTAAAGCCTGTTTCAGCTCATCCGAACAAGCCTGAATAGACAGCTCCCAACGTAAATCTTCGATATCACGTAGATATAAATCTGCGGCTTGCCAGCGTGATAACCACAAGACTTCTTGTGTAACGCTGTGAGTCACGTTTGGATTGCCATCACGGTCACCGCCCATCCAAGAGGCAAAACGAATCGGTGCAATTTCTAGTGGTAATGAGTTTTCGCAATGTGCTTGAACCAGTTCATTCAGTTCACGTACAAACTTGGGAACCGCATTCCATAAGGTTTGTTCGATGGTGGTAAAACCCCATTTGGCTTCGTCTACAGGGGTTGGACGGTTATGACGAATTTCATCGGTTTGCCAAGCTGAACAGATCAATTCTTTAAGATTATTTAACACTGCCTGACGTTCACGCGGCGTTAATTTTTGCTGATCCAGTCGTGCCAGATCTTCATTGATATCGTCATATTTTTGAATGAGGGTACGGCGACTAACTTCGGTTGGATGCGCGGTCAATACCAGTTCAATTTTAAGCTGACAGATTTGGTCAAATAGTTGTTGTGCTGAAATCTGCCGCTCTTTAAATTTGGTAAATAAGTGTACCAGTGGATTTGGTGAGGGTGCATTTTCATCAAATTCACTGCGACGACGGCTACGCACTACATTGTACTGTTCTGCAATATTGGCAAAATTAAGAAATTGCGAAAAGGCGCGGGTTAATGGCAGGATTTCTTCATCCTTAAGCCCCCAGAAAAGTTGTTCCAGCTTTTTTTCGGCTTCTGCATGACCATCACGTGCACCTTTGGCGAGGGCACGAATTTGCTCAACCTGATTAAACAAATCTTGTCCTGCGTGCTGTTTCAGGGTTTCTCCCAGTAAATTACCCAGTAGACGCACGTCCTCACGTAAAGGAGCATCAATTTGTTGAATCATGGCGCTAGCTCTCCTGCTTTGGTTCTTTTGACTATACCCCGATTCAATGACATTCCAAGTCTAGAGCGTAAAAATATATGAATTATTGTTTAAAAAATTAACACTTATACAAGAACCAACACAGATGCAAAAAATGGCATCGGTCACAATACGCCAAAGGTCTATACCTGATATTTCAGCATAAAAATTTCAATGGTATCACTCACAATATCGCCAATTTCTTCGTTAGAAGGCACGTCAGTAATACCGAGTAAAACCTGATGATGTCGAATACCCAATAACAGTGCCAATGTCAGTTCTGTTTGTTTAAGGGGATTATCCTGACGAATCAATTTTAAACTGGCTGCCTGAGTGAAAAATTCACATAACGCATCAAAAAGCGGTTGATGGGAAGCCTCAAAAAAATGTTGAGCTAATGGACTTTTTTCGGCAGCAAGCTCAAGTAATACATGTTCAAGTTTGATCGCTTCTGGTAAATAAATCATCTTCAGCGTGCACTCACAAACGTCTGAAAACACTTGTAAAAAATCACTCTGTGCGGTTAAACAAAAGTGTTGTTCGGAAATGCATTCTGCGCAGGTTTCCTGAATGGCACAGGTAAATAGACTTTCTTTATCCTGAAAATGATTATAGACCGTGAGCTTGGTCACACCAGCATCTTTGGCAATCTGGTTCATACTGGAGCCGTGATAGCCCTGTTTTAAAAAAAGTGCTTTTGCTGCCTCTAAAATATGAGCTCTTTTTTCCAGATCTTTTGGTCGACCAATCGTATTTTGCACAAAAAATCTCTTAAATAAATTTAAAAAATAAAAACTTATCTCATTTTACATAATTAATGTGCCGCTGGGTATATTAATTAAAAAACAAACAAATTAAGATACTGCTTATATTGTGCCTTAAAAAACAAATTTGAATAAGAGCGAAGGGTTATGACCGCGATAAAACTGACAAGTTTAAGTATATGGATAGTATGTCTAATTACATTGGGTGGGTGTAATCAGCAAGCGCCTGAAGCAGAACAAATTCCTTATGTCATGGTGACACAACCCTCAGCGAGCATGAATGAACAGAAAAGCTATGCAGGCGAAGTACAGGCGCGTCAGCAAACGGCTTTGGCTTTTCGGGTAGGCGGACAGATTACTCAGCGTTATGTGGATGTAGGTGATCGGGTCAAAGTTGGACAAGTCTTGGCCAGATTGGACGTAAAAGATGCCCAGTTACAAATGAATGCCGCTAAGGCCCAACTTGAAAGTGCTCAATCTTCGGCAAAAATCGCCAGTGAAGAATTAAAACGCTTTCAACAGCTTTTGCCTTTAAATGCCGTGAGTCGCTCCCAATTTGATAGCATCAAAAATCAAAATGATGCAGCGCAGGCCAGTTTACAACAGGCTCGTTCCAATTATGAAGTTGCAGCCAATCAGACAGGATATAACCAACTGATTGCCAATAAAAACGGCGTAATTACCCAGCGTGAAATTGAAATCGGGCAAGTGGTTGCGGCGGGACAAGCGGCTTATCAACTGGCGATTGATGGGGATCGTGAAGTGGTCATTGGCGCTCCTGAACAGGCGATGACTGAACTAAAAGTAGGGCAACCTGCATGGATCACTTTGTGGTCACAGCCTGAACAAAAGTATGCCGCTTATGTCCGTGAAATATCGCCTGCGGCAGATCAATCGCGTACCTTTAGTGTCAAAGTCGCATTACGTGAAGCTCAACCTTCCATTCAACTTGGACAAAGTGCCCGTGTATTTTTTAACAATACCCAGCACGATGTCCTCAGTGTGCCTTTATCCAGTGTTTCTGCAAATCATCAACAAGCCTACGTTTGGGTGGTTAATCCGAATCAGACCATTCATAAGGTTGCGGTGACTTTAGGTGCTTATGGACGCGATAGTGTACCTGTATTGTCGGGTTTAAACGCCAATGATTACGTGGTGGTAGGTGGTGTACATCTATTACATGAACAACAAAAAATTCATCCAATCGATCGTGACAATCGTCCTGTGCAAATTGCTTCAGGAGCGAAGCCATGAAGTTTAACTTATCCGAATGGGCGCTGAACAATAAAGGCATCATTTTATATCTGATGTTGCTCTTGGCCATTGTGGGGATTATTTCTTACTCTAAATTATCACAAAGTGAAGATCCACCTTTTACCTTTAAAGTGATGGTGGTTCAAACCTATTGGCCAGGTGCGACGGCACAGGAAGTGTCTTTACAAGTGACCGATCGCATTGAAAAAGAACTGATGACCACAGGCCAATATGAAAAAATCATGGCCTATTCCAGACCGGGTGAATCGATGGTAACTTTTGTTGCCAAAGATTCGCTCAAGTCCGATCAGATTCCAGATGTTTGGTATAACGTGCGTAAAAAAGTAGGAGACATCAAACAGCAACTCCCCGCTGGTGTACAAGGGCCATTTTTTAATGATGAATTTGGTGACACCTTTGGCAATATCTATGTACTGACAGGCAAAGACTACGACTATGCCGTGTTGAAAGAATATGCCGATCGTTTGCAATTACAATTGCAACGCGTCAAGGATGTGGGCAAGGTCGAGTTGGTGGGCTTGCAGGATCAAAAAATCTGGATTGAACTGTCCAATACCAAAGCAGCACAGCTTGGAATTCCTGTGACTGCGATTCAAGAGGCATTACAAAAACAAAACAGTATTAATAATGCAGGTTTCTTTGAAACAGGCACAGACCGCATTCAGATTCGAGTCACAGGCGCATTACAAAACGTTGATGATCTCAAGCATATGCCGTTATTGATCGGCAATCGAACCATACAATTGGGAGACGTCGCAGAGGTCTATCGTGGTTTTAGCGAACCCGCCCAACCGCGCATGCGTTTTATGGGAGAAAACGGTATTGGCATTGCCGTATCGATGCGTAAGGGGGGAGATATTATTGCGCTCGGCAAAAATCTACAAAGTGAATTTGATCATTTACAAAAGACCTTGCCGCTTGGCATGCAACTCAAAAAAGTATCGGATCAACCTGTCGCCGTGCAGCGCAGTATTCATGAATTTATTAAAGTTTTGACCGAAGCTGTGATTATCGTATTGTTGGTCAGTTTTTTCTCGCTAGGTTTCCGTACAGGATTGGTGGTGGCGTTGTCCATTCCACTGGTGTTGGCCATGACCTTTGCTGGTATGAATATGTTTGATGTCGGACTGCATAAAATTTCACTGGGGGCCTTGATTCTCGCACTAGGGTTATTGGTAGATGATGCCATTATTGCAGTCGAAATGATGGCAATCAAAATGGAGCAGGGCTATAGCCGTATCAAAGCCGCAGGCTTTGCATGGAAAACCACCGCCTTTCCGATGCTGACGGGTACTTTGATTACTGCGGCAGGTTTTTTACCCATTGCCACAGCCAACTCCAGTACTGGTGAATATACCCGTTCGATTTTTCAGGTGGTGACCATTGCTTTGATTGTGTCGTGGTTTGCGGCGGTACTTTTTGTACCTTATCTGGGGGAAAAGTTACTGCCAGATTTTAGCAAGATGCAACAAACTGCGCCGTGGTATCAGCGACTTTGGGCAAAGTTACGCCATCAACCTGCGCCTCAGCCTGTTCAACATCATGCAGGTGAAAGCCATGATCCCTATCAAAGTGCCTTTTATTTACGCTTTCGTAAAATGGTCGAAACTTGCGTGAGCTATCGTAAAACGGTGATTATTACGACGGTTTTAATTTTCATTGGCTCCGTCCTATTATTTAAACTGGTGCCGCAGCAGTTCTTTCCACCCTCAAATCGTGCTGAAATTTTAGTCGATTTAAAACTGGAAGAGGGCGCATCACTCACTGCCACAGAACAGGCGGTAAAAAAGGTTGAGCAGTTTCTTGCCCAGAAAAAGGGGATTGATAATTATGTGGCCTATGTTGGGACAGGCTCGCCGCGTTTTTATCTGCCGCTCGATCAACAACTACCACAAGCCAGTTTTGCTCAGTTTGTGGTGTTAGCATCTTCTCTGGATGATCGCGATGAAATTCGTAAATCTCTGGATACACAAATCAAGAAACTATTACCTCAGGTCAGAACACGAGTGTCATTGTTGGAAAATGGGCCTCCAGTCGGCTATCCATTGCAATATCGAGTGTCTGGAGAGGATATTAATTTAGTCCGTGAATGGGCCCAGAAAGTAGCGAAAATCGTAGGGCAAGATCCAAATACCACCAATGTGCATCTGGATTGGGGAGAGCCAAGCAAGATCATTGAGCTGAATATCGATCAGGATCGAGCGCGTCAAATGGGCGTAAGCAGTCAGGATTTGGCCAACTTTTTAAATAGTTCGATTACTGGTGCGGTGATTAATCAATATCGTGAAAAACGTGAATTGATTGAAATTCGTTTACGTGGCGACCAAAAGGAGCGGGTCGATGTCGCTTCATTATCCAGTCTTGCCATTCCGACCAGTCACGGCAATAGCATACCCCTCGCCCAAATTGCCAAAATCCAATACAAGTTTGAAGATGGTCTGATCTGGCATCGTAATCGCTTGCCAACCATTACTGTCCGCGCCGATATTCGTAGCCATTTACAGCCTGCGACCGTGGTCGATCAGCTGTCAGAAAAGATGGATCAATTACGTGCGCAGCTACCTAATGGCTATCTGGTAGAAGTTGGCGGAACGGTTGAAGAATCTGCTAAAGGACAAAGTTCAGTCAATGCAGGCATGCCGTTATTTTTAGCGGTGGTGATGACTTTATTGATGATTCAATTGAAAAGTATCTCACGTTCTATCATCGTGTTTTTAACCGCGCCACTCGGACTCATTGGCGTGACGCTATTTTTATTGTTGCTCAATAAGCCTTTCGGTTTTGTTGCGATGCTCGGCACCATTGCGTTATCAGGAATGATCATGCGTAATTCACTGATTTTAATTGACCAGATTGAACAGGATATTGCAGCAGGGCACGATCCGTGGACTTCAATCATTGATGCGACAGTCCGCCGTTTCCGCCCGATTTTATTGACTGCACTTGCTGCCGTATTGGCTATGATCCCATTATCACGCAGTATTTTCTTTGGTCCGATGGCAGTTGCAATTATGGGTGGATTGATTGTTGCGACCTTTTTAACCCTGTTTTTCTTGCCTGCATTGTATGCAGCATGGTTTAAAGTGAAAAGAGCAACAAATTTGTCATAATTTTTTACGAATAAAAGATGCGAAATATTGAAAATTTCAATATAGTAGCATCTTATTGTTAAGACAAAAAATGACAGCAGAATTTCACCGCATAAAAAGATAAGGTGAAGACTGTGAGTTGAGGTTAAAAGTACATGGGGCAGAACAATCTAGTACAGCATCGCCGTTACATTGCAGCATCTTATGTGTGCATGTTTCTGGGGTTGTTTACGATTCTTTTTGCCGTGATTGCTTATTTCCTTGCACGTAAAATTGCCATGATTGACGGTGCTGAGGTCTGGATTCATACACATGCGCTGTGGATTATGCGTAGCGTGGTGATGTTTCTGATGCTGGCTGTATTTGCGGCTTTATGGTTTATCCCTTTGATTTTCTTCGTTTGGAATAGCGCACTCTGGGTAACGGCATGTGCGATTGCCGGTGTAGTATTTTCAGCCATTGCTTGGTTATATTTGTTGAACGCTTGGATTAAAGGCCTTGCAAAATATGCGAGAAACAAAGCTGTTTTTTAGAAAATTCTAATTTTTTTCAGTTTCCCCCCTTGTAAATCCGACTAAAACCCCCAACTTAGTCGCAGGTTAAGTATATTTTAAATTCCGTGAGGAGCGTCGCCAGATATGGCTAAACGAGATTATTATGAGGTTTTAGGCGTTTCGAAAACCGCGAGTGATGATGAGATCAAAAAAGCCTATCGTAAGTTGGCGATGAAGTATCATCCAGATCGTAACCCCGATAACGCAGAAGCTGAAGAAAAGTTTAAAGAAGCTTCCGAAGCTTATGAAGTACTGTCCGATGGCGAAAAGCGCAGCATGTATGACCGTATGGGTCATAATGCCTTTGAAGGTGGCTATGGCGGCGGTAGTGGCGGCTTTGGTGGTTTTAGTGCAGAAGATATTTTCAGTCAGTTTGGCGATATCTTTGGCGGTGCATTTGGTGGCGGTGGCCGTCAGCAACAGCGCCAACGCCGTGGTTCCGACCTGCGTTACGTGATGGAACTCTCCCTCGAAGAAGCGGTTCGTGGTGTCAAAAAAACCATTACCTTTACTGCACCAGCACCGTGTGATGTCTGTGATGGTAAGGGTTCTAAAAATCCAAATGATGTTGAAACCTGTAAAACCTGTCATGGTACAGGTCAAGTGCGTATGCAGCAGGGCTTCTTCTCGGTTCAGCAAACCTGTAGCACTTGTCGTGGACAGGGTAAAATCATTAAAAATCCATGTAATAGCTGCCATGGTTCAGGGGTAAAAGACCGTCAACAAACCCTAGAAGTGACGATTCCAGCAGGGGTCGACAATGGCGATCGCGTTCGCTTAACAGGTAAGGGCGAAGCAGTACGTGATGGTCAGGCGGGTGATCTATACGTGGAAGTGGTAGTGCGTGAGCATGACGTGTTCCAACGTGATGGTGCAGACCTTTATATGGATGTGCCTGTTAGTATTGCCGATGCTGCTTTGGGTAAAGAGATTGAAATTCCAACGCTTGAAGGTCGTGTTAGCTTAAAAATTCCAGAAGGCACTCAAACAGGTAAATTGTTCCGTTTACGTGGCAAAGGTGTACGTCCAGTACGTAGTAGTATGGTTGGGGATTTACTCTGCCGTATCGTGGTGGAAACTCCAGTGAATCTTACCAGCCGTCAGCGTGAGTTGCTGAAAGAACTACAAGCGACACTGGATGGTGATGAACATAGCGCATCATCCAAGAAAAAATCTTTCTTCGATCGTTTATTTGATTAATTCAAGTTGATTGCAAAAAAATCTGCCCATTTGGCAGATTTTTTTATGCTTAAATTTTAGCGAGCGATAAGAGTTTGGTATAGTAGATCGCATTGTCAACGCTTTTAATGATTTAGGAACAGATTATGTCAGCATCTCCACGCATTGGTGTATTGGGCGCAGGTGGTCGTATGGGGCGCACCCTGATTCAAGCCGTACAACAGGCAGGCTATCAGTTGGCTGCGGCGGTCGAACGTCCAGAAAGTAGTTTAGTGGGCAGCGATGCAGGTGAGCTGGCAGGGATGGGTCATATAGGCGTCAAGGTCGCTGGCAGTCTGGCAGACGTATTAACAGACTGTGACGTGGTGATTGACTTTACCGCACCATCAGCCACGGAACAGCATTTGAAGCTTTGTGCTGAAGCTGGTGTGGCGATGGTGATTGGCACCACAGGCTTTTCAGATGAACAAAAGCAATTGCTTAATGCTACTGCAACTCAAACGCCTGTGGTCTATGCCGCTAATTATTCGGTGGGTGTCAATGTATCCATTAAACTTCTGGAACTTGCAGCTAAAGTCTTTGGGGATAGCGTCGATATTGAAATTATTGAAGCGCATCATCGTCATAAAGTCGATGCACCATCGGGTACTGCCCTGATGATGGGCGAGGCGATTGCAGAGACTTTAGGGCGTGACCTGAAACAGGATGCTGTTTACTGTCGTGAGGGTCATACAGGCCCACGGGAACGTCAAAGCATTGGTTTTCAAACCATTCGTGGTGGAGATATTGTGGGTGAACATACAGCTATGTTTATTGGTGAAGGGGAACGGGTTGAAATTACCCATAAAGCTACCAGTCGTATGAATTTTGCTGCGGGTGCAGTACGTGCTGCGGCATGGGTCGTGGGCCGTGAAGCACGTAAATACGATATGAAAGATGTACTGGGATTTAATGACATTCAGGTGTAATTGCAACTGTCATTACCGCTAAAAAATAAAATCGATTTGAGAATAAAATGAATAATAAATCATGGATGTTGGCATGCACTTTGAGCCTGAGTTGTCTCATGGTGCATGCAGGACCTGCAACTGAAGCTAAACTAAGCTTAGACAAGAATAATATTAAGGTCTGGACTTATCAGACTGCAAATAATCCTGTCATTCAGTACAAAGCAGAAACGACATTTGATGTTCCCATTGAGCAAGCAGTTGGACTGATTCTCAATGTAGAATATGCTTCGAAATGGGTGCCTTATGTCAGTGAAACCAAAGTGTTATCACGTGATGACAAAAAGGGGGAGTTCATACTGTATATGGTGCTTGATTTTCCATTTCCATTAAAAGATCGGGATTTGGTGGTGAAAGGCAAAATGTCCAAAACCAGCACAGGTATCATTAGTATTAAAAACAATGCGATGATGGGTTATTATCCTGCGCAAAAAGACCGAATTCGTTTAAATAAATATGAAGGCGACTGGACTTTCCAAAAACTTGGAGCCAATAAGGTGAAGGTCAGCACCAGCGGCTATGCTGACCCAGGTGGATCGATCCCCTTGAGTTTCGTGAACATGTTTGTGCAGCAACAGCCTTATCAAATGTTGATGAAAATGAAAATGGAACTACAAAAACCCACAAACTTTTCGGCAAAATTGCCTGATATTTTAAAATAAGTAAAGTGCCCATAAGGGGCACTTTCTCTATTAAGCTGAACATTGCTGCTTGCTTTGAGTGGTTGATTTGTTGCGTTGTATTTGTAGCAAAATCAAGACTAAGCCGAGCCCTGCCAATCCTGCACCAGCAAAACAAACGGTGATATAACCCAGATCTAAACTGAGTACTAAACCACCGACCGCAGCGCCAATGGCATTGCCCAGATTAAATGCGCCCACATTAATTGATGAAGCCAGTCCAGGCGCCGCATGAGCCATTTTCATGACCCGCATTTGTACGGGTGGAACCAGCCCAAAAGCTGCAACTCCCCATAGCGTCAGACCGAAAGCTGCTCCCAGTTGTGTCTGTGCCAACCAAGGAAAACAGAGCATGACGATAACGAGCAGACTAAAAAATCCTATTAGGGTTTTATTGAGTGCAAGATCTGCCAGCTTACCACCCAAGTGATTTCCAATTGAAAAACCAACCCCGATTAACACTAGCATTAGCGTAATGAAAGTCGGTGAGGCCTGATTAAAATGAGTGAGTGCTGGGGCGATATAGGTATATAAAGTGAACATGGCACTAGCTCCGAGCACAGTCGTCAACAATGCCATGAGTACGGAAGGTTGTATCAGTACCTTTAACTCTGCTTTAACATCTGGACGTTGGGCTGGAGCAGCCTTGGGCAACGCTTGATATAACGACCACATGGTGACTAAACCGAGGGTGGAGATTGCCAAAAAAGACAGTCGCCAGCCAATATTTTGACCGAGCCATGTCGCCAAAGGTACACCACCAATATTGGCAAGGGTAAGCCCCATAAACATGGCAGCTACCGCACTGGCCTGTTTATGTACAGGCACGACACTAGCTGCTACTACGGAACCAATACCAAAAAAAGCGCCATGATTAAGGCTGGTGATGAGTCGGGCAATCATTAGACTCCAATAGTTTGGTGCAATTGCAGCGAGTAAATTGCCCACTGTAAATAATGACATCAGTAAAATGAGTGCTTTACGTCGTGAAAAGCGTCCAAAGTATAAAGTCATAATCGGCGCACCAAGCATCACCCCCATAGCATAACCTGTAATCAAAAGACCAGCGCGAGGAATACTGACACCCAAATCATGAGCAATATTGGGCAATAATCCCATCGGAGAGAATTCAGTGGTGCCGATCGCAAATGCACCAATTGCTAAAGCCAACAAGGGTAAATTGCGGTTCACGAGGATCTTCCTAAGATTGCCGTCATAGGGGGGTATAAATATGCAATCTGCATGCTTAAGCGCCTTATCAATGAGAAAATAATCTGCATCAAGTACTGATCAAGATTGGGCATGTATTTTGTGCTGAACATTGTTGCGAAAAAATACTGGAGTAAGCAAAATATTATTGACTAGGAATCACGAATAACAGCCTATGAAATCTACCATCGAAGAATTGATCGCATTTATAAGTATTGTTGATACAGGCTCAATTGTGGCAGCGGCAGAGCAGCTTCAACAAACCCCATCAGGTTTGAGTCGTGCGCTCAATCGATTAGAAAAGAAACTACAGGTCACATTACTTGAGCGAACCACTCGTAAGTTGAAACTGACACAAGAAGGTCGTTTATTTTTAGATAAAGCACGTTCAATTTTGGCAGAATTGGCCGAAGCGGAAGATGCATTACTCAAATCTGACAGTGACACTTCTGGTCTGATTCGGATTGATTCAGCAACACCCTTTGTTTTACATGTGCTTGCTCCGCTGATGCAAAAATTTATGCAACGCTATCCCAAAATTGAGATCGAACTAAATAGCAATGAACAGGTCATCGATTTATTGCAGCATAAAACCGATGTTGCAATTCGTTTTGGCGTATTACATGATTCGAGTCTACATGCCAAATTGGTATGTAAATCTCGGTTATATATTGTGGCAAGTCCCGATTATTTGGAGCAGGCGGGTATTCCGCAAACACCACAATCACTCTTACAACATCAATTGGTGGGATTTAGCAAACCCGTTTACTTAAATACATGGCCCTTAAAAATAGGCGATGACTATGTGACGGTTTCTCCAAAAATCAAGGCGTCTAGTGGTGAAACAGTCAGACAACTGACCTTGGCGGGTCATGGTATTGCACGATTATCAGAATATGAAATCTGGCAGGATTTAGAGGCAGGGCGTTTAGTTGCTTTGTTTGAAGATCAGATTGAATTGCAATATCAACATATTCATGCGGTGTATTATCAACAAAAACATCTGCCAAAACGGGTACGTTTATTTATTGAGTTTTTGGCAGATGAATTGAGCCAGCAATTTTCAACGGCTGTGGCATCATAGTTTTGCTTGAGGGAGCTGAAATTCCATTAAGCTTTGCTTGGGTTTCAATCGTAAACGAAATGTCATCTGGTCCTGAATACAGTCAAAGTTTAATGCCTGATTTTTTAGTGCGCCGATCATCATGCCATTGTCGGTCACTGGTCGATAAATATAACGAAACAGTTTTGGACGCTGCATATCCACCGACCATAACTTGTATTGTGTGTACTGTTGTATTTTCAGATAACCCTGAATCATACTGCGACAAATAAAATCCTGTTGCTGTTTTTCTGCGCTTAAAGGCTGACATGCGCTCAGTAGTAGACCTATACTCAGCATAAAGCATAATTTTTTCATGAACTTATCTCATGGTGGTTGCTTTTTAGAGCATAATTGGATTGTATAGACCATTACAGATACAGATTTTGATAAAAAAGCGGTACAGATATGCAGTTTCATTATCAGCGTTTAGCACAGCAGATCGCGAACAAGATTTATCAGCAACAGCTTTTGCCGCAGCAAAAATTGAGTTCATTACGTGATTTTGCAGATCAACACCAGGTCAGTATAAGTACCGCACAACGTTGTTATGAATTGCTGGAAGCGCAGGGATTAATTGAAGTTAAGCCGAAATCAGGCTACTTCGTGAAAGCGCCAAAACTGAGAAGCCGCTTACCGGCCAGTCCGAGTTTTGAATCCAGACCTCGTGCCGTCACTAATTTATTATTGCAAAATCAGATTCAGGAAGCTTCTATTCAGCCTCATTTAGCCCCCTTTGGTGCGATACAGTTGAGTCCTCAACTGGTTCCCATCGAGCCTTTACGCCGTTCTATTCAGCGGGCACTTAAACACTGTAAACCTGAAGACTTTTTATATTGTAATCGGCAAGGGCATCTGCGTTTGCGTGAGGCTTTGGCTGCGCATTGGCGGGAAGATGGAATGTACATTGCTCCTGAAGATATTTTTATCACTAATGGTTGTATGCCAGCACTCGCCCTGTTAATTCAGCAACTCAGCTTACAGGGCGACAGTATTCTTATTCCCACCCCCACCTTTAATGGACAATTACAACTGATCGCAGGCTTAAAGCGCCGTATTATTGAAACACCTGCCGATGCAACAGGGATTGATTTAGTCCGTTTAGAGCAGGCGATGGTAGAGCATCGGCCAAAATTATGTCTGCTAACGGCTAATTTTCAGAATCCTTTGGGATATGTTTTGAGTGATGTTGATAAACAGAAAATTGCGCAATTGGCTGCACAATATCACTGTATTATCTTAGAAGACGATATTTACGCCGAGTGTAGTTATCAGGGGCAGCGACCCTTACCGATTAAATATTGGGATCAACACGGCTATGTGGTCTGGGTTGGTTCGGTGTCAAAGTCGTTGTCTACAGCGTATCGTGTCGGTTGGTTTTGTATTGGTGGGCAATTAAAAGCGATGTATCCTGAATTCTATTCAGCCAATGTCAGTGTCAATACGCCACTACAACTGGGTTTGGCAGACTTTATTTATAGTCGGGAATATCGTAATCATTTAAGCCGTTTACAACCTCAGTTGATGCAGCAGGTTGAACAATATCGTCGATATATTTTAAAGGCATTTGCACCGTTGAATATCGGTCTAAGTCAACCACAGGGGGGCTATGCCTTGTGGTTGGAACTTCCTCAAAAGATTGATAGTTTGGCTTTGTATCTGGCAGCCCAACAGCATCAGATTAATATTGTACCAGGCGTGGTATTTGGAGAGGATGAGCGTTATCAGCACTTTGTACGGCTGAATGCTGGACATGCGCTGACGCCGCAGTTACAAGAAGCAATTTTGTTTCTGGCGGAGTGGGTGAAACAGGCAGTAGATGGATATTGATTAAAACTTCAGGCAAGTCGCATCAGAACTTGCCTGAAAAATAACTGATTTAAAAATCCGCTTTTAACACGATCCGATAACGCGCCTGACCTGAATGTAAACGTTCAATGGCATCATTAATTTTTGACATAGGATATACTTCAATTTGTGGCGCAATATTTTTACGTGCAGCGAATTGTAGTAACTGACGCAAAGCTGCGGGTGAACCCGTTGGGGAACCCGTAATGGATTTCGCTCCACCAATCAATGCACCGACAGGGACGGGAATAGGCTCCAGAACCAGCCCAAGAAAATGGAATGTACCATTCGGTGCCAGTGTATTTAAATAAGCATTCCAGTTCAAACTTACATTCACGGTACTCAGTAATAAATCAAACTTCCCGCGTTGAGCTTTAAGGGCTGCGTCATCACGGCTATTCACTACATGATCAGCACCCATCGCCTTGAGTTCATCGGTTTTATCTGGATTTGAACTAAAGGCGGTGATTTCACATCCCCATGCTTTAAGCAGTTTAATCGCCATGTGACCTAAGCCACCAATGCCAATCACAGCGACATGATGAATCGCTTGAATCTGATGTTTTAGAATGGGATCAAATACGGTAATCCCACCGCAGAGCAAAGGACCAGCACTCTCTGGATCAAGATCATCGGGTAAAGGAATCACCCATTGCCAACCCGCGCGAACTTTATCAGCAAATCCGCCTGCATGACCAACAATCGTCGCGGTATGCTCGCCTGTACACAAGACTTGCTGACCGCTTATACATGGATCACAAGCTTGACAACTTTCTGCCGTCCAACCAATACCGACACGTTGTCCGACTTTTAAGCCTTTAGCTTCACTACCTAGTCGGGTGATTGTACCAATGACTTCATGCCCAGCGACCACGGGATAAACTGAAGAATGCCAATCATTATTGATGACTGAAATATCAGAATGGCAAAGGCCACAATATTCGACCTTAACCTCTACCTGATGCGGTTGTAATTCACCTGCATCAAACTCATAGGGAGCTAATGGCTCACCTGCCTGCATTGCTGCGTAGGCGTGAATGACGTTACTACTCATGCTGTATATCCTCGTATGTCAGTTTTATCATCGAAAATCGCAGTGATTTTCATGGTCATTGACCATGCCAACGGCTTGCATAAAAGCATAACAGGTCGTAGGTCCCACAAACTTAAAGCCATTTTTCTTTAAACGTTTAGAGAGTTGCAAACTGTGTTCAGTTTGAGCAGGTGCCTGACGATAATCTGCAACATCGTTGCGTATGGTTTGTTGTTGTACTGTTTCCCAAAGCCATTGTGACATATTGTGCCCCTGACTTTTTAGCTTTTGCCATGCTATGGCATTGTCGCGAATCGCTTTTAGTTTACCGATATGACGAATTAAACTTGTATCATTCAGTTTATATTCAAGTTGCTCATCTGTGAGCTGGGCAATCTGTGCAACAGGATATTGAAAAAAATGCTGTCGATAAGCTTCGCGCTTTTTGAGAACCGTGATCCACGAAAGTCCAGCTTGTTGTCCTTCAAGGCACAGCATTTCAAATAAACGTGCCTCATCATGTTCTGGTTTTCCCCATTCTTGATCATGATAAGACATATAAAGTGGATCACTTGAACACCAACCACAACGTTGCGCCGTCATGTGAGATTCCTTATTTTTAGGGATGATTTAAGTTATTGTTGTAAAGAAAAAGGCATCCACTGATCAGCAGAGGTATCCCAATAATACAATTGTGCCTGTTTTAAATCTTCAAAACTGATCCAGAAATCTTTGCCAGATTTGTCGGCATAACCTGTACTGATCAGCAAAGCATCTTCCGAAATTTCCATAATCCAGCCCTGATAATTTTTCTGATTTAAACAGATTTTTTGTTGATTACCAGATTCAGCAAATTCAACCATTCGATTGATCAAGGCTTCAGACATAATTGATGTTCCTAACGTAAATATGGATAAGGGTTGACTGCACCGCGCCCTTTACCAGATAAATAAAGTCCATAATGCAAATGGGTGGCAGTATATCGGGCATTGCCTGTATTGCCGACATAGCCAATCAGGTCACCTTTTTTGACATAATCTCCGACGGCAAGACCACGTTTATGCCCATCTAGATGCGCATAATAATGCCATGAACCTGAGGGTCCTAAAATCCAGATGACCTTACCGCCCAAATTATTATCACGCAAATCTGCAACTAATCCATCAGTGGAGCTGTACACTTTTGTTCCACGTGGAGCCATAATGTCGATCCCTTCATGGCGGCGACCCTGACTACGTGCTGCCCCCCATGTATCGGTCAATTCATTGCGCTTTATTCCTTTAACTGGAATCGGTAAGCGTGTATCCAGTCTTTGCATTTGTAATTGAGCAACGCGATTGGCGGGTAAAGGCTGCGATTTTTTCGGAACCGCGGTACAGGCAGCAAACAAGCTGATAATAAAGCCAAGAATGAAATAGGGGAGATAGCGAGGCACAAGCTCTCCATTATTGTTATGATCACGATCTGCACTATGTCATGAATCGATAGCCAAGATCAATTTTTTCATAGCGGTCGGAATTCCTTTGGCTGTTGCTTGTTCAGGGCTTAACCAACAGCCATTTAACTCCGTCGTCAGATGTTCTTGTTGTTCTGGTTCCACGTGGAACATTTGTATATTCAGCAACCATGTGAAATGCGTGAAGCTATGCGAGATTTGCATTTGACTGGAAATAGGGGTTAGGTCAAATTGTGAGCGCCATTCTAATAATATTTTTTTATCTTCAATAATGGGTAAGCACCACAGCCCACCCCATAAACCTTGTGGATCACGTTGTTGCCAGAACCATTGTTGGTTGGATTGAATTAAGACTACATCTGCGGTTTTGACTGGAACTGCTTTTTTCGGTTTTTTAAATGGCAGTTCATTTTCTAAGCCCTGCTGATGTGCTTTACAGTGTTGCTGCATGGGGCAATAAAGGCAGAGCGGTTTCTTGGGTGTACAAATGGTTGCGCCCAGATCCATAATCGCCTGTGTGTAATCGTGATTGCGTTCTATAGGACAAAGCTGCTCGGCTATTTGCCATAATGCGCGTTCATGTATGGGTTTGGAGAGATCATCCTCTATCGCAAAAAAACGCGATAACACGCGTTTGACATTGCCGTCCAAAATCACGCCGTATTGACGCAGTCCTAATGACATGAGTGCACCTGCGGTCGAACGGCCAATTCCGGGCAATGCCATCCATTGTTCAAGATTTTGTGGGAAGTGCCCATTCTGATGGACTTGTATTGCCGCTTTATGCAAATTACGCGCACGTGCATAATAGCCTAGTCCTGCCCAATACGGGGCAACATCCTCCCATGAAGCAGTTCCTAAATCATCCACCGTAGGAAAGCGCGTAATAAAACGCTCAAAATATTGCAGTACAGTTTTGACTTGTGTTTGCTGTAACATAATTTCAGACACCCAAACTTTGTAAGGATCATCTGCTATTTGCCATGGCAGGTCATGACGACCATGATGATCGAACCAGTTGAGTAGGGCATCGGCAAAAGAAAAATCAGACATAACACGGACAGTAAAGACAGGTATCGCAGTATAACCAAATTAATCTGAGCAAGTCATGTACCCTATTTTATAGGCATAAAAAAATGATCCGAAGATCATTCTTTAATAAAAATACAGGTTTAGTCCTGAACAATGCCCCAGCGTTTATCCAATTTAAGCTCCTGACCTTGATAGCGAGGAATAATATGGATATGAAGATGTTCAGCACTTTCACCAAAGACTTCACCATCATTAAAGGCAATATGAAATCCATCAGGTTGATGACGTAGATGAAGCTCATTTCGAGCCAATTCAATTAAGGAAATCAGACTTTTTCTTTCCTTGTCAGTGACGTCAAAAAAAGAGCTGACATGACGTAATGGAATAATGACCGAATGTCCTTTAGAAAGAGGATGAGCTTCGGGCAAAATCGCACCAAAATCATTTTGATGAATCACATCATATTCATCAAATTCACAATAAGGGCAATGTTTCTCAGTCATGATTCCATCCTCTCTTTCATTTTCATCGTTTTATAGGCTGCAAATTTTATAAGGTTCTTTCAAGTAAGCCATACATTGCATTTAGGCTTTGCTGCTCGGCTTGAGGATTGTAACCTAAATCAACGCCGTTAGCTTTGGCGCGCTCATCGGCTAAAGGATTACTAAAACCATGCTTGGCATTTTCTAAAATAATCACTTCATAATTGACATCGGCATGATCCATTTCAGCTTTAAATTTAGCGACATCATCTAGGGTCACCATGCTGTCTTGTTCACCATGTAACACTAAAATCTCAGCTTGAATTTTACCTTGTTCAGCAGGTGTCTTAGGGCTTAATGTACCATGAAATGACGCTACTGCTTTTAAATCTGCGCCCGAACGCGCCAGATCCAGTACCACTTTACCGCCATAACAAAACCCAATAGCAGCGAGTTGCTCTGGATTGACTTCAGCTTGCTGAGCCAAAGTTTCTAAACCCGCTGATGCACGTGTCACAATGGTGTCTGCATCCTGAAAAGTTTGTGTCATCCACTCATTGGCCTGTGAAGCTTGATCTGTGACTTTTTTATCACCATACATATCAATAGCCAAAGCGGCATAGCCATGTTCTGCCAGTTCACGCGCGCGTTGTAAGGTATATTCGGTTCGTCCCCACCATTCTGGTGCAACAATGACCCCCGCCACAGGTGTTTCACTTACAGGTGCGGCAAAATAACCAATCAAATTTGAGCCGTCTTTTGCGGTGTAGTGAATTTCACGTGTTTTGATGGTCGATGTCATGTGCTAAATCCTGTTATCAAACTGAAATTAAAAATGATTAAATCATAAAAAATGCAGTGATATGCATATTCAATGTAATCAATTCATTTATAAATGTGAGAATTTATGTAGGGTTGCACATTCTATGTTCATTCGATCGACTGCTAGCGACGCAGATCGGACAAAACAAAACCCCGATTAGATGAGCATCTAATGGGGTTCGTTATTTATTTCAGAAGAATCTCGGATTCTTTTTAAAATAGAGTTTAAAACCAAGTGATTGGTGAGCTTGTAGTTAAGCCCGACCTCGTGAAATAAAGCCAATAATGGCCAAAATCACCGCAACCACCAAGAGGATGACTGCAAAGTCTTTAGACAAACCTGCAACTCCACCGAAACCTAATAAGCTTGCAATCAATGCAATCACAGCAAAGATAATCGCCCAACGAAACATAGTTCTAATCTCCTTATATTTATCGTTCCTTAAATATAGAACCTTCGCTGCAAAAGCTATGTGTTGTTTATGTGTGCAATCTGTATATTGTCTTTAAGATTCAATTAATTGAGTTACATAAACCACATAAAGGATGAACATTAGAAACAGTGTTATAATGTGTATTCGCTGTTAAGTGACCTGATTTATGAACACTGAAATCCGTCCATTTTTCTGGAAACATTATTCGCTAGAACAACTCAATCAAACAGAGTGGGAAGCTTTGTGTGATGGATGCGGATTATGCTGCCTGATTAAACTTGAGGATGAAGACACCGAAGAAATCGCCTACACCAAAGTAGCGTGTAAGTTGCTGGATTGCCAAACGGCACGGTGTTCAGATTATGCCAATCGGCATCAGTTCGTTCCAGATTGTATTCAACTAACTCCTGAAAAATTACAAAGCATAGGTTGGCTGCCTTCAAGTTGTGCTTATCGACGTTTAAATGAAGGTAAAAATTTACCATCATGGCATTATTTAAATACAGGTTCGCGCCAAAGTGTCATTAAGGCTCGTAAATCGGCCGCAGGTCGGTGTCTGTCTGAAGTCGATGTATCAGAGGACGATATTGAAGATTATATCGTCCGCTGGATTCGCTAAAAAATTGGTTAAAAGTTAAAAGAGGTTTAATGCGAGTGCGATAACTGATTTTGCTGCTGCTCACGGCGTTCTCGCTGTGACTTTTTGATAATGCTCCAGCCTGCACTCAATCCTAGGCCTGCCATCAATAAGGCCACAATCAAATCAGGCAAAACGCTTTGTGTTCCAAATACACCCAATGCCGCAATCATCACTGCAATATTCCCTATGGCATCATTACGGCTACATAACCAGACCGATTGCATGTTGGCATCACCCTCACGGAACGCAAATAACACCACCGCACTGATGATATTGGCGACCAATGCCATCATGCCAATAATGCCCATGGTGATTGCTTCAGGTGGAACGCCATGCAGATACGACCAGACCACTTTTCCTAAAATAATCAGCGCGAATACGCTCATGGTGAGGCCTTTAAATAACGCAACCGTCGCGCGCCAATACAGACTTAACCCTAGCGCCAGCAATGAGATCAGATAATTAATCGAATCTCCAAAGAAATCTAATGCATCTGCCCAAAGAGAGGTCGAACCGGCTTGCATACCCCCAAATATTTCAATCAGAAACATGCCCAAGTTTAAAATCAGGGCAATCCATAATGCGATTTTAAACTTGTTGCTTTTAACTTTAGGGATATCTTCGTGATCACAGTTACAGCATGCCATTTGCAATTTCCTCGACTTTGGATAAGCTGATTAGAAAGTCTGGAGTCGCTCTAGGGTCAAGTCTTATGATGAAATATTTGATTGGTGAATTGGCAAAAAAGTCTCAGGTCGCAGTCGATACCATTCGTTTTTATGAAAAACGCGGTTTACTTCAGCCCGCAAAACGAGCAGAAAACAATTATCGTTATTATGATGACGAGGCATTGGATCAACTGATTTTTATTCGGCATTGTCGTGAATTGGGCATGTCTTTACATGAGATTGAAGACCTTAATGAATTACGCAAAGATCCTCAGCAGCAATGTAAAGTCGTCGATCAAGCCATTGAACAACATCTTGGGCATATTAATCATAAAATTCAACAATTTGAAAAATTCAAAATACAGCTTGAACAGTTACGTGCGCGTTGCCAGTCGAACAGCAATATTGATGCTTGTAAAATTATTGAAACGCTCAAACAGCATGATCACTTAGGCTGACTTTGAAACATCATGTAATTATTTGAAATATATACTAAAACAAAAACACATTTTTCAAATATATATTTCTGATCTGCTCTTTAACATAGCAATAGAACAGAGAATAAACCGAGGATTGCCAAGATGACGATGCCATTTGCCACGTCGCTCGTTTGTAGTGGTTTCATTTTATTAACCGCTTGTAGCTCCAACAATACTCATTCACAGGAACAACAATCAAGCTCAAAGCAGACGCAAACAGCAAATCAGCCGATAACGATTCAGCAGACTTTTAAAACGCAACAGATTGCTAACTTTGATGAACCGTGGGCATTGGCTCAGCTTCCTGATGGACGGCTCTTGGTCACTGAACGTCAGGGGGTACTGAAAATTTTTGATCCGACCTCCAAACAAATGCTGCAAGTTTCAGGGGTTCCCAAAGTCCGTTATGGCGGTCAGGGTGGTTTGGGGGATGTGATTTTGCATCCTCAATTTAGCCAAAATCAATGGATTTATCTGAGTTATGCCGAAGCAGGTCAAGGTGGACAAGGCGCTGTGGTCATTCGCGCCAAACTGGATGTCAGCAGCCCGAATCAGCCAAAGTTGGTGGAGATAGAAAAAATTTGGCAGCAAGTCCCCAAAGTCTCTGGTCAGGGACATTATGCGCATCGCTTGGCTTTCGATCGTGAGGGTAAACTCTGGATTAGTTCTGGTGAACGGCAGAAATTTGATCCTGCACAAGACATGCAGTCCAATCTGGGTAAAATCGTGCGTTTAAATGACGATGGACGTCCTGCGGCGGGAAATCCATTTGCAGGTCAGGGTGGTGTCGCAGCACAAATCTGGTCATTAGGTCATCGTAATCCTTTGGGGATGGCATTTGATGAACATGGTCAGCTCTGGGTGGTGGAAATGGGGCCAAAAGGGGGCGATGAACTTAATCGGATTGTCAAAGGTGCGAATTATGGTTATCCCGTGGTTTCCAATGGCGATCATTATTCAGGTTTGCCAATACCTGACCATGCCACCCGACCTGAATTTAAGGCACCTGAAGTGAGTTGGACGCCTGTGATTTCTCCATCAAGTATGATTATCTATCAGGGCGATCAATTTCCTGCATGGAAAGGTAAAGCCTTGATCGGAGGATTATCTTCAGAATCCATTACGGTGGTGGATTTGAAATCGCAACCTATACAGGAAGTTCAACGTTTAGACATGAAGCAACGAATTCGTGGACTTTTACAGGCGCAAGATGGTTCAATCTGGGTAATTGAAGATGGTGCAAATGCCAGACTATTGAAACTCAAAGCCCATTAGATTTTTGAGTAATCATTGAAGTTTTTAAAGTGAATAGAGAAAGAACCATGTTGTCGTTACTACAGCGATCTCGCTATAGCCATAAGCCATTATGGTCTAAGAAATCATTATGCCTGATGGGTCTTTTGGCCTGTAGTCCACCGCTATATGCCAAAGACTTGACTGAGCAGCAAGTAAAAGCAGTGATTGATCAACAGTTTAAACCATTGTTAGCGCAGTACAATATTCCTGGGCTTGCGGTTGGCGTGAGCCTGAATGGACAACATTATTTTGTCAATTATGGTGTGGCATCCAAACAGACGCAACAAGCCGTCAGTTCCCATACGTTATTTGAATTGGGCTCGGTCAGTAAGATCTTTAATGCCACTTTAGTCGGCTATGCTCAGGCAACAGGCAAACTTTCTCTTGCGGATCATCCTGCCCAATATTTTCCAGCGTTAAAAAATACAGCGGTAAATCAAGCGACTTTACTCAATCTGGGAACCTATACCGCAGGCGGTTTTCCGCTTCAGTTTCAAGATCAAGTGACCGAGCAACAGGACATGTTGAAATATTTCCAGACATGGCAACCGAAAAACACGATCGGCACACAACGGCAGTATTCCAACCCGAGTATTGGGCTGATGGGCTATGTCACAGCTTTGGCGATGGAAAAACCCTATACTGAACTGTTGGAGAAAATGCTATTTCCTGCATTGGGTCTCAACGAGAGTTTTATTGATGTCCCTGAACAGCAGATGACTCAATATGCATGGGGATATAAAGGACAGCAAGCCATGCGGGTGTCTGCGGGGATGTTCGATGCAGAAGCGTATGGCGTGAAAAGTAGTAGTGCAGATCTCTTGAAATTTCTCGATGCACAAATCAACCCACAACAACTCAAACAACCATTACGTAAAGCGATTGAAAATACCCATGTGGGTTATTTTAAAGTAGGGGAAATGACGCAAGACTTAGGTTGGGAGCAATATTCTTATCCAATAAAGCTGGATACTTTGCTAGAGGGAAATTCCAAGAAAATGGCATTTGAAAGTCATGCAGTGATCCCGATCAAACAGCCGAAGCTTGCTGCTCCAGCGACTTTTTTTAATAAAACGGGTGCAACCAATGGTTTTGGCGCTTATGTTGCGTTTATTCCTCAGCAGAAAATTGGCATGGTGATGTTGGCCAATACCAACTTTCCCAATGAAGAACGGATTAAGGCCAGCTATCGTGTGATGCAACAATTGCTTCAGAGCAATAGTGCGCAATAGAATGTCGCTTTGATTGCAGAATCAAATTGTAGATTTGATCCAGACACAATAGACTACAGTAAAAGATTACACAGCTATTGATGATGTCAGATACGCATATTCCACTTCCTGAACGTTTACGTCCACGTGATTTATCCGAAATTATTGGACAGGATCATTTGCTAGGCCAACATGCGCCTTTGCGTCAAATGATCGATCAGGGACATTTGCCTTCGATTATTTTTTGGGGGCCGCCAGGCGTGGGTAAAACCACGATTGCACTGTTACTGGCGCAAGCGGTGGATCGTCCTTTTGTGAGTTTATCTGCACTCAATACGGGGGTGAAAGAGCTACGTGAGATCATTGCGGAAAGTGGTGACTTACTTACGCCAGTAGTATTTATCGATGAAATTCACCGTTTTAATAAATCGCAGCAGGATGCCTTACTGAATGCTGTTGAAAAAGGCAAAATTACGCTCATCGGGGCAACCACAGAAAACCCATCGTTTGAAGTAAATAGTGCCTTACTGTCGCGTTGTCAGGTGTATACGCTGAATTCATTGGATCAAGATGCGATTCAAACTTTGCTGAATAAAGCCATTCAAACCGATGCTTTTTTAAAAGAACGGCATATCCAGATTGAAGAATACGATGCATTGTTTCAATTTGCTGCGGGAGATGCACGTAAAGCACTCAATTTAATTGATCTCATTGCCAGTACCTTTGAAGCAGATGTTGAAAATATTGTGACCAATGCGGTGACGGTGAAGGTTGCACAGCAAAATATCGCACGCTATGACAAATCGGGCGAGCAACATTACGATATTATCTCGGCGTTTATTAAATCTATTCGTGGCAGTGACCCGGATGCAACGCTGTACTGGATGGCACGAATGCTAAAAGGCGGTGAAGATCCTGTGTTTATTGCACGACGTATGCTGATTGCAGCCTCAGAAGATATCGGTAATTCAAATCCAAATGCCTTGTTATTGGCAGGTGAATGCTTCCGTTCAGTTCAGGCAGTAGGCATGCCCGAAGCACGTATTATATTGGGTCAAACAGCGGTGTATTTGGCGACCAGTCCGAAAAGTAACAGCACCTATTTAGCGATTAATCGTGCTTTAGAACTTGCAGAGAAAACTGCAAATTTACCTGTGCCATTGCATTTAAGAAATGCACCAACTAAACTGATGAAACAGCAGGGCTATGGCGTAGATTATCTTTATCCGCATAATTACCCTGAGCATTTTGTCTTGCAGGAATATTTGCCGCCCGAATTAAAAGGGATCAAACTCTATGAATCGGCACGGAACAAGCGTGAAGTTGAGGGCGAACGCTTGCAACAGCGTCGCTGGCAACAGGAACAACAGCAGCAATAAGTCTGCTGTTTATTCTAGTTCCTCATTGACCTGCCCGTAAATCAATAGGGTAAATACCCCTGTACCGCCAATAATATTGCCTAGTGTGGTCGGTAATAAAAATTGAAAAATATAGTCTGAAAACGTGGCATGTCCTTTAAGTACCCAATAGGCCATTTCTGCTGAACCCACAATCACATGCGTAAAACCGCCTAATGCCATCAAATACGTAATAAAAAAGATCAGTAAAAACTTATTATTGGCTGAAGGTAAAATCCAGACCAGTGACGCGATCAAAATACCCGCAGGAATACCCTTAATAATATTTTCAGAGATAGTAAAACTGGCGACATGGCGGGCCAATTGATCAAAGGATTGCATTAAATCTGCATCAAACAGATGTGGATTAAGTAAAAAAAGTGCTGCCAGTGCAGTGCCGATGAGATTAGAAATAAACACGATTCCCCATAGACGAAATACAGCTTTTAATTTTTTAAGACTAAAGTTTTTAAATAAAGGAACGACTGTTGCAATGGTATTTTCGGTAAAAAGTTGCATATGTCCTAAAATCACCAGAACAAAACCCACGGTATAGCCCATATTTTCAATCAAAAAAGCCCACTTGGCATCGGGCAAATAGGCATTGAGAAGAGATTTAAAGACAAATGAAAAACTGATGACGATGCCTGCTGTGATACCTGAAAAAATCAGTGCTTTGGTCGGGCGTTCAAGTTCTTCTACTCCATTTTTACGAATAATTTCGTAAACCAGTCGAGGCGAAAGTTTTTCATGCTCCTCAATCGCCATTTTTTCACGCCAAGTGAGGGTATTGTCAGTCTCTTTTTCCTGTTCTTTTTCTTCTGCACTCATTTTATTCTCCTCACAATTCAATGCGGTAATGATGGCTTTTGTGGTTATCATCAGGCTATATATTTCTTTTTTAAAAAATAAATGGATGTGAATCCAGAGCATTCATTCAGCTTTTATGTATTTTTTTATAATCAGCCTAAATATGTGATGCTTAATGATTTGCTATCCGCTCTTGATTTTTTGTCAGTAAATTGGCGCATATTTTGAGCTAGACCATATTTTGAATACAATACAGACAGATACAACCAAATAGTTAAAACCGATGAGCAATAAAATTCTCTGTAGTATCAGTCATGCAGAAGGCGGGTCGGATTTGGAACAGTATGAACTTCGCCCATCCAGACCAGATGTGATCGAAGGTATGGCTCAAGATATTAATTTGACAAAATAAAAAACGAGCCAGATGACGGACTCGTTTTTGATCAAACAAGCGGATTTAGATATTGTCTAAATCGATACCTAAACGCGCAGCAACTTCTTCATACGCTTCAACCACACCGCCCAAACCTTGACGGAAGCGGTCTTTATCCAGTTTTTTCTTGGTATCTTTATCCCACAAACGGCAACCATCTGGAGAGAACTCATCACCAAGCACAATACGGTCATGGAACACGCCGAATTCAAGTTTGAAATCGACCAGAATCATATCGCCTGCATCAAATAATGCTTTTAATACATCATTGACTTTGTAGGTCAATTCTTTCATTTTTTCAAGTTGTTCAGCGGTCGCCCAGCCCAGTGCAATTGCCTGAGATTCATTCACCATTGGGTCGCCTAGACCATCATCTTTATAAAACAACTCAAAGGTCGGCGGAGTCAATTGCTTGCCTTCTTCAACACCGAGACGACGGCAAAGTGAACCAGCAGCAAAGTTACGGATCACACATTCCACAGGAATCATATTGAGTTTTTTCACTAACACTTCGTTTGGTGTCAGCAATTTCTCAAAATGTGTTTCGATGCCAGCTTCAGCCAGTTTTTCCATGATAAAGGCGTTAAAACGGTTGTTGACCTTGCCTTTACGATCCAGTTGTTCGATTTTTTCGCCATTAAATGCTGAAGCATCATCACGAAAGACTAAAATCAAATGGTCTGCATCATCTGTTTCATAAACAGATTTGGCTTTACCAGTATAGAGCAAGGTTTGTTTTAACATTGGGGGAACCTTTTTCAAGAAAAAATTGCCTAGAGAATGCCTAGGCTGGCCAATTTTGATAAATCTGATTGAGCACTTCAGTGGCTTTAGCAGGATCGGCAAAGCTATTGTCTGGATTAAATAATGCCAGATTGTGAGTATTGCCCACACCTGTCAATTTCAACACATAACTTTGTTCGCCAACTTTGATCGTTGCTTCATAACCTGCTTTATTTTCACCCAAAACTTTGTAGTTCAGGCTACTGAGTGTCGCTACGGTATATTGCCAGATGTCTGCGGTTGGCCCACTAATTTGTAATAGTGGGTTTTTATTGCCATCGACAACAAGCTGTGGACGTCCCATTGCCGTAGTACCTTCTGCACTGCTTTCAGCGGCAGTATTTGCTTGAAGGGATTCTGGACGAGGTAGTGCAAATCGTGTTCCCTGCTTATTTTCAAGCTTAGGGGCATTTTCAATTGCAAGCTGATCCACAGTCGGGGCAGGATACAGTGGCGTAAATGGGCGCACAGTTGCATCTGTCGGGAACTGGAGTGGAGCGAGTGTAGTGGTATTCTTATAATCTAAAGAATGATTATTAAAACTACTACAGCCTACTAAACCCATAGCGGCAATAGCAAAAGTTAGTCCAAGTCGTAACTGCATCATAATCTGCTCTTATTGAATAATTCCCGCTGCTTTCAGGGCATTACGGAGTGGTTCGCGATATTGCTGTGCAAGAGGAGTCAAAGGCAGACGAATACCTGTACCAATGAGCCCCATTTCATGTACCGCCCATTTCACAGGAATTGGGTTCGATTCGCAAAATAGATTATTGTGTACATTTGCAACTTTATTGTTAATCGCTTCAGCTTCTGCTGCGTCGCCATGATTGACTGCGGAGGCACAGAGTTCGCTCATAATTTTTGGCGCAACATTGGCAGTCACAGAAATATTGCCTTTTGCACCAGCCAACATGAGTTGCCATGCCGTTTCGTCGTCGCCTGAATAGACTGCAATTTTACCGTCTAAGGCTTTGATTAATTCGCTTCCACGCGCAATATCACCTGTCGCATCTTTGACACCCACGATATTGGCAATATCAGCAAGACGCACCACAGTTTCGTTGAGCATGTCGACGCCTGTACGACCTGGGACATTGTAAAGAATCTGTGGTAGCTCAACGGCTTCAGCAATTGCTTTAAAATGCTGGAATAAACCTTCCTGAGTCGGTTTGTTATAATATGGAGTGACAAGTAAAGCGGCATCAGCCCCAAGCTCTTTGGCTGCTTGAGTCAGTTCAATCGCTTCACGGGTTGAGTTTGCACCTGTTCCCGCAATAATGGGAATGCGTTTATTGGCCACACGAATGATTTCTTTGATCACTTGCGTGTGTTCTTCCATGCTTAATGTCGATGGTTCGCCCGTAGTACCTACAGCAACAATACCATTGGTTCCCTGATGAATATGCCACTCAACCAGCTTTTCGAGGCTCTTCCAATCTACGCTACCATCTTCAAACATTGGGGTGACGAGTGCGACAATTGAGCCTTGAATGGTCTGTGCTTGCTGAGTCATTTTAAAAAAATATCCTATTGTGCCATCCATTGAGATAAAGAACGAAAGATGGATGGTTTTGCAGTCTTTTGATTTAGCGTCTCAACAAAAAAGTGATTTCTGTTGAATGACTATTATGCAAATTATGACTGATCAGACGCATAAGAACAATATGCTTTAGTCAAAGCAGTCAAAACTTTATCTACTAGACACACATTTAAGCCATATATGCGAGATCATTATGCGGTTTTGCCAATCATAAAAGTCGAATACGTGATGCAATGAACGCTTTATTTTAGTCACAGAGTTCTTATAAGATGCTGACAACCCCAGCATTCATGATGCTGTTTGATAGAAGGAGTAAAGCAATGAAACAGGGAAAAAATAGTGCTTTGATTGTGGTTGATGTTCAAAATGGTTTTACCCCCGGTGGACATTTGGCAGTGGCACATGCCGATCAGATTATTCCTTGTATTAATCGTTTGGCTCAAGTTTTTGACAATGTCATTTTGACTCAGGACTGGCATCCTGCTGATCATATTTCTTTTGCTGAGAACCATACAGGTAAACAGCCGTTTGATCATATTGAATTGCCTTATGGAACGCAGGTACTTTGGCCTTCGCATTGTGTACAAGGAACACATGATGCCGAATTACATCCTGATCTGGATATTCCGTCGGCACAGTTGATTATCCGTAAAGGATTTCATGCAGATATTGATAGTTATTCGGCATTTATGGAAGCAGATCGAGTGACTTCTACAGGACTTGCTGGATATTTAAAAGAGCGTGGCATTGATACGGTTTATATCACAGGTATTGCAACCGATTTTTGTGTGGCATGGACAGCTATGGATGCTAAACAAGCAGGATTTGAAAGTTATGTGGTGGTCGATGCCTGTAAAGCCATTGATTTAAATGGTTCATTGCAGCAGGCGTGGCAGCAGATGTTAAGTTGCGGCGTTAAACGAATGACCTCATCGCAGTTATTGGGCAATTAATCATTTCGACGTATATTCGATAAAAAATCAGGATATTGCTATGCCATTATTATTGCGACTGACACAGTTGATGCAAAAGACTTTTGCACTTTGGGTCATTGTATTTTCAGCGATCTCGTTGTGGCAACCTAGCTATTTTGTCTGGCTCACGGCTTATATTCCGTGGATACTTGGCATTATTATGCTGGGTATGGGCATGACGATTAGCATCGCTGATTTTCGCGCTGTACTTCAATATCCAAGAGCCGTATTAATTGGTGTGGTGGCTCATTTTGTGGTGATGCCAAGTCTTGCCTTTATCTTATGTCAGCTCTTTCAACTTCCGCCAGAAATTGCCATTGGTGTAATTTTAGTCGGTTGTTGTCCGGGTGGAACCGCTTCCAATGTCATTACTTATATGGCCAAAGGCAATACTGCGCTTTCGGTGGCTTGTACGTCAGTATCGACTTTATTGGCACCGATTTTAACGCCGTCGATCTTTTATCTGTTAGCCAGTCAATGGATTCATATCAATGTCAGTTCGATGTTTATTTCGATCTTACAGGTGGTGATTGTGCCGATTATTTTAGGCATTATCATCCGTCATTATTTTGCTCGACAAGTGGATGCTTATATTCGAGTCATGCCTTTGGTTTCAGTCGTTGCGATTGTACTGATTGTGGCGGCGATTATTGGTGCGAGTAAGGCCTCAATCTTACAATCTGGACTATTAATACTCGCTGTCGTAATGCTCCATAACGGCTTGGGTTTCTTGATCGGTTATTGGGCAAGTCGCTGGCTAAAACTTTCACATTATGACAGTAAAGCCATTTCCATCGAGGTCGGTATGCAAAATTCGGGTTTAGGCGTGGCTTTGGCTGCTGTACATTTTGCAGCTTCTCCAATTACCGCTGTACCGAGTGCTATTTTTAGCTTATGGCACAATATTTCGGGTGCTGCGCTAGCGACGTATTGGGCGCGACAAGAAGATCAGAAACTCAAATAATTTCAGCACTTAGATGGAGACTCTGAAGTAGTGCGTCTATCTCACCGCATTGAACTATTGATTGAAGCTGAATTCATGAACAGGTCAGTTGGAGGCATCAAGCAAAGGATGCCTTCACTATAAAAAACTTAAGCGTCTCTGAGTACATCGCGAATCGATGGATCTTTATCAAAGACTGATTTTGCATATGGACATAAAGGAATGATTTTAATCTGATTGTTTCGGGCAAAATCGACCACAGCATCTAAAAGCTTACGACCTACACCTTGCCCACGATAGTCATCTGCGACATCGGTATGATCAATAATAAATAGTTTTTCACCTGCCCATGTATAGACCATTTCGCCTGCAAGCTTGTCATGATTATACATTTCAAATGCGCCATGCTTACCATCATCTTTTTGTTGAATATTCAAAGTAAGGCTCCTGAGATCTTAGAAATATAAAAAGGAATTAAACCCACACTTTGATTGTGTCAGCATTTCAACTAAAAGTGAGTTGGATTTTGTTATAGTCAGCATCTTTATTAACACAAATCCACTGATTTTTTATGCAGAAATTCTTTTTAAAAGGCAAAAAAAAGACCTATATACCAATTATCGGTATATAGGCTTAAAAAGTAGCATTTGATTAAGGGTTTAGGACAAATGCTACTGGCGGTTACGAAACACAAAGATGGAGGTCTTTAGGTTTCAGGATCATTTTAAGAAGAATAACCAAGTGTTTCTTGCCAAAAAAAACAGTGATTTTTACCATTTTAAACAGCACAGGGTTTGGGGAATAATAAACAAAAAAATTTAGGTATATAAAACAAGGGAATAGATAAATTTATTGGTTTTTAAAAAATTTAAAATAAATATCGTGCTTAGATTTTTTTGTTTAGATGAGCTAAATAAAGCCAGACTAAAACAGTCGGTATTTTATCGCCTTTAAATCAATTAGCATAAGTACAAGTATGACTCGATAATAGATAGAAAGAAGATTTATAAAATTTTGAATATTCTATTTTTAAAGAAAAAAATCTTAAATCAGTTAGAACTTCTGTGTGTAATGAAAAATTTTTATGCAGGAATTGCTAAGAAATACTAAACAAAATAAATGACAATACATTTGAAAGAAAAGGTGATCCGACTCACATTTCTAGCATTTTTGTCTAAGTCGGGTAATTTTGAGATTGAGGTGAAAATCATGAAATTTAAAACCAACCTAGTGGCAATAATGGCAGTCGGATGCATGCTTCCAGTTTTAGCTAATGCTGCTCCAACTGTGACTTTTCAGGGTGAAGTTTCAACCCAGACCTGTAAAGCTGAGGTGAATGGTCAGGAAAATGCGACCGTATTATTACCAACTGTTCCAGAATCTAGCTTGGCTTCTGCTGGAACAACAGCAGGTTTAACTCCATTTACCATCTCGATTAAAGACTGTGCAACAGCAGGTGCAGATACGCAAATTGGAACTAAATTCTTGGGTCAGTCCGTGACGGCTGCTGGTAACCTGGGCAATGTGGCTGCGGCTAATCCAGCGGGTAATGTTGCGATTCAATTGACTACTGATGCTGCGGGTACAACTCCAGTGACTTTAAATGGTGTAACCACAGTGGCAGGTTTAGAGCTTAAAACAGGGCAAACCTCTGCAAGCCATCAATTCGGTGCGCAGTATATTACTGAAGGTGGTGCGGCTTCGGCTGGTGCAGTAACAGCGGTTGTTGAATATACCCTTAGCTATCAATAATCAAGTGATCTGTGGCATCTACTACCATTTTGGTAGTAGATGTTTTTAAAATTTGAAAAGATGCAAAGTTCAACAGGATTTCTCAAAACACAGTATAAAAAATTTGAAGTTTCATTTATTTTATAAAAATTAAAATCAGTTTTTACTCATTTACTTGTTAGAAAAAATAATTAAATCTTTCATTTTTATTTGATCTTACTCATCAAACTGAAATATACAATTCAAACCTTTATAACACATTATAAAATATAGAGAAAAAACGATAAATATAAATATGTATGATTTAAAAGGACTTATCAAAATTTATTTTTAAAATTAAAGCCATATTTTTTATAAGACTTTTGCATGTAATGAAAACTTTTTATGCAGAAATTGCTAAGAAAAGCTACATAAAATAATTAACAATAGAATAGTTGGAAAAAAGGTGATTTATCTCACATTTCCAACATGTTTATCCAAGTCAGGTGATTTTGATATTGAGGAGATGATGATGAAATTGACTAAAAGTATTATGCTGATGTTAGCGGCTGGACTCATGCTTCCAGCGTTGGCAAATGCTGCTCCAACCATCACCTTTGAAGGTGAAGTATCTGCTCAAACTTGTGAAGCGGAAGTGAATGGTCAAGAAAATGCCACCGTATTATTGCCAACTGTTCCAGAGTCTAGTTTGGCATCTGCTGGTGCAAAAGCAGGCTTGACTCCATTTACGATAGCTGTTAAAGGTTGTGCAACAGCTGGTGTAGATACTCAAATAGGCACTAAATTTTTAGGTCATTCAGTCACGGCTGGTGGTAACCTAGGCAATGTGGCTGTGACTAGTCCAGCGGGTAACGTTGCCATTCAGTTGACTTCTGATGCTGCGGGTACAACTCCAGTGATTTTAAATGGTGTAACCACAGTGGCGGGTTTAGAGCTTAAGGCGAGTGAGACCACAGCGAATCATCAGTTTGGTGCGCAATATATTGCTGAAGGCGGAGCTGCAACAGCTGGAGCAGTAACAGCGGTTGTTGAATATACGCTAAGCTACCAATAATAGAATAATCATAAGTCCTGATTTGCCATGCAAATGGCAGATCGGGCAATAACAATAATATCAGAATAGGTGGTGGAGGGTGGTATGGTCAATATATCTGGTCACATGTCGAAAATCGGTTTGATCGTCATGAGTTCATTGATGTTGAACACGTCATTTGCTGGTGTGGTCTTAACAGGAACTCGTGTGATTTTGGCCGATGGTCAAAATGAAAAAACTATTCATTTACAAAATGTCGATAGTGTACCTGCTTTGGTACAGATCTGGCTTGATGATGGCGACGAAAATTCAACACTTGAAACAAGTAAAGCCCCGTTTGTCGTTAGCCCACAAATTTTCCGTATGGAACCCAATGTGGGTCAAACAGTTCGTGTACGTTTTACTGGTGCGGATCAGGTTGCTCAAGATAAAGAGTCTTTGTATTACCTAAATTTTGTGCAATATCCTGCTTCAAAAAAACAGGAAATGGACAATAACCGTTTGATGGTAGTCTTCAAAAATCGGATTAAAGTGTTTTATCGGCCTAAAAATTTAGTAGGAAATTCAGCACAGACCATTGAAAAACTTAGATTTAAATTTAATTCGCAAAGTAAACAGTTGAGTGTTACTAACCCGACTGCATATTTTGCCAATGTACAAGAAGTCCGTTTACTGACTTCTCAAAATCAGCTCGTGGTAAATCGTAATCAGATCATTGCCCCCAATAGCACAGTAAATTGGGCAGCCAATATTTCTGAAGCAACTGCAAAAGCAGCCAAAGTTAAAGTCACTCTGGTTAATGATTATGGTGCAACCGTCATTCATGAAACATCTCTAAGTCCCTAAAGAGGGGAGACTGATGTACGCTGACTATTTTAAACCTTGCTTAATTTTGTCTATGTGTGTGGTCGGAAGTGCGGTCATGGCACAGCTCTATGCTGCTGAACCTGAAACCGATGAGGTTTCATCGAGTGATGATTATGTCTTTGATAGTGCGTTATTTCGTGGTCAATCCGTTAATCAGTCAGGTTTGATGCAACGTTTGAGTCAAAAGCAAAGTGTTTTGGCTGGGCAGTATAAAGTCGATGTATATGTGAATGGCCATTTTGTTGAACGTATGCAGCTTGAGTTTAAAGATGATTCCAGCGATGTACAGCCTTGTTTTCAGCCTGAAATGCTCAAAAGTATTGGGTTACTGGATTCATATGTTCAGACCGCTAGCCAACTGAGTGCGCAACAACAATGCTTTTTTTTATCGCAACAGGTCAAAGGTAGTCAACTTTATCTGGACTTTAGCAATTTGCGTCTTAATCTGACTATTCCACAAAGTGAATTACGTTATGTGCCAAGAGGCTATGTAAATCCGAAAGAATGGAATGCGGGCAGCAGCATTGGCTTTATAAATTATATTGCCAATTATTACTATAACTCCTATGAAACTGATGTGGGACGACTCAATCAGGATGCAGCCTATTTGTCAGTGACGGGTGGAGTCAATTTTGGTAAGTGGCAATATCGACAACAATCTAGTCTGAGCTATAACAAAGGACAGGGAACAGACTGGAATAACATTCGTAGCTATGTGATGCGGGCATTACCCGCAATTCGTGGTCAAGCCACTATTGGTCAAGTTTATACATCAGGTCAATTTTTCTCAGGTTTAAGTTTTAATGGGATCAATATTGCCTCAGATGATCGTATGTTACCCGAATCCATACGTGGTTATGCTCCGATGATTCAAGGCGTTGCCAGAACCAACGCGAAAGTTTCTGTACAGCAAAATGGTCGAGAAATTTATCAAACTTCTGTGGCACCCGGCGCGTTTAAAATTACAGATTTATATCCGACCAATTACAATGGCGACTTGACCGTTTTGGTCTATGAGGCAGATGGAACGATTAGTCAATTTAGAGTGCCATTTTCAGCCGTTCCTGAGTCATTACGTGCAGGTTCTTATCGTTATAATTTTGATTTGGGTCGTACGCGCGACATTGGAGAAGACACTTACTTTTCCAATGTAACCTACCAACGAGGCCTGAGTAATGCGATTACCCTGAATACCGGTTTAAGGGTTGCAGATGGTTATCAAGCGATCCTATTGGGTGGAACTTATGCTTCTTTCTTGGGGGCTTTTGGTTCCAACTTGACCTATTCACATGCTGATTTGGATACTTTGGGCAGTACCGATGGCTGGCTTGCAAGCCTAACGTACAGTAAGACGATTCAGCCAACCAATACCAATATTTCATTAGCAGGTTATCGTTATTCTACCGAAGGTTATCGTGATTTAGGCGATGTGATTGGGGTGCGTGATGCCTTGAAAAATGGTGGCACATGGCAATCCTCCAGTTATTTACAACGATCAAGAGTCGAACTGACCCTGAACCAAAGTCTGGGGGATTATGGCATTGTGTTCGTATCAGGCTCTATGCAGGATTATCGTGATGGGCGTGATCGAGATGTTCAGACTCAGATTGGCTATAACAAATCCTTTAAAAATGGCATTTCTATGAACGTGTCTCTTATTCGTCAGGAAAATGCATATTATCAATTTGTAGATCAATCAGGTCAGCAAATCATCTCATCAGACTCTAATCAGAATAATAAAGCGGACACCACACTCAGCCTCTCTGTGAGTCTACCATTGAGTGGAAAAAATAAAAGTCGTTCCCCTTATCTGGATCTTTCTTATTCACATGGTTCACAGCAGTCTGATAATTATCAGGCCATGCTTTCAGGTACTTTGACTCAGGATCAGTCGATTAATTATGCCTTAGGCGTGAGTCGTGATGAAGAGATGAATGCTACCACATGGAATGCTAATTTAAATAAACGCTTCTCTAATTTGACTGCGGGCATGAGTGCATCGACAGGAGAGAATTTTTGGCAAGCATCAGCCAATGCGCAGGGAGCTGTGGCAATTCATAGTGGCGGCATGACTCTAGGTCCATATTTGGGTGAGACTTTTGCTTTGGTTGAAGCTAAAGGTGCTGAAGGGGCGCGTGTCTATAATGGACAAGGGGCAACCATTAATAAGTCAGGCTATGCATTGGTGCCAGCCATCACTGCGTATCAATACAATACAATTGCATTAGATCCGCAAGGGATTTCTGAGCAAGTAGAAATAGAAAGTAGTGAACAGCAAGTCGCACCTTATGCGGGAGCTGCGATTAAAATCAAATTTAAAACCCGTTCAGGTTATCCGTTATTGATACAGGCAAGACTGGACAATGATCAAAAAGAATATGTGCCTTTAGGTGCAGAAGTGGTGGATGAGCAAGGCAATATCATTGGAATGGTGGGTCAAAGTGGGCAGCTTTATGTCCGTGCTGAAAATCGTCAGGGACGCTTGAAAGTGCAATGGGGAGAGCAAAATGATCAACAATGTCATGTTGCTTATCATATTGATGATGAAGCCATCAAGCAACCTTTGATTCGTTTTGAGCAAACTTGTCAAATGGAGCAAGCAAAATGAAAACATTAAAGTTTTGGTTACTTCAAATCCTAATATTCATGATGGGATGCTATACGGTATCTGCTTATGCGAGATGTACGAATGAGTTATCAGGAACAGCGGCTTACGATGGTAATAGTGCCCTTATACAATTTGGTGTGATAAATCTAACCAGCACCTATTTACAGCCCGTTGGAACTCTCTTAGCTCGCACAACCGTTCCTGCTTCTAATTACAAAGGGGGCACTTCTCCATCCTCAGTGGTATGGGAGTGTGATGTTGCAGATTTGCCGAATATTCAATTTTTGGTTGCGACCAATGGTGATGATCGTGTGGGGGGATATTGGGATTTGGGCGCCCAAGATGGAATGCCAAATGTCTATGCAACTTTTTTTCGTTATGTCGGGATTAAACAGACGATGGATGGGGTTGTACTCACTAAATTTTGGCAACCGCTTCCTGTTCGAAACTATGTCACTGTCGGTAATAAAATCCAGATTCGTTTGCAGGATATTCCAATTCTATCCGCTGAGCTATATCGAATTAGCCAGATCCCTAGTGCAGGATTAAATAACTATTGTGGTGCGGGAACCAGTGGAACGATTGCCTCGGGTACCTATACTTGTCTGCAACCAAATGCTTATATCCAGCTCAAAGGTCCAAATTTAAATAGTGATGAAATAGGAGAAAACTCTGAAACCAAATTCGATTTTTGGCCCGCAAATGGAATCGGTTATGGTATGCGCACAGCAACTCTCTACAATGAACCCACTTGCGTAGCACGAAATGCAACGCCGTTAGTGCTGTTTGATACGATGACTGTTGAAACTTTAAATCAGGGGAAATCTACGCAAGCTCAGTTTAATGTCTCGATTGAATGTTCGAATCAGGCTGTGTCTGGTGTAGCAAGTAAGCAAACAGCAATGGGTATACAAGCATCTGAAGGGGCTTATACCGCCGCCCAGAAACTAGGTTTGGTGAATGCGCAAAATGGTGTGAAAGCACTGCTCTCTGATCAATATGGCACCAATGGCATTGCCAAAGGTGTTGGTATTTTTCTACGCAATAGCAGTACTGGCACTGATATGAATTTTGTTGGGCAACCCGGTATATCAGGCAATGGTGCCAATGCAGGTTGGTATCCATTTAAAGACGGTGCAACGGCAAAAGGCTCTACCGAAGCAGGCTATACCCATTATTTGCAAAATTACACTGCGATCTTAAAGAAACTCGATGGTCAAACTGTCGAGGCTGGAAAAGTCCATGCCACGGCCTATGTGTTGGTGAAGGTGCAATAATGAAGTTAAAAGCAATATTTCTCCTCAGCCTAACAGGTCTGCTTACGGCTAATTCAGTCAGTGCAGGTATTCTTGCGGCAAAAACACGACTACTGTTTGAAGAAGGTCAGCGTGAAAGAAGCTTAATGCTTGCCAATGTCAATGATTATCCTGTGATTTTGCAAACATGGGTTGATCAAGGACAGGGGAGTCCAGATCACGCTGAAATTCCATTTATCACTTTGCCGCCTGTTTCTAAAATGGCTGCACGTGGTCTGCAAAGTTTAAGAGTGGTCTATAACGGACAAATACTTCCTAAAGATCGTGAATCAGTCTATTGGCTCAATCTATATGAAATTCCAGCGATTCCACAACCTGATCAGCAAGATGCTTATATTAGTCTGGCGATGAATACTCAGCTCAAGATTTTTTATCGCCCGAAAAGCCTGAAAAAATTTGAACTATCTGACATTGCCAAACAGCTCAATTTCTCCGTGCAAGTCGAGCAAGATCATTGGAAATTAATATGTGATAACCCAACTGCTTATCATGCTTCGATGGTCAATATTCAATTGAGCTATCAAAAACAAATGATTGAGACAAATGCGGAAACAGACATGATGAGCTATCCCAAATCACAACGACAGTATCAGTTCAATGGGACTTTGCCTAAGGCTGATCAGTATCAGCTCAATTTTAGTCTGATTGATGATTTTGGTAACCAACACGATTTTGAAAAAAATATTTCTTTTCTTCAACCTTAATTGTTGAGTGAATCAGCTCCTGTTTTTGACAGGAGTCTCCCTAATTATATTTATAGATATGGTTGAATCCATCCATGCAACGAACTTTCTATCATATTAAATCGGTTAGCAGTAACTTAATGCGTTTACTGGAACTGTTTTGTGATCAACACGATTTGACCCTCCCTGATCGTGTTAAGGATTACGCGCTTAACGAGCGAGTTCCTTTTTCTGAGTGGCTATTTTTGTTAAATTATATTGAACAACAATATCCCGTTCCTGCTTTGGGATTGAAAATCGCAGAACTGGTCAAACCTGAACATTTGGGGATTATGGCTTATATTGGGCTTAGCAGTGACAATCTGACGCAAGCCTTATCCTCATTTTTACAGTTTCAGCGCTTAAGCTATGATTTTATGGATGTTTCGGTCAAATGCCATGATAATGAGCTGATCATTAGTTGGGAATTTGATCCATACTTCAAGGCGGGAGCAGTGGCCGATGAAACCATGATTGCCATATTTTTTAATTTGGTTAATCAATTGATTTATCCAAACAGGATTGCAATAAATCGTATCGAGTTTGTTTCGGCTAGCCCCAAAAATCCACAGCTCTATGAAAGCTATTTTAATTGTCCTGTCGAGTTTAGTCACAACAAGACCAATATGTATTTTCCGTTGAGTAATTTAAATCTGACGGTGCCCAGTGCAGATCCTGTGTTAAATCAGATCTTGATCCAGCAGGCAGACATATTATTACAAGAGTTACCAGAATGTAATTCTTTTGATGAAGTGGTACAACGTGCCATTATCCATGCAGTGCATCAAGGCAAAATTTCTATCGAATATGTGGCACAACAATTGGGTTATACCTCTCGTATGTTCCAATATAAGCTTAAACAACAGGGTTATACTTTTAAGCAACGGTTGAATCAGGTGCGTAAAGAGCTGGCAATTGGATATCTTGCAGATCCGAGTCTAAGTATCCTAGATATTTCACTGTTACTTTCCTATCAGGAACAAACCTCGTTTAATCGCTCATTCAAAAACTGGACGGGCATGAGTCCACTACAATATCGACGGGTAATTTTGGATGAGTTTTTTGAAGAGCAGGATAATCCGTGGAATCTCATGGTTTAGTTACACATGAAAAGCAAATTTGCTCTCTTGTATTTGATGTTCTGCGCGCCATTGCAAAGGACTCATACCTGTCCAAGACTTAAAGGCACGATTAAATGAGGTCTGTTCTCGATAAGCCAGAAGCGCAGAAATTTCATTAATACTTAATGAGTCATCCTCAAGATACTGTAATGCAAGTGTTTTTCTGATCTTATTAAGTTTATCCGAGAAGGTCGTGCCATGAAGTTTAAGTCGGTACTGTAATAAACGAGGAGAAATCCCCATTTGATTAGCAACATATTGAATATCAACTCTATTTTTTTGAATGGCGGCTACAATATTTCGATAGACTAATTCATTAAATGAAATATTTTCAGGGTATTTGGTGAGTAGATAATTGGCATTTTTTTCCAATATGCGTTTCAGCATATGGTCTGAATAGCCCGCATTGACCGTTAAGTCAAGCATCTGGTGTGTATAAGAGACAGTGTTGAGGGAACAATCGAAAATGACAGGACAAGCAAAAAAACGTTCGTGCGCAGAAATTACCGTAGGAGCAGGTGCACTAAACTCCATTCGTTTGGCATGGAACACCTGAGGATAGACTAGGTTATTGATAAAAGTCATCATCATGGCAAAAGCAACATCGTTTGCTAAACGTGCTTCTTTAACAAATTGACCTGCTTGTACAAAGGTAGGGCTTTTCCAAATAAATGAAAATGCGTCAGCCGTATTTTCAATGCAAACTAAAGAAATATGATACCAAATTCGCTGATAGCGTTGAAATAAATGAATAATTTGACCAGAGGTTTCACAATTCATGGCAAGATAAGCCACAATACCGATATCGGCAGGCTCACACAACTTTCCAAGCTCTATCCCCAAATCATCTTTTTTATAATATTGACTTAAATAATTCAGAATTCGATACCACTCTACCAGTGGCAATCGCTCATCCACGTCATATAAACGAGTAATCGGGGACGGTATGGAGTGCAAGTCACAGAATTTTTGCACTAAATTTGTCAGACCACTGCTGACTCCTCTGGTATTTAGTAAAGTATGCACATGATCCTCTGTAATGAAATTATCGTTTTAATCTTATAATCAGTTTTAACGTTTTATTTATTGATTCTATCCTTAATTTTAAAGTACCAGCAATGTGATTAGATCGGATTTTTTTATTGGTATTAAAAAATGAAAGATCGTTTATCCGATAAATCATTTGATTTTTAGATAATTTTATAAAAAAAATCCACACCTCATGCTCCTTAAAGCATAGTTGGTGTGGATTTTTTGAGCAATGCAGTATTACACTTTATTACTCAATACTTATAAAATATTCCAATAATATAAGTATTTGATTTTTATGAATATTATTCAACTGTGACTGATTTTGCTAAATTTCGGGGTTGATCTACATCCGTACCCCTTAGAACTGCGACATGATAAGAAAGCAACTGCACCGGAATACTGTAAATGATCGGGGCGAGCCAAGCATTTACCTTTGGAACATAGACCACGTGCTGACGATCTTTTTCCACAATGCCACTGTTTTCATCCGCGAAGACAAACAGTTCACCACCACGAGCCTGAACTTCTTCCATGTTGGATTTGAGTTTATCCAGCATGTCATCGTTTGGCGCTAAAATTACCACAGGCATTTCATTATCGACCAAAGCCAACGGACCGTGTTTCAGTTCACCCGCAGCATAACCTTCAGCATGGATATAAGAAATTTCCTTGAGCTTTAGTGCCCCTTCCAGTGCAATCGGATAATGTGTCCCGCGGCCCAAGAACAAACAATGCTGTTTTTCAACAAAAAGTTCTGAAAGACGTAAAATCTGAGCATCTTGTTGCAAGGTATTCAACATGACTTTTGGACAATGCCAAAGTTGAGCAGCAATTTCAGCAATCTGTTCACTAGAAATCTGTTGTTTGACTTGACCTACTTTTAAGATCAAGAGCATTAAAGCGGCAAGTTGGGTGGTAAATGCTTTGGTTGAAGCCACACCAATTTCAGGGCCAGCCAATGTCAATAAGTGATGATCTGTTTCACGTACCATTGAAGATGTTGCAACATTACAAATGCTTAAAGTCACAATATCTAAGGCATTGGCTTTGGCGCGTTTCTGGGTTTCACGCAGGGCTGCCAAAGTATCCGCGGTTTCTCCTGACTGAGAAATACATACATATAAAGTATTGGCGACAATCACAGGCGAGCGATAACGGAATTCACTGGCAATCTCGATTTGACAAGGAACGCCAATCAACTGTTCAAACCAGTATTTTGCAATCATGCCTGAGTGATAACTGGTTCCACAGGCAATAATCTGCACGCTTTGGATTTTAGAAAAATCCAGTTCTGCATTTTTCAGGAAGTCTTCACGCAGTGCATTGCTATTTAATGCTTGAGAAATAGTTTGCTGAATCGCATCTGGCTGCTCATAGATTTCTTTGAGCATATAGTGTTTATATTCACCTTTAGACGCATTACTCACCGCGGCATCCAATTCTTTAATCGGACGCTCAATACGTTCACCCTGTGCATAAATATCAATGCTGTCACGGGTCAGACGAGCAATATCACCTTCTTCCAGATAGACAAAACGGTTGGTGACTGGCAAAAGTGCCAATTGGTCTGAGCTGATAAAATTTTCACCAATCCCGACACCGATCACCAGTGGTGAACCTTCACGTACAGTAATCAGTTCATTAGGATGTTGGGTATGTACAATTCCAAGCGCATAGGCGCCTTTAAGTTTTGGCACCACTTGACGTACTGCATCGAGCAGGCTGTCAGTATGTTTTAGCGCATCATTGACCAGATGAGCAACCACTTCAGTATCAGTTTGTGAACTAAAGATATAGCCTTCTGCCTGAAGCTGATCTTTCAATTCCTGATAATTTTCAATAATGCCATTATGAACTACAGCCACATTCCCAGACACATGGGGATGCGCATTATTTTCAGTCGGTTTGCCATGTGTGGCCCAACGGGTATGGGCAATCCCCAGAGAACCGGTCAAATGATGTTCACTCACCGCTTCAGCGAGATTGGCAACTTTACCCACTCGACGCTCGCGTAAAATCTGCTGGTTATTCACCAAGGCAACGCCCGCAGAGTCATAACCACGGTATTCAAGGCGTTTTAGACCTTCAATTAAAATATCGGTAATACTACGTTCAGCAACGCCGCCGACAATACCACACATAGGTTAATCCTCTTATTTCTTCAACTTTTGGGGACGTTGATAGTTTGATTTTTCAATTTGTTCGGCACGTTCAAAAGCCAGCGTATTGTCTGCGACATTACGGGTAATCACAGAACCTGCACCAATCGTGGCACCGTTGCCAATTTTCACAGGCGCGACCAGTGAGCTATTTGAGCCAATAAAGGCAGCATCACCGATCACGGTTTTATGTTTATACACGCCATCATAATTACAGGTAATAGTGCCTGCACCAATATTGGAACCTTCACCAACTTCGGCATCACCCAGATAAGTAAAGTGATTGGCTTTGGAACCTAGCCCAATACGGGTATTTTTGACTTCTACGAAGTTACCAATATGAACTTCGTTGGCCAACACTGCACCCGGACGTAAACGTGCGAAAGGACCAATTTGGGTATTTTCACCCACAATCGCATTTTCAAAGACACTATACGGCTGAACTTTGGTGCCTGCGGCGATTGTGGTGTTTTTGAGAATACATCCTGCACCAATTTCAACACCATCACCGAGTTCACATTGACCTTCAATGATCACATTGATATCAATACGAACATCTTGACCGACTTTGACTGAGCCACGTAAATCAAAGCGTGCAGGGTCAGCAAAAGTGACGCCCTGTTGCATCAGCTCAGTCGCTTGTTGCTGTTGAAACTCACGTTCCAGTGCCGCGAGTTGCAGGCGATCGTTTACGCCCTCAACTTCATAGGCAAGTTGGGGTTGAATGGATGCAATTTCAAGACCATCTGCCACCGCCATTGCCACAATATCAGTCAGGTAATATTCGCCTTGCGCATTCTGATTGGATAGCTTTGGTAACCATTCATGCAGTTTTTGATTGCTGACACAGTAAATCCCGGTGTTAATTTCCTGAATCTGGCGCTGTTCTTCGCTGGCATCTTTATGTTCTACAATCGCCTGAATCAGATTGTTTTGGCGTACAATACGGCCATAACCTGTTGGATTATCAACATTTAAAGTGATCATGCCAATGCCAGAAGGTATAGATACTTCAAGCAATTGTTGCAATGTTTGCTCACGGACTAAAGGCACATCACCATATAGAATCAGGGATATACCGTCTTTTGGCAAAACAGATAAGGTCATTTGTACGGCATGACCTGTACCCAATTGTTCGGCTTGTTCCACCCATTGAATCTGTTCTTGGGCAAATTGTTGTTGTACTCGATCACCGCCGTGACCATAAATCGTAATAATATTACTGGCATTGAGTTTTTTTGCAGTATTAATGACATGACCTAATAAAGGTTGTCCAGCAAGGGGTTGTAATACTTTTGGAAGTTGGGAGCGCATCCGCGTTCCTTTACCTGCTGCAAGAATAATAACGGTCGTTGACATGAATAACCTACTTAACGGCTTAGACCAAACAATAAATAAATGATGATACAGAGCGCAGCCCAAAGCCCTGCGATAATATCGTCCAACATGATACCAAAACCACCCTCTACGCGTCGATCAATCACGCGAATCGGCCACGGTTTCCAGACATCAAACAGGCGAAACAACAAGAAGCTGATGAGTGCCCATTGTATATTCATTAGATTAAAAAAGATTAAAGGCAGAACAGTAATGGATTGACCTGAAAATTCGTCCCAAACGATGCGCCCATCATCATGTACCCCCATCAAATCTGCGGTTTTTCCACAAATATAAATCCCAACCAGACTCATGAGAATGATCACAAAAACAGACGGATAAAAACCGAGCCATATCCAAATCGGAATAAATAACAAAGCAAACGCAGAACCAAAGGTTCCTGGCGCTTTAGGCAGAAGCCCTGAACCAAAGCCAACACCACAAAAGGTAATCAGTCGATCTGACCAACGCATCGTTTGAAAAGGAATGGAGGGTTTAGGCAAAGTGTTGATATCCATGAAATTGAACAGGATGATTTTGACCATCGTGTTCAAATATTAAGTCTGTGGTCTGTGTAATCAGGCCAATCATTGTAATCTTGACATTTAATTGTTGTTGCAAAAGTTTTTCGTAGTTTTGCGGACTTATTGTAAAACAAAGTTCATAGTCATCACCACCCGCCAGTGCATATTGCCATTTTTGTTGATTTGGCAGTGCTTGAACGGCCGGGTCAAGTGGCAATTGATCCAAAAAGATTTTAGCGCCGACATTGGACGCTTTGAGAATGTGATCTAAATCCTGTGCCAAGCCATCTGAAACATCGATCATGCTAGAGGCTAATCCCTTAAGGGTTTGACCGAGTTCACAACGTGGGGTTGGATAGTCTAATCTGGATTGTAACGCTCCACCTAAATGTTGCAAACCGTAGGCTGCATCGCCCACCTGCCCACTCACCACAATATAATCGCCTGCCCGAGCGCCTGAGCGACAAATCGCCTGACCTGATTCAATATAACCGAGTGCTGTGACGGTAATGGTGAGGTGTGCACTTTGCGTGGTATCACCACCAATCAGTGCGACACCAAATCGATCGCAACAATCGAAAAGTCCCTGACTAAAGCCTTGTAGCCAGTCATGGTCGATGTTGGGTAGACTCAATGCTAATAAAATACTATGAGGTTTTGCCCCCATAGCCGCTATGTCAGACAAATTCACCGCCACACTTTTCCAGCCAACGGCATGGGCAGAGGTTTCAAGTGGAAAATGTCGACCTGCAACCAGTGTGTCGGTACAAATCACCAATTGTTGATTGGTAGGAGGGGTCAAAATAGCTGAGTCATCACCGATGCCAATATCGTCCTGTTGCGTAAAGGGACGTGTAAAGTATTGCTCGATAATCGAAAACTCAGCCATGACTTAATAGTAGCTTATTGAGCTTGCTGTTTTTCAGCTTCACGCAGTGTGGAAGCTAAACGATCCAATACACCATTGATGTACTTATGGCTGTCTGCACCACCAAAATGTTTGGCAAGTTCGATGGCTTCATCCAGCACCACGCGGTAAGGAATTTCCAGATGATCGCGCAGTTCATATGCACCTAAACGCAAAGTTGCCAACTCGACACCATCCAGTGCTTTAAGCTCGCGATCCAGTACAGGAATCAGCAAAGTATCCAGATTGTCACGATCTGCAATGACTTGAGTCAACAGCTCATGGTAATAACCAAGATCAACCTTATGCATGGCATTTTCGGCACGAGTACGCGCTTCAATTTCATGTACAGGATTGTGGCTCATTTGCCATTCATAAATACCTTGTACCGCAAAACGACGTGCTTTACGTTTTGCCGCATATACGGCTTGAAGTGTTTGAGACATGCCTTAGATTGCCTTTAACAAATTAACCATTTCAATTGCAGTCAATGCAGCTTCTGAGCCTTTATTGCCTGCTTTTGTACCAGAGCGTTCAATCGCCTGTTCAATGCTATCAGTGGTTAGTACGCCATTGATGACAGGAAGTGTGCTTTCAAGTGCAACCACGCCCAAGCCTTTGGCACATTCACCAGCGACAAAGTCAAAATGTGGTGTGCTGCCACGAATCACTGCGCCTAGTGCAATGATGGCATCAAATTTGTCAGATGCTGCCAGTTTTTTTGCAACAATCGGAAGTTCCCATGCACCTGGTGCATAAGCCACAGTAATATTGTCTTCACTCACACCATGACGTTTTAAGGTGTCAATTGCACCTTCAAGCAAATGCTCAACCACAAAGCTGTTAAAACGACCCACTAAAATCGCGTAACGACCTTCGCTCGCGAGATGTAATAAACCTTCAATTCGGCGAATTGCCATAATAACCTCGATTAATTTTCTATCGTTTGATCAGCAGAAATATATTCTACCACTTCTAAATTAAAGCCTGACAGTGCATTAAAGCGTAAAGGTGAGCTAAGGAGCTTCATTTTCTCTACTCCCAAATCACGTAAAATCTGCGCGCCAACGCCAATAGTTTGATATTGGTGGGATAGTGCTGCATTGGATTTTACGGGTTTTGGCTTATTCATGCTCTCAAGCGCTGGGCCTAAATCCTGTAAATGATCCTGTCCAATCCAGACCAAAACTCCACGTTCAGCCGCAGCGATGGTGCTGAGTGCACGATCTAAATTCCATGCAGGTTCGCCATCTTGCTTATTCAGTTTAAGTAAATCACGGACGGGATTAAAACCATGGACACGAACCGTGGTCACGCCATCTTTAGGTTCACCTTTGACCAAGGCCAAATGAATATCGGGATTGCCAATTTCACGGTAACGATACAGTTCAAATGAACCATATTCGGTTTCAATGGTTTGTTGACCCAAACGTTCAACCGTTTGTTCATTGGTCATGCGGTAGTGAATGAGGTCGGCAATGGTTCCAATCTTTAAACCATGTTTTTCAGCAAACACCTCTAAATCTGGACGACGTGCCATCGTGCCATCTTCATTAATAATTTCACAAATCACAGACGCAGGTTCCAACCCCGCAAGACGAGTCAAGTCGCAGCCCGCTTCCGTATGACCTGCGCGGTGAAGAACTCCACCTGGTTGAGCCATAAGCGGAAAAATATGACCGGGTTGAACAATATCCGCAGGTTTGGCATGCGCAGCAACTGCGGCATGAATGGTATGCGCACGTTCAGCCGCAGAAATCCCCGTGGTAATGCCTTCAGCGGCTTCAATTGACAAGGTAAAATTGGTTGCGTGTTGTGCACCGTTATGATCGACCATCAGCGGTAAATTCAGTTGTTGGCAACGCTCACGACTTAAGGTTAAACACACCAGACCGCGCGCATGGGTAATCATAAAGTTGATATCTTCTGGGCGCACGTGGGTCGCGGCAATGACCAAATCACCTTCATTCTCGCGATCTTCATCATCCATCAAGATGACCATTTTACCCGCACGGATATCCGCGACCAGTTCCTCAACATTACTCAACGGCATGAGCCTTCACCTTTTGATGCTGTCCAAAAGACAGTTACGTTCACAATGTGTTGCATAGTCTACCGTGTTTTGGTCAGAATTGCCTATGCTTCTATCATTTAGTTCTAGGGTTCTCTTTATACACATAAGTGAATTCATTTGAAAAGTATTCTAATTATGAAATAGGCTGGTTTTGCTGATTGTTTAATCAAAGACTTTTCAGATATTCAGATAAAAATATAATTTCAAAGACTTAGCGTTTAAAAATAAAAAACTCCCCAAATTGGGGAGTCTTGCAAAAAAATTGTTCTTAGGCTTCCGATTGTGGGTCTGTCTGATTTTCAATCGATGCTTTGGCTTTTTTACCCATCAAAATTTCTGTACGAATCTGTTGGGCAACTTCTGCGCATTCAGTATTCATGCCATTTTGCATGAAGGCGTGACGGGTCAAAACACTGGATGGATTTGGCATTGCGACTAACTGATAGCATTCACTAATCGCCTTAAGCTGTTCATTATTTAAATGTAAAGCTGACTCTTTGGCATGTAAATGGCTGGTGAGACGTTGCGCTGCCTGTACAGCATCGAGTTGCATGGCAGCCACTGCGGTTGAAGTCGCGGAACGGGTTTGCAAGGCAAAACGCTTGTCTTCACGATAACGCTTATATAGAACATCTGACAATAGCTGGAATACTGAGCCAATCATCAGTAAACATTCAACCGCATGTGCGTCCTGATCTGAAATACTTAAATCTGCACCATTGGCATTAAACTCATGGATGACATTGATACTCGATGGACTGAGTTGATAATGTTTAGCGCACAGTTCAATGCTTTTATTCAGGAAAATCTGGCACAGTTTAAAATAAGGCACAGAAACCGATTGGTTGACACTGTTCAATAATTGTTTAGGGTCATAAAACTGAATATTTAGTGCCAGAGTATGATCGACTTGAGCATCTTGCTCCAATGTTTCACTTACAGCGGTGACTTTTGGTTTGGCTTGTTGTTTAGCTTGTGCAACCAAGGTCACAGTATTTTGTTTTTCAAGCTCAAGGGCTTGGGTGAGTTGTTGAATCTCATGTTTCAGGCGTGATTCGTTATTGATACGTGCCAGATATTCACTGCGGCTTGGGCGGGCAATGGCACGGTAAGCCAGCCACAATAAGCCATGAATCAGAAATGACACCAAGATTGCTAACCATTGGGTTCTTAGAATTTCACCAATACTCGGTTGAATCAGGGTGATTTCAATACTTCCGACTTTCTTTTCATTTTGCAGGGCATCACGCACAAATACTTCGCCCTGACGGGTTTGTGACATACCGCTCGTGGCCAATACCTGTTTGTTTGCATCTAAAATTCGAATCGAGGCAACACTTGGATTGGTTGCATAGCGATTTGCCAGAAGTGCCAGAGAAACCGTGTTGGCTGGTTCCAGTTCGGTCAAACTGTCAGTAACCAGTTGACTGGTTATGAGTTGACCCTGACTGGCACGGTTTTCATTGAGCTGATGCGTCGTTGCAATCACCAGTAAAAAGGTATGCAAAGCAAAACTTACGATTAATAGGCTAGCAAATAGCCCCTGTCTAGGTGCGTTCAACGTAAACTTCCAAGGCAAATAGATTCAAATTCGATTATCATTCTAACAATAGTTGCAGCTCAGACCCGAGTCAATTCATGCGAGAAATCATTCTTATCTCTTTTTTAGGACCTGATCAACCGAATCAGTTTACCCGATTAATGCAGGTTTTATCTGTACATTCATTGCAAATACTGGATGTAGGGCAAGCGGTGATTCATAACCAATTGACCCTCGGCATCGTGGTGGCATCGGATGATGAAACCGCAACCGCACTTGCCATGAAGGAAATCCTGATTTTAGCACATGATATTGGTTTGACTGTGCGCTTTAAACCGATTTCAAGTGCAGAATACGATCAATGGGTGAGTGAAGGTGGACGAACCCGTTACATCGTGACAGCGCTGGCACCAGAATTAACCGCTTCACATCTACAGGCGGTTACCAAAATTGTCTCTAATCAAGGTTTTAATATTGAAACCGTGACGCGCCTGTCAGGGCGTTTAGCGCGAGATCTGGAAGATAACGCGCCACGCCGCGCCTGTGTGCAGTTTGGTTTAAGTGGACAAATGCTGGATGCGCAAGCGATGCGCGCCGCCTGTTTAAGCTTGTCGGGTGAAGTCAATATCGATGTTGCAGTTCAAGAAGACAATGCCTATCGTCGTAACCGCCGTCTGGTTTGTTTTGATATGGACTCGACCCTGATTGAACAAGAAGTCATTGATGAGTTGGCACTTGAGGCAGGTGTAGGTGAGCAAGTCGCTGAGATTACCGAACGTGCCATGCAAGGTGAACTTGATTTCCAGCAAAGTTTTCGTGCGCGTGTGGCTTTGCTGAAAGGTCTGGATGCCTTGGTTTTACCAAAAATTGCGGAACGGCTGACCATTACCGAAGGTGCAGAGCGTTTGATTTCAACGCTCAAAGCACTTGGCTATAAAACCGTGATTTTATCGGGTGGTTTTCAATATTTTGCTGAATATTTACAGCAAAAACTGGGTATTGATGAAGTACATGCCAATATTCTGGATGTACAAGATGGCTTTGTAACTGGTGAAGTCAAAGGCGCGATCGTCGATGGAGCACGTAAAGCAGAATTGTTGACCCAACTGGCGGATAAAATGGGCATTTCACTCGAACAAGCCATGGCTGTGGGCGATGGCGCCAATGACTTACCCATGCTGTCGATTGCGGGATTAGGCGTGGCTTTCCGTGCTAAACCGTTGGTACGTCAAAATGCTAATCAAGCCATTTCCAGTGTAGGTTTGGATGGCGTACTGTATTTGCTTGGTATGCATGATAAAGATTTAAATCGTGCTTAATCTGCTTAGATGTTCAAAAAAATGCGGCATTTAAATGCCGCGTTTTTTAATCAATAAATTAACTGGAATCAAGTGCTTTTGCACCGTTTGTCGGCTGTTAAATTTTGAAATAACTCTGTATAAAAATTTTTAAAAAGCATCAAATTTTAGCGATAGTTTTTTGTAATGACACGCGAGCGATGAAAGGATCAGGCACTTCGTAGGTTTTTGAAACATGCAGAATGTAATGACAAAATAATGTTGCGACAATATGTGTCGTATAAGAAAAAATCAGGACTTTTTTTCTTGCAAAAACTCTCCATAATGCATCTAACACGATTAAACAGATATTTTCGTCAACACAGATCTGTGTTGATTTGATTACGGTTTCGGGGATGAACTCAAGGTCTTATGACCCAGAGAATGATCTTAGACGGAGGTTTAGTATGGTAACAGCGAATTTCGCCACACTCTCAGGGTTTGGTTTGATTGCACTTGCACTAGCTATTGTTTTCTTCTCACCTTACCGTCGCTGGCTTGGTTTTATGTTGGCAGGCATGTTTTTTTGGGGACTTTTGGAAGTCGTCCGTTATGGCGTACAAACACTTTTTGAGATGCCTGTCACCTATAGTTATTTAACTGCCTTAAGTCTAGCGATGGTTGCTGTTACCTTGGTGTTGTTAAGAGAAGACCGTTTGGCGCAAAAAGCATTGGCAAATCGTCAATACATTGAACATACACCAGTGTATGAGGATGATCAGCAACAATGCTCTAGTCGCTAACATCGGCTGATAGGTGAAATGAAGAAGCGTGGGTTAACCTGCGCTTTTTACGTTTTATTATGTTTTGTAATACAAAGCTTTTATTTTAGGGCTTACATTTATGCTAGGATGATCGCGTTTAGTTCCATAAGAATACGAATAGGCTTGAATTGTCATGAAACTTTCTGCTCTACCTGTTGTAAAGTTACCATTGGTTGATGTCAGCACAGATCCATTGGATTTGCTGGTTGTAGGTTTGGCTTTGCGGATGAAGCAATTGGCACGGACTAGTCCCAAGTTTATTGAAATGACACATGATCGTGCATTTCGGATCCAGATTGGAACGGACTTAGGCTTTGCGCGTCAGATTATTGTCAATCGTGGTCAAATTGAAACAGTGGCAGGCCACCCAGAGCAGGCTGATTTTATTTTGCAATTTGCAGATAGCGAACAAGCAGTAAAAACCTTGATGAAAGGCGATCCGACGGCATTTATGACTGGTATGCAAAACGGTAGTATCAAAATGGAAGGTGATTTTGGTCTATTGGTTTGGTTTAATCAGGCGGCAAAACTGATTCCACCCAAGCTTCCAAAACCAGTTAAAGAAAAGTTAAAGCAAGCACGTTTGTTTATTAAGCAAAAAACAGGCAAGTAAATCGCGCTTGTAGAAAATCCTCATCCCTTAGGGTGAGGATTTTTTTATTCGACTTCCAACTGGAAGGTCACGGGCCCATCATTAACTAAATGCACTTTCATATCTGCGGCAAAAATACCTGTTTGCACATTTGCAAACTGACTTTGCGCGTAGATAACGAGTTGCTCATACAGCTCTTTTGCTTCGCTCGGCGGCATGGCAGGACCAAAATCGGGTCGTAAGCCTTTTTGGGTTTGCGCCATCAGGGTAAACTGGGAAACCAGCAACAGTCCCCCTTGAGCTTGAGATAAATTCCAGCCCATCTTGCCATTTTCATCATCGAAAATGCGATATTTTAAAATTTTATCAATCAGTTTTTGGCCCTTTTGCAAGGTATCTTCGCGGCCTAGTCCTAAAAAAACCAATAGACCTTGTTGAATTTCACCCGTGGTTTGCCCATCGACGACCACCTTAGCCTGTAAAACTCGTTGTATTAATGCACGCATAAACATCATCATTGATTTAAACCGCGGTGATTTTAACAGAAATACTTTTTGCTTAATAAAATTCATGTTCCACTAAAGTGGCAATGCTTTATACAAATCCTTGCGATTTTAACGACCAAAATATGCTTTAATGCAATAAGTTTATCCAAATTACTGACACCTTTATGTCACCAATTATTCACTCATTACTAGATACAGATTTATATAAATTCACCATGTTACAGGTGGTATTACATAAGTTTCCGCAAACCCATAGTGTTTATCATTTTCGCTGTCGAAATTTAGAAGATACGGTGTATCCATTAACGGATATTTTGTCTGAAATGGACGAACAATTAGACCATTTATGCACTTTGAAATTTAAGGACGATGAACTGAAATATTTGCGCAGTTTTCGTTTCATCAAAAGTGACTTTGTGGACTATCTGGAACTGTTTCAGTTAAAACGCCGCTTTATCAAAACAGGCATCGATGAAGAAGGTCGTCTGGACATTTGGGTCGAAGGTCCGATGGTTCAAGCGATGATGTTTGAAATTTTTGTCTTGGCAATCGTCAACGAATTGTATTTTCGCCGTATCCGTACTGATGCTGTTTTGGCTGAGGGTGAGCGCCGTTTACAAGCCAAACTTGCGCTTTTAAAACAATATTCGTCGCAGCAACATCCAAATGATCCACCATTTCTGGTCTCAGACTTTGGTACTCGTCGCCGTTATAGTTTTGAATGGCAAAAACATGTGGTTGAAGAGTTCCATCAAGCCACACCTGATATTTTCCGTGGAACCAGTAATGTTTTGCTCGCCAAAGAGTTGGGAATTACCCCAATTGGGACCATGGCACATGAGTTTTTACAGGCTTTCCAGGCTTTAGATGTGCGATTGCGTGATTTTCAAAAAGCAGCACTGGAAATGTGGGTACAGGAATATCGTGGTGACTTGGGGATTGCACTCACGGATGTGGTTGGAATGGATGCGTTTCTGCGTGATTTCGATTTGTATTTTGCCAAGCTGTTTGATGGCTTGCGTCATGATAGTGGTGATCCTTATGAATGGGGGGATAAAGCCTATGCGCATTATCGTCATCTCAAAATTGACACCCAGACTAAAATGCTAACTTTTAGTGATGGATTGAATCTGGAAAAGGCATGGCAATTGCATCAATACTTTAAGGATCGTTTTAAAGTCAGTTTCGGGATCGGCACTAATCTCACCAATGATATGGGACAAACACCACTGAATATTGTGCTGAAACTGGTCGAATGTAATGGTCAATCTGTGGCCAAAATCTCAGATAGCCCAGGTAAAACCATGACTGATAATGATACATTTTTGGCTTATTTACGTCAGGTTTTTGAAATTCCTGAAGAAGTTGAATGATTTTATTTAGCTGATTTTCTGCTAAACATTGGTAAAAAATCAGCAAAACCGTGAAAATGCTTATGTTAAGATCGAGCTACCTATTAATGCAACGCGATGATTTGCAATGACGGCACCTGAATTTAACTTTGGCCTATTGATTGAGGCGGAAGATTTAGTTCCTTATCTGGGAAATGAACATCTACGCATTGTTGATTTGAGTCGTAGCTCAGTCTATGAACAATTGCATATTCCCCACGCGATTCAACTGAAGCCTAAGCAATTGGTGGCACAGCATGAAGACGCCACAGGTGTTTTGCCATCGATCGAGCAGCTTCAGCAATTGGTGGAGTATCTTAATCTCTCGCCTGACCACCATGTCGTGGTCTATGACGATGAAGGGGGGGCATGGGCAGGGCGTCTGATCTGGAATTTACATTGTCTCGGTTTCACCCGAACCAGTTTATTAAATGGAGGGATTCATGCATGGTTGGGTGCTGGGTTTCCAACCACTTCAGAGATCGAACCGATAGCGCCTGTTGAAAATCTGGTGCAGGTTGATTTGTCCAAAGTGGCCCAATATAAAATTGAATATGATGAGCTAAAACAGCAGGTGGACTCCAATAATATCCAATTATGGGACTGTCGAACCACAGATGAATACACGGGCTTACGTCTAGCCGCACGTCGAGGTGGTCACATTCCTGCCGCACTTCATTTTGAATGGAGCACTGCCCTTGATCGGCAAAATCATCTAAAATTGCACCCGCTTGAACGTACCCAAGCCCGATTGCAACAACTTGGTTTTCAGTTTGATCAACCTGTGGTGGTGTATTGTCAATCGCATCATCGTTCGGGTCTGGCTTATATTATTGGTCGTTTACTGCAGTGGCCAATTCGTGCTTATGATGGGGCGTGGAGTGAATGGGGCAATCGCCTCGATAGTCCAATTATTACTGGAGAGAATCCGCTTTGAGTTTTACATCACGATTAAAAAAAGACTTATTTATTAAAGCTCAATCGCTTGTTCCTCAGCATCAGCTCAGCCGAGTAGTGGGTAAAGTCGCTGCTAGTGAAAATGTGGTCGTTAGAACCGCAGTGATTCAGGCCTTTAAAGCGAAATATGGCATTGATCTTTCGATTGCTCAGCAGGGCGATGCCCTAAAGTACAAATCTTTTAACGAGTTTTTTACGCGTGCCTTAAAAGATGGAGTACGTGTGGTTGATGATTCCGCGACGAGTATCGTATCACCAGCAGATGGAGCAATTTCTCAGCTTGGAACAATTAACGATGGCGATATTTTTCAGGCGAAAGGTCAAAGTTTCTCTGTTGAAAAATTGATCGGTGATCCGCAATTGGCAGAACCATTTAAAAATGGTCAATTTGCCACGGTGTATTTATCGCCACGAGATTACCATCGTGTGCATATGCCATTTTCGGGGACATTAACCGAAACATTGTATGTGCCAGGTGAATTATTTTCTGTCAATCAAGTCACGGCTGAAAATATTCCAGGATTATTTGCCCGTAATGAACGCATGGTGTGTTTATTTGATACTGAACTCGGTCGCATGGCAGTGGTTTTAGTCGGTGCCATGATTGTGGCGGGAATTGAAACGGTAGCAACCGGTAAAGTCAAACCGACTGGGCGTTTAGAGTTAGAGCAACACCAAATGAAACTTGAAAAAGGCGCTGAATTGGGACGTTTTTATTTAGGTTCCACCGCTGTTGTATTATTTGAAAAAGATAAAATGGCATGGGAAAAGCAGTTTAAAGCCAATTCCGTCGTGGTGATGGGTGAAAAACTGGGACATTCGCTCTAAGTTAGAATGAACATTAAAAGCTCTAGATTTAGGGCTTTTAATGCATTGAGAGGTTCATTTTTTAATAATTGAAATTGTTATATTTTTATAAATCACGGCTATCAACTAAATGAAGCTGCAAAAATTAAATTAAAAGAATTTACTGGCATTTGCAGCAGAGCAATAAAATCAGGAAAGTTTGAATGAGTATTGAAATTCGACATGAACAACAGCAAGACATCCAGACGATTGAAGCGTTAACTCAGGCTGCGTTTTTAAATGAACAACATTCGAGCCATACTGAACAATTTATTGTGAATCAGTTACGTAAAGATGGTCAACTCACCATTTCTTTGGTGGCACTTGAGCAGGGAGTTGTGGTTGGCCATGTTGCGGTTTCACCTGTGCGTATTTCATCGGGTGAAACCGATTGGTATGGTTTAGGGCCGATCTCGGCCTGGCCTGAACAGCAAGGACAAGGTATTGGTTCACAACTGATGGGTGCTGCGCTTGAACAACTCAAACAATTAGGTGCCAATGGCTGTGTGTTATTAGGTGATCCAGCGTATTACCATCGTTTTGGCTTTAAATCTTATCCAGATCTTGTTTTGCCAGATGTGCCTCCGATGTATTTTCAGGCGATCAGTTTTGTGAATACTATTCCGAAAGGAAGCGTGAGTTATCACGAGGCATTTAATGCAACTTCATCATAAAACCCAATAATAGCCTGATTGATTTAGCTCAAAAGCCGATGATACTTCATCGGCTTTTTGATGATGATCTCAGATTAGACTACTTTCCATTGGGTGTTTCTGGCTCTAGCGTATAGGCGTCTTCAACCAAAGGATCACGTTTTGCATCTGTGTGGATGAGTCGATCCCATTTTTCAGCCATTTGTTTTTTTGCATCTGCTTCAATCTCTTTGGGTGCTAAATTACGATAGGTTTTTTGCTCTTCTGTTACTACCTTGACAATAATGTCAGAGACTTGCTCTGGATCGTATTGTTTATGCGGAAAGGCAAGTTGGCTATAGTTAAATACAGTATTGGCTTGATCTTCTGGGTACCAATGCTTCCATGTCTCGAACATACGGTCATTGAATCCGGTTAAGATAGGGCCAGGATTTACTGTGGCAATTTTGACATTGTATTCATGCAATTCTTTATTTAGCGCTTCTGCAAAAGCCTCAATGGCATGTTTAGACGCAGAATATGCACCTGTAAATGGATCAGTGGTCAAGCCAGCGACTGAGGAAATAAAAATAATTTTTCCTGATTTACGTTCAACAAACTGTTTGGCAAATTTTTGGGTCAGTAAAATTGTCCCAAATACATTCACCTCGAACTGCTCACGCAATCGGTATTCAGGAATATCAACCACAGCACCACCTTCTGAAATTCCTGCATTGTTGAGTAAAATGTCAATTTCAAAATTAGAAATAAACTCACGATCAATATCATTGGTGATATCCAGTTTTTCAAACTGGATATTTAACCCTTGTTGATGTGCTTCGTCTTTTAAGGTCTGAATCTGTGCAACGGCTTCAACAGTTGCGATCACCTCATAACCAAGTTCTGCTAATTTAAAAGCAACTGATTTGCCAAAACCTGAACCTGCGCCTGTAATTAATATCTTTTTACTCATGTGTTTATCACCTTTTAAATGGATTTTTCTTTGGTTTGATTAAAATGATCTGCAATCGCCTGAGCAATGCTTTGATCTTGCTCGGCTGTACCGCCACTGACACCGACAGCCCCCACTACGTGTTCATCCAAAAAGAGTGGAACACCACCTGCGAAAACAATCACTCTTTGATTCAGCGTATTATTTAAGCCATAAAGCTCACCGTTGGGTTCACTCGGTTCTTTTAATTCTTGGGTTGGCTTTTGAAATAAAGCACTTGTATAAGCTTTATTAATACTATGCTCGATGCTCGGGAGTTGAGCCTGATCCATACGGACATGTGCGAGAAGATAGCCATAAGCATCCGCAATTGCGATATTAGATGGAGATTGAAGCTCTTTTGCTTTAGATATGCCGATATCCAGTAATTGCTGTGCAATATCCAGATTCACCGTTTTAATCGTATTCATATGGACTTTACGATTTGTTTTATTAGATTGGAGTTTTAATATAAAAAACAATGGGCAGTTATTATGTAGTCGGTTTCAGGTACATTCTTATTTGTTTGAATGCTTTTGGTGTCGATGCGTTAAGTTCATTGTAATCTTGTTTTTGAGCCAAATTTAAACCATTTGATACAAGCGTTCTTTAGGGAAAACAGCTTTAAATAAAGAACCATTATTTTCTTTGGATACTACATCCAGATAAGCACCATGTTGCATCAAGACATGTTTAACAATCGCAAGTCCGAGTCCCGTTCCGCCTGTGGCACGGCTTCGTGCACTATCCACCCGATAAAACCGTTCGGTTAAACGTGGTAAATGTTTGGGATCGATACCGATACCATTGTCCTGAACGGTAAAATAACCATGTTCACCATCATCATGCCAACCAATGGTAATGATGCCACCTTTGGGGGTATATTTAATCGCATTGGTAATCAGATTGCTAAAGGCACTGGCAATTTCCATATCTGAACCAATCAAATCACAGTGACTATCGATATCCAGATTGAGCGTATGTCCATAATCGGCATTATACGCCTGTGCATCGTCAAACAGTTGATTCATCAGACTTGGCATCTCAATAATCTGGTTTTTAGCAATTTTTTTGTTATTTTCCAGATTTGAAAGCAAGAGCAAATCATTGACCAAAGCATTCATCCGTTTGGTCTGTGATTGCATCTGATCAAAGGCACGTTTCCAGCGCGGATTTAAATCTTCCTGATCGGTAAAGGTTTCAATGTAGCCACTCAAGACTGTCAGTGGTGTGCGTAGCTCATGTGAAATATTATCGACAAAATCTTTACGCATTTGCTCCAGATTATGCATACGCGTAATATCGTAAGCGACCAGCAATACACTATCGCCCCCAAAAGGCGTCAATTTAATTTGTACGTAATGATCGTCCAGTATCGAGGATTTAAGCTTGATACCATCAGGTGCCTGATCAATATGATTAAAGTATTCAATGAAACTGGGCTGTCTTAAAATCCCTAACACATTGGTGCCGCGATCCAACAGACTGATGCCCAGCAAATGCTGCGCCGCAGGGTTACACCATTCGATTTGTTGTAAATCATCAATCAAAACCACAGCTTCATTTAAAGCAACCAATGAAGACTGAGCGCGATCGATGAGTCCCACCATTTCTGCTTGAACTACGCGTTCCTGCCGTTGGGCACGATATACGTTAAATAATAAGGCACCCCAAATCCCATTCAGGTTAGGTGGCGTGTCGTAAGGACGATTGGAAATCCATTCGTTGACGATGTACAGTGAACGTAGTTGCAGCACAAAAAAGATCAAAAAGGCGATCAGAATACAAATACCTAAAAGGTCGAGACCAAATCCCACAAACGCTGCAATGATCAGCAAAAAAGCCAGCAGTCTTAAATCCTGTTTGGCAAATGTCCATAAACTACTGTAGCGAAAACGTTTATGTTCACGGGCAAGATCGGGGACGGGATAGGGTTCGTACATAAAGGGTATTTTAACCTAGTGCTAAATCTGCACGTGTTGAAAAACGATAACCTGTACCACGCACGGTTTGTACAAATCGATCTGCGCCAAAAGGTTCTAAGACTTTCCGTAAACGACGAATATGTACATCAATGGTACGATCTTCAATATAAACATTACCGCCCCAGACCTGATCCAGCAATTGCGCACGAGTATAGGCACGTTCAGGATGGGTCATGAAGAAAGCCAGTAAGCGGTATTCGGTTGGCCCCATCTCTAAAATATGAGTTCCAAAGCTGACACGCTGACTGACAGGATCTAAAATCAATCCATTGGCGTCAATAGCTTTTTCACCATTTAATGCATTGGCACGGCGTAATACAGCTTTGATTCGGGAGACCAATTCACGTGTCGAAAAAGGTTTGGTCATATAGTCATCTGCGCCGGCATCCAGACCTTGTACTTTATGGTCTTCTTCACCGCGTGCAGTGAGCATAATCACAGGAATTTCAGACAAGGTTTCATCGCGTTTTAAACGGCGGCACAAATCAACACCACTTACGCCACCCGGTAACATCCAGTCCAGTAAAATCAGGGCAGGGCGCTGATCAACAATCATTTGGTGTGCTTGTTTGGCATCTTCAGCCTGTAAACATTGAAAGCCCGCCATATCCAGTGAAGTATGAATCATTTCACGGATGGGAAGTTCGTCATCGACGATTAAAATATAGTCATCTTTCACAACGCAATTACCCTATTTAGTTTATTGAACGGCGGACCGTTTTATTTATGACAGGCTTATTACAAAGATTAATTATGACAGTATCATTGCAAAATTCATCAGAACGGGTTTTTTTAACATGAATTGTGACAAAAAATTGCGTGGCTGATGACCAATTCATGACAAAGACTCAATTTTTAATGGCTTTAATGAACAGTAAATTTATTTTTGTTTCTGGGAAAATGTTTGTACAAGGGATAAAAATACCGTGCGGCAAGCAAATAGAACATCTTCCTGAGACTGTTTAAAACCACCCATCACCCAGCGAATTGCAATCTGGGTAACATAACCGTTTAATCCCGTTGCAATTAACGAAACTTCCTGTTCTGAACGTTGTAAATTCGGCATCATCAGCATGACAAAAGCTTGAATCATACGGTCAAAACGCAGCATGGTTTCCTGAATCGTGGCCTGATTATGCAGCTCTTGTACCAGCATGGCATCAATATAAATAATGCGGGCCAAACGAGGATCATCTTTCAAGGTACGTAACAATGCGCCCAGACCTGCATCGATCATTTTGGCTGGATCGGGAGCCGCTTGCATGACACTTTGCATGACATTCTGTTGTAAGGTTTCAATCAGTTTTAAGAAAATAGTTTGAAATAAATCCTCACTTTTTTTGAAGGATTCATAAAAATAACGCTCGGTCAGCTTGGCTTCATTACAGACGTCTTTGACTGTGACCGAAAAAAAACCCTGTATGCCATAAGTTTCAATGCCTGCTTCAATGAGTTTTTCACGACGCGCATGCTTACGTTCGGTTAAAGACAGTCCTTTAAATTGACGTTCTTTATTGACCTTTGTCGGCTTTGGTCTCGTATTTGAATCAGTTTCGGGGGTGGTCATTGATCACAGGCATCCTCGTTGGTTATGCAGAGTGTAGCAAGTTTTAAACAAAATAACCGCGTCAGTCATTTGTTTGAGTATTTACTCTAGATCGGATAGATTGTATTGACAATACGTATTGTCAAAAATATAGTGATTGAATCAGGTACATCAGCATGGGTTTGTGTACACCTATTTAAGGGAAAAGGTCAGGCAATGAAAAATTTTAAAAATAAAGTCGCTGCGGTTACGGGAGCAGGTTCAGGTATAGGCCAGCAACTTGCTGTTTTATTGGCAAAAGAAGGTTGCCATTTGTCACTGAGTGATATCAATGAACAAGGACTTGCAGCTACAGTAGAACTGCTTAAACCTTATAATATTCGTGTCACTACACAAAAACTGGATGTATCGGATCGTCATGCTGTAAAAGCATGGGCTGAACAAACCGTTCAAAATCATGGCTCAGTCAATATGATTTTTAACAATGCTGGTGTGGCATTGGGCTCGACTGTAGAGGGTGCGAGCTATGAAGAACTGGAATGGATTGTGAATATTAATTTCTGGGGTGTGGTGTATGGCACCAAAGAATTTTTACCTTTTATCAAACAAAGCAAAGATGGACATATTGTAAATATTTCCAGTCTGTTTGGGCTCATTGCGCAGCCTACTCAGTCGGCATACAACGCTACCAAATTTGCGGTACGCGGTTTTACTGAATCTTTGCGTCAAGAACTGGATATGCAAAATTGTGGGGTGAGCGCACTTTGTGTACACCCAGGTGGTATTCGTACCAATATTGCCAATTCAGCAAAAATGAATGAAAGCCTAAAAACACTGGGAATGCATCCTGAAAAATCAATCAAGGCATTTAATAAATTATTGCGTTGTCCGCCAGAAGAAGCGGCACGTCAAATTTTAGCGGCAGTGCGTAAAGATAAACGCCGTTTATTAATTGGTAATGATGCAAAAGTACTGGATCTGATGCAGCGTTTCCTACCGACAGGATATCAACGTGTTAGCGAATTTGGTACCAAATTGACCAATAAAATGTAATACAAAGATGCTCTAAAGCCCACCAAAAAAAGTGGGCTTTTTTTATGCCACTAAATGAGCGCTTTAATGGCTTTTTTCTTCCAGAAAAATTGATAATAGCCAGCTTGTAAAATGCACAGACTGACAAAAGCCAGAGCATAAGCATACCAGATGCCTTTTAATCCCCAGAGACTACTAAACCAATAGGCGCACGGCACTTCAATACATAAAATTGCGGCAATATTAATCAACATAGGCATAGTCACGGCACCGCTTGAGCGCATAATCGAGGCGAAAATAGCACTGGCGCCAAAAAATAAAATGGACCATAACACAATAAATAAGAGCTGCTGTCCCAGTTGTACCACACTGTCATCTGTAATAAATAACGCCATTAGATATTTTGAAAATAAATACGCCAATATCACCAAGGTTCCAGTAATGATGATATTCATCCACAAAGCTGTACGAGTGACGCGCGCCAGTAGATCTGATTTACCCATTCCAATCGCTTGAGCACCAAAAATTGAAGCCGCAATCGCAATCGATAAAGCGGGAAATTGAATATAGTTCAAGACCTGATTGACTGCACCATAGGCCGCCGTTGCATGTGCGCCAAAACGATTGACTAGTCCCACTACGACCAGTCCAGCTACAGAGGTGGTGACCATTTGAATACCTGTTGGAATCCCCAAACGTAAAATGAGTCGTGTGAGTTCCGCGTCATAACGGATATGTTTGAGCAAAGCCAAGTCGGGTTTGAGTGGGTGATTTTTTTTATTCAAATAAATGATTAAAAACAAAATAACCAATGCATTACCTGTAATGGTCGCAATGGCAGGCGCAATAATGCCGAGTTTGGGAAAACCAAAATAGCCTGCAATCAGCACAGGCGTAATCACCAAACCAATCAAACTGGTTAAAGATAACGCCACCAACGGTGTAATACTATCGCCGACACCACGTAAAATAGAGGTGTAAATAATATACACAAATAATAAAGGGCTACCTGCGAGCATGCAGCGGGCATAGGGCAAAGAAAGGTGTAAAACACTTGGATCTGTACCTAAAGCCAATAAAATATGAGGCGCAAAAAATACACCCAAGGCGGCAATAATACTGCCGCCAATCAGGGTCATAAATAGGGTTGAACCGACTACACTGCGCACTTTTTCAAAATTTTGCGCGCCCCATGCCTGTCCAACCAAAACAGTAGAACCTGCCGATAATCCAATCACAAATGCCATCAAACAAAATAGAATGGGAAAAAATACAGCAACCGCAGCAATCGCATTGACCCCCATCATTTGTCCGACAAAAACGGTATTAATCGTACCTGAAAGATTTTGCAGGATATTGGTGGCAATCAACGGCAGTAAAAACACCAGAAAGGTCTTCCAGAGCTTTTGTTGCTGAATCAGTGGACGGTGAGGGGGCATTCATTCTCCATGAATTTGTCAGTGTTATTGTGATGGATATCCTTGACTAACAAAATAACATGCTGCTTTAAAAAAGATTGTTATTTTACGCGAAGACTTGACCTGAGTTAACAAGCATTCAGTAACTGTACAGCACGTTGTAGAGTTTGTTCTGTTTTAGCAAAACAGAAACGGATTAAACGCAAATCCTTAGGCGGATGTTGATAAAACACAGACAGTGGAATGGCCACAATCCCTTTTTCCTCGGCTAAAAAGTAACACATCTCGACATCATTCAGGTCAGGGCGAATCTCAGTGTAGTCGACGGTCTGGAAATAGGTTCCCTGACAAGGAGTAAAGCCAAACAGGGATTGTTGTAGACCCAGATTAAACGTATCTCGTTTGTGTTGATAAAAATCGGCCAGTTCAGCAATGTGTTCGGGATGCTGCTGCATGTATTGGGTTAATGCGATTTGTGCAGGGGTATTGCCACAAAAGTTGGCATATTGATAAATCTGCCGAAATAATTGCATCAGTGTTGGACTGGCAGCGCAATAGCCTGTTTTCCAGCCGGTCACATGAAAGGTTTTACCAAAAGAACCCACCACGAAGCTACGTTCACGTAACTCAGGAAAATGTAATGCACTCCAATGTCGAGCACCCTCAAAAATCAGGTGTTCATAGACCTCATCTGACAAAACCAGCAAATCATATTTTTCCACCAGCGCAATTAACTGTTGCCAGTCCTGATATGACCAGATCGTCCCTGTTGGATTATGTGGGGTATTGACGATAATCATACGGGTGCGTGAGCTAATCTGCGCTGCAACCTTGTCCCAATCGACCTTAAACTCAGGGGCATCTAACGCAATATGCACAGGAACACCGCCTGCAACCCGTACCGCAGGATCATAACTGTCGTAACTTGGGTCAAAAATAATGACTTCATCGCCCGGATGAATGGTGGCTTGAATCGCGGCAAATAAGGCAATGGTTGCGCCAGGGGTAATGGTGATCTCAGTGAATGGATCAAGTGTAATCTGATCACGTTGTTGAAATTGTAGCGCGACTTGTTGGCGTAACGGTAAATAGCCATCGCCTGCGGCATATTGATTATGTCCATTTCGAGTGGCTTCACATAATGCTTCAATCAAATCTGGCGGTGCCGCAAAATCTGGAAAACCCTGTGAGAGATTGAGCGCATTGAGACGTTGAGCCAACGCAGACATGGTACTGAAAATAGTCACGCCCTGATCAGGCAATTTGGATAACAGTTGCATGGCTCAATCGGTTCTCATCTGGAAAAATAATCTTATAGCATATAATCGACCAATGCGCGGATGATGCCTAATACCAGACCAATAAACGCACCTACCACCACGCCATTGACGCGGATCATGTGCAAGTCGCCGCCAACTTCATTTTCAATTTTGGCAATCATTTCACGTGAATCCCATTCATGAATTCGCTCACTGATATAACGAATAATTTTATCGCTATATTGATCGCTAAAGCTAATCGCGAGTCCCGTCATTTTTTCGTTGAGCACTTCACGCACTGCACGATTTTGTATCAGACTCTGGCCGATTTGTTCAATCGCAATACGTAAATTTTGGGCAATGCCTGAATCTTCTTTAAGTAAATCCTGCTTAATCGCATTACAAAAGATCACCACTGCGCCACTGATAAAGTTTAGCACTTGCGGACTATCGAGTAGGGCATTTTTACCTTCATTTAAACGACGACTGGCTTCACTGTTTGAATCTGCCAGTTGTAACATCATGCTTTGTGCACCTTGCTCGATGCCTTGTCGCCACGGATGTTCTGGGTCGGCGAGCATCGACTCGACTTTCTCAATCAGTGAATCAATGGTGCGTTGTTGCACATCAATCCCGATCCAGCTTGCACCTTTGGCCAGTTTCCACACACCAAGTTCCTTAAACAAGGTACGGGTTAATTCTCGTGCCTGATCAGGATGAGTCACAATCCATTCATGCGCCAGATCCAGTCCACGTTGCAATACATCCTGATGAAAATCATTTTCCAGTACAGCGCGTAACATTTCACTGGCAAGAGAATTGATTTGGGTGTTTTTGACCCATTGCACACTATTGGTCTGTATAAAACGTGCAATTTGTTCCTGACTGACAAACTCAAATAGTTTGGGAACGGTTTGCTGAATCAATTGTACAATCTGATTGCTATTTTTAGGATTGGCCAGCCATTGTCCAATCGCCAGACTGAGATCAGTATTGTTTAAACTGCGCTCGACCACCTGTGGTGACAGGAAATTTTCCTGTACAAAACGCCCCATGGATTCGGCAATACGGGTCTTATTACGCGGAATAATTTCAGTGTGATCCAGTAAAAATTTGGGAATGGGGATCTTGCCAAAAGGATTACGAAATAACACGGTAATGGCGTACCAATCCGCCAGTCCCCCCACCACGCCAGCTTCGGCAGAAAGCATCAAAATGTGAATGATCCATGCATATTCAGGCCAGAATTTTGCCAGAACCATGAGGATAATCCATGCCACCACTGCGCTGAGTAGCGCAATCGTGGCATAGCGTTTACTGCGACTTAAACTTGGAGAATGAGATGTATCTTCAACCTGCATGCAAGCATCCTGTCTTAATTTTTGTTGTTGCTGCTGCCCGCGGGTTGAGCGTTGACTGGTTGAGGCAATAACACTGCACCAGACGGACTTAAGCCATATTTTTTCCCTAATGACTGTAAGATCAAGCTTGCATCAAAGGCATCTTTGGATGCAGTTTTTTGATCTTTATAACATTCTATACTATACGATACTTCGACAGGATCGATATTGACCACACGTGGTGAATCATAGAAGGGATCCGGCCAAAAACCAGGATAACGTCGATAATAACCATACGGATAATAATTCGGTGATGAATACACCACCGCTTGACGAGGCGGCTTTTGGGTTTGATTACTTGGATCATCCATCACTTTAAAATAGCGAAAACCGTTCTGAATCGTGGTCTGTGCGGCTTTAACCAGTGTGATTTCTTCAGCTGTACCATAACTCATATTGGGATCAGCTTTAAAGCTGATGCGGTAAATCTGATTATTTAACGGATAAGTGGCAAATTGCCCTAATTGATCAAAGGTTTTGGGTTTTTGTGGTGTTGTGGCACATCCCGCAAGGATCAAGACACTTGCAAGCGCGGCACCGAGTGAGAGATATTTCATCGCGAACTCCTTTTATCAGACATACACGGAGTAAAACAAAGATTACTTAAAAACTGCTGTTGGGTTGAGTTAAAAATTCACGTTCTTCAGCTGTTGATTCACGACCTAGCACGTCATTACGATGTGGATAGCGTCCAAAACGATCAATAATCGCTTTATGTTTTTTCTCAAAATCCAGATTGACTGGATTGCCTAAGCGTTGGAAGAGTTTAAGCGCAAACTCATGAATCAGTTTGGATTCGCTATGCATAAACGGCATGTAGAGAAAAGAACGCTGTGGTGGGCTCAGTTCTGCATCCAGTTGCAGACTAATGGCTTCCTGCGCCAGTGCCAACGCCATTGCGTCATGGGCAAAAGCCTGTGCTTGATCCCGATATAGATTTCTGGAAAATTGATCCAATACAATAATTTCCGCAAGACGGCCTTCGGCATCCTGACGCCATGACCATAGCTCTGCCTGTGTGGCTTGATGGTGAACTTCGGCAAATTGGCGATGAATTTTTGCGTCAAAATCATCACTTTTTTTAAACCATAACGGTTCTTGTTCAGGAGCAAACCAAAAATTCAGGACATCTTGTGGATTCATTTATTTTCACTCTTTTAATTTATTCTTCAATAAAATCACAAATCAAACATGTCTTATAGACCAAGTTTGTGATAAAAAATTGTCAAAGTGAAACGGCCAGTTTGTGCAAATCCTATCAAGTCCTGCGCGGTCTGGCAGATTTCGCGTTATACTAAAGTCATGATTTTTTTCATCGTTCTTTAAATCAGCGAGCAGGTGTACATGAGTCAACCCAAATCAGCTTCTCCAACTGTCGTGCCGACGTGGGTAGATTCTTCACTCTTACAAGGGATGTTGCGGGGAATTGAACGCGAAAGTCTGCGTATGCAGAGCAATGGCTTTTTATCGCAAAATCCGCATCCTCAAGCATTAGGTTCTGCTTTAACTCATCCGCGGATTACGACAGATTATTCTGAAGCTTTGATGGAGTTTATCACCCCGCCGAAAGACAGCATTCCTGCGGTTTTAGAAGATTTAAAAGATATTCATGCAGTGGTGCATCGTCATTTAAATCCCGGTGAAAAACTGTGGCCGCTGTCGATGCCCTGTATGCTGGATGATCAGGAAGAAAATATTCCTTTAGCCTATTATGGTACATCCAATATTGGGCGTTTTAAGACGCTGTATCGCCGTGGTCTGGGAGTCCGTTATGGTCGTCGGATGCAAACCATTTCAGGGGTTCATTATAATTTATCGTTTCCTGAGACGCTGTTTGCCGCACTACAGCAACACGAAACCGATCCTGCATTACAACAACTCAATGCGCAGGATTATCGTAGCCATCGCTATTTTGGTCTAATACGTAATTTTATTCGTTTAACGCCTTTGGTGATTTTTCTGGTCGGTGCCAGTCCATCGGTATGTCGTTGTTTTCTAACAGGGCGTGAGCATCATCTACAGCCTTTAGTTAAAGGCACCATGTATTTACCTGATGCCACCGCATTACGCATGGGACGTTTGGGGTATCAGAACTCGGCACAGAAACAACTGGGTATTCATTATAACGATATTCAGGCCTATCTCGAAGGTTTGCAAAAGGCAGTGAAAACGCCGTATCCACCCTTTACCCAGCTTGGTTTAAATGATGAACAGGGTGAACCGATTCAGATTAATGACCATGTCCTACAAATTGAAAATGAATACTACAGTCTGGTTCGCCCCAAACAAGTTCCCCAAAATGACGAAACGCCTTCACAGGCTTTGCAAAATCGTGGGGTCGGCTATGTGGAATTACGCGCAGTAGATGTCAATCCTTATAGTCCGATTGGTATTGATGAAACGACAGCAGGTTTTTTAGAAGCGTTGGCTTTATATTGCTTATTATCAGAAAGCCCTGAAATTCATGATGATGAACAGGATCTCATAGAACGCAATCAAAATACGGTTGTGAATGAAGGGCGTTCCACCGTCGCCAAAATCATGAGCCTAACAGGTGAGCAGTCGGTGCAAAGCTGGGTCATACAGCATCTTGAGCAGATACAAAAATGTGCAGAGCTACTGGATGAACTTTATCAGAGCAATTTGTACAGTGATGCTTTGAAGGTGATGCAACAACGTGCGCAACAGATTGAGCAGACACTTTCAGCTCAAGTAGTCGCGGATACGTTGGCACATGGGGGTACCTGGAGTTTTGGCAGTGTATTGGCACATGACTATGCCAAGATGTACGATCAATATGAATTAAGTGTTGAAAAAACCGCTTATTTTGAGCAGTTGGCTCAACAATCCTTGCAACAACAACATCAACTGGAACAAGAAAGCGTGATGAGTTTTGATGGCTATCTTGCCCAATTTCGATAAAAACAAGAGGTATATCCATGCAATGGCGTAATTATCGCTTTATCAATGGATTATTGGTACTGGCCAGTATTGTCGGCATGTCATTTGCACTTTATCTGGAACATGTAAAAGGTCTGGACCCTTGTCCATTATGTGTGTTTCAGCGTGTTGGGCTGATGGCGATGGGGATTTTCGCCTTGATTGCTTTTTTGCATAATCCTGCTTCAAATCTTATGAAGCGTATGTATGCTTTACTGGCAACCTTGTCGATTGGTTGGTCTGTCGGTGTAGCGGCACGTCATGTCTGGTTACAGACTTTGCCACCTGATCAAGTGCCAAGTTGTGGTCCTGGACTGAATTATTTAATTGATGCGCTGCCTCTCAAAACAGTATTGAACGAAGTGCTGACTGGTTCTGGTGAATGTGCCGCAATTGACTGGACTTTCTTGGGGCAATCGCTACCTGTCTGGTCGTTGGTTTTCTTTAGTGTGTTATTGCTGATCTGTCTATGGCAACTTTTCAGAACATATCCCGTTGCGAAAAAAGCTTACAAGAAATAATGTAAGAACCAAAAATAAAGCCAGCAATTGCTGGCTTTATTTATTTCAGAACTAGACAAGAGCATGATGACTTGACCGCGGACAAAATAAATCAAGTCTCCACAATCCCAGTAAGATCAGTAGGATCATAATTTTGCATGTTAATCATATGAGTTTGCACACCCAAACATGCATAGTCATCATGTTCAGGATAAAACCAGCGGGTAATTTGTTCAGAAACGCTGGAATGATACTGAATTTCAAAATGATTTAACCCATGAAAAACGGCTTTATGCGAATCTGGGAGTTTGAGTTGAAAACGTGGATTTGGATGCTCTCCTAAGGCACTTTTTACACTGACCAGATAATCGCCAATAATCGACAAGGCTTTGAGACTTTTTTTCTGATTTTCATGTTCAACCGTACCAGCAACAAAGAACGTACTGATATGTGAAGGTAGTGGAGCAGGTTTACGGTTATCATCCATTAGTCCAATTCGGGCTTCCAAATGTTCCCAGTCATCATCACGCACACTGCCATGACGTAAGTCCAAAATACCGTTGCTGCGGATATTGACCAAATGGCCAATCAATTTCACGAAAGGAAAACTGCCTAGTCGATCTTGTAGCGCGAATCCAAAACGCTCCAACACTGCTCCATGATGTGGCGAACCGATACAGACCAGATTGCCCACCATATGTGTCCACTGGTGCATATTTTGTTTGCCATAAAACAACGAACTACGTGATACCAATCCGCCCATGCTATGCCCAATCAAATCGATACTAGTAATGCGAGGATTACGGGTGATCAAATCTTCAAGTGTATTGGCCAAGCTGCGGCCATTGGCTGAAATTCGACGTCCAGTATTGTAGTTGAGATACAGCATAATATTGTGATCACGCTGCGCCAGTAAACGTTCTCCAATGCCACCAAAATTACGATTGGTCCAGTCCGTATGATTCATACATAATCCATGTACAAAAATCACCACACGACCTGCAATGTCGCCTTGTTGCAATGCACCATAATGGTCATATAACACCATAGGTAATGCCATTGGATTTTGATGTTTGAGCAGATAATCGCCTAACACCCCATTTAATGCACCGACCAAAAAGTGCAGGGTAGGAGTTAAGGGTTTGTCGTGTAGGGTTGGAAATTGTTCAATAATACGACGTAAACTCGGGGCAAGAAAATAACGACCATATTTTTGTAAGGTGTTATATGACCATTGCTGCAAACGTTCAATTCGTGGAATTTTTAAAAAACGACGGGATTGCTGGTCACTCATCCCAAAGGTCGTTTGTAATACTTCACGATGGATAATCTGAACAACATCGTGAACCCCCAATAAACTGGTACTCACCAGTTGTGCCAAACCCTCAAGCACATCGGCCTGACTCGGTGGCGTACGATCCCATTTACAATAGGTCTCGTGTAAAGGCGTTAAACTTGGCATATCCAAATCCTTGATTCATGCACGCACCTGTTACTTTATTTTTCATTTGCTTCAGGCGATAAAACGATTATATTCATCTTATTAGGTGTTGCATTCACAACTATTTAAAAATACTGATGAATGACCAGTTATTTTTATTTTTTTGTCTAACAATTTAGGCATAGGTACAAATTAAAACATAGTTGTGATGAATATCACATTATTAATGGTGCTTCTGCGCATGAATCTGGTCTATTTACATGGCTTTCAAAGTAGCCCTTTCTCGATCAAAGGGCAACAGCTTAAACACTATTGTCAAATTCACCATCCTGAAATTCAGGTACATTTACCTGATTTAAATTTACCGCCGTTGGTCGTGGTAGACGTGATTCAGCAGTTGATAGAGGAGTTGGATCAGGTGGTGTTAGTAGGTAGTAGCTTTGGTGGGTTTTATGCGACTCAGTTTGTCGCCAAATATGCTTTGCCTGCTGTATTGATCAATCCTGCTGTGCGACCATGGCAACTGTTTCGCGATTTATTTGGTATCAATCAGATTCCTTACTGGGTGGGTGATCGTTGGACACTCACCGAACAGCATTTGGATCAGCTTGAGCAGATGGCTGTACCCTATGCTGATCCTGCCGAGAAAATACTCGTGTTGCTTCAGCAGGGCGATGAAACTTTGGATTATCGTGAGGCACAGCGTTATTATAGTCAGCCATCACATCGCGCCTTGATTTTATCGGATGCGCATGGTAACCATGCAATGGATGATTTTGAACAAAAAATACCGTTGATTCTTGAATTTTTAACCTATTCGCTTAAATAAGGAAATCGTACAAGGTGTCACAATATACGGCTCAATCACTTGAAGTTTTATCGGGTTTAGATCCTGTACGTCGTCGTCCAGGCATGTACACCGATACGACACGTCCAAACCATCTTGCACAGGAAGTGATTGATAATGCCGTGGATGAGGCGCTGGCGGGACATGCCAATAAAATCTGTGTGACGGTTTATAAAGACGGCTCATTGTCAGTTGAAGACAATGGTCGCGGGATGCCAGTGGATATTCATCCTGAATATGGTCAAAGCGGCATTGAGATTATCCTAACCAAATTACATGCAGGTGGTAAATTCAGCACCGATAACTATCAGTTTTCGGGCGGCTTACATGGGGTCGGGATTTCGGTGGTGAATGCCTTGTCCAGTCGGGTTGAGGTTGAAGTTCAGCGTCAGGGCAATCTTTATAAGATGGCTTTTGAGCAGGGTGAACCTGTCGCACCGCTTGAGGTGCTTGAAGGAAAAGTCGCAAAACGAGCAACAGGCACTACCGTACATTTTTGGCCAGAAACCAAATATTTTGACAGTCCAAAATTTGCCTTAAAAGCACTTAAGCATAATCTAAAAGCCAAAGCAGTTTTGGCGGCTGGACTTAAAATTAGCTACATCGATCAAATCAATGATGAAAAAATCGAATGGCAATTTGAAAATGGTTTGGTCGACTATTTGATGGATGAATTGGAAGACCGTGAGATTGTCCCGATGCCTGCTTTTGTCAGTCAGGGTCAAGCCGAACGCGCCAGTTGTGAGTTTGCAATCTGCTGGAATGTCGAAGGTGGTGAGCAAATTCAGGAAAGTTATGTCAACCTGATTCCAACTGCGCAAGGCGGAACCCATGTTAATGGCTTGCGTTCTGGTGTCACCGAAGCACTGCGTGAGTTTTGTGAACTTCGCAATTTATTGCCGCGTAATTTAAAGCTGTCTGCCGAAGATGTCTGGGATGGTGTCAATTTCATTCTGTCGCTTAAATTTCAGGAACCGCAATTTTCAGGTCAAACCAAAGAACGACTTTCCAGCCGTGAAGCCTCAGGGATCGTGCTTAATATTGCCAAAGATGCGTTTGCTTTGTGGCTCAATCAAAACTCTGAAATTGCCATGCAACTGGCAGAAATGGCGATTTCTAAAGCGGGACGACGTTTAAAAGCCGCCAAAAAAGTTGAGCGTAAAAAGATTGTGTCGGGGCCAGCTTTGCCTGGAAAACTGGCTGATTGTGTTGGACAAACTCGTGAAGAATCTGAGCTATTTATTGTCGAGGGTGATTCTGCGGGGGGGAGTGCCAAACAGGCACGCGACAAGAACTTTCAGGCGATTATGCCGATTCGTGGGAAAATTCTAAACACCTGGGAAGTGTCTTCCGATGAAGTTTTAGCTTCGCAAGAGGTGCATGATATTGCCATTGCGATTGGTGTTGATCCGGGCAGTGATGATTTGTCGGAACTTCGCTATGGCAAAATTTGTATTCTAGCCGATGCTGATTCAGATGGTTTACATATTGCGACCTTGCTGTGTGCCCTGTTCGTCAAACATTTTCCTGCATTGGTCGAAGAAGGACATTTGTTTGTAGCGATGCCGCCACTATTTCGTATTGATGCAGGCAAAGATGTATTTTATGCACTGGATGAAGATGAACTCGAGGTAATTCTGTCTAAAGTTAAAACCAAAAATCCGCAAATTACCCGATTTAAAGGTTTGGGTGAAATGAATGCAGGGCAATTGCGTGAAACCACGATGGATCCGAATACACGCCGTTTGGTACAGCTTGATCTGGACGATACCCATTTGACCGCAGGTTTACTGGATAAACTTCTTGCCAAAAAACGTTCTGGCGACCGAAAACATTGGTTAGAGCAAAAAGGTAATTTGGCGGATATTCCTATCTAAGATTGAGTTTAAACACCACTTCTTAGAACCCCTATATGTGCTGCATGCAGGGGTTCTAAAGCTGGTTAAAGCAGTTGAGGCATCAGTTTTAACACTTTTTCAACTTTCAGTTTTTCCAGATGTGCGAGTCGTTGAAAACGATGATGAATCTGCTGAAGCTCATCTTTTAAAGCCTGTACTGCCTGTTTTAATGACGTAACAGGCACTTCAAAGCCAGTATGATCCTGACTGGCATCTGGTTTAAATTTGATCATATCTCCCTGATATTCACATAACACTTGAGGATGTCCAATCCAGAACTGTTTCAGATTACCTTGAGCCAGTTGCTCCCAAGCATGAATATCGTTTAAATCTGAGCAACAGCGCGGTAAAAGTATCGGTCGCTGTTGGGCATCAAGCAATACATAGCCACCGTTCAAAGAGGTATTTTTAAAAACGGTCTCTTTTAGAATTTTACTCAGATGAGCATCAGAAATATCTTGAATGGCATAGAACAAACAATCAGTTGCTAAAGGCTGAGACGAATTCTTCAATCCATCAGCTTGCAAACTTTGCTGACGATCATCCAAATCCAGCACTGGAATAAAGCATATATCCATCTCGTTATTCTCATTTTGAGTCATTGTTATAAATACCGCAGCTTCATATTTTGATTGTGTCAGCTACTTGAAAAAAGTATGCAACAAATACGCCTCACTGTCGCTCAGTTTCAGATGAATATTGTTGCTAGCATCGTATTTTTGCTGGCTCATTTATCTTTTTAAAGAGCCAAGCTCGTATTTCAGTGATTAAAAACGAGGTCACAATTTAAATGGCTTTTATTTTTCAACTTGATAATAAGTGCCGCCTGCATAAACATTGTGTCCAAAACCGCAGCCAGAATTATTGTCATTTTGCTCAACAATCATTTTTCGACCATATTGATCCTGACCGAATTTGAGATCAATCTTACAATCTTCATAACGATACTGAGCCTGATGAGCAGACAAAGGCATACGGGTTTCAAAAGAACCCATATTAGGGCCGTAAATCAAACCACGTAAACCAAAATAATAACCATCAAATGCAATGCGATAAGTCTTGGCGGTTTTTGAAACAGTGATGCTACTCCATTGTCCAAAGCCAGCCGATGTAACATATTCGCCTTCAATTGTATTGCTGACTTTTGGCAATGTGAGCTGTTTTAAATTGTATTGACTGACTTTGGAGTCTGGTGTCAGTAAAAACCATGCTCTGGCCCACAAGGGTTTGCCTAATTTGGCATAACTTAAACCGACATTATTTTGAGCAAGCGCGACATCGTGGTCATTAAACGTATTATTACTATCTTCCGCATTGAACTGGCAAAATTGTGTCCATGCGGCCTGATGTTCAAAATATTCAATAGCTTTGGCGTATTGCTTTTGGTCGTAGTATTTTTTACCCAAAAGCGCATCACTTTTGACTTTGGCGCAGCCTTGCTGTAATTCCTGTTCAAAACTGAGCTCGGCAAAGCTAAGCGGTGAAACCAAAAGGCCACAGGTTAAGCATGCAAAAAGAGAATATTTTATTTTCATTGTTGAGCAAGTGTCGTTTAAATATTTATTCTAAAATTCTTTGCTTATAAAGAAAACCACTGCTCTGTAAACCAGTACAAGGCAGTGGATAAGGATTTCATGCGAGAAGATTAAGCCTCAATCATCACAGCATAAGGGAAAGTATAAACATCACAATTAGGTCCTGAGCCAATCCGATCAATCACTGCAAAATCGCTCGGAGATTCAAGGGTTAGCAATGGATGATGCCAAGTTCCAGCACGATAATTGACACCTTGAGAACCATCGCTGATAAAAGCATGAATCTGATCAATATCGGGCTGCTGTGCATTTAAACTGGGCGCAACAACAATCAGAAATGCTTGTCCCTGCATCGGAATAAAAGCCTGAGAGCCGTGGGGATGGCGCTCTAACATCTGAATAGTCAATGGTAGCGTGGTGGTTTTAATATTGCGGAAAATACTAATCCCAGCCTTGGCTTCACCCTGAATTTCAGTTTCGACCAGACCATGATAACGTTCTGTATGGGCATCATTGATATGGAAAAATTCATGCCCTGTACAGCCAATCACTTCGCCGAAAGGGGCGAAGTTTTCATTGGTCAGCGACAAAATTTTAATCACAGTTTTTGACATATTGTTCTCGGCTTAAGCCCGTTTTCCCCAAAGACGAATACGACTAATTCCACCATCTGGAATCATATTGACACGGATATGAGAGATTTTTTCATGCGCTAAAATGTCATTGATATAGTCATGAATATGATCCATTTGCATATCCTGAGCATTGAGCAGGAATGGCCAGAACATACTTTGTGGAATCAGTTGCGGGTCGGTTGCATCTTCAATATAAACCGCTTGAATCGATACTTGCGCAGGATAGTTGCCCTTAAAGTGTGCGGTATCAATTTCAATTTTCTCAATTTTCCCTGCTTGTCCCAGTGCCAAAATACACCAGTCGAAGCCTGGCGCACGACGACGTTTGGTTTCCCAGCCATCACCCATATTGATGCCACGTCCGGGATTGATCAGGTTACGGGGATGACCAAAGTGTGCGTCACTATAGGCAATCACTCGTCCGCCATTTTGCAAAGCTAACAAATCAAGCGTTTCTGTGCTATTCGTGCTTTGAATTTGTACTTCACCATAGATGCGTAAACGTGCTACACCACCATCTGGAAAAATATTAATACGGATATGGGTAAACACGGTTTGGTTTTCAATATCAAAAATATGATGCTGACTCGGCCCCAAAATACTGTTGGCTAAAATGGGCTGCCATAGTGCATTTTGAGTGTCATCATTTGGTGCATAGCAGCCCTCTAATGAAGCAGAAGCAGGGTAGTTTCCTGTAAAGAACGTGGTATCGACATCTACTGCCTTGATTTTACCTGCAACGCCCAGTTTTATGATACACCAATCATAACCAGAATGACGTTTACGGCGGGTCTCCCATCCATCCATCCATTTGCCATGATCATCGAATTTATCTTCGACAAAAATAGGCGCTTCAAATTGCAACATGCGTTTTGCTTCTGCAAAAAATTCATCTGAACATTCAACAATTTGTGCGCCAATACGGCTATCTGCCAGATTGGTTAGGGAGTGCAGTTGATTTGGAAGTTCAAATGCGGGGGCGAGAAGCGTAGCCATAAGTGATATACCATTATTTGCAATGAGATGATAAAAGTTTAATTGAATACGGGTGCATTTTTACCTCAGAATGAGAAAAAGTGCATCATCATTGCACTTTGCTATGCAGGGTATATGCCAATTCCAATAATAGGCTGTATTTCCCTACACATGGCATGGTTTTAGCTATAACACGGATAATGTTGCAGGATACATAAGGGGGATTACACAATGAATATTGTTATTATCGGTGCAGGTATGGGCGGTTTGACGACTGGAATCGCATTGAAAAAATTTGGGCATCAGGTCACGATTTATGAACAAGCCGAGCAAATTCTTCCTGTCGGTGCTGCAATTTCATTGTGGTCAAATGGCGTAAAATGCCTGAACTATTTGGGGCTGGGTGAGCAAGTGGCCAAGCTTGGTGGGGTCATGGATCAACTGGCTTATGTCGATGGTTTGACTGGCGAAGTGATGACCCAGTTTAGCTTGCAGCCTTTGATTGATGAAGTTGGACAGCGTCCTTATCCCGTTTCTCGTGCCGAATTACAAAATATGCTGATGGATGAATTTGGTCGTGAAGACATTCATTTGGGCAAACGTATGGCCGCACTGGAGGATCAGGGCGAACAGGTCGTGATCCAGTTTGCCGATGGTTCAAATACCAGCGCGGACTTGTTAGTGGGTGCTGATGGAACGCATTCAATCACCCGTGCCTATGTGCTGGGTGATCAAGTGGAACGCCGTTATGCAGGTTATGTCAACTGGAATGGCTTGGTAGACATTTCTGAAGAATTGGCCCCTGCTGATCAATGGACCACATTTGTAGGGGAAGGCAAACGTGCCTCGTTAATGCCTGTAGCAAACAATCGTTTTTATTTCTTTTTAGATGTGCCATTAGACGCGGGGCTTGAAAATAATAAAGCCCAATATCAAGAAACTTTAAAGGGCTATTTCACAGGCTGGTGCGCACCTGTTCAACAGTTGATTGAACGTCTGGATCCGCAAAAAACCAATCGCGTTGAGATTTGTGATATCGAACCGTTTACCCAGTACCATAAAGGGCGTGTGGTCATTGTTGGTGATGCCGCGCATAGCACCACGCCTGATATTGGTCAGGGGGGGTGTCAGGCGATGGAAGATGCGATTTATCTGGCGCGTTCGCTCCAGATCAATACATTGGGGGTAAGTGATGCATTACGCCGTTATCAGGACAAACGGAATGAACGTGCCAATGAGCTAGTTTTACGTGCACGTAAGCGTTGTGATGTAACCCATATGAAAGATGAACAGGTGACATTGTCTTGGTATGAAGAACTGCGTCAGGAACAAGGTCCACATATCATGCGCGGTATTATTAATAATATCGTAGGTAATCCGCTGGATTAATGCGCTGTGCTTCGACTTCTTTCATCCTTGTCTATTTCTCTTCGATACGGAGAAATAAAAGGGGCTGATGAAAGAAGTCTCTTGAAGATTCATTTTAAAATAAATTTTAAAGACAGCCTCGGCTGTCTTTTTTACATTTGGTAATTATCGTATGACAAATCGTTAAGCACTTCGTATTTTAGTCACGTTAAGCTAAAGACAAATAACGATGATATGAGTACATAATAATGAATGCGATCTTGCTTGCAATAGAACCCAATGATCTCGAAATTTTAATGATTGAAGCTGAAAGCTTAGATGAGATTTATCATGCGACCTCGATTCGTTCAAAATTGAATCTGGGCGAAACATGGCAGGCACTACATGCGCTCTTAACCAAAGATCTAGACCAACAACATGCGCTTCAATTTGCGATAGAAGCCGAATATGCTTTTTCTCATCCTTCTTTGAGTGTGGCTCATGTACGATACAATCCTGTGATTGAAGTTGATGAGATTGCCAAAGCATTAGAGCAGATTTCGATGGATGATTTTAAACATCGTTATGATCCAGCGTGGTTAAACCAACACAAGCTTTTCCCGTTTCAATGGGGCAAAGATGTCGATAAAGAGCAGCGTGAACTACTGATGTTATTTGGCCAGCTTAAAAATTTTTATGAGCTGGCAAAGCAACATAATCATGCGGTGATCAGCTTGCAAAGTAAGCAAATTATGTCAGATGTATATTATATGACTCAGGCTTCATCTAACTGACGTTGCATCAACACCAGATCACGCCATTGTCCAAATTTTTGTCCAACCTGCGGCAGATAGCCCGTTTGGACAAAACCTAAATGTTGATGCAGCACCAGAGATGCCGTATTTTCACTATCAATGGCTCCGATCATGATGTGAAAACCCTGTGCTGTTGCAAGTTCAATCAGCTTGTGCATTAAGGTTTTCCCAAGTCCGCGGCGTTTGTAGTCAGGTGAAATAAAGACCGAGTGTTCAATGGTGTGTTTATAGCCGCTGATCGTGCGAAACGCTGCATAATAAGCATACCCTGCGACACGCTGTTGCACAGGATCATAGGCAATCCACATCGGGTACTGGTCCTGTTGTAATTGTTCAAACCAGTGCGTATAGGTTTCAAGCGATTTAGCTTGATCGTTCCAATTGGCAACACCTGTCATAATTTCGTGATTATAAATCGCAAGAATCTGTTCTAAATCATCTTGGGTGGCGGGGCGCAACTGAAAATCCATATTGATAACCTACTATAAAATCATCAAAATTATACGTCGAAAACCAGCGATAATGCTTACTTCAGATATGAAAAAAGCAAGTCCGAAGACTTGCTTTATAAACGCTGAATATCGATCAGCCAGTTTTTAAAAATGATATTTAATCAGGGCGCTGACATTGTGTTCATCACGACCTTTCATACCAAACTTGTTGTTCCAGACCGAATGCTCAACACCAAGATATAAGCGGGTATCTGGTGAAATATGTTTACCCAGATTCCATTTATATTGTGTGGTCCAGTTCAGTTCGCTAGCGTGATCACCTTCTGCGGTTGACCAGTCCAGAAAACCATCGACTAAAAATTCTTCTGATGAAACTTTAAATGGCAATGCATAGGCTGCGGTCATTTGGTAGTCATCATCCGTATTTTCGTTATTTGCACGATAAAAGTTCAAATTGAAATACTGAAAATACGGGACATTTAAATCGACTGCAAAACCGTAAAGGAAGTTATCGAAACTACTAAAGTCGTCGTTATTGCTTTCCCAAGTGGTTGAAATCAAGACATCCTTAATCGGACCATAAGACAATGATTGCCCTGAGATTTCGCTCAAACTAAAGCGTGGTGAAAGCTCGAAATACGTGACTTTATGATCATCACCGCCGCGCATGCGATCCATGAAAAAGAAAACATCCGCATATTTTACTTTAGCGGCGTATTCTAAAGTGACCGTTGTTTCTTCTTTATCCACAACTTCGTAATTTTCACCATATAAACCCGTGATACTAAAATCTTGCCAGACTGGTTTCGCTTGAACCATGCTGGTAACGGATAAAAGTGTGGCTGCAAGTACCCCAAATTGAAATTTCATCGCAAATATCTCCCCAGATAAAAAGCGAGTAAAGCATACAGGCTCTTTGCTAAAAATAAAGTCAAATTTGATCAAAGGTTAAAAATTACTTAATTATTTGTTATAAATTGGGGGAAAATAGACTTCTTTCATCATGGTTTAAACCCTCTTTTTTTCCATAGGGAGAAAAGGAATTGATCAAAGAAGTCTCGAAGTCTAAGAGTAGTAGCGCTGTGTGAAAGATTTAAATTGGATTGATTTCATTTTATGCAGATAACCATCGATCTGATCAATCCGATCAAGCTTGAGTTGAAAGAATTTTAAAAAGACTCTCTCAACTCAAAATAGCGTTAACTGCCACGATAGGTTGAATAGGCAAATGGACTAATCAACAAAGGCACATGATAGTGCTCATCTGCATTTTCAATAAAAAATTGAATAGTGACCTGTGGGAAAAAGGTTTTTAAATCGTGTTTGGCAAAATAAGGTGCAATATCGTATTCGAGTAAATAGGCGCCACTTTGTAACTCTTCCAAGCCGAAATCTTTTAGGCGACCATCATCATTGGTATATCCATTGCCTAATAAATTACGGGTTTTGGCATCATACAGACGGACTTCGACCTGAGGGGCGGGTTTGCCTAAATGTGTATCTAAAATATGGGTACTAATCATGCTTGTATTCCTTGACTCAAGCGTAATAATGCGATGGCAGCCAGTTGTTCATGAACAATTTTTTTCTCAGTTTCCAGATCATGCTGTAAACGTTGCTGTAATGCACAGAGAATTTGCTCACTGCTCAGTCCTGCCGCTTTAATCAAAAAGATAAAGCCAAATTTTTGTTCGTAAGCAACATTGCCTTCGAAAAGTGCGCGTTGGGTGTATTCATCTTGTTTGACCCCAGACTGTTCACGATCCGAAAAATTTGCTTCCTGTTCCGTCAATTCAACTTTGGCTTTTTTTTCACCAATACGTGGATGGGTTGCCAATGCGGTTACAATTTCAGTCCATGTCCAGTTTTGACTTTGTTGCGCAGCAAGATCCATAAGGTTTTGCGCAGAGGCATATGGCCGTTGCTGGCTCAAAGTGTCGATCCAAGAAGGAATATGTACACATGCACTCAATAAGGGCGTTACTTGATGGGCTGAGGCATGGTTAAATTCGGAAAAATGCACCATATTCATCCAGTATTTAAAGCAAAAGATAAAACAAATCGAGCAATTACAATGCCAGAGAAATAGATATCTACAAAATCAAATAATGTAGATATCTATTCATTTATTTTAACTTTCAACAAGTGAAAATTTAAAAAACTAGCCTGCATATGGGTGATGTTGATACCAGTGTTGGGCAACATCATTACGACGACAAATCCAGACTTTATCGTGTGATTGTATGTAATCTAAAAAGCGTTGCAAAGCCTTAAAACGACCTGGGCGCCCTAAAAGACGGCAATGCATACCGATGGAGATCATTTTTGGTGCACTTTCACCTTCGGCATAAAGTACATCAAATGCGTCTTTTAAGTATTGATAAAATTGTTCCCCGCTATTAAAACCGCCCGGAGAGCAAAATTTCATATCATTGGATTCAAGGGTGTAAGGAATAATCAAATGAGGACGTGTTTCACCATCGATATTGGTGAGCGTTGTCCAAAAGGGTAAATCATCGCCATAGTAGTCGCAGTCGTATTTAATTTGTGGAAACTCGGCTAAAAGTTGACGAGTATTCGGGCTATCGCGTCCGGTGTACCAACCGATTGGAGTTTCTCCAAACAAGGCTTCAAGTACTGAAATCGCCTGATCCATATACATGCGCTCTGTTTCAATATCCATATCCTGATAATGAATCCAGCGCTGACCATGAGACACTACATCATAATTGGCAGATTTAATGGCATCCACAATGTAGGGATTACGAGCTAATGCCATTCCTACACCGAAAATCGTCATGGGTAAGCCACGACGTTGGAACTCATTATGAATACGCCAAAAGCCTGCACGTGAGCCATACTCATACATCGAATCCATTGACATATGTTTGGCAGGAAAACTGGCTGCGCCAATAATATCTGATAAAAATTGTTCTGAACCCAAGTCACCATGTTCGATGTGATTTTCGCCGCCTTCTTCATAATTTAATACAAACTGCACAGCAACACGTGCTTGATTGGGCCACTCGACCTGCGGCGGCTGACCGTGATAACCAATCAAATCGCGTGAATATGGTGCACTTTGGATTTGATCGATCAGATCTTGGCCGCGTAAATATGAAGAACTCACAATGATGCATCCTTTTTGATCAAAATGTCATGAAAAGTTAAAAAATCAGCTTGCATATTTCTGAGTATAGACAGATATTGAAGATAGAGAAGATCTTCATTCACTCAAAATACTTATAAAGCGTAAAAGGAGATAACAACCAATTACATAACTGAGATGTACAACAACACTGAATTACAGCATGCTCAAAGTATGCCAATTAAGTTTTGCATAGATTGTTATATAGAAATACTGATACAAAGAGGATGGAATCATGAATATTGAAATCCGCACAGATAAAAACATCCATAATAGTGAACGTTTAATTGAATATGTTCGTGCAGAACTTGCAAATGCCTTTCAGCGCCATGCTGAACGCATCACTCACTTCTCGGTTCATTTGAGTGATGAAAACGGGGAAAAAAAGAATGGTGAAGATGATATTCGGTGTATGATCGAAGTACGTCCAGCAGGATTAAAACCCATTGCAGTCAACCATAAAGCGGGCAATATCGATTTGGCCATTCATGGTGCGATTGAAAAACTGAAACGTAGTTTGGAACACACCTTCGAAAAACAAGAACCATCGCGTGGTAGTCGTGTCGAATTTGCCGATGAAGAATAAGTACTAAAACAAGCCCTTCGGGGCTTTTTTTATGAGTAGCGATCTACTCATCTGAAAAATGAGATGAATTTACCTCAAAATAACATCAATTTGCGTTCGATTTTCGGCATAATAGTAGCCAAATCCCTTTCAAGTGGTGAGATCCTCCATGCTAACAGCCCAACAACAAGCCTTCGTTCAGGCCATTGAAGAGTTAGACCTTGAACAGGTACAGCGCCTGTTAGCATCAGGTCTCGATCCAAATTTTATTGACCCTGAAAAAGGCCCACCGATTTCAGTGTTTAGTGATGGTCTATTCAAATGGTGGGAAATGGTCTGTGAAGCCTATGAAGCTAATCAACCATTAAGCGAAGAAGAAAAACAACAAGCCTTAAAAGTGCACTTGGATATTTTGGATGAGTTAATTAAAGCCAAAGCCAATTTACACCTATGGGATTCGGAAGAACTGTATGGGCCACTTTGGGATGCCGCAAGCTCTGCCTGTGTGCCTGTGGTGCAGCGCTTACTCGATGCGAAAGTTGATCCAAATACTCGCGATGATGAAGGGCTTACCATTTTATCTTCGGTGAGTGATTTATTTTTTGATTGTGAGTTTGATCAAATAAATTGGGCAGAAGCATTGCCAGAAGAGAAACAGACACTTGAGCTACTGCGCAGTCGCGGTGCAAAAATGTCTAAAGAATAAATCTGATCTTGTAAAAAATCAGATAAATTAAAAAATGAACTGAATTTTGAGTGTACCCATGAACATGTTTAAAACACTAACTTTTATTTTGGCTGCGGGGGCAACTGTACCTACATTTGCTGCTGATTTTTCCTTTGATCGTCCTGGTTCAGGTTTTGGTACAGGGATTACCCCTGTGGGTCACTTAGCGTGGGAACAAGGTTTACCGACGGCGACTTATAACGAAACTACGGTGGATGGTGTCAAAGAAAAAACCGTCACTTTGAATGAAGATGTGTTATTACGCACAGGTCTAACCAAAGATTTAGAATTACAGTTAGGTTGGCAAGGACCAGCATGGTATCAGACCAAGCGCGATGGTAAAAAAGTCCATGACAATGGCTTGGGTGATATCAGTATAGGTTTGAAAAAAGCCATCGATCTGGATGATGATCGTCTTTCAATGGCAATTTTGGCACAAGCGCTGATTGCAACAGGCAATGATGAATTTACAGAACATGATGATATTTATAGTTTAAGTTCTGCTGTGGCTTATCAATACAGCGATTTGCTACAAACCTCGATTACCATGAAATACGAAGTGCAAAATAGCGACTGGGCAGTGACTGCGATTCCAACCATTGGTTATAAGATTACTGGAAAATGGTCAGGCTATTCTGAATTTGTCTATCGCAAAGCAGAAAGTCAGGACTATGAATATGGTCTGGGAACAGGGGTGATTTATGCCATCAATGACCGTGCACAGCTAGATGCCAGTGTCGGTGTTGGTTTAAATGGAGATGATAAAAACTACAAGGGTGGTTTTGGTTTCTCTTACCTATTCTAAGTGATTGAGTCTAAGTTGTTGAGGAAATAATGACGCATTTTCAAAGTCGCAGTGGCTTTTTTTACTTTTTAATCCTGTCACTTTGTTTTGTTGCGACACAGCTTTATGCCAAAAATGAGGCATTGTTGAGCCCTGAAGATGCGTTTTCTTTTTCTGTTGAATCACTTGATCAAAAGACTGCTGTTCTGCATTGGTCGATTCAGCCACATTATTATTTATATCAGCATAAATTTGAGGTCAAACAGGGCAACCATCGTTTGCCCTTAGATTTGCCGAAAGCTGTAGAGCAATTTGATGATAACTTTGGTCAGAGTCAGGTTTATTATCAACAGGTTCAATTTCAGATTAAAACTCAGCCCTCGCAAACTTATCAGGTGACGTGGCAAGGCTGTGCCAAAGACCGAATTTGTTATCCTCCACAAAGCATTGAATTTCAGACGGATTTGGATGGTCTGGTTAATATCCAAAATACAGGGCAGAGCAAAAAAACCTTTTTGGATGTCGCCAAAGCATCCAGTCTTGATCAAGCAAAGGACATCAATCCATCAGCAAACTCAAGTTCACAGCTTGATTCTGTTGCTGAACCTGCTCAAGCCTCACAACTTAATACGGCTCCTAACAATCTTGCTCAACCAAATCGAGATACTCAAGTTGCTCAGGATCAATTCTGGAGCTCGAAGCTTGAACAACATTCATTAGGCTATGGTATTTTGCTATTTTTAGGTTTGGGTATGTTGTTGGCTTTTACGCCGTGTTCATTGCCGATGTTACCTATTTTAACCTCACTCATCGTCAGAGACAGTAAAGGTCTACGCGCGTGGATGGTGGCACTGACTTTTGTCTGTAGTATGGCAATGGTATATGCGATCTTGGGTTTAATTGCATCATCGGCAGGACTAAATTTTCAACGCTGGTTACAGCAGCCTGCGACTTTAATTGCCTTTAGTTTGCTGTTTGTGCTGTTTGCTTTAAATCTATTTGGTTTATTTGAGATCAAACTTCCACAACGTGTCATGAATCATTTGGATCGAATTCAATCGGTTCAGCGTGGTGGAACGCTGCTCGGTGCTGCGGTCATGGGGATGGTTTCTGCGCTATTGGTCGGGCCGTGTATGACCGCGCCGCTAGCAGGCACTTTGTTGTTTATTTCACAAACGCAAGATCAGTGGCAAGGGGCATTGCTGTTATTCTGTCTCGGCTTTGGGATGGGTATTCCTTTGCTGTTGGCGACGATTTTAGGGGCAAAAGTGCTACCCAAAGCAGGGCAATGGATGCATCAGATCAAGGTGATTTTTGCCTTTATCATGCTTGGCCTGAGTTTGTATTTTATACGGCCTTTATTGCCAGCTATCGTGGTACAAATTTTAAGTTTGCTTTTAGGGCTAAGTTTTATCGGTTATGCAGGCTATCGTCTGATCAAACATCATGATCGGTTACGTTGGCTGTATCTTGTGTTATTAATACTTGCCATTCCTGTGGTGCTATTCGATCAGTACCAGCATTTTCAACGTTATCAGCTTGATCAGCAACAAGGCGAAAATACTTGGCATGTTGCACATACGGCAACTGAGTTTCAGCAATTATTGGATCATGCACCGCATGATCGGATTGTGATCATTGATGTATATGCAGACTGGTGTGTGGCTTGCCAACCGATTGAACATCGCATATTAAAAGATCTAGAAGTCCAAACTGCTTTACAACCGTATTATCTGATTAAACTGGATTTAAGCCAGTATGATCATTCTCATCAAGCTTTGCTGAATCAATGGCAGATTTTAGGGCCACCAACTTATCTGTTTTTAAATCCGCAACGACAGGAATTACGCCGTTTACGTTTGACGGGTGCCTTTAGTAAAACGGAGTTGCTCGATCATCTACAGGCTTTAAACAATTTAAGGAGTCAACCTTGATGGAACTTTATATTGGCAATAAAAACTATTCATCTTGGTCGATGCGTCCTTGGCTGGTCATGAAACATTTTGATTTGCCTATGGATGAACATTTGGTAGCATTTGATGATTTTGCCGCAGATGGGCAGTTTAAAAAAACCATGTCCGTCATGAGTCCGACCGCTAAAGTGCCAACCTTGATCGATCAGGAAATCGTGGTATGGGATTCTTTGGCGATTTGTGAATATCTGGCAGAGAGTTTTGCTGAAAAACATTTGTGGCCGATTGATAAAACCCAACGTGCCCGCGCACGTAGCATCAGTGCAGAGATGCACAGTAGTTTTACCACGTTAAGACAATATTGCAGCATGAATATTGAAGCTGATCTACGCTTTATTGGCACTAAACTCTGGAAAGATCTACCTACATTACGTGCTGAGGTTGCGCGTATAGAGGAAATATGGGCAGAGCGACCTGAAATAAATGGTTTTTTATGTGGCGAGTTTAGCATTGCAGATGCCTTTTATGCGCCTGTGGTCATGCGTTTACTCAGTTATGGTTTACCAATTTCAGCGCAAAGCCAGCAATATATGCAGAATATATTGGCAAATTCTGCGGTCAATGCATGGGTTGTGCAGGCTCAGGCAGAACGTCAATTTGTACAAAATCAGGAACCATATCGCCAACATGGCGAACAATTTATCAAGGGCTAATGTTTAGCTGATCTGTTGGGGTAAATCAAAAAAGCATTGTACCTGATTACGCCCTGTCGCTTTGACTGCATATAACGCCTGATCTGCTTGTTTTAAAATCTCTTTTGGGTTGGCGTTGAACTGAGACATGGCGATGCCGAAGCTTGCACTGATACGAATTTCGCTTTGGTCTTTCAGGCGAATCGATAATTTTTGAATCGCGACTCGGCAACGTTCTGCAACACTTTGTACTTGTGCTAAAGGCGTATTGGGCAGCAATAAAATGAATTCCTCTCCGCCGAAGCGTCCAATATAATCCTGATGCCGTAAATGACTCGATAGACAATTGGCAACTTTGACCAATACCTCGTCGCCGATATGATGACCGTGACGGTCATTCACCTGTTTAAAATGATCAAGATCGAGCAGAATAACAGCATAGCAGGATTTCGAGTCGAGTAAGTTCTGATGCAATGTTTGCAGGCAAAGATTGATACTGCGCCGATTGAGTACACAGGTTAACGGATCAATTTGGCTGAGACGTTCAATATACTCTTCACGATTACGCCATTGGGTGAGTAAAATTTCAAATAACAACAAACATGTCAGAAACACTGGAGCACTAAAAAATAACATGGTATTGACCCAGAAAGGCTGGATAAATATAGTCTCTCCAGAAGACACGACATGGAAAAGTGGCGCATAGGGGATCAAACCCTGACTCGATAAATAGGTACAGCCGAACAACATAATACTTGCAGGAATCATTGCCACATAAATTAGACGGCGCTGAAAAAGAACCAAACCTACCCCAACAATACTCACATAACCAATCATGGTTGCAGGGCTGAGTGTTCCGACTAAATAACTCGCATGGCACAAGCTTAAGGTAAACAGACCAATACTTAACCATGGGATGAACCGTTTCACCCAATTCCGATCACGGTAATAAAGGGTGGGAAAAAGCAGAAGTACAAACAGAGCCAATCCAATCACATCAACCCAAAAGCTGATGTTGAACAATGACATGTTGATCATGAACCAGTATTGGGGCTGCAACAGAATATAAATTTTCCAGATAATCCAGGTGAGGTGCATGCCACATGCCAAGATTAAAATCAGGCTACATTTTTGCACAGTCGACCAGTTCATGACGACATTATCTTCAAAAACAGCTTTGATCAGTCGTTGTTTCATTTGCATATACCTTTGGCAATATCATCGAAAAATGAAGTGCCGTGTTAAAGTCGTTAAAATTTTAATTATTGTGATGTTTTGGGTGTATCTTCGATTTTGTATTTTAAGATAACATACTTAGATCTGTATGAAAATTGATCTTTTTCTAAAAAAGTTGATAAAATTCATACCGATATTTTATTGTTCATGTATTTTATGACGACTTATATTATTTTAATTTTGATCATTTGGTAGAAATAATAAGACCTTAAAAAGTACATTTCATTGAATAAAACGACCTTATTCAATGAAATGTTTTACGCATTAATCTTTGTCTAATTGATGAGCGAATTCAGAAATATCCGCTAGGGCGTGCTTGGCTTGATCAAACCAAGCACTAAACATTTGGAAATTATGCCACATCCCTGTGTAGAGCTTAAATTCTACATCTACCCCTGCTTGTTTTGCCTGATCGCGAAAACGCTTGGCATCATCCAGTAAAATTTCCTTAGAACCTACTTGTACCAATGTTGGTGGTAATCCTGATAAATCATCAAATAATGGAGAAACTTGGGGATTGTCGGTCGCAATACGATTACCGAGATAATAATCAATACCTGCTTCTAATGCTTCAATCGAAAGGAGGGCATCATGTTTTCGATTAAAACGTAATGACTCGCTGCTCAGGGTCAAATCCAGAAATGGCGACATTAAAATCAAACCACTAGGCTGTTCATCCTGATTTTCTTTCAGGCGTAAACAAAGTGCCAAAGCCAGATTGGCGCCACAGGAGTCGCCGGACAGAATAATATCTTTGGCTTGGATACCTTGATCCAATAACAACTGATAAATATCATACAGTGCGTCTAAAGCATCGGGAAAGCCACTTTCAGGTGCAAGAGGATAATCCACATGGATCACCTGCATTTGAGTACGAGCGGCGATATCCGTCATAAAAGCGCGATGAGTGTTTAAACTACCTAAAAAAAACGCACCACCATGAATATGGAAAATAAGTTGAGTAGAAGACGATTGCGGTTTGATTTCCTCTGCTTTGATTCCTGCCAAACGAATCGGACGGATATGTACTTCTTTATTGACTGGAAAAATTCGACAGAGTTGGTCTAATGCTGTTCTGGTCGTACTGGGCGGTAAACTGAACTGGCTTGGGGTGCGAATGACTGTTTTTAAAAAAGCTTCGGTAATATATTGTTTCCACATGGTATTTATCTTCATCATTTTTTCATAGTTGAGGTCTAATTCTAAAAATCGTGCGAAATTAACTAAACAAGTTACAAGGCTACACTAATTAGTCACAGACAAAAATTGCAATATTGTTGTGAGTTTTGAATACTAAAGAGGTCAATAAAGACTTAGGGATACTAAACAAAAATGAAAAAATTTGCATTGGCAATTGGATTACTTGGTGCGACAGTTTTGGCAAATGCTGCTGATCCATTGAATGGTACGGTTTGGAAGACGATTGATGATCAAACGAAACAGCCAAAAGCGATTGTGAAATTCACTGAGCAAAAAAATGGCACGTTGTCTGCGACAATTCAAAATGTATTAACCCCAGGTGAAGAAAATTCTTGTACCAAGTGTGAAGGTCCATACAAGAATAAATCACTTAAAGGTGTCACCATTGTACATAACCTGAAAAATACAGGCGGCACAAGCTATGATGGTGGATCAATTCTTGATCCTAAAACCGGTAAAACCTATAAGCTCAAAGGTGAGTTGGCTGAAGGTGGTAAAAAACTGAATATTCGTGGTTATATCGGCATTTCAGCGCTTGGTCGTAATCAGACTTGGATTCGTGCTAACTGATCCAATCTTCGCTATATGATTTAAAATAGCCGAATTAAAATTCGGCTATTTTTTTTGCAGTTTTTAAGACGCGGCGAGTTGTTGATAAGCGCTTTCATCAAAACCGACCAGATAACCTGTAGAGGTGTGCAAAACAGGACGTTTAATCAAGCTCGGATGGGCAATTAACGTCTCGATCAAATTCGCTTCACTGCTGAGCGCAAATTGTTGTTCATCGGCAGATAACTTGCGCCATGTCGTACCTTTTTTATTCAAGAGGGTGTCTGCCCCAATTTTTTCCAGCCAGACCTTAAGTGTTTCAGCATCAATGCCTTGCTTTTTATAATCATGAAATTCATAACTTAAGCCTTTTTCATTCAGTGCATCAAAGGCTTTTTTCATGGAGTTGCAATTTTTGATTCCATAAATTTTGAACATATACTTGAGCTATATCAATGACAATGCGTCATAGCCTACCCAAAAATAAAACAAAGCTCTAGTCTGTGTTGAAACTGGTCAATATTAAAGATAACAATATTAGAAAATGTGAAAACCCAAAGACTTGTAAAATAGAGCCAATGTCATCATATTGACATATGTTTTGGCTATGATGGTGATCAAAGAATTAAGAAAAAATATAAATAAAGCATTGGATGCAAAAAAGAGAAAACCCGCATTTAATCATCCTGATCATGCGGGTCTCAGTCCAACGTCCATTGTCACATCCCTGAATAACCAAACTAGGTTATATTTTCCTTCCTACGGCGTCCTATCCTTTTGTCATCCTGACATGTCCCTGTGCCGTGCAGCTATAATGCGCTTAAACGGCTGTAAGAAAAATATACAATTTCCACAACAATTGTAGGTAATAACCATTAATTGAGTGTACAAGTGTACTTATTTTTAGCCGATTTTATAGTCAATAATTACAGGTGCATGGTCGCTAAACCATTGTTCTTTATATACCCAAGCATTGACTGTGCGTTCTTTCCAGTCAGGCGAGCAGGCATGATAATCAATACGCCACCCGACGTTTTTAGCACGGGCTTGCCCGCGATTTGACCACCAAGAGTACAGTTCTGCTTCTTGACGGACTTCACGGAACGTATCGACATAACCTAAATCATCATAGATATGATCGAGCCATGCACGTTCATGGGGTAAACAGCCAGAGGATTTTTGATTGCCTGACCAGTTTTTAATATCGATGCGTTTATGCACGATGTTATAGTCACCACAGACAATGATCGATTTATTCTCAGTACGCCATTGTTTTAAAATATGGGCATATTGCTCTAAAAACACATCTTTACGTGCCTGAGCTTCATCACCCGAAGAACCTGATGGCAAATAGAGTGAGCAGATATAGGCTGACTGATCGAGTCCTAAATCAAATTCAGCAGCAATAAAACGCCCTTGTGAGTCAGCCAGTTCAAACCCTAATCCATCCTGCACAGATTTAAATGGAATACGGCTATAAATGGCGGTGCCTGCATAGCCTGCACGTTCGGCAGGAAACAGGTGGGTGTACCAACCCTCTGGCTTAAATTTGTCAGTCCACTGTGCGTGGGTAATGCGACTCTCTTGCATACACACCACGTCTGCCTCAGACTGTTCGAGCCATTCGAGTAGCCCTTTGGTCACAGATGAACGTAAGCCATTTACGTTAATTGAAACCACACGTAGAATTTTTACATCACTTGGATAGCGATCCTTTGGTATCATGCGCAAGTTTGACCTCAATTGATGAATCTGGAGTACCTATGACAACGCCATGGTCTTTTAACCCGCAAGCCTTTATTGAACTCGCGTTATCACGCGGTGTGCTTAAATTTGGTGAGTTTACCCTAAAATCAGGACGTGTCAGTCCGTATTTTTTTAACGCAGGTTTGTTAAACGATGGTGAAGCATTGTCGCTATTGGCTCAAGGCTATGCTGATAAACTTGTACAATGTCAAAATGTCGATGTGATTTTTGGCCCTGCGTACAAAGGGATTCCATTTGTGGCGGCAACGGCTGTGGCATTGTCTCAAGTGCATGCTAAAAGCGTACCATGGGGTTTTAATCGTAAAGAAGCCAAAGACCATGGTGAAGGTGGTGTGTTGGTCGGTGCTGCGGTGGCGGGTCAAAAAGTCTGGATTATTGATGATGTGATCACGGCGGGGACTGCAATTCGTGAAGTGGTGACTATTTTAAAAAATGCAGGCGCAACCATTGCAGGCGTATTGGTGGCGCTAGACCGTCAGGAACGAGGGCAAGGTGATTTGTCTGCGATTCAAGAAGTACAAAAGGAACTCGAAATCCCTGTACATGCTTTGATTACCATGAAAGATTTGATGGACTTTTTGGATGCCAAAGGCGAAAAAGAGGCTTTGGCAAATATGGAAGATTATCGTGTGAAGTATGGCATCTAATTTTTGGATGCTGGTGGAAGGAAGCAAGCGCTTCCTTTTTTATTGAGTTTAGTTCATGAATTTTGGTAAATAATGATTGAAAAATGATGAAATGAAAATGGAAAAAACTCATTGATTGATGTTTATTAATTTTATCTGTAAGAAACTTTCTGGTCTAATTTAAATAATTGATTTAGAGAGGTGTAAAAGGTACGACCATCCAAATTTAAATCAACTTCGATACCAGATTCTAACAAAACTCTTTTACCGACTTCAATTTGTTTAAAACCTTGACGTGTATTTTGCATTTTATTGAGGGGAATTAATGAAACAATAATTTCAGTGCCATTTTTAGATTTTGCAATTAAATTATTTATTTTTAACAATTGATATCCTTTTTTAGATTTTAGAGATTTTTAATTTTGAAAATAGAAGTTAAAGTAATAAAAAATACGTATAAGTACTTTTTATTACTTTACTATGAAGCTATGAATATTTTAGATAGCCACAATATTTACAGCAGTCGGTCCTTTTTGACCTTGAGCTATACTGAATTCAACTTGCTGACCTTCAACTAAGGTTTTAAAACCTGAACTGGCGATTTCGCTGAAATGGGCAAAAACGTCTGGACCTGATTCTTGTTGAATGAAACCAAAACCTTTAGTTTCGTTAAACCACTTCACAGTACCTTTAACAATAGCTGAGTTTGACATAATATATCCTACTAATTTAAAAAAAATTGAGTCATTTTATTGACCGATTATAACTTCGAAATAATAAAGAATGAGACTTAAAATCTAAACAACGAAGGATTATGACTAAAACTGCGATACTTAAGGAAGATCTACCGAAACAAGACTTTTTTTCTAGTTAAGCTGACTATACACTAAAAACAGAAATAATCAAGTTTTTAAATATATATATTTATTTTTTTTATAGACGGTCAATATTTTATAAAAAATAATTTAATTCAATACTATGTTTTTATTTTAAAGGGTGATTTCTACTCAACCCATTTAAACTGCTCAAGTAGTTTTTTTAATTCAGTGAATCAGTCCGTCTTTCATCAGTGCCTTTTATTTCTCCCTATGGGAGAAAATTAAACAGGAACAGACTTTAAACAATAATAAAAGAAGTCTAATGCAAGGGTATGTTTATTAAACTACAATTGTTTTGATTTTGCTTTCGTCAAGTCATTGTTTGGTAATATCTAATTTAGCAATATTGAATTTATGACAACGCTTCTATTTATATTATAGTCTATCGGTGACGAACTCCGCATATAAGTCCCAAATAGACATATCAGATTTCTCCAAAATAAAATGCCCAGTTTTAGAAGATGCATTTTGCAGTTGCTGCTACCCATAGTGTGATCTGTTGATGCCTATGTCGAATGAAGTGTTCGTCTTATTTCCAGTATGCACTAAGCATGCTCTACTTATTCACTCAAATACTAAACGTCACGCTCAAAGCTCGTTTATAATCAGTCCAATTGAAAATAAAGAGTGAGCTGGTGATGCGTGTACTTGTCGTAATGGACCCAATTGAAACAGTGAATCTCAAGAAAGATTCTACGATGGCCATGTTATGGGCAGCCAGCCGTCGCGGACATGAATTGGGCTATGCATTACAGCACGATTTATATATCGATCAAGGCAAAGCCTTTGGTCTGATCTCACCACTTCAAGTCTTTGAAGATTATAACCATTATTACGAATTAGGTGAGAAGCGCAAAGAATCATTGGCTGATTACGATGTGGTCTTAATGCGTAAAGACCCACCGTTCGACATGAACTTTGTGTATACCACTTATATTTTAGAACAAGCAGAACGTGAAGGCGCGTGGATTATTAATAAACCGCAATCCTTGCGTGACTGTAATGAAAAGCTGTTCGCAACTCAGTTCCCAGAGCTACAAGTTCCCACTTTAGTCACGTCTCAACAAAGCCTGATTCGTGAATTTATCAAAACACATGGTGATGTGATTGTAAAACCGCTGGATGGCATGGGCGGTATGGGGATTTTTCGTTTATACCAAGATGGCGTAAATATTGGTTCGACACTGGAAATGTTGACCGAAATGGGCACACGTCCCATCATGGCGCAGCGTTATATTCCAGAAATCGTCGATGGCGATAAACGCATCTTGATGGTCAATGGCGAACCGATTCCATATTGCTTGGCACGTATTCCTCAAAATGGTGAAGTACGCGGGAACTTGGCAGCAGGCGGTTTGGGTGAAGCACGCCCACTCACTGAAAATGACAAAATGATTGCTGCCCAAGTTGGGCCATTCCTACGTGAAAAGGGCTTGGTATTTGTCGGGCTAGATGTGATTGGCAATTATGTCACTGAAATTAATGTCACCAGTCCAACCTGTATCCGTGAGATTGATGCGCAATATGGCACATCGATTGCGGATACTTTATTTGATGTGCTAGAAGCAGGTCGTTAATTCACCAAAATCAAGATGATATTCGACATCAGCTTTCGAATATCATCCATGCTGTCCTAAAAAATTCATCAATTTATATCTATTCTCATTTGCCACATCCTCAAAATGAAAACAAGGCAAAAAAGCAGCGCTTTATGTTGCAAACACGTGAAATTTGCTTTCCGTTCTGCTTGCTTTAGGATTAAAATGGATCGCTAAAATAATAGATGTGATTTCCCTATTTTCTTTTGAGTTGAAGAATTACACCGTGACCGATTCACCACAGCACACACCTAAACATGTCATGATGATGGCGGCCGGTACGGGCGGTCATGTATTTCCTGCATTGGCCGTGGCCAAAGAACTACAACAACAAGGTTGTCAGGTTTCTTGGCTCGCTACACCAGCAGGCATGGAAAACCGATTACTCAAAGATCAAAATATTCCGCTTTATCAAATTGATATCCAAGGTGTACGCGGTAATGGTGCTGTACGCAAATTATTGGCTCCGTTTAAAATTTTAAAAGCTACCTTGAGCGCGATGCGCTATATGAAACAACTCAAAATCGATGCAGTTGCAGGCTTTGGCGGTTATGTGGCCGGGCCAGGCGGTTTGGCAGCGCGTATTTTGGGGATTCCTATCTTGATTCATGAGCAAAATGCCGTGGCTGGTTTTACCAATTCACAACTATCGCGTATTGCCAGCAAAGTCTGTGAGGCCTTTCCAAACACTTTTACTGCCAGTGAAAAAGTCGTGACCACGGGAAATCCTGTACGTAAAGAAATTGCAGAAATCCTCAGCCCAAAATGGCGTTATGACACCCGAGCGCAACACAATCAGCCTTTAAATATTTTGATTGTGGGTGGGTCATTGGGTGCGCAAGCCTTAAATGAACGGTTGCCAGAAGCCTTAAAAAAATTAGATATGCCGCTGAATGTGTTTCATCAATGTGGTCAAAAACAGCTCGATGAAACCACAGCACGTTATGCGAATGCACCCGCACATTTAACTACGAAGGTCATGCCGTTTATCGAAGATATGGCAAAAGCCTATAGCGAAGCAGATTTAATCATTTGTCGTGCAGGGGCTTTGACCGTGACTGAGGTCGCGACCGCAGGTGTGGCGGCTGTTTTTGTACCGCTGCCGATTGCTGTGGATGATCACCAGACCGCCAATGCTAAATTTCTGGCAGATATTGGCGCGGCAAAGATTTGCCAACAATCTGCCATGACCCCAGAATATTTACATACTCTTTTGAGTGGATTGATGAATCGTCAGTTATTGTCTGAAATGGCAGTCAAGGCGCGTCAACACGCTCAACCTCAAGCGACTCAAACCGTCGCTGATCTTATTCAAGCTTTATAATTTCGAGTTCGCTATGTCACCATCAACACCAGCTGATCAAGCTAAAAAACTGATTAAAGTCCCTGAAATGCGCCGCATCAAACACATTCATTTTGTGGGCATTGGGGGTGCGGGCATGTGTGGCATCGCCGAAGTACTCAAAAATCAGGGCTATAAAGTTTCGGGTTCGGATATTAAAGCCTCAAATACCACAGCCCAGTTAGAAGAGAAGGGTATTAAGGTTTATATCGGACATACGGCGGATAATATTCAAAATGCCAATGTCTTAGTGGTGTCGACCGCAATTGATCCTGAAAATCCAGAAGTGAAAGCGGCCATAGAAAGCCGAACTCCTGTAGTACGTCGCGCTGAAATGCTTGGTGAATTGATGCGTTATCGTCATGGTATTGCGGTTGCAGGTACACACGGTAAAACCACAACCACCAGTTTACTGACGACGATGTTGGCTGAAGAAAATCTTGATCCGACTTATGTCATTGGCGGTTTGCTGAATCGTACAGGGGTGAATGCAGCTTTAGGTGCAAGTCGTTTTATTGTGGCTGAAGCTGATGAGTCAGATGCTTCATTTTTATATCTAGAGCCAATGGCAGCAATTGTCACCAATATCGATGCCGACCATATGGACACTTATGGTGGCAGTTTCGACACGCTAAAAGATACTTTTGTGCAGTTTTTGCATAAATTGCCGTTTTATGGTTTGGCTGTGGTCTGTGGTGATGATGCTAATATTCAGGAAATTTTGCCGCGTATTGGTCGTCCAGTCTTGACCTATGGTTTTGGTGAAGATAATGATATTCGTGCGGTTGAGGTCGAGCAGGATGGTATGCGCTCACATTTTACCGTGCTTCGTAAAGACCGTGAGCCATTACGTTTAACGATTAATCAGCCGGGTTTACACAATGTCTTAAATGCGCTTGCGGCGATTGGTGTAGCAACCGATGAAGGTGTATCGGATGCTGCCATTAGTCGTGCGCTAGAAGGCTTTAGTGGCGTGGGACGTCGTTTTCAGGTTCAGGGTGAATTTGAGTTGGGCGAAGGTAATGTCAAATTGGTGGATGATTATGGACATCATCCTAAAGAAGTGGAAGCGACCATTAAAGCCGCGCGTCAAAGTCATCCAGATCGCCGTTTGGTGATGATGTTCCAGCCGCATCGTTTTAGTCGTACCCGTGACTGTTTTGATGATTTTGTTGATGTGTTATCGCAAGTGGATCAACTGTTATTGCTCGAAGTTTATCCTGCGGGCGAAAAACCAATTGTTGGTGCAGATAGCCGCTCACTGGCACGGAGTATTCGTTTACGCGGTGAAGTTGAACCGATTTTGGTTGATCCCGTAGAAGGCAACCTGCAAAACGTGATACAAAAAGTGTTACAACCGAATGACTTGTTATTAACACAGGGTGCAGGTAACGTGGGAGCAATTTCAGTCGAACTGGCTCAGCATCATTTGTATTTAAAATAATGCAGTTCACCCTTTTCAATATTGTGCTTTAAAAGTTTAAGGATATAAACGTGTCAAATGCTTCAAAATTCGGCAAAGTTGCCGTGTTGTTCGGTGGGAAATCGGCTGAACGTGAGGTCTCTTTAGATAGTGGCAACGCGGTACTTGAAGCCTTGTTACGTTCAGGTGTACAAGCAGAAGCATTTGACCCTAAACATCGTAGTGTCACTGAGTTAGTGAATTATGATCGCGCTTTCATCGTGTTGCATGGTCGTGGCGGTGAAGATGGTCAAATTCAGGGAACACTGGAATGGTTAGATGTGCCCTATACTGGCACAGGCGTTCAGGGTTCAGCCATTGGCATGGATAAAATCAAAACCAAGCAAATCTGGCAAGGGACTGATTTACCGACAGCCCCGTATCGCATTATCAGCAAAGACTCCAATATTGATGAGATTGTAGATAGCTTGGGATTACCGGTAATTATCAAGCCAGTCCATGAAGGGTCAAGTATTGGTATGAGCAAGGTCGAGAAGAAAGAAGACTTTGCGCAGGCGATTGCCAAAGCCACTGAACATGATGCGATTGTGATGGCAGAAAAGTGGATTACGGGGTGTGAATACACCATTGTGGTGTTAAATGGTGAGGCGTTACCTGTGATTCGTCTGGAACCTCCAAAAGATGTGGCATTTTACGATTACGATGCCAAATACCAACGCAATGATGTGCAATATGGTATTCCATCAGGCCTTAGCGAATCAGACGAAAAGCAACTGCAACAACTCACCTTACGTGCCTTTCAGGCGGTAGGTGCAAGTGGTTGGGGGCGTGTTGATGCTATGCAGGATGAACAAGGGAATTTCTGGTTATTAGAAATTAATACTGTGCCGGGAATGACCAGTCACTCATTGGTGCCTAAAGCCGCCAAAGCGGTGGGGGTTGGGTTTGATGAGTTATGTGTTGCGATTTTAGAACAAACGCTTCAAGGTACGGCTCACTAACTTATGGCTCAACTTCCAGCATCCATGCGCCGTCGTCGTGCGGCCATTACTTCCATCCACGAAAAACCGCCTTCGCCTAAGCAAAAGTTAGTCAATGCGGGTGGGTGGTTATTGTTGCTGGTCGCATTTGTGGTGCTCGGTTTAGGTATCTTTGGCTTGTATAAAGTTATTACCGATGCGCGAATTGCTGAATTAAGTATCGTCGGTACTCACTCGACAACAGAACAACAACAACTCATTCAACACATTCAGCCTATTGTTAAAGATAATTACTTTACTTCGGATCTTGAGCAAGTCCGAGATAAAGCGCTTGAGATTTCATGGGTAGATCGTGTGGTTGTATCACGTGCTTGGCCCAATAGTATTCGAGTCCGTGTATTGCCACGTCATGCGATTGCGCGTTGGGGCACTGGACGATTGTTGAGTGATGGCGGGGATGTGTTTAGCGAAGCAGATCCACAAAATCATCCAAATTTGCCGATGTTGCATGGTCCGCTCAGTCAATCCAAAGCCATGATGCGTCGTTATAACGAAATTAACCAGTTATTTCATCCGGTCAATCTAAGGTTAAAAGAGTTATATTTAACTGAACGAATGACTTGGTTTATGCAGTTTGATTCAGGTTTAAGGGTCATTGTGGATCAGGATCAAACCATGAGTAAGTTGCAGCGCCTGAGTCATCTTGCGCAAACTGACCTAAAACCCGTATGGCCTAAAATCTCTGCCATTGATTTGCGATACCGAAATGGATTATCACTACAATGGAAGAACGCTATACCACCCAAAATTGTCAATGGTCAGTTTGTTGTAACCAATGATGACACAAATGTTGCAGGTGGAATAACCACGAAGCCATAATATGTGGTTTTAAAATAACAGGCATTTTTGCCCATACTAAACAACGAACAAGTGGTAGTGAGTAATGAGTGAAGCTGTTCCCTCGATTGTTGCGATTGATATTGGGACACATAAAGTTTCAGTTTTAATTGGTAGAGTTCACGCACCGGATAATATTCAGGTCATCGGGATGGCAAACGCGCCGAACCGAGGTATGAATAAAGGAAAAATTGTTAGCTTGGATAAGGTGATTGCTGCAATTAAAAATGCCGTTGCCGAAGCAGAAAATATGGCGGAATGTCGTGTACATACTGCATGGGTATCGATTCCAAGTACAGAATTACAGAGTTTTTATGCCTCAGGTCGCACTCCCATTGCCAAAGCTGACCATACGATCAGTACCAATGAAGTGGTGCGCGCATTAGAATTGGCTAAAGCCAGTCATGTGACGCCAGATTATTATCTGGCCAGTGCCGTGCCGTTGGGTTTTGAACTGGATGATGAACCTGAATGGGTACAAAACCCGATTAATATGTCAGCGCATAGTATGACGGGACATTATCAACTGATGATGATGCCGATTAGTACCATGCAAAATCTGGATCGTGCCATGAAAGGCGCCAATATTGGTGTCGAAAAAATGGTGGTATCTAGTTTGGCAACTGCGGAAGCCAGTTTACTCAAAGACGAAAAAGAATATGGCGTCTGCTTGCTGGATATTGGAGCAGGAACCACCAATATTGCGGTCTATCTGGATGGTCGTTTGGCTTTGGCGCGAACATTACAGCGCGGTGGAGAAAATGTCACACGTGATATCGCTGCCGTGTTACAAACGACGACTGAAGAAGCCGAGCGAATCAAGATTTTACATGGCTGCGTCGATTTGAGTGTGGTCAAACCTGATCATATGATTCAGGTACAGGCCATTGATGGACCGCAAACCATTAGTCGCATTGAGCTTGCTGAAATCATTATTGCACGGTATGAAGAGATTTTTACCCAGATACGTGAAGAGCTTGAACGTACAGGCGCGCTAAGTGGTTTATATCATGGTGTTGTACTGACCGGTGATGCCTGCCAAATCGAAGGCATGGTGAGTCTGGCACGACGTATGCTTGGTGTTTCTGCACATTTGGGTAATCCACCTTTACAGGTGTATGCTGATGATCAACATCAAGCCGCATTACGCCGCTCAATGTATGCAACAGCAGCGGGACTTTTGCTTTTTAGCCAAAGCGAATTGCAAGATGCAGTTGAAGAAGCAGATGAAGTCAATGACCGCACATTTGTGGATCGTGTAGTCAATGGCTGGAATACTTTGAATAGCAAGTTAAAAGCTATTTTTTAAGATGTATATATTTATTGGGAATATTGTTTGGAAGTTGTAAGAGAAAATTGTCATACTTGACAAGGGAAGTATTGCACAGCATTCTAAAATCTATTGTTTTTTGAAGTATTAAGGCAGTATACGGGCTGAAGTGACTGCCACTTATTGAAATTAGGAACCTTAAAGGTCATGGCATCATTTGAATTTATAGAAGATGAACTAAGCGATAGTAACGGACAAGCCCGTTTCACTGTATTTGGTGTTGGTGGTGGTGGTGGTAATGCCGTACAGCACATGGTGCAATCCGATATTAAGGGCGTAAAGTTTGTCTGTGCCAATACAGATAAGCAAGCGTTGGATAGCATGAATGCACCGTTTAAAATTCAGTTAGGTGAACAAAGCACCCGTGGCTTGGGTGCAGGTGCCAATCCTGAAGTGGGTCAAATTGCGGCTGAAGAAAGCCGTGAAGTGATTCGCCAACATCTTGAAGGCACCGACATGGTGTTTGTGACTGCGGGAATGGGCGGTGGTACAGGTACAGGTGCTGCGCCAGTGGTTGCTGAAGTGGCTAAAGAGATGGGCATCCTAACCGTAGGTGTCGTGACTACACCTTTTAATTTTGAAGGTCGTCGTCGTCAACGTTCTGCTGAAAAAGGCATTGATGCATTAGAGTCTCATGTTGACTCACTCATCATTATTCCAAACCAGCGTTTACTGAGTGTGTATGGCGACATCTCAATGAAAGATGCCTACAAAAAAGCAGATGATGTGTTATTAAATGCGGTTCGTAGTATCTTCGACTTAGTTGTGAATCGTGGTCACATCAACCTCGACTTTGCGGATTTGAAAACTGCGATGAGTACTCGTGGTTATGCCATGATGGGTGCTGGTTTGGGTCGTGGTGAAGATCGTGCCCGTCAGGCAGCAGAACAGGCAATTCGTAGTCCATTGCTGGATAATGTCAATATTATTAATGCCAAAGGCGTGTTGATTAATATCACAGGTGGTGATGATATTACCTTACGTGAAACTGAAATTATTACCGATGTCGTCAATCAAATTGTGGATCTGGACGAAGGTGAAATTTTCTACGGTACAGTATTTGATCCTGATGCACGAGATGAACTTCGTGTCACTGTGATTGCAACAGGTTTAACCCGTAATGCATCTGATGCAGAACAACAGCCAAGAAAACGTTCAGGTGCTGGGCATGTCCAAGTACCAAGTTCGCATCCAACAGATGAAGATGATGTTCCTGCGATCAATAAACGTCAAAATACTGAAGCGCCAGCAGCAACTACCGCGGGTGCAGCGCCACGCTCATCTCCGATGAGCATTCAGGACTATCTAAAAAATCAACAGCGCAAGTAATAAAATCAAACATTTAAAAGGAGGCAGTGTATTTACACTGCCTTTTTTGTTTTTTATCAATAGCTAAATGTGCTAACGTATAGCGGTTTTAAATTGAAGTTAGAGTAGCATGTTGAAACAACGTACCCTCAAACGTGTGGTGAAAGCCAGTGGAATTGGTCTCCATAGTGGTCAAAAAGTGATGATCAATTTTCTGCCGCATGTTATTGATGGGGGAATCGTGTTTCGTCGGATTGATTTAAATCCACCTGTGGATATTCAGGCCAATGCTTTGCTGATTCAGGAAGCTTTTATGTGCTCTAATCTGGTTCAGGATGACATCAAGGTGGGCACCATTGAACATGTAATGAGTGCAATCGCAGGTTTGGGGATCGATAATCTAATCATTGAAGTATCAGCTTCTGAAGTTCCGATTATGGATGGTAGCGCAGGCCCATTTATTTATCTGCTGATGCAAGGCGAACTCGTCGAGCAAAATGCACCGAAAAAATTTATTAAAATTTTAAAGCCTGTTGAAGCATTAATTGATGATAAACGTGCCAAATTTAGTCCGCACGAAGGCTTCCAACTGAATTTTACCATTGATTTTGATCATCCTGCCTTTGCCAAAGAATATCAATCTGCCACCATCGACTTTTCCACTGAAACCTTTGTCTATGAAGTCAGTGAGGCGCGCACTTTCGGATTTATGAAAGATCTGGATTATCTAAAAGCCAATAATTTAGCGTTAGGTGCAAGTCTGGATAACGCGATTGGGGTGGATGATACGGGTGTCGTGAACGAAGAGGGTTTGCGTTTTTCAGATGAATTTGTCCGTCATAAAATTTTGGATGCAGTCGGTGATTTATATTTAATGGGACATCAAATTATTGCCAAATTTGATGGTTATAAATCAGGTCATGCACTCAACAATCAATTATTACGCAATGTTCAAAGTGATCCAGATAATTACGAAATTGTAACATTTGATAACGAAATAGACTGCCCGATTCCTTATGTAAGTGTGAGCTAAGTCATTGTCTTAGTGGGGTATGTTATATTGTAACTTTGAATTGTGTTAAGTGTGTCACAATATTAATTAAGCACAGTTTTATATTTTGAAATGGTTGTTACTTTTTATTGCTTGCCAAACGTAACAAAGCTTGGCTAAGCTTAGGGTCGTTCACTAATTCAGCAGCACTTCGTAACATTTCTTGGGTGTCTGGTGATAAAGAGGTGACTTCAGTTACATGACTTTGATGCTGATTTTGAGATGTATTTCTTAAACGAAGCTGAAGTTTCTGTAAATCCTGTAGTCCTTCGATTTGAGTGAGCTTAGAAATGTATTGTGTTTGAAGATATCCGAGCTGACTGATCATGGCCTGATTTTCGCCTGTAATCGTCAAAACACCATACTGATAACAGACCACCTGCCATTTTTCTGGTTGCGGCAGTAGGGGCTGAATAAGTTTCGTAAGTCTTTGCCATTGTGCGACTTGCGTTGTAAGAAACGTTAGGTTTCCTGTTTTTATGTGTTTTCTTGTTTGTTGAAACACGTTTTTAGGATCAGTCATCGGGATTGAGTTTTCCTCATCAGATTACGGTCATCTTAAACGTTCATTTCAATAGATATCAAGGACGAGATCACGCAAGAAACTTTTTAAGAACAGTTCAAGAGGTTTTTATGCATTCGAGACGTATACTACTTGCTTTTTCACTGGCAGCTTCTGCTGCATCAGTTGCTTTCGCAGATTATCAAACACTGAATAGCCAGGATGCACCAGACCGCTTAGAAGCATTGTCTCGTACACTTTCGCAAGGCTCTTACACTCATCCTGATGATCTTGACCTACCCGCATCAGCCAAAGTATCGGTGACGCTACGCGAGAAAACAGTTGAATTAAATAACGAATCTCTTGAAAAGAAATATGGGAAAACTGGTAACTCAGCTAGATTCTCAGCTTCAAGTAACAATCCCTATTCTTCATGGTTGATCAAACACCCATTACCTGAGATGACTCGTATTTCATCTGAATACGGTATGCGTACGTTGATGGGCACAACACGTGGACACTCTGGTATTGATTTAGCTGCGCCAAGTGGTACCCCTATTTATGCAACAGGTCCCGGTATCGTGACCAAAGCGGGTTGGGGCACAGGTTATGGTCAATACGTTGAAGTCAATCATGGGAACGGTTATTTGACTCGTTACGCTCATGCATCACGCATCATGGTGCGTGCAGGTGATCAAGTTCAAGCAGGTGAGCATATTGCCAATGTCGGTTGTACTGGACGTTGTACAGGTCCTCATCTACATTTTGAAGTGGTACGTGATGGAGAACGTAAAAATCCATCTAGTTACCTCGCCTTGCTTCCATAATGGCTTTATTGGTCATGCTTACTCCGTGCAATATTTCTATTATTTAAGTTAGCATTAGATTTAAAATATTGTGTATAAAAAATCGCCTATATTGGCGATTTTTTGTTATTTTGAGTAATGAAAAGTCAACAACTATTTATTATCTAAATAATGCTGTCAATCTGTATTCACTGGCATGGCTAACTTGCGCCACCCCAAATATGATAAAAATATGGACTAACCGTAGACTAAGGAAAAGGTGAGTTATGGCGTTTTATGGTGATTCCGACGCACAAGAAACCCAAGAATGGCAAGATGCTTTCGATTCCGTTTTGCAGCATATGGGTACAGAACGTGCTGCTTTTTTACTCGAAAAGCTCTATCAACGCGCAATTGCGAAGCATGTGCCTATTCAGCGCCTAAATACTCCTTACTTAAATACCATTTCAGTAGAAGAACAACCTGCCATGCCAGGCGATCAGGATATGGAGCGTCGTATTCGTGCGCTTATTCGCTGGAATGCATTGGCAATGGTATTACGCGCCAATAAAACCGGTGATGATCTGGGTGGTCACTTGGCCAGTTTTGCATCTTCAGCCACCTTGTATGATGTAGGCTTTAACCATTTTTTCCGTGCCAATAGTGATAGTTTTGGCGGCGACATGATTTATTACCAAGGTCACTGTGCACCTGGTATTTATGCCCGTTCTTTTCTTGAAGGTCGTTTGACTGAAGAACAATTGAGTAACTTCCGCCGTGAAGTGAATGGTAATGGTTTATCTAGCTATCCGCATCCCTATTTGATGCCTGACTATTGGCAGTTCCCAACCGTATCGATGGGCTTGGGACCGATCATGTCGATTTATCAGGCCCATATTCAAAAATACCTGATGAACCGTGGTTTAATTAAAGAAGAAAATCGTAAAGTCTGGGCGTATCTCGGTGATGGTGAAATGGATGAACCTGAAAGTACAGGTGCCATTTCACTGGCAGGTCGTGAAAAACTGGATAACTTGATCTGGGTGGTGAACTGTAACTTACAGCGTCTGGATGGTCCTGTGCGTGGTAATGGTAAAATCATTCAGGAGCTTGAGTCCTTATTCCGTGGCGCGGGCTGGCGTGTGATTAAAGTGGTCTGGGGTCGTCATTGGGATCCGTTATTAGCCAATGACAAATCAGGCGCATTAAAAGCCGTGATGGAAGAAGCGGTTGATGGTGATTATCAGCGTTATCAGGTCAAAGGCGGAGCGTATACACGAGCACACTTCTTTGGTAAATATCCTGAAGCTGAAGAGTTGGTGAAAAACTTAAGCGATGAAGACATTGATAATCTGAATCGTGGTGGTCATGACCCATATAAAGTCTATGCAGCCTATGCTGAAGCCATGAAGAGTACAGGTCAACCAACCGTGATCTTGGCAAAAACCGTAAAAGGTTATGGCTTGTCGGATGAGATCGAAGCGGTGAATAAAACCCATCAGATTAAAAAGATGCACGTTGATTCACTCAAGTATGTACGTGATCGCTTCAATCTGCCATTTACCAACGAGCAACTTGAAGAATTACCGCTATATCGTCCAGCAGAAAACTCGCCAGAGCTTAAATATATGAAGGCGCGTCGTGAAGCATTAGGGGGCTATCTGCCAGCACGTCGTAAAGAGAGTGAAGCGTTAGCCATTCCAGATATTTCAATTTTCGATAGCGTACTCAGCGGCAGTAATGGTAAAGAACAATCAACCACCATGGTGATGGTGCGTTTGATTGCGGCGTTGCTGAAAGAAAAAGCCATTAAAGACCGTGTCGTTCCAATTGTACCTGATGAAGCACGTACCTTTGGTCTGGAAGGCATGTTCCGTCAATTGGGTATTTATGCTGCGCATGGTCAGAAATATACGCCAGAAGACAATGAACAGCTCATGAACTATCGTGAAGCTAAAGATGGTCACATGTTGCAAGAAGGGATCAATGAAGCGGGTGCCATGAGTGCATGGGCTGCTTTGGGCACCAGTTATTCGACCAATAATTTGCCAATGATTCCGATGTATATGTACTACTCGATGTTTGGTTTCCAGCGTATTGGCGATATTGCATGGGCAGCAGGCGATGCACAGGCACAAGGTTTCTTGCTCGGTGCAACAGCAGGTCGTACAACTTTGAACGGCGAAGGTTTACAGCATCAGGATGGTCATTCTCACATTCTGGCCAGTACCATTCCAAACTGCGTAGCTTATGATCCTTGCTTTGGTTATGAGTTGGCTGTGGTGGTGCATGATGGTTTACAGCGTATGTATGTTAATCAGGAACGTGTGTTTTATTACCTCACAGTCATGAATGAAAACTACGAACATCCAGAAATGCCAGTAGGTGCTGAAGAAGGTATCAAGCGTGGGATGTACTTGTTTGAAAAAGATGACAAGGCCACCGTGCAGCTCCTTGGTTCGGGTGTGATTCTGCGTGAAGTGATTAAAGCAGCCAAGATCTTGCGTGAAGAGTATCAGATTCATTCCAATATCTGGAGCGTTACGAGTTTCAATGAGTTAGCTCGTGATGGTATGGCGTGTGATGAATACAACCGCTTGCATCCACTGACTGAAGTCACCAAAGAATCATGGGTGTCTCAGCAGTTACGTGGCACAGATGGTATTGTGGTATCTGCAACCGATCATATGCGTGCCTATAGCGAACAAATTCGCGCTTATCTGCCAGATAACCGTCCTTATGTGACTTTGGGTACAGATGGTTATGGTCGTTCAGATACGCGGGGTAATTTGCGTAGTTACTTTGGCGTTGATGCAGCACACATTGTGGTTGCCACATTGAAAAAACTGGCAGATGAAGGTGAAGTTGAAAACCGTTTGGTGAAAGATGCCATTTCAAGCTTTGAATTGGAAACGGATCGTCCTGTCGCATGGGCACCTCAGGCACATCCTGAAGTTCAGCCTGTTGCAGCTTACCAAGAACAATCAGGTGAGGGGAACTAAGACATGCAAGTGAAAACACCTGATATTGGCGTAGAAAAAGCGACGGTTGCCGAGATTTTAGTCAAGGTTGGCGACCAGATTTCTGAAAATGATAGTCTGATTTTACTTGAATCAGATAAGGCATCTGTTGAAGTTCCAAGCACAGCTTCTGGTGTGGTCAAAAGTATTTTGGTCAATCAGGGTGACGAGGTAACAGAAGGCACTGCTCTCATTGAATTAGAAAGCGGCACCAGTCAAAGTAATGAAGTTGCATCTAAAGAACAGGCACCTGTTCAAGCAGAGGCGGCTCCTAAATCGACGACATCTGAAACCCCAGAACAAGCAGCAACCCAACCAACGGCATCCACTTCATCTGGTGCAACCACTGTGGTTGAGGTGCAAGTGCCAGATATTGGTGTAGAAAAGGCTACAGTTGCGGAACTCTTAGTCAAAGTGGGCGATGAAATTTCAGAAAATGACAGTCTGATTTTGCTTGAGTCCGACAAAGCATCGGTTGAAGTGCCAAGCCCTGTTTCTGGAACCGTTGAAAGTGTTGCAGTGAAAGAGGGTGACAGTGTTAAAGAAGGTGTGCTTTTACTTAAAGTGAAAACACAAGCTGCAAGTGAAGAGACAACTGAACAAACAGCTACGGCAAATGAAAATACCGTAGCGCAACCTGCTGAGACCACTTCAACAAATGTTGAAGATGAAACGGATACACAGGAAACGGTTAGCTCAGGTGAGCAGGAAATTAGCGTACCTGATTTGGGTGTTGATAAAGCCACGGTATCTGAAATTTTAGTACAAGTGGGTGATCATGTAGACGCACAACAAAGTTTGTGTGTAGTTGAATCTGACAAAGCTTCAGTTGAAGTACCCAGCAGTATCGCGGGTGTGGTCAAAGCGATTCATGTCAGTGTTGGACAAGAGGTTAAACAGGGCATTGCGCTGGCAACGATTGAAGGTGAAGCAAAATCAGCGCCTAAAGCCAAAGCGCAAGCTGCTGCACAAACGAGTTCAGTCAAAACCCAAAGTGTTACAAAACCTGCCGAACAACCAAAGGTTGCTGCGGTTGATTCGGCAAGCAAGCTGAGTCAGGCACAAGAAGCTGAAAATGCTAAAGTCTATGCAGGACCTGCGGTGCGTAAGCTTGCACGTGAGCTGGGTGTAATTTTGGCACAGGTCAAAGCATCTGGTGAGCATGGGCGTTTGATGAAAGAAGACATCTATGCCCATGTGAAACAATGTATGACGGCTCCTGCGTCAACGGCAACGACTTCTGCGGCACCTGTTGCTTCTGGATTACCAGCATTGCCAGATTTTACTGCTTTTGGCGGCGGTGAAATCAAAACCATGACGCGTTTACAACAAGTATCTGTGCCGCAATTGTCACTCAATAATTTTATTCCGCAAGTGACTCAGTTTGACTTGGCAGATATTACCGAGCTTGAAGCATGGCGTGGTGAGTTAAAAGATGGCTTTAAAAAGCAAGGCGTGAGTCTGACGATTTTAGCCTTTATTGCGAAAGCAGTTGCACATTTGCTGAAAGAAGAGCCTTACTTTGCTGGACACTTGGCTGATGATCAAAAATCAGTTTTGCTCCGCAATGAAATTCATATGGGGATTGCAGTCGCGACACCTGATGGTTTAACGGTACCTGTGCTGCGTAATCCAGATCAGAAATCGATTAAGCAAATAGCTGTTGAATTAGGTGAACTCAGTCAAAAAGCACGCGATAAGAAATTATCTCCGAAAGACTTACAAGGTGCTAACTTCACCATTACCAGTTTAGGTTCAATTGGTGGAACGGCATTTACGCCATTGGTGAACTGGCCACAAGTCGCGATTTTGGGTATTTCACCTGCAACCATGCAGCCTGTATGGAATGGCAAAGACTTCGATCCGCGCTTAATGTTACCATTATCGTTGTCTTATGATCACCGTGTGATCAATGGCGCAGATGCAGCGCGCTTTACCCATAAGCTGACCAAGTTGCTCAAAGATATTCGCACACTGTTGATTTAAAATCTGTATTGAAGATTGAAAAAAACCTCGCTTTGGCGAGGTTTTTTTATGTTTAGGTCATTTGAACGATCGATATGGTTTTCGATTTTTGTTTACATGAGATCAGTAAATAAACATTTTTTTAGTATGTTTAATACAGGATTGATCTAAACATTACACAGGGATGCACTAACATAAATGATGAGAAGTGACGCAATGAGATGCAATTAAAAAAACACCTTTAAAACAGTCTAGGAGTCAAGTAATGACAAACCAGAATGATCAAAAAAATTTAGAAGTAGATTCTGATCGTTTGCAAAGCAACAAGATTAAAGCCAACGATTTGGATGTCAATATTTTGGAAAATGATGAATTTTCATCACAGCAACTCGAAGGTTTAACCGATAGTGCTGAACTAGATGAAGAGTTTAAGCAGGAGAAAAAAATGAAATCAAACCAAGATTCTAATCAATCAAGTGAACAAACAGATACTGGTCAGGATGACAGTCAGGGCAATCAAGCGATACGTGAAGCTGTGGAAAAAATTGATGCAGAGCAATTAGAGGAAAATTTAAAAGATCGTCATCCAGAGCATCCTAGTCCAAATCCTGCTCCATTTATATCGCGAGATGAGGAGAAATAGATCGAATCAAGTCAAAAAATTTGATTTTGTATTCAAAAGGATTTGTGCGGCATTAAAAATCTATTCAAAATAATATGAATTATTTTCTTAATTTGATATGATAAGGCTACTTCATTGGGGAGTAGCCTCCAGTTACGCAAAGTAATTGGGTGATGATCAACATAATTGTTCCACCGAACATGGTCATCATAGCTTGAACGTTTGCGCGTTCTTTAGTTGGCAAGACCTTTGATTTATCGTTCTGCACTTTTTGGCTAGCAGGGGCGATAGGTCATAGGTATATATGCTAGCCAGAGAACAGATATGCAAGAATTCCTGATTTCGACTTCTGTTGTTGCCCTTGCTGAAATGGGCGACAAAACCCAGCTTCTCGCGCTTTTACTCGCTGCCCGGTTCCGCAAACCTGTTCCTATTCTGATTGCAATCTTGTTGGCAACGACCATCAACCACGGTTTATCTGCGGTGTTGGGTCAATGGCTCACTACAGTCTTAAACCCAACGGTGATGGTATGGGTGTTGGCGATTGGTTTTATTGGAATGGCACTCTGGATGTTAATTCCGGATAAACTGGATGATGAAACCGATAGTATTAATAAATGGCAACGTTTTGGTGTGTTTGGCGCCACCTTTATCTTATTTTTTCTGGCTGAAATTGGAGATAAAACACAAATTGCGACAGTCGCTTTAGCCGCCCGTTTCGATAGCGTATTTTGGGTGATGCTGGGTACGACCGTGGGTATGATGATTGCCAATGCGCCAGCGGTATTTATAGGCAACAAAATGGCAGATCGTTTGCCAATCTCGCTGATTCATAAAATTGGTGCCGCGATTTTTCTGATCGTCGGTATTTCAACCTTGGTTCAGCATTATTTCTTTTAAAACAAATATAAATGATCAAGCATCTGTTCGCAGGTGCTTTTTTATGCCTAATTCCCAGTCCTAAACAAGTCATAATTTTATCGCAATTAGAATCCCATTGTTTTATTATGGAATTAAACTAAAATTTATCTTAATTGGGGAATTGGGGTATGACATTTGAACATACAACTTCACAAGTGTTATTTGATCGTGATGGGCATCGGTGTATTCGCTTTAGTAGCTTAGTCAAAGGTGAAGGGGTACAGGCAAATCAATTTTTGATTATTGATCAACAACGCGCCGCTGTCTTGGATCCTGGTGGCGATTTGACCTATATGCCATTAACCATGGAACTGAATAAATATACCCGTCTGGAAAATCTGGACTATGTCATGGCTTCGCATCAGGATCCAGATATTATTACCTCTATGCCTCGTTGGCTGGTCTATACGAATGCCAAAGTGGTGGCTTCAAAACTTTGGGCACGATTTTTACCGCATTTAAGTTCAACGTTTATGAGTGAACGGATGAAAGGGCACTGGCTAGATCGGCTGATTGAATTGCCTGATGAGGGGCAAGTGTTGCCTTTGGGGAATAGTCATATTGTGGTGGTGCCAGGACATTTTTTACATTCTGTGGGTAACTTCCAGTTTTATGATCCTATCTCGAAAATTCTATTTTCAGGTGATATGGGCGCTTCGATGGTGGAGGATGCTGCAAAATCGATAGAAAATTTTGCTGAACATATTCCAAACATGAAAGGTTTTCATCAGCGTTATATGTGTTCTAATCGCGTCATTCGCCTATGGGTCAATATGGTTCGTCAGATGGATGTCGAAATGATCGTGCCTCAACACGGAACAGCATTTGTTGGAAAGGCACAGGTTCATGCATTTTTGGACTGGATAGAAGACTTACCCTGTGGGATTGATCTTATGGATCAGACCAATTTTGCATATCCTGTTAAATGATCAATTCATAACAGATTTTGATAGTGACTCTGTTTTAAAATAGCAGTAAGGTTAAGCGATCTTATTGTTATTTTACTTTTTACAATAATAAAGGAAAACAGAATGACACTATTGAATGAGCGACAAAGCCAGATCGCCAGCTATATCATTATGACTGTTGCATTACTCATTCTGATTCCATTACATCTATTGGTGGCTTTTTTATCTGGTTTCTTGGTTTATGCGCTTCTCACCAAACTAAGTCCGTATGCTGAAAAGTTTTCCAGTGGCAAATATGGGCGAATTATTGCAGTTGCCATTTTTAATATCGTGGTGATCAGTATTTTGGTGTTTCTGGTTTTTGGTTCTATTGCGTATGTGGTGCATGATCTGAAAGACGGTGGACTGGTCACCATGAGCCGAAATCTGGACACTCTACTTGAACGCTTTCAACAGGAGTTTGGTCAATATTTTTCAGGTTATATTCCTGAAAGTCTGGATGATATGAAGCAGTACGCCTTTGAGTGGCTGAAAAATCATGTGGAGACCTTACAACATGCAGGCACAGACGCTTTACATGCCTTTGTAACCATGATTATCGGGATGATTTTAGGGGCTTTGGTTTCTTTAAGTCCCATTGAAGACAGTGAAAACGTACCCAGCTTTAAGCACCAATGTCTACAACGTTTAAACGTACTCTATACTGCTTTTAAAAATGTAGTGTTTGCTCAAATTAAAATTTCAATTGTGAATACTGTTTTGGCAGGTATATTTATTTTAGCGGTTTTACCCTTACTCGGTATGCATTTACCTTTTGCCAAAACACTGGTGATTTTAACCTTTATTTTTGGACTGATTCCTGTTGTCGGAAATTTGATTTCAAATACATTGGTCATACTCTCTGCCATTAGTATTTCGTTTACCGCTGCCACGATGGCCTTTATCTATTTGGTATCGATCCATAAGCTTGAATACTTTTTAAATGCCAAAATTATAGGCCAACGCATCAATGCCAATGCATGGGAACTCTTGATTGCAATGTTATTTTTTCAGGCGGTCTTTGGTCTGGCTGGTTTGATCGTTGCTCCTATTTATTATTCTTATTTTAAAAATGAAATGAAACAGGCGGGACTCATTTAGCGCGAGTTTATTCAATTTAAACTCAAAACAACGATGTCATAAAATTTCCCATAATAAAAAATGAAATTTAATGGCAAATTTGTTTATAATAGCGCACGGAAACTACCAGTGAGATTGTTATGCTGACCATCGTTCAAGAAGCGTTAACCTTCGATGATGTCTTATTACTCCCTGCCTACTCTACAGTTCTTCCAAAAGATGTCTCCTTAAAGACACGTTTGACCCGCGGTATTCAACTTAATATTCCTCTTGTTTCGGCTGCAATGGATACCGTGACTGAGTCACGTATGGCGATTGCTATGGCTCAAAACGGTGGTATTGGTATTTTGCATAAAAATATGGATATTGCCGCGCAAGCAGCAGAAGTGCGTCGTGTCAAAAAATTTGAAGCAGGCATGGTGAAAGACCCGATTACGGTGACCCCTGAAACGACAGTAGGTGAACTGATTGCCATTACCCAGGCCAATAATATTAGTGGCGTACCTGTGGTCAAAGATGGCAAAGTGGTTGGGATTGTGACAGGGCGTGACACACGTTTTGAAACGAACTTAAATCAGCCGGTTAGCAATATCATGACCCCCCAAGACCGTTTAGTGACGGTGAAAGAGGGCGAATCTAAAGAAAATATTCAAGCTTTATTGCAAAAACATCGTATTGAAAAAGTATTGGTGGTGGATGACAGCCATGCCTTGAAAGGCTTAATTACGGTGACTGACTTCCGTAAAGCTGAACTGTATCCAAATGCATGTAAAGATGAATTAGGTCGTTTACGCGTGGGTGCTGCGGTAGGTACAGGTGCTGAAACTCCAGCACGTGTAGAAGCGCTAGTTGAAGCAGGGGCCGATGTGATCGTGGTGGATACTGCGCATGGCCATTCTGCGGGCGTGATTGAGCGTGTGCGTTGGGTGAAACAAAACTATCCGCAGGTTCAGGTCATTGGTGGCAATATCGCAACAGGTGATGCGGCTTTAGCGTTGCTCGATGCAGGTGCGGATGCAGTGAAGGTCGGGATTGGACCAGGTTCGATTTGTACCACACGTATCGTTGCGGGTATCGGTGTTCCACAGATTTCAGCGATTGATAATGTCGCTTCTGCACTGAAAGAACAAATTCCATTGATCGCTGATGGCGGTATTCGCTATTCAGGTGACTTGGCAAAAGCCATTGCTGCGGGTGCCAGTACGATTATGGTCGGTTCACTCATGGCGGGTACCGAAGAAGCACCGGGTGAAGTTGAATTTTTCCAAGGGCGTTACTATAAAGCGTATCGTGGGATGGGCTCATTAGGTGCAATGTCTGGCGCGACTGGTTCATCGGATCGTTATTTTCAGGATGCCAAAGCGGGTGTTGAAAAATTGGTACCAGAAGGTATCGAAGGTCGTGTTCCTTATAAAGGTCCAATGAGTGCGATAGTGCATCAAATGATGGGTGGTTTACGTTCATCGATGGGCTACACAGGTTCTGCCAATATTGAAGAGATGCGTCAGAATACCAAGTTTGTGAAAATTACCTCTGCGGGGATGCAAGAGTCACATGTGCATGACGTGACCATTACCAAAGAAGCCCCGAATTATCGGGTGGGTTAAATTTCACCATCGCTACACATGAAAATGCCGTCAGTTCACTGACGGCATTTTTGTTTTGGTGTAAAGTAAACACAATGAGAGAAAGGCTGTGATCGAGCAGTCCATAATAAGTGAGTAGAACATGAGTTATTTTGGAACAGATGGCATTCGTGGAAAATTTGGAGAAATGCCGATTACCCCTGAGTTTGCACTCAAACTAGGATTTGCCGCAGGTAAGGTTCTGGTACGCACCAATCCTAAAGCCAAACCATTGGTAGTATTAGGCAAAGATACACGACTGTCAGGATATATTCTGGAAGCCGCTTTACAGGCAGGTCTGAATGCGGCTGGGGTGTATGTGCACTTATTAGGGCCATTGCCAACGCCTGCGATTGCTCACTTAACGCGTGCTTTACATGCACACGCGGGGATTGTGATTTCAGCATCGCATAATCCTTATTATGATAATGGTATTAAGTTTTTTTCCAGTGAAGGCAAAAAATTACCTGATCATTTACAGGAACAAATCAATCAAGAATTAGAGCATGACATCCAGATCGAAAATACCGCCAATCTGGGGAAAAGCGTTCGGGTTAAAGATGCCAATGGACGTTATATCGAATTTTGTAAATCGACGTTTCCCTATCATTTTGACCTGCGTAATTTAAAAATTGTGGTGGATTGTGCCAATGGTGCAGCTTATAGCGTCGGGCCAGCGGTGTTTCGTGAATTGGGCGCCAAAGTCGTGGCCTTATACAACGAACCAAATGGTCTAAATATCAATGAACATTGTGGTTCGACCCATCCAGAACAGTTACAAAAAGCAGTGCTAGAGCATCAAGCCGATCTTGGCATTGCTTTTGATGGCGATGCGGATCGTGTGATTATGGTGGATCAATTTGGTCATCAGGTTGATGGCGATCATATTTTGTATATTTTGGCGACTCAGGCCAACAACAAGCCTGCGGGTATTGTGGGAACAGTCATGAGCAATATGGCGCTGGAATTGGCGCTGGAAGCAGCACAAGTGCCATTCGTTCGTGCCAAAGTGGGTGACCGCTATGTGCTGCAAGCGCTTGAGGAAAATAATTGGGTGATTGGTGGGGAACCATCAGGTCATGTTTTAACTTTAGATAAAAGTACTACGGGTGATGCAATTATTGCGGCATTGCAAGTGCTGACCGTGATGGTTGAACAAGAAAAAGCGCTGCATGAATTGGTCGCTGACTTTAAACTATTTCCACAAGTCTTGGTCAATGTTCGTCTTGATCAAATGATCGATCCGTATGCGGTACCTGCTTTGGTGGCAGAGTTTGAAAAAGCCGAAGCACAACTGAAAGGTCGTGGTCGTTTATTGATTCGTAAATCAGGCACAGAACCAGTCATTCGAGTGATGGTCGAAGGTGATCAACAAGAAGAAGTGACAGCGCTTGCCAATCATTTGGCTGAAGCTGTGCGTTTTCACGCCACTGCTGCATGAAAGGGGAAATCATATGAGTGACCTGATTAAAGACCTGAGTGAATTACGTCTCAGTTATGAAAAAGGTGAGCTGTATGAAAATCAAGTCAGTCCAAATCCTCATGAGCAATTTTTACAGTGGTTTAATTACGCACTAGAAGCAAAAGTTCATGAGCCGTATGCCATGTCGGTGGCAACCTGTAATGTTCAAGGTCGCCCACATGTACGGACGCTGTTGCTGCGTGGTGCAACAGAAGCTGGTTATGATTTTTATACCAACTATGACAGTCAAAAAGGACAGGATTTAGCTGAAAATCCTTATGTCGAGCTGATGTTTTATTGGCATGATCTGGAACGACAGATTCGGATTGGTGGTCAAGTTAATAAAATCCCTGAACTTGAAGCGATTGATTACTATCATAAGCGTCCACGTGATAGCCAGATTGCGGCACACATTAGTACGCCACAAAGTGGTGTCATTGAAAGTCGTGATGTGTTGGTGCAGCGTTTTAATCAGCTCCATGGTCAGGTGGGTGACAAAGCTGAATTGCCTAAACCCGAGTTTTGGGGGGGATATCGCCTACAGCCTGATTATTATGAATTTTGGCAAGGTCGACCCAACCGTTTACATGACCGACTCAGTTATGCGAAAGTGGATGGTACATGGAAGTTACAGCGTTTAATGCCTTAGATGATCCGATTTCAAATTAGACAACGCCCTTTATTGACACATCCTGAACAGTTTCAGGGTGTGCCGACTTTTATTGCTCAGAATTGGGTTGTCTGATTATTTTTTAAAGCTATTGATGTAAGTTTTTAGTATTAAACGACGTTCTCTGTCGCAATGATTTCAGTTTTAAATTGCAATTTGGCAATAATGGTTAGATCATTACTCAAGTTGTTCAGTATAAAGTATCAGTTTATGAAAGTCGTATCGTTTTTTGCAGGAGCTGGTGGTCTGGATTTGGGTTTTGAGCAAGCTGGCTTTGATGTAGTTTGGGCGAATGAATATGATAAAGAAATTTGGTCAACCTACGAGCTAAATCATAAGAATACAATTTTAGATAAGAGAAGCATCGTTGATATTTCATCAGATGAAGTACCTGATTGTGATGGAATCATTGGTGGTCCACCTTGTCAGAGTTGGTCAGAAGCTGGGTCAAAACGTGGTATTACGGACAAAAGAGGACAGCTTTTTTATGAATTTATGAGAATTCTTGCTGACAAAAAACCAAAATTCTTTCTAGCAGAGAATGTTTCCGGAATGTTATTACCTGCACACAAAGAAGCTTTGGAACATATCAAACAAATGTTCCAAGAGATTGGGTATAAACTTTCTTTTGAGCTTTTGAATGTTGCAGATTTTGGTGTTCCCCAAGATAGAAAGCGAGTTTTTTTTGTAGGTTATAGAGAAGATTTAGGTAAGAGATTTGAGTTTCCTAAACCAATAACACCTATTGATAAAATTACATTAGCACAAGCAATTGGTGATTTAAGTGAAAATGTCTTACCAGCGAAAGATGGAAACCTCACGAATGGAGCTGATTGTAAAGTCCTAAATCATGAATATATGACTGGTGGATTTTCATCCATTTATATGTCAAGAAATAGAGTTAGATCATGGGATGAGGTTTCTTTTACAATTCAAGCTGGTGGTCGGCATGCTCCATTGCATCCACAAGCGCCTAAGATGAAGTTTGTAGAGCAAAATATCCGTGAATTTATAAAAGGACAAGAGCATCTGTATCGCAGATTAAGTATTCGTGAATGTGCAAGAATTCAAACATTTCCAGATAATTTTTTCTTTGATTACAAAAAAGTTAGTGCTGCCTATAAAATGATTGGAAATGCTGTTCCAGTAAAAATGGGAAAAACCTTAGCAGAAAAAATTTATAGTGATTTAAATGCAATAAAGATATCAACTAATAGGACGTTTTCTGAAGAAGTTAATGGGGCTGTTGTAAAAGAAAAATTAAGTGAGATTGTAAACAGGATGTCTGCATAATGGTGAAAGTGGCAAAGCAAACAATTAATGGCAAAGCTTTTGAATATGCGGTATTACTTGAATTTCAAGCTCGTTTGACATCTCTTGTTTCAGTAATAGAGATTATTGAGAATGAACCATATAACACAGCATTGAATTGTTTTAATAGTTTCCTTGAAGCTGAACAAGATAAATTTAGATTGATTGCAAGTTTTGCTATTAATTATTTGATTGATCTAGAGCCACGTCTATCTAATCAAATTGATATAAAGGATGTATTACAATTAGAAATTGTTGCTGATAAGGCTGGGGAGTCAGGAGATGTCCGTGATGTTTTGGCATTACGTTCTTCACAAAATTGGGAAATTGGTATATCCGCAAAGAATAATCATAGAGCAGTAAAACATTCTCGTTTATCCAATGATATTGATTTTGGTCAGAAATGGTTAGGTTTATCTTGTACTAATACTTATTTTAGTAAAATCAAACCAATCTTTGATCATCTAGCTCAAATCAAGAAAACTAGTAAATCAACCCAAAAATGGGAAACGTTAGGAGATTATCATAGTTCTGTATATATACCAGTTTTGGATGCTTTTAAAGAAGAGTTAATTCGTCTAGACAAGGAAAATCCCGGGATTGTTGCCGCAAGATTGGTAGAGTATTTGATAGGCAATAAAGATTTTTATAAAGTTATTAAGGGAAGTAATAAGGTTGAAATTCAATCTTATAACTTGCATGGTACGTTGAATCTACCATTCAAAAGTATTAAGCCTAAAGCTAGAGTTCCAAAACTTAAACTCCCAAATAGATTAATAGAAGTTGTATATAAAGAAAATTCACATACAACCTTACTAGTCACATTAAATGAAGGATGGCAAATTTCTTTTAGAATTCATAATGCAAGTTCAAGAATTGAGCCCTCATTAAAGTTTGATATTAATTTGGTTTCAGCGCCCCATTCTCTTCATGTAACTCAATTATTTGTAAGTTAAAAGTCGACAAATATTGTAAATGACCCAATTTCAAATTAAACAACGCCCTTTATTGACACATCCTGAACAGTTTCAGGGTGTGCCGACTTTTATTGCTGAAATTCTGGCACGTCGTGGGGTCAATTCAAATGATGAGCTTGATTTAAAACTTAAACATTTGCTTGCGCCGCAGTTGAAAGATCTGGACAAAGCGATTCAATTGATTGATCAGGCGATTGATCAGCAACAAAAGATCGTGATTGTCGGGGATTATGATGCAGATGGTGCCACCAGTACGGCATTAATGATCTTGGTACTGCGTGATATGGGCGCAAAAGTTGAATATCTCGTTCCTGACCGCTTTAAATATGGCTATGGCTTAACGCCTGCCATTGCAGAGTTGGCAGATCACACTTTTCGGCCAGATTTATTGATTACGGTAGACAATGGGATTTCCAGTCATGCAGGTGTTGAGCGTTGTCATGAATTAGGCATGCAGGTCATTATCACCGACCACCATCTAACCACCAAAGCTACGCCACAGGCTGAAGCCGTGGTCAATCCCAACCAACTAGGCTGTGAATTTCCAAGTAAGGCATTGGCGGGTGTCGGTGTGGCTTTTTATTTACTGGCAAATCTAGCGACCTACCGCAGCAAGCTGAATAAAAGCAGTTCTAAAATAAGTCAATATCTGGATTTGGTGGCACTCGGAACCTATGCAGATGTGGCGAGTCTGGATTATAACAACCGAATTTTAGTCGATGCAGGTCTAAAGCGGATTCAGCAACAACAATGTCGTCTAGGCATATTGGCTTTGCTAGAAATCGCGAAACGTGATGCAGCCAGTTTAAAAGCGCAGGATTTGGGTTTTGTCCTCGGCCCACGCATCAATGCCGCTGGACGCATGGACAGTATGAATATCGGCATTGAATGTTTATTGGCAGATGATTATGCCAAGGCTTATCAGATTGCAGTACAACTGAATCAGCTCAATGTTGAACGCCGTCAAGTTGAAACCAGTATGAAGCAACAGGCTCTCAGTTATCTGGAGCAGCTTCAACTGGAGACAGAGAGCATTCCTTCTGCCTTAGTCTTATTCGAACAAAGTTGGCATCAGGGGGTGATCGGGATTGTGGCGGGTCGTTTAAAAGAACAATTTCATCGTCCCAGTATTGTCTTTGCGCCAGATGAAGATGGGCAGCATATTAAGGGGTCGGCACGTTCTATTGATGGTATTCATATCCGTGATGCAATTGAACGTGTGGCGGAGCGCCATCCAGAGTTAATTAGTCATTTTGGTGGTCATGCTGCGGCAGCGGGTTTAACTTTGCATAAAGATCATTTTGAGGCATTTAAACAACATTTCACCGATTTGCTCGCGGATATGGATCAGGAATTATTTCAGGCCACATTATGGACAGATGGTCATTTGCCGCATCACGCTTTTGATCTGGAAACACTGAGTCAGATCGAACAGCTCGGACCGTGGGGACATAAATTTCCCTTACCTCAGTTTGAAGGGGAGTTTGGAGTACTTGATTATCGCTGGCTCAAAGAGAGTCATTTGAAGCTTAAACTGGCTTTGGATCATGGTGCAACAGTGGATGCTATTGCCTTTAATGCAAAAGATAAATTTGAATTCAATCCAATGAAAGAAAGTGTACGGCTGGTGTATGAACTGGAGCGCAATCAATTTAATGGTTCGGTCAGCTTACAGCTACGGATTATTTATTTAGAACAATAATTGAATTTAGAAAACAACATAAAAGTAGGCTAAATAACGAACTTGCTTTTATTTTGCCCTTTTTATGTGAAATGAAAGCGTTCTTATTTATTCAATAGCGTGATCTGAGCTGTTTTCATCTTGAGGAAATATTTCCTCAATTGTTAATTTAAACTGTCTTGATAATTTGAATGCCAGAGACAGACTCGGGTCATAACGGCCTTTTTCAATGGCATTAATCGTTTGGCGAGACACACCCAGCAAAACAGCCAAATCATTTTGCGATAATCCTTGATTTTTGCGTAGTGTAGGAAGCTTATTTCTCATCGATTGTAATACCAAGAACCTATAATTGTACTCATTGACCAAAAGGTTCCCATCATAGGCCAGACAATAAACATGGTCAGTTTGGGAAATCCAATATTTTCCAAAAAGCCGTAGCTAAAAGTAAGGAATGCGGTGCCGAGGAAACTAATGGCGAGTGCTTGTAATTGAATTTTACGCTGTAATTCATCAAAACGAATAAATTGACGAATAATAACCCAGATCACCAGTATAACGGGAAGCACGGGAAGTAAAGAAACCAAGACTTTTAACGATTGATTTTCAATATGAGTAAGTGCTTTTAATGAAATAATTAAGATCACCACATAAAATGTAATGGCTAAAACTAATTCCAGAACAGCACGAGATTTATTCATTGGATACCTATGTAAAGTTTGCTTTACATTAAGAGTATTCGTAATTTATAAAAATGTAAAGTTTTATTTACATTTTGGAGGTGTAAACGTTTACTAAAATAAAAATTAAATAAAAGATGGGGGACAATGCTGACTGAAATAAATAAGTTATATTCATTAAATTTTAAAATAAAAAAATCGCTCAATTTGAGCGATTTTTTTTAAGGATTGTTTTGAATTAGAAACGGTAAGCAGCACGAACACCATAAGTGTTGTAGTTGTCACCAAATCCGATACGACCTTCAACGCTGACTTGTTGATTGAGGAATTTCTTCGCGTTAATACCCCACTCATCACGATCTGTTAAGTCGTTATTGTAGTAATCTGCACCTACGCTAAGTGTTTTATCGATATAGTAATCACCACGAACACGATATTCATCTAGATCACCAAATGCACCGTATGCTTCAAGGTTTACATCATGTTGACCGACTTGAGTCACATATTTGGCACGAATAGTTGGGTCAGCACCATCATCGCCATCTTTCTGGTCATAACCTGTTACACCCAAAGCAAGTAACAAACCTGGTGTTGGTAAGTAACCGATTTCAGCGCCGTAAAGAGTTGTTTTACTATCAATTGGGCTGTTATCGACTTCAAATTCTTCACGACCAATACGACCACTCACATAGAAGTCACTATTTGGAACATAGTATTCAGCGCCAATACCGTAGTTAGTATCTTTTACGCCATCGTTGTCTGCATATTTAACGTTGGCACTCACGTTACTAGCACGGTCAAGAAACGCGGCTTCTGCAAGTGGTGAATTACGGGTTTGTACAGGGTTAAAATAGTAAGTTCCATCTAAACCAAACTGATGAGTTGCATCATAGTCATCCCAGTCATTATAGGTATAAGAACCGCCGACTTCAGCCTGATAGGCATGTGCAGTACCAATGCCTACAAAGGCCAATGTGGATAATAAAGCAGATGCAATTGCTAATTTTTTCATGGAAATCTCCCCTCCAAAGTTTTTAAAAAAGTAAATCTTTTGTTACAACTTAGAGTGTATTGGAAAATTATGGTGCGTCAATCTTGGCTTAGTAACTGTAGTGTAATAATGTAATTGCAATGTAAATTTTTAAATATAAGTTATTGTAATTAAATAAAATAATTGAATGTTTTGTTTTATTAAAAGATACGTAGTTTTGTGAGTATTGTAATATTTTGCTCAATAAAGAGGCATTTTTGTGAGTCAAGATTTTCAGATGCACATCATGATGGAGAGTAAAATGCTTTAATAAATAGCAATAATGAAGCCGAATACAGAAAGCTATTCAGCTTATTTTAAGTTTTTTCAGTGTGCGGTCTGAGGTTTTCATCGCAGTGATCATGTTTCATATCATGTCTTAAAAAACACTTTATGCTAAAATAATGCGCTATTTATTTTTGATGTGAGCATAATCGCGTGGAAATTAATCCTTATCTAAACCAATTAAAAGATTTAACTGATCGTAGTCAAACACTACGGGGGTATCTTTGACTACGATCTGAAAAAAGAACGTTTAGAAGAAGTCCTGCGTGAATTAGAAGATCCTGCGATCTGGAATGACCAGAGTCGCGCTCAAGCGATGGCCAAAGAAAAAGGCGAGCTTGAAAATATAATTAATGTGCTGGATGGTTTGGCTGAACAACTTGAAGATGCCAAAGCCATGCTGGATTTGGCGGTTGAAGCTGATGATGAAAGCTTACTGGTGGATGTGGACGCTGAACTTGCCACCGCTGAAGAAGAACTGGCCAAGCTAGAATTCCGTCGGATGTTTAGCAACCCCATGGATCCAAATCCATGTTATGTCGAGATTCAGGCGGGGTCTGGCGGTACAGAAGCGCAAGACTGGGCATCGATGCTGTTACGGATGTATATGCGCTGGATTGAACGTCATGGCTTTAAAGCTGAATTGATGGAAGAGTCAGATGGCGATGTGGCAGGCATTAAATCTGCGACTATCCGTGTAGAGGGTGAGTATGCCTATGGTTGGTTACGCACCGAATCGGGTGTACATCGCTTAGTACGTAAATCACCCTTTGATAGTGGTAATCGTCGTCATACTTCATTTAGCGCGGTGTTTGTATCACCTGAAATTGATGACAATATCGAAATTGAAATCAATCCATCCGATGTGCGTACCGATACTTACCGCGCTTCAGGTGCGGGTGGTCAGCACATTAACAAAACCGATTCTGCGGTGCGTTTAACCCATGCGCCAACAGGGATTGTGGTGGCATGTCAAAATCAGCGCTCGCAACATGCGAACCGTGATCATGCATGGAAACAGTTACGTGCCAAATTGTATGAGCTGGAAATGAGTAAGCGTAATGAAGCTGCTCAGGCACTGGAAGACTCCAAATCTGACATCGGTTGGGGCAGTCAAATCCGCTCTTATGTGCTGGATGATTCACGTATTAAAGACTTAAGAACTGGGGTTGAGAACTCCAATACTGGCGCTGTACTGGATGGTGATCTGGACAAATTTATTGAAGCCAGTTTAAAACAAGGTCTCTAAGTTACAAGTCAATTGGCAAAGCAAATTTACATGCGATGACAATATATCTATAAAAATAGATATTAATATCTAAATTATTCGATATAATGAGATCAGGTGTTGAACAATGCTTTGTCATTTAACCCATGAGCAAGGTTTATGGATGTAGATGCGATTTTTAAAGCCTTAGCCAATCCGACTCGCCGGCAAATTTTGCAATGGTTAAAGCAGCCAGCTCATTATTTGTCGGTAGAAGAGTGTGGCAATTTTGAACGTGGTGTTTGTGCGGGTCACATTGAACGTTTAGGCAATGTCTCCCAATCTACCATGTCCAATCATTTGTCTGTATTGCAACAGGCAGGATTGATTAAGGTCGAAAAATATGGTCAATGGTCTTATTTTTCGCGTAATGAAGCATTGATTCAGCAATATCTCGATCATTTAAAACAAGCACTGTAACTCAAGCAAACAGTGTGAGCCGAGGCGATTATGGCTGAATTGAACTCTCCCTTGAAAATTGGCGATTTTGAAATTAAAAATCGTCTGGTCATGGCTCCTTTAACCCGCGCACGAAGTGGTGAAACTCGTGTTCCTAATCAATTGATGCAGGAATACTATGCCCAGCGCGCCAATGCAGGTCTGATCTTGACTGAGGCGACATTGATTGCCCCTAAAGCAGTCGGTTATGCAGAAACACCAGGACTGTGGTCAGAGCAACAGGCACAAGCATGGCAGCCAATTATAGAGGCAGTCCATGCACAAGGCTCAAAAATGGTGGTTCAGCTTTGGCATGTGGGACGTATTTCTCATCCAGATCTTTTGGATGGCGATACACCCGTTGCACCAAGTGCCATTCAACCAGCTGGACACGTCAGTTTATTACGACCAAAACGTCCATATGTAACCCCACGTGCATTATCGATTGAAGAGATTCAGGAGATTGTCGCGCAATATAAACATGCCGCGGAGTTAGCCAAAGTTGCTGGTTTTGATGGAGTGGAGTTGCATGCGGCAAATGGTTATTTGATTGACCAATTCTTGCAAAGTACCACTAATCAACGTGAAGATGAGTATGGCGGTAGCCTTGAAAATCGAGCGCGCTTATTGTTACAAGTAGTCGATGCATTTATTGAGGTTTGGGGTGCAGGACGTGTTGGCGTGCATATTGCACCGCGAGCAGATTCGCATGACATGGGGGATGCCAATCCACTGGAAACCTTTGGCTATGTGATGCAACAACTGAGTCAGCGCCAGATTGCCTTTGTTTTCTCAAGAGAATATCAAGCTGAAGACAGTATTAGCCCACAATTGCGTCAGCAATTTACAGGGGCGTGGATCGCCAATGAAAACCTAACGCCTGAATCAGCCAAACAGCTTTTGGCATCAGGTGAAGCAGATGCGGTTTCTTTTGGTAAAGCCTATATTGCCAATCCTGACTTATTGGAACGTCTGGAGAAGAATCTGCCATTCAATGAGTTAAATCCAGAAACCATTTATGCTAAAGGTGCATTGGGATATACCGATTATCCGGCTTTAGCTGAGCATACCCTCGAAGCTTAAACAGTCCATTTTCTTTAGAGCGGCACACTTTAACAAAAGTGTGCCGCTCTGTTATATTCAAGCCCTGTAAAATCAATTGAGATCAAACTATTTGGCGACTCCATTTTGGTATAACTTTTTATTGGCGTGTATCAAGCCTTTTTATCGCTGGAAGATCAAACAGCGCGCTGAAACAGATGCACTCTATCAACAGGAATGTCTGGAGCGTTTTGGGCCATTTCAGCCTGTTAAAAATCGTCATGCCTTATGGTTTCATGCAGTTTCAGTGGGTGAAACCAATGCCGCGCACCCATTGATTGAACATTATTTAAAATTGGGTTATCCCGTTCTGGTGACCAATACCACCAAAACAGGTCAGACGCGCGCCAAATCTTTATTTTTAAAAGAACCGTATCTGGATCTATTTCAGGCGGTATATTTGCCTGTGGATCAAATTGATCTGCTGCAACAGTTTTTTGCAAAATACCAGCCACGTTTTTTGGCCTTAGTCGAAACAGAATTATGGCCAAATTTAATCGATCAAGCCAGACAACATCAGATTGCAGTGATGGTACTCAATGCTCGGCTTTCTGAAAAATCGGCTAAAGGCTATGCACGAGTAGCGGGTTTAACCCGAGCGATGCTGAGTAAAATAGATATTTTATTGGCACAGGATCAACCCACCCAACAGCGCTATATTGAATTGGGTTTAGCCGCACAAAAAGCACTAATAGTAGGTAATATCAAATTCGATATTTCAGCCCCCCCCCATTTTCTTGAGCAAGCCGAGCAAATACAACAGCAATGGAGATTGAAAGAACGTCAAATCATTACACTTGCCAGTACCCATGCGCCAGAAGAACAATTATTACTTGAGGCACTGCGAGAGGATTTACAAAATAATCCTGCCTTATTATGTATCGTGGTACCGCGTCATCCTGAGCGTTTTGATGAAGTCTTTCAATTATGCCAGAAACTCAATCTAAACACTCAACGACGTAGTTTGGGTCAGAACGTTCAACCCGACACTCAAGTTTATCTAGCTGATAGTATGGGTGAATTATGGTCATGGTATGCCTTAAGTCAGGTCTGTTTTGTCGGTGGTTCGCTCAATCAACCGGGGGGCGGACATAATATTTTGGAACCGATGGCGCTTTATGTGCCGACCGTGATTGGCCCGCATTATTTTAATTTTCAAAATATCGTGGATGAATGTGTTGCTGAACAGGCGATTGACATTGCACCCGATGCACAGGCGGCAGTGGCAGCGTTTCGACATTATTTATATGATCAAGAGGCTGCAAAACATATGGCAGCTCAGGCACAACGAGTGTTAGCGCGGAATCAGGGGTCATTACTACACCATATCGCTGTAATCGACCACTATCTGGATCAACAGGTGAAGGATGCATGAATATTGTGTTATTGGAACCCGAGGATGTTAAAGAGACATTGTGGGTCATTCACCAGTCCAGACAATATCAGCATATTATTCAGCATTTAAAATTGAATGTCGGTGATCGGCTCAAAGTTGGGATTCGCAATGAGACACGCTATCTCGTTGAAATAAAAAAAATTGATTTCGATAAAATCTGGATTGAACCGATTCAACAAGAAAAAGTGCCTGCCAAATTGCCCGTGACTTTAATTGTGGCATTGCCCAGACCCAAAGTGTTACGTCGTATTGTGATGGACAGCGTGACATTGGGTGTGGACAAGTTGATACTTATCCACAGTTATCGTGTGGATAAAAGTTATTGGCAAACGCCTTTTTTAAAACAATTGGATCATTATGTGACTTTAGGCTTGGAGCAGGCAGGAGATGTGGTTGTTCCCGAAATTGAGTTATACCCACGTTTTAAGCCATTTGTTGAAGATATTTTGCCGCAAATGATCGATAAAGATCGACCTGCTTATTTGGCACATCCTTATGCAGAAACTGCCATGCCCTATGCAATTGATCATCCTTGCAGCATCATTATTGGGCCAGAAGGTGGATTTATTCCTTATGAGGTAGATTTACTGACCAAAAACGGCTGCCAAGCGTATCACTTAGGCAACCGTATTTTAAGAACAGAAACCGCTATTTCCTATTTATTGGGAAGATTGTCTGTTTGATTCTGCAGTTGTTGCTGTATTGAGTAATTCTGGTGCACTTTGATGGACTTTAAGTTCCTGAATCGGGTAAGGAATGTTGATGGCATTTGCACTAAATGCCTGTTTGACTTCAGCCTGAATCTCACTAATCGAAGCTGAAATCCCTGTTTCTGTCGTGTCTACCCACCATTGAACGGTAAGATTAACTGAAAAATCGGCCAATGCGGTGACATTGACACTAAATGCAGGCTGACTCAGGACATTGCGGTTATTATTCAGAATATCCAGAATAATCGATTTTGCTTTTTGTTCATCATCCTCATAGCCAATACCCACCACAAATTGGCAGCGTCGACGTTGATAAGCAGTATTCACCGTAATAGCGCTAGTATAAACCGTTGCATTTGGAATGACTAAACGGCGGCCATCAGGCGAACGTAAAAAAGTCGCACGGATTTGAATATCTTCGACGGTTCCTTCCATACCGTTGACAATAATATCGTCACCAATACGAAATGGTTCACCCAATAAAATCAGGACGCCTGATAATAAGTTCTGAAAAATATCCTTAAAGGCAAAACCAATCGCCACCGAACCAATCCCTAGCGCACTGACCAGTTGACTTGGGGTAAAACCTGGAATGGCAATCACCAGTGCAATGAGGAAACCCACAAACATGATCAAAACACTACCGACACGATTCAGTACCAAGACCAGATTCTGGCGGGTATAACTGCGATTGCTGAGGGTTTTGGCGATAAAAAATTTAAAGACTTTGGTTAAAAGCCAAAAAATCAAAAAAACGGCCAAAGCAATGCATAAGTAAGGCACACGTTCCCAGAAGCTATCCACGATTTTATCAATCGCGGTATAGGCATCGTGGTATTTTTCAGTATGTTGAATGACCGATTTTGTGGTTTTCTCACCCGCTTGTTGAATCAGTTGAGCGGTATCGGTTGCGACATCGCTCAGTTTATTATCTTCTGCCACATTGATTTCCAAAATACCAGCTTTAAAAAACAAGGCGATAGTGTAGTACGATCACCTATATCCCTCAACTAGGTTGCAATAGAGATTAGAAATAGCTTGTACCTTTTTGTACGATCTCTGTTGGGGTTTGCAGTTCGCCTGTACTAGACATGAATGAAATCAGGCTGGCAACAGAAAATAGACTTAAAATCATGACAATGATCATGAGCCACGCCAGAATTTTTTCCCATACGGCTGACGGACGCGGTGCACCATAATCATTCAAGCCTTTGCTTCCTGGAACAAAAAGCACATAAAGCATAAATAGAAATTGTACGAGCGGAATTAAAATCAATAAGCACAGCCAACCACTACGATTGGCATCATGTAAACGACGAACTAAAAAAACGATATGAAAATAGGCAACAATTGCCCATAACACCAAGATGCCGATGCCCATCGCGCCACTAAATAAATCCATGACTCGATCATTAATGGAAAAGGTGGTTAGACTAAACGCGCCCACAAAAACGCCCAATGCTAAATAGGCAACTACGGTCACAATATTTAAAAAACCATACCAACCCAGATAACTTAGACGATTAAAACGCCCATTGGGAGATAAAGGATTATCTTTTATTTCAATACTATTTCTGGCAAAGAAAGGGGAATTTGAAGATGGCTGTGTCATATGGTCCTCATTTTTTTGAATGGTTATATTCGGATGAAATGTTACAGTTCTTAAGCTTTAGTGAAGCTACAGTTTGAAATCTTCATTAAAAAAAGTATAGCTAAGTACACAAAAAATCAATAATTTTATTCGAAAAGATAATGTCTGAACTAAAAAATTAGGCTATGTTGAACTAAGACCAAAGCATTATTGTTTGCACTTTTATGCTGTGTTCATACTGCTTAAGGCGGAATAAAAATCAATAAGTAAATGACTGACAAAATCTCGTGATGAGATATCAAACATCAAGGAAGGGAACAGCATGAATGACATCTATCCAGTACCCGAAGAATTTAAAAAAACAGCGCGGACGCTTGAAGCAGATTATTTTGAGCGTTATCAGCAATCGATCGAGCAACCTGAAGAGTTCTGGGCAGCCGAAGCGAAACGACTGGATTGGATCAAACCCTTTACACAGGTCAAAAATACCAGTTATGACACCGACAATTTTAAGATCGAATGGTTCGCTGATGGTGAGTTAAACGTCAGTGCAAACTGTCTGGATCGACATCTCAAAGAACATCCACATAAACCTGCGATTATTTGGGAAGGTGATCACCCTTCACGGCATAAAATTATTTCGTTTAAAGAGTTATACGAAGAAGTTTGTCGTTTTGCTAATGTCTTAAAAAAATATGGTATTTCCAAAGGCGACCGTGTGGTGTTGTATATGCCAATGGTGTCCGAGGCCGCGATTGCCATGCTGGCCTGCGCGCGTATTGGTGCGGTGCATTGTGTGGTCTTTGGTGGATTCTCTCCAGATTCATTGGCGAGTCGAATTGAAGACAGTCAAGCCAAACTGGTCATTACTGCTGATGCGGGTATGCGTGGTGGGAAACAACTTCCTCTAAAAGAAAGTGTCGATGAAGCACTAAAACTCGATGGAACCCATAGCGTAGAGCATGTGATTGTGGTGCATCGCACAGGTAATCCAATCCACTTTCAACAAGGGCGTGATCTTTGGTATCACGAAGTGATCACAGAAGTTGATGAGATTTGCCCGCCTGAACCGATGAATGCCGAAGATCCTTTATTTATTCTTTATACTTCTGGCTCAACAGGAAAACCCAAAGGCGTGTTGCATACCACAGGCGGCTATCTGGTCTATGTGAATTCGACCTTTAGAGAAGTTTTTGATTTAAAACAGGACGATATTTACTGGTGTACAGCCGATGTGGGTTGGATCACAGGGCACAGTTATCTGCTTTATGGACCTTTGTCTAACGGAACGACGACCTTAATGTTTGAAGGCGTTCCGCAATATCCAACATGGGCGCGCATCGGGCATATTGTCGATAAACATAACGTCACCATCTTATATACTGCACCAACGGCAATTCGTTCCATGATGCGTGAAGGCGATGCCTATGTCCGCGAAAGTGACCGTAGCAGTTTGCGACTTTTAGGGACAGTCGGTGAACCAATCAATCCTGAGGCTTGGTCATGGTATTACAATGTTGTGGGTGAAGCTCGTTGCCCTGTGGTCGACACATGGTGGCAAACCGAAACGGGGGGAATTTTGATTTCTCCGCTTCCGGGGGCTACTGCTTTAAAGCCTGGTTCTGCAACTCGACCTTATTTTGGGGTGCAGCCTGCGCTAGTGGATGGAGAAGGCAATGAACTTGAGGGCGAAGCTGAAGGCAATTTGATCATTAAGGACTCATGGCCGGGGCAAATGCGAACGATTTGGGGCGATCCGAATCGTTTTATTGAAGCCTATTTTTCCACATTTAAAGGCAGTTATTTTACGGGCGATGGTGCACGGCGTGATAAAGATGGATACTACTGGATTACTGGGCGTGTCGATGATGTACTCAATGTCTCAGGGCACCGCTTGGGAACCGCTGAAATTGAAAGTGCCTTAGTCGCTCATGAGCATGTTGCTGAAGCTGCCGTTGTGGGGATGCCGCATGAAATTAAAGGACAAGGTATTTGTACGTTTGTGACTTTACAGGCAGGAGTCGCTGAGTCTGAAGAATTACGGGCAGAATTAGTGCAATGGGTACGTAAACAACTTGGACCGATCGCCACCCCTGATGCTTTGCATTGGGCGCCTGCTTTGCCGAAAACCCGTTCAGGAAAAATCATGCGACGTATTTTACGTAAAATTGCGGCGAACGAACTGGACAGTCTGGGTGATACTTCAACACTGGCAGAACCCGCGGTGGTGGAGCATTTGATTGCTACCGTTTATCCAGATCGTTGATCTTAATTGCTAAAAATACCGTCGCCAAGACGGTATTTTTATTTTGATGCTGAGTATCTTCAAGATTGTGATAAAACAACTGGCTTAAGTTTGTTAGGCTATTGAACTGATTTAAAAAATAAAGCAAGGATGAAAAATATGAATGCCGTTGATTTTTCACTGCACAACGATCCGATTGAAATTGCCCAAACACTGGCATCTGAATTTGTAAAGACAGCAGCGGCGCGTGATAAACAAGGTGGTAATCCAAAAACTGAGCGCGATCAACTCCGTGCCAGTGGATTATTGAGCTTATCGATTCCTCAACAATATGGAGGAATCGGAGCAGACTGGACAACCATTTTTAACACGATTCGAATCATTGCACAGGCTGATAGTTCATTGGCACATGTTTATGGATTTCATCATTTACTGATTGCGACCGTACAATTATTTTCCCAACCTAAACAATATGCCAAATGGTTTGAACAAACGGCGCAGCAACAATTATTTTGGGGAAATGCACTTAATCCGCTAGATCAGCGTGTACAAATCGAGCAACTGAGTGAAGATGAATATCTGTTTCATGGAGATAAAAGCTTTTGTTCTGGTTCAATGGACTCTGACTTTTTGCTCTGTTCAGGTTATTTAAACGATCAATTACGCATCGGAGTGATTCCAAGCCAACGAGAGGGAATTCATTTTCTTGGTGACTGGAATAATATGGGACAACGTCAAACCGATAGTGGTACAACGCATTTTGAACAAGTGAGAATTTTTAAAGATGAATTATTGTTAAATCCTGGCCCTTTAAGTACGCCTTATGCCAGTTTAAGACCATTGATTGCTCAATTAATATTTGTGCATTTATTTTGGGGTGTGGCCGAAGGGGCATTTGAAACGGCCAGACAAGCCGTTCAGTCACAAAAAGCATGGTTTAAATCAAGTGCTGAAACCGCAATCCAAGATCCTTATATTCAAAAGCATTTTGCCGAATTTTATGTTCAGCTTGAAAGTGTTCGTTTGTTGACAGAAAAAGCAGTCAAACTGTTACAACACGCATGGCAGCAGGGAGAACAATTAACTGCACCGCAACGTGGCGAAGTATCTGTTGCGATTGCCACAGCTAAAATTGCTGCGACGCAAAGCAGTCTTTTCATTACTCAGAATATTTTTCAGGTGATGGGCGCACGTGCCACAACTGCACAGCTCAATTTGGATCGGTTTTGGCGCAATGTACGCACTCAAACCTTGCATGATCCGATCGACTACAAATATCAGGAAGTGGGCGAGTGGGTGTTGACGGGGAAAGTCCCTGAGCCGAGTTTTTATTCTTAAAAAAAGTGCATAGCACACTTCATCTAACAATCGATTTAATGAAAATAAAAGACCTCAAGCCGAGTCCTGAGGTCGAGTGATTATTATTAGGCTACAGCATATTTCTTATTGTTTTTATTCAAACTTATTTGACTCAAGCCGACTTCGCAGTCGTTTGTACCCGTTGTTGTAACTCTAATTCACGAACTAAAGGCAGAACCTTTTCACCAAAATATTCTACTTCTTCAATAAAATGTAAAAAGCCAGATAAAATCAAATCAACACCAACATTTTTGAGTGCCACGATCCGCTCGGCGATTTGCTCAGGTGTGCCAATCAGATTGGTTTTGAAGCCATCGTTATATTGCACCAGATCTTCAAAAGTGGATTTTGCCCAGTTACCTTCACCTTCAGGACTGGCTGCGCCTGCCTGACGGGTTGCGTCATCAAAGGCATTGACTGCTTCAATGTTGGCTTGATCAATAATTTCCTGTAATACGGCTTGTGCTTCTTGCTCAGTATCGCGGGCGATGATAAAGGCATTGACCCCAATTTTAACCTGATGATTATTTGTTTTGGCCTTGGCACGAATATCATCCACTTGTTTTTGAATTTCCTCAACCGTATTGCCGTTGGTGAAATACCAGTCTGAAACCCGTGACGCCATATCGCGGGCAGCACGTGAACTACCACCCTGAAAGACTTCGATGCTCGGTTTCTGAATCGGCTTTGGTTTGAGGGTATAATCTTTAAATTGGTAATATTTACCATCAAAACTAAAGTTATCCGTTGTCCAGATACCCTTGATGCTACGGATAAATTCTTCAGAACGCACATAACGTTGGTCATGTTCAGGCCATTCTTCTCCAATCGCATCAAACTCCCCCTTAAACCAACCACTCACCACATTAATGGCAATACGTCCATTAGTCAGATAATCAATGGTTGCCAGTTGTTTGGCCGCCAAAACGGGTTTCCATGGGCCAGGTAAGATCGCAGCAATCACTTTAAGCTTTTCAGTTTTGGCCAAGAGGGCATGACTAAAACTGACCGACTCATGTTGATTTTCTGCCCCATAACCTGCGGTAAAGCGGATCTGAGTCAGGGCGTAATCGAAGCCATTGGCTTCGGCTACCTGAGCCAAACGCACATTATAGTCGTAGCTCCAGTCTGTACGCTGTTCAATATTACTGACCACAAGTCCACCACTGACATTGGGAACCCAATAAGCAAATTGAATCGGCTGGGAAGAAAATTCTGACATGGTCAAACCCTCTAAAAGTGTTTCGTCGTCTTAAGCGACATTGGTTTTTAAATTTTTATTAATTTTATGATGTAGGCGTGATTCAGCCGCATCCAGACTTGGAACTGCTGCTGAGGGAAGCACTTCATCCTGTTCAATTTGTTTATTAATGCCCAGATTTTGATTGGCTTGCTCAGTTTTGGATTTGATCACTTCAGCGCGTTGACCTTTGGCAGGTGCCCATTCCAAAATAGGTAAAGCACGGGCGACTGCTAACGTAATGCGATCGCGCAATAATTCACTTTTAATGGTGTATTCAGGGGTAAAGTCGCGATCTGTCGCATAGACACCAATCGGTAAAGTTTGGGCCTGAAAGAAGCTAAACAAGGGACGTAACTGATGTTCTAATACCAATGCATGGCGATCACTACCGCCTGATGCTGCCAAAAGCACAGGAACATCCACTAATGCAGTTTGTTCAACAAAATCAAAAAAATGTTTAAATAAACCCGTAAATGAAGCGCGATAAACGGGAGTACCCACAATGAGTGCGTCCGCCGCTTCAACTTTGGCTAAATCATCCTGAACCCGTTGTGGTAATTGATTGCGATAAATTGCACCTCCTAATAAATGTCCAATTTCACTAAATTTAATAAAATGGACATTGATCGGGGTGGCTTCACCGAGTTCATTTAAAATTTCCTGAACCAGTGCTTCTGTTTTAGAAGGGGTATTTAAACCACCAGAAACCGCAACAATATTTAAAGGATTTAACGAAGCATGAGAACTAGACATGAATAAACTCAATCACATTAATAAAACTGTCTTTATTAATTCCTATTGAGCGGTCTAGGTAAAATAAGGAAATGACCAAAACTTATCTTTTTTTTAGATATATCGCTCACATGACGATAATCTTGATTTTTATAGGGATAACTATTTGAATATTATAAATATAATATAAAATCATATATTTATAATATTTCAAACTGGGATTATATCAAAAATTGCTGAACTTTTTCTTGATCGTAAAAATGGAAAAAATTGATCAAAATGAACGACTGATCCGACATTTGGACAAAAATTGGGATAATATGACATATCCTTAATAGCCAGAGTATGGTTAGAATTAATCTGACCGTGCCAAAGATTTCTCATTTCGCTTATGAATATATTAATCGTTGATGATCATCCGCTGTTTCGTCATGCTCTCATTCAAGCTGTGCGATATAGTTTTCCTCAGGCGCAGATTCATGAGACTGCTGCCGTCAATGAGTTTTATGAGCGTCTGGAAAGTGGTTCTGAACCTGATTTGGTATTGCTGGACTTAAACCTGCCAGGAGCATCTGGCTTTTCAGCGCTGGTTCATGTGCGGGCGCAGTATCCTTCCATTCCGATTATTGTGGTTTCTGCACACGAAGAAGCCTCGATTATTCAACGTGCCATCGCGCATGGGGCAATGGGTTATATTCCAAAGTCAGCTCATCCGAGCCATATTGGTGAAGCGATTCGTCAGGTCTTGGAAGGGGAAATTTGGTTGCCGCCAAACTTACCTAATAATGTGAGTTTTGACCCGCGCGCTGCTGATGAAACTGAACTGGCAGAGCGTATTCAGTCACTCACACCACAGCAGTTCCGTGTCTTGATGATGGTGGCTGAAGGGTTGTTGAACAAACAAATTGCCTATGAACTGGATGTTTCAGAAGCAACTATTAAAGCCCATGTCACCGCAATTTTCAGAAAGTTAGGCGTGCAAAATCGTACTCAGGCAGTTCTGGCCATTAATGCTTTAAATATTGAAGAAAAAAGAAAATAAAGCACGTGAATAAGTATGTATTTTCATGATTAGGATCTCTCAGGAGATCCTTTTTTATGGCTTGAAAAAAGCATGCATGATGACGCAATTCAGTGGTAATCCAATTCATGATTTTATCAAAGTGATAAATGCATCACATTTATCGTTATTAAATTAACTAATTCAATTAAAAAAAGAAATAAACAGAAATCATTGGCGCGTTTTTTGCTAAATCCAGCCTAGTCATCATTTAAATAGTAATTACAAAAAAGGCAGATACAAATGACCTTAGGGGATGCATGTGAAGAATAATCAATTGAAATATGCAGCGATTGCACTATTAAGCATGGTTTTTATGACCCAGCAGAGCTGGGCAGAAACTGCACCATATATGACCGATATGAGTACAATTAGCGCAGGAAATACAGCGTGGATGCTCACCTCAACTGTACTGGTTTTATTGATGACCATTCCAGGTATTGCTTTGTTTTATGCAGGAATGGTGCGAAAAAAGAATGTATTGGCAACCTCTTTGCAAAGTCTAACGATTGTAAGCATTTCTACTATTTTATGGGTGGTCATTGGTTATAGTCTGGCGTTTACGCCTCATTCACCATTTATTGGTGGACTGGATCGGGTCATGTTGAATGGAGTTGACTTCAATTTAGTACAACAAAAGCTTTCGGTGAGTCATATTGCGCCCAGCATTCCAGAAAGCGTCTGGATCATGTTCCAGTTGACCTTTGCCATCATTACACCTGCGTTGATTACAGGGGCGTTTGCTGAACGAATGCGTTTTTCAGCCATGATCTTGTTTATGGTGTTCTGGATTTTATTAGTCTACGTGCCAGTTGCCCATTGGGTCTGGGAACCAAGTGGATGGTTGGCTCAACTAGGTGCTCTGGATTTCGCAGGCGGCACGGTGGTGCATATTAATGCAGGTGCCGCAGGGCTAGTCTGTGCCTATATGTTAGGCAAGCGTCGTGGTTATGGTCGCGAACCTTTTATTCCAAATAATTTGATGTACACCTTTATTGGCGCTTCATTGCTTTGGGTCGGCTGGTTTGGGTTTAACGCAGGTTCGGCTGGCGCAGCCGATGGTCGTGCAGGTATGGCGATGTTAGTGACTCAAATTGCGACCGCAGCAGGGGCTTTGACATGGTGCTTGGTTGAATATTTAGCGCGTCAAAAAGTCACTTTATTAGGGGCATGTTCTGGCGCTGTCGCAGGACTGGTGGCGATTACACCAGCTTCTGGTTTTGTCGGCGTTAGCGGTGCGCTGATGATCGGTGTCTTGGCAGGTGTGTGCTGTTACTGGGGAGCCACAGGTCTAAAACGATTACTCAAAGCCGATGATTCTTTAGATGTTTTCGGGATTCATGGTGTAGGAGGCATTGTAGGAGCCATTCTCACGGGTGTATTTGCGCAAAAAACTTTATCAGGCGTAGAAGCGCATGTCGGCGTACAGGCACTTGGTGCAATCGTAACCTTTATTTACAGTGCACTGATTTCATTCATTATTTTGTTTATTCTCGATAAGATGATCGGACTTCGAGTGAATGAAGAACAAGAACAACTTGGATTGGATCTGGCTCAACATGGAGAACATATTCCTTAATCGGAGTGCGAGCCATAACAATGTCCTGCGAATGCCCGCAGGACGTTGGGGTTTAAATCAATCAGGAGTGAGAACATGAAAACAATCTATACAGATGATCCATTGGTCAATAATGAATTATTTAGCTTGGCAACTCAGCTTTATGTCAGGTTGCGCCGTGAAACTGGACGAGTGGTGGATGCCGTCTATATGGCAAAAAATAACGACTACGCCCAAGAAATCATGCACTTGGCTGCATCGGTGGATGATCGTGAGCTTAAAAATTTGGCGGAAAAATTAGACAAGATTTTAAATGGTGCTACCACTCAAAGTCTAAAAACTAGTCCAAAAATCGAAGGCAAGCTTTCTGGATTGAGAAACACAAGTCCAGAATTACAAGCCGAACTTCAGCAGGAAGAGGTACCGCATCATTATATTGGTGCATTACGTTAAGAGGTGTCTGTACGAGGATGACCATGACACAACAGGTGCAGATGTATTCAACATGATCTAAACCCGGTTAGTCTAACGGGTTTAGATCACTGCATGATTTATGCGAGACAATCTTGTTTTAAGGTCACGTTGTCGCAATATAGCGGATTGAGCGCACATTGCAAATCATCAATTTGTTCTTGAGTCACATAACCTTTTTGTTTGAGATAATCTGCAACACGATCATCACGCAAACTCAAAACAGCCGCGTCATAAACGCCCAAATCAACAAATAAAGCCGCTGTTTCCAGACTGTTAAAACGATCAAGGAAAATATCATCGCCATACATTAAAAAGATATGATCCAGATTGGCATTTGCTTCTACATTTAAATATTGTGCGAGTTGCTGAGGGGGCGTTTTAATAAATAATAAATCAGAAAGTTCATCAAATTGAGTGGTATCAAGTTCATCATTGTTATTTTTAACACGACCTAACCATGCCTTAAAGACTAAAACTGCACCACCGCGGAGTAACATGCTCCAGATTTGGTGGCGTGTCGCATGATCCAGAGTCACAGTTTCCGCTTCAAGGCTTGCAAGCAGTGTACTTTCTTGCTGTGCAAGTTTGTCAAATAAACCCAAACCTTGTGGATGATAGGTAGCAGGTGCAAATACATCAAAGTGAAGTTCATTGAATACATTCAATGCCAGAGGCACTGCACTGCGATATATACTTTCTAGGGCTTGCACATGGGTTGGATTAAGTTTGCTATGAGGAAATAACGCTTGCCAGTCGATGTCTGGGAGTAAGGCATTGGCGCTGTATTCACGATAGAACTGAAGTGATTGATGTTGACCGTGAGGAACTGCCTCTGAAATATTCATGATTTTTGTCCTTGAAAATAATTCTGCGAATTTCCATGCTGTTTTTGGATGAGCCAAAATAGTGAAGGTCCCGTGCATCATGGAGTCGACTTTTTATTTTTCTTGTTATGCGGTATTCAGAAAGCAAGGGGTATTAGACTAAAGTTTAATATAGGATTTTAATTGTTAAATATTGATAAAAAACAATATATTATGTAATTGTAACTAACTATGCGCATGTTTTATTACAAATTGGTGAGACTTTGCCATAGTGGATTGTGAATTGGAAACTTTGGTCAATTGGGGAATAGCAAAAGGCTCATTTTCTGAGCACTTTTGCCTATTTGTCAAAATAAAACGCCAATTTTCATCTTGAAAGGTCACGGTAATATTCTGAAATGCAAAAGCTCGACTTAACGTTTATGCGTCTGAACTAATTTTTAGACCTGATAACCATGCACGTAATCCAGCGGGTTTTAGTGGTTTTTTCAGCAGTACAATATTCATTTCTTTTAATCGCTGAGGTAATTCAGGATCAGAATCGGCGGTAATCAGTGCCACAGGCACAGAGGCAGGGCGATGTGCCAAAATAAAGTCCATTCCAAGTTGATCTCGATTTAAATGTTGATCAATCAACCAGACCTGAATATTTTCAGTCTGAATAATAGTCAAGGCTTGTTCTGGTTCAGTTGCCTTAAATACATCATAGCCCCATTTCGACAATAAAGCGGCCATACCATCCAAAATGGTTTCATCATTATCCAAGCACAGCACCCGATAACCTGTTGCCAGAATAGCCGTATTCTGTTGCAAGGCGGCAACCGTCTTTTGTGGTGCTGGAACGGTAGGCACTTTAATCATGAAAGTGGAACCTTTTCCAAGCTCAGAGTAAACCTCTACAGGATAATCCAGCAGGCTGGTCATCCGTTGTACAATCGCTAGACCCAGACCTAAACCTTGTTCACCCCATGGCGAGGTATGACCACAACGCTCAAATTCCTGAAACAGTTTAATCCGTTGTTCTTCCGCAATACCCGGACCTGTGTCCCATACCCCGATGCGGATATGTTGAGGTTTTCTAGCTGAACGCAATACACCCACCACCACACGCCCAGAGGCGGTATAGCGCAAGGCATTACTCACAAAATTTTGAATAATGCGTCGAATCCACTGTGGATCGGTATCAATCCAGAATTGGGCATCATGGACTTTGAGCTGAATATTGCGCTGCGCAGCAATTGATTTAAATTGCAGCGATAAATCACTCAGTAAATCATGCAAAGGATAAGCCTGTCGTTTCGGCTGTAATGAACCGCCTTCTAGTCGGGCAATATCTAGCAGGGCTGATAGCATACTTTCAGCCCCATAAAGAGCGCGGTCAAGTTGTTGCAGGGTTTGACGTTCTTGTTCACTATGCACACTTTGTTCAAGTACGGTACTAAACAGGCGAGCCGCATGCATCGGTTGGAGCAAATCATGACTGGCAGCGGCAATAAATCGGCTTTTCGACATATTGGCTTTGTCTGCCTGTTCACGTGCCAATTGCTGTTCAGTTAAAGCATCCGCGAGCTGTTGAGTTCGATCCATCACTCGTGCTTCTAGCACCGCCTCATTTTCACGGAACGCGGTAATATCAGCAAAAGTGGTGACAAAACCACCCCCTTCAATCGGGTTGCCGCGCATCTGAATGACACGACCATCTTTACGAATACGTTCAAATTCATGAGCGCTTCCCACTTGCATCCAGTGAATACGCTTGCGGACATGTTCTTCGACGGAACCCGGCCCACATTCACCCCTTTCGGCGTTATAACGAATCAGATCTGCAATCGGGCAGCCGACATAGACCAAATCTTTAGGATAATCAAACAGCTTTAAGTATTGGTTATTCCATGCGACCAGACACATGTTTTCATCAACGACACTCACGCCTTGTGTCATGTGATCAATCATAGTCATCAACAAGTTTTGGTTAAAGCGTTGCCATTGTGATGCCTGATCCAGAATATTGGCGACTTGTCCCAAAGCCAGACCATTATTGACCATGGCCGTGGTGAGCAAAGTTCGTGCAGAGGCAGCGCCAATGGTTCCCGCCAGATATTGTTCAGTAAAACGCCACCACATACCATTGGCAAAACTGTGTTCATTTAAGAGGACGTTGTTTTGACTACTAAATTGTGCAAATGCGTGTTGGGTTGGACGATCACCCGTAATACGCTTGGCGAGTGTAATCAGATCACCTACCCGCAGTCGCGCGGCATCATGATGCAAATAACTCATATCTGTCGAGGTATGTTGTGCAGGTAAAGGCTTGGTTTCATAATAAAAGAAACTTTCTGCCTGAATTTGTTCTGCCACACTTGGACGATAAATACGGGAAATCCAGACATATAAAATAATATTTAGACCCAGCGCCCAAATCACCCCATGCGTCAAGGGTGCAAAAGATTCAAAACCCAAGAGTGCTTCTGGGCGTAACCAGCTAATATCGAAAGGACCTGAGTGAAGAAAGTGATAGGAAAAATCCTGATATTGATCAGGTAAACTTATTAAAATGGTAGGCAGTAGCAGCGTGTACATCCACATCAAGAAGCCAACAATTAAGCCTGCATAAACCCCCTGACGGCTACCACCACGCCAGTACAATCCTCCAATCAAGGCTGGAGCAAACTGTGCAACGGCACTAAAGGCCAATAGGCCAAAAACAGAAAGTTGATCGATATCATTAAAGAAATGAAAAAATAAAAAACCCAGTAACATCACCGCTAAAATACAGATGCGACGGGTAAATTTTAGCATTTGAGGCAAACGGGTATCGTGGCGCGAAATCAGGTTAAAGCGCCACAATGCAGGCATGATCAAGTCATTACTTAGCATAATCGACAGTGCTACCGAAGACACGAGCAACATCCCTGTAGAAGCAGAAAAACCACCCAAAAAAGCCAGCAGGGTGAGCCATTCCTGATTATAACTGAGCGGCAAGGACAGCACCGCGACATCTGGAATTGTTAAAAACTGAGGTGCCGCATGTAGCGCCCAACTGGCGATGGGAATAATGGCAAGCGTGGTTAAAATCAGATACACCGCAAACCAACGCCGAGCGCCACGAATATGTTTTTCATCACGCAGCTCGACCACCGCGACATGAAACTGGCGTGGCAAGCAAATAATCGCCAGACCTGCAAGTAAAGTCTGAATCCAGAAAGTTTCTGGAACACCAAATAATTGCACTTCATGAAAAGTTTTGGCCACGTCATGACTGATTTGCCGCAGGTTATTCGGCGTTTCAAAAATAAAAAACAATGCGACACAGATCAGCGCAGAAAGTTTAACGAATGATTCAAATGCTACCGCCAGCATTAAACCACCATGTTGTTCGGTATTGGCAATCTGGCGCGTCCCAAACATCATAGCCAGTATGGCCAGAACGCCAGTCATTAACAGAACACTGTTGGTGGTGGTATTTAAATGCGGCCCCTGATCAAGTACCACCGAAGCACTGAGGGCAATAGCACGTAGTTGCAAGGCCAGATAGGGAATGATGGCAATCACGGCAAGGATTGTGACAAGCGAAGCCAATGTCCCGCTTTTGCCATAACGTGCAGCAATAAAATCGGCAATCGAAGAAATTGCATGGTGGCGGCGGACTCGTCCCAGACGGCGCCAAATATCGTAGCCGAACCAAATAAATAGCAGTGGCCCTAAATAAATCGGCAGGAAAATGATGCCTTCACGAACAGCAGCACCTGTCGCACCATAAAATGTCCATGAGGAACAGTAAACGCCTAAGGTTAAGCTGAACAGCAACATTCGTCCGCGTGTACTCAAACGACTGGCATGCTTTTCACCAAAAAAAGCACACAGGAATAAGACTAAAATATAAAGGGCCAATACCCCAATAATAAGCCAGCTGTTCATAGCACCTAAACTGTTCAACGCTTGGACTATCATACCTTAAGCCGTCACAAAGCTTGTCATGTTGTACAAAATTTAGCGACCAAAGTCTAAGTTACGAACCTCATACAAGCTTGTTAATTTAGTAGCGTAAAGAAAAAGGATTAAAAAGCGCCCATCGACGGTCGCTGTAAAAGGAGTAGTTTATGGATGACGTTCAGGTAGAGCGAATTCTACAAAATCCAAAATTTAAAGAAATGGTAAGCAAGAAAGCGAGACTCAGTTGGACATTGACAGCAATCATGCTGTTTGTTTATGTCGGCTTCATGCTACTGGTCGGTTACAACAAAGAATTTTTAATGAGTTCATTTAGTGGTGGTGTGACAACTTGGGGAATTCCTTTAGGTTTAGGCATTATCGTATTGTCCTTTGTATTGTGTGCAGTGTATTCCTACATTGCCAATAATACCCTCGATCAACTGAATGAAGATGCATTAAAAGAAGTTGAGGCGATTACTCACGAGAAAGGATTACACTAATGATGAAATGGAATTCATTCAAGACACAGGCCGCAATAGCAGCAAGTGCGATGTTGTCCACAGCTGCCATGGCAAGTCCTGATCTAGGTCAAGCACAGCAGCAAGCAACGAACTGGCATGCCATTATCATGTTTGTGATCTTTGTGGGTGCAACCCTGTTCATTACCAAATGGGCAGCCAAGCAAACCACAAATACCAAAGATTTCTATACTGCGGGCGGCGGAATTTCAGGATTCCAAAATGGCCTGGCGATTGCGGGTGACTATATGTCGGCAGCATCGTTTCTTGGTATTTCCGCGATGGTGTTTAGCTCTGGTTTTGACGGCTTACTTTATTCACTGGGTTTCATGGTGGGTTGGCCAATCGTTTTATTCCTGATTGCAGAACGCTTACGTAATTTAGGTAAATATAACCTGTCAGATGTAGTGTCGTTCCGTCTGGAAGAAAAGCCAGTACGTACTTTGGCTGCATTTAGTTCATTGGTCGTGGTTGCATTCTATCTGATTGCACAAATGGTCGGTGCGGGACAGTTAATCAAACTATTATTCGGTTTGAACTATAATATTGCTGTGGTTATTGTGGGCTTACTGATGATGGCCTACGTAATTTTCGGTGGTATGTTAGCGACAACATGGGTACAGATCATCAAAGCAGTATTATTACTTTCAGGTGCAACTTTTATGGCCTTCATGGTCATGAAAGCGGTTGGTTTTAGCTTCAGTAATATGTTTACCCAAGCGATTGATGTCTATTCAAATGTGCGTCATATCAGCTTTGAAGAGGCGAGCAAAATCATGGGGCCAGGTAGCTTGGCATCCAATCCGATTGATGCGCTTTCACTAGGCTTGGCTTTAATGTTTGGTACAGCAGGTCTGCCACATATTTTGATGCGTTTCTTTACCGTAAAAGATGCGAAAGAAGCACGTAAATCAGTGGTTGTGGCAACAGGTTTTATTGGTTATTTCTATTTGCTGACCTTTATTATTGGTTTTGGTGCAATCCTGTTTGTCTCAAACAATCCACAGTTCCTTGATGTGGCAAAAGCTGCGGTAACAGGTAAATTAGAGCTCGTTGGTGGTAACAACATGGCAGCAGTGCATTTAAGTGATGCATTAGGCGGCGACTTGTTCATGGGCTTTATTTCAGCAGTGGCTTTCGCAACGATTCTCGCGGTTGTAGCAGGTTTAACTCTTTCAGGTGCATCTGCAATTTCACATGACTTGTATGCCAACGTCTTTAGAAAAGGTCAAACAACACCTGAGTCTGAATTACGCATGTCTAAAATTGCAACCATGGGTCTTGCGATCTTTGCGATGATTTTAGGGATTTTGTTTGAAAAGCAAAACGTCGCATTCATGGTGGGATTGGCTTTCTCGGTTGCATGTTGTGCCAACTTCCCAATTCTGGTTTTGTCGATGTTCTGGAAAGGTTTAACAACACGTGGTGCGGTTATTGGTGGAGTCGTCGGTTTATTAACTGCGGTTGTTCTGATTATTCTCTCTAAAGCTGTGTGGGTAGATACCTTGAAGATTTCTGATACACCAATCAATCCATTTAATGGCCCTGCAATCTTTGCAATGCCACTGTCATTCTTCTGTTGCTGGTTCTTCTCAATCACAGATCATTCAGCACGTGCCAAAGCAGAACGTAAAGCATTTGATGCACAATATGTTCGCTCAATGACAGGTGTCGGCATCTCTGGTGCTTCAGATCATTAAACTTTAAAATTCTTCAAGCAAAAGTCATCGTTAGAACGAGGACTTTTGCTTTTATGCGATCAAATTTATCAATGATCAATTGAGCGACATTATTTTTGTTGTGACTTATTTTTTAGTATAGATCTGACCATTCACTTGCATTTTCCATTGGCCATTTTCTTGATAGGGCGCATGCTCAACACTAAAACTTTTACCCAGATCACCTTGTCCAATTTCAAAACTATGCTCATCAAATTGGGTAATACTGGCTTTGATATCGGAGTGCTCTGTCAGGCTGACTTCACGATCTGAGGTTTTCTGATCCTGATGTTCATTGTGTTTATAGGTTACTTGACCATTTTTTTCAATTTTTAAGCTGTCGGTATTACTTTGCCAGTTCCCAATATAGTCAGGATGCTGTTCCAGCATTGGATTGGTTTTACCACAAGCGGTCAATACTAAAACCAGACTCAAACTGAGAAAAACTGAAGCGCGTTTCATTTGTTATAACCTTATTGAATTATTTAAAAATATTATGCGATAGTCGACTGTAACAAGTTACAGTGTTTTGATCATTTTCTGTGAAACATTTTTACATAGATGATCTTTACTCTTGGTGATAGGGCAAGAGAAGATAGAAAAACCTTAAAACAAATTTTTTGATAAAAGAACAAAAAATATAGGATATGACATGCAGGCATTCAGAGATTTTTGGAAAGGCTTTCGCTTATTACCTTCAGCATGGTTATTGATCGTTCAGTTTTTTATTTTAATTCTTTCATCTATTAGCCATGATAGTCATATTTCTTATCGTGCCATCAGCTGGGTATTGGGTGCATTGGCATTATTGCTTATTGCCAAAGTCATACGCCAATCACCTGCTTTTACTGCGCTGGGCTTATTCTTTGTGAGTGGTGCATTACTTTTTTCAATTCTAATTCTGCTAGGTTATCGCGAACCAGCCATACAAATTACAGCTCATATTTTTGAGAGTCTGGCTTATTTTTATGCGGCTTATGGTTTATTACGTTATATGTTTGCCGATCGTTATTTGACCAAAGATGAAATGTTTGCGGCTGGAGCAGTGTTTACTTTATTGGCATGGGGCTTTGCTTTTCTCTACAATATTTGTCAGTTGATCGATCCTAACAGTTTTATTAAGCCTGAACATATTGGCTTAAAAAGCTGGTTAGACATCCTTTTTTTAAGCTTTAGTCTGCAATCCGCTACAGGTCTTTCCGATATTGTGCCTTCAGGTGCAGCAGCCCGAGTCATTGCGATTATCCAGATGTTTGGAGGGGTTATGTATTTGGCAGTGATTGTTACCCGTTTAGTTGCATTGCAGTACACGCGACACAGTCCAAAAGATTGAATTTATAACGATCAATAAAGTTTTGTTACAGCTCTACAACGTTTCTAATGAAAAATCTCCATAAAATACAAAGGGTGAGAGATAGCGGCTCTTACTTTTTAAGATCAATATCCTCTTATATATTCTTGCCACTTTTTTGTGTTGTCTTCTGTGATCGAGAGATCACGTTTTTATTAAAAAATAATCTGGGGGATCTATGCCTTCCAAAACGTCATCTTGGATGAGTAATATCAATCCAAATGTGTTTTTCAGTACACTCGCAATTATCGCGATCTTTCTCGCAATTGTCATTATTGCACCCAATTCCTTTGAATTATTGACTCAGCAGTTGAAAGACTGGATTACTGAGTCGTTTAGCTGGTTTTATGTCTTGTCAGTTGCTTTCTTTTTTATTTTGCTGATTATTATTGCATGTTATCCAAGTGGTAAAATCAAACTCGGTCCTGATCATAGTCAACCCGAATACAGTAATAGTTCATGGTTCGCCATGTTATTTACTGCGGGGATGGGGATTGGGCTTATGTTTTTTGGTGTGGCAGAACCGATTATGCATTATGTCACGCCCCCGACAGGAGAGCCTGAAACCATTCTTGCTGCACAGCAAGCGATGCGTGTTACCTTTTTCCACTGGGGCTTACATGCATGGGGGATCTACGCCATAGTAGCCTTGTCACTGGCCTACTTTGCCTATCGACATAATCTTCCTCTAAAAATTCGTTCCTCACTCTATCCCTTGATTGGTAAGAAAATTTATGGGCCAGCAGGCGATGCGGTCGATACCTTTGCAACGATTGGAACTATTTTTGGGGTGGCGACCACGCTCGGATTTGGTGTCACTCAAATTGGTTCGGGTCTGAACTATTTATTTGGTTTGCAAACCTCCGCGACTTCACAAATTATCCTGATTGTTGTGGTCAGTGCCATGGCGAGTCTGTCTGTCGGATTAGGACTCGATAAAGGGATTAAACGTCTTGCTGAACTTAATTTGGCATTGGCTGTCATTTTATTGCTGTTCGTATTTTTTGCTAGCTCAACCATTTATCTGCTGCAAACGACTATCCAAAATGCAGGACAATATGTTTCTAACCTGTTTGATATGACTTTTAATCTTTATGCCTATCAACCTACAGGCTGGATTGGTGGCTGGACGATTATGTATTGGGCATGGTGGATTTCATGGTCACCATTTGTGGGAATGTTTATTGCTCGAGTGTCCAAAGGTCGCACCATTCGTGAGTTTATCATTGGCGTCTTATTTATTCCGACTGGATTCACCCTGATCTGGATGGGATTTATGGGCAATGCGGGGCTTTATAGTGTCTTACATGATGGAAATATAGGTTTACTTAGCGCGATACAAGGCGATTCATCGGTTGCATTATTCGAGTTTTTGGGCACATTGCCTCTATCTGGTGTAATGAGTTTACTGGCCACGATTCTGGTGATTTTATTTTTTGTGACATCCGCAGACTCTGGTGCACTGGTGGTCGATTATCTGACTGCAAAATCCGATGATTCACCTGTATGGCAACGTCTGTTCTGGATTGTGGTCATGGCAGCCTTGGCCATTATTTTATTGCTGGCAGGTGGTTTAACCGCCTTGCAATCGGCAACCATCATGAGTGCTTTGCCTTTCACGGTGATCATGTTATTGATTTGTTGGGGTTTAATTAAAGCACTGAGGATTGACAGTACCAAAATGCAGTCAATCCAAGAGGCGCGTACTACGCCGCGCGCGATTCAAAATCCGCGTAGTTGGCAACAGCGTTTAGGCTTGATTATGCATTATCCGCATTCCAAGCAGGAAGTGGATGAATATATTCAGACGACAGTGAATAGGGCCTTTGAAAGTATTCAAAAAGAATTCCGTCGTCGACATTTGACAGCAAAAATAGAAAACACTGAAAATGGTTTGGTGTTGAAAGTGGATCACCATGATGAAATTAACTTTATTTATAATGTGGTTTCACGTGAAACAGTGCCACCAAGCTTCATGGTGAAAGATCAAGCTACCGAAAATGAAGAATATTTTCAGGCAGAGGTGTTTCTACGAGAGGGTGGTCAGAATTATGATGTGATGGACTGGACACAATAAGATTTGATTCAGGACATTATTGATCAATATGAACGCCATTTATATTTCTTAAATGTTGTGCGAACCACCTAACGCAAAAAAAGAGGACTCAATTTGAGTCCTCTTTTTTTGTAAAGTTAGAATCTATTAGAAACGAACTTTAGCGTTCAAACCGATCGTTTGCGTATCAAGATCTGAACCTTGAACATCTGCTTTCAGGTAAGATGCACCCACCGCAACAGCTGGAGTAATGAAGTAATTTACATTCGCTCCCCAAGCTTGTCTAAAGCGACCTAAATCATCACCTTTAATGTTTGCTTCGCCATCATTACCAATAAATGTTGCGCCAACACTGAGTTTTGGTGTTAAGTAAAGATCAGATTTTAAACCATATTGATTTTCCTGACCAAACGCACCAGCAACTTCAAAACCGACTGCCATATTCGTACCGTCGATTGGACCCACATACTTCGCACGTGCAGTCACAGCATCTTGATCGTCTTGAATCGCAGCAGTTTGATTGACTGCCGAGTAAATACCATTGTTCATGATACCAAAAGTATCTAAAGAGAATTGATCAGCCACGCTGGTATAACCGACAGCCATTAAGAAGTTAGGAAGCAACATTGCACCAACTTCAAGTGAGTAACGGTCACCGTGGTCATCACGAGAGATCTCATTTTTACCATCAGCATCGGTATGGTTATAAGATGCACTTGCATAAACAGGAACATAAGGTGTTGGAAGATAAGCTTCACCTTTTGCACCATAAGTGCCAATGTGGTAATTAATACCATCTTTCACATCATATTGCTGATAGCTATAACCAAGCGAAACGCTAGAAGCTTGGTTCAAAAATGCGGCTTCAGCTAAAGGGCCTTTAGATGCATCAACATCCTTTAAATAGAATGTACCGTTAAGGTCACCTGTAAAGTTTTTATCATTCGCAGTCGTATCTACAAATTCTGATTGACCTTGAACTTCAACTTGATATGCGTGAGCACCGGTCATGGCTAAAAGTAAAGCAGTGGCTAAACCGAGTTTTTTCATAGTAGTTTCCAGCGTTAACAAGAAAATTAAGCTGCGGTCATTGTATTGTAACAATTTATGAAGTCAATGATATTAAAAACAGGCAGAGTCAAGGCTCTTGGGTCAGCTAAGTATCTGAATAAAAAGTGATCATTTGAAATAAATCTTGTCAACCTGAAAAAAATTACTATTTTTACAATTAGCTAGAAGCTTGATTGCTACCCAAAAAATGTAAGTAAGCGTAAAAAGAAGCGTGTTTTTTGATTGTAAAATTAAATTATTAATTTATTTTTAATTGATAAAAACTTTTAAATATTTTTCTTTAAAGTGAATATCATGCCAAATTTATTATTTTTATGTGTATTAATGTGAAATTAATCACACTAAAAAATTAAATCGAATGATGTTTGTTTGGTTTAAAAAGATAAAATTGTTAAAACATTAACCATTAATATGAAGAAGTGTGATGCCGCTCTGTAAAGAATGGTAAAAATCAGGAAAAAAACATAGTAATTTATATAAATACGCTTTACATCAATCAAATTTTTTTAGATAATTGCATCAAGAAATCTTGACTGGTTTGGTCGAATTTTAGTTTCTCAAACGAATTGTTTTAAAAGTTTTACTTTTTATATGCCCAGCTTTCCCCAAGGTTGGGCTTTTTTTTGCTTGATCTTTGATAAATGAACATTACTATAAAAAGATATTTGGATAATAAAACTGAAGATAAAAAAAACCCAACCGATAAGAGAGTGGTTGGGCTGAAAAGGATGTTAGTTGGGAGAAACATCCTTGAGGAAGTTGCTCTATCTCTGCTTTAAGATTAACTTCGGAATATGTGTTAATTATGAATTTAGATTTATAATCTGTAAAATTGATAGTTTTGATTTTATTAATAGTTTTTTTCTATTTTATTGCGCTGTTTTAAGTGATATTCATCTGATTCACAGAGTTGAGTAGGCTGCATATTTTTTCATTGTTAATTAGGGTGTGTTGACATGTTTAGTATAAAAAAATAGCGAAATAGTAAAATTAAATCGCCAAACCCAATTTTACTATTCGTTATGCCTCTTACCATGCTGACAGATCAACACTGGCAAAAGTTGAAAGCTATTTTGCGTAATTTATCTATTCATCACAACTCAAATTTATGTAAGTTTATTGAAACTATTCTATATAGAATGAGAACAGGCTGTCCTTGGCGAGATATTCCTTCTGCTTTTGGCCAATCTAATTCAATTTTAAACGCTTTAATCGTTGGTCAAACAGTGGGAAGTTTCTTATATTATTGAAGTTATTGGCATCTCATTCAGAGATGGAGTGGATTTTTATTGATGGCTCTCATGTTCGTACTCATCAACATTCAGCGGTATCCCTAATCAAGCCATTTCTAAAAGTGTGGGAGGAAAATCCTCAAAAATACACTTAATTGTTGATGCGCATGGTCACCCTATTGATTCTATGATTACTGATGGAACCACGCATGATGTTAAAATTGCGCCAGAGTTAATATCGAAATTAGAGTTAACCGAAACAGACATGGTATGTGCAGATAAGGGCTATGACTCAGAACCATTAAGAGAACAGATTAGACAGACAGGCACTAAAGCGAATATACCTAAAAAATCGAATAGTCAGTCAAATAACGATCATATGGAGTGGTATTTATATAAGATCAGGCATTTAGTTGAAAACACGTTTTGTAGATTAAAGCAATTTAGAGAAATAGCCACTCGGTATGATAAGCTCAAAAGAAATTATGAAAGTTCAGTTGCTCTGGCTTGCATATTTTTATGGCTATCTTTATAGATCAGTATTTGATCGCGAAATGTCAACACACCCTGATGGAATTGAATATTTCAAATATATTTGCAACACGATTAGGTTTTGCACGTAAAGTTAAAAGGCTATCTCAGGAAAAGCTTGGTATTTTAGTGGGTAGCGATGAATCATCGACTAGTGCCCGAATGAATCAATACGAAAGAGGTAAGTATACTCCTTACGTTCTGCTGGCTTCGCAGATAGCAAAGATATTGGAATTCCCATTATCTTTTTTTATGCACCCACAGATGACTTAGCAGAATTGAATTAAATATTCTATAGTCTAGATGAAGATAAAAAGATTGAGCTTTTAGCTTTTGCTCGACAACTTAAACAAATACAAAATTGAATATTTACTCAAGCTAAGCAACGTTGTGGAACTTTGATCAAAGAATAGGCGTGGAGCGTGAAAAATCCAGAAAAAAGCCCGATCTGGAGAGACTGGGCTTTTAAAATTAATACAAGCAATTGTTTTAAATAAAATTAATATAGCGACTTCGTATAAGCACCATTATGTTAAATAAGTTAATTTTAAAGATTTTTATTGCGTTCTCCCCATTTACACATCATATCCAATAAAGGGATTAAAGATAATCCTCGTTCGGAAAGGCTATATTCTACTTTTGGAGGTATTTGAGGATATTCCTTACGAATAATAAGGTGATCTCTCTCCATTTCTTTAAGCGTATTGCTAAGAGTTCTGAATGAAATGTTACCTATAGAGCGTTGTAGCTCGTTAAATCGCATTACTGCTTTATATTCATAAAGCCAGTACATAATGATCATTTTATACTTTCCATTAATCAGAGAAAGAGTATATCCAAACCCTGTATTTGTTAGGGGTGTATTTGATGGAACACATTCACTCATTTTAAATTCCTGTACTATCATTTTGTATAGTATATAACATTAAGTACCGTACTTATATTTAGTAAAGCGCAAATATATAATTGTTTCATCAATTTTAAAACTAAATAGAGTACTTCAACGATGAAGAAGACGTTAGTAATAGTCGCACATCCTCAAATCAATGAATCTGTTGTAAATCAACGGTGGGCTGAAGAGCTAAGAAAACACCCTGATGAATTTACAGTTCATGAAATTTATAAGGCTTATTCAAATGGAGTAATTGATGTTGCTAAGGAACAGTCCCTTATTGAAGAGCATGAAAATTTGATATTCCAATTTCCTATTTATTGGTTTAACTGTCCACCATTGTTTAAACAGTGGTTAGATGAAGTTTTTACATATGGTTGGGCTTATGGTTCAACAGGTGATAAGCTGAAAAATAAAAAAATTATGCTTGCTGTTTCTGCTGGTATTAAATCAAAAGATTACTCGGGTACAGGACGATATCAGTTACCGTTAAATCAAGCACTTTATCCTTTTGAGTTAACCGCTTTATATGTCGAGGCTGATTACCAACCAATCTATGCATTTTACGGTACAGAAAGTAATCCAACTTCTGAGGATGTTGATCAAAGCGCAGTTGATTATGTTCAGAAACTACTACACTTAGCTAATAGTGGCTAAGTGTTAAGTGAAGAATATCTAAAATTAACATAATACGGCTTATAAAAAGTTAGCATTGTAAGCCCAAAATAGAAAGTCCGCTTAACAGTTATGATAGCGGACACTTTCTATTTATGAGTGATCTTTTTAACGTTTCCGATAGTCATCCTAATAGCACGGCACAATCATCAAACCATTTTCATGCAGTCTAGACCAAAGTCTGGTTCCTAAATCTCTCAAATTGAGCAAGAGAAAAGTTAGAAATGAGTAAGGTTGACTTCATCTGATCATAACGACTGTATAAAACTTTATGCACCATTTCCAGACGTTTCTCATGGCGATCGTGTATTTCATATTCATCAATGACCAATAAATCAAAACTCGTTAACTGTCGAATAATTTCATCTTCGCTAGAGCTATGATCAGACCATGAATCCATCATCTTTTGTGCAATCTCTGCACTAATAAAATACCTCACTGAGCAAAAACTGCTGTGTAATATATTTCGGATAATCGAAGCACTAAGATGCATTTTGCCATTACCTGAAGAGCCTAATAAAGCAAGATTACAGGATTCACCAGAAATGAGTTTTTGAGCGAAGCATTGGTAGTGATTCACTGCATCTTCTTGGGCTACTTTCGTGATGCTAAAGTTTTTAAAACCACAGTGGATGTATCTTTTCCTTAACCCTAACCCTGAATTTGAAAGTCTTTGCTGTAAAAGATGCTTCTGTATTTCAGCTGAATGCTGTTCTTGCACATGGATTACGTTCTCATTAGCACACGATTTACAAATTAAATGACCACCAATTAGAGTCATATGTTCATGATGAATGGGACAGAGCTGATCAGTCATTTGAAACTATTGATAAGATTTGTATTGCTCTTAACGGAGAGGTGGGAGATTTATTAGTTTTTAAAAATATGAATGAAAATCATGTTGTTGAATAGTGTTTTGGTCACAAATGGTCACAAAAAAATGCCTTGGTCACAAATTACGATTGAGAAAGAAAAATAGTGGATCATTGTCATCTAAAGAGAGAAAAATTGACCTTAGGTACTTCATTTTTTAGAGTGTTTTTTGTACACAGTTTCAAATCATTTAAGATCAATTGAGCTCATTTTTATAACGTGGGCACAATTTGGTCACATCTTGGTTACAAAGTTTTTTAATATGACTTCGTGATATCGAGAATACAAAGACGATCACGGCTTTATTAAGAAGAAAAAAATTATATAAATCAAAAATAAAAAGCCCCTATCTTTCAATAGAGGCTTTTCAAAATCTGGAGCGGGAAACGAGACTCGAACTCGCGACCCCAACCTTGGCAAGAGTCACCGACATAAAATACACTAAATAACACAATTGGTACGTTAATAAACTCTATATATAACAGTTATATAGAGTTTTTATTTTGTGTGACGTAATTTAAGATGGGGTGGGGTACTTTGATTTTTGGTCACTAATTTATTGTGATAATCAACAATAATAACCAACATACATATGCTTAATCTAAAGGTATTTTACTGACTGGTATAATTTTATGATGAGAGGGGTGTTGCCTGAGGCTACGGTTTCTGTTTGGCCTTTTGGCGTAAGACGTACAAATATAAGCTTTCTACTTTTTCACGTGCCCATGGTATGGTACGCAAGAATCGTAATGATGATTTAACACTTGGGTCTATGCAAAAACATCTAATTTCAATTTTGTGACTTAAGCCTTCAAAGCCACCGTAGTAATCCAATAATTCATCCAAAATGTCAGCAAGTTTTTTGCCGTGTAAAGGGTCATTGGAGGTGTTCATAATAGATCAATCGTATTTTGGGTGGCTATTATAACCTGGGCTAGTTGGAAAACTAGAGAGTTGGAATGTAGGTAATGATGGACTGAATAGCCACCAAAATTCTAGAGCCCCCCAGCCATCGAGTGAGGCATCATATTGGTGAACCGTACCGGGTTTGTCGGAGACTTTTTTATTTAAGTTAGGCCACCTGACCTAACGGGTTAATCTTATCATAGTACATTGCTTCAAACTCAAAAGGCGACACATAACCCAGTGCACTGTGTACACGCTTTTTATTGAACCAATCTACCCAGTTTAGTGTCGCAAGTTGTACATCTGCTAAACCTTGCCAATCTGCTTTTAAATATTCAATCACCTCTGTTTTGTATAAGCCATTCACCGTTTCAGCCAAAGCATTATCGTATGAATCACCAGTTGTACCGACTGATGCTCGTAAATTTGCTGCTTCTAAACGATTGGTATAGCGAATCGAAAGATATTGCACACCCCTGTCGGAATGATGAATCACATTCTTTGGCATGCCTCGATCATGCAATGCTTGCTCTAATGCATCGAGCACCATATCTGTATTCATTCGTGTAGATACTTTCCAGCCAACAATTGCTCGTGAGAACACATCAATAATAAAGGCGGTATAGACCCAGCCTGAATGAGTTTGAATATACGTAAAGTCACTGACCCACAGTTGGTCAGGATGATCAGCAGTAAAATTACGTTTCACTAAATCATCTGCTCGTTTTTGGTCATCTCGGCTACGGGTGGTTTGTTTATTCTTACCACGCCAAACACCTTGTATACCTAGCTTCTGCATCAATCGAGCAACTGTACAACGTGCGATAACATAACCTTCACGTTTCAATTGTTGCCAGACCTTACGCACACCATATCGACCTGAACTTTCTTTCCAAATTCGTTTAATTTGTTCAGCATGATGCTCATCATGTAGATCTCGTTTCGCTCGATGTTCTGGATTTTCGCAGAGATCTAGAGTCCGGTAATAGGTTGAGGGTGCGATCGGTAAAATTCTACAAATCGCCTCGACTCCGTACAGCTCTTTATTATTATGGATAAAATCCACCATTATTTGTGTGGGCGGTCGAGCTCCGCCTGGGCGAAAAAAGCGGCTGCTTTACGTAGAATCTCATTGGCGCGTTGCAGTTCTTTATTTTCACGTTAGAGTTGTTTAATACGTTCTTGATCTGAAAGCTGCTGTACTTTAACTGGATTTAGTTTATCTAAATATTTTTGATACCAAACACGTAGTGTTTCAGGAGTACAACCTATCTTGGGAGCAATAGCGGTGATCGCAGCCCAATTCGATGGATAATCTTTTTCAGATTCAATCAATAATTGAACCGCTCTTTCTCTGATTTCAGGGGTATATTTTAATTTTGTCATCGGGATAGTCTCTCAGAATATTGACTCTCCGACAAACCCGGTACGGTTCAGTTTGTAAATCAATATCTTGGTACATAAAATAGTGTTTTAATTCAGGTCTTAAGTATCCTTTATCACCACCAAGTAATCCCTGAATATCTTGAGTAATTTCTGGTGCAACATCACGTTCATCACAATGAGCTGGAGCAAAAGTATAGCCTGTAATCATTCCTGAAAAGTTAATAACGATATGTCCTTTGAAACCATAATATTTTTCTTGTTTAGCCGCACAATAACTAAAACCTGCAGATTCTTTGAAGTTTTTATGTTTTTTTGCTCTAGCATAACGACAAACAGGTATAGGAAAGCCATCGATAAAATGAATATTATCTAAACCGAAAAAAGATTTTAGTTGTGACATAATCTGTTGACTTACATGCCATAATTTTGCGCAATGTTTGCAAAAATTAGGATAGGAACCTAATTTTGGAAACCATTCAAACCAATTGTTTTTAAAGTAGAACCAGATATTTTTATCAGAATCTAAGCCAAGAAACTCTCCCACAATTTGTATAGTAAGAATTTCAATATCACTTAAAGCGGGTGGAAATCCTCTACTTCTTAAAGGTTGAATGACAATCGCTGAGTAAAATTGCTCTATGATTAAAAATACAGAAATGATAAATTCGTAAATGGACATAACTTGCTTTGCTTTGCTTTTCTTAGTCGAAAATTAAATTGGATTATGTCCTTTTTATTTCAAAGACTTAAAAAGTTGAGATTCGCGTAAAATATGTCATACAAATCTAATAATACATTAAGTCTACCAAGGGTTGTTTATGTGGAAATTATCGCTTTTAACTACTGTAATTTCATTGGTGGTAGCCTCTTGTGCATCTGATCCTTACTCAAAGCCTTCTGCTTTACGGTTTCAAAATAATAAGCAAGGTTATAATCAGGAGATCAATGTCAACAGAGATGCTAAATTATGCGCAGGGGATACAAGAGATGAACAGAGTTGCCCAATTCATTTCTATATTGACAGTATTGAATCAGGTAAATTCTATATCAATAATACGGCAAAGTATTATTTAAAACCAGAAGTTTATAATTTCAAAGTTAAAAATTGTAGCGGCGAAAAAAATTGTCAGAGTTGCGATGTCGACTTGCGGCCAGATCAATTAAAAGATCGTAACTTTATTCTTTCTGTAGATGCTGCTGGTGTACCTTTTATTTCAAATAATGGTCATCCTTTGGCTTGTAGACAACAGCCAGCAGCTCAAAAGCCTGTCGTTGCTCCTGTTGAGCATACTGAAACAATTGATTTGGCAGCCGATACATTATTTAAATTTGATGGTTCATCTTTAAATGATTTATTGCCTAAAGGCCGTCAGGAAGTTCAGGACGTAGCATCAAAAATTTCAACAGGTTTTGTTTCTGTCAGTAAGATCATATTGGTCGGTCATACGGATCGTCTAGGAAGCGAAACTTATAACCAAAAACTTGGTCAGAATCGTGCTGAAACTGTACGTAGTCTGCTTGTTCAAAATGGCGTATCCGCAAATATTATCTCGGTGGCAAGTGCAGGGAAGAATCAACCAGTCACGGACGGCTGTCCTACGGTTAAATCTCGTGAAGCACTAAAAGCATGTTTACAGCCCGATCGTCGCGTGACGGTACAAATTACGGGCATTACCAAGTAATTCAGCATTTAAAAGTTTCAACGAATATAGGCCACACAGAACATGACAAATTTTATTGTAGTAGAAAAAGATTCTTTAAATAAAGTATCTATCAACACGCAACATATCACTTTAACAGAAGCATCAATTGTCCATACCAAAATGCATCGTAATGATGTAGCAGAGTTTTTACGTGATGGCAATAACCTGATTTTAAAGTTAAATAATGGTGAAACTGTCCTTATCGAAAACTTCTTTGTCGTATATGACAAAGTTGATTCTGATCTGGTTTTTGAAGAAGATGGTTGTATCTTATACTGGTTTGATGGTGTTTCTGGTTTTAAGGGAATACCTGGGCTTGAGGTCTTATTACCTGCTAGTGCGGCAGGTGGGTCTTTACTGCCATGGATTATTGGTGGTGGTGCTGTTATTGGTGGCATCATTGCAGCCGCAGGAAGTGGCGGTGGAGGGGATAAAAACGCATGGCCAATCGCCGTTAAGGATGAAATTACAGGTGTTGAAGATACCCCAGTTAATGGCAATGTTTTAACTAATGATCGTGATCCTGATGGAAACGCAATCACAGTTACTCAATTTGTTGTGGAGGGTAAAAGCTATAATGCAGGCCAAACCGTTACAATTGATAAAATTGGCGAGCTAACGCTCAATGCCGATGGAACTTATCACTTTGTCCCTGCGACTAACTGGAATGGCACCGTTCCAACAGTTACTTATACAATTAGTGATGGCCAGGGTGGAACCGCTTCAGCGGAATTGGTAATCACAATTACACCTGATGCAAATCCTTCGATTAGCATAAAAGATGAAAATGGCGGCAGTGAAAATCCGAACAATACTACTGATACATTAATTGAACAGGGGCATGTTACTGTATATGAACAGGGTTTAACTGATACATCGGGTTCAAATAAAGAAACGGGTAGTATTACGATTGGGGCTGGTGATGGCGTAAAGTCTGTTACGGTTGGTGATACCAATATTTTGCTAACTGATCTGGAAAATGCCTCAACTACACCGATTATTATCAACACGCCTCATGGCAAGATCATCATTACTGACTATACGCCAAATGGTCAGGAATTTAATGGCGTATCTACGGGTGGCACCATTACTTATGAATATGAACTAGATCAACCTGTTACCAACGATGCATCACACACCGATAACTTTCTGGAAGAAGTCGGTATATCTGTGACAGATCAAAGTAATATTGTGAGCAGTGGCAGTCTAGTCATTAGCATTATTGATGATGCACCACTTGCCAAAAACGACATCGATAATGTGGCTGCTAATCAATTTACCCCTGAAACTGGAAATGTACTGACGGGTGTTGGTACGAGTAGTGGGGCTACAGGTGCAGACAAAATTAGTGCCGATGGAGTGAGCATCTCCACAGTGGTTAGTGATAATGTATCTGCTAACGTGGTAACAGATGATGGCACAACGCTGACGATCGAAGGGCAGTATGGTACTCTAATACTCAATAAGACCACAGGTGAATATAGTTACGAGCGTCATGAAGGTACGCCGGGCGGTGTAAATGAGGTATTTACTTATACATTGGTTGACGGTGATGGGGATAGCTCAACAGCTAGCTTGACATTAGTCATTGGCAATAGTGCGCCTCTTGTTACGCTTCCTTCGAGCGATGGAGAGAGTACCAAAGTCTATGAATCAGGTTTGAATAATGGTGGCTCTAAAGCATCTACTGATAAGGAAACAACAAGCGGTACAATTGCTTTTACCTCTCCAGATGGTTTGGCTTCTCAAGATGCAGTGAAGTTAGGTGGACATACCCTAACGACAGCAGATCAAACATTCTCGGATGGTTTAACTGCACGCTATGAATACAATTCGGCAACTGGTACAGGTATTATCCACTATAGCTACACACTTCCTGCGAATACGTCAGGTGATAATACCAATGCAACATTTGCAGTGGAAGTGACAGATATCGATGGCGATAAAACAGCTTCGGGTGATCTGGTTATTAATATTATAGATGACGCACCTGTTGCGAAGCCTGACACGAATAGCATTACAGAAGACAGCGTACCTAATCCAGTCAGTGGCAACGTACTGACAGGAGGCGTATCTAGTGGAGATACAGCTGATACCCAAGGCGCAGACAAAGCTAACGTCAGTGGAGTACAGGCTGGAACAGTTGCGTCAGGTGAACACGTAGCAAATGGCGCATTGAATACAGCAGTGAATGGAAAATACGGAACATTAATTCTCCATGCTGACGGTAGTTACACCTACCAATTAAATAATAACAATACGGATGTAAATGCCCTTAAAGATAACCAAAGCCTCCAAGACGTATTTAGTTACACCATTACCGATGGAGATGGAGATAAATCGACAGCGACCATTACCATCACCATTAACGGACATACCGATGGCGCACCTAACGTGGTTATCACTGATCATAATGGATCAGCGCTTGGTGCGAACAGCATTGCCGAAAATGCAACGACCCCAGTACAAGGCGAGTTTACCGTCAACGCAGCAGATGGACTGAAATCTATCACGATTGGTGTCACGACCATTCTGACCAGCGAACTCTTGGGTCTATCCCCGACCACACCAAAAACAATCATAGGTACACAAGGAACACTGACCCTTACCGACTATGATCCAGTAACAGGCAAAGTCAGTTATAGCTACCAACAAAGTGGCACCAGCAAAAACCACAGCGGTGGTGATAGCAGCGTAAGTGATAGTTTCCCAATTATAGTGACAGACAATGCCGATGAAAGCTCAGTAGCGACTGATCTGGTCATTCTCATTACAGATACTGCCCCAGAAGCGAAAGCTGACACAGGCACAGTGACAGAAGACGGTACAGCACTTGAAGGAAACGTGATCACAGGTGGTAGTAGCAATAGTGCAGATGTTGCTGACCGTTTAGGTGTAGATGCAACACAAGTGACAGGAGTCAGCAAAGGAAGCTCAACAACAGAACAAACAGGTAATGTTGGTGGAACAGGACTTGCAGGTGACTACGGCACACTGATACTCAATAGCGATGGTAGTTACAGCTATACCGTTGACCCAAATAATGCAACCGTGAATGCATTAAAAGATGGAGGCAAGCTCACAGAAACATTTAGCTACACCATTAAAGATGCAGATGGGGACTGGAGTACCACGACATTAACCATCACCATTAACGGACATACCGATGGCCTACCAAGCATTACACCGAACGATCAGAACGGTAGCAGTGTTGGTGGTCAGATTACAGTGTATGAAAGTGGTCTAAGTACAGGTAGCAACGCAAGTGCAGCGAGCGAATCTGCCAGTGGAACGATTCCGATCAATGCAGGAGATGGCTTAAGCAGTATTAACATAGGCGGACAGACCTTTAGCCTTTCACAATTACAATCACTGAGTAGCAGCAACCCATCGGCAGCGATCAACGTCGTTGGTGGAACCATCGTTCTAAATGGTTTTACGGCAAATAGCAGTGTAGGTGGTATCCCAACTTCAGGTAGTTTGAGTTATACCTATACTTTGAACAATGCCCAGACACATAGCGCTGTTGGAAATGATGATTTACTTCTGAGTGGCATTCCACTGAGTGTCACAGATGCAGGAGGGGTAACCACAACAGGTAGTCTGGTTGTACAAGTGATTGATGATGTTCCGACTGCTGTGGCAGATACTGGTAGCCTTAGTGAAGGTGGTGTGCTGAGCGTACTTGCTGCTGACGGTGTATTAAAAAATGATACTGCTGGCGCAGATGGTTGGGTGAATACTGGTGCAGTGGTTGGTGTGGTATCGGGTGATACTGCAACGAACAGCGCTGGTGGCGTTGGAGGCAGGATAGATGGCCAATATGGCTATATCACTTTAAATGCCGATGGCAGTTATACCTATGTATCAACCGCTGATGCAGTAACAGCTGATGCACAGGATGTATTTACTTATACGGTACGTGATGCGGATGGTGATTTAACTCATTCAACGCTTACGATTAATGTGGCAAATGTCAATCTAACACCAGCCCCAATTAGCAAGACTGTCAATGAAAGTGGTCTTGCGGGTGGTTCAACTGCGGGTACTGGTCATACCGTAACAGATACAGTGAACCTACCATCCGAGGTCAAAGCAGTACCCGTTACTAATGGTTCGACTCAATATGGGACGTTCAGCATTGATGAAGATGGTCGCTACACATACACACTGACTAAACCATCAAATGGCGATAATGTTGAGGATACGTTTAGCTATACAACTAAGGATGCTCAGGGCAATAGTACAACGAATACCGTAACGATTACGATTATAGATGACGCACCTGTTGCGAAGCCTGACACGAATAGCATTACAGAAGACAGCGTACCTAATCCAGTCAGTGGCAACGTACTGACAGGAGGCGTATCTAGTGGAGATACAGCTGATACCCAAGGCGCAGACAAAGCTAACGTCAGTGGAGTACAGGCTGGAACAGTTGCGTCAGGTGAACACGTAGCAAATGGCGCATTGAATACAGCAGTGAATGGAGAATACGGAACATTAATTCTCCGTGCTGACGGTAGTTACACCTACCAATTAAATAATAACAATACGGAAGTAAATGCCCTTAAAGATAACCAAAGCCTCCAAGACGTATTTAGCTACACCATTACCGATGGAGATGGAGATAAATCGACAGCGACCATTACCATCACCATTAACGGACATACCGATGGCGCACCTAACGTGGTTATCACTGATCATAATGGATCAGCGCTTGGTGCGAACAGCATTGCCGAAAATGCAACGACCCCAGTACAAGGCGAGTTTACCGTCAACGCAGCAGATGGACTGAAATCTATCACGATTGGTGTCACGACCATTCTGACCAGCGAACTCTTGGATCTATCCCCGACCACACCAAAAACAATCGCAGGTACAGAGGGAACACTGACCCTTACCGACTATGATCCAGTAACAGGCAAAGTCAGTTATAGCTACCAACAAAGTGGCACCAGCAAAAACCACAGCGGTGGTGATAGCAGCGTAAGTGATAGTTTCCCAATTATAGTGACAGACAATGCCGATGAAAGCTCAGTAGCGACTGATCTGGTCATTCTCATTACAGATACTGCCCCAGAAGCGAAAGCTGACACAGGCACAGTGACAGAAGACGGTACAGCACTTGAAGGAAACGTGATCACAGGTGGTAGTAGCAATAGTGCAGATGTTGCTGACCGTTTAGGTGTAGATGCAACACAAGTGACAGGAGTCAGCAAAGGAAGCTCAACAACAGAACAAACAGATAATGTTGGTGGAACAGGACTTGCAGGTGACTACGGCACACTGATACTCAATAGCGATGGTAGTTACAGCTATACCGTTGACCCAAATAACGCAACCGTGAATGCATTAAAAGATGGAGGCAAGCTCACAGAAACATTTAGCTACACCATTAAAGATGCAGATGGGGACTGGAGTACCACGACATTAACCATCACCATTAACGGACATACCGATGGCCTACCAAGCATTACACCGAACGATCAGAACGGTAGCAGTGTTGGTGGTCAGATTACAGTGTATGAAAGTGGTCTAAGTACAGGTAGCAACGCAAGTGCAGCGAGCGAATCTGCCAGTGGAACGATTCCGATCAATGCAGGAGATGGCTTAAGCAGTATTAACATAGGCGGACAGACCTTTAGCCTTTCACAATTACAATCACTGAGTAGCAGCAACCCATCGGCAGCGATCAACGTCGTTGGTGGAACCATCGTTCTAAATGGTTTTACGGCAAATAGCAGTGTAGGTGGTATCCCAACTTCAGGTAGTTTGAGTTATACCTATACTTTGAACAATGCCCAGACACATAGCGCTGTTGGAAATGATGATTTACTTCTGAGTGGCATTCCACTGAGTGTCACAGATGCAGGAGGGGTAACCACAACAGGTAGTCTGGTTGTACAAGTGATTGATGATGTTCCGACTGCTGTGGCAGATACTGGTAGCCTTAGTGAAGGTGGTGTGCTGAGCGTACTTGCTGCTGACGGTGTATTAAAAAATGATACTGCTGGCGCAGATGGTTGGGTGAATACTGGTGCAGTGGTTGGTGTGGTATCGGGTGATACTGCAACGAACAGCGCTGGTGGCGTTGGAGGCAGGATAGATGGCCAATATGGCTATATCACTTTAAATGCCGATGGCAGTTATACCTATGTATCAACCGCTGATGCAGTAACAGCTGATGCACAGGATGTATTTACTTATACGGTACGTGATGCGGATGGTGATTTAACTCATTCAACGCTTACGATTAATGTGGCAAATGTCAATCTAACACCAGCCCCAATTAGCAAGACTGTCAATGAAAGTGGTCTTGCGGGTGGTTCAACTGCGGGTACTGGTCATACCGTAACAGATACAGTGAACCTACCATCCGAGGTCAAAGCAGTACCCGTTACTAATGGTTCGACTCAATATGGGACGTTCAGCATTGATGAAGATGGTCGCTACACATACACACTGACTAAACCATCAAATGGCGATAATGTTGAGGATACGTTTAGCTATACAACTAAGGATGCTCAGGGCAATAGTACAACGAATACCGTAACGATTACGATTATAGATGACGCACCTGTTGCGAAGCCTGACACGAATAGCATTACAGAAGACAGCGTACCTAATCCAGTCAGTGGCAACGTACTGACAGGAGGCGTATCTAGTGGAGATACAGCTGATACCCAAGGCGCAGACAAAGCTAACGTCAGTGGAGTACAGGCTGGAACAGTTGCGTCAGGTGAACACGTAGCAAATGGCGCATTGAATACAGCAGTGAATGGAAAATACGGAACATTAATTCTCCATGCTGACGGTAGTTACACCTACCAATTAAATAATAACAATACGGATGTAAATGCCCTTAAAGATAACCAAAGCCTCCAAGACGTATTTAGTTACACCATTACCGATGGAGATGGAGATAAATCGACAGCGACCATTACCATCACCATTAACGGACATACCGATGGCGCACCTAACGTGGTTATCACTGATCATAATGGATCAGCGCTTGGTGCGAACAGCATTGCCGAAAATGCAACGACCCCAGTACAAGGCGAGTTTACCGTCAACGCAGCAGATGGACTGAAATCTATCACGATTGGTGTCACGACCATTCTGACCAGCGAACTCTTGGGTCTATCCCCGACCACACCAAAAACAATCATAGGTACACAAGGAACACTGACCCTTACCGACTATGATCCAGTAACAGGCAAAGTCAGTTATAGCTACCAACAAAGTGGCACCAGCAAAAACCACAGCGGTGGTGATAGCAGCGTAAGTGATAGTTTCCCAATTATAGTGACAGACAATGCCGATGAAAGCTCAGTAGCGACTGATCTGGTCATTCTCATTACAGATACTGCCCCAGAAGCGAAAGCTGACACAGGCACAGTGACAGAAGACGGTACAGCACTTGAAGGAAACGTGATCACAGGTGGTAGTAGCAATAGTGCAGATGTTGCTGACCGTTTAGGTGTAGATGCAACACAAGTGACAGGAGTCAGCAAAGGAAGCTCAACAACAGAACAAACAGGTAATGTTGGTGGAACAGGACTTGCAGGTGACTACGGCACACTGATACTCAATAGCGATGGTAGTTACAGCTATACCGTTGACCCAAATAATGCAACCGTGAATGCATTAAAAGATGGAGGCAAGCTCACAGAAACATTTAGCTACACCATTAAAGATGCAGATGGGGACTGGAGTACCACGACATTAACCATCACCATTAACGGACATACCGATGGCCTACCAAGCATTACACCGAACGATCAGAACGGTAGCAGTGTTGGTGGTCAGATTACAGTGTATGAAAGTGGTCTAAGTACAGGTAGCAACGCAAGTGCAGCGAGCGAATCTGCCAGTGGAACGATTCCGATCAATGCAGGAGATGGCTTAAGCAGTATTAACATAGGCGGACAGACCTTTAGCCTTTCACAATTACAATCACTGAGTAGCAGCAACCCATCGGCAGCGATCAACGTCGTTGGTGGAACCATCGTTCTAAATGGTTTTACGGCAAATAGCAGTGTAGGTGGTATCCCAACTTCAGGTAGTTTGAGTTATACCTATACTTTGAACAATGCCCAGACACATAGCGCTGTTGGAAATGATGATTTACTTCTGAGTGGCATTCCACTGAGTGTCACAGATGCAGGAGGGGTAACCACAACAGGTAGTCTGGTTGTACAAGTGATTGATGATGTTCCGACTGCTGTGGCAGATACTGGTAGCCTTAGTGAAGGTGGTGTGCTGAGCGTACTTGCTGCTGACGGTGTATTAAAAAATGATACTGCTGGCGCAGATGGTTGGGTGAATACTGGTGCAGTGGTTGGTGTGGTATCGGGTGATACTGCAACGAACAGCGCTGGTGGCGTTGGAGGCAGGATAGATGGCCAATATGGCTATATCACTTTAAATGCCGATGGCAGTTATACCTATGTATCAACCGCTGATGCAGTAACAGCTGATGCACAGGATGTATTTACTTATACGGTACGTGATGCGGATGGTGATTTAACTCATTCAACGCTTACGATTAATGTGGCAAATGTCAATCTAACACCAGCCCCAATTAGCAAGACTGTCAATGAAAGTGGTCTTGCGGGTGGTTCAACTGCGGGTACTGGTCATACCGTAACAGATACAGTGAACCTACCATCCGAGGTCAAAGCAGTACCCGTTACTAATGGTTCGACTCAATATGGGACGTTCAGCATTGATGAAGATGGTCGCTACACATACACACTGACTAAACCATCAAATGGCGATAATGTTGAGGATACGTTTAGCTATACAACTAAGGATGCTCAGGGCAATAGTACAACGAATACCGTAACGATTACGATTATAGATGACGCACCTGTTGCGAAGCCTGACACGAATAGCATTACAGAAGACAGCGTACCTAATCCAGTCAGTGGCAACGTACTGACAGGAGGCGTATCTAGTGGAGATACAGCTGATACCCAAGGCGCAGACAAAGCTAACGTCAGTGGAGTACAGGCTGGAACAGTTGCGTCAGGTGAACACGTAGCAAATGGCGCATTGAATACAGCAGTGAATGGAGAATACGGAACATTAATTCTCCGTGCTGACGGTAGTTACACCTACCAATTAAATAATAACAATACGGAAGTAAATGCCCTTAAAGATAACCAAAGCCTCCAAGACGTATTTAGCTACACCATTACCGATGGAGATGGAGATAAATCGACAGCGACCATTACCATCACCATTAACGGACATACCGATGGCGCACCTAACGTGGTTATCACTGATCATAATGGATCAGCGCTTGGTGCGAACAGCATTGCCGAAAATGCAACGACCCCAGTACAAGGCGAGTTTACCGTCAACGCAGCAGATGGACTGAAATCTATCACGATTGGTGTCACGACCATTCTGACCAGCGAACTCTTGGATCTATCCCCGACCACACCAAAAACAATCGCAGGTACAGAGGGAACACTGACCCTTACCGACTATGATCCAGTAACAGGCAAAGTCAGTTATAGCTACCAACAAAGTGGCACCAGCAAAAACCACAGCGGTGGTGATAGCAGCGTAAGTGATAGTTTCCCAATTATAGTGACAGACAATGCCGATGAAAGCTCAGTAGCGACTGATCTGGTCATTCTCATTACAGATACTGCCCCAGAAGCGAAAGCTGACACAGGCACAGTGACAGAAGACGGTACAGCACTTGAAGGAAACGTGATCACAGGTGGTAGTAGCAATAGTGCAGATGTTGCTGACCGTTTAGGTGTAGATGCAACACAAGTGACAGGAGTCAGCAAAGGAAGCTCAACAACAGAACAAACAGATAATGTTGGTGGAACAGGACTTGCAGGTGACTACGGCACACTGATACTCAATAGCGATGGTAGTTACAGCTATACCGTTGACCCAAATAACGCAACCGTGAATGCATTAAAAGATGGAGGCAAGCTCACAGAAACATTTAGCTACACCATTAAAGATGCAGATGGGGACTGGAGTACCACAACATTAACCATCACCATTAACGGACATACCGATGGCCTACCAAGCATTACACCGAACGATGAGAACGGAAACAATGTTGGTGGTCAGATTACAGTGTATGAAAGTGGTCTAAGTACAGGTAGCAATGCAAGTGCAGCGAGCGAATCTGCCAGTGGAACGATTCAGATCAATGCAGGAGATGGCTTAAGCAGTATTAACATAGGCGGACAGACCTTTAGCCTTTCACAATTACAATCACTGAGTAGCAGCAACCCATCGGCAGCGATCAACGTCGTTGGTGGAACCATCGTTCTAAATGGTTTTACGGCAAATAGCAGTGTAGGTGGTATCCCAACTTCAGGTAGTTTGAGTTATACCTATACTTTGAACAACGCCCAGACACATAGCGCTGTTGGAAATGATGGTTTACTTCTGAGTGGCATTCCACTGAGTGTCACAGATGCAGGAGGGGTAACCACAACAGGTAGTCTGGTTGTACAAGTGATTGATGATGTTCCGACTGCTGTGAATGATAGCAATAGCATTCCTGTAGGTAGTTTGGCAGTAGTTACTGGTAATGTGGTCAGTACTGACACGAAAGGTGCAGATGGCGCACGAGTAACTACAGTAAAAGCAGATACTGCTAATGGGTTAGATGTCACGATTGATCCAGTTGGTAACTATCCGGTTGTTGGTAAATATGGCACATTAACGATCCATTCTGATGGTAGTTATAGTTATGCACGTAATGCAGGTTCAGCTGGTGGTGTAAGTGACGTATTTACTTATACTTTAACGGATGGCGATAAAGACACATCAACAGCACAATTGACAATCAACATTGCTGATGCAACCCCGACCAGTACAATACCAACGGCTGGTGGTGCAACAACGACAGTCTATGAATCTGGTTTAAATGATGGTACAGAAGCTTCAACCAATAAAGAAACCACCAGTGGCACAATTAGCTTTACCTCTCCAGACGGTCTGGCAGCCAGTGATGCCATTAAGCTGGGTGGACATACTTTAACTACCACGAATCAGAGCTTTTCAGATGGTCTAACTGCGCGTTATGAATACAATGCAGCAACTGGAACGGGGACGATTTATTATAGTTATACCTTGCCTGCAAAAACGAGTGGCGATAATACAACAGCTACTTTCGCTGTTGAAATCAAGGATGCTGATGGAGATAGTGCAACAGCAGGGAATTTGGTCATCAATATTGTTGATGATGCACCAATCACCGTAGCGGATACAGGAAGTGTTACAGAAGGCGCGCTTTTGACCAAAGATGCAGCCAGTGGTGTACTTTCTAGCGACCAGTCAGGTGCAGATGGTTGGGCTATAGGTGGCGGTGTGGTCGGTGTTGCTAAAGGCAATACAGCTACAACTTCGAGTACTGGAGTAGGAACAAGCATCACAGGTGATTATGGTACGCTTACATTAAATGCCAATGGTAGTTATAGCTATAAAGCGGATCCAAACAAAATAACAGCCAATGCACAGGATGTATTTACTTATACAGTGCGTGATGCTGATGGTGACTTAAAAACATCTACCCTTACCATTAATGTGCAGGACGTTACAGCCAATCCATTAACTACAGTGGGTAGCGTACGTGAGGATGGGATCGATGCCAATGGTACTCAGCCTGCGGGAACAGATGCGAGTAGTTCTAGCAATATTATTAATGGTGATTTGAATCTACAGACGGGTTGGAAAGCACAAGCAGAAACAGGCACTACAGCAAATGGAACGTATACCGTCAATTCAGATGGTACTTATAGCTTTACTTTAACTTCAGCAACCAAAGATTTAGCAGGCAATGAAACCAATAGCTTCACTTACACTGCTGTAGACCAATATGGTAATACGGTCACCAATACCGTAACCATTAGCATTGTTGACGATAAACCTAAAATCAGTGAGAACAATGCAAAAGTTGGTCGTGTAACTGTTGATGAAACTAATTTTGTCTTAGGTTCTGTTTCTGCAACAGATGCTAATTTTGTCAAAGATGTATTCACCCCTGTGTATGGTGCGGATGGTAAAGCTACAAGTAATGCGTTGATTTATACACTTAACATTAGTTCCAAAGGTGTGGATAGCGGATTAGATACCACCAGTGGCCAAAATGTCTTGCTGTATAAAGTAGGTAATCAGATTGAAGGACGTGCGGGTAGTGAATCAGGCGATGTGGTATTTCGTATCTCCATTGCTCCGACCACGGGTGCTGTTACCTTAACTCAATCAAAAGCACTTAAACATCCCGTGGGCGGTTCTTCTTATGATGAAAGTCTTTCTATCAGCAATGCAGGTTTAATTACCCTAACTGCAACTGCTACAGATGGTGATGGTGATGCGGTCACCAGTGATCCTGTTGCGGTAGGTGATCGTTTTATCTTTAAGGATGATGGGCCATCAATTGGTTCTGCGCCAGCAGTAACTTCTGTAGATGAAAAAGGTCTAGCGACAGGAAGTGAACCAAACACATCGTTACTCACCGCAGAAGGCAATTTGAGTGTGAGTTATGGTCAGGACGGTTCAGGTAATGGCGGTGGTTTAAGCTTTGCTGCAAATCAAACTGCTTTAAAGGCAGTGCTAGATAGTACAGGTAATAGCGGTATAAGCTTTAGTATTAATGCGGCAGGTAACGTACTGACAGCCACGCGTGGCGGCGGCGGCAGTGATGTGTTCAAAGTCACTTTGGATACGACTCCAGGCAAATATACCTTTGAACTATTGGGTTCATTAAACCATCCAAGTCATACTACACCATTGAATCTGAATTTTGACTTTATTGCCAAAGATGGTGATGGCGATACGGCATCTGGTAGTTTCGTTGTTCAAGTGATTGATGATGCACCAAAAACTGAGATTGTGATCACGATGGATGAGGATCATAGTTATGGTCCGTTCACCACCTCAGCTGATTCACGACTTGAGAATATTACCATTCAGGATGCGAATGGTAATACCATTGCTGGAACAGATAACGGTAATGGAAGCAAAAGTTTCAGTGTTGCACATGGCACTGTGACTGTAGATGAGGCTGGTCGAATTACTTATAAACCTGCCGATAACTATAGTAACTATGATGGAAGCTCTTCGACCAGTCCCGATACATTTAAAGTACTAGTTACTGATGACAGTGGGCAAACCACAACAACCAGTGTGACTGTAAATGTAAATCCAGTCGCAGATGCACCAAATTTAGCCGGAACAACGGGTGTGGGTGGTAATGTAACACTAGCAAATGTGACTACGAATGAAGATACGGCTGTTATATTGGGTCTGAAAGCACCACGTGTAATCGATGCTATTGATCAAAATGGCAATACAACAACGGGTGATAGCCCAGAACGTCTAGGCATGATTACCTTAAGCGGTATTCCTGCTGGCGCAGCGCTCTTATCTGGTACTGATGCTACATTATTCACATCGAATGGCGGCAATATCTCCATTTGGTTAACCGATGTTAATCATCCGACTGATGAAACCAAACCAGCAAATGCTTTGGAGATGACGTCTGCTGAGTTTGAAGCATTAAAGGTTTTACCACCTGCGGAAAGTCATGCCAACTTTACCGTAACGGTAAGTGTAACCAGTTATGAAGTTAACGATAGCGGTACTAAAGTTTCTGGTGTTAACGGTGCAACCAGTACTGCAACAGTCGTGGTCAATGTTCAGGCGGTTACGGACGGTATCGATCTGAAAATTTCAGATGGCAATAGTTTTGTTGATACAAGCAGTGCAGCACCTGTGGTTCAAACCATTGCGGAAGATACTGCACTTAATTTGACTAATTTGTTGCAAGTGACATTGGCGACTGGTGGCGATGGTAATTTGATTGCCGACACCGATGGTAGTGAGCAACGCTGGATGACCATTACGGGGTTACCAGAAGGTACAACCTTAACTGTAAGTGGACAGCCTCACACCATTACTGCAAAAGAATCGTCGAATGGCTATCGAATAGACATTCCAAATAATTACAATGGCGTTTCACCAAGCTTACCATCGATTACAGTGACACCACCAAAAGACTTTAGTGGTGTCATTAACAATATCCAGATCAAGCTACATGCGCAGGACCAAGATAGTGATGGTGTAGGTAATGGGCCGACTACTGGAACTGAAATTACTGACAGTGTTTATTTAAATCTACATGTTACGCCAGTAGCAGGTGATGTCGCAGCAGGTGATGTTTCTACCAATGAAGACACAGCAGTTGCTTTCCTGCAAAATGTAAGAGTGACGGATACGACTACTGGTACAGAAGTCATTACAGAAGTCGCATTTGAAATTCCGACAAGTTGGGTCGTGACTGCTCCAACCAATAACGGAGGATGGAGTAGGAGTGGAGATGGTTCGAGCGGCTTTCCATATACCATCACTTTTAACAGCAATGTGACTGAAGCAGACCGTGAAGCTATATTGGATGGTTTCACAATTTCGCCGCCAGCACACAGTAGTCAAGATGCAACCATTCAAGTAAGGGTAACATCAACTGATACCAATGGTTTTGATACAGATACCCAGACTAAAATTTTGCCAATAAAAGTCACTGTAAATCCTGTTGCTGAAATCGTGGGTAATCTTCCTGGTTCAGGTGATTCTGATAAAGATGATACAGCTGACCTGACCATGACAGGTAGTCACAGTTACACGACAGTAGGTGCAGAAGACACATGGTATACACTGGGTACTGAGAGTGGATTTGACCTTGCCAATGGCTGGACGAATCAGGACGCAGATGAACTGACTTATGCACATTTAACGCCTGAGTTAGTTTCAGGGGATAGCTATGCGACAGGCATCGGATCACAATTCAAATGGACAGTTTCTGGTGTTGTCTATACTGCAACTTATACAGGCACACCAATTGATGTACCTGTTAGAGCATTGTCAACATTACAGTTCTTGGCTCCTGAAAATGTATCGGGTACCTTTAAAATCAAAGTTGAAGCTTATACAGTAGACTATGATGACAATGCAGGGACGGGTACACCAGCGACAGCAGTATCAGGTGAAGCTTGGTTAGAAGGTATTATCATCGCACCTGTTGCTGATGGTATTAATACCTTGTCATTAAATGGTCGTGCGATTGGTTTGGAAGATACGCCAATCCCACTGTCTATTACGCCAAGAAGTTCTGATCCATCAGAAACCTTTAATATCACCATTTCAGATATTCCTGCTGGTGCAAAAATTATCTATGGCGGCGTAGAACAAACGATTACTAACGGTTCAGTCACGATCTCTAACTTTAGTACATCTACGCCACTGACGATTACTCCACCTTTTAACAGCAATGTAAACTTTACCTTAAGTGTTACTGCGACGGCGACGGATGGTAACGTCATATCTGCTCCATCTAGTCCGCTCTCTATACCTGTTACAGTTTATGGTGTAGCAGATACACCGACAGTTACCTTAAAAGATTATGACAGTACTCAGTCTGGTGTACAGTCTTATACAACCACTGAAGCTATTCTGGATGGTACTGCCCAGCATAAAGTGTCACTCTCTAATTTGATTGAAAATGTTTCATCGATTGATAATACAGATGGCTCAGAAAGCTTTACCCTTCGTATTACAGGCTTAGCCAAAGATTTCAATCTGGGTGGACCAGCCACTGTTTTGGTCACTGGCACAGGTGAAGAACGTGTCTGGGTGATTAAACCAACAGATTTAGATCATGTATTTATCACAGTACCAGAGAATTACAGTGGCAATGTGAATTTCAAAGTTGCAGGCGTTTCTACTGAAAATGATGGTGATTCCAAAACTGGTGCATTAACTGATGTTAATTTCACAGTGACACCTTCTGCCGAAGCAGAAGCAACGACCAGTGCGACACTGGTTGAAGATGAAATTACGACCCTGAATTTTGGCATTGTTCATGTAAATGGTGACAATGACGAAACTTTGGGACATGTTTGGATTGCACAGGATCAGGCGGCAGGTGCAAAATATACTTTATATCTAGGTACAGGCACATCGGCTGCTCTCTTAAGTAATGCAAACTTACCAATCAAAACCATTGATGGGGTGAACTACTACGAATTGACTGCTGAACAAGCTCAAACCTTGGCAGCTAAAGGTGGTGATCAGCTTGATGGTGATCAGGGCTTCTTCACTTATAAATATGAAGTGACCGATAAGCATTATGGTTCGGTGCAAACCGCACCAGCGGACACGGTGGTTAAAGATGGAGAATTAAAATTAACGGCGAGTGCAGTTACCGATGCTGTTGAGTTATCTGTTACTAGTATTTCTGGAATAAGCAATACCACTTCATCAGATCAACATGCAGATGATGATGCTACTCCAGACACCGCAACACTGACTGCAACGGATACTGTGACCGTTAATCTGAACGTCGCTTCGATTGACCATGATGGCAGTGAACACGTGGTTCGTATCTTGATCGAAAATGTGCCAGAGGGTGTAACTGTACAAGGTGCAAATGTTCAACAGATAGGTGCTGGTACATGGGTACTGGTCTATCAGGCAAATAATGCACCTTCAATCAACGCACAGGGTGGTATTGATGTACCAGTCACTTTCAAGATTGGTTCCGACGCGGGTGGCTTAACAGACCATCCGATTAAGATAACTGTACAGACACAAGATCTAGGGTCTGATTTGACTGCTATAACAGACATCAAATCTGATTCAGTGACATGGTATCTAAATACAGATTTTGCTAAGGCTCCAGGCAGTGAAGCACCGCTTATTGACCAATGGCAATATAATGGTGCATCTGCTACGGAAGATACACCATTTAAATTAAGCGATGTGGTAGATCAAGCCATTACCATTCAGGATAATTCGGCAAGCAACTTGTTTACTGTCACCTTGAAAGATTTACCAGCAGGTACAATCGTCAATGGTATGGTACAAACCATGATCGATACAAATAATGATGGTAACCCTGATACCCCAGTATGGACAGCAAGTGTTACGGTAGATCCGAATGCCACTGATGACGAAGCCGAAGATGCTTTGCAAAATCTGTTAGAGAGTATTGTGATCACGCCACCAGCAGACTGGAATGATAATGGTCAATCTGGACAGTTCCATTTCGTTGCGACACTTACGACTTCGGTCTTGGGTGGCGCTACCAAAGAGGCAACGATTCAAGACATGACGATTCCAATCGCTCCTGTGACGGATAATCCGATATTCACCATGTCTGGAGATAGTATGGTGGGTGAGGGTGCGACAGCAATCACAAGTTCTATTACACTCGACCCTGCCGATGGAAGTTTTGGTAAGGTTGTCGATGGTAAAATGTATGTGCAAGTCAATGCTGCTGGTACAACCGATGCCATGGAAGGTGGTCAGCTATACATCACGGGTAGTACAACACCACTTGTTTTACATGGTGATTTCTACGTCATTGACATTGGTGAAAATGGCGGAACAGTAGACTTAACGTATACCATGCCAAATGGTGAGAAAACTGTACCAGGTAATGTATCATTTACTGCTTATGCAAACGTACAAGAAAACGATGCAGATGTTAAAGCAGACAGTGTCACGGGTTCTGTGGAAGTTCAACTGATCAATAATGGTGTAAATGTTGTTGTTTCACAAGACTTTATGGGTGATGAGTCAGAACTGGCAACTAAAGCCAATGCAATTGAGCTGACTGGTGCAGGTGGACTAAGCGTGAGTTTGAACGATTCAGATGGTTCAGAGTCTTATGGTGCAATTTTGCTATCTGATGTTCCAAATGGCTTCTTGGTTTATGTCGGAAATGATGCGGTATCCGCAACGCTTGCAAGTAATGCAGGTGGTGATGGCACAACCAACACTTGGGTACTCTCAGAAAGTGGTAGACTACCAGCTTATGTTGCGATATTACCGCCGATACACTGGAGTGGTACTGTTGAAAACTTACAGTTGGTTGTAACTTCTGGTGAAAGTAGCTTATCTCCTTTAACTGAAACCAAAGACATTGGAGATTTGGTGGTTAATGCCGTAGCCAATGGCGTTGATATCAAACCGACTCAAACTTTCGGTAAAGAAAATGAGATTATTCCACTTACCCTGAATGCATCGATGCATGATCCAAAAGTTTCAGAAGTTGCAAATGACAGCAGTACTGAAACTATGACCATTAAACTCACAGGTCTGGGTCAATATGCCTCTTTTTATATCGATGGTGTACAGATTTCATCTAGTCAAATTACAGTAAGTGGAACTGGATCAAGTACGACTTATACCATTACAGGTTTAACCCAAAGCAATATAGATAAGTTAGGCTTTAAACAGGCGAAAGCAGCTTTAACTGATCAGGATTCAGCGACTACAGGTACACAAATCGGGGTAGAAGCATGGACAGTTGAAAGTGGTGCTGGAAATAGTGCATCTGCTCATGTTTCTACGAACATTACTGTAAATATGACGGCCCAACAGGCTACAACAGGTAATGATACCTTGCTATATACAGCAAGTAGTATTAATGCTGGAGCAGGTACAGATACGATTCAGCTCCGTTCTGGTGAAACTGTATCAGGTGCTACTTTGGCAGCAAATCTGAAGAATGTTGAAGTGCTGGATTTGTCTGTAAATGGAGCAAATAATATCACTAGCCTGACAGCATCACATGTATTGACCATGACTGATGCGGCACATACCTTGAAGATCAATGGTACTGCTGAGGATACTGTTGGACTTGGTTCAGGCTGGACACAAAGTGCAACCAATAATGGTTATGTGACATACACCAGTACCGTATCGGGTACGGCTGTCACTTTGCTGGTGAGTGAAAATGTTCATACCCAATCTGGAGTAAATCCATTATCAGCGAGAAGCTTCAGCGTAGCTGAAACCAGTTCGGATGATGTGATTGTGGCCAAAGCGGGTAACGATACCATTACGACGGGTCAGGGTCACGATACATTGATTTATAATGTGCTAGATGCGAGTGATGCCAAAGCGGGGCATGGTATTGATCATTGGACAGATTTCGGTTTTGGTTCTACCGCAACAGATAGCAATGCCGAAACGATTCAATTCTCATCAGAATTCTTTAATGATTTGCTTAGTGATAGTGATTTGACATCATCTCATCTTTCACAAGTCGAAAAATTCATTAAGGTTGACTATGATGCAGCAACTGAATCTGCAACCGTGAAAGTAGATCGTGATGGTGAAGCAAATGGTTCAAATTATCAGGATCTTTTGGTCTTAGAACATCAAACTTCGAATGTAACGCTTGCAGAGCTGTTAAATAATCATCAAATTACGATTGGCTAACTTATCGTGTTGATGAATAAAAGTTGCCCCATCCGTGGGGCAATTTTTATGCTAGATGTGAATAATTTCGCTAAATCATTTAATGGCAAAGTAAGCGTCCGCTGAACACACCTTATGAATTCATCCTATAAGCCTTAATTTAGTCCCCACTTAAAAACAAGTGGGGACTTAATCCATGAACATGGATATATATTCAGCAACACCTCCTACAAGGCCATCAATTACACGCTGAAGCGTTGGCCAGCTTTAAGCCGCTATCTGGATGATGGCAATCTACCTATTTGCAATAATTGGGTCGAGAATCAGATGCGTCCCTGGGCGTTGGGGCGCAAGAACTGGCTGTTTGCTGGCTCGCTGCGCAGTGGTCAGCGAGCGGCAAACATCATGACGTTAATCCAGTCAGCAAAGCTGAATGGGCTGGATCCGTATGCCTATTTAAGTGATGTGCTGAAAAGGCTGCCGACACATAAAGTGACCCAGATTAAAGAGTTACTGCCACATCGTTGGAAATCCAACTCAAATTAAAAAATAGGTATGGGATTCAGCGGACGCTTACACAAAATTCCAGTACAATGCTTGAGTTTTGATTTTCCTCATCATCATTATTATAGTCGTGAAACAATATCATGAATAAACGGGATGTATTAATAAAGACGAGTTTATGTTCACTTCTTAGCCTTTATATGCCTTTACTTTATGCAGCGTCTGGTCAGGAAATTGCAACTTCGTTAAAAGATAATTTACAAGGTGTATTTACCCCAAAATCGGATGATCATTTTAATAAAGTAGATCTTAAACAGCTCTCAAATTTTGATGTCGATACCTCAAAGTTTGATGAACTTCCTGTTATCGGTTCAACACATTCCAATACGGTCAATACTGCGGGATTGAGCTTGGTAAGCCCCACTTCAAGAACGCTTGATATTTCTGAGGCAGTGAAAATTGCGGTTCAGCGACATCCTGAAATTAGTCAAAATATTGCGAGTCTTGCTTCTCAAAATGCCAATATTGATGTGGCTAAAGCTGCATATTATCCTCAATTATCGGGTGGTATTTCGACTGGAGATATGACTTCTGGCGAACGCGGTCGGCAGTTATTAAGTCTTAATGCGACACAGATGGTCTATGATTTTGGTAAGGTCAAATCCAGTGTGGATATTCAAAAAGCCAGATTAGCATTGCAGCAGGCGCAAGTGCTGGTCAAGATTGATGAGGTTGCACTTGAGGTTGCAAGTGCAATCGTGAATCTAAAACGCTATGAGGAAGTCTGTCGCATTGCACAGCAGCAAGTAGATGGGATTGCACGTATTGCTGAGATTGCCAATTTGCGTGCAAATGCTGGCATTAGCAGTCAGGCAGATCCCGTGCAGGCGAAGTCGTATCTTGAAGCTTCCCAATCAAATTTAATTGCTCAACAAACACAATTAAGACTGTATCAACAAAAATTACGGACTTTACTGGGCTTTGATATCAGTCGGATCAACTGGAAAATACCTGAAAATGTAGTCACTGAATCAAAGATTTTTGAAGCACCTAAAATCAATACGATTCCTACGATTATGTCTGCTCAAGCAGAAGTAAATGTCGCAAAAGCACAGAAAACTCAGACAGATCTCAGTCGTTACCCTACTTTAAATTTAGTTGGAACGCTAAGTCAGGCACTGAATGGTGTCAATCCAAACAATAACAAGGATGACGGATTTGATAGTTCAATTAAATTTGAAGCAAGCAGTAACTTCTTTCAGGGTGGATCAGTGGGGGCGCAAAGTCGCGCTGCAAGTTATGCAGAAGAAGCTGCCAAAGCCAAAGTACAAAATAGTTATATGGATATTCTGGAACAGATTCGCATGACTGAGGAACAAGTCACAAATAAACAACGGCAGATGCAGGTTTTGGTTGCCAGACAATCAACCACCACCAGAACAAAAGAATTATATCAGGAGCAATATAAGCTTGGTACGCGGACAGTAGTGGACTTACTTAATGCTGAACAAGCCATTCATAGTGCAAATATGGAAATTGAAAATAATCGTTATGATATTTATGCAAATCTAGTCCAACTTATCTCGACTACAGGTCAATCACGAGATGTTTATCATCTTAATCGTCTATCCATTCAGGGGGTTGAGGTTCAGCCATGAGTACGATGAATTACCAGCCATATCTTCAGGCAATTTTATTGATTGCCAAACATTATCGTATCGAAACCTCTGAAGAACGTATCCGTTTGCAGATGGATTGGGCAGGGGCTAGTGCAGCAGATGAGGTCGTGAAAACGATTGCACGTCAGATTGGCTTAAGTGTACGTAAAAGTAAATTTTCAAAAGAGATGCTTAATCCATGGCGTTTACCAGTCATCGTGGTATTCAAGGATGGTCAAGTTGGTGTGGTTGATCAGGCAGATGTCGATCATAATGTCAGTATCCAGATGAGTGGTGATCAGGGGCTTGCGCAAAGTTTTGTTGCTTCTGACCTTCAACATGAAATTGAAAGTGTTTATATCCTGCGACCTGAAAAATCAGTTGCAGATGCGCGTATTGATGAATATATCAAACCTTATGAGAGTAGTTGGTTCTGGTCGATCGTGTTACGTGACTGGAAACGATATATCGATATTATGTTTGCATCATTAATTGCAAATATTCTGGCACTGGCAACCATTATATTTTCAATGCAAGTCTATGATCGAGTCGTGCCTTCTCAGTCAATTCCTACGTTATGGGTGTTGGCAGGTGGTGTATTGATTGCGGCAATTTTTGAATTTGTTTTACGTGTAGCGCGTATCTATTTATCAGATATTATTGGTAAACGAGCAGACTTGCGTATTTCAGATCGGGTTTTTGGTCATACGCTCAGAATTAAAAATAGTGAGCGTTCCAAATCAACAGGTACTTTTATTTCCCAAATTCGGGAGTTGGAAGGGGTGCGGGAGCTAGTCACCTCAACGACGATTAGCGCCATTGCCGACTTGCCATTTTTCTTTTTATTTTTGGTTATATTCTGGATCATTGGCGGCAATCTTTTCTGGGTCATGGTACTTGTTGTACCGCTTATGATTATTCCAGCCATATTGGCACAAAGACCACTGGCTAAACTTGCCAGAGAGGGAATGCGTGAGTCTTCGATTCGTAATGCAATATTGGTGGAATCAGTGCAAGGCATAGAGGACATTAAGCTGTTACGCGCTGAATCCAGATTCCAGAATCAATGGAATCATATGAATGAAATGTCTGCCGATATTAGTATGAAGCAGCGTAAAATAGTGGGCGTGATGACTGCATGGACGCAAAAAGTCCAAGGTCTGACTTATGCTCTTGTGGTACTTGTTGGCTGTTTTGCCGTGATTAGTGGAGAAATGACCACAGGTGCATTGGTTGCATGCTCAATTTTATCTTCACGAATGTTGGCACCAATTGCACAAATTACGGGTGTTTTGGGACGTTTACAGCAAGCCAAAGTCGCAAAAAGTAGTCTTGATGAGTTAATGAAAAAGCCAGTTGACCAACCTGATCGGGCGCATTTGATCCATCGCTCAGTATTGTTGGGTGATTATCAATTGAATGGCACTTTATTTAAATATAATCAAGATGATGCAAAACCCAATCTAGCGATTGCTCAACTAGCAATTCGGGCGGGAGAGAAAATTGCAATTTTAGGCCGAAATGGCGCGGGGAAATCCACATTATTGCAATTATTATCAGGCATGCAAATGCCGCAGCAAGGTAATATTTATCTTGATGGTCTTGATTTATCACTGATTGATCCTGCTGATATTCGTCGTGATACAGGGTTACTTAATCAGAGTGCGCATTTGTTTTATGGCACAATCAGGGAAAACCTAACTTTAGGCGCACCTTTAGCCTCAGATGATGACTTGATTCAGGCGCTCAAAATGACAGGAGCTTGGTCATTTGTACAAGATAAAAAAGAAGGTCTTGATCATCTTGTACTTGAGGGTGGCTTAGGTTTCTCTGGTGGACAACGGCAGGCTTTGTTGCTGTCACGCTTGCTTATTCGCCAACCTAATATTGTATTGTTAGATGAGCCAACAGCGTCGATTGATGATGTAGCAGAAAAACAATTTATTGATCATCTAATGAATTGGATGGGGCATCGGACTTTAATTGTTGCAACTCATCGGCGAGCTGTTTTGGCATTAGTTGATCGAATTATTGTCATGAATGAGGGGAAAATTGTGATGGATGGTCCACGCGATCAGATTTTGAGTCAATCAAATAATCAAACTCATCCATCCAGTGGGGCACAATAATGAATGAACAACCACAACAAACAAAACGTCCTGCTAAAGCTTCATTTCATGAACCACCTTTACCTAAATCGAGTATGGTCATCTGGATTATTGGCTTAGGACTTTTGGTGTTCTTTATATGGGCTGCTTTATTTAAATTGGAAGAAGTTTCTACAGGTACGGGTAAAGTTATTCCATCTTCTAAAGAGCAAATTATTCAGTCATTAGAGGGTGGTATTTTGACCAAACTCGATGTTAAAGAAGGTGATATTGTAGAAAAAGGCACCATATTGGCACAATTTGATCCGACTCGCTTTGCATCTAATGTAGGTGAATCGCAGTCTTTGCTCGTTTCTTCATTGGCCACTTCGGCACGTTTACGGGCAGAAGTAAATGGAACTGCATTACAATTTCCCGAGATAGTTCAAAAAGATTCGCAATTGGTTCGTGAAGAAACACAGTTGTATAATACACGACGGATAAATTTAGAAGAGTCAATATCAGATCTAACGACTTCTTTAACATTGGTACAGCAAGAGCTAAGAATGACTGAGCCGTTAGTTGCTAAAGGAGCTGCAAGTGAGGTAGAGGTTTTAAGGTTAAAACGTCAAGCTTCTGATTTACAAAAGCAAATTAATGATACACGTAGTCAGTATTATGTAAAAGCAAGGGAAGAATTATCCAAAGCCAATACCGACGTAGAAACACAACGGCAGATTGTGAAAGGAAAATCAGATACATTAAATCGTACAGTCTTTAGAGCGCCTGTTCGCGGTGTGGTAAAAGAAATCGATGTAATGACTTTAGGTGGCGTAATTCCTCCTAATGGCAAGATTATGACGATTGTGCCGTTAGATGAACAGCTTCTGATCGAAGCTAGAATTTCGCCAAGAGATATTGCCTTTATTCGTCCAAACCAACAAGCTTTAGTCAAAATTACAGCGTACGATTATGCGATATATGGCGGATTACATGGCAAAGTGACCGTGATATCTCCTGATACGATTCGAGATGAAGTTAAACAGGATCAATTTTACTATCGGGTTTATATTCGCACTGATTCAGATAAGCTGCGAAATAAACAGGGTAAGACTTTTGCGATTACGCCTGGAATGGTGGCGACAGTTGATATTCGCACTGGACAGAAAACAGTGCTGGACTATTTGATTAAGCCATTCAATAAAGCCAGAGAAGCGTTAAGAGAAAGATAAAGTCTTAAATTTTATGGATTTTGTAGTGATACAAAATCCTTTTTTTAATTTTAGATATCTCATTACCGCGCACGAACCACAAGCCGATAATACCCAATCAATAAAAAAATACCTGTCGCACAGCTCAAAAATATGAGTTTAGTTAAAACCAGATAAGTTTGAGTGTAAGCGTCCGCTGAACCCCATGCCTATTTTTTAATTTGAGTTGGATTTCCAGCGATGTGGCAGTAATTCTTCTATTTGGGTCGCTTTATGCGTCGGCAGCCTTTTCAGCACATCACTTAAATAGGCATACGGATCCAAGCCATTCAGCTTTGCTGACTGGATTAATGTCATGATATTGGCTGCTCGCTGACCGCTGCGCAGCGAACCTGCAAATAGCCAATTCTTACGTCCCAACGCCCAAGGTCGCATCTGGTTTTCCACCCAATTATTATCTATAGGTAGATTGCCATCATCCAGATAGCGGCTTAAAGCTGGCCAACGCTTCAGAGTGTAATTGATGGCCTTGGCGGTTGGAGAACTCGATGGCACAGTCAGTTGATGTTGGTTAAGCCATTCATACAGTTGTTGCATCACCGGTTGACTATGCTGTTGTCGGTATTCGCGGCGCTGTTCTGCCGTACCATCGGTCTTTTTCCTGAGTTCTGCTTCTATCGCATACAGTTTCTGAATCAGCACCAATGCCTGTTCAGCGACCTGACTTTTCCCGGTCACATGCAGTTCATGGAATTTACGACGTGCATGGGCCATGCAGCCCACCTCAATGACCTGACCTGATTTAAAGCGTGCTTTATAACCACTGTAATCATCACAGACTAGATTGCCCTGCCAGCCATTCAGGAACTCTGCAGCATGCTGGCCTGAACGACTATCCTGAAAGGGCACTGTTGCAAATAGGCTGACATGATAAGCTAAATATCTTATTTATTTCGAGATACAGCAGATGAATCCCTTCACTGTCAACGGCAATTTAAAACTGACCCCTTTTACCTTAAAAACAGCAAAGTAAAATTGACCCCTTTGATGATTTATTAAGACTCAATTTGTGGTTGAATTCCTACTCTCTTTTTATCCTTCAAACGATAACTCTCACCCGATATCTGTACCACATGACAGTGATGTAATAGCCGATCTAACATCGCAGCGGTCAACGTAACATCATCCGCAAATGACTTAGACCATTGGCTAAAGGGTAAGTTACTCGTCAATATCGTACTGCCTTTTTCATAACGCTTGGCAATCACGTTAAAGAACAGATTCGCTTCTTCACGTCCAAACGGTAAATAACCAATTTCATCGATAATCAGTAACTTTGGTCCCAGTACCGCACGTTGCATATAGGTTTTCAATTTACCTTGCTGATAGGCTGTACTCAGTTGCAGCATTAAATCCGCTGCGGTAATGAACTTGATCTTAATGTTGTTCATGATGGCCTTATAGCCTAATGCCATAGATAAATGCGTTTTTCCTACTCCGCTAGCCCCGAGAAACACCACATTTTCTGCTCTAGCAATAAAGCTCAGATTGAACAGTTCAATCACCTGTGATTTAGGGGCCCCTAGGGCATAATTAAAATCATAGTCTTCCAGGGTTTTGACTTGAGGCAGGCCTGAGAGTTTCATCAGTACCTGCTGGCTACGCTGTTGCCTGGCAGCATATTCATGCGTCAAGATCGCTTCAACAAAGTCGGCATAACTTCTATCCTGACCTAATGTTTGTTGTGCATGATGTGACCATTGTGATGCGATGGCAGGCAGATTAAGCTTTTGGCAAAGTTGCTCTATACGGTCGTATTGCAGATTCATCAGGAAACTCCCAGCAACTGGTCATATACCGATAAGGGATGCTGCAAACTCTCGTAGGGCATGACATGCTCTGCTGCTGCAACAGGTACAGTGCCAGAACCTGTATCTGATTGCGGTAATGGCGTAAATTTTTGCTGCTCTTGTTGCAGTCGAACAGCCGGTTTTTCTTGCGTAGTGGCATGAATCCGCTGATTGGCGGTTTCATGCAGCCACCGGCCAATGTGGGCATTGGCGACATCAACATCTAACAGTAAACCCGAAGTCTTCAGGCTTGCTTTCAATGGCACAATAAAGCTTGATTTGAGGTATCCATTAAAGCGTTCAACTTTGCCTTTGGTCTGTGCACGGTAGGGCTTACATACGCGGGGACGAAAGCTGTATTTCTTGGCGCAGTCGAGCAGTTTGGGATTCCATTTATGCTGCCCCTCCTGATAGGCATCCCGTTCAATCATGATCGTTTTAGCGTTATCAAACAGGATTTCCTGAGGTACTCCTGCAAAGAACTGAAATGCATTTTCCAGACCATCGATCCATGCATCCGTACGTTCATGATCATAAAATTTCACGAAAGTCGCTCTGGAATACCCTAATGTTGCGACAAAGGCTTTCAAAGTCGTGTTGTTGCGTCGAATTGTGGTGAAATCCACCTGCATTTGTTGGCCAGGTTGGGTTTCAAAACGAATGACTGGCTCCAGTTTGGCAACTGGTTTTAATGTTGCAAGATATTCCCTCAAGATCCTGATCTTTCCTGGATATCCCAACCCTAAAATTTCCTGGTAGAGCACAACGGCAGGAATCCATTCAGGATGTGCTGCATTTACACGATGGAGTAAATAGGGTTTATATGGATCAAGAATACTTGTTCTAGGTTGTGTACGCCGATACTGAGGTGTTTCCTTCTGCCGTAAATATTTACGCACGGTATTTCGGGACACCCCCAGTTCACGAGTAATAGCTTTAATAGATTTACCCTGTTGATGAAGAATTTGGATTGTCACTGCTTGCTCCAAAGTTAACATGTTGAGCAGTCCAAAATGACCGCTATATTAACCAAGGGGGTCAGTTTTTAAATGCCATTAGGGGGTCATTTTTACACTGCCGCTAACAGATTATCATCTTAAAGAAACAGAATGGCGTTGGATGAGGGAGCCTAATGAGCTAGCAACAGAGTTGTGGGACCTCATTAGGTAAAACTAAGTGCAAATCTGCTAGTCTAGAGCCATATTTATTAGCGATTGCGATTGGAAGTGTGGTGACTGGTGTAGCTTATGCCGTGATAAAACAACGGTTAAAATAAAGCCCTTCATAGAAGCTTTGTGAAAGTTATTCAGTGCAATAAATGAATATTATGCTCAATCCTATTTTGGATCAGTTGGAGAGTCTCACTTGAATTTGTCCAGGTAATAGATCATGAGCGATATTGCTGAATAGGATTGCAACCTTACAAATCGAGCCAATATTCACCCCATCCATTGTAGTAAACATTAAGTTTTTTTGAGCATGGATTTATTTTCTTCTGATACGTTGGCGAGCCCTACTGTTCTGAAATGACAGCTTTGTCCGTTATAATTGTATAAACATTTTGGTGTCTGGTAATTATGTCCTTATTGATCAATTTTCTATCTCGCTTTAGTACTGCAACTCTTCAGCGCAGTCTGAGCTATGCTAAACACATTGATAGGGAAACAATTGAGTTCTTTGAGGAAAATGATGATGTCACGATGTATGCTCAAATTGAAGGGACAGATTATTACGATACCGCGATTACCTATAATCTTAAAAAAGACCGTTTAATCGATGATGACTGCACTTGTCCAGTTGGATATAACTGTAAACATGCTGCTGCTTTAGCGCGGTTATTCTTTCAAGAATATCGTCAGGAATTTCAACAGCGTTATGCTGAATCTCAATCTCCGCAGGGAATCGCAAAACGCCGATGGGGGGATGATCAGGCGCAGCGCTGGTTGAATGATTTTAAACGGTATTTACAACAGACTGAACCAGAGCAATCTGTCAAAACAAACAATTATTTAATTTACCTGCTAGATCAGTCGATCAGCTTAAAGAAATTGACAGTTGATGTTCAGAAGGCCAGACGCAATAAGAACGGCTCAATTGCAGGGGAAAGTTATTATACCCAATATGAAAATATCACCAGAAAGCATCTGACTTTACCTGAACAAAAACGACAATTATTTAACCAGATTTATTATTACGCCAAAATAAACAGCGACGAACGCTTTTATCAAAGCAATCTTGATATCTCAAGCATTTTATTGGAGCATTTCAAATCTTTTATTCAAAGTGGCGATGTGTACTGGAAAAAAAAGAGCCATACTGCACTTCAATGGTCAGAACAAGGCTATCACATCGAACTGATCTGGCAACAAGGTTTAAACAAACAGACAGAGCATTTAAACATTGAATTGGTCAATGGTGATATTCGACTCGATTTAAAATCAAATCCTCATATTCAGATTCTCGCGAGCCAGCCACCGTGTTATGTGGATATTCAACAGAACACGGTGGGCCAGTTATATGGTGAATATACGGCAAATCTTCTGTACCATTTTTTACAGATGCCTGATCTTCCATCTATGCTCTTGCCAGAGTTTGAGAAACTGACTCATCAATATTCAGACGTGAAAAATCTGCCTCAGCCCGAGTCTATTCAGCATATTGATGTCCTTGAGGGTAGTCCCCAGCCAATTTTACGCTTCGGTTTTTTAGATAAATTTGATTGGAAATGGGAAGAGTCTGTTTGTGCTGAAATTGAATTCTCCTATGCAGGCGGAAGAATAAAAGCAGGTACATCAGGCGACAGTTTTATTGGTGAGCAGCATGACAAAATGGTACGACAGCTTCGGGACTTAGTTCAGGAACAACAGTCAATCCAACGTTTACAGCTATTGGTCGAATCACTGAAGTGGGTGAAAGATCTTAGTTATGACCATCAATTAAAACTGGATAAACAACGTCTTGATTCTATGGTTTTTGCTTTCTATGGAGATTGGATTAAACAGCTGATGCCCATCAATCAAATTGAGTTGATGGGCTGGCAGATAGAGCATCTGAAAAACAGCCCCTTTAATCTGCAATATGTTGAAAATTTAAATATTTCTATCACTGAATCTGAAGGTCAGCAGGACTGGTTCAATATCGGGGCGACGGTTCAAGACAGTGCAGGCAATTCTTATAATTTGCTTGATGCGCTCGTAGCTTTGGTGCGAGTAAATCCTGATTTACTTGATCCGCGGACGTTTATTCATCTGCATGACAGTCAAATTTTCACCGTGAAAACTGCAGTTGATCAACCTGATTTGGCTCTATCCGCTAGGGATATTAAGCCGGTATTGTTGCATCTGCAGAGCATTTTACAGCAAGAAGAGCGCAGTATTGATCGCTATGATGCGAGTCAATTATTAGAATTGCAGCATAATCTTGGGATGACATGGCAGGTCAGTGATCGCCTGCAGCAATTTGTACAGAAATTCAAACAAGGCTATCAGCAACAACTGCCGACACCACAAGGTTTTCAGGGGGAGTTGCGTCCATACCAGCAGCAGGGCTTAGGCTGGTTACAGTTTTTAAGGGAAACCCAGCATGGCGGGATTCTGGCAGATGATATGGGCTTGGGGAAAACAGCACAAACTTTGGTGGTGTTTCAAAAAGTATGCTGACATTAAATGAAACCATTATTGATGTAAAAAAAGGTTAAGTCGAAGGCTTTAAAATGGTTTTCAATCTTTTTGGAGAAATTACAACTCTTTCTAAAACCGCGCCTAATTCTATGCCTTATTTTACAATTATTACCTTCAATACCTACGGTAAAAAACTTACCAATACTTTGCTTGCAGTTTTTAAAAGCAGTGATGAAACTGTCCCAATGATCACTTGCAATTCGGGTGTAATGAATACCTAATTGTTTAAGCTTTGTCTTCAACCGTTGGACTGTAGCTAAATCTCTCTTACCCCAAACATAAGCAACAATCTCACCTGTTTCTCGATGGTAGGCGTAAATAAGCCATTGTTTATTATTTTTATTTCCAACAAAAGTCCAGAATTCATCTACTTCGAGAGATTCATAATGACTTTGTTTAGGCTGAATTTGATAGGTCGATTCAGTTAAAGTCCGTAAAACTTTACCGATACTAATGCGCTCAACTTCAGCGATATCTCGTATACCGCTGCCTCTGACCATCAACTGTAATATTTTACGAGTAATGCCAGAATTACATCCTAGATAGCTCAGAGCATGGTCACCAATAAACTGACGTTTGCAGTCTTTGCATTGATAGTTTTGTTTCCCATCTACTTTGATGCCATTTTTCTTTATACTGTCACTGAGGCAGGTTGGACATTTGATTTCTAGAGTTATTTGCATTTCTCTATTTTATCAAAATTCAACCTGCTTTTTTTCAGCATACTTTTTGAAACACCACCGAATATATAGCATTTGACACTTCGGACAAAATGTTGAACTTTGTAATCAATGTCTAATTAAGAATTTGAAAAAAATACTAAAAAATATTTATATTATTGTTTTTGTTAAATAAAAATTATTGGCACACAGTTTGCTATCTACATGACATAACCAATTGATCAACCTAAAAGGTGAAACCTATGTCAGATGTAATCGAGCAAGCTAAAACTGTAAAAACTCATCTTAAACCGATTGACCGTGATGGCTTAATGGCCTTTGCTGAAAAAGGCCGTAATAACCCACAGAGCATGGGCGGAAATAAGGTACATACCATCATGCAAGGCATGTATCGAAGCTTAAGTTATGTAGGAAACCATCAACCTGTTGTGGTGGATGAGCCATTACATTTATTTGGTGAAGATACCGCACCAGCACCAGGTGAAATTGTACTTTCTGGTTTGGGGGGGTGTTTAGCTGTTGGTATTACAGCTGTAGCGACATGGAAACGTATCCCATTAAGCAAGCTAGAAATTTTCTTAGAAGCAGATATTGGTAATCCTGCTGCTTGGGGTGCAGGTGGTGCATTAAAAGCGCCTGAAGAAATGGGCTTCCAAGCGATTCGAGTCAAAGTGTTAATTGAGGGGGATGCAACACGTGAAGAATTGGATGAAATTGTGAAACATGCCAATTTCTACTCACCAGTTGCCAATTCTATGCGTAATCCTATCGCATTTAGTATCAGTTTAATGGGTGAATAAATAGAATTTATCTAAGCCTTTATTTTCACTTTTTATAAAATTTTAGGAAAAAATGATGATTACAAATCGAAATCAGGTCACAGAACAAATTATCTCAGCCAAAGTCATGAAAGGTTTAAAGTGGTCTGACGTTGCAGAGCAACTTGGCTTATCAAAAGAGTGGGTGACATCAGGTTGTCTAGGCCAAATGGCTTTTGATAAAGCACAAGCTGAAAAATTGGGCGAAATATTTGATCTGTCTGATGAAGCGGTGGCATGGCTACAAATTGTCCCTTACAAAGGGTCATTACCTACAGCTGTTCCAACCGATCCACTGATTTACCGTTGGTATGAAGTAGTTAGTGTTTACGGTTCAACCATTAAAGAACTAATTCATGAAGAATTTGGTGACGGAATCATGAGTGCGATTGATTTTAGTATGGATATCCAGCGTGAAAGCAATCCAAATGGTGACCGTGTCAATGTCGTCCTCTCAGGCAAATTCTTGCCATATAAGAGTTACTAATTCTGTTACGACTAAAGGCTCATGCATGAGCCTTTAGATATTTTCTATCACAACGTTAATTTTTGGGAGAAAATCTCATGGGATTATCCATTTGGCATATTTTGGTCTTGCTGATTGTACTGATTTTGGTGTTTGGTACTTCACGTATTAAAACTCTTGGTCGTGATTTAGGTACTGCAATGAAAGATTTTCGGCACAGTATCAATGATGATTCCGCCATGATCGGCAATTCTCAGGATGACTTAAAGCAGAATCACAAAACAACTCAAGTTGCACAGGACAAGTAGTCAGTGCAATGGAGAACATGATGTGCTGATTTAAGGAGGGATAGCTATGCTTAATGTAAGCATCACAGAATTCATTGTGTTTGTCATTCTAGCAATTTTAATTCTGGGTCCAGAAAAGCTACCATTTGTTTTGGTAAAAGCGCGTTCTTTTTATAAAAAGACAAAGTATGTTTTTGACAGCAATATTTATGATTTAGAAGCACAAATCGAAAAATATTGTAGTCCTATAGAATTGTCCCGAAAGCAATATATCTACCTTGACCCAATTGCATTTTCTCCTTATCACAGTCTGTTCATTCAGCAGCTATTTCAGATCCGTTCGAGTCAATTATGTACTATTGGCTTAATCCATCAATTACATAGTCATGCATTGCAGCAGGAAATTTGGGCAGCGAAAACACAACAAAATTTGCAGCATAACGCTTCAAAGCAGCACTTGCAGGAGGTAGCTTAAATGAAAAAATCATATGTACTTGCTGAACCTGATACTGCAATTTTACCAATAACAGGACACATTCGTGCTTTAAGAAAATGTTTGATTCAAATGCTTGGTTTTGTAATGTTGTTGGTGCTTGGATTATTACCTTTTCACAAAACTATATATGAGTGGATTTCCCAACCCCTAATTGAACAATTACCTAATCAAAGTCAGATGATTGCAACCACGGTTACAGGAACATTTGTTGCGCCGCTTCAACTCATTTTATTTGTCAGTGTATTAATCAGCTTGCCAATATTGGTGTATTGCCTGTGGAACTTTATTAAACCGGGCCTTAAACATATTGAACGGAGACTGGTATTGCCGTTATTTTTATGTGCGATTGGTTTATTTTATCTAGGGGCGAGCGGGGCATATTATTTTGTTTTACCGACAGCACTCCATTTTTTTATGAGTATTAGTCCTGATAGTGTATTACCAATGACGGATATTCAAAGCTATCTTCAATTTTGTTTGAGTTTATTTTTTATCTTTGGAATGATCTTTGAAATTCCGATTTTAATTTTTTTACTTTCTATCAATCAAATCGTATCAGTCCATGTCTGGAAGCAACAACGTCGCTTGGTTATTGTGGGCTGTTTTTTTGTAGCAATGTTTATTACACCCCCCGATGCACTGAGCATGATTATGCTTGCGGTTCCTATGTATTTGCTCTTTGAAATTGGTTTAGCAGTTTCACAGTTATATTTAAATACAAAACGTATAGAGATCAATTAAACATACACTTTAGAGTTAGTTAGAATTTCAGTTTAGTTGCCATCAAAGTAGAATTCAAATCATCTCTTAATCCAGTTAGTCTGTAGTTGTATAATGCTTCTTAGTGCTCATTAAATGAGCATAATTGTTGTTTTTTCAAAATTTTAGTTGATAAGAATCTCCAGTTGGTACAGGTTTTGCTGAAGCAATCCCTAAATATTAATATGGAATTAGAAGGGATACGTTTAACATGAGCAATAACGTTAACGAAGTGACCCAGCTCAATACGGAAACAGCCTATTGGCGTACCCAGGAAATGTTGCTTTTACAACAAGTGACATCTTTGGCCAGTAAGCAACTAAATACCCAAATTGTATTTAGAGAAATCCTTCATCTTATGTCTGAATTATTGGGACTAAATCGTGGTCGTATTATCTTATTAGAAGACAATAAAAAATTTGGTAGCATTAAATATGCCTATGGTTTAACGCGTCAAGAAGTTGAACGTGGTCGCTATGCGCTAGGTGAGGGGATCACAGGTAGTGTTTTAGAGATGGGACAAACCATTATTGTTCAAAACATCGATGAGGATCATAATTTTTTAGCGCGTAGTGTTAAGCGTGAAAATCTGCCTCAGGAAATAGTCTCTTTTTATGCTTTGCCTATTCAGGTGGATTCTAAAACTGTGGGGGTCTTGGCTTGTCATCGTATTCGGTTGAGAAGGCGGATGATGAATGATGATTTAACGATCTTAAAAATCTTGACCACTATGATTAGCCAGATTTTGTATATGTATCAGCATATTGAAGACAAAACCAGTGCGTTGGCATTACAAAATGATTGGTTAAAAAAAATGTTCCATTCGGACAGTACACGTTATGGTATTGTTGGAAAATCCCCCCAAGTTCTCAAAGCTATCACCACGATCGAACAGGTTTCACAAGCCAATGCGAGCGTTCTCTTATTGGGGGAATCTGGTACTGGCAAAGAGTTATTCGCACGTGCGCTACATCTGGCAAGTCCACGCCGAGAAGAACCGTTCATCAAAGTTAACTGTGCTGCAATTCCTGAGAACTTATTTGAATCTGAATTATTTGGTCATGAGAAGGGAGCATTTACTGGCGCAGTCGGTATGCGAGCTGGTTTTTTTGAACAGGCCAATGGTGGGACAATTTTCCTTGATGAGATTGGGGAAATGCCGATGCCGATGCAAACCAAACTGCTGAGAACTCTACAAGAAGGCACTTTAACGCGTCTGGGAGGAAAGTCTGAAATTAAAATCAGTGTTCGAGTCGTAGCAGCTACTAACAGGGATTTGGCGCATGAAGTTAATATAGGTAACTTTAGACAGGATTTATTCTATCGACTCAATGTAATTCCAATTCAACTGCCTTCTTTAGCTGAACGCCGTAGTGATATTCCTTTACTGGCAATGTATTTTTTAAATAAAACGAATCAGAACAATCAGAAAAATCTGCATTTAAATCAAAGTGCATTGGATCAGTTACAACAGCATACTTGGCCTGGGAATATTCGAGAACTTTCTAATTTTATTGAACGTCTGGTTTTACTTAGTGATAAGTCGATTGTAAGTTCAGAAGATATTCAATTTTTCTTAACTCAAAATAAGGCAGAGAATATTCACCTTCCGAGCAGACGACATCATCTCGCACCTATAGCATCGGCTGCATTTCATATGCCATATCCAGCTGAAATGCCAAATAATTTTTCAATTCGTCCCTATGCAAAAGCAGATTCACATGAGATTAATGAATTGATGACTGCTTTGGAGCGCGCGGGTGGAAATAAAACGCGAGCTGCGCAATTGTTAGGAATGACACCACGGCAGTTTAGTTATCGTCTGGGTAAAATGAACGAACAATCCAATTGAGTTTGTTCGTTTGTACAAAATGTCAGACATTGTAAATAATGTTTGACAAAATAAAGAACTATAAAATTTTTTAAGAAATTAAATTATTGAAAATTAATAATAAAAAATAATTTTAATGCTTGGCACAATGGTTGCAATCCTTATGGCATAGAGCCGTTAAATGATTTAAACGAGCAGTGAATCATCTACTCCATGATTGATCACATTGCTTTAAATCTGATAAGAGAAGGAATAACCAAATGACCAGTTTAAATATTCACATCGAACAACATCCGCATGCCGATCAATTCTTAACGAAAATTAAATCTGTCATCCAAGAAAAACTGTTACCTAAAGTTCAAAGCATTGATGAGGGCTATTATCCTTTAGATGTCATGCAAGCATTGGCTCAAACAGGGGCTTTATCGGCACATTTAAACATGTACGGTAGTCGTTATGATCTGGCGCTTTTAGCGATGCATGAAGTTGGAAAAACTTGTGGCTCAACTGCATTTTTAATGTGGTGCCATATGGTCTGCGGCTTATATATGCAAGAGTCAAATAATCCTGCGTTGATTGCACGTTTAAAAGATCATTCTGAAGGAAATAGCTTTGGAGGAACTGCACTTTCCAATCCAATGAAAGCATTTGCGGGCATTGAAAAAATGGTCTTTAAGGCAAAAAAAGTGGGTGATGGTTATGAGGTGTCTGGCACTTTACCTTGGGTGAGTCATATTCAATACGGTCAGTATTGTGGCGCAATCGCTATGGTAGAACCTCTCAATGACCAACAAGAGCCATATGAAATTATGTTCATCCTTGATCTGGATGAACGGGTCAAATTAAGTCAGTGTCCTGAATTCTCGGGAATGGAAGGTACTAGCACTTGGAGAATTAATCTAGATAGCTATTTTGTGTCACCCGATCAATTAATAGCTGTGCCAGCAAAACCTTTCATTCAAAAAGTGAAACAAGCCTTCGTTTTACTTCAGGCGGGGATGGCAAGTGGCTTGGTTGCTGGAAGTATCGATTCTATTTTAGAAGTTCGTCAGCCTTTAGGTCATGTGAATCAATATTTAGAGGATTCAGCGGAACAATTACAACTCGAACTCGATAGTCTTTTGTCACGGGTAATGAGTTTGGCTAAACAGCCACTTACAGCCCCAGCAGAAGCATTTTTAGATGTTTTGGACGCACGTGCTGAAGGAGCATCATTAGCCTTACGGGCGACACAATCTGCATTACTGCATCAAGGTGCCAGAGGATATTTAAAAACGGCCGCTCCACAACGTCGCATTCGAGAAGCCCATTTTGTTGCGATTGTCACCCCTGCTATTAAACATTTGCGCTGGGAAATGCAACGACTGCTTAAAGAGGAGTTACCAGCATGAAAAACACTCAAACAACAGCAATCGAATGGAAAAAATATATCTGTCGAGCATGTGGTCTGATTTATGACGAGGCCCTAGGCGATCCAGATAGTGGTCTAGTTGCTGGTACGCGTTTTGAGGATATTCCTGATGACTGGGAGTGCCCTTTATGCGGTGTAACCAAACTGGATTTTGAACCCTATGTGGCACTTGATTACACATCAATCTCAGCCGATAGCAGTCCATTTATTAAAAATTCAGCAGAGCAAATTATTATTGTGGGTGCTGGCTTAGCCGGTTGGTCTGCTGCTGAAAATATACGTCGCCTGGATTTAAATAGACCAATTACAATTATCAGTGCGTGTGAGGCTAATGTTTATCATAAGCCTGAGCTTTCTGTTGCATTTTCCCGCCAGCGCACCCCCGATCAGTTAGTGAAAGAAAGTGCGATTGATAAAGCTAAACGACTAAATGTTCAATTGGTAACACATTGCTTTGTAACAGGAATCAATGTGCAAGCAAAAATGATTCGCACCACACGTGGTATGTTTTCTTATCACAAATTGATTCTTGCTCAAGGCGCACAGTCTTTTCTTCCCGCGCCATTTTCCCCAAAGACTTGCTGGCGTATCAATAACTTAAATCACTGGAAGGCGCTTTCAAACCGACTTAACTCTGAGGCGAGTATTGCATTGGTCGGGGCAGGAATGATTGGGTGTGAACTTGCAGAGGATTTAGCCAGTTCGGGACATCGCGTGCATTTGATTGAACGTAATGCATATCCATTATCCACTTTATTGCCGACATGTGCTGGTCAGAAACTTGTCGGAGAGCAGGAGAAAATTGGTATCCAGTTCTATGGTAATACCCAAGTTAAAAGAATTGAGGAAAAGGGCAGTAAAAAAGTTTTGTATTTAGATCATGGTGAGACATTAACAGTTGATTTAATTATTGTTTCACTGGGCCTGAGAACCGATTCAAGATTGGCTAAACAAGTGGGTTTAGCCTTTGAAAATGGCTATGTGGTTGACCCTATGACATTACAGACAAGCCAACCTGATATTTATGCACTAGGTGATTGTATCAGTTTAAATGGTTCGCCTTGTCGTTTCATTGAGCCGATTGCTAAACAAGCTCAAGCCATTTCACATCATATTTTAGAGAAAGAGCATACAGGCTATCAACACAGCATACCGTTGATCAAACTTAAAACCAAAACGGTTTTTATTGAAATCCAAGGTTCACCAAAAACTGATCTGCCTTGGGAAAGTATTGAAGATCACACAGGGATGTTGCATATGCAACAACGCCATCAAACAACGATCACAGCCGAATTTAAAATGGCTCATAAATAGGGAGTACGCATATGGAACATCATAACCGTTATCGCCCCTATGCCTCAGACTCAACATTGGGTAGATGTCAATGTGGTCAACATTCATCGGAGGCAGAGCATCAGCTTGCGCTTCAAGTAACCGAATCAGCGATTGAGCAGAACTCACATGATTTTGTTGAAGCTGCATTGATGAAAGCAATTTTTCCGAAAGAAGTAACACGAAGACAATTTCTAAAAACGGTTGGTGCTGGTACGGCTTTAGCTGCGATCAGTTCAATACTTCCTATTCAATCCTTACAAGCCATGGCTTTAGAAAAACGACCTTTGGAGAAAAAAACGCTGGATGTTGGATTTATTCCAATTACCTGTGCCACACCTTTAATCATGGCGCATCCAATGGGACTTTATAAGGAGCAAGGTCTAAATGTGCAACTTCAAAAGGTCGCAGGGTGGGCTTTGGTGCGCGACCGAATGCTGAACAATGAACTGGATGCCTCACACTTTCTGGCACCGATGCCTATTTTTATTAGTATGGGGATTGGTTCAAGTGCTCAGCCTATGCGAGTGGCATCAGTTCAGAACACCAATGGTCAAAGTATTACTTTGGCATTAAAGCACAAAAATAACCGTGACCCAAAAAACTGGAAAGGTTTCCGTTTTGCAATTCCCTATGAGCAGTCCATGCACAACTTTCTGTTGCGTTACTACTTGGCTGAGCATGGTTTAAATCCAGACCGAGATATTCAGATTCGAGTGACGCCACCCGCGGAAATGATTGCAAATTTACGAGCTGGAAACATTGATGGATTCTTGGGCCCTGACCCATTTAATCAACGTGCTGTTTATGAAGAAGTGGGGTTTATTCATATTTTATCTAAAGACATTTGGGATGGTCATCCATGTTGTGCATTTGGAACATCTCAAGCCTTTATTCAGCAAAACCCGAATACCTTTGCCGCATTGTATCGCACAATCTTGAAGTCAGCGAATTTGGCGAATCAGCCAGAAAATTTGATGAACATCTCTAAGGTGATTTCAAAACCAAATTATCTCAATCAACCTGAAATTGTGGTCCGGCAGACATTAACAGGCCGTTTTGCAGATGGTTTGGGTAATGTAATTTACCAACCGAATCGTGCAGGGTTCGATCCAATGCCATGGGATTCGATGGCGATTTGGATCTTAACCCAAATGAAGCGTTGGGGTTATCTCAAAGCAAACGTGAATTATCAAGATATTGCCAAGCAGATTTTCCTAATGACAGATGCTGAAAAGCAAATGAAAGAATTGGGTGTATTCCATCCAAACGAATATCAAAAGAGAAAAAAAATTATTGTGATGGGGAAGGTTTTTGATCCAACCCAGCCCGATGCCTATATCAATAGTTTCAAAATCAAACGCACATCATAGGAGTACTGCACATGTCCTTGAAATTAAAGTCAGCGGTTTTATCCTGTTTTCTCATGTTATCACTTCTGATGGTGTGGCAAATCGCAACAATGCCAAAACCAAAGACAGGTATGACCAGTGAACAAACTGAATATGCAAAGTTGATGGGAAAAATTCCAGATGAATATGGAAATGTCAAAGCCAATAATGGCATGCCGACACCCAATCAGTTTGTTGATATCACTATTAATCAGCTCAAAGATCCATTTTATGACAATGGTCCAAATGACAAAGGTATTGGTATCCAGTTGATGCATTCTCTGGGCCGTGTAGCGATTGGTTTTTTACTTGCGGTAATGGTTGCGATACCTGTGGGTTTCTTGATTGGTAATTCTCCTTTGCTATACAAAGTTCTTGATCCATTTATTCAGATTTTAAAACCGATTTCTCCTTTAGCTTGGATGCCGATTGCACTTTATACCATCAAAGATTCAACGACTTCTGCCATTTTTGTGATTTTCATTTGCTCACTGTGGCCGATGCTGATTAATACCGCTTTTGGTGTAGCAGCTGTACGTAAAGATTGGCTCAATGTGGCGCGAGTTCTAGAAGTGAATCCACTTCGTAAAGCTTTCTTGGTAGTTTTACCCGCTGCTGCACCTACCATCATTACTGGTATGCGAATTTCAATGGGGATTGCATGGCTCGTGATTGTTGCTGCTGAGATGTTAGTAGGGGGTACAGGTATTGGTTACTTTGTATGGAATCAATGGAATAACCTATCAATTGGCAATGTCGTGTTTGCAGTCTTTCTAATTGGTTTAATTGGGATGTTACTCGACATGATGTTTGGACAACTGCAAAAGAAAGTGACTTATGTAGAATAAATCGGAGAATAAGATGAATACACCTTTTATCAAAGTCGAAGGATTAGCAAAACGCTACCGTGAAGATCAACCTGCTGTATTTGAACATATTAACTTTAGCATTATGCCAGGTGAGTTTGTTTGTGTAATTGGTCATTCAGGTTGTGGCAAAAGTACAATTTTAAACGTGATTGCAGGTTTGGAAGAGGCCAGTGAAGGCGTTGCTATTATGGCAGGTAAGGAGATTAAGGGGCCAAGTCTAGATCGTGGCATAGTCTTTCAAAACCATGCTTTGTTGCCTTGGCTCTCAGTTGAAGAAAATGTGTGTTTTGCAATTAAATCACGTTACCCAGACTGGTCCAAACAGAAGACTCTAGAACACGCATCTAAATTTTTAGATTTGGTTGGACTCAAAAATGTAGGCAAGAAAAAGCCGAGTGAGCTTTCAGGTGGAATGAAACAACGTGTAGGCATCGCACGGGCATTTTCAGTAGAACCTAAGATGTTGCTGATGGATGAGCCATTTGGTGCTTTGGATGCGTTAACACGAGGTGTGATTCAAGACGAGCTACTCAAAATCTGTGAAATGACTAAACAAACAGTCTTTATGATTACTCATGACATTGATGAAGCCATTTTACTGGCAGATAAAATCATGTTAATGAGTAATGGACCTCAAGCCTGTGTAGCTGAAATTGTGGTGAATACTTTACCTCGTGATCGAAGTCGTGAAACGATGCACCATGACCCTCAATACTATCAGATCCGTAACCATCTGATTGACTTTTTAGTAAGACGTTCCAAAGAAGTGAAAAAAGATCTTATTCCAATTGATGCTGAACCTTTACATGTTCATCCTGGCCTAAAAGCCAGAGATGTCAGTGATGAGAAAAGTTCAATTGGACAGGTTCAGCAAATGAAGGAACAACCTGTATAACCTTTTAGGCATCCACGTGTGACATTGAGAGTATGTTGATGCCTGAATCTTTAATTTCATTCGTTTCTAATGGAAATTAATGGAGGTGGCCATGCTTACAGTCATTTTTGGTCTGTTTGTTGGAATTTTACTAGGCTTAACAGGGGGCGGTGGGGGCATCGTTGCACTTCCTATTCTCATGATGGGGTTAGGATATAGCTTTGAAGAGGCAAAGCCCATCGCTCTGTTAGCGATTGCTTTATCTGCAAGTTGGGCTGCAGTTCAGGGACTCAATAAGGGTATCGTTCGCTATCGAGCTGCCTTGTATATGGCTGTGATTGGTTTTTGCTTAGTTCCCCTAGGTTTGTTGCTGGCAAACTATATTCCTTTAACGCTAAGTTTGACAGGATTTGTCTGTTTTCTATTTTATTCAGCCATTCAGCTTTGGAGAAAAGCCAGTTCATCAACGAAAGCAACCAGCATGCTATCAAGTGCGCCATGTCTGGTTAACTCTGAAACTCATCGCCTCAATTGGACATATCTCTGTTTTAAGAAACTCGGATTTTTAGGCGGTAGTTCAGGTTTATTGAGTGGCTTATTGGGTATTGGGGGAGGGATTATTATAGTTCCTGGAATGACAGCGAGTAGCGATATAAAACTGCATAGTATTATTGCAACATCCTTGATGGTGGTTGCTTTGGTTTCAATATCTACAATCAGCATCATGGCTTATCAAGGCATGCATATACCTGCAACGAGTTACCCTTTTATTGTGATGTCGATCCTAGGGCTTATTCTGGGAAGATGGGTAATTAATTATATTCCTCAACCCATTTTACAGCGTATTTGTGCAGCAATTATGTTGTGTACAGCATGCATCATGACGAGTCAGTTGATTGCAAAATAAATTTTAAAATTAATATTTTATAGAGGTTATTTATGGCGCTTAGTATCCAAGCATTTTTAGAGCCAATAAGTTCAACGTTTAGTTATGTGATTGCTGATACAGAAAATAAAAAATGTGCAGTAATTGATTCAGTGCTTGATTATGAGATTAATTCTGCGAGAACTTCGACATCGCATGCAGATGAAATTATTGAATATATTCAAGATCATCAATATCATCTTGAATGGATTTTAGAGACCCATATTCATGCAGATCACTTATCCGCTGCAACTTATATAAAGCAAAAATTAGGTGGAAGGATTGGGGTAAGTAAGCATATCCACTCTGTATTTGAGATGTTTCATCCTGTCTATGATCTTTCTCCAGCAACAGTATCTCAATTTGATTATTTCTTTGAAGAAGATGAAGTCTTTGAATTGTGTGGTCATCAGGCTCTGGCATTGTATGTTCCAGGTCATACTCCAGCAGATATTGCCTTTAAAGTAGGGGAGCATATTTTTGTCGGAGATACATTATTCGCAACAGATATTGGTACTGCGAGATGTGATTTTCCAGGAGGAAATGCATATCAACTGTATAAATCTATTATGAAAATTTTAGCATTTCCTAATAGCACTAAAATTTATTTATGCCACGATTATCCACCGACTTATAGATCACATGAATTTTTAAGTACGGTAGATCAACAGAAAAAAGAAAATATTCATATTAAGCAAGAGGTAGATAAAACTAGTTTTGTACATATGAGACAGCAGCGTGACTCAACTTTAAGTCCACCTCAGTTATTGATTTATGCGATTCAAATTAACTTGGCAGCAGGTAAATTTCCACCTACCAGTCAAAATGGAGTCCAATACTTGAAGATCCCATTAAATCAAATTTAGTAAGGCCTCATAATTAATAATTATTCATTCTTAGGAACATTATAGGCATCTTTGATAACTCAAAAAGTGATCTTCTTTTTGATTGATATTTGGATCCCAGAATTTTTAATTTTATGCATGGCTTTGTTGCACAAAGCTATTCTTGAAGGCTTCTTCAGCAATATATTTTCCAGTTAAAGAAGCCTACATCTAAAATCTACCGTACAACAAATTGGTCATCCTACAATCGTGCTTTAATCAAGCGAGGGAATATTTCAATCTGGTTTGATCCGAAGACCCAATGGTATGCACAACCACAAGGCAAGCACGGACGAAATCAAACTGAACCGTACCAGGTTTGTCGGAGACTTTTTTATTTAAGTTGGGCCACCTGACCTAACGGGTTAATCTTATCATCGTACATTGCTTCAAGCTCAAAAGACGATACATAACTCAGCGCATCAAGCACCATATCAGTATTCTTACGTGTTGATACTTTCCAGCCAACAATTGCACATGAAAACACATCAATAATAAATGCGGTTTAGACCCAACCTGAATGAGTTTTAATTACGTGAAGTCAGTGACCTGAGATACCGTCTTGGTAGTCAATCAGGTTTTGAGATTATTCGACTAATAAATAATCTCTTTGATAGGCAGTCTGATGTTTTAAAACGCCATAACACAGATGTATAAGCTTGCGCATTGCAGCACCTAAAGCACACATTTTATTCTTACCCTAGCTTAATAATTGTTGATATAAAGCTTCAATGTGTGAATTATATTTAATAGGACTAAACCCAACTATCGCAACACTGAACTCTGAAGAATCTCGTCGTTTCTTAATTACGTCGTAATGATGATCATGAAGATAAAATCAAAAAATACAGATTTTTGTGTAAATCCTGAGTAGAATTCGACTTATTTTTTCTGCAGTAAAAAAGCATGGCTTCTCACTATGCTGCTTTGCAAGGACGTTTTATGTTCGCACTAGATATACAACATGTTCGAATGAAACAACACGCCACTGATAAGGCACAAGCGTTGCAATGTCTAGTCGATATCTTGGTCGAAGACCAATTGGTTACACCTGATTATATTCATGGGTTGACCGGGCGCGAACAACAAAGTGCAACGTATTTAGGGCAAGGAATTGCCATTCCGCATGGAACGCCTCAGTCGCGACAATCTATTTTAAAAACTGGTATTCGTCTGGCACACTTTCCTGAAGGAGTTGTTTGGGACGGTGAAAATAAAATTTATTTAGCAGTAGTGATTGCTGCGAAATCAGATGAGCATTTACAAGTCTTACAAATTTTGACGCGGGCTTTAATTAATGATGTCGCTGATCAAGTGAAACAGGCTCACTCTGCAGAGCAAATTATTGCATTATTACAAGCCCAACCCGCATCTTTGGCATTGCATGAAAATTTAATCGCCACCCAAGTTCCCGCACTTGATGTAGAAGATTTAATTTGGCAGGCAACACAGTTGCTGAAACAGCAAAAAATGGTGGAGTGTGGTTTTCTGTCGGGTTTAAACCTAAACAGCATGATTCATTTAGGGGAGGGGGTCTGGTCGATCACTTCTAACCAGCATGTTTTGAGCCCAGCTGTAAGTTTGGTAAAAGCGGAACAGGTTTTAAGCCATCAGCAGGAAATGCTCAAGACTTTGGTGTGTATTGCCAGTAATGAGCAACTGGATATGCAACGGTTTCAACGGTTAATGGATATTTTGTTTGATACTGAACAAGTTCATACCCTCAACCAAGAGCAAGATAGTCACCAGTTGGCGCAGTTAATTGGTGCTGAACTGATTCCTGATTGGCCATCTCGTCGTATTGTCTTAGCTAATGCTCATGGTCTACATGCGCGTCCCGCGACACACTTGGTCAATATGACTAAGAAATTTGCAGGGGATATTCTCGTTGCTGTAGATGAGGGGGCTTACGTTTCGGCAAAAAGTTTAACCAAATTATTAGCTATGGGATGTCGTCGTGGTCAAACTCTGACTTTTATTGCACAACCCGATACCGATGCTGTAGCAGGCTTAGAACAGATTATTGATGCAGTTAAACAGGGCTTAGGAGAAGAGGTTGAAGCTGTTGATTTTGTATCTCATCAGCACAGCAGTAGTGACCCAGTCGTAAATACTTTGGAATTAATGCCTTTTGAATCACATGGCGATACGGGTAGCTGCGGTATTGCGGCATCAACTGGCCTTGCTTTTGGTCCTGCTCATGTGGTGAAGCCACGCGAATTTAGTTATGAACGTCGCGGACAGAGTTTTAAAGCTGAGAATGAAAAGCTTGAAATTGCGCTTCATCAGGTGAAAAATAGCTTACGTCAATTCATTGCACATACTGAATCTACTGCCATTAAGCAGATCTTCATGGCACATTTGGAAATGCTGGATGATCCAGACCTCCTCCAAAGTGTACAACGCGGTTTAAAACAGGGGTTGTCTGCTGCTGCAGCTTGGCATGATCATATTGAAGTGGCTGCTACCGCACAGGCTGCACTTAGCGATCGTTTACTGGCAGAGCGTGCGGCTGATTTAAGGGATATTGGTGAGCGTGTTTTGGCTGCTTTGTGCGGTGTGGCCGATGTCACAGAACCCGAGCAACCTTATATTTTAATTATGCATGATGTTGGTCCGAGTGATGTAGCGCGTCTGAATAAAGATCGTGTTGCAGGCATTTTGACCGCGGTTGGTGGAGCGAGTGCCCATAGTGCTATTGTGGCACGTGCTCTGGCTATTCCAGCAGTCGTAGGTGCGGGTGTAGCTGTTTTAAATATTGAGAACCATGCTACCGTGCTAATTAATGGGGATACTGGTGAGTATGTGGTCTCACCCGAGCAAACTCAGATTGATCATGCCATTGCAGAGCGCCAACGCCAGCGTGAGTTGCGAGAACAAGCGGAACAGCATTGTTTAGAACCTGCCATCACACTGGATCAACATCAAGTTGAAATCGCAGCCAATATTGGCAAAGTGGGCGCTACGATACAGGCTGTGGCCGATGGGGCAGAAGCAATTGGTTTGCTACGCACAGAATTGGTCTTTATGTCACACAGCAGTGCGCCTGATGAGGCTACACAAGAAGCTGATTATCGGGTGGTGTTAGATGCTTTGGCGGGTCGTCCATTGGTGGTACGTACACTTGATGTGGGCGGGGACAAACCTTTGCCGTATTTGCCTATTGAAAAGGAAGAAAATCCATTCTTGGGCTTACGTGGTATTCGTCTGACTTTACGTAAGCCAGAATTGTTACGTCAGCAATTGGTTGCTTTACTTAAAGCAGCAGATAATCGCCCATTAAGAATTATGTTTCCGATGATTGGGCGGGTTGAAGAATGGCGAGCAGCAAAAGCAATTTTGGATGAGGTTCGCATACAGCATCCATGTGCAAACTTACAAGTCGGTATTATGATTGAGGTTCCTGCGGCAGCATTGTTGGCTCCAATTCTTGCTCAAGAAGTTGATTTTTTTAGTATTGGAACCAATGACTTGACTCAATATACTCTGGCGATTGACCGTGGTCATCCACTGTTGTCTGCTGAAGCTGATGGCTTACATCCGAGTATTTTGCTATTGATTGATCAAACGGTTCGGGCAGCGCATCAGCATGGTAAATGGGTGGGCATTTGTGGTGAATTGGCTGCTGATCCAAAAGCTGTGCCTGTATTGATAGGCTTGGGCGTGGATGAGTTGAGTATGTCGAGTACCAGTATTCCATTGGTGAAGGCGCAAATTCGTGGTTTGAACTATATAAATTGCCAACAGGTCGCACAGCAAGCCTTAAGTTGTGACAGTGCGTCTGCCGTACGTGCATTGGTGGAGTAAATACCGAATGGCTAAGATATTAAGCATTTCTCTGAATCCTGCAATTGACCTCACCGTGCAATTGGATCAACTAAAAGTTGGCGAGGTCAATCGTCAGTTAACGGCCCAAAGTCATGCAGCCGGTAAAGGCTTAAACGTGGCTCAGGTCCTTAAGGATTTGGGACATGAACTGATTGTGAGTGGCTTTTTGGGGCAAGAAAACCGTCAAATTTTTGACCATCATATCCAACAAGAGCAATTTGATAACCAATTTATTTATGTTGCAGGTGAAACACGACAAAACATTAAAGTTGCAGAAGCTTCTGGTCGGATGACTGACATCAATGGCAAGGGCTTTTTTTTAGATACCTCAGCAAAACAACAATTACGTGAACGCCTATCTCAACTGATTTTAGAGGTTGATGTGATTGTGATTGCAGGCAGTTTGCCACAAGGTTTTTCTGCAGAAGAGCTTTCAACACTGATTCTATGGTTACAGTCTGCTGGAAAAAAAGTCGCAGTAGATACCAGTGGTGTTGCGTTGAAAGCAGCAATTGCTGCGCATCCTTGGTTGATCAAGCCGAATACAGATGAGTTGACGGAAACCTACCATTTGCCAGCAGAAACGTTTGCAGAACAGCAGCATCTTTTTGCCAGTTTAAATAGTCAGATCGAACATATTGTGGTCTCGATGGGTGAAAACGGAGTGAACTGGCTTCACCACACGCAACCCCTGCATGCTACTGCACCGAAAGTCACCGTCCAAAGTACGGTGGGTGCGGGAGATTCCTTGCTGGCAGGTATGATTCATGGCTTGTTGAGTTCAACTTCCCCAGAAGAAACATTGAAAACAGCAACCGCAATTGCGAGCAACGCTGTGACCCAAATTGGGTTTGCCCTTCCAGACTTTGCTGTTATTGAAGATTTGAAATCGCAAATCTCAGTCCAATCATTGAGTTAATACGATGCAAGAGATTAAACATATTTTATTTGTGCCACATAGTCCCGAGCAGCCGATTAATGCAGTGATTTTGGCCAAAAAACTGTCTAAAGCAGCAACAGCACTTGGTATTTCCAATGATGTGGCGACATCAGTTGAGCATCTCGATTTATCAAATGTTATTGATACGGTTGTTTTTGTTGGACAGAAGTCGGCAGATGCGACTCAACTGCGTGACAAGGTTGTGAAAGTCATTGGTTTGAATAACGCACAACACGATGCGATCATGCTTTTGCAAGAGGTTCTTGAGCATTCAGATGTTTTAGATGAAACTATTGCAGCCAATGTAGGGGTTACACGGTTTGTCGCCATTACAGCATGTCCAACTGGTGTTGCGCATACGTTTATGGCGGCCGAAGCCTTACAACAAGGTGCAGTAAAGCACGGTTATCAGATTGATGTTGAAACCCAAGGATCGGTTGGGGCTAAAAATATTTTATCGGCAGAAAGTATTGCCAAAGCAGATGTCGTGATCTTAGCAACGGATATTGAGGTCAATACAGATCGCTTTGTAGGCAAACGTGTATATCGCTGCAGTACAGGATTTGCCCTTAAACAAACGGATAAGACTTTTGCAAATGCAATTGCTGAGGCCAAAGTGCTTGAAACGGGTAAGCAAACAGCCACTAAAACAGAAAATGAAAACAAAGAAAAAACTGGAATTTATAAACACCTTTTAACAGGGGTGTCTTTCATGCTGCCGATGGTGGTGGCGGGCGGTTTGATCATTGCCATCTCGTTTATGTTCGGCCTCAATCCTGTTGAAGGAAGCTTTGCCGCATCCTTAAAGCAAATAGGTGCTGCAGCATTTACTCTTATGGTACCTATGCTGGCAGGTTACATTGCTTATTCTATTGCGGATCGTCCGGGTTTAACTCCAGGTTTGATTGGCGGTTTACTTGCTACACAATTAGAGGCAGGCTTTCTCGGTGGATTAGTTGCAGGTTTTATTGCAGGTTATATTGCGTTATTTTTATCGAAACAGCTTAAACTCCCAAGTAGCCTAGAAGCATTAAAACCAATTTTGATTATTCCACTATTGGCCAGTTTAGCTGTTGGTTTAATCATGATTTATGTGGTTGGACAGCCTGTTGCACAATTGTTTGAATTACTCACACACTTCCTTGCCAATATGGGGACGACCAATGCCATGATCATGGGGGTTATCCTTGGGAGTATGATGTGTATTGATGTTGGGGGGCCAATAAATAAAGCAGCTTATGCCTTTACGGTAGGCTTACTTACGTCACAAACATACGGACCGATGGCGATTACCATGGCTGCGGGTATGGTACCACCGTTGGGTATGGCAATTGCAACTTTTCTGGCAAAGCATAAATTTGCCAAACCTGAGCAAGATGCAGGGAAGGCTGCTGTAGTTCTGGGCCTATGTTTCATCTCGGAAGGGGCTATTCCGTTTGCTGCCAAAGACCCGATTCGAGTGCTTCCATGCGCGATCGCAGGTGGTGCTGTAACTGGGGCTTTGGTTGCATTATTTAAATGTGAACTAGTCACTCCTCATGGCGGTGTAATGGTACTGATCATTCCGAATGCGATGAATTATCCATTAAAATATTTATTGGCGATTGCGATTGGAAGTGTGGTGACTGGTGTAGCTTATGCCGTGATAAAACAACGGTTAGAATAAGCCCTTCATAGAAGCTTTGTGAAAGCTATTTAGTGCAATAAATGAATATTATGCCCAATCCTATTTTGGATCATTTGGAGAGTCTCTACTTGAATTTGTCCAGGTAATAGATCATGAGCGATGTTGCTGAATAGGATTGCAACCTTACAAATCGAGCCAATATTCACCCCATCCATTGTAGTAAACATTAAGTTTTTTTGAGCATGGATTTATTTTCTTCTGATACGTTGGCGAGCCCTACTGTTCTGAAATGACAGCTTTGTCCGTTATAATTGTATAAACATTTTGGTGTCTGGTAATTATGTCCTTATTGATCAATTTTCTATCTCGCTTTAGTACTGCAACTCTTCAGCGCAGTCTGAGCTATGCTAAACACATTGATAGGGAAACAATTGAGTTCTTTGAGGAAAATGATGATGTCACGATGTATGCTCAAATTGAAGGGACAGATTATTACGATACCGCGATTACCTATAATCTTAAAAAAGACCGTTTAATCGATGATGACTGCACTTGTCCAGTTGGATATAACTGTAAACATGCTGCTGCTTTAGCGCGGTTATTCTTTCAAGAATATCGTCAGGAATTTCAACAGCGTTATGCTGAATCTCAATCTCCGCAGGGAATCGCAAAACGCCGATGGGGGGATGATCAGGCGCAGCGCTGGTTGAATGATTTTAAACGGTATTTACAACAGACTGAACCAGAGCAATCTGTCAAAACAAACAATTATTTCTCTGTACACGACAAATTTCACAGAACCCTTATCCTATCAGGATTCTGCCTTCTTAAAATTGCCAAAATTTCCTTAAACTCTTCTTTTTTCCCAAAACCAATTAAACGCTGAATCGCCATTTGAACATAGTCTAAACCATAGCGAAATAAACTCATTGAGAGTCGTCCATGCTTCTTTATTTTTATCGCTTTTTTTTGATCATGTTGCCATTCACCCGTTAAGTAACACCAACAGAAGCTTATAGCTAACACCGCAATCAATTTTTTCACTCGTCTAGGGTCTGTCAAGCGCGTATTTTCAAGATTAAACCCGCGTCCTTTGAGACAACTGAATAAGGTTTCAATTTCCCAGCGTAATGCATAATCCTGAATAGCATTGGCATTAAACTGAGGAGAAACGACGAGTAAAAGCTCTCCATTTTCTAACTGTAGTGCACTTATATATAGTTTCACCCGACCAACCAAAATCCGTCGTTTACGACATTCAATTTGACCAACTTTAAGATGGCGAAATAAATCACTAATTTTATGATTCTTTCCTAAATGATTGGTGACAATGAAGTTTTTTTAACACGAATGCAGAAGTTGATGTCTTGTTCAATTAACCATGTAAACCACTGCTCACCGATAAACTCTCTGTCTGCGAACACATTCACAATACGGTCTTTACCAAAAATGGCTATAAAGCGTTGAATCAAAGCAATGCGCTCTTTCGTATCTGAATTTCCACGTTTATTAAGCAATGTCCAAAGGATAGGTATCGCTATTCCACGATAAACGATTGCGAGCATCAGGATATTAATATTTCGTTTTCCCCATTTCCAATTGGTTCTATCTAAAGTCAGTTGCACTTGGTCGAATGAAAACATATTGAAAATCAACTGAGAAATTTGACGATAATCAAAATACTGACCTGCAAAGAAGCGCTGCATACGTCGATAAAATGATTGTGGTAAGCACTTGATGGGCAAGGCTTTAGATGCAGAAGAAAGATTACATGTTTGCTTTAAAATAATCACAAGCATGATGAGCGCAAAGCACTTTAAATGTGACTTGTTCCATTTTAGAGATTTGTTTAAGATAAGATATAACTCATTGAGATGTATCATAGTATTCGTCGTTAGAAAACAATTATTGTGACATTATTTCAATGAGTTATCTATTTTTGTCGTGTACAGAGCAATTATTTAATTTACCTGCTAGATCAGTCGATCAGCTTAAAGAAATTGACAGTTGATGTTCAGAAGGCCAGACGCAATAAGAACGGCTCAATTGCAGGGGAAAGTTATTATACCCAATATGAAAATATCACCAGAAAGCATCTGACTTTACCTGAACAAAAACGACAATTATTTAACCAGATTTATTATTACGCCAAAATAAACAGCGACGAACGCTTTTATCAAAGCAATCTTGATATCTCAAGCATTTTATTGGAGCATTTCAAATCTTTTATTCAAAGTGGCGATGTGTACTGGAAAAAAAAGAGCCATACTGCACTTCAATGGTCAGAACAAGGCTATCACATCGAACTGATCTGGCAACAAGGTTTAAACAAACAGACAGAGCATTTAAACATTGAATTGGTCAATGGTGATATTCGACTCGATTTAAAATCAAATCCTCATATTCAGATTCTCGCGAGCCAGCCACCGTGTTATGTGGATATTCAACAGAACACGGTGGGCCAGTTATATGGTGAATATACGGCAAATCTTCTGTACCATTTTTTACAGATGCCTGATCTTCCATCTATGCTCTTGCCAGAGTTTGAGAAACTGACTCATCAATATTCAGACGTGAAAAATCTGCCTCAGCCCGAGTCTATTCAGCATATTGATGTCCTTGAGGGTAGTCCCCAGCCAATTTTACGCTTCGGTTTTTTAGATAAATTTGATTGGAAATGGGAAGAGTCTGTTTGTGCTGAAATTGAATTCTCCTATGCAGGCGGAAGAATAAAAGCAGGTACATCAGGCGACAGTTTTATTGGTGAGCAGCATGACAAAATGGTACGACAGCTTCGGGACTTAGTTCAGGAACAACAGTCAATCCAACGTTTACAGCTATTGGTCGAATCACTGAAGTGGGTGAAAGATCTTAGTTATGACCATCAATTAAAACTGGATAAACAACGTCTTGATTCTATGGTTTTTGCTTTCTATGGAGATTGGATTAAACAGCTGATGCCCATCAATCAAATTGAGTTGATGGGCTGGCAGATAGAGCATCTGAAAAACAGCCCCTTTAATCTGCAATATGTTGAAAATTTAAATATTTCTATCACTGAATCTGAAGGTCAGCAGGACTGGTTCAATATCGGGGCGACGGTTCAAGACAGTGCAGGCAATTCTTATAATTTGCTTGATGCGCTCGTAGCTTTGGTGCGAGTAAATCCTGATTTACTTGATCCACGGACTTTTATTCATCTGCATGACAGTCAAATTTTCACCGTGAAAACTGCAGTTGATCAACCTGATTTGGCTCTATCCGCTAGGGATATTAAGCCGGTATTGTTGCATCTGCAGAGCATTTTACAGCAAGAAGAGCGCAGTATTGATCGCTATGATGCGAGTCAATTATTAGAATTGCAGCATAATCTTGGGATGACATGGCAGGTCAGTGATCGCCTGCAGCAATTTGTACAGAAATTCAAACAAGGCTACCAGCAACAACTGCCGACACCACAAGGTTTTCAGGGGGAGTTGCGTCCATACCAGCAGCAGGGCTTAGGCTGGTTACAGTTTTTAAGGGAAACCCAGCATGGCGGGATTCTGGCAGATGATATGGGCTTGGGGAAAACAGCACAAACTTTAGCCCATTTACTCATGGAAAAGCAGGCTGGATATTTGCAGGACAGTCCCGCCTTAATTGTTGCACCCACATCGCTGATGCATAACTGGTTCAAAGAAGCGGAGAAATTTACCCCTCAGCTGAAGGTATTGCTGCTACAGGGGCCCGACCGCCATCAGAATTTTGAGCAGATTCCGCACTATGATATTGTGTTAACCACCTATCCGCTTCTAGCGAGAGATGAAGAACAATTAAAGCAATATGAATATCATCAACTCATTTTAGATGAGGCGCAGAATATTAAAAATCCGCGTGCCAAAGCTGCACAGGTAGTACGGCAATTAAAAGCACGACATCGTTTGTGTCTAACAGGTACCCCGATGGAAAATCATTTGGGTGAACTGTGGGCACTATTTTATTTCCTGATGCCAGGATTTTTATATTCACAAGAAATTTTTAATAAAAAGTACCGTCATCCGATTGAAAAACGCGGTGATCAGCAGTTAAGGCAAAAGCTGGTCAACCGGATTAAGCCCTTCATTTTACGTCGCTTGAAAACTGACGTAGCCAAAGAATTGCCAGAAAAAACCACGATTGAAGTCAATATTGATATGAATGACCAGCAATCCAAGTTATATGAGGCTGTTCGCGCCACGATGCAGGAAAATATTCAGAAAATTGTGGCAGAAAAAGGCTTTAAACGTAGTCAAATTCAAATTTTAGATGCCTTACTGAAGCTACGTCAGGTGTGCTGCCATCCTAGCTTACTAAAGCTGGATTCAGTGAAAATTGGGCAGGCAAACTCTGCCAAACTTGAACAGTTGATGGATATGGTCGTTCCAATGGTGGAGGAGGGGCGAAAAATTCTTATCTTCTCTCAGTTTACCTCAATGTTGGAACTGATTGAGCAACACCTCCATCACGCAGAAATTGGCTATGTGAAGCTGACTGGAAAGACCAAAAAGCGAGATGAAGTCATTACAGCATTTCAGTCTGGACAAGTGCCGATATTTTTAATCAGTCTGAAAGCAGGAGGGGTCGGTCTGAACCTAACTGCCGCAGATACGGTCATTCACTATGATCCATGGTGGAACCCTGCTGCTGAAGATCAAGCTTCAGATCGTGCATGGCGGATTGGACAGGACAAGCCAGTATTTGTGTATAAGCTGATTACCAATAAAAGCATAGAAGAAAAAATTCTTGCCTTACAGCAAAATAAAGCAGAACTGGCACAGTCTATTCTAAGTACCGATCATGAGGGCGAAGCGAAACTGACGGAAAATGACGTGATGAACTTGTTTGAGAAATTTTAGTTTGGTGAACTGTACCGGGTTTGTCGGAGACTTTTTTATTTAAGTTAGGCCACCTAGCTTAACGGGTTAGTCTTATCATAGTAGACCAATAAATAATCTCTTAGATAGGCTGTCTGATGTTTTTAAAATGCCATAACGCCCGGAGCTTTCTTTCCAAATTCGTTTAATTTATTCAGCATGATGCAAATCATGTAGATCTCGCTTTGTTTGATGTTCCCTTGCGAAGCGAAGCTTCCCATCAACTAGATCTAGGGGTAATACCCCCATTTTTAATTAAATTAATAGGTAGAAGCTGCGATCGGTACAATCTTACAATTCGCCTCAACGCCATATAGGTCTTTATTGTTATGGATGAAATCCAGCATTATTTGTGTGGGCGTTCGAGCTCCACCTGGGCGAAAAAAGTGGCTGCTTTACGGAGAATTTCATTCGCACGTTGCACTTCTTTATTTTCACGTTCGGGCTGTTTAATACGTTCTTGATATGGAAGTTGCTGTACTTTAATTGAATTTTGTTGATCTAAATATTTTTGATACCAAACTCGTAAAGTTTCAGGAGTGCAACCAATTTTAGGCACAATCGCAGCCCAATTCGATGGATAATCTTTTTCAAATTCAATCAATAATTGAACCGCTCTATCTCTGATTTCAGGGGTATATTTAGGTTTTTTCATCGGATCACTACGCTTCGCTACGTCTTGCGAAGCAATGCGTCTCATCTCAGAAAGTTTGGTCTCCGACAAACCCGGTACGGTTCAGGATGGAGTACTTCTAGTATTGATATGAGACAGCCTTTAGAGGCTACTTTAAATACCTCAAGGCTTATTCATTTGAGAGCTACATTATAGAATAAGCTCTTCATAGAAGCTTTGTAAAAGCTATTTAGTGCAATAAATTGATATTATGCTCAATCCTATTTTGGATCATTTGGATAGTCTCTGCTTGAATTTGTCCAGGTAATAGATCATGAGCGATATTGCTGAATCGGATTGCAACCTTACAAATCGAACTAATAATTTCATCGACTTCTTGGGCAGAAAGTTCCGCTTCCTGAGTACCAAGTTTTACAAGAGCTTGTCGAGGAATATCCAGTGCCTCACCCATGATATCCATTTGATGATATCCACCTGGCCCTTCACAGAAAGTAACATCATAGGCAGGGGAGAGTTTCCATTGCCCATTTTGGGACATCAGAAATGAAAAGTTTTTGCAATGATCATCTCGATTATTGAAGACTACATTGAAAACAGCTCGCTTGAATGCAATTGCTTTTTCGCGAACATCATTGGTGCAAAAGTGTGCAGCGCGAAGAAAGTTACTGTAGTCTAAACTCCCTGGTGATTTAAAATCAGCTCCGGTGAAGGCCGCTAAACTTTGCATAGGGATACGCATGCCATCGTGGCGGTCAAATCTCTTTGATGCAAATGCGGTTAATCCATTCGGAAGAGTAAAATATTGAGTGTCAGGGGTATCAATATGACAATGACGCAAACATTCTGCATAAACAGCTTCAATTGCACAAACTTCAGGATGCTCTTGCTGAGCGGGAAATTTGATCAGCCAAGCTTCATGTTGATGTGAGCTAACTGTTGAGAATTCGTTGGTGACAGGATCACGATAGATGAGCGCTTTTGGCCTTGCACCTTGTGGAGATCCACCCATAATTAATAAATGCTGTAAAAATTCTGCACCTTCTCCTTTGAGAACTTCCTGAACTTCTTGAGCGAGTTTAATCAGTGGGATATTTTCAGTTAATGCGAACTCAGGTGCTGAAGGTTCAAAGGATAATGCTCCCATCGCATGTGTATTAATATACGTGAGTCTTTCTAATGGCCCAATCCGTGCAGGATTGAATCCATTTTTTTTAAATAAGCGATCCATAAGAAGCATGCCCCAACCATCGGGCAAGGCATCATATATAGGGCCTGGCAATCCCATTTGATGTGTAGGAAAGTTCGTTCTTAATGGGTCACCTTTTAATGGAAGTAGGTAAGAGGAAAGTTCTAAACCTTTACTGATCGCTTCTGGACTGTATTCAAAGGCGATTAATGGCCGCCCTGTGATTGCGGTTGAGGAGACCAGTGTACCCCAAAGCCAATATTCACCCCATCCATTGTAGTAAACATTAAGTTTTTTGAGCATGGACTTATTTCCTTTTGATACGTTGGCGAGCCGTATTGCTCTCATAGCGGAGAATGTCATTTACACTGTTTAAATGAGGTTTAAAGAGTTCCTCTAATTCTTTTAATCGGCCCAATACCATGGCAACACGTACTAAATTTTCAAATGAAACATTTCGACCAGCTTCCAGATTAGATACTGTATTCACACTAACACCAGCACGTGTAGCGACGTCTGCCTGAGTCATTTCCAGATAAAGTCGTTCTTTGCGAAGCCTTTCACATAATAACGTGACAATCTCTTCAGGTTTTTTGAAGTTTAAATCCATAATATTGGGTCTTATATCTATATATATCTATTAAAACACAAAATAATGGAGTTATATAATAAACTGACTTAGTCGGTAAGAAAGGTACTTTATTGGCCTGATTAGATCCTATTAGATTAAAGAAATCTAATTAGACATTTACAATCTAATGGAATCTAATACAATCTATGGTAATAAATAAATCATTGCCGAGTAATTAAAATGATGACTATCTCCAATGACCCTTGGCACTTTCCACGTACAGAACTGGCGAAACAAATTTTAGGCATGTTTGAGACTGGACTAGCTAGTTCTCTTACTTTTTTTGCCCCACGCCGGATGGGAAAAACTGAATTTTTACGAAAAGATATTACGCCTCTAGCTGAACAGCTTGGATGGCGCGTTTTTTATTTCAGTTTTTTAGATGCAGGCCTGCATAGTGAAGGGCAGTTTGTAAAAGCTCTTGATGAGTTTTCAAAACAAAATGGCTTAATGGGGAAAGCCACACATTGGATTAAAAATATTGGTTCTTTAAGTACAGAGGTGGCAGGGGTAAAAGCTGAAGTGACACTTCTACAAGGACAAGTGAATTCCAGTATTTTGTCTAGCATTACTAAACTGGCTCAGCAGGGGAAACCTATTTTACTGTTACTTGATGAGATTCAGGCTTTAGCTAGTTCAAAATATAAAACCACGATTGCCAGTTTACGTACCGCTTTAGATATGCATAAAGAAACAATAAAGGTGATTTTTACTGGTTCAAGTCGAGAAGGCCTGAGACAAATTTTTTCTGTAAGTAGTGCTCCATTTTTTCATTATGGACAGAATTTACCTTTTCCAAATCTAACAAAAGCATTTACAGATCATCTGGCAGATGTATTTAATCAAACAACAGGACGTAGTTTGAATAAAGAAATTTTATGGCATGCTTTTTTAGATATGAAGCAAAGTCCTCAACTAGCAAGATCATTAGTGGAGCGTTTAGCCTTAAACCCGATGCTGGCTATAGATTTTGCCAAGGAACAGCTTATAGCCGATACAATGGGGCATCGTGACTTTTCGGGATTATGGGGAGAGTTTAAGTTATTAGAACAGCTAATTTTAAAAGCCATAGCGGAATCGCAAGTTGAACTTTATAGTAGTCAATTTAGACAACATCTGGCTGATTCCATTGGTGTAGATAACATTGCGGTATCAAGTATTCAATCGGCCCTACGTTCTTTATCAAAAAAACAAATTATTTTTAAACCAGAAAATGGTACTTATGAAATCGAGGATGCTCTTTTTAAAGAATGGATTATGGATGAAGCATAATTTTGAAAACTCACTTGGATAAAAATAATACTTTACTACTATAATAAGTATATAATAGGCAAAACTGCCTGTACTTTACTATTTAAATAGAATTATGAATGATTTTTGATCTTTCCAAATATTTCTGAATAATCAATCGATCGATTGTGCCACTATTGAAGTAATAGGTGAAAAAGCTAAAGGTTGGAAAGCTAGCTGCGGAACATATTATTCAATGGATTACGCAATTGAACATAACCAAGATGAAATCTATCGGGATAGATGATGAAATTCTAGAAAATTGTGCATATCGCATTGAAGGTATTTGCGCACAATTAAAGGAGATTTGTTATGGATAAACGTTTTATTCCACTCTCTCAAATAGAGCAAATTAAAAAAAGACAATATGTCTTAGAACAGATTCAACTGAATCCCGATTGGCCGATACATGTCATTGCAAAATTCATTAGAACAGAGCTGCATCTGACATTACATGAAATGTCCAAGATCACTAAAATTTCGCTTCAAACTTTACAGAAACTAGAGCGATCAGATGCAAATCCAACTCTAGAAACAATGCTAAAATTTTTAACCCCATTTGGTTTAAAATTAACGGTCGTGAAGAAATGATCACTTCTATCAGGATATTTTCGACCTCAATGATCTGTTTAACTTCTCGGATTTGATTGTCTTTACTCACAATATTCCTATTGAGTGAGTCGAATCTGTGCTCGGGTTGAGCAGTTCGGCTACTGTTCTGAAATGACAGCTTTGTCCGTTATAATTGTATAAACATTTTTAGTGTCTGGTAATTATGTCCTCATTGATCAATTTTCTATCTCGCTTTAGTACTGCAACTCTTCAGCGCAGCCAGAGCTATGCTAAACACATTGATAGGAAAACGATTGAGTTCTTTGAGGAAAATGACGATGTCACGATGTATGCCCAAATTGAAGGGACAGATTATTACGATACTGCAATTACCTATAATCTTAAAAAAGACCGTTTAATTGATGACGACTGCACTTGTCCGGTTGGATATAACTGTAAACATGCTGCTGCTTTAGCCAAATTATTTTATCAAGAATATCGAGAAGGATATCTGAAGAGCTATGTTGACTCTCAGTCATCATCTCACACTCAAAAAGATCGGGTTGCAATTAATCAAGCACAACGCTGGTTAAGTGAGTTTAAGCAGTATTTACAACATACCCAGTTAGAGCAGCAAAAGACAACGAGTAATTATTTACTTTATTATTTAGATCAGCCTTTAGGTCTATTCGGGTTAAAACTTGAGGTTCGCAAAGGTAGACGTAATAAAAGTGGGACGATCACAGGTGTCAGTTCTTATACTGAATATGGCAATATTCTAAAAAAACGTCTGTCTTTGCCTGATGGGAAGCGACAATTATTTAATCAAATTTATTATTATGCCAAGCTCAATCAGAATGAGTTTTCTTATGGAAATAGTCTTGATATATCAGGCATTGTTTTAGAGCATTTTAAATCTTTCATTCAGAGTGGCGATGTCTATTGGAAACAAAAAAGTGATGCTCCACTTACATGGTCAGAACAAAGCTATCAGCTTGAATTTTCTTGGCAAAAGAGCATTGAAAAACAGACTGAGCACTTAGATTTTGAGTTGGTCAATGGAAATGTTCGACTCAATTTAAAATCGAATCCACATCTTCAAATTCTTGTAAGTCAGCCACTTTGTTATATCGATATTCACAAGAATACGGTAGGGCAACTCTATAGTGAATATACATCGGATTTACTGTACTACCTTTGGCGGATGCCAGAGATGCCTGCGACGGTTTTGACTGAGTTCGAGCAGCTTACCCATCAATCTACAACGATACATAACTTGCCGAAACCTGGGTTTCTTCAAGAGATTGAAGTCTTACAGGGTAATCCCCAGCCAATTTTACGCTTCGGTGTTTTAGATAAATTTGATTGGAAATGGGAGGAGTCTGTTTGTGCTGAAATTGAATTCTCCTATGCAGGCGGGCGAATAAAAGCAGGTACATCAGGTGACAGTTTTATTGGTGAGCAGCATGGCAAAATGGTGCGACAGCTTCGGGACTTAGTTCAGGAACAACAGGCAATCCAGCGTTTACAGCTATTGGTCGAATCACTGGAGTGGGTGAAAGATCTGAGCAATGAACAGCAATTAAAACTTGATAAACAACGTCTCGATTCTATGGTTTTTGCTTTCTATGGAGACTGGATCAGGCAACTCATGCCCATCAATCAAATTGAGTTGATGGGCTGGCAGATAGAGCATCTGGAAAACAGCCCCTTTAACCTGCAATATGTAGAAAATTTAAATATTTCCATCACTGAATCTGAAAGCCAGCAGGACTGGTTCAATATCGGGGCGACGGTTCAGGATAGTGCAGGCAATTGTTATAATTTGCTTGATGCGCTCGTAGCTTTGGTGCGAGAAAATCCTGATTTACTTGATCCGCGGACTTTTATTCATCTGCATGACAGTCAAATTTTCACCCTGAAAACTGCAGTGGATCAACCTGATTTGGCTCTATCCGCCAGGGACATTAAGCCGGTATTGTTGCATCTGCAGAGCATTTTACAGCAAGAAGAGCGCAGTATCGATCGCTATGATGCGAGTCAACTATTAGAATTACAGCATAATCTTGGGATGACATGGCAGGTCAGTGACCAGCTGCAGCAATTTGTACAGAAATTCAAACAAGGCTATCAGCAACAACTGCCGACACCACAAGGTTTTCAGGGGGAATTGCGTCCATACCAGCAGCAGGGCTTAGGCTGGTTACAGTTTTTAAGGGAAACCCAGCATGGCGGGATTCTGGCGGATGATATGGGATTGGGCAAAACAGCACAAACTTTAGCGCATTTACTCATGGAAAAGCAGGCTGGACATTTGCAGGACAGACCTGCACTAATTGTTGCGCCAACATCGCTGATGTATAACTGGTTCAAAGAAGCGCAGAAATTTACCCCTGAGCTCAAGGTACTGCTGCTACAGGGCCCCGACCGCCATCAGTATTTTGAGCAGATTCCGCACTATGACATTGTGTTAACCACCTATCCGCTCTTGGCGAGAGATGAAGAACAACTGAAACAATATGAATATCATCAACTCATTTTGGATGAAGCACAGAATATCAAAAATCCGCGTGCCAAAGCTGCACAGGTGGTACGACAATTAAAAGCACGACATCGTCTATGTCTAACCGGTACACCTATGGAAAATCATTTGGGTGAGCTGTGGGCACTATTTTATTTTCTGATGCCAGGATTTTTATATTCACAAGAAATCTTTAATAAAAAATACCGCTATCCGATTGAAAAACGCGGTGATCAGCAGTTAAGGCAAAAGTTGGTAAACCGCATTAAACCCTTTATTTTACGTCGCTTGAAAACTGACGTCGCCAAAGAATTGCCAGAAAAAACCACGATTGAAGTCAATATTGACATGAATGAACAGCAATCCAAGTTATATGAGGCTGTTCGCGCCACGATGCAGGCAAGCATTCAGAAAATTGTGGCAGAAAAAGGCTTTAAACGTAGTCAAATTCAAATTTTAGATGCCTTACTGAAGCTACGTCAGGTGTGCTGCCATCCTAGCTTACTGAAACTGGATTCAGTGAAAACCGGGCAGGCACACTCTGCCAAACTTGAACAGTTGATCGATATGGTCGTTCCAATGGTGGAAGAGGGGCGAAAAATTCTTATCTTCTCTCAGTTTACCTCAATGTTGGAACTGATTGAGCAGCAACTTCATCACGCAGAAATTGGCTATGTGAAACTGACTGGGCAGACCAAAAAGCGAGATGAAGTTATTACTGCATTTCAGTCTGGACAAGTGCCTGTATTTTTAATCAGTCTGAAAGCAGGAGGGGTCGGTCTGAATTTAACAGCCGCAGATACAGTCATTCACTATGATCCATGGTGGAACCCTGCTGCTGAGGATCAAGCTTCAGATCGTGCATGGCGGATTGGACAGGACAAACCGGTATTTGTGTATAAGCTGATTACCAACCAAAGCATAGAAGAGAAAATTATTGCCTTGCAGCAAAATAAAGCCGAACTGGCACAGTCAATTTTAAGCACCGATCATGAGGGAGAAGCGAAACTGACGGAAAATGATGTGATGAACTTGTTTGAGAAATTTTAGTTTGGTTACTGGTTGCCCTAATCACCTGTAAGTATCTGAAAGTCTGGATGCAATTTTTTCCAATGTTCTCTTAATTTTTCTTTATGAGCGGAAATCATAGGTAAGTCTAGTAATAGCGCTGGCCATAATGATCGAGCATTATCCATAATATCGTGAAGTTGCTTCTCGATGATACGCCATGGAACGCCGACTTTTTCTGCCCATTGCTTAAAATGCTTCATCTCAGCTAAATACCAATCTTTATTTTTGGCAAGATTTAATGCGAAATGATGCTCATTTTCAATATATACACTGGTCATTAATATATCGTATGCGGGTGATAATCTTGGTGCACTTTTATCGTAATAAATCATACTCCAGTTCTTTAAGTGTGCATCTCCATTGGCGAGTAAAATATTTATGAGTAAACGGCTGGCAAATTGCTGAATATCAATAATTTTGTTATCTGATAATTGATAAATGATCTTTCCTATCTGCTCATAATTTGTGGTGCTGTATTTCTGATGTGGATATGCGCCGAAGATCTGAGCAAAATCTTCGATGTGAATAAGCTCTGTAGTATCAGCAGTACTCTGTCTATCAAATCTTTTGATTGCGAAAGCATATTGCTCTTGGGGTAAATTTAATGGTGGAAGGTCTTGTAAAAGGGCCATATCCACCAAGCGAATCTCAGGGACATCTATTCCGACCGTTTTGGCAAGGGTCATCATAGAATATTCATTTAGCGGAACAAAAGCATGTCTGGAAGAAGGAGTTTTGATAATCCAGTCCCCGAGTAGAGTCGTTTCCGTTGCCTGTGCTAGTGTAAAACGCCCATCTTTGGCTTTCATGGAAAACTTCATTTGGACGCCGGCCAAGGAAAACTTATTATCTGTTCGAATCTCTTGCTTTAAAATTTGATCTGGATTCGAGATCTGCAGTTTGAATTTTATTTCATCTGGAATTTCTTCTGGATCTAATGGAGTCGCAATGAGTGCTCCAGGTAAATCATGACCTAAAGCTGCCAATAACTGAAATTCATTGTCTATATGTACTTTGAGGCTTTGTGCAATCAGTTCACGTAATGCACCTTCTGGTAGCAAGTTTGATAGCAAGGGGTGTAAGCGCTGATGTGTAACATAGGTCTTTTCTAAAATTTTATCCGCTTGAGGATACAAGGGGGAAGTCAGCAGGCTCAAGGTCGGACGTTGCTGATCAAAGCGGAAAGAATCTGTAAAAACCAGAATATTTTTTCCGCTCTGAAATCCTGCCAAGTATCCAACGATACCGTGATGTAATGTTAATTTCAGGACGGCAACAGTATTCATGGTTCCTCTCCTCCGAGAAGACCCTTCCATGGGTTAGTCATTAAGTCATCCTGATCTTCAATAGTGACTTTAATTTCATCATTCAATAATTGTCTGATCAAATGAACCTTATCATCAGGGATGAGCATCAGTTGAGCATTTAATCCTGCCGCTATAATTTCTAAGGTCTCTAATCGAGGGTTGCCCTGACTTTCCAGTTTTTGGTACTGCTGTCTTGAAATGCCTGTACGGGATTGCATATCAACTTGCTTTAAGCCCAATTGGGTTCGTCTTTTTTTGATTTGCTGAAGTAAAGACTTATTCATTGTAGATACATTTATTGCTTTTAGGTCCTATAAGAAACATATTAGTTTCTTTTTTTTTGAAAAGCAATTTATGAATTTATCATTTCGATCTGTAAAATAGCCCTACTTGTATGAGAAATGGGTGTTCAAGTTGTTGTTGATTTTGCATTGTTGGATGTAAATACCAAATGATAAGAGCCTGTAAATAATTTCATTCATCATATTCTGAAAATATTTCTTCAATTTCATCCCACTGTGGCAATTTAAACTTTTTTTTATTCACTTCGAATTGTAAACCCACGCCATCAAGCACACGTTCAAATATGTCAAATGAACCTGTAAAACGGCCATTCTCTATCTCTGAAATTGTTGTTTTATTGACTTTAGTCTTTTCTGAAAGACTTTTCTGTGTATAGCCTAATCCTTTTCTTGCCAAACGTATTTCTTTACCTATTTCGCCTCTTGTAGCCATATCAATTTTTCGCTCCCGAAACTTGTTAGCCATATAGCAAACTTTTAACTAATTATGGTGAATGTTTGCTATATAGCAAACTTCTATAATGATTGTTGAATAGTTATTGAATTTATAAGGGGGATTTACCTCGCATCAGGTTAATAAAATCCAATATATAGCAGCAGTTCGCAATTAATTGACGGAATTAGGCCAGACATATACATCTTGAGAAGAAGGGGGATTCTTATACCTCGCATTTGAATTATTGGAGAGGACTATCACTTTCAAATTTTTCTATAATACTTTGCTTATCTTAAAGTTTAGCCCGAAGACCTTCCACCAATTGTAAAACAGAGGCTAATCCTTGAGGGTTCTGAATCTGTTCTATTGGAATACCACTCATCAATTTATTGGGTGATTTCATAAAATGCTGCATCCAGGCTGTATCCCCACCTGTAAGAGCATCTAGTGATGTGGTAATACGGATTAAAGTGAGGGCGATTTCTCCCTGTTTTGAAGTGGGATCTAATTCAAGAGAGGTTAATTTTTTCACTGAATCTATATTCAGTATTAAGGCTAGTTGATCTTGTGTAAGACCAAGGCGCTCAGCAGCAGCTAAAACTGCCTTAGCTAATATCATTTTCTGTTTTGCAGTTTTTTCTGATGTTGTACGCATGACTGATCCCTGTTTCAGACGCTGCTAATTCATAGAGTTTATACTATTTAATTATCGTTGATCAGACATCCAATTTTTACTAAAGATATATTAAATTTGACTTTAGATAAGGAAACAACGGTTAAATTATTTAACAGCATGTAGTGATTTCTAGTCCTGCAACTTGGAGTTCAAGAGATCGAGGTCTACCGATACAGGCTAAATGTAAACAGAATTTAAACGCTGCCAGTGCTTTGGCATCTTTTGTTGAGTAAAGCTGGAGACGAACATAATCTTCTTGAGTCGTAGGATGCTCTGTTGTGCTCGATTTAGCCAGCTTCAGTAATAAAGGTTGTTTCTTTTTATCTAACAATTGTACCAAGTCTTGTCCAAGCAAATGCCAAAATTGATGGGGAAACAGGTCTTTTACCTTGGAATAAAATGATTCCAATTGATCGATTTTATTCCATCGATAATGAATGCCGGTATGAGAAACTGTAGCACGACTTAAAAATGTCTCAAGCACCGCTTTTATTTGATCTGGCTTTTTTTCAAATATATTTTGAATATTTTCAAAAAAATAGTTCCTTGCTGTGCGCTCTTCAACGGTATCTATCATGGCGGGTTTCAAAGGTTTATCCAGATGATTTGTGTTGTTGAGATCAAATAATCTTGGGTTATTTTTTTGAGACTTGAGCTGGCCTAGTTGTTTTGCATTTTCATACCAGTAGTTAACCAGTTCTACAGGTAAACACATTTCCTTTGAGACTAGATCTGGATCATGATGAATTTCCAGTAAATTTAAGCATTTAAAAAACCATGCAAATGAAATTTTGGATTCCTTTGTTCCTGCAAAATATTTAAAAAAATCATGAGGCTGAGCGTTAAATGAAACCTCATCTAGAATATCTTCTACGTTACTTTTTAACCAGTCAGTTTGATCGTTGAGTAACTGCTGACTTAAATGGACAGCATGTTTTTCGAAATTGAATGGAGCAGAATCTTTTACTGTGTTTAAAAATTTGAAAGAAGGCAGGTAGCCCATCATTTTCTTTGCTAATTGAGTATCTATGTCTGGGTGATATTGCAGTATTTTATGTCCAGCGATCAGGTAGCTCAGATGAATATAGCTTTTAAAGGTTTCCGTAGGGTCAATGTGACCCAGTAAATGGGCAATCATAAACCAATGATTTTGACCATGCGTATTACGGAGTAACTCTGTCCGAATGGACTGATATTCTTCTGCAGTATAATCCGTAAGATTCTTGACCAGTGGAGCATAATCGCAGTTGAGCAGAATGGATAAGTGATTGGCAGCCGTGTGTCGAAATGAGTGAAAAGAATAGTCATGAGTTTTAAAAAGCTCGTTCATAATCATTCTGAAAGGTGTTGTCACCGTATGTTTGTTCAGCTTGCTATTTTCATTCCAGTTGCTGAATAGGTATAAGTTTTCCTGATTGAGTAGACGTTGCTCGACTACATGATTATGAAATAGTTGATATTCATCGGTTTTTAATAAGCAATACACAGGAACTTTGCGTTCAGCACTATCTGTTTTAAGTTGATGTAAATTTCCTTTCTTTTTTGAGCCGTAAGGCTGAATCCATACGGATAGACAGCTCAAGCCCTCGATATCCCGCACACGTAAGCCTAGAATTTCATTAATACGCATACCGGTACGGTAAGCTAAGATATAGATGATTTTTAATATCTTATAAGTATTTTCTTGACTATTAGCACCTGAAAATAAGGTATCTAACTTGTTCATGAAAGCTTGATAAGTCATGGGACCAATGATACGTGCTCTCGGTCTGTTTTGTATGGCAATTGACTCTAATTCGAGAGACTCAGCTTCAAAAACTGTTTGTTGAAAGCTATGGAAGCGTTTCAACATCCTGACGGTCTGACCACTGGATTTTTTAAACTCAGGTTGGCCTGCTTCATCTGCGAGTCGGGTATTCGTGATGATTTGTTGGTAGATCTTCGCTAGGTTCGTATTCAGATCATCTTCGCTATCTAGATATTGTAAAGAGTGAGTTAACCACGGCTCGGCAATACGCGAATAATAAGTGTAAATCGAACCGTCTTTTAAACGCTTATTCTGCTGAAACGATTTTTGAAATTGGTTTACGCAAAAATTAAAACGTTCAGCCAGTGGCTGAATCTGTTCTAATTCTGGTTTATAAAGGCTGATGAGCCATAAGGCGACACGTTTACTATACTCATTAAATTTATTAGTATTTTCAATGCAATATTTAATGATTAATGCATCGATACTTTGATCAGTTTGTGATGTACGAATCAGTTGTAAAAGGTCTTTGTGAATCTTTATAACATCATCCAAGGCTTGCTGAATGTCATCATTAGAGTAGGATTCCCTCACAGTAGATGGTGATTTTTCTACATTTGAATCAGTAAGAGTGTCCTGCTGATATTTAAATTTTGGATGAAGAAATCTTTCAAATTCTATTTCTGATAAGCCACAGGTTGCAGTATTCTCAATGAGGCATTGTGAAAGTGCAGGATCAATGTCAACTTTCGGGAGTTGCATCCAGTTAAAGTTGGCGTAGTCGCGTAACAATTTATAAGTTTTGAGATTAAATGGTAACTTAATCTTATTAAAAATAAGCTGTAGATAGTCTTCTACATTCTGGTTTACTGTACGAATATTTCTGCTATTAAAATGAATTAACCATAAGCGTGTAATTTGATCCGGAATAAAATTACGCGATTTACGGATGGTTTTTTCATCAATAAAGAGATCTCCATAAGAGGGGGAGAGCGGTTCTAAAAATATAATGTTCAGATCTTCGATCTTTCTGATTTTTGCCGGATCTTTTAAGTGTTCAAGCAAAGCTTCTAAAGAGGATTTTTGATTTAAGCCTGAGTAAAGCAGGGCAGAAATAACAATATTTCCAATGATTTCATCATCAGAAAATGTCTTGCTATCTTTCGCTAGAATCCAGTAGTCCCAAAGCTTATCAAGAACTTCATCAACCTGATGTCCCTTCTCGATCCAGTCCATTGTAAAAACCGGCTGATCACGCTGCATCTCAAATGTCAGATTTGGTAGGGGCAAAGTCTCACGACGATTTAAATTGATTTGCTTGATATATGACCGAAAAAATTCATGCGCATATTTTTTCCAGGCCAAGCTTGGAGCTTTGCGTTTAATAAACTCATAAATTGCTGGATAGAAGGATTCAAGATGCCCTTTTTGTTCCAAATCTTGTTCTTGGAAGTATTGAATTAGCTCCTGTTCTACATCTGCTCGAAGCTGTTTTTCCTGATCGAGTCGGTCTTGTTTTCTACGTGCTTCGGCATATAGTGTTCGAGTTTGCTTAGTACGTTTATTGAGTGAGGACATCTAGTTCAATACCGGTAATATTAAAATGATCTTTCATTTGTTCAAGAATATGAGCAATGCTTGAATATTGTGAAATAGATAAGCTGGAATAAGGATGAGCAGCTTCTTGCTGCATCGGTTCATGACCGAATAAAGCTAAAATTTCAATTTCGTTAATTTTATTGCTGAGAAACGCACGGGCAGTATGCCGGTGCCAGTTTTCATGCTCCAAACCTAACTCAGGATGAAAGTTTTTTACAATTGATGGCCTTAATGGGTGCCATTGACCATCCTGAAAGATATTCAAAAGTGGAAGCTTGCTCTCTAAAATATGTTGAATATATTGTGGAATTTCTGGCTGACTAGGAGCAATTTGAGTTTTAAAATAATGTAAAAATTCTATGAATTTCTGGAGTTCTTGTGCGACAAAATGACCCAGTGGAATTAAACGTCCATAGCCTTGACGCCCACCCACCTCTTTATCAGAAACCATGCATATTTTTCTTTTCAGGTTAAAGCTTTTTAAAAAACCTGGAAATTCAGCGACGGGTCGTGCAGCAGTAAAGAGCAACAAGAAATGCCACATCCACAGATTGTAATGATTGAAAATTGCTATCCAGTCGTCTTCTTTTTGTGAAATTATTCTGAATTTGAGTGTGGCAAAGATATTTTGAATCACATTTGAAGTAGGTGCTTTGCGGCTACCAAAGTTTTTTTCTGCAGCATATTCGATATTCTGGTAGTCATCGGATAACGACTCACACAGCTCTTTTAAAATTGAGACATATTCAGTCTGTAAAGTCAGGATATTTTGATGACAATAAGAAGTAGAAGAAGACTTATTTGCATCAATACCGGTGAGAAGGTCAGCAAGCTGTTTATTTCCAGTGCGTTGCAAAATAGTCTGATGTAAAAGAGAGCTAATTCTTATTAATGATAATTTTGGAATATAAAGTTTGGCTCTCAGCTGTTTCAAATGTTGCTGAATGTCCTCTTCCGTAACGGTGTTACCATCTCGTAGCGAAGCAATAAATGAATTCGGGATCGGGATGTCCAGATGAACTGTTTGGTTGAGCAAGCCATCTGGATAAGCAAAATCCTTATTTTCAAAAATTGAAAATTTACTTCTCAGAAAATATTGCCCATTGCTTTGCTTGATCTGTTGGCGAGAATTCAATTTTTTAGCACGTTTACTTTGTAGATGTAGCCACTCCTGGATTTTATTTCCGGTCAGAAATGACAGCATCAGGATCAAGGATGCCTTCTTTTTTTTGGTTTCTTTATCCTTGTCTTTAGAGTCTTCTTCAATTTCAACAATGTAATTTTTATATAGTTCAGTAAGTAGAGCACTTATACTTGTGATATTAGGAAAGAGGCTGCTGTATGGCAGCAAATGTTCTTTTCGTTGAATATGTTTGGCAACCAGAGGCAGCACATAGCTCTGGCTGGATTCTGAATATTCAGCCAGAGGGGTAACGATGGTTGGGTCTACAAGTATTTGACGTGTATCTTGGTCATCTAGTTGTTTTTCTATATTGAGAGCTTTAGATTTTTGCCCTTTTTTAATTTCTGAACTTTCTACAATCAGCTGATCTTCGTCTAAAAATTCATGTTGCAGTTGAGTCTCGATGCTCTCTTTGGCAATTTTTGCTTTATTTTCCAAAACATAATTAAAGGTGATGCGGATCACTTTGAGCAGGTTTTGCATAAAATCATTAGATGACTCTTTATCACGTTCTTCATCAATAACCTCATTCAAATACCGAATAAATTCAACTAAGGAAAGGGATGGATCTTTAAGATACTTTTTCCAAAGAAGCATATATTCAGGAGTATTTTGATATTCTTTTTCGGAACTCAGAACCCGATTGGCGGTACGGAAGCGCTGGAATAAACGTTTTACAGTGTTGAAATGTTCTGTGTGATCATCTTTAAAAAGTTCAGGTTGAATGTCTGGAAGCGCAATTAGGTAAACTGCTGCTTTTAAGACCAGGATATTCCAGATTAACGCATTTTCTTCTGACTTTGCTAATTGTGCAATTGAGTTCACATACCAAGTGACTGGTGTTGCGCGAACAGTATGTTTTCGAGAGGAGACCAAGGCAGCGGGTCTAGCAACAACAGAACTGGTTTCTAGATCAAAATCTAATAGATCGAGATTCAGCCCTTCCAGACATTGATCAGTTGGATATGAAATCAGTAAATCAGCAACATATTGAATATGTTTGGTACGTTGGAGCTGCTCGTCACCAAAGAGTTTTTCCAGTGTCTGTTTTAATGATACCCGCGTAATATCAGCAGCATTTTGATGGCTTGGGTTAGATTCTGACATTATGCTTTCCATAGCTGATCTGGCGTGAGAACGAAGTCGGGATTGTTTAGAAGCTGCTGCACAATTCCACTGGTTTGCTGCAGTTGATCAAGCACATTCTGTCTTTTCCGGTTTATAACTTTATTGCGGTAATTCAGTTGATTTTGTGTGCATGACAGCAGTTCTGCAAGCAGATCCAAGCTCATAGTACGGTGAGGTTTGAAAGAATTTTCTTTGTTTAAAGCCAGGATAACTTCAGATGAAATATGGGCATTAATCAGCGATTGCATTTTTTTAGGGTTAAGTCGGTCCAGTTCATGATAAAAGGACAGAAATTTTATGAATTCTGAACTTGCCACTTTTTTTAATAGCTCAATTTTGTCCTCATCTTGAGGAAAAGAATGAACAAGTACGTTAATATTTTTTGGTATATGCTGAGACCAATATAGAAACCACTGAAAATTATTTGTAATGGTAAAACCAGAGAAATTAGGATCTTTCCATACGTGAAGTTCGAGACTTGGATTTAATGTAGACAAATCAGTTTTTAAGGATTTAAAAGCCTCTTGATAGCAAAGATAAATTCCAGAAAAATAAGGATGTACACTGATTTGGATTTTATTAAAATTTTTACACAACAATTTTTTAGGTGTGCCAAATTTTTCATTGAAATCAAAAGCCGTTTCCATAGTCCCCATAAGTGTAAAAAACAATCAATTGAATATTCTTATAATTTTTTGAAATATTAAACAAGATTGATATACCCCATATCTTGTGTATATTTACAATTAATATACAATATATTGTTATTTTTATATAATTTTAAGAACTAAATAACAACCTATAACATGCTGTATATTTGAAGATATAGAGGTTCTTACTTGGGAAATTAAACAATTGAAACAGGTAGAAGTTGTTACAGATATTCTATGCAATCAATCTCCCACTTGAGTTTTCAGCCTTATTCGCACATTGGAGGTATAGTTTCAAGCCTGATGAAAACGGAGCTTGGAAATTTTTATTAGCTAAAGAACTGAAAGAAGTTGAATATTAAATTAATACAGCCTCAAAATTAAAATGGACCTCTTTACCTAGAGGGCTATTATTTTGAGTTCATAGGGGACAGCTCTAGTTATCCCAGTATGAGACAGCCTCATTCTGCCCTGTTTCAAATGCTTTTGGACTCATTCTTTCGAGATGCTAATGGCACCTGATTTGATTATAAAATATCTTTATATAATCTTCTCTGTACACGACAAATTTCATAGGACCCTTGTCCTATCAGGCTTTTTCTTTCTTAAAATTGCTAGCACTTTCTTAAATTCTTCTTTTTTTCCAAAACCAATCAAACGTAGAATAGCCATTTGAACATAGTCCAAACCGTAGCGAAATAAACTTACTGAAAGTCGTCCATGCTTCTTTATTTTTATTGCTTTTTTTCGATCATGTTGCCATTCACCTGTTAAATAGCACCAACAGAAACCGATAGCTAGCACTGCTATCAATTTCTTGACTCGTCTAGGGTCTGTTAAACGAGTATTTTCAAGATTGAATCCACGTCCTTTGAGACAACTAAATAGGGTTTCGATTTCCCAGCGTAATGCATAATCACGAATAGCAGAAGCATTAAACATAGGAGAAACAACAAGTAAAAGTTCTCCATCTTCTAATCGTAGCGCACTAATATACAGTTTCACTCGACCAACCCAAATACGTCGTTTACGACATTCAGTTTGACCAACTTGAAGATGACGAAATAAATCACTAATTTTATGATTCTTGGCTAAGTGATTGGTCACAATGAAGTTTTTTTAACACGTATACAAAAGTTAATGTCATTTTCAATTAACCATGTAAACCATTTCTCACCGATAAATTCTCTGTCTGCGAACACATTCACAATACGGTCTTTACCAAAAATAGAGATAAAGCGTTGAATCAAAGCAATACGCTCTTTTGTATCTGAATTTCCCCGTTTATTGAGCAATGTCCAAACTATAGGTATGGCTATTCCACGATAGACGATGGCTAACATCAAGATATTGATATCTCGTTTCCCCCATTTCCAGTTGGTTCTATCCAAAGTTAATTGGACTTTATCGAATAAAAATATATTGAAAATTAACTGAGAAATTTGACGATAATCGAAATACTGACCTGCAAAGAAGCGTTGTATACGTCGATAAAATGATTGTGGTAAGCACTTGATGGGTAAGGCTTTAGATGCAGAAGAAAGATTACATGTCTGTTTTACAATTAATGCAAGCATAATCAGTGTAAAACATTTTACATGTGACTTGTTCCACTTTAGATATTTGTTTAAGATGAGATATAGCTCATTGAAATGTGCCATCATATTCGTCGTCAGAAAACAAGTATTATGCCATTATTTTAATGAGTTATATTTTTTTTCGTGTACAAAGAAATAGTTTAAAGAAGTGGACCAGTCAGCATCGTGCCGAAATACGCCAAAAAATTCTGCAGCATACTGAAGTGAATCAACTTAATGCAGCAAAGGGGATTGAGTTACTTGCTGCACAACGTTGGCTAGATCGTTTAGTTGCACATACTTACCGTTTTTCTAATGTGCTGTATGAAAGTATTCTCAAAAATGAAGAAAGGAAATTTAAAAATGGCTGTTAAATTGACACGCCGTACAAAGTATTCATTCAGGGTGTTGAACTTGGCGATGCTGTCTATATTGTGTACAGAAGCAGGCTATGCTTATCAACCTGCAAGTGCTTCTGCTTGTGTAGCACTTGAGTCAAATGCAGAGCGTTTAAATTGTTATGACGGTTTATTTTCAGTAAAGCTCAGCGACGTAACAGTGGCATCGGTATTAGTTGCAGAAGGCGCTGGATCTGCTGAGGCCATGCCGTTACAAACATTAAAACGGCCGAGCAGCCGAGATAACAAGCAGGGCAATCCGAACCATTTTTTTGCTTTAGAACATCATCAATCGGATTTAAAAGCATCATTAATCGACCAGCGTTGGGAATTAACACCAGAACAAAAACTAGGAACATGGAATTTACGGGCTTACCAGCCTATTTATTTGCTACCTGCACTGTGGACAAGTGAAAAAAATGAAGTTCCGCATACGCCAAACAAGACACTGGCAGAACAGCAAAATTTGAATTCGATGGAAGCTAAACGGCTTTGTTGCACAAACCTAGCCTATAAGGTTTATTCAGTCCTATAATTTCAAAATGAATAAACCTACTCCTAAAACTTATCGTACAACCAACTGGTCTTCCTATAATCGCGCTCTCATTAATCGGGGCAACATTTCCATTTGGTTTGATCCAAACACTCAGTGGTATGCACAACCACAAAACAAGCAAGGTCGAAATCAAACTTACTCCGATACGGCTATTCAATGCTGTTTAATGATCAAATCTTTATTTAGACTCTCTTTACGCATGGTCACGGGTTTTGTTCAAAGTCTGATTAAACTTTGTGGATTAAATTGGACCGCACCAGATTACAGTACGCTTTGTCGAAGACAAAAACATATTGATATTGCGATTAGCTATCAAAAAAGTAGTGATGGGCTACATCTACTCGTCGACTCAACTGGCTTAAAGTTTCTAGGTGAAGGTGAGTGGAAACGTAAGAAACATGGACCTGAATATCGTCGCCAATGGCGTAAGCTTCATATTGGCATCGATGCTGAAACCTTGCAAATACGTGCGGTACAGCTTACTACAAATAATGTGAGCGATTCGCAAGTACTCGGTGATTTACTTGCTCAAATTCCCTTAGATGAACGAATTGATTCGGTCTATACCGATGGTGCTTATGACACGAAGCACTGCAGACAAGTCATTCTAGATCGAGATGCACATGCGCTCATTCCGCCAAGAAAAAATGCAAAACCATGGAAAGATCAGAAATTGAGATCTTTAGAGCGGAATGAGTTACTGAAAACAGTTAAACGTTTAGGAAGAACGCTTTGGAAAAAATGGTCTGGTTATCATCGTCGAAGTTTAGTTGAAACCAAGATGCATTGCATCAAACTATTAGGTGATAAATTAACAGCAAGGAGTTTTTCTAGTCAGGTGAATGAGATTCATGCACGCATAGCCGTATTGAACAAATTTACAGAATTAGGTCGTCCTCATACCCAAGTTGTCACTTGAATTCTGTTCAAATGAGCAGAGTGTTATCTTTTAAATCTTTGTGCAACAAAGCCATTTTAAGAAAGAAAAAGCCTGATAGGACAAGGGTCCTATGAAATTTGTCGTGTACAGAGTATAATCTTATAAGTTTTCTAAGTGACCTAAATTTTTATTTTGTACGCTATGAAGGATAGTTTGCAAAATTTCAATTCGTGCAGCATATTTACTATCATTGGCAATGATGTGCCAAGGAGAAATATCTGTGCTCGTATATTTGAACATATCTGATGCTGCTTGTAAGTAGGCATCCCACTTTTCTCTATTACGCCAATCATCTTCTGTTAATTTGAAGCTTTTTTGAGGTGTATTTTTTCGCTTGTAAAAACGACGTAATTGTTCATCTTTTGAAATTGCTAGCCAAAATTTTATAACAATTGTATTTGTATCAGACAGTTGTTTTTCGTACTGATTTATTTCTTCATAAGCATTTTGCCATTCTATTGGGTTAATTAAATCTTCTACACGTTCTACAAGTACACGTCCATACCAGCTGCGATCAAAAATATTAAGTGCCCCATTCGTTGAATGCTTATTCCAAAAACGCCACAAATAAGGACGTAATCGTTCAAAATTTTCTGGTGCTGAAATACTATGAATATTATATTCGTGTAGCCCTAGAAATTTAATGATGCGCTTAATTGAACTGCCTTTACCTGCGGCATCCATACCTTCAAAAACTAATACAACGTTATGTGATGAATAACGTAGAACATCTGCGACTTTCCTTTCTAGTTGTTTAATGGTTTTTTTATACTCTATGTGGCTAATTTCACTTTTTTTTATTTGAGTTAAAATTGAAGGAATAGGTGCCGCCTGATATTTAAATTTATTCTTAATTTGTACAGGTGGTAGTTTTAGATGTTTAAGTATTAATTGAGAAAACTGTGTATTTCTTTCTATATTGTTTTCACTATTAATGATTACCCAATCGTGGGTGAATCTATTTCTTAAAGTTTGAATTTGATTGTATAAGGTTTTAGTTTTCCATTTTTTTTGTGGAAAATCATCCCATGTAAAACGTGGAACTCTTTTGATTTTATTAATAATATCAATATTTTTTGTGCGAATTTTTACTTTGCTCCATGAAACATCAAACCAAACTTTAATAATATCTACATTATTATTTTTTAAGTAACTTTCAAATTCATATATACGCTTTAAGTGTTCGTTGAATACATTATTTTGTATTTTTTCATCATTTAATATAGTTGACGCTAGTAAATCAGTATACCAATTCCCATAAAAAAACATGATTTGTCCATTTTTTGGAATGTCATTTATGTATGGTTGCCAAATTAATTTATTTTCTTTGACTCTATTTGGGGTTTCAGCCTTAATTTTTAAATATCTAGGATCCATTAATTCACTTAGCTTTTTGATTGATTGATTTTTTCGCGTTAGTTCAATTCCGCCAATTATTACTAATATACTTTTTGATTTAGAATTCTTGAGTTTATATTGTTCTTGAATTAATTTAATGGAGAGGTCTTGATAATTCATTTTAAGTCTCGTTTAAAAAATTTTTAATAAAATAATTATAAATTCAGTTACAGTCAATGTTATTGTTTTATTATTAAAGTGGCTTTGTTGCATAAATATGTAAGCATCTGATTTAAATAAATTTAATTTTGGATCAAAAAACAATCAAAAATTTTAAAATCATATAGTTATGAAATCGTTGTGCAACAAAGCCTATTAAAGTTGTTTTGCAACAACTTTTTTTTGTGCCATTAAAACAAAGCCGACTAAAAAGATCGGTATTTTTTTTATTATTATTTTTATTAGTATTTTTAATGTAAGTTATTGTTATTTATTTATATTTAAAATATTAAAATATAAATTTTGACCTTTTATTATTTTAAGTTTATATTAGACTTCTTGCGTTAGTCAAATTTTAAGCAGTCAAAAGCTATATTTTATAAGGTTTTAGCCAATTCAAAAATTAGATAAAACTATACTTTCGCAAGAGGTCTATTCTTTTCAGAAAAAGTTGTTGACAGCAATATTTTTATATGTCTTTGGAGGGGGGGCTGTTGTGAGTCTTGAGATTTCAACTGTTTTAGAACATAAAGAAAACTTGAATAATGCTTTTTTTAAGAAAAAGACACAGGTTAGAGCAATTGAATCTGATTTAAAGATGGTGAATCAGACTATTAAGCTTCTATCGGAAGGTGGCGTTAATGCAGTTACATTAGAGGCAGTAGGTGTGAATGCTGGATACAGTCGCGGTTTAGTTTCTCGGCGCTATGGTTCTAAGGATCAATTACTTGTTCGAGTTTTAAATTATTTGGAAAACTGGTTAAATGAGAAATCTAAAATTGCAACTAATAATAAATATGGTTTAGATGTTATTAATTCATTAATTTTAAGTATTTCAGATGATTTTTATTTGTATCGTGAAAAATATAGAGCATATTTTTGGTTGAGATTTTATGGTTTAGAGCAAAATAAAATTTTAAATGAATGTCTGGTAAGATCTCATAATATGCGTGAGGAAAAAACTATTAAATGGCTTAAAGAAGCATTAGCTCTAGAGGAATTATCAAGAAATGTAGATATTGAAATGGTACATGATTTTATTAAAACATCATTGATGGGTTTAGTTCATAACTGGATGGTAGATCCTAATTTTAATATTGAAATTAGATTGAAGCAGTTAGTTTATATTCATTTAAAAAATATGTTTTCAAATTCTCATTTTTATCATTCTGTTAATTTTTGGGGTGAATAATATTATGCAATTTACCCAATTAAAATATAGTAGTTTTTTAATTATATTCAGTATTACTGGTTGTCAACAAATAGATCCTTATCAGAAGCCTAAAATTTCTTTATCTCATAATTATCCGATTCAAACTCAGCACTCTTACCAAGCACTTTCTTGGATTGATTATGTCAAAGATCAACAACTTATTAATATTGTCGATCTGGCACTAGTGGCGAATCAGGATTTAAAGATTGCTTCATTACGTATGCATGAAGCACAAGCGGCTTATAACATTCAACGTGCTGAACTTTTTCCGAATATAGGTGGTACTGCGAGCATGGAACGCAGTCATGTGCCTGCCGACTTATCTTATGTCGGTAGAGAAGTGACATCCAGTCAGTATTCTGTGGGTCTTGGCATGAACCAATGGGAGCTGGATTTGTGGGGTCGTATCCGCAGCTTGAATGAAGCGGCTTTGCAGCAATTTCTTGCAGTTGAAAGCAATGTGCGTGCAGCACGCAATAGTATTATGCAGCAAACTGTTCAAAGTTATTTAACGTTATCTGAACTGGATAAACGCATCCATTTTGCTCAGCGCTCTGTACAGAATTATGAAAAATCAGTACGAATTTTTAAGCGCCGTTTTGAGGTGGGTGCAGGCTCTAAAGTGGAATACATGCAAGCAAAAACAATGCTCAGTAATGGTCAAGCTTTAGTGGCTGAATTACAGAAATCCCGTGCACTGACTGCAAACTATTTAGTGCAATTGGTGGGACAGCCGATTTCTTTGCCTAAAACAGATTTAGATCAAGTGACTTTTAAAACAAGTATGCTACAAACGGGTTTGCCTTCAGACTTATTGTTGAACCGTCCTGATATTCATGCTGCGGAAGCAATGCTTAAATCTAAGCATGCCAATATCTATGCGGCACGCGCAGCATTTTTTCCACGTATCGCACTGACGGGCAGTTTTGGAACAGCCAGTGCAGATTTAGACGATTTATTTAAATCTGGCAGCAGTGTTTGGTCGTTTGCTCCTAGTATCAGTGTGCCTATTTTTACTGCGGGTCGTCTAAAAAATAATTTGACCTTAGCAGAAGTGCGTAAAGAGATTGCAGTGGCAGAGTATGAAAAGACGGTACAGAACGCATTCCGTGAAGTCTCTGATGCACTGGTTCAACAGAAATATTTAGATCAACAATTACGGATTCAGAAACAAGGACTCAGTGCTTTCCAGGAAACTGCACGGCTGGCACAACTGCGTTATGACAACGGTGCTGTGGGATATTTAGACGTTTTGGATGCACAGCGCAATTTACTTAGTGCAGAACAGCAATTGATTGAAACGCAAAGTAGCTTAATGCAGTCCTATGTCAGTCTTTATTTTGCCTTGGGTGGTGACACCGCATTTGCAAAAAAAATTTAAAATATTGGGTAATTAAACATGAATTTTAAGAAAATAACCATTGCTGGGTTCATCGTTGTTTTAGGGTTGGTCGCTTATCTGATCTGGAAAAATATGAATAAGCCAGACACTGATGCCTTAGTCAGTGGCAATGGACGTATTGAAGCCACTGAAATTAACGTATCTAGTAAGCTATCTGGCCAGTTAGAAGAAATTTTGGTTAAAGAAGGTGACTTTGTCGAGCCTGGTCAAATCTTGGCGCGGGTTAAAATTTCGACTTTAGAAGCCCAGTTACGTGAATTGGAAGCACAACAGCGTCAAGCCCAGGATGCGATTGCGACAGCGGAAGCACAAGTGGCGATGCGGATCAGCGAAAAAGCCGCCGCTGAAGCCATGGTACAACAGCGTGAAACAGAACTGATGGCGGCTAAAAATCGTTTAGCGCGTACCGAAGTTTTAGCCAAAGAAGGCGCATCGTCCAAGCAACAACTGGATGATGAACGTGCCGCAGCACAGCAAGCCATTGCGGTATTAAGCGCAGCCAAAGCACAGGTACAAAGTGCCCAAGGGGCAATTGTTGCGTCTAAAAGCCAAGTGTCAGCCGCACATTCTCAAGTCGATGCCATCAAAGCCTCGGTGGAACGGATTAAATTTGATATGGATGATGCACAGTTACGTGCACCATTAAAAGCACGTGTTCAGTTCCGTGTCGCGCAGCCGGGTGAGTTGGTGGCAGCGGGCGGGCGTGTGCTCAATCTGATTGATTTATCTGATGTGTATATGACGTTCTTTTTGCCTGAAACCGTTGCAGGTAAAATTGCTATTGGAACAGAAGTACGTATTGTATTGGATGCTGCGAAAAATGTGGTGATTCCAGCTACAGTGTCTTTTGTTGCCGATACTGCACAGTTCACACCAAAATCGGTGGAAACGGAAAGCGAACGTCAAAAACTGATGTTCCGTGTTAAAGCGAAAATTGATCCAACTTTATTGAACAAATATATCGAACAAGTCAAAACAGGTTTGCCAGGTGTGGCATATATCAAAATTGATGATCAGGCAGCTTGGCCGACATTTTTAGAGAACACAGTTAAATGATGACACAACAATCTGAAAAAGGATCGGTTGTTGCAGAAATTGAAAATGTTAGTCTGAAATATGGAAAAACGGTTGCACTGAATCAAGTGTCGCTATCCTTACCAGCAGGCTGCATGATCGGTTTAATCGGTCCAGATGGGGTGGGGAAATCCAGTCTATTGGCTTTGCTGTCAGGGGCGAAAATTGTACAGCAAGGTCGCTTAAAGGTGTTGGGCGGTGATATTGCCGATAAACAACACCGTACCCGTGTTTGCCCACATATTGCCTATATGCCGCAGGGTTTAGGGAAAAACCTATATAAAACTTTATCGGTTGAAGAGAATTTACAGTTTGTGGCACGTCTGTTTGGGCATGATGCTGCCGAGCGACGCAAACGGATTGATGATCTGACCAAAAGCACAGGCTTGTACAATTTTCTCGACCGTCCTGCGGGTAAATTATCGGGTGGGATGAAGCAGAAATTAAGTCTGTGCTGTTCTTTGATTCATGATCCCGATTTTCTGATTTTAGATGAGCCGACCACAGGGGTTGACCCTTTGGCACGGGCGCAATTTTGGGAACTGATTAACCGCATTCGCAAAGTTCGTCCACAGATGAGTGTTATTGTTGCTACTGCTTATATGGATGAAGCACAAGGCTTTGACTGGCTGGCGATGATGGATGATGGGCAGATTTTAAAAACTGGCACACCACAAGAATTATTGACTGAAACGCAATGTAACAGTTTAGAAGATGCTTTTATTCAACTATTGCCAGAAGAAAAAAAGCTCGGCTATGAGCCTGTGGTGATTCCGCCTTTACCTGACTACGGTTCAGAAAGCTATGCTCTTGAAGCGCAAGATTTAACAGTGAAATTTGGTGATTTTACTGCGGTAGATCATGTTAATTTTAAAATTAAGCGTGGTGAAATATTTGGTTTCTTAGGCTCGAATGGTTGTGGTAAATCCACCACCATGAAAGTGCTGACGGGACTTTTAGAAGCCTCAGAAGGTCAGGCGTGGCTGTTTGGTGAGCCTGTAGAGGGCAACAATATTGAAACTCGTCGCCGTGTCGGCTATATGTCGCAGGCATTTTCCCTATACAGCGAGCTGACCATTGTGCAGAATTTGGTCTTACATGCCAAATTATTTCATGTACCAAAAGAACAGATTGAGCCACGTGTACAGCTCATGCTGGAGCGTTTTGACCTGGAAGAAGTCAAAGAAAAACTGCCCGATGATTTGCCTTTGGGCGTGCGTCAGCGTTTATCACTCGCAGTGGCACTGGTGCATAATCCTGAAATTTTAATTCTGGATGAACCAACATCTGGGGTTGACCCGATTGCGCGTGATAATTTCTGGCGCTATTTAATCAATTTGTCGCGTAATGATGGGGTCACGATCTTTATTTCAACTCATTTTATGAACGAAGCGTTGCGCTGTGACCGAATGTCAATGATGCACGCTGGACGAGTGCTTGACAGTGCGTCACCAGCACAGCTGATAAAAAACCGCCATGCTGAAACACTTGAAGAAGCTTTTATCGGTTATTTGATTGATGCTGGTGCAGGCACTAAAGATCAGCCCAATGATTTGGCGAAAAGTATTGCTGAAACAAATGGCAGTAAAGAACTGAATGCCAAGCCAAAAAAATTCAGTTTGCGCCGGTTATTGAGTGTTGCCTGGCGTGAATCTTTGGAGTTGGCGCGTGATCCGATTCGCGCCACCATGGCTTTAATGGGGTCATTAATTTTACTGCTGGTCATGGGCTACGGCATCACCATGGATGTTGAAGACCTCAAATTCGCTGTGTTGGATCGTGACCAAACGAGCTTAAGTCAAAACTACAGCATGAGTATTGCAGGGTCGCGTTATTTTATCGAACAGCCAGCGCTGCAAAGCTATGATGATATTGATCAGCGTATGCGTAGTGGGGATATTTCCTTGGCGATAGAAATTCCGCCAAATTTTGCTCGTGATGTTGCTCGTGGTGAACAGGTGCAAGTCGCTGCGTGGATTGATGGTGCGATGCCACAGCGTGCAGAAACTGTGCAAGGTTATGTGCAGGGGATTCACACGTATTGGCTGATGCAAAAAGCATTGGAACAAAGTGGTTATAAAACATCTAGTACTGTGAGTGTTGAAACTCGTTACCGCTATAACCCAGATATTAAAAGTTTACCTGCGATGACCCCCGCAGTATTGCCTTTATTATTACTGTTGATTCCTGCCATGTTGACTGCTTTATCTGTGGTGCGAGAAAAAGAATTAGGTTCGATTGTGAATTTGTATGTCACACCAGTGACGCGGACAGAATTTTTAATTGGTAAACAGATTCCATATATCTTGTTGGCAATGTTGAACTATTCCCTTATGTGTTTGGTCATGGTTACTTTATTTGATGTACCTGTAAAAGGTAGCTTCTTTGCTCTGACCTTAGCTTCTTTTTTGTTTGTAATTTTTGCCACAGGTATGGGCCTATTGGCATCTACTATTACCAAAAGCCAGATTGCTTCAATGTTTTTAGTCATGATTGGGACTTTGATACCAGTTATGCAGTTTGCTGGAATTATCAATCCTGTATCGTCTTTGGATGGGTTTGGACGCTGGTTTGGGGAAATTTATCCGGCAACGCATATGGTCAATATCAGTCGTGGAATTTTTAATAAAGGTTTGGGCTTTGATGATTTGAAACAGGCCATTTGGATCATGGCCATGGCTGTTCCGGTAGTAATGTTTGCTGCTATTGCCTTGCTGAAGAAACAGGAGCAATAAGATGTTCACAAAATTACAGAATATCTACCAGCTCGGCTGTAAAGAGCTTTGGAGTCTCTGGCGCGATCCAATCATGTTGGTGTTAATTATTTACACCTTTACCATCTCAGTATATACCGCATCAACAGCGGTCAAAGATACCTTGAATATGGCACCGATTGCGATTGTGGATGAGGATCACTCTACCTTGTCGGAACGGATTTCTTCAGCCTTTTATCCGCCTAATTTTATCAGTAAAACCACCACGCTTGGCACGATGGATGCAGGCATGGACGCAGGTGAATTTACCTTTGCGGTCAATATTCCGAGTAATTTCCAGTCGGATGTACTGTCGGGTGATGCAGCAGAAATTCAGGTTAATGTGGATGCAACCCGAATGACCCAAGCCATGTCTGGCGCAGGTTATATTCAGCAGATCATTCAATCTGAAGTAAATGAATATGTACTTCGCAATCGTGAAATTAGCCAGCTACCGATAGATTTGGCAATACGTTCCCGTTTTAATCCAACACTGGAAAATCAATGGTTTATGAGTGTCATGCGGATTATTAATAACGTGGCAATGCTTTCAATTATTCTGACTGGTGCAGCGCTGATTCGTGAACGTGAGCATGGCACCATTGAACATTTGATGGTGATGCCAGTAACGGTATTTGAAATCATGATGTCCAAAGTCTGGTCAATGAGTCTTGTGGTATTGATCGCAGTATTTGTTGGCTTAAAAGTCGTGATTCAGGGTGTATTGCATGTCCCGATTGATGGTAGTTTGCCGCTCTTTTTCTTTGGCGCCTTACTCACACTGTTTGCAACCACTTCGATGGGTATTTATATGGCCACCGTGTCGAAATCTATGCCGCAGTTTGGTTTGTTAATGATGCTCGTATTGATTCCGATGCAAATGCTATCAGGCGGCTCAACTCCACGTGAAAGTATGCCGGAAATTGTACAGCACGTGATGATGATTGCCCCAACGACGCATTTTGTTTCCTTAGCTCAAGCCATTTTATACCGCAATGCTGGATTTGATGTGGTATGGCCATCTTTTGTATGGCTGTTAGGTATTGCAGTGGTATTTTTCTATATATCGTGGAAACGCTTTAAAGACACCATTCATACCATGGCTTAACAATTTCCTTTTGGCAGGCAGTGTCCATCCCTTAAAAGACTGCCTACTTTTTTTTTATTCTTTGATAATAATTCAATGGCGCAAGATTTAAATAAATGTCATTGAATAGCATAATTTTTTTGAAATTTATAGGGGAATGTAGTGCTTCAAATTCTCTCTGAACTATGTGGCGGTGTCGGTCTATTTTTAATTGGTATGACGTTACTGACTGATAGCCTTAAAGAAATTGCAGGTCAGACCTTGAAGGAGTTACTGACAAGGTTTACGGCAACACCGTTTAAAGCCATGCTGTCAGGTTTGGGTATGACATTGCTGGTGCATTCATCTACAGCAACAATTGTCGCCGCCATTGGTTTTGTCGGAGCAGGGGTACTCAGTTTCACGCAAGCCATGAGTGTGGTGATTGGTGCCAATATCGGCACAACCAGTACTGGTTGGATTGTGGCATTTTTGGGCATGAAATTTTCCATTTCCATGTTGGCATTACCGATGATTGCTTTAGGCGCTCTGCTTAAACTCATCGCTAAAGGCCAAATGGCCTTATTGGGCCTTGTGATTGCAGGCTTTGGTCTGATTTTCTTTGGCATCGATGTTTTGCAAAAAGCCATGGCGGGGTTTGCTGTACACTCAGATTTATCCTTTTTTGGTTATGACAGCTTGTGGTCACAATTGGTTTTGGTGCTGATCGGCATCATTATGGCAATGCTGCTGCAGTCCTCTAGTGCATCTATTACAGCGACTATGGCTGCCTTAGTCAGTGGTGCGATTGACTTGCCGCAGGCGCTATATATGGTGATTGGGCAAAATATTGGTGCAGTCAGCATTACCGTGATTTCGGTGATTGGCGCTTCGATCAATGCCAAACGAACAGTTGCTGTGAACGTGATTTTTAATCTCGTGAGTGCGATTGCTGCATTTTTCCTGTTAGCACCGTTTTTTCTTTGGTTGATTAAACACAGTGCATTTTTCAGCAGCATTGATCAAGTGATTATGCTCGCGATGTTTCATACAGCATTCAGTGTGTTGGGGGCATGTATGTTTATGCCAAGTCTGAAATTTTTAGAACAGAAAATTATCCAATGGTTGCCAAGTAATAATCCTGCCATTTTAGACAGTCTGGATGATGCAAGTTTGCAAGTACCTGCCATTGCAGTACAGGCCGCGGAAAAGGCGGTATATTTCAGCATATTTGAGATTTTTAAAATTCTACAAATGGTTTTTCAGACCGGTACATTACCTAGACATCAACAGTTGAATACGCTGAATGAGATTATTCAGCATATTGAGCAGTATTTAGAAAAAATAGCGATTCCTGAGCATCCTGCACTCAAACAAAAATTCTTATCATTACTGCGAGTAATGGTCTATGTACGTGTCTTACATAATGATTTAGAGCGTTTAGATAATGCCATATTGCTACGAACACAGCCGGCAATTTTTCAGTTAGCACTAGATTATTGCAATATTTTAGAAAGTTACTTTTCACATATAGAACAGTTAGCAGATCGGTCAGTCATTGAAAATCTTAGAGCCGATTTAAATCAGTTAAAAAAATGGACCAGTAGCCATCGTGCCGAAACGCGTAAAAAAGTCATGGAATATACCGAAGTAAATCAATTAAGCGCATCCAAAGGGGTGGAATTATTAGCTGCACAGCGTTGGATGGATCGCTTAATTGCACATAGCTATCGTTTCTCTAACGTGATGTATGAGCGTCTTTTAGAGGAGTCTTGATGAATGTGGTTCATCGCATTTTTTATCCAGCTGTGTTGAGGCTAAGAAATTGAATACTGTATTACTAGATTTGTCCTTTCAAGAATTATTGAGAGTCATGGTATCTGCATTAGGCTGCGGTTTATTAATCGGTTTAGAACGGGAAAGGCATAATCGTAAAGAAAGTGAACCCAGTTTTGCCGGACTGCGTTCATTTACCATTTGCGCCTTGCTTGGGGCAGTATGTTTTTTACTACATCTTGCAGTAGGTATCTTAGGTGCATTTTCAGTCACGACTTTTTGTGTTTATAGCCTGATTAAACAAAAACAGGATATTGGTGCGACCACTGAACTGGCATTTTTGATGACCTATTTGATTGGTGCATTATGTGTGTTTAATGTGCCGCTTGCTGCAGGGTTAGCGGTAGTGTTGTGTCTGATTTTAATGGGCAAGCAGTCATTGCATTATTTTGCTGGCAATTGGATTCAGCATTTTGAACTGCGTGACGGTTTGTTTTTACTGGCACTGATTTTAATTGCCTTGCCACTGATGCCGGATCAGGCAATGTGGGGCACAGTACTCAATCCATATGTGATTCTAAAACTGCTGATCATGATTTTAGGCGTACAGTCCTTGGCACATATTGCTAAACGTCTCTTGCCAAACAATAAAGCCTTGATGTTGTCATCTTTGGCATCCGGTTTTGTTTCTAGCACCGCAACTATTGCCAGTTTGGGCATGGAAGTCCGTTCAGGCAAAGCAGAAGCCAAATCTAATGCTGGTGCAGGCTTAATTTCCTGTATTGCGACCCTGTTACAGCTGCTGATTATTGTCGCAGGGATTAATTTTGCTTGGTTTAAGGTTTTATTGTTGCCTTGCAGTATTGGCATTGCAGTGCTTTTGATCATTGCCTTGATGTTAATTCATTCATCCAAAGCGACGATGGGTCAACAGGCTACACCACAAAATGATATTACGCATATGGACAGTCGGATGTTCAGCATTAAGGAAGCCTTGATCATTGTGGTAACACTGACAGTGATTCAAGCAGCGGTATATGGCTTGAATGTAGTGTTGGGTGATAGCGGTTTGATTATTGGGGCATTCTTCGCTTCTTTATTTGAAGTGCATGCCGCCATGGCAACGGTGGTGATGCAAGGAACACCACAGCAGATGACGTTGGTCTACGCTATGATGATTGGTTTGGCTGCACATGCATTTTCTAAAAGCATCAATGCATTTTTAACTGGTGGCGGGAAATATTTTCTATATTTTGCCCCCGCACAAATGCTGCATATGGCGATTTTAATGGCGGTACTTTGGATGGTTATTCAGTAAATTTAGGATTTATTTTCAATATTTTAGAATGATATTTAAGTTTTTGTTTTGTAATTCTATTTATTTTTAGCCAATTAAAAATGGCATTGCTTTTAAGAAATATGGGTAGTATATGAATTCCGTAGTTACACAAGCCTCCCCCCCGGTATATGGTCAAGTTGAGCGATATATTAATCGCGAGTTGTCAATTTTAGATTTTAATTTACGTGTCTTAGAACAAGCGGTCGATCCTTTAAATCCACTCTTAGAAAAATTGAATTTTTTATTAATTTTTTCTAGAAATTTAGATGAGTTTTTTGAAATTCGTGTTGCAACTATGTTGGAACATTTTGTTCAAGAGCGAGACATACAAACGGCTGATGGTTTATCCCCACAAGAAATTTTACATCAAATTTCGGAGACAGCACATGCTGCGATTGAACGCCAATATCAAATTTTAAATGAGCAAATTTTTCCGCAGTTAAGAGAAGAAGGCATCAGCTTTTTAAGACGTGGAGAGTTAACTCAAGCACAATCTAATTGGGTCAAAAAATATTTTCAGGAACAGGTTGCACCAGCCTTAACACCAATAAGTTTAGATCCTGCGCATCCCTTTCCACGCTTGGTCAACAAATCACTTAATTTCATTGTGACTTTGGAAGGTAAGGATGCCTTTGGCCGTCAGATCGATTTGGCAGTGGTTCCTGCACCACGTTCATTGCCACGTGTGGTGCGTTTGCCAGATGAGTTGACCGAAGGCAAAGAGCATCATGTGATGCTCTCTTCAATTATTCATACTCATGTGTCTGATTTATTTCCGGGAATGACGGCAACGGGTTGCTATCAATTTAGAGTAACCCGAAATGCAGATTTAACGTTAACTGAAGATGTTGAAGACTTAGCGGAAGCCTTAAAAGACGAACTCAGTTCACGCCGTTTTGGTCGGGCAGTACGTTTGGAGGTCAATAAAAATTGTCCAACACATATTTATGAATACTTACTCAAAGAATTCGATTTGGATACGCATCAATTGTATCGTGTCGACGGGCCTGTTAATTTGGCTCGATTGGTCTCGGATTTTAAACGCCCATATTTACGCTATGAGCCACATACTCCTGTGATTCCAAAAATACTGAAAAAATCTGCAAATATTTTCAGTGCGATGCAGAAACAAGATATTTTATTGCATCATCCTTTTGAATCATTTTCCCCTGTAATTCGATTATTACGTGAAGCCGCGCAAGATCCGCATGTTTTGGCCATTAAACAGACCTTGTACCGTAGCGGTGCAAATTCAGAAATTGTGCAAATTTTGGCTGAGGCGGCAAGAAATGGTAAAGAAGTCACCGCAGTGATTGAATTACGAGCACGGTTTGATGAAGAGTCCAATATCGCTGTTGCCAATGTTTTACAGGAAGCGGGTGCCGTGGTGGTATATGGCATTGTCGGCTATAAAACTCATGCCAAAATGATTTTGGTGGTACGCCGAGAAAATCAAAAACTGGTGCGCTACGCACATTTAGGTACAGGAAATTATCATGCTGGCAATGCCAAAATTTACACTGATTACGGTTTATTAACGACCAATCAAGATTTGTGTGAAGATGTACATCGTATTTTTCAAGAATTAACCGGTATGGGCAAAATGGTGAAGTTAAAGAAACTTCTACATGCACCATTTACTTTGCATAGTCAGTTGATGAATTTTATTGAAAACGAGATTGTGCTTGCGAAAGCAGGGAAACCGGCAAAAATTATCATTAAGGTCAATGCACTAACCGAAGTTCAATTGATTAATAAATTATACGAAGCTTCTCAAGCTGGTGTGCAAATAGAATTAATCATTCGTTCTATTTGTTGTTTACGTCCAGGCCTAATTGGCTTATCAGAAAATATTCGTGTTCGCTCAATTGTAGGGCGTTTTCTTGAGCATACTCGTGTCTATTATTTTTACAATAATGGTGATACACGTGTGTATTGTTCTAGTGCTGACTGGATGGAGCGTAATTTATTTAAACGTGTTGAAGTGTGCTTTCCTATTGAAAATACTAGACTCAAAAAAAGAATTTATCAGCAAGGGTTAGAAAATTATTTAATGGATAATCAACAAGCATGGCTATTACAAAGTGATGGTAGTTGGAAGCGTAACTCATGCATAGAAAATGAAAAGCCACATAATGCGCAGCACTTTTTGTTAAGCGTTATAAGGTAAATGCTTAACTTAAAGTTAACTCTTTTTAGGCCTATTCAACAACATTTAAGAAATTATGATCTTTCGATACAGGTGGAATGCCACTAATTTTAAAGTAGCAAGCACTTTGCCACCTTTTGTCAAATAAAGTTATAGGCAGATATAATATTTTAAGTTGTTGGATGGTCATTGTTTTTTGATTTAACACATTTAAATAGGATAAACATTTTTGGGTACTTTATATTTTGATCAAGTCTTACCTGTCCAGATGCCGAAGTTGATCTTTTTGCCTTGGTAAAAATATTTCATTTGGCTTATTTTATTTCATAGCGAATGAGTACGATGAAACAATAATGACATAATTTGAATATATCTAAATTATGTCGGTTTTCATTTGATCTAAATTTTTTAAATTCTTTTCATATCATTATATGAAAAATTTCTGTATTAGCTGATAGTAATACGGTAGAGAATAATTAAAAAACTGCTGATTAAAATGATAAGAGTAAAGGGAATTAAAAATTTATTAGATGTGAGCTTCATTTTTTCATTTTCCTATCACAAGATGCTGTTTTATATATTATAATTATACTATAAGTTATGTTGAAAATAACAAAAAATATGTAATTTTTTAACATGATTTTAAAAATTTAACTGAAATTGATAAGGGTTATTTTCGATTTTTATTTTCTCAATTTGATGAAAAAATATGAACCAATTTTCATAAAAGGTAGTATAGATTTAACTCTTAAAAAAGCAATTTTTGATATTGTTAAATTAATTTTGTTATATTTGAAAATTAGATGGTATTGAATTTGGATGGAGAGAATTCTTACTACTTCTAATTATCTTGATATTAAGTGTAAAACCAATACTTATAGGTTTTACACTTATATAGATTCTAAATCTAAATTATTTTACTGATTAAATCTTAGATCATCCCAATAACATGGCACTACAATCAAATTGTTCTCATGTAACCGTGACCATAATCGGGCACCTAAATCCCGCTGCATATTTTGGATTGTGAAATTGGAAATCAGCAGTGTAGATTTCATATTGTCATAACGACTATATAAAACCTTATGCACCATCTCCAGGCGTTTTTCATGTCGGTCATGCAGGCCATATTCATCTATCACCAATAAATCAAAACTGGAGAAATGCTCGATAACTTCCTTTTCAGAGCGTGAAGCATCTGACCAGGTGTCCATCATTTTTTGAGCAATTTCTGCACTGGTATAGTAGCGTGCAGATTTTGTACTGTTATGCAGAATGTTGCGAATGATTGACGCACTCAGATGAGTCTTTCCTGTACCTGGTGTACCAATGAGCAGCAGGTTTGGATAATGGTCAGAAATAATTTGCTGTGCAAAAGCCTGACATAGTTTTATGGCATTGTCTTGAGCAGGACATGCAACTACATAATTCTTGAAGCCACGGTCCAGGTAGCGTTTATTGAGCCCTGAGTTTTTGATTTTCTGTTGCAGCAACCGTTGTTGCAGCTCATCTGCATAGGCTGCATGTGAGCGATGGACCATTTCTTTTGCACACAATTTGCAAAGCCTGTGACCGGCGATTTCCATCAGGGGTATATGATGGGTAGGGCAGAGTGCTTCTGTTGTTTCTGCGCGAAACTGGAGCGTTTTAAGCATGGTATTCATGATTGTTCTCCTAAATCCATTTTGAATTTTCTAAAAAACTCTCATTTTTTTCTTCAAAATTTGAAGATGAAGATGAAGATGAAGATGAAGATGAAGATGAAGATGAAGGGCATGGTTCAAGCATGACTTGAGTAATACTCGGGCTCTTCTCAGGAGCTGCTTGAGCATTTACTTTTCGTTGCTTGGCTGATGCTTGAGCATTAGTTGCGGATTTTCCCCAACGTGCTTGAGCTGCATTTTTAGCTTTATCAGATTTCATTTGCTGATTTTGCAATGCCTGGCTTTTTAAACTGGTTAAAAAACTTGAATGAATTTGCTCAGATTCGATTTCAAACAATTCCAGGGCTATTAGCGTATTCAACAAAGTTTTAGCCTTGGTATGTTGCGATAATTTTGTGATGCTACATACCGTAGCTAGGTCATGAGGAATAGCACCGTTTTTCCAGAAATCCATCATTAACAGCAGTGCCGCACCAATTTGTTCTGCTGTCATTCGTGCAAATTTCGCCTGTAGGTCGCCAATATAGAGTGGCATCCAAATTGAAATATGTTTATGCATGTGTTCACCTTTTTTATAGGTATAGAGGGCTAAGGTCATCAATCAGATGACCTTGTATATTTATTTGATCAGGGAGCTAAGCTCATTAACCGGAGGCGAGCCTGTTGGGCTAGGTCATCGTAATGGGCTTGTCCATCATCCAGCAGTCGCTGTAGCCACAGTCTTAACGCCTGGTGATCATCGAAGCATTTGTTGATCTCCAGCAAAAACGCCAGATTGTGCAGTTTGGGAATGTGTAGCTCATGGATTAATTCACGAGCGACCGTATCCGCTTCAGGACTGACGACCACACCACCAAAGAAAGCTTTACTATTCATGTGCAAGCTCCTCTGTATTTAGTTTTTCCAGCATGGCTTCAAATGCACTGCCATCACGACGGGTAACATTGGGGATGTAACGGCTATAGACCCGGAATAGCATTTCAGTCGTTGAATGTCCCAATTGACGTGCGATCCATTCCGGATTCTCTCCTGCCGACAGCCAGAGCGTTGCTGCTGTATGACGTGTTTGGTAGGCTCTTCTAGGCTTTAATCCTAGAAAGCGCAAGATCGGATGCCAGACACGTTTATTCACCAAACGGTAATCGAGAGGTCCACCATCACGATTGCAGAAAACAAACTCTGATTTACCATTATTTAAGCTTTTCTGTTGCAGAAAGGCTTGGTAAACGCGGTCACTCATCTGGATTGTGCGGTCAGAACCATAGGTTTTGGTTCCACCCAGTTCCCCATTCACCAAGGCTTCACGAATATGGATTTCCCGACGTTGCAAGTCCACATTTTTCCATTGCAACCCATCAATTTCACTGGTGCGCATACCTGTGAAAAACCGAACAGTGTAATAAGGCTTAAAATCATCACGAACTGTGGCCAAGATTGCATGTACTTCCTTTAATGAAAAAGGCGTGACTTCAATTTTCCCTTGCTTTAAGTTCTTGATATTCTTATAAGGACTGTCAAAGTCATATCGTTCGGCAGCACTATCGAGTATCATACGAAGTGCTATCATAATCTGGTTGATTCTTGATGGTGAAAGGCATTCTTGGTTTTTCCCGTGAGTCACTTTGGCGAGGGATGAACGGAATCCAAGAATGTCTGACTTTTTGATATTAATAACCGGAATTGTGCCAAAAAAAGGAATTAAGTACTTTCTGATCACAATTTGAATTTTTTCCTTGTAGCTTGTACGCCATTCTATTTCTTTATCAGTGAACCAGATTTCACAGAACTTAGAAAATAGAGGTGTTTTTGAGCTGATTTCATTTACTCTGTTTTCTGCATTTTTGATTTCTTTCAAACGAGAACTTTTTGGAAAGTATTTAGCATAGTCAAAAATACCCAATAAGATTTCTGCCTCCATTCGTTCAATCGCTTTTTCAAGCTTTTTTCGATTTTGAGCATTGTCTTCAAGAGCGGTGGTTTCACGGCAACGGATACTTAAGTATCGAAAATCGACACATAACTTACCGTATCTAGTACGAATAGCAGCCATAATTATGTTCTCCTTACAGAAGTTGTAGGCTGTGTAGCGAGCCTAAAGTTGTTTTAGTCATATCTTCTTCAATACGCTCCCATACATATAAAATTTTGCGACCACCAAAAGGGCGAATGTAATGAATGCCTTCGATCAAAACGCTATCTTTTAACTGATTACGGATAGTACGTTCGTTATAATGGATTCGTTCCGCCAATTCTTTTGTAGTAATATAAGTAAGATTCATGTTTGTATCCTTTTATAAAGTATCACAATGGTGTTATTTAAGACCACAATGCGATAATAAATGCATTTAAGACACTATGCAAGTACTTTATTACACAATGGTGGTAATTAATGATAGTTTGTAACTTGCCAGTGCTTTTGGCAGAGCGAAGAATGAAAGTTGCGGATGTAGTTCGAGCGACTGGAATGAGTAAGACAACATTGCATAAGTTATATAATGGTCAATCGACTCGAATAGATTTTGAGACCTTAGAAAAATTGTGTGTATTACTTAATGTTGAAGTGGGTGATTTATTAAAATTTAAGAAAAATGAAGAGCAGAATGATTGATTAAAATTGAGTTTTTTGATCATAAGTAAATGTTTTAACTATGTATTTTTGGTGACCAAATTTGGTCACCATCAAAATAAAGCAAATAAAAAAATACTAAAATAGATGGAAAAAAGGGAAGTCAAGTGTATGGGGAAGGTGTTCTGATTATCTATACTGAAATTGATTAAAAAAATACCAGAATAGCGAATGAATTGATTCGTATATGATAAAGGGAAGGCACGTTTAGGGCACTTTTGGTCACGCAGCGAGCTTATACAATACTTTTTCTAAAATTTTTAGTGCTTCTTCCAAAGCTGGAACATATAGGTTTTAGAAAAAATATTATTAATAATCAACAAGAAAAAAGCCCCCATCTTTCGATGAGGGCTTTTTGAATCTGGAGCGGGAAAGGAGACTCGAACTCCCGACCCCAACCTTGGCAAGGTTGTGCTCTACCAACTGAGCTATTCCCGCAAATATTTGAGCAGTTTTATAAAAAACTTTCACTAAAAACAATCTGGAGCGGGAAACGAGACTCGAACTCGCGACCCCAACCTTGGCAAGGTTGTGCTCTACCAACTGAGCTATTCCCGCGTGCCGCTTATAATACATTAAGCAAATCAAGGGTCAACCACTTTATGCAAATAATGCTGCTGATTGCATAAAATAAAATCATATTCGCACTCTGATCGTCTGAGTTATTCTATTTGACTCACTTTTTATGTGTTTTTCAGTGTTTTAATCTTAGGCACGTTATACTTCCATCCATCTTTCTATGTAAGTAGGTAACTGATCATGACGCTCGAACAACAACTGATTGAACGTTTAAATACATTGCAACCCACGCATCTTGAAGTGATCAACGAGTCTGCGGGTCACGGTGGTTACTTTCCGGGTAAAGAAAGTCATTTTAAAGTCGCTATTGTAAGTCCAATTTTTCAGGGACTTCGACTGGTGCAACGTCACCAAAAAGTCTATGCAGTCGCAACAGATTTAATGAATCCTGGTAAAATTCATGCATTGGCGATTCATGCCTATACGCCAGATGAATGGCAAGGCCAAGTACCCGATAGTCCTGAATGTGCGCATGCACCTAAAAATTAAACAAATTGATAGATAAAAATGGATATACATTTATTCGTCCTTGTCATTCATCTGGTTGCATTGGCACTTGCAGCGATAGCCGTGCTGATACGTTCTATGCCTTTATGGATGACTACGCCTGATCAGTCTGAGTCTCCTGTGACCAATAAACTCTGGATTGCCCTGCAACATTCAGGATTTACGCTTGTTGTCATTACGGGACTTGTTTTGTTATCGCTGAATCATTTTCAAATGCAGCCATGGTTTTATGCCAAAATTATTCTGTTTGTGGTAATGCTTTCGTCATTCAGTAAAGCATTTAAAAAGGATCAGTCTATTTTAGTGGTACAGCGCAAAGCAGGTCTGGTCATTGGCTGTGTGGCATTTGTTGCTATTCTGGGTTTAGTCATGATCAAGCCAGTTTTTGGTTAATTGTTTGACATTCTTTGCATTTATATCGATTGGCTAGGTTAAACTCTAAACAAGTTTGAAAAAATAGTGATGAGGGAAGCATGTTGACACGGGTGGTTTTTAACCAAAAAGGTGGTGTGGGTAAATCAAGTATCACGGTAAATTTGGCTGCAATTAGCGCACAGCAAAACTTAAGAACACTGGTGATTGATTTAGATCCACAAGCCAATTCTAGCCAATACCTATTAGGTGAACAGGCGACTTACTCCGCAGATAAAAATGCCCTAGAGCCGAACATCGAAAACTTTTTTGATGATGTCTTAGGTAATAATCAACCAAAAGGGTTGATTGGCAATGCCATCGGCTCAATTTTAAAATCACGTGCCAAAGGCTTGGAAAGTTTTGTGCATCATACGGCTTTTCCAAAGCTGGACGTGATTCCAGCCAGTCCAACACTGGGTGCATTAGAGCATGCGCTTGAATCCAAGCATAAAATTTATAAATTACGTGATTCTTTGCAACAACTCAGCAGCCAATATGATCGGATTTATATCGATACGCCGCCTGCTTTTAATTTCTTTACTTTGTCGGCGCTCATTGCCGCTGATCGCGTCTTGATTCCATTTGATTGCGATGTGTTTTCCAAACGTGCGTTACAAACTTTGATTGAAAATGTGATCGAAACCCAAGATGATCATAATAATGGTCTGGAAATTGAAGGGATTGTGGTCAATCAATTTCAGGCACAGGCAAAATTGCCAAGAGAAGTGGTACAACAATTAAAAGATGAAGGCTTACCTGTATTAAACAGTATGTTACCGCCTTCAATTTTAATGAAAGAATCACATCAGAAAAATTTACCCTTGGTTCATCTATCGCCAGAACACAAGCTGACACAAGCGTATCAGACACTGTTCGCAGAAATTGAACCCAATTAATTTGAGAAAAGCGATGAAAGGCTTATATTTCCTTCCTCTAAGCGTATTAACACTATTGCTGGGTGCTTGTGCGACCACAGTTAAACCGACCTATGTCTCTCCAACGCAATACCAGTCGTTGAATTGTCAGCAATTACAAAGTGAATATAATCGTATTCAACTCTATATTGAAAATGGTGTGCAGACACCGAAACGGACAGGTGTGGGTGTAGGCGTTGGACTTGGCGGTGGCTGGGGACGTGGTGGTTGGGGCTTCGGTCCAAGCGTTTCAGTCAACATGGGACAATCTTCAAACACCAAAAATACGGAACTTTCTCGCGTATTAGGTCAGCAAGAAGCGATTGTTCAGGCAGCACAATTTAAAAATTGTCCTATTGTGGTCAAGAAAAAAGCCAGTTAAAATCCTAAAAACGAGTCCTGTTTCACATTTTTTGAATCAGGACTGAATAAGTGTTTGTCAAAATGTTTCGTGATATGTCTTTTTAAATCATATTGTTAGTTTTCTTTGCATCGATATTTCATCATCTATGCTCAGGCTTAAACGTCAATAAAACTTGTCAGTTAAATTCAATTTCATATAAGGTGTGCCCACCTTAATCGCGATGGATACTTTATGATTGAAAGCTGGTTTTTTGTATTGGCGATGCTAGCCGTGCTACTTATTCCTGGTCCAACCAATGCGTTGTTTGCCAGTGCTGCACATCATCAGGGTATTACAAAAACGGCTTCTTTTATTCCAGCAGAATGGTTGGGTTATCTGTATGGTATTGCGATTTGGGCATTGTTAATTCATCTTGGGCAACCGATCTGGCCTGCACTGACTCCGCTTTTGCATGTGATTAGTGCTTTGTATGTCATTTGGTTGGCATTTAACTTGTGGAAAAGCTCACATTTACAAAAACATAGCCAAAGTCACAAAACGATTCGCCCTAAACAGATATTTTTCTCGACCTTAAAAAACCCTAAAGCGTTATTGTTTGCCGCAGGAATTTTTCCGCCAGAGACATGGGATTCTTTGGAACATGCCATTTTAGTACTAGGCGTATTTAGCTTGATTCTATTTCCAGTGTCATGGTTCTGGATGGTGTTTGGTCGAGCTTTACTGGCAGGTAATATTAAGGGATTGCAAGCCGACCGTTTATATAAAGGATCGGCAATGTTGCTGTTATTATGTATGTTACCCGTGATTTTTCGATTCTTTTAAACTTACTTTTTAGAGTTTAAAACTTGGCGCTTATTGCTGAGTTTCTGACGAATAAAGGCAAAAATTCCCGGTAACACACTCAAAATAATAATGCCAAAAATTAAGTGGGTAAAATTATCTTTAACCATCGGCATATTGCCAAATAAATAGCCCAATGTAATAAAAGAAGCCACCCAACACAGCGCTCCAATCACATTATAGGTCAGAAAAAACTTATAGTTCATGCTGCCTGCACCTGCCACAAAAGGCGCAAAAGTACGGGCAAAAGGAATAAATCGAGCAAAAATGATGGTTTTACCGCCATGACGTTCAAAAAACTCATGGGTTTTGCTCAGATGTGCTTTATTAATAAAACGTGAATTCATTTCAAAAACACGCGGGCCGATGAAACGACCAATATGATAATTTAGGGTATCCCCCAATACTGCTGCAATGAATAAAAGAATACCCAGAACCCAGGGATCCATTGCACCCGTAGATGCTGCCAATGCCCCTGCTGCAAAGAGTAAACTGTCGCCCGGTAAAAAAGGCATGACCACCAGACCAGTTTCCACAAAAATAATCAGAAACAAAATTGCATATATCCATACGCCATAATTGCGAATAAACTCAAGAAGGTGATCATCAACGTGCAAAATAAAATCAAAAAGTTCCATGACAGGCTACAGCGCAAAATTGTGATCAAATCCTAGCAGTGCCTTATGTGAAAGTCAGTATGATTCAGTAAAAAGTTACATCTTTTATTGTCTTTTATTCAGAACGATATGTCTGAAAAATGAATATTTATTGCAAAAATAAAGCAGATTAAGATCATCTCATCAAAACAACATACTTTGAAATCAATCTAAAGGGCTTATTTATGTTTAATCCAAATGTAGTCGTAAAAAACATCGTCACTCAATCTGGTGCAGATGCTGTTATCTCATTGGTCGCACGAATCCTGATGGCCTATATTTTTATAGTTGCAGGTTGGGGAAAAATTACCGCTTATTCGGCAACTGTGGGTTATATGGAATCGATGGGGGTGCCAGGTGGACTATTACCTTTAACAATTTTGGTTGAATTTGGTGGCGGACTAGCTTTGCTTTTTGGTTTTCAGGCTCGTTTAGCAGCTTTGGGACTTGGTGTTTTTAGTATTTTGACCGCGCTTATTTTTCATGAAGGTACAGATCAATCTCAAGCCATTAATTTTATGAAAAACTTAAGTATGGCGGGCGGTTTATTTTTCTTGATGTTACATGGTGCGGGTAAATTCAGTCTAGATGCAGCGATTGAAAAATAAATTATTCAGACTTATAGGGTAAATTAACTTTTACCTTATATTACAAAACTCTAGCCGACATCTTTTTCACTTTCTGCTTAGATAAAACTGAATACATTTAACATCAAGAGAGAATAATGAAAAAGTTTATCCTGACTGCTTCTATCGCCGCGACAGTCGTTTTATCTTCTAGTGCATTTGCTGGCAAGGATGATCATGTGATTATTCAGGAAGCTGCAAAAAATATGGTGACTGTTCAGCAAGTAGCAAAAATCAAAGATGAAACGGGCGTAACATTGACAGGTCAAATTACCAAACATATTAAAAGTGATCATTACGAATTTAAAGATCGTTCTGGCACAATTAGTCTGGAAATTGATGATGATCTTTGGCATGCAGCAGGCTTAAAAGTCGGTGATCACGTCCGTGTTGTGGGTGAGGTAGATACTCATCGCTATAAACCTACAGACATTGAAGTCGTGAAAATCGAAAAAATTCAGCACTAAATAGAAGGCACTCATTTAGTGCCTTTTTTAATACTGTTTTTATTAAGTTTTTTGGCTATGGAAAGAACGTGCGTGGCATCATGAAAAATGCTAGAATATTGCGCTTCTCTCGTTGCCTTGCATAGTTGCGTAATCATGACAACCAATACTCACATTACTGATGACCGTATCTTAATTTTGGATTTCGGCTCTCAATACAGCCAGCTGATTGCACGTCGTGTACGTGAAGCAGGTGTATATTCTGAAATGTATGCTTTTGATATGTCTGAACAAGACATTCGTGCTTTTAATCCGAACGGTATCATTTTGTCGGGTGGGCCTGAAAGCGTGCATGAAGAAGGTAGCCCACGTGCGCCACAAGTGGTATTTGAGCTTGGTGTCCCTGTCTTAGGGATTTGTTATGGTTTTCAAACCATGTCTGAGCAATTAGGCGGAAAAGTTGAGCCGGGCAAGGTACATGAGTTTGGTTATGCCGAAGTTGACATTCAACAACGTGATCAATTGATTGGCAATTTGCAGGATCGTGAAGATCAACTCCATGTCTGGATGAGTCATGGTGATAAAGTAGGACGCTTACCAGAAGGTTTTCAGACTACTGCTAGCACGCCAAGTTGTCCATTCGCAGCAGCATCTGATGAAACTCGCCGTTTCTATGGAGTTCAGTTCCATCCGGAAGTCACGCATACCGCCAAAGGTGCAGAATTACTGTCTAACTTTGTGCATAAAATCTGTGGTTGTGGTGGTCTTTGGACGCCAGAGCACATTATCGATTTGCGCGTAGAACAATTACGTCAGCAAATTGGAGATGAAAAAGTATTACTTGGTTTATCTGGTGGCGTAGATTCATCCGTTGTGGCTGCACTTTTACATAAAGCGATTGGTGATCAATTAACGTGTGTATTTGTAGACAATGGTTTGCTTCGTTTAAACGAAGGCGACCAAGTGATGCAAATGTTTGCAGACAACATGGGAATCCGTGTCATTCGTGCGGATGCCGAAGAACGTTTCTTAACTGCACTTGCGGGTGAAGTTGATCCTGAGAAAAAACGTAAAATTATTGGTCGTGAATTTATCGAAGTCTTTGCAGAAGAAGCGCGTAAACTCGATGGCGTGAAATTCTTGGCGCAAGGTACGATTTATCCTGACGTGATTGAATCTGCTGCCAGCAAACAAGGCAAAGCGCATGTGATCAAATCCCACCATAACGTAGGTGGTTTACCAGAAGATTTAGCGTTTGATTTGGTCGAGCCATTACGTGACTTGTTTAAAGATGAAGTGCGTAAATTGGGTACAACGCTCGGTTTGCCACACAGCATGATTTACCGTCATCCATTCCCTGGTCCGGGTTTGGGCGTGCGGATTTTGGGTGAAGTGAAAAAAGAATACGCCGATATTTTACGTCTGGCAGATGATATCTTTATGCAGGAACTTCGCGCCAGTGGTTGGTATGACAAAACTGCGCAGGCTTTTGCCGTATTCCAACCTGTAAAATCTGTTGGTGTGGTGGGTGATGGTCGCCGTTATGCATGGGTGATTGCACTTCGTGCGGTTGAAACGGTGGACTTTATGACCGCGCGTTTTGCGCATTTGCCATATGAATTGGTGGATAAAATCTCGACGCGTATCATGAATGAAATCAAAGATGTTTCCCGTGTGGTTTATGATGTTTCATCAAAGCCACCAGCGACGATTGAATGGGAATAAGACTAAGGGCGGGATGAAAATCCTGCCTTTTTTATGTGATTGATGTTGTGCTCCGTCATAGAGGTGAAGCATGTCAGAGACTTTGCAATTAGAACAATTAACGGCATCTTTACAGCAGCTTCTGGGTGAGGCACTGTTTGGTATTTATCTATATGGTTCAGCTGTTGATGGTGGTTTAGGTCCAGAAAGTGATTTGGATCTTTTGGTTGTCATAACTCAAGCATTGACACTTCAGCAACGAAAACAACTGGCAGAAACCTTATTACAAATTTCGCATCCGATTGGTGCTGTACAACGTGCACTTGAAGTCACTATCGTACACAAAGATCATATTCTTTCGGGAAGTTATCCACTCAGCTACGAACTACAGTTTGGGGAATGGTTACGGGATGAGTTAAACCAAGGTGTTATACTTAGCGAACATGCAGACCCAGATCTAAGCATTCTGCTGAAGAAAGCACAGATGCATCATCTTACTTTGTTAGGGCCAAGTTTTTCACAGTGGTCAGTTGAGATTCCTGTACAGCAACTCTGGCAGGCGATGGCAGATACCTATCCATCAATTGTGGCACATTGGGATGAGGATGCTGATGAGCGTAATCAGATTTTGGCCTTATGCCGTATCTATTTTAGTTTGGTGACGAATGAGATTGCACCTAAAGATCAGGCTGCGCAATGGGTGATTGCTCAGTTACAACCGCAACATCAGCCTGTTTTGCAGCGCATGAGTCAAGAATATAAAGGTCAGATTGCAAAGCAAAATTGGCAGGATGAGTATCAGGCTTTACAGCCCATTGTTGATTTCCTGAGTTCAAGAATTGATGAACAATTTAAGAAGAAGAGTAGCCTGAACAAATAATAATATTTTAAGAAGTTGGTCTTATTTAAAGTTAGGTAATAGAAAAGAGCGCTTAGTCGCTCTTTTTTATTACTTAACTTTTTTAAAATTTGATCATAAAAATAAATAATCTATTCAATATCAATATCAATATCAATATCAATATCAATATCAATATCAATATCAATATCAATATCAATATCAATATCAATATCAATATCAATATCAATATCAATATCAATATCAATATTATAAAAATTTAAACTATATCTTTTCTTGTTAAAAGATATATTAAGATATATCTTAATAATTATAAATTACCTAATCTGAGAAAAATAATATGAGAAATCAATCTGAACGAGATACTAGACATTCAGAGCGGGCTTCACATGAACGTGAGCATCATAGTCACGGTAGAGGCCGTCGCGGACGTCTATTTGAAGCAGGTCGAATGAAACTTTTGGTTTTATATCTGATTCAGCAAAGCCCCAAACATGGCTACGAAATCATTAAAGAAATTAGTGACTTAGTCGGAGGAGACTATAGCCCGAGTGCAGGTACGATCTATCCGACATTAACGACACTTGAAGACATGAATTTTATTGCACTGCTTGATGCTGAGCGTAAGCAATATCAAGTTACTGAAGAAGGAAAAGTGTATTTAACCCAACAGCAAGACATGCTGAATGCTTTGCTGGAAAAGCTACGTCTTCGACGCGAAATTCATGGCAATGATCAACTGATTGATATACACCGTGCGATGGAAAATCTGAAAACGGCCTTGCGATTAAAACTCAATGTTACAGATTTAAATCCACAACAGATTCATCGGATTGCGGAAAAGATCGATCAGGCAGCCGTTGAAATCGGGCGTTTATGACGGAGGATTTTAAGATGTTAGACGCACAATATCGACTCAAACAGGCGGGTTTAAGAGTTACTCATTCACGAGTTTCAGTCCTAAATTTACTTGAACAACAATCTGATGACTTAAACATCAAACAGATCTATCAAAAATTACATGCCCAGCACCAGCAACTTAGTTTGGCAACAATTTATCGCGTTGTCAGCGATTTGGTGGATGTAGGTTTAATTGCAAGCTATCAATTTCATCGTGCAGAAACAAAATTTAACCTGCCTGATCGTAGCAAAAAACAGCTCCTCCAGATCCAGTGTGCGGCCTTAACGCAGGCGAAACAAACGCAGTTTTTACAGTCCTTACAAGCGGTTTTTCAACAATTTCAAGTAGAGGTTATGCAACTTGAAATTCGGGAAAGTATTTAATTTTAAAATAGAATTGGAATTGATCTATGAAACAACATCAATACTTTGTCACTGTTCAACATTTAAAAGATGCCAAAGGTGAGGTATCAACTTATGCTGAAAAACTTGAGTTTTATACACGCAATCATGATGATATTTTTCAGATTGTAGAAAAATTAAAAAGCGCAGCATTCTTTGACGAGCAAACCACACAATCCTTTGCGGTTGGGCTCAAACTATTTAGTGAAGTGATGTTAGAGCAGCGTAATCATCCTTTATTTGCAGAGTTTGCACCGCATTTCCGTGATTTTATGAAACACATGAAAAGTCAGATTCCGCAGTCCAAATAATCTTTGAGTACGGCTTTGACAAGGATTGTCTTAAAAATAGCACTACACTGTCTTAAAGTTGTGCATAGAATCTTGAATTAAGTTTGGTAATATAAACATAATCAGTAAGATAAGTCATTTATGAAAGCTAACAAACAGTTGGTTTAGAACGCGCTGTTTACGCAATGATAAAACAACAATGCTCTGAGACACGTTATTCTGAATTTTAAGCGTATCCAAGTGGTGAATAGCATTTTGATCAGCAAGCGCAGCGCTCAGTTTGGCTAGCCATTCATATGATTTAAGCACACATCAGGACAAAGATAATGACCAATACCAATTATACGGAAATCTCAGATTCACAGGATTGTGAAAGTTACATCAATCAATTTATTCAGGATTTTCAAATTCGCAGCGCAGAAATTGGTAAAGGAACCGTGATTAAACGTGCTTTACCCAGTCGGCAAAAACGCATGATCGGTGCATGGTGTTTTCTGGATCATGCTGGTCCCGTAACTTTTCCACAAGGCGATGGATTGGATGTTGGGCCTCATCCGCATACAGGTTTGCAAACCTTTACTTGGATGATTGAAGGCACTATGATGCACACCGATAGTTTAGGCACCAAGCAATTAATTCGCCCGTATCAGGTTAATCTGATGACTGCTGGACATGGTATCTCCCATACTGAAGTGGCGCCAGATACTGAAACTAAAATGCATGCGGCACAGCTCTGGATTGCCTTGCCTGATGACAAACTCAATATGCCTCCACAGTTTGATCACTATCCTGTATTACCAACAACACAACAGGATCAGGTTGAATTTACCGTATTGGTCGGTGAGTTTATGGGGCAAAGCTCACCTGTGGCGGTACATACGCCATTGGTCGGCATCGATATGACCGCTCAGGCAGATGCGAAGACTCGTATTCCACTCAATCCAAAATTTGAATATGGCTTTTTAGCATTAGAAGGTCATGCTTGGGTAAATGGACATGAGTTGAATCAGGACAATCTGGTGGTATTAGAGCCAGGGGTTGAACATATTGAGATTGATATTCCAGAAGGGCATCGTGTATTACTGATTGGTGGTGAACCTTTTGAAACTCCAATTTTACTGTGGTGGAATCTTGTCGGTCGCACCACGGAAGGACTACGTGAAGCACGTGAGCAATGGGTCAATCACGATTCACGCTTCGGCGAAATTCCAGATTATGATGGCCCACGTCTTGAAGCCCCCACTTTCCCTGATCAAATGAGAGCATCCAAATGAGTGTGATTGCATGTAGCGTTGTTAAAACAGATCCAGCACCGTGGAAAGGTGAAGTCACCAGCGGTAAACACCATTTTATTACCGATAAACCTGAATCTTTTGGTGGTCATGATACGGGGCCAGCACCTTATGACTTTCTAACAGCAAGTTTGGCGTCATGTACTATGATTACCTTGCGTATGTATGCACAGCATAAAGAAATGGATTTTGGTGAGTTTAGCGTCGAAGTTGATTTTTTTTATGAATAAGGAACAACAGGAATGGATCGAACGTCGTGTGACTTTTAAAAATCCATTATCTGAAGAAATGCAGGAAAAAGTGTTGAATGTCTGTAGTAAAACACCAGTAACCAAGACCTTATTACGCAGTGTGGAAATCAAAACCACCTTAGCTTAATTCTGTTGCAATCTCATGATTTTACAATTCAGCCCATGCAATGCTCATGGGCTGAATGCGATCAATCAATTTAAAATTTTGGCGAGAAATAGAGAACAATATGCTGACTTTACATCATCTGGAACAATCGCGTTCTTTTCGGATTTTATGGGCTTTAGAAGAGCTAGAACAGGATTATCAAATTCAATATTACAAACGCTTACCGACCTATGCTGCGCCACCTGAACTAAAACAGATTCACCCTTTGGGCAAGGCACCCATTTTACAGGATGATGATCGTGCGATTGCAGAGTCTGCGGTGATTTTGGAATATTTGCAAAGTAAGTACGATTTGCAAAATCAGTTTAAGCCACAAAATGATGAAGATGCTTTTCAATATTTATATTGGATGCATTATGCCGAAGGTTCACTGATGCCATTATTGGTATTTCAATTGGTCATGAACAATGTCGGTAAAAATGTACCTTTTATCATTCGTCCGATTGCAAATAAAATTACCGGTGGCATTAAAGCTGGCTTTATTCGTCCACGTTTAAAAGATCATATTGCTTTTTTAGAGGAGTATTTATCTCAACATGATTATTTTGCTGGTCAGTTTAGCTTTGCTGATATTCAGATGAGTTTTCCACTTGAAGCTATTTTAACCCGTACCACAGGTCAGTCTCCCAATATTCAGGCTTTTCTTACTCGGATTCAATCTCGTCCTGCTTTTCAACGTGCTAAGCAAAAAGGAATTGAATAAAGGCAGTTTTGATAGCCAACCATATTGCCTGCTGACAAACTGATGCAGCATGGCAATGCTTGTTATATTTTAAAACATCAATCAAAATGAAATTTGTCATTTATTTTGAATATTTTCTCGTCAATATGCGTCTTTTCAAACAAGCTTTAGATGATTGATGTTTTATGAAATTGATGACTAAAAATATGACAATATTGTCTCTGGGGATTTGTGCGGTTTTCGCATTAACAGCGTGCAATGATTCAAATGATGATCAAAGCCAGAACACGCCGTCGACTCAGCCGCAAGATCAGCGCGATCAACGCTTTTTAAATGCCAAAGCTGGCGATATTCTTCAGGTTCAGATTGCTGATCTGATTCCGACTCAAGGCGCAGTGGGCTATGACCAGATTTATTATAAATTAGGCCGTTGGCAAGGCGATTGGAATCGTCAGACTTGGCAAGCGGATCCAATCAATCAACTTTCTTATCTCAATAAAACCATAGGCAAAAAATTCAGTGATTACTGTGAAGCAATTGGTGCCAAAAGCCGCGATGACTTTAGCAGCATGGAGCAACTCAAAGGAGCAAATTTAAAACAACTCGATAGCTTTGGTTGTGCCGAACAACCAGCAACAGAAACTGCTGATTTGAAAACGGTCGTGGTTGGCTACGATGGTCGTTTGTATCTGACTGATGGGCATCATACCATGACCCAGTTACGTGAATTACCCGATGGCGGTGAAACGCTGAAAGTTTGGGTGCGTGTGGTTGATAATTATAGCTCTCTCAAAACAGCAGATGAGTTTTGGACAAAAATGGTCGCCAATGGTCGTGCATGGTTGCGTAATGGACAAAACCAAAGCATTACATATCAGCAATTACCAAAAAATTTGGGGCTTAAATCAGCAACCAATCCAACGGGTATGGAAGAAAATCAGTACCGTTCGTTGATGTATTTTGTCCGAGATATTGGCTATAGCAAACCTGAGAATGCCACCGACTTTCTGGAGTTCTTATGGCAAGACTGGTTAGAAGCTCAGGTTAAAACAGGGATGGTACAACCTTTAAGTTTTTATCATCTTGATGCGAAAATATATGGCGGGGCAGATGTGCTGGCAAGCACCAGCATCAAAAAGGATTTAACTTTGTCGGGTAGTGCCACAGGTTATACCGCAGCAATTGCCAACTATGCTTTATTGATCGGTACAACAGCACCAGACACGGTCATTTATCAGAATCAGACCGCAAAAAGTCTGGGTAGTTTAAACCTGCAAAAAAATGCAGATAAAGGCTCTGTGACCGCCAATGCCATTAGTACTTTTGATGAATTGAATCGAGATGAAGTCAAAAAAGATGGCACGCCACGATCGGGTGGCAGTGTTTGGTATGCGGTACATTATCGTGAATGCGGTAAACCAATTACGGGAACATGCTGGGGTTGGTAATTATTTGAAAAAATTAAAAAAAGAACGCACAAAGCGTTCTTTTTTACCATAACAATGCTTTAACGTTTTACCACGATGGAATCGATCCCGCTGTGTTGCAAGGTTTGCTGTGCAGCAACAGCTGCATCTTGCGAATCATACGGCCCAGAAACCACGCGATACCATATTTTGCCATTTTCGACACTTTTGACCACATCGGCAGACAAACCATTTAAAATGATTTCTGCGCGACGTGCATCGGCGCTGTCTGGGTCAGGATAGCTACGCACTTGTAAGATAAAGGACGCTTGATGTGGCTGTTGTGGATTTTCTTCAGCGGCAACCGCGGCAGCAGGATCATTGGCAACAGGCGCGCTGGCTTCACTTGGCGCTTCTACAATCACCACAGGTTGCTGTGGCTTGGTCTCGGGCACTGCTTGTTCAGGAATCGGCGTGACTTGTTGCTGTGGTAACAGATCGTAGAAACGATAGTCATGATTGGTTTCTTCTTCCTGATAATGCGGCGAAGTCACTTCATTTTTAGTTGAAACAGGCTTCCACGGTTTCCAAAGCATCAACACCACGGCGATGCACATCAGAGCTAAAATAGCCACCAATGTCCCTAACCACTTTGGAATCAGTGATTTTTTGGGTTTATTTGGTCGCTCAGATACACCGCGCTGCGTTTTTCCAAACACGTGAAATCCTCTTCAAATTAGGTCGTCAGACCAAAAACAGGAATTGGTCTGAGCTTACAAGTCAAACAATAGATGATTTACATTGATTCTGGCGCAGATACACCAAGCAATTCCAAACCATTACGCAACACTTGTTGTACATTGACGGACAACAAAAGACGCGCTTGAGTGAGTTCTGCATCATCATTTAACACTTTATGCTCATTGTACCAGCCGTGGAATAATGCTGCTAACTCTTTCAAATAATTACCAATTTGATGCGGTTCGTAAGCATTTGCGGCACGTACAATAATATCTGGATAGGCAGCCAGTTTCGATAGAATTTCTGTTTCAGCGTCCAGTTCCAGACGTGACGCATATTGACGTGCCTGAACAGCATCAAAATTCACTGCACTGGTCGCTGCTTTTTCTAGCATACGACAGATTCGCGCATGCGCATATTGAATGTAATACACCGCATTGTCCTTGCTTTGTGATACTGCAAGATCCAAGTCGAAGTCAATATGTTGCTCAGATTTACGCATCACATAGTAAAAACGGGCTGCATCATTACCGACTTCTTCACGGAGTTCACGTAAAGTCACAAACTGACCTGAACGTGATGACATTTGTACCATTTCGCCGCCACGCCATAGACTGACAAACTGAACTAAAAGTACGGTAAGTTTGGCAGAGTCATAACCCATTGCATCAATTGCTGCTTTTACCCGTGCAATATAACCGTGGTGATCTGACCCCCAGATATCCACGATATGGGTATAGCCACGTTGTAATTTATCTAAATGATAGGCGATGTCAGATGCAAAGTATGTGGTTTGCCCATTGCGGCGTTTCACAACACGGTCTTTTTCATCCCCAAATTCGGTGGATTTAAACCAGATATTGCCGTCTTTTTCATAGAGAAAACCACGTTGATCTAGGGTTTGTAAGGCTTCTTCAATTTTATCCGTCAATGATGCTTCACTGAACCAGCGATCAAAAGTCACACCAAAATCGGCAAGATCATCTTTAATGTCATCTAAAATGGCTTTTAGCGCGGCCTGATGAAAAACACGATATCCTTCGCCGAGTAGCTGCTGTGAATGGGCAATCAGCCCATCAATATGTTTTTCTTTATCACCAGAGAGAACCACTTTATTGCCTTCAGCATCTAGTTCAGCGGCATATTGCACATCTTCTGGCACATCGCGATAAACATCAGCTACCGCACGCACATATGCATCGCCGTCTTTGTCGATAATGCTTTGTGCAATTTCCTTGACGTAATCGCCTTGATAGGCATTTTTAGGGAAAACAAGGTTTTGTCCAAGTAATTCCAAATAACGTAAATAAGTCGAAGTCGCCAAAATATCCATTTGACGACCTGCATCATTGACATAATATTCACGGTCAACTTTGGCACCCGTCGCTTCTAGTAAGTTCGCTACAGTCATACCATAAGCGGCACCGCGACCATGTCCGACATGCAGACTTGAAGTTGGATTGGCAGAGACAAACTCCACCTGAATTTTTTGTGCGCCATTGGCCTGACTACGGCCAAATTGATCTTTTTGTGCCTGAATTTGATCGAGTACAGCGTAACGCTGATCTGCATTTAAGAAAAAGTTGATAAAACCAGGCCCAGCGATTTCAGCCTTGGTAATGTCTGCGACTTCTGGCAGATGAGCCAATACTTTTTCAGCCAAATCGCGTGGTTTCATACCCGCAGCTTTTGCTCCAACCATGGCAATGTTGGAAGCAAAGTCACCATGACTTCGGTCTTTGGTTCGGGTTAACACACTGTTGTTAGTCCAATCCGAAGGAAGAATCCCTGCTTGTTGAAGAGATTGCACGGCATGATCAAGAGCTGCTTGTATGGCGGTATTCATATCTATCTAAAACGAATGTTCGCAGAAAAACGCTCAATATAGCAAATTTTGTCCGCTTTAGGTGAGGCTGTTTGATTTCACCACCGATTTAATTTTAATGAATGCTGAGAGGGATGTGATCCAATCTTTTATTTTGGATTATTCCTGACAAGAAACAGGTTTATTGAGTAGTTCAGCATGTTGATTTTCAAAGCGATATAAATGTCCTGCATGATAAATTTTGATAGTCTTGGCTGTCACGAGCTCTTTTTTAAAGGTCTCAAGTTTTTGACTGGAATACAGATTAAAAGGATTTAAATAGTTTTTATTATCGAGAAGAAATTGAATTTGTCCAAGTTTATCATCGTATGCGCTCAAGATTTGCTCACCTTTGGCATTGTATAAATAAAAGGTTGGTTTCTGAGTGCTCAATTGACAGTTAAAACGAAATGATAAAATAGATTGATCATCAGATTTATTTTGTAGGATATAGACATCCTGTGTTTTATTTTTCATATAAACCCATTGATTTTTCGGCATGTTTGTATTGAATTGTTCCAGTTGATTCAGGGTGGTTTGACTAAGATCAACAATGCCTTTGGCATTGACTTCGGGAACAGATGGCTTGACGCCTAACCATGAACCGACTTTATCGGTTGTTTTTGAAACACTTTGACAGCCGGTTATTAATATAAGGATCAACGCCAATCCAGACATTGATAAAAAGGATGGTTTTACAATAAACATATTTATAATCAATAGAATCAAAAGCTCAGAATATATTTAGTATATCCAGAAGTATTTATCTCATTCGCTACGATATGTAAAAGCGCTATAAACCTCCTTCCAGATTCTATTTGAACATAAAATGTGATCTATTCGACTATCAATTTTGGAAATACCTATTTTGCTAAAAAAGCGCGTAAGCTATATCGAACCGATGATTTGAATGAATAACCGTTTGGCACTTGAGCTGAACAATGAGATAGGCAATGACCGCTGAAAACACCGCAAAAAAACATCCACTTTATATTCCTTATGCTGGCTTTACCCTTCTGGAACTCCCGCTACTCAATAAAGGCTCGGCTTTTTCCCAACAAGAACGTGGCCAATTCAATTTACATGGTTTACTGCCGCATGTGATTGAAACCATCGAAGAACAAAGCCAGCGCTCTTACCAACAGTTCACAGCTTTTAATGATGCGATCAATAAGCACATTTATTTACGAAATATTCAGGATACTAATGAAACCCTGTTTTATCGTTTAATCGAAGATCATTTAGAAGAAATGATGCCGATTATTTATACGCCAACAGTAGGTGAGGCCTGTCAGCGTTTTTCTGATATTTATCGTCGTCATCGTGGGGTATTTGTGTCTTATCCAGACCGTGAACACATTGATGATATTTTGCAAAATATTAATCGTCGTAACGTTAAAGTGATTGTGATTACCGATGGCGAACGTATTTTGGGATTGGGCGATCAGGGTATTGGCGGGATGGGGATTCCAATCGGAAAGCTATCACTGTACACCGCATGTGGGGGGATTAGTCCCGCTTATACTTTACCGATCACGATTGATGTCGGAACCAATAATCAACAATTACTCAATGATCCTTTATACATGGGTTGGCGTGAACCGCGAATTACTGGCGAAGAATATTATGATTTTATCGATCAGGTCTTAACTGGAATTCGTCGTCGTTGGCCACATGCCTTGATTCAGTTTGAAGATTTCGCACAAAAAAATGCGATGCCTTTATTGACGAAATACCGTGATAAATTCTGCTGTTTTAATGATGATATTCAAGGTACAGCTGCGGTATCAGTGGGAAGTTTAATTGCAGCAAGTCGTGCTGCGGGCAAACAACTCAAAGATCAGATTGTCACTTTTTTGGGGGCAGGTTCGGCAGGATGCGGCATCGCGGAGCAAATTATTGCCCAAATGGTGGCTGAGGGTTTAAGCGATGCTGAGGCTCGTGCTCGAGTCTTTATGGTCGATCGTTTTGGTCTCATTACAGAGAACCAGCCAAATTTACTGGATTTTCAGCGCAAACTTGCACAAAAGGCGGATGTCATCTCCGATTGGGCCAAGGTTGAAGATGTGATTTCTTTACTGGATGTGGTAAAGAATGCCAAACCTACTGTTTTGATTGGAGTTTCAGGTCAACCGGGATTATTTACTCAGGAAGTAATCGAAGCACTTAATGCAAACTGTGAACGTCCGATTGTGATGCCATTGTCCAATCCAACTTCACGGGTTGAAGCCGTACCATCCGATATCATTCAATGGACCAATGGTCAGGCATTGATTGCGACAGGGAGTCCATTTACTCCAGTCAATTATCAAGGGCGGTTGTATCATATTGCACAGTGTAATAATTCCTATATTTTTCCAGGAATTGGCTTGGGTGTGATTGCTTCGGGTGCTAAGCGCGTAACAGAAAATATGCTAATGGCCTCTAGTAATGCATTGGCAGATTGTTCGCCATTATTGAAAAATGCCGAGGCCGATTTACTTCCACCGATTGCAGATATTCAAAATGTCTCGCGTGTGATTGCATTAAAAGTTGCACAAGCAGCGATAGCGGATGGTGTTGCGGTTCCCTTAACCGATGAGCAAATTCAAAGCAATATCGAAAAAGAGTTTTGGCAACCTGAATATCGTACCTATAAGCGCGTACCTTTTTAATGAAGGTTAGTGATTAAAGTCACTACATTCACAAAAAAGAGCTTCGGCTCTTTTTTTATGGAATAAAAATAAAAAAAACTAGACGATACGGTCTGTATTTTTTAAACTTACGCGCGATTGATATCAATAAAACTAAAAATGAAGAAAGATGATGTTAAATAATATTTATAGTATTTTGGAACAGGCGGGTTTTGGCACTTTAAAACGCGCCATCCATGTGCAATTTAGTCACGCCTTACTCAATACTCAGGTTTTTTTACAGCGTATTGACGGACATCATGCGCTCAATGATGGCTTAAATCTTCAGCTCACATGTTTGTCAAATAATGCACACATTGCACTAAAACAATTTATTGGCTGTCAGGTCGCAGTCGACCAGATCAATGATCTGGGGCAATTTTCACGAACTTCAGGGATCATTACACAAGCCAGTCAAGGTCAGAGTGATGGTGCATTGGCCCTTTATACACTTACTGTACAAGACCCGACCGCACTTTGGCATAAACGACGAAATAGCCGTGTCTTTATGAATAAAAGTGTACCCGAAATTACGGAAATTTTATTTAAAGAGTGGCAAGCTAAAAGCAGCTTATTTGCTGCAAGTTTGACGCTTGATTTGAGTGGGCTTGGTCAAAACTATGATATTCGTCCCTTTACTATGCAGAATAATGAGACGGATCATGACTTTCTAACCCGTTTATGGCGTAGTGAGGGAATTAATTGGCTAATTGATGAACAAAACAATATTGTTGTACATACGCTACACGATATTGAGCCACAGAAACTACGTTTGATCGATGATCAACAACATTTTACCGCTATGAGTCGTCGTGTGATTCGTTTTCACCGTAGTCATGCCACAGAATATTTTGACAGTATGACCAGTTTGATTGCACATCGCCAATTACAATCAACAGCGGCTTATGTACAACGTTGGCAAGCGGATGGTCTGACTCAGGATGAAGGTAGTGGTTCCGTATTAAGCGCGCATCTGTACAGCGATCAGTATAACAATGAAAGCCTAAGCCTTGAACAGGCTTGGTCTGTGAGTGCCGCATGGACTTCAGATCTGACTGGAGCCGATCAGGCAACGACTTCAGGTTCGGAGCAGATTGAGCGGCTGAATCAAAATTTAAGCGCCTATCAGGAAATACATGCTAAATATTTTAAAGCCCAAACGATGGTAAGAGATGCCCAAGTCGGTTACTGGTTTGAACTCACAGGACATCCAGAAATTGACCAACACACGGGAAGTGATCGGCAATTTCTGATTTATGAAAAACGCTTTTATAACCAGAATAATTTACCAAAAGATATTCAACAACAATTTGAACGCTTAATGTCCAGAACGACATTGTCCTCATTGCAAAAGGATGAACGCCAAGGCAATGAGCTAACCCTAATACGCCGTCAGATTAAAGTTGTCCCTGAATATCAACCTTTGCAGCATCGACCATCAGTTTATCCACAACGTGCGCGTGTGGTTGGACCAGAAAATGAGGAAATTTATGTCGATGAATGGGGGCGAATCAAAGTTCGTTTTCTGTTTACCCGAGATCAGGATCATGTGCATGATGGTGGCGCAGGTGCCAATGAGAATGACGCAGACTCTGCTTGGGTCGATGTACTGACACCGTGGGCTGGCGAAGGATATGGAGCAAGATTTCTACCCCGTGTAGGAGAACTCGTCGTCATTGACTTTTTTGATGGCGATGTCGATCGACCATTTGTAACGGGTCGAATCCATGAAGCGCAACGTTCACCCACAAAATTTGATGTAAAAGGACAATTGCCCGCAACCCGAAATTTGAGTGGTATTCGTTCACAAGAAGTCGCAGGCTCAGGCTTTAACCAGCTTCGTTTTGATGATACTACTGGACAGATTAGTACCCAGTTACATAGTAGTCATGGTGCCAGTCAATTAAATCTGGGTAATTTAAGTCACCCTAAACAACAAGAAATCAGTCAAGGGCGTGGTGAAGGTTTTGAACTGAGAACCGATCAATATGGTGCTGTGCGTGCAGGTAAGGGAATGCTGATTAGTACTTATGCACAGGAACAGGCGATTGCTGATCATTTGGAAGCGGCTCAAGCACAATCATTATTGTCACAGGGCTATGACAATATGAAAATGCTCAGTGAAATTGCTGCAAAGCAGCAGACTGATGCGTTGAATGTGATTAATCGCTTACCAAAATTTATTCAATCATTAGAGCTTAAAACTACAGGTCAAGCACTGGACAACACTTTAAGTCTATTTAAAGAAGGCATGAATAATGATCCTATCCATGCCCTTAAAGATTGCGGTGGTTTCATTGAGGATATTGGTGCGCTTGGTGGAGATGCGAAAGGTGCAGTAGACGAGTTCAATGCGTTCTTTAGTGATGCCAAAGATGCGGTAGAAAACTTAAAAGAATTCATTGAAAACGTAGAAGAACATGGTGCTGATACTATTAAAGGTAAGCTTGCCAGCATTAAAGATCGGATTCAGCAGAACCCGTTTGAAAGTATTAAAGAAGTTGGAAAAGTTTTAGCCAATGTCGATATTAAAGACTTTGAATTGATGAGTAGTTGTGGGACTTTTAGCAAGGGTAGCAAGCTAGAAATTACCCCCTCTATAGCATTGAGCTCATTACAAGGCTTTATGGAAGGTTATACCCAAGGTCTGGAAAGTAGTTCCGATGCCAAGCAACAAGAACAAGGCAAGATTTTTAGACAGGCATTGATGTTGTTGGCATCACCGAATGGAATTGCATTAACTACGCCTGAAAATATTATCTTACAGGCCTCTCAGGATATTGCTGAGAGTGCCAGTGGTTCAATTAATTTGAGTGCACAGAAGAATATTATTGGACACGCGCAGGATAAGATTAGTTTGTTTGCTGCACAAAAGGGCTTTAGGGCTTATGCCGCAAAAGGGAAATTGGAGTTGCAGGCGCATGACGATGCGATTGAAGCAATTGCCAAGAAGGTGATTAAACTGATTTCCACTGAAGATAAGATTGAAATTACCAGTCCTAAAGAGATTGTACTAACAGCGGGTGGGTCGCAACTCAAAATTAATGCCGATGGTGTGTTTTCAACCACAGGTGGGAAGTTTGAGAGTAAGGCTGGTCAGCATTTGTTTGTGAGTGGCGCTAAAGTTTCATATGAGGTACCACAGCTTCCTAATAGTGCTGTGTATAGTAATAAGTTGGATGTTTATGATTTATTTTGGGAGAATGATTTTAGTCAGCTTAGTTATAAAGCTTTTATGCCAGAAACAAATTCGTTTATATCTGGGAAATTTGATGAGCATGGACGTACAGGAAAGATTTTAAATGAAGAGCCTTTAAATATAAAGTTTTTAATTGGAAAGGAGCAAGAGTTTTGGGACGTTATCGTAGAAGAATGGGGCGATGAGGATTTGACTTTAGGGGTAGATAAAAGTGAAAAGTAAATGTTTGGTAACCTTTATTTTATTAGACTTATTGGGCTATCCAATTAAAAATGCTCGATATCAAGTAAAAAATGGTAATAATTTAATAGCTGAAGGATTAACAAATTCTAAGGGTGCAATTGTTGATATTAATAGGAGTAAAGGGGTAGTACTTGATATATATTTTCAAAATATTTTAAATCAAATGCAATTAATAAACAAAGTTCGCCTTGAGAAAAGCTATGCCATTGTAAAGTTATATAGTCCTTCATTGTTAATAAAAACACAGCTAAGAGAAAATGGTAATTCTGGTGATTATATTAGAAAGACATATAAAGTAAAAAAAGGTGATACTTTACTAAAAATTTCAAAAGAAAATAATACTAATGTTGAAGAGCTTCAGAGAATAAATAAAATTAAGAATTCAAATAAGATATGGGACGGTCAGATTCTAAAATTACCATTAAATAAGGAAAGTTCTCAGCTAAGCCAAAATTCAACTAGCCATCAAAGTTCTCAGTCGAGAAAAAGTTCAAATAATAATCATAACCTCCATGATAGTAGCGCAAAAAATAACGATGGTGGAAAAGATGATCATTGGTTTGGTTCATTGGCTAAATTACCTGATTTAATGCCTGATATTGGTGCTGAAGATGCTTATAATTATATCAAAAATCAATTGCTTGGCTTGAGTCTTCCGCAATTGAATAATGTTGATGTGCAAAGCCAAATGACAGGAAGCCCGAAGCAAGACTTAACGAATCATAAACCTAGCATTATTTTTCCATTTAAAGTTAAGCCTATTAATGATATTGATGGAGAGTTATCAAATTATTATTGGGGAGCTAAACTCAATGATACTAATGCTTCAATGGCAATATTTGGAAGAAATAGAAGTAGTAATAGAAAGCATGCGGGAAGAGATTTATATAGTAATTGTAAACCTGTCAGTAAAGCAGAAAATGGTTTTGAAGTAGTTGCTATAGCACCAGGTAAAGTAATAGCTTCGCAAGAATTCTATCTACAAACTAATCAATTGAGTATTAGGCATAAAACTGAAGATGCTAGAGAGTTTATAATTAGGTATGGTGAATTAGATCCAAAATCAATAACATTAAAAGTGGGGGATTCCGTTAAGCAAGGCCAAATATTGGGCAAAACAGGTGTAATGAAAAATAAGAATGGACCAGCTGCTATACCTATTGCTGGAAAAACAGCGCATAATGTTTCAATGCTACATTTTGAATATTTTACAGGCAATGGTTTTTCATTAGATGATGCATCAAATCTTACAATAAAAGAACACGGGGTTTATTCGAGACGTGATGATATAGCTGATCCTTTAGCAATATTGTTAGAGGGATATAGAAATAGTTTTGATTTACAGTTGCCTCAAACTACTTCTGAGAAATCCATTGGAAATAGAATACTTATAAACAATTTAACAACAAGTGCAAATGCAAGACTCTTTGTTCAAGAATGGGAAGGAAAATATTTAACTCCTGATGGGCAAGGAACATACTATTACGATGATTCTAAAGGGTATTGTACAGTTGGTTGGGGGCATCTCGTAGGTCAATCTTCATGTAAAGCTTTAGGTAAAAAGGCTTTAAAAGATTTTATCTCAATATCTCAGGCTAAAACTTATTTTGAAGAAGATGTTTTGAAACATGAAACTTATGTCAAAAAAGCTATTAAAGTTCCTCTATATCAATATGAATTTGATGCTTTAGTATCTTTAGCATTCAATATCGGGAATATTGCTAGTAAAGCCCCAAAATTATGTAAGCTTATTAATGAAAGTAATTATAAAGATGGACCTGAAGAAATGTTAGATATAAATAAAATAACTGTAAATGGAAAAAAAGTTCCAGATATCGGTTTAACTAAAAGACGTAATAGTGAATATCAATTGTTTATTAAAGGAGCATACGATGCAAGGCATTAATCTTAATTTTTTAAATTTTCTATTAGTCTTTAGTTTGAGTTTTTGCTCAAATGCTGCAGATTATAAGTCACAACAACTAGATGATAAAACAGTATATAACAATAGTGAATATGATCTAAATAGTACATATTTAGATATAAAAAAATATATCAGTAGTAATAAAAATGAAGTTAACTATCTTGTGAATACTCAACGCTCTTGGTTGAAAAATAGAAATTTAAGATGTAAATTTAATGGAAAAGAAGCAAATAATGAAAATTATAAATGTTTAAGTGAGTTTAATAATTCTAAAATTAAAGATTTAAGAAAATCATACTTGAATTTTGATAGTTTGGAGAAAAACTTAATAAAACCATTTGAATATAAAAATGGTGTTATAAAAGAGTTAGAAGTGGGTGGGTGTTATTGCGGTGAAAGTACAATTAGAATTTTAAAAAATAGGATTTATATATATCAGGCTTGTGATCAAAAATTAAATGAACCACGCATATATAACATTGTTGGTAAGAAAAAAAATGAATTTTCTGTGGAGTATCAAGTTGATACTAATAATAATAAAATCCCAGAATTTAATTTGGTCTTTGTCACTGATGGAAAAAATGTTTGGAATATTGTTCCTAAGGTTTTTAGAAAAGAAGATTTATTAAATTTAAATTTTAAAATTGGCTATACAACTGATGAAAACTTAAAAAATAAGGAAATTGATTGTAATGATTATGAGGAGTAATAATTTTATTAAATTTTAGTTGTGCATAAAATTAATATTTAAATTGGAGAGTACATGGTAGTTAATTGGTATGACAATAAAATTTAAGTTATTTGTGTTTTTATCCTTAGAAATTCTATCTAGGTGTATAAGTGCAAAGAGTAATGAGAAGTGTTTCACTTAAATAATTTCATAAGCTTTGGATGGGGGCGTTCTAAATTAATCATATGTGAATATTTTACTAATGTAACTGCGGGATTGAAAAGTAATTATTTTTTCCAAGGTGCTTTTAGTTAAAAAGTAAAAAACGAGGCATAATAATCATTTGCATTTGCATTTGCATTTGCATTTGCATTTGCATTTGCATTTGCATTTGCATTTGCAAGGGCTTTCGGCTTATATAGAGGATATTTAATTTTGAAAAAGGCTGGTTTATTTCTATCACTAATATTGTTAGTTAGTTGTGCAAAAAACGAAGTTCATGCTTTAGGTAAAGATAGAATGGATTATAATAAATTGAATTTCTTTAGGGGGTAATTTAGAAGATATTTTAAGAAAATATAAAGATGATATTGTTATTCAGAACTACAAAGATATTGGTAGTATAATAGGTTGTGAAAATTCAAAAAATTATTATTGATAATAATGAAACGAATTTAGATGTTAGTAATAAAGGTTTTGTAATTGCTGTGAATATAACTAATCCAAAGGTTATAGATGAGAATAGAATAAGTGTTGAGCAAGATTAAAAAAATTATTTAAATTAAAATCGATTAATAAAATGGATAATCAAGAAGGAGGTTTTTATTACGAATACAAGTTGATTTCACAGGATTCTAAATTTTATTATATTTATACTGCTAGTCAAGTTGAGAAGATTGATTCCATTGGATTGTTTTCTAAAGATCATATAGATTGCTATGAGGATTGAGTGTTTTTTAGCCTAGTAGAAAAAGAATTTCTCGAAAAATGAATATTTTTTATAAGGCTAAGTGTTTGATTGTATTGTTAAATAATCAAGTGTGCTGTTCGGTTTCTTGAGAAACGATGGCTTTGCTTAAAGAATTGCCAATAAGTTGCTTCAAATTTAAGAAATAAATCATCAATTACACAGAATAATTAGGTACTATCGAACATAAGGACTAAAGCCGCGAGTTTGGGGCGGTAACTTAACTGATGGCTCTAGTCCTCTTATATTTTTCAAGGTAATTTCTTATACGCGATTCAGGTTATTTATTATGACCAGAATGGTAAGACTCATAATTTAGGGAAATCAAGTTTTTATGTAGCTAATAGATGGGCTAGTAAAGGTAAAAAAGGGACAGGCTCAGTATATTTAGTGGATCAAAGAAAACATAAGCAATATAAAATGGGAAATATTGGTTATTTATGGAGAATAGATAGCGATGATGGACGATATTATCTTTCAGGGACGGCTTTATCAGCTGTATTAGGTGCTATATGTAGCCTTGGATATGCTGAGTATACTGGTTCAGGATTTAGTTGCCGAGATGGTTCACCAGGAGAAAGTGTTTCTCATCTAAATGGCGAAAATGGTGACTTTAGATATATTGCAATTAATAACAGACATATGAGTGAGCTAACATATACTAGTCATAAGCACTTTGATTGGGATAAAAATGTAAGCTTTGTGAATGCATTATATAAATTTGGATATAAATTGTTTGGTTCCAATCCTGTTAAAATTAAAGGGAATATATTGTTACCACATTCAAAAAATTGGAGTGGGCACCATAATCATGTTCACTTGCATGATTTTAACCCTAATATAGAGGATGCATAATGTTTTTCAGTAGTAGTTTTAAAAATATAAAATTTTTAAATTTGATATGTTGTTGTTTCTTATTTTCCGCATGTAATACTTTTGAAAATGATGGAAGTACTATTGGTGGCTTCACTAAAAATGGTTTTGAAAATTTCAAAATTGGAGACAAAGCCCAGAATCTGAAGGAGGTTGAGGACAGTCGTATACGTGATTGTTTTATTGCAAAAGATACTCGAAATGATGATGTCGAATTCCAGATTATGAATAATAAAATTGCAATTATTTCATCTATGGATAATACGAGAGCATCTTATAATGGTATTAAGATAGGAGATTCAGAACAAAAAATATATGAAAAATATAATAAAAAAGGTTTAGATAAGAGGAGAAATCCTTATGGTGATCCAAAAAAGGATTATTCTCTAATTGATTGGAATGATAACACTAAGAAAATGGGAACACGATATGATATTGAAAGTGGATATATTGTAGGTATCAAAGTTGGTGATAATAATTTAACTTTAATGGAAGGATGTGCTTAATAGATCAAGGATAGAGGGGTTTTAGTTTTTAGAATCTCTCTAAAATTATTAATTTGAAAAATAAACAATCAATTCTTTATCTATGATGATACTTGTTAAAAGGATGTTAAATTGGAGAGAGTGGAATGAGGGAGATAAATTAGTAAAAATTGAGAGCATGATGATTAACCTAAAAATAAACGCTTTTTTTTGCCATAATGGCAAACATTATATTTTTATCACAACACAAGCAAATGCGAGTGATAGTACCACAATCTTAACAGGTTATATACTAAATAAAAAAGTATAGATGAACAAAATAAAGTACATCCATATGATATTATTTTATTACCAACTACTAGAGATTTTTATTTAAAAGAAGAGGGTGAAGAGTATAAGAAGATAAAAGAAATTCAGTTGAATTATTTAGATGTGAAATATAAAATTGAATATAATAAACTCACACAAATAATGTACAAAACAAAGGTTTATATTCAGCTGACTCTATGTTTAATTATACTGGTTTAATTTGTGTGGTTGATAAGATAAATTATATGAAACGATAATTTTAGTCTTGTGTAATTATAAGTTTTACGTGGTACTATTTTAGTTTTTAAAAAAATCAATGGATTTTTAAGAACCAAGTCCTGAATTGATGAGCCGAAATAAATTGTAGTGGAAATGGTAATAATGAAAAATGTATCTATTAGTTCAACTGTACTTGTAATTTTATCAATTTTAGGATGTTCAAGTAATACGTCTGTAGCAAAGAATATAAATAAAATTGATGTCGAAGACTGTTCAATTGATTTTGATGAAGTGGATTTTTGTACTAAAGAAAGATTAAAAGATTATAATAATATTTTAAAAAATAAAGTATCAAATTTTGATAAAAATAAGTTTTTAATGGGTTTTAAAGAAAAAAGCTATTTTTATTTTGCTGTTATCGACTTAGAAAGCCTTAAGGTTTTTACTTTTCCAGCTTCATTGAGTGTGATGTCAAGTGTTAAGCCTATAGAATTCTCATCAAATAACAATTTATTTTGCCTAAGTGGAAATTTTAATCAGTATCGAAACTCTTATACCGCAGTGAAAACTTGCTATGTATATCATAATGGAAGTTTTGATTTTAAATCCAGAGTTGAGTTGGAGAGTGAAGTAAAGAAACATGATGGTCATAGTTCTAATAATCTGATAAATAAAATAAAATTACCAGTTTCTTCGGATTCTTTCTCTAAATGTGCCGAGAAAAACGCAATTAAAAAATGTGAGCAGATTGAAAGGTCAAATAATCGCGAATATTCTTTATCTGAGTTAAAGAAAATATCTCCTGATTTATTTAATGTATTTGATAATCCTAAAATATATTCATTAAATGCAGATACATTCAGATTCCTACCTGAACTTAAAGGTGGATTTTATTCTATAGCTGAAAAGTATATAGAAACAGATGAGGACTCTAGTTCTGAATTTTATTTAATAAAAATAAAACCTGCACTGGATGTAGGGAAAATAGGTGATCATTACTCAATTGATAAATTCGGAGTAATAACTTATAAGGATAAAAATAGAAAATTATTAAAAAGAAATTTGAAATAAGAGTAATTTAGTGTTGATTTGATATACTATAATTGAGTTGGGATGTATTATTTTAAAATAAAAGATTGAAAAGTGGTTGGTTTAAATTAATAGTAATTTTGAAGTGAAATTTTTCAAAAATATTTTTGATCAAGTTTTTGGTATTATAAATACTATTTTTAATAGAACTTAGTCTGGGGTGTGGGGAAATAGTGTCAAAAGTGTAGTCAATGCTGATAGATAGTTTCTTAAATTACAGGTCCTAAAAGTTTAGACTCTTATGGTAGTGTTGAGAAAATGCCAATATTGCATGTAAGTACGATGATTAGGGATTTTATTAATAGCTATCTTATAGAAAGAGCAGATGGTAAACTTTCCATCATTGGAGAAGATCATAAACTATGAAAATAAATGTTATTTAAATGCAAAAAATAGAAAGGTATGGGTAGATAAATTTCATGATGAAGCAGTAAAAAAGGTATGATACTTGGTAATGGAACGGCTATACATGCTCATGGTACTATGACTGAACTAAGAAATAAAATGCTAAAACCTTTTTTAATAGTTCTCCCTAAAAATTTAAAAGGAATTTAATATGTCTAGTAAATATGTAATTGGCGCAGGATTGGTATTGGTAACATTTGGTTCGGCAATATCAGCATGTGCGGATAGTTCGTCAGTAAATTGTAATAAAAATAATGTTTATGAAAGTATACAATGTATAGAAAAGGAAAATAAAAAATTAATTATTAAACTTGATAATGAAAAAAATAGAGAAGAAAATGATTATGATAAATGGGTGAAAAAAATAAAAAATAATTGTGAAGAAAAAATAAGCCATATAGCTGGGGAAGGTGCAGGTCTAGTTAGAAATCAATGTTATAGAGATGAGTATTTATCTAGATTATCATTTTTAACAGCTGAAAAAACTTCGAAAGAAGAAAAAATATTCATGGTCTAGTTGTAACATATTTACCTTACAATTCAGTTGATCATTTTAAATGTCTTTTAAAGAAAGATATAAATAGTTGTTCTAAAGTAAATTTGGTGAGCTCATCTAATTTGATAAAATTCTATCCATCTATTTCTCCAAGTTATGGGGATGGTATTGTTCTTCCAGAAACAGAAAGTGGTAAACAAATCATTATTTCACCATTTGAAGATAATGAGGATGAGGGTCCACAACTTGCTATTTTAATCATTAATGCTTTTGGTGTAGAAGAAAAGAAATTTATCCCAGCAACTAAAAATGTATTAATCGATAAGAATTATAATTTAACTTATATGGAAGGTAATAAAGAAAAACGAGTACAATTAAAATGATAATTTTATTTATATTCTCGTAAATACTTGAAATCAACCCAAACTTTGCTTAGTTCGGGTTTTTTGTCAGCAAACAGCAAACAGCAAACAGCAAACAGCAAACAGCAAACAGCAAATAGCAAACAGCAAACAGCAAACAGCAAGGCAAGATTTTTAGACAGGCGTTGATGTTGTTGGCATCACCGAATGGCATTGCATTAACTACACCTGAAAATATTATCTTACAGGCCTCTCAGGATATTGCCGAGAGTGCCAGTGGTTCAATCAATCTGAGCGCATAGAAGAATATTATTGGGCATGCACAGCACAAGATCAGTTTGTTTGCCGCACAAAAGGGTTTTAGGGCTTATGCAGCGAAAGGGAAATTGGAGTTGCAGGCGCAGGATGATGCGATTGAGGCGATTGCTAAGAAAGTGATTAAACTGATTTCCACTGAAGATAAGATTGAAATTACCAGTCCTAAAGAGATTGTACTAACAGCGGGTGGTTCTCAGTTGAAGATTAATGCTAACGGTGTTTTTTCAACGACAGGGGGTAAGTTTGAGAGCAAAGCAGGGCAGCATTTGTTTACTGCTGGGGCAAATGTTGTTATTCCTAAAATAAGTTTACCTACGGTCAAAACATTGTTTAGTAATCAGGTTAACTATAATTGGAATATAAAATCAGAAGGTCAAAAAGAGATTTTTATTGTAGATCGTGAGAGTAATCGCTTAATAAGAACAAAAACGGATCAACTTGATCATGACAATAACATGAGTTCATTACGATTCCATACACCACAAGCAATGGACTTTACCGCACTCATTTTTAATTCGGATATTCCACGATTAAAGCAGGATGTGCCTGACAGTGAGAATATTGATGAGCTATTAGAAGAGGCGCTTCAAGAAGAAAGTGATGAGGTGTATACGGAAGAGGATTCTAAGCAATGAGCAACTTAATCACCATTACAACTAAATTCTATGATAAGTCTGGAAGCCGTATCATCAATTTAAATGTGCAATCTCGATACGCAGGTTCATCCAAGGCAAATACTCAAAAGACTGATCCAAGAGGCTTGTTTGTATTTCAGGCTTCGCCCAACAGAACAGTGGAGATACTCGCAAAACCGCCTAATCAAAAAGAATATACCGTATTTAAAACTATAAACTCTTCGGTATCTTCATCAGAAGTAAATCCTATAAAAGTCCACCTACCTAAAACTATTGATGAATATAGACAGATCAAACAGCCTACATCTACGAAAGGGATTGTGAGTACCTTTTTTAAGGTAGTGGATAGTAACGTTGTTAGCGGCAGTGTAAAAATGACCCCCTAATGGCATTTAAAAACTGACCCCCTTGGTTAATATAGCGGTCATTTTGGACTGCTCAACATGTTAACTTTGGAGCAAGCAGTGACAATCCAAATTCTTCATCAACAGGGTAAATCTATTAAAGCTATTACTCGTGAACTGGGGGTGTCCCGAAATACCGTGCGTAAATATTTACGGCAGAAGGAAACACCTCAGTATCGGCGTACACAACCTAGAACAAGTATTCTTGATCCATATAAACCCTATTTACTCCATCGTGTAAATGCAGCACATCCTGAATGGATTCCTGCCGTTGTGCTCTACCAGGAAATTTTAGGGTTGGGATATCCAGGAAAGATCAGGATCTTGAGGGAATATCTTGCAACATTAAAACCAGTTGCCAAACTGGAGCCAGTCATTCGTTTTGAAACCCAACCTGGCCAACAAATGCAGGTGGATTTCACCACAATTCGACGCAACAACACGACTTTGAAAGCCTTTGTCGCAACATTAGGGTATTCCAGAGCGACTTTCGTGAAATTTTATGATCATGAACGTACGGATGCATGGATCGATGGTCTGGAAAATGCATTTCAGTTCTTTGCAGGAGTACCTCAGGAAATCCTGTTTGATAACGCTAAAACGATCATGATTGAACGGGATGCCTATCAGGAGGGGCAGCATAAATGGAATCCCAAACTGCTCGACTGCGCCAAGAAATACAGCTTTCGTCCCCGCGTATGTAAGCCCTACCGTGCACAGACCAAAGGCAAAGTTGAACGCTTTAATGGATACCTCAAATCAAGCTTTATTGTGCCATTGAAAGCAAGCCTGAAGACTTCGGGTTTACTGTTAGATGTTGATGTCGCCAATGCCCACATTGGCCGGTGGCTGCATGAAACCGCCAATCAGCGGATTCATGCCACTACGCAAGAAAAACCGGCTGTTCGACTGCAACAAGAGCAGCAAAAATTTACGCCATTACCGCAATCAGATACAGGTTCTGGCACTGTACCTGTTGCAGCAGCAGAGCATGTCATGCCCTACGAGAGTTTGCAGCATCCCTTATCGGTATATGACCAGTTGCTGGGAGTTTCCTGATGAATCTGCAATACGACCGTATAGAGCAACTTTGCCAAAAGCTTAATCTGCCTGCCATCGCATCACAATGGTCACATCATGCACAACAAACATTAGGTCAGGATAGAAGTTATGCCGACTTTGTTGAAGCGATCTTGACGCATGAATATGCTGCCAGGCAACAGCGTAGCCAGCAGGTACTGATGAAACTCTCAGGCCTGCCTCAAGTCAAAACCCTGGAAGACTATGATTTTAATTATGCCCTAGGGGCCCCTAAATCACAGGTGATTGAACTGTTCAATCTGAGCTTTATTGCTAGAGCAGAAAATGTGGTGTTTCTCGGGGCTAGCGGAGTAGGAAAAACGCATTTATCTATGGCATTAGGCTATAAGGCCATCATGAACAACATTAAGATCAAGTTCATTACCGCAGCGGATTTAATGCTGCAACTGAGTACAGCCTATCAGCAAGGTAAATTGAAAACCTATATGCAACGTGCGGTACTGGGACCAAAGTTACTGATTATCGATGAAATTGGTTATTTACCGTTTGGACGTGAAGAAGCGAATCTGTTCTTTAACGTGATTGCCAAGCGTTATGAAAAAGGCAGTACGATATTGACGAGTAACTTACCCTTTAGCCAATGGTCTAAGTCATTTGCGGATGATGTTACGTTGACCGCTGCGATGTTAGATCGGCTATTACATCACTGTCATGTGGTACAGATATCGGGTGAGAGTTATCGTTTGAAGGATAAAAAGAGAGTAGGAATTCAACCACAAATTGAGTCTTAATAAATCATCAAAGGGGTCAATTTTACTTTGCTGTTTTTAAGGTAAAAGGGGTCAGTTTTAAATTGCCGTTGACAACAAAGTGATGGAAAATTTTCCTATTCAATCAATACCGAAAGGTAAAGGCAATTCGCCGGATAAACTCACTGATGATCAGGGTATTGTAGAGGTGAAGTCTTCACCTAATCGAGATATCGAAGTTTTAGTACTGGCATCTAATGATCAATTTGTTTTAAAAAGTTCAATAAACTCTGGCAATGGAAACTCACAACCAATTCCGATTAAGTTAGATGAACCTTATGCAAAATTTTTAAGTCGATCAGATATTAAAATCTTAGATAGGGATGGTAAGGACTATGTTGTAGAAAAAACCAATATAGAAATGTTAGTCGTAGAGAGTGGTAAGAAGCAGCTTTACAGTATATCGAATGGGAGACTGCCCCTACAAAGTATGGTTGGGCAAAAACTGGAATTTACAGTGTATAAGCCTGATGGGAAGCCATTGAAACCTCAGTCTTATATGGCGACACGAATAAAAAACAAACCTGCTGAGCTACGTTTGGATGTGGATGTAACCAAAGGTACTACAGCACCTAATGATCCAGAGATTAATAAAAATATTCAAGGAAAAGATTGCCCACCCGAGTGTGTAGTAGAGATAGTGTCATTTAATAGCACCCCTGGTCCGTATGTTATTTCTATGGAAATGTGGAAAAAGATTTTGGAATTTGAAAGATATGAGGCAAGACCTTATCATCCAGGAGATGATTCGAGTGGTGTTACTATTGCTATAGGGTATGATTTAGGACAGCAATCTAAATCACAAATCCAGCAAGATTTAGCAAGTTTTTATACGGTAGAACAAATAGAACGCTTAATAACTGCACAAGGAAAAAAGGGAGCTGAGGCTCAGCGTTTTATAAATAAATTATCAGATATCACTATTACTAAAAGTAACGCATTACAGTTAGCAACTTTGCTAAAAACACGTTATGCAAATCAAGTCTTATCAATTTATCCAGAGACATTAAATTTACATCCTCATTGCCAAGGTGTATTACTCTCTTTAGTTTTTAATCGAGGACCAGGTTTGGCAGATCCCAAACCGCCTAAAAAAGGTTTAACACGTATACATATGCGAAAAATTAGAGATGCTTTAAAAAATAATAAGCCCGAAGAAATTCCTGAAATTTTGAGAGATATGTCAAAACTTTGGAATAAAACTGGACCAAAAGGCAACAGTGGTGTAGGAATACGTCGTAGAGAAGAAGCTAAAATTTTTGAAAAAGGGCTTAAATGTGATTGCTATAAATAAAAAAATGAAAATTTTCATTTCAACTATTTTTATCTCTTCATGTGTTTTTGCAGATAAAGAAATTCTGACTTGTAAACCTGATAGTACTGTTTTTAATGATATATTGAATTGTTATTTAATTGATTACAAAAAAAATGATAAAGAGCTAAACTCAGTTTATCAAAATAAACTTTCTAAACTTTCTAAAGAGGCAAAAGGAAAGTTAAAAGTATCTCAAAGGAACTGGATTAAGAAGAAAGAAGCACTCTGTGTGGCTAACGAAGATGAATATGGGAGAGAAAGTCATTTTGAAGCGATAGCATGTCAAAATGAAATGACAAAAGAACGTATTTCTTTTCTAAGAAAGTACTAAAAGGTATGTGGGTTTTTTAAATTAACATCTGGTTGATATAGGATTTTAAATGAGAAAATATCTTATTTTTATTCTACTTGTTTTTTTATCCTTTGCATATTCCCGGAATTTATTTGCAAAAGATCAATGTAGTATAAAAGAGGTGATAAACTTAAGTGTTTTTAAAAAAATGATTATAAATTTTATAATTACATTTGTGACTCTGATAATGGTTTATACTTAAAAAGTTATATTGGAAGTCAAAATAATAAAGTATTTCTGGGGGAGTATTCTGATTTTGCTGCTAAAGAAAGTCCTGAGCTTTTAGCAGTTAGTGTTTATAAGACAAAGACAAAAAAACCACCATTGTTAATTACACTTAATTCAGCATCTTATTGTTGTACTCCTCAAATGGAAGGCAGGATGTATCAAGTAAACCTTTATCAAATTAGTGAACCTAATAGTATGATTTTGAAAAATATAACAAATATTTTGGGTGCTAATGCAGAAGGTTTTGATGGGAAAGTTGAAGATAGAGTTTATTACAATTATAAAACTATAGCTGAAATTAAAAAATGGTTAGATAGGAATTATTAATATTGTTTTTATAAATTAATGTATATATGAATAAATTATTTTTTTTAAAAGTAATGGTTGCATGGGGTATTTCTTTTAATGTTTGTAATGCCAAAGAAAATGCCCTTTGGGATGATTATTTACAAGATGCTACTCAAGTTAACTCACCTATAGAATATATGGGAGCATATAATAAATATTCTGCCATTAATCCTAATTTGAAGATTATGTTGAGAGATTTTTGTGATATTAATAAAACAAAAAATATTAATTATACGTTGAAAAATATGGTATCCAAGTCTTAAATGGTAAGGATGTATATGATGTTTTAAGGACGGCAGTGCCTTTGCAGTCTAATGTTGACTTAGCCTTACTATATCATGATAAAGCTATTTTAGCTTTTAGAATGAGAGAGTTAAGTACTGTTAACTATGTTAAAATTCCATTCAAAAGAAATAGAGTCTCTGCTTTTTTATATAATATAAAAAATAATAATTTCACTGAAATACCCGTAATACTATCTGACAGTGAAGATGGTGATGAGAAAACAGATCTACTTATGGGTGATCAGGTAACTTATGATGCTAAGAAAGGACAGTATGCGTATCTGGCAAATGTTAAAACTTATACAGATGGAAAAGTTTCTCCCTTTAAAGCGGTTTTTAATATTAATCTAAAATGTATTTCCTTAACATTGGGGTGTGAGACAATAGGTGTTTTAAAAGCAACAAAATCAAATTAAAATTTTAACTGTAAATCTCAAAGAGTAATTACATCTTTGAGACTTTTTTTAAAATTAAAATATTTTAACTTATTCAGATAAATAGTTTTACTAGCTTGAGGATGCCTTCAGATCAACTAGAGTTCCAGTCTAAAAAACTATACTATTCACATTATTTTTAGCGGTTTTCATCGATGTCCTTTCAAATCTGGCTCGGATTCATGCTCGCATGCTGGGCGATTAGCATATCACCGGGTGCAGGCGCGATTGCCTCTATGTCGAGTGGTCTAAACTACGGTTTTCGACATGGTTACTCGAATGCGATCGGTTTACAGCTTGCTCTTGCCTTACAAATTTTGATCGTTGCAGCGGGAGTTGGCGTACTTTTTGCGACGACCTCTTGGGCATTTCTAGTGGTTAAATGGTTTGGCGTAATTTATTTACTATATTTGGCTTATAAACAATGGACAGCACCGATACAAGATATTGAAATTAAGCAGGAAACGATATATCAATCACGCCGAAGTCTAATGTTAAATGGCTTTGTGGTGAATATGAGTAATCCCAAAGCCATTGTGTTTTTATTAGCGGTTTTACCCCAATTTTTAGATTTGAAACGTCCACAGTGGCCACAATACGCAATTATGGCATTCACAATGATCACTATCGATTTAATTGTGATGGCAGGTTATACAGGACTCGCTGCTAAAGTACTGCGCTTACTTCGCTCACCAAAACAGCAAAAATACTTAAACCGCAGCTTTGCCATCATGTTTGCGGTCGCTGCATTGCTGCTCAGTTCGATTCATCAATGAGTCTAAAGTTTTATACTTTGACCGCGTATCGCTTTCAATTTTTGTATCACAAAAATGATCGCAAATAATAATGCCATGCACAGCACAATACTTAAGCCTGTCGAAATATTAATCACTGCACTAGACCAGAGTCCCACAGTCACACCAATCTGGGCGCAAATAAAAGCCCAAATGACCATTTGTTTAGGGGAGTTGGCTAGAAGTCTGGCAGTTAGAGCAGGGATGACCAATAAAGCGCCCATTAATAATGAACCTACCGCACGTAGGGCCAAAACGGTAAACAACGCCAGCAGCAACATAAAAATCAAACGTTGCCATTTTGCATTGATCCCTTCGCTCATCGCAATATCAGGGTCAATTGCAATCTGGATTTGTGCTTTCCAGTAGCGATAAAGTACAGCGAGCGCCAAGCCAATAATGATGACAAAGATAGGTAAATCTTCCCAGCCAATTGCAAGCAAATCACCAAATAAATAACTCAATAACTCAGGTCGTAAACTAGGAATTTGTTGGATCAGTAATAAACCTGAACAGAGTAAAGTCGCTGAACACAGTGCCAGTAATGCATCATTTGGTAAGCGTGGGTCATGTAATACCCAAAGTATCCCAACCAATAATAATGCCAGCATGGCAACTCCCAGCCAAAGCGGGAGCTGTAGAATTCCTGCAACCGCGACGCCAAGTAATGTTCCATGCGCCATCGTATCTGCAAAAAAGGACATTCTGCGCCAGAGCATTAAGCAGCCTAAGGGTGCTGTCAAAAAAACCAGTAAACTTCCCATCGTCCATGCAGGAAGCAAAAGTTGTAACCATTCCAGCATTGCTTAAGCTTCCGGTTCAGGGTGAATATGAGGATGGTCGATATGTGTACATGTCTCAACATGATCACCATGCGCACAGTGATCGTGATGGTGCTGATATGGGACACGTTGTCCACCAAAAATGGCCAGATATTCTGGGTGTTGCTGAACACTCTCAGGTAAACCACTACAGCAGATGTGTTTATTTAAACACACAACCCGTTGAGTCCCTTGCATCACCCATTGCAAATCATGTGAAACCATAAGTACAGCACAACCATAACGTTCAGGCAGGCTTCGTACATATTCATAAAGTTCGGCTTCGGATTGGATATCCAGCCCCTGCATCGGTTCATCCAGCACCAAAATATCGGGCTGGCGCAATAAAGCACGTGCTAAAAGTACACGCTGTTTCTCACCACCAGACAGTTGTTGTACTTTGGAATCCTGTAATTTGGAAATACCAGTATCACGAACAATCTCATTGCGTAATTCACGGTCACATTTTTCCAAATCAAGTAAGTCTTTGACTCTTAATGGTAAACTGTGTGATGGATTGAACTTTTGTGGTACATAGGCCATTTTATTTTTTTGACTGCTCACTACTTTGCCATGTGAGGGGTGGGTAATCCCGAGCAATACTTTGATGAGCGTCGATTTGCCTGCGCCATTAGGGCCAATCAGTGTGACAATTTCATTTTTGTGTAATGAAAAGTCGACATTTTTTAGAATATCCCGATCATCCAAATGAACTGATACGCGATCTAGTCGAATCAGTTCAGGCATTAGTGTGACAGCTTGCTGCACTGTTGGCATTTTCCAGAAATCTCGATAATGGTATGTTGAGCATTAAAATGATCTGAACCTGCCAATTGATGTAATTGTTGCAGCAAGCCTTCAGAAGAAGCTTCCTTTACCACATGGCATTCATTACAAATCAGAAAAGCAGCTTGATGCCCTTCACGAGGATGGCAGCAAGGAATATAGGCATTGATCGAAGTCAGACGATGAATCAGTCCTTTTTCCAATAAAAAATCAAGGGTACGATAAACCGTAGGTGGCGCTGCTGGACGATCAGATCCACTTTTAATTTTTGCCAATAAGTCGTATGCCCCCATCGGGCCAGAGGCATTTAAAATTAAAGCCAGAACTTCTTTACGTAAAGGCGTCAGACGAGCTCCTGTCGAGGCGCAAAGGCTTTCCGCTTCAGCTAGACGTGTGGCAACATTTAGGTGATCATGTACACCATGTAAGGCATTATGATGTTCGTGTGAACAAGCACTCATAGACAAACCTCATTATTTTATTGAATAGTAGCATGAAGTCAGGCTGCTATCGAATAAGCGTAGGTGTTTTTCAAAATTTGTTATATTATAACATGAGTTGTTTATCTAGGTTCGATTTTGTTATGTTTCGTTTTGCGGTGTTCTGCCTATTTTCTATTATAACGACGCTGTCATGGTCACAAGCGCCGCTGGTGATTGCAACTCATCCGATTTATTTGATCGCCAAAGAAATTACACAAGGGATAGAAGAGCCTCAGTTATTGCTGGCAAATCAATCTGGGCATGATATTCAACTGACCCCAGCACATCGCAAAGCCATTCAAGATGCATCCTTGGTAATATGGCTAGGCAAAGCCCACGAAGCACCATTGGCGAGTCTGCTACAAAATAATCCTAAAGCGATTTCAATTTTGGATTCGCAAATTGTGACGATTTTACCGCGTCGAAGTACCCGTAACGTTCCGTTAGACAATACCATTGACACTCATGTCTGGTTAGATCCCAATAATGCTGTGCGTATTGGTTTTTTTATTGCTGCGCTGCGCTCACAACAACATCCTGAAAGTAAAGTCAAATACTGGGAAAATGCACGACGCTTTGCTCAAGAAATGCTGGTTGCAAGTCAGGGCTATGAGCGTAAAACAGTACAACCTTATTGGTCGTATCATGATGCCTATCAATATCTGGAACGCGCGCTGAATTTAAAATTTGCAGGTGCATTGACAGATGATCCACATATTGCAGCGACTGCCTCTCAGCTCAAATATTTAAGTGATAACCGCCCCAAACCGAGTATGTGTCTTTTGGCTGAAGGAAATGCCAATCAAAATCAATACCGAATCTTGAACCCGATCGTATTCCAGCGTGTCGATGAAAGCATGAATGAAGATCAGGATTTTGTTGATGCATGGAAGAAACTCGCCAGTCAAACCACAAAATGTGTCTTAAATGCAAGCAAATAAGCTCAAAATGCCTGACATGCAGATGATTTGAGTGTAAACAAATCATCTAAAAAAACACGACTTAGGTCGGTAAAAGATTGCATGTTCAGGGGTGTAACTCTATAATGCCTGCGATTAAAAACGATCATCAGCGTAATTTGTCAAGCATTCATGCTGTAAGTGGATAAACAATGAGCCGAACTAGTCGCTTGATTGACCGACGATTAGCGAAAGCTCTGGTCTTCTTACAAGCATTAATGATTCCTTTAGCTGCGATTATGGCATGGCTTATCCACGATGGTGTAGCCGCAATGAGTGCCGCTTTAGGAGCCTTGGTCTGCTGGCTTGCCAACCTATATTTTAGCTGGCAGTCATTTCGAACGGCAGGGGCTAGAGCATCGAGACAGGTTCTATCGAACATGTATCGAGGCATGCTAGGGAAGTTCGGAATCGTGATCGTGGGTTTTATTTTGATTTTAAGCAATGTTAAACCGCTGTCTCCAGCGGCATTGTTTTGTGGTTTTATTCTCGTTCAGACCATGTCGTGGGTCGCTCCATTTTGGGTTTCACGTCTACAGAAACGAGTCTAGACACATCCAAAATTGAAGATTTTTTGAGGACTACGAGATATCAGGCAGCGCGCGATATTCGTTTCCTTATTTAGTAATTGACATTGACCAGGTGTGATTTATGGCTGCTGAAGAACATGCCCTTACTTCGACCGAGTACATCAAGCATCACTTGACCAATTTAACCTATGGCAAAATGCCAGATGGGACTTGGAAATTGGCTGAGAATGCGGGTGAAGCTCAACAGATGGGGTTTTCTGCTATTCACTTGGATTCAATGGGTTGGTCTATCGGACTGGGTGTCATTTTTTGTTTGATTTTTTGGTGTGCCGCTAAAGCTGCAAATGCAGGGGTGCCATCAAAATTTCAATCTGCAATCGAAATGATTATCGAGTTCGTTGATTCCAGCGTTCGCGATACCTTCCATGGTAAATCACGTCTTATTGCACCACTGGCATTAACCATTTTCGTGTGGATTTTCCTCATGAATGCTATGGATCTAATTCCTGTTGACTGGATTCCTTATCTGGCTCAACAAGTGGGTGCGCACGTATTTGGTATGGACCCTCATCATGTTTATTTCAAAATCGTTCCAACAACAGATCCGAACATTACCCTTGGTATGTCGTTGTCTGTTTTTGTGTTGATTTTGTTCTATAGCATTCGTGAGAAAGGCATCGGCGGTTTCGTTGGTGAGTTGGCTTTAAACCCATTTAACCCAAGTAACCCAATTGCAAAAGCGTTGCTAATTCCAGTGAACTTAATTCTGGAATTGGTTACTTTCCTTGCACGACCAATTTCATTGGCACTCCGACTGTTTGGTAACATGTATGCAGGTGAGTTAATCTTCATCCTGATCGCGTTACTTCCTTTCTGGATTCAATGGGCGTTGTCTGTGCCTTGGGCGATCTTCCACATTCTTGTAATCACCTTGCAAGCATTTATCTTTATGATGCTGACCATCGTGTACTTGAGCATGGCAAGCGAAAAACATTAATGGTATTTGCCTAACTGTTAGGTTAACGGTTAGGTTTAATTTTTATTTAATTTGGTAATAACCTAACCTCTGAGGAATTTTTCATGGAACTCACTTTAGGTCTAGTTGCAATTGCATCTGCTATCTTGATCGCTTTCGGTGCTTTAGGTACAGCGATTGGTTTTGGTCTTTTGGGTGGTCGCTTTTTAGAAGCTGTTGCTCGTCAACCTGAACTTGCTCCGCAACTTCAAACTCGTATGTTCTTAATCGCAGGTCTTCTTGATGCTGTGCCTATGATCGGTGTTGGTATTGGCTTGTTCTTCATCTTCGCTAATCCGTTTGTAGGTTAATCAGCTTAATTCCTAAATCCACATATTGAGGAATTGCAATGAATATTAACCTCACATTGATTGGCCAAGCGATTGCATTTGCGATTTTTGTCGCATTCTGCATGAAGTTTGTTTGGCCACCACTAATCAATGCGATTAGTGAGCGTCAGCGTAAAATCGCTGATGGCTTAAACGCTGCTGAAAAAGCGAAAGCGGATCTTGCTGATGCACAATCACAAGTGAAAGCTGAGCTAGATGCAGCAAAAGCACAAGCGGCTCAATTGATCGAACAAGCGAACCGTCGTGCAGCACAATTGGTCGAAGAAGCACGTACCCAAGCTGCGGCTGAAGGTGAGCGTATTCGTCAACAAGCGAAAGAAGCAGTTGACCAAGACATCAATTCTGCTCGCGAAGAATTACGTCAACAAGTCGCTGCCTTGGCAGTTGATGGTGCAGAGAAAATTCTGAACCAACAAGTTGACGCAGAAGCTCATAATGCCATGCTGACTCAGCTGGCTGCTAAACTTTAAGCGAGGGAAGTATGGCTGAACTCTTGACGTTGGCACGCCCGTACGCCAAAGCAGCATTTGCTTACGCTTCTGAGCAAGGTGCAACTGACAATTGGTCGAATGCGTTACAAGTGCTCAGTGCTACGGTGCAAGACGAAGCATTTTCCGCTTATTTAAATCGCCCTGAGCTTACTCCTGTGGAGCAAGTCGGACTTTTTTCTAAAGTTTTAGGTGAAGAACAAACTCAGGCAGTGTCGAACTTTTTGACATTGCTTGCTGAAAATGATCGTTTGATTCTGTTACCTGAGATTACAGTAGAGTACGAACAGCTTAAATCACAGAATAGCAACACAGTAGATGTCGTGATTGAATCGGCATTTCCTTTAACTTCTGTACAAGAGCAGTTATTAACCCATGCTTTGGAAAAGCGTTTTAATAGTTCTGTGGTTGTGTCAGTAGAAGTTAACCCTGCGCTTATTGCAGGTGTGGTTATTCGTGCAGGCGATCAAGTGATAGATGACTCTGCGCTTAACAAGCTTGAAAAAATGCGGACTCGTCTTCTTGCTTAACCGCAAAAAGACTGAACTTAAAAAAGATTGAGGAATAGCGCAATGCAACAACTGAATCCATCCGAGATCAGTGCGCTCATTAAACAGCGTATCGGAGATCTGGACACCAGCGCGACCGCTAAAAACGAAGGTACCATTGTGATGGTATCCGACGGTATCGTGCGCATTCACGGCCTTGCTGATGCAATGTACGGTGAAATGATCGAATTCGACGGCGGCTTATTTGGTATGGCACTGAACCTAGAACAGGATTCAGTGGGTGCCGTTGTTTTAGGTAACTACCTAAGCCTGCAAGAAGGTCAAAAAGCTCGTTGTACAGGTCGTGTATTAGAAGTTCCAGTTGGTCCTGAGCTTCTTGGCCGTGTGGTCGATGCTTTGGGTAACCCAATTGACGGTAAAGGCCCTATTGATGCTAAATTGACTGATAAAGTCGAAAAAGTAGCACCAGGTGTTATTTGGCGTCAATCAGTCGACCAACCTGTTCAAACTGGTTATAAATCAGTAGATACCATGATTCCTGTTGGTCGTGGTCAGCGTGAGTTGATCATTGGTGACCGTCAGACGGGTAAAACAGCAATGGCGATTGATGCGATCATCGCTCAGAAAAACTCTGGCATTAAATGTGTCTACGTTGCAATTGGTCAAAAACAATCGACCATCGCAAACGTGGTACGCAAGCTAGAAGAAACTGGTGCTATGGCATATACCACTGTTGTCGCTGCTGCGGCTGCTGATCCTGCTGCAATGCAGTATTTGGCTCCGTACTCTGGCTGTACCATGGGTGAATATTTTCGTGACCGCGGTGAAGATGCACTGATCATTTATGATGATTTGTCGAAGCAAGCTGTTGCTTACCGTCAAATTTCATTGCTTCTTCGTCGTCCACCAGGTCGTGAAGCGTATCCAGGTGACGTATTCTATCTTCACTCACGTCTTCTTGAGCGTGCTTCGCGCGTTTCTGCTGACTATGTTGAGAAATTCACGAACGGTGCAGTAACTGGTCAAACTGGTTCTTTAACTGCGTTACCGATCATTGAAACTCAAGCGGGTGACGTCTCTGCATTCGTACCAACCAACGTAATTTCGATTACAGACGGTCAGATCTTCCTTGAGACATCATTATTCAACGCAGGTATTCGTCCTGCTGTGAACGCAGGTATTTCGGTATCTCGCGTAGGTGGTTCAGCTCAAACCAAGATCATTAAAAAATTGTCTGGTGGTATCCGTACCGCTCTAGCGCAATACCGTGAATTGGCTGCGTTTGCTCAGTTTGCTTCTGACCTTGATGAAGCAACGCGTAAACAACTTGAGCATGGTCAACGTGTAACTGAGTTAATGAAGCAAAAACAATATGCTCCTTACTCAATTGCTGACCAAGCTGTTTCTGTTTACGCGTCTAACGAAGGCTATATGGCTGACGTTGAAGTGAAGAAAATCGTAGACTTTGATGCTGCATTAATCGCGTATTTCCGTTCAGAACACGCGACATTGATGCAAAAAATTGATGACACTGGTGATTATAACAAAGACATCGAAGCTGAAATCAAAGCGGGTATCGAGAACTTCAAAGCGACTCAAACTTACTAATTTTTTAGCTTAAGTTTGGTTCACGGAATCAACCCTTCGAAGGCTGTTAAAAGCCTTCGACGACTAGGTTAAGCGTATGGCAAATTTAAAAGAAATTCGCGCCAAAGTAGCCAGTATCAAATCCACGCAGAAAATTACGCGTGCGATGCAGATGGTCGCTGCTTCAAAAATGCGTCGTGCGCAAGAGCGCATGGCTCAGGGCCGTCCGTATGCCGAAAATATGCACCGTGTAATTGCTCATTTGGTACAAGCGAATCCTGAATACAAACATCGTTATATGGTTGAACGCCCTGTAAAACGCGTTGGCTATATCATTGTGTCTTCAGATCGTGGTCTTGCTGGTGGTTTGAACATTAACCTGTTCAAAAAAGTGGTTAAACACGTTCAGCAACAACAAGAGCAGTCAATTGAAGTTCAATTTGCTTTGATTGGTCAAAAAGCGGTTTCGTTTTTTAAAAACTACGGCGGAAAAGTACTTGGTGCAACCACCAATATTGGTGATACTCCAAGTCTGGAACAGTTAACTGGCTCCGTACAGGTGATGTTGGATGCATTTGATAAAGGCGAGTTAGATCGTATTTATCTCGTATCAAACGGCTTTGTTAATGCCATGACTCAAAACCAGAAAGTAGAACAACTGGTGCCTTTGGCTGCGGCTGAAGAAAGCGAAAGTCTAAACCGTACTTACGGTTGGGATTATATCTATGAACCTGAAGCGGAAGAACTGCTGAATGGTTTATTGGTTCGCTATATCGAGTCGATGGTGTATCAGGGCGTGATTGAAAATATCGCGTGTGAGCAGTCTGCACGTATGGTTGCAATGAAAGCAGCAACTGATAATGCGGGCGAACTGATCAAGAGCCTACAACTTATTTATAACAAGCTGCGTCAAGCCGCGATTACTCAGGAGATTTCTGAGATCGTTGGTGGTGCCGCTGCCGTTTAACATTATTAGTTTGAATTGAGGAGACAGCAATGAGTAGCGGTCATATCATTCAGATCATCGGCGCGGTTATCGACGTCGAGTTTGAGCGCAACAGCGTTCCTAAGATCTATGACGCTCTCCAAGTTGACGGAACTGAAACGACTTTGGAAGTTCAGCAACAACTTGGTGATGGTGTTGTTCGTACAATTGCGATGGGATCAACTGAAGGTCTTAAACGCGGTTTGAATGTAACAAATACCCATGCGCCAATCTCTGTACCAGTAGGTCCTGCGACTTTGGGTCGTATCATGGACGTACTTGGTCGCCCGATTGATGAAGCAGGCCCAGTTGCAACTGAAGCGCGTTTACCGATTCACCGTCAAGCGCCTTCTTATGCTGAACAAGCAGCGTCTACTGATCTTTTGGAAACAGGGATTAAAGTCATCGACTTACTTTGCCCGTTTGCAAAAGGTGGTAAAGTTGGTTTGTTCGGTGGTGCGGGTGTTGGTAAAACCGTTAATATGATGGAGTTGATCAACAACATCGCCAAAGCTCACTCAGGTTTATCTGTGTTTGCTGGTGTTGGTGAGCGTACTCGTGAAGGTAACGACTTCTATCACGAAATGAAAGATTCTAACGTTCTTGACAAAGTAGCCATGGTCTACGGTCAGATGAACGAGCCACCTGGTAACCGTCTACGTGTAGCGTTGACTGGCTTGACCATGGCGGAATATTTCCGTGATGAAAAAGACGAAAATGGTAAAGGTCGTGACGTTCTTTTGTTCGTTGACAACATCTACCGTTATACCCTTGCAGGTACTGAAGTATCCGCATTGTTAGGTCGTATGCCATCTGCGGTAGGTTATCAGCCTACACTTGCAGAAGAAATGGGTGTTCTTCAAGAACGTATTACATCAACTAAATCTGGTTCGATCACATCGATTCAGGCAGTTTATGTACCTGCGGATGACTTGACGGATCCATCTCCAGCAACCACGTTTGCTCACTTGGACGCAACCGTTGTATTGAGCCGTGACATCGCGTCAAGTGGTATTTACCCAGCGATCGATCCACTGGATTCAACTTCGCGTCAGCTAGATCCATTGGTCGTTGGTGCTGAGCATTATGAAATTGCACGTTCTGTACAGAACGTATTGCAACGTTATAAAGAGCTTAAAGACATCATCGCGATCTTGGGTATGGATGAGTTAGCAGAAGAAGATAAATTGGTGGTTTACCGTGCGCGTAAAATCCAACGTTTCTTCTCTCAACCGTTCCACGTAGCTGAAGTATTTACAGGTGCTCCTGGTAAATTAGTACCACTTAAAGAAACGATTCGTGGCTTTAAAGGTCTTCTTGCTGGTGAATACGATCACATCCCAGAACAAGCGTTCTACATGGTGGGTGGTATTGACGAAGTGATTGCTAAAGCTGAGAAACTTTAATTAGCAACCCTAATTTAGGAGATTCTCATGGCGACGATGCAATGTGACGTAGTCAGTGTTAAAGAGTCAATTTACTCTGGAACAGTGACCATGCTGATCGCAAAAGGTGCGGGTGGTGAGCTGGGTATTTTACCTGGGCATGCGCCACTAGTGACTTTGCTCCAGCCGGGCCCGATTCGTGTTCAGTTGGAAAATGGTACAGAAGAAATTGTTTATGTATCAGGTGGTGTGCTAGAAGTTCAACCGCATGTCGTAACGATTCTTGCAGATACTGCAATTCGTGCCGACAACTTGGATGAAGCAGCAATTTTAGAAGCCCGTAAACAGGCTGAACAATTGCTTGCCAACCAAAAGAGCGATTTGGACTCTGCGGCTGCACTGGCATCTCTTTCTGAGATTGCGGGTCAGCTTGAAACCATCCGTAAAATTAAAAACCGTGCAATGTAAGTTGCCCGTTTTTAAAAGGCCACCGAAAGGTGGCTTTTTTTATGCTATAAGGTTTAAAAGGAATAAGAGATTATCAGATCAGCGTGGAATTAATTGAAATTGAACCACATTTTTGGGAACTGTATCGGCAGGCTGAACAGTTATTTTTGAGTATTGCGATTGATCTAAGTTCGGTTGTGTCTTGTTGGGATATCATTCTCACCCAGACAGAGGTTAGCGATTATCAAACAATAGGACGTGACAGTATTACCAGCCTTGCCAATCAATGTGTTGTACAGCTTTATCGAGGAGATGCAACCCGACTTGAGCAGCATGCTGCCAGCGCATCACAAAAACTGGAAATGTTAACAGCATTTAAAACCTGGCAAACACAGCAGGCGTCATCAGTTTAAGGTAAATATTCAATGATCAATTTTAAAGACGTGTCAGGTATCACGATTGAGCGGCTGGGAGAGCACGGTTTAAAGGCGCTCAGGATTTCCAATTCATTTTGTGATGCCCTGATTGCTTTTCAGGGTGCACAAGTTCTAGAGTTCCATCTCAAGCATCAGACTCAAACACAAGCATTACTCTGGCTCTCCGAGCTCAATTCATATCAGCCCGCAAAAGCCATACGCGGTGGCATACCGTTGTGTTTTCCTTGGTTTGGTGGACATCCAGAAGAAAAATCATACCCTTCACATGGTTTTGCTAGAAATTTAGATTGGCAATTAATGGATATGAACCTGACTGCATCAGGCCATCAATTGTTGTTTGAATTACGTGACAGTATACTAACACGGCGTTATTGGGATGCAGCCTTTGTGTTACAGATGAGCATTGATTGCGGTGAAACCCTTCAGTTCAGATTTAATTTAACTAATATTGACCAAAAAACCATTGAATTTAACTTTGCTTGGCACAGCTATTTTGCCGTCAACGCAGCAACCGCCACTATTACTGGTTTGGCAGGACTGAGCTATATTGATCAGCTACAACAGCATCAAGAAAAAATACAACTAGAACAACAACTCGAATTTGATACTGAAACTGATCGTATTTATCCGTTAACCAATGGAACTATTATATTGGCAGATCAGGATAATCGCCCGCTGAGCATTCAAAGTAATGCACCTAGCGCTGTCATATGGAACCCATGGATTGAGAAAGCGGCGCGTTTAAACGATATGCCTGATCACGCTTGGCAAGATTTTGTCTGTATAGAGTCGGCCGAACTTCGGATCTTGCCTCAGCAAGTTGAGCCTGGAAAAAGTTATACGTATCAATTAGAGATCAAAAACGCGTAGTGATGATGTAACTGTAAATAAATCTAAAGTGAATAACCTACCAAACTCCAACCTTAGTCATTTTATTCTGCTTTATAGTTGAGAATGGTTCTTATAATAATGAACAAATTCTTAATATGACATAAGACGGAGATAATAAAATGGGAAGCACAATGAAAGCTGCGGTGGTCACCGAGTTTAATCAACCGCTACAAATCAAGGATGTAGACATTCCAAAAGTCAGCGCAGGCAAGGTTCTGGTCAAGATGATTGCGACTGGGGTCTGCCATACTGATTTACATGCCATGCATGGTGATTGGCCAATTAAACCGAGTCTACCGTTTATTCCAGGTCATGAAGGCGTGGGTGAAGTTGTAGAGATTGGTGAAGGAATTACTCACCTGAAAGTGGGTGATAAAGTCGGTATCCCATGGTTATATTCGGCTTGTGGACATTGCGACCATTGTTACGCAGGTTGGGAAACCTTATGTAAGGAACAGCAAAATTCAGGGTATTCGGTCAATGGAAGTTTTGCTGAATATTGTCTGGCGGATGGTGAATATGTCGGTGTGATTCCAGATGGTGTGGATTTACTCGAAATCGCGCCAATCTTATGTGCAGGCGTGACCGTTTACAAAGGCCTGAAAATGACTGAAGCCAAAACAGGGGATTGGGTGGCGATTTCAGGTATTGGTGGCTTGGGTCATGTGGCGGTGCAATATGCCAAGACCATGGGATTTAATGTGGTTGCCATCGATGTCGATGACAGTAAACTGGCATTGGCCAAAGAATTAGGGGCTGATGTTGGGATTAATGCACTTAAGGTAGATGTAAAAGAAGAAGTATTGAAAGCCACTGGTGAAGGCTGTCATGGGGTATTGGTTACGGCGGTTTCACCAAAGGCATTTGAACAAGCGGTTTCGATTATTCGTCGTGGTGGCACCATGGTCTTGAATGGTCTACCACCAGGCAAGTTTGATCTCTCTATTTTTGATATGGTGTTAGATGGCATTACCGTGCGCGGTTCGATTGTCGGTACACGACTAGATTTGAAAGAAGCACTGGATATCGCGGCACGTGGTAAGGTCAAAGCACACATCAGTGTGGAGCCGCTAGAAAATATCAATGATATTTTTGATCGGATGGAACAGGGTAAAATCGATGGCCGTATTGTGATTGATTTTAAAAAATAAAGTGTTTCACCACTGAATCGAATCAAAACCCATTCTTTGAAGAGTGGGTTTTATCATTTCATGAGTTAGTATCAGAAGCTTCTTGAGATGTTTCAGATTGAGCGGAATCTGATTGCGGAATCATCATGCTTGCCAACTTTAACATTTCGCTTTGAACATTATTCATTTGCTGTTCGATCTGTTTAAAATTGACCTGATCCCAGTTGACTTGTCCATTTAAAAACGGACTTTTTAATACCTGTTGGTTGTTCTCCAGTATTTTTTTACGAACATCTTCAATTTCCTGACTTTTTAAATTTAAACTGTTTAATGCCTGATTAAAGCCTTGGAGTTGCTGCTGCAAGGTCATGGCGGTTTGCTGTAGTTGACGACTATCTTTGTCTTGAATGGCTTGCTGTAGTTCAGTTTGAGTTTGTTTTAATTGTTGAATGTAATCACCTGCGCGTAGTTGCAGATCAGCGACATCACGAGCGATATAAAAGAAATTACCACTTCTAAAATCGGAAGATGGGGTGTCTGTAGCTGCTTGATCAGTGATTTGGGCGGTCGCCTCATGATCTGATGCTGTCGTTTCCTGCGCATTATTTGTGGGAGGCTGATCACAACCTTGTAATGAAACCATAGTGGTTACGATAAGAGCAGAGATCAGCAGAGATCGACCAGAAAAAAATGTCATAATCAAAAAAATCAGTATTTAATTTCTTAGAATATGATGAAAAGATGGAGGGAGAATTGAGATTTGCAAAATTATAACAAAAGCAAAAATACCCTGAATACAAACCTTCATCTATCAAGGTTTGTATTCACCAAATAAGAAAGGTTATAAACGCGTGTAAACCAAGCGATTAGGTGAGCCTGTCTGGCTATCTGTTACCTTATTTGTTGTCGCTTTATTGAGAATACGATTGGTAATTTGTGATACGTTTTCACCTGTATATATTGCTCGTAAAATAGCGGCCAATCCCGCCAGATGTGGACTTGCCATCGAGGTGCCGCTGGCCGTTGCTGTCGCTGTATTATTAGAATACCAATCCGAAGTAATATTACTGCCAGGCGCAAAGATATCCAGACATTTTCCATAGTTAGAATAATTGGCGCGTTGATCCTGATTGGTGGTTGCGCCTACTGTAATCGCTGCAGGGACTCGTGATGGAGAATAGTTACACGCATCGGCATTGTTATTGCCAGCCGCGACCACTACGACAATATCTTTATTCACAACCCGATTAATTGCATCATCAAGTGCAGTTGAAGTTCCACCACCAAGTGACAAATTAACCACCGCATTCCTTGGGTTTTGAGAGGCAACCCAATCTAATCCTGCAATGACTGTTGATGTTGTTCCAGAACCATTACAATCCAGTACTCGAACAGGGATGATAGAAGCAGATTTGGCAATACCATATTTTGTACCTGCAATCGTTCCTGCAACATGTGTACCGTGACCATTACAGTCCGTGGTGCCATTACCATCAGATACTGCCGTATAACCCGCCTTCACTCGACCAGCAAAATCCTGATGAGAAGCCAGCACCCCAGTATCAACCACATAGACGGGTACACCCTGAGCATTACCATCGGCATTGTAGGTCGAATTTAAGGGAAGGTTACGCTGATCACTGCGATCTAATCCCCAAGTCGCATTGGTTTGAGTCGTGGCATTGCTTTTAAACACTTGATCTTTTTCGATCAGGCTGACTGTGGGATTTAATTTTAAAATACGAACGAATTCCTGTTCTACATTTTGTGGAATTTGAACAGCAACGCCTTGAAAAGCATGTTGATAAATGAATTTAATTTTCCCCTGAAATTGTTGGTTAAAATTGATCGAGTTTAATAAAAGATCGGTCACAGGCGTATTAAATTTAATCAGATAAGTTACCTGAGCAGGACTTGCCGCATGGGTTGTATGCGCCAATAGTCCGATCAGGGCGAGTGGCAAACAGCGTAGTATTCGTTTCATTTTAGCCATTCCAGTTTTTGTTTTAAGAGGTCATAATCTGAATATAAATTAATCTATTTCTATAACAAATCAATGAGAAATATAATATTTTAATGTGATTAAAGATTTTATTTTTCATTATTTTGTGATGAGTTTTGCTTTTAAATAAACTTTATTTATTCTAAAAATAAAGATGACAAAACATAGGATTTGTCATCTTTACAGCAAAATCTTATTTTGCTAACTCTGCCTGAATGGCATCGACTAAACGAGAGTCATCCGCAGTGATATCGGGTGCAAAACGTGCCACCACTTCACCTTTTTTATTGATTAAAAACTTCTCAAAATTCCAGAGAACTTCAGGCTTTGGATTTGGGGTTAGACCATATTCGACTAAATCTTGCCACCACGGTCCTTCACCAATACGTTCAGGCTGTGCAGTGATTAAAGTTTGATAAAGCGGATGCTTATCTTCACCTACGACAGAAATTTTGGAAAATATGGGAAAATGTACATCATAAGTCAACGAGCAGAACTGTTGAATTTCATCATTTGTACCAGGCTCCTGTTCCAAAAAATTATTGGCTGGAAAACCTAGAATTTCTAAACCATGCTCTTTTTGTGATTGGTATAGTTTTTCCAGTCCTTCATATTGAGGTGTTAAACCACACTTGGATGCTACATTGACAATCAATAACACTTTGCCTTGATACTGATTTAAAGTGGCTTCTTCCCCTGAGATCGTGTTGACTGGAATGTCGTAGACTGAATTGCTCATATAAGTCCTTAAAGTTGCATACATAAAAGAGATATCTTGTTTTAAGGAGATTTATGCAGAAAGGCAAGTGTTTTACTCTGGATTTCTGTGTATAACCGTGAAGTTATCCACAATGCACTCTGTTTATTGCATTTGAAGGGGAGTTTGACCTGTATAACGTTTAAAAAATTCAATAAAACTGGAGCTATGTTGATAACCTAAATCCAGTGCAATTCGTTTAATTGCCGTCCCTTGCTGAATTTGACCAATCGCATACACAATTTTGGCGCGATTACGCCATTCTGATAAAGATAATTGTAATTCCTGCTGGCTCAAACGTAGTGCATGACGTTCACTAATTTGAAAGCTTTGTAAAATCTGCTGCAAACTAGAATTAAACAACTGGGCTTGCCCTAATTTATCCAAAATGGGCGCGAGAGTTGGATGCGTGGTTTGGGGTAAATAATGATCATAACAATCTGCTGCCAGCATTTGATCGAACAAGACCTGTAATAACCGCAGATATTCTATCGAATCTGGAGAGTACTGATCATGTAATAACTCTTTTACCAAAGCATGAAAAAAAGGTCGGATTTCGAGGGTTTTAGGATTGGTATGAAACTGTGAACAAAGATCAGGATGGACTCTGATACAAATAAAATGCGTCGGTTGATCGACTGCAACACAAAAATGACTGGTTTGTGGCGGTAACCACAAACCATAATTAGGCGGTGCCAAGAAGGTACGTTCACCCACCTGAATTTCAAGCACACCATTTAAACTGAAGTTGAAATCTCCCCACAGTGAAGAATGCGGGCACACACTGTCATGCGGATGGAAAAAGAATTCGTGAATTTCCAATTGTTGAGCCAGATTTTGTAAGGCATTCTGTGTTGTGGGAATTACATCATTCATGCTTCATTTTCACAGCTGATTTTCGGATTATTTAAACCTTTAGCTAACGTGAAAATAGACAGCAAAGCTAAAAGAATAAAAGTGAGTACACCATAAATTAAAATATTTTCATTAAAATGATCAACTACAAAACCACCAAGTAATGATCCACTGGCAATCATCACCTGAAATAAGCCAACAAATAACGGCATTCCTTTTTCAACAGCTTGGGGTGCATGTACAAACATCCAGATATTGGCTGAGGTTGGAAATGCGCCAAATGCAAAACCCCATAAAGCAGTTAAGATAAATGCGCCTGTTTCATGAATGGCAAACACAGGAAATCCAAAGAATACAATAGCAAAACAGATTCCCACAAATGCTAAGGTATAACGAATATTTAAATTACCGCTATAACCTGCAAAAGCATTCCCGAAAACACCCGCGATGCCATACAGTAATAACAACATGCCAATGGTCGTGCCATCAAAGCCTGCAATATGTTTAAAAAATGGTGCCAAATAGCTATAAGCACAAAAATGTGCCAGCCCAATCAGCAGTACAATTAACATGCCACTACGAGCTTTGGGAATACGAAGTAAAGCAGGCAAGTCACGTAAATGAATGGCAGCATCAGGTCGTAATGGCGGTAAAAATACGACTTGAAGCATGAGCACGATAAAACCAATGACTGCCGTGATCGCAAAGGCACTGCGCCAACCATAAAACTCACTTAACCATGTGCCAATTGGAACACCTAGCACGGTGGCTAGTGTCACACCTGCCATGACGACGGCTGTGGCTTTGGCAATGGGTAAACTTTTGGGTGCCAGTTTGCCACTCAGGGCAATTGCAGTCGCCCAGAAACCTCCAATTGAAATCCCTAGAACTAATCGACTGAGTAACAGCAGGGTAAAATTGTCAGAAAATGCAGTAATCGTATTTGCAATGACCATTATAAAGGTGAGTAAAATCAGCACATAACGACGATCGAGTTGTTTCATTGCCACAGGTAGTAAAGGCGCAGCAAAAGCAGCCATTACACCTGGAAGGGTAATAATCAGCCCAGCCGTACCTGTTGAAATATTTAAATCGCTGGCCACGCTATTGAGGACACCAATCGGTAAAAATTCGCTGGTGACCAAAGTAAATGCGGCAATCGAAACTGCCAATATCGCCAGCCAGCTACCTTGTGGGGCAGGACTGGGCGGAATGGGTGTTGAGCTATCCATTGAATTTCAACCTTATTGTAGGAATAGAAATGCGTCAATTTATTTTCATAGTGATCACTATGAAAATAAAATAGTTGAAAAAAATATCAGCGTCAATTAATTTAATAATGATTGTTATAAAAATAGCTGTGAGCTTTATGACAAAATTAGATAAAACACTGGTTTTGGATGAGCCGATTGCGTTAGCAAAGAAAAAACGCGGTCGACCAAAGTGCTTTAATGAGCAACAGGCCTTGGAAAAAGCCATGTTGTTGTTTTGGGAGCATGGTTATGAAGCTACCTCAATCAGTGATCTTACTCAAGCGTTGGAACTGACGGCACCGAGTCTATACAGTAGTTTTGGTGACAAAGCTGGGCTGTTCTATCAATGTATTGATTATTATCTGGCTCATGAAGCTTGTCCGATCCTCCGCATTTTTTTAGAAGCTAAAACCGCCAAGGTTGCATTTGAGCTGTATCTATATGACAACGTCAAACGTTTGGCTCAACCCAATAAGCCCAAAGGCTGTATGTTAATTACTGCTGCCATGAATGGCTCGGAACAAGCGCAAGATATACAATATAACCTACTTGAAAAACGTTTAGCGACCAAACAAAAACTATGTGAACGCTTACAACAAGGTGTTCTGGAGGGTGATTTATCTAAACATGCGCCTATTGCAACGATGACTAATTTTTATTGTACTGTCATTCAAGGTTTAACGGTGCAGGCACGGGATGGCGCAGAAATTGATGAATTGAATCATGTGGTGGAACATGCCATGAAAGCATGGGACTTATTTGATCAATAACCCGATTTTGATCAATAAGCGATGTCTTAACTGCGATACAAATATCTGATTTGCGATATTTCAATTTATCTCGACAAGGATAAAATAGATTTATTCTCATTTAATTTGAAAAATTCATGAAAGATGTTGCAAAAGTCCATTGGTGGGCATTGTTACTGCCCATGCTGGCTGTATTAATTTGGTCGCTGAACATTACAGTGACTCGCTATGTGGCCGATTATATTTCTCCAGTGAGCATTAGTTTTTATCGCTGGCTGGTGGCATTTTTAGTATTGACACCTTTTATCCTGCCTCAAGTCTGGAAACAACGGATGCTGGTACGGCGGCATTTGGGGCAACTGGCGGTGTTAAGTGCCTTTGGGATGGTGCTATATCAAGGACTGGCTTATAGTGCTGCACATTATACCACTGCGACCAATATGGGGATTATCAATGCCTTTATTCCAGTGTTTACCATTTTTGTCTCAATGTTTATTTTAAAGGATATTCCCAATAAATTTGCTGTGATCGGGAGTTTGATTTCTTTTTTTGGTCTCATGTATGTCATGAGTCAGGGACATCTTGCCAACTTATTGCAAAGTGGTGGGCATTGGGGCGATGCCATCATGGTTGTTGCGGTGTTTTTCTATGCCTTTTATGGGGTGTTTTTAAAGAAATGGCAGTTACAGATTCCGTTATTGATCAGTCTATATGTGCAAATCGGATTTGCCCTGATTTATCACCTGCCCTTTATTGTTTGGTTGGGACTTGATTCGATTAATCTTCAAAATGGACCAAGTGTTTTTTATGCGGGCATTTTTCCATCACTGATTGCACCATTATTGTGGATGGTAGCTGTTCAGCAAATTGGACCCAATCGAACCAGTATTTTTATGAATCTGATGCCTGTATTTACAGCAATTATTGCCAGTCTGTGGTTGTCAGAACACTGGACGATCTATCATACATTTGGTGGAATGATGATCTTGCTGGGCATCATTTTGGCGCAAAAGAAAACATCAATAAAAACGAAAAAGATCATTCCAAACTAGATATATGACTTTTAAGCAGCAGGGTGGACAGGGATGTTCCACACTTGTGCAGAATCTCTACGCTATTCAAACGATGGCGTTTCTTAAACGTTTATCAAGCAATAAGCTAAAGTCACATTGCAAGGGGTTAATTAAATAACCTATTGATTATTTTTGTTTTATTTAAATTTTGATTTGATCGATTCATTGGCTCTATTTTAGTTTTTATATAACCTTTATTTAAAAATGATCAATTAAAAACAACACAGCTCATGTTGGCGCAAAGGTTGCATTTTAGCTTGATGTGTTCTGGAAAATAAATCTTTGGTTCAGCGTAAGTTTATTTTCTGGTGTCTTTATACCATAACAAAAATGGGGTAGTGCGATGTCTGTTGAAATGAACAAAAATCCAAATCAGCTTCACGATCAAAGCCAACAGGGTTTATTTTCCAAATTATTTTCAAAATTCAAAAAGACTGCATTTTGTGCAGCCAGTAGCGGTTTACTCACACTCGGTGCTTTATCGACGACAGCCACAGTCGTAACGACTGCACATGCCGCTGACCCGCTCAAAGCTGCTTTTGTCTACATAGGCCCACCGGGGGATCATGGGTGGACTTACGCACATGATCAATCGCGTATTCGTACCGAACAAGACCTTAAAGGGGCGGTGAAAACCACTTTTGTGGCCAATGTGCCTGAAACAGGTGATGCTGAACGTGTTTTTCGTAACCTCGCGCAACAAGGCAATAAGGTCATTTTTGGCACGTCATTTGGTTATATGAATGCAATGGAGAAAGTCTCACGTACTTATCCAAATACAGTGTTTATGCATGCCACAGGTTATAAATCTGGCAAAAATATGGGCAATTATAATATTCGTACTTATCAGGGTGCGTATTTGCTTGGTGTGTTGGCGGGAAGTAAGAGCAAGACTGGTAAAATTGGTTTTGTAGGTTCGTATCCAATCCCAGAAGTAGTGCGCAATATTAATGCGTTTACTATTGGTGCGCGTAGTGTCAATCCAAAAATTACCACCCAAGTGGTCTGGGTCAGTTCTTGGTTTGATCCGGGTAAAGAACGTGATGCTGCTTTAGCCTTGATTTCACAAGGGTGCGATGTGTTATTACAAAATACCGATTCGCCAGCAGTGGTACAGGCGGCCAAGCAAAAAGGGGTTTGGGGTCTCGGTTGGAATTCGGATATGGATAAATTTGGTGGCGATGCGCAATTAGCTGCGGCGGTACTGCATTGGGATCCGATTTATGAAAAAGTGCTGAAAGATGTTGCTGCGAACAAATGGACCAATGCGCCGATTTATTATGGAGTCAAAGAAGGCACGGTCAATGTGGAAAATATTGGAAAAGCAGTTTCGGCTGACGCTAAAAAAATGGTTTTGGCTCGTCGTGATGCCATTAAGGCAGGTAAACTGAATCCATTTGCAGGTCCACTGTATACACAAGCTGGCAAAGAGTTTGTCAAAGCAGGCAGTGTTTATACCGAAGCACAACTGGATAAGATGAACTTCTATGTACAAGGTGTTCAGGGCGTATTGCCAAAATAAATTGTAAAATTTAAGTCAATGATTTTTCTGAGGAAGATGGACATGATCACAGGACAATGGATCCCTTTAGTTCCTTCGGTGTTGATCGAAGCGGGTGAAGTGGAACAATTTCTGGTAGAAGATAAAGATGTTGCCGTATGGCGCTCTATTCAGGGTCATGTCCAAATTTGGGAAAATCGTTGTCCGCATCGCAGTGTGCGTTTAAGTCTGGGACAAGTACAAGGCGAAAGTCTCGTGTGTGCCTATCATGGTTGGCAGTTTGCTGCTGAAGATGGGCATTGTCAGCGAATACCTGCTCAACCTGATCAACGTGCGCCGAAAAGTTTATGTGCCAAGTCTTATGCTGTCACTGAAAAGTCAGGCATGATCTGGTATGGCGGTGATGCTGATTGTTGTGCTGATCTTCCTTTGGAGGAAGTGCCGTTCGTTTATGCAGGTTCGGTCACACTGTCGACGACATTGCCTCAGGTACAGGATTATCTATCTGAACTGGGGATAAGTGACTGCGTTAGTCACAATCGGTTAGTGTGGCAAGGTCATGCTAAAGATTCCGCACTACGCATTTATTTAACACCTACTCAGTCCAATGTGGTGACCATACATGCGATGTTATTGCAAGAAGAACATGCAACCCAGCGTCATCCTTTGTTAAATCAGATGCGACAGGATTTGGAGATGGAGCAATTGAGTTATGTCTAATCAGCATCTTCCATCACTTGCACCAAGCTTGGTTGGCGAGTGGATTGTGTTGGCGTCTGAACAGGAGTTTGTTCAGCAGCAACAGATCAAAACTCGTCTGGATGGCCATAATTTGACGATCCAGCAAGATATTATCCATGCTGAAAAAGTGTATCAGATTCGATTTGATGCACTCGATATTGCTCCATCAGATATTGCAGTACAAGCGGCTTATGGCTTTGTCTGGTTGTGTATTGGTACTGAGAAAAAACCACTATTTCAGCTACAAGAATATGATGTTGCCGCCGCCCGCCGTGTACCCTGTGGCGCTTATGGTGTGCGGACTTCGCCATTGCGTGGTATTGAAAATTTTCTGGATATGGCACATTTTCCTTATGTACATACAGGGATATTGGGCGCTGAACCAGAAACCGCTGTCAAACCTTATCAAGTTGAATGGCGTGAAGAGGTCGATGAAATTTGGGCAACCGAATGTTTTTTTACTCAACCGCTTGCTGCACCGAGTTCTCCTCAGCCACAGGAAACTGAATATGTTTATCGTGTTGCTTCCCCCTTAAATGCGATTTTATATAAAGTGAATACTGCGGCTGAGGGAATTATTCCTGCCGATGTGGTGTGTCTGTTTATTCAACCCTTGAGTGAAACTCATATTCGAGCGCATTTACTCATGATTCTGGATGATCAGACCAGTAGCATAACCGATATGGTGTTGTTTCAGCAGAAAATTTTTACACAGGATAAACCGATTCTGGAAAATCATCTGCCTTTGAAACTTCCACTTGAAAAATTGGAAATTCCAACTAAAGCCGATGCACTGGCGACCGCCTATCGTAAATGGTTGATCGCGAAAAACTGGAGTTATGGTGTACATCAAAATACCCAGAGGGAGCATGTGGCATGAACTTAAATCAATCACAAGCGGCTTTTCAACTCGCGGATGATCCATTATCTACGGATTGTTACAGTGTTCGTTTGCTACTTGAGTTTTTACAGCTTCCTTATCAATCCATCTATGCAGATGTCGAGCAACTGGAGCGCAAATTTGAATGTCCTGTTTTGTTCGATTCCACGTCAAACCATTCTGGGTTGATGCCTATTTTTAAACAACTGCTTGAAATAACAAAAAATCAATTGCAATGGATGCCTGAAAATTTGTCATCACAAATACAGGCTTGGTCTGATTTTAATGAAACACTTAAATTCAGTTTAGGAATCTTACGTCAGGCGAATTTGTCGGTCGATCAATTTTTATCTAATGAGGAACAGCTGATCCAACAGGCAACACAACAATTACGCGAATTAGATGATCACTTATGTGAGCAAACTGTTATTGGGCAGGGCTATTTATTGGGCTCACACCCCACGATTGCCGACTTGATGATCTTTCCACAAGTCGCGCTGGCATGGGATGCTGGACTGAGCTTAGTGCCATTTTTGCATATTCGTCGCTGGATCAATCGTATTCGTCATCAAAGTCACTTTATTCCTATGGCAGGTTTATTGGCTGTCAATTGAAATAATTCATAAAAAAACTGTTTTTATTTTCATCATTGTGAATAGTGCTGTTCTATTACATGCCAGAGATGGTATAAATTTTGCCTATAAACTTCGTTTTAGTAAAATAAGGACAGCTTGGTGATTCATCCTACAAACAAATGGGAAGCGTTGGATGCACATTTATTGCAAGTGTTATATGTGCTCTTGACTGAAAAAAGTGTATCTAATGCAGCCAAACGACTGAATCAATCACAACCTGCCATTAGTACTGCTTTAAAAAAACTCAGGGAAATTACGGGTGATCAACTTTTGGTGCGTAGTCGAAATGGCATGACTCCAACTGAGCGTGGATTATCTCTACTTGAGCCTGTGAGTCAGGTACTCAGCCAACTCGAACTGATCGCGACTCAGCAAGTCAATTTTGATCCTGCGCAATCGCGCCAAGTCTTTAATCTGGCTGCATCCGATTATTTAAATCCGATCGCGATTGGTGAAATTCTGCGTAGGATTCATGTGGAAGCTCCGCATTGTACGGTGATTATGCATTCGATGGGACACAATGTGGATTATGCCCATGCACTGGAAAGTGGCATGTATGATGCGGTGATTGGCAATTGGCCGCAACCCCCAGAATATTTACGGCTTGCGCCACTGTTTGAAGATGAAGTCGTTTGCCTGATGCGTAAGTCACACCCACTCGCCAACAAAGCTTTATCCATGGATGATTATTTAAATGCTGATCATATTGCACCCACACCTTATACGGTTGGCCAACGTGGTGTCATCGATTTACATTTATCTAAAGAACGACTGAAACGTAATATTGTGGCATTTATTCCATATTTTGGGATGATTCCGTACATGTTGCTACAACTTGACGCGATTTTCTCTGCACCGCGCTCATTTTCTCGCCATTATAGTGCATTATTACCGTTGACGATTTCGACAGCACCGATTCAGTTTCCTAAAATTTCTTATTATCTACTTTGGCATGAACGCCAGCACCGCTCTCCTGAATTTCGTTGGTTCCGTGATTTGGTGATTTCGGTGCTGAGAAATGATAGTCATGTGGTCAATTAATTAATTCTTCGCAGTTTCATTCTCTCAATCACTTACGTTCAAGCACAGGGAGGTCGTGCAGCTATTGCCCTGTGCTTTTAATGCTCTGTATTTTCATGAAATTCGATTAAAAAAAGACTGAATTGCGGGTTTATATCTATTTTAACATAAGCAACATTGTACATTTTTAATATGCCAATCTTTGGTAGGAAATTTGCCTTTATCTCTAAGTCAGATCGTTTTGCATTGGGGCAAACGTGATTTTAACAAAGCAATCAATCAGTATCTTGAAACGAATATTGTGCGCTTTGATCTTAACAAGGTGATAAGGGGAAATGTGTAATGAAAGTATTACAACAAGGTAATGCACTTAAAACGTTAATGACTGCTATGGCGACTATTCTAGGGGGAGTAGGTGTCATGCAATCTGCACAGGCCGCAACATGGAGTGATACTTCGATTGGTTGGCGCTACGGCACTCAATTTGCTGAACCGTATAAAAATGATGCAGATGGCAGCCGTACTGATATTACCAAACAAATTTTTAACCTGACCCATGCCAGTGGCGATAAATATGGTTCAAATTTCTTTAATGTCGACTTGCTTCAGTCTAATGATGAGCCAAATAGCACGCAATCCAACAATAAAGGCACTCAGGAAGCTTATGTGGTTATCCGTCGCTATCTGGATTTAGGTGCAATCACCAAAACCAACTTATCTGTACCAGGCTACATTCGTGGCGCAGGTTTAACAGCAGGGTTGGACTGGAATACCAAAAATGATAGTTATAGTTCTAAAAAGCGGATGTGGGTGGTTGGACCAACGATTCAATTTGATGTGCCTGGCTTTCTAGATTTTAGCATCTTGGCATTATTTGAAAGTAATGATCCTTCCTCAGATACACCACGTTTTGGCTATTCTTCTGGTCGCTATACTTACGATACACATGCAGCAGCTCAATTCACTTGGGGCATTCCGATTGCAAAAACACCATTATCTTTTGAAGGTTATGCACTCTGGATTGACTCTAAAGGAAAAAATGAATCGGGTGGCGATACCAAAGCTGAAACCCATATCGATGCACGGGTGATGTATGACCTAAGTTCAGTGATAGGTCTTAAAGGCAGTAAGTTGCGTGCTGGTGCAGGTTATGAGTACTGGAAAAATAAATTCGGCAATGATACCGATGGTTTTGCCGGAAAAGGCGCAACAGCCAGTACTCCAATGGTTCGTGTGGACTACCACTTCTAAAATGTATTGAGGATGCAGGTTGAGCGTAAGCAACAAGACCTTAGCTTGTTTACGCTCCATCCTCATGTTCAAGTGCCATTGAATCCCAAGGGACAGCGAAATGACAACACATGATCAGGCCACAGCTCAAGACCTGTTTTTTTTAAGAAAAACCTTTGAACTGGCAGAACAAACCAAACAACAAGGCTTACATCCTTTTGCTGCGATTGTCGTGAATGCACAAGGGGAAATCGTGACACAGGCAGGCAATAACTCATTACCACCCACAGGTGATCCGACTCGCCATGCAGAAACTGTAGCCGCAGGACAGGCTGCGCGACTGTTACCCTTAGAACAGCTTCGAGGTTGCACGTTATATACCAATGCAGAACCCTGTGCGATGTGTTCAGGTGCCATTTATTGGACGGGCATTGGTCGCGTGGTTTATGGCATGAGTGAGGGTCAATTACTCGAAATCACGGGTAATCATCCAGAAAACCCAACTTTATCTTTACCTTGCCGACAGGTCTTTGCCAGTGGACAACGAGCTATACAAGTGATTGGACCGTGTTTAAGTGAAGAAGCAGCACAAGCCCATCAGGGGTTCTGGTCTTGATACAAGCCTGAAGCTGATCATTATTTTATTTTTTAAATGATCTATATCTACGAAAGCAATGTGATTTTAGCATGGCATGTCCCTTGCTTCATTTCAATCACCTGAACCAAAGAGATGACATGATGGCACTACCTTCCGATACAATCTCTGTTGATCCTGTCTTCAATACGACGAGCAACAAGTCAACGCCTATTATGCAGCAAAATCGTCTGGAACTGATCAATATTACCAAGCGCTATGGCAGCTTAGTCGCCAATGATCAAATTAGCTTACAGGTCGCACCAGGTGAAATCCATGCAGTGCTTGGAGAAAATGGCGCAGGTAAAAGCACCCTGATGAAGATTATTTATGGTGCTGTCAAAGCCGATGAAGGAGAAATTGTCTGGAATGGTCGTTCGGTCAGTATCGAAAGTCCTGCCGCAGCCCGACGTTTGGGAGTTGGGATGGTCTATCAGCATTTCTCGTTATTTGAAACCCTGACCGTTGTGGAAAATATTGCATTGGGCTTGGATGAAAAATTTGATCTAAACGCCTTATCCAAACGCGTGATTGAGGTGTCTGAAAAATATGGATTGCCTATTGATCCAAAAAGAACGGTTTATAGTTTATCGGTCGGGGAACGGCAACGGGTTGAAATTGTTCGTTGTTTATTGCAAAACCCATCATTGCTCATTTTAGATGAACCGACTTCAGTGCTGACGCCTCAAGCAGTGTTGACCTTATTTGAAACCCTACGTCGTCTGGCCAGCGAAGGCGTATCAATTTTATATATCAGTCATAAACTCAATGAGATACAAACGCTCTGTGACTGTGCCACTATTTTACGTGGTGGAAAGGTTACAGGCACGACCATTCCAAAACAAGAAAGTACCGCTAGTCTGGCCAAAATGATGATAGGTCGTGATCTTCCTGCTTACGAACATCCAGTTTATACAGGTGAAAGTCTGCCTATATTTGAAGTCAAACAGCTCAATGTGCAGGCACCCGATATTTTTGGGACATCCCTTGAGAATATTCAGCTCAGTGTAAAAACAGGTGAGATTCTAGGGATTGCAGGGATTTCTGGAAACGGTCAGGCTGAACTTTTGACAGCTTTGTCTGGTGAAATCACCACAGCCAAAGATTGTGTTCTGTTAGAAGGTCGTGCGATTGGGAATTTAAATGCAGGACAACGCCGTGCACTAGGTTTTGGCTTTGTACCCGAAGAACGTTTGGGACGTGGCGCAGTGCCTGCCATGAGTTTAACTCAAAATGCATTGTTGACCGCATTTCGACAAGGCTTTGTTCGTTATGGACTGGTCAGTTATGAAAAAGCACGTCAGTTTGCACAGGACTGTATTCAAAAATTTGCAGTAAAAGCTTCTGGCACTGAAGCTGCTGCTCGTTCCTTATCGGGCGGTAACCTACAAAAATTCATCGTAGGACGTGAAATTTTACAACAGCCTAAAGTCATGGTGGTGGCACAACCGACTTGGGGTGTCGATGTCGGAGCCGCAGCTTTTATCCGGCAAACTTTGATTGATTTATCCCGTCAAGGGGTTGCCATCATCGTGATTTCTGAAGAACTGGAAGAATTATTTGAGATCAGTGATCGAATTGCTGTTCTGGCGGCAGGTCGCCTGAGCCAAGCTCAACCTGTCAGCGAAACCAATGCAGAAGCCATTGGTTTGATGATGTCAGGATTAAATCGGCAAGCTGAAAGCTCAAGTGTTTTAAGCGCAACAGCTTAGACCATTTCATTTGAACGGGGATTAAATATGCATTTACTCGAACCACGTGATCATCCATCGACATTAATGAAGTGGCTTTCACCTATCATTGCGCTGGTCGCGACTTTCACTATTGGTGGCTTGCTGTTTATGGCACTAGGGAAAAATCCACTTGAAGCATTTCAGGTGTTTTTTATCGAGCCACTATCCAGTTGGTATGGCTGGAGTGAATTGATAATTAAAGCCAGTCCCTTAATTTTAATTGCATTAGGTTTATCTGTTGGATTTAAAGCTCGTATTTTCAATATTGGTGCCGAAGGTCAGTTGATTATGGGGGCGATCTTTGGGGGGGGACTTGCCATTGCCTGTCAGGGAGTTTCAGGATTTTGGGTATTGCCATGTATGGTGATTGCAGGGGCGATCGGTGGTGCGTTGTGGGGAGCCATTCCTGCTTTATTAAAAACCCATTTTAATGCACAGGAAACGCTGACCACGTTAATGCTGAATTATATCGCGACTTTCATTTTACTGTACCTAATTAATGGGCCGTGGAAAGATCCAGCAGGTATGAATTTTCCACAATCGGTAATGTTCGATGATGGAACCTTATTTCCAATTTTATTTGAAGGCACACGGATCAATGCTGTGATCGTGGTTACCATTTTTGCAGTCTTGGCATTTTGGTTATTTAGTAAACGTAGTTTTCTGGCGTATAAGCTCGAAGTGGGTGGACAAGCGCCTGATGCGGCACGTTACGCAGGTTTTTCTGCCAAACAGGCGATTTGGTTTAGCTTGATGATTTCAGGTTTTATGGCAGGGATTGCAGGAGTGGGTGAAGTCGCGGGGCCTGTCGGACAGCTTAATCCTAATATTTCTCCAGGCTATGGCTATGCAGCAATCATTGTCGCATATTTAGGTCGATTAAATCCGATTGGAATTGTACTGTCAGGCTTCTTGATGGCTCTGCTTTATATCGGTGGGGAAACAGCCCAGCTCAATCTACAACTCCCTGCCGCAATTACAGGATTATTTCAGGGCATGTTGTTGTTTTTCTTACTGGCAGCCGATGCTTTTATCGAAAATCGCTATCGTTTTGGCAAGTCTAAAACCATGAAAAAAAATACAGCTTCCCTTGCATCAACTGAAACAGCTTAGGAGTCAGACATGATTGATTTAGTTCCAATTCTGGCCGGAACGCTGGCCGCAGGTACACCACTGATCTTTGCAGGGATGGGAGAATTAGTGGTAGAACGTACAGGTGTGATCAATCTAGGCGTTGAGGGAATGATGCTGATTGGCGCGATTGCAGGTTTTGCTTTTTGTGCAAGCACGGGATTAGGGCCTGCCGCGGGTTTAATCGCAGGTGCAATCGCAGGGATGGCAGCCGCCTTAATTTTTGCAATTTTGGCATTATCTCTAGCAGCCAATCAGGCAGCCTGTGGTCTCGCACTGACGATTTTTGGTGTAGGTTTATCGGCATTTGTGGGACAACATTTTGTGAGTAACAGTCTGGAAGGCTTAAAAGCGCTAGATATTCCAGTGCTCTCCGAGATTCCTTTTATTGGCCCGATTTTGTTTCATCAAAACTATGTCGTGTATTTGTCGATTTTAACGTTTTTTGTGATCTGGTGGGTTTTGGCAAAAACTAAGCTGGGTTTATTGCTTAAAGCTGTTGGAGAATCGCCAGAGTCGGCACATGCCATGGGTTATCCCGTCTTATTGATTCGTTACGGTGCAGTTCTGTTTGGCGGTGCAATGGCGGGAATTGGCGGTGCATTTTTATCGACTGTCTATACGCCACTGTGGGTGGAAAATATGGTGGCAGGTCGTGGCTGGATTGCGATTGCCCTAGTGGTATTTGCAGTCTGGAAGCCAGCACGATTGATGATTGGTGCATATTTATTTGGCGGTGTTACGATTTTACAGTTCCATGCACAGGCTTTGGGTTTAGATCTACCTGTTGAACTGTTGGCATCCTTACCTTATTTGGCAACTATTTTAGTGTTGGTGGTCATTTCGCGAGATAAAAAATTGCTGCAAATGAATTTGCCTGCCTCTTTAGGTAAATCATTTATTCCTTAAGGTTTCTAAAAACAAGAACCCTAATGATGAATAGATCACGCATTCAGAGATCTATTCATCAGCGTTAAATCTTTTAAAATAATTTGCTTAAAGAGCCGTTGGGTTGTTGTTTCTATATGATTTTTAAATAAATTTAAAATATGACAATAAATTCAAAATTTTAAAAAAATGAATGAAAATAGAATGATAATTTTAATTATTAAGTATAATTGAATAATAATGCTCATTATTTATAGGTTTTTATAAGATAAATAATATATTTGTATAAGACAAAAGAATCATCCATAATACATTCATTGCAAAATATGACTTAAATTCTAATCAGTCATTGCGATCAGATTTAGTTTACCCTCTGGATGTGATTGAAAAACATCCTTTTTTATGCTCAACCATTCTACATGGTTGAGCTTTTTTTATTTTCAAAGATCAATGTCTCTGCATTAAATAAGCAAACTGGATTTAGACAAATTAACGATCACTACTTAGGATGACTCTAAGCGCGTATAACTTGCCCTGTCAAAGCGTCGATAATGCGACTCGGTTCTTGACTCAAGCCTAAATCACCATTGAGATAATCAACTTTTGAGTCGAAATATTGACTCGCATCCTGCAAAGAACGTGCAGGTTCTAATCCCGCGGGATTGGCACTGGTGGAGACAATAAAACCATTAAATGCATGACACAGCGCCATACACAAAGCATGTGTCGTCACTCTTACCGCGACTTGGCTGTGCTGTCCAGTAATCCACTTGGGAATTTGTGCTGCATTGACGGGGAGTAGCCACGTGGTCGCACGTTCAGTCACGCTGCGATCGGTCCAGCTTTGAATCACCTGATGTTGTCGTTTTGAATCAAGATTCTGAAGTAAAGGTCGGACTTGATCGATATGACCTGCCAGTAAAATAACCCCTTTTTCAATCGGGCGTTGTTTTAGGTTGAGAATTTTATGAAAGGCTTGCTCATTAAAAGGATCGCAACCTAATCCCCACACGGCCTCAGTAGGATAGGCAAGCACATTGCCCTGTTTTAAGCTTTGTGCTGCTTCTACAACGGAGGTGGTCAGCATGATGATGTCCTGCTTGGATAAAAACAGTCGCTATTGTGAACGTTAATAGTTTGGTCGGCAACGTTGATATAAACCAGCCTGTTGCATACATAGTCCCGAGAGTTCAAGTTCCATCAATTGACCAGTTAATTCGGCAGTTGATCCAGTAAAGTTTTGAGCGAGTTGATCGATACTTTGTCCGATCCAATCCAGTTGTTGATATAAGCCAATTAAATGCTCTGGGATATGATGAGTTTGCTCAGTTGAGTCAGGTTGCACTTGCTGATTGATGTGCCATTGTGTTGGCAGCGCTAAATCTTCAATGATCTGTTCAGGATGATCAACCAAAATTGCACCTTCCCGAATCAGTTGATGGCAACCTTGATGAAATTCGCTATAAATATGCCCTGGAATCGCAAAAATGAGTTTGCCTTGTTTGGCTGCTTCATTGGCGGTGATTAATGAGCCGCTTTGCTGTTTGGCTTCAACCACCAGTACTCCCAGACTTAAGCCACTCACGATTCGGTTACGCCGTGGAAAATGACGTTGTAAGGGCAAGGTTTGCGGTAAAAATTCACTAATGACTGCACCTTGTTGTGCTATTTGTTGGCGTAAATCTTGATTGGCTGTCGGATAAGTCGTATCCAGACCCGTACCCATGACCGCGATACTACGCTGATGCTGTAAACCACCCTGATGTGCTGCTTCATCAATCCCATGTGCCAGACCGCTACTAACAAAGAAGCCTTTTTCACTTAAATAAAAAGCAAAATCATAAGCGACCTGTCGACCATGTGGACTAGGTTTGCGGCTACCTACAATTGCAATTTGTGGTTGTAGTAAGGCATCAACTTTACCCTGCCCAAAAATAATCGGTGGGCGATCTTCATAAGGAAGCAGTTGCGATGGGTATAGTGTATCATCGGGTGTAACAATAAAATCGGTGTACTGTTTTACCAAATTAATCAGTCTAGCAAAATCCTGTTGACCAGCATCGCTTTGATATTCTTGAACACGTTTCAGATGACTGGCATGTAAGCCCAACTGTGACCACTGCGCCAAATGTTGGGGCAACATGGCTTGTTCACAATCACCAAAATGATGTTTGATTTTTTGAAATGCAGAAAGAGAATGTTGCACCAGATACCACACCGCAATGGTGTGGTAGTGATGAGGATTCAAATTGTTTAGCATAAGATGGGTTTTTAATCGTCAAGACGGGGAGGCAAAATCTCAGCACCCACTTTAATCGGTAGGGAACTTTCTAACACATAGGCATAGCTTAGTTGGTCAAAAGTTCTAAATACCATCAAGGTTCCGACTTTCTGATTTGGCAATTTGATTCTTTCTTTGGTTTTAGGGTCTTGAACCGTTTCACCTTGTTGATAAATTGCAAAAACATGACCTGATTGCACACCATCCAGACGACCACGATCAATGGTGACTACACTATTTTTAGCAGCAGAACCGATTGAACCCATTACCCGAACGATCTGTCCACCTTGAGTCACCTGATTGGCTTCTGTTGGATAGAACAAAGTTGGTAACATGGCTTCTTGTTCAAACATGACCAGATCACCACGACGAACCTCGGCATTATAGCTATCGGTCAATTCCATGGTGGCAATATCATGGTCGACTTGAGTCACAATACCTGAAGCGACTTGTAGTAATTCCAAGCCCACGGTGTGTTTTTTGCCATTTGCATCCGTCAATACATAAGGTTCGCCTTTACGATAGACCGCATAGCGTTGACCCGAAGTTAGGCCCTGACCACGTACATAAACATTTTGCCCTTTACCTGCCAGTACACGCTGATCTGCTGTCCCTAAAATATAAGGCGTATTTTCGATACTGTCACTCGCGACAATGGCGGTACGATCTAACCATTGTTTGATATTATCTAGTGGAATCACAGGAATCGTATTGCTGAGTTGTTCAATACGAACTTGAGGCTGTAGCGTGGTTCGTCCCGAATAACGACGGATAATACCTTCACAACCATCACCTTCGTCACGGCCTACCAGTGGACGTCCATCTAGCGTACATAACAACAAACGATCACCCGGATAAATCCAGTGTGGATTTTTAACGTGTTTATTGCTTGCCCAGATTTCAGGCCAGCGCCAAGGTTTATCCAGAAATTTTCCTGAAATATCCCACAATGTATCGCCTTTTTTAACGACATAAACATTTGGTGCACTGGCTCTGAGTGAAGGTGGATTCACGTTTGGACTTGCTGCATAGGTTGCACTGAGTCCCGTCATCCCGAGTCCAGCGCAAATCGCCACAGCGATACAATGTTTTTTCAACCCCAAGGCATTAAATGATCGAATGCCGTGCAAAACCTTTTTCATTATCATAATTCCTAAAAATTATGTGTGTAGTTGCGTTATAATCAGCACAATACACACATTTTTTTGATGAAGCTTTTTCTTCATTGGTTTTTCGATCAATGGCATAAGTGAGGATAACCATATGGCCTTATTACCTATTTTAAGTTTCCCAGATCCCCGCCTGCGCACCATTGCTAAGCCAGTTGAAGAAGTGACCGATGAAATTCGTCAACTTGCAGCTGATATGTTTGAAACTATGTATGAAGCACCAGGTATTGGTTTGGCTGCGACACAAGTAGATCGTCATATTCAACTGATTGTCATGGATTTGTCTGAAAATAAAGACCAACCCATGGTATTTATTAACCCCAAAGTTACCCCACTCACCGAAGAAACTCAGCCGTACGAAGAAGGCTGTCTCTCAGTGCCTCAAATATACGATAAAGTTGAGCGTCCGTCACGTGTCAAAATAGAGGCAATTAACCTTGATGGTCAAGCATTTGAGTTAGAGGCTGACGAACTTCTCGCTGTTTGTATCCAACATGAAATGGATCACTTAAATGGCAAGTTATTTGTGGATTATTTATCGCCACTAAAACGTCAACGAGCGCGTGAAAAAGTTGAAAAAGTGGTGCGTCAACGTGAAAAAGTGGCAGTAAAACGCTAATTTTGGCAAAAGCTGTTGTACTAAAAGTCCAATTTTGATTGGGCTTTGTTATACTTGCCGACGAAAAAATGTTGAGATGAACGTTTTGCTGTTACGCACAGGGTTGCTGCTGGGTTTTACCGCAGTATTTTTACAGGTCGCGGTATTTTTACAACCGCTATTACCGAAGCAATATCAAATTGCTCCGGTCTGTGAAACTATTACCCAAGCGTTAAGGTTAACTGCGTCATCTTCTTCTGATCATTCCTCGCATTCAGCGATGCAGCATATGCATCATGATATGTCTGCAACATCCAGGCCTACACAGGGTCATGACCATCATGATCTGAATCATCAATGTCAGTATTGTACGGTCTATGGCAATCTGGTGTTACCTCCTGAACTCGAAGTTAAAGAAGTTTTAGTCCGGATTCAGATTCGCTTATTGGCATATCAACAAACGTTTCGGCATATTTACTTCGCGCTTCAGCGACTTTTTTTACTACCTCAGGGTCGAGCCCCGCCTGTTTTCGCATAATTAAATACCTTTAGCTTTCTAGGTTTTAAAGCTTACATCTGCTTAAGCTGTTTTTGCGCAGTTTAGGCCACCCCGTATTTATGTTTTGAGATAAACAGACATGACTCAAACTCAATTTTTATTACAGCCGCTTTCGGCTGCGGTTTTGATCGCCCTTGGTTCTAGTGGCGTGTTTGCAGAAGATGATATTCAAACCAAAAAAATGGCACCCATCGTGGTCACAGCTCAGGATAATCGCCTATCAAATGGTTTGATTGTTCAAGCGGATCCCAAACAGCCGATCCAGCCTGTACCTGCAACCGATGGTGCCGATTATTTACAAAGCATTATGGGCTTTAATGCGATTAAAAATGGTGGAACTAATGGTGATGTCACCTTTCGTGGCATGTTTGGTTCGCGCATCAAAATTTTGACCGATGGCACAGAAAATCTGGGTGCTTGTCCAGCGCGTATGGATGCGCCCACTTCCTATATTAATCCAGAAAGTTATGATCGAATTACTGTGATCAAAGGGCCACAAACGGTTCAATATGCCAATACAGGTTCTGCGGCAACCGTGATTTTTGATCGGGAACCAGAAAATTTAACGGCCAATCAACCTTATCGTGGACAGGCCAGTGTCTTGATGGGATCTTATGGACGACTCGATCATAATGTGGAAGCGGCGATCGGTGATGAAACTAAATATGCGCGTATTAATGCCAATCGTTCAGTAGCCAATGATTATGAGGATGGCAATGGTGACAAGGTTCATTCTAATTGGGAACGTTGGAATGCCGATTTAGCTATAGGTTGGAAACCGACACAAGATTCATGGATTGAACTGAAAGGTGGAAAAGGCGATGGCGAAGCGGCATATGCTGGACGTACGATGGACGGAACACAGTTTCAGCGTGAAAGTTTAGGATTACATGCAGAACAAAAAAATCTAACCGATGTGATTAAAAAAGTTGAAGCTCAAGTGGACTATAGCTACAACGATCACATCATGGATAATTATAAAATGCGTACCCCACCCATGATGCCTATGGCCATGGAAGTCACGCGCCGTACACTTAATACACGAGCAGCGATCACTACAGAGTGGGATAATTTTAGTGTGATTTCTGGTGTTGATCGTCAGGAAAATAAGCATGCGGGCAATATGTACATGCGCGATGCAAATCCAATTCCACCGTTAGATGGAGATTTACGCTTTGAATCTTATGGTGCGTTTAGCGAATGGACCTATCGTTTAAATCCAAACAATAAACTGGTTGCTGGTGCACGTTTTGACCATGTCAAAGTGGACAGTGCTGAAAATGATCAGGAACGAACAGATACTAATCCAAGTGGTTTTATTCGTATCGAAAGCACCTTGCCTGAGCATGGTTTTAAAACCTATGCAGGAATAGGTTATGTTGAACGTAGTCCAGATTATTGGGAGCTGTATAGCACCGCGACGGATCATGGAAACGGTTCAACCAATATGATGGGTCAGTCTTCTTATTTAATGGTTAATAATTTAAATAACTTAAAGACCGAGAAAACTGCTCAATTGGATATCGGGTTTGAGCAGCAACATGGTGCTTGGAACACATGGGCTTCAGCGTATGCGGGGTTGATCAATGATTTTATTCTGGTCAGATATAATGCGCCAAACGCAAGCCAAATGTATCCATTGGCAAATAATGTTGATGCGACGATTGCAGGTGCAGAAGCAGGTGTGGGTTATCAATTTAATGAGCATCTTCAGGCTGATCTTTCTGCAATGTATGCATGGGGTGAAAATACCACGGACAATAAACCTTTGCCCCAAATTGCACCGTTGGAAGGGCGTTTGAATCTACGTTATGTACAGGAAAAATACAGCTTAGGTCTGTTATGGCGTGCAGTAGCTGAACAGAATCGGATTAGCCTAAACGACGGTAACATCGTGGGCTATGATATGGGGAAAAGCAAAGCCTTTTCGACGCTAGCCATGAATGCAACATACAAGTACAGTGAAGCACTCGACTTCTCAGTCGGGATTGATAACCTACTCGATAAAGCCTATAGCGAACACTTGAATAAATCGGGTGCTGCCTTGTTCGGTTATGCTGCCAATGAACAGGTTAATAACATTGGTCGTAACTACTGGGCGCGTGTCAGTATGAAATTCTGATTTTCTGGATATAAACATCGTTTCAATTTTATGGAGAATGTCCATGCGTGAAAAACTGTCACCCGAAAAATCGATTTGGGGTTGGAAACTCCTGATCATCGCGATTATTTTAGCCTTTTTGTTTATGTGGGTATTTTATTTAGCAATGAATAATGAGCCTGACTATATGCCAATGCACAAACAAAAGCAGATGCAAATGCAGCATCAGATGCAGTCTGAGTCTGAAAAAAATGATGCTATGCCGATGGATATGAAAGATATGCCGATGGATCATCAACATGACCCATCATCTTCACATTAAAAGCGTTCGTTAAAAGACAAGAGGGAGTTTAAACTCCCTCTTGTCTTATTGATGCATACTGGTCAATTGTTCCGATTCACTTTGATATAAAGCTAGTCCCAGTTTTTGAATATTTCGTCCTTTTGCTCGCAAAGTTTGATCCAGTTTGGGCACAAATTTAGCCCCTGTGTATAACACCAAATTGCGAATCATCAGATAATAAGCAAACCAAGCCGCTGAACCATGTTCTAAGCCTAACTTTTGCATACGCTTTCGACCAATAAAAAACTGAGTCACTTGCAGATGCTGTCGATAAGCTATTTTTTGTTGTAAGGGGCGAAGATAACGATAACGCCGTTCAAAAGGCTCTTTCGATAAACTCTGTCCAAGTGCAAAACTGGAATCATCAGATTGGGGATGGGCAAATTGCATCCAATACAACAATCGCCAACCCTCACTTTCCTGATCCACCAGCCATTTTTCATCGATGCCCATTAGCCAACCAATATATTTCCAAAAATGCAGAAAATTTTTGACTTCTTGTTGATTGGGTAAAATGCCCAGTGCACGAATCCCGAGTAATACCACGCCACTAAAAGCAATATTGGTCATGGCCAGATCAAACTGATTAATCGGTAAGCCCCAAGTACTGGCATCCCAACGTTCTGATTTACCTAACTGATGACGGACTAATGCATGAATAAACCGTACATAAATGGTTGAGGTAAAACCTGCATTAAAACGTTGTAAACTATTAGGTTCAGTAATATCAACCCACCACTTGGTGGTTTCAGCTAAACGTGTTCCTGCCTGTTTTTTTAAGGCACCAGTTAGCATCAAAGGTTGATTAAATCCAGGATATAAATAACCCGCCATAAGCGATAAGTCCCGAAGAATAAAACCATTATTAATACCTAGCTTATGTGTAAAAGCTAATGCAGCATCGATCTTATCCTGTTCTAACCAAACAGGCGCTTGGGTGACATGTGTGAAGAAATGCTCAAGTTCTGGGATCGACTCTGGAAGTTGCTCAATGCCCTGAAACAAGGCTGTTTCAAAGAGCTGACGATGTAAACGTGGATTTTTCATCATCCAGAGTATGAGCTGATCCATCTCTTGATCGCCCGACTGCAAGGCCTGCCCCAGTGCGGTGTATTCCTCAAAGCTGGGTTGAATCGGACGTTTATTGATGCGTGATAAAACACGACTCAACCAGCTCTGCTCGGACATGCGTTCAAAAGAAGACAATCTTGAGGGGGTTGTATTTTGCATTTGAAGTTGGTGCCTGATTATTGTTTAATCAAACTCTAATACGAATAATTATTCGTATTCAATTCGCATCTTGAAAAGAACATTCCATGAGAAAACAGCCACAACAACAACGCGCCATTTATTTGGTTGATACTGTTTTACATGCAGCCCAATTATGTATTGCTGAACATGGGCTGTTGCAACTCACGACACCTAAAATTGCAGAGCGTTCAGGAATTAGTGTCGGATCAATTTATCAATATTTTGAAAATAAAGAACAAATTGTTCAGGAATTACTGTTGCGCAAAAGTGAAACATTAGGGCAGGCGCTTAAACAGCTTGTGGTGACACAAGAACAGCTCACGATTGAAGAGATTATTCCACTGAGTGTTCAATTCGGTTTTGATATGATGAAAGCCGATCAGGGCTTTTTTATTGAAGTGCTTAAACACTGGCATGGCTATAACCATTCAAAAGCCGCTCAGGTTTTAGAACAACATTTTTTTGAAGTTGGTTTATATGTATTTAATCGTTTTGATCGAGAGTGGGACTTTGAAACTCTAAAACATAAATCCTTTGTGATTATTAATAGCACTTTATTTACCATGATGCGCTACGTCAGTAATAATGATTTTTTGATTGAAGAACAGCAACTTAAGAATGAACTATCGAAAATGATTTTAGCTTACTTAAAAAGCTAAAATAAATTAAACAATTAAAATCATGTGCTTATGTATAACTTGGTTTAAAAGATAAGCACTTGAAAATTAAAAACCAGAATAAGGCTTGCGAAGAACTGATAATGCTGTAGAATGCGCACTCATCGGCGGTGATGCGGATAAAAACTTGTTGAAAAACAGGGTGTTGGTTGGGTCTTGAAGGATTTGATTGATATTTTGGTTGAGTAGGTTGAGTTTTAGAAATATCTAAATTGCCTGTTGACTTTTAAGAGATTGAGAGTAATATAGCCGACCTAGCTTGATGCTGACGAAGCATGAAGAAGATCATTAAGAATATAGAAGAACAACTTGTGTGGATTTTTACTAATTGATTGATCGAAATATTATCATTGATTAATTGGTTTAAATTACTCGAAGTTTATTTGAGAGAATTTGTCAGTAATTGATGAGCCAGAATTGGCGTCTTGTCTTAACTAAGACGCAAAATGATTTTAACTGAAGAGTTTGATCATGGCTCAGATTGAACGCTGGCGGCAGGCTTAACACATGCAAGTCGAGCGGAGATGAGGTGCTTGCACCTTATCTTAGCGGCGGACGGGTGAGTAATACTTAGGAATCTGGCTATTAGTGGGGGACAACATTTCGAAAGGGATGCTAATACCGCATACGTCCTACGGGAGAAAGCAGGGGATCTTCGGACCTTGCGCTAATAGATGAGCCTAAGTCGGATTAGCTAGTTGGTGGGGTAAAGGCCTACCAAGGCGACGATCTGTAGCGGGTCTGAGAGGATGATCCGCCACACTGGGACTGAGACACGGCCCAGACTCCTACGGGAGGCAGCAGTGGGGAATATTGGACAATGGGGGGAACCCTGATCCAGCCATGCCGCGTGTGTGAAGAAGGCCTTATGGTTGTAAAGCACTTTAAGCGAGGAGGAGGGTACTGGTATTAATACTACCAGCTACTGGACGTTACTCGCAGAATAAGCACCGGCTAACTCTGTGCCAGCAGCCGCGGTAATACAGAGGGTGCGAGCGTTAATCGGATTTACTGGGCGTAAAGCGTGCGTAGGCGGCTAATTGAGTCGGATGTGAAATCCCCGAGCTTAACTTGGGAATTGCATTCGATACTGGTTAGCTAGAGTGTGGGAGAGGATGGTAGAATTCCAGGTGTAGCGGTGAAATGCGTAGAGATCTGGAGGAATACCGATGGCGAAGGCAGCCATCTGGCCTAACACTGACGCTGAGGTACGAAAGCATGGGGAGCAAACAGGATTAGATACCCTGGTAGTCCATGCCGTAAACGATGTCTACTAGCCGTTGGTCTCTTTGAGGGATTAGTGGCGCAGCTAACGCGATAAGTAGACCGCCTGGGGAGTACGGTCGCAAGACTAAAACTCAAATGAATTGACGGGGGCCCGCACAAGCGGTGGAGCATGTGGTTTAATTCGATGCAACGCGAAGAACCTTACCTGGTCTTGACATAGTAAGAACTTTCCAGAGATGGATTGGTGCCTTCGGGAACTTACATACAGGTGCTGCATGGCTGTCGTCAGCTCGTGTCGTGAGATGTTGGGTTAAGTCCCGCAACGAGCGCAACCCTTTTCCTTATTTGCCAGCACTTTGGGTGGGAACTTTAAGGATACTGCCAGTGACAAACTGGAGGAAGGCGGGGACGACGTCAAGTCATCATGGCCCTTACGACCAGGGCTACACACGTGCTACAATGGTCGGTACAAAGGGTTGCTACCTAGCGATAGGATGCTAATCTCAAAAAGCCGATCGTAGTCCGGATTGGAGTCTGCAACTCGACTCCATGAAGTCGGAATCGCTAGTAATCGCGGATCAGAATGCCGCGGTGAATACGTTCCCGGGCCTTGTACACACCGCCCGTCACACCATGGGAGTTTGTTGCACCAGAAGTGGATAGTCTAACTGCAAAGAGGACGTTCACCACGGTGTGGCCGATGACTGGGGTGAAGTCGTAACAAGGTAGCCGTAGGGGAACCTGCGGCTGGATCACCTCCTTAACGAAAAGATTGATTGATTGGTAAGAATCCACAACAAGTTGTTCTTCTGGTATCTGAATGAAAAAGATTTAGAGAGAAGCTTTTAAAAAAGAGCGAGAATCAAACACTACGCACAGCGAAGCTGTTTGTCTTGCGAAACTTTTAAAGCGGTGCTTTAAAACTTTCTCAGGGTCTGTAGCTCAGTTGGTTAGAGCACACGCTTGATAAGCGTGGGGTCACAAGTTCAAGTCTTGTCAGACCCACCACTTGAGTGAGGTTTAGCAAAGCAAGGCTTTGCCCGAACGCAAGACGAGAGCTCTGCTCGAGTATGGATTCAAAGATACATAATGATTTTAAGCTGGGGACTTAGCTTAGTTGGTAGAGCGCCTGCTTTGCACGCAGGAGGTCAGGAGTTCGACTCTCCTAGTCTCCACCAAATTTCAAGAACAGAAAAGCGCAGCTTTTCCTTGAAATTTAAGCAAGAAGCTATGCTTCGCGCAGTATCTGATCGAACACGAAAGTGAAAGAAAAGATGATTATAGAGCTTAGTAAATATAATGATTTATTAAGCTCTGTGATTAATCACAGTTTAATGTAGCTGACGAGGTTACATTAATTCATTAACAGATTGAGAATTGAGTCTGAAATAAATTGTTCACTCAATAACAAAGAGAGAAGAAGTCATTCTGATCTTAGAGTTAATTGAGAACTAGCAAATTAACTGAATCAAGCGTTTTGGTATATGAATTTAGATTGAAGCTGTACGGTGCTTAAATGCACAGTACTTCAAACTGTAATGTTGGTAATACTACTTGTAGGTATTAACGACTGTTTGGGGTTGTATAGTCAAGTAATTAAGTGCATGTGGTGGATGCCTTGGCAGTCAGAGGCGAAGAAAGACGTGATAGCCTGCGAAAAGCTCCGGGGAGGCGGCAAATATCCATTGATCCGGAGATGTCTGAATGGGGGAACCCACCTACTATAAGGTAGGTATCAATAACTGAATACATAGGTTATTGAAGCGAACGAGGGGAAGTGAAACATCTCAGTACCCTTAGGAAAAGAAATCAATTGAGATTCCCTTAGTAGCGGCGAGCGAACGGGGATCAGCCCATTAAGTGATGTGTGTTTTAGCGGAACGCTCTGGGAAGTGCGACCGTAGAGGGTGATAGTCCCGTACACGAAAGGGCACACATCATGATGACGAGTAGGGCGAGGCACGTGAAACCTTGTCTGAATATGGGGGGACCATCCTCCAAGGCTAAATACTCCTGACTGACCGATAGTGAACCAGTACCGTGAGGGAAAGGCGAAAAGAACCCCTGTGAGGGGAGTGAAATAGATCCTGAAACCGCATGCATACAAGCAGTGGGAGCCGACTTGTTCGGTGACTGCGTACCTTTTGTATAATGGGTCAGCGACTTACATTCAGTAGCAAGGTTAACCGCATAGGGGAGCCGTAGAGAAATCGAGTCTTAATAGGGCGAATAGTTGCTGGGTGTAGACCCGAAACCAGGCGATCTATCCATGAGCAGGTTGAAGGTTGGGTAACACTAACTGGAGGACCGAACCCACTGTCGTTGAAAAGCCAGGGGATGACTTGTGGATAGGGGTGAAAGGCTAATCAAGCCTGGTGATAGCTGGTTCTCCCCGAAAGCTATTTAGGTAGCGCCTCGGACGAATACCATAGGGGGTAGAGCACTGTTTCGGCTAGGGGGTCATCCCGACTTACCAAACCGATGCAAACTCCGAATACCTATGAGTACTATCCGGGAGACAGACTGCGGGTGCTAACGTCCGTAGTCAAGAGGAAAACAATCCAGACCGCCAGCTAAGGCCCCAAAATCATAGTTAAGTGGGAAACGATGTGGGAAGGCATAGACAGCTAGGAGGTTGGCTTAGAAGCAGCCACCCTTTAAAGAAAGCGTAATAGCTCACTAGTCGAGTCGGCCTGCGCGGAAGATGTAACGGGGCTAAAACTATGTGCCGAAGCTGCGGATGTAACTTTAGAGTTACGTGGTAGGGGAGCGTTCTGTAAGCCGAAGAAGGTGTATTGAGAAGTATGCTGGAGGTATCAGAAGTGCGAATGCTGACGTGAGTAACGACAAAACGGGTGAAAAACCCGTTCGCCGAAAGACCAAGGGTTCCAGTCCAACGTTAATCGGGGCTGGGTGAGTCGACCCCTAAGGCGAGGCCGAAAGGCGTAGTCGATGGGAAATGGGTTAATATTCCCATACTTCTGTGTAATGCGATGAGAGGACGGAGAAGGTTAAGTCAGCCTGGCGTTGGTAGTCCAGGTGGAAGACAGTAGGCATGCATCTTAGGCAAATCCGGGGTGCTCTATGCTGAGAGTCGATATCAAGCTGTACTTGTACAGTGAAGTGGCTGATACCATACTTCCAAGAAAAGTCTCTAAGCTTCAGTTACACAGGAATCGTACCCGAAACCGACACAGGTGGTCAGGTCGAGTAGACCAAGGCGCTTGAGAGAACTCTGCTGAAGGAACTAGGCAAAATGGTACCGTAACTTCGGGAGAAGGTACGCTGCTGAGGGTGATGGGACTAGCTCCCTGAGCGCTTGGCAGCCGCAGAAACCAGGCCGCTGCAACTGTTTATTAAAAACATAGCACTCTGCAAACACGAAAGTGGACGTATAGGGTGTGATGCCTGCCCGGTGCTGGAAGGTTAATTGATGGGGTTAGCGTAAGCGAAGCTCTTGATCGAAGCCCCAGTAAACGGCGGCCGTAACTATAACGGTCCTAAGGTAGCGAAATTCCTTGTCGGGTAAGTTCCGACCTGCACGAATGGCATAATGATGGCGGCGCTGTCTCCAGCAGAGGCTCAGTGAAATCGAAATCGCTGTGAAGATGCAGTGTACCCGCGGCTAGACGGAAAGACCCCGTGAACCTTTACTGCAGCTTGACATTGAACTTTGACCTTACTTGTGTAGGATAGGTGGGAGGCTATGAAGATGTGACGCCAGTTACATTGGAGCCATCCTTGAAATACCACCCTGGTAATGTTGAGGTTCTAACTCTGCCCCGTAATCCGGGGCGAGGACCATGTCTGGTGGGTAGTTTGACTGGGGCGGTCTCCTCCTAAAGAGTAACGGAGGAGTACGAAGGTGCGCTCAGCGTGGTCGGAAATCACGCGTAGAGTATAAAGGCAAAAGCGCGCTTAACTGCGAGACCCACAAGTCGAGCAGGTACGAAAGTAGGTCTTAGTGATCCGGTGGTTCTGTATGGAAGGGCCATCGCTCAACGGATAAAAGGTACTCTGGGGATAACAGGCTGATACCGCCCAAGAGTTCATATCGACGGCGGTGTTTGGCACCTCGATGTCGGCTCATCTCATCCTGGGGCTGAAGCAGGTCCCAAGGGTATGGCTGTTCGCCATTTAAAGAGGTACGCGAGCTGGGTTTAGAACGTCGTGAGACAGTTCGGTCCCTATCTACCGTGGGCGCTGGAAATTTGAGAGGATCTGCTCCTAGTACGAGAGGACCAGAGTGGACGAACCTCTGGTGTACCGGTTGTGACGCCAGTCGCATCGCCGGGTAGCTATGTTCGGAAGGGATAACCGCTGAAAGCATCTAAGCGGGAAGCCTACCTCAAGATAAGATTTCCCTGTGACTATATGTCACCTAAAGAGCCGTTCAAGACTAGGACGTTGATAGGTTGGATGTGGAAGCATAGTGATATGTGAAGCTGACCAATACTAATTGCTCGTGAGGCTTGACTATACAACACCCAAACAGTTGTTGTATTCAAGATAAATTCGATACGAAAACTTGATTTAGTCAATAAACTAGTTACAATACCGACTCAATTTCCAATCCGTTAATAACTCTTTGGTTCGTAAGTAAGGCATACATTATTAAGTAATGTGAATAAGACCCCAAAGCACCACAACAGTTTGCTGGCGACAATAGCAAGAGTGAACCACCTGATCCCTTCCCGAACTCAGAAGTGAAACCTCTTCGCGCTGATGGTAGTGTGGCGTTAGCCATGTGAGAGTAAGTCATCGCCAGCTTTTAAATCTAAGGCACCCTCATCTTTATACAGATGAGGGTGCTTTCTTTTTATAAATAGAATAGATGCAATAACTAAAATATTCTGGAAAGCCATTTACCATCAATTTGGCCTTATCGATGATTATCATTTTTCTAAGTTCTGCCTGTCATTTAGGGCATAGTGAATCATCAGTAAATAGATTAAGTTATATTTTATTGGTCTGGTTGATTCAAAAAATGTCTAAACAAAATTTAAAGATTTTTTTATTTCATGGGTTTATGGCACGTGAACACATGCAACGTCATTGGTTGCATTATTTAGCTGAATTGGGTTATCCGAATGTAGAATTATATGGACATTTACCGTCAGCTAAAAAAATTGCCAAACAAATTATTAACTTAAATCAGAGCAAAAAACAAAAAATAGTTTTAATTGGATATAGTCAAGGTGGTTTTCAGGCGGTCAAAGTGGCTCAGGCACTTAAACGTCTACAATATCCCGTGGATTTACTGGTTACCATTGCAGCAGGGGGTAAAGGACGATTATTACCCAAACAATGGGGATATAATCCACGCCAAATTCCCGAGAATGTATTGAAAAGTCTAAATTTCTTTTCATTAAGTGATCCTTTGGGGGCTGATCGTTGCTATCGAGATAATTTAATTCAATCTTCAAGTGATCATCAGAGTATTGAAAATATTATTTTTGATCGAAGTACTCAGGTTGGACATATCGAATTAAGTCGTTGTTATCCAAAACAGCGTATTCATCATTTGGTTAAACAACATCTGATTTCCCGTATAGAAAAGGAGTTGTTTAGTCTTAGATCATCTAGCAACTTTAACTCTGTAAATAACCCGAATCCTGCTTAAGCTAATGATTCCATAACTTGAATTGTTGGCTTATTCCGATGAGTTAATTGATATGCACATAACGATGTATAAATTCCACTAAGAAATCCATGAATACTACGTGCTTTACTCGTCACTAAATTGTATTGTCCTTTCAATAAGCTGAATAACGTCTCTATCTTATTGCGTTGTTTTAAATGATATTTATCTGATGAACAGAGTTGAATAGCCTGCATGTTCTTTCTATGGTAAGTAATCAAATCAACACCTTGATCTTTTAACCTGCTTTTTAAATTTTGACTGATATAGCCACGATCTGCATAAAGCTTTGCGTCTAAGCCTTCAACCAATTGTTCAACCATTTTTATGTCAGCAACATGCCCATTAGATAAGCCTGAGCTAACGATCTCACCGAATTGATTCATCACGATATGTAACTTACAGCCATAAAACCATCCCATTGAACTTTTACCGCGAGATGCAATCTTGGCTAATGATTTATGACGCTGAATACGCTGATTTTTACAGACAGGCAGAGTCGTTGAATCAATCCATAAATATTGTTTGTATTCACCTTTCATCAAAGCGACATGTAAAGCATGTAAAGCTAATTGATGCATATTGATCAGGTGAATCATCCTTTGGTAACAGGGTAAGCGTTTAAATAAATGATTTTTATCCTGCTTCAACCATGAAAAGAAAGCTTTGAAATTGTTGAAATGAGAACACTTATACCAAATAGCGATAAAATGTATTTCTGAGAGACTCAGCTGGGCTGGTCGAATTCTTACAGAGCGACGACTTTGTTTGAGAAACTTCCAATAAGTTGCTTCAAATTTAAGAAAGAAATCATCAATGATGCAGAATAATTCGGTACTATTGAACATCAGGGCTAGAGCTTTAGGTTTGGTGTGGTAACTCAACTGATGGCTCTAGTCCCCTTATTTTTCAAGTCAATTGCTTATCCGCGATTCGGGTTAAATAGAATCGCTGCTGATCGCGAGCTTATGTAAATTAGGTTTTAGTTTAAAAAATAAGCAAATTAATTGTTATCTCCTTGTTTATTCAATTTTTATAATTCTCTGAACTGAATGAAATTCATGTTAAAATGATCGGCTTTCATCTTTGATGTCACCCCTCCTTTTCAGCAAGCCGAGAATCGCAAGCTATGTCTACTGCCTACACTATGCAGACCGCGCCAAAAGCGCTGTTTGATTACGACAAATATTGGGCGTCGTGTTTTGAACCTGCGCCATTTTTGCCGATGTCACGCGAAGAAATGGATCAGCTGGGTTGGGATGCTTGCGATTTTATTTTAGTGTGTGGTGATGCTTATATTGATCATCCATCTTTTGTTTCTGGCATCATCGGTCGTGTATTGGAAGCGCAAGGTTATCGTGTTGGGATTATTGCACAGCCTGACTGGACCAATGTCGAGAGCTTTCGGGTGTTAGGAAAACCTACTATTGCTTGGGGGGTGACTGCAGGCAATATGGATTCGATGATTAATCGTTATACCGCAGATCGTAAAATTCGTTCGGATGATGCTTATTCTCCAAACAATGAAGCGAATAAACGTCCAGATCGTGCGGCAACTGTTTATTGCCAGCGTTGCCGTGAAGCTTTTCCTGATGTACCCGTTTTACTGGGGGGGATCGAAGGCAGTTTGCGTCGTATTGCGCATTATGATTATTGGTCAGACAAAGTCCGTCGTTCAATTCTGATGGATTCGAAGGCTGATTTATTGATGTATGGAAATGGTGAACGTGCCATTATCGAGGTGATGCATCGTTTGGCCAAAGGTGAAAAAGTTCACGAGATTACTGATGTCCGTGGTACGGCTTTTATTATCAATAAACACAATAAAGTATCCAAAGCGCAATTTGTCGAAATTGCCAGTAATGATGTAGATAGCATTGGTCGGGTTGATCCCATTATTAATCCTTATGTGATGACTGAGGATATTGATGGTTGTGAAGTTGAAAAAGAAAAAGGCAACTCTTTAGCGCAATATCAAAATTTCCAAAAGGAATTCGTGGCTAATCCAGTGGTAAGAGAAGGCGATCAACTGGATGAAAATACACAGATCGTGCAATTAAAACCTGCACCATCCAAAGCCATTAAGCATAAATTACCACCGCGTGAATTAGCGGTCATTCGTTTGCCGTCATTTGAAGAAGTCGCAAATGATCAAGTCCTTTATGCACATGCCAATCGGATTCTTCATCTTGAAACCAATCCAGGAAATGCGCGGGCTCTGGTACAGCGTCATGGTGAACGTGATGTTTGGATTAATCCACCTCCAATTCCTCTAACCACAGAGGAAATGGATTATGTGTTTGATCTACCGTATGCGCGATTGCCACATCCAGCTTATGGGGATGCGCGTTTCCCTGCTTTTGATATGATCAAGTTTTCAGTCAATATTATGCGCGGCTGTTTTGGCGGTTGTACCTTCTGTTCGATCACAGAACATGAAGGGCGGATTATTCAAAATCGTTCAGAAGACTCGATTTTGCGTGAAATTGAAAAAATTCGAGATACTGCGCCGCAATTTACAGGCATTATTTCTGATTTAGGTGGTCCAACCGCCAACATGTATCGCTTGGCCTGTAAAGATCCAGAAATTGAGAAGAATTGCCGTAAACCTTCTTGTGTGTATCCAGGTGTTTGTCAAAATCTACATACTGATCATGCGCCATTGGTACAGCTTTATCGTAAAGCGCGTGCCATTAAAGGGGTCAAAAAGATTTTGATTGGTTCTGGTTTACGTTATGACTTGGCTGTATTGAATCCAGAATACGTGAAAGAATTGGTGCAGCATCATGTCGGTGGTTATTTAAAAATTGCGCCTGAACATACTGAGCAAGGCCCGCTTTCAAAAATGATGAAACCGGGGATTGGAACCTATGATCGCTTTAAACAAATGTTTGAACGCTTTAGTAAGGAAGTCGGTAAAGAGCAATATTTGATTCCTTATTTTATCGCAGCGCATCCGGGTACGACCGATTATGACATGATGAATCTGGCCGTTTGGCTCAAAAAAAATGGTTTCCGTGCCGATCAGGTACAAACCTTTTATCCATCGCCAATGGCGACCGCGACAACCATGTATTATTCAGGAAAAAACCCGCTGTCCAAAGTGGCGCGTTATACTGAAAATGTAGATATTGTCAAAGGTGAGAAACGTCGTCGTTTGCATAAAGCTTTTTTGCGTTATCATGATCCAAATAACTGGCCTTTACTGCGTGAAGCTTTAAAGGAAATGGGACGTGCAGATTTGATTGGTAACTCCAAGCAGCATTTGATTCCGACCTACCAACCGCAAGGCACGGCAGAAGGTGAATATAAATCTGCACGTAAGAAGAACTCAAGTAATGCGGGTGATTCGGTTAAACGTAACGCTCAATCACAGCCACAATCACATCAGTCAGCGAAACGTCCACAAAAAGGTCAAATTTTGACGCAGCACACAGGGTTACCTCCGCGTGAAACAGGTCAAAAAAAACCTTTTGATGCATCCAAATCTAGATCAAAGTCAAAAAATAAGACGCGCGCTTAAATTTATCCATTTTGAAAAAAGCACTTCATGATCTGAAGTGCTTTTTTTTTATTCATAGAGTTTTTAACGTTATATGAGATAGACTTTTATGATCCATATTATTTTATAAGGCAGCATTTCATTCGGTTTAGATGATACTCCAAGCGGACATATACAAAACTTTACTCATCAGATTGATGTCTGGTTATTTAAGAAAATATAAAATGAATACATCAGGATATCTAAGATATCATATCCTTTGATATAGAGAATATCCGATATACAACACTTGCATCTCGAGTTTAATTTATTATGATGATAGGAACCATGGAATGGTGTTCTAGGCTTTGGTCTAACTTGATTAAAAGAATATAAACTTTTAATTTAGAGGAAATGGAAACCTGTAAGATGAAAAACAAACAGGTGAAGTAGAACAAATCGGTCTTGAAACCGAACTATAAAAAATATTAAAGGATTGATTCTCATGTATTACTTTTTAGCAATTGGCATATTATTGCTGATTTCAGTGATGGCCTATAAAGGGCTCAAGCGTGAACAAATTTATGACAGTGCCTTAAAACGTCGTGCTGTGATGAGCAGTCATGAACAACTATTTTTTTCACGCTTAAAACAAATATTTCCAGAGTTCACGGTATTGGCGCGAGTTTCATTTGATGCCTTACTCACGACAAAGTTTTTAAGAACGCGGAGTAAGTATCAATCTATGGTGGCTGACTTTGTGTTATTGGATAAAAATTATCAGGTCTTTGCGATAGTGGCTTTTGCTGATTTAAGCCATGCCAGACGCATTCATGCTGATTATTATCAGGACCGATTATTGGAATTAGCAGGCTATCGGGTCATTCGTTATGACACTGTGCCAGAATTAAATGAGCTGCGTGAGCAATTTGAATGTGAACTGCTCACACGCTATTCACAACCTCATTCGCTGACTACATTGCCTGTTCAACAGCGCAATTTTAAGCTTGATACCGTCAGCAATCTTAAGGTTTAACGGCAACCACGGTCATTTCAACTAGAACATCTGGGCGATACATTTTTGCTTCGACACAGGTACGTGGAAGCGCTTGGATATCTGCGCACCATGCATCCCAGATCTCGTTCATGCCTGCGTAGTCATTTTCGATGTCTTTCAGAAAGATCATCACAGATAGGATATGACTTTTATCTGTGCCTGCATCTGCCAGAAATCGATCGATCAAGTCGAGTGTTTGTTGGGTTTGACCTCGAATAGCCAAACTCAAATCTTCCGCAAGCTGACCCGCTAGATGCACAAGATTGCCTGAAATTGCAATTTCAGAAAAACGTTTGCTCACATGTAAACGTTGAACGCTCATTTATTTTGCCTGTATATATTCAGAAGATACATCTGATTGTACGTGGGCTTTCATTCGGGCTGCAACCAAAGTCGTGAGTAAACAACCTACCGTTAAATAAACAGCAACATAGTGCCATTGTCCATGTGCCAGTGTCACCAGTGCTGCGGCAATAAAAGGCGTGAAACCTCCACCTACAATACTGGCCACCTGATAACCGACACCCGCACCGCTATAGCGATAAGCTGTACCAAATAATTCTGTAAAAATAGGCTGATGTACACTGACCACCATATCGTGAGAAAGGTTGGCCAACAAAATTGCAAAGAGTACAATCCAGAGTGTTGAGCCACTTTCTAAGGCAAAGAAAAATGGAAAAGCACACGCTGCTCCGATTAATCCACCCATCACGCACATACGACGACGACCAAAGCGATCAGAAATATGGGCAAAAAAAGGAATGGTAAAACAGCTAATCGCGCCGACCATCAGACCAATATTTAAAAATAAACTGGAGGACATGCCCAAATTTTTCGTGGAATAGTTTAAGGCAAAGGTGGTGACCAGATACATGGTCAGTAGTTCAGCCAAACGCAAAGCGATAATGTAAAAAAAGCCTTTGGGGTTTTGACGAACTGCTTCAAACAATGGAATTTTTGCAGGTTGTTGTTTCGCTTTGACGACATTTTCCAAAAATTCTTGTGATTCTTCCTGACCGCCCCGCACCCATAAGGCAAATAAAACCAAAATGATGCTCGCTAGAAAAGGAATACGCCATGCCCAGTCTGCAAAAGCATCCTGACCAAATAGATAGATGACCAATGAGACACTGCCTGTAGCTAGCATGAGCCCAACCCCATAACCGATCTGTACACCGCTGCTATATAAAGCCTTACGGCCTTTGGGCGCGCTTTCAACAGCCATGAGCGCAGCTCCACCCCATTCACCGCCAACAGCAAATCCTTGAATAGCACGAAGTAAAACCAGCAATACAGGCGCCCACCAGCCAATACTTGCAAAGTTAGGCAGTAAACCGATCAAAACGGTTGCAGTACCCATCAAAAACACTGTGAGAAACAGCATCTTTTTACGACCTAGACGGTCACCAAAATGACCAAAAACGATTCCACCGAGTGGACGAAATAAGAAACCGACACCAAAAGTCGCAAATGCAGCCAATGTGCCAATTGCAGGACTGACATTGGGGAAAAATTGATGATTAAAAACCAGTGCAGCAACAATACCGTAAAGAAGAAAATCGTACCAATCGACCACAGCACCAATGAAACTACTAAATGCGGCTTTACGAGCGCGTTGCGCTTGCGAGGGAGGAGAATAAGATGCGGGCATGCAAGAGGGATCCCATGTTTTTTAAAACCAGTTGCCCTGTAATATTCGGATTTTTTCGTCGCGCTCACTACAGGACAGCATGCTAAAAATAAAGGTAAGGTTTTAGCATAACCGCAGATACATGGGTAAATGCATTTGCGAGGCTAGATTACTCTAAAATAAAACAGAAGTGAAAGGGATAAAGGTTGATTTTTTGCACATTTGAATAAAAAAACGGCAGATCACCAAAGTGACAATTGATTTTCATCAGCTTGAGGGGCGAGTTGATAGACGCCCATACCGATCAGACGGTATTGAAATTCGGCAGGTAAATGCATTTCATAAAGCAGAACCTGTAAAATATCCAAAAGTTCTGCAAATGACTGAATCGGGCGTTTAAAGCTTTTACTGTGCTGATAGATTTGAAAGTTTTTGAGTTTAAGTTTAATACTGACACCACGTGCAGTCAGTTGTTTGTGTTGTAGATTATTCCAGACTTTTTCAGCCAGTGGCGGCCAATAGGCCAGACATTCATTCAGATATAAATCGCCATCAAAAGTGGTTTCTTTGGATATTTGCTGACGTTCCCGTTCAGCCTGCACTGTCCGATGATCAATGCCTTGTGCATAGAGAAACAATTGTTTTCCATATTTACCAAAATGGTGGATCAGTACATTTTCCTCAATTTGTTGCAAATCGCCCAGTGTTTCAAGCTGAAGCTGTTGTAATTTTTCCTGTGTGACCCGGCCAACTCCCGGAATTTTTTTTAAGGGCAAGTCCTGAATAAAAGCCTGCACCTGACTCGGTTTAATCACACATAAGCCATCAGGTTTATTCCAGTCTGAGGCAATTTTGGCTAAAAACTTATTTGGGGCGACACCCGCCGAAGCTGTAAGTCCTGTGACTTTCAAAATATCTTGACGAATTTGAATCGCAACATCGGTAGCACTGGGAAGATTTTTAAAATTTTCAGTGACATCGAGATAAGCTTCATCCAGAGATAAGGGTTCAATGATTGCTGTATATTGCTGAAAGATCTGATGAATTTGTGCTGAAACAGCGCGATATTTTTCAAAATTAGGCTCAATCACGATGACATCAGGACAAAGTTTACGGGCCTGTCCCATTGACATAGCCGAACGTAAACCAAATTCACGTGCAGGATACGATGCAGCCGCAATTACGGCTCGTGGATGGTGTGATGAAATTACCACAGGCAAATGCTTTAGCTCTGGGCGTTCACGTAACTCGACTGAGGCATAGAACGCATCCATATCGATATGAATGATTTTACGCATACTCATGGTTTTGGCGCTTGTTTATTTTGCTCGATAAAATATTGCCATTGGCGCTGCGAGCCTGAGAACACATTTAAATCCACTGGTTTGGTAATGCCTTGAATCTTCCCCTGATTGGTATGTTGCCAAAACATCCAGTCGCGTTGATCTTTCAGTTGCGGTTTTTCCTGATAATCACGAATCCAAAGAGGGGTATCTTTAAAACTTCCAAGCAATACAATGTGATAGAAGCTTTTTGAAACATAAAAAATCGGTTGTTTAGCATAATGCTTTTTTAAAAGATCATGCATTACTTTGATTTCTTCAAGTAACTGCTCTTTGGTATAGGTATTAATACAGTTACTGTCATATTCCAGATCAATTACAGGAGGAAGTGCATCGAGTTTTTTCGGCACAGTTTCAATAAAATTTTGCGCCTGAATTTGTCCATTACGACAGAGGCGATAAAAATGATACGCACCGACATGAAAGCCACGTTCCCGCGCTTTAAGCCAATTTTCCTGAAATTTAGAATCCTTAAAGTCACCACCTTCAGTTGCCTTTAAATACACAAACTGAAATTTCTCAGGAGAAATTTTCGACCATTGAATATCACCTTGATGATGCGATAAATCAAATCCTTGTACTGGATAATCCTGCGCAGATGCCTGACGATGATAAAACACCCCGACATATAGCAAGGCTGCCATGACAACAGCGGCCAGTCCTCCACCCAAATAGGGGATATATGCAGATGTTCGAGAGCTGATCGTTTTTGGCATAGCAATAAGATTAATCATTGAATTTACATCTTAGCTTGAACCCAAAAGATATACCATGATGAAAATGCAATCTATTTAAACGGACGTGTTAGGTGGAATACGCGAGAACACCAGCGCAGTAATAATATTGATACATCCCAAACAAATCAGAGACGCATGGAATGCTGTGGTGAGATGCTGAGTTCCAAAATATTGGGTAAAAAAATTAATCAATGTACCTGCCAGTGCGACCCCGATACTCATCGATAGCATCATGATCATCGATAAAAAACTATTACCACTACTGGCATCATGCTGAGATAAGTCTTTCAGGGTTAAGGTATTCATCGATACAAATTGGATGGAATTTAAAGTGCCAAAAATAAAGAAATGAATGGCACGTAGCCAGATAGGCGTCTCTGCTGTCATCAGGGCGAAACTGGCAATACAAGCACCGACCAAAATAGTATTGGTAAGCAATACATGACGATAGCCAAATTTTTGAATAATGGGGCGAATAATAGGCTTTGAAAATAAAGACCCAAGCACCAAAGGGATCATGAGTAAACCCGTATAAAAAGGTTCAAAGCCAAAAGCCACCTGTAGCATCAAAGGCAGAATAAAAGGTACGGCATTGCCACCAAAACGTGCAAAAAAATTGCCTAATACACCAATCGCATAAATTTTGTTTTTAAATAAATCACTACGAAACAGCGCATTTTGATGGGTATGTGCATGATGGGCGTAAATTAAAGCCGCAATGAATCCTGTACTTAGTAAACCAATACTGAACCATTTGGAATATTCACGGCTGGCCAAATGCTCAATGCCTAAAGAGAGGCCGACCATTGCGAACACTAACAAGACAAAACCACTGAAATCAAATGCTTTGACTGTAGGTTCAGTGGCATTGGGCATGGCTTTGAAAGTGACCAGAATACCTAAGATGCCCATTGGGATATTGATTAGGAACACCCAGTGCCATGTGGCAACCTCCACTAACCAACCGCCGAGTGTAGGACCAATGAGTGGGCCAATCAGTCCAGCAAGACTCATTAAACTCATCGCCGCCAAAAACTGGGTACGTGGAATCAGTTTCAGCATGGCCAGTCGCCCGACGGGCAGCAATAATGCACCTCCAACCCCTTGCAGGATTCGAAATAAAATTAATTGATTGAGTGTTTGCGAAAGCCCACAGCCGAGCGATGCCATCGTAAAGATAATAATTGCAGCAAAATAAGTATTTCTTACACCAAAACGATCTGCCAGCCAGCCACTCAAAGGAATACACGCTGCAACGGTTAATACATAGGCAACCACCACAGCATGCATTCGTAGCGGATCTTCATTGAGATGGTGCGCCATTGAAGGAATAGCCGTGTTGACGATGGTGGTATCCAGCGCCTGCATAAAAAAACCGATGGAAACCAGAAATACCAATAATCGAAATTCAGGCTGTAATTTTTGATACGTAGGTGCAGCATTCATTGACGTGAAGACAAATCCAGAGGGCTTTGCCTAAAAGTAGCATAAAATCAGATAAAAGGTTGTTGGACTGCTGTTGAAGCATTACGTTTTTATTTTTATTGGGTTCTTTTAAATAACATGCGGATTTTTAAAAATCCGCATGTATCATTTCGATCAAATGAGCAACCTTAAACTACAAAACGACTTGGTTGGTTTAAGTTTTTAATGGTAGTGTAAATTTCTTCGATACAGTGACAGACGATCAGCTTGGCACGATGTTGAGGAGGTAAAAAACCTTCCTGAACGGCATGGTCAAGTTGAGCGATCAAGGCATTATAGAAACCATTCACGTTATATAAAATCATGGGTTTTTGATGCTGGTTCAATTGGCCCCACGTGGCAATTTCCAGAATTTCTTCAAACGTGCCTAAACCACCTGGGAGTGCAACAAAAGCGCTAGCACGATCGGCCATCATGGACTTACGTTCATGCATGGTGTGTACTACATGCAATTCGGTTAATTGCGCATGTGCTACTTCATAATCCAGCATAAACTCTGGAATGACACCGACCACTTCACCATGATGTTCCAGTACTGTATCGGCGACTTGTCCCATGAGCCCAATACTGGCACCGCCATACACAATGCCAAAGCCCTGTTCAGCAATACCCTGCGCCAGCTCAATGGCTTTTTCTCGATAAATCGGTTTGTTTCCGCTACGTGATCCACAATATAAAGCAATTAAAGGTTGAGTTGTTTTTACAGTTACATTCAGATCTGCTGTCATTTCTACTACGCTATTCATCTCGTTTTCGTTTTACCTTATCACGTTCATTTCTACTTCACTACATTAAGCAAGAAATATGACAACTTTATGCGTGTGGTGCATAAACTTTGCAAGGCTTTGTATCGGGTTGGTGACGGACATCTAATGATGATTTAAAAAAAGATGAATTTTTAAAAAATCTTGCCTATACTGAAAACCTGTTTAACAACAAATTTATGCCCATGGGTAGTGGTTGTCGTCACTTCGTTTTTTCTTTGTCTATACAACAAAATTTTAGCCTTATTTTTAGCGAGAAAAATATCGCGCTGCCTCAGAATAAGAACAATCTCACATCGCAGTCGGAGACTTGTCTATGATTTTTGAATGGATGTCTGATCCTTCTGCGTGGGTGGGTCTTGCCACACTGGTGATTCTGGAAATTGTTCTGGGTATCGATAATCTGGTGTTTATTGCCATTTTGGCTGAAAAATTACCTCCTGAGCAGCGTAATACCGCACGTATTGTCGGTTTGATTCTGGCGCTTGGCATGCGTCTGATTTTATTGGCCTCAATTGCTTGGGTGGTGACCTTAACCAGTCCTTTATTTTATATTTTTGATCATCCTTTTTCTGGGCGTGACCTGATTCTACTGTTCGGTGGTGTGTTTTTATTATTTAAAGGCACCATGGAATTGCATGAACGTTTGGAAGGTAAACAATTTCAGAAAGAAGAAAATCCAGTACATGCCACTTTCTGGATGGTGATCGTACAGATTGTAGTGTTGGATGCGGTATTCTCACTGGATAGTGTGATTACTGCGGTAGGGATGGTCAAACATCTTTCCGTGATGATGATTGCAGTCATTATCGCGGTCGGAATCATGCTGTGGGCTTCCAAGCCACTGATGGAATTTGTCAATAAACACCCGACCGTGGTTATTCTGTGTCTGGCATTTTTGATGATGATCGGTTTCTCGCTAGTAGTGGAAGGTTTTGGTTTCCATATTCCAAAAGGTTATTTATACGCCGCCATTGGTTTTGCCGTGTTGATCGAAATGGCGAATCAAGCCATGCGTCATAATCAGGAAAAAGCAGTCACCACGACTGACTTGCGTTATCGGACAGCCTCTGCGGTTTTAAAAATGCTGGGTGGTAAAAATAGCGCAGGCAGTAGTGACAATTCGCAAAACGAAAAAGAAGATGTACTGGCGACCCAAGCCTTTGCCGATGAGATGTTTGATGAAGAGAATGGCGCTTACCACAGTGTGATGGTACAGGGCGTGTTAGGGCTTTCGGAGCGACCTGCTAAATCTGTGATGACCCCGCGGCCTGAACTGGAATGGATTGATCTGGAAGAAGAACCCGAAGCCTTAAAACAGCGCTTGTTATCTATGACTCATTCGCGTTTGATTGTGGCCAGAGGTGAACTGGATAATATCGAAGGCATTGCGCTTACCCATAAAGTCTTAAACGAATATATCGAAACAGGGGCCATTAATTTTAGTCACCATTTACGTGAACCTGTGATTGTGCATGAAAATGCGCAGGTATTGATGGTGATGGAGCAATTACGTCAAGCGCCACTACAAATGGCGATTGTGCTTAACGAATATGGTTCGATTGAAGGTATTGTGACCCCAATCGATGTACTCGAAGCAATTGCAGGTGAGTTCCCAGATGAAGATGAACTTGAAGCCATTGCTGAAAGTCTGGAAGATGGTTCGCTTATGCTGGAAGGCTCAACCGACATTCGTCATGTCTCATTATTGCTGAATCGTGATCTGGTCAATGAAACCGAAGAATATTCGACTCTATCTGGCTATATCCTATTTCACTTGGGGCGTTTGCCTGAAAATGGTCAAAAGGTTCATGCGGATGGCTATATTTTTGAAGTGGTCACCATGGATGGACATAAAATTGAGAAAGTCCATGTGATTGTAGATGAAACATCGTCGCAGAAAAATGATTGATGTTTCAGCTAGGTATTGTTAAGTAGTGATTATTGAAATAGCCCTTAAGTGGGCTATTTTTCATACTGAATTTTTTATAATCGAGAGCGCTATGAGTTCAGCAATTCAATGCCCTTGTGGTCAGGGTGATTATGCAAACTGTTGTGAGCCTTTGCACTTAAAACAAGCAGTGGCACAGTCGGCTGAACAGCTTATGCGCTCACGCTACAGTGCTTTTGCACAGCAACAGATTGATTATTTGATCGAAACGACAGCACTCGGTCAACAGGCTAGTCTGGATCGAGCCGCTATTGCCGATTGGAGCCGTCAAAATCAATGGCTCAAACTGGAAGTGATACAGCATCAGCCAAAGTTAGACAAAACCCATGCATCCGTTGAGTTTAAGGCACATTATCATGATGGGACACAACAGCAGATTCATCATGAACTTTCATATTTTGTTCAATATAAAGAGCAATGGTATTTCCTTGATCCGACTACAGATCAGCACATCACCATGAAACAACCGTGTATTTGTGGTTCAGCTAAAAAATTTAAACAGTGTTGTGCACAATTCTTATAAGTTTACCGTAGAATATCTGCCATCTTTTCCCCGACGTGGATGAAGGGCAATGTTACTCACCATTATTTATATTATTGCAATCACGGCTGAAGCGATGACAGGTGCGTTATCTGCTGGTCGGCGCAGTATGGATTGGTTTGGGGTGATGTTGATTGCCTGTGTGACGGCACTTGGCGGTGGTTCAGTACGTGATGTACTGTTGGGACATTATCCGCTGACTTGGGTCAAGCATCCTGAGTATCTGATGTTGACTTGTGCGGCAGCGTTTATCACCATTTTAATCGCCAAATGGATGCGCCATTTACGCAATATCTTTTTATTACTCGATGCATTAGGGCTGATTGGATTTACCATTATTGGTTGTCAGATTGCATTGCAAATGGGACATGGTTTTATTGTCTCGGCAGTTGCAGGGGTATTGACGGGAGTGTCTGGCGGTATTTTGCGCGATATCTTGTGTAATGATGTACCTTTGGTGTTTCGCCGTGAATTGTATGCCAGTATTTCTTTTGTCGCGGTGATCTGTTATTGGGTCTGTCTTGAAATTGGCATGTCACTTGAGCTCACGGTGATTTTCACACTGGTTTTTGGCTTTGCATTACGTTGTATTGCGATTTATTTCGGTCTGGAAATGCCGAAATTTATTTATCAGGATGATGACAGTGATTCTGCGTCTTCTACAGATCGACATTAATAAATATAAGATTCAACAAAGCTTTTTTATCTTTAGGCAACAATTTAACCTTCGGTTTTGCCTACTTTTGTTTTGGCAAAAGTAGGCAAAACCATTGTCATCTGCAAAACTCGCCATATAGCATTTTCTATCCAATGTATCGCAGAAACGGATTTTTTTAGATGGTTCTTGGCTCGGACAGTTGCAGATGACGTTTTCGCGTATCATATGTCAGAAAATAGCTTATATATGTGAATGTTTAAATCAAAAGATCGGTAAACAATTACTTCAGGCTGTGGAATACTATTTAATCGAAAAATATTCAGTTCATTGCTTTAAGATGTCTGTACTTTCAGCACGGAAAGAATTGTTGGCTTTTTATCAAAGGCGTGGTTATCAGCTCACGATGCAAGTCGAGGATTATCCGATTCATGCCAATGTCGGTCAGCCCTTGTTGAAAGATTTAAAGGTGTTAAATTTAACCAAAGCAGCGCTAAAATAATTGAAAATAGCTTAGAAATGATCGCTGACTTAAACCGAAACATAACATTTAACTTAAATGCTGAAAATTAAAAATATAATTTGAACTTTGATGTAAAAATACGTTTATATTAGATTTTTTTATCAGTCTCTTTTTTATTTCTTCATGAAAAAAGAGGATCTACCTAATGATGAAAAAAACCTATTATTCTACCGATCAATAAAAATTAAGCTCAAGATTCAAGGTTGCTCAGTCTATGGATTTAGTCTCTCGTGTACAAAACTTACCTATTGGCAAGTTCCACTATACCTTGCTTTGCGTGGTGGGATTGGGATGGATGTTTGATGCGATGGATACGGGCATCATTGCTTTTATTATGACGACATTGGTGAAAGATTGGGCGCTGAGCCCTGCGGAAAGCGGTTGGATCGTGAGTATCGGATTTGTTGGCATGGCGATCGGAGCCGTATTTTCAGGTGGATTGGCAGATCGTTTTGGACGCAAGACCATTTTTGCCTGCACGTTGATGCTGTATAGCCTTGCGACCGCCGCCTGTGCCTTTGCGCCCAACCTGACGTCATTATTGATTTGCCGTTTTATCGTTGGGCTTGGTTTGGGTGGACAACTCCCTGTTGCTGTAACACTGGTCAGTGAATATGTACCTGCACAGGTACGTGGTCGTTTTATCGTCTTGTTGGAAAGTTTTTGGGGATTAGGTTGGCTGGTGGCTGCACTGATTTCTTATTTTGTCATTCCAAAATTCGGTTGGCATATGGCATTTTTGCTCGGTGGTTTACCTGCACTATATGTCTTTGTGATTATAAAAAAAGTACCCGAATCGATTCCTTATTTGATCAACCGTGGGCGCATTGATGAAGCCCATGAACTGGTGCAACAGCTTGAGCAACAAGCTGGGATTGCTGTGGTTGAAAAAATTGAAGTAAAACCTGTTGCACAGCAGCGCAAAGTTTCTTTTATCCAATTATGGTCGTCACCGTTTGCACGACGCACCTTGATGTTATGGTTGATCTGGTTTGGTATCGTTTATTCTTATTACGGGATTTTTACGTGGCTACCAAGTTTGTTGGTGAAACAAGGTTATAGCATCGTTCAGTCATTTGAATATGTTTTATTTATGATTTTGGCGCAGCTTCCTGGTTATATCGCAGCGGCATGGTTGGTAGAACGTTTGGGGCGTAAGATAACTCTTGCAGGCTTTATTGGTGGTTGTGCGATTTCAGCCTACTTTTTTGGTCAGGCGCAGAGCGTCAATATGATTATGTTCTGGGGTTGCTTAATGTCCTTTTTCAACCTCGGCGCGTGGGGCGTACTTTATACGTATACGCCAGAGCAATATCCCGCCAATATTCGTGCTTTTGGTTCTGGTTGGGCATCCGCGATTGGGCGTATAGGTGGAATCGCAGCACCTTTGGTGGTCACACAGATGATGGTGGCACAAAATGGTTTTCATCACGTTTTTATGATGTTTACTGTGGTTTTGTTGGCTGTGGCAGCAGTAGTGCTTATTCTCGGTGAAGAAACTCAAGGAAAAACATTAGAGTCGATTGGCTTATAACAATAAAAAGAGGTTGAACATACTGCATAAAATGGATAGTTTTAGTCCATAAGACATGATTTGACGCAGTGCATGATTACAGGGTCTTGTATCCTCAAGCACTGCCACTTAGCATATCCATGAATAGAAAAATTGATTAGGATCATTTCCGAATATGTCCAGCCTTGCGCACCATGCGACAGAAAACCGTTCCGTTGCTGAATTTACTGAACAAGCCTATCTGAATTACGCCATGTACGTGATCATGGATCGTGCCTTGCCACATATTAGTGATGGTTTAAAACCTGTGCAGCGACGTATTGTCTTTGCCATGAGTGAGCTGGGGCTAAAACATAGTGGTAAACCGAAAAAATCTGCACGTACAGTCGGTGATGTACTCGGTAAATATCATCCGCATGGTGACTCTGCTTGCTATGAAGCGATGGTACTCATGGCACAACCGTTTAGTTATCGTTATCCTTTGATTGAGGGGCAAGGTAACTGGGGTTCCCCTGATGATCCAAAATCGTTTGCTGCCATGCGTTATACCGAAGCTAAGCTTTCAGCGTTTAGCGAATTATTATTAAGTGAACTTGGGCAAGGCACCTGTGACTGGCAGGATAACTTTGATGGTTCCATGAAAGAGCCTGTCAATTTGCCTGCGCGTGTTCCTAATATTTTATTAAATGGCACGACGGGCATTGCAGTCGGCATGGCAACGGATATTCCACCGCATAATTTGCGAGAGGTGGTCAAAGGCACCATTGCCCTGATTCGTAACCCTGAAACATCGGATGAAAAACTGGCTGAATATATTCCAGCACCAGATTTACCGACTAAAGCTGAGATTATTACCCCGCGCGATGAATTGCTCAAGATACAGACAACAGGTCGGGGCAGTTATCGAGTAAGAGCCATTTACCACATTGAAAAGGGTGAAATCGTCATTACCGATTTGCCTTATCAAGTGTCAGGTTCCAAAGTGATTACCCAGATTGCCGATCAAATGCAGGCCAAAAAACTGCCTTTGGTGAGTGATATTCGTGATGAGTCGGATCATACTAATCCAACCCGTTTAGTGATTGTATTGCGTTCCAATCGGGTCGATGCAGAAGCGGTGATGAGTCATTTGTTTGCGACCACGGATCTTGAATCCAGTTATCGTGTCAATTTAAATATGATTGGCGCAGATGGTCGTCCGCAAGTCAAATCGATTCGTCGTATTTTGCTGGAATGGATTGACATCCGTAAGGCAACCGTCACTCGCCGCTTACAATATCATCTTAATAAAATTGAAAAACGCTTACATATCTTGGCAGGTTTATTGATTGCTTATCTGGATATTGATACCGTCATTCGCATTATCCGTGAAGAAGATCAGCCTAAACAAGAGTTAATGGCACACTTTGGCATTGATGAAATACAGGCAGAAGCGATTTTAGAGTTAAAGCTAAGACATTTGGCTAAACTTGAAGAAATGGAAATTCGCCGTGAACAAGAAGAACTTGAAGCCAGAGCCGCTGTGATTCGTGAACAATTGGATAATCCAGAGTCGCTGAAAAATCTGATTATTAATGAACTCAAAGAAGATGCGAAAAAGTTTGGTGATGATCGCCGTTCTCCAATTGTTCAACGTGAAGATGCGGTACAAATTCGTGAGCAGGATCTCATGCCTGCTGAAACCGTGACCGTGGTTTTATCTGAAGCGGGCTGGATTCGCTGTGCCAAAGGCGCAGACGTGGATGCAGAAAATCTGAACTATCGAGCAGGTGATCAATACTTAAGTCATGCCGTTGGTAAATCAAATCAGCGCGCTTATATTCTGGATGAAACGGGGAGAAGCTATGCATTACCAATTGCGAATTTACCTTCTGCTAGAGGCTCGGGTGAACCTTTAAGCTCCAAGTTGTCGCCAGCCAATGGTGTGTCGTTTATACAGGTTTATATTGGCGATGATGAACAGGAGTTGATTGCGGCGAGTAGCGCAGGTTACGGCTTTAAGAGTCAGGTCAAACAACTGGATACCAGTGCCAAAGCAGGTAAAGCGTTCTTGAGCGTCTCTGAACAAGCACATGCTTTACCACTCATTCCTGTGCAGGATGCAACCCATGTTGCAATTCTTAGCTCCGCAGGACGTTTATTGATTGTTGAAATGTCAGAATTGCCAATACTCAATAAAGGCAAGGGTAACAAGTTGATACAACTTGATAGCAAAGAACAGATTTTGTCCATGACAGCTATGAATTTAAATGAAATAATTCAGGTGGTTGCAGGACAGCAACAATTAAAATTAAAAGGTGATGATCTCCTCAAGTATGCTGGTAAACGTGCGACGAAGGGGCAACTCTTACCACGAGGATATCAAAAAGCAAATAGACTGTTGATTCAGAGATAGTTCTGGCATCTGCTGCGATATTTAGGCTATATATAGCCCATATTCGCGGAAATGAATGCAATGTGTAGGCGCAGATCAGCTAAAAAAAGCTTACACGTTGATAAACAGTTGTGATTTAAGGATTACTGATTGGAGATAATGGCGTTATGGAAAAAATATGGTTTGCTGAGTACCACAGAACAGGGATTCCAGAAACAGTAGAATTACCCCCAGAAAATACTTCATTAAATGATGTATTTGAACGTAATTTTCAAAAGTTTGGTTCACGTGATGCCTTTATCTTTATGGATAAAGTCCTAACTTTCAGTGAATTGGAAGAAGCAAGCCGTAAATTTGCTGCCTATTTACAAAGTTTGGGTTTGGCAAAAGGTTCGCGTGTCGCGGTGATGATGCCAAACGTATTGCAATATCCTGTGGTGGCTTTAGGTATATTCCGTGCAGGTTTGGTGTTGGTTAATGTCAATCCATTGTATACAGCACGTGAGCTTGAACATCAGTTGAATGATTCGGGTACAGAAGTGCTGGTCATTGTGGAAAACTTTGCGAGCGTTTATCAAAGTATTATTGGTAAAACACCTGTTAAGCATGTGGTCGTCGCTTCAGTTGGCGATATGCTGGGTACATTGAAAGGGACTTTGGTTAATTTTGTACTGCGCAAAGTACGTAAACAAATTCCTGACTGGAATATTCCAGGACATATCAAATTCAATACAGCATTGAATAAAATCAGTCCAAACAGTTATAAGCGTCCAAGTTTAACTTTAAGTGATACGGCTGTCCTCCAATATACAGGTGGAACAACGGGTGTCTCTAAAGGCGCTGAGCTGACCCATCGTAATCTTGTTGCAAATATGCTGCAATGCGACGGTATCTTCCAAAGTAAATTTGGTGACAAAGATGGCGATAAAAATGATCGTATTTTTTGTGCATTGCCGCTTTATCACATTTTTGCATTTATGGTGTGTGCCATGTATGGCATGTACAAAGGACAGGCCAATGTTCTGATTCCTAACCCACGTGATTTGCCAGCCGTGATTAAAGAATTACGTAAATATCAGCCTTCATTCTTCCCTGCGGTTAATACTTTGTTCAATGCATTGGTTCATAATGAAGAATTCAAACAGTTGGATCACAGCAAATTGAAAATGGCGATGGGTGGTGGTATGGCGGTACTTCCGTCAACGGCTGAAGCTTGGAAAAAAATTACAGGCACTAACATCATTGAAGGTTATGGCTTGTCTGAAACTTCTCCAGTGGCAACAGCGAATCCACCTGCATCAGAAGAATTCAGCGGTACGATTGGTATTCCATTACCATTAACTGAAGTTGCGATTTTAGATGATGATGGCAATGAAGTTGCTTTGGGTGAACAAGGTGAAATCTCGATTCGTGGTCCACAAGTCATGAAAGGCTATTGGAATCGTCCAGATGAAACCGCAAAAGTCATGACTGTTGATGGTTTCTTCCGTACGGGTGATATTGGTATCATGGACAGCCGTGGTTATGTTAAAATTGTAGACCGTAAAAAAGATATGATTTTGGTGTCTGGCTTTAACGTTTATCCTAGCGAAATTGAAGAAGTTGTCGCAAAACATCCAAAAGTTTTGGAAGTCGCCGCAATTGGTGTGCCTGATGAAAAATCTGGTGAAGTACCAAAACTATTTGTGGTGAAAAAAGATCCTTCACTTACGACTGAAGAAGTTTTGAGCTTTGCTAAAGAAAATCTAACAGGTTATAAACGTCCGCGTTATGTGGAGTTTATGGATGAATTGCCAAAATCGAATGTAGGTAAAATCCTGCGTAAAGATTTGCGTAAAAGTGCCTGATCTGAGCATTAAAAAAAACGCCTGAATGTTCAGGCGTTTTTTTATGAGTAAAATTAAACTGAGGATTTCATGAACCAGCGATCGATATAAGGTCGCCCAATCCCAATAATCAATGTAAACAGCAGCATTGAACCCAGCTGTAAGCGCAGCGCAATTAAGTTAAATTGACCAAAACTGAGATAATTATCTAGTCCACAATATACCACCAAAACCAATAACCAGATCCATAGGTTTTGACGTTGGATCCCCACTGCTAAAAAAGCAAGGGTTAAAATCACAAACGTCCCTAAGGTCGATTGCCAGTTAAGATTGGCACAAATCACACTGAGTAAAAAAGCAGTCAGCGGCAGAACAATCTTCAAGATGCGATCAACCTTTAATTGGTTTTTGCGCTGTTTGTCCAGTATGTTGAACATGTGATCCTGATCAGAATTGCTCATGTAGGGTCTCGCTTGATCATCTTATTTATAAAAACACACTATTTAAGCGAATTTCCATACAAAACACCATGCTATGATAAGGCATTTTCCATAAATACATCTTGAGAATGAGATTATGCAGGGCATTAACGGCATTATTTATCTAATTTTGGCAGCATGTTTATTGCCTTATGTATTTACCATAATTGCCAAGTTTAATGCGGGGTTTAAGGCGAAAGATAATCAAAATCCGCGTGAATTTCTTGCAAAAAGCACCGGCATTGCTGCACGTGCCAATGCTGCACAGCAAAATAGTTTTGAAAGTTTACCGTTATTTATTGCGGCGATACTCATGGCGGAGTATATGGTTTTACCGCAAAGTATTATCATGACCTTCGGAATTGCTTATCTGATTTTACGCATCCTTTACGGGATTTGCTATTTGATTAATTGGGCAACCTTGCGCTCAATTATCTGGTTATTGTCGATGTTATGTCCTATTTCACTGTTACTTTTGATTATTCGCTTGCTATAAAATCATAAATATCTAGGCGTTTAGAGATGGTTTTAAAATTGGTCAGGAATATGAAAAAATCCTTTGCCAAATTGTATAAACGACGCAGTTTGACTCAGAAAACCGTTATAATCGTCGCGATTTAAATCTGGTTTAACCGTTAAAAGAGTGTTGCTATGAGCTACAACAATATCCCTGCGGGCAAAGATGCACCTAATGATATTTACGTTATCATTGAAATTCCAGCCAATGCTGCGCCAATCAAATATGAAATTGATAAAGATTCAGATGCATTATTTGTAGATCGTTTTATGGGTACAGCAATGTTCTACCCAGCGAACTATGGTTATGTGCCAAATACATTGTCAGAAGATGGTGATCCATTAGATGTCTTAGTCGTGACACCTTATCCAGTTGCAGGGGGTTCTGTGATTCGTTGCCGTCCAGTGGGTAAATTGAACATGGAAGATGATGGCGGAATCGATGCAAAATTGATCGCTGTTCCACATGAAAAATTGTCGCCATTGTATAAAGATGTCAAAGAATATACGGATCTTCCACAGCTTTTGATTAACCAAGTTGAACATTTCTTTGCTCATTACAAAGATTTAGAACCTGGTAAATGGGTAAAAATCAGTGGTTGGGAAGGTGCTGATGTCGCTAAAGCAGAAGTGATCAAAGCGATCGAAGCGGCTAAAAAATAAGTTTTATTCTGAGTAATCAAATGAAAAACCCTACATTTCAATGTAGGGTTTTTTGTATCAGGTTGGTTTTAACCGATTAGAAGAATTTAATCGGGAAATCAACAAAGATACGCCATTCGTTGGTATCACCAATATAGGCATTGGTTTGATATTCATCACTGGCACGATAAATTGAATTACGTACACGGATATTTAAATCTTTGGCAGGGCCCGTTTGGACTTTATAAGACACCTGATTGAAGAATTCGCGCTCTTTGGCATCATCAGTCAAGTTATTTACACGGATGTCCCAGCCATAAACGTAAGCGGTTGTCCATGACAGACCTGGAACAGCTAAATCCGCAAAGTCATAAGTGTATTGCAGTTGTACCGACTTTTCATGATTACCAATAAAGTCAGACAGGTATGAGTTTGGCAGATAAATACTTTGACCACCATCGCCATTTTGACCATAGTCATAGCCAACATTGCCTGTATTTTGTTGATACGCCAACATAGCTGTATGTGGGCCAGTATTATACGTTGCAGATACTGCCCAGATATTATTTTTCTTGTCTTCATTGGCTGGACCAGTCGCAGAGTAGGTTGTACCTGGCTCAAACTTGGTGTGGTAGCCACTGAAGTCATAAGTCAATGAATCTTTATTGGCAAGGGTTTGCTTATAATTGACATTGGCATAATGACGTTCAAGTTTGTCTTTCAGATCAGCACCATAATAAGCAGCTTTTAACTGATCATTAAACTGGTATTTTGCGCCCCAGACATAAGCACGATCCAAATGGTTTTGGTCAGATGCAATATGTTCAGGTAATTGGTTTTTTGTAAATTTACCCGCAACCACTTCCAAGTTTTTAATTTCGTGGCTGGTGATCAGTGTCCCTTCAAAATATTCAGGCACGTTACGTGTCGTCATACTGGCAAGGACAGGTAAATCAAGAATCTGTGTACCATAGGTTAAGGTTGTGTTTGATGCGCGGGCTTTGACATAACCACCACCGCGTGTCCATTGGTCGTATGGATCTACACGGCCATTGGCATCTTTTTGCCCATCATTTTTTAGCGCAATCATGCTGTTACCTGCATGATAGTTATCGCCTAATTTAAAAGAAAAATCACCCACGACACCCGCTGCAAAACCGACCGGGCCTTGGGTAAAGCCAGACTCAAGATTTAGCATGACCGATTGAAGCCATGAATTAGTATCATGAACGCCATCTTTTTTATCGCGTTGAATAAAACCGTTGCGTAATAGAACCGATGCGCTAGCACCTTCAACAAAACCTTTTGCTTCACTTTGTTCACTTGCATACGCTGAGGAAATAAGGGCAGCGTTAACCAAAACTGCTAAAGTAAGCTTTTGTGCTTTTAGCATTGAATACCTCAAAAATAAATCTAAATGGGTTTCTAAGCAGGACTCAGAAAATGAACAAATTGTATAGATAATCTATAGAAAAGATATCATTTTCATTAAATTATTTTACTAATGTATATATGCAATTTAGAAATAGCAGGTTTTTAGTTAACTTTATTTGATCAATTTTTTGGAATTTTTTAGTTTATTTAAACAAAACAAAGATGCACTTAAAAAATGCACAATTATTATGCAAAGTTGGAAAAAGACCCAAAACTGCGCTATCTCACATTTTTTGTTACATAGTTGGCTGAACTTGATTCATCATGAATGACATGTTTTAACGTTATTAAAGCCTTTATACAAAAATGATGACAGTCGTATTAAAACGAATGGAAATTTTACAGTCTAATTTTTCACACTACATCTCGATTGTAGCAGTGCTTAAAGCAAATTTTGGAGGGGTTAAAGTCGATAGCTTGAACTTCAAAATTTTCGCTCTTTTTGCAGCGTTAATTTAATAAAAGAGATGAGCTGTCTAAAAGTTGGCATAGCATTTGCTAAATCTAAATCGATGCAATTTAAAACACAATATCCGTCGGAGTGATCCGATCATGGGGGAGATCAGAATGAAAAAATTTGCATGTAAAGCGGTTGCATTAGGCGTATTGGTCGCAGGTTCAACGGCTGCAATGGCTGAAGATAAACCATCTGTCGCAGGTTTTTCTGTTGCGGGTAGTGTGGCTGCAACTACAGACTATCGTTTCCGTGGTGTGACTCAAAGTTCAAATAATCCAGCAATTCAGGGCGGCTTTACCTTGATTCATGAATCAGGTGCTTATCTGGCACTATGGGGTTCGAGTGTAGACTTTAATATACATGGGGTATCTGCTGAGACTGATGCAACTTTAGGTTATTCTAACAAAATTGCATTTAATCCAAACTATAGCGCGACCTATGACGTGGGCGTAACCTATTATGGTTATGTTGGTTCAAAAACCAATGCCGTCAATCCATACAATGGTAAATCGGGTTTGAATTTCACAGAAGTTTATGCGAAGTTAATTTTCCCAGAAGCTCTGTTAAAAGGCGATAGCGTTACAGTAGGCGTTAACTATTCACCTGATTACTGGGGGCGTACTGATGATTTCTGGTATTTTAATTTAGGTTATAGTGCTCCAATTGCAGATACAGGATTTACTGGTATTGCATCTATTGGATATAACAAGTTGAAAGATAAAGATTCTTTAAGTGTGGTTGCAGGTGGGCCGGGCGAAGATGATAGCTATCTAGATTATAAATTTGGTGTGCAATACAGCATTTTAGGCGTTACGGCTGAACTTGCTGGTGTAGGCACTGACATTAGTACATCGGGTATGACCGATGCAGGTAAAAAACCATATGATTTAGGTGCAGTACTCACCTTATCTAAAACTTTTTAATTGATCTAAATCAAAAAAATGCCTCGTTGTTGAGGCATTTTTTTATGTAAATCAAATCTTTTGTCGATATGACAACGCTTCTGATAAATGTGTAATTTCAATATTAGGACTGTGTGATAAATCTGCAATAGTACGTGCAACACGTAAAATACGATGATAAGAGCGCGCCGATAAATTCATACGTTGTTGCGCAACTTCCATCATTTTTTCAGCATGCGCATCCAGTACCGCATATTGTTCTAATTCTTGGGGTGAAAGTGCAAAATTTGCTTTTTGTTGACGCTGAATTTGAGAGTCATAAGCACTCATCACACGTTTACGTACAGTCATAGAATCTTCTACAGGTACATTATTTTGCAATTCATTGGCTTGTAATGGAGGAACATCAATATGTAAATCGATTCGATCCAGCAAAGGTCCTGAAATTCGATTTTGATAACGTTGAATTGATTCAGGCGAACACTGGCAGCGACTATCCTGATTAAATGCATAGCCACATGGACATGGATTCATTGCTGCAATCAACTGAAAATTAGCAGGAAAGGTAATTTGTCGAGATGCACGTGAAATCACGATTTCTTTAGATTCAAGTGGTTGTCGTAATACTTCAAGCACTTTGCGATCAAATTCTGGTAACTCATCTAAAAATAAAACGCCTAAATGAGCCAGTGTAATTTCTCCGGGTTTAGGATGTGAGCCTCCACCTACCAATGCAATCGCAGAAGCCGTGTGATGCGGTGCTCGAAAAGGACGTAAACCAAAATGATGCTGATTATTGGCAATCGAGTAGATACTGGCGACTTCAAGATTTTCCTGTGTTGATAACGGCGGCAAAATGCTAGGTAGACGCGAAGCTAACAAAGTTTTACCAGTACCCGGTGGCCCCTTAAATAATAAAGAGTGTCCTCCAGCTGCGGCAATTTCAAGTGCACGACGTGGCCGTAATTGTCCTTTTACATCAATCAGATCATATTTATAAGCTTGAGTATGATTGTTATTTTGAGTGATATGAGCAGGAATAGGCTGTACTCCCAGAAAATGTTCACAGACCTGTTTTAAGTGGTTGGCTGAATAAAGTTGAAATTCAGAAAGCTGTTCCACCTGTTCAAGATTCGCCTTAGGAATAAAAAGCTGACGTTGCGCTTGTTGACACGCCATCGCTATGCTTAGAGCGCTGGTGACGGGTCTTAAATGCCCATCCAAAGCCAATTCTCCAATAAATTCAAATCCATCTGTACAGGCTTCAGGCAATTGTCCAGAGGCAATCAGAATCCCTAAAGCAATGGCGAGATCAAGACGGGATCCATCTTTCGGCAGATCCGCTGGTGCCAGATTAATGGTCAGGCGTTTGGTTGGAAACTGAAAACCACTGTTAATAATCGCAGAGCGTACTCGATCCTTACTTTCACGTACCGCTGCTTCTGCTAGCCCAACGATCGTGAGTGAGGGAAGCCCCTGACTTAAATGAACTTCGACCTCAATTAAAGGAGCATGTAACCCTAATACCCCGCGAGTTAAAATCTTTGCAAAAGACATTTTGATATTGTTCCATTATGGTGCTTTATTTTTAATCGTTTTCAAATGTTTATGCACTGAGTTGGTGCTTATTTTTTGTTTTGAATGATGCTCTCTAAAATATTCATTTGTTCCTGTAATTGGCTAAGGCGCTGATTGGCGTGTTGAAGTGCAATACGTTGACGGTCAATTTCTTGTTTTGAAACTAAATCCAGTTTCTCTACAGCTTCATTGAGCAAAGCTCTTAAATTATTTTCAAGGTCTTTTTTTGGTTGGTCGACTTGTTCAAGTATCGCCTGTAATAGTGTTTCAATCATGAGATATCCGCGTAAATAATATGATCCGCGTGCAGTTTACCACTGCTTTTATATTGACCCTAGTGCTCTCCGATTAATCAACCTATTTTTATAGCTAAACTGCAAAACAAAGTAGAAAAATGTTTAAATTAAAGGGAGATGCTACATCTTGTAGCGCAAATAGGTTATAAAGACAAAATCACGCTGATCATTTCTGATTCCCTCAACCTAAGAAATATTGGCATGAAAATTGAACATAAAACCTTACTGGTGAAATAAGCCGAAGGAAAACAAACATGAAGCTCGTAACTGCTATTGTAAAACCATTTAAATTGGACGATGTGCGTGAAGCACTTTCTGAAATTGGTGTTCAGGGGATTACTGTCACTGAAGTGAAAGGTTTTGGTCGTCAAAAAGGTCATACTGAACTGTATCGTGGTGCAGAGTATGTCGTTGACTTTCTTCCTAAAGTCAAAATTGAAATTGCGATTAGCGATGAAATGGTCGATGCGGTCATCGAATCAATTACACGTGTTGCTAGCACAGGAAAAATTGGTGACGGAAAAATCTTTGTGACAAATCTGGAACAAGTGATCCGTATTCGTACAGGCGAAACTGGTCCAGACGCTGTTTAAGTGTTGGCACAAAGTTTGCTGAATACGGCATAACTCACAAAATTTTAGGTTGGGGGATACAAATGAAAAAAATGCTCTTGGCACTTGGTTTATCCAGTGCGCTTTTAGGTGGTTCGGCTGCGTGGGCTGAAGAAGCTGCATCAACACCTACACCAACAGAACAAACGACCACTGTTGTGACAACAGAAGCTCCTGCTGCAACCGCCACTGTCGTTGCTCCAGCAGAACCCGTGGCTCCAGCTGCTGCGACGCCAAAACTTGATACAGGCGATACCTCTTGGATCCTGATCTCGACAGCATTGGTTTTACTCATGACCATTCCTGGCTTGGCATTGTTCTACGGCGGTATGGTGCGTAAGAAAAACGTACTAAGCACCATGATGTTCAGTCTTTCAGCTGCCATTCTTGTGAGCTTAATCTGGGTGATTGCAGGTTATTCACTGGCTTTCTCTGGAACAGGGGCTTATTTTGGTGACTTGTCCAAAGCCATGTTAAATGGTGTGGCTTTCGATGCTTTAAGCGGTACGATTCCAGAAACACTGTTTGTAATTTTCCAGATGACTTTTGCGATTATTACGGTTGCCATTATTAGTGGTTCAATCGCAGATCGTATGAAGTATTCAGCATTTATGTTGTTTATTGCAGTTTGGGTTCTGGTGGTTTATACCCCAATTACTCACTGGGTATGGGCAACGGATGGCTGGTTATTTAAAGCAGGCGCTTTAGACTTTGCTGGTGGTACGGTGGTTCATATTAACTCAGGTGTGGCCGGTTTGGTGGCTGCTTATATGCTCGGTAAGCGTATTGGCTTAGGCAAAGAATCTATGGCTCCGCACAATTTGACACTGACTGTGATCGGTGCAAGTTTGATCTGGGTAGGTTGGTTCGGCTTTAATGGTGGTAGTGCATTAGGTGCAGGCGCACGTGCAAGTATGGCAATCCTGGTGACTCAAGTTGCTGCTGCCGCTGCTGCTTTCTCATGGCTTGTGGTAGAACGAATCATTCGTGGTAAAGCCTCTGTATTAGGTGGTGCATCTGGTGCGGTTGCTGGTCTGGTTGTGATTACTCCTGCGGCTGGTTTTGTCGGTGTAGGTGGTGCGTTGATCATGGGTCTGATCGGTGGTGTAGTCTGCTTCTGGGGGATTACTGCATTGAAACGCATGTTAAAAGCGGATGATGCCTTGGATGCATTTGGTTTACATGCAGTTGGTGGTATCGTCGGTGCAATTTTAACTGGCGTATTCTATAGCGATGAAATTATTAAAGCAGCGGGTGTTACTCTTGCTCCAACCTTTGCTGGTCAGTTATGGGTACAGCTTGAAGGTGTTCTTGCGACCATCATTTATAGTGGTGTAATGACCTTTATTATTCTAAAAGTGATCGATCTAATCATTGGTATCCGTGTGTCGGCTGATGATGAACGTATGGGTCTGGATTTAAGCCAACATGGCGAACGTATCGAGTAATTAGAATTAAATTAAAAACAGCCCTCGTGGCTGTTTTTTTGTTTATAGAGAGATGATTTAGTCTTTGTCCAATCTTTGCTACACTAGCTCTAAGAATGAATTCATTTTGAGCTGCTATGCATTGTCCTTTCTGCAACGCCGCAGACAGTAAAGTCATCGATTCACGTCTTGCTGCTGAAGGCTGTCAAATTCGTCGCAGACGTGAATGTCTCCATTGTGGTGAACGCTTTACAACTTTTGAAAGTTATGAAGTGGTGATGCCTCGTGTGATTAAATCAAACGGCAAAAACGAGCCTTTTGACGAGGCTAAATTACGCCGTTCACTGATGCATGCTCTGCAAAAACGTCCTGTTACCCAAGAGCAAATTGAAACGGTTTTGAGTGATATTCAATTGCAAATCAGACGTTTGGGTGAGCGTGATGTTAAGTCTCGTAAGATTGGCGAGGTTGTGATGCAGGCATTGTTTGCACTGGATCATGTCGCGTATGTCCGTTTCGCTTCTGTCTATCAGGACTTTCAGGATGTCGAAGCATTCCGTCGTCAAATTGAACAAATGCAGCAACGTGAACACGAACATGACTAAAGTAAGTCACTTAGATCAACAAGATCATTATTGGATGGCGCAAGCATTGGCTGAGGCGAAAACTGCCTTGTATCGAACCCGTCCAAATCCTGCTGTAGGTTGCGTCATTGTCAAAGATGATCAGATCATTGGTCGTGGCGCGACGGCACCTGTTGGTGGTTCACATGCCGAAGTCTTTGCCTTACGTGAAGCGGGTGATCGTGCTGAAGGTGCAACCGCTTATGTGACCCTAGAACCTTGTGCACATTTTGGTCGAACGCCACCGTGTGCTGAAGCGCTAGTCCGTGCCAAAGTCACCCGCGTGGTGATTGCAACACTCGATCCAAATCCCTTAGTCGCTGGCAAAGGTCAAAAAATATTAAACAATGCAGGGATTACCACACAGGTGGGAGTGCTTGAGCAGGATGCCATTGAACTTAATCGTGGTTTTTTAAAAGTCATGGCGGGAGGTTTGCCCTATGTCCGCCTGAAAGTCGCTTCGAGTTTAGATGGGCGAACCGCAATGGCATCAGGTGAATCCAAATGGATTACAGGTGTAGATGCGCGTCTGGATGTACAATATTGGCGGGCACGTTCAGCTGTAGTGATCACGGGCATACAAACTGTACTTGCAGATGATTGCCAGCTCAATGTACGAGTACTTGCGGATGTCGAGGATATCTCTGCCATTGCTCAACCCAAACGTTTAATCTTGGATCGGCAGGGGCGTTTACCCTTAACGGCTAAAATTCTACATGCACCTGAAAGCTTAATGGTGATGGGGCCATTTCGTCAGGAACTTGCAGATTTAGGTGTGCTACAATTGCCTGTTCAATCCCTACGCGAACTTCTTGCGACCTTGTCCAAAGAATATCATTTGTATGATGTGATGGTGGAGGCAGGAACGACTTTAGCGACGGCATTTTTACAGGAAAAACTGGTCGATGAAATGATCAGCTATATTGCTCCCACATTATTGGGGCAATCGGCACGTGCCATGTTTAGCGCTGATTTGCACAAAATGTCAGAGCAACTTCGATTTAAGCTGTTTGATGTGACGCAAATTGGTCAGGACATCCGCTTAAGACTTATCCCGATTCAAGAGACAGTATGAATTCAGAGGCTTCGGTTTATCATAAACGCCGTCATGCGGCACGAACCACAGATGAATATCTATTTCACCAGTTGGTGCCATATTTAGGCAACAAACGCAGATTATTGCATCTGATTTTAGAAGCACTGGAAATTACGGGAACGCTGAACAGTAAAAAGAAGAATCCCCCGATTTTTGCCGATTTTTTTGCAGGCAGTGGTGTCGTATCGCGTCTGGCACGACAAAACGGTTATCGTGTGATTGCCAATGATTGGGAACCTTATAGCCATGCTTTAAATCATGCGATATTGGCCTGTGTCGATGCGCCTGCATTTAAAGAGTTAGGTGGTTATCAAAAAGCCATTGATTATTTGAATCGCTTGCCTGAAGTCAAAGGCTGGGTAACGCATAATCTGTGTCCACGTAATGATGATGTGTATGATCCGAGTCGCGACCGTTTATTTTTTAAACGTCGTAATGGCATGCGGATTGATGCGATTCGTCAGCAGATTGCGACATGGCAAGCGCAGGGTGCGATTAATGATGTAGAAATGAGTGCACTGTTGGCACCTTTACTCTATTCTGCCAGTTTTGTCAGTAATACCAGTGGTGTATTTAAAAGCTTTCATCAAGGCTGGGGTGGTAAAACCCAGACCGCATTAGAACGGATTGAATCTTTGCTTTGGCTGACCCCAAGCCGTTTTTGTGAAATTGGCGATGCTAAACGTCCTGCGGCTGAAATGTGGTGTGTCGATGCACAGCATCTCGCCAATCAAATGAGTGGTTTTGAAGTGGATGTCGCTTATCTGGATCCACCTTACAATCAACACGCCTACAGTAGTAATTACCATGTTTTGAATGCCTTAACCCTTTGGGATCAAGTGGATTTGCCGCCACCCGATACGAAGGGCTACAAGAGCGGGATTGATCGGGCATGGCGTAAAGAACGTCCAAGTCCCTATAACTCATCCAGACATGCCAAAGATGCTTATGAAAAATTACTGGCGACGATTAACGCACGTTATATTTTGACCAGCTATTCGACTGATGGGAATATCGATCCGAAAGATTTACTCACGGCCAATTTGAAACGCGGCAAAGTGACCTTATTAACACAAGATGTGCCACGTTATCGAGTCAGTAAGCAACGTCAGTCTGAACGTGCTCGGGTACTTGAGTTTATCGTGATTACCGATACACATGCCAAATCAGGACCGCCGCTGCGTCAGCTTTTAGGACAACTGTATCACTTTGCAGAATTGGGTGGGGTTGATACGTCTGGGCCAAATACCCAGCTTGCACTTTGGTAAGCAACACATTTATGCAGAATCAATATTTGGAGCAGCAGCATGTTTACAGGCATTATTGAAAGTTTAGGCAAAGTTGAAAGCCTGCAAAACGTAGGTGGTGATGTGCGCTTACGCATTCAAACTGATCTGGATATGTCCGATGTGCATTTGGGAGATTCGATTGCAACCAATGGGATCTGTCTAACTGTAATCGAGTGGGGTAGTGACTGGTATGCCGCAGATGTATCACGTGAAAGCCTTAATCGGACGACACTTGGACAATGGCGAGTCGGTCAGCCTGTCAATGTGGAAAAGGCGATGCTACCGACCACACGCTTTGGTGGGCATATTGTTAGCGGCCATGTCGATGCGGTGGGTGAAATTACATTGGTGCGCGAAGATGCCCGTTCGATTTATTATGAAGTAACAGCTCCTGTTGAAATTGCCAAATATTTGGCAGAAAAAGGTTCAATCACCGTGGATGGCATTAGCCTGACGATTAACCATTTACGGGGCAATATTTTAAGTTTGAATCTGATTCCGCATACGGCTGAACGCACTAATATTTCCACATGGAAAACTGGGGCAAAAGTAAACTTAGAAGTGGATGTGTTGGCGCGTTATATTGAGCGTCTTCTACTAGGCGATAAAGCCGCAGAGCAAGGTCAACAATCTGCTGATATTAGTATGGCTTTTTTGGCTGAAAATGGTTTCTTAAAATAAAATATTGTTGAAGATTTAAATGTGCCCAGTTTTTAAACTGGGCATTTTTATTAGTGTTTGGTGACAGTTAATGACGTTGAACCTAGCCACGATTTAAGGGTTTCTGGTATCGCGACGGAAAATGTACCATTTTGCGATTCCTGTTTCAAGAAAATGGAAAGAGAGCTGAAATCGTCGCGACTCATGTATAAATCCTGAGCAGATAAAGTCCAAGTCTCGCCTGTGGTTAACTGGGCAATCTGTGCGGAGATATTGCTAAGTATGTTCATGAATTTTTCCAGAAATGGGTCAAATGTTTAACAGTATTATAAAGTTAATCGCAACCGCGATATGACTATCATGTGACAAGGATGTGTCAGTTTGATGACAATCTGGAAAAAATAAAGAATTGAATTCAATATAGATTCTAAAAATTTGAGTTTTTTAGAATGTATTCGATTTCTTCTTGCGCTGCGGTATGCAGTTTGGCTCTAAATACGGTCACTGCCTGCTCAATCAAGCTATCTGCTTCAAGTTCCAGCCGTAAACGTAAGCTTTCTAGTTCAGACTGAATTTGATCATCTGATATTTGGTGGCGGGCGTGTGAATAATCTATCGCTACCTGCTCTGGGTTTTGATGATAACGAGCAGTCTGAGTTTCAATCTCTTGCTGGATATGACTGCGTAAAGCCATTAACTCATGAGTTTGTTGTTGAAATTTATGAGCTTCATCCGCTTGTAGTGACGCTGCATATTGGGCTTGTTGTTCTCGTTTTTCTGCAAGCGATTGTTCAAGTGCTTGCTGTTTACGAATATGCGCTTGTTCAATCAATTCTGCTTTTAAATCAGCATAGGCTTGATCAATTTTATCCAAAGAGATCTGCTGTGATTTTTGATCTTGCGTTGTCCATGTTTCAATGACCGTCTGTGGCAGTAATAAATCACAAATTCGGGCAAGATCATCCTGATAAGTTTGACGAACCGTTTCTGGCGCGTTTAACCAACGTTTTTTAAAATCCTGACCGACATTGAGTGCCACTCGCCATCTCCTTACATTTTAATGGACTTTTACAGTTTAAAGGTGCGGGGTTCGATCCCTAAGCGACGATAAAATTTAAATTTTTCTCGCCCAAGCTGTTTGGCAGCTTCATTATTTTCAATAATCTCAATAATGTGACCAAACTGCTCAATTTGTTCAAGTGCCTGATTGTTAAAATTAAACACAAACCAGTCAGATTGATCGGGTAATTGCGCGGAAATACAAACAGGTGCATGAACTTGATCAATCCCATGCGCAATAAAGCTTTGCGGATCAAATGACCACAAAGCCTCATCTAATTCATCCTGTAAAGTTTGATCTGAGCAATACCACCAAATCTTCGGATGTTTTTTCAATAACTTACGGCATAAACGGCAAGCACTGTCGACTTGCCGTTCCTGACTGGTTTCAAATAAATAAAAGCTGATATTAGCCATGCGCTTTAACGCGATTTGCCAAGAACTGGACTAAAAGTGGTACAGGGCGACCCGTTGCGCCTTTGTTTGGACCAGATAGCCAAGCCGTGCCTGCGACATCTAGATGTGCCCAACGGTAGTCTCGGGTAAAACGCTGTAGGAAGCAGGCTGCGGTAATTGCACCCCCATAAGGCCCGCCAATATTGGCGATATCAGCAAATGGTGAATCGAGTAATTCCTGATAGTCATCACTCACAGGCATACGCCAAACGCGGTCAAAGGACTGTTCGCCTGCCTGTAAGAGTTCATTCGCCAATTCATCATCAGGTGAGAATAAACCACTTAACACTTTGCCCAATGCCACCACACAAGCACCTGTTAACGTTGCTATATCAATGACCAGTGCTGGGTTAAAACGCTGAATATAGGTAAGCGTATCGCACAGCACCAAACGACCTTCGGCATCGGTATTTAAGATTTCTACAGTTTGTCCACTCATAGTCGTCACAATATCGCCCGGACGAGTTGCTTGTGCAGACGGCATATTTTCTGCCGCAGCAATCGCGCCGACCACATGAATCGGTAAACGTGCTTCGCATAAGCTTCGAATCGTACCTAATACTGACGCAGCACCACACATGTCAAATTTCATCTCATCCATGGTTTGTGCAGGTTTGATCGAAATCCCGCCTGTATCAAAGGTCACGCCTTTACCAACCAAGACCACGGGAGCCTGATCGAGTTTGGAATTGTATTCGAGAGTGATCACACGTCCCGGACGCGCAGAACCTTTGCTGACTGCAAGAAAGGCATTCATGCCCAAATCCGCCATTTGCTGTTCATCCAGTACCGTGACTTTGAGTAAATCTGGAAACTCATTGGCAAGGGCTTTGGCTTGATCTGCCAGATATTCTGGAAAACAGATATTTCCAGGACGATTACCCAAATCACGCGCAAGGGCTTGACCAGATTGTAAGGCTTCAATCAGTTGTAACTGGTCGTAATTTAAACTGCTATTGGTGCTGATCAAGTTGATGGTTTCGAGAACAAACTCATTCTTTTTCGATTTAAACTCATCAAAACCATAAGCCGCTTGTGACAGGCTTAAAGCAAAGAGATAATGCAAATCAGCAGGAAGTGCTGAAAGATCGATATGAATTTGTTTGAATTTGGTTTGTGTGGCTTTAATAATGCTCTGCGCCAGTTTCGCTATTTTTGCGGCTTTAACATCGGCAGCATCGCCTAAACCCAATAAAGTGACATTAGGAATGGTTGCTAATTTTCCGATAAGAGGCAAGCTTTCATTGAAACTGGCTTTATAATGTACGTGTTCAAATAATTTTTTTAATTCATTGATTTGATATGTTTTTTCAATGCTTTCAAGCTTATTGTTATCGACCAGAATCAGCAATGATTCAGCAGATGAGTTTTGTGGCAATGCGGAATTAATCGTATATTTCATATGCGGTCTGGATGCCTATTTAAATATGTTCATTGATGCCTACCATTGAAACACTTTCCTGACATCAGTTTCAATTGGCAAGTGTAGGATAGGTTTTATATTTTTAACATTCGGGTAAACTATGCTGTATTGCGTTTGTCCATTTTGGAAGTATTCACTTTGATTATTCGGCGTTATCTCGTCAAGCAAGTCGTGTCAACCAGTCTGGTGGTGGTCAGTATTTTGACGCTGATCGTGCTAGGCGCAAGACTGATCAAATATTTTGGTGTTGCCGCACAGGGACGTCTGGATGTCAGTGTCCTGTTCAGTATCATTGGTTATCGTTTACCTGAGTTTCTAATCTTATTACTGCCGCTCAGTTTCTTTATTGGCTTGATGCTGGTGTTTGGTCGCTTATATGTCGAACATGAAATGGCGGTACTCAATAGTAGTGGAGTCAGTAAACACAAACTTGCGCGTTTATTGCTGCCGATGACCTTGGTTTTTGTGATCGTTGAAATGATACTCATGATGTGGGTATCACCGTGGGGATTACGCCAGTTTAATGAGTTGTCATCGACTCAAGCGTTGCGAACAGGTTTCGATTTGGTACGTCCTAAGGAATTTATCTCTTCTGGACCCTATACGATTTATGCAGGTTCATTATCAGAAGATCGAAAAAACTTAAAAGATATCTTTGTTTATATTAAAGCGGAAAAAGTAGGCAAACCTGATCAATTGGTTGTAGCTAAAGAAGCGACGCGTGTCGAAATGGCTGATCAGACGGCCAGTGTCGTCGATCTGACTCAAGGACGGCGTTACGAGATTTATCCTGACACTGCCAAATATGTACAGGCCGAGTTTCAGACTTGGCGCTTTCGCATCGAAAATAATAAAGAAGCCACTTATGATTCTAATGATGTTTCGGCTTTACAGATGTCAAAACTTTGGGAAAATCGAAATGATCCTGTGATTGCCAGTCAGTTGGGATGGCGTATTTTTGCACCATTTTCAATGTTTGTTGCGTTGGCACTGGCGGTGGCTTTATCTGAAGTCACTCCGCGGCAGGGACGTTATCTGAAACTGTTTCCTGCATTGATGATTTTTGCCAGTATGATCGTGTTGCTGATTGCGGCTCAAACTCGGATTAGCCGTGGTGAATTTGGCATCTGGGTTTATCCTGCGATATTAATGACTTATTTTGTTGCTGCCTTGCTCTTTGCCAGAAAACAAAGCCTTGCACCGAAGATCAAACGTAAGATCAAACAAGTGAGATCATCATAATGTTAGCTCAAAAGATATTGTCCAGATACGTGACCAAGACGACCACATTGATGATGTTAGGAACGCTTCTGGTGCTGGTGTTCTTATTTATCTTGTTTTCTTATATTGGCGAATTAGGTTCACTCAAAGAAGGTTATGGTGCGTGGGATGCCTTTAAATATGTGATGTGGGATTCCCCCCATAATGTCATCAAGCTGATCCCGATTGCGGCTTTGATTGGTGCTGTGCTGGGCTTGGGTTCTATGGCATCTAACAGTGAATTAATCGTGATGCGCGGTTCGGGCGTCAGTCTCTGGCGAATTGTCGGTTGGGTGATGCGTCCTGCATTTTTGTTGGTCATTTTGTCATTTTGTATTAGTGAATGGGTGATTCCATATACCACTGAACAGGCAAAGGGTGTCAAAACTCAAAGCACTGTCGCTGCTTTAGGTGAAGTGCGAGGTTATTGGACCAAAGAAGGTAATCATTTTTACTATATCGATTATGCCAATTCCAAGGGCAATCTAAATGGCATTCAGGTCGCGTCTTTTGATGACGACTATCGCTTAGATACAGTCATCAAAGCGAAAACAGGTCAGTTTATTCGTGACGGTGAGTGGGTTTTAAAAAATAATCAACAGCTTAATATTTTGCCCAATGGTGATGCCAGCTTTCAGAAGATTCCAACGAAAGATTTATCTTTAGCCTTGCAGCCTAAGTTTGTACATATGGTGACACTCGATCCTGAAGAGTTGGCGCCAAGCGAGTTGGTCGGTTTTATGCGCTATATGCATGAATATAGCCAGATTCCTAAAACCTATCAGCTCGCATTTTGGAAAAAAGTCGGCTCGCCTTTTTCATTGATTGCCCTGACGCTGATTGCCTGTTCCTTTATTTTTGGACCGTTACGCCAACAATCAATGGGTTTTCGTTTGGTGATTGCCTTGTTTGTAGGCTTAAGTATTTTCTATTTACAGGACTTTTTAGGCTATGCCAGTTTGGTGTATTCGCCATCTCCAGCATGGTTTATTTTTATTCCAATTCTGTTCATGTTTGGGGCAGGCAGTTATTTGTTATATCGGGCGCGTTAATGTTCAAATGACTACCAGATCGTCTGAATCAATCATGCTAAATGAGTAAAGTGATCATCTGTGCATAGAGTCTTGGACTAAAATTCGGTAAGATAGTGCGACGAAATTGTAGACAAAAAAGAGTATCAATCATGACGGATGCAACTGCTGGCAAAATCCCTCACGTTCTTGTAATTATGGATGGTGTGGGTCATCGTGAAGCGGTCGAAGACAATGCTTTCTTGGCAGCAAAAACCCCTAATCTTACGATGATGAAACAAAAGCATCCGCATGGTTTAATTTCTGGTTCTGGTGAAGATGTCGGTTTACCTGACGGTCAAATGGGTAACTCTGAAGTCGGACATATGAATCTGGGTGCAGGTCGTGTTCTATATCAGGACTTTACCCGTATTACCAAAGAAATTCGTGATGGCGCATTTTTTGAACATGAAGTGCTGGTTGATGCGGTTGAAAAAGCCAAAGCCGCAAATGGTGCAGTGCATATTATCGGTTTGTTGTCTGAAGGCGGTGTGCATTCGCATCAGGATCATATTGTTGCCATGTGTGAGCTGGCGCTAAAACGTGGTGCTCAAGTCTATTTACATGCCTTTTTGGATGGACGTGATACGCCGCCAAAAAGTGCGCAGCCATCTTTAGAAAAACTGGATCAGGTCTTTGCGCAATATCCAGATCAAGGTCGTATAGCCACCCTGATTGGTCGTTATTTTGCAATGGATCGTGACAATCGCTGGGATCGGGTTGAGCAAGCGTATCGTTTACTCACTGAAGGTGAAGCAGTTCGCGTCGTGAATAGCGCTGTTGAAGGTTTAGAACAAGCCTATGCCGCAGGTGAGAGTGACGAGTTTGTCAAAGCCACTCGGATTGGCGAGCTTGCCAAAGTTGAAGATGGTGATAGCATCGTATTTATGAACTTCCGCGCAGACCGTGCGCGTGAGTTAACACGAGCCTTTGTTGAAAAAGATTTCGCAGGATTTGAGCGTAAAGTTGTTCCCGCATTATCTAAATTTGTGATGCTAACCCGCTATCAAGCGACGATTGATGCGCCTGTAGCGTATATGCCAGAAGATTTGAAAAACTCAATTGGGGAATACTTGTCTGATTTAGGCAAAACCCAATTGCGTATTGCTGAAACTGAAAAGTATGCCCATGTAACGTTTTTCTTTAGTGGCGGACGTGAAGATGAATATCCGGGTGAAAAACGCATTTTGATCCCATCTCCAAATGTCACGACTTATGATTTAAAACCTGAAATGAGCGCGTATGAAGTCACAGATGAATTAGTGAATGCAATTAATTCAGGTGAATATGATTTATTGGTCGTGAATTATGCCAATGGCGATATGGTGGGGCATACCGGCGTTTTTGATGCCGCGGTGAAAGCGGTGGAAGCGGTAGATCGCTGTTTAGGTCGTGTCTATGAAGCGGTCATGGCAAACCACGGTCATATGTTGATTACAGCAGATCATGGTAATGTAGAACAAATGCAGGATTACCATAGTGGTCAGGTGCATACTCAACATACGACTGAAGCAGTTCCATTTATTTATGTTGGACCAACTCAGGCTGTGATTGCTGAGGGCGGGATTTTAGCTGATGTAGCACCAACATTATTGCATTTGATGCATATTCCTGTACCTGCTGATATGCAGGGACGCAACTTATTGACCCTGACCCACGAATAAAAGGTGACTGAATGGCGCAACACATGAAATTGGGTGCAATCTTTGCAGGCATTTTAATGTGTTGCAGCGCGATTTCAACATCATTTGCAGCACCGATCGAGGCAGCAAGTGGACTGGACTTTGATGAAGATACCGAACAGCATTATGTTGAGATTCCAGTCGATTCTATTCAACAATTTGTTCAGATTTATGGCATCGTCAAAGATAACTATGTCGATGTCAAACCTGATGAGGTTTTATTTCAGCAAGCAATAAAAGGCTTAGTAGGTGGGCTGGATCGTTATTCACGCTATTTGTCTGCGGAAGATTATAAACAATTGATGCAATATACCGAAGGCGATTTGGCATCGGTTGATTTTGCGCTTGTATTTGAACAACACACCAAACAATGGCAGATTCGGGATCTAAAAGAAGGCTCAGATTCTTATAAATTAGGTTTAAGAAATGGTCAAAAAGTGATTAAGATTGATGACCAAATCATTCAAAATCTTAATCATGAACAAGTGTATGCACTTTTATATGGATCAATTGGTTCGACCTTACAAATTCAAACTTCATTGATGAATACGCCTCAAACCTTGGTGCGTAATAAAAAAATGGAAGCTGATATTCAGCCAGTGCTCTTACATAATCAGGTTTTGGTTTTAAAAGTTAAAGTTTTTCAGCAAGATACTGCGAATGAAATTAAACGATTATTAGAAGAATACGATATATCCAAACTGAAAGCAGTACTGATCGATTTGCGTAATAATCCTGGTGGTTTGCTTTCAGCAGCCGTTGAAACTGCCGATTTATTTTTAAATCAGGGAGTTATTGTTTCGACCAAAAGTCGTTCGGAAGGCAATCAACAATTTCAGGCGCTACCCAGCAGTGAATTTCAAAAAGTAAAATTAGGAATCCTCATTAATCATCGTTCGGCTTCTGCGGCTGAAGTATTTACTGCTGCCATGAAAGACCATAAACGTGCTTGGGTGATTGGCGAAAAGAGCTATGGTAAAGGTGTTGTGCAAAAACTGTTCCCATTGCCAGATGGTGCAGCTTTACAGATGACGGTGTCGCATTATTACACGCCAAATGGCTCAATGATTGATGGTAAAGGCATACAGCCGAATATTCTGTATCCTTTACCAAATGAAATGCGTGATGAAAATTATCTGGATAATGTCGCTGAGGTTTTGCTCAAGCAAAAATAATCATCAACAAAAATAATTTAAATCTCTTCAGTATCTAACCCAAATTTTTTCAGGCGATAGCGCAAAGATCGAAAAGTCATGCCTAGTTTTTTGGCCGCCAAAGTACGATTCCAATGCGTCAAATTGAGTGCATTTAAGAGAATCTCTTTTTCAACGTTTTCTAAATATTGTTCTAGCCCTTCATGTGGCAGTTTGTTGCCTGCCAATGTCGTAGGCACTGAGTGATTTGAATTTGCGCTAGAAAGATAATCAGAATGATGTTGAATCGGTGCCATTGCTTGGCTATAACGAAAAGGCGCGGTTTGTAAGTGAGGTAAATCAATTTGATGGTCATCACTTAAAGTAATGGCGCGTTCCATCATATTACGTAATTCACGAACATTACCGGGGAAATATTGTTCTAATAAAAAAGCCTGAGCGCGTTCAGACAGAATCTTGACTGGAATTTCCCATTCAGCGCATACTTTTTGAATAAAATGATGGGCGAGGAGTAAAATGTCCTGTCCACGTTCACGTAATGGAGGAAGCTCAAGATCCATCACATGAATGCGAAAAAATAAATCCTGACGGAATTTGCCTTGTTGTACCAATGTTTCAAGATCCTGATGACTGGCACTAATGACGCGAAAATCCACATCAATTTCGTGTTCAGAACCCACTGGACGAACTTTTTTCTCTTGTACAGCCCGTAACAGTTTAACTTGCATATTCAAAGGTAATTCGGCGATTTCATCCAGAAATAAACTACCGCCATGTGCCGATAAGATTAGGCCTTGCTTGTCTTGAGTTGCGCCGCTAAAACTTCCTTTTTTGTGACCAAATAGCTCACTCTCTAAAAGTTCACTGGGAATTGCGCCACAGTTAATGGCAATAAATGGGCCTTCGCTGCGATTACTTAAACGGTGTACCAGATTGGCGATCACTTCCTTGCCTGTGCCAGATTCTCCTGTGACAAAGACGGGTGCTTGTGAGCGTGCAATTTTCTTAAGAGTAGTGCGTAGTTGCTGGATCGGTGCAGAACGGCCAATGAGCAGTCTGTTTTCCAGACTATCTTCATCATTGATGATCTGTTTTTGTGGTCGATTAAAAGCTTTTTGTAATAATTGTTCTAAATGGATTTGGTTGACAGGCTTACTGACAAAATCAAAAGCACCTGCTTTAAGTGCTGCAATTGCAATATCCATGTTGCCATAGGCGGTTAACACCGCGATCGGCAAGTGACTCCAGTGCTGTGTAACATAATGCACCAGATCTAGCCCATTGCCATCAGGCAGATTCAAATCAGTCAAACAGGCATCATAATTATTGTTTTGCAGAAGTTCTTTCGCCTGCGCAATACGATAAGCACAATGTGTTGCTATCCCCATACGTGCCAGCGTCATTTGCATTAACGCACAGAGATCTTCTTCATCATCAACCAGTAAAACCAGCGGTTGTTTATTCACCATAACCCCATGAAACCTAATATTATTTATCTTTTGTTGAGCATTGGATTCTAAAACATGCTCCTTTTTGTTGTTCCACATAACTGAGCTTGGCGTGATTGGCTTCACACAGACTATGGGACAAATATAATCCTAAACCAGTTCCCTTGATTTCGGTACTAAAAAATGGCTTAAATAGTTGCGATATATCACGTTTTTCGATGCCATTGCCAAAATCAATCACATCAATGAATACTTCAGCTTGAACCATACGTACGGATAATACAATCTGATCAACATCTGGATCATTATGGCGTAATGCATTGCGAATCAGGTTGATTAAAACTTGGGTTAACTGTTTTGGATCAAATTGAACGATTACCTTCTCGGTCATCTCCAAGCGGATTTGATGTTGAACATCGGATAAATCTTCAGTCAGTAAATGAGACAAAAAGCTATCTAACTCAATCAGCATCGGATGCGTGGTGTCATTGCGCGCCATACGCAATGTATCTTCAATAATATCATTGATACGTTTTGATTGTTTACTGATCATTTTTTGCAGTAAATGCTGCTGTTCAGATTCGCTGCCAATATACAGTTCATTGGCCTGTACAATCGCTGCCAATGGGTTACGAATTTCGTGGGCAATACTGGCGGAAAGTTGTCCTAAAGCGGCAAGTTTAAGCTGTTGAACCTGTTGATTGAGCTGCTGCACATCCTGCAAGCGCAATAAAATTAAAGCCTGATGAGGAACGATCAAACGTTGTACCTTAATATGCACGTTATAAGTAGACAGTTGTGATTCAAAAATAAACTGTTCGCCGTCTTCTAAGGGATCAAATCTTAAGAGTTCAAATAAATCGGGCTGGGTTTTGGCCAACGGAAGTTGTTCATGCGCAAATAATGGCGGAATGCCCAACAGCGTACAGGCGGCTGGATTGCTGAGCACCACATGGTAGTTTTCATCTAATACCAGATAGCCATCATCAATTTGTTCTAAAATATAACGATTAATATTTTGAAGTTGATAAAGTGCTTGGGATTGACGAAAGCTAATATTTTCCAGAATTTTAAAATGTTTTACAGCAACCTGACCAATGCCATACATGACAAAAAACAAAAAAGCCAGTAAAGCACTATTTCCAATGGTGCTTAAATTATTATAATCAAAAAAACTTGAAAAAAACTGTTGATAGATCAGTGAAATAACAGCAAGAAGCGTGATCACCAAAGAGACTTTTCTGGGCAGTAAAATCGCGGCAGAAAACACCGTAATAACATACAGCAAACTAATATTTAAATTTGGTGCGCCCAGAGAAAACGTCAGCAACCCCAATGCGATGACATCAACCACAAACAGTATAATCAATTGACGATCAATCTGTCGTGGATAAAACTTAAACAATAAAAACTGAATCAGACTGGCTGCGCAATAAGCGATAAGCGTATAAAAATACAACACAGGCTGATTGTAGTCAGCATTTAACTGCTCAGAAATGAGCTGAAAAATAATGATTAAACCTGTGACAATAAGCAGGCGGTAAAGGGTGTACCACAAACCTAAACGGTAAATCGTATAAGAAAGTGGCGTAGAAGATTGCGCCAGCATGATTGTATCTAACTCGAATACTTAAGGTTTGATGAGTCCGTAACGAATGGCAAGATGAGTGAGTTTGACATCACTATCAAGATCCAGTTTTTCAAAAATACGATAACGGTAAGTATTCACAGTTTTAACGCTCACAAAAAGCTTATCAGCAATTTCCTGAGCGCTGATACAATTGACCACCATCATCGCAACTTGCATTTCACGTTCTGAAAGTGCATCAAAAGGCGATTGCTGAGTATCTGATAAATAAGAACTGGCTAGTTGTTCAGCAATATCAGCACTGAAATATTTACCGCCTTGCATGACTTTATTAATCGCTCTGACCATCTCGGTAATCGGAGCACCTTTAGTAATATAGCCTTTGGCACCTGCCTTTAAGAGCAATGAGGGATAGGGTTCTTCTGCCAGTCCACTCACCGCGATAACTTTGGTTTCAGGTGCGGTTTGCAACAAGCGACGTGTAGTTTCGACCCCGCCAATGCCGGGCATATTCACATCAAGTAATACCACTTGAGGGTGTTGTTGACGCACTATGGCAATCGCTTCTTCGCCAGATTCTGCCTGTCCAATCACCTCAACACCAGTTTGATCTTCAAGCATACGACAGATCCCTGTACGTACTAATTCATGATCATCAACCACCAAAACTGTGATCACGCTGGCCTCCTTGGACTAAAAAAGATGTTTTTTTGTTACATAAAGCAAAATTTACTTGCAATGTAATGACAAAATTAGCAATCCTATTCACACAAGTTTGAGAGAATAGTTGTACACACTGCTGCCGTCATTATTTGCATGTCGTGCCTTCAAATGTAAGGCATAATGTAGGTAATAAGCAAATCTGTGTGTACCCTGAGTTGAGTAATTGATCGTGAAAAATTCTAAAAAGTCATTAATGCATGTCTTGAGCATGTCTGTTTTGTTTGCACTAAGCTCGGCAAGTTATGCGGAGATTATTGTTAATCCTTCATCGGGGAACGGATCTGCGTCATTAAATTGGTCTTCAGATCAAGCCAGTCAGCTTTTAAATGATGATGGCGAGTTCGAAGCAAGTCCACAAGGTTCAACCAGTATTAGTACAACGGTGCGCAGTCATGGCGCTGCACCAGCCGCGAATACGAATGTTTCAATTTCATCCACCCCGAAAGTCGTGATTCGTGACACGAGTGGCTATGGCTCTCAGCCTTCTGTCAATGCCCGAGCAGCATTGGTGATGGATGCTCAGACAGGTGAAGTACTGTATAGCAAAAATACCAATACAGCCTTTCCTATAGCGTCTTTGACCAAACTGATGACGGCTGTGGTGACTTCGGATGCACGTCTCGATATGTCTGAAGAAATCACCTTACAGCAAATCGATTTTGCGGGTGCAGGTGGCAAAAACTCTAGCTCAACGCTACGTGCGGGCGATACCATGAATCGTGCTGAAGTATTGTTGTTTGCTTTAATGAAGTCTGAAAATCCTGCGGCAGCGGCTTTAGCGAGAACTTATCCCGGTGGACGTAGTGCCTTTGTGGCTGCGATGAATGCTAAAGCACGTCAGTTGGGTATGACGTCAACGCATTATGTCGAGTCTACAGGTCTAGATCCGCATAATGTGGCTTCTGCACGTGATCTGGGAATTTTAGCCAGTGCAGCATCTCAATACGGTTTGATTCGTCAGTTTTCAACGACCCCGACCTATGACTTTAATCTGGGCTATCGCGTACTGAAGTCCAATAATACCAACGCATTAGTGCGTAATGGTGGCTGGAATATCAATCTGTCTAAAACAGGTTATATTAATGAAGCAGGGCGTTGTGTGGTGATGCATACCACTGTGAATTCGCGACCAGCAGTGGTGGTGTTATTAGGTGCATCAAGCTCGCAGGCACGTACCAATGATGCAACTAATTTATTGACTTGGTTATCTCAACAACCAAAACGTCTTTAGCAGATTTTAAAAAAATTTGATGTCATTTTAAATTTACGATCAATATGCCCATAATGAAAAAACCAGTTGCAAGCAACTGGTTTTTTCATGTCAAATCTAAACTTACATATTGGACAAAATAGAGTCTTTCACTTGAGTCATAGTGGCATCAATCGATAGCATGACTGCATCTGCACATTGTTTGATTGCAGTATCAGGGTCTTTTAAGCCGTTGCCTGTCACTGTACAAACGATCACAGAACCTTCTGCAATTTTACCCGCTTTGATATCACGAATCGCACCACCAATCGATGCCGCAGAAGCAGGTTCTACAAACACACCTTCATACATAGACAGTAAGCGTTGTGCTTCAAGAATTTCGCTATCCTGAAGTTCATCAAACCAGCCTTTAGAATCACGAACCACAGCTTTAGCATGATTCCAGCTTTGTGGATTACCAATACGAATGGCTGTTGCGACCGTTTCAGGTTGTTCTACAGGTGCGCCACGTAAGAAAGGAGCAGCGCCCGAAGCTTGATAACCCACCATGGTTGGTAAGCCTTCTGGTTTAGGACCTGTGAACTGATCTGTTGCAGCATCATAGATGACTTGTTCAAATTGATCCGCAGGCTGATTCGCCACTGCTTCGGTATAACCCATCCAGTGTGCCGTGATATTACCTGCGTTACCCACTGGTAAGCAGTGATAATCAGGCGCACGACCCAATGCTTCTACGATTTCATAGGCAATGGTTTTTTGACCTTGTAAGCGATAAGGGTTAATTGAGTTAACAATGGTGACAGGAGCCTGATCAGCCACTTCTTTCACCAGACGCATACCATCGTCAAAGTTACCACGGATTTGCATGGTGATTGCACCATACATCATGGCTTGCGCCATTTTACCCATTGCGATTTTGCCTTCTGGAATTAAGACAAACGCTTTGATGCCTGCACGTGCAGCATACGCCGCTGCCGCCGCAGAAGTGTTACCTGTAGATGCACAGATAATCGCTTTAGAGCCTTCTTCAACCGCTTTGGTGACAGCCATAGTCATACCACGGTCTTTGAATGAACCTGTTGGGTTTAAACCTTCATATTTCACATAGATTTCAACATCTTTACCAATCAGACGTGGAATGTTCTCTAGTTTAATCAGTGGGGTATTTCCCTCTCCTAAAGAAATAGCACGGGTCGTTGCTGAAACTGGCAAACGGTCACGATAACGATCAACAAGACCGGTATAACGATTGGCATTAGACATGAGATGATGTTCCAAATGTGAGGTAGAGCTGGTGAGAGGGGAGTGACCCTCTCCACCTGTTTAACTATCCAGCGATTCTAAACGAATTCGTACGATTTCGCCATGAATTGCAGGCAAAGCCTGAATTTTGGCAATCGCGTCATCCATTTTTGACTCAACGACAGGGTCAGTTAAGATCACGATCGGGATTAAGTCTTTTAAACGAGATTGTTGCATGATGGCATCGATGCTGATGCCAGCACGACTGAGAATCGTCGTAATATCTGCAAGTACGCCTGTCTGGTCTTCGGCATCGACACGTAGATAATACCCAGTGGTCATTTCTTCGCGTTTGAGGATAGGTAAATCTGTCAAAGCTTCAAAAGCCAGTTGAGGAATCGTTCCAGCACCATCTTCGGTATAAGAAATATCGCGTACAATATCCACAATATCCGCAACTACAGCAGAAGCGGTTGGGCCTGCGCCTGCGCCTGCGCCATAATATAATGTTGGGCCAACTGCATGAGCTTGTACGAGCACTGCATTTTTGACTCCATTGACATTTGCAATCAGTTGTTCTTCTGGAATTAGGGTTGGGTGGACACGTAGTTCAATACCATGTTCTGCACGGCGCGCAATACCGAAGTGTTTAATCCGGAAGCCAAGATCTTCTGCGTATTTGACATCCTGTGCGGTAATTTTACTAATCCCTTCGGTATAGACTTTGTCAAACTGTAGCGGAATACCAAATGCACAAGACGCCAGAATCGTAAGCTTATGTGCAGCATCAATCCCTTCAACGTCAAAAGTTGGATCAGCTTCGGCATAACCAAGTTGTTGAGCTTCTGCGAGCACGTCGGTAAAGGCACGACCTTTATCGCGCATTTCAGTCAGGATAAAGTTACCGGTACCGTTAATAATGCCTGCAAGCCATTCAATACGGTTGGCAGCCAAACCTTCACGAATGACTTTGATAATCGGGATACCGCCTGCAACGGCTGCTTCATAAGCGATCTGAACTGCATTATCTTCAGCAGCTTTAAAGAGTTCGTTACCATGTTCTGCAAGCAAGGCTTTATTGGCAGTCACGACCTGTTTACCATGCTTGATGGCTTCCATAATCACTTCATATGCAGGATGGATACCGCCCATAACTTCAACAACTACATCAACGTTGGGTTGACGTACGATTTCCATTAAATCTGCACTTTGCTGAATGCCTTCGAGCTCAAGATCGGGACGAGGACGGCGAGTGCCAACATGGGTAATTTGAATTTCACGGCCGGTGCGACGTTTAATTTCAGCGGCGTTTTCTTGTAATAGTTTAAGGGCTCCACCACCCACGGTTCCAAGACCGAGTATTGCCAGACGAACTGGTTTCACGTCACACTCCATACATGCATTAAAAAATAAACAAGGCTAGATCATAGCTAAAAAAAGCGCCAGACTCTAGGGCGAAGTGTGTTTTATCTTCGCCCAGTGTCAAATTTTTATAAGTGATGGGGATTACTGTGAATATTTATTTTTCCAGTCGTTTTACCAACTCATCTGGTGTGAGATATCCACCCAGATATTGACCATCACTGTTGTAAATTGCAGGCGTTCCATTGACCCCAATATTTAGACCCAGTTGATATTGTTCATGCACAGGGTTTTTACATTGTGGAGCTTGTACCGGCAAGCCTTGAATAGATTGATCAAATGCAGCTTTACGGTCTTCACTACACCAGATTGCTTGCATGGTTGGCATAAATTGTTCACCACGAGGCCATGCAATATAGCGAACTTCAATCCCTTTGCTGGTGATCTCACTGAGATGTTCATGTAATTTGTGGCAATACGGGCAGCTTGAATCGGTAAACACGTAAATCACATGTTTGGCTTTACCATTCGTGGCTGGGTAAACAATTAAATCTTCAGTTTTGAGTGCTGCAAATAATTTTTTATTTTCTGAAGATTGCAGTGCATCACCGACATTGGTCAGTTCTTTGTCACCTAAACGGATGACTTCCCCTTGAATAATATATTTGCCGTCACTGGTGGCATACACAGAACTCATGCCTTCCAGATTCACCCAATATAAATTGGGAACTTCGGTCGGTTTGATATCAATGACTTTAGCCTGAATATTGGCTTTTTTAAATTGTTGTTGTAGCGTGGTGATTAAACGTTGCTGGGCATTACGTTCACTGAGCGTTGAGGCTTCACCTGTTGCGGGCGCACTGGCTGTTAAAGTATCTTGTTTTTGTGCTGAGTTTTCTTTAGAGCAAGCTGAAAGGGCAAGAGCTGTTGCCACTGTACATGCTAAAAAAAGACGAGATCGGGTAAACAACATAGACGACCCTTTTATCAAAATTCTAAATCGGAAAGGGCTAAGAATAGCAAAAAAAACAAACAGCCATGTGGTTTATTGCACATCAACTGTAAAAAATAATAGCTAAATTTGTAGAGTTGATCACATTGTTTTGAGGGTTAATTAATCATTTTATTTTAACCACGTGGATGATGCTGAGCATGGAGTTGTTGCATACGAACCTGTGCGACATGGGTGTAGATTTGAGTTGTCGATAAATCACTGTGTCCCAACAGCATTTGCACTACACGTAAGTCAGCGCCATGATTAAGCAAATGCGTGGCAAAGGCGTGACGCAAAGTATGTGGCGATAAATCAGCTTGAATATTGGCCTGTAAGGCATAACGCTTAATGGCATACCAAAAATTTTGTCGGCTCATAATGCCGCCATGTTGAGTGAGAAATAAATAGTCCGTGCTGCTTTTATATAAATGAGGGCGAGATTGCGCCAGATAGTGCTCGACCCACTGTGTTGCAAATTGTCCCATGGGAACGAGGCGTTCTTTATTGCCTTTGCCTGTAATGCGTAAATAACCCTGTTTTAAATTAATTAAATCCAGTCGTAGATTTAAGAGTTCCGTGACACGTAAGCCACAGGCATATAAAACCTCTAGCATAGCGCGGTCACGAAGTCCTAACGCAGTTTCGGTGTCTGGTGCTTGTATCAGCGCTTCGACATCCTGTTCGGATAAGTCTTTAGGTAAGGCGCGTCCCAGTTTAGGACTTTTATGATTGGCCATCGGATTGTCTGTACGTAATTTTTGCTCACGTAAAAATTTATAAAATTGACGTAATGCGGACAGACAGCGTGCAATGGAACGCGGGCTTTTACTGAGTTTGGTCAGTTCAATCATGACCTCCGAGACATCATGACTTGACCAATCGGTCAAATTAACAGCAGATAAACTACCGCACTGGATTAAATCACTTAAATACGCATTGCGCGTATGGGGGCTGACGCTCTGAGCGACCAGATAATCACGAAAACCCTGTAAAAAACTAAATTGTTCAGGGATATTTACAGCCGCAGGAATACGAGGTTTTTTGCTGATGGTCATCTTTTTATCTCTTGCATGATCAGCACTTTAGGTGAAAAGTCACGCGCTGTCGATCCTCTATTCGGGATGAGAATTGTAATTCTTCCTTATTTGTTAATTATTCTCATTTGACGTTATACTATATAAAAGAGTTCAGGATCAGATGCGGTGCGTTTATCAGAGTTAAAAGTTAAGCAAACTGCCATCATCACCAAGGTCAATCGTACCGTAGATGGCAATGCAGATCAGCAAGACCTTGTCGCAAGTCGCTTGGAAACACTTGGTTTTGTTCCGGGTGAGAAAGTTGAAGTCATCACCAAAGGTGTATTTGGAGGAGATCCGATTCTTGTCCAGTTAGGTTTTACGCGCTTTGCGCTGCGTAAAATTGAAGCTGAAAAGATTGAAATTAGCCAGAACGATGGAGTTCCAGCATGAGTGAAGTGCTTCGTGTCGCCCTTGTTGGAAATCCAAACTGCGGTAAAACTTCTCTGTTTAACCAACTGACTGGAACTCGTCAAAAAGTGGCGAACTATGCGGGTGTGACAGTTGAACGCAAAATAGGTTTTTTTGAATTACCTTCAAAAAGAACAGTACGGGTATTGGATTTGCCGGGTACCTATAGTTTGACTGCCACTAGCCCTGATGAAGCCATTACCCGTGATGTTTGTTTGGGTAAAATTGAAGGTGAAGAGCAACAGGATGCATTTTTATGTGTGGTCGATGCGACCAACTTGAAGCTGCATTTGGGCTTGGTGCTTGAGGTTTTGGAACTGGGTCGTCCTGTTCTGGTTGTACTGAACATGATGGATGAAGCGCGTCGCCGTGGAATTCAAGTCAACGCACAAAAACTCTCTGAGCGTTTAGGTGTTCCAGTTGTTGAAACAGTAGCTGTGCGAAATGCAGGCGTTGAAATGCTCAAGACTGCACTCGATCAAAATAAATTTAGCGTCCCGCATACTGAATTAAGTGGGCTTAAGGGTAGCCATCACCAGAAAATTGAAACCATTCTGAACGATGTCGTACATTATGTTGATCAGGAAGATAAACGTTCTGATTTTCTAGATAAAATCTTTTTGCATCCTGTACTTGGCTTACTCAGTCTTGCCATTTTAATGTTTGTGGTGTTTCAGGCGGTATTTGCTTGGGCAGCACCGTTTATGGATGGCATTGAAGCCTTTTTTGGTTGGTTGGGTGAAGTGGTCGGTGGTTTTATTACTCAACCGTTGCTGCACAGTCTAGTCGTCGATGGAATTATTGCAGGCGCAGGCGCAGTGGCTGTGTTTTTGCCCCAGATTTTGATTTTGTTCTTTTTTATTTTGGTTCTGGAAGAGTCGGGTTATTTACCACGTGCGGCTTTTTTACTCGATAAACTGATGTTTAAAGCTGGCTTGAGTGGTCGGGCGTTTATTCCGCTCTTGTCCAGTTTTGCTTGTGCGATTCCTGGCATTATGGCAACGCGGAGTATCAGTGACCCGCGGGATCGTTTTACCACGATCATGGTTGCACCACTGATGACCTGTTCGGCTCGCTTACCTGTCTATGCTTTGCTGATTGGTGCATTTATTCCAAATCAAACGGTCTGGGGTATTTTTAATCTGCAAGGATTGGTGCTGTTTGGTCTATACATGGCAGGAATTTTAAGCGCACTACTGGTTTCATTTGTGATGAAATTCTTTCAAAAAGATAAATCACAGCATGCTTTGTTGATGGAATTGCCTAGTTATCGTTTTCCAAACCTGAAAAGTGTGGGAATCGGTTTATTGGATCGTGCCAAGATTTTCTTGAAGCGTGTCGGTGGCATTATCTTCGCGTTATCAGTGTTGTTGTGGTTCTTATGTACATTTCCACAACCGCCAGAAGGTGCGACCTTACCTGCGATTGATTACAGTTTCGCAGGCATGCTAGGGCACTTGATTCAGCCTTTATTTGCGCCTCTTGGTTTTAGTTGGCAAATCTGTATTGCGTTGATTCCAGCGATGGCGGCACGTGAAGTCGTGGTTGCCGCATTGGGAACCGTCTACGCACTTTCAGCGACGGGTGGTGATGATGCGGTTGCGCAAAGTCTCAGTCAGTTAATTAGTGCGCCAGATACCGGTTGGTCACTGGCAACAGGCTTGTCATTATTGGTGTGGTTTATCTATGCGCCTCACTGTCTGGCAACTTTGGCGACGGTGCGTCGTGAAACAGGTTCGTGGAAATTTGTGGCGATTATGACGGGTTATTTATTTGGTTTGGCTTATCTGATGTCATTCCTGACCTATCAAATTGCATCACGGTTTTTTATTTAAGGCGTATGTTCTGCGCTCAACGGAGGCTGAAATGATTGAATATTTGATTATTGCGGTGTTGGTGATTTGGAGTGCCTTGGTGGTATTTAAAAAGGTCTTTCCGAAAACATCCAGTGCGACATTTTCTGCGTTGTCGGTCTTTTGTGAACAGCGCGGTTGGCATGTGCTGGCCAAGTGGCTAAAACCTAAAATGTCAGTAGGTTGTGCAGGCGGCTGTGGTTGTTCAAGTGATGACAAGCCGATGATTAAGAATAATGAAGTTAAACCCGTAAAATGGCATTAACGATTGAATGAAGATATTGTGCAAAAAGCCATCAACTTGATGGCTTTTTTTACGCGCTGACACAAAAAACGATGAATAAAATGAAAACTGAAAAAGTATTCAAAACTTAGAAATGCTAACATTTTGCATTCAATTCTGGCATCGATATGCGGAGCAAACATGCTAATACAACGGGGCGGATTAAAAGTCGTAGCAGGACTTGGTATTTCAGGGGTGTCTGCTGTGAATTTTCTACATGAACAAGGTTATCGGGTTGCGGTAACTGACTCACGTGAAACACCACCCGGTCATGATCAGATTCCTGCCGAAGTCAAAACCAGTTTTGGTCAACTGGATCTGGAATTGCTCCTACAAGCCGAAGAAATTATTCTAAGTCCAGGGCTTGCACCGCAACTTCCCGAAATTCAACAGGTGATTGCAAAAGGCATTCCAGTGGTCAGTGATATTCAATTATTACGTCGTGCTACAGATGTGCCGATTGTGGCGATTACAGGTTCAAATGCAAAAAGTACAGTAACAACATTAATTGGGAAAATGGCGCAGGATGCAGGGCGTAAGGTTGCAGTAGGGGGGAATCTGGGGCGTCCTGCGCTTGATTTACTTAAAGATCAACCTGAATTAATTGTACTGGAATTATCCAGTTTCCAGCTTGAAACCACATCTAACCTGAATGCGGCTGTGGCAGTTGTGTTGAATATGAGTGAAGATCATTTAGACCGTCATGGTGATATGTTCGGTTACCATAAAGCCAAACATCGTATTTTTCAGGGTGTTAAAAAAGTTGTTTATAACCGAGATGACAGTCTGACTCGACCTTTAGTGCCTGATCAAACGCCGATGCAAAGTTTTGGCTTAAATGCGCCTGATCTTAATCAATACGGCATTTTACGTGAAGATAATGGTACGTTGTGGTTAGCACGAGGTCGTGAACGTTTGATCAAAAGCTCCGAACTGTATATTCAGGGGACGCATAATGTTGCCAATGCACTGGCTTGTTTGGCTCTAGGGGAGGCGATTGGCTTACCACGAGATTCGATGCTAGAGACCTTAAAGCAATTTAAAGGCTTGGAGCATCGTTGTGAATATGTCAAAACCGTGCATGGTGTACGTTATTATAATGACTCCAAAGGAACCAATGTCGGTGCGACGCTTGCCGCGATTGATGGTTTGGGTGCCGCGATTGAACCTCAACAGGCAAAAGTGGTGGTGATTTTAGGTGGGCAGGGCAAAGGTCAGGATTTCAGCTTACTTAAAGCTTCGGTTGCTAAATATGTCAAAGTGGCGATCCTGATCGGTGAAGATGCGCCAATATTGCAAATTGCCTTACAGGGCAGTACCGAATTGATTCAGGCACAAAGTTTGAAGCAAGCGGTCGAATTGGCTCAAGCGAAAACAACTGAACATGATGTTGTATTATTATCGCCTGCATGTGCCAGTTTTGATATGTTTACAGGCTATCCAGACCGTGGGCATCAGTTTGTTGCCTGTGTAAATACACTGGTTTAATCAGAACAAGAAATAAGGAAGATGCGATGGCTGGCTTTGCTCAGACAACCATAACCAAACTTAATCAGCTCTATGATCGCTGGATCCCCAAATTTCCTGCGGAAATGACTGCTAAAAATTTGCTGATTTTCTGTGTGGTATGTTTGTTGTGTATCGGCTCGGTTATGGTGGCTTCTGCTTCCATGCCTTATGCTGAATATATGCATGAAAATCCATTTCATTATGTGGTTCGTCATGCAATCTCGATTGCCAGTGCAGCAGTCATTGCTTATTTGGTCTACAAGGTTCCACTCAATCTCTGGTTTAGAAACACTTTTCCTTTGTGGTTGATTACGATTGTACTGCTACTGGCGGTATTGGTGATCGGTACAGAAGTGAATGGCTCCAAGCGCTGGATTCGATTGGCAGGTTTTACTTTGCAGCCGACGGAAGTGGCGAAAGTGATGATGGCAATTTTTACCGCTGATTATGTGGTACGCCGCGCCAAAGAAGTCCGTACCCATTGGAAAGGCTTAGTGCGCTTGAGTGGAATTATGGCGATTACTGTTGGTTTGATTATTGCAGAGCCTGATTTGGGCGCGACCGTGGTCATAGTCCTGATGATGGTGGGGATCTTCTTTTTGGCAGGAGCGCCACCTACTCAGTTTGCCATTATGCTCGGTGCGGTATTGATGGGAATTGGTTTCCTCATTGTATTTGAGCCATATCGAATGGCACGTGCGCTTTCTTTCACCAATCCGTGGGCAGATCCCTTAGGAACGGGTTATCAGTTGTCCAATGCCCTAATGGCTTTTGGACGTGGTGAATGGTTTGGAACAGGTCTGGGGCACAGTGTTCAAAAACTTTCTTATTTACCTGAAGCCCATACAGACTTTATGCTGGCGGTATTAGGCGAAGAATTTGGTTTTGTGGGTATTTCGCTGGTCATGGTTTTGTCTTTTGGCATGTTGGCTTGTTGTATCAAGATTGGACATCGCGCGTTAAAACACAATTTTTTGCGTGCAGGTTATCTGGCATACGGCATCAGTATTATTTTCCTGCTTCAGATTCTGGTGAATGCAGGCATGAATATGGGCTTAATGCCGACCAAAGGTTTAACGCTGCCTTTTATTAGTTATGGAGGAACGTCGCTGATGATGTGTGCCGCCATGATCAGTTTGGTGCTTAAAATTGACTCTTCTACCCAGCAAGTTAACCCAAACCGAGAAGAATCCAACTTCTAATGATTGAACAGCAAGACCAATCAACCCAGATGAAATCTGGGTTTTTTTATGGGTTAAAGGAAGGTGTCGTTCAGTTCGGTCTGATGCGGAATCTGGTCAATATTCCATTGAGCCACTGCTTGTTTCAGCATATTTGAAGGGATATCTAACTCAACAGGTGATTGGTGTAATGCTTCGATTGCTTGTGCTAATAATAAGGATGCCTGTTTTAGATCGAGTGCCTGTGCCAGATTTTGTTTGGAAAGCTTTTGACCATTGGCATTCATGGCCAGTGGTAGGTGCATATAGGTTAAACGCGGATAACCGAGTAGCTGACCTAACCAGATTTGCCGTTCGGTATTATCGAGTAAATCTGCACCGCGTACTACATGCGTAATACCTTGCAAATAATCATCCACGACCACAGCCAGTTGATAATTAATAATGCCATCACGGCGTTTTAGCACAAAATCGCCCAAATCGTGTTGGAGATGACTGCAATGTTGACCTTGCAAACGGTCATTAAAACAGATGTATTCGTCATTCACCTTAACCCGAATTGCCTGATCGTTAAAATCCAGATTAAGATTGCGACATGTACCCTGATAAATGGCATTCGAACCCAGCATTTTTCGGGTACATTGGCAGGCATAAACCAAATGTTGCTGTTTAAGTTGTTCAATGACTTGTTCGTAGATTGGCAAACGTTGACGCTGAAAAATAATCTCGCCATCTACTTCAAAACCAAAAGCAGCAATGCTGTTTAGAATATGTGTTTCACTGTCTGGATAGATGCGCGGGATATCAGTATCTTCGATCCGAACCAGCCAGCTTCCCTGTTGTGATTTGGCATCACAATAACTGGCGACGGCGGTAATCAGTGAACCAAAATGTAGAGGACCTGTTGGAGAGGGCGCAAAGCGACCAATGTAGTGGCTACGCGAAACATGAGTATCGACGCTGTTTCGCTGTGGCACAAAAGCCGAGCATGGCTCGGCTGTGTTGTCATTCACGGTCATGGTTAGCCGTTATTTTGCTTCTCTTTGATTTCAGCAAGTGTTTTGCAGTCGATACATTGAGTCGCGGTTGGACGTGCTTCAAGACGACGCAGACCAATTTCAATACCACACGTTTCACAGTAGCCATAATCGCCTGATTTGATGTCTTCTAGCGATTGCTCGATCTTACGAATCAGTTTACGTTCACGGTCACGGGTACGCAGTTCAATTGCGAACTCTTCTTCTTGTGTCGCGCGGTCATTGACGTCTGGTAGCGCTGTAGACTCGTCCTGCATGGTGTTGAGGGTACGATCTACTTCAGACATCAATTCTGCTTTCCATGCCTGAAGAATTTTACGGAAGTGCTCAAGTTGCCCATCCGACATGTATTCTTCGTTTTTCTTTGGTTGATAAGGTTCAATACCAAATAAACTTGCAGTGGTGCCCCCTTCAGCAGCCTTTGGCTTTGCTTTACGCGGACGTTTTGCTGCGGTTTTATCACCGTCTAAAACATCGGTGTTTTCGTCCAAGACCTGGTTTTGGTTGTCATTCGCCATATAGGGCATTCCTCATCATACACGTACTATCTATACGCAAAAAATATGGTGGTATGCAAGTGTTTTTTATTCCATCCCGTCGGCGTATTTTCGATCGGGGTCGTCATCATATAGATTTTTTTTGCAAGATGATAGTCATCTGAGACGGCTTTTCGTTGCAAAGCTTTTCTACAGAGTGAAGAACATAATCCAAAACGGAAAAAATAGAAAGTTAATAGCCTGATATTTCTGTATTTATAAGGTGGTTGATGTGCTCCAGACGTTGCACCACAGTTTCAAATGTTCCGTTTGTTTTAAGTTTCAGGACACGATAACCGGGTGCAACTGCATCAAGCGCAAATTGCTCGCTACACGGCTTAAATTGCACACTGGTCGATGGAGTAGATAAGCATTCAATATGTTGCCAAAAATTGCTCGAATTCTGATGCACATGACCATACAAAATCGCTTTCACTTGCTTAAAGCGTTCCAGTAAATTAAATACAGCCTGACTATTTTTAAGTTTGTGTTGATCGATCCATTTGGAATGCATCTCAAAGGGATGATGATGGCAAGCTAAAATAGTGGGATGAGCTTGATGTTGTTCCAGCAAATCAGTCAATTGTTCAAGTTGAGATGTAGAAACCAAACCATCGACCCGGTTGCTGACCGCAGTATTCAATAAAATAATACGCCAGTCGCCTAATTCGATTAAAACAGGCTGTTGAGGATTTTCTTGATGAAAAGGAAAGTATTTTTCATCGTCATGATTTCCTGGGGTATGGAAAAAAGGAATCCCCAACTGTTGCATAAAATGCAGATAACGTTGATAAGTTTTAGGTCTTGGTGCTTGTGCCAAATCACCCGTATGAATAATGGCATCAGCTTGCGGATAATGTTGTTGAATGTGAGTCATCACTTCATGAAAACTTTGTTCAGGATTCATACCAACAAACTCGTGCTCAGGTTGTTCGAGCAAATGCGTGTCCGTGATTTGAATCAGGACATATTCTTGAGCTGAAGTTGGCACAACCTGAAAACTCACGGATTACCCCTTAGTATTTTTTGTCATTTTAATTTTTTGATTTAACCATTGTAACGCCATAATCACAGGCGAATTTTTGAGACGACCATGAGCAAAAAGCGGCTGTAACTGGTGATAGTCAAAAATATGCAATTGAATATTTTCGCCCTCATCCGCAAGACCATGTACACCACCATGCTCTGGTAAGTCAGTCTCAGCAGCATAAAGATGAAACACTTCAGAACATGCGCCAGCCGATGGATAGAAGCTAAATAAATGCTCGAGTTCATCAATCTGACAACCAGACTCTTCCAGACTTTCACGGCGAATGCAGCTTTCAGGGGATTCATTACCATCCAAAACCCCAGCAATGATTTCAAGTTGCCATGGAGAATCTGGATCGTCGATTGCACCGACTCGAAATTGCTCAATCAAGGCAAATCGTTGTTGTGCATCATTATAAAGCAGAACGCCTGCGGCTGTCTTGCGCTGGATGAGTTCTCTTTGAATTTGAGGAATAAAATCATTTTGATTAAACATGCGGTGTTGCAGGCTGACTTTTTCAACCTGTACAAATCCACGGAACATATATTCACGTGAATGAATCTTTACATCTTGCTGAGAAAAAGTAGCGTGTTCAACGATGTCCATAGGTCAAAATTAGGATGAAATACAAGTATTTCATCCTAACCGAGATCAAATTAAACACAAACGCTTTTTTGGTCCCTTTAAACTTTCTGGTATAGTTTTTGACCATTTTCGTGATAAGCGGTTTTCATGGCTTTGAGACCTGCTTCAACTTCTGAATCTTCAGATGTCGAGGATGCCGCATGGCTTAAGTTTTGAGCATAATCACGCACATTCTGGGTGATTTTCATAGAGCAAAACTTAGGGCCGCACATCGAGCAGAAATGTGCTGACTTATGTGCTTCTTTTGGCATGGTTTCATCGTGCATGCTACGCGCTGTATCTGGATCAAGTGCCAGATTAAACTGATCTTCCCAACGGAACTCAAAACGTGCTTTAGAGAGTGCATTATCACGCGCTTGCGCACCCGGATGACCTTTGGCTAAATCCGCTGCATGCGCTGCAATTTTATAAGTAATAATGCCATCTTTAACATCTTTCTTATTTGGCAAGCCGAGATGCTCTTTCGGTGTGACATAACACAACATCGCTGTCCCATACCAACCAATCATGGCTGCACCAATCGCAGAAGTAATATGGTCATAGCCCGGTGCAATGTCAGTCGTCAAAGGGCCAAGCGTATAAAATGGCGCTTCTTTGCAGACTTCAAGCTGTAAATCCATATTTTCTTTGACCATATGCATTGGCACATGTCCCGGGCCTTCAATCATGACCTGTACATCATGTTCCCATGCGCGATGGGTGAGTTCACCCAGCGTTTTTAATTCTGAAAATTGAGCTTCGTCATTGGCGTCCTGAATACAACCCGGACGCAAGCCATCGCCTAGACTAAAGGATACGTCATAGGCTTTCATGATTTCACAGATTTCATCAAAATGTGTATACAGGAAGTTTTCCTGATGATGTGCCAGACACCATTGTGCCATAATCGAACCACCACGGGAGACGATGCCTGTCAAACGATTTGCAGTCATTGGAACATAGCGTAATAGAACGCCAGCATGAATGGTGAAATAATCCACGCCCTGTTCAGCTTGTTCAATCAAGGTATCTTTAAAAATTTCCCAATTCAGATCTTCTGCTACACCATTGACTTTTTCTAAAGCCTGATAGATTGGAACTGTGCCAATCGGTACAGGTGAATTGCGAATAATCCATTCGCGCGTTTCATGGATGTTTTTACCTGTCGATAAATCCATGATGGTATCTGCACCCCAGCGGGTTGCCCAAGTCATTTTTGCGACTTCTTCATCAATGGATGAACCCAGTGCAGAGTTACCGATATTTGCATTGATCTTAACCAAAAAGTTACGTCCGATAATCATCGGTTCACATTCTGGATGGTTAATATTGGCAGGAATAATCGCGCGTCCTTCAGCCACTTCCTGACGGACAAACTCTGGGGTAATTTCGGTAAGATTTTTTGCCCCGAAGTTTTGTCCTGCATGTTGGCGCATATCAACACCTTCACGCTGACGCTGATTTTCACGAATCGCGATATATTCCATTTCAGGGGTAATAATGCCTTGTTTGGCATAATGCATCTGGGTGACATTTTTACCTGTTTTGGCGCGACGCGGGTTTTGAATATGGGCAAAGCGAATTTCAGCGGTACGAATATCCTTTAGACGCTCTTGACCAAATGTTGAAGTCAAACCAGAGAGTACATCGGTATCCTGACGTTCTTCAATCCATGTTTGACGTACAGACGGCAAACCTTGATTCAAATCAATCTGAATATTCGGGTCGGTATACACGCCAGAAGTGTCATACACCATAACAGGTGGATTATGTTCACCACCTAGACCTGTTGGAGTATCGGTAAGGGCAATTTCACGAAAAGGAACTTGGATATCCGAACGCGAACCCTGAATATACACTTTACGTGAAGCAGGTAAAATGCGGGTGAGATCTTTGGCATCTTGTTCATGTTGTGCTGTTGCTTGTACATAATCTGTGGGTGCATCAGCAGGGGAAAGATTCGTTAATTGGTTCATCGCTTTAATCCTTTGGCAGAACAATTACGAATCAAGCAACCAAAAAACGGAAATTAACTGATCGAAACAGATCAATAGCATATATAAGTTTTTTAGATGGCTTGATTCCTACGCAGGTCTTAACCTGATCAGGTTCAACGGTACTTGGGATCAAATCTAGTCAAAGTGTTAGATTTACCCAATCTCAGCGAGTGATTACTCGCGCTCCGTCAAGCATGCTTAAATACTAACATGGATTGACTACAATTCCCCACACCCTACGGATTGTATTTTTAACTGGTTTTTCTTAGTCTTAGTGGGCAACTTTTTCAGGATTGATATACGTTTCATGGCCATAAAAAAAATACTGCTCATGACCAGTTTATGTGGTGTTTCCATTTCGAGCTTTGCACTTGATTTAGTGGAAGCTTATGATCGTGCCAAGAAAAATGATCCCGCATGGCAGGCTAATGTATATCAATTCGAAGCAGATAAGCTCAATCTGGGGTTAGCCACGGGTAATTTGCTCCCCACTGTGACGCTCACAGGAAATATCACTCGTAATCATCAAACCACCAAACGTGGAGATTTTGGCGACTTAGGAGGAATAGAGGGTTCAGAAGAATTTTCCAATGCATTAATTAGTAATACTTCAACCCAAAAGCAAATTGCCCTAAATGCACGTCAACCTCTATTTCGTGTTGATGCTTGGGAAGGTTATAAACAGGTCAAGACATCGGTTTTACTCAGTGAAGTCACTTTAAAATTACAAAAACAAGAACATGTCTTAAATGTTGCACAGGCTTATTTTGATGTTTTACGACAACAATCTTTAACGGCTGCATATTTGCAGGAAGAAAAAGCTCTGCTTGAACAACTGAATATGATGAATGCCAAACTCACAGAGGGTTTAGTGGCACGTAGTGACGTCAGTGAGGCGGATGCACAATATCAAAATGCCCGTGCTAATCGGATTGGGGGACAAGTCCAATTAATGTTGGCTCAAGAGAAACTTAGCCAGTTTATTGGCACCTATCAAAATGAAAAACTGGCTGTGTTAACGGATGATTTTCAGTTTCAAAAGCCGTATCCAGCGCAAATGGATGCTTGGCTAACCTTAGCGCAAAGCCAAAATTTATCGATTCAACAGGCACGCTTACAACAACAATATGCCGATGATGCTCGCCGTGTGGAAAAAGCGGCCATTTATCCACAGATTGATGCGGTTGCCAGTTATGGTTATACCAAACAAACCCCAGAAACCCTGATTTCCAATGATGGCAAGTTTGATCAGATTGGGGTAGAAATGAACTGGAATCTCTTTAATGGTGGACGAACTCGAACCTCAATAAAAAAAGCACAAATGGAGCTGGGTAAAGCCCAGTTTCAGCTTGATTCAGCCAAACGTAATGCTGCGGTTGAAGTTAAACAAGCCTTTATGCAAGTACAAACCGATCAAGCCAAATTACAAGCACGAAAAGCAGCGATGGATTCTGCCGAGCTGGTCTCCCGTTCATCAAAAGCCAGTTATAACGAAGGTTTGAAAACCATGGTAGATGTACTTTTAGCACAGCGTAATGCCTTTAATGCCAGACAGGATTATTTGAATGCACAATACGACTATATCCTGAATGTACTCAAATTAAAGGCATCCGTGGGGCAATTAAATGAAAATGATTTGGTCGAGTTGAATCGCTGGCTGGTCTACAAAACGCAATAAAACGGCTAAAAAATAGTTTTTGTCATAAAACTTTCATGATGGATATGTTTTAATCACAGTCTATCTTGTTCGTTGACCCAATTTGTGTGGGAGGCTCCCTTGAGTCCAAGTAATCCTGTGTTAAGTCATCATATTTCTTCGCAATTCAATGAAGACTTGCAAGACGTCAACACTAAATTTATGACCATGGGTGGCTTGGTCGAACAACAGGTAGCCAATGCAATCCATGCTCTCTTGGATACCGATGTCAATATGGCACTTGATGTGCAGTTTAAAGACAATACGGTGAATCAATATGAACGTGATATCGATGAAGGGCTTACCTTGATCTTGGCACGTCGTCATCCCGCTGCGATTGACTTGCGTATGGTAATTGCCATGAGTAAAGCCAATACCGATTTGGAGCGTATTGGTGATGAAGCTGCTAAAATTGCCCGAATTGCCCAAAATCTGTGTGAAGAGGGTGGATCACCGCGCGGTTATATGGAAACCCGACATATTGGTAATCAGGTTCGCGTCATGATACATGATGCGCTGGATGCTTTTGCACGGTTGGATGCAGAGCAGGCATTGCAGGTATTACTTGCAGATGCTGATATCGATCGTGAATATCAGTCTGCAACACGAACCTTGATGACGTATATGATCGAAGATCCTCGTCATATTTCCCGTGTGATTAATGTGATGTGGGTATTACGCTCACTAGAGCGTATTGGTGATCATGCCCGTAATATTGCAGAACAAGTGATTTATATTGCCAAAGGTTTAGATGTCCGTCATACCCGAATCGAAGAAATTGAAGAAAAAGTTCATCGCGGATAAAATATTCTAAAGATTTTGCCTAAAAAAGACCTTGAAATCATTCAAGGTCTTTTTTTATTGAACTGTATGCCGAGATGCTATCCGACATTCTTTCGGTGATGCTTTACATCAAATATTTTTAAGATTCATCTGCTTTATACTGATGATTGTCTTAATTCACTGGCAAGGACAAATTGCGCTAGAAATAAAATGGATAAATTATCTAAGCAAAACGCATAAAAAAATCCCAGATTTCTTGGGGGGAGAAATCTGGGAAGAAAACATCGTAAGGCTGCATTGGGGGATGCTTATTGCCTTGCTATGGGATAAGTATATTAAGAAAAATTGAAAGAATCATGCAGAGTCTTGTGAGGCTATGTAATGTTATATGTCGCTGTGTAAGAAACGTAAAAGTAGTCACGGGACTACTTTTACAGGTATGCGGAATTCATTATTCTTATCTTAAGGGAAACTAAAGCGGTACTTTAATTTTTTCCATATCCCTACGAGCATAGCTCTTCGTCTTGCGCAAGGGTTCACTTCTCATATGCTTGCCTACGCGGACTTTGTCCTTGTCTTACAGAAAATTAAAGCGATGCTTTAATATTTCTCCTTACGAGCATAGCTCTTGGTCTTGCGTAAGGGTTCACTTCTCATATGCTTACCTACGCGGACTTCGTCCTTGTCTTACAGAAAATTAAAGCGATGCTTTAATTTTCTTCAGGCTTCCAACCTTCGGCTTTTTCTACGCTTTCATCATTGTTGAAAAACTTTTCACGTTGCTCTTCCAGAAACTTTTTGGCTTCTGGCTCAAACACATTTAAGCGTTTTTCATTAATCAAAGTAGTTTGGTGTTGCAACCATTCTTGCCAAGCTTGCTTGGAAACATGCTCAAATAGCTCCTGACCTTTGGCTCCCGGAAACGGTGCGAAGTCCAGACCTTCCATTTCTTTTTGATATTTAATACAAAATACTTGGCGGCTCATGAGATTTCCTTAAGCGTAAAGTTGTTCAAGACGTTTTTCGGCACGTGCAATCGCAGCAGTCACCTGTTTTGGAGAAGTTCCCCCAATATGGTCACGTGCATTCACAGAGGCTTCTAGCGTTAATGCTTTATCAAATACATCGGCACTAATTAAATCTGAGAATTGCTGAAGTTGTTCAAGGCTCAGTTCAGATAAATCTTTATCTTCCTGTACGCCTAGAGCCACAGCTTTACCCACAATTTCATGGGCATCACGGAACGCCACGCCTTTTTTCACCAGATAATCTGCAAGATCAGTGGCAGTTGAAAAACCACGTAATGCAGCTTCACGCATAATTTCGATATTGGGAACCAGTGCAGGAATCATGTCTGCAAATGCCATGAGTGAACCGCGGACGGTATCAATTGCATCAAAAAGCGGTTCTTTGTCTTCCTGATTGTCTTTGTTATAGGCCAATGGTTGACCTTTCATCAGCGTTAATAGGCTGATCAAATCGCCAAATACACGACCTGATTTGCCACGAATTAACTCTGGTACATCAGGATTTTTCTTCTGCGGCATAATTGATGAACCTGTACAGAAGCGATCTGGAATATTCACAAATTTAAATTGAGCGGATGTCCATAAAATCAATTCTTCAGACATACGCGACAAATGCATCATAATCAACGCTGCCGCAGCATTAAATTCAATGGCAAAATCACGATCAGAAACGGCATCCAGTGAGTTTTCAGACACAGCTTCAAAACCTAAAAGTTCAGCAGTATAAGCACGATCAATCGGGTAGGTGGTTCCTGCCAGTGCAGCAGACCCTAATGGCATGCGATTAACCCGTTTACGACAATCCTGTAAACGCTCTGTATCGCGAATCAACATTTCAAACCATGCCAATAAATGATGACCAAAGGTTACAGGTTGCGCGGTTTGCAAATGAGTGAAACCGGGCATGATGGTATGAGTATTTTTTGCTGCAAGTCCAAGTAAGCCTTTTTGTAAGCGCTCTAAAATCGATAAAATATCGTCAATTTCATCGCGCAGATATAAACGAATATCTGTTGCGACCTGATCGTTACGGCTACGACCTGTATGGAGCTTTTTACCTGTAATTCCAATGCGTTGAGTTAGGCGCGACTCAATATTCATATGCACATCTTCTAAGTCGATACGCCACTCAAACTGACCTGCTTCAATTTCAGATTGAATCGCAGTTAAGCCCTGAATAATGTCGTCACGTTCACCCTCGGTGAGTACTCCGACTTTGGCCAACATCGTGGCATGTGCAATTGAACCTGCAATATCCTGCTTATAAAAACGTTGGTCAAATTGTACAGATGCGGTAAATTCAGCAACAAACGCATCTGTCGCTTCATTAAAGCGACCGCCCCACATACCAGAGGTCTGGTTCTGGGCAGATGAATGAGGGGAATTTGAAGATGTGGTCATGTCGGCTCGATAAAAAAAAGCGAAAAATAAAAAAGAGTATAACAAATTCCTCAAGGCTTGCCGATGCCCAGAATTCAATGGATTTAGCTCGACACAATCACCTATCGGGCAGCTCCTTTTTTTTTAGCAAAATTGGTCAATGGCAACATTTATTGGAGTTAATGGTCGCCAGTAATGTACTGGCCATGGTGCTGGCGCTAGCTGAGGCGGGTTCATGGCAGGCTTTACAAGGCTTGCGATTATTACAATACGTTTTTTTTATCAATTGGGTGGTGTTGTCTTTTTCAGCGATTCTGGATCGGTTTCAGGATTTTTTTAATCGTATTAATCAAGTGACTGCGTTACTGATTGGCTTTATTTTATTGCAAGTCATTGTGGTCTTAACCACGTGCATTGCCAATCTGCTGCAACACTGGGGGAGTTATTTTAACTTACATCAGTTTAATCGCGATTTGTTATTGGCAGGTGTGGGCATGCATTTAAGTTATGGCATTTTGCTCGGTGCATTTTGCCTGCGTTATATGTATGTGCGTGATCAATGGTTAAATCAACAATACAGTGAACTGAATGCCCGCATACAAGCTATGCAAGCGCGTATTCATCCACATTTTCTGTTCAATAGTTTAAATAGTGTGGTCAGCTTAATCAGTCTGGATCCAGATAAAGCAGAAAACATGCTGATCAGTTTGTCTAAACTGTTTCGTGCCAGTTTGCAGCAACTTAAATTGGTTAGTTTGAATGATGAAATTGAACTTTGTCGACAATATTTATTTATCGAACAAATTCGATTAGGTGATCGATTTCATGTAGAGTGGAAAATTCCGTATAGTGTTCAACAACTTAAAACCATACAAATTCCATTGTTAACCTTGCAGCCTTTGCTTGAAAATAGTATTTTTCATGGAGTTGAGAAAATCGGTGGAGCATGTCAAATTGGTGTATTGGTTGAAATATTGCAAAATCAAGTCAGTATAGTCATTACCAATCCATACAGTCACGATACAATAAAAAGCAGAGAAGGACACGGTATTGCTATAGACAATGTGAAACAGCGTCTTCGGGCGTATTATGGAAATACGGTCAAGTTTCAAACCTATAGCGCACCTGGGTTGTATACCACGGTGGTGAGTTACCGATATCAGACAAACAATAATAAGTCAGGGTTAACCGATTAAAAATGAATTAAACCAGTTAACGCGACAAGGAGAAAGAATGAGGATCTTAATCTGTGATGATGAACCTCTTGCTGTTGAACGATTGTCACGCTTGGTTACGCAATTGGGGCATCAAGTGGTTGCGACGGCTACTCATGGGCAGGATGCTTTAGATCTGGTCGAACAATATGAACCAGATGTGGTCTTGCTCGATATTCAAATGCCAGAAATGGATGGCTTGTTTTGTGCAGAGCAAATCAGTCATTTTGACCCTATGCCTGCAATTGTCTTTTGTACGGCTTATGATGATCATGCGCTGGAGGCCTTTAAATCTCAGGCTAAAGGTTATTTGCTCAAACCCATTTCTCAGCAAGATTTGCAGCAGGTTTTAGATCACTTAACCAAGTTAACTCAAGCTCAATTGAGCACAATAAAACAAAAAGAAGATATGGACGACGTGAAAATACAACGACATCAAATTACAGCCAAAACTTATCGTGGGGTAGAACTGATTCCGATTGAAAATATTTATTATTTTCTGGCAGATCAAAAATATGTCACGGTACGCCACAAAAATGGCAGTGTCCTCATCGATGAAACCTTAAAAGAACTTGAACAGGAATTTTCCGAGCGTTTTATTCGTATTCATCGTAATGCATTGGTTTCGGTTGATTATCTGGAAGGCCTTGAACTGGTCACTTCGGGTCAATATCAAGTCCGTTGTCGTGAGGTGAGCGAGCGTCTTTCTGTCAGCCGTCGCCACTTGCCCCAATTACGCGAACGTATGCAAAAACTCTAAAAAGACCGCAACTTTAAGCGCTTGTAGATTTGTTTAACTTAGATTTTACTTGCAATTTTAAAAGATCGGGTTAAGTTTAGAGTTTGTTTTTAACTGATCCAAGATTTATGCAGACCTTGAAAATTGCGACTCGACAAAGCCCGCTTGCTTTATGGCAAGCAGAACATATTCGTGCTCGATTACAGGAACTTTATCCTGACCTAGAGGTGGAGCTGGTCAAATTTGTGACGCAAGGCGATAAAATCTTGGATACTCCGTTAGCAAAGATTGGCGGTAAAGGTTTATTTGTCAAAGAATTAGAAGCGGCATTACTCGATGGCCGTGCTGATCTGGCGGTTCACTCCATGAAAGATGTACCAATGCATTTGCCTGAAGGTTTGTGCTTGCCTGTGATTTGTGAGCGCGAAGATCCTTTTGATGCTTTTGTATCCAATCACTTTGTTCATTTTGAGGATTTACCTCAAGGTGCGCGAGTTGGTACATCAAGTTTGCGCCGTAAATGTCAAATTTTAAAACAACGTCCAGATTTAACCATTATTGATTTACGTGGCAATGTCGGCACACGCTTGTCCAAACTGGATGAGGGTCAATATGATGCGATTATTCTGGCCAGTGCTGGACTGAAACGTTTAGGCTTAGAAAGCCGTATTCGACATGCTCTTGCGCCTGAAATTAGTCTGCCAGCGGTGGGGCAAGGCGCATTGGGGCTGGAGTGTCGTGCAAATGATCAGACTGTTCTGGACTTAATTCAACCTTTATTAGATGAGCAAACTTGGCATTGTGTTCGGGCAGAACGTGCTTTTAATGCGTATTTAGAAGGGGGCTGCCAAGTCCCAATCGCAGGGTATGCGACTTTAGATGGGAATCAAATTTCGATTGAAGGTCGTGTAGGCAGTGTGGATGGCCAGACTTTACTTTGCGCACAGCAATCGGATCATACTGAACACGCCGAGCAGTTAGGTATCCGCTTGGCGCAACAACTTTTGCAACAGGGTGCAGGAGAGTTGTTGAGTGCATTGCATTAATTGAGAGTACTTGGATTATATTGCCATGTTATTTATCAATACTCGTCCTAAAATTCGCGCTGAAAAACTCAATCAGTCTTTAACAGCTGAAGGATATGAGGTCATTGATTATCCTTTGTTGGAGTTGATTGAATCTCCTTATTCGGATGAGTTATCTGGACTTTATCAACAGCTTGCCAAGACGCAAGTGATTGTGGTGGTGAGTCCGACTGCGGCTGAAATTGGTTTACGTTATTTACATCTTTCGGGCGTTGAAATTGAACAGCTTAAGCATATTCAATGGGTTGCAGTTGGACAACGTACTGCAGATTATCTTGCGCAATCTCAAATTTACGCTGAAGTGCCTGCCATTGAAACATCAGAGGGCATGTTACAGCTTGAGATGTTTAGATCCAATTCCGAGCTAAAACGAATCGCATTCTGGCGAGGTGAGGGCGGTCGTCAATTTATGATGCAACATTTGCAGACACAAGGGGGTGAAGTCTTAAATTTTGTGTTATACAGCAGACGTTGCCCTGCGGAGGCAACGGAGCATCTTGCTCAGCTAACATCTAGAATATCCGCAGAGCAGCAAAAAGTATGGGTCTTAATCAGTAGTGAAGCAAGTTGGCTCAATTGGTTAGAATTACTCAAAGCCTTGCCATCACACTGTCATCAGTGTTGTTATATGGTATTGGGCGAACGTTTATTTCACATATTACAGACATATCAACATCAGCAAAATGCGTATTATTCGGTTTGCCGTGTGGATGACTTAAAACCTGAAACCGTGTTAGCGCAATTAAAGCAAAATGAAGGACGTTTATGAGGAAATTTATTGGGTTGATCGTGATTTTGGCTTTGCTGTGGCTAGCGAAGTTAAGTTATGACTCGTATCTGCTTTCTCAGCGTTTTGATCTTCTTCAGCAAAATATCACTCAGATGGAACAAAATAATGCCAACCTGAATGATCATTTGGTTGCGTTACAACGTCAATTTACGAATCCTGCTGATCAGTCTTCTACTGCAAGTGAACCAGCGCCATCTGCCGCTATTCATACCGCCTTAAATCCAGTGATATTGGTTAAACAACAATTAGAACTCGTGCAGTTTGCCTTACAACAGCATCAATATATTTATGCTGTTGATAAACTCAATCAGTTAAATCAGTCCTTGGCTAACTATACCCTTGCTCCTGCTTTAGAACGCAGCTTGCATGAAAGTATTACTAAAGATAAACAAGCCATTCAGCAATTTGTGATTTCCAAAAATCAGCAACAACAAAGCTTTGATGATCTGATTCAGTTGATCGATCAAGATTTGCAAATGGCACAAGAAAATACCCATGTAGAACTGAAAAGACAGCAACAACAGCATTTTTGGCAAGGTTGGTTTCAGTTGCAACGTGTCGATCGTGCTCCCGCAGAATTGATTAATCGACGGATTATTTTAAAAGAAGTACAACTACGTCTATTATTGGCTCGTCAGGCGATTAACGATGGACATTTAACTGAATATCAGCATGTTTTAAGCATGGCGATACAGCAATTGGCACAGCTTCCAGATCAATCTAGCCAAGATTTAAAACTTCGACTGGAAAAACTGAAACAACTTCCTGCGCTTCCTGTACCGAAACTCATCACACTTGAATTATTGGGCTAAGGAGCAACTATGCGCGTATTACTCCAGACTTATGCCTTAATCGCTTTGTGTGTATTGGCCTTACTCAGTGTGTTGAGTTATGGCTATGGGGCGGGTTATGTCTATATTTATTGGCGTGACTGGCAACTACAAACCAATGTCTGGATATTATTGCTGTTGATGGGAGCGTTGAGTCTATTCGCGCAATTCATCTGGATGGCCGTCCGACGATATTTACATCGTGAACAGCGTAAACTGGAAACGGTTTTTAATTTTTCGCATTTGCACCCGTATGAACAATTAGGGGTCATTTGGTTGTTGGAAGCAGCAAAAGATCAGCAAAGTTTTGTCAATCAGGTATTTGAAAAATCGGGTTTACTCAAGGGGATTGTTGAGGCCAAGCTGTTATTTCAAAATGGACAATATGATCAAGCTTTGCATGCGCTCAATGATACCTCGCCGATGGCATTTGAATTGGCTGAATTGCAACGAATAGAACTCCTTCTGGCGCAAGGTGAAACTGAACAGGCTCTTACCCATTTGGAGTTTTTACAACAGCATCAATTATCTCCGTGGTTGAAACAGGTTGAACAAGCCTATCAACATCGTATCACTGCATTGTGGGGACAGTTGGCATTACAGCAGCCTTGGGTGTATTTGCGCTCGCACAAGTACGGACATTTAGATCCGCAAAGTCGTGATCTGTGGTTACAACAACTTTTAACTCAGTTTGAACAGGCTTCTCTGGACGATTTGCAAGCACTTCAACAACGTTATCTGGACTTAGAGCAGGAAATTAAGACACGGCCTTATAGCAGTAAGCTGTTATGGCTTAAATTACTTGCGCGTTTACCCGATATGAGCTTGCCACATGAAATGTTGGCCCTACATTTGTTAAATGAACAATTTGATCGCGATGTATTTTATTTATGGTTTCAGCAACAGTTGTTAAAGCAAAATCCAGATTATCAGGATATTGAAGCTAAAATAGATCAATTTGAACAGCGTTATTTGAGTATGCCTATACTGACCTTTGCAAAATGGCATGTCTATATGGCAACACAGCGGTCAACGGAAGCCGAAAGATTATTAGCGTTGTATCCAAATGATGTTCTGATGAGTTATTTGCGGGTCAAGTCGCAATTGAATGAAAGTCAGATTCAACAATTAAATTTAGTCTTTGAAAATGATGCTAATTTTCTACAGTTTAAAATATGAGTTAGATGATGAATGAACTTGCACAATACCCTGTAATTCACGAACAAGCGGTGGCATGGGGCGATATGGATGCCTTTGGTCATGTCAATAATGTTTTATATTATCGATATATTGAAAGTGCACGGATTCGTTATTTAGATGCTTTAAATATTTTTGATGAAAAGATATATACCGTAGTTGCATCAAATCAGTGCAAATATTTAAGTCCAGTATTTTATCCTGATACCTTGAAAATAGGTGCGCGAGTTGAGGAGATTCGTAATAGTGCATTTAGAATGAGTTATCTATTATGGAGTACTACGCAGGAAAAAGTAGTCGCAACGGGAGAGGCAGTCATGGTGGTGGTTGATCCTATCCAGCTTGCTAAACAAGCGATTCCAGAGCATGTAAAACAGAAAATCCTCATGCTAGAGCAACAGGTAGGTCATCAGCTGAATACTTAATCTGTTTTTAAGTTTTAAATGAGATACAAATCAAGATGTAATGAGACTTCGATTATTAATGTCGAGCCAAGCGGATTTGATTCTTCGGAAAAAATTATATTGCTTGTTTAGGTTTTGTTGAAAAATCTAGAAATATGAAGGATATCCATAAGAGGCGATATCCTTTTTTATGGATATAGTACCTCAAGTGTTTTAATAGATTTGAACAAAAGTGGTTGCATAGATAATCACCTGCTGGATATCAGGGATTAGACAGAACAATATGTCTGCTCTTTCATCACAGGAAAAAACTAATTAAACTGAGGAAATAGAGTTTTAATTGCATTATTTATTAAACTAAGCCTAATTTTTTAATTTTTGCATGTTTTAATTAAACTTATACTTATAATGAAATTGTTAAGGTGTCAAAAGAATATAATGGTATTTGTAGTGTGTTGTTTAAAATTTTGCGTTAATACTTGATTAAGGTACTTAAACTAAAATATGATTAGTTTGAATTTAATTTAAATAATTAATTTTAAATTTTTTGTCTGAATCACATTTTGTATTTGTATATTGGAGTAGGTTTTTAATGAAACCAGATATTAGTGAACTTTCGGTTGATGAGTTAAAACGGTTGCAAGAAGAAGCTGAGGCATTAATTGCATCTAAAAAAGATCAGGCAATTGAAGATGCTTATAATCAAATTTTAGCAGTTGCTGAGGCAGTGGGCTTTACGGTTGAAGAATTACTTGAGTATGGTGAGCAAAAGCGTAAAAAAACTACGCGTAAAGCCGTTGAGCCGCGCTACCGTAATAAAAATAATCCAGAAGAAACTTGGACAGGTCGTGGTAAACAACCTCGCTGGCTTGTTGCTGAACTTGAAAAAGGTGCAAAACTTGAAGACTTCTTGATCTAGTTTTCATCTTTTTGTCACTCAATCAGTTTAAAGTGAGAAAAACCAAGCAAGAATGCTTGGTTTTTTTATAGAGTTGAATTGGCGATGTTGAAAAAGTATGCATAATGTCTAAAAGAGAAAAATCTCAACAGGGAAAGGCAGTTTGCATAAGTGGTAATGGCTGAATGAAAAAAAAATCGAAGCAAGTGACATGGTGGATATTTGCCGTTATTGCATTTTTAGTCTTTGTGGTTTTACAAATTCCTGCGAATTGGTTAATTTCAAAATTTTCTAAAAATAATCAAATCCTCAGCAATGTCAGTGGCAACATTTGGCAAGGGCAAGCGGATTGGCATCGTGGTAATTTACGTGGCTCTTTACACTGGAATACGCGTCCACTCGATTTAATGTTATTACGGGTCGCTGCCGATGTTGAAGTCCATAGCGGTAATACCCAGTTGAATGGGGTTTTGGGTTATGGTTTTGGTAAAAAAATTATTGTTCGTCAACTCAGTGGTCAGATTGCGCCAGAAACTTTAAAGTCGGTTGTAAACTGGCAATGGCCAGCCAATAGCATTCAACTCAGCGATGTAAAATTTAATTATCAAAAAGATCATGGATTTACTCAAAGCGAAGGACAATTACATTGGGGGGGCGGTGCGTTAACTTATACGTACGGGCAGCGTCAAGAGCGTATGGATATGCCATCATTACAAGGACAATTACAAGATGCAGATGGACGTTTGCAAATTGATATCCGCGATCAACGTAATCAAAAAATGGCAAACCTCGCTTTTGATCAAAATCTCATGCTCGATGCTCAACTCACGCAGCGATTACTGTTAAATGTGCCTTCGTATGAAGGTAAAGCTGGTTTGGATACTTTTGTTATTAGTACCCGTCAACCATTGTTCTCAGGTGGATTGTAATGAAAGCAATGTTTGAACGTATGCAACAGATGCCGTGGCACAAATTCGATAAATTATCGGCCTTGGTGCTCGTTCTTCTGATTTTATGGCTCTGCTGGAAATTGGCTTCGCTATTTTGGTGGGTGGTTGCGCCGCCACAAGCCATGCAGTTTGATCGTGTCGAACTCGGTTCTATGCAGGCACAGATTCCAAATATCACCAGTTTTTCATTATTCAGTGAGCCGACTGCAACGGCAACGAACAGTAATCAGAGTTTTGAATTGCAAGGCGTGATGATTGGCTATCCAAATCGGTTTTCTTCTGCTGTGATTAAAGTGAATGATAAAGCCGAGCGTTATCGTGTGGGCGATACAATTGATAATAGTGCTTATCAGCTGTCGGAAGTGTATTGGGATCATGTGATTTTGCGTCAAAGCAATGGAGCTGTTCAGGAAGTTCGTTTCAAAGGACTCGAAAATGGGCTTTATCAACCCATTGTACCACCCACACAAACTACGCCCACGACACCGACAGCTCCCGCAGCTACGCAAGGGCCTAATGCCATGATTGGGCAAGCAATTCAACAAATGCAGCAAAATCGGGATCAATATTTGCAAAATATGGGGGTCAGTGCTGCCAATGGATCAGGCTATGAGGTGACCGATCATACCCCTTCAGCACTACGAAATACGTTAGGGTTAAGACCTGGGGATCGCATTCTTTCAGTCAATGGACAGGCAGTGGGTCAAGGACAAAATGACGTACAACTGCTAGAACAAGTGAAGCGCGAAGGACAGGTCAAAATAGAAATAAAGCGTGGTGATCAAGTGATGACCATACAACAAAGTTTTTAAGTGATGTTGATCATCATAACGAGTTAGGAAAAAGAGCAGGCTATGGCTTTATTAAATCATCATCGTCCACTTTGGGCTTTACTGGCAGCCGCTCCAGTGATGGCAGCTATTAGTACAAGTGCCTTTGCACAAACATGGAAGATTAACTTACGCGATGCTGATTTAACTGCATTTATTAATGAAGTGGCGGATATTACAGGGAAAAACTTTGCGGTCGATCCGCGTGTTCGCGGTAACGTGACGGTTATTTCCAATAAGCCTTTAAATAAAAATGAAGTTTATGACCTATTTTTAGGGGTTTTAAACGTCAATGGCGTGGTCGCTGTTCCCTCTGGTAATACCGTGAAACTGGTTCCAGATAGCAATGTCAAAAACTCAGGTGTGCCTTATGATGCGCGCAATAGTGCACGAGGCGATCAAGTGGTCACTCGCGTGATCTGGGTGGAAAATACCAACCCGAATGATCTGATCCCTGCATTACGCCCATTGATGCCGCAATTTGCCAATCTGGCTGCCGTGCCAGGAACCAATGCACTTATTGTTTCAGATCGCGCAGCCAATATTGCTCAGCTTGAAACCATTATTCGTAATCTGGATGGTACTGGGCAAAATGATGTCGAAGCGGTTGCCCTACAAAATAGTCAGGCAGAAGAAATCATAGGTCTGCTGGAATCGATGAGTTCAACAGGTTCATCAAAAGATCTCAATGGTTCGCGTGTGCGGATTATTGCGGATACTCGAACCAATCGAATTTTGGTCAAGGGAGATACAGGCAGTCGTAAACGTATTCGTAATTTGATTGAAACACTGGATGTCCCTTCGGCTGACCGTTTGGGTGGTCTAAAGGTTTTTCGTCTCAAATATGCGAGTGCCAAGAATCTGGCAGAAATTCTACAGGGTTTGGTGACAGGGCAATCGGTTTCAGGCTCGAACAGTACTGGTCGTAATAGTGCTGCCAGCTCAAGCTCGAATAATAGTAATAATGCTATTAATGGCCTAATTAACAATCAGAATAATGGTTCGAACTCAGGTAGTAGCTCGATTTCAACGCCATCGATTAACTTAAACAGTGGCTCAAGTTCCAACCAAAATCAAAACTCAATTACCAGTTTTAGCAATAACGGTGTCAGCATTATTGCAGACAGCTCACAAAATGCGTTGGTGGTCAAAGCGGACCCACAGTTGATGCGTGAAATTGAATCCTCTATTCAACAACTGGATATTCGTCGTGAACAAGTATTGATTGAAGCTGCGATTATTGAAGTATCTGGCGATGATTCAGATCAATTGGGTATTCAATGGGCACTGGGTGATTTAAGTAGTGGGGTCGGGCTAATTAGCTTTGGCAATGTAGGCGCAAGTTTGGCTTCCATTGCGGCAGGTTATGCCAGTGGTGGTACCGCGGGTGCTGCTGCGGCCATTGCGGGTGGCACCAATAAAGGCAATGGGGCGACGATTGGGCTAGGGAATTTTGATTCACGTAAAGCCTATGGTGCGCTCATTCAGGCACTTAAAACCAATACTAAGTCCAATCTGTTATCGACTCCGTCCATTGTCACCATGGACAATGAAGAAGCTTATATTGTGGTGGGGCAAAACGTTCCTTTTGTTACGGGTTCGGTAACAACGAACAGTACTGGTATTAATCCTTATACTACTGTTGAACGTAAAGATGTAGGCATCACGCTTAAAGTTGTACCGCATATTGGTGATAATGGCACGGTGCGTCTGGAAGTGGAACAGGAAGTGTCTGCGGTTCAGGATAAAGGTGAAGCGACTGATTTAATAACCAGTAAACGTGCGATCAAAACGTCGGTGTTGGCTGAACACGGGCAAACCGTGGTATTGGGTGGTTTGATATCAGATAACACCTTGCTTTCGCGTCAAGGCATTCCAGGTTTAAGTAGTATTCCTTATGTGGGGCGTTTATTCCGTTCGGATGCACGCAGTAATGAAAAGCGTAATTTGCTGGTATTTATTCATCCCACCATTGTCGGGGATGCGGATGATGTACGTCGTATTTCGCAGCAACGCTACAATCGACTTTATAGCCTTCAGTTAGCGATGGATAAGGAGGGTAATTTCGCCAAGCTTCCTGAGAATGTTGAAAATATTTATCAACCTTCAACTCCGCAAGTGCTTGCACAAGCGCAGAATCCAAATTATCAGCAAGTTCCATCTTCGGGGCAAAATCAGGTTATTACCACGCCAGTTGCCGTTGAGCCTGCTGTGCAGCGACAATCTATTGCCTTACCTGCAAAAGAGGTTGAACGGACTAAAAATACCGTGACCACCACTACAGTACGACCGGCCTCTTAACAGGATTGGCACGAAATCGTATTTTGAGCATGTTATGATGTGATCAAATCAAAATTAGAGAGTTTAGTTATGACTTGGAAGTTACAGGCGATTACGGGTGAGTTTACGGGGCAGGAAATAAGTGTCGATCACGATTTACTGGTTGGACGTGGTCAGGATGCAGATCTGGTTTTACAAGCCGCTGAGGTTTCACGTAAACATGCAGCACTTCTGTTAAAAGATGATCAGCTTTGGGTGCAAGATCTAAACTCTTCAAATGGGACCTTTGTCAATGATTTGCGCATTGAGCAGGAAGTACAACTGCACGAAGGTGATATTGTTCAATTTGCAGGACTCAAATTTTCGGTTTTAGCACCAGCACAGCAAAATCAGGATTTGCCAGAAATTGAAGTAGAACCTGTGGCAGAGACATCAGAACAACAAGTACTCAAAACCCCAGCGCAACAAATGAATGATGCGGGGATGCCTAGCCTGACTGAACGTGCCGCAGAAACATCCGTTAGTCGTGAAGGTATGCCGCAGTCGGTTGGTGTGCCAAAACCTGCACCGATTCCAGAAGGTGCAGAGGTTAAGACCCAAGTCGAACCTGCACCAACGCCAATTGAGCAGCCTGTATCTCGAGTTGAGCAGGAAAAAGAGCAGCAAAAAAATGCATCTGTTGGGCTCATGACGGTGGTTGTGATTATTATTCTTGCAGTATTGGCTTGGCTATTTTTCAAATAAGCAGGCCTTGCCTTTGAGATTGAGGGCATGCATCGGCATGCCTTTATTTATTGAATATTTAAAAAATTGAAAGCAGGATATGTGATGTCATTGTTACAACTTGAACAGCGTAAACTCATTTTATTTGATTTGGATGGAACCCTAGTCGATACTGCCTCGGATATGTATCACTCTATGAATTTAAGTTTAGAGCAGGTCGGTTGGGCGGCGGTGACGGAAGTACAGGTTCGACAATGGGTGGGACAGGGTACAGGTAAACTTTGCGATGCCGTTTTGCAGTTTTTATTTGGTCAAATTGAGCCTGATAAACATCAACAACTCTTAAAAAAATATTTGGAAGTCTATGAACAGGAGTTATGTGTTTATAGCCGTGTATTTGATGGCGTACAGGTTTTTTTAGACACGTGTAAAAATCATCATATTGAGATGGCATGTGTCACCAATAAACCCGAGCATTTAGCCAAAGAGCTATTACAGAAATTACAGATCGATCATTATTTTTCTCTGGTCGTGGGTGGAGACAGTTTGGCATTACGTAAACCAGACCCTTTACCGTTATTGCATAGTATGCAAGTCTTCAATACTACGCAGCCACAAACCTTAATGGTTGGGGATTCGAAAAATGATATCGAAGCGGCTCGACGTGCAGGTATCGATTGTATTGTAGTCAGCTATGGCTATAATCATGGAGAGAATATTTACGATAGTGATCCGCAACAAGTGGTCGATCGTTTGGATCAATTATTGGTTTAAATCAAGTCTTTTATCAAAGAGTGAATAAGGAGTGTGGCATGAGTTTGGTTCAGGTTTTCCGATGGCGATAATCGCGTCTTTTATCAACATTATCGTGCTTAACTAGAAACCATTGAGAGAAATTCATGACAACACTTGCACAGTTTGAACAGTTAAAAGCTGCGGGCTATAACACTATTCCCGTTTATCGCCAGCGTTTGGCGGATACGGAAACCCCACTTTCTGTTTTTGCACGACTCAAAGATCATACCCAAGCGTATTTATTTGAATCGGTTGAGGGGGGCGAAAACTGGGCGCGTTACTCCATTATTGGTTTAGGTGAATCAACCGTTTTTTCCTGCAATGCAGGACAGCTCACTATTAAAAATGCACAAGGTCAAATCGAAACGCAGCAATGCGCTGATCCTTTTCAATATATTCGTGACTATCAAAGCCAGTTTAAAGTTCCTCCACATGCTTTGATTCCAGCATTACCGCAATTTACAGGCGGTCTGGTGGGATATTTTGGTTACGATGCGGTACGTTATATTGAGCCACGTTTAAATAATGTGCCTGAAGCTGATCCAGTCGGTTTGCCTGATATTTGGATGATGTTATCTAAAACCGTCATTATTTTTGATAATTTAAAAGATACACTTTTCTTAATCGTTCATGCCGATACACAAGATGAAGAAGCTTATCAATCCGCGCAAAATCAACTGGATTCTTTAGAAAGATTATTGGCAACCCCTGTCAGTTTGCAAGCCAAAGCGCACACCGCACCCCATTTTGAATCTTTAACAGGTAAAGACAACTTTTTGGCCTCTGTTGAAACTGTCAAAGAATATATCCGAGCTGGGGATGTGATGCAGGTAGTACCGGGGCATCGTATGGTCTCAGATTTTGATGGTGATGCTTTACAGGTATATCGTGCTTTACGTCATTTAAACCCATCGCCTTACTTGTTTTTGGTGCAGGGCAGAACGTTGACCGATGATCAACCTTTTCATATTGTCGGGTCTTCACCTGAAATCTTGTCCAGACTTGAAGAGGGTATTGCGACTGTGCGCCCACTGGCAGGCACACGGCCTCGTGGTAAAACCAAAGAAGAAGATCTGGCTTTAGAGAAGGAACTATTGAACGATGAAAAAGAAATTGCTGAACATTTGATGCTGATTGACTTGGGTCGTAATGATGTTGGGCGTGTCTCTAAAATAGGCAAAGTTCAAGTGACTGACCGTATGGTGATCGAGCGTTATTCACATGTGATGCATATTGTCTCGAATGTACAGGGTGAAGTGCGCGATGACATCGATGCTTTGGATGTCTTTAAAGCCACTTTCCCTGCGGGAACCTTATCTGGCGCGCCAAAAATTCGTGCGATGGAAATTATTGACGAAGTAGAGCCAGTAAAGCGCGGAATTTTTGGTGGGGCAGTGGGTTATTTGGGTTGGCATGGTGAGATGGACATGTCGATTGCGATCCGTACCTGCGTCATTCGTCATAATAAAGTCTATGTACAGGCAGGAGCGGGGTTGGTTGCGGACTCAAATCCTGAGTCAGAATGGAATGAAACCCAAATAAAAGCTCGCGCAGTGATCAAAGCGGTTGAATTATCGTCAAACGGATTGATTTTATGAGTTTTTAGCGGTTTTTTTAAAAAAACCGCTTGCATCGTTTCTGAGTTTTGCTAAACTGCACACCGTTCCGATACGAAACGTACGAAACACTAAGAGACGCCGGCATAGCTCAGTTGGTAGAGCAACTGACTTGTAATCAGTAGGTCCACAGTTCGAATCCGTGTGCCGGCACCATATTAAAGTGTGGCGTAAGTGAAGTAAAGAACTAACACTGAAAGTTAAGTGTGATATTGGTGAGATTCCCGAGCGGTCAAAGGGAACAGACTGTAACTCTGTCGCGTAAGCTTCGAAGGTTCGAATCCTTCTCTCACCACCATTAACTTCGATTGAAGTGGTAAATGTACCAACGCTGTGCGGGAGTAACTCAGTTGGTAGAGTGGCAGCCTTCCAAGCTGCATGTCGCGAGTTCGATCCTCGTCTCCCGCTCCATCGAAGGATTATCGCTCTTATAGCTCAGTGGTAGAGCACTCCCTTGGTAAGGGAGAGGTCTCGAGTTCAAATCTCGATAAGAGCTCCAGATACAGTTTGGTGAATGAAAATTCACAAAAATTTCAAAAGCAGGCTTATTAGTCTGCTTTTAAAGTATTGGGCGTCTGTTTTTTTAGACTAATGTCGATGTGCTGTGTAGCTTCGGTGCCTTTTGTAGCCTCTTGTAGCTTGCTTTCGACTTAAATGAGGATGATCATCATGGCTAAAGCCAAGTTTGAACGTAATAAACCACACGTAAACGTGGGCACAATTGGTCACGTTGACCATGGTAAAACAACTCTTACTGCTGCAATCGCAACAATCTGTGCGAAAACTTACGGCGGTGAAGCGAAAGATTACTCACAAATCGACTCAGCTCCTGAAGAAAAAGCACGTGGTATTACCATTAATACTTCACACGTAGAATACGATTCTCCAATTCGTCACTACGCGCACGTAGACTGCCCAGGTCACGCCGATTATGTTAAAAACATGATCACTGGTGCTGCTCAGATGGATGGTGCGATCCTTGTATGTGCTGCGACTGATGGTCCAATGCCACAAACTCGTGAACACATTCTTCTTTCTCGTCAGGTAGGTGTACCTTACATCATCGTATTCTTAAACAAATGCGACCTAGTAGACGACGAAGAGCTTCTTGAGCTAGTAGAAATGGAAGTTCGTGAACTTCTTTCTACTTATGACTTCCCAGGTGATGACACTCCAGTAATCCGTGGTTCTGCGCTTAAAGCGTTGGAAGGCGACGCTGGCGAATACGGCGAGAAATCAGTTCTTGACCTAGTTGCTGCACTTGACTCTTATATCCCAGAGCCAGAGCGTGCAATCGACAAAGCATTCTTGATGCCAATCGAAGACGTATTCTCAATTTCTGGTCGTGGTACAGTAGTAACTGGCCGTGTAGAATCAGGTATCGTGAAAGTTGGTGAGTCAGTTGAAATCGTGGGTATCCGTGATACTCAAACTACGACAGTGACTGGCGTTGAAATGTTCCGTAAACTGCTTGACGAAGGTCGTGCAGGCGAGAACTGTGGTGTGTTGTTACGTGGTACTAAGCGTGAAGATGTACAACGTGGTCAAGTATTGACTAAGCCAGGTGCGATCAAGCCACACACTAAATTTGACGCAGAAGTATACGTACTTTCTAAAGAAGAAGGTGGTCGTCATACTCCATTCCTAAATGGTTACCGTCCACAGTTCTATTTCCGTACCACTGACGTAACTGGTGCAATCCAGTTGAAAGAAGGCGTGGAAATGGTTATGCCAGGTGACAACGTAGAAATGTCAGTAGAATTGATCCACCCGATCGCAATGGACCCAGGTCTACGTTTTGCGATTCGTGAAGGTGGTCGTACTGTAGGTGCTGGTGTTGTTGCGAAAGTAACTGCATAATCACTTTATACGGTTGCAATTTTTGAGCCGAGAGTCTAGACTCTCGGCTTGTGTGTCCTAGGTCAGTAGTTCAATTGGTAGAGCGTCGGTCTCCAAAACCGAATGTTGGGGGTTCGAGTCCCTCCTGGCCTGCCACGTTATGACAAGCTTGATGCTGACTTAAGTGTCATATAATAAGTCGCGAGTTCAACGACGAGTAAAAAAATGTCGAATGATAAATCGCGTGACGCATTAAGCGACGCGCCAATCCCTCAAAGAAATAATTCTGCCGAAGTTGTCACTTCTGGTTCGCCGTTGGATATTGTACTGTGGGTGATTGCACTGGTACTTTTAGTTGGTGCAGCCATGGTGAATCAATATCTACCTGCGTATTGGCCGCCTGCAAATAGTGTTTGGGTGCGCGTTGGTGTAATTATCGCTTGTATCGTTGTTGCTTTAGGTTTATTATACGCCACCCATCAGGGTAAAGGCTTTGTTCGTTTACTTAAAGATGCGCGACTTGAGTTGCGTCGAGTAACTTGGCCAACAAAACAAGAAACCGTGACCACATCTTGGCAGGTTTTGTTAGTGGTTATTATTACTGCAATTGTATTGTGGTGTTTTGACTATGGACTGGGTTGGTTAATTAAGTTAATTATCGGATAAAAGAGCTATGAAACGTTGGTACATTATTCATGCCTATTCTGGTTATGAAAAACAGGTAATGCGTTCTTTAAATGATCGTATTGCACGTAGCGCTGTTGCCGATAGCTTTGGTGAAGTCCTTGTTCCTACTGAAGAAGTGGTAGAAATGAAGGATGGCAAGAAGCGTAAATCAGAACGTAAATTCTTTCCAGGCTATGTGTTAGTCGAAATGGAAATGAATGATGAAACTTGGCACATTGTTAAAGAATGTCCAAAAGTTCTGGGCTTTATTGGTGGAACGGCAGAAAAACCTGCTCCGATTTCCCAAAAAGAAGCTGATGCGATTCTTGCGCGTGTACGCAATACTGGTGAAGCACCTCGTCCTAAGACAATGTTTGAGCCAGGCGAAGAATTATTGGTGACTGATGGTCCGTTCACAGACTTTAAAGGAGTCGTGGAGGAAGTTCAGTACGAGAAGTCACGTTTAACGTTGACGATTAATGTATTTAACCGTCCAACTCAGGTTGAACTCGAATTTCGTCAAGTCGAAAAAGCGAATTAATCTGAATTGGTTGGAAAGCGCCCGATCTGATCGGGCATTTGTTATTACAGCATCCTGTATGTTGTGAAGTAAATGTTGGGGAGCCTAGCGGCGTTTGTACCCAGAGGTAATCTATAATGGCTAAGAAGATTGACGGCTATATCAAGCTGCAAGTTCCAGCTGGTAAAGCAAATCCATCTCCACCAATTGGTCCTGCTTTGGGTCAACGTGGTGTTAACATCATGGCATTCTGTAAAGAATTCAATGCTGCGACACAAAAACTTGAAGTAGGTTTGCCTATTCCTGTTGTGATCACTGTGTACAACGATAAGTCGTTCACTTTCATCATGAAAACTCCACCTGCATCTATTCTTCTTAAGAAAGCTGCTGGTATTCAAAAGGGTTCTTCTGTACCAAACAAAACTAAAGTTGGTAAGTTGACTCGTGCTCAATTAGAAGAAATCGCGACTACGAAAGAACCAGATTTAACTGGTGCTGATTTAGACGCACGTGTTCGTACCATCGCTGGTTCTGCACGTTCTATGGGCTTGGAAGTGGAGCTATAAGACATGGCAAAGTTAACTAAACGTCAAAAAGCCATTGCTGCTGCTGTCGATACTAACAAAGTTTATACTTTGGAAGAAGCAGTACAAGTTCTTAACGACCTACCTGCTGCTAAATTCAAAGAGTCTTTGGATGTTGCAGTTAATCTGGGTGTAGATCCACGTAAATCTGATCAGGTTGTTCGTGGCGCGACTACTCTTCCTGCGGGTACTGGTAAAACTGTACGTGTTGCAGTATTTGCTCAGGGTGCTGCTGCTGAAGCTGCTAAGGCTGAAGGTGCTGATATCGTAGGTTTTGATGATCTTGCTGAAAGCATTCAACAAGGTAATCTTGATTTTGATGTTGTGATCGCGGCTCCAGATGCAATGCGCGTTGTAGGTAAGTTGGGTACAATTCTTGGTCCACGTGGCTTAATGCCAAACCCGAAAGTGGGTACGGTTACTCCAGATGTTGCTGGTGCAGTTAAAAATGCGAAAGCAGGTCAGGCGCGTTACCGTGTAGACAAAGCAGGTATTATCCATGCTGCGATCGGTCAAGTAGGTTTTACCGCTGAAGCGATCCGTCAAAACGTTGAAACTTTAGTTGCTGACTTGAAAAAGTTAAAACCTGCAACTTCTAAAGGTGTTTATATCAAAAAGATCACTTTGAGCTCAACAATGGGCCCTGGTTTGACTGTTGATGTAAACAACGTTTCTAACTAATTTTAGTTAAAAGATTTTTAAAGGTCTTGGTGAGTAAACGTATTTGATGAATCTTTGAGGATTCAAATATGTCATCAAGCGGACTTTGAATTGGTAAATATTAATTTGCCAGCGTCAAAGACCTCAGGTGGTTGGAGTTTCGACTTTGGCCTTAATTGATTGCCTGAGTAGACGCGGTGGTGTGATTTGTTCCTCCTCCGCGTGTAAGCCGAAAGGTTTACGAATTGGGAGTGCATCTAGCTCAGATGCATAAGTCACCTTAGGAGGTTTTACAATGGCTCTTCTTATCGAAGGCAAAAAACAGATCGTCGCAGAAGTCAACGAAGTTGCTTCTAAAGCGTTCTCTGCTGTTGTTGCTGATTATCAAGGTTTAACTGTCGAAAAACTTACTCAACTTCGTGTTGAAGCGCGTAAGTTAGGTGTTACTACACGTATCGTGCGTAATACTTTGGCTAAACGTTCATTTGAAGGTACTCAATTTGATATCTTGAATGACAACCTTGTAGGCCCAACAATTCTTGGTTTTTCAACTTCTGAAGACGACATGGGTGCAGCTGCACGCTTGTTTGAAGAATTTGCAAAAACGAACAAAGCATTTGAATTAAAAGCTGCTGCATTTGACGGCAAAGTTTATCAAGGTGCTGAAGTTAGCGTTATTGCAAACCTTCCAAACCAAGAGAAAGCACTTACTATGCTTGCCTCTGTTCTTCAAGCTCCTGTTTCGAAATTGGGTCGCTTACTTACAGCACTCAAAGAGAAAAACGAGTCAGAAGCAGCTTAATCACACTTTTACCTTATTCAATATCCATTTGGAGTTATTCTCATGGCTTTAACTAACGAAGAAATCTTAAACGCAGTTGCTGAAAAAACTGTTCTTGAACTTGTTGAATTAATCTCTGCTTTTGAAGAGAAATTCAATGTATCTGCTGCTGCTGTTGCTGTTGCTGCTGCTCCAGGTGCTGGCGCTGCTGCTGCTGAAGAACAAACTGAATTCAATGTTGAATTGACTTCTTTCGGCGCGAACAAAGTTGCTGTAATTAAAGCAGTTCGTGAAGCGACTGGTCTTGGTCTTAAAGAAGCGAAAGATCTTGTTGAAGGTGCTCCACAAGTTCTTAAAGAAGGCGTTTCTAAAGAAGAAGGCGAAGAGCTTAAGAAGAAACTTGAAGAAGCTGGTGCTACAGTTACACTTAAGTAATGCATCAAGGGGGCGATTTTTTGATAATCGGCCCCATAAAATGGCTGATGGCTCTTGGGTCATCAGCCTTTTTGCGTTACAATAATCGGCTCGATTTTTGTTTGTTTGATATAAAAACGCTCGATTTAAAGAACAAATGAAATAAATTCAAACGCTTACCAATATTTTTCTGGTTTAAAAATATTGTTAAGCGTTTTAATACCACTTAAAAATTGCAGCATTTGTAAAAGTGGTGGCCATATCGGCCTGCGTCATTCCATCCAAGCTCGTTCTGCAGGCGAGCCTGGTTTACTTTCCGAGGACTCCAGATGGCATACTCATATACCGAAAAGAAACGGATCCGTAAGAATTTTGGTAAATTGCCTAGCGTCATGGACGCTCCGTACTTGCTTTCGATTCAGGTCGATTCGTACAGAACGTTTTTACAAGATGGCAAATCACCGAAAAACCGCGAAGATATCGGTCTCCAAGCCGCATTTCGTTCAGTTTTTCCTATAGAAAGTTATTCTGGCAATGCTGCTTTAGAATTTGTTGAGTATAGTCTTGGTAAACCAGAGTTTGATGTACGCGAATGTATTCTTCGCGGATCAACTTATGCGGCACCAATGCGCGTAAAAATTCGTTTGATCATTAAAGATCGTGAAACGAAATCAATTAAAGATGTTCGCGAACAAGAAGTGTATATGGGTGAAATGCCACTCATGACTGAGAACGGAACATTTGTGATTAACGGTACTGAGCGTGTCATCGTATCTCAGTTACACCGTTCACCAGGTGTGTTCTTTGATCATGATAAAGGCAAAACTCATTCAAGCGGTAAAGTGCTGTATTCAGCACGTATTATTCCTTACCGTGGTTCATGGTTAGACTTTGAATTTGATGCCAAAGATTTGGTTTACGTGCGTATTGACCGTCGTCGTAAGCTATTGGCTACAGTTATTCTACGTGCACTGGGTTATAACAATGAGCAAATCCTTGATTTGTTCTATGAAAAAGTTCCTGTGTATCTGGACATGGGCAGCTACCAAATTGATCTTGTGCCTGAACGTTTACGCGGTGAAATGGCGCAGTTTGATATTACTGATAATGACGGTAAAGTCATTGTAGAACAAGGCAAACGTATTAATGCGCGTCATGTTCGTCAAATGGAAGCGTCTGGTCTAAGCAAGCTTTCAGTGCCTGATGAGTATCTATATGAGCGTATCACTGCTGAAGATATTACACTAAAAGATGGTGATATCATTCCTGCCAACACTTTGCTCAGCCATGAAGTGATGGTCAAGCTTGCTGAAGGCGGCGTAAAGCAGTTTAATATCCTATATACCAACGATATTGATCATGGTCCGTTTATTGCGGATACTTTACGTGCTGATACCACATCAGGTCGTGAAGAAGCACTGGTTGAAATCTACAAAGTAATGCGTCCAGGCGAGCCACCAACGAAAGAAGCGGCTGAAAACTTGTTTAATAACTTGTTCTTCTCTTCTGAACGTTATGATTTGTCACCTGTCGGTCGTATGAAGTTTAACCGTCGTTTGGGTCGTCCTTACGAAGTCGGTACAGATCAAAAATCACGTGAAGTTGAAGGTATTCTCTCTAATGAGGATATCACTGATGTATTACGTACATTGGTTGAGATTCGTAACGGTAAAGGTGAAGTCGACGATATCGATCACTTGGGTAACCGTCGTGTCCGTTCAGTTGGTGAAATGACAGAGAACCAGTTCCGTGTGGGTCTGGTGCGTGTTGAACGTGCTGTTAAAGAGCGTTTAAGCCAAGCTGAAACCGATAACTTGTCTCCACAAGACTTGATCAATGCGAAACCTGTTGCTGCCGCGATCAAAGAATTCTTTGGTTCAAGTCAATTGTCTCAGTTTATGGATCAAAACAATCCATTGTCTGAAATTACACACAAACGTCGTGTATCAGCGCTTGGGCCAGGTGGTTTGACACGTGAACGTGCAGGCTTTGAGGTACGTGACGTGCATCAAACTCACTATGGTCGTGTGTGTCCGATTGAAACGCCTGAAGGTCCAAACATTGGTTTGATCAACTCGCTATCTGTCTATGCAAAAGCCAACGATTTTGGTTTCTTGGAAACGCCTTATCGTAAAGTAGTCGATGGTCGTGTAACTGACGATGTTGAATATCTTTCTGCGATTGAAGAAGTGGGGACTGTGATTGCACAGGCCGACTCTGGTGTTGATGCAGAGGGTAACCTCGTTGAAGAAATGGTTTCAGTCCGTCATCAGGGCGAATTTGTACGTATGCCTCCTGAAAAAGTGACGCATATGGATGTTTCTGCGCAGCAAGTTGTTTCTGTAGCAGCATCATTGATTCCATTCCTTGAACACGATGATGCGAACCGTGCCTTAATGGGTTCGAACATGCAACGTCAGGCAGTGCCAACTTTACTTGCGGATAAACCGCTTGTGGGTACGGGTATGGAAGCGACCGTTGCACGTGACTCAGGCGTCTGTGTAATTGCAAAACGTGGTGGTGTGATTGAGTTTGTTGATGCATCACGTGTGGTCATTCGTGTTCATGAAAATGAAATGATCGCGGGTGAAGCAGGTGTTGATATTTATAACCTGATCAAATACACCCGTTCTAACCAAAATACTTGTATTAACCAGAAAGTTCTTGTGAATCTGGGCGATAAAGTTGGTCGTGGTGATGTATTGGCTGATGGTCCTTCTACCGATGGCGGTGAGTTGGCATTGGGTCAAAACATGCGCGTCGCGTTCATGACGTGGAATGGTTATAACTACGAAGACTCAATCTTGTTATCTGAGCGAGTTTTGCAGGAAGATCGTTTAACTTCAATTCACATTCAGGAATTATCGTGTGTTGCGCGTGATACCAAGTTAGGTGCAGAAGAAATTACTGCCGATATTCCGAATGTAGGTGAAGCTGCTCTATCCAAGCTAGATGAGTCTGGTATTGTGTATATCGGTGCGGAAGTGACAGCGGGTGATATTCTGGTAGGTAAAGTAACGCCTAAAGGTGAAACTCAACTTACGCCAGAAGAAAAATTACTTCGCGCGATCTTCGGTGAAAAAGCGGCTGATGTGAAAGATTCATCTTTACGTGTTCCGTCTGGTACGAAAGGTACTGTCATCGATGTACAAGTCTTCACACGTGATGGTCTTGAGAAAGATGATCGTGCACTTGCGATTGAAAAAGCGCAATTGGATTCGTACCGTAAAGATTTGAAAGAAGAATACAAAATCTTTGAAGAAGCAGCACGTGAACGTATTGTGCGCTTATTAAAAGGTCAGGATTCTAACGGTGGTGGCACGACTAAACGTGGTGACAAACTGACTGAAGATTTATTGTCTGGTCTTGAACTGGTCGATTTACTTGAAATTCAACCAAGTGATGAAGGCATCGCTGAGCGTTTAAGTCAAATTCAAGTATTCTTGAAAGAGAAGAGTGCTGAAATTGATGAGAAATTTGCTGAGAAAAAACGCAAATTAGCGACGGGTGATGAGTTAACGACGGGTGTCTTGAAGGTCGTTAAAGTTTATCTTGCCGTTAAACGTCGTATTCAACCAGGTGATAAAATGGCGGGTCGTCACGGGAACAAAGGTGTTGTTTCTAACATCTTGCCTGTAGAAGACATGCCACATGATGCCAATGGTGTACCTGTTGATATCGTGTTGAACCCGTTAGGTGTACCGTCACGTATGAACGTGGGTCAGATTCTGGAGACACATCTGGGATTGGCAGCCAAAGGTCTGGGTGAGCAAATCGATAAGATGTTGCAACAACAGCGTACCATTGCCGAACTTCGTATCTTCCTTGATAAGATCTACAACAAGGTCGGTGGTGAGCAAGAAGATCTAAACAGTCTGACTGATGACGAAGTCTTAGTATTGGCTGGCAATTTGCGTAAAGGTGTGCCTTTAGCAACTCCTGTATTTGATGGTGCTGAAGAAAGTCAAATTAAAGAGCTACTTGAGTTGGCTGAATTGCCACGTACTGGTCAACAGATTTTGTTTGATGGACGTACAGGTGAACAGTTTGACCGTCCTGTAACCGTAGGTTATATGTACATGTTGAAACTGAACCACTTGGTGGATGACAAGATGCATGCGCGTTCAACAGGTTCATATTCTCTGGTAACGCAACAACCATTGGGTGGTAAAGCTCAATTCGGTGGTCAGCGTTTCGGTGAGATGGAAGTCTGGGCACTTGAAGCTTATGGCGCAGCATATACCCTTCAGGAAATGCTCACTGTGAAGTCGGATGACGTTGAAGGTCGTACACGTATCTATAAGAACATTGTAGATGGTAACCATTATATGGATCCGGGTATGCCTGAATCATTCAACGTATTGACCAAAGAGATCCGTTCTTTAGGTATCAACATTGAACTGAAAAATGGTGACTAAATCCCCCTCGATTCCCCTTTGTTAAAGGGGGCCCCTCTTTTCAAAGAGGGGTTAGGGGAGATTTTCAAATTTCAGTAAAAACAATATTTGTGACCCAGTCGGATGAGCCTAGCTCTCTGACACACGGAGAAAAAAATTGAAAGACTTGCTCGATATCATGCGTAAGAAAACGGATTCTGACGGTCATGCACCCGTTGAATTCGACCGTATCCGTATTGGTCTTGCGTCACCAGAAATGATTAAGTCATGGTCTCACGGTGAAGTGAAAAAGCCTGAGACAATCAACTACCGTACGTTTAAACCAGAACGTGATGGTTTGTTCTGTGCCAAAATCTTTGGTCCAGTCAAAGATTACGAATGCTTGTGTGGTAAATACAAGCGTATGAAATACAAAGGCGTCATTTGTGAAAAATGTGGCGTTGAAGTCACCACTGCAAAAGTTCGTCGTGAACGTATGGGTCACATCGAGCTTGCTTCGCCAGTGGCGCACATCTGGTTCTTGAAATCATTACCAAGCCGTATTGGTTTATTACTAGATATGACACTTCGTGATATCGAACGTGTGTTGTATTTCGAATCTTATGTCGTGACTGATCCTGGTATGACTCCGTTTGAGAAATATCAGTTGCTTAGCGATGAAGAGTATTACAACGCACTTGAAGAACACGGTGATGAGTTTACCGCGAAAATGGGTGCGGAAGCGGTTCAAGATTTGTTGAAAGACATCGATCTTGAAGCTGAAATCGCACGTCTTCGTGAAGAAATTCCACAAACAACCTCAGAGACGAAACTGAAAAAAGCCTCTAAGCGTCTGAAGTTGATGGAAGCGTTCAAAGAGTCAAACAACAAGCCAGAATGGATGGTGATGAATGTACTGCCAGTACTTCCACCAGACTTGCGTCCGCTGGTACCACTTGAAGGTGGTCGTTTTGCGACGTCTGACTTGAACGATCTTTATCGTCGTGTGATTAACCGTAACAACCGTTTGAAGCGTCTGCTTGACCTTGCAGCACCAGATATCATCGTACGTAATGAAAAACGTATGTTACAAGAATCTGTTGATGCATTACTTGATAATGGTCGTCGTGGCCGTGCGATTACAGGTTCAAACAAACGCCCATTGAAATCTTTGGCAGATATGATCAAAGGTAAACAAGGTCGTTTCCGTCAGAACTTGTTGGGTAAACGTGTTGACTATTCTGGTCGTTCGGTCATTACCGTTGGTCCTACTTTACGCTTGCATCAATGTGGTCTTCCGAAGAAGATGGCACTTGAACTATTCAAGCCATTTATTTTCGCAAAATTGCAGGCATCTGGTCAGGCAACCACCATTAAAGCTGCCAAGAAAATGGTTGAGCGCGAGACTCCTGAAGTTTGGGACGTTCTAGCGAATGTGATTCGTCAACATCCAGTGATGTTGAACCGTGCACCGACACTTCACCGTTTGGGTCTACAAGCCTTTGAACCGATTTTGATCGAAGGTAAAGCGATTCGTTTGCATCCATTGGTTTGTACTGCATTTAACGCCGACTTTGACGGTGACCAAATGGCAGTACATGTTCCATTGACCTTGGAAGCACAGCTTGAAGCACGTGCCTTGATGATGTCGACCAACAACATCTTGTCACCAGCCAATGGTGAGCCAATTATCGTTCCGTCTCAGGACGTGGTCTTGGGTCTTTACTACATCACGCGTGATGCAGTCAATGCCAAAGGCGAAGGCATGGTTTTTGCCGATACGCACGAAGTAAACCGTGCTTTGGCCACCAATAAAGTTGCGATCCATGCACGTGTAAAAGTGCGTGTGCATCAGACTGTGATTGATGAAAATGGTCAGCGTGAAAAGCAAACCATTATTGTGGATACCACACCAGGTCGTTGCTTACTTTGGGAAATCGTTCCAGAAGGCTTAAGCTTTGACATGATCAACCTTGAGATGACCAAGAAAAACATCTCAAAACTGATCAACTCTTGCTACCGTAAATTAGGTCTAAAAGACACAGTTATCTTTGCTGACCAATTGATGTATTTGGGCTTCCGTCAAGCGACTCGCTCAGGTGTATCGGTGGGTATGGAAGACATGGTCATTCCGCCACAAAAGCAAGTCATTATTGACAAAGCAGAAACTGAAGTTCGTGAAATTGAGCAACAGTTTGAACAAGGCTTTGTGACTGCGGGTGAGCGTTATAACAAAGTGGTCGATATTTGGGCGCGTACTAACGATCAAGTCGCTAAAGCGATGATGGATAACTTGTCATTTACCAATGTGAAGAACAAACAGGGTGAAGACGAGAAACAAAAATCGTTCAACAGCATCTACATGATGTCTGACTCTGGTGCGCGTGGTAGTGCGGCTCAGATTCGTCAGTTGGCGGGTATGCGTGGTTTGATGGCAAAACCAGATGGTTCGATCATTGAAACGCCAATTAAAGCGAACTTCCGTGAAGGTCTAACGGTTCTTCAGTACTTTATTTCAACGCACGGTGCGCGTAAAGGTTTGGCCGATACAGCATTGAAAACTGCGAACTCAGGTTACTTGACTCGTCGTTTGGTTGACGTAGCACAAGACTTGGTGATTACTGAGCCAGACTGCGGTACTGCGGGCGGTTTAGTCATGACGCCATTCATTCAGGGTGGGGATGTGATTGAGCCATTACGTGATCGCGTATTGGGTCGTGTAACAGCAGAAGATGTACGTCGTGCATCGGACAATGAAGTGGTATTGCCACGTGGCACTTTGATTGACGAGAAAATTGCAGCTCAGCTTGAAGAAGCGGGTGTCGATGAAGTGAAAGTTCGTTCAGTCATCGCATGTGAATCGTCATTTGGTGTTTGTGCGAAATGTTATGGTCGTGATTTGGCTCGTGGTCATCAGGTTAACCCAGGTGAGTCTGTTGGTGTTATGGCAGCTCAATCGATTGGTGAACCAGGCACACAGTTAACCATGCGTACCTTCCACGTGGGTGGTGCTGCAAGCCGAACTTCTGCTGCAAACAGTGTACAAGTGCGTAACAAAGGTACTGTACGTTTCCATAATGTGAAAACGGTACAACACGCGAAAGGTCACTTGGTTTCTGTTTCACGTTCAGGCGAAATTGGTATTGCCGATGAGTTAGGTCGTGAGCGTGAGCGTTATAAACTACCTTATGGTGCAAGCATTCTGTTGAAAGACGGTGAGTTTGTTGAAGCAGGCGGTATTGTCGCAACTTGGGATCCGCATACACATCCACTTGTAACAGAAGTGGCAGGTAAAGCGCGATTCAGCCAAATTGCGGATGGTGTCACTGCAACGTCTAAAACTGATGATGCGACGGGTATGACTACGGTTGAAATCTTGCCTGTGACAGCACGTCCTGCATCTGGTAAAGATTTACGTCCTGCAATCGTGTTGGATACAACCGATGGTGGCGAGCAGTTCTACTTCTTACCACAAAATACCATCGTAACCGTACGTGATGGTGAAACCATTGGTGTGGGTGATGTTATTGGTCGTGTACCGCAAGAAACTTCACGTACTCGTGATATTACTGGTGGTCTACCGCGTGTTGCTGACTTGTTCGAAGCACGTAAGCCAAAAGAGCATGCGATCTTGGCAGAAATATCAGGTATCGTGAGCTTTGGTAAAGAGACCAAAGGTAAAAACCGTTTGGTGATCACGCCTGATGATGGTTCTGAAATCTACGAAGAATTGATTCCGAAATGGCGTCAAATCAACGTGTTCGAAGGCGAGCATGTGAATCGTGGTGAAACCATTTCTGATGGTCCACAAAATCCACATGACATCTTGCGTTTGAAAGGTGAAGTGGCATTGACCAACTACATCGTGAACGAAGTTCAGGACGTTTATCGTCTACAAGGTGTAAAAATCAACGATAAGCACATTGAAGTCATCGTACGTCAAATGTTGCGTAAAGTTGATATCACTGATGGCGGTGATACAAGCTTCATCAAAGGTGAGCAAGTGGATTACATTCGTGTTGTCCAAGAGAACCAAGCTGTCTTGGCTCAGAACAAGTTCCCTGCGAAGTTTGAACGTCAATTGATGGGGATTACCAAAGCATCGCTTTCGACTGACTCATTCATCTCTGCTGCATCGTTCCAGGAAACCACTCGTGTGTTAACGGAAGCGGCTGTAACAGGTAAAGAAGATGATTTACGTGGCTTGAAAGAAAACGTAGTTGTGGGTCGTTTGATCCCAGCAGGTACGGGTCTAGCGTATCATCTTGAACGTCGTCGTCAGGAAGCTGAAGCGGCTGAGTATGAATTGCACAACGACTTTAGTGATGTTGATCAAGCTTTCAGTCAGGCATTAAACTCTGATCAATTTTAAAGATTGATTGAAAAAGAAAGGCACCTACGGGTGTCTTTTTTTATGCAAAGAAATAGATGAATTTGTCCGATTTTTTTGATTACAAAATCACTGCATGGATGGGGCATTTTGTTACATGATCTTATTAAAAAATTCTCCAAAAATGCTTATTCTGATAAGTATTAAACGAGGAGCTAAGCATGAAAAAAACAATGAGTTTAATGGCGATCGCTGTCATGTCGACCGCAATTCACGCTGGTTGTCAGGATATGAGTCCATCGAATCAACGTATTGGCGCTGCTGCTTTAGGTGGTGCTGTTGGTGGTGGCGTGGGTAACCATGTGGGTGGTGGCGTTGGTGCTGCTGCTGGCGGTGCTTTAGGTGGTGGCGTAGGTGCTAATGCCAAAGGTGGTAATAGTAGCTCAACAACCAGTAGTGCCGTTGGAGCGGGTATTGGATCTGTCGTCGGCAAGGCAATATTTGGTGGCGATGGTGGTGCTGCGGTTGGTGGTGCCATTGGTGGCGGCGCAGGTGCAGCCATTCAAGAGAAAAAATAATGTTTTCTCGATGACCAAAAAGACAGCTTCAAGCTGTCTTTTTTGATAGGAATTTAGATAAATATAGAATCTTTGATTTTTATCAAAACCCTTTAAATTTCAAATAAAAATAGGGTCAGTGATATCTTTAAAATGGTTTTGGCTTTTTACGACGAATATAAAGTGTTTTTTGAATCTCGGCGATTCTGACGCCAGATTCATCAAAAATATTAACGGTGTAGTTTCTTAGCACTGGTGCATAATTTCCGGCGAGTTCACGGATATGCTCAAGTTCCATCGCATCTAGGCGAATATCTGCATACACGGTACTTCGTCCAGGTGACAAAAAATTGATATTGGCAGACTTATCCCAAACGATATATTTTGAGCCCAGATGATGCATGAGGATCAACATATAAAAAGGATCCACCATCGAGTATAAGCTTCCCCCAAAATGAGTCCCGACAATATTTTGGTTTTTTCGGGTGAGGGGCATTTTGACTCGGATGTAATAATTTTTCAGATCAATTTTGTCAATGCTAATCCCCGCACCACGATAAGGTGAATAGCGATTAATAATAAACTTTGATACAGCGGGTATGGTTTGAAGTTGCTTTAAAATATTCATGAGGGTCAATTGATTTTCTATAGGCTATCTTCATACTAAATAACTAACATCATTCTGGCATTGATAGCAATGCCTAATCCGATTAAAGAAATGGTCAATCAAAAACAAAAAGGAAATGGCATGCATCCTCAGATTCACACTGTCCAAACTTCCGATCAGCAGACCTTATGTGCTAAAACATGGGGCGATCAGCAAAAACCAGCCTTGGTACTGGTTCATGGTTATCCTGATAATCAGGAAGTCTGGGAGCCGATTATTCATGAGCTGATCGATGATTTTTATATAATCACCTATGATGTCCGTGGCGCTGGTCAATCCAGTATTCCTAAGCATATTCGGGATTATCGGCTTGAACGCCTTTCTCTGGATCTGGAAGCTGTTGTCAATCAATTGTTGTTAGATCGGCCGTTTCATTTGGCTGCGCATGACTGGGGATCGATTCAAAGCTGGGAATCGGTGACTGAACCTAAATTTAAAGATCGTATTTTGTCTTATACCACGATTTCTGGCCCTTGTTTGGACCATGCTGCTTGGTTGCTACGTGATGAAGTTAAAACTCATCCAGCCAATTTTTTGAAGAAATTATCAAAATCATGGTATATCGGTGCATTTCATCTGCCCTTCATTGCACCTACCGTCTGGCATTATTTTACTCCCGAAAAATGGGGAAAAATCTTAAATGGTTTGGAAAGGAAGCAAGATTTACCATTGAATTTCCATATTGCGAGTGATGGAAAATATGGGGTTAATCTTTATCGAGCGAATTTTATTCCAAGTTTGACTCGACCACGTCAGCGCTATGCACAATGCCCAGTTCAGGCTGTGGTACTCATGCGTGATGCTTTTGTCAGCCCTGATTATATTTTAAAAGGAATGCCCAAATGGGTAAAGCAATTTGAATATGTTGAGCTGGATGCCAATCATTGGGCAATGTTGAGTGAACCACAAAAAATGGCAGACTATATTCGTCAGTTTGCTTGGTCTCAACAGCCAGTTTAATTTAATGATCGTAATAAAAAACCACCTTTACATTGCCATGAAAGGTGGTTTTTTATATCAGTTAACATTGATTAGATTTTCGGTTTGACCCAAATCTTATAAGCAACGGCTAATAGAAGTAACCAGAAAATACCGACATACAGGGCAGGGCGCGTATCAGGGAAGTAGCCAATCACCGCAATCACAAAGATCATAAATGCGGTGGCAAGTGCAGGCGCTACAGGCCAACCAATCATCGGGAAATCAAGCTTTTTAATTTCATCACTCGATAATTTTCTGCGCATGCCAAAATGCGATAATAAAATCATCAGCCAAACATAGACCGTCGCAAAAGTCGCGATCGAAGCAATAATTTCAAATACATTTTCAGGAATTAGGTAATTTAGAACCACGCCAATCAACAATACGCCAGCCATGACCACCACGGTCATCCACGGCACACCGAATTTAGACGTTTTACGGAACACTTCAGGTGCTTGTCCTTTGAGTGCCATACCGTACATCATACGACCTGCGCCAAATACATCGCTATTAATCGCTGAAATAGCTGCTGTAATTACCACGACATTCAATACGGCAGCGGCAGATTTAATGCCTAAACTCTCAAAAATTTGTACAAATGGACTGCCTTGAGTCCCGATCTGATTCCATGGAAAAATCGACATTAAGACAAAAATAGTCAAAACATAGAACAGGATAATTCGGATCGGAACAGCATTAATGGCACGTGGAATGGCCGTTTTCGGATTTTCTGTTTCACCTGCGGTAATGCCGATGATTTCAATTCCACCAAAAGCGAACACGACCACTGAGAAACAGGCGATGACACCCATTACTCCATTTGGCATAAAGCCGCCATGTTCCCATAGATTAGAAATACCAGGATTAAAGCTAGTATTGGGAACATGCAAACCATAAAACATAATGCCAAAGCCACCACAGATCATGGCAACAATGGCACTCACTTTAATAATCGATAGCCAGAATTCAAGCTCACCGTAAAATTTGACATGAATCAGATTAATTGCACCCAAAAAGAAAATGAGCGATAAAATCCATGTCCAGCGTGGCACATCAGGAAACCAAAATCCCATATAGATACCAAAAGCAGTGACATCTGCTATGGCGACAATCACCATTTCAAAAACATAGGTCCAACCTGTGGTGAAACCAGCCAAAGGGCTCACATAATCGGAAGCATAACGACTAAAGGAGTCTGAAACTGGGTTGTGTACGGCCATTTCGCCAAGCGCACGCATCACGATATAAATGGCAATGCCCGCGATGACATACGCCATCAAGACTGCGGGACCTGCTAGCTTAATAGCAGAAGCTGATCCATAGAACAGACCTGTCCCAATGGCAGAGCCTAAAGCTAAAAAACGGATGTGGCGTGTATTGAGTCCACGCTTTAAAGAAGAATTCTGTGACATCGATTACTCCAATTCTTGCGCGTATTGTATCGGAGCTACATTAAATGTTCACTTTATTTATATAAAAAATGAAAAATTTGGGTTGGACAAGACATTGATCGAAATAAACTTGCAAATTTATTTAAATTAATTAAATTAACAAAATAAAAGCTTAAAAATAAATATAAGCTTATGATTAAATATTTTAAAATAATAGGCTTCTTTGATCATTATTTGATTTTTTATTTTTCTCCTGTAGGTGGAAATAAAAATCTCTTATAGAAATAGTCTAATAATCACAAAACCTTATTATTTTGGTTGGTTTTAAAGTATATTAATTTAATCGGATTTATTTATGTTTAATTTGGCATTTTAAAAACATACTAAAACACTCTGATTAAAATAAATAAATAAGAATATCATTACTTTATAAATAATGTTTAAAATGTGTTTATAATCTGTATTGCGTTTAATATATATATAATATTATGATGTTATCAAGATATTAAGAGGTAATAAAAATGTTGAAACAAGCTGCTGTTATTGCATTATTAGGTTTGTCTTCTTCTGTTTTTGCAGGTGACTGGCAAGTGAAAGTCGGGGCAAGTTATATTGCACCAACCAGTGATACTCAAACACAGTATGGCAAAGTTGAGGCGGATGATGAGTTTGCTTTTACACCATCTGTTGAATATTTCTTTGGTGACTCACCATTCTCTGCTGAATTGCTTCTTGCAACACCGATTAATCATGATGTGTTGTTGAATGGTGAGAAAGCTGCAAGAGTAAAGCATTTACCTCCAACCATCACAGCAAAATATAACTTTAAAAACGCGACACGCTTTACACCATATATTGGTGTAGGTGCAACTGCATTTATTCCTTGGGATGAATCAGGCTTGGCTGACAAGGTAAAAAATGATTACGGTTTTGCGGGACAAGTTGGCTTCACTTTCCAACCTGCTGATGCAAAAAATTGGGGTGTTTACTTCGATGTACGTTATGCAGATTTGAGCCCAGAAGTTCGTTTAGTCGACAACTTAGGTACATTTGATTTAGATATCGACCCAGTGATTTATACACTAGGTTATAGCTATAGATTCTAAGGAAGATATAGCCTTTTAAAACTCCCTCGTGGGGAAGGGAGTTTTTAACTGATAATGCACTTAATAATAATGATATAGAGAACAACAATAATATGATCATCGGCATGATAAGCCTGACAGGAAACTGTGAGGCTTTTTTTATGGTTGTGACTGATGTTGTACAGAAAATGGCAAAAATTTACTTATTCAAATGAACATAATTGTTAAAGTTAAAATAATAAATTCAACAAGAGCGTTTCAATGAAAAAATTACGAATAGTTCTGCTCAGTAGTTTATTTTGTATAAATGGTTTAAGTCTCGCGCATGCTGCAAGTTTCTCCTGCGATAAAGCCAAAACCAGTACAGAAAAAACCATTTGTCAAAACCGCAGTTTAAATGATGCCGATGTAAAAATGACAACAACTTATAATATTGTTGTTCACGCCTTGCCAATGGGCGGACGTGATGCCGAGAAAGGTGCGCAATATCAATGGTTAAAACAGCGGGATAACTGTCGTGCAAATGTAAGTTGTATCACACAGCGTTATACTGAGCGTCAAAAGCATCTGGATGATATCGTGCAAAACCGTATTTTAACGCAAGGTCCTTTTTAAACCAGATAAAAATCTTCGCTTTTGCTATTGAAAAAGTCGTGACTCACTCCAATACATACAACATCAAAGAATTCGCTAACATGAATGGTATTTTAGGAGTGAGTGATGAGCGAACAAAAAACGTCACAGAATTATAGCTTTCAGGCAGAAGTCGCCCAACTTTTACATTTAGTGACCCATTCACTATATTCTAATCCAGAAATTTTTCTACGCGAGCTGATTTCAAATGCATCAGATGCTTGCGACAAATTGCGTTTTGAAGGGATTAACCATCCAGAATATTATGAAAATGATCCAGATTTACATGTACGCGTAACTCTGGATAAAGAGCATAAAACCATTACTATTTCAGACAATGGTATTGGTCTCAATCAGCAGGAAGCGATTGATAATCTGGGTACCATTGCCAAATCAGGCACTAAAGATTTTATGTCTAAATTAACTGGTGATCAAAAGTCAGATGCACAGTTAATCGGTCAGTTTGGTGTCGGCTTTTACTCTGGATTTATTGTTGCAGATAAAATCACCGTTGAATCGCGTCGTGCGGGGTTGTCTGCGGATGAAGGCGTACGCTGGGTGAGTGGCGGTACTGGTGAATTTGAAGTTGAGCAAATCCACAAGGATTCACGTGGCACAGATATTATTTTACATTTACGTGATGATGCACTTGAATATTTAGAGAGCTATAAAGTTAAGCAGATTATCAATAAATATTCAGATCACATCAGTTTGCCAATTCAAATGCAAAAAGAAGTCTGGCAAGAGGATGAGGTGGCCGAAGGCGAAGAACAAGCAGCCAATGGCAAAATGGTCAAAACTGAAGAATGGGAAACCATTAACTCAGCCAGTGCGCTTTGGACACGAAATAAAAATGAAATTTCAGAAGAACAATATATCGACTTCTATAAAAACCTGAGTCATGATTTTGATGCACCGTTGGCTTGGGCGCATAATCGGGTTGAAGGTAGCACAGAATATACCCAGCTTCTTTATATTCCAGCTAAAGCACCGCATGATATTTTTACCCGTGAAGCAAAGGCAGGCATTAAGCTGTATGTGAAACGTGTCTTTATTATGGATGATGCGGATCATCTAATTCCAAATTATTTACGTTTTGTACAAGGGGTGGTCGACAGTGCCGATTTACCGCTGAATGTAAGTCGTGAGCTGTTACAGGAAAGCCGCGATGTTAAAACTATTCGTGAAGGTAATGCCCGTCGCGTATTAACCCTGCTTGATGGTCTGGCAAAATCAGAAGATGAAAAAGATCAGGAAAAATTCAAAACTTTTTACACCGAATTTGGTGCAGTTCTTAAAGAAGGTTTAGGCGAAGACTTTGGCAATCGCGAACGTATTTTAAAACTTCTGCGTTATGCGACTTCAAATCATGATGAGGTGAGCACTTCGCTGGCTGACTATAAAGCACGTATGAAAGAAGGGCAAAAAGCGATTTATTACGTGACCGCAGATAGTCTCAATGCCGCTAAAAACTCTCCACAACTGGAATTATTTAAGAAAAAAGGCATTGAAGTTTTACTGATGTCTGAACGTGTCGATGAATGGGCGATGAATTTCGTACAGGAGTTTGATGGTACACCTTTGCAAAATGTCTCAAAAGGGGCTGTCGGTCTGGGTGATTTACAAGATGCAGAAGAGAAAAAAGCACTCGAACAAGCAGCGGAACAATTCAAACCTGTAGTGGAAAAACTAGGTGAATCACTCAAGGATAAAACCAAAGAAGTGCGTGTCACGACTCGTCTGGTCGATTCTCCTGCGTGTTTGGTCACTTCGGAAGGTGAATTATCGCCGCAATTGATTCGTATGCTGAAACAAGCGGGTCAGGAAGTGCCTGAGATGAAGCCGATTCTTGAGATTAACCCTGAACATCCATTGGTGAAAAAACTGGAAGGTTCAGCGCAGTTTGATGATCTGGCCAATGTGATTTTTGATCAGGCGGTCATTGCTGAAGGTGGTTTACCCGAAGATCCTGCCGCTTATGTAAAACGGATCAATAGCTTATTGTTAAAATAAATCATCTGTAAAATAGCCCTGACTTCGGTCAGGGTTTTTTATACCGGGTTGGTGCATGTGGGTAAAGTTAGACTTATCCACAATTTTGCTGATTTGTTCGACAAGTTAAAAATTTGCTTCTAATTGAATTGTCGTACTAAAGATATGCTGAAGTTCCTTATCGGTTGTGGTCATGTCATGATAATAAGAAATCTGGTTATCAATAAAAATCCAGTCACGCCATAAGGGTCTTCGCCATGATAAATAAGGCCCCCATAGCTGTAATTCCCAGTCTTTTTTGGTTTGATCATACACACCGCTACTATAAATTCCATAAATTAAACGGTGATTTTTTAAAAATTGATATTGTTGGAAAGTTCGATTTGCCCAGTAGTATTCTTCATCCTGACTTTTATTGAGGCTGAATTGATTGGAAAAAAGAGTATTGTCTTGTAATTTTTGATTCAGATTGAAGGTCGTTTCAGAATAATTTTTACTGCTCGAACCATAACGAAATAATTGTTGAGTATCGATACTGATATCATGCCTTAACACCCATTGTTTCTTTGCTAAAAACTGGACATACACATCACTGTCTGAGTTTGAGCCCAGATTAATATCGTTAGAAAAAGGCAGCAAGCTGGTGATGGTACTGATACTGGCACTAATGGGATCAGGATTAGCTACTTTATTTTTTTTACTTTTAGTTTTATGCGGTTTTCCAAATTTTTTAACAGGTTGGGGTTGTTGCTGCAAAGTCCTTGCCCATAAAGAATCGTTATCAAAAACAGCCAATAATTCCTGACTCAGTTGTTCGTTGGAAAGAATGGTTTCTTGTTCTGAATTTATCTGTGCTTCTGTACATGTTAATTTTGATAAGTGCTGCCGATTTAGATGCACTGTATAAGACTGAAAAGAATAGGGTTTAAAAGTGGAATGGCTTAATACCCATACCGCATAAATACTACATAGGCTTAAAATAATCGCAAGCTGAAAATGAACGATAAGGTATCGCTTCATGAAAAAAATAATAAGAATAATGAATGTGGAATAGAATATAAAATTAATCTTAATTTTTTATTTAAGTTTCGATGAGCTTGATCAAACGCTTGCCAAAATACTACATGGCAAGCGCAAAAGGATGGCTACTTTTTAAAATAAAGCCTCTAAACGGACAAAAGTACTCACATAGTGACTGCGATCTTCACGATGATCATTAAAATAATTGAGATCGCCTTGTACATAAAACCATTCACGCCAGAGTTGTTGACGCCAAGACATAAAAGGTCCCCAGCTATTTAAGCGTAAGTCGCTATTATTGTAATAACCACCTGTATACAAGCCGTAATTAAAACGATTATTGGCAAAGAATTGATGCTGTCTAAATAAACGGTTATCCCACCACAGATCATCATCCTGATCATCAGCATAAGTTAGGCTGAATTGGTTAGAGAGAAAAGCCTCATTAGGACGCGCATGCGTTAATTCTAGATTGGTTCTTAAATAGTTTTTACTATCGATGCCATAACGATAAATTTGTTCCGCGTAAAACGAAAAATCGTTGCGTAGCGGCCACGCGCGTTTGGCTTTTAAGCGGACATAAATGTCGTCCCCAGAACGAATCCCCAGATCGGCATCAGTTTCAAACGGTAATTTTTTGGAGAAATCAGACCATCGTAGTGCCAATGAACCATTATTGTCACGGGTTTGACGAGAATCTAAGCGTTTTTTATCCCCGTTTGGATCGATATTGGTATTGGCGACATTATTATCAAACTCATCATCGAGTGAGTCATCACCAAACACGACGCTAAAACGCCGTTCGAGTGTTGGAAGTTTAATTTTTCCTCGGATACGTGGCTTAATCTCATAGCCATTATATTTATCCCAATAATTATCTAGCATGATCCTCAAGGTGGCATCGGCTGGTTTTTTGGGATCAACATCACCAAACCAATGATCAATCTTACCAGAGGTACGGTCTGCCCAACGACTAATGTCATGCTGCTTACGATCAAACCACGTTAGATCTTGCGTTTCAGATACAGGAGGAACATTGGGCGTATCTGACTCAGGAGGTAAAATGGTCGGTGTTGAATCAATCCATGCAGGAATTAAATCTAATAGATTTTTATCTTGTGATTGATTTAATTGGTGTAATTTGACTGCATAGGCGACAGAGGTTCGTGGCGTATTGGGATCATTTGGTAAAACCAAGGGCTGATCTTGCTCGGAAGATTGATCGAAACTCACATCTTTTGTTTCTGTATTGGCGGAAAGCGAAGTTATTCCCCCCAAACACACTAAGAAATATAAAACGCGAGAACCCAAGTTAAAATAATTAGCTTTCATCATAATGGCTGTACATTGTTTATTATCTCATTTATGTGATAACTCTTGTTGATTTACGTCATAAAATCAAGTCCTAGCAACAAAACTAAGTAATTTTAAGAAGATACGTTATTTTTTTGTATATAAATAATTTGAAGTTTATACAAATATCGTAATGATTAATGGATTTTGAAAATAAATTGATGATGATTACCCCTGCAATAATCAACAACATACCCAATAACGCTGGGAAGTCCAATTTTTGTTTGAGTACAATAACGTTGATGGCCGCTACCAGTACAATTCCTGTACCTACCCAAATAGCATAGCTGATGCCTACAGCTAAGGTCTTAACGACAATACTTAATAAATAGAATGCACAGACATAACAAATCACCATGATTAAGGTATAAAGTGCATGGGTAAAGCCTTTGGTATGTGGCAACAAAGATGTTGCAATGACCTCAAATATAATCGCAAGGCCAAGCGCTAAATACGCTTTAATCATGGATTACACCATTTGGAATCAATAAAGCGCAATTGCCAAAATTTTAATTGAACCAAAAAAAATTATATCGACCAAATAAAAACTCTCCACAAAGGGAGAGTCTTCAAGATATTAAGATAAGAATAAGTGATTAAAGTGATTCAAATCCTTTTTTTATTTAGGCTGAAGCATGAGTATGTTGGCAGCGACGAGAATAAATCTTACCAGCTATACCTCCAATCAACGCACCACTAAAGGTTCCAAAAACAGGAAGAATGCTGCCTGCTACCGCACCTATTACCACACCTTTTACAGTTGGAGAGAAACGTGATTTTTTTGCTGATTCCTGCTCATTTGCTGTCGAAGTGTTGGCTGTATCTAATACATTAGGATTTTGATCAGTTGCCATTTTCATTTCCTCTTATTTAGGTTGAGATATCCATGACCTGAATTGAGTCGAACGAGTCATTGAATTTATCTAAACACAAGATTCAGCCTGAATTTGTGGCAGAGCTGTTAATAAGAAATCAAGTTTAGTAACAACCTTGACAGTTTCGTTGCAAACCACATACTTTGGGTGAAAGAACTTTTCCATAAAGTGTCTAAAGCAATTTTTTGTATTTCATCCATTCGTGAAACTTTTACAATACTCAAAAATAAATCCAGAGCAATACTGTGAAAAAATTAAAAGCACTCTCTATCGTAGCGCCCGCTTGTGAGCGAATTATCTCAGGACAGAAAAAACTGGAAATTCGTTCATGGCGACCCGAACATTTGCCGCTATGTGATTTAGTGATTGTACAAAATACGCAATTTCTGCATAAAGACGGTGATGAACAAATCGGGACAGCGATGGCAATCATTGATATTGTTGCTGCACATGCATGGCGTAAAGATGAAATTGAAATGGCCTGTGCAAACTATTGGACAGAAGGATATTGGGCTTGGGAAATTACCAATGTGCGTCCGCTTGTACCTGGCATTCAGTGCATGGCCAAACGTAGGATTTATGAGATTGATCTTGCTATATGAAAAAGGCTATAAAAAATCCCCCTGAATGAGGGGGATAAACTCAATGCTGTTCATCCATTGATTGGGTTGGATGAACATGACGAGAAATTAAAATTACAGCGCAGTTGATGCATCTGATTTTAAAAGTTCTCAATCAGTGAACCTAGTCTATTTATGCAACGCAGCATTGCAAAATAAGCCTCGACGAACCCAGTTTAACACCGAGATTTATTTTTGCGGAATTTCGCAACTGTCATCATGACAACTTGCTGCTGTCGTAGCGGTGATGGATGATTGAGGCTGATCCTGCGCTTGCTGTAAAGCCTGTAGAAAAACCTCACGTGGCTGTGCGCCTGACAGAGCTAACTTTTGATCGAACACGAAAAAAGGCACACCACTAATATTGAGCTGTTCATGCGCAATTTTTTCATCATGACGGACAAAATCAGCTAACTCATCGCTATCAAGTACAAACTCGACTTCGGCATGATCCAAGCCAATTCTGGAGGCAATTTCCTCTACAACTTCACGTTCACCAATAGCAAGACCTTCCGTCATATATGCATGGAAAAAGGCTTCCTCCGCTTGACTTCCTAAGCCCTTACTTTGTGCTAAATGGATGATACGATGTGCATTAAAACTATTGCCAGATTTGGCTTGCTGCCATTGGAAATCGATTCCTTCACCGGCTGCCATTTCTGCAATATTACGTTCCATTTCTTGCATTTCTTCAAAACTACGACCATATTTAATCGCTAGACGCTCTGTATTTGACATATCATGTTTGGCGGGAGCATTCGGATCCAACTCAAAACTATGCCAATGAATCTCTAACTCGATACCTGCCTGCTCTGCAACGTGCTCAAGACGTTTCTTACCAATATAACAAAAGGGGCACACCACATCTGACCAGATATCTACGCGCATGATGGATACTCAATTTTATTTAATGACTTTATAATAGAGGCGAGTGGATCGCGTTTAAAGTACAAAAATTGCAATACAGCATTACATTTTGTGCAATTGAGTGATCTTTAAGAGCATGAAATTTGAGATTGAATTCAGACATCACGATAAAACATAACAACAAGCAAATAAATCAAGGAGGTGTATATGTCAGTACGCCGTTTAACCATAGGCTTTGTGCTATTAATCCTACTGGTTGGCTGTGTCTTTTGGTTTTATAAAAATTCACAATACCAACGTGATGATGTGTATAACCGAGAAATGTTCGATGTGGTCATGGCTGAAAAAATGCAGCAGCTTTATGATCAAGCACAAAACTGGGAACAGCCTATTCATCTGGATGTCCACGATAAACGACTATATGGTGATTATAAAATCATGTCAGAGTTTTTGCTCAATTACTGGATGCAAAATGCCGAAGCGAGAAATCTGTATTTACGTGAGCTAAAAGCCGCCAAATGGGATCAGTTTCTGGATGTAGATCGACTTGATCAGGATCGTCAGCATAATTATGTAGAAACCACACAAATGCTGGCAGATGTAAAAATGATAGAAACGAATTATTTGCAGGATAATAGCGAATCTCAACAGCATTTTTTAAATCAGGCGCGCAGTTTATCCATTCATCCTGAGATGAAAGCGGCGTTATTGGTCAAAATTAACCAAAAACAAGATCAACGAAAAGAATATGCGTTGTTTAATCTGGAACAACAGATTTATAGCAAAGCAGAGCAAATGTTTGAGTTATTAAAAAATCATCGCTGGCAGAAACAAGACGGCAAGATCTCATTTTATGACGCTGCACAGGTGAAACAATTCAATCAGCTTTATCAGGATGTTTTGCGTATAAATGCAAAAATTGAAAAAATTAAAAGTCAAAATGCACAAACATTACAGCAGGATGTAGCTTCACCTCGCCAATAAGTAAAGGCAGATCAACTGGATCTGCCTTTACTCGGATTTTTTGAGAAAACAAATGATTAAATCAGAATTAAACCTGACTTTGGATATAGTTCTCAATACCAACATCATCAATCAAGTCAATTTGCGTTTCTGTCCAGTCCCAATATTCTTCTTCTTTTTCCAGAATTTCACGAACTAAATCACGAGAGACGTAATCCTGAGCCAATTCACAGACTTCAATGGTTTTCTTTTCGACTTCAATGTTCTCTTTGACTTTACGTACATCACACTTTAAAACTTCTGCGGTATGTTGACCGATATAAAGTTTGCCCAGATGTTGCAAGTTTGGTAGACCTTCTAAAAATAAAATACGCTCAATAATTTTATCGGCATGTTTCATCTGGCGAATTGATTCTTTATATTCACTTGAACCCAGTTTTTCGATTCCCCAGTCATTACACATCCGAGAGTGTAAAAAATACTGATTAATCGCAGTGAGATGATGATAAAGCACTTGATTCAGTTGATTGATGACTTCACGATTGCCTTTCATTGCGCGGACTCCCAAAACAAATTTTGCCCCGACTAAGGTTCAAGGCCATCTTTTTCAGATCAGTTTAATCAAGATTTGAGCTTCAAGCGAGTAATTTATGGAACAGCAAATGAAAATCGCAATCAAAAACAACTAAATATAAAATATAGATAAAATAAAACCCGCTTAGAGTCACAAGCGGGGAGGAGAGTATGATCTGGGGATCATGATAATATTGTTATAATTATGTTTAAAATAAATTTATCACCATCTAGGCAGCAACTGAAATACGCGCAGCAATTTCAGCCAATTCATCGCTAATAATCGTACGAGCTTCTGGTGCGCAACGACCACAGCACGTGCCTAAATCTAGTAAATCACGAATTTCTCGATAGCTTTCAGCACCGTTTGCAACAGCATCTTTAATATCTTGATCGGTAATACCGCGACATAAACACACGTACATCAGACTTATTCGCATTGATAAATGGGATAATTGATATTATTGATAATTATTATCGTTTGTCAATGAAATTCATTTGAAAATACGATTTTTAATATTGTCATTTTGAATAAAAAGCTAAGAAATAAATGGAAAATCCGAGCATGGCTCGGACTTCTTGATCAAGCGATGTGCTCTATAGAATTAAAATGCTGAAAGTTGAAATCATCAGAAAACGCATAAATTATTGATTGATAATTACAATCCCATCCATTTCAACCAAAGCACCTTTGGGTAAACTTGCGACACCCAACGCGGCGCGTGCAGGATAAGGCTGAGCAAAATACTCACCCATAATTTGATTGACGAGCTGAAAATGAGATAAATCAGTCATAAAAATATTAAGTTTCGCGATATCTGCTAGTGTTCCGCCTGCCGCTTCACAGACTGCTTTTAAATTATCAAATACGCGGCGAATTTGAGCCTCAATACCTTCAACAAGTTCCATACTATATGGGTCTAAACCAATTTGACCTGATAAATACAGCGTATTACCGACTAATATTGCTTGAGAATAAGTTCCAATCGCAGCAGGCGCATTTTCCGTATGGATCACTTGACGGGTCATTGATTTCTCCTAAATCTGATATTCTGACCATCATAATCCATGCGGCTGTTAGGCAAAAGACCGATTCATGAATTATCAGGAATTTATTCAGTCTTGTTTTTTTTCAAAAATGATTAGCTTGCCTGAGAGCTTTCCATAATAGCGGGTGGCAGTGCCAGACGGGAAATGCGAGGGAAGTTAAATTGCATACGCAGATCACGGATAATCTGTGCAATTTGTTTACGATTATTAACCACAATATTGACATAAGTACAGTCAGTGGTTGGATACACTTGTTCGACCCCAATGTGCGATTTACGGCATAGATAAATCAATTCGGAGACTTGCTCGTCATCCATTGCCAGCTCTACGCATAAATAGGCATTAAAACTGACATCCTCCAGATCATCTGATTGCCACTGTAAAGGCATGATATTTTCTGGATGCAAATGTTGTTCATGCAATAAATTATGACATCGAGCGCGATGCACAATCAGACCACGTCGGGACAGATGACCCTGAATTGGGTCGCCTAACACTGGATTACAGCAATGTGCATATTTAACATCAATCCCTTCAGTTCCCTGAATTAATCGATCAGATTCATGCGTTTCAGCTTGAGCTGTGTCCTGCTGTACATATAAATGATTGGCGACCAGTTGCGGCAAAAGATCACCCACTGCAATTTGCTCAAATAACGTATCTTTATTTTCAACATGACGCCATTGCAACACATCCATCCAGTCCGATTCAGATAAATCATTGATGGATCGATTAAACAGTTTTAATGCGCGATTTAAAGCTTGTTGTCCAACCAGGCGCTGTTCTTCTATATCCTGATCCCGCAAAATATTTTGCAGGGCTCGACGTGCTTTTTGCGTATTAATAAAACTGAGCCAATCTGGATTAGGTGTGGCTAACACATCAGTAATAACATCAACTACCTGACCACTGGCCAATGGCGTAGAAAGCGGACGAATTTCACCATCAACTTTAGCACCTACCGCATGGTTGCCCAAAAAGAGACTGGCGGCATAGGCAAAATCCACCACCGTTGCGCCTTGAGGCAATTCATGTAAATGTCCATGTGGGGTATAAACCCAGATTTTTTCTTGATGCAGATAATCGAGTAAATCATTGAATGTGGTTTTAGCACAAGCATCATCAATCAGGGTATTTAAATTCTGCATAGACGCCTGAATGGCTGAACGGCAGGCCTGCGGTGCATTTTCACCGAGTACCACCCCGAAACGCGCCGCTTTACGCATCAATTCCGTCTGAATCGTTAAAGAAAGCGTGGTATTTTCACCTTTTAGTTTCATCAATAAAGATTGATTACCGCCTGGCAATGGGCGACGAATATGATCTTCATAATGCAAGACTTCAAAGTTTTCACGGAGTGCTTCAACCAAACGGTCACAGTCTGCAATACTCTGTAAGATGATTTCAAAAGCATGGCTGTGCGTAAGTTCGTGCAAATCAATTTCATTTTTGACAAAGTGGCGCAGTAATTCAATATTATTATTTTTCTTTTTAATTCGACCATTGATTTGATAAGCAAGGAGTAAATCTGCTAAATGCTTTTCCCATTGGGACTGATATTCACAGCGTTTGGGTTTGCTTTCGAGTAAAGCGGTCTGAACATTATTGTACATATCCAGATCAAGATTTTGATAACACAATAGTTCAAGGTTATCCGCCATTTCATTCATGCCGACAATACGCGCCATCGGAACGAAAATATCCAGCGTTTCCTGCGCGATGCGAGCGCGTTTATCTGGACGTAAGGCATCTAGCGTGGTCATATTATGGTAGCGATCTGCTAATTTAATAATAATGACACGCGGGTCTTGCAAGGTCGCTTGTAAAATTTTACGAAAAGAAGCCGCTTTATTAAATTGCTTATCACTGGAATGGGTCAGTTTGGTTACACCATCCACCAAATCTGAAACAGTCCGTCCAAAACGCTCTGCCACATCATCTTTGGTATATTCTGTATCCTCAATGACATCGTGCAATAACGCAGCCATTAAGGTTTCTGCATCCAGACGCATATGCGCCAAAATACAACACACCGCGATAGGATGCAGCACATAAGGCTCACCACTTTTACGGGTGATTCCTGAGTGTGCCAGATCGGCAAAATCACAGGCAGCAAGCACACGCTCGACATCCTCAGCTTTTAAATAGGCATCGATAATAAGTTTGAGCTGTTGCTTGGCTTGGCTGACCTCTTCGCCTGGCATAGAGCACCTTTATTTACAGTGAATAATGAGAATCTATCTATCTCTTAATGAAATGCATATCGCAAATTTTGTCAATTCGTTCACACAAATATTCGCGGGTAAATTTCAATTGGGGAGATCGGCAGAATCAATCGAATCTTACAGTTGTATCAAATCTTTTATGTAGATGCATCATTTTTGAGAGGCGAGATGCATTTTTTGCACCAATTTTAGGATGCAAGTGTTTTATTTTTGAGCAAAATGGGCGGGTTGAATAAAAGAATAAAGAAAAAATGATGACAAATAGATGAATCTGAAAAAATAAATTGTAAGGTTGAAGGGCAAATCTTTAAATTTTTTTGGGCATAAAAAAGAGTGCAATAATGCACCCTTTTTATATTGAAACGCTTATTGGAAAGAAAAACCTTCCAAATTTAAGCTGTTTGCAGACAACGCTAAATCAAGGCTAGACGTTTGATAGTCTTGATCGCGTTGTTTTAAAATATCTTTGGTCACGTGACCTGCTGCAATTTCACGTAATGCAACGACAGTTGGTTTGTCATTATCCCATTCTACAGTAGGTTCAATGCCCTGACGAGCAAGCTGACGCGCGCGTTTGCTTGCCACTAGTACAAGCTCAAAGCGGTTGTCTACATGGTCTAAACAATCTTCAACGGTTACGCGTGCCATATAAGTTCTCGGGTGATGAATACAACTAGACTGCAAAGTATAAAATGTATTGAGCGCAGACTCAAGTCTATTCGCTATTTGGGGTGATGAGTTGTTCGATCAACGACTGATGACGATAGACCTGTTGGGCAAGTGTCAAACGGTTCGCAGTAATAATCGACTCTAAATCATGTAAAGCTTTATTAAAGTCATCGTTGATAATGACATAATCAAAATTGACATATTGTTGCATGTCTTCAACGGCGCAGCCTAAACGATGCTCAATGACTTCAACTGAATCTGTGCCACGGTTAGATAAACGTTGACGTAAATCGAATTGGCTTGGGGGAAGAATAAAAATTTGTCGGGAATCAGGAAAAAGTCGACGAACTTGTTGTGCGCCCTGCCAGTCAATTTCAAGTAAAACATCATGACCTTTGGCAAGTTGCTGTTCTACAGTGGCTTGCGAAGTCCCATAATAGTTACCAAAAACCTCAGCATATTCAATAAAACCGTTCTGTTCGATATGGCTTAGAAAAGCATCTTTTGTGGTAAAATGATAATGTACACCGTCGAGTTCGCCTGATCGCTGTCCACGGGTGGTATGTGAAACAGAGACGTGTAAATTGGTTACACGTTCCAGTAGGGCTTTGACTAAAGATGTTTTGCCCGTTCCTGAAGCAGCAGAAACGACAAACAATAAACCCGACATGATATTTTTCCTGATATGATAAAATATCTTCGCTATTGTAGTGTACCGAAGGCTTAAACTAAAGAGTTGTAGGGAAAGTTTAGGCGCTTATCTTTCTTAAAAATTTAAAATATTGTCTATTTTATTCATCTGTTGAGGATCATATGCAAATCGTATTGGCAAATCCACGAGGTTTTTGTGCTGGTGTAGACCGTGCGATTGCGATCGTCAATCGCGCTCTGGAATGTTTCAGCCCCCCGATTTATGTGCGCCACGAAGTAGTTCATAATAAATTTGTGGTGGATGACTTACGTCAGCGTGGTGCAATTTTTGTCGATGAGCTGGATCAGGTTCCAGATGATTCGATTGTCATTTTTAGCGCGCATGGCGTTTCTAAAGCGGTTCAGCTTGAAGCAGAACAACGTGGTTTAAAAGTTTTTGATGCGACCTGTCCATTGGTCACTAAAGTACATATTGAAGTGACTAAATATGCCCGTGAGGGAGTGGAAGCGATTCTGATTGGTCATGAAGGCCATCCGGAAGTCGAAGGCACCATGGGGCAATATGATAAAAATAATGGCGGTGACATTTATCTGGTCGAAGATGAAGAAGATGTCGCTGCTTTAACTGTACGCAATCCTGAGAAAGTCGCTTTTGTGACTCAAACGACTTTGTCGATTGACGATACAGCGAAAGTCATTGATGCACTTCGTAAAAAATTTCCGAATATTCAAGGTCCACGCAAAGATGATATCTGTTATGCCACACAAAACCGTCAGGATGCTGTACGTGATTTAGCTGCACGTTGTGATGTCGTATTGGTCGTAGGATCACCGAATTCATCCAATTCAAACCGTTTGCGTGAACTGGCGGAACGTATGGGGAAGGCAGCTTATCTGGTCGATAATGCAGATGAGCTCAAGCAGGAATGGTTTACCAATATTTCTAAAATTGGGGTAACTGCAGGTGCTTCCGCCCCGGAAATTTTAATTAAGCAGGTGATTCAGCGTTTACAGGATTGGGGTGCACAAGCACCAAAAGAACTGGATGGGCGAGAAGAGAATATTACATTTAGTCTGCCAAAAGAGTTACGTATTCCTGTAACACAGGCTTAAATTGTTAACTATTTAACAATTTATTTTTTAATAAAAAATAAACAGATAGCTATAATATGACAGTTATCTGTTTTTTTATGCCTTTTATCTACTCTGTGTAGGTTTTGTAAAATTTATAGATATTATTTTTAATAGGGGAAAGTTTTGGAGCTGGGGAAGAGTGTGCAAAAGAATAAAGGTTTTACGTTAATTGAGCTCATGGTGACGATTGCAGTGTTGGCGATTATTGTAATGATGGCAGCTCCTTCATTTCAATCTTTAATTCAAAACAATGAATTAAAGGAAGGGGTGGATAAGATTCTTTTTTCTTTAAATGATGCAAAAAATAATGCACGTCTGACTCGACAGGTTTCTGTATTGAAATTAGATAGTTCCTATAGTGTTCCAGCAACCGCAAAAATTTTCGATTTAAGTACTGGCTTAGGAACAAATTTAGAATTGCAAAACAATAATGTAAAAGCAATTTATTTTTTAGCGAATGGGCAGGTTCAAACTGAAAATGCAGTGTACCCAGTTTGTATAAGTGTAAAGCACAGTAAAAGTTTAAAAATTGAATCTATAACTATAACCCAGTTGGGATTAATTACTAGAGCTTTGAAAACATGCTAATGAGAAGATAAGAGAAAAATATGAAATATCAAAAAGGTGTAGGTTTGATGGAAGTCATAGTCGCAATGCTCTTATTGGGAGTTGCTGTTTTAGGTTTTGCATTGTTACAGTACAAATCTTTGGGGATGGGAGAGCAGGCTTTACGTAAAATAGAGGCAGTTAATATTGCTCGAAACTTAAGTGAGCGTATGTATTTTAATAGGTCAGGTACGTATAAAGGTGTGAGTTCGACAGACACAACCAAGTGCTTAAATGCGTATTGTACTGCGAATGATTTTGCACTCAAAGATATTGCAGATGTAACTCAACTGGCAAAAAACAAGAATATGACTATAGCCATACTTTCCTGTCCAGATACAAAAAATTTGAGAAATTGTATATATGTAGCATGGGATGAAACCAAAGCATCTCAAAGTAATAGTGATCCTGCAGCCTGTACCGAAGCAGATAAATTTAAATATAAGTCAGGTGCCCGTTGTGTTGTAGTGGAGGCATTCTAATGAAAATCAAAATTAAGGGGTTTACCCTTGTTGAGTTAATGGTTGCTTTAGCGCTTGGATTGATTATTGTTGCTGCTGCTATACAGCTTTTAATTAGTGGGCAGTCTACGCTTTCATATCAAAAAGCAATGGAAAATGTGCAAGATAATGCAAATTTTGGCATGAACTATATTACAGCTGATATTCGTCAGACCAATTTAGATTTGGGTGGGCGAATAATGAAAAATAGTAAATTATCTGGTTTGATTGTTAAAAAAGAGAATTACCCTTCAGCAATGACAACTACTGATTTAGCATTAAGTTCTACATCAACTGGAGATAGTTTAGCCAATATAAAAAGTGACGTTTTAGTGATTCAGTATAAACCAGCACAGCTTAATGGTTTTGATTGTGAAGGTAAGAAAGTTACTTCAGCAACAACGGTGGTTGTACAAAAATATTTTATTCGAAAAGATGAAAAAAGTAAAAACGATTATGTTCTCGCTTGTGCGGCAGGGCATTATGACTCTAGTGCAGTAACCCCTACCTTGACTGATTTAACCAGTAGTAGTACAGGTCAGGTTGTTTTACAGCGAGTAGACCAATTTAAAGTGCTTGTTGGTGTTGTGAATGCTTCAAACCAAATGAGTTACCTCACTCTAAAACAATTTGCAGATGCTGCAACTACTATTAGGCCGGTTACGTTACAACTAGGCGTGCTTATACGCTCTGTTGATAATTCGGGTGGAAATACTGTTATTCCCGCATCTTATACCTTATTAAATAACTCTTATACAGTAAGTAATCCTACAGGCGTTACTGGAAAATTTTTAAGAGTTCCTTTGGAGCAAACTGTTGCCATGCGTAATGCAATAGGAGATGCGCAATGAGTTTAAAGACAAACACGCAGATGGGCTCAACGTTGATCGTAGTGCTGTTTATACTGATTGTAATCACCATCATTGGTGCAATGGCAGTAAAGGCAGGATGGTTTGGACTTAAAGTGGCAACTAATAGTCAAGCTATTCAAATTTTAAATCAGAATACTGATGCAGTTTTTATTCCTATTGAAGATAAAGCCAAACTCGAAACCTATTTACTCGGAACAAATTTGTTTGGTTATCCAAAAATGGATGCAAATCGAAATAAAGAATTGGTTTTCTGTTACAAGGGGTCGGAGAAAGACTTTTTTTCCTTGCGTAGGGCTGGTCTTGCTTATATTGATAATTCTTCAAAATTACAAACATCGAATTTAGGAACGCTTGATAGTTTTTGTAAATATGAGGATGGCTTCTTTAGCAGTGGTCGTTCTGCTGCTTTGACGCAGATTTCAGTGCGTGTTGGTACGTCTACTATTAAGCCTGTGTTGCCTTTTAGTGGTATGCCAGAAGGTACTGATGCTGAAGGAGCAAAAATTGATGAGCCAAAAACACTCGTGGTGACTGCGATCTCAGTTATGCCTGTTTTAAGTAGTGCTTCTGCGAAAGAGATAAATGCATGTTTAAAAAGAGCGAGTTATATCGATCCAAGTATTACAGATATTAGTACCGAGGACAAAGTCACTGTATCTGAGTGTTTGCATAAGTTAAATGTACCGTTTACTACTCAGATTTCTGAATATAGTTTGGGGCAATTTCTCAAAAAATCAGGTTCGACCTGAGGTTAGGATTAGTTAGAGGTTTTTATGAACAAGAATAAACAGATTCCAAGCCATTGGATGCGTTTTAAAGTGTCGACTTTAGCTGCATCTGTAACTTCGTTGATTCTGGCGGGTGTGCCTGTGCAGATTCAGGCAAGTGATATTGATATTTATCAAGCTGGAGGGACAGGAACGACTAAGATTTATTTAATGTTAGACGTTTCTGGGAGTATGGATAACGCTGATTCATTTGATGTCGATTACGGCTATGCCTATACAGAAAGAGTGTGTGGTTTAATATTTTGTAGTGATGTTGAAAGAAATTTATGTAATAGGACAAACTTAACAAATAATTTAACAGTAAATATTCCTAATAAAGATAATACAGCAACTACAACCTATACCTATGCAACACGATCAGATAATTATTGTGCTGTGAACTTGAGTTCTAGTTTTATAGGGAATACGAATGACGATAGAGCCTATAAAACCAAAATTGCGAGTTTATGTGATCGTGTGGGTAATACGAATACTTATAATTGTTATAGCCGTATAATAAATTTGAGAAAAGGTCTAATTGAAGTTATTGCAGATCCTACTGTTGATAAAGATATTCAGTTTGGATTGGGGACTTATTCTGGTAGTGCAATTACGAATAAAACAGATTTTATTGCAATGGATCCTGATACATCGAATAAAGCAACTCTTATCGGGTATGTACAAGAAATTACTGCTGGTGGTGGAACACCGATTGCAACAGCATATAATACAGCAGGGAAAAAGTTTACAAGCCAATCTAGTAGTTCGGCTTTGTTGCACAAACCTAGCCTATAAGGTTTATTCAGTCCTATAATTTCAAAATGAATAAACCTACTCTTAAAACTTATCGTACAACCAACTGGTCTTCCTATAATCGCGCTCTCATTAATCGGGGCAACATTTCCATTTGGTTTGATCCAAACACTCAGTGGTATGCACAACCACAAAACAAGCAAGGTCGAAATCAAACTTACTCCGATACGGCTATTCAATGCTGTTTAATGATCAAATCTTTATTTAGACTCTCTTTACGCATGGTCACAGGTTTTGTTCAAAGTCTGATTAAACTTTGTGGATTAAATTGGACCGCACCAGATTACAGTACGCTTTGTCGAAGACAAAAACATATTGATATTGCGATTAACTATCAAAAAAGTAGCGATGGACTGCATCTACTCGTAGACTCTACAGGCATGAAGTTTCTAGGTGAGGGCGAATGGAAACGCAAGAAACATGGAGCTGAATATCGTCGCCAATGGCGTAAACTACATATTGGTATAGATGCCAAAACCCTACAAATACGCGCTATTCAGCTCACAACCAATAATGTCAGTGATTCACAGGTGCTTGGTGATTTACTTAATCAGATTCCACAAGATGAGCAGATTGACTCTGTTTATACCGATGGAGCTTATGACACCAAGCAATGCCGTCAGGTCATTGCAGATCGGCAAGCACATGCGGTGATTCCACCTAGAAAAAATGCGAAACCATGGAAAGATACAAAGAGTAGCTCGCTAGAGCGAAATGAATTACTTCGAACAGTTAAACGTTTAGGCAGGACATTATGGAAAAAATGGTCAGGCTATCATCGCCGCAGTTTGGTGGAAACTAAGATGCATTGCATCAAATTATTAGGAGATAAACTCAGTGCAAGGAGTTTTGATAGCCAAGTGAATGAGATCCATGCACGTGTAGCAGTCCTTAACAGATTTACGGAATTAGGTCGACCACTTACCCAAGTTACGCCTTAAATTTGGCTCAATTAGGGGCGCTTTGCATTTCAAATCTTTGTGCAACAAAGCCTAGTAGTTCTAATACCAGTGAAGCATGTACTGGGAATGGGCTTTATTTTTTAACTGATGGTGAGCCTCAAGGAGACAATAATTATAGTATTGATTATGATGGAATAACGAAAGTAACAACCAATACATTAGGAAGTTCCCAAGACTCATATTGGGGGAAAATTGGAAACTATGCACAATCATTACTTAAGAGTAATTATAAAGTAAAAACAGCAACGGTTGGTTTTGGCGGTGGGTATTATTTAACACCAGCTCAAAAATTACAGGCAAATATTACAATAGGGACAAAAAAATATTTTGATTGCACTTTCGTTGATACGAATAACTCTGATCATCGGAATTATTGTCAGTGGGGAGCTAAAACTATTCCAAACCGTACTGATGTTGGTGGGTTTGGAGAAGGAGGGTTTTATACCGCACAATCTTCAGCCGATCTAGTTGAAAGCTTAAAATCATTTATTACTGAAACAACTGTCCCTATTGAGGGTTCAACTATTGGTAGTAGTACTATTCCTGTAGATGCGTTAAATACCAATCGGTTACAATCTTTTGCTTATTTCCCTATGTTTAAACCACTCATTGCAACACAAGATCAGTTGTGGGTGGGGAATCTCAAAAAGTACAATGTCATCAATGGTACTTTGTATGATGTCACCAATAAATTAGTGTATAAAAACGCAACGGATTTTAATACTGGTCTGAAAGACTATTGGTTTAATAGTTCAGCTGTACATCCAGATGAAGTAATTAGCTATGGTGGTAATTTAAGTCAGCTTTTGGGCACTAAAATGCCAAAAATAGATGGTTCTAATAATTTGGTATTTCAAAGAAATGTATTTGTCAACAGTGATAGTACTGCTGGGGAATTAAAATCTGCAGAAAGTATTCTTCAAGCGGGGACATTAACTGATCGTGAATATTTATATGGACTGCTTGGTTACTCAAAACTCACTTCCGCGGATTTGACAGTATTAGCATCAAAAACTACTTATGCAGATCAATTAGCCTATTTAAAAACTAAAGATGCATCAAAAGGTTATCAACTTGGTTCAATTATACATTCCTCTCCAATTCTACTTACCCAAAAAGGTGCAATTGTTGCTGATACGGGGTCATTAGGGTCAGTAGATCGTGATGACTATGTGCTTTTTGGTACAACACAAGGTGTTCTGCATGTGGTTAAATCGGGAACACAAAATGCCCAAGTAATAAATGGTAGTGGAATCGCTTCGGGGAGTGGTGAAGAAGTGTTTTCATTTGTTCCTAAAGAAATGTTGGCTAAACAAAAAAAGGGCTTCTTTGAGTCAATGGCTGTAGAGAAAGCATCAGATAATAATGATAATTTTTATTATGGAATAGATGGTGCTTGGACAGCACATACTGTTTATGAGCCTAATTTTTATGATGCTGAAGTTGATGGGAAAGTTGTTGAACGTGATGGCTTGCAAGTAAAAGCAGACGGGAAAAATAGTCATCAATATGTATATGGTGGCTTACGTATGGGAGGACGTAGCTATTACGCTTTAAACCTTTCTGATATGTCTAAGCCAAAATTAATGTTCCATATTGATCCAGATAGTGCAACAAGCGGAGCATTGTCCTATATGGGGCAAAGTTGGTCTAAGCCAACAGTTGCTTATATCAAATGGAATGGTCAGCGCAAACTCGCTATGATTGTGGGTGGTGGCTATGATATGAAATATGAAGATCCTACTTTTACTAATTCATCTTCTGGGAATGTAAAAGGAAACGGGATTTATATTTTTGATGCAGAAAATGGAAAGTTGCTCTGGTGGGGCAGTAGTAATGCTGGAAATCAAGATGGAACAGCAACAGGTGGGGTTGAAACGAAAATTGATAGCATGGTTAATAGTATTCCATCAAGAGTAAAAACAGTAGACCGAGATGGTGATGGTTTAGTTGATCATCTTTATGTCGGTGACTTGGGAGGTAAGGTGTTCCGAGTAGATTTGAATCCAAGCCACAAAGCAAATGATGTAGATAATAAGTTCGTGCTTAATGCTTTTGAGTTTGCCGATGCAAAAGAAGCTGGTAAAAATCATCCCCCACGTTTTTATGAGGCACCGACATTTACCATTCATACAGATAATGTAGCTAAAAAATATGCAGTCATTTCGATGGCGTCAGGAGACCGAAGTAGTCCTTTGAAATCTGACAGTTCTGCGCAAGATATGATTTTGGGGTTCTATGATTATGATGTAACTAAAACTACACCTGCAAAAGGCACAACAGTCAAATTAACAAATATGAATGAAATTTATAAGGCTGGTGCAGCGACTGATAAAACAGCTGGCTGGTATTATCGATTACCTATCATAACAGCTACTAGTGGGGGATCATATCAAACAAGGGGATTATCCGAAGGCGTCGCTCTAGATGGTGATTTATACTATTCAATTTTTGACCCAAGTAAAACCAACAATGGCAGTAATAGAAGTAGTACCAGTTGTTCTGGCGGTATTGTTGGAGTAAGTACGGCAGTCAAATTATGTTTGCCATCTGGTAAGTGTGGAACGGACACAAAAATTACAAATGTAGGTGACTTAGGTGGAGGGATTATTGGTCTAAATGTTGGACCTGGCTCTACCCAAGGTTCTCGAAAATTAATTTTTAATAAACCTCCAACAATATGTATTGGTTCAGACTGTACACAAAATTCAATTACAGAGTATCAAACTACAAATAAGTTATTACCAACCCGTTGGTATGATATGACGCCATATGTAGGAGCGAAGTAATGGCTAAAGGGTTTACATTAATTGAATTAATGTTGGCTGTTATTATTATTGCGATTTTAGCAGCCGTTGCGCTACCAAGTTACCAACATTATGTACGTAAAAATAATGAAAAAATTGCTGAACAAAAATTGCAAGATATTGCACTTAAGCTTGAAAATGAACGGAGTACAAACTTTAGTTATAAAAATTTTATATTAGATTCTGAAGATAAAACTACACCGAAAGGCAAGGTAGGAACAGATATTAAATATAATATTGTTATTGATACTTCAATTTTTCAAAAATGGGTATTAGCAGCATGTGTCAATAAGGATTTAAAAGATGCTGCTAAATATAATAACTTTGCGTTGAATAGTGAGGGAACTTCATGCCGATGGAAAGAAACAGATACATGTACAGTGCCTGCAAGTTGTAAGGTGTCATGATGACTAAAAATGGTTTTACATTAATTGAGTTAATGATTGTAGTTGTAATCATAGGCATCTTAGCTGCAATTGCTTATCCAAATTATATAGAATATTCAAAAAGAACAAAAAGGGTTGAAGCACAAACATTTATGCAAGATATGGCTCAAAAGTTAACGGCTTACAAAATTGCAAATGGTTCTTTCAAAGATATTGGAACTTCCGGATTAGTCAATTCTACAATACCGTCAACTGGAGCAAGTAATTATAATCTTTCAATTACAGATATTGACGGCGTAGCCTATTCTGCAACGACAAAAAATGGTTCATGGCGTTTAACTGCGACCCCAATAAATGGAATGCTAAATACTGGTGTGTTAACACTGGACTCTCAAGGAAAACAGTGTTGGTATAAGGATGCTCTGGTCTGCTCGCCATGGGACGGCAAATAACTCCAAACCCAAAATTGTAGCCAACCAATTTTTGATCTTTCATTCAGGGCAAACTTCGCGTAAAATAATGCCCTCTATGAAAGGGGTTTGAAATGTATCGATGGTCGGTGCAGGGATAATCCGTAAAAACTATAAGGTTGTATCATGGTAGTTATTCGTCTTACTCGTGGTGGTGCTAAAAAGCGTCCATTCTATCAAATCGTTGTAACTGACAGCCGCAATGCGCGTGACGGTCGTTTCATCGAACGTATCGGTTTCTTTAACCCAACAGCTCAAGGTAAAGCAGAAAAACTTCGTTTAGATGCTGACCGTTTTGCACACTGGGTAGCGCAAGGTGCTCAACCTTCTGAACGTGTTGCTTCTTTAGCTGCTCAAGCGAAGAAAGCTGCAGCTGCTGCATAATTTTTGCAAATTAAGTCGTAGGTAGCCCATGACACCAACACAGAATGTACCCGAAGATCGTATTCAGATTGGACAGCTACGTTCAGCTTATGGATTAAATGGGTGGCTCTGGGTCTATTCCAATACAGAACCCATGAGCAACATATTTGACTACCTGCCTTGGTACATTGAAACCAAAGCAGGTTGGCAAACTGTCGATGTAAAACGTTGGAAACCACATGGCAAAGGCTTGGTGGTCAGCTTAAAAGGTGTGAGTGATCGTACCGCAGCAGACAACTTGGTTGGCGCAAATATCTGGATTTCAAAAGCGCAACTGCCTCAAGCAGGTGTGGACGAGTATTATTGGTCTGATTTAAAAGGTCTAACAGTGTTAGGTCTGAACGATGACGAACAAGAAGTAAACCTCGGTCAAATTTTTGAGCTGTTTGAAACAGGTGCTAACGATGTGATGGTGGTTCGCGCCACGGCTGACAGTATTGATGCTGAAGAACGCATGATTCCATGGCATAAAGATGTGGTGCAACGTGTGGATCTTGAAGCAAATCGTATTTACGTCAATTGGGGCGTAGATTACTAAATTGCACATAAGTGGTTTAGTGCGAACGCAGTAAGAAAATAGAGGAGTCTGCGATGTTTTTTGCAGTCATTACACTGTTTCCTGAAATGTTCGAAGCGATTACTGCCTACGGGATTAGTGGTCGTGCAGCCAAGCGTGACATGGTACAGGTGACCTGTATCAATCCACGTGATTTTGCACAGGGTAACTACAAACGAGTGGATGAACGTCCATTTGGTGGTGGCCCAGGTATGGTGATGATGGCTGAGCCTTTGGCGGAAGCGATTGCCCATGCCAAACAGCTTGCGAGCCAAGCAGGATGTGTTCATGTCCCTGTAGTATATATGTCGCCACAAGGTCAAACCTTAAATGAACCCGCAGTACAACAGTTCATTGAATATGATGGTTTAATTGTACTTTGTGGTCGTTATGAGGGTGTCGATGAGCGTTTAATCCAGCGTTATATTGATCAGGAATGGTCAATTGGGGATTACGTTTTGTCGGGTGGTGAACTGCCCGCGATGGTGCTTTTGGATAGTATTATTCGGCGTTTGCCCGATGTCATGTCCGATGAGCAATCGCATATACAGGATTCTTTTGTGGATGGTTTACTCGACTGCCCACAATATACCAAGCCTGACCATTTTGAAGGGTTGGATGTGCCTGAGGTACTTAAATCAGGACATCATGCTAATATTGAAAAATGGCGGTTTTTGCAGCGTTATCAACGTACACTTGAACGTCGACCTGAGTTGGTTGAACAAGTGATATTGACCAAGCAGCAAAAAAAATGGCTCAACGATTTAGATGGATCATGAAGATGAAACATCTTTTATAGGCTCTTTATTTTTATACGTTCAGTATGAATGATAAAGGGAAAGTTAAACGGGTTGATATGCGCTTTAGCCTCTGTCCCCAGCGGTGTAAGAGACCTCTTCTCTCCCGCACATATTGGAGATTCCACAATGAGTGGTAAACATCCTTTAGTTCAAGCAATTGAAAATTCACAGTTAAAATCAGACATTCCTGCTTTTGCTCCAGGTGACACAGTCATCGTTCAAGTTAAAGTAAAAGAGGGTGATCGTGAGCGTCTTCAAGCATTTGAAGGTGTTGTGATTGCGAAGAAAAACCGTGGCCTAAACTCTGCGTTCACTGTTCGTAAAATTTCTAGCGGTGTTGGTGTTGAGCGTGTTTTCCAAACTCACTCACCAGTTGTTGCTAAAATTGAAGTGAAACGTCGTGGTGATGTTCGCCGTGCGAAACTTTACTATCTTCGTGAATTGTCTGGTAAAGCTGCACGTATTCGTGAAAAATTGCCAGCACGTAAACAAGGTTAATTTTAACCTCGTTTTCAAGCAAAAAAATGCGCCGATAAGGCGCATTTTTTATATGCGTTTTATAGACCTTGTAATTTAAGTCGGTTCGCATGCTGACGATAAAGCGCCACAGGGTCTGCTGAGAACACGCTGCGTAAGCCGAGTACCTGATTCACCTCATCAAAATGATTATGGAAATAGTCATCTCGAATGGTTTTGCCAAGTCGGCTACTACATTGGCTCACTAGACCATCGTTCTTTTGACCACTAAACGCCACATATCCCATAGAGGTTAATAAAGTATCAGGATCTAAAGGATTGGTGGTTTGTGCTGCACCTGTCCATGAGTAAAATGCTATGCCATTGGCATTTGCAGGTCCATCCTGACAGGCTTTTGTGGGTAAACCCAATGGAAACTTGGCATTAAACTCTGCTGCTCCCTGAGCCGATAAGCTATGAATCGATGCTTTAAAATCACTGGGTAAATTAGAACGAAGTTGCGCGTAGCTAATAATCGGTGAAACCAAAGCATCTACAGCTGCTGCCAATGCAGTATTGAGTAAAGGTAGATTCTGAACCAGATCGGCGACAGGAGAGCCAAAATTGACGCCTGCTACACTGGTAACCGATGAAACCAAATCTGGTCTAATCCCAGCAACATAACGCGCGGTTGGGCCACCATGACTATGTCCAATCAGATTGACCTTGTTTTTGCCAGTGATTGCCACGACTTCTTCGACTTGTTGTAACAATTGTTCGCCACGTACTTCAGTCGACTCAAGCGGGGATACCTGCGTAGCATAGGCGGTTGCACCATTTTTGGCTAAATCGGGTAATACCTGATACCAGTAATCGAGCCCAAACTCTGCTGAACCCAAACGGTTAAATCCAAACATACCGTGTACAAAAACTAATGGATATTTGGTTTTGGCATAGTCTGAAATGACATTTTTTGTTTCTGCACTTTGTAATCCTTCCGCAGCGAAACTACTCTGGATTACAAGACAACTGATCAGTCCTGTTATGAATATTCTTGATCGCATTTGATCTTTATCCTCTTTTTGTTTTCGTTTTATGCTGGTGATCCTCTCCAGCAAATCCCTAAAAAATGATCCTCCTGTGATTGATTATGCTGTTACTGAGCAAATGGTAGTGTTCCACCTTGATCATGAACAGATTCAAATGTTTGTAATCGAAGCTGTTCTTGAGGGTTGCTAAATGTTTGCAGGCGTAATTGATCAATCGCCTGTTGTTTGGCGGCATCAGACATCCCGCTATTTAAAATAGTATCGCGATTATTCAGATATTGATTCACACGACTTTTCCAGACATCGCGATTTTGATCAAGGCTTTCTAAGCGTTGAGTGGCTTCAGCCCCGACTAGATTCAAACGCATTTGTCGTAATTCACTGGCTGAACCATGACGATCTTGAATGGCTTGAGTCAAATGCCGCAATTCTTCTAATTTGGTGGTTTGTTGTAGATTTTCTTGCCAATCTTGAGGAAGTTGATCGAATAGTGCTTTTAAACGTTTAGCTTTTTCACTTTCAGATAGATTCTTGTCATCCAATATTGCCATACGGTTTAAAGTGTATTCATGATAAGTATCCTCGCTGCCAAATAATCCTGAAATTTCATTCACAGAAAAAAATTGTTGGCGTAGATTTTTCATATTGCTGAAAATAGCACGATAATAAGCAGGATCATCCTGTTTTAAATTCGGTGGGCTGAGTTCCCCAAGCTGCTGGCGATACTTTAAATAACGACTCCAGAGATCCTGAATTTGTGATAAAGCGGGTTCATGGTAATTTTGCTCTAAGTATTTTTTAAAATCGCTATCAATTTGAGCAATACTTTTTTCCCCATATTGAGTAATAAAATACTCAAAACAATCTCGGGTTTGTTCATTCACAATTAAGGAATTGTTCGCAAGTTTAAGCTGACAATTAATCTGAGTATCTGCTTGGCTTGGACTGCTCAATGCCGATGTGGCGAAGCTTGATCCAGACGGTGGGGGAGTTAAAGGTGCTTGCGTAGAAATATTTTGTCTTGATTTATCCTGATTAGACATAGATCCATTGGCAGACTGAGGTTTAAGCCAAAACATCAAACCGATGACCAATAGAAGAATAAAACCAATGACGATCCAAACATAATGATTGCGAAATCCTTGCATGTAGAGATCCATCCCTATTTCTTTTTTGTTTTAGTAGATTTAAAGAATCCATGTATAAAAATAGCACAGTAAACATAAAATACTGTAAAAATGGATAAGTGGATTTGATAACATGGCGACAGCATTTTGACTGCTTCGCACTGGACATACATGACGGCTAAATCTGAAAAAATCCCTCGTCGCCACTTGAGTGGTGTTTTTCTGCTGAATAAGCCTTTAGGCTTAAGTTCAAATGCAGCCTTGCAAAAAGTTCGTTGGCTATTTAGGGCGCAAAAGGCAGGACATACGGGTGCACTGGATCCTTTAGCCACAGGTTTGTTACCTATTTGTCTGGGGGAAGCAACCAAGTTTTCACATTATTTACTAGATTCAACCAAACGTTATCAAACCGTGGTCAAACTCGGAGAAACCACTTCGACGGGTGATGTAGAGGGGGAGATTCTTAAGCGTAGAAATGTTCCCGCCTTGACCCGTCAAAGTATTGAACAAGTGCTGGATCAATTCCGTGGGGATATTCAGCAAATTCCGCCGATGTATTCCGCTTTAAAGCGCGATGGACGTCCTCTGTATGAATTGGCACGACAGGGCATTGAAATTGAACGTGCAGCCCGTCCTGTAACCATTTATGAGTTAAAACTGATTGATTTCGATGCAGAAAGTTTAACCTTGGATGTGACTTGTTCTAAAGGGACTTATATTCGGGTATTGGGGGAGGATATTGGTGAGGCGCTCGGTTGTGGTGGTCATCTCACCCATTTGCATCGAATCCAGACGGGACATTTTCAACTCATCCCTGAATATAGCATTGAATATTTAGAACAACTGAATGAAACACAGCGCGATATGCTATTATTGCCGGCCTACGCACCCGTCGAATATTTACCGAAAGTTCAAATTCCTGAAGGCCGTCACAAATATTTTTGTAATGGTCAGGAAAGTAATATCGAACATCCACCTGCGCCTGAAGTTCTAGTATTTGATCAAGATCATTGTTTGGGTCTGGCTGAAATTACCGATAAAAAAAGATTGGTGCCGAAGCGTCTTTTAAATTTATAGGCATAGTTCCCCATGGAAATCGAAGTCATACTCAGCTTAATCTTTTTTGCGTTTTGTGCAGGTGCAATTGATGCGGCAGTGGGTGGGGGTGGCTTGATTCAGATTCCTGCTCTGATGAGTACCTTTCCGCAAATGTCACCTGCCACCGTAATTGGAACCAATAAGCTCTCTTCAGTTTTCGGCACAGCTTCTGCGGCCTATACCTTTGTGCGCAAGGTTAAATTACAGTGGAAATTACTGGCGGTGATTGCCGTATGTGCCTTGATCAGTTCTTTTCTGGGGGCAGCTTGTTTGTCCTTGATTCCTCAGTCGGTGTTACGTCCATTTGTCTTTGTGATGTTGATCGTGATTGCGGTTTACACCTTAGTCAAAAAGAATTTTGGACAGGTACATGTTGCTTTAAGTATCACGCCTAGAGTACTCATGCTTGCTGCAATTGGGAGCTTGCTGATTGGATTTTATGACGGAATTTTTGGTCCAGGGACCGGCAGTTTTTTTATTTTCTTCTTTATCCGCTTTTTGAATGTTGATTTCTTACATGCTTCAGCATTATCAAAAATCGGAAATTTCATGACCAATATTGCTGCTCTTAGCTTTTTGGCACCGACAGGTCATGTGATTTTTCAGATTGGTCTTATGATGGCGGTTGCCAATGTGATTGGCTCTATAGTCGGTGTACGTGTTGCGCTGAAATATGGCAGTGGCTTTGTACGAATTATCTTTTTGATTTTGGTTTCGATCTTGATCTGTCGCATTGGTTATCAAATGTTTGTAACAGGATAGTCGATCAAACAACGTTCTGAAACAGATTTTGACATCAACGAACTTTTTTTCATGCATTGAAAAAGTAAACTAAAGGTAGCCAATCGGCTGCCTTTTTCTTATTTAGCCACATGATAATAGCCAGAATAGGGATGATAAATAGATGAATATTTTTGAAGCATTACGGGAAAGTCATGACAATCAACGTGCTCTTTCTGAACAATTAATACAGACGCATGGACACACTGAACTACGTGAACAATTGTTTCAGGCCTTAAAAAATGAACTGTGGGCGCATTCTGTTGCAGAAGATCGCTATCTTTATATTCCATTAATGTTTAATGATATTGGGCTGGATATTAGCCGACATGCCTTATCAGAACATCATGAAATGGATGAGCTTGTTGAACAGCTTGAAGAAACTGATATGAGCAGTCCAAGTTGGTTGGCGATTGCTAAACAGTTAAGTGACGTGGTACATCACCATTTAAAAGAAGAAGAGCATAAATTCTTCCAGCAGGCTGGTAAAATTCTGGATGACAAACAAAAAGAAAAACTGGGTCAGCAATATTTAAAAGAATACGCCAAATATAAGAAGCATGAACTTGTCTGATATTAAATGCTCCATTCTTTAGCGTATTTTAAAGTCGAGTTACGAGTTACGTAGTAGAGTGATCAATGTCTTGACGCGATGCGCGTAGCGTAACTCCAATTGAGGCAAGCATAATAAAACCAAGGGCAATCCATTGTAATAACGTAATGTTTTCATGCAATAAGATTAAACCTGCGAGTGCGGCCAAAGCAGGAGAAAGGCTTGATAATGTGCCGTAGCTGAGTTTAGTCAGTCTTTTTAGGGCAAATAAATCTAGTGCATACGGAATAGCGGTGGCTAAGATGGCAATCAACAATGCCTTTGGCCAAAACTCAGAATCGAGAAGATGTTCAGGTTGATGAACTAAACCAATGGGCAATAACACCATCGCTGAAAGACTAATGGCAATGGTCAAGGCATGCATCCCGATATTTTGGCGTACCACTTTATGTCCAAAGTAGATATAAAATGCCCAGCATAAACCTGCCCCAAGTGCAAACGCTGCACCAGTTAAGGAGAAGTTTGCCTGAGCCGCTTGTTGCCAAGGTACCATCAGGGCAATCCCTAAGATGGCACAGATTACCCAGATATAATCGCGGCGTTGCTGAATCGAAAGTAAGGCGAGTCCCAGTGGGCCAATAAACTCTAATCCAACCGCAATCCCTTGGGGCAATTTGCCAAGAGACATATAAAACAACACATTCATGACACCTAAAGCGCCACTATAACCGAGTAAGTCACGCCATTTTAAAGTCGAAAGCTTGCTTAAGATTTTCCAAGATCGAAACATGAAAAAGACTAAAACTGAAGCAAAGCAGAGCCTTAAAATGGTTACACTCAAGGGATCTAATACTGCAATTAATTGCTTGGCAAAAGATGCGCTAACTTGATAACACATCATCGACAACATCATGGCTAGGACAGCAATCAATGGAGTATTAGACATGGTGAGGGCTCAAAAGATATAAATAACTGAAACGATAAATCTTGTATGCAATAACATCTATTATAAGAAACTGAGATGAGTCTTTCATGGCACTACATGGTCTGTACGTTTAGCGCGTTGCGTTGTCACTGTGCAACCCACCGAAGCTGTAATAATCGTTGCTAAAGCAAGCCATTGACTCCATATTAATTTTTCGCCCAAAAAGATGAAACCGGAAAATGCAGCAACCGCAGGTTCCATGCTCATCAGTGTACCAAAGCTTAGTGCAGTGAGTCGTCTTAATGCCAGCATTTCCAGTGAAAAAGGCAAGGCACTGGCTAAAATTGCAAGTGCAATAAAATAAAAAATATAGGGAAGTTCAAAGACGTGCGCCATAGAGCCTGTTAGAAATGCAATCGGAATTAATAGCAATGCACCAATTGTCATGCCTAGAAATACCGTGTGATTGCCTGAAATGCCTGAAGGCTTCTGACCTGCAATAATATACAATGCCCAACAAGCACCTGCCGCTAAGGCATAAGCTATTCCAATCAGATCCAGATGATGGCTGGCCTGATGAAATGGAAACAGTAAGAGTAAGCCTACAATGGCACAGCACACCCAGATCAAATCGTATTTTTGTCTAGCATAGTAAAGAGCAATACTTAACGGCCCAACAAACTCAAATGCCACTGCGATGCCCAAAGGCAAGCGTTGTAGTGATAAATAAAATAAGGCATTCATTCCCGCTAGCGCCAGACCATAACTGATAATTGCTTTCCAGCGAACCTTTTGCCATTCAATTTTCCATGCCTGAAAAATCACCGCTAAAATCAGCGCGCCAAAACATAGTCGCATCGCAGAAACCGTCAGAACGGGGTAACTTTGAAATAAGACTTTGGCGAGAGAACCGCTACTTTGCACACAAATCATCGCCACAAGCAGAAAAATTAAAGCTTGTAACTGCGACTTCGGACTAGATAAAGACATTTTGAACAAACGGTATATTTTTAAGCATGATAATTCATGTTGAGATAAAAAAGCCACAGACATTGCTGTGGCTTTTTAGCAAGAATTTTATTAGAACAAGATACGAACGCGAATCGTACCTTCGACTTCGCTCAACATATCCAGAGCTTCCTGAGAGGCAGATGCATCAACATCCATGACCAGATAGCCAATATCACCTTTGGTCATTAAACTTTGACCAGAAATGTTAATACCTTGATCTGCAAATAGATTATTGATTTTAGACAATACGCCTGGAATATTCTTGTGAATATGCAACAGACGATGTTTACCTTCAGTCAATGGCAATGCGATTTCTGGGAAATTCACCGCAGAAAGCGTCATACCTTTATCAGAATACGCGACAAACTTTTCAGCCACTTCAAGACCAATATTGGCCTGCGCTTCCATGGTTGAACCGCCCACATGTGGGGTGAGGATCACGTTTGGAATGTTACGTAATGGAGAAATAAATTCTTCACCATTGGCTTTAGGCTCTTTCGGAAATACATCGACCGCTGCACCTGCAAGATGACCAGATTTCAATGCATCTGCCAAGTCTTCAATCACCACACAAGTACCACGTGCCGCATTCAAGAAGATTGAACCTTCTTTCATTTTAGCAAACTGTTCTTTTTTGAAGAAGTTGCGTGTAGACGGTACATCTGGAACGTGTAAAGTCACCACATCAGCCGTTGCAAGTAATTCATCCAGTGAACCTACTTGACGTGCATTACCTAATGGGAGTTTGGTCACGGCATCAAAATAGATCACTTTCATACCAAGGCTTTCTGCCAATACAGAAAGTTGAGAACCAATCGAACCGTAACCCACAATACCTAAAGTCTTACCACGTGTTTCAAAAGAACCAACCGCAGATTTATTCCATCCACCTGCATGGGTATCTGTTGATTTCTCTGGCACACGACGCAACAATAAAATTGTTTCAGCAAGAACCAGTTCAGCAACGGAGCGCGTATTTGAATACGGGGCGTTGAAAACTGGGATACCACGTGACATCGCGGCTTTTAAATCAACCTGATTGGTTCCGATACAAAAGCAGCCAACCGCAATCAATTTATTCGCAGCTTCAAACACTTCTTCAGTGAGTTGAGTGCGCGAACGAATCCCAATAAAGTGCGCATCTTTGACGGCTTCTTTCAGAGCGTCGCCTTCCAGCGCAGTTTTATGATAATCGATGTTGGTATAACCCGCTGCATTGAGAGTATCGATGGCGTTTTGGTGAACACCTTCTAACAACAAGAAACGAATTTTATCTTTAGGTAGTGATAGATGTTGGCTCATTACGGCTCCGCTACAAAGGCCAAATTTAGTCGCGAAATTATATCACAAGTCCTGCCAGTTGTTTATGCGTTATCACGCAACGATATGGAATCATGAGCTGAATAAATTTCAATTTATTGACAATCTGATTCAAGTTGTGGTTGGCAGGTTAAAAAATGGAATACTTCTAAATAAGCTATTCAACACATTTTGTAGTGACCGTATGTTTAAGCGATGCTTTATCCAGCGCCTGCTTACATGTAAAATAAGATGAATATTTGGTAAAACACCAAACGCTTTTAGAAATTTGTGAGTCATGCTGAAACTTGTGTATGTGATTGCAGTACAATTTTCAAATTTCTTAACCCCACCTGTTTATTTCTTGCTAGGCCTGTAAACGATGAATGCTCCAGTCGCTTTAACACCTGAGTTACTTACCCAATTAACTGCGATCGTCGGTGAAAACCGAATTAAAACCGATGCGGATAGTCTTGAAAATTGGGGACGCGATCATACCAAGCATTTTGATCCAAACCCATCAGTCATCGTTTTTCCATCAAGTACTGAGCAGGTTCAAGCCATCGTAAAATTGGCCAATCAATTTCATGTGGCCATTACACCATCAGGTGGTCGCACAGGTTTATCGGCAGGTGCAGTTGCGACCAACGGTGAAATTGTCATTAGTATGGACAAGATGAACCAGATTCTGGAATTCTTCCCAGCAGATCGTATGGTACGTGTGCAGGCAGGGGTCGTGACTGAGCAATTGCAGAATTATGCTGAAGAACAGGGCATGTATTATCCTGTTGATTTTGCTTCGGCAGGTTCAAGTCAAATTGGTGGCAATATTGGCACCAATGCAGGCGGCATCAAGGTTATTAAATACGGTATGACACGTAACTGGGTACTGGGTCTGACTGTGGTGACAGGCAAGGGTGATATTCTACGCTTAAATAAAGGCATGGTTAAAAATGCCACAGGCTATGCGCTACAACATTTATTTATTGGCGGAGAAGGAACATTAGGTTTAGTCACTGAAGCTGAAATTAAACTTGAGCGTCAACCCCAAAATCTACAAGTTCTAGTTTTGGGTGTGCCTGATTTTGATGCCGTGATGCCTGTATTGCATGCATTCCAGAAAGAAATTGACCTGACTGCATTTGAGTTCTTTGGTGAGCTGGCGATGCAAAAAGTGTTAGATCGTGGTCATGTACAACGTCCTTTTGAAACACAATGTCCATTTTATGTGTTACTTGAATTTGAAGCACCGTATGAGCCGATTATGGACAAAGCCATGCAGATTTTTGAACATTGCATGGAGCAAGGTTGGGTGCTTGATGGGGTGATGAGCCAAAGTCTGGATCAAGTTGAAAGCTTGTGGCGTTTACGTGAAGATATTTCTGAGTCGATTGCACCGTTTATTCCTTACAAAAACGACATTTCAGTTTTGATCACGCATGTGCCTGCATTTATTAAAGAAATTGATGCCATTGTGCAGGATAATTATCCAGACTTTGAAATTTGCTGGTTTGGTCATATCGGTGATGGCAACTTGCACTTAAATATTTTAAAACCTGAAAATTTAAGCAAAGATGAATTTTTCGCTAAATGTCAGGTGGTGAATAAGTATGTGTTTGAAACAGTGAAAAAATATGATGGTTCAATTTCGGCTGAACATGGTGTAGGAATGACCAAAAAACCGTATTTGGAATATTCACGTTCACCTGAAGAAATTGGTTATATGAAAGCCTTGAAATTGGCATTTGATCCGAACGGTATTATGAATCCAGGTAAATTGTTTGATTTATAAAATGACAAACTGTAGAAGCTACATAGTTTCTACAGTGTAATTGAGATTGGCGTAGCATCATAAAGCTACGCCTTTTGTTTTTTAGATGTGTGAAAAAGATGTTACGTTTAATTGCGATTTCAGGATTATGTTTGGGACTGATGACGGGTTGTGCCACAACCACTAAATTGATGTCATTGGGTGGGGGTGAAAGCCCAATGCAACAGGTTTTAAAAGCACAACCTGAAATTAGTAAAGAACATCAAAACACCTCGATTCAGCAAGTGTTTAATCGTGTTGAATCTCCTACTGTTTCCAGAATTACGGTCATCCAAACGGGTTTAATGGATGATTCGGTTTCTGCGATTAAGACTGAATATTTATTTAAGTTAAATGATAAAAAGTGGCAGTTGCAAAATAAACAGCAGAGTTATCAATGTGCCAGAGGCAAGAATACTCGAGGTTTTCAAAGTGCGTTATGTTCTTAGAACTTTGAGCATTATTGCTTGAATAAATAAGAATTTTTAGGTAAAAGCATATCGGAAGATATGCTTTTTTTATGAGAATTTTATAATAATGAACATCCATCACGAAATTGAAAAACTGTTCCAACAGCGTCAAGACATTCCATTATTTTATATTGAAAGTGGTAGCCGTTTATGGGGTATGGCAAGTCCTGACAGTGACTATGATGTGCGTGGCTTCCATTTACCCAGTAAAGATCAGTATTTTGATTATAAAAAGCATCGTGATCTGATAGAAATCATGGATGGAGATTTTGACTTTGTTTCTTATGATTTAGATAAAATGTTTGGTCTGCTCGCTAAAAGTAATCCCACGGTGCTCGAATGGGTACGAGCGCATATTGTGTATTTTAATGCTTTTCCAGAATGGGAAAGTTTCCGCAATGGATTGCTTGAACGAACTGACTATAGTGCGCTATATCACCACTACTTATCACTAGCAAAAGGTGGGATGAAAGTGATGCAAACCGCAGATAATTTTACTTATAAAAAAGTATTTTATTCGATTCGTGGTTTGATGTCAGCAGAGTTAGCAACTCAGGAAATCATGCCTGAATTATTGATTACCGACTTATTTACACAAGTCTCTGAGCATGATCCACTACGTCATTGGGCAGAAGATTATTTAGAAATTAAAAAGCAGCAGAAAGAAAAAGCCCAGCTTCCAGAAGTAGAGCAAACAGCTATTCTTCAGTTACTGCAAACGAAAATTGAGCAGTTGGCTGCTAAAGAGATGAAAAAATCTGATCATCGTGAGGGCTTAGAACGTTATCTGACAGAATATAGTCGTCATTTGAAGCAGTATTATTATCAGTAGAAGTAAGCTTCTACTGATCGTTTTTAATTTTAAAAACCACTTTCCAAAATACGAACTTTGACATCCACCACATGATCTTTGATCGCTTCAAAATGTCGCTGCATATGTGCAGTTTGCATATGCGCTTCGAGATGCGCTGTGCTTTGCCATTTTTCTAGCATCACAATTAAGTTTGGATATTGAGTTTGCATTTCAAGTGCAGGTAAATGATCAATCAAAGTCTCGTAACCATAACAACCATCTTCAGCCAAAACTGTTGGTGTGATTTTTTGAAAAGCACCTAAAACAGCTTGGCGATGTTCCGTAGCTGCATGGGTGCGAATTTCGGCAATAATCGTCAACATGTTATTTTCCTTCTTTATTTTTAGTTGTAAAAACTTGATCTAAATGGGCTTTATAAGCGTCGAGATAGCTTGGTACATCTGGCATTTTAATCACATCATTGGCAATAAATGTTGGCAGCGACTGCATACCTAAAAATTGATTGGCTTTATGAAAAGGTAAATACACGCCATCTACACCCACGCCTTCAAAGAATTGTTCAGGATCCGTAAATGCTTGCATAGGGGCATTCCATGTTAACGACAACATGTATTTTTTACCCTGAATCAAACCGCCTGAACCATATTTTTTAGCAGTATCCGAACGGCTGCGTCCATCATTGGCATAAAGCACACCATGACCAATGGTAAATACATCATCGATATATTTTTTCATGGTCCACGGTGCACCCATCCACCAACCTGGCATTTGATAAATTACAACATCTGCCCACACATATTTATCTATTTCAGCTTGAATATCATAGTCACAGTCCGTCCGCGTTACTTTGATGTCATGACCTAACTGGGTTAAATGACGTTGCGCAAAATCGGTTAAGGTATCATTCAATTGTCCATTGGAATGTGCAAATGCTTTAGCACCGTTGATGATTAAGATATGACTCACGGGAGAACCTGATTTTTAAAATTCATGATAGTCAATATAGAGTGTTTATTGGTTCTAAAAAATGCATGAATCTGCAAAATATTATTGCTTAAAAATCAATAATTATTTATAGGAATTTGCGTGCTGTTTATTTCTTAACTCAAACTGTGGATAATTTCGCATTTACTCACAGTCACAATATGCATAATCTGTGGTTAAATTTTAAAAAAAATTGAAAGAAATAATAATGTTGTGCTTGATTTAACATTTTAATATCGACGCTGAAAATAAAAAATGTTATGTTTATCGCAGATTTTTCTATAAATCTTGGTCATCTAATTTGATCTCAATCTCAGGTTTTTATTCTCTCCTCAAAATTCAGACACTTTGTGAATACAGTGTTTTATTGCTGAATACTCAGCATATCAAAAATTCAACTCTCTAAAACTCAATGTTTGTCATTGGGCTGGCGCATATTGATTAGAAAATAATGTTCAGCTTGCAAACAGACATCTTGAATAAGTAGATCACAATGCAAAATATGCAAACGACAACATTAAATCGTCAGACCTTAATGTTTCCGCTGGCTTTGGTTCTGTTTGAACTTGCGGTTTATATTGGCAATGATTTAATTCAGCCAGCGATGCTGGCCATTACACAGGATTTTGGTGTCAGTTCGACATGGGCACCCTCATCAATGTCCTTTTATTTATTGGGTGGAGCAAGTGTAGCTTGGTTGCTCGGCCCCCTTTCTGATCGTTTAGGTCGTAAAAAGGTTTTATTAACTGGAGTATTATTTTTTGGCGTCTGTTGTTTACTCATTTTATTGACACAAAATATGGCGCAATTTCTGATCTTGCGCTTTTTACAAGGTATTGGTTTGACTGTGATAGCTGCGGTCGGTTATGCCGCTATTCAGGAAACTTTTGCTGAACGTGATGCGATTAAAGTAATGGCATTAATGGCCAATATTTCCCTACTTGCACCTTTACTTGGGCCAGTGCTAGGTGCTTTTCTGATTGATTCTGTGTCATGGCACTGGGGTTTTGTTGCAATTGCCTTGTTGGCATTTATCAGTTGGTTTGGATTAAAAGCCAAAATGCCAAGTCAGCAGCAGAGTGTGACGCGTCAACCGTTTATTTATCTGTTTGATGATTTAAAAAAAGTCTTTACCGATAAAAAGTTTTTAGGTCTTACTCTGGCATTGCCTTTGGTGAGTTTGCCGTTAATGTTATGGATTGCATTGTCCCCTGTGATGTTGGTGGAAGAACTCAAGTTTAGTAGTGTGCAATATGGCTTGGCACAGTTCCCCGTTTTTATCGGGCTGATTTTGGGCAATATTGTGCTGATTAAGATTATGGATCGTTATCCTTTGGGAGCCACCATTCTCAAAGGCTTACCTATAATGCTATTAGGCACTGTTATCTTAGTGATCGGGGCAATCTGGCAATACTATCTGGTGCCATGTTTATTAATCGGCATGACCTTGATTAGTTTTGGTGAAGGCATTAGTTTTTCGGTGATGTATCGTTTTGCTTTGATGTCATCTGAGATGAGTAAAGGCACAGTTGCGGCAGCAGTGTCGATGTTACTGATGTTAAGCTTCTTTGGAATTATTGAACTGGTGCGCGAACTCTATGTCCATTTTCATATTATGGCATTTAGTCTCGCCTCTTTTGTTTTGATTGCGATTTGGTTTTTACAACCCAAGCAAGTTTTGCTTAAATTGATGCAGCAACGTAGGCAGGAAGGGCAGTTTTAAGCAAAGAGCGAATCTTCGGGTTCACTCTTTTTATCGCGAAATTATTTTTTTCTAAGCAACTTAGTTTTGGTTTGATTGTTTTAATTTATGATCAAATACAAAAGGGCCAAACGGTAAAATCGACGCGATCAAACCTAAAATAAACATATGAATCGACCATTTCATCCGTTGGCATACCACCAATAAAACGACGATAAATAAAATAAACAGTAAACCATGCCCCATACCGACATATTTGACCCACATTGGATTATCCCAAATATATTTCATTGGCATGGCAATAAACAGGAGCAATAAAAAAGACCAACCTTCTAAAAATCCAACAATGCGTAAAGTTTTGACGTTCATCATTCGCTCAAAAAATATAAACAAAGACCGAGTGTAGCCTAGATCGGTTGAAAGCTGAACAACAACAGAGGCTATTTAATTTCCATTGATAATAGTTTGTTTTGCAGCATCAGTAATTCAGGTAAGGTTTCGAGCAATAAACTCATTTGTTTTAAAATCAACATGAGGTCATCCGATGTCGAATCCTGTTCAGAAAGTTGCCGAATTTCTAATAATTTGTGTTCAATTTCTTGAGTAGGAAGTGTTTTTTGTTCCAATAAAGTCTGTTGCAGGGTATGAGTACACCAGATCAATAAATCCATGACTTCCCGATCATTGATTTTTTCTCGATGGCTACCGAGCGCTGAAATATAACTGAGCTGACTATGGCTATAAACCAGATAGCGAAATGCAGAATGAATCAACGCCTGATTCGGTTGCGGTTCTGCACTCAAGCTGGAAATCATACTGGAAAGTTCAGTTTGAGCATTATGTGCCAAACGCCTTGCAGTACGATACTCAACACTATTGGTACAGCCAAACTGGTATTGATTTAGCACTGCATTTAAGTAGTTCATACTCGCTTGGCTGCTTTTTTTAATATTGTTGGAAATATTGCGAAAGTTCCAGTCTGGCCAGATAAAACTCACGGCAAACCATGCGATACCACAGCCGATGAGGGTATCCAAAATACGTGGGGCAATAATGCTATAACCAAAGCCTTTAAGGTTAAAAATCAGTAAAACCATTAAGGTCGCCATTGAAGTCGCAAGCGCATATTTTTTTTGACGTAGATAGAAAAAATATACGCCACAAATCACGGTGATGATCAGTTGACCTTCGACACTTGGCACAAAATAAAGAATTGGCAGACCTAAAATGACTCCAAGTAAAGTACCTAAAGTTCTTAGTTTTAAACGACTTTTGGTCGCGAAATAAGTCACCTGACAGACAAATAAACTGGTCAGAACAATCCAGTAACCATTTTGCGCAAAGGGTAAAAGTGATACCAGTGAACCTGTGGCAAAGACAAACGCGATGCGTGTTGCATGGCGAAATAGCGCAGATTTTGGAGTAAGATGCTGCTTGAATTTAAGCCATAAATCTTTGATACCGTGAATATCATCATCCAATAAGTTTAAATTATCGACATGCTGTTCAAAACGATAGGCATAGGTAAATTGCACATCCTGTAAATGACTGAGTTGGTCGTGCAAATCTTTTAAGTTTTTAACGATTAATTTTAGATTTTTGACTTCAGTATTATATGGATGATCCTGTATCCAGTCCTGTAATGAAAGTTCCAGATTTTCTAAAGCATGTGTGGGATCATGAATTGGCGTAAATCCCTCATTTCGCAAAATACATTCAGATAATTGCTGGCAGGAAAGCGCCAAAAGCCGAATATTCTTTTGAAAGCGAAAGATCAGATCACTGCGGCTAAAATTGTGTGGGATCTGTTCATAGTGTAAATAATTGGCACTCACTTTCTCGTGAATATCTTGCGCGACAAAATATAAATGCAGCCAGTAGATGCTGTTTTTATTAACCCGTGAGGCTTTCAGTCGAGTCAGTAATGAGGCTTTTGTGGTATTGAGATATTGAACCACTTGCGCATTTTCGTTTGAGAGTTCAAATAATAATGGCTCAACATTGTCTTTGTTATCAGGGTCAAAGAGTCGGGCTTTGGTCATCAACACATCAGACAAATGGCTAAAGACTTGCGAAAGATTATCCTGAACAGGCAGTGTAGGTTTAATCAGAAAAAAGACAATTGAGGTAATGCCGTACCAAATCACGCCGTACACAAAATAGACGGGTTGTTGATACCAGTGCTGATATTCACCTAAACCAAATAAACTGTAGATTGAAATTAAAATGGTACCAAACGAAATGGTAGCGTAGCGCTGACCAAGTGAACCTAATAAAATTAAAAAACCACTCGAAAGTGATAAGTATACAATCAGTAGAAATTTATAAGGTGCTAAAAACTCTAAAATACTGCTGACCGCAAAAAACAATACAGCCACATAAAACAAATTTCGAAGTCGAATGCTTAAGCGATCATCAAAGTCGGTCAATGCTGTCGCAATCGCACCGAGTGTAACTGGAACGATCAACTCATCATGTCCAAGCCAACGCAAGCCAAGCGTTGTTCCTGTCAGAACAATAAAAATTTGAAAGCAATAAACCAGTGTCGCATTAAAATTATAATGTTTGAAGAAACGGGTGAGGCCATTCATGAATTGGGAGGATTTCATTAATATTTTTATTGAGGTTGGGCTTTTTTTAAAAGCCTGTCAATCCTGATTCAACAAAAAGGAAGCGAATGATTCGCTTCCTTTGCAAAAATGATTTACGACCTTAATAACCCACGGTAAAACGTTGCTGGATATGATTGTTTTGTTCAAGCTCATCAGCGAGTGCCACCGCAAAATCTTCAGCCGAGATTTTACTGCCTTCTTCGCCGATCAAAAGCTCATCTTTACCTAAGCGAAATTCACCTGTACGTTTACCCGGACCAAATTCAGCAGAAGGCGAAATAAAGGTCCAGTCAAGATCATCGATTTCTTTGAGTTTATCTAGAAATATTGCGGCTGCTTTGGCTTCTGGTTTATAAGCATCAGGAAAATCAGGCGTATCCAAAACACGAATATTTTGATGAGGCACATGTAAACTTCCCGCACCACCAACGATCAAATAACGTTTTACTTTGGAGTCACGTACCGCTTCAATTAATGCATGAGCATCTAAGCCCTGAAAACGAACAGCACTAATCACCGCATCTTGTCCTTTTAATGCATCTACTAAGGCATCGTGATCATTTAAATCGACATCAACTGCCATGACGCGTTCAGTATCTGCTACTTTGTGCGTATCTCGCGCAATGGCTTTGACATAGTGACCACGTGAAACCAGTTCTTCCAAAATACGTGAACCTGCCATACCTGTTGCACCAATTAAAGCGATTTTCATTGTTAGCCTCTTTATTTTCTGTCAAAAATTTAACTTAAGTTTGAATTACAGTGACTTCTATCATGCCCATCTGGCATGTAAGTTGCGTTCGTTTTCTGTCCATACGCTGTAACAGTTTGGATATAAGTGTTGGAGTATCAATAAAAAATTTAAGCGAGATGGTAATTTTGATAAGGACAGATAGGTGAGGTTATAGAAAGCTATAAAAGGATCGATGGAATCGTTTAATGTACCTAACTCAAAGTGATGGCGTATTGCTTAAAATAATCGGCTGGGAATGTGAAGAATTAATAGAAAACCGTTTCAGTATGCTGAAGTCTGGAATGAATTAACTTAAGATATTGATGTAAAATAAAATTTTAAGGGCTTCGTATGAGTTGTATTATGTTAAATTAGCATTAATTCTTTGTTTTATTACCTTGATTATTTTTTATTTCTTTTAGGAATTTTAGTCTTTTTCCAATAAATGTCTTGTATATTTTTAATTGGGTCTCAGTGGTACCAATAATGTATTGATCCGCATCAAAAGCTAATTTTCTATTAACTTCCTTAACAAAATCTATAGATACGTAATTTATACCTTTTTTAAAGCGATCGGATCTATTGATCATATATCCAAGTTTAGGAGAAATAGCATAAAAAAAGTCTGCTTCATCTTCGGATGGAGCAACTATAGCATTTTCATTTATTGCTTCATGCACGTTAATAATTGGATGATCAGAGGTTATAAAATCTTCATTTGTTTCATTGATTAATAGACAGTGTTTATCAATTTTTCTTGTTTCAAAAAAACTTTTCCCTAAATTCATGCCAAGCATATAACTAATGAACCACCAAGATTCTTTATAGATTTTCTGTAACTGTTCATTTTCTTGACTGGCTATAATTTTATCTCTAAATGGTTTTGTTCTAGCAATTTGGTGCCCCCAATAGCTCATGAATCTACAGATATTTTGGAGGTCGTCTAAAACTGTTAAATCATGGCTCTGTAAGCCTTTTAGGACGACTTCAACATCTCTCTCATGTGCCGTATGCAGGTTTTCTATTGTATTGCTCTTAAACGCTTCAAGATGAACTAGAACTTTCTTGTCTCTTTTTCCTGATTTTATATATAGCGACTCTATTTCTTGTAATTGTAAAAATGACTCTAGATAGAGTTTATGATGCTTTTGTAGTTCCTCTGGTGAATTTTTTGATATAAATAAAATTAGCTGTAAATGTTGATCAGTAATATACTGGTATCTATAGAAGTCTTTTTCTTTAGCAATTGCTTTAACACTGTCATTTGCGATTTTTAGTTTTTTAGTTGTATACCATACACTAGAACTATTTAAGGACCAATTCTTTAAGTAAGCCGCCCATACATAATGATTCTCTCTTTTTAACTCTAATTGCTTAGGTGTTAATTCCATTTTTTTAAGCGCCACTTTAAAGAATTATTAAAATTAACAGAATACGGTTTATGCGAAATGCTTTTGTAAGCCCCAAATAAAAATGTCTAGTCGATGATGCCTATCAACACCATAGACTAGATATAAATAACAATTGAATCAAGATCAATTTAATTTTACATATAGAAGTCTAAGTAAAGAAAAGGGTGAATTCGATTGATGATTAATCTTTTCAACCCTTCGCTTGTAGACTCTAAAATATTCAAAAATTAAATTTTAGGATCGTCCAGATCATCATAAATCATGGTGGTTTTCGGCATTGGTTCAGGTTCAATATTTTCATGTAACCATTCACGCCAGATCGCAAGCAAAATCGCCAAAATCACAGGGCCGATAAATAATCCGACCAAACCAAAACTCGCCAAACCACCTAAGACACCAAACATAATGAGTAAGAATGGAATCTTGGTTGCACCTGAAATCACCAAAGGGCGAATCACATTATCGGAAGTACTGACGATACAAACACCCCATAGCATCACACCAATCGCACCCATCATATGATCTTGGGAAAACAACCAAAGGGCGACAGAGGTATATGCCACAGGCGTTCCAAAAGGAATCAAAGCCAATAAAAAGGTGACAATGGTCAAAACCATTGGATTTGGCACACCTGCTACAAAATAACTGAGTCCTGCTAAAATTGCCTGAGCCACTGCGGTTAAACCAACACCGTAAACAACTGCACGAGTGGTTTCAGAAATGGTGTCCAGATAATGATGAACCCGTGGCCCGATGACCATTTCCATGGCTTTACTGACCTGACTTAAAATAATCGGCCCATCACGGTAAAAGAAATAGAGTGATAAAAGTGCAAAACCCAATTTAACCAGATTTCGGCTAATTTCACTTAAAACAAAACGCCCATAGCCCATATGCCCCTGAATCCACGCGGCTACATTTTGGGTAATACTATTAGGGTCATTATTGATGTCATTGAGGATCCGTGAAACTTCCTTTCCAATAATCGGCAGTTCACGAATAAAATCTGGAACATCTAAATGACCTGAGAAAATTTGTTTTTGTAGTTCAAAAAAAAGATTGCGACCTTCGTGTTGCAGCATAAATATGCCAAAGGTCAGCGGTACACCAATCACCAAAATAATCAGTAAAATCATGAGCGAGGCATTCAGATTTGGGCGATGCACTCCACACAAACGCTGTACCCACAGATAAATTGGCCAAGTCATATAGGCAATAATGGCCGCCCAAACCACAGGAACAATAAAGTATTTTAGGATATTAAATCCCAAAAAAAGCAGGATAATGAGTAATCCGAACAATAAAGCTCGTTGTAACGTGGGCGCGTATTGTTGCACTGAACTCTCTATGTATTAAATATTAGGCAAATTATCTTAACTGAAAAAAAACCATCCGAAAATAAATGTTGAGTTTCATTACGTTGTTAAAATGAATGCCAACATTTTCTGTAGCTTATAAACCTGCAGCCTGTGCTTAAAACCATTCAGTCGGATCTTCAATTAAAGTATCGAGCAGCGGTTGCCATTGTGCTTGTAACAACAAAAAATTCTTTTGAGATCGATCAAAAATACTCAAACCCTGCATGGCCAATTGACCATAAGCACTACGTTCAGAAATTGTAGCGACAGGCTGTTGTTCGATTTTTTCAAAAAACTGCTGAATATCTTTACTACTTGAGGTATTGGCTTTCATACGATTGGCTACTAAATGAATTCCAACCTTGCCTTTGCGAATTCGTTTAATATCCTGTAAATGTTTTAAAAAACGCTTGGTACTATCAATATCAAAAAAAGAAGGTTGAAGTGGCGTGACAATCGCATGCGCTTCACTAATCAGTTGTTCAGCCTGTTCACCTGATAAGGCACCTGGCGCATCAATAATCAGATAATCGATATTTTTAGGCGCATCTCCAATGGATTTTTCATGACGCCAGTCCAAACTCTGAATCGTTGCTGCGGTCTTTGGTCGCTGTTTGAGCCATTGCAGCGCTGATTTTTGATTATCCGCATCGGCTAGCGCAACTTTATATCCTTTTTGCGCCAGTGCCGAAGCCAGTGTAATTGCTGTAATGGTTTTACCACATCCGCCTTTTTGATTTGCTATAAGTATCGTTTTCATGCCCGAGATATATTCTTGATTTACTGGATTAGATTAGCATCTTTTTAGCATTGAAAGGTTACACATGACAAAAGTCTTCAGCTTATTTAAAGTGTTTAAACGTTAAAATATTTAGACCTTAAATTATGAACCAAATTTAGAGTAGGTAAATTCATGTCCATCTGGATGGCAATGTTAATAGGAGCATGTATTGGTGTCATCATCACCACCTTGATTCTTTCAAATACTCGAAATGGACGTATTCGGGCAGAATATGAACAATATATTAGCGAACTTGAGCTTGAACATCAGCAGGCTTTGGCGCAGGCACAAAAGCGCAGTGTAAATACCAGTCGTGCAGTCTTAAAAGGCAAAATGGCGGAACAGCTTGCCCCGATTATGCCAGAATTTCGTTATCTGCCGAGTGATGCCAAATTTCTAGGTGATCCAGTGGATTATGTGGTATTTGATGGTTATACCGACTTCCGTGATGGTGAAGGTCGAGCTGAAGATATCGAAGTGATTCTGATGGATATTAAAAGTGGAGGCGCACGACTCACTAAAGGTCAGCAAGCGATTGCACAAGCGGTGCAAGAAGGTCGAGTCCGTTTCGAAACACTTAGAATTGATTTTGACGATTAGGTGAATCAATGATTTTTCTGCGATCTAATGCTATTTATTATGGTCTATTTGCATCTGAAGATGAGAGTTCGGCGTGTCTTTTCGCCACAAAAAGAGACTAAATTTGTCTTTATTGTTACCCAATTTTGCAAATTTTTATTAAATTTAAGCCTATGATAAAAAGATCAAAATGAATATTGTGATGTTTTAGTGGAGGAGTTGATATGCTCAAGCAGATAGGTATCGGATTGATTGTGGCATTGAGTATTGGGCAGGTGACTGCCTCGACTTCCAGTGACTACAACATTGCGCGAGGATTGGCTCCAGCGGTTAAAGGTCAGTCTATTTCAGTGTTAAAACCTTTTAATGGTGATTTTCGTATTTTGGGTTCTAAACAATATCGTAATGATGAACAGGCAAAATTCTCTCCGATCGATTTTGCTGTCAGTTATGGTTTATTTGCGCATCCTGAAATTGCCTCACAAATTAAAATTAATCAGTACGATCGCTATCTAAATTGGAGTATGCAAACACTCCCTGTGCCGCCAGATCAGGCCATGAAACTGGTGTCGAATATGCATATTATTCCTGCTAACCCAGATATTGCTAAACAGATTACCCAAGTCAAACGTGGTGATTTGGTTCGATTGAAAGGTGAATTGGTTGAAGTCAAGGATAATAATCTGGTGTGGACGTCATCGCTTGCTCCCGGCGGTGTGGGTGATGGAGCTTGTGAAGTATTTCGAGTGCATTCGATTCAGTGGATTGAGCGTCAAAAAATTTAATCGCCTGCTCAGGCCTTAAAAAATGATTTGCAGCGACACAGCTCTTTTGAATAATGTCGCTGCTTTCGTTTCTATGTGGTTTTTATGCTGGCTTTTGTTGGTCTTTCCAGTGTTTTAATTGTTCCTGAGCATGTAAATAATCACTCAGATCTTGCACATTGATTGCGGCTTTTTTCTGATTCTGAGCATTGGCAGAACTGGTTTGTTCATTGATTAACTTGCCCTGATTTTCCCAGTATTGATATAACAATCCCTGAATATACCGTCCTTGTGCTGTTTTTAAATCTAAATCTTTTAGCATGGTCAGTGCCGACTGAATATGATCGAGTTTACGGTTACGTTCAAATTCAGGGGTTAAGCTTCCATCCTGTTGCATTTTTGCTAGTTCATTGTCCATATCATCCGTCATGGCAGTGAATTTTTCATCAAACTCATCTAACAACGCAATGTCATGAGTATCTTGTTCTGTCGTAGGAAACTCTTTGATCGGTGGTGTTTTTAACTGATCTACATTTGCTTGATGTTCATAGGTCTGTTGTTCAGTTGATGGTGCTGTTTTGCTTTGATCATTTTTATTACATGCACTGAGTAGCAATGTACTACCTAAAACCAAAGCCAATATCTGCAAGGGCTTATTATTTTGGATGCTCATGATGTTTTCCTTATTGAGTTTTGATTAGCATTAGATTTTTTTAAAGTGGTAAGCGTAGGTGATATAAGGGAATTCAATCTCATCCTGTGGTTGTTTACCCGTGAATTCATAGACGACTTGTTCAAATTGTTGTTTCAGTTCGAGCTGTTGTTTTTCAGTCATCGCAGCAATAAAACTGGTGGACAGCAAGCGTTGACTCACCACTTGCTCAACGGTCCCTTTTTGAACTTGAGAATAAACTTTGACACTTTCGAGTCGAAATAAAAATTGATGCTCGAATACTTTTTTCCAGTCGCCACTGTGATAACGAGGGGTATCTTGTTCTAACAGTTGCAATATATCTGCCAGTGCCTTGACCCAGTTGACTTCAATATCACGTTGATTCCAGATCAACCCTAAATGCCCATCAATTTTGAGAAGTTGATAGATTTCATTGAGTGTTTCGATATTGGCAAACCAATGAAATGACTGCGCACATAGCACCGCATCGATGCTTTGAGGGGGCAATGGAATTTCAGTGCTATGGGCGTCGAGTGTTTTAACGTCAGGGTGTGCAAGGCTCAACTGTTCACGCATAGCTTGAACAGGTTCAACCGCAATAATATCTGAGGTCACTTGCTCAAGATAAGGGATGAATTTACCTGTGCCAGCACCTAAATCCACAACACACGAGCTTTGATCTAATTGCAACTCCTGCTTTAGCCAGTTCACAATTTCATTTGGATAATCAGGTCGAACCTGTTGGTAGAGTTCGGCAGCCTGACTAAATCCTTGCTGTGCAGCATGATGAATCGGTTTCATAAGCGTTGACCCAAAATCGTCTTTTTTTAATGCAAATAATCTCTTGCTATTATGAACCCTGTATCTATACGACGCGTTTAGAAAATAGCATTTTTCATACAATTCGATGAGTTTTATAACATTTTTATATGCGGATACAGCAGAGCTGTAGGGTTTTACATGTTAAAACTTTAATACAATGCATACCTAAAAGAGTGAAAAAATGACTCAGCAGATTAAAATTCCTTCTTTAAAACTTCATGATGGACATCAGATTCCTGCACTTGGCTTCGGTACTTATACATTAAAAGGCAAAGCAGGGGTTGACGTCATGTTACGTGCTTTGAACAATGGTTATCGTCTGTTGGATTCGGCGTTTAACTACGAAAATGAAGGCGCTGTGGGTGAAGCATTTCGGCAATCTGGATTAGAGCGCAAAGAAGTTTTTATAAGCTCTAAGTTACCAGGCCGTCGTCATCCATATAAACAGGCAATGGAAACCATTGAAGAATCTTTATATCGTATGCAACTGGATTATCTGGATCTCTATCTGATTCACTGGCCAAATCCCAAACAGGGATTATACGTTGAGGCATGGCAAGCGCTGATTGAGGCACAAAAGCAGGGCTTGATCAAATCCATTGGTGTCAGTAATTTTTTGCCTGAGCATATTGATACCTTAAAACGTGAAACAGGTATATTGCCTGTGATTAATCAGGTCGAGCTACATCCCTATTTTAATCAGGCAGCGCAGCGTCAATATGATCAATCCAAGCAGATTTTGACGATGGCGTGGAGTCCTTTGGGGCGGGGCAGTGAGGTCATTAAAAATGACGTGTTGCAGCAGATTGCTCAAGAGCTGAATTATTCGGTGCAGCAAGTGATTTTAAGATGGCAACATCAACTGGGTGTAATCCCGATTCCGAAGGCCAGTAGCGATAAAAACCAATTGGCCAATCAGGAAATTTTTAACTTTAGTCTGAGTGACGAGCAGATGCAGAGAATCACCCAATTGACTCGCGCAGATGGTCGTTTAGCCAATCAAAACCCTGCTGTATATGAGGAATTTTAAAGCTTGGTGATCGGGTTCAGATCATATCTTCTTGATGGAAATGTGAATACAAGTATGATGATGAAATTGATAATCATTATCTTTTGATGCTATATTGAAATGACTTTTCCTATATGAGGATGTGATCATGAATCAGGCACAGCCTTATTTGATTGTGAATATGCAATTAGCTCAAATTCAAAAATTATCCCCAACCCTGACTCGATTTACCTTTCAAGGAGATCAACTGGATCAGGTGTCAAGTTATGCACCTGATCAGCGAGTTAAATTATTTTTTCCCATAATAGGCAATCCTGAACAAACACAATGGATTGAAAATCATGCTGAATGGTATCAGCACTATCGACAGTTGCCTGAACAGCTTCGTCCACCGATGCGTACCTATACCATTCGGCATTTAAGACCGCAACAAAAACAATTGGATATCGATTTTGCCATGCATGGCGCGACAGGGCCTGCATCTACGTGGGCAGAACAGGCAAAGATTGGTGACTATTTACAAATGGCTGCTCCCAATGCGCATTGGCAGGGTGATCAAGCAGGATTTGAATGGCAACCGCCACAACACGCGCGTCAAATTTTACTGATGGCGGATGAAACGGCACTTCCGGCAGTTTCGGGAATTATTGAAGAACTTGTTCAACAAAATACACCGGCACAGGTCAATGTGTATATTGAAATGCCGTCTGAATTAGATCGGATCGCATTCACGCCACATCCGAATATAAAAGTGCAATGGTTTCATCGTGTTCAGGGACAGCAACCTGGACATCATTTGATTGAAACGGTTCAGCAATTATTTAAACCAACACAGCAGCAACAAGTTGAATTAGAAGATATTAATGTCGATGAGCAAATATTGTGGCTGACTAAAAATGAACAGCAAGCACAGCAAACTTTTTATGCATGGGTTGCCGCTGAGTCGGCGGCTGTTTTGGCGATACGCCGTTTTTTAATTCAGGATTGTGGTATTGATAAAAACTGCCTGAATTTTATGGGCTATTGGCGTAAAGGCAAAGTGTTTGATTGAATTCGGTTGAGGCTTAATATTTCAACAGTATTGATGATCATTTTTAGACATTTCAGGCTGAAGATGTGATGATCAACTGCCATGAGTGCAAAATAAAATTGCTGAAATAATATGCAATTTGAATGAATTGTGGATAACTTTTTTAATTTTGCTGATAACTTTTTTGACGTATATGTATATAGGAAGTTTCAACAAGATTGCAACATTGTGGTAGCTTTTGCCCTGTTTTCTTATCTCAGTCTTTATAAAATAACAAGTTCCGCGTTGTTCTGTAGAGCAGGGCGTTTGGAACTGAGCCAGTCATTATTTTTGGTAGCCTAATGGACAAGCAAATTATTTTTGAAGACGAACATATACGGGTTATTTTTCTAAAAGGAACATCTAGCGAACTGGTGATTTCATTTGGAGATTTAATTAGTCGTGCCAAAGGTTTGACCATTAATGCCGAAAAATCCTTAATTAAATATGATTACAACGTCTTGGGTATTATGCCCAAACTTAAATCATGGTTTCCGCAAGCGTCCATGCAACAGATGATGGAAAGTGTACAGCTCATACTGAATCAGTTTGAACATATTGTGGGATATGGTGGTTCGATGGGAGGCTATGCTGCGATTAAATATTCTAAATTGCTGAAAATGAATCGCGTGATTGCTTTTGTTCCCCAATTTAGTATTGATCCACAGCAAGTTGAAGACCGTCGTTATGCCGAGTTTTTTGATGTCAATTTAAATCGCGATATGCAGATTCAAGCGACCGATCTCTCAGCTCAGGCTGAATATATCGTGGTCTATGATCCTTACTATAAAGAAGATCGTGAACATTATTTAAAAATCAAAAAAGTGATTCCAAATTTACTGACCTTAAAACTTCCCTTTACTGGACATGAAGCACTTTCAGTGTTGGCAAGTTCTAGTTTGCTCAATGATTTTATTCGTCATTCATACGATCAAGGCTATTTTTACCAGCAAATGCGCAGTGTAAAGAAAAATAGCAAGTTTTATTATCGTACCGTCATTGCAAATTTGATGTCGCGACACAGTGCCGCACTGGGGCGAATTTTGAGAAATAATGAGCTTCATCTGGATGATCAATATTTTGATGCTAACTTAAAACAACTGATTACTCGTGTCATGTTAAGTCGACGTCAGGTCACAGAACAGGATTTACAAAAACTAGGCATCAAGGTCAATTTGCCGATGTCACAGCAAGAAGCCAATGATCAATTACAGGATAATTTTGGACATCATTTGGTATTTAATCTGATCAGCCATAAGCTTGAAAGCTATTTGGCAGATGCTGTGCAACTCAATAATAAATACCTGATTGGTATTCATGCGAAAAGTAGTGGGATTGTTAAAATTGTCATCAATGCCGAACGTTATATTGTGGCGATGAATGATCGACGAGTCATGAAGTTGTTTAAGGACGACGATGCATTAACAACCGATATGAGTCCGATCCTCATTAAAAAATATGCTGATTATTTTGTGTTGAGTTATAAGCAGTTAAGTCTTAATAGCGATGAACATGGAATATGTACTTTCACTGAAAATTCTATTCAGGATGCAGAAAAGTTTAAAACGATTTAATAATATATTTAAAGCCATTATCCAGATAGGAAAAGGGGATGACTAGTATTCACCTAGGTCATCCCCTTTTCATGTTTTGTGTTATTCCATCCTACAATAATCTTGCGCTTACCGATTTAGTTTGTCGCTGAATTTTGTGGCGCCGTTGGCTGTCTTTCAATCCCAGCTTGCCCCTGAACGCCTAAATTGTGGGTAGACGCATTGGTGGCAACACCCGCATTAGCGTTGACTGAACCCACTTTTACCCCTGCATTTGTATTTGCGCTTATGCCACTATTTGCAGTGTTCTTGCTTGCATTCCAACGAGATTCAGCTTTGGCTTTTTCCTCAGCAGTGAATTTTTCCGTTTTATTTACGGCTTTCTTGGTTCCACGTTTGGTATCCTGCCAAGCTTGTTGGCTTTTATCACCTACTTTCTCTGCGGAATTGACGGTTTTATCTTTGGCACTCACTGCAACATCATGGGTTTTGTGCGCTACATGGCTTCCCGCATCAATCGTGGCATCAGTTGCTTTAACTGCTGTTGAATGAACCGCATGTGCGGTATTGCTAACGCCCTGTGTTACCCCATGGCCAATACGACTAAGAATGCCATCTGATTCGACTTGAGCATTTGCACCAACATTGACAGAAGCATTGCCAGCAAAGATGCTTGCCGAAGCTAAAATACTTGCAGTTAAAATCGCGGTTTTCATCATTTTCATTTTTCTTTCCTTTTGTGAATCCACTCAGCCTGATGATTGAGTGATCGACATTGCTATCATAAGTAACAATTTTTGATTTGTGTGACTTAGTTCAAAAAATTACAAGTGGTTAACTGCGTGAATAAAGTTGAGGAGAAATTATGGAGACAGAAAAATCAATGAATTTGACTCAAAGTTAAAATTTTCAAGCTGAGGAAAAATACGCTGCATCCCTTGCCATTTCAGCTTGATCATAAGTTTTGTATCTGGCGAAAACAAGATAGAATTTTCGTGATAAGTTTTTTATTTTAAATAGCCAATTTACACAAGAGTACATGATGAGTTTAGCTGCTGCATTTTTGGATTATGGTTCTCTGGACATGAATGATCTGGATTTTAGCTCTTTACGGGCTTGTTTTAATGAGCTTCAGTTATATGAAAGTACTGCACCTGAACAGGTGATCGAGCGACTGAGTAATGTTGAGGTGGCCATTAGCAATAAAGTTGTTATAGATGCCGAGACAATTCAACAGCTTCCAAAGTTAAAATTGATCCTCATTTCTGCCACAGGCACCAATAACGTCGACCTGAAAGCGGCCAAAGCACAAGGGATAGTGGTGTGTAATTGTCAAGGCTATGGCACGGCATCCGTTGCACAGCATACTCTGACGCTGATGTTGGCATTGGCTACTTCACTGATTCGTTATGATCGTGCGGTTACACAAGGGCGTTGGCAGCAATCTTCGCAATTCTGCTTTTTGGATTATCCAATACTTGAACTTTCTGGAAAGACCTTAGGAATCTTGGGTTATGGCGAGTTGGGACAGGAAGTTGCTCGTTTGGCTCAAGCCTTTGGCATGCAGATTTTAATTGCCAATTTACCCAACCGACCAAAACATGAAAATGGTTTAGAACTGAATGAATTGTTACCACGAGTGGATTTTTTAAGCTTACATTGTCCATTAACACCCGAGACTCAAAATTTGATTAATGCCAATGCATTCGAGCTGATGAAAAATTCAGCCTTTTTAATCAATTGTGCGCGGGGTGGCATTGTACATGAAGCTGATTTGGTTGATGCCTTAAAGCAAGGAAAGATCGCGGGTGCAGCCACCGATGTGCTGACTGTTGAGCCACCTAGAGAGGGTAATGTGCTACTGGATGCCAATCTTCCGAATTTAATTATTACCCCACACTCTGCATGGGGCAGTGTGCAATCCAGACAACGTATGGTGGAGCAATTGGCTGAAAATGCGCAAGGATTTATTTCCGGTCAAATGATTCGTCAGGTGAATGCCTGATGCTTAGCCCTCCCAAAGATTTAAGGATTCGCACTTTCGGGCAATGGCGCAGCCGATGTTGCTGGATTGGTCGTAGATGGACTGACCGAACTTGCAGGAGCAGCAACTGCCACTCTAGCAGTCGCTGGTTCTGCTGAGGACTGACTTAAGCTGCCTTGTTCAATCGGAACAGTACCGCCGTTGGTACCCACAACAGCATCTTTGGTCTGCTGCCATTTTTGTTCAGTGTAGGTCTTTGCTTCATTGGCCTTTTGCTGTGCCACTTGGGACTGTTCTGAGCCATAAGCTTTGCTTTCCTGCCATTTTTCACTGATTTTAGCGGAAGACTTATCTGCGCCGCGCTGAATCGAATTTCCTAAACGACTAATGCTTTGCCCAGTTTTATAGGTCAGTACCCGAAAGATATTGGGGTTATCACCATAAGGCATGGTTTTGGGTTGATCTGATGTAGATGTCACGCTTTCATTTGCATTTGCTGCAATAGGTAAAAAAGTAACCAAACTGAGCGTTGCAGCATAAAGGGCATGCTTAAGCATTTTTAGCCATCCTTTTTCTTGATTCTAGAATGTGGGTTATCTTAGCGCATGAACTGAATTTAAGAATAAAAAAGATCAAACTGATACAGCTTGCTACAAGCAATATACAGTGAAGGAGATAAATATAATGAAATAGTTTGCCCCTAATTTGCATTAAGAGCAGAACAGTAAGTCTTATTCACAAGCTGCGACGTTTTCTTTTTTGAAATTGTCACGTAGTGAAAGGAAGTTTGCTTGAACTTGTTTGTCATACAGGTCAAAAGATTTGGCTGAACTGGTGCCATCTTTAGCCACGATCACCGTTCCCGCAGAGATTAAGGTATTGCCTTTAAATACCCAGTTCTCACGCGCACGACCTGCATCCATAATACCTGTAAATTCAATGTTGCAATGATCACCCAGCTTGATCAATTTTGCCTTATTATTTTGGGTATCAGGAAAGGCTTTAATATTGCTGACTTCTTCAATCACACCTACAGTGGTTTCTGGAACAGGAGGAGTCGTTGAACAGGCTGTAAGGGTTAAACAAGTAGCAGTTGCTAAAAAAAGAGTTTTAAGTTTCATCATTCAAGTGCTTACATGTGTTGTTATTGGCTATCAGTATAACCATATTTGTTCATTCAGCGAGAGTGGTGAATAAAAAAATTAAGCTATTTTTTTATTTGAAAATTCTGTTTTTAATAGCGTAATAAATGCATCTCTGGCTTTATGATATTGAACGTTTTGATGCCAGAAAAATTGATTTTGAATTGAGGATAAATGCGCAAAATCAAAACCGCGAATACTGCTGAGACCTTGATATTGTTCATACAAACTTTTAGGAACCAAAGAAACACCAGAACCCGCACTGACGCAGCCAATAATGGTAGCGTAACTTGCGATACCTGTCATGGGTAAGGACAAGTGTTTTAATTTAAGCCATGCTTCGAGTGCTGCACGATAAGGACAACCTTCAGTCCACATAAAAATTTCTTTATCGATCAAATCTTCCTGACAACGAATTTCGCCCATGGATGTTGGCGCAATCAGTACCATATTTTCTTGATAAATTTCAAGTTGATGGAGCAATGGGAAATTTATCTGTCCCGCGACAATGGCACCATCCAGTTTATGTTGAGCGACATCCTGTAAAAGTTGTTTCCATGTTCCTGTCGTAATTTGAACGGAAACATCGGGATACAGTTGATGATACTGAGCCAATAAACGCGGCAGGCGAGTCGTTGCTGAAGATTCAATTGCACCAATTCTTAATGGCCCAGATGGAGCTGCATCATGATGAATACTACGCTTAGCTTCATCGCATAACGCCAAAATTTTTTGACTATATTCCAGAAAAATCTCACCAGAAGCAGTGAGTTTAAGGGTTTTTCCTTCACGTAAAAAAAGAGGGGCTTTGAGTTCTTGCTCAAGCTGTTTAATACGAGTGGTGATATTGGAGGGAACACAATGCAGTTTAGTCGCAGCTTGAGCCATGCTGCCACATTCCACGATGCTTTGAAATATTCTGAGTTGTTGTATATCCATCGTTTATGATTGAATAAAAATGAATGATAAGCTCAATATAAGTTAATTTTACTCAATCATCTATCGCTTTATGATGCAACTAAGCCCAAGTCTGGTAAGCTTTAATGCATCACTTTTACATCTCATTGCTCAATCATCAGCAGTTCAAACTTTATTTCTCTATTGCTTTGGTGGTGATCTGTTGGGGCTATTCGCCTGTAGGGGTGCATAGCGCTTTATTATCCTATTCACCTGAACATATTGCGTTATTACGCTTTGTGATTGCTTCGGCTGTTTTAGCTGTGATTGCATTTCAGAAAGGAATTGTGATTCCCAAAATACGTGATCTTCCCTTGTTCTTCATATTGGGATTATTTTCTGTGAGCTTGCATCACGTTTTGATCAATACTGGACAGCAGTATGTCACCGCAACGGCTTCAAGTATTTTAAGTCAGTCGATCCCTTTGTTTACTTTGATCATTTCAGCATTGGTGTTTAAAGATAAAATTTCACTGAAACAAAGTGTCTGTATTGTGATGGGATTAACTGGTGCAATTTTAGTGGTCAGTGGCGATCGGGGTTTAGTGTTGCCAAATGCACATAGCTTATTGATTTTATTCGCAGCAATGTGTTGGGCGATTTATTTTGTACTGTATAAAAAATTTGATCTGCCTTATGACTCGATCAGTATGATGTGTTATGTGGTCTGGTTCGGTACCTTGCCTTTATTGTTTTATAGTCCTGATGTGCTTGTGCAAATTCAACAGGCAACTTGGCAGGCAAATCTTGCGGTGTTGTTATTGGGGCTTTTTCCGAGTGCTTTGGCATATGTGCTTTGGGGCTATGTGCTTAAGCAAATACCGTTAATGCAGGCTTCAAATTATTTGTATTGTACGCCTTTGGTGGCTATGAGCATTGCTATCTTGTTTTTGGGGGAACGGCCGTCGATTTATGTATTGATTGGAGGATTAATGATTGTGGGTAGTATTGGGTGGATGAATTGGAAAAGATAAATAGTTATAAATGAAAAATGACGCTGTAAAAAATTCTGTGTAAATGCCTTTTAAATGAACGCGTCTAAACTCTAGGGACTGTTCTAAATTTTGTGTAAGTACTTAATTTTCATTTATCCTTCAGAGGATAATTACAAAAGGTACTTCACATGGATGAAGCAACAATCAAAAGTATGGCTGCCGAATTGGCTAAAGGTCTAAAAACACCAGAAGACTTAAACCAAATGACAGCAGTCTTTAAAAAATTCATGATTGAAACTGCACTCAATACTGAACTTTCAGACCATCTCGGTTATGAAAAGCATCAGCCCAAGAAAGGCTCAAATAGCCGTAATGGGTTTAGTTCTAAAACCATTACAACTCAAGATGGACAACTGGCTTTAGATATTCCCCGTGATCGAGAAGGTTCATTTGAGCCACAAATTATCAAAAAGCACCAAACACGCATCACCAGTATGGATGACCAAATCCTCTCACTGTATGCAAAAGGAATGACTAATAGGGAAATTGTAGCCTTCTTCAAAGAAATGTACGATGCCGATGTGTCAGCATCTCTCATCAGCAAAGTTACCGATGCTGTGATTGAGCAAGTGACTGAGTGGCAAAATAGAGCCTTAGATAGCCTTTATCCTGTTGTCTATCTTGACTGTATTGTTGTCAAAGTCCGTCAGCACTCCAATGTGATTAACAAGTCCGTATACCTTGCTTTAGGCATCAATATGGATGGGCAAAAAGAATTACTGGGTATGTGGATTGCTCAGACAGAAGGTGCCAAATTCTGGCTGTCAGTCATGACAGAGCTAAAAAATCGAGGAGTACAGGACATTCTTGTTGCCTGTGTAGATGGATTAAAAGGCTTCCCTGACGCGATAGCCTCTGTTTACCCTCATACTGATATTCAACTGTGTATCGTGCATGTTGTACGCAATAGCCTGAGATTTGTAAGCTGGAAAGACTACAAAGCTGTTACGTCGGGTCTGAAAGCGATTTATCAGGCAAGTACAGAGGAAAATGCTTTAAAATCCCTAGACATCTTCTGTGATCAATGGAATCACCAGTATCCCAAAATTGGAGAATCCTGGCGGGCCAATTGGGAAAATATCCGAACGATCTTTAGCTATCCAGCCGAAATACGTCATGCAATTTATACAACAAATGCGATTGAGTCGTTGAATAGCGTAATACGCCATTCAACGAAGAAAAGGAAAATCTTTTCATCTGATGACTCAGTAAAGAAGGTCATTTACTTAGCAACATCAAATGCTGCGAAGAAATGGACGATGCCAATTCAAAATTGGCGTTTAGCAATGAATTGGTTTACGATTCAGTTCGATGATCGATTAAAAGATCATTTATAAAAAATGGAACTTACACAAAATAATTTACAGGCTCAAACTCTAGCTTTTCCTAGAGTGTGCATTGCTTTATTATTATTTTAAATTCTTGTTGTTGCTACTTCGAATGTTGCATCATTCAATGTACCTTGTTGATGTAACCAAGTTGCTACTTCAGGCCAAGAGTATAATGCAGACTTCGGTGTAGTAACTCCGTACATTGGTCTTGGGAATTGGCCTTTACCTCGTTTACCTAAGGCATATAGTGATAGAGCTTGGCGTGTTAGGTTTGCACGTTCAGCCATTTCAGCTAATGTGGCGAAACCATGTTCTTCAACAATCAGGTCATTAAAGCCAAGCTTTCGAATGTCTGCTAAAGCAGATGTAATTGCCGTCTGTGCATTTGTAGCTTCACGATCAAACTCTAAATAGATTGTATCGTTATAACTGCATAACAGCGCGTCATCACAGCCAGCCTCAAAGAATTGATCTTCAAGATTATCTAAACTATCAAAAGCATCTCGTACTATGACCGTAAAATGGTAAATAGTCATTCTTTAATCCTCTCATCATTACCTTTACATTGATCAGCTTTACGTCTGATTTGCTTCGCATGGTTCTCTGGACTTTTAGGTGTACTCCAAATACTCATTTGATGTTCTGAATGTCCATAAACACATTTCAATCTACAAAATGAGTGAGCGGATTTCCCTGACTCGACTACATACCAACCATTTTCCATAGCATATTGAATGGCTTCTTCAATATGTTTATTAGGATGCTTACTCATTATGAAGAAAAGACCTTTTGAATATTTTATTAGATTGTTGTCTTATGTCAACACGCTTCGTTGATAAATCGAGATTACTTAATAAATATAACCATAAGTTTTTAATCTATGAAAAAACCCCGCTAATTTATAGCGAGGTTTATATTAAAAAACAAGAATTATTAACCCTGCAACATACTCACATCTGCAATCGCATTAAATAAACCACGCAACTGCGCCAGTAAACGCAAGCGATTGGCTTTGAGTTTTGGATCTTCTGCCATCACCATCACGTTGTCAAAGAATGCATCAATCGGCTCACGTAACGACGCCAATTGAGACAAGGCATCGGTATAGTTATGTGCTTCAAGCAAAGGTTGTACTATTGGAGTCACCGTTTGCAGTGCATTAAATAACGCGTATTCAGCATCTTCAACTAACAGCGAGGTATCCACATCACCGACAATCTGACCTTCTTTAGCCAAAATGTTGGCCACACGTTTATTGGCAGCAGCCAATGCCTGTGCTTCTGGCAAATTTTTAAAATGATTCACAGCTTTAACGCGATGATCAAAATCCAGTGGAGATTTTGGAGATAACGCCTGAACCGATTGAATCACATCAATGGCAACGCCCTGATCTTCATACATGGCACGGTAACGCGCCTCAATAAAGTTCAGCGCTTCATGTTGCGCTTTGACAGGCTCACGTAACTTGCCATGATAGTTTTCAGAAGCAATTTTGGTCAGTTCTACCAATGGCAAATCTAACTCTTTTTCAATCAATAGACGCAATACACCAATCGCAGCACGGCGTAAGCTGAACGGATCTTTAGAACCTGTCGGGGCTTGACCAATGCCAAAAATACCGACCAAGGTATCTAAACGATCTGCCAGTGCAAGCGCCGTACCCGTTTGAGTTTGTGGTAAAACATCACCTGAAAAACGTGGTAAATACTGCTCTGCAATCGCATCTGCAACTTCGCTTGGTAAACCTTCCAAACGTGCATAATAGGTTCCCGCAGTACCTTGTAATTCAGGGAATTCACCGACCAGTTCAGAGGTCAAATCGCATTTTGCCAAAAGACCTGCTTGCTCTGCGGCAGCACGATCACCATGAGTTAATATCGCGATCTGGCTTGCCAATTTGGCAATACGTAAAGATTTATCCCAGAGTGTCCCAAGTTCTGCCTGAAACACCATATTGGCCAATTTGTCTTTACGGCTGGCAAGCGGTTGTTTTTGATCTTGCAAGAAAAAGAATTCTGCATCGCTCAAACGTGGACGTACAACTTTCTCATTTCCTTCAATAATTTGAGTTGGATCTTTCGATTCAATATTGGAAATGGTAATGAAGTAGGGTTGCAGCTTGCCTTCACTATTGACCAGACAGAAATATTTCTGATTATCCTGCATGGTGGTAATTAAGGCTTCTTGTGGTACAGCAAGAAAGCGTTCTTCAAAACTTGCACGTAGTGCAACTGGCCATTCCACCAATGCAGTGACTTCATCGAGTAAGTCGTCAGGCACAATGGCAGTGGCATTGACTTCATCTGCCAATTGTTTCACTTGCTGCTGAATGGTGGTTTGACGTTTTGAAAAATCAGCCACCACATAGGCACTTTCAAGTGCAGTCAAATAATCATTGACATGATCCAAAGTGATCGCTTCAGGCGCATGGAAACGATGACCATAGGTAACATTGCTGGCTGAATGATCCTGAATCGTGGCTGGAATGACTTGATCATCTTTAAGTAATACGACCCATTTTACTGGACGGACAAATTCGGTACGACTTGCAGCAGAACGCATGCGTTTAGCAATCGGTAAATTGTCTAACGCCGTTTGTAGAATATTTGGTAATAATTCATCAAGGCTTTGGCCTTTGATGTCTTTGTAGTAGCAGACTTTCTCAACTTTACCAGCCTGAAAGGTCGATACTTGATCCGCCTCAATCCCTTGACCACGCATAAAGCCTTCAAGGGCTTTGGTCGGTTTGCCTTCGCTATCATAAGCAGCCTGAAGCGCAGGGCCATCAAAGCGTTTTTGTGTATCCGCCTGAGCGCCATCAACATCCACAATTTTTAAAGCCAAGCGACGTGGTGCAGCATAGGCTTCCACTGTTGCAAAGTTTAAGCCCGCATCGGTTAAACCTTTGATGGTTTCTGCTTGTAGCGCATCACGTAATGTTTTTAAACTTTTTGGTGGCAGCTCTTCGCAGCCAAGTTCAAATAAGACCGTATGTTGACTCATTATTTGTTCTCCGCTTTTTGCGCTTTGGCTGCATCACTTTCTGCTTGTGCTTTGAGTTGGGCTAAAACTTCATCACGTAAATGTGGCTCTGCCATTGGAAAGCCAAGTTCGGCACGCGCCTGAACATAACTTTGCGCAATGGCGCGAGCTAAAGTTCTTACACGCAAAATATAACGTTGACGCTCGGTGACTGAAATTGCGCCACGCGCATCCAATAAGTTGAAGGTATGCGATGCTTTAACCACTTGTTCATAGGCAGGTAAAGACAGTTTTGCCTCAATTAAACGAACTGCTTCTGATTCATAAAAATCAAATAATTCAAATAATTTCTCGACAGGGGCATATTCAAAGTTATAGGTCGATTGTTCCACTTCATTTTGGTGGAACACATCGCCATAGGTCACGGTTCCAAATTGACCTTTAGTCCAGACCAAGTCATAAACCGAATCAACCCCTTGTAGGTACATCGCCAGACGTTCTAAACCATAGGTAATTTCACCTGTGACTGGGTAACACTCAACACCGCCGACTTGCTGGAAGTAAGTAAACTGAGTGACTTCCATACCATTGAGCCAGACTTCCCAACCTAAGCCCCATGCGCCGAGTGTTGGAGATTCCCAGTTATCTTCGACAAAACGAATATCGTGAGTCAGAGTGTCAATCCCAATCGCCTTGAGGGAGTCTAGGTAAAGCTGTTGGATATTGTCTGGGTTTGGCTTAAGTACCACTTGAAATTGATAATAATGTTGTAAGCGGTTTGGGTTCTCACCATAGCGTCCATCTTTCGGACGACGCGAAGGTTGCACATAAGCGGCATTCCATGTTTCAGGGCCAAGTGCACGTAAGAAGGTCGCGGTATGGAATGTACCTGCACCCATTTCCATGTCGTAGGGTTGTAGAACGACGCAGCCTTGTTCGGCCCAATAGTTTTGTAGGGCAAGAATTAAGCCCTGAAAGGTATCAATATGCGATATGGCGCGACTCATGGTGCATCCACTAATAAAATCAAAGAAAAATTGCGTTCAAGTATAAGGATTTTAAAGGGGAGTGGCAAAGGTTCTGTCGAGTTCTTGCGAATAAAAAATAGCGGAGATTAAACTTCATCTTTTCTGCTGAATTTAGGCGTAGATTAGAGCTAAAAATAAACACAAAGGTTAATCGACATGGCCGACTTCAGAAAAATATCTAAACGATGGTGCGCGATATTCGGTGTCTTTGCCCTGATCATGCATACCCTTTCAGCTCAAGCGGCATGGTTGGCAGAGCGGCCACTTGCACAAAAAATAAAGCAAAAATTTGAACAAAGAACAACTGAGAACAATTCGCTATCATCACAATATCTTCAAGTTGATGCTATGCAGCGCAGCTATCAATTATATATCCCATCTTCTGCAAGGCAATCTGCTCGCCCAGTGGTGATTGCATTACATGGCGGAGGAGGCAATGCCAATCAAATGCTGAAACGCTGGCAAGCCATTGCACAACAACAAAACTTTATTTTAATTACGCCACAAGGCATAGGTGCAAATAGCAAAATGGGAACATGGAATGCATACGGTTGTTGTGGTCAAGCCGTGCAGAAGCAGGTAAATGATATTAAATTTATTCAGGTGGTTCTAAAAGATGCATCGCAGCATGCACTGCTTGATCCGCATCGAATTTATGTAGTGGGTTTTTCAAATGGAGGAATGTTGACGCATCAATTAGCCATCCACATGGGGCGACAACTGGCTGCTGTCGCGATCGTGTCAGGTGCATTATTTGGAGATGAAGCAATAGCAAAAGATGCAGTGCCTATTTTAATGATTCATGGTGAAAAAGATTCGGTGGTGCCTTTTCAGGGAGGAATAAGCCCAACTCGATTTGTTGCTAAAGCACAGCAACAACCGTTTCAATCGGTTGCTTATGCGATGAATTACTGGAAGACGGTCAATCAATGTCAAACAAAAGGCTTTATAGAGCAAACAGCACATTTTAGGATTGAAAAAAATCTAAACTGCAAAGCTGATGTCGTACTTTATGATATTGATCAGGGGCAACATGTCTGGCCAACTGCTGATCAGGCAGATGAAGGATTTGATGCGACGCAAGTGGTTTGGAATTTTTTCAAACAGCATGCACGTTAAAAGGAGGGAGAGATGACCAAGCTCAAAAATAGCTTATTTTTACTGAGCCTAATTTTCTTGGTAGAAACTGCAAATGCGCAGAATCCTGTTGAGTCAGATTTATATAGCCAATGCGTGGAAGAAACGATACAGAAGCAGCATTTTCCGAGTATTAATAACGCAGTGGTAGACGTCTGTAGTGGATACGCCAGAGGTCTTTATGAAAAGCAGATTGTACAATTGCTAGATCAGATCAAAACAACTGGAAGTCCTGAGCGATATAACAAGATTATGAAGTCACAGCAGCTTTGGAAACAATATGTCGATCAGGAATGTCAAAATGCAGGGGATTATATAGGTTCTCCAATGTATGGATTTTGTCCAATGCTTGAATATCAACATCGGGTAGAACAACTACAGGAATACATCAATTAAAATGATGAGCAAATTTTCTGATTCTCTTAAGATATAATACAAATACATTTTTAAGAAAAATCCGCTTATACTTTTGTAACTCAGGCAAGATCAAAACCTAGGTGAGCGGTGAGAGATATACAGCAAGATTGGCTTTCAGCCTTAAAACCAAATTTCAAGATTCTTCCTTTAAAAGAACGACTTTTTTGTAGCATCGGCGCATTATGTGGTTTAGCCATTTCTTCACTCATTAGCTGGTATGTCTTGGGTGACATAAATCCATGGTATATCGCGCCGATGGGGGCATCCTCTGTTTTGTTATTTGCTGTCCCATCAAGTCCTTTGGCGCAGCCGTGGAATATGCTGATCGGGAATACTATTGCTGCTACTGTGGGAGTCGCGTGTTCCACGTGGATTCCAGATTTAACGAGCGCATTTAGCTTGGCAGTAGGTCTCACTATTTTTCTGATGATGACTAGCGACTCATTGCATCCTCCCAGTGGCGCAGTTGCAATCACCGCGGTGTTAGGCGGAGAGGCTGTTCACCGTTTAGGTTTTAACTTTGTGATATACCCAGTGTTACTGAATTCAGTATTATTGCTGGCATTTGCCTTGTGTTTTAATCGATTGATTGGCCGACATTATCCTTATCCAAAACATCTTAATTCACGTTCTAAAGACCCGACACCGACACAAAAGGTCAGTATTCAGCCACAAGATATTCAACGTGCACTGCATGAACACACAGAGTTGCTCGATATTAGCCAATACGATCTGGAAAAAATCATCTTGGAAGCGCAGGAGCTAGCCCACCAACGCCAAGTCAATGTCTATCGATGTCAGGATATTATGAGTAAAGACCTTATTACACTCGATGAAAATGATGATATTCATAAAGCACTAGATAAATTTAAATACAATAATCTCATGAGCTTACCTGTTATTCACAAGGATAATCATATTGTGGGGACATTGGCTTTATATGATGTGGTGGAATGGTTTAAACGCGCGGCAGATCCGAGAGCTTCATGGGAGCATCTGGTCAAACAAATTATGAATCGCAAAGTGGTAACGGTGATGCCGTTACAACCTATTCAGGATTTGGTGCCTTATTTTGTGGAAAAATCGTTTAACTATATTCCTGTGGTTCAGGATCAAAAATTGATTGGAATTATTAGCCGTGCCGATATGATTGCCGCATTACAACAGCAGTTAGTGCATATTCAAGCATCATCAGGTTGATTGAGCATTTTTAGCCAAAAAAAAGCTACGATTGCATTTTAGGGGGATCACAATCGTAGCGACCAGAATAACAAGGTCAAATGATGTTGGGTTTAACGTCTCATCCGTTGTTCTTCATGTACTGTTCGAATGGGCTGCTGATAGCTTTGCTGATATGGCAGACGTTCAGTTTGTTTGGGCATAACCAACCATAAAATCAGATACACCAATATGCCAGGGAAAGCAGCACTCATGACCGAAATGATGACGAAAATAAGCCGTAATAAATTTGCATTCCAACCAAAACGTTCAGCAATACCGCCCATGACACCGGCGATCAAATGTTGTCGGTTAGAACGATATAAACCAGTATTGGCCATTCAGAATATCTCCTCAGATAAAAATAAATACATCTCCAATTTATGTTTTGGGTATGTAATTTATAAAATGGGGAAGATCTCAACGCTTTAAAGGTATATAAGCTAAAAAATCGTTATTTTATGTAAGCAAAATCACTGACTAAAAGCTGAAATAGATAAACTTGCACCAATTTCACGCAGAATTTGAATTTTTTAAATAAGATCAATCTCTCAGTGTGAGATCCAGAACATAATCATGATCTTAAATTTATGATATGGCGTTATTTCCCTGAAAATAGAGGAAAACGCTAAAGATACTCATCTATGTCTTATTCAAAAAACGCTTCGGTAAGGTTTACGTTGATGCAAACACGGTTGCTATTGGTGTTGTTATTCAGTCTCGGATTATCAGCATGTGATCAACATCATGCTCAGCCTGATATTGCATCAAGCGATCCTATGGCAGCGTCATCCGTTGCAGAAGATTCCGCTCATGATGACGAAGATCAGGGCAGTAAATTGGTGGATGTCGCTGGTCAGGCAACATTGCCAGTTGAAACACCGCCGAATCAGAAAAAGTCTACGTCATTGTCTCCAGAGGCATTGAAATATACTGGACGTTATCATGTACACATTCCTTGTTCTGATCCAGTTGCGCTTTGCAAAGAGCCTGAAGGACAGATTGATTATGTGATCAGCTTATTGCAGGATGGAACGGCTTACCGCCAAAGAATTAGTACAGGGCGGATCGTGATCGATGAAAGACAAAACACTAAAATATCTCAGCCAGATGCGTGGACAATCGATAGTGCTCAGAAAGAAATTAGTGTCAGTGTTTTTGGTGGAGGAAACCTTTATTTTAAAATTATCGACTCTGAACGTATAAAAACCGATCTGGATAAAATTAAAAATACAAATAATGGCGAAAACCGTAGAAATTTGGGTGAGAATTTCGTTTTACCTCAGAAAAGCCGTATCCTGACTAAGCTTACTGATTAGATGGAAATAGAAAGTAAAAGTAAAAAAAAGGATGCCTCAAAGGCATCCTTTTTGATCACTGGAGTTTTAACGAGACTTAGTAGTCAAAACTAAAATGCTCTGGTGCTAATGATGTTAATGCACGAGATGGTGTAACCATTGATTCAGCATGACCTTGTGCACGTGGCAACAAACGATCAAAGTAGAAATCTGCAACTTTAATTTTGGCTTTATAGAATTCAGGTGTTTCTTTACCGTCACCTGCTTCTAGTTTCTCAGATGCAATCACGGCTTGTTGTGCCCAGAAATAAGCCATCATGGCATAACCTGAGAACATTAAATAATCTACTGAAGCAGATGAAACGATGTCACGGTCTTTACGTGCAGCGAGCATGATGCGGACAGTTAAAGTATTCCATTGCGCACAGATTTTGGTGAGATCCCATGCAAAGCGACGCAAGTATTTGTTACGTGCATGACGGCCACAGAATTTTAAAATTTCAGCAGTATAGTCACGAACGACTTTACCTTTAGACGATAACAGTACTTTACGACCAATCAAATCGAGTGCTTGGACACCAGTAGTACCTTCATAAAGTGTTGAGATACGTGCATCACGAGCAATTTGCTCCATGCCCCATTCGCGAATATAACCGTGACCACCGTATACTTGCATACCATGATTCGCAGCTTCCAAACCAAGCTCAGTCAAGAAACCTTTTAGAATCGGGGTAAAGAAGCCCAGTTTGTCGTCATAGTCTTCAAATTTAGCTTGGTCACCTGTAATTAATGCGTCGGTCATTTTATCTGCAAGTTGTGCTGCATGATAAATCATTGAACGACCACCTTCCGCGATGGCTTTTTGAGTCAGCAACATACGACGGACATCGGCATGATGAATAATTGCATCAGCGACTTTATCTGGATCTTTTTTACCAGAAAGGGCACGCATCGACATACGATCTTTGGCATATGGTAACGCACCTTGGAAAGACAATTCAGCATGCGCGATACCCTGAACCGCTGTTCCAATACGGGCTGTATTCATAAAGGTAAACATCGCATGCAGACCTTTATTCACTTCACCAATCAGGTAACCTGTTGCACCGTCAAAATTAAGCACTGCCGTTGCAGAAGCTTTAATTCCCATTTTGTGTTCAATTGATCCACAAACAACACCGTTACGCTCACCTACACCGCCATCCGCAGTAGGGAGGAATTTAGGCACGATGAACAATGAAATACCACGTGTACCCGCAGGTGCATCTGGAAGACGAGCCAATACGATATGAATGATATTATCTGTTAAGTCATGCTCACCCGCAGAAATAAAGATTTTAGTGCCAGAGATTTTGTATGTGCCGTCTGCCTGTGGTTCTGCTTTAGCTTTAACTTGTCCCAAATCTGTACCACATTGTGGTTCAGTTAAACACATGGTGCCAGACCAAGTCCCTTCAACCAGCTTTGGCATGTAAGTCGCTTTTTGTTCATCTGTACCAAATTGCATGATGGTATTCATACAGCCCATGCTCAGACCTGGATACATGGTAAATGACCAGTTCGCCGTTCCCATCATTTCAGATTTGATCAGGTTCAATGACATTGGTAAGCCTTGACCACCAAATTCTTCTGGATAAGACAGACCTTGCCAGCCGCCTTGTACGAACTGGTCGTAAGCTTCTTTAAAGCCTTTTGGTGTTTTCACTTCACCATTGTCAAAATGACAACCTTCTTCATCACCACTTTGATTAAGCGGCGAAAGTACATTTTCACAGTAGTCGGCTGCGCCTTCTAAAATCATATCTACTGTATCTGCATCGGCATTTTCACCGTTAGATAACGTTTTATAGTGAGAAGCATAATCAAATACTTCATTCATTAAGAAGCGAATGTCACGGAGCGGGGCTTTATACGCTGGCATAGTCTTTAATCCTAAATTTAGAAATAGTTCTGGATTATCTGTATCGATGCTAGGGATTATTCCTACTCATCTTTAAAAATACATTGATACTCGGTTATGAAAAAAATGTCAGAAAAGCGAATTTTGTAGATTTGGACAAAGGCTTTTTGATGATTTTCTGATAAAGTCCGAGTGTATGGTTCTGATTTAAAAATAATCATATTAGGCTAGTAACTATAACTATATTAAAGGTGTAAAGCGTGAAAGTGCGTTTAAAATATTTAACATATTGTGTACTTGGTTTAAGTCTTTCGGGGTGCACTCAACATGTCATTAAAACCAATTCGGTGAATCAAACCGATCGTGAGCGTATCATTTCTGGTTTAAATGCAATCTATGAAACCCCAAGTTATGATTATTCTGGTCAATTTAAAGTCAACATTCAGCCAAAGCCGCAAAACAATACCGTAAAGAATGCTGCATCTGAGCAAAAACTTGATCAAAAGCTACAACAAAAGATTGATCGCTCTTTGCTTGAACAAGGAGTTCGCCTCTCTGCACAACAAAAACAACAGTTATATGGTGCAATTGCGCAACAAAGCCTACGTGCAAATAATCAGGGGTCTTTGGGTAATTTAGATAAAATGATGGATATTGGGATCAATATCCTCAACGATGTGCAGTTTAGTTACGATGGGTCGGTACATTATCGTGAACGAATGGGATCGTTCAATTTAACCGCACGTTATGAAAAGCCAACATTATTGGTACAGGCGAAATTGCCAATGATTTTGGATTTTAAAGATTATAAATTTTATACCAACTATTTTGCATTTATGCCGTATTTGGTTAATCGCGAAAATCAGAGCAATCTTGCTTATATCGATTTCTCCAAATATCAAAATATTTTTAAACAAGTTGATTTGAAAAAATTGGTGGAATATCTCAAAGCTTCAGGTGCGGTGTCTTATGTATTGGCTCAACCTGAACAGTTCCAGACCTTGCCGTTAAGTGATCAGGATAGATCAGCAGGAATTGTTAGAAAAATAAGTATAAACAGTACCTTAGAAGAAGTGATGTTGCAAACTGATCTTTATAATAAAGTCAATGCACAATATTTAACTCAGTCAGTATTAGGCTTTAAAGAAAACTCATTTGAGCAATGGGCAGATAACAAAGCAGCGGCATTGGCAACAAAAGCTTCCGAAACTTCTGCAAATCAGTCTCCTGAGCTTGAGGCGCATGATGCCAGTCGAAAACTGTACGCGATGGTGACTGAAAAATTAGGGGTTACAGAGTCCGATCTTGCTGAGCAGTCCGATCAAACGGAGGATGAAATTCAAGCAAATACTGATGTGTTATTACCTGATGCTGAAGATCATGACCTTAGCCAAAGTCAGGATTCGATGCTTTTAACTGAAGCGCAATGTACCGATTTGCAAAGATCTCAAAAATCGATGTTCTACGGTGATATCCATTATTGTCAAGAATATTATGGAATCGATCTGTTCGGCACCGCTCAAATCAGTAACAACGATCAGCAGATTCAACAAAAGAAATTAGAAAGCACGTTTGCAGCTTATGATCAAAATCAATTCATTGATGATCAAGCATTTAAAGCACTTTGGCTTAAACATCATTCTGAAATTGATCAAACTTTGCCCGCTGTCAAAGCGCGCACACCTTTGACGATGAATGTGGGCTTAGATGCACAAGGGCGTTTGGTCAGTGCTGATTATGACCTGAGTCTTTTATTGCCTCAAACCAATCGACGTATGCATTTTAATATGGAGATGCAGGTCAGTAATTATGGAAAAGGAACGCCCATTTCTCGTCAACAGCTTAAACAGGCAAAATCACTGAGTGAAGTGAGTAAGGGTTCTTTTCTTGAAAAAGTCGTGGGTGGTCTAACCCGGTCATTAGAGAATGAAATAGATACCACTACAAATGCTTCATGGTCATGGGATGAACAGCTTCAGCAATTGGCGGCGCAGGTTTATGAGCAAACGCATTCTTATGAAAAAACATTTAACGCCATTTTTATTGCTCATTTGAGTGCAAATGAGCCTGAATATGTGAAACATTTTTCTGCGCAAGATTTAAAAGATATTGCGCGGGTTTATGCGTATTGGTTTTCCGATGAAGATATTTATAACCCGCGAGGACAGGCACTCAAACAAATTCAGGCTTTACAGCAAAAGCATCATTTAGAGGCGGATGAGCAATTTGATCAAGAGCTGGGTGCTATGGTGGATGAGATTGTAACTCAGACAATGATGCAGTCAGGAGAACGGCAGCAGTGGCAGCAACTCAAGAAAAGCTATAAAAAAACCGCAACAACTGTTTGCAGTTCAGTATCAGGCCCTTTTTGAAAAACAGGAGGGTGTTGATTTATCAACGCGCCCACTGTTGATTCAGACCTCTAAAATCTTAGGGCAGGTCTTTGTAGATGCGCATCAACATAAACTGACTGAACAATCTTTACAGGGATTGACTCAACAGCATTTGGAATATATTGATTATCAATTATTCGAACAGCTCTATCGTCAGATGTTGACTGAATAAGAACCATATTTTTGAAATAGCAAGCTACGTTCCAAGATGGACGTAGCTTATTTATATGTTGATTTAATCATGTATTTACAGGAATTCTTTGATTGCTGGTTTAACACCATGCCAAATGGCAAAAGCTTCTACAGCCTGACCAACGAGCATACCAAAACCTTCAGCCGTTGGCACACCACGAGCTTTGGCTTGGTCAATAAAGGTGGATGGTTTGCCATAAGCCATTTCATAAGCATGATCAAATTTAAGCTTTGACGGTAACACTAATGCCTCGCCACTGAGACTGGCAGATGTTGCATTGATAACCAAATCATATTCACCTGAGAGCTTAGAAAGCTGCATCATATTCAGTTGAGCCTCTGGAACAGAAGATTCAAGATCACTGATTAATTGTTCTGCACGGGTGAGTGTGCGGTTGGCAATAGTGATCTGTTTTGCGCCTGCTTTAACCAAGGGATAAATCACGCCTCGCGTTGCGCCACCCGCACCCAAAATTAAAATACGAGTATTTTTGAGTGACCAATTTAACGCTAAAATGGCATCGACCAGACCTTGTCCATCAGTATTGTCGCCAAATAACTGCCCGTCTTTTTTCCACAAAGTATTGACTGCTTTGGCAATCTGCGCGCGCTCTGTAAGGACGTCACACATTGCATAGGCTTGTTCTTTAAAAGGTACAGTCACATTCATTCCTGAACCGCCCTGTGCAAAGAACTCAGTGACACTTTTTTCAAAACCATCCAAAGGTGCCAGACGCTTTTGATAACTCAATTCAATCCCTAATTTTTCAGCAAAAGCATAATGTAACTCTGGAGAACGTGATTGCTCAATCGGATTGCCAATTACCGCAAATTGTCCTGTCATTGCGAAGCTCCATCACTATCAAAAAATGGAATCACTATACGCTAAAAATGACCGCAAAATAAATGAGGTTTCTGCGAGATTGTTAGATGGCCTTTGTGCGTGCATTTGTAGCTTTATGATGTGTTTATGTTGCGAGTAATTGCCTAATTTTTTTGATCTGATCAAAATGTAAACGCTATTGGATATTTCTTCTTATAAATAATATCGCTTAATAATTTAAGTTGTGACACAACAAAAATGGAGAACAATAATGACATCAAACTTCAACCCGCTAGAGCTTCTGGCGGAGAGAGTGACACCGTTGGTGGTCGACCATAGTCAACTAGAAATCGATATCGATAAAAAGGCCTCATTACTTAAACAGTTTTACCCGATTATGCTGGCGTTATTTCATAAATTTCCTGACCGATTAAATAGCATATTACATGGCAGTCAGGCACCGCTACAGGAGTTGTTGGGAAATCATCAAGGCGTTTTAAATGAAATTCTGGATGCATTTTCAAAACATCATAGTTTACAGCCCGCAACGATCGAATCTCTTTTCAATCACGCGATTCCTCTCAGTGCCAGAGCATTGAAAGAGGAGGTGGGTGAGGAAAATATTGTTTCTTACATCGGTTCTTATCTACCTCAAATAACCAGTCAGCTGCCAGCATGGTCAGCACCTATTTTATCAGGTTTGGGGTTGGGCAGCTTATTTCATACGGCATCGGCGAGTCAGTCATTCAAAACACCACCCGCAGATTCATCGGGAGGCGGCTTTAAAAAGTTCCTGCCGTGGCTAGCTTTAATTATACTTGCCTTATTACTTTTATTGTTCTGGCGTTCTTGCCAAAAACAGACACCTGCACCGAACAGTGTCGCAGAGCCTACAGCAAGTTCTGAAGTCGCGCCAACAGTGGCTGCTACGTCTCCTGCATCCCTAAGTTTGACTTCTGGAACAGGAAATCAGGTTTTAGGTTGTCAGTCCAATGTGGGAGACAGTGGTCTTGCGTCTCTTCTACAGACTGGAATAGCCAAAGTCTTTGGTACAGGTGTAAATTGTAATATTGCCACAGATTCAGCCTATGCCACACAATTACCAGCGCAGGAGAAACTGGATGCCATTTTAAATCTGGTGAAAGAAGTTCCGAATGCAAGCATTGAGTGGGTGGGTGATCAGTTAACTGTGAATGCACCAGATGCAAATGCTCTAAAAGGTCTGATTGAAAAAATTAAAGCATTGGCGCCTGAATTAAATGTCGTTTCAGCAGCTCCTTTAAATGTTGAGCAGTCTGTAAATAACAGTATTGATGCGAGTACTCAAGCTTTAACAGGATTAAATGAATCCTCAAGTCCAGAGCAAATTGTACGTGCCTTAAATATGCAGATTATTAATTTTGCTAGCGGTTCTGCAACTATTCCAGATGCCAATAAAGCCGTGTTGGATCAGGCTGCTGGACTGTTGCAAAAAGTTCCAAATCTTGCATTAAATGTGGAAGGCTATACCGATTCAACGGGGAATGCTGAGACCAATAAAGCCCTTTCACAAAAACGTGCGCAAGCAGTTGTGGATTATTTAACTGGAAAAGGCGTAAGTAGTTCAAGCTTAAAAGCAGTAGGTTATGGTTCTGAACATCCAGTGGCAGATAACGAAACTGAACAAGGTAAGTTCCGTAATCGCCGGATTGAGTTTAAGTTGGCAGGTTCTTGATTTAAATAATATTTAAAATTTAAACATAGGTAAAAGTCGTCTGAATCAGGCGGCTTTTATTTTTGTGGATGCTTTAAATTTAGGGTATTTGGAGACTATGATTTACAAACAACAAGATGTGTGGAATTTTGCAGGGGGGATATATCGAAGTTTTGATCGTATCGGAATATTATGGATTACAAATGGATTCAATTTCTTCAATGAAGAAAATCACAGCAGCCAAAAATAAACCTATACCAGCAAGCACAGTCACAGAAATCGAAATACTATCTGAATAAACATTTTCATATTCGATGGTAATACCAGAAGAAATCACTACAGTAGCAATCAAGGCATATAAAACCAGCATACGATGCTTTTCTAAAATGTTAGACATAATATGACCCTTTCATTTTTTTAAATTAGATCAAAACAATATGAAATCAAGATGACAAACAGTTGCTGCTTTACTGTGTGGGGGCTTTTTTCAATCATGTAATGACATGAACTTTCATGTACTAGCAGCATAACGCATCACAGCAAACATTCAAGAGACGATTTAATAATAAATACTCTCATTTGCAAGTGAATATTACAGTTCTGCTAACCAATCATGAGGTTTTAGATAATAATCAGTGAGTTGCTTCTCAATGGAGTGTTCATCCCATTCTGGACGATAAGACCAAGCGGCAAGATTAGGAAGACTGACTAGAATTGATTCAATTCGTCCGCCTGTTTGTAGACCAAATAACGTACCACGGTCATACACTAGATTGTATTCAACATAGCGGCCACGTCGATATAACTGAAATTCTCGCTGTGCTTCGGTATAAGGCTGTTCACGATGTTTCTCAAAAATTGGAAGAATGGCGTCGAGATAACCATTGCCAACGGCTTTGATATAGTCAAAACAAGTGTCAAAATCCCACTGATTTAAGTCATCAAAAAATAAACCACCGATCCCACGTTGTTCATCACGATGTTTCAAATAAAAATAATCATCACACCATTTTTTATGTTCAGCATAAACATGTTCGCCAAAAGGCTGACACAAATCAAAAGCAGTTTGATGCCAATGTTTGATATCTTGATTGTCTGGGTAAAACGGCGTTAAATCAAAACCACCACCAAACCACCAGATAGGTTCCTGACCTTCAGGTTCAGCCACGAATAAACGGACATTGGCATGAGAAGTGGGAATATTGGGGTTTTTAGGATGAATCACCAATGACACGCCTAATGCTTGCGCTTTAGCACCTGCGATATTGGGATGACGTTGTGTCGCAGAAGCGGGGAGTTGGCGAATATCAATATGTGAAAACATCACGCCGCCTTTTTCGATCACTTCTCCGTCTTGCAAAACACGAGAGCGTCCGCCGCCACCTTCTGCACGTTGCCAGTCATCAATCATAAACTGTGCAGAACCGCCGCCGCGTTGTTCTTGTTGTTCTAATGCAGCACAAATCCGTGCCTGTAGGTCGAGTAAAAATTCACGTACTCGTAGAATATCAGCCGAAGTTGGATGCTGCATGAGGACCTCAAATGATCTTATTTTCTTTAGATGAAGCATAAAGAAAGCGTGAGAATAAGTAAAAAAGGATTTTATTCAGTCAATGAATAAAATCCCTTGAAATGTAAATGCGAGAATAACGTGAAATTAGAAATCATCTTTTTTATATAAATGATCCATACGTTCACGTTTAGTTTTCAAGTAATGCTCATTAAAAGGATTACGTCCAACCGTGAGTGGAACACGCTCAACTACATTGATCCCCAAATCAGTCAAAGCTTTTAATTTGAGAGGATTATTGGTGATTAATTTAACTGCTTTGACCTGCAAATGATCCAGCATAATGGTACACATATCATAGTGACGTGCATCCGCAGGAAGATTCAATAAAAGATTGGCATCGACTGTGTCGTGTCCCTGATCCTGTAAAGCATAAGCACGGATTTTATTGGTCAATCCAATACCACGGCCTTCCTGACGCAAATATAAAATAACGCCTTTACCCGTATCATTAATGAGCTGTTGTGTCGCCTGCAACTGCGGGCCGCAATCACATTTGAGTGAGGCAAAAGCATCGCCCGTGAGACACTCAGAATGAATACGCACCAGCACAGGTTCATTCGGCGCACTTTCTAAACCTTTGGATAATGCGACATGCTCTTCACCCGTTTCAGGATCTTGAAACACCGAAATATTGAAGTCACCAAACTTGGTCGGGAGTTTTGACGTTGCGACAAATTCGATAGCCACTAATTACATATCTCATCAGGAAAACGGCTAAAGTATAGCGTACTGGTCATATATTGGTAGAATTGAACTGCTGAATTTATGCATAATAATTTCTTTTTTGTATAATGCACACGATAATAGTTGATAAACAGTAAGATTATTCTGGATAATCTAGCCAACCACGCCGCAGGGAAAATTTCCATGCGACCTTGTTAGAAATGTGGCTGATTGAAGGTGACTTTAAATTCGATAAGATTATGATGTCATTCATCATATCGAATCCCATTTACCCAGCTTAGGATTTGCCAGGCTTAAAAAGGCTTTGCCACATATGTTGTATACCGAAATACCAACTCAACGCCCTGTTACGCCATTGTTAGATGAAGTTGATCATCCACAACAATTACGTCAGCTCGAGCAAGGCCAATTGACTCAAGTGGCTGATGAGTTGCGTCAGTTTATTTTATATGCGGCAGGACAAAGTGGCGGGCACTTTGGCGCAAATTTAGGTGTAATTGAGCTAACTGTTGCGCTTCATTATAGTTTTAATACCCCGCATGATCGTTTGATCTGGGATGTGGGTCATCAGGCTTATCCGCACAAAGCATTGACGGGGCGTCGTGAACAATTGACCACGATTCGTGCTCAACATGGTCTGGCTGCATTCCCTGCGCGTGAAGAATCTGTATTTGATACTTTTGGTGTTGGGCATTCTTCGACTGCAATTTCGGCAGGACTGGGTATGTCACTTGCGCGCCGTTATCAGCAAAATCCATGCGAAGTGGTGTGTATTGTGGGTGATGGCGCCATGACCGCAGGTATGGCTTTTGAAGCCATGAATGATGCTGTGGCACATGATGCAGATCTAATTGTGGTTTTAAATGACAACGATATGTCCATCTCCTGTAGCACAGGTGGCTTTGCCAAACATTTGGCAGCCATTTGGGAACATGGTCATTCAGTCAATATCAATGACGAGGGTGAGGCTTATGTACAGCCCCATCCACAATGGACATATAATTCACGGTTACATCAGTCTGCTACTGATGCCGCAGATAACTTATTTAAAGCCATTGGTTTTGATTATTTTGGCCCTTTTGATGGCCATGATGTCGAACAACTGGTCAATGTTTTCAATGCGCTGAAAAAACGTAAAGGACCTCGTCTGGTTCATGTCTATACTAAAAAAGGCAAAGGATTTAAGCCTGCCGAAGCTGATCCGATCACCTATCACGCCATTACCAAAATTGCACCAGTCGCGACTGCGCCAGCAAAAAAATTACCTCCAAAATATTCTGATGTCTTTGGGCAATGGTTATGTGATCAAGCGGAGCAGGATGATCGACTTTTAGCGATTACCCCCGCGATGTGTGAGGGGTCAGGCATGGTGAAATTTGCCAAGCAATATCCTGAACGTTTCTTTGATGTAGCGATCGCTGAGCAACATGCAGTCACCTTGGCTGCGGGCATGGCGTGTGAAGGCTTAAAACCTGTTGTGGCAATTTACTCAACCTTTTTGCAACGCGGTTATGATCAACTGATTCACGATGTGGCTTTACAGAATCTGGATGTGACTTTTGGTATTGATCGTGCGGGTTTAGTGGGTGAAGATGGTCCAACGCATGCTGGTGCCTATGATTATGCCTATATGCGTACTGTGCCAAACATGGTGATCATGGCACCTAAAGATGAAAATGAATGTCGTCAAATGTTGCATACCGCGTATTTACATCATGGACCTGCCGCAGTACGTTACCCACGTGGTAATGGAGTTGGCGTTGAAATTCAACAAACATTGACCGCGCTCGAAATAGGCAAAGCTGAAATTGTAGCGGAATACCACGCCGAATATGATGAACAAATTAGCATTCTAGCCTTTGGTAGTCGTGTGACGGCAGCTATTGAAGCGGCTATTCAACTCAGCAAAATGCATGATATTGGGGTACGTGTCATCAATATGCGTTTTGTGAAGCCGTTGGATGAACAAATCATTCGTGATTTCGCAGAAAAAACCAGTTTATTTGTGACAGTTGAAGAGCATGCGGTTATGGCTGGTGCAGGCAGTGCCGTAAATGAGTTTTTGGCCAAAGCACAAATCTTGAAACCAATACTGAACTTAGGCTTAGCTGACAGTTTTCTGGCTCAAGCCACACATGCACAGATGTTACAGAACTGTGGGCTAGATGCGGAAGGTATCCAGAAAGCCATAGAAAAAGTGTGGTTAAAGCTTGTACAGACAGCTTAAATTCTTCAGTTAAAAAAATCCTAACATTTTTTACCCAAAAGCGCGCTAATTTGATAGAATCTGCGCGCTTTCATGCATTATTCTTTGTCAAAATCTTCAAACTTGTAGTGGGTGTTCAATGGAACCTATGGTGGTCATGGCTGCGCGTGCAGCTCAATTAGTTGGTCAAGAGCTTTTAAAAGCACATCAAAATCGTCATAAGCTCGATCTACAAGTTGAAGAAAAAGGCATTGAAGGTCCAGTAACACGTGTTGACCGTTATTTAGAACAACTGACCATTGATACTTTACGTAAAAGTTATAAGAACCACAGCTTTCTAGGTGAAGAGTTTGGCCTACAAGAAGGCAAAGGTCATGATGCCGATTGGTGTTGGGTAATTGACCCATTAGATGGCACACAAAACTTTATCAACGGTTTTCCACATTTTTGTATATCTATTGCTGTGCAACATAAAGGCATTACCCAACATGGTGTGATTTACGATCCAGTTCGCGATGAATTATTTTCAGCGAGTCGTGGTCGCGGTGCTGTCATGAATCAGCGTCGTATCCGTGTCAATGTCCGTGACAATCTAGAAAATGCTTTCTTAGCAGTGGGTCATCCTTATCGTGCGATGCGTAATGGCGAAGTGGTATCTTATGCCGAGCAACATTTTGCTTCATTGCTAGCAGTGACTCAAGCGGGAGCGCATATTCGTCGTGCAGGTTCTGCTGCGTTAGATTTGGCTTATGTTGCTGCGGGTCGTTTTGATGGCTTCTTTGAAGTAGGTCTAAAACCGTGGGATATTGCTGCGGGTGAATTGATTGTCAAAGAAGCAGGCGGTGTTGTGGTCGATGCCCGTGGTGGCAATGATTCAATGGAAAATGGTCAGGTTCTGGCATCTTCATTAAAAATGTTAAAGCCATTGATGCAAACGGTTGTACCTGCATGGGGCGAAATGGCGAAGTAAGCTGAATCGATGCATTAAAAAGCTCTCATGAAAATTTGAGGGCTTTTTTTATAATAAGAGAAATAGATAAAGTCATGATGATTTATTTGATTGGTCCAGGTGGAGCGGGAAAAACAACAACTGCACAGTTGTTAGCATCACAACTTGGCTGGGATTGTTTTGATCTGGACTTATACTTTATGCAAACTGTGGGCGATATTTCCACATATATTGACCAATTTGGTTATGCATATTATGCACAAAAAATATTGAGTGTTACTTAACCATAATGCATAAGGTTCATCAAAAAGGAAGTAATGTAATTGTGGTCTGCTCTTCTGGTTTTATGATTTATCCAGAAGACATTCATTTAAATTATTTAGAGCTCAAAAAGCAAATACTTGAACATTCTTTAACTTTTGTATTGCTTCCTTCGTTAAGTTTTGAAATTTGTGTGCAGGAAATTGTCAAAAGACAAATGAATCGACCCTATTTAAAAGCCTCAGCAGAGAAAGAACGCGATAAAATAATACAGAGATTTCATATTTATTCTCAATTACCCTGTCAAATCATGCTTACAGATGTACAGCCATTACAAGTGGTAAATAATATTAAAAACAATTTGAATCAATAGTTTATATTTTTTATGCAATTATTTATTGCAGAGAGTGAGTCAACTTGTTTGATTTTATGTAAAAACCTATTAAAAAAGGTGACTTTTAAAAACTTTCTGTTATACTCTCGCCACGCACTTAAATTTCCGTTCATTACCTGAACATTCTGTTCTATTCATTGTATGCGCACGCCGTCCATAGAGAGGACCATTCATTGCGCCCAAATCGCTCAGCGATTCTTCAGGTTCCGGCCGTAATCATGCGTGCGTATAGTCTACATCGTCGTTATTCGGATTGCTGTTGAATATAAACTATTCAGCCTAAGATGCCGTGCCGCCTTTTGTCGATGTCCATATTTGTATTTATTAAAATGGAGCACCCATCAGGGTGAAACTCTCTATGAGCAAAACTTTTGCCGATTTCTCTCTACACGAATCTTTACAACAAGCACTACAGGACCTTGGTTTCACTTCACCAACCCCTGTGCAAGAACAAGCGATTCCAGCTGCTATTGAAGGTAAAGACCTTTTAGTATCAAGCCAAACTGGTTCTGGTAAAACAGCAGCATTTTTATTACCAACATTACATGCGCTTGCTGGTCAGGACACTTTTGTTCCGTTTAAAGAACGCATGAAAGCAGTAACTCAACCGAATATTTTAGTGATTTCACCAACACGTGAATTGGCTCAACAAGTCAGTCAAGATGCGATTGCATTTGTACGTCATATGAAAGGTGTTCGTATCGCTGCGATTATGGGTGGTATGCCATTTGCAAAACAAATTCAACAATTAAAAGGCGCGCAAGTAGTGGTTGCTACTCCAGGCCGTTTGTTGGATTTGGTCAATCGTCGTCAAATTAAATTAGACAAAGTAGATGCTTTAATTGTCGATGAAGCGGATCGTATGCTTGATCTTGGTTTCTCTGAAGATTTGGAAGCGATTAGCGAATTAGCTGCAAACCGTAAACAAACATTGATGTTCTCTGCAACATTTGCTGATCGTATCATCCGTCTTGCTGAATGCATGATGCAAGATCCAATGCGTATTGCGATTGAGACAGGTCATTCAACTAATACTGACATTACCCAGACTTTACACTGGACTGATGGTTTTGAGCATAAGAAAAAATTGCTGACTCACTGGTTAAGTGATGAAAATCTAGATCAGGCTGTGGTGTTTGCAAGCACACAAGAAGACACAGATATGCTGGCTGAAGAACTTGCTGAAGCAGGTCATTCAGTGGTTGCACTTCATGGTGCAATGCCACAAACCGTGCGTAACCGCCGTTTGCGTAGCATTCGTGAAGGTAAAGCTAAAATCTTGGTTGCGACTGACGTTGCTGCGCGTGGTTTAGACGTACCGACTATTTCTCACGTGATTAACTTTGGCTTGCCAATGAAACACGAAGATTATGTGCATCGTATCGGTCGTACAGGTCGTGCAGGTCGTACAGGTCAGGCGATTACTTTAGCAACTTATCGTGAGCGCGGTAAAATTCGTGCCCTTGAAGATTATTTAGAAGCGCGTTTGAGCGTTTCTGAAATCGAAGGCTTAGAGCCATCTCCACCTCCTGCGCGTTCAGGTCGTGATGGCGGTGGTCGTGGTCGCGGTGGTAACGGTGGTGGTCGTCGTGAAGGCGGTCGCGGTGGTTTTGGTGGCGGTCGTCGTTTTGAAGGCGAAAGCAACTTTAAACGTCGTGAAGGTGGTCGTGATGATCGTCCGCGTCGTAGTTTCGATGATAAACCACGTGGTGAACGTCCTGCATTCGGCGGTGAAGATCGTCCGCGTCGCGAGTTCAATTCTGACCGTCCACGTCGTGAAGGCGGTTTTGAAGATCGTCCAAAACGTAGCTTCGGTGGTGAAGATCGTCCGCGTCGCGAGTTCAATTCTGACCGTCCACGTCGTGAAGGTGGTTTTGAAGACCGTCCAAAACGTAGCTTCGGTGGTGAAGATCGTCCGCGTCGCGAATTCAATTCTGACCGTCCACGTCGTGAAGGTGGTTTTAATGATAAACCGCGTTTCGAATCAAATGATGACAACCGTGGTAATCGCGTAGATTACAAACCACGTCGTGAGGGTGGTTTCGGTGATCGTCCAAAACGTGATTTTGGTGATCGTCCAGCACGTCGCGAAGGTGGTTTTGGTGACCGTCCACAACGTTCATTTGGTGATGATCGTCCGAAGCGTAGTTTTGGTGGTGAAGATCGTCCTAAACGTACTTTTGGTGGTGAAGACCGTCCAAAACGTTTCGGTGATGACCGTCCGCGCCGTGGTGTAAACGAAGAAAACTTTGGTCGTGACCGTTCACGTAAAAATGATCGTTAAGATTTAATTTCTGAAGTTATTTTAAAGCCGATGCTTTTATGCATCGGCTTTTTCTTGTAATAAAACTATCAAAAAATATATAATATGAGAACTGTGTCAGGTTTTTATTGTAAAAATGAAAGAAAAAAAGGATCTTAATGTAAAATTCTTGTCCCGATTACGTCATTTCAATTTGCGCAAACTTGGCGCAGCGCTAGTAATTGGGAATGCTTTATATTTTTCTTATAGTATCTACGTTCATCATGACATTTCACCACAAGCACTTGCAATGCAAGATCATCAAAATAACAGTATTCAGCTCATCAAGTAATTGGTCGTTTCATTGTTAAATAACAAGAATTTCATAAACGTTCAGTGCTATATTATGCGAGCTTAAAATATGCAGGAACATATACTGCTATGAATAATTCGATACTTTCGACAGCTCAGCCACTGATTGAAGTGAAAAATCTGAGTTTTAATCGAGGGGAGCGCGTCATCTATGACAATGTTGATTTAACCATTCGACGTGGACAAATTACAGGCATCATGGGGCCATCAGGCACAGGAAAAACAACACTATTACGATTAATTGGGGGACAATTAACTCCAGATCGTGGTGAGGTTCTGCTTGATGGTAAGGATATTGCCAGCATGTCTCGTCAAGAGTTATTTGCCGCACGGGCACGTATGGGTATGCTGTTTCAAAGTGGCGCACTCTTTACTGATATGTCTGTCTATGAAAACGTGGCATTCCCCATTCGTGCGCATACCCATTTACCAGAACATTTAATCGCTGAATTGGTCGGACTTAAATTAGAATCCGTCGGTTTGCGCGGTGCAGAACACCTGATGCCAACAGAGCTGTCAGGCGGGATGAATCGTCGTGTGGCTCTAGCACGAGCCATTGCCCTTGATCCAGATTTGATCATGTATGATGAACCTTTTGCGGGTCAGGATCCGATTGTAAAAGGAGTATTGACGCGATTGATCCGTTCACTCCGTGAAGCATTAGATCTAACCACGATAATTGTGTCTCATGATGTTGCTGAAACACTTGAAATTTCAGATTATATTTATGTGATTGCCGAAGGTAAAATTCAGGGAGAGGGGACCCCTGAACAATTACAGGCTTCAGCTTCACCTTTTGTAAAACAGTTTTTGACAGGCTCTGCCGAAGGACCCGTTGAATATCAATTTAGCCATCAAGCATATTTAAGTAACGAGGTACATCCATGAATGCGATTGCCTGGTTAGGTCGACTCGTGATTGAGCGGGTACGTGGAATTGGTGACGCAACGGTTATGTTGCTACAAATTATCTTTTCTTTGCCGTCTGCGGGTGGTTTTGGTCGATTTATCTACCAAATGTACCGTGTTGGGGTCATGTCCTTACTCATCATCGCTGTATCTGGGTTATTTATTGGGGCTGTTCTTGGCTTGCAGATGTATAACATTTTGGTGACTTTTGGTAGTGAGGCCATGCTAGGCACCGCAATTGCACTGACCTTATTGCGTGAGCTTGCACCTGTTGTAGCAGCGTTATTATTTGCAGGACGTGCAGGCTCTGCGCTAACTGCTGAAATTGGTCTGATGAAAGCCACAGAGCAACTTTCCAGTATGGAAATGATTGGGGTTGATCCATTAAAACGTGTGGTTTCGCCTAGATTATGGGCTGGGATTGTGAGTTTACCGATGCTCTCAATTATATTTGCTGCGATTGGTATTTTTGGCGGTAAAGTCGTCGGTGTCGATTTTTTGGGCGCGGATGATGGTTCATTTTGGAGTGGCATGCAAAGTTCGATTCAGTTTATGCATGACATTTTTAATGGAACCGTGATTAAAAGTATTGTATTTGCTCTGATTTGTACATGGATTGCGGTTTATCAGGGCTATGCCTGTGAACCGACTTCAGAAGGTATTGCGACATCAACCACTCGTACAGTGGTGTATTCATCGCTGTGTGTTTTAGGTTTTGACTTTGTGTTGACTGCGGTCATGTTCGGAGGTGTTTAATGAAATCACGTACTAGTGAGCTGGCCGTAGGGATTTTTGTCATTATCTTTGGCGTGGCCTTGTTCTTTTTGGCGATGAAAGTCAGTGGTCTGGTTGGAACCAATTTAAATGACAGTTATCACATGACGGCGCGTTTTGATAATGTGAATGGTCTTAAACCACGTGCTAAAGTCACCATGAGTGGCGTAACTGTCGGACGGGTTGAATCGATTACGCTTGATCCTGTAACTCGTTTAGCGACTGTTGATTTTGATCTGGATGGAAAATTGACTTCATTCAATGCAGAACAGCTCAAAGCAGTTCAACAAAATGCTTTGGATGAGTTACGTTACAGTTCTGATTATACGCAAGCCAATGCTGCGCAACAAAAAGAAATGGAACAGAAACTGATTGCCAACATGAAATCCATCACTAATATCGATGAAGATGCTTATATAATGATAGCAACCAACGGTTTATTAGGTGAAAAGTATCTTAAAATTGTACCAGGTGGTGGATTTAACTATTTAAAACGTGGTGAAAATATTACCAATACTCAAGGTACAATGGATCTTGAAGATCTGATTAGTAAGTTTATTACTGGTGGTGCCAATAAATCATCATCGGGTGGCTCGGCAGAAGACTCGGCGTCACAGCCACAGGTGGCTGCATCCAATAGTGCCGAACCTTCTTTTACTGAGTAATTTTAAGGAGCGATTCTTGTGAAGACGTTGTTCAAACAAACCCTTACTGCAAGTGTACTATCTACTCTTCTTGCAGGTACTGCATTTGCTGCGCCAGCAGAAGCGCCACCAGCATTTATTAAACGTGTTGCCGATAATTTTATTTCGCGTTTACAGGCAGATCATGCCAAGCTGCAAAACAATCCGACTGCTGTAAAAGCAATTGTACGTCAAAATCTTGATCCATATATTGATTCGCAAGCGTTTACCCGCATTGTGATGGGAACTTATGCGACCAATCAAAACAGTACCGCGGCGCAACGTGCGCAGTTTGAAAAGAATTTCCGTGAAACTTTGATTGAAAACTATGGCACTGCGTTCGCAAAATATAGTAATCAAAGCTATACCATACGCCCTTATAAAGAAACGGGTAGTCGTAACCCTGTGGTGACGATTGATTTTAGTAACAAAGGCGACAAGATTCCTGTTTCCTTCCAGCTTACCGATGCTAGCAGTCAGTGGAAAATTCGTAATATCAATGTGTCTGGTATCGATTTAGGTTTGCAATTCCGTAACCAGTTTGCTGCAACGGTACAGCGTAATGGTGGTAATCTGGACAAAGCCATTGCCAACTTTAAGCCAGATGCTGATGCGGCTGTAAACAAAAAATAAGTGAAGGTTTATTGTGATTGAAATCGTCGATCAGCACTTGGTGCTATCAGGAAAGATTGATTTTGACAATGCACAGACGGTTTATCAGGATGGTCTCCGTTTGATTCAACAACATCAACACTTTCCTTTGGTGGTGGATTTAAGCCAATTACAGCATGGTAGTACTTTGGCATTGGCAGTTTTGGTGCAATGGCTAAGAAAAACACCAAATGCACAAGGGTTACATTTTCAGGATGTACCAGAAAAAATGCTCAAAATTATCCAGTCTTGTCATTTACAGGATGATCTAACCCTGCTGCACAGCTAATTAAATTTCAATAAAAAAAGCACCGAATCTCGGTGCTTTTTTTATATCGATAATTTTAAACCCATTTCTTCCAGCGGAAGTACATCATTGGCCCGACAAATGAAACCATCAAAATTGCTGCAACAATTAAAAAACTCAAAGCACCATGGGCAAAGGGTAACTCCGTTGTATTCATCCCATAAATACTGGCAATCAACATCGGTGGTGCAAGCATACTCGGTAAAATCGAGAAGCGACGAATGGTATCGTTCTGCTCGGTATTAATGAATCCAGATGTAGTATCGAGCAAGAAACGAACTTTCTGGAATAAAAAGGCATCATGTTCGACCAGTGAGCGAACATCTTCACTCAACTCGCGAATGTCCGCATCATAAATATGACTGCCCAAAGCACGTGGACGAGATAAAAAGGTCAGGACGCGACGTAAATCAATCAGACACAGTTGCGCTTTACCCAGTACGTCTTCTTGTTGTGCCAAACGAGTAATCATGTCATCCAAATCTAAAATCTTTTCACGATGATGGTTATTCAACACTTCTGTAGAATATTTTTCCAAGTCCTTGTGGATATCTTCGAGGATATCCGCAAGCTCATCCAGTTTAGCTTCGAGTAAACCGAGTAAAATCCAAGTCGGATCTTTATAATCCATGTCATAGTCGTTACGTCGTGCACGGGCACGAAATGCACGAAATGCCACCAGCTTTTCACCACGCATGGTAAATAGCCGATCTTTATGTAAAATAAATGCGACCGTTTGCACCGTTGCTAAGATATGACTGGTGTCTTCATTATCGCCATCGACCTGATAATTTTTATTTTTCGTTAAAAAATAGGTACTGATATGCAAAATGCCATCATCATCGCGGTAAAATCGGGCAGAGGATGAAATGTCTTCAAGTGACTTGAGGGTGGGTAGATTTCGGTCATAGGCATCAATGACCCATTGTTGCTCTTCTTGAGAGGGTGCAATTAAATCGATCCAGACCAGATCCTGATGTAGATCAAAACCACCATTAATGGTTGCATCTTCAAGGCTACCGCGCTCTGTGGCGTAAAAGGCTTCAAGCATAATGTCTTTTCTCCCTTGCGCAGTATGGATAAATTTGATGGGTGTATTTTAGACAAGGATTCACTTAAAAACACTCATTGTTGTCGTTTTTTCTGAAAAAATCTTGCTAAAGCTTATATTGTAAGCATGACAGCTTAAAAACATGGTTAAAAGTTTTATGAATTCAATTTGTATTTTTTGTGGTTCAGCCGTTGGGAATGATCCTTTATTTTTACAAGCCGCTCAGTTGACAGGTGAAACCATTGCCAGACAGGGCAAAACACTGGTGTATGGCGGTGGTCGCTCAGGACTGATGGGTGTGGTTGCAGATAGTGCCTTGCAGGCAGGCGGCCGTGTGATTGGAGTCATTCCTACCGCTTTGGTTGATCGTGAATTGGCCCATCCCAATCTAACTGAATTGCATATCGTAAAAAATATGCACGAGCGTAAAACCAAAATGGCTGAACTTTCGGATGGTTTTATTGCTTTGCCAGGCGGAGCAGGCACACTGGAAGAAATTTTTGAACAATGGACGTGGTCACAGTTGGGAATTCATCAAAAACCCTGTGCTTTTTTAAATATTCAGGGTTTTTATGATGATTTACTCAAAATGATTCAAGGAACAGTAGAGCGAGGCTTTACTCAGTCGCGTTTTGTCGAGAAGTTAATTGCATCAGATCAGATTGATGTGATTTTAAATGCCTTTGAGCATTATCAACCTGCCGCGCCGAAGTGGGGTGCACAAACGCAAGTTCATCCTTAACATTGAGACAGCGCTGTGGAAAAAGTTGATGTGAAAAAAAACACAGCTAAGAGAATTACCGTTGCCGCGGCGATTATTTTAAATGAGGCAGGTGAGCTCTTGGTGGTGCGTAAGAAAAATACTCACGTGTTTATGCAGGTGGGCGGTAAGTTAGAAGTAAATGAGCCGCCTGAACACGCGATTGCAAGAGAAATCAAAGAGGAAATCGGCTGTGATATTCAGATTGATCAGTTTGTCGGACGTTTTGAAACAGCAACGGCCAATGAGCCCGATCATCAATTGGTAAGTTATGTTTATTTGGCGCAATTAAAGCAGACGCCGCAGATTGCAGCCGAGATTGCCGAAATGAAATGGGTTACGCTAGATGATCAAGTTACAGCACTTGCACCATTAACGCGTGAAGTGGTGATGCCATGGTGTCGAAAGTATTTAAAGATTTAGCGATTTTTAAGTTTTGGCGTTTTGATTTGCTGCTGCAATGCAGCATGCGTAAATCTGCTGGCATCCTAATTGTTGTAATGCTTGATGTAATGCATAAATTGAGCTGCCAGTCGTGACGACATCATCAATGATCAAGACTTTTCGGTAGCGAATTTGGGGTTTCTCTAACAGAACAAACTGCTGTTCTATGCCTTGAATCCGCTCTATTCGATTCAGTCCTTTTTGAGAATGTTGTTCAAGTCGATGAATTGGTTGCCAGACGGGAATATTGAGTTTCTTTGCCAGTTGTTGTGCCAAGAGCAAAGATTGATTATAACCGCGTTCGATCAAACGTGCCTCCGAGATTGGCATAGGGACAATCGCCTGAACTTTAGGATATTTCATCTGGGCAAGGAGTTGATCGAGTAAGGGTTGGTGATGTAATTTTTGTTCGTATTTAAACTGCTGTAAAATACGATCGATCGGATAATCATAGTAACAGGCCGCCATGATCTGTAATTCATGCCGATGGATCGGTTGTTTCAGCCAAGGCAATTGCTGCCAGCAACTTTTACATAGAACATATTGCTTTAAACGTGGACTGGATTCACATAAACGGCAAGGTAAAAGTTTTTGCCCAAGCTGTTGCATGGAGGCTTTAATATTATCAAACATAGGCATAGCGAGGTGCCTCTGGTAGCCAACGTTTAAGTAATGCATCGGCTTGTTTTGGATAGTTTTTTAGCACCTGCTCTGCCACATAATGTGCTTGTGTCAGCAAATGATCATCACGCTCCAGACGTGCTACGCGAAAGCCCATATCACCTGTTTGTTTGGTTCCTAATAATTCTCCAGGGCCGCGAATTTCTAGATCTTTTTCCGCAATCACAAAACCATCGTTACTTTCTCTTAAAATGGATAATCGTTCATGTCCATTTTGCGATAAAGGTGTTTTATAGAGTAAGGCACAAAAACTGGCGGTTGCACCGCGTCCGACGCGACCACGTAATTGATGAAGCTGGGAAAGACCTAAACGCTCGGCATTTTCAATCACCATAATAGAAGCATTTGGGACATCTACCCCGACTTCAATGACTGTGGTGGCAATGAGTAGTTGCAATTGATTGTCTTTAAATGCTTGCATGACATTTTGCTTTTCATCTGCTTTCATTTTGCCATGCACTAGACCGATATTCAGTTCAGGAAAGCGTTCTTTAATTTCCTGATAAGTGGCTTCGGCGGCTTGAGCATCCAGGGTTTCCAACTGTTCGACCAGTGTACACACCCAGTAAGCCTGTTTGCCCTCACGGCAATTACTGGCGATTCGTTGCAGCACGTGTTCGCGCCGATCGAGTGGAATAGTGACGGTTTGAATTGGGGTACGTCCCGGCGGGAGTTCATCAATGATGGAGGTATCCAGATCGCCATAGGCACTCATTGCCAATGTACGGGGAATCGGGGTGGCTGTCATTACCAACTGATGTGGCGTAAGTTGATCATTCCCTTTATTACGAAGTGCCAAACGTTGATCGACCCCAAATCGATGTTGTTCATCAATAATCACCAAACCTAATTTGGCGAATTCAACGGTATCCTGAAATAACGCATGAGTACCCACTACCAATTGTGCTTCGCCAGTTTTAATAGTTAGTTCAGCCTGTGTACGAGCCTTCCCTTTTTGTTTTCCAGACAGCCACGCGACTTGTATCCCTAGTGGCTCAAACCAGCGTTTAAAATTTAGATAATGTTGCTCGGCCAAAATTTCAGTCGGTGCCATCAGCGCGACTTGCCATCCTGCTTCTAATGTATGACAAGCAGCGACAGCGGCAACCAAGGTTTTGCCTGCACCGACATCACCTTGTACCAAGCGTAGCATGGGTTTGTTTTGCTTGAGATCGGTGACAATTTCTTTGGACACTCGTTTTTGGGCCTGTGTCATTTCAAAAGGTAATTGGGCGAGTAGGGCTTTGGTAAGGCTCTTGCTTGGGCTAAAACTGGGAGAAGCAATTTGTCGAATATAGGCACGTCGGGTGAGTAAACTGACCTGATGTGCGACCAGTTCTTCAAAAATCAGTCGTTGTTGCGCGGGATGTGAACCTTGTGCCAATTGCTGCATATTGGCATCGACAGGGGGTTCATGGATATACTGTAAAGCTTGTTTCAGCGCATAACCATTGGTGTATTGTTCAGGCAATAATTCTGGTAAATGATCGCTGTATTGTCTGAGTGCCTGTTTGACATATTCACGCAGTTTGGGTTGAGTTAAACCTTCTGTACTGGGATAAATCGCAGTGAGCTGAGTTTTAGGTAAAGCGCTATGATCAGTGACCAGTTGTATTTCAGGATGATACATCTCTAAGCCGCGCGCGCCGACTCGAACTTCCCCAAAAACACGTAAACGATGACCTGCTTTTAACTTATCAGTCAGATTTTTATAAATATGATAAAAGCGTAAGGTAACTTTACCTGAGTCATCTTGCAGTAGAGCGGCCAGAGATTTACGTTTTCCGGGTGGAAAGTCCAGAGCTTTGACTTCACCTTCAAGCAAATAGCTACGTCCCACCACCAGTTGGTTCATGGGAATGACCGTGCTACGATCTTCATAGTCACGCGGCAGGTGAAACAGAAGATCATCGGTGGTGAAAATATTAAGTTTTTCCAAAAGTGCAGCGGCAGCACCACCGACACCCTGTAACTGCTGGACTGAAGTCATATCTCTCCAAGTCAGGACCCTTTATATCAGGATCATGCATGCATATTTTATTTATTGGTTATGGTAAAACATCTCAACGCGTTGCCCAATTTCTATTTGAACAGAACTCGAATCAACAGCGACATCAAATTACCACAATTAGCCGTAGCCCGAAAACAGATGTGTACGCGAATCACCTCATTCAAGATGTGCATGACCTTAATCTGGACAATCTTGCACCAATTGATTTGGTCTATGTGGCTTTGGCGCCTTCAGAAAGTAGTGTAGAGGCCTATCGTCAAACCTATCTGGATTCAGTTGAACCAATCGTTCAAGCATTAAAATCACATCCTGTACAAAGGATTATGGTGCTGTCATCGACACGGGTTTATGGTGAACATCAGGGCGAGCGAGTCGATGATGAATCGCCCATTCAACCTGTAGATGAGCAAGGACAAATCTTGCGTGATATGGAATTAAAATGGCGGGCAGCATATCCGAAACAGACCGTGATAATTCGCCCTTCTGGGATCTATGGTCAATCGGTTGCGCGTTTAATAAAAATGGCAGAAAACACCATTAGTTACCCAAAGATTCATTATAGCAACCGCATTCATATTGATGATCTGGCAAGATTTTTAGCGGATTTATCGACATTAAAAAATGTTGATTCGTCTTATATCGTGACCAATAACCACCCTTTAGCTTTACATGAAATTATCTTGTGGTTTCAGCAACAACTCGATTTGCCAAAGCTACAATTGAGCAGTCAGGAAATTTCAGGAAAACGCTTATATGCAACACGGATGCTCAAAACAGGATTTAAATTACAGCATCCGGTTTGCTTTAATGACTATACAATCTGCCTGAAACAACATAGGCAAAGCCAATAATTTAATTAAACTCAAGAATGCGGCAACATCTACAATTAAATTAAACCGATAAATACAAGATTGGTGGAAGATGTTTAAACAGGCATTTGGAAGCTTGCTTCTGCTCATCGTGGTGCAACAGGTGGCAGCGGTTGAAAAGACATGGTGTGTATATGATCCAGTCGGTGCGCAAGGGGATATTACCCGACGTTTAAAAGAGATTGCGCTTTATGCACAGCGTGATCAGGTCAATTTGCAACTTAAAATTTATCAGCATGAAACAGAGGCTATTGCACAATTTAATCAGAAAAAATGTTCAGGTCTGGTCGCAACCAACTTTAATACTCGAAACTATAATGCATTTATGGGAAGTACGGCTGGTGTGGGATTTATCACAAATAATATAACCGCGCAGCATTTTATTCAGTTGTTGAACCAACCTGCATTACGTTCTGCCATGCAACAAGGAGAGTATGAGGTGGTCGGGTTTATTCCTGTGGGAATGACCTATATGATGCTCAAAACGCCAACGCTTTATAAAGTGACAGACCTAAAAAATAATCGGATTGGTGTTTTGGCTGAAGTTCCGCCCCAAACGGCTTTGGTGCGTAGTGTGCGTGCACAGCCTGTTGCCTTGAGTTTTGATAATGCAATCAAGGCCTTTAAAAATAATCAAGTGGATATTTTACCTGTCCCTGTTTATGCTTTACTTGCTTATAATCTGAGAAAAGAGTTTGGTGAATCGACCCGAGTCATCAATTTTCCAGTGGTTTATGCGGGCTTAAATATTGTAATTCGCGCTGCTGAATACCCATCAGATTTTGGTGTGAATATGCGGCATTGGTTTGCAGGACAAGCACGGGTATTGGTAGGGCAAGTGATACGCTGGGAAAATCGATTACCCGCGTATTATTGGATGGATGTGTCTGCCACTGAGAAACAAGCTTATAATGTGGTCATTGCTAAAGTACGCAATCAATATTCCCAGAACTTTTTTTATGATCCGCGCTTTGTCAAACTGATCAAAAAATTACGCTGTAAAGATGAACCGCAATATTTTGAGTGTCAGATCTGGTAAATCAAACATGGCAACCGAAGTTGCCATGTTGAGCTCAAATTTTAGATGACAGGATCATTTAAGCTTTTTTACGTTTTGAACGACGTTTTGCTTGTTGTGAAGCGACTGCATCCAGTGCAGCTTTAAGCTCATCGTCATTAAAGGTGGTGATATGTTGCAACATTTGTAAGGTTGCTTCATCCAGTACCAATTTGGCACCTTCCGCCATATTGCTAAAGTTGCGTTCAAACGCGATTGCCCCTTGTTCATTGGTGCAGATATATCCTTGCTGGGTCAGAACTTTGATAAAGCTCTGGAACAATGATTTATCAAAAAATTCAGGTGAGTTGAATTCATAGAGAACCGACAGGCGTTGCCCTAGCAAATGACTCAAGTCCTCGACTTGTTTCACCGAAATATTTCCAGAACCACGTTGTGCAATTAATGCCAAGGTCATGTAGTAACGTTCCAGACTTTGTTTGACTGGAGCTGCTAAGATCACCAATTGATTATGATCTTCTGAATTTGGTGCAGGACTAATCAAGTCGCCTTCACTGTCGCGTTCAATCAGTTTGGCATTGACCAGAGCATCGGCATATTGACTAATTTGTTGTTCAAGTTGCTCAGGTTTCCATTTCAGGAATAACTCTGCCTGTAAAAACGGATAGAGTGTTTTAATGACATTGATCAGATTTTTCTGGCTAATTCTACCATTGTGTTCAACTAGCGCTGCAATTAAAGAGGGCAGCACAAAAGCATGTAAAATATTATTGCGGAAGTAGGTCAACAACACCGCTTGATAATCTTCGATTGCAATAATGTCGCCTAATACATGCTGAACACGTTTAATCAATTTCAGTTTCAAGCCGTAAGCAATAATTTCTTTACCAGACAGCGGTGTAACTTGTGTGCGCTCATCATAAGGAAGTGTGGTAACAAGATTACGATAAGCATCGAGTTGTTTAATACACAACTCTTCGTCCAATGTGTGTTTAGGGGTTGCCAATAAAATTAAAGAAAGCAACGAAACAGGATTGATCACTACAGCGCGGTTAATATTTTCAACAATCGCATGTGCTGAACTGTTAATGACCTCTGAAACTTGTGGTGGAATCGGATCATCGTTTTTCTCAATTTTGATCTGATCTGCACCATGTGCTTTTAGCAAATCGTCCAGAAACACAGGTTCACCGAAGTTAACGTGGACCTTGCCAAAAATACGTTCAATTTTGCGTAAAGTTTGAATAATCCCGAAGATGGATTCTGCTTCTTTGGGTTTGCCTTGCATTTCTCCTACATAGGTTGAACCTTCCATTAAGCGTTCATAACCAATATATGTTGGAACAAAAACAATCGGCTTGGCACGACCCCTTAAATGACTGTGTATGGTCATGGCCAGCATGCCTGTTTTGGGCGGAAGTAAGCGACCAGTACGCGAGCGACCCCCTTCAATAAAATATTCAAGCGGGGTATTACGCGACAAAATACTATATAGGTATTCTTTAAATACAGACGTATAAAGTGCATTGCCACGGAAGGAGCGTCGAATAAAAAATGCACCGCCGCCACGTAAAAGCTGACCGACAAATGGCAGATTTAGATTATCTCCCGCTGCAATATACGGCACCATTAAACCACGACGATAAATCACATAAGACAATAATAAATAATCGATATGACTGCGGTGACATGGTGTGTAGATAATTTCGTAGTCTTTGGCCAGTTCACGTACGGTACTAAAGTTATGAACCTCGACACCATCATAAAGTTGTGTCCATAATCGAGTCAGGGCCATATCAGCAAAACGGATGGCTGAATATGAATAATCTGAGACAATTTCATTTAAATAGCCAATCGCACGGCGTTCAGCTTCAAGCATGCTGACTTTACCGCGAATACTTTCCCGACGAATCGCATCCTGCACATCACGTGATTTGATCAGGGATTCCATCACATTACGGCGGTCAGACAAGTCAGGCCCCAGAACCACTTCACGCTGACTATCTAAATAGTCATTCAGAGTGCTCACGATATACGTGGCAGGAGACAGATTCGGATAATGCGCACTGGCATAGTTGACCAGTTGGCGTAACGACTGCGGTTCATGAAACTCAACATAAGTTTGACGACCATGCAGACCGATATTCATCAATTGTTTGACTTTACCTGGGGTTGCCCATGTATCGGTAAATAACAACTTAAACCATGAATCCTCTTTATCAGGAGAGCGTCCCCATAGCACCGTGACAGGAACCAGTTCAATATCGTAGTCAGGATGCTTGTCTAAAAACTCAATTAAACGCAGTAATCGCGGAGGAAAGGCATGCGGTGGTGGATTGAGTAAATTCTTTTCATCGTGATGCTGTAAAAATAAAACCGATGCTTTTTCTTTGTGATCATCCATCACCAGTGGATCTAGTGCAGGCTTTAAATGCAAGCGACGTGTTTCACCATCAAGAACTAAAGCATTGCTGCGAGAGTAATTTTGTAATACATAGCAGACGACTTTTTTCTGTGCAGGATGTTCTGAAGTCTGCTGATCGGTAGATTCAGAAGGGACTTCCCCAAGAACATGCGGTGTTACCACGAGGTCAAGTAACTTACTCGACAGGCGTCGATACATCTGACCCAAGCCACTCTTGGCCATAAGAACTCCTACTCAAACAACAATCTCTGTCCTAAAGAACGAAAACTGCCTTAGTGAATTGATGTGAAAAACAATGAGCTATTTTCTGATAAATCACATGGATTGCGCTAGTGTTTATCGTTAAAAAACGTATTTTTAATACGAATAACAATGCTAAAGTGTGACATGACAGTCAACTAATCTTGATGGTTATACTCTGAATTTGTGGAAAAATACCGTATATATGTTTTATAGTTTACAGTTGTCTTGTTTTTAAATTGCCGACACTTTAAAGGTATCTTATGAATGCATTAACCCAGGAACTTGTCGAGCTTTTATCTCTTGAAAGGCTTGAAGATCATTTATACCGTGGACAAAGCCGTAATCTGGTCGGAAAACGTGTATTTGGTGGACAAGTTCTGGGACAAGCGTTACGTGCTGCGTCCTATACCACAGATCGTCCTGCACATTCGCTACATGCTTATTTTCTCTATGGCGGTGATGTCAATGCACCGATTATTTATGAAGTCGATCCTTTACGCGATGGTCGAAGCTTTTCCAGTCGCCAAGTTCGTGCTATTCAGCATGGTCGTACTATCTTTTCGGCAATGATATCGTTTGCTTATCTTGAAGAAGGTTTGAATTATCAACCAGAAGAACCTAACTATCCAGCGCCAGAAGACCTCAAATCAGAAAATGAACTCAAAGAAGGATTAGTTAATTTCCTGCCTGAAAATGTGCGTGCCAGTTTTATGCGTGATCGACATGTTGAAATTCGCCCGATTGATCCAGTCAATCCATTTCAACCTCAACCACAAGCACCGATTAACGCACACTATATCCGAACCCATGATCCTATTCCTCAAGAGTTGGATGATCAGTCTTTACATCAAGCGATCGTTGCATTTTATTCTGATTTCAGCTTAATGACGACTTCCTTAAAACCGCATGGTTTAAGCTATATTTCACCGAGTTTGCAATGTGCCAGTATCGATCATGCCATTTATTTTCATCGTCCAGTCCGTGCGGATGAATGGATGCTGTATGACATGGAAGCGACCGTCACTGCAAATTCACGCGGATTAAATTTTGGACGCATGTGGCAAAATGGACAACTGGTCTGTAGTACCACACAAGAGGGGCTTATACGCCTGCGTGAAATAGCCAATAACCAATAAAACCACATTAAATGTTTCAGTAAAGCTGCATGGATGCGGCTTTTTATTTTTAAATTGTCAGATATGCTAAAAAATTATTCGATTCTAAGCATCTTGCGTGTCATAGTAATCCAAAACAATGACATTCTATTTCAAATGGTATGAGCTTAAATACACAGATTTTAGTTGCTGCAATCATCGGTATCGCATTTGGGTTTTTATTAAATCTATACCCAGACACCGCTTTTTTTCAACATAGTCTTTATGGACTCGGTATTATCAGTAGCATATTTATCGGGCTGTTGAAAATGCTTTTAATCCCACTGATTTTTTCCTCAATTGTGGTGGGAGTTTCAAATTTGCAAGCCAGCGGGCAGTTTGGACGAGTCTGGAAAATCACAGCATTATGTTGTTTAACTACGACTACATTGGCTTTAATTCTCGGTATTGGCTGTGCTCATTTATTTGGAGTGGGCAAGGGCATGGATATCGGAATTTTTAGTGAAGCCATGAGCAATCATCAATCTCCAGATACATTATCGCCATCCACCTTCTTTACTAATTTTATTCAAAATACGCTGATTAATCCCTTTAAAGCTTTTAGCGATGGCAATGTTCTGGCAGTCGTGGTGTTCGCTTTGTTCATCGGGGCGGCTTTAATTAAAGGCGGAGATCGTTTTCAGTCTGTACGGGTTCTAAGCTTACAGTTTTTTGACATCATGATGATGTTGGTGGGTTGGGTCATGAAATTGGCACCGTTAGGAATTTTAGCCTTACTCGCTAAACTGATTGCAACTGAAGATGTCAAAATCCTGAACAGTTTGGCTGAGTTCGCCTTAGTCGTAACAGGAACGACGATTTTTCATGGTGCGGTGGTGTTGCCTTTATTACTGTGGATTTTTGGGAAAATGAATCCAATCACTTTTTTTAAAGGTACACGCTTAGCCCTCATTACTGCTTTTGCCACCAGTTCCAGTTCAGCCACGATGCCATTGAGCATGAAGTGTGCCCAAGAAAATCTCAAGGTTCGCCCACAAACAGCAGGTTTTGTTATTCCTTTGGGAACGCAGTTAAATATGGACGGTACCGCGCTCTATGAAGCTGCTGCCGCATTATTTATTGCTAATCTGGTAGGAATGGATTTAACCCTGACTCAGCAATTGATTGTTTGTTTAACTGCCATGATTGCATCATTGGGTGCGCCCGGAATTCCTAGTGCAGGAATGGTCACCATGATCATGGTGCTACAGTCTGTTGGGCTTCCTGCCGAAGCGATTGCGATTTTACTGCCAATCGACCGAATTTTAGATACGGTACGAACTGTGGTCAATGTGCAGGGGGATATGATGATTAGTGTCGTGGTAGATCGTTATGCCAAATCAGATTCCATTGAAACATCTTAAAATGCAGTGCGATTAAGATGCTCGATTGCAAGACATTGCATCGCGAAAATGATAAAAAGCAGAAGAGAACTTCTGCTTTTTACCTCTTGTTTTACTCAAGTAACTTCATTCAAGCAGCAGTTAATAACGCCCGTTTCGCTGCTGGAGATTGATCTAAATATTGGACAGCATCTTCGGTACTCCCTTCTTTGACAGGATCATACCATGGCATTAAATAATCGATCTGTTGTGCAACCAACCAGATTGGGCTAGGAAGCACTTGGTTATCTTTGCGCCCTTGTTTAAGCCATTCTAACCAGATCCAAGGATGCCACAGACTCGGATTTTTATCTGCGAAACGTGGGTCTTGTTTCATGATATGTGCGGCACCATCGACCCATAAACCTAATACCCCCGCAATCACTGCGACACTTAAATAATAACGGGCAATATAACCACCACCCAAATGACGATATAAATCAAATGCGACTGTTCGATGTTCAATTTCTTCTGCACCATGCCATTTGACTAAATCGACCATTTCAGGGTCAGCGCCGAGTTCTTCCCATTTTTTGTTGTAAAGCGCGTATTTACCCAATACACACGTCATGTGTTCTACTGTGGCAATCACACCTAAACGAAATAAATCCCACTGATGTTGTAACGCTTTAGGTACTTCATAGTCTAAAGGTTTATCAGCCAATAACTTGCTAAATAAAAAGTTCATGATATCCAGATTACGCTGGATATCGATATTACGGGCAGACAAATATTCTTTATTGGCAGAGGTATGCGCATTGGCATGCATGGCTTCTTGCCGAATAAAAGCCTGTACATCTTGTCTGAGTTTTTCATCGGTAATTTGCGGCAAGACTTTATTATAAAGACGACAGAACCAGAACTCGCCCGCAGGTAAGATATTGTTAATTTCATTGATGAAATAACTGGCAAAAGGTTGATTGGGAATCCAGTCCACTGGAGTTTCTTTCCAGTCGAATTTTACCTTTCGTGGTTGAATGCGATAGTGAATCGAAGATCCTGGTAACTTGTGTTTAAAAAATGAAAAAATACTCATGTCCTTACCTTTATTTGTTCTTATCGAACTTTTGCTGGTTTTTTTGAGTATAAAAAATGCCCCTGTATTTTGCTTTGCAATACGGGACATTCAATTGTCATTACGTGATGAAATGATCAGAAAAGCGGTAGTTTATTCTTCTTTTAATACTAAATCTGCTTCATCTTCATCATCAATTGTAGCCTCTGCAATTTGACTGAGGTCAAATTCAGGTTCTTGTTCTAGCGTATAATTTAAGCGACCTGCCATTACACTGGCAAGCTCTTCAAGTCCTTGTTTATTGAGTGATGAAAATAGTTGAATTGAAAAATTCAGCTTCATCTTTTTTAGATTTTGTTTAACTTCGAGTAGGGCTTGATGAGCGGGACCACGATTCATTTTATCCGCTTTGGTCAGTAAAATATGCACAAACAATTTACGTGAATGCGCCCATTCCAGCATCATGGTATCGAAATGCTGGAGTGGATGACGAATATCCATCAATAGCACTAAACCCTGTAAGCTTTGACGATGAATCAGATAGTTTTCAAGTTCTTTCTGCCAAACCCGTTTCATATCTTCAGGGACAGCAGCATAACCATAACCTGGCAAATCCACCAGACGCTGATCAGGATTCCCTAGACTAAAAAAGTTAATCATCTGGGTACGTCCTGGCTTTTTAGACGCACGTGCCAGTTGTTTTTGATTGGTTAAGGTATTAATGGCACTGGACTTGCCTGCATTGGAACGTCCTGCAAAGGCAATTTCATAACCTGTATCTTCTACACAAAGTGCCAGTTTGGGCGCACTCATTAAAAATTCAGCTTTGCGTAGCCAATTGAGTGCCTTTACTGAGTATTCAGTAATTGCAGGATCAGCTTTTTTCTCATAACTAATTTTTTGTTTAGGTGCGAGTTTGGCTTTGGTGTCTTTGGATTTCGCATAGCGATGCATAGAGCTTAACTTTTACAATCAAAATATATTTAAAACGCATTATAAAGGATGCGAGCCTTTCACGCGAATTTTAACAGCATTTGGATCAAATGATCAGGAGATCGAGATAAAAGCGATGGCTGAATGACTGGAGGTAGAAGGCGGAGCAGCCAAAACATCGGCTAAAGTGTATTGATCGAGTGTTTGATAAAAGCTTTCCAGTGCATCATCTAAAATTCCTTTTAAGCCGCAGTGCGAGCGTAATACACAAGGCGGAGTATTGCATTCTACAATCTGATGATCACCTTGTAAGATCCGTACGATTTTACCCAATGTCAGATCGAGCGCTTTGGGATTTAAACGAAGTCCACCGCCTTTGCCGCGCGTGGTAATGATCCACTCTTGTTTAGCCATGAAATGTACAATTTTGACCAAATGATTTTGAGAAACATGCAAATCCCGTGCGATTTCTGCGATGGTATACGGCATTTCACTTGGGCGTGAAACGTACATAAGTATACGCAAGGCATAGTCGGTAAATTTATTGAGTTGCATGTTCAGCTAAATACCAGAAATTTATAAAGATCATATTAGCCTGAAAGTTTCCCGAAGGAAACTCCCGAGTCCAAACACCTGCAAATCACAGTTTTATATTCAGTTTAATCTTATATTCAGTTTAACCTTTGAGAGGAGCAGAAACAGCGAGCTCATCTCCGACTTGATAATGACTTAACAGAATATTGGCAACATCGTATTCACTATGTTCAGCCTGTGATTTGACTAAGAAACCATATTGAGCTGTATCCTGAGTTGAACTAAAGCTAAATTGTTGAGGTTGATCAATTCCTTTTTCGGGAACATGGACTTTGACCGAAATATATTCACCTGCTTGTGCCGTTGGAATCGTTTGTTGATCGGCTGCACGAATGTTAAAAAATTTACCTTCTGCGTGATCTTGGATCGACACAATTTTGAAATTACGCCAACCTGACCATCCTCCACTTTGCGAAGCCAACTGATCATATTTTTGTTGCTCAGCCCCAATCAAAATATCAGCTAGTTGCAAATAGGCTTGTTTCCACGCTTCGATTAAATCTGATTCAAATGGGACATCAAGCACTTCACTAATCGAATGTAATAAGTTTTCCCCCACAATCGAGTATTGCGCGGGTTGAATATCCAGACTGACGTGTTTGGTTGCAATATGTTCCACTGCTTTGGCTAGTTTTTCAGGGGTTTCGATATTTTCTGCATAAGCCAAAACTGCTGCGGCTAAGGCGCGTGGTTGACGTCCTGTTGTTTGGTGGTCCAGATTAAACACATTTTTGAGTTCAGGATGATTGCCAAGCATACGCTTATAAAAATAGCTGGTCAGTGCGACGCCGTGTTCACGTAAGACAGGTACAGTTGATTTTACAAGTTCGATTTGTTGTGGAGTCATGGCTAGACCTTTTTATCTGGCTATATAAGATATATTTAAAATACATCTTATAAAATACATTTGCAATGCATCTTTAATTAAAAGTCATAATTTTTTTAAGGGATTAAATAGATCGTATTGGTCAAATTGATTGGTTTTTCGCAAAAAAATTAAACACTGATTTTACAAGAGATTGGTTTTGTAAAATCAGTGTATTTTTGAAAGTTATTTAGCGTTTTCCAAACAACGAGCCGAGCAAGCCGCGAACCAGTCTTTGTCCTGTTGGTCCGCCTAAACTACGTGCTGCGCTTTTTGCAAAGGTTCCAAGTACATCTTGAGTGAGTTTGTCACGCTCGCGTTGTGCTTTTTCATCTACTTTTTGTTGTTCACGTGCTAAACGCTCTTGTTCTTTTGCCTGTTGCTTGGCATCTGTTTCTTGTTGTTTGGCTTGTTGCGCGGCTTCGAGCTGGGCTTGTTGTTGCGCCGCACTTTCGCTCACTTTGCGCTGTAACATTTCATAAGCACTATCTCGATCTACAGCGCGTTCATAGATTCCCGCGACAATACTTTGCGACATTAATGCTTTACGTTCATCAGCGCTTAAAGGGCTAAATGCAGAATAGGGAGGCATGATCCAGCCACGTTCCACGATCTGTGGCGTGCCTTGTTCATCCAGAAAACTAATTAATGCTTCGCCAACGGCAAGTTCAGTAATGGCTTGATCCACTTTAAATTCAGGATTGGCACGAAAGGTATCCGCTGCTGTTTTTACTGCTTTTTGATCTTTTGGTGTAAACGCACGTAAAGCATGTTGAACTCGATTTCCGAGTTGCCCTAAAACCGTTTCTGGTATGTCGAGTGGGTTTTGGCTAATAAAATAAATGCCCACACCTTTGGAACGAATCAAGCGTACCACTTGTTCAATTTTTTGTTGTAAGGCGGGGCTAGAATTATCAAAAAGTAAGTGTGCTTCATCAAAGAAAAATACCAGTTTCGGTTTATCCAGATCTCCAACCTCAGGTAATTGTTCAAATAACTCTGAAAGCATCCACAGCAAAAAGGTCGCATAGAGTTTTGGCGTATTCATCAGTTTATCTGCGGCGAGCAGGTTGATATAACCATGACCATTGCTATCGGTCTGAATAAAATCCAGAATATTTAAACTTGGCTCACCAAAAAACTGTTCACCACCTTGGTCACCCAATGCCAGCAAATTTCGCTGAATTGCGCCTAAACTTGCAGGTGATAAATTTCCATAATCTGCTTTTAAGTCAGTTGCATTGTCACTGACATAACTCAGCATGGCCTTTAAGTCTTTAAAATCGATGAGCAATAACCCTTGATCATCTGCAATACGAAACACCGCAGAAAGTACACCTTCCTGTGTATCATTTAAATTCAGCATTTGAGCCAAAAGCAATGGCCCGATTTCAGAGACAGTGGTACGAATTGGATGACCTTGTTCAGCAAATAAATCCCAAAAAATAGTGGGAGAAGCAGCAAACGCAATAGTGTCTAAACCAAGTGATTTAATCCGTTCATCAAATTTTGGATTATCACTTCCCGCTTTGGCAATACTCGAGACGTCACCTTTGGCATCTGCTAAAAAAACAGGCACACCAATCCGAGAAAAATTTTCAGCCATGACTTTGAGTGTCACAGTTTTACCTGTTCCTGTTGCACCTGCAATCAGACCGTGACGGTTCGCAAATTCGGAATGTAAAACAATATCCTGATGAATATCAGTCGTTTTTTTTGCAATCACAATTGGTGTGCCCATACTTATTCCTATTCTTATCACTTTTCAATTTGTTGGAGTGCATTTTGGATATCTTGTATTAAATCTTGGGCAGATTCTAGTCCTATACAAAAGCGAACCAATAAACCCTGTTGTAGATGTGTATTTGGCAATACTCGCATCTGTTTTAAATCATAAAGCATCACCAGACTTACGGGGCCGCCCCAACTAAAACCTAATTTAAATAATGTTAAGGCATCACAAAAGCGGCGGACGGCGCTGATGTCATAGTTGGCTTGAAAGATCACACTGACCAAACCTGCGCTTTGTTGATCTATACAGATTTCTTGCCAAAAGGCGTGTCCAGGACTGTTCGCGTCGGCGGGATGTAGAGCTTGTGCAAACTCAGGCTGCTGTTTGAGCCACGCTAATAGGTCTTGTGTGGTTTTGGCTTGTTGTTGATAACGTAAGCGTATATGCGGCAGGCTACGTATAACTTGTGCGGTATCATCTCCCGACACACAGATTCCCTGAGTGGCATGCATCTTAAAGAGCTGATGATAAAGTTTTTGATCCCGAGTAATTACGCTGCCCATTAAGATATCACCACCACCGCTTGGATACTTGGTGAGTGCATGGACGGTGATGTCAACGGATAAGTGTTCATCTGAAAAATCGAAAGCGTTAAAGGCGAGCCCTGCGCCCCATGTATTATCCAATGCAATCAACACATTGGCTTGTCTGGCTTTTTTAACCAGATTTTTAAGATCAGGAAATTCTAAAGTGACTGAACCTGCCGCTTCGAGCCAGATCAGTTTAGTGTGTGCAGAAGGCGTAAATGAGTTGGCATCAATTGGATTATAGACTTTGACGATGATGCCATAACGTTGTTGTAGATTTTTGAGATGTTCCATGTTTGGCCCATACACATTATCTGGAACCCAAACTTCATCGCCTTGATTTAAAAAGGTTGAATTAACCAGATTAATGGCAGATAGTCCACTCGGTGCGAGTAAGCAATGTGTCCCCCCTTCAAGCTGTGCCAATTGATCAGCTAAGGTATAAGTGGTCGGTGTGCCATGGGTGCCATAACTATAATCATAAGCATCTGTCCAATGCCGATCAAAAAGGTGCGCTGTCGATGGAAATATAATCGTCGATGCACGAAACAGGGGAGGTTGAATGCTCGCAATATATTGAGGAGCCTTTCGTGGGGCGTGAATAAGCTGGGTTTGAATGGTTTTATTATCTGTCATGGTGTATATCATTTAGGTCATTTAGCTCTAGATTAAAAAATATAAATCCTTTCTGCTAGTTTTGGTCGAGTTTTGTGAGTATTTCTTTACATAAAACTGCATTGACAAAAGTTGGCTTCATTTTTGCTATGACTTAGCTAATACCAACAACAATATAGGTTCTAAGTGCATGAAGTCGCATTTAAAAGTGCATTATTTTCAGCATATTGCTGGTGAAGGGTTCGGGAGTTGTTATGATTTTTTGAAAACACATCAGTCAAAAATTACCGCGACTGAATTTTTCGCACTCCCCCCTGATTTACCGCTTGAAATAGAGGCGCTCCCTCGTATTGACGATGTCGATTTACTGATCATTATGGGCGGAACCATGAGTGTTAATGATGAAGCCAATTTTCCTTGGTTGAAAATTGAAAAACGCTGGATTCGTCGTTATTTAGCCGCGGGTAAACCGGCGATAGGATTGTGTCTGGGTGGACAACTGATTGCCAATGCTTTAGGTGCTGCCGTGAGCCGTAATCCATTTCAGGAGTTAGGCTGGACGACCGTACATCGAGTACCACAATCGGCAACGCAGTGTTTTCCTTTACCCTCTTCTTTGCATGTGATGCAGTGGCACAGTGAAACTTTTGAGATTCCCAAAGGCGCGATTCATTTAGCTGAAAATGACGTCTGTCGTAATCAGATGTATCAGATTGGGCAAAATGTTTTAGGTTTTCAGTTTCACCCAGAAATCACCCCACAAACACTGGAGTTATTTTTGGAAAATGATGATGAAGTGGCCATTTTTCATGGAGAATATGTACAGCCAGCCAATCAACTCAAACAATCAAAACAATCAAAATTTATAGAAGGAAATCAATTGCTCAATCAGGCGATTGAATATGTAGTGAACGCATCGTAATCAAAATAAAATGCAAATGATTTAAAATAAAACTCGGATATTTAACGATTCAGCAACAAATAGAATTGCATAAGACTTAAACAGTCGTTATAATGAGCGACCCTCAAATTGTGAGGTCATTTACTGCAAAGAACGTAGTAAATGCATGACAGTCGCGGCATCGATCGTGACCTTAGTGATTTTCACTGCCTTTGACACTTACCAATGGGTGAGGTGCGTCAAAGGTGATTCTTTATATATTTTGGCTTGGAGTTTACTGGTATGTCTAACCAGAGAATCCGTATCCGTCTTAAGTCTTTTGATCATCGTCTGATTGATCAATCTTCTCAAGAGATCGTAGAAACCGCTAAGCGTACTGGCGCACAAGTGTGTGGTCCAATCCCGATGCCTACTCGCATCGAACGCTTCAACGTTCTTACTTCACCGCACGTAAACAAAGATGCGCGTGATCAGTACGAAATCCGCACCTACAAACGTTTGATCGATATCGTTCAACCAACAGATAAAACTGTTGATGCATTGATGAAATTGGATCTTGCAGCGGGTGTTGATGTTCAGATCGCATTGGGTTAAGGCTTTCGGGTTAATTAGTGCCTGGCATTAATTAAGCTGCTTTTTTAGAGGTTACACACATGGCTATTGGTTTAGTCGGCCGCAAGTGCGGTATGACCCGTATCTTTACAGATGCCGGCGTCTCTGTGCCTGTTACAGTGATTGAGGTTGATCCTAACCGTATCACTCAAATTAAAACGCTTGAAACTGATGGTTATCAAGCGGTTCAAGTTACTACTGGTGAACGTCGTGAATCTCGCGTAACCAATGCACAGAAAGGTCACTTTGCGAAAGCGGGTGTGGCTGCTGGTCGTTTGATTAAAGAGTTTCGCGTGACTGAAGCTGAGCTTGAAGGTCGTGAAGTTGGCGGCAGTATTGGTGTTGATTTGTTCACAGTGGGTCAAATTGTTGACGTTACTGGTCAATCAAAAGGTAAAGGTTTCCAAGGTGGTGTTAAGCGTTGGAACTTCCGTACCCAAGACGCGACTCACGGTAACTCAGTTTCTCACCGTGTTTTAGGTTCTACAGGTCAAAACCAAACTCCTGGACGCGTGTTCAAAGGCAAAAAAATGGCCGGTCACTTAGGTGATGAACGCGTAACAGTACAAGGTCTTGAAATTGTATCCGTTGACGCAGAACGTTCAGTTCTTGTTGTTAAAGGTGCGATTCCTGGTGCTACTGGTGGCGACGTTATCGTTCGTCCTACGATCAAGGCCTGAGGGGAAATAACGTGAATTTAAAAACTGTTTCCGGCTCTGCTGTTGAGTTGTCTGAAGTTGCTTTCGGACGTGAATTTAATGAAGCGCTTGTACACCAAGTGGTTACAGCTTATTTAGCTGGTGGCCGTCAAGGTACGCGTGCTCAAAAATCACGTGCTGAAGTATCTGGTGGTGGTAAAAAGCCATTCCGTCAAAAAGGTACTGGCCGCGCTCGTGCTGGTTCTATTCGTAGCCCAATCTGGGTTGGCGGTGGTAAAACTTTTGCTGCACGTCCACAAGACTGGTCTCAAAAAGTAAACCGCAAAATGTACCGCGGTGCAATGCAATGTATCCTTGCTGAACTTGTTCGTCAGGATCGTCTTGTATTGGTTGAAGAGTTTGCTGTTGCTGCTCCTAAAACTAAAGAATTGCTTGCAAAACTTAACGACTTGAATGCAGCTCGTGCACTTATCGTGACTGATGCTGTAGATGAGAACTTATATCTTGCTGCACGTAACCTTCCACACGTTGATGTGGTAGATGCTGCTGCAATCGATCCTGTTAGCTTGATCGCGTTTGATAAAGTTGTCATGTCTGTAGCTGCTGCTAAGAAAATTGAGGTAGAACTCGGATGAACAACGAACGTATCTATCAAGTCCTAAAAGGACCGGTCTTCTCAGAAAAGGCACAAGTTTTAGGTGATACTGCTGGTGTTCAAGTGTTTAAAGTTGATATTAATGCAACTAAGCTTGAAGTTAAAAAAGCAGTAGAACAACTATTTGGTGTAGAAGTTGTTAAAGTTAACACAACTATTACTAAAGGTAAGACTAAGCGCTTTGGTAAAACATTAGGACGTCGTTCTGATGTTAAAAAAGCATACGTCACCCTGAAAGCTGGCCAAGATGTTGAAATGGCTGACTTGGGCGATACCGCTGAAAGCGCAGCGGAATAAGGACGAAAATTATGCCGATTCAAAAATGTAAGCCAACGTCTCCAGGACGTCGCTTTGTAGAGAAAGTGGTGCATAGCCATCTTCACAAAGGCGCGCCTTATGCACCGTTGGTTGAAGCTAAAAAACGTACTGGTGGTCGTAATAACAACGGTCACATTACGACTCGTCACGTTGGTGGTGGACACAAGCAAAACTACCGTATCGTTGACTTTAAACGTAACAAAGATGGCGTTCCTGCAACTGTAGAACGCATTGAGTACGATCCTAACCGTACAGCGCATATTGCTTTGTTGAAATATGCTGATGGTGAACGTCGTTACATCATTGCGCCTAAAGGTTTGCGTGCGGGTGATAAAGTTCAATCTGGTAACGATGCTCCAATTCGTCCAGGTAACTGCTTACCACTTCGTAATATGCCTATCGGTTCTACACTACATAACGTTGAACTTAAAATCGGTAAAGGTGCTCAAATTGCACGTTCTGCTGGTACATCAGTTCAGTTGTTGGGTCGTGATGGTTCTTACGCAATCATTCGTCTGCGTTCAGGCGAGATGCGTAAAGTACATGTTGAATGCCGTGCTGTTATTGGTGAAGTTTCTAACCAAGAAAGCAACCTACGTTCATTGGGTAAAGCTGGTGCAGCGCGCTGGCGTGGTGTTCGTCCTACCGTTCGTGGTATGGCGATGAACCCAGTTGACCATCCACACGGTGGTGGTGAAGGGCGTAACAAAGGTATCCAACCTGTAAGCCCATGGGGTCAAAAAGCGAAAGGGTACAAGACTCGTACCAATAAGCGTACGACTAAGATGATTATCCGCGACCGTCGCGTCAAGTAAAGGAATCTGACTAATGCCTCGTTCATTAAAAAAAGGTCCATTCGTCGACGCGCATTTGTTCGCTAAGGTTGAAGCTGCTGTAGCTGCTAACAACCGTAAGCCGATCAAAACTTGGTCTCGTCGCTCAATGATTCTTCCGGATTTTGTTGGTTTAACAATTTCTGTTCATAATGGTCGTAACCACGTTCCAGTAATCATTACTGAACACATGGTTGGTCATAAACTCGGTGAATTCGCGCCAACTCGTACCTATCGTGGTCACGGTGTTGACAAGAAATCTAAACGTTAATAGGTGTCATGATGGAAGTAACTGCTAAATTACGCGGTGCCGCTATCTCGGCACAAAAGGCACGTTTGGTTGCAGACCTAATCCGTGGCAAATCTGTTGCTCACGCGCTTAATATCCTAAACTTCAGCAACAAAAAAGCTGCTGTTTTAGTGAAAAAAGCTTTGGAATCTGCAATTGCAAATGCTGAACACAATAACAGTTTAGATGTAGACGACCTTAAAGTTTCTAAGATTTACGTTGATGAAGGCATTAGCCTGAAACGTATTATGCCACGTGCTAAAGGCCGTGCAGATCGTATTACTAAGCGTACTTGTCACATCACCGTTAAGGTAGGGGTTTGATATGGGTCAGAAGGTTCATCCAATCGGTATCCGCCTAGGTGTTGTGAAACGTCATAACGCTAACTGGTATGCGAATCCGAAACAATACGCTGAATACTTGCTTAAAGATCTTCAAGTTCGTGAGTTTTTAACTAAAAAACTTAAGAGCGCGATGGTGAGCAATATTCTTATCGAACGTCCGACAGGTGCTGCTAAAGTAACTATTAGCACTGCTCGTCCTGGTATCGTAATCGGTAAAAAAGGCGAAGACATTGAAAAATTACAGCGCGAACTTACCAATATTATGGGTGTTCCTGCGCAAGTAAGCATCAACGAAATCGATCGCCCAGACTTAGATGCGCGTTTAGTTGCTGAAGCAATTGCTTCTCAATTGGAAAAGCGTGTGATGTTCCGTCGTGCTATGAAGCGTGCGGTTCAAAACACCATGCGTGCTGGTGCTAAAGGTATCAAAGTTGAAGTTTCAGGCCGTTTAGGTGGTGCAGAGATTGCACGTACTGAGTGGTATCGTGAAGGTCGTGTACCTTTGCATACGCTTCGTGCGGACATCGATTATGCAACTATGCGTGCAGAAACAACTTACGGTACGATTGGTGTTAAAGTCTGGATTTTCCGTGGTGAGATCTTAGGTGGCATGAAACAAGTCATGAACCCTGCTCCTGCTGAAGAGCGTCCAGCTAAACGCGGTCGTGGTCGTGGTGAAGGTCAAGAACAGCGTCGTGGACGTCGTAATGACCGTGCTGCTGACAAGGGAGAATAATCCATGTTGCAACCTAAACGTACCAAATTCCGTAAGATGCACAAAGGCCGTAACACTGGTCTAGCGCATCGTGGTAGTACAGTATCATTTGGTTCGATTGCGATTAAAGCGACTGAACGTGGTCGTATGACTGCGCGTCAGATCGAAGCTGCGCGTCGTACTATTAGCCGTCGTATTAAGCGTGGTGGTAAAATCTTCATCCGCGTATTCCCAGACAAGCCAATTACCGAAAAACCATTAGAAGTACGTATGGGTAACGGTAAAGGTAATGTGGAATACTGGGTTTGCGAGATCAAGCCAGGTAAGATCCTGTACGAAATTGAAGGTGTGAACGATGAATTAGCAACTGAAGCATTTAAGCTTGCTGCTGCTAAACTTCCGTTTAAAACCACTATCGTGACTCGGACGGTAATGTAATGAAAACTAAAGATCTACGTGAAAAATCGGTAGAAGAGTTGAAAGCGTTGCTTGATGAGCAACAGCTTAACCAATTCCGTCTTCGTATGGCGAAAGCGACTGGTCAATTGGGTAAATCGCACGAAGTGCAAATTGCTCGTAAAACTATCGCTCGTATCAAGACACTCCTTACCGAAAAACAGGGGAACGGACAATGAGTGAAAAAACAGTCCGCACGTTAACCGGCAAAGTCGTAAGCGACAAAATGGATAAGTCTATTGTTGTTCTTATTGAACGCCGCGTTCAACACCCGTTGTATGGCAAATCAATCCGCCGTTCAACTAAACTACACGCTCATGATGAGAACAATGTTGCTAAATTAGGCGACCTAGTGACCATCAAAGAAAGCCGCCCAATTTCTAAAACTAAAGCTTGGACTTTAGTGGAAGTGGTTGAAGTAGCTGCTGAGTAATTACGTTCTTGTTGCATCATCGGTCAATTTCGAGTACTCTTTGAGCCTTTCGAAATTGCGACCGGTGTTGCTCGGTTTTGGAGTAGGGCAATGATTCAAACCGAAAGTATGCTCGACGTAGCAGACAATAGTGGTGCTCGCCGCGTACAATGTATCAAAGTACTAGGTGGTTCACATCGTCGTTATGCTTCTGTTGGCGACATTATTAAAGTTACTGTTAAAGAAGCAATTCCACGTGGCCGTGTTAAAAAGGGCGACGTGATGAATGCTGTTGTGGTACGTACTAAGTTTGGTATTCGTCGTCCAGACGGTTCTGTGATCCGTTTTGATGACAATGCAGCTGTATTGTTAAACAACAATAAAGCTCCGATTGCCACTCGTATTTTCGGACCAGTGACTCGTGAACTTCGTACTGAACAGTTCATGAAAATCATTTCATTGGCTCCTGAAGTTCTATAAGAGGCAATCATGGCTAAGATTAAAAAAGGCGATACGGTTATCGTGATCGCAGGTAAAGAAAAAGGCAAACAGGGTACTGTTCTGTCTGTTTCTGAAGACCGCGTTAAGGTTGAAGGCCTTAACTTAGTGAAGAAGCATCAAAAGCCGAACCGTGTAACTGGCGCTGAAGGCGGCATCGTTACTCAAGAAGCTTCGCTTCATATCTCAAACGTGGCAATTTTAAATGCTACAACCCAAAAGGCTGATCGTGTTGGTTACCAAATTGACGAAAATGGCGTGAAAACTCGCGTTTATAAGTCAAATGGTGAATCAGTGGCGACAGCAAAGTAATAGGTTGACACGGCAATGGCCAGACTTAAAACACGTTACAATGAAGAACTTAAAGCTAAGTTACAACAGGAACTTAGCATTAAGAATGTAATGGAGATTCCTCGCATTACAAAAATCACCCTAAACATGGGTGTGGGCGCAGCTGCAACTGACAAGAAATTGTTAGATGGTGCTGTTGCAGACATGACTTTAATTGCTGGTCAAAAACCAGTAGTTACGCTTGCACGTAAATCAATCGCAGGTTTCAAAATCCGTGATGGTTGGCCAATTGGTTGTAAAGTGACTTTACGTGGCGAACAAATGTACGAATTCTTGGACCGTTTGATCTCAATCGCGATCCCTCGTATCCGTGACTTCCGTGGTTTCTCAGCGAAATCTTTCGACGGTCGTGGTAACTACTCAATGGGCTTGAAAGAGCAAATCGTTTTCCCTGAAATCGATTTTGATAAGATTGATCGTATTCGTGGTATGGATATTACTATCACTACTACTGCTCGCACCGATGACGAAGGCCGTGCGCTTATGCGTGCATTCGGCTTCCCGTTCAAATAAGAGGTCGATATGGCTAAGAAAAGTATGATTAATCGCGAGTTGAAACGCGAACAAACCGTTGCTAAATACGCTGCAAAACGCGCTGAATTAAAAGCGATTATTGCCAACGTAAATGCAAGCGATGAAGAGCGTTTCCAAGCGACATTAAAGTTACAGGCATTGCCACGTAACGCATCTCCAGTACGTCTTCGTAACCGTTGTGGTTTGACAGGTCGTCCTCATGGTTACTTCCGTAAGTTCGGTCTAAGCCGTAACAAATTACGTGATACAGTAATGCAGGGTGATGTACCTGGCGTTGTTAAGGCAAGCTGGTAAGGAGCAACTAAATGAGTATGCAAGATACCGTTGCCGACATGCTAACACGTGTTCGTAACGCACAAATGGCAAAGAAACAAACTGTTTCTATGCCGTCTTCTAAGTTGAAAGTTGCAATTGCCAACGTTCTTCAACAAGAAGGTTATATTTCAAACGTAGAAGTTGCTCAAGAAGAAGCAAAAGCTACTTTGACTCTTACGTTAAAATATTTTGAAGGCAAACCAGTGATCGAAACTGTGAAGCGTGTAAGCCGTCCAGGTCTACGCCAATATCGCGGTAAAGATAAACTTCCAAGCGTTAAGCAAGGTTTAGGTATTGCAATTGTTTCTACAAGCAAAGGCATCATGACTGATCGCGCTGCACGTGCTGCAGGCGTTGGTGGTGAAGTTATTGCTTTTGTTTCTTAATAGGTGATTCCTCATGTCTCGTGTGGCTAAAGCCCCAGTAACTGTCCCTAACGGTGTAACAGTTACTCAGAACGGCCGGCAGGTCGAAGTGAAAGGCACTAAAGGTACATTGTCTTTCAACCTGCATGCGCTGGTCGAGCTAAAACAGGAAGAAGGTAAACTTCAACTAGCTCCTGCAAAAGAGTCGAAAGACGCTTGGATGCAAGCTGGTACTGCTCGCGCTGTGCTTAACAACCTTGTAAAAGGCGTAAGCGAAGGCTTCGAACGTAAGTTGCAACTTATTGGTGTTGGTTATAAAGCTGCGGTAAAAGGTACAGTTGTGAACCTTAACCTTGGTTTTTCTCACCCAATCGATTACAACCTTCCTGAAGGCGTAACTGCTGAAACTCCAACTGCGACTGAAATTGTTTTGAAGTCAGCAGATAAGCAGTTACTTGGTCAAGTTGCTTCTGAAATCCGTGGTTATCGTCCACCAGAGCCGTATAAAGGTAAAGGTGTTCGTTACTCGAACGAAGTTGTTCTTCGTAAAGAAGCTAAGAAGAAATAAGGCGCGAGGTTCTTATGAACGAAAAGAAACAATCCCGTTTGCGTCGTGCGAAAAGCACACGCTTGCACATTCGTGCATTGGGTGCGACTCGTTTGTGTGTAAACCGCACTCCGCGTCACATCTATGCTCAAGTGATTTCCGCAGATGGTGGCAAAGTATTAGCGCAAGCTTCTACTTTGGATGCCTCTTTACGTAGCGGTTCAACTGGTAACGTAGACGCAGCTACTAAAGTAGGTGCTTTAATCGCAGAACGTGCGAAAGCTGCTGGTGTAACGAAAGTTGCATTTGACCGTTCTGGTTTTAAATATCATGGTCGTATCAAAGCCTTGGCTGATGCTGCTCGTGAAAACGGCTTGGAGTTCTAATCATGGCTAAAGTTGAACAAAACGAAGGTCTTGTTGAAAAGCTGGTTGCCGTTGACCGTGTAGCCAAAGTTGTTAAGGGTGGTCGTATCTTCTCTTTCACAGCATTAACAGTTGTGGGTGATGGGAATGGTCGTGTAGGTTTTGGTCGTGGTAAAGCACGTGAAGTTCCAGCTGCTATTTCTAAAGCGCTTGAAGCTGCACGTCGCAACATGATTACTGTAGACCTTGCTGGTACTACATTGCAACACCCTGTGAATGCTCGTCATGGTGCAAGCCGTGTATACATGCAACCTGCTTCTGAAGGTACTGGCGTAATTGCTGGTGGCGCGATGCGTGCTGTTTTGGAAGCTGCTGGTGTACATAACGTACTTGCTAAATGTTATGGTTCTACGAATGCGGCGAACGTTGTAAACGCGACTTTTAAAGGTTTGCGTGATATGACTTCTCCTGAGAAAGTTGCTGCAAAACGTGGTCTTTCAGTAGAACAAATTCAAGGGTAATCAATCATGAAAACGATTAAAGTTACCCAGACTAAATCTGCTTCGCATCGTTTGAAAAATCACAAACTTTGCCTTCAAGGTTTAGGTCTGCGTCGTATTGGTCATACTGTAGAAGTGCAAGATACGCCTTCTAACCGCGGTATGATCAACAAAGTCTACTATATGGTTAGTGTAGAGGAATAAGCCATGACTCTGCGTTTAAATGAACTTTCACCTGCTGAAGGTGCAAAGCGTGAACATCGTCGCTTGGGTCGTGGTATCGGTTCTGGCGTTGGTAAAACTGGTGGCCGTGGTGTTAAAGGCCAAAAATCACGTAAAAGTGGTGGCGTTCGTCCAGGCTTTGAAGGTGGTCAAACAGCGATTTATCGTCGTTTGCCTAAATTCGGTTTCACTAGCCAAATCGCATTGAAAACTGCGGAAGTACGCTTGTCTGAACTTGCAAAAGTTGAAGGTGATATTATTTCACTTGAAACTTTGAAAGCTGCGAACGTAGTTCGTCGTGATCAGACTCGTGCACGTGTTGTTCTTTCTGGTGAAGTAACTCGCGCGTTTACAGTGCAAGGTGTTGCTTTGACTAAAGGCGCTAAAGCTGCGATTGAAGCGGCTGGCGGTAAAGTCGAGGAGTAATACCGAGTGGCTATGTCTCCTAGTTCTTCAGGTCATGTCAACATGATGAAAGGACAACCATTTCATGTGAAATATCGTGAAATTATTCGCCGATTAATGTTCTTGGTTGGTGCATTGTTGGTCTTTCGACTAGGAGCGCATATTCCGTTACCGGGTATTGATAATGTAGCGCTAGCCCGTTTTTTTAAAGCCAATGAAGGAACCTTCTTGGGTTTATTTAACATGTTCTCTGGCGGTGCATTAGAACGTATGTCAATTCTGGCTTTGGGAATTATGCCGTACATCTCTGCATCGATCATCGTGCAGTTGATGTCAACGGTTGTTCCATCGTTAGAAGCTTTGAAAAAAGAAGGCGAGCAAGGCAAACGTAAAATCAATCAATACACACGCTATGGCACCTTGTTCCTTGCTTTGGTGCAGGGGGTAGGGATGTGTGCAGGCTTGATCAGTCAGGGGATTACTTTGACTTCAGGTCTGGCATTTTATGTTCCAGCAGTGACTTCATTGGTCGCTGGAACGATGTTTTTGATGTGGCTTGGAGAGCAAATTACCGAACGTGGTATTGGTAATGGTATTTCCATGATTATTTTTGCAGGGATTGTTGCGGGATTGCCGAATCAGGTGATTCAGGGCTTTACTTCTGTACAAAATGGTCAAGGCAGTTTAATTGGAATGGCTGTATTTGCTTTGTTATCACTTGCAGTTCTTGCTGCAATTGTTTTCATTGAGAAAGCACAGCGTCGGATTCCAGTCAACTATGCACAAAAACAGCAAGGTCGTCGTGTGTTTACTGCACAGCAAACACATTTGCCATTAAAAATTAATATGGCAGGTGTTATTCCAGCAATTTTTGCCAGCTCACTGTTATTATTTCCAGCGAGTTTAGGTCAATGGCTTGGAAGTGCTGATCCAAATGCAGGAATTGTGAAACGTGCTTTGCAAGATTTGGCACTCGTGTTATCGCCTGGACAGCCGTTATATCTCATGCTTTTCGGTGCGTTAATTATTTTCTTCTGTTATTTCTATACAGCACTGGTGTTCAGTCCGAAAGAAGTTTCAGAAAATTTAAAACGTAGCGGTGCATATGTACCTGGTATACGCCCAGGGGAGCAAACGGCTCGTTATTTAGATCATATTTTGAATCGTTTGACTTTTATCGGCGCGATTTATATTACTGTAGTGTGTTTAATGCCAATGATTCTGCAAAGTTCATTTGGAATTCCATTTCACCTCGGTGGTACATCGTTGTTAATTGTTGTTGTAGTGGTGATGGACTTTATGGCGCAACTTCAAGCGCACCTGACTTCACATCAATATGACAATCAAACGTTAATGAGAAAAACGACTGCTCATCCTAAGGGATAAGCGCACTTAGAGGTTTCATCATGAAAGTACAAGCTTCTGTAAAGAAAATTTGTGGTAGCTGTAAAGTTATCCGTCGTAATGGGGTTATTCGCGTGATTTGCAGCGCAGAACCTCGTCATAAGCAGCGTCAAGGTTAATCTGATCAAGACCTGTTGATTTCAGTAGGCGAATTAGGTTAATATCCGCCCCTCAAAGTTTTTTTGTGGGGCGGTTGATTTATCTACTGCCTTTTTGGAGAAAAGTGAATGGCTCGTATTGCCGGTGTAAACATTCCGGATAACAAGCATGCTGTTATCTCACTTACGTATATTTTTGGTATTGGTCGCCACACATCTAAGAACATCTTAGCTGCTGTAGGTATTGCACCAACAACAAAAATTCGTGAGTTGGATGATGCTCAGCTTGATGCGATTCGCGCAGAAGTTGCCAAGGTTCCGACCGAAGGTGATTTACGTCGTGAAATTTCCATGAACATTAAACGTTTAATGGATTTAGGCTGCTATCGTGGTCTTCGTCATCGTCGCAGCTTGCCTGTCCGTGGACAACGCACCAAAACTAACGCACGTACCCGTAAAGGTCCGCGCAAACCGATTAAAAAGTAAGATTTCTGGAAGCTAAAAGATGGCTAAAGATACTCGCACACGCAAGAAGGTCACTCGTACCGTCTCTGAAGGTGTTGCACACATTCACGCGTCTTTTAATAACACCATTGTTACGATTACCGATCGTCAAGGTAATGCATTGGCTTGGGCCACCTCAGGTGGACAAGGCTTCCGTGGTTCACGTAAATCAACTCCGTTTGCTGCTCAGGTAGCTGCTGAAGTTGCTGGTAAAGCAGCTTTGGATTACGGTTTGAAAAACCTAGACGTCCTTGTAAAAGGTCCTGGTCCAGGTCGTGAGTCTGCGGTTCGTGCATTAGGCGCAGTGGGTTATAAGATCAACAGCATTACCGATGTGACTCCAATCCCTCACAACGGTTGCCGTCCACCTAAAAAACGTCGCGTGTAAGGAGAAACATTCATGGCTCGTTATATTGGTCCAAAATGCAAACTCTCTCGCCGCGAAGGGACAGACCTGCAATTAAAATCTGGCGTTAAACCGTTTGACGTCAAAACTAAAAAACATGCTAAAGCGCCTGGTCAACATGGCCAAGCTCGCGGTAAGCAATCTGAGTATTCACTACAATTACGTGAAAAACAAAAAGTACGTCGTATGTACGGTGTGTTAGAGCGTCAATTTAGTAATTACTATAAAGAAGCTGCTCGTGTAAAAGGTGCAACAGGTGAAAACTTGTTGAAATTGCTTGAAAGCCGCCTTGATAACGTAGTTTATCGCATGGGTTTTGGTTCTACACGTGCAGAAGCTCGTCAGCTCGTATCTCACCGTTCTATTACTTTAAATGGCCGTCGTGTTAACATTGCGTCTATTCAAGTAAAAGCGGGTGATGTGATTGCAGTACATGAAGGTGCTAAACAACAATTACGTATCAAAAACGCAATTGAATTAGCTGCTCAACGTGGTATTCCTGCTTGGATGGAAGTTGATCATTCTAAGTTTGAAGGTACGTTCAAAGCTGCACCAGATCGTTCTGATCTACCTGCTGAAATCAACGAAAGCTTGATTGTAGAATTGTATTCTAAATAATCCTTGAGGTAGCAATAAATGACGCGTACTGCAAACGAGTTTCTAACTCCGCAAGCGATCAAGGTCGAAGCGGTGAGCGGGACCTCGGCAAAAGTGATTCTGGAACCTTTAGAGCGTGGTTTTGGTCATACTCTAGGTAATGCTTTACGTCGCATTCTATTGTCTTCTTTGCCTGGCGCTGCTGTGGTTGAAGTGGAAATAGAAGGCGTCGAGCACGAGTACAGTACTTTAGAAGGCTTGCAGCAGGACATCGTCGAGCTCTTGCTGAACCTAAAAGGATTGTCTATTAAGCTGTTCGATCAAAATGAAGCATATTTGACATTGGAAAAACAAGGTCCTGGCGATATTACTGCTGCGGATCTTCGTTTACCGCATAATGTTGAAGTGGTTAACCCAGAGCATTTGATCGGCACATTGAGTGCCTCAGGTTCAATTAAAATGCGCCTGAAAGTTTCTCAAGGTCGTGGTTATGAAACTTCTGACTCGCGTTTCCCTGAAGGTGAAACACGTCCTGTAGGTCGTCTACAGTTAGATGCTTCTTATAGCCCAATCAAACGTGTTTCTTACACCGTTGAAAATGCGCGTGTTGAACAACGTACTGACCTTGATAAACTGGTCATTGATCTTGAAACCAATGGTACTGTTGATCCTGAAGAAGCGATCCGTAAAGCGGCAACAATCTTGCAACAACAAATTGCAATTTTTGTTGATCTTCAGAAAGATCAGGCACCAGTGGCTCAAGAACCTCGTGAAGAAGTTGACCCAATCTTGCTTCGTCCAGTAGATGATCTAGAGCTTACTGTTCGTTCTGCTAACTGTTTGAAAGCAGAAAATATTTACTACATTGGTGATCTTGTTCAACGTACTGAAGTTGAGTTGTTAAAAACTCCTAACTTAGGTAAAAAATCGTTGACTGAGATTAAAGATGTTTTAGCTTCGAAAGGCTTGCAACTCGGCATGCGTTTAGAAAACTGGCCACCTGCTAGTTTACGCATGGACGATCGTTTCGCCTATCGTAGCCGTTAATTAAGTAGGACTATCACCATGCGTCATCGTAATAGTGGTGTGAAATTAGGCCGTACAAGCAGCCATCGTAAAGCGATGTTCCAAAACTTGGCGAATTCTTTGTTTGAACACGAGTTGATTAAAACAACTGTGCCTAAAGCAAAAGAATTACGTCGTGTTGCTGAGCCTTTAATCACTCTAGCAAAAAACGATACAGTAGCAAACCGTCGTTTGGCGTTTGCTCGTACTCGTTCAGCTGCAACTGTAGGTAAATTATTTACCGTACTTGGCCCTCGTTACAAAGAACGTAACGGCGGTTATCTACGTGTGCTTAAAGCGGGCTTCCGTGCAGGTGATGCTGCACCAATGGCTTATGTTGAGCTTGTAGATCGTGAAGTAAACACTTCAGCAGAATAAGATACTTATTCAAAAAAAAGATCGGTTTTTACCGATCTTTTTTTTGCCTTTTGAAAAATTGTCCTCAAGTGATAAGAAAAAGCGACAAATGACCCAAACTTGACATTGAACATTGTCAAATTTGTGCTTTAATAAAATGGAATAGTTCTCAAGGTTATAAAAACAACATGGAAAAGATCGTTGATGTATTAATTGTAGGTGCAGGTATTTCTGGGATTGGAATTGCGGCACATCTTGCTAAGAATTCTCCACAACGTCAATTTGAAATTATTGAACGTCGTGACAGTATTGGTGGAACTTGGGATTTATTTCGTTATCCTGGCATTCGCTCTGACTCTGATATGTCGACTTTTGGTTTTAATTTTAAACCATGGCGTAGTGCAAATGTACTCGCGGCTGGCCCCGCAATTAAAGGATATCTAGGCGAAGTGGTTGATGAATTTGATTTAAAGAAAAAAATTCATTTTAAGCATCGCGTGCTTGCAGCCAATTATGATACAGCCAAGAAAAAATGGTTTGTCGAAATTGAAGATGCCAATCAGAAAAAGCAAACATGGATTGCGAATTTTGTCGTTGGTTGTACGGGTTATTATAATTATGATCATGGCTTTGAACCTGATTTTCCAAATAAGGATATTTTCAAAGGTCAATTTATTCATCCACAGCATTGGCCTGAAAATCTGGACTATACAGGCAAGAAGGTGGTGATTATTGGTAGTGGCGCGACTGCGATTACGTTGGTGCCAGCAATGGCAAAAGGAGGAGCAGGGCATGTCACGATGTTACAGCGCTCACCAACTTATATTGCGTCTATTCCTTCAATCGATTTTGTCTATGATAAAATGCGTAAGCTTCTACCAGAAGATGTCGCTTATAAATTGACCCGTGCGCGCAATATCGGTATGCAACGTGGTATTTATGCCTTATCTCAGAAACAACCACAGTTAGTGCGTAAACTGCTTTTAAAATCAATTGAAATGCAGCTTAAGGGCAAAGTGGATATGAAGCACTTTACGCCGAGCTATAATCCTTGGGATCAGCGTTTGTGTGTCGTACCTGATGGTGATTTATTTAAGATTTTGCGTTCTGGTAAGGCTAGCGTTGAAACCGATCAGATTGAGAAATTTACTGAAACAGGTATTCAGCTAAAATCAGGTAAACATCTTGAAGCCGATATTATTGTTTCAGCAACGGGTTTAGAAATCCAGATTTTGGGTGGTATCAAAGGGACGATCGATGGACAGCCTCTGGATACTTCAAAATCAATGCTGTATCAGGGTGTCATGGTCAGTGATGTACCGAATATGGCGATGATCATCGGTTATATTAATGCGTCATGGACACTCAAAGTGGATGTCGCCGCAGACTATATTTGTCGTTTGCTGAATTATATGGATAAAAATGGCTATGATGAAGTCATTCCAGAAGGTGATCAAACCGAGTTAATGGATGATACCGTGATGGGAAGTCTGTCATCGGGTTATATCGCCCGTGCCGCCAGTGTGATGCCAAAACAAGGAAAGCATGCACCGTGGAAAGTGACTAATAACTATCTGGCAGATCGTAAGGCACTTAAAAATGCGCGTTTTGATGATGGCGTTTTAAAGTTTCATAAAGTAGAGACAAGCGTTGAACGAAAATCCAAGCCAAAATTAGTTTCATAATCTCGATATGTAAATTAGAAAAGGAGCTTAGATAAGCTCCTTTTTCATTGCATTAGCAAAGATGGGTTAACGATCAGAGTGTCCGTGAAATCAATTCTTTCATAATTTCATTGGTTCCTGCGTAGATGCGATTTGCTCGGTTATCGATATAGGCACGAGCAATTGGATATTCCAGCATATAGCCATAGCCACCATGAAGTTGTAAACAATCATCCACGACTTTGGAGAACATGTCTGAAATTTTATATTTGGCTGCTGCGGCTGCATCTATCCCTAATCGTTCTTCGAGTTGTAATTGCATACAGCGATCTAAATACGTTCTACAAAAGTCGATTTCAGTACGGAGTTCAGCGAGTTTGAACCGTGTATTTTGAAATGATCCAATTGGTTTACCAAAAGCTTTACGATCTTTGGTGTATTGAACTGTATGAGCAAAAGCAGCTTCAGCACCTGCCTGACAGATAATGGCAACTAACATGCGCTCCCATGCCAACTCTTTCATGAGCATCATGAAGCCCATACCTTCCATACCTAGCAAGTTTTCTTTAGGGACGCGAACATTATCAAAGAATAATTCGCAAGTATCTTGACCTTTCATCCCAATTTTATTCAGCGGTTTGCCTTTACTAAAACCAACGCGATCAGCTTCAACGATGATTAAGGATAAATTGGCTGAACCCTTTTCATTATTTCCAGTTTTACACACCACAATGGCCATATCGCATAAATAGCCATTGGTGATAAAAATTTTAGAGCCATTGATGACATATTCATCGCCATCTAAAACAGCAGAAGTACGTACAGCTTGCAAGTCTGAACCTGTTCCAGGTTCGGTCATGGCAATCGCAGTGACGACTTCTCCACTTGCCATTTTTGGCAGCCACTTCTGTTTTTGTTGTTCATGACCAAAATTATTAATGTAATTGGCAACGATATCAGAATGTAATGAAAAGCCCGTACTGGAGTCCATGGCATAGGCTTGTTCTTCAATCAAAATCATACTGTAAAGACGATCCACTCCAGAACCACCATATTGTTCAGGCATGGTGGTACATAACAATCCCAAATCGCCTGCCTTGTTCCATAAATCACGATCAACATGTTGTTGTTTTTCATATTTTTCAATATTGGGAACTACTTCTTTTTCGTAAAATTTACGTACAGTTTCACGGAAGGCTTCATGCTCTTGATTAAAAAGATTGCGCTCCAGCATATTAGGAATGGGACGAATCGCAGCTGATTGCATTGTTATTGTATCCTTGCAGTTTGTTTTCTCAGCGGAAAGTAAAAATCATCTGACTCAGGCAAACAATAGGATGAATGCTCAAAAGTGAAGTGCGAATGATGGATTTAGTCATTCAGCTCAATCAATTACCCACAAACCTATGCTGATCGGTTAAACTAGCGGGGTTTTTTATCGACTTGGGGAATCTAATGTCTGAAGAACTTACGCTCGAAGAGCGCAAGGTGATTTATCGTGCGCGACGCGGCCTGAAAGAAATTGATGTCTATTTTGATCCTTATGTCCGTAATCATTACCTGAGCGCTGAAGCCGCAGAAAAAGCACTTTTTGCTGAATTGGTTGATCAGGAAGATCCAGATTTACTGGATTGGTTTATGGAAGTATCAGAGCCACCGAAGCCAGAGCTCAAAACTTTTATTTTGAAACTCAAGCATTACGTGCATGGTTAATCATCAATTTCAACTGAAACGCAGCTTGCTTGCCCTGTTGTTTCAGTTGGGAATGTTGCTATTGATCGGAATCATCTGGTTTCAGCTTTTTCCATTTTATATATTTTTAATTGCGATATTTTTGGTAATCATTACTTATCTTGCGTTCTTGAGACGTTCGAAAATGCGCTCTTTGGCTTATCTCGATCAAGATCTTTGGTCAATTCAATGGCGCAATCACAGCAAAATTGAACATGTGCAGCTTTATCGCGTGATAGATCACCACATTTATATAGTTCTATATTTTAATCAAAATCGCAATTCGCAGATCATTTGGCGTGATCAAGTAAGTTTAAATCAATGGAAACAGCTCAAAGTCATGGCAAAACTGGTTTAATTGTTAAACAATTTAAAAAATAGAATAAAATTAAAATAGATTAAAATCATAATCTTAAGTTATTTAAATAAAATTTAGGCACATATTGTCTGATCAAATCATTGAAAAAACAGCCTAAACAGGCATTGTCTAACAATTTTAAAGTTGTGTCTCAAAGACATCAGTTAAAGTACAAATACCAACGTAAAGTGTGAAGGAGGTCAGAAATGATCGATATTCCAACGTGGTTGTTTCCAGTCATTGCTTTTGTTTTGGCAGTGGTTATAGGACGAGCAGGAACTTTACTCAGGGATTATATTGAACACCATCAATAAATAAGAGTACAACCCATTCTCAGTTAACAAGTAGCATGTGCTGAACCGTCGCAATGCTACTTTTTTTTGCCTAAAATTTGTATAAACACAAGAAAAAAGCCAATCTTTTCATTATTTTTTTATGTCATATTACGTGATTAATATTAGAGTAATTGCTCTTTTATTCGCCTTGTGCATCTGATAAGGTACAACGCAAAGGAAAAATAAAATGATTTCGAGGGATAGAAAATGCCAAAAGTATTCAAAATAGGTCAAGGTTTGGCCGTTGCGGTTCTTGCCTCATCTGTATTGTCTGGATGTTCCTATGTGATTAAATCGGGTGCCAATGTTGCCTTGAATTTTAGTGAAAATCATATTGTTCCACCTATTTTGGCAATGGGTGATGTGGATATGATCTGTAATTCTGGGAATGCATTAACGCCAGCGATTATGGCGACGAAAGATATGGGGGCTGACCCAACTAATATGGCAGTATTACTGTACGCTGGTGCAGGTATGTGTGCTGAGAATCAGGCATTAGAAGGTGAATTACGTTATTTGCGTGCTTCTAAAGCTGGGCAGGTAACGGAAGCCCAAGATGCGCGCATTGAACAAAAACGTTGGGCTGCAATAGCTGCACAGCGTCAATATAATGCTTACCAATTATTTGCGCAGCGTTGGGAAAGTAAATATAAATATCATTTAGGCGAATCTTGTCCAAAAATGCGTAGCGACAAGGATCAACTGACTTATATGCTTGGATTGTTAAGTGGTTTGCAGGCTGTAACCAATGACATCAATTCTGGTGGTGATGTCAATGTGCCCAAAGATATTGCTGGGATTGTTGAACGCAGTATGGCATGCTTGGACAACACCAAGTTTTGGGGTGTGCCAAATGCGACTCGTGCTGTCATCTGGACTTTATTGCCAGGTGCAGATGAGGGTAAACCTGATCCTTATGTGACTTTAAAACAATCCATGCAAATTGGTGAACAAAAAGGGGTGAGATTACCTCACGCGTTATATGCGGTTGCAGCGCAAGCCAGTGGTGATGATAATAAAATTCGTGATGCACTCAGATCGTATGCTGAGTCACGTGGTGATGATAAGCCCGTCAATCCAAACTTCAGATTATTTGATGCAATGGCAGGTGTGATGATTCGCGGTATTTCTGACCGTTACTGGACAGAACATACTGGTGTACGTACTGGTGATGATGGTATGACGACATTCTGGGATGAAAGTGGTAAAACCTCTTCAGAACTGGAAGATTTATTTAATGATGGTGGTGCAGGTAGTACAGATGGCGCAGACACGCAAGCAAGCCCTGCGGAGGAAAAGCCAGCAAAATAAAACAATGAAGTAAAAATGCTGTAAATCTGAAAAATGGACATTTTGACTGATATTGGAGGGGATGAGGTGGTTGAAAAACACCTTATCCCTTTTTGTACATGTAAATGGAGCGCATAGCATGAAAGATGAAGATCTCATTAAAAAAGTGATTTTTATTGCTGTATGTATTTCCATTTCTGCATGTTTACAGGTGTTTTCAGATTGGTTTATTTACTGGCGACCTGCTTTATTAACAGAATTCTGGCGTTTATGGACGGCGCATTGGGTGCATGTCGGTTGGATACATTTTCTACTGAATATGTTGGCGTTTGCCTGTTTGCCTTTTATTTTTCCTCATGCCAGAACACGACATATGACCTTATTATTGATGGTGTTATCGCCATTTATTAGTCTCATGTTTTACTGGTTTATGCCTCATATTGAAGCTTATGCAGGCTTATCTGGTGTGTTGCATGGTATGTATGTTGCTGTTGCGATCGTGTATTTAAAATATCCTAAAGAACGTAATTTCGCTCTTTTAGTTCTAGCGCTGATTGTCATTAAAATTATCTGGGAAAATACGTGGGGTAATAGCCGTACTGCACAACTCATTGGCAGTCCTGTATTGGTTGAGGCACATTGGTTAGGTGCTCTCGGTGGAATACTGGCAGGAAGTGCCTATTTACTCAAACAAAAACTGAAATACGAGAAAGTTGACAAAATAAACCGCTAAAAGTTGCGATCAAGCCATTCTTTAATGGAAAGGTATGTTGCAAATTTAAACAATGGAAAAGGACTGCAATGGGGGATGGAACAACCCGTTGCCAAGGAGAGATCACTTAAAACTATCGCTGGTTTGGGTGATGCTGCAAAAAAAATTGGAAAAGACATGCAAGAAAATCAAGAAAATAGATCTGGCTTGGGTCTCCTGAGTTATATCTGGAACGAATGGATTTCAACATACGTCATCCTCATTATGTTATTGCTAACACTGATTATTGGAACAGGTGAAATGATCCATGGTCAGATGTTGCGTATGGGTGAGCGTTTATATGGTGATCCTGCAAGTGGGATGCAATATTCTTTTTTACGCGCTGAACCACAAAAACCAGACTGTGAGCGCCATCCAAATATCGATGCGCAAGTTCAGCAACAGATGCAAGCCAATAAACATGATGAATTTGCTGACTTTTTTGGTGCAGCATCTGAATCAGACGTCCGTGCTTCATTATTGGCGGCACAACAACTGTGTGAAGAAAAGTATCAGTTTTACGATAAAGCGATGAAGCATATTGAATCGCATCCATCGCTTCGTGCTTATCGCACCATGGAAACCACTTTCTTTGGTATTTTTAAATTTGGTACAGAGAATCGTACGATTTTCCTACTGATTATGGTGTTTTTTGCTGCCATTACAGCCAGCTTGAAAATCCATCATATTGGTCTGCGTAGTCCAAAAACGCGCGTTGATTTCCGTGTTTATTCAGTGGCAATGGTGCTGGGGAATGCACTATTAACCGCATCTACAGTGAGCCAATATCGTTCCCTGATTAATTCAGGTGTGACATTGACCACTGAAACATTGGTCATTGCATGGTTATGGATAGGCTTATTTGGGATCTTGACCTTAATTAGTGTGTACCAACTCTTCAGAATTCCAAAAACGGCATTGCCGGGTGGAAATTTTGGCTTAGCCTTACTCAGTATCCCTTTGTATGCTTTTATGTCCATTTTGACAGGTATTGCATTTACCTTCTTTATGGATTACCCAATGGGGCAAGGGATTTATTTGAGTATTCTGGTCGAATTCTCAGGGATCTTCTTGAATTTGGCGTTATTTATCTGGGCGGGTATGTTGTTAACTCAGACGCGTGTGATGGATTTGTTCCTGAATATTTTACGTCCGTGGAATCTTGCACCTGAAACTCTGACTTGGCTCATTCTCTTAGCAGCGGCAATTCCGACAGCTTATACAGGCGCTTCAGGGATTTTCGTGATCGCGGCAGGTGCGATTATCTATAAAGAGGTCTGGAACTCGGGCGCACGTCGTCAATATGCATTGGCTGTCTCTGCCATGTCGGGTTCATTGGGTGTAGTGATCCGCCCATGTCTACTGGTGGTTCTGATTGCAATGCTGGATAGCCGTCATGTCACGTCTGATGAGTTGTTTGATCATGGCTTCTATGTATTCTGGTTGACGGCATTTATTTTCTTAGGCGTGTCGTTACTGCTTGCTGAAACTAAATTCCGTGTGAATTCACCTAAAGTTGCGATTCCAGGCATGTTACGTGCTTTCATGCCTGTAATTCCTTATATCGTGATCACAGTGATAGTTTTGGCGTTCTATAAGTATGGTCTAGACACCAGTATGAACGAATTCACTGCGCCTGTGATTTTACCACTGGTATTGATTGCGATTATCCTGTTTGACAAGTTGCGTAAAGAGCCAGAATACATCCCTCAAGTAGAGGCGCATGAATCTTTAGTTAAGCAACATGAGCAGGATTCTCCTTACTTACGTGAGCATGGCGCGCAAAGTGACCAATATCGTCGTGGTTTTTTCAGCTCTATGCACTTTGCCACAGCGGAGACCGTCGGGCATATCGGTGCATTGATTATCTTGATGGCGCTTTCTGCGAGTGTTGGTGGTCTGATTGAACGTACCGAAATCGTGGAATATTTACCGACACATTTAGGTAGCATTTATATTTCATTGTTCTTTATTGCGATGCTATTGGCTTTGATTGGAATGTGTACCGATCCATTTGGTGCGGTGATTCTGGTGGCAGCAACTATTGCTCCAGTCGCCTACGAAAATGGTATTCATCCGATTCACTTCTGGATGATTGTACTGGTTGCCTTCGAGTTGGGTTATGTCACACCACCAGTTGCACTGAATCATTTGTTGACGAGGTTATCAGTCGGTGATGAAGAGGTCGCAGCAGCAGATCGTGAAGCTAAGGAAAAATATACCAGTTTCTATTATCGCTATGAGCGTTGGTTATTGCCGATCATGGTGCTATTTCCAGCGTTAATGATTGTGACCTTTGCACCTTATATCTTCAAGATGTTCGGTTGGTATCATTAATCTGCAAAGATAAAATAAAGCACCTTTGGGTGCTTTATTTTTTACGATCAAAATCAATCGCATCATCAAACTAGACTTTATTCAATGATTTATTACCAGAGATATTCTGGATCGCGAATCAACAGGCTTCGTTCTTTAAGGCGTAAATAAGTAAACAGGCTAAAGCCGAATAATTTGATTTAAGCATTTTCTATATAAGTTATAGCGCGTATTTTTTGGCACTTTAATACAGATTTTTTATTGATACCAAAAGTTGGGCCTGTGATGCACAAACCCAAGTTTTTAAGTATAGACTTTATTTTTGCTCGGCCAATTGTGCTTCAAGTAACTTGATTTGTTCCTCTTTCAGTTTAATCAATGTATCGGCATCCTGATGTTGGGCTTGGAGCGTTGATTTCTGATCTTTAAGTTGTGCTTGAATATCATCAAGTTTGGCGATTTCCTCTTTTGCAAGGGAAGGATGCTCTGGCACGGGCGTTTTTAGGATAGAGTCATCCACTAAAGTACTTGGTGCAGGCTCGCTTGCAGCAGATACATCGGCAGTTTTTGTCGATGGTTGTGTTGAATTGGGTAACTTTGTTTGCGTTTCGGTGGTTGGTGTTTGAGTTTTTTCTGATTCATTTCGATTCTCAGCAAAAAACCATTGTGCAGCTAAAAATAACAACACAACGATGCTGATGCCCCCAATAATAATCCATAACAAACGAGAGTTATGGCGTTGTTCTAACGTCATTGCTTAAACCTTTTATTTTGAACGACGTGGTTTGAACTGTATCACTCCGACTTCATCTGCAACTGCGGGAATATCGGGTTCTTCAACATGAGTAGGACGATTTTCACTATAGTCGCACTCGATACATTCAATCCATTCGTCGTCGTTTGTGGTGAGCATGACAATCCGATCTGTGGCACCGCATTTTGGACATTTAGCACCTGCAATAAACCGACGTTTCATTTTGTCACTTCCCAACCACTTACGAACATTTTAATGTTTAGTTTAAGCCGTTTTAGGGTCGCTCGTCCAACCCTGATGACGTAATAATGCATCAATTTTGGGTTCACGACCTCGGAAGTTAACAAATGCTTCTAAAGCCGTATCTTTGCCACCCACCGCAAGAATCGCTTCGCGGAACTCGTGTCCTGTTTTTGTGTTGAAAATACCTTCTGTTTCAAATCGGTCAAAGGCATCACTGGCAAGCACTTCAGCCCATTTATAAGAGTAATATCCTGCCGCATAACCGCCTGCAAAAATATGACTAAAACTGTGTTGAAAACGGTTGTATGATGCAGTTGGCAATACCGAAAATTGACTGCGAACTCCATCTAAAACGGACTGGATTTGTGTGCTGTTCAAAGCAGGATTTTTGGAATGAGTGGTCAAATCGAACAAAGCAAATTCAATCTGTCTAAGGGTCTGCATTCCAGACTGAAAAAAGCGAGCATTTAACAATGCACTGAGTAATTCTTCAGGCAAGGCTTGCTTGGTTTCAATATGTTCACTGAGGACATCCAGACTTTCTTTGTCCCATGTCCAAAACTCCATAAACTGGCTTGGAAGCTCTACAGCATCCCATGCTACGCCGTGTGTGCCTGCGACCGAAATATTATCGACCTCAGTCAGCATGTGATGTAAGCCATGTCCAAACTCATGAAACAGTGTATTGACCTCATCATGGGTGAGTAATGCAGGTTGATTACCCACAGGTGGAGTAAAGTTACAGACCATATAACAAATCGGTTTTTGTAAACCCTGTGTCGTTTGCATACGCGAACGGAAACCACTCATCCACGCGCCACCCCGTTTACCGTTACGTGCATAGAGGTCAAAATAGAATCCTGCAATGACTTTGCCTTGGTCTTCAAGTTCATAATAATGGACGTCAGGATGCCAAACGGGTGCTTGACGCTCAACAATCTGAACACCATATAAGCGATTTACGATCTGAAATAACCCTTGAATAATTTTGGGTGCTGGGAAATACGGTTTCAGGGTTTCTTGAGACAAATTAAATTGTTGTTGTTTAAGTTTTTCTGAATAATAACCACTGTCCCAAGGTTGTAATTGTTCAATGCCATCTTGTTGAGCAATGGTTTTTAGTTCGGCTACTTCTTGTTGAGCAGGCGCGCGTGCATGTTCAGCCAGATCAACCAAAAAGTCATGTACCGTTTGTACATCAGGCGCCATTTTGCTTGCCAGAGAATATTCGGCAAAATCATGAAAACCAAGCAATACCGCCATTTCCTGACGTAGTTTTAGGATTTCTTCCATCACCTCAGTATTATCAAACTCTTTATGATCGGATTGATCTGAAGCGCGGGTGGTATAAGCTTTATATAACGCTTCGCGTAAATCACGGTCTTCGGCATAAGTCATAATGGCTAAGTAAGTGGGCATATCAAGTGTTGCCACAGGTTGATCCAGTTCACGCTGCTGACCATATTGTTTTAACAACTCAATACTGCTTTGTGATAAGCCTTTAAGTTGAGCTTCATTTAAAGGTTTAAAATAGGCCTGAGTTGCATCGAGCACATGATTGGAAAAATCAGAAGAAAGCTGCGATAAACGTGCTGAGATTTCTGCGTAACGTTTTTTGGCTTCACCTTCAAGTGCAACACCTGAAAGTTTAAAATCACGTAAGGCTAAACGGATAGCACTTTGTTGGGCAGCACTTAAACTAGAAAATTCAGCGCTATCATGGATCTGCTGATAGGTTTGATAGAGCGTCGTATGTTGCCCAAGCTGCGTATAATATTCACTTAGAGCAGGCAATAATGATTGAAACACTTCGCGGGTTTGCGCATTGCTCATCACGGCATTTAGATGTGACAAAACGCCCCATGATTCGCTCATATTATTTTCAAGTTCATCCATTTGTTCCAACACATGTACTTGCGCAGCAAAATCAGTTGGAACATTTTGTAAAGTGTCTAAAAACTGCTGACCCTGATGAATATTTTTTTCGATCTCTTGTTTTAGGCTGTCTAGCTGGATGTGATTAAATTGAGGAACGGGAAGCGTTGCTTGCTGTAATGTCATTGTATTCGCCATAATTTTTTAAACTTATGACTAGATGTAAGGGTTTAACGCAAGGAAATCAAGCTGGGCTAAAGATTTATTAAGCGGATTTCTCACAGTGATGATTTGGCTTTATTGATTTGGGCCAACAATCATTCTGAGTAACGTCCATAAAACCAATGTTATTTGAGGATGCGATATTTGATATGGGTGACCAAATCTGTTCCTCTTTGTTCTAATATTTCTAAATTGATCTCTGGCATTTCTTCAAACAAACGTTGACCTTGACCGACAATGACGGGAACGATATGTAACCACAACTCATCAATCAGCCCTGCTTTAAGATATTGATTAACGGTATGCGCACCGCCTGCAATTGCAACATCTTTATCGCCCGCCAATTTTTTTGCTTGTTCAAGTGCGCTCAATATTCCATCAGTGACAAAATAAAAAGTCGTTCCACCTTGTAAACTCAAGCTGTCACGTGCTGTATGCGTCAGAACAAAAACAGGCGCATGATAGGGTGGTTCTTCACCCCACCAGCCTTGCCACGTACTATATTGTGCCCCAGTTGGACCAAACATATTACGACCCATAATAAACGCGCCCGCAGACGTGAGACTGGCGATTTCATTTTTGTTTTGATCTGCTTGACCAAATAACCATTTACATAAACTTTGGTGAATATTGGGTAATTCACCAAAAGGTTTATCTTCGGTCATATGCAGGCCAGCAACGAAACCATCCACAGATATACATATACCGCTTATGACTTTTCCCATACTGACCTTCCTTGATTCTATTAACTGGTCGTTCTATCTAACTGTCCGATTTACTTTTGGCATTGGACTTTTTACGTTTGGGCTTGGTTTTTTTCTTGGGTTTTTCAGCCTTCACTGCTACGGGAGCAACAGCTTTTTTAGTTGACTTCTTACCATACGAACTTGGTTTACTTTTCGATTTCTCTTTTTTACGAGCAGACGGTTCTTTTGAGTCAACTGACTCACCTTGCGCATTAAACACTTGTTCAGTAGTTTGAGCTTTGCTAGTTCGTGGCGCACGACTCCGAATGATTCGACCTGCATGGGTAATTTGCTGAATCAGCTCAAAATCAATTTTACGTTCTTCCAGATTTACCGCAGCGACTTTGATTTTGACTTCATCACCTAGACCAAAAATTTGACCACGATTTTGCCCGATTAAACTTTGGCTCGCTTGATCGTAAAGGAAGAAATCGTCACCCAAATGACTGACATGAATCATACCGTCTACATATAAATCTTTTAAGGTGACAAATAAACCGAACTCAGTTACCGCACTAATAATGCCAATAAACTCTTCACCCAAATGCTGTTGCATATAGTGACATTTCAGCCATGACGTTACGCTACGAGACGCTTCATCTGCACGGCGTTCAGTTTTGGAAAACTGTTCACCTGCGTCATCCAGTGCTGCACCAGAAAGAGGATACGGTTTTTGCTGTAAATGCGCCTTAATCGAGCGATGCAACAACAAATCAGGATAACGGCGAATTGGCGAAGTAAAATGCGTATAGGCTTCATACGCCAAACCATAGTGACCTGCATTTTTAGCGCCGTAATAGGCTTGCATCATCGAGCGTAATAACACTGCATGGATACTTGGTGCATCAATCCGATCTTTGGTCGCTTCAATCACACGTTGATAATCTGCCTGTGTTGGCTGATCAGGGAACGGCAAACCTAGTAACTTAACAAAATCTTTGACTTTCTGAATGCGTGAAAATTCAGGTGCCTCATGCACACGATACAGCATCGGAATATCATGTTCTAAGGCATATTCGGCTGCTGCGACATTGGCAAGCAACATACATTCTTCAATCAATTTATGCGCTTCATTTCGAGTACGCGGTAAAATTTCCTTAATTCCACCCAACTCGTCAAAAGTCATATAGGTTTCAACAGTTTCAAACTCCATCGCATGACGTTTGGCGCGTAGCTCTTTCAGCGTTTGATAAAGTTGAAACAAGGTATTTAGTGATTTTTGAATCGATTTATCGGCAGGAATTGCATCCGTTTTACCTTCAAAATATTGACCGACCTGTGTATAGGTCAGACGTGCTTGAGAATGCATCACCGATGGATAAAATTCATAACTCATCACGCGACCCGCGCGGGAGAGTTTTAAATCACACACCATACACAGACGATCGACATGCGGATTTAAGGAACATAGTCCATTGGATAAAGCTTCAGGCAACATCGGGAGCACAAAATGTGGGAAATACACCGAAGTTCCACGTTCTTGCGCTTCATCATCAAGCGGTTTGCCCAAACGGACATAATGACTGACATCCGCAATTGCCACGACCACGCGGTAACCTCCACCTGCGCGTTTTTCAGCATAGACCGCATCATCAAAATCGCGGGCATCTTCGCCGTCAATGGTCACTAATGGCAAATCACGTAAGTCGATACGACCTTCAATATCTTTTTTCGATGGTTCTTTAAAACTTTCTGCTTCCTCAACGACTTCTTTTGGAAATTCATAAGGTAGACCATATTCTAAAATAGTCTGAGGAATAATAATCTCAGTGTCGGCTTTATCTGCCATCGATTGAATCACATGACCCGTGGCAAATTCTTCGCGGGTTGGATAATCGTCAATTTCAATCCGCAAATAATCGCCCACTTTGGCATGGGCATGTTCAATCAATTGTTTTTCTAAAGGAATCGGCTGATGCGCATTGGGTGCAGCAGGTTGAATATGAAATTCACCTTCATGTTCTGCTACTTTACCAATGAGCTGTTTGACACGATGTTGTGTGACTTCAGTAATAAAACCCCAGCCTTTGCCTTTACGGTCAACAGAGGTCTGACGAACTTTAACCCGATCGCCATTAAATACTAAACGTAACTCGCGCTCAGGCAGTAACAGATCATTTTGTCCATCAATATGTGCAGAACCTAACCCTTTATTATTAATATAAACTGTTGCATCAAAAGTCGGTTGATCGCCAAGGAGCTGAAACTTAAAACCATCTTTGGCAATTTGACCGTCGCGAACCATCGCGCTCAAACGATGACTTAAAGCATCGATACTTTTTTGATCTTTGATTTCAAAATGATCGACCAATTCGGCATGCGAAAGGGGCGTGTCGACTTGTTCGAGTGTATTTAAGATAAGCGTACGACTCGGGATCGGATTATCGTAACGTTCAGATTCCGCTTTCGCTTCAGGGTCAACCCAGTTTTTCATAATGTCTTTTGGCTTCATATTTGAAGATAAGTTTAGCATAGCTTATGCAGGAACATTCTGCATGATCATCATGACAAGTCTATGTGATTTAGTTTTGCATAGGTATAGCGCAAAGATAGTCATTATATTAACAAGCTGTAAACACTCATTAATTCATTAGTGCGCAATTTTGTTTAAAAAATAGTTGATTGGATAAAAAACTAAGAAAAATTAGATGTGATGACTTGCAGTTCACAGGCTAAGTTTGTATTATGGCGGCTCGTTACGGTGAGATGGGTGAGTGGCTTAAACCACATCCCTGCTAAGGATGCGTACGGGTAACTGTACCGAGGGTTCGAATCCCTCTCTCACCGCCAACGAATACTTACGATGCGCTCATAGCTCAGCTGGATAGAGCACTTGGCTACGAACTAAGGGGTCGGGAGTTCGAATCTCTCTGAGCGCACCAATTTAACAAGTATTCGAAATTAACGAAGCCTTTATTATAGGCACACAAGTAATGCGCTCATAGCTCAGCTGGATAGAGCACTTGGCTACGAACTAAGGGGTCGGGAGTTCGAATCTCTCTGAGCGCACCAACTTAAACAATCAACCGCTTAATTGCGGTTTTTTTGTTTTATAATATCGATAAAATTGATCTGTTATTTATTTCATGTCATTGATTAAACTTATCTTAATCGTCTTGTCCATTTCCGTTCTGAGTTTGATTGCGTATAAAATTTGGCAGCCTTCGCCAGCCCAATATGAAGATTATCGCGCATTATTCTGCTTGGTGATTCAAAAAGATGATTTAACAGAAAAAGATCAGATTTTCATGGAAATGGAAAAAGTGCAAAAACACTCTTATCCAGATTACGCATTGCATAAGCCCACTTTTAAAACACGATTTGCGCGTCTGGTCTTTTCTGAGTTTCAGGATTTAAAATTAGCTGAGCAACAACAAGCTCGAAAATCTTTAAAGGATTGTGAGAATTTACTTGCTTGGAAATGATTTGATGTTGTCGCAACAAGATGAAATAGTTAAAACAAGATATCAAGCTATGAATGCATGAAATACGGGATGGTTATCAATTTGCAAATGTGAAAGATCCATAAGGACTCTCTGTTTCTATTTCTAGCCGTTTATATCAATCATCGTAAAACCGCATCATAACGCGTTAAAAAGATAAAAACTTACACGCTTAACTTCAATGCATTAAATATAGAATTGTTCAAACGTAGATATATTTATACGGGAAATGTATACACCATTTATCTTAATTACGCATTTTATACATATGACGCGTGTATAAATCGTTGTATTATCAATAATAATACATAATTATAGGTGGGTTGTTACAAACTATAGTAGTTGTTTTAAGCTTTTTTTAAAACCGAACTAGATCATAACTGAGACTTAAAATGATTGAAGCAAAACTGCCTGAAAATGAATTGGGACGGATGCATGCCTTAAATGAGTATCAGATTTTGGATACCATGGCTGAACAATGTCTAGATGATCTTGTTTTGTTGGCGTCAAAAATTTGTGAGGCACCAGTTTCTATTATTAGTTTGATCGATGAAAGCCGCAGTTGGTTTAAATCCTCTTATGGCGTACCGCGTGGAGAAGTTGAGCGAAAATACAGTATTTGTAGCCATGCGATTTTGCAGCAGGACATCTTTATTATAGAAGATACTTTGCTTGATGAAAGATTCCATGATAATCCAACAGTAAAAAGTGATCTCGGGATTCGTTTTTATGCAGGCGCGCCATTAAAAACCTATGATGGTTTTAATCTGGGTACCTTGTGTGTTCTTGATTCTAAACCACGTCAATTAACTTCTGATCAGTGTCAGGCACTTGCTGTATTAGCAGCTCAAGTCGTCCAACAGTTTGAGCTGCGTAAATCCAATTTTGAAATACAGCAAAAAAATAAAGAATTAGAATACTTAAATGCAAGTAAAGATAAGTTTTTTTCCATTATTGCTCATGACTTACGCGCACCATTTCATGGCATCTTAGGCTTCTCTGATGTATTAGAGACAGAAATCGAAACACTGGATGAACAGGGCATTCGTGATATTGCAGGTTATTTGCGCAGTACAGCCCAAGCGACGTTTAAGCTTCTGGAAAATTTATTGCAGTGGGCGATGTCGGAAGGTGGCGCAATTGTTTATAACCCGCAATCTGTCAATATGGCAGAACTGATGTCAGATGTTTGTGAAATTCTTCAGGCAGTTGCACAGAAAAAAAGTATTCAGATCGAATGTAATATCGAAAAGGATTTATATTGCTTTGTCGATTTAAACATGATGCTTTCGGTATTTCAGAATCTTATTTCCAATGCCCTCAAATTTACACCGAATGGTGGTCAAATTTATATATCAGCCTTAACCCAAAATGGACAAGTCGAAATTACCGTCCGTGATACAGGTGTTGGTATGTCAGATGAATCATTTCAAAACTTTAACCAGAGAAAGCAGATTCGCAGTGAAAAAGGTACGGATGGCGAAAAAGGATCTGGTTTAGGACTCTTGCTGTGTTTACAGTTCATTGAAAAAAATCGTGGAAATGTACAAGTGACAACGCAAAAGGACGAAGGGACCATATTTACAATTTGTTTGCCTATCGATCAAACTCATCTTCCAAGCATAAATCATGAACTCAGAATGATAGGATAATCTTTCATCAGTATAAATTTTAAAATAATGCCTAATAACTAAACGTTTGGTGACAGTTTTGTGAAAAAAGACTTATCAATGCAAAAAAAATGCGTATAATGCGCTCCATCAAGTACGCGCTCATAGCTCAGCTGGATAGAGCACTTGGCTACGAACTAAGGGGTCGGGAGTTCGAATCTCTCTGAGCGCACCAACTTGAACTCAATATGAGTTAAATTAAACCACTTTTTAAGTGGTTTTTTTGTGCCTATCATAAATGGCATTTCTTACAAAATTATTTCATTTTCTCTTTAATTTTTAGACTAAAGACCGCATTGCCACTGGCTGCGGGCAACATATCGTGATAAGGCAAGCTACGCATTGCGCGTAATAAAAACGGCGCTTTTTCATCAATTTTGGCGGCACTGGTCATTTTAAATAGTGTGCCATTATTCTGTGGCAGTAATTGCATCCCTCCTTTAACAAAGCGTAAATCACCACCAATGGCATTATATTGTGATTGATTGGAGTCGATATGGTTAAAACGCATTTTAAAATCAAATGGAATATTAATAACCCCTAATCCTACCGAAACCCGAAAATGAGCGTCCTGTAATTGGGGGGCAGGAGAGCTCAATTCCACTTTTTTAATTTGTCTTGGAAATAAACTTTGAAAAGACACAGGATTGAGCCAGTTTTGCAGTTGCTGCGGTGTTTTTGCGTAATACTGATATGTTGTGGTGAAACGCATTGTTTCACGTCCTTGAGGATAAGGTATCGAGGACGCAGGTTGAATAAAAGACACTGGATATCCCGTACTTCGGCTTATTTCACTTATTTTTCTAATTTGATTGCTCGTCAGTTGTAACGGCGGTAATTGATTCGCATCAAGTGCCGTGGTTTGAGTTTTTGTCCATTTACGTTGTAAAGACTCAAGTATAAAAGCATTACTGCCAATCGGGATACCGAGTTTTGCATCAGGTACAGCAGACAAAATCTTGCGAAGTAGAAAACCATTGATCTGATTCAGATCGCCCCATTGCGTCAAGGTAATCAGCGTTTTTTGTGGGCCTAAACTAAACCATTCAAATTTTCCTAGGCCATAGGGTACAGGTGCATCGGTAATCAAACTGGCAATACTGTTATTTCCTATTTGATGTTGCATGGAAATATCTTCGTTAAAATTGAGCACTGGAATGGGGGTAGGAATTTGAATTTTATATTTTACCCGCGTGGTATTACCGTTTTTTTCTTCAATTTTCGCAGATTTTAACGTAGGGAATAAGCCAACATAATGATTGTAATCGGTTAATACTTTGGCAACCTCCTGTGTGCTGACAGGCACAATAATGGCTGAACTGACAAACTGAACGGTCGGTTGAGGGTTTTTCTTTTGGGTAGGTACATTGGTTTTGGTATAAGGTTGTGCATAAATTAAAATATTGTTTTGAGCCAAATCCGCCAGTTGTTGGGGGTTTTGTTGAAATAATGCCAGACTGCTCGGAATGTTTTCATTCCACGTGACAAATTGGGCAGAAATGATGCTGCTATAACTCAAAAGACTAAAAAAAATGCCGCATCCATAGGCAAAGCGTTGCATAACATCCTCGAAACTTATCGTTGTTTTGATTGAGTCTTAAGTGTTTAAAACGTTTTGGCTTCAAAAAAAAGCCATTTTATGTAAATACTGATCAATGTCAGGGGGATTAAATTCTTAATCAAATGTGATCAAGCGCTAAATAAAATAGTCGAACTGGTGTAGTATTTTGAGGGTAATTCATCGCTTATGTTGAACATTTTATGTCAGAACTGAAACCCGCCATTTCATTGCGTTATCAACTCAATTTAGAAGAATCTCAAGACGGCTTTGCACTTGCGACGTTTGGAAAAAAACAATTAACTCGCTTTATTACGCCCGTGATTAGTATTGCGATTATCATTTGGGGTTTTTATCTCGGATTTTCTGGTGTTGGACGTTATTACGTGGCACTCGGTGCTTTTTTTCTGGTGATGCAAATTTTGATGCGTTACTGGTTTTTACCGATGATGTTTAAACGTCAGTTTGTCAAATATCAGTTTGGTAAAAGTGAACAGGGCATCGACTTGTATCAAGATCGTATGGAACTTTATGCGAATGGTCATAAGCAACAATTCGCGTATAGTGAAGTGGTCAATTTTGCCAAAGGTAAATTGACCTATATGATTGAACTGAAAAATCGTACCGTGGTGATTGTGCCAAAACGTGCCTTTAGCGACAGTACACAACAAACTCAGTTTGAAAACACCTTTAAAAAATAATCAACACGTAACGCCATGTAAAGGGAAGTCTTATGAACGCACGACCATCAAAAATTATTTGTGTGGGTAGAAGTTATGCTGAGCATGCCAAAGAACTCGGCAATGCCATTCCCGATCGTCCAGTGTTATTTATTAAGCCACCAAGTAGCTTGATTGGTTTACAGGATGGAATTGAATGGAATCCAGCGAATGGAAGTTGTCATTTTGAATGTGAATTGACCTTGCGAATCGATCAGCCGCTCAAGAATGAAACTGATCCAGCAAAAGCCTTAACCGCGATTGGTGCGGTCACGATTGGTCTGGATTTGACGTTGCGGGATTTACAAACTGAGCTAAAAAATAAAGGTCAGCCGTGGGAGCGAGCTAAAGCTTTTGATGGTGCATGCGTATTGGCCGATTGGGTCGATGTCAGTGAAATTGAAGACTGGAAACATGTGACCTATCGTTTTTATATTAATGATGCAGTTCGCCAACAGGGTGATACAGCCTATTTACTATTGAGTATTGGTGAATATTTGTGCGATATGAGTCAGGCATTTACGATAGAAGCTGGGGATGTCGTCATGACTGGAACACCCGCAGGCGTAGGGCCGCTGGAACGTGGTGATCAGCTCAAAATGGTGCTCAATGGTAAAACTCAACAATTTGTTTGGGAAACCTTTGTTAAAGCCTAATTTTGCTGTGATGAAGAAAGCCTGCAATATTCAGCAGGCTTTTTATTACTTAAAGATAATTTGAAATCTCAATCAGATTTTGATCTGGGTCACGAATATAGACCGATAAAATAGCACCCATTGCACCTGTACGCTGGATCGGGCCTTGTTCGATATTAATATGCAGTTGTTTTAACTGTTGAATGATGTGTTCTATCGGCGTTTCGCTGATAAAGCAAAGATCGGCAGAACCTTGGGTTGGGAAAGCGGCTTTCGGTTCAAATTCATGCCCTGCTTGGTGTAGATTGATTTTTTGAGAACCAAAGTTAAGCGCTTTGCGATTTTCCCCAAACTCAATCACTTCAAAATTTAATACGTGTTGATAAAAGTTACAGGTCGCTTCAATATCTGCAACAGTCAGCACTAAATGATCAAGATGAGAAATTCGTATAATCTGATCTCCATTTTTTTTAAATCATTGATTTGATGATGCTTGCAAAGGTTTTAGCGCAGTTATCACGATAAAAATGGCCACAGCAACGAGTGCCAGTGTCAGATATACAACAGCATGCCAACCGCCGTATTGCCAGAACCATCCCCCTACAGAACCAATGATGCTTGAACCCAAATAATAAAATAACAAATACAGTGCAGTTGCATGCCCTTTGGCCTGTTTTGCTTCCAGTCCAACGTTGCTGCTGGCAATAGCATGTGCAATAAAATACCCTGTGGTAATGGCTGCAATTCCAATAATAATCGCAAATAAACCAGCGTTTAGGGTGAGCAGAATTCCCGCCAACATAAAACCAAAACCCATCAACATTGCCATTTTTCTGCCAAATTTGTCTACCAGAGAACCTGCAAGCGATGAGGAAATCATCCCTAAACTATAAGATAAAAAGATGAGACTGATCTGGGTTTGACTGAGTTGATAAGGTGTAGCAGCCAAGCGAAAAGTGACATAGTTAAATAAGGTGACAAAAATACTGGTAATGAGAAAACCGATCGCATAAATACGAACCAGTCGAGGATTTTTTAAATGATTTTTCCAAGCAGATAAATGAAACTGAAGTTGTATCCCTTTTTGTGCAATAAAATTTTGAGATTTAGGTAGTAACCATAAGAATCCTAAAGCGCAGATCAGGCAGATTACACCTAATACACCCAGTGCAACACGCCATGAGAAATATTGTGTCAGTAAACCCATTCCAACACGACCCATCATGCCGCCAAACGCAGTTCCTGCAATATATAGCCCCATGGTTTTACCCAAATGAGCTGGATGAATTTCTTCAGCAATCCATGCCATTGCAACGGCTGGAACGCCTCCGATCACAAAACCTTGTACCGCACGGGCAATGAGTAAAATATGCCAATTGAGTGCAAAGCCACACAAAATATTCAGCAGTGCGGCTAAGCCCATCGAAACGAACATCAGTCCTTTGCGACCTAAGGCTTGAGAAAAAGCACTGGACAATAAAATGGAAACTGCCAGTAATCCAGTGGTCAGTGACAAGGCAAGCGCACTGGTACCTGGGCTGATATGAAATGTATGGGTAAATTCAGGTAACAATGGTTGTACGCAGTAAATCATGGAGAAACTTGCAAAACCGAGTAAAAACAGTGCAAGCCCTGCTTTTAGATAAGCAGCTGTGCCACGGCTAATCCAATGTTCAGTATTGGCCTTATGAATAATTTGAGGTGAATCAATACCGCGTTCAGACTCGCTTACTGTTGAAGGAATCGTCATGAAATAAACCAGAGTTTTTTAAAAAGAAGAGAGTGTGTTGGCAGTGCTTGCCTAGCTGCCAACAGGGTGAGAATAGCAATTTGAGTATTATTTGTCTAATATATATAAATATCAATCACTATATGTTTTATATATGGAACTGCGTCATATTCGTTATTTTTTGGTGGTTGCAGAAGAAAAAAGTTTTACTCGAGCAGCCCAGCGTTTGGGAATTAGTCAGCCACCCTTAAGCATGCAAATCAAAAATCTGGAAGACGAGATTGGAACAGAGTTGTTTTATCGTTCGTCACATGGAGCGGAATTGACCGCAGCAGGGCAGGTTTTTCTAAATACGGTACAGCCGATTCAACAGCGAGTGGACGATGCTGTGAGTTTGGCTCAGCAAATGGCGAACGGTGAACTAGGGCAATTACGTCTGGGTTTCACTGGAACCGCAATGCTTAATCCAGTCTTACCTCATAGTATTCGTTTGTTTCAGCAGCAATACCCTAAAGTCCAACTTCGTTTAGAAGAAGGAAATTCTTTGGTTTTAATTGATCGATTGCTGAATGATCAGCTTGATATTGCTTTAATTCGTCCACCCCACCATGTGCCTATAGATATTCATATTCAGACTTTAATGTACGAGCCACTAGTTGTAGTGATGCCTTTAGAACGCATGATTGATCAGCAACAGGAAATACAGCTTAAATTGTTAAAAGATGAAAATTTTATTATGGCTGCACATTCGGTGAGTGCAGGTTTGCATGATGCTGTACTGGATGCATGCCGTAGTCATGGACTTGAACCCAAAATTGGACAAAGTGCCCCACAAATTGTATCGATTGTTTCACTCGTGGCCGCAAACTTGGGTGTGTCATTAGTGCCAGCCTCCGCCATGCAATTAGGCATTAAAGGCGTACAGTATTTACAAGTGGCTGAACCTAAACCCGTAGTTGGTTTCTCTCTTGCTTATCGACGAAATACGCATGCCCAAGCTGCGATCAATTTTTCTAGCCTTATTCAGTCTTTACTGAAAAACGATTGAATGCATTTACCATGCAGAAAATGTTTTTCTAAATTGATCAGGGGTAAGGCCCATCCAACGTTTAAATATATTAATAAAAGCTGTCGCACTGGCATAACCTAAATCTAGCGCGATACTTTCTACCGTATGACCTTGTTCAAGTAAGGGTAATGCCTGCATGACGCGTAAGCGTTGTCTCCATTCATGTAATGACATGCCAAGTTCACTTTGACTATAGCGTGCCAATGTTCGTTCACTGGTATTAACCAGTTGAGCCAATTCTGCCAACGAATGATGATCAGACGGATTTTGTTTTAAATGGTCAAGTAAAGGCTGTAACAATGGATGTGACGTAGTTGGTAGATAACTTCCTACAATTTGAGCATGTTGAAGTTGATCTAATAACACATACAATAATCGTAAATGTTCATCTGGGTCTGTCTGTGCCACTACATTATTTTTAAGGTGTTCCATAATCGCAGGAACCAGTGCAGAACTAAGGAGAATTCCTGCATGTTTTGGCATGTGCTGACATAAAGATTCATGAATATACACCGTACAATGTGTCACTTTTGTCCGATTCAGTCCGCTATGTTTTAAATGCGGTGGTAGCCACAAACCATAAGGCGGCGGGGTTAAATAATGAATTGAATCGACATTTACCTCCAAAACACCATGATATGCGTAAATAAATTCTCCCCATGCGTGTTCATGTTGCGGATAAATGGTTTCGGCAGGCGCATCTCTCACCTGACACCAGAGCGGTGCGGGAATATCATTACAGGCAGGGATTTCCAAAAATTTTTTGATGAGATGCGCTGTTTTTTTCATAGCGGTATTTGAGTTGAGTTGCCTGTATTGGGTGATAAGTTGTCTGATTTGAACTATATCATTTAAATAGGTCAGCGCTATAGTCCATTTTCATTGATTGAATAAAGGAATAGACGGTGGATGATCGGAAGGCGTTAGATGCACGTGCATCTGGTCTCATGGTCGTGCTCTGCATGATCTGGGGCTTACAGCAAGTCATTTTAAAAATGGCTGCTCCCGATATTTCACCCATCATGCAAATCGCATTACGTTCAGGGCTAGCCGCAGTTTTAGTCTTACCACTTTTGTATAGAGAAAAAAATATCCAACTTTTGGCACCCGCTTATTTGCGTTCAGGGCTATTGGTGGCTTTTTTCTTTGCGCTTGAGTTCTTTTTACTCGCTGAAGCCATTCGGCATACCTATGCTTCGCATACCGTAGTATTACTTTATACAGCCCCCATTTTTGTTGCATTGGGTTTGCACTGGAAACTTCCCGCTGAACGTTTAAGCATTTTACAATGGTCAGGAATTGGCATTGCTTTTTTGGGAGTCCTTTTGACTTTCATTCGACCACAGACCGTGCAGGGAATTGATACACAATCAATTTTGTGGGGCGACGGTTTAGCACTTATGGCCGCAATCGCATGGGCTGCAACGACCATTTCGATACGTTTGACACCACTTTCCCAAGCACCTGCTACCCAAACCATGTTTTATCAAATGTTGGGTGGTTTCATTGTATTGATGATTGTGGCATGGATTACAGGGCAAACTCAGATTCACTTTACTCCATTGGCAGTGGGGAGTCTGATTTTTCATACATTTGTCGTTTCTTTTGCGAGTTTTCTGGCGTGGTTTTGGCTATTAAGAACGTATTTGGCTTCACGTTTAGGGGTGTTTTCATTTCTTACCCCGATTTTTGGGATGGGATTTGGTGTTTACCTGCTCAATGAAAAACTGGAACTGAATTTCTTGATTGGAACGGCTTTGGTGTTGCTGGGTGTGATTGTGGTCAGTCTGCCAGGTTGGATACAATCAAGAAGGTTAAAAGTTTAAAGGTTATTTATAGGGATTGTGAGATGAAGCCCAAAGTCTTATATCATGGCTCAACCCAATATAAATCTTATCTAGCGCCGTCGCAGGGGATTGGAGATGGTCACAATGATCATCACATGGCTGTATATGCGATTGCTGATGTGGAAATTGCCCGTTTTTTTGCATTTCAATATATTGCACAAGCTCCCGAGGCTCGTTTTAAAATTGACTATAAAAATGGTCAAGCTTGCGTATTTCTGTACAAAACTCACATTAATTGGGAGCACATCGGCTATCTCTATTCTTTATCCAGTCAGCACTTTATTAAACTTGAAGATGAACAATGGATTTCAAATTCTCCTGTGCAGGCATTGAACATTGAGAGAGTAAATCCGAGAGACTATATTCAGCGTATTATTTTGGAAGATGCTGACCCTTAATTTAAATGGTCAGCATCATTGTCATTTTATTTCTCTTCAAAAATAGTTGAAAGAGGAATAGCCAGTTTGGCAGCCAGATAATCATCCGATTCAATCAATGCAGGACCAAGTTTCTGCATCCATTCATCATCAGGGTGAATATTTCCAACATCCTGACGACGCGGTAATGAAAAAGGTAAAGCGGTATAAAATGACCAGAAATCGACTTGTGATAAATTTCTAACTAAAACATATTCATCTTTATCGGTACGTTTGATCAAGTTCTGCTTTTCTAGCATTTCCACATAGCCTGGCCAGCGTCCAATTTCACCACGTCCCATAATATCCAGTGCTTCAAGGTCCGTCACACTCTCGCCTAATTTTTGTTTTTTATAAAAAAGTTCCAGTACATCCAATAGCATGAGCACAGGGTGTCGAGTCTGAATTTTTTGTGAATGAAAGGCGGTCAGTGCATAACTGACTTCAACGCCAAGAAGCACAATATTCCATGAAAGAAAAATCCACAATAAGAAGATGGGGATCGCAGCAAAAGCACCATACACCAGTTCATAACTGGTAAAATTAGACATCGCAAAACTAAAAATGTTTTTGAGTAATTCAAAGAGTGTGGCACTAAAACAAGCCGCAATGATGGCTGAATAAATGGGAATCGTTCGATTTGGAATCGTCCAATATAAAAAGAAAAATCCAATAATCGTCAATCCAAAAGAAATCAGCCATAGTACAAAAGCACCATTGAGCTCATAACCTGCAAAATTATTGCTGAGGATATTCATGGATGCGACAGCAGAAGAAATGACGAAGGCACTTCCTAATAAAATAGGCCCAAGTGAAATAATGGTCCAATAACGCATAAAACCGACGATGCCACCACGGGTTTCACGCACCCGCCAAATACGGTTAAATGCGGTTTCAATGGTACTAAGCATCATCACGGTCGTAACAAACAGAAATAACACCCCGATGACAGTCAAATTACTGGATTTCTCGGTAAATGAATTTAAAATTCGATCAAAGGCAATGGTACTTTTGGGCAAAAAATTACTATAAATCAGTTGCTGTAACTGTTGTCTAGCAGGTTCTAAGGCTTTGATCGATGAGATAATCACTAAAAAAACCGTCAACATTGGAACCACTGCAAATAACGTGGTGTAAGTCAGCGCCCCTGCATGTTCACGACAACGATCTGCTTCAAAACGACGCAGTACAAACAGGATAAACTGAAACCATGTTTTATCGTAAAAAGGTAACTTTTTTAAAAAATTCAGCATAAAAATAAAGTCTCATTTTTTTGATCTTTTTAGGTTTTCCACGTAAAGCTTAACCAAAAAAGGTCATAAATATCGTATAGTTTTGTTTTTAATACCTCATTTTAAAATTATGCAGTCTTATATTCTTGTCCTTTATTACAGTAAGTATGGTTCAACCAAACAGATGGCACATTTGATTGCAAATGGCATAGAAGCCGCAGGTATGTCAGTAAAAATTCGAACCGTGCCGCAACTGGCTATGGTCGTTACAGAGGCACAGCCAAGTGTGCCAGCAGAAGGCGATCTCTATTGTACTTTAGATGATTTGGCACATTGTTCAGGTCTGGCACTGGGTTCACCCACTCGTTTTGGCAATATGGCCAGTGAAATGAAGTATTTTTGGGATCAAACCACGAGCCTTTGGCTAAATGGAGCGTTACATGGCAAGCCTGCGTGTGTATTTACTGCATCGGGTTCTATGCATGGTGGTCAGGAAAGTACTTTGTTGACCATGCTTCCGCCTTTATTTCATCACGGTATGATGATTTTGGGCTTGCCCAATTCGATTGCGGCGCTATCTAATACGAAAACAGGTGGTACACCTTATGGCGCAAGTCATGTCAGTGGCCCAAGACATGATCAGGAACTAAGTCAGGATGAAAAAATATTGTGTGAAGCAATGGGCAAGCGTTTGGCTGAAGTTGCGCTGAAATTATCTTAAAATCCAGATCATAGCGGTACGCTGTGTTAAACCATATTCCAATCGCGATGTATGATTTTTTTAACGAGCCATTTTAAATGGACAAACTTTAAATCGACAAATGGCTAGATTTCTTTCAAAACGGTTGGACTGTTCTTTTTTTTCTGCATAACAGAGAAATAAAAAGTGCTTCCGAAAGAAATCTACTGCTTAAAACGATAACCACATTTTAGGCATTTATAATCTTGAAAAATATTTTTATCGATCATTACGCCTGCTTTTTTCCCAAAACGATTGCCTAAAAACCCACCCGTAATTCCAACGCTAATCGCACCGACAAAGGTTCCGACTGTTCCCCCTACAATCACCCCTAAAGGTCCTGCGACAGTGCCAATAGCCGCACCTATCGATGCACCAGAGGCCGCACCACCTACTGTTCCAGCGGCTGCGCCTGCTGAGGTTAAAAGTACACCACCAGCTTTTTGTAAAACTTGTTCATGATTGCGTTGTTCAAGATCGGTCGAACCACATTTAGGGCAGACTACTTTTGTTTCCGTTTCTTTTGGCGCTTTACCCATGTAATTCAATTTCCTATTTTTCTTCAAATCATTCTAGCCGAATCATAGCTCAATAGTTTAGCGCAGTTGTAAATGAAATGATGAAAATAGCAGAAAAATGCGAGTAAGCGTTAAATGATACTGTTTAAAATCTGACAGAAATAAAAAAAAGCGCCGAAGCGCTCTTTTAGATCATTCAAGGAATTTTGCTCGAATTATTCTTTGACAAAGGTCACTTTACCATCGGTTAATGATTGAACTCGTGCTAGAGATTCAACGCGATAACCTTTTTCGATTAGTAGATCACGACCAGACTGGAATGATTTTTCAATTACAATTCCCACGCCTACAATTTCAGCTTGCGCTTGATGAATCAAATCAATCAAACCTAAAGCAGCTTGACCATTTGCCAAAAAGTCATCAATCACTAAAGCTTTATCGCTTGAGTTGATGTGTTTATTGGAAATGGCAATGGTACTTTCAGTTTGTTTGGTAAATGAAAATACTTTGGCACGATATAGATCATCTTTCAGAGTCAATGATTGATATTTGCGTGCAAAAATCACAGGAACACCCAGTTCAAGACCTGTCATAATCGCAGGCGCAATACCAGATGCTTCAATGGTAATAATCTTGGTGATGCCTGCATCTTTGAAGCGAGCAGCAAACTCTTTACCAATTTTCTGCATCAGTACAGGGTCAATTTGGTGATTTAAGAAAGCGTCGACTTTCAAAACTTGATCAGATAGAACGATACCTTCTGTTAAGATTTTCTGTTCTAGTGCATGCACGGGAGAATCCTCTAGGGCGGATGCCTTTTCAGCAAAAGCGTATTTTAAAAAGCATCCAAAAAAATGCAAGCCAAAATCGACAATTCTTAGTTAGTTTTACCAGAATAACCTGTTAAGAGTAGTCCATAAGAAGTTTTCTCATCGACATGACTGACTTTCACAGGTAAGTAATCCAATTTAGGGGCTAACCAAAATGTGGTATTACGACCTGGTTTATTGTCATATTGAATAATGACTTTAATGGTATTGAATGTACCATAAGGGGTTTTGATATTTTCAGTCCCTTGTTTTACAAAACGGCGCGTATCAATACCTTTGGCATCCGCAATAGGGTAGGTGGCTTTTATACCATTTCCCTTTAAATCTTCGCGAATTTGTAATTCAGCATTGAGTTCATCAAGCACACCCGTTTTCCAAGCAAACGACCGTTTTTTATCATCTTTTTGAGTGTTAATGGTTTTGCTGGATGGGTTGAAATTGATATTCATGGTGTTGTTATGCACCAAAATCTTACTGCTACGGCTAAATTGCTGTGAACTAATTTGCCCATTGTTAAAGCTAAATTTACTAATTTCACTGGCAGAAGCAATCACACCTGCTTTGGCAGAAAAATCATAAGTCCAGTTATTGCCTTGTTGGCTCAAGGTTCGTGTTCCTGAACCCATATTTTTCCCATTATAGGAAAATTGATAACTTGCCTTAAAAGGACTCATGGCGAGTGCATGACTGGAAAAGCCTGTAAATAACAGTGCTGTGGTCAGACTAGCTGCCAAAGTCATGGTTTTCGTTACATGAAGTGCCATAAGAAAGTTCCTGATGTCATAAATGAAATAGTGAAAGAGTCTTCAATCATTCCAGATAGTATTACATTTCGTGATGAAGAAAAACGCAGTATTTCCGTATGCATTGTTTCATTATGTTGATATTTAATGTCTTTATGCGTGTTTTGTTTCTGAGCTTATTCATTTTTTTGTCGTATCGGAGTGACTGTGGTTTCTGCAAGTTCTAACTCTTCTTCGGCAGCATCCTCTTGATCTCTTGGTTTACTCAGTCCTTTATTAAAAAGTGCCATAAAGTTGACATTGCCCAGTACCACCAGCTCTGCTTCTCTCAGTTGTGCATGATTAACATGAACTTTGGAAAGTGCATCGATCACACTACGGTTTTTGCCTAACCAGCGATTTAAATCTAAAAATAAAAGCTCATCTTTGACTTTGACTACCTCGAAACGCTCAAGAATCGGGCCGAGCGGATCTTTGCGCAATATTTTGTGATAGAAAAAAACATAACTGTTAAAGGCGATTTTCTGTAAGGTATTTTTAAATTTGGCTTCAACAACCTGTGTGTCGCTAATTTGTTCAAAGACCAGAAGTTGGGTGTCTTTATTGAGCTCCATTTGGATCAACTTTAAATCGACCGAAAGTGTGGTACTCAATCCTTTAAAATGTAAAGTGGCATACAAACGTAGCCAACCCTCGTAGACATCGGCATGTAAATCATCCAGAAAACTGAGATTATCGGTTACATAGCGTTTAAAGGTGGCATTTAAGAATACTTGTGAAACTGGAATTTCGCGTTCTTCTTCGATAAATTCTTCGGCTTTTTCATAAGCTCGACGCAAATGTTTAGAAATCGATGACAGTAATGTTGGCATAAAGGCTGTCCAAAAAATAGCTGTTTTGGTCGATTGCAAAATTACAATCTAATCTAAAACATGAAAAAAATGAGTTTATTTGTTGCAGTTTAGCAAAATTAATTGCTACATTTTTAAAACTTCAAACCTTATTGTTATTGGCTTTGAAGTGGGTCACGCTTTTATTTAAAAATGAATAATGGTTTTATTTTATCCTGTTTTCACAGGTGGGGATGCAACATTTTGTTAGTTGAACACAATGTTTAAAAAAAATGTAGGTTATTTTCCAGTTATTCGACACTGGTGGCAGGATTCTATTTTATTGGCTGCAATTGCGATTGCAATCGTGCTGCATATTTTCGTTTTGCTGATTCATTTCGCCATGCCTGCGCCATCGGATACTGCGACCAAAGAAATTGCAGTATCGATTCGTCCAAGTACTGATCAGGTTGAGCATGCCGACTTTTTAGCACAGGCAAATCAAAAAGGATCTGGAAAATTTCATGATTCTCACCGTATGTCGAGTGATATGCCCAAAGCCATGCCTGATCAAAGCTCAGGTGAGTCACCAACACAAACCCTTGACCATATTCAGCAACAACGTGAGCTAAAATTTGAAGAAAAAGTGCTGATGACGGTATTAAGCTGGCAAAAACAAGCGGAAGAAAACCAGCGAAAAAAAGCACAGGATGATTTACAAAGCCAGTTTCAAGCTAAAGCAGCCATGGTCGCGAGCATTGAGGCGCAATATTTACAGCGTCAGCAGAATTTTAGCCGACAGCAACGGATTAAAACCGTAGATGGTATTCAAGCCAAGCAAGATGCATCAGCAGCCTATTTAAATAAATTTCGTGAAAAAGTGGAACTTTATGGCAACCGTTATTATCCAGATGAAGCCAAACAACAAAATTTAGCAGGTGAAGTTCGACTCATGGTGGTGCTGAATGCACAAGGCGGCATTCGTGCGATTCGTTTAATCGAGAGTTCTGGACATCCAATACTGGATGAGGCTGCCAAAGCATCGGTACGCCGTGGCGCACCGTTTGGTCGTTTTGATGCAGGAATGAAAGATATTTCCGAATTACGGATTATCCGAACATGGAAATTTAACCCAGCACAGGCTGAGTTTGAAGTGCATTAGACGTATTCATTGAAATACTGAAAGCTACCGCTCCAAATATGGATTTTCCAATCCCAACTTGGCTAAAATTTCGATTTCTAGCGCTTCCATTTCTTCTGCGTCTTCATCACTCAGTTCATGGTCATAACCCAGTAAATGCAGAGTGCCATGTACCAGCATATGCATAAAATGATCGTGTGCTGTTTTATCTTGCTCAATGGCTTCTTGTAGCACAACAGGAATACAAATGACCAAGTCACCCAAAGGGCGGGCATCCAGTAAAGGTAAAACTTCTTCAGGAATATCACTCGGAAAAGACAGTACATTGGTCGATTTATCTTTACCGCGATATTCCAGATTTAGACGATGACTCTCTTCATGATCGACACAGGCAATCCCAATTTCACAATCACTGTCAATATCCACATGACGTAATGTCACTTCAATGGTTTTTTTAAGTTGAACACGCTTCAAGACTAAATCAGAAGATTTAAATTCTTGTTGTAAACTAAGATTAAGCTTCAAACCTGATCCTTCATAAAAATAGGGGAATGCATGGCAATCCCCTGATTTTGTAAGTTGATAGACAACTTGATGAATATATTAAACTTCCTGATGCTGGGCATCTGCCGCGGCATCATGTTCATTCATCAAGGCTTCTTGTCGTGCTTTGCGTTCAGCACGTGCTTCTGCACTTAAGCGATTTTGTTCAGAGTCCCAGCCTTCATAGGCTTCAACAATTTTCTGAACCAGTTGATGACGTACCACATCACGTGAATGAAAACGGGTAATGTGAATTTCTTTAATCGGTTCTAGTACACGTAAAGCATGCGCTAAACCAGATTGCTGTCCGCGTGGTAAATCGACTTGCGTGATATCGCCCGTGATGACAGCACGTGAACCAAAGCCTAAACGGGTGAGAAACATCTTCATCTGTTCAGGCGTAGTATTTTGCGCTTCATCTAAAATCACGAAAGAATGATTCAGTGTGCGACCACGCATATAAGCAAGTGGTGCGACTTCAATCACCTGACGTTCAATCAACTTTGCAACTTTTTCAAAACCCAACATTTCGTATAAAGCATCATAAAGAGGACGCAAATATGGATCGATTTTTTGAGCTAAGTCACCTGGCAAGAAGCCGAGTTTTTCACCTGCTTCAACGGCAGGTCGAACAAGGAGGATACGCTGGATTTCATTGCGTTCCAGCATGTCGACAGCCGCAGCAACGGCAAGATAGGTTTTACCTGTTCCTGCTGGCCCGATTCCAAACGAAATGTCACTTTGTAAAATACGCTGCACATAACGCTTTTGGTTGGTACCACGAGGGTTAATACGACCTTTGGGAGTTTGTAGCCAGACATTATCCAGACCTGTATGTTCCTGTTCGGAATCATCCATAAGCTCTCGATCAGTCTGACTGCCCTGAATCATCAGGTGTAAGATATCGGCACTAATCTGGCTGGAAATTTCTGATTCATCGTAAAGACGCTGGAGCAGTGATTCTGCTCGTTCGACTGCATCAATGTCACCATCGATGTAGAACGCGTCACCACGATGAGTTATTTGTACATCTAAACGCTGTTCAATCTGCTTCAAGTGACCGTTGTATGCACCTAACATGCTTTTTAAACGGGTCATTGAAACGCCGGGAAAAGTAACGGTACGTCGAATCGCTGCAGTCAAAGAGTTATCCTTTTTCTAGCCTTGTTCTAATACCCTTACATTACGCCACGTCAGGCTCAAGATTCAAGAGTTCACCATAAACTAAATTCAAAGTTTTGATCTCGGTAATCTCAATCTCTGCGAAGCGTCCCACCCATGAAGGATCTCCGATAAATGTAACCAGTCGTGTATTGTCCGCAGTCCCGACTAAAAGGTCTGGATTTTTCTCGGAAACATTTTCAATCAATACTCGTTGTACTGTACCTAACATGGCATCAGTTTTACGGATACTAGACTGCTTGATCCAATGTTGAACTTTGCCTAAACGCTCTTTTTTGACTGTTTCGGATGTCGTATCTACTAGCTCAGCCGCGGGTGTCCCAGGGCGTTTTGAGTAGACAAAACTATAAGAATGATCGAAATCCAAATCTTTGATAAATTGATAAGTTTCTTCAAAATGTTCATCGGTTTCGCCCGGGAAGCCAATAATAAAATCGCTGGATAAATGCATGTCTGGGCGGATTTTACGGAGTTTTGCAATCTTCTCGATATACACATCAATGGTGTGGTTACGCTTCATCGCTTGTAACACGGCATTTGAGCCACTTTGTACAGGCAAATGCAAATGAGACACCATTTGTGGTAAGTCTCGGTAGCATTGAATCAGGTCATCAGAGAACTCAAGTGGATGCGAAGTGGTATAACGCAAACGTCCGATGCCCGGAATTTCTGAAACGAGTCGTAACAATTCAGGGAAGGTACAAATTCCACCTTCGAAAGTTTCACCACGATAGCCGTTGACGTTTTGGCCGAGCAATGAAATTTCACGGACCCCTTTTTCAGCCAATCCTGCGATTTCAGCCAATACATCATCCAAAGGACGTGACACTTCTTCGCCGCGTGTGTAAGGCACGACGCAGAACGAGCAGTATTTTGAACAACCTTCCATAATCGAAACAAACGCTTTAAAGCCTTCGACCCGTGGTTCAGGTAAAAAGTCAAACTTTTCGATATCTGGAAAAGAAATGTCTACTAGTTTGATTTTATCTTTTTTTGGTTTTTCGACCTGATCCTGATGTTGATCTAGCATCTGTGGCAAGCGATGCAAAGTCTGTGGACCAAAGACCATATCGACATAGGGCGCACGTTTTTGAATGTTGTCGCCTTCCTGAGACGCAACACAGCCCCCAACCCCAATAATCAGGTCAGGATTATGTTCTTTAAGCTTGCGCCAGCGCCCTAACTCACTAAATACTTTTTCCTGAGCCTTTTCACGAATCGAGCAGGTATTCATTAGTAGAATATCGGCTTCTTTCGGATCTGTAGTTAGGACATAGCCATGAGAGTCGCCTAAAAGATCTGCCATACGATGACTGTCATACTCATTCATCTGACACCCTTGAGTTTCAATATACAATTTCTTGATTGAAACATCTTGGGTGTGCGCTGGCTGGGTGACAGTGTTTTCTGAGGCAGCTTTGTCACCATTAGGAATGAAAGTTTGAACCGTCATGTAGGCTCCTAAATAAAGTAAACCGGTCTATCGGGATTTGATCCGACGAAAGCGCGCAATTGTAGCAGTATTTGCGGCAAAGATCGCGAAATAAATGAAGTGGCTAAACATTGAGCTTCAGATCAAGATATTTTGCAGACTGTGATAAGTAAGTGATTCGCTAATATGGTTGATTTTTCAATTAAAAAAATGTGAATATTACTGTTGCTGAATCAGCAGTTTACATAACACAACAGTAGCGGGCGTCAAGAGTAATTACACTAGCAGAGCGCAGAAGTGATTGGGGTTTAAAAAAGCGTCTATGGCATGGAAAAAAAAGAGTAAATTTTCAGTGGCAGTTTTCTTTAAAAATAAATGGATTTATACCAGTGCGATCAGTGTCTTAACATCACTTTCAGCATCTGTGGCTTTTGCTGCTGAGGAACAATTTAACGATGCATTACGTGCCGCCAATGCAGGCGATTTAACTGCGCTCGATCAATACCAATTTTCCATGCAAAATGATGTGCTAGGTTATTATCCAGAATATTGGAAACTTAACACTGATTTAGGATTGCAGCCTGCCACCACCATTATTAATTTTGCCAAGCGTTATCCTAACTCTGCGATGGCTGAAAAATTATCGGCAGATTATGTCGAAGAAAAAGTTAAACAAGGAGATTTGGTAACTGCTCAACCTGTATTGCCGTATGTAACCAATCCAGATCGTGCTGAAAGCTGTGCTGTGGCACAAGTTCGCGCCAGTTCAGGTGATCCACTGGTATTTGCTGAATATAAAGATGTCTGGCTCACCACCAATAGCCAACCAGAGTCCTGTAATGGATTGGGGCGGATGATGCAATCCAGCCCACTGATGTCTGCGCAGGATAAACAACAACGTTTGTGGGGGCAGTTACGAGCAGGCCAATCTGGACTGGCTCTGTCCACTGCGCAGACTTTAGGCATGAGTTTATCTCTTGCGCAGTTGAATCAGATTCAATCCAATCCACTGAATTATTTATGGTCTGCGCCTAAAACTTCCCAGACCGATTATGCGTATCTAATTTTTGCTTTAGGTCGTTTGGCAGATAGTGATTTAACTTCAGCATTGGGCAATGTAAAGCGGGTTGCAGAAGGCACACCGCCCGATGTTCAAAAATATTTATATCGCACGGTGGGTTACATCGGCGGTACCACAGTCATGAAAAATAACTTTAATCGTGAAGTTTTAAATAGTTTTGATTTAAGTTATGGCTATCCCTTCAGTCCAGAAGAAGCGGAAGTGTATGCGCGCCAAGCCATCCGCTTTGGTTCATGGGAAAGTGTGATTCGTGCCATTGATGGCATGTCGGTCAGTCAAAAGCAAGAAGATCGTTGGCAATATTGGTTAGCGCGTGCTTTAGAACAGCGCAATGATCGGCAGGCAAAACAGCAAGCGCAGCAGATTTATCAAAAATTGGCTCAGTCAGGTGATGACTATCATAATTTGTTGGCGCGGGATCATTTGGGGAAAAAATACAATGATATTCCAGTTTACACCCAAGCGACCAATAATGATTTACAACGATTGAATCAAGATATTCATTTTAGACGTGCTTTTACTTTGCGCAATGTCAACGCGCCTGATAACTATGTTAATCGTGAATGGAACTGGGCAGTACGTCAGGCTTACTTAAAACAAGATGATGGTTTATTGCTGGCTGCTGCGCAACGTGCCAGTGAAATGGGTTGGTATGATCGTGCAATTTATGCGGCAGACCGTACGGTCAATAAACATAATTATGCCTATCGTTATGTGATGCCCCATCAAGTCACGGTGGTGAATCATAGTCAAAATGCAGGAATTGATCCTGCGTGGGCTTATGGTTTAATGCGTCAGGAAAGTCGCTTTGTAACCTCTGCACGTTCGCATGTCGGGGCAGGTGGGCTCATGCAAATTATGCCTGATACAGCAAAACTGATTGCCCGACAAATGGGTGAGACTTACAATCCTGCTGCTTTGACTGACATGAACACCAATGTGCGTTATGGAACATTTTATTTATCCATGATTCAGGGGCAATTAAGTGGTAATCCGGTGCTGGCAACCGCAGGATATAACGCTGGGCCAAATCGTGCCCGTCGCTGGCAGCCTGATTTTCAAGCTTTGTCAGCAGATCAATATACGGAAAGTATTCCATTACTTGAAACACGAGATTATGTAAAGCATGTTATGACCAATGCTGCACATTATGGTGTTCTGTTGGGGCGGGGGCCTCAATCGATAGAACAACGCATGCTTCCCATTCCTGTTCGTAGTACACCTTAAAACAGGATGGCGCTTCTTATGATAACGGTTAAGTTTTTAGTTCGATGAAAAAGAAAAGTTTTACATACCATTGTCTTTCATGGTTGACGGGATGCGTATTGTGGGTAAATGTTATTTTATTTGCTCCGAATTTATATGCCGAATCACCACGCTTACAAGGCTATGTCATGCAAATTCAAATGACACCTGCGGTATGTGCGCTAGATTCTTCGCGGCAAAAACAGCGTAAATGTCTGGAAGGATATTCCCTAACCATTACAGGCTTGCTGCCTGAAACCAGTCATTCGAGTTGTGAAACTACTTCTGCTCCTACATTATCGCCTTTACAAGCCAAAGTTGTGGCACGTGTCATGCCAGATGAAAATGCCCGCGCACAATTGTGGCGTAGTATTGGTGGATGTATTCCTATGTCCGCCAGTCAGTATTTTAGGATGATTATTAATTATGCAGAGCGTTTGAAAATTCCTGCGGATTTAACCAGTGGAATCAATAAGGAAATTCAGAAAAATAATCTACAACAACAGTTTGTTCGCTTAAATCCTTCTTTACCTGCCAATGGTATTCGATTGAGTTGTGAATCTTCACGTTCAGAGCAGATTTTGACAGAAGTTCAGGTCTGTTATCAGGTCAATGGAACCTATAAACAATGTTCTAGTCATGTAGTGTCCAATTGTCCAAATGAGTTCACAATTAAAGGTAGTTATTAATCACTTGGTCGCAATTGATTTGTATTTTCTATCAGACTTTTGTTGAAATTCATTCTCTTTTAAATGCATCTGTTGCGGGTTTGGAGTACAATCTTTGCCGTTTATGATTATTAGATTAAATAGACTATCTGTTTAATCATCTTAACGATCCTCAATTGGAGATAATTACATGAAGCAACCCGTTCGTGTTGCCGTTACTGGCGCTGCAGGTCAAATTGGTTATAGCTTGTTATTCCGTATCGCAAGCGGTGAAATGTTAGGCAAAGATCAACCAGTGATTTTGCAATTGCTTGAAATTCCAGTTGAGAAAGCTCAACAAGCGCTTAAAGGCGTAATGATGGAACTTGACGACTGTGCTTTCCCATTGTTGGCTGGCATGATCGGTACTGATGATCCTAAAGTTGCGTTTAAAGATGCAGACTACGCATTGTTGGTAGGTTCTCGTCCACGTGGTCCTGGTATGGAACGTGCTGACTTGTTGAAAGTGAACGGTGAAATCTTCATCGGTCAAGGTCAAGCGCTTAACGAAGTAGCAAGCCGTGACGTGAAAGTATTGGTTGTGGGTAACCCAGCAAACACCAATGCATACATCGCAATGAAATCTGCTCCAGATCTTCCAGCGAAAAACTTTACTGCAATGCTACGTCTTGATCACAACCGTGCTTTGACTCAAATTGCGCAAAAAGCAGGCGTTGCGGTTGCTGATATTAAAAACCTTACAGTTTGGGGTAACCATTCTCCAACCATGTATGCGGACTACCGTTTTGCAACTGCAAATGGCGTAAACTTAAAAGACAAAATCAATGATGCTGACTGGAATGCGAACGTATTCCTTCCAACTGTTGGTAAACGTGGTGCTGCGATCATCGAAGCGCGTGGTTTGTCTTCTGCTGCTTCTGCTGCAAATGCTGCAATCGACCATATGCGTGATTGGGCTTTGGGTACAAACGGTGAGTGGGTAACGATGGGTATTCCTTCTGACGGTTCTTATGGTATTCCAGAAGGCGTTATTTATGGTGTGCCTGTTACTTGTGAAAATGGCGAATACAAACGTGTTGAAGGTCTTGAAATTGACGCATTCAGTCGTGAACGTATGGACAAAACACTTCAAGAACTTGAAGAAGAACGTGCTGCAATTGCAGACATGTTAAAATAATTAAAAACGATTTCTAATCGTCAAAAAGCATTCCTTAAAGGGGTGCTTTTTTTATGATCTTGTTTTTTGCATAATGATGATTTAAAACAAAAAATAACAAGAAGATTAAACGGATATAGATGACAAAACAGCGTATTGTGGTTAACGTGAAGCTTAACTTAGGTCAGTTGATTCATGGAGAATAACAATGTTCGAACAACAACCCACTTTAGAATTATTATTTGAGCAGCTTGGATTGGATGCCAGTGAAAGTGCGATGGATCAATTCATTAAAGAACATCAACTTTCGGCAGATGTAGAGCTGCATGATGCAGAATTCTGGAGCGAAGGACAGCGTCAGTTTTTACAAAGCCATATTGATAAAGATGATGATTGGGCGATTGTCATTGATGAACTCAATCAACAGTTACATATCGATAGTAATCCTAAAGCCTAGGCTTTAGGATCCACGATTCAGTTTAATGTGTTTTTGAACGGATCAGCGTTTTAAACCAATCGTGTTGATGCACTTGAGTAAAAGCTGAATGATGTTGCATTAACTCCAGATCAAACTCAGTGCACTGGCTATATTTTTCTAGCCAATGCCGTGCCAGTGCATACTCGGTTTTAACCGCAGACGCATAAGCCAAAAAGAACAACACATCACCATGTTGTAAATGCGCCAAAGGTTTTAAAATTTGCTGAGTAATGGTGGCAAATTTTGCTTCACGATTCAGCTCATAATACATCATATAGGCTTTGGCCAATTGTAAAGACAAATCTATATAAAGCGACATAGGCATTTCATCAAATTCAACGCGGGATGTCTCTAAAATTGCAATCGCTTCATGTAAAAAATGCACACGTTCCTGACGGTTGCGGCTGATCTCAACCAATTGTAAGCGTAAGTCCCCACGTTCCAGTGCAAGTTCAGGTGTATTGCCCGCAAGGTAGTGTTGATCAGTTTCTCCGATGCGCTCAACAATCATTTTGCTTGTATCTAGCATGTGGTTCATCCTCTGGGTTTATCGTCATTATATGAGGCTATTCGGCGATTTTAAAAGTGTACAAGGGTGAAACGCAGTGTTGCAGCTTTGATGGCATATTTCCAGATCACTATTTATCCAGATGACTATTTAGAAGACCAAATGGAGTTGCCACTGCGTAGCCATGCTGTAATGGAAAGTCTCTGCCGCTTAGAACTTAATACTTCGTGTAATAAATCGCTTTGAAAAATCACCAGACGATTAGGTTCAGGTTCAATAATATGCCATTGCTCATTTTTATCTTGTAAGCGCAGTTGTCCGCCCCAATCGGGTTGCCATTCTGGATGTAAATAATAAACGGCTGAAATCATTCGATCATTTTTTTGTTGAGGATTATCGCGATGTAAGGCATAAAACTCGCCCGCATTATAACAAGCAAAATGCGCTTCAATAGATTGAATCCCAAGAAAAAAAGCACGATTAAATGCCTGTGAAAAATTTTGGAGCAAGTCGATATGCTGTTGCGCAATCTTTAATTTTTCATCAATCCAGAGAATATGGTCACTACGAATTTTACTGACGATACCATTTTGAATGGCAGCTTCGCGAAACTGATTTAAATTGAATAGACATTCATCTAGCAATTGACTGGTAAATGGTGCTGAATGTGTTTGGTTGACAATAGCAAAGCCATGCTGGTCTAAATCATCCAGAATTTGTTCGATGTCATGCTGAATCGATTCAGAAATTTGCTGCATTTTGCCTCTCAATCATCAAATAAACCCACCAAAGAAAACTTATCCAGTGGGAGCTTTCGCTATTCTAAAACAACTCATGCACACGTAACTGCTTTTTTTCATGTTAAAATACACGTTAATCTGAGGAATTAATGTAAAAAATGAATTACCGTCACCATTTCCATGCGGGCAACTTTGCTGATGTCATGAAGCATGTACTCTTGCTTCAATTGTTAACACGTTTAAACGCGAAAGATAAGCCTTATCGTTATATTGATACGCATGCTGGTGCGGGAAAATATGATTTATCTCTGGCACCTGCACAAAAATCAGGTGAGTTTTTAACGGGTATTCATCGACTGGTTCAACTGGGAGATATGGAAAAACGTCAGGCTCCAGAGGGCGTACAACAATATCTCAAACTGGTTGAAAATATCCGCGCTGAACAAGGTAAGGGAACTTATCCTGGATCGCCGTGGTTTGCCCTGCAAGCGATGCGTGAGATAGATAAAGCCACTGTTTTTGAAATGCAACGCGATGTCTTCCAACAACTTCGTCAAAATATTCGCGATAAACGCATGGGTTTGCATGAGCGTGATGCTTACGAGGGTTTACTTGGTGTGATTCCGCCAAAAGAAAAACGTGGTTTGGTCATGATCGATCCGCCTTATGAGTTGGAGCGTAAGGACTTTCCACAATTGGTTGAGCTTTTGCAAAATGCCTATAAAAAATGGCCAACAGGCGTGTTTGCTGTTTGGTATCCGATTAAGGATCGCGCCATGATTGAACGTTTTGAAAAGAAAATGATGAAAACCGGCATTCGCCGTCAGCTCATCTGTGAGATTTGTGTTTGGCCCGATGATACGCCAGTAGGTTTAAATGGTTGTGGTTTATTGGTGATTAATCCACCTTGGCAATTTTCAGAAGATGCCGATCAGGCCTTACAATGGTTATTTCCACATTTGCGTATGCAGGAAAATGGCGGTCATGCCGCAGTTCGCTGGCTTGTAGGTGAGTAAAACTTATCATTCAAAGCATATTTGAGATCAACAACAATGACAAACATACAAAAGCCTAACCATGAATCAACTCAGAATGATCATTCTTTTGATGGTATTACCTTTGAGGTGGTTGAAGAGGAACAGACTCAGGAAGGCCAAAAAATTAAACGCCGTGGGATCTATTTATGGCCAAATCTGATCACGACTGCTGCGTTACTTTCAGGTTTTTATTCGATTACTGCGAGTATGAATGGTGAATTTTTGCAAGCCATTTATGCGATTTTTCTTGCAGCCTTACTCGATGGACTTGATGGACGTGTCGCACGAGCAATTGGTGCGCAAAGTGCGTTTGGTGAGCAATACGATTCATTGTCCGATTTATTAGCGTTTGGTGTTGCGCCTGCTATTTTAATGTATAGCTGGAGCTTGCATGATCTGGGTCGTATTGGCTTGGCGTGTTGCTTTATTTATACCGCTTGCGCTGCGTTTCGTTTGGCGAGATTTAATGTGCAAATTGGTGTGGTGGATAAACGCTACTTTATCGGTATCGCCAGTCCATTGGCTGCAATATTGGTGATTACCCTGATTTGGGTCAGTCGAGATTATCCGTTTGTTTTCGATATTCGTGATATTAAAGTACAAATTGCTTATGCAATCTACATGGTCATTGTTGCGATCTTAATGATCTCAAATATTAAATATTATTCTTTTAAACAAATGGATCGTAAACGTGTGCCATTTGTGGTGATGTTGCCTGTTGTGCTGATTTTTGCAGCAATTACTTACAATATTCCAATGGGGATTTTAATCGTATCCATTATTTATGCAATTTCAGGTTTTGTGACCACCTTGTTCGCACGTAAACAAAGTCCTACTATAAAGACATAATGCTTATGAGTGAGGTTCAGTATGCAAATGTTGATGAGTTCGCTAGAACAGTCTACACGCCTGAACCTCAAATTCAGCCAAACCACTTTGCTGGCTTATCATCCGCCGAAAGGACATTTTAAAGTCGTTTATCATGGGCTGATTTTACCCAATCTACCAGCACCGCTTCACTTTTTTAATTTTATTAATTTGCTGGGTCAACCCAAAATTCCATTGTTTCATAATCCAAGTATTATCAAAGATAAAGCTTCTAATACAGCCAGCGTAATGATGGCAATCAGCCCACATCAGATAGGACATTTAAAAAGTTATTGGCTTAACCAGCAGTGTCAAATCCATCCACACCATTACCAATTTGATCAAATTGACCAGTTCAAAGGAAATTTTCCACATTTTGAAATTCAACGTCAGGATCGTGAGTTAGAGTTGAATCTCAAAATTCAAACGACGGAAAACATTACTCACTTTGTCCCATTGAAATGGAATTTATTTGAACATTGGTCAATATTGTGTCATTGCCAAGGACATTTAAAATATCAAAATCAACATTATGAAATTAGTGGTATGGGAAGTTTTGATTATGCCCGTGCTGCAAATATTCCTTATCTTCCATTGGCATTTTATACGCATCAACTGATCAATCTAAATGAAAACACACAAGTGATTTTGAGTCAGGTGCGCAATCAATGGAATCAGATCATTTATTCCAGATTTTATTTGCGTGGCATCAATGGAGAAAACCTCTTTATTGATAAAAAAGTCTACTTTCATGTTCATCGTGTTTACCCAAAGATTACCACGCCAAATCATCGTCAAATGTACCTTCCTCGAGAGTTTTCTTGGTATGTAGAGGAAAATGGACAGCCCATTTTTGAAATCAAAGCACAAAGTCGAGGGGATTATAAATTCGGAGTAGGGGCGGGTTTTGCCGGAAGTTTTCGATATCATGCGCGTTTATACGATCAGAATTTTGAAGGTGAAAGCGCGTACTGCGAATATATTGATATTCGACCTTTAAATTGGCAAGAAAAAAACCAAACACAAATTCTTGCGGATGAATTCCTTCAAGCTCAGCCTTGTTTGCTTAAGAAGTAATCAAACTCGTCGAGTATGATCAAAACATAGACGATGGAGTGAGATCTTTTAAAAAAGGGGTTGCGTTGGTTTGGGAATGCTGTAGAATGCGCACTCATCGGCGGTGATTCGGATAAAAACTTGTTGAAAAACAGGGTGTTGGTTGGGTCTTGAGGGATTTGATTGGTATTTTAGTTGAGTAGATTGAGTTTTAAAAATATCTAAATTGCCTGTTGACTTTTAAGAGATTGAGAGTAATATAGCCGACCTAGCTTGATGCTGACGAAGCATGAAGAAGATCATTAAGAATATAGAAGAACAACTTGTGTGGATTTTTACTAATTGATTGATCGAAATATTATCATTGATTGATTGGTTTAAATTACTCGAAGTTTATTTGAGAGAATTTGTCAGTAATTGATGAGCCAGAATTGGCGTCTTGTCTTAACTAAGACGCGAAATGATTTTAACTGAAGAGTTTGATCATGGCTCAGATTGAACGCTGGCGGCAGGCTTAACACATGCAAGTCGAGCGGAGATGAGGTGCTTGCACCTTATCTTAGCGGCGGACGGGTGAGTAATACTTAGGAATCTGGCTATTAGTGGGGGACAACATTTCGAAAGGGATGCTAATACCGCATACGTCCTACGGGAGAAAGCAGGGGATCAGTAATGACCTTGCGCTAATAGATGAGCCTAAGTCGGATTAGCTAGTTGGTGGGGTAAAGGCCTACCAAGGCGACGATCTGTAGCGGGTCTGAGAGGATGATCCGCCACACTGGGACTGAGACACGGCCCAGACTCCTACGGGAGGCAGCAGTGGGGAATATTGGACAATGGGGGGAACCCTGATCCAGCCATGCCGCGTGTGTGAAGAAGGCCTTATGGTTGTAAAGCACTTTAAGCGAGGAGGAGGGTACTGGTATTAATACTACCAGCTACTGGACGTTACTCGCAGAATAAGCACCGGCTAACTCTGTGCCAGCAGCCGCGGTAATACAGAGGGTGCGAGCGTTAATCGGATTTACTGGGCGTAAAGCGTGCGTAGGCGGCTAATTGAGTCGGATGTGAAATCCCCGAGCTTAACTTGGGAATTGCATTCGATACTGGTTAGCTAGAGTGTGGGAGAGGATGGTAGAATTCCAGGTGTAGCGGTGAAATGCGTAGAGATCTGGAGGAATACCGATGGCGAAGGCAGCCATCTGGCCTAACACTGACGCTGAGGTACGAAAGCATGGGGAGCAAACAGGATTAGATACCCTGGTAGTCCATGCCGTAAACGATGTCTACTAGCCGTTGGTCTCTTTGAGGGATTAGTGGCGCAGCTAACGCGATAAGTAGACCGCCTGGGGAGTACGGTCGCAAGACTAAAACTCAAATGAATTGACGGGGGCCCGCACAAGCGGTGGAGCATGTGGTTTAATTCGATGCAACGCGAAGAACCTTACCTGGTCTTGACATAGTAAGAACTTTCCAGAGATGGATTGGTGCCTTCGGGAACTTACATACAGGTGCTGCATGGCTGTCGTCAGCTCGTGTCGTGAGATGTTGGGTTAAGTCCCGCAACGAGCGCAACCCTTTTCCTTATTTGCCAGCACTTTGGGTGGGAACTTTAAGGATACTGCCAGTGACAAACTGGAGGAAGGCGGGGACGACGTCAAGTCATCATGGCCCTTACGACCAGGGCTACACACGTGCTACAATGGTCGGTACAAAGGGTTGCTACCTAGCGATAGGATGCTAATCTCAAAAAGCCGATCGTAGTCCGGATTGGAGTCTGCAACTCGACTCCATGAAGTCGGAATCGCTAGTAATCGCGGATCAGAATGCCGCGGTGAATACGTTCCCGGGCCTTGTACACACCGCCCGTCACACCATGGGAGTTTGTTGCACCAGAAGTGGATAGTCTAACTGCAAAGAGGACGTTCACCACGGTGTGGCCGATGACTGGGGTGAAGTCGTAACAAGGTAGCCGTAGGGGAACCTGCGGCTGGATCACCTCCTTAACGAAAAGATTGGTTGATTGGTAAGAATCCACAACAAGTTGTTCTTCTGGTATCTGAATGAAAGATAGAAAAGGAACGAGTTTTCTCTTTTAATTTCAGAGATAAGTCATGCACTACGCGCTGCGCTTGTCTTGCGAAATAAAAAAAGAGATTATTAATCTCTTTTTTTATTTCTCAGGGTCTGTAGCTCAGTTGGTTAGAGCACACGCTTGATAAGCGTGGGGTCACAAGTTCAAGTCTTGTCAGACCCACCACTGCACAAGCTAAGCGCAGATGACAGATACTTAAATGATATAAGCTGGGGACTTAGCTTAGTTGGTAGAGCGCCTGCTTTGCACGCAGGAGGTCAGGAGTTCGACTCTCCTAGTCTCCACCAAATTTCAAGAACAGAAAAGCGCAGCTTTTCCTTGAAATTTAAGCAAGAAGCTATGCTTCGCGCAGTATCTGATCGAACACGAAAGTGAAAGAAAAGATGATTATAGAGCTTAGTAAATATAATGATTTATTAAGCTCTGTGATTAATCACAGTTTAATGTAGCTGACGAGGTTACATTAATTCATTAACAGATTGAGAATTGAGTCTGAAATAAATTGTTCACTCAATAACAAAGAGAGAAGAAGTCATTCTGATCTTAGAGTTAATTGAGAACTAGCAAATTAACTGAATCAAGCGTTTTGGTATATGAATTTAGATTGAAGCTGTACGGTGCTTAAATGCACAGTACTTCAAACTGTAATGTTGGTAATACTACTTGTAGGTATTAACGACTGTTTGGGGTTGTATAGTCAAGTAATTAAGTGCATGTGGTGGATGCCTTGGCAGTCAGAGGCGAAGAAAGACGTGATAGCCTGCGAAAAGCTCCGGGGAGGCGGCAAATATCCATTGATCCGGAGATGTCTGAATGGGGGAACCCACCTACTATAAGGTAGGTATCAATAACTGAATACATAGGTTATTGAAGCGAACGAGGGGAAGTGAAACATCTCAGTACCCTTAGGAAAAGAAATCAATTGAGATTCCCTTAGTAGCGGCGAGCGAACGGGGATCAGCCCATTAAGTGATGTGTGTTTTAGCGGAACGCTCTGGGAAGTGCGACCGTAGAGGGTGATAGTCCCGTACACGAAAGGGCACACATCATGATGACGAGTAGGGCGAGGCACGTGAAACCTTGTCTGAATATGGGGGGACCATCCTCCAAGGCTAAATACTCCTGACTGACCGATAGTGAACCAGTACCGTGAGGGAAAGGCGAAAAGAACCCCTGTGAGGGGAGTGAAATAGATCCTGAAACCGCATGCATACAAGCAGTGGGAGCCGACTTGTTCGGTGACTGCGTACCTTTTGTATAATGGGTCAGCGACTTATATTCAGTAGCAAGGTTAACCGCATAGGGGAGCCGTAGAGAAATCGAGTCTTAATAGGGCGTTTAGTTGCTGGGTATAGACCCGAAACCAGGCGATCTATCCATGAGCAGGTTGAAGGTTGGGTAACACTAACTGGAGGACCGAACCCACTGTCGTTGAAAAGCCAGGGGATGACTTGTGGATAGGGGTGAAAGGCTAATCAAGCCTGGTGATAGCTGGTTCTCCCCGAAAGCTATTTAGGTAGCGCCTCGGACGAATACCATAGGGGGTAGAGCACTGTTTCGGCTAGGGGGTCATCCCGACTTACCAAACCGATGCAAACTCCGAATACCTATGAGTACTATCCGGGAGACAGACTGCGGGTGCTAACGTCCGTAGTCAAGAGGAAAACAATCCAGACCGCCAGCTAAGGCCCCAAAATCATAGTTAAGTGGGAAACGATGTGGGAAGGCATAGACAGCTAGGAGGTTGGCTTAGAAGCAGCCACCCTTTAAAGAAAGCGTAATAGCTCACTAGTCGAGTCGGCCTGCGCGGAAGATGTAACGGGGCTAAAACTATGTGCCGAAGCTGCGGATGTAACTTTAGAGTTACGTGGTAGGGGAGCGTTCTGTAAGCCGATGAAGGTGTATTGAGAAGTATGCTGGAGGTATCAGAAGTGCGAATGCTGACGTGAGTAACGACAAAACGGGTGAAAAACCCGTTCGCCGAAAGACCAAGGGTTCCAGTCCAACGTTAATCGGGGCTGGGTGAGTCGACCCCTAAGGCGAGGCCGAAAGGCGTAGTCGATGGGAAATGGGTTAATATTCCCATACTTCTGTGTAATGCGATGAGAGGACGGAGAAGGTTAAGTCAGCCTGGCGTTGGTAGTCCAGGTGGAAGACAGTAGGCATGCATCTTAGGCAAATCCGGGGTGCTCTATGCTGAGAGTCGATATCAAGCTGTACTTGTACAGTGAAGTGGCTGATACCATACTTCCAAGAAAAGTCTCTAAGCTTCAGTTACACAGGAATCGTACCCGAAACCGACACAGGTGGTCAGGTCGAGTAGACCAAGGCGCTTGAGAGAACTCTGCTGAAGGAACTAGGCAAAATGGTACCGTAACTTCGGGAGAAGGTACGCTGCTGAGGGTGATGGGACTTGCTCCCTGAGCGCTTGGCAGCCGCAGAAACCAGGCCGCTGCAACTGTTTATTAAAAACATAGCACTCTGCAAACACGAAAGTGGACGTATAGGGTGTGATGCCTGCCCGGTGCTGGAAGGTTAATTGATGGGGTTAGCGTAAGCGAAGCTCTTGATCGAAGCCCCAGTAAACGGCGGCCGTAACTATAACGGTCCTAAGGTAGCGAAATTCCTTGTCGGGTAAGTTCCGACCTGCACGAATGGCATAATGATGGCGGCGCTGTCTCCAGCAGAGGCTCAGTGAAATCGAAATCGCTGTGAAGATGCAGTGTACCCGCGGCTAGACGGAAAGACCCCGTGAACCTTTACTGCAGCTTGACATTGAACTTTGACCTTACTTGTGTAGGATAGGTGGGAGGCTATGAAGATGTGACGCCAGTTGCATTGGAGCCATCCTTGAAATACCACCCTGGTAATGTTGAGGTTCTAACTCTGCCCCGTAATCCGGGGCGAGGACCATGTCTGGTGGGTAGTTTGACTGGGGCGGTCTCCTCCTAAAGAGTAACGGAGGAGTACGAAGGTGCGCTCAGCGTGGTCGGAAATCACGCGTAGAGTATAAAGGCAAAAGCGCGCTTAACTGCGAGACCCACAAGTCGAGCAGGTACGAAAGTAGGTCTTAGTGATCCGGTGGTTCTGTATGGAAGGGCCATCGCTCAACGGATAAAAGGTACTCTGGGGATAACAGGCTGATACCGCCCAAGAGTTCATATCGACGGCGGTGTTTGGCACCTCGATGTCGGCTCATCTCATCCTGGGGCTGAAGCAGGTCCCAAGGGTATGGCTGTTCGCCATTTAAAGAGGTACGCGAGCTGGGTTTAGAACGTCGTGAGACAGTTCGGTCCCTATCTACCGTGGGCGCTGGAAATTTGAGAGGATCTGCTCCTAGTACGAGAGGACCAGAGTGGACGAACCTCTGGTGTACCGGTTGTGACGCCAGTCGCATCGCCGGGTAGCTATGTTCGGAAGGGATAACCGCTGAAAGCATCTAAGCGGGAAGCCTACCTCAAGATAAGATTTCCCTGTGACTATATGTCACCTAAAGAGCCGTTCAAGACTAGGACGTTGATAGGTTGGATGTGGAAGCATAGTGATATGTGAAGCTGACCAATACTAATTGCTCGTGAGGCTTGACTATACAACACCCAAACAGTTGTTGTATTCAAGATAAATTCGATACAAAACTTGATTTAGTTAATAAACTAGTTACAATACCGACTCAATTTACAATCCGTTAATAACTCTTTGGATCGTAAGTAAGGCATACGATGAATATATCGTGAATAAGACCCGAAAACACCACAACAGTTTGCTGGCGACAATAGCAAGAGTGAACCACCTGATCCCTTCCCGAACTCAGAAGTGAAACCTCTTCGCGCTGATGGTAGTGTGGCGTTAGCCATGTGAGAGTAAGTCATCGCCAGCTTTTAAATCTAAGGCACCCTCATCTTTATACAGATGAGGGTGCTTTTTTTTATCAAGAGAATAGATGCAATAAATAGAAAATCAGTTAACTTTCTTGCTTAATAATATTTTGACTTGCTTTTTTTAAGCTAAAAAGCAGTTGTCCAAGGAGTACGTCCTTACTACTCAGCGTCACGATAATCATTGGATGTTGAGCTGAAGGTACTGAGGTTAAGACAGCTTTACCATTTTCTGCATCTAAAGTAATGCTTTGACATCCAATGAGCTGTATTTCTTTAAGAAAAGCACTCACCATTGCTAAAATAGAGCTACTAACAGCGGCTAGTTTGCTTGCATTATAATGATTTTTTTTAGTGATCGTTGTGAGTTCAAAACCATCAGTGGAGCAGAGCATAATAAAATCGATTCCGCGCACGTTATTAATAATATCTTGAACTTCATTCTTTGCGTATTGAATAAGTTCAGGAGGGGCAATTCTCCGTTGTTCTTTTAAAGCAAACATGGCTATTACCTCAAATTTAGTTTCAGCTTGTTAGGTTATAATTGACTTCTAATGATGCGATAAGTGATTCGACTATCAATAATATGTGATCAGTTTTACGTGCATCAATAAAAAATAGTGGATAAGAATATTGGTTTTGTTTTAGCCAGTCACGATAGATAGAAAGTGGTTTTTCTTTGTTTTGATCGACATGGGTAATGCCAATAGCAATATTATTGCTTTGGGACTTAAAGCTTTCTAAATAAGCTTCGAGTTCTTCTAAAGGTATTTCAACTGAGTGATCAATGAGTAAAATGACTCCAATCGCTCCCTCACAAATAACAGACCAGATGAAATCAAAACGGGTTTGACCTGGTGTTCCGTATAGCCCAATTTTTACGCCATCTTCGAGTGTAATCTCGCCATAATCAATACCTACGGTTGTTTGTTGTTTTTCATGTGCTGCTTGATCAGTGTTGAAAGCTTCTGTAGCTAATACAGGAATTTCAGACAGTGATTTTATAGCTTCGGTTTTACCTGCTCCCATGCTCCCTGCAAAAACAATTTTATATTGCTGTAAGATCATATATCTTCCTTATATTCCAAAGCGGCGGCGCAATTTACCGAAAAATTTGTTTAAAAAACTTTGGTTTTCATCATCTTGAGTACTGGAATGTTGTGAAAATTTACTTTGTGTTGCCGCAATTTCATTTCCATTATCAGATGCAATACAAGCCGCTATAAATTGTTTCACGGTATGAAGTGGTAGGCTAAGTTGTTTTGCGATTTCAGTGAGTTCAGCGCCTTGAATAAAGCATGCACTCAGTCGTAATATATTTTTTTGATTTTTTGTGCTGAAAGGCTGTGGCCAGTAATCTAATTGATAAAATTGGATATCATCTGCCAAAGTGTGTAGTTCGTGAGAATTCCAAACGAGGTTCCATAACCAATTTTCTAACAGATATTCAGATTTACGTGAAACTTTGACAAAATCAGCGGTCATTGCAAAATCATATTGGAAGCTATGATTAGTCTGGGTGGTGGTTCGAGTCGGCTCTAACCAAGCAATTTGACTTCGTGTATCAATGATTGCCAATGTTCCATGATCATCAAATAAATGTAAACGCGCATTTTGAGGATTGAGCATGTGTTTAAAAGTTGACGGTTTTAATATTGAAGTGATTTGCTTAGTTACGTTTATATTAAATTCTTCATCATCTGATAAATAATTTAATAATCTTAAATGTATCCACTGTTTGAGTGGTTCAATTTTATGATTAAAAGGTAAATACAAGGTATTATTATTGATATCACCCGATAAATTATGGTTTTTTACGATTTTTAAAAATGGGAATTTTTTATTTTTTAGAATTTTTTGAATGCTGTCAGTTTCAAAAAAAGATTCATTAATGAGAAGTAAATCAATATTAGGGTCGGCCGCATTTATCCAGTTAATACCATATTGGTCTGGAATAGCATTTCTTAATTCTATTTTTAATTCATCTGAACTTTTTAATCCTAAGCCAGAAATTGCAATATTAATGCAGTGTCCATTCATAATATCTTTTTGTATCTCAACGTTGGACAGTACAAAATTAATAGCCCCTTAAATCATTCGATTGATTAAAGGGCTAATGATCATTAAGCAAAATCGAGTTCTTTCTCAAACGTTTTTAGTTCATGGCGGGCCATCGCTAAATTAGATTTTGAGCGATCTAAAACTAGATATAAGAAGATATTGCTATTGCTCTCTAAAGGGCGAATAAGATGATATTGCTTGCCTAGTGTGATTAATATATCTTCAATTTCATCATTGAGCTTGAGTGAATTTGCAACGCGTCGCTTAGCACGGACAACTTCAGTGTTACCTGCTGCTGCAAGTTCTAAATCAATATTACCCCCACCTTGAGTCGCTAGCGCTAAACCGCTTTCAGTATCAACTAATGCCGCAGCATTGAAACCATCAATACTGGTCAATCCATCAAGTGATAATTTCGCCATATTTTTACCTATTTATTAAGATATGATTATTTATAATTTCTACTACTCCTGATTTTTATTCAGAGTGAAATAGTAGGAGTTTTTTATTATTCAAAAGTGTCTTGGCTAAATCAATAGTACATATACTAGAACCTGTAATGATGAGTCTTTTACTTGATTAGAATAGCCAAGTTAAATTGAGGAAAATGTATTTTTAAATGCATATTGATCATTTAAATGTGATTTTTATCGCATTAAATTTGATCAAAAAAGCTAAAATTACAAGTGTAACAAATTATATTTTTTAAAAATAATGAATGTTATGAAGTGACATTATTTGTTAACTATAAGGTAAATAAAAAATAAGAGAGTATATACTCTCTTATTTTTTAAATAGTCTTTTTAATCTGTCTTAATGAATTAAGTTTGAATATTGGCAATATAAAAAAACCAAAATTGCCAAAGCCACTATTGGCGCCACAATTTTAGACCATGCAGGAATAGGTAATTCCTGAATTTCAATCGTGGTATGGTGATTTGTTTCGGTGGGTTGTTGTGCAGTATGGACCATTTGATTAAACTCCTTCATGGTTTCATCTAATGATAGCTCTTCTGAAACTTGAGGTTTAGTCCCAATGAGTTCTGTGAGTTGATTTGTTGACCAAACCCAATCATCAGCCTGTCCAGATAAATGCTCAATTTGACCTGCCAATAGTTCTTTTAACCCAGTGGGACCAAAATTTCCTGTATCATCGAGTTGTTTAATCTCAGAAAATTGTAGTTCCAAAATCTCCATCAACGCCTGTTCTTGCTCTTTAGGGGCTAATTCTGATTGATTGTTTGAGGAGGTAACAAGATGACGAGCAATCTCTTGTAGGTACAAGGGATCAATTCTATGAATTTCTTGGTAAAGTTTATTTTCATCTTCACGCCAGAGTTGAATCAATTTTCCCAAAACCAAGGCATTGAGTTCAAAAATATAATGGCTACGCTTTTCACGTGAATATTGTGAAAATAGCTGAGGCTTTTGAATTTCAGTCTGCTCAGCAAAATAATGTACTAAATCAAAAGCCATCGGATACTCCGTAAATTTAATCTAATAATCGTAAACTTGGTTTTTTCTTAGGTGTTTCAGATTCAACTTGTTCTTGAGTATTTGATTTTAAAGTATCTTCTGTCGTTTGCACATTGGCATATTCGTCAGGGTCGAAGAATAATCCTTGTCCATTTTCACGTGCATAAATTCCCAATAAAGCAGAAATAGGGACATAAATATCACGAGCAACACCGCCAAAACGAGCAGAGAAGCTAACTGCATCGTTACTCATTTGAAATTGATGAACTGCATGAGGGGCAATATTCAAAACAATTTGTCCATCTTTAACAAACTGTTCTGGAACGGAAGTATACGGCTGAGTCGCATCAACCAATAAATAAGGCGTGAGTTGGTTATCACAAATCCATTCATAAATTGCGCGTGCCATATATGGGCGGGTAGGGCTTAAATTTATTTCCTGATTTGACATGATAAACTCACTTAACGATTTACTAAGGCACTATAGCGCGTTTTTTCCTGCTGTGTCATGGATTTAACAAAAGCAGGACGACTAAACACACGATTACAATAGAGTAATAAAGGACGAGATTGTTGAGGCGATAATTCAATTCCCATACTTTGCAGCCTGAGAAACATGGGAGCAATCATGCAGTCCAAAATTCCAAAGTTTTCCGACATAAAGTAAGGAAAATGTTGAAACAATGGAGCAAGTGAAATTAAAGTATCTTTAAATTCTTTTTGGGTTTTGGCTTTTTGTGTAATATCCAGAGTATCCGCATGTTTGAGCATGATATCAGCTTGCTTAAACCAGTCTTGCTCAAAACGCCAGATATATTGGCGTTGTTCTGCCCGAGTACTCGGTGCATCCGCATACAGCTTATTTTGTCTATAACGATCGTCAATATATTCTGAAATAATTGCAGTCGAAAATAGTTTTAAATCATTTTCTAGTAGCATCGGTAGTTGATTGTAGGGATTTAAGCTCGCAAGGTCTTCATCTTCATGATCTACTAAAATTAAGTGATGTTTGATTTGTTTTTCTGCGAGTAAAAATCGTATCCAGTGTGAGCGAAAATCATCTGCATGACTATAAAGCGTAATTCCTTGAAGCGATGCATTTTCGACAGACATATCTCAAAAAACTAAAAAATTGGATGGTGTAGGATACTAAAAATACATCTAAAAAGATAATACCCCGTTAAATAAGTTTGGAGCATTCGCTTGGCATCTAGCGAGTATTGTAAAGGACAATAAGTAAAAAATTTTAGATAAAGAAAAACCCCAGAATATCTGGGGTTTTGTCCAACTCGAAAAACGTATTAACGTTTAGAGAATTGAGGACGTTTACGTGCTTTACGTAAACCAAGTTTTTTACGTTCAACTTCACGTGCATCACGAGTAACGAAGCCCGCTTGACGAAGAACTGGTTTTAAAGTTTCGTCAGATGCGATCAAGGCACGAGTAATACCGTGACGGATAGCACCAGCTTGACCACCGATACCACCACCTTTAACAGTGATGTAAAGGTCGTACTTTTCAGTTGCTTCTAACAACTCAAGTGGTTGACGAACAACCATTTGAGCAGTTTCACGACCGAAATATTGCTCTAAAGTACGGTTGTTAATCACGAGTTTACCAGTACCAGCTGATAAGAAAACACGTGCAGTTGCGGTCTTACGGCGACCTGTACCATAATTAGTTGCCATGTGCTTTATCCCTTAGATGTCCAAAACTTGTGGCTGTTGAGCAGTATGAGGATGCTCGCTACCAGCATACACTTTCATCTTCTTGATCATTGCATAACCAAGAGGACCTTTTGGCAACATGCCTTTCACAGCGCGTTGGAAGATTTCTTCAGGTTTGTGAGCAACTAATTTTTCGAAATTAGTTTCTTTTAAACCGCCTGGGAATTCAGTGTGGCGATAGTATTTTTTATCAAGTGCTTTGTTACCAGTCACTTGAACTTGTTCAGCATTGATCACAACGATGTAGTCACCAGTGTCAACGTGAGGTGTATAAGAAGTCTTGTGCTTACCGCGTAAACGACGAGCGATTTCAGTCGCAAGACGACCTAAAGTTTTGCCAGAAGCATCAACAACGTACCAGTCGTGTTGTACTTCAGCAGGCTTAGCGCTGAGAGTTTTCATTACTACTACCTATTATAGTTGGTTTGGACGGTGGAATCTGCCCAAACAAAAGGAGACGAGATTCTAAACGAATCCATCAGCTTTCACAAGAAATAATCGATTTTAAACCACATTATTTTACCCGACGAAACGCTAAAATTGAATATACTGCAATGGATGAAAATTGATACGAGTGCGATTTGATGGCACGTCCTTTATATATTACCAGTGGTGAACCTGCAGGGATTGGTCCAGACATTTGTTTAAGCCTTGCTGAACGTTTGGATCAACGACCGCTTGTGGTTTTGGTCGATCAGGATTTAATGCGTCAACGTGCCCAGCAATTGGGAATTGAGGTTGAACTGATTGAGTATCATGGACAACCCAACTCTTGTGAAAAAGGTCAGCTTTATATCGAACATGTTGCTTTACATGTTCCCGTTATTGCAGGGGAATTAAATTTCCAAAATGCAGCTTATGTGATTGAGCAATTAAAGCGTTCTGCTGAATATGCCATGACAGGGAAAAGTGTAGGATTAGCAACGGCACCTGTACAAAAATCAGTGATCAATGATGCAGGCATTACTTTTAGCGGACATACTGAGTTTTATCAGGAATTTGCAGGGGTTGCCCGTGTGGTGATGATGCTAGCAACCAAAACTCTTCGAGTGGCTTTAGCCACTACGCACTTACCCTTGCGTGCTGTTGCGGATGCGATTACAGCTGAACGCTTACATCAGGTGATTGATATTTTACTGCATGATCTGAAAACTAAATTTAAGATTGCGCAGCCACGAATTTTAGTCTGTGGCTTGAATCCGCATGCGGGTGAAGATGGTTATTTAGGTCGGGAAGAAATTGAAGTGATCAATCCTGTCCTTGAACGCTATCGTCACAACGGAGTAAACATGAGTTTATGTCTGCCTGCGGACACTTTATTTACCCCTGAACATTTAAAAGATGCCGATGCGGTTTTGGCGATGTATCACGATCAGGGCTTACCTGTGTTAAAATCACAGGGCTTTGGTGAAGCCATTAACATTACGCTAGGTTTACCATTTATTCGCACCTCAGTCGATCATGGTACGGCACTGTCCTTGGCTGGTACAGGTTTAGCCAAAAGCTCAAGTTTGCAAATTGCGGTTGATCTGGCGCTAGATCTGGCGCGTCAATAATTGATTTCTGTTGGAACGTTTTTATGTATCAAATTAATGCCCTAAACCCTAAAGAAGAAGGGCATAAAGCTCGTAAACGGTTTGGTCAAAACTTCTTGCATGATCAGCGTGTGATTGCCAAAATTGTACGCTCAGTGAACCCTCGACCAGGTGAGAATATTGTCGAAATTGGGCCAGGTCTGGCTGCCCTTACCTCGCCATTGATTGGCGAGTGTGATGCACTGACTGTGGTCGAACTCGACCGAGATTTGGCAGCAGGTTTACCCGAACGTGTACCGCATCCAGAACGTTTAACCATTGTTGAAGCAGATGCACTCAAGTACGATTTTAGCCAATTAGCACAGGATGGTCGTCCGCTACGTGTGGTTGGTAACTTGCCTTATAATATTTCGACTCCTTTATTATTCCACCTCTTAGAATTTGGCGATAAAGTCAAAGATATGCACTTTATGCTGCAAAAAGAAGTGGTGGAACGGATTACCGCAGCACCCAATAGCAAAGAATATGGTCGTTTGTCGGTGATGATTCAGTATTATTGTCAGCCAACATTTTTATTTGAAGTCCCTGCGGGTGCATTTAATCCGCCGCCAAAAGTCACCAGCGCTGTATTTCGCTTAGTCCCTTATCTTGAGAAACCGATTGTGGCTCAAGATGAAAAAGCCTTATCGCGGTTGGTTGCACACGTATTTACGCAACGTCGTAAAACCTTACGCAACAGTTTGAAAGGAATGCTGAGTGAAGATGGTTTCGAGCAAGCGGGTGTTGATCCGATGGCACGCCCTGAAACTTTAACGCTGGCGCAGTTTGTGGCGTTATCTGATCATATGGTTGGCTAATTAAGATGTCGAAACGTTATAACTATGTGATTGGTGATGTACAAGGCTGTTTTGAAGCATTAAAAGCCTTGCTCAAGGAAATACGTTTTGATCCTGATCAAGACGTGATCTGGTTTGCAGGCGACTTAGTTGCGCGTGGAGAAAACTCGGTCGGCACTTTACGCTTTGTCAAAAAATTAGCAGAACGTGGTGCAGCTTACACCGTGTTAGGAAATCATGATTTAACTTTAATTGCGACTGCGCGTGGCTTTAAAAAAATTAAAGCCAAAGATAATACCCAACAAGTGATTGATGCGATTGACGGTGATGAACTGATTGATTGGTTACGTCAGCAACCGTTGTGTTTATTTCCAAATGATCACACGATTTTGACCCATGCTGGCATTCCCTGTATTTGGACGGCTGAAAAAACTGATCAATTGGCCAAAGAAGTACAAGCGCAGGTTGCAAGTGATGATTTACACCAACTGGATGCATTTTTAGCTGAGATGTATGGCGAACAACCAACATTGTGGTCAGATGAGTTGACGGGTATGTCGCGTCTGCGTGCGATTACTAATTATTTGACTCGGATGCGTCTAAGCAATGCCGAAGGTCGTTTGGAATTTAGTTTTAAGGATGAGCTTTCTGCCCCCATGCCTGAAGGCTTTCGTCCGTGGTTTGAGTTTGATAGTTTAGCTGCACAGACACATCAAATTGTATTTGGCCATTGGGCCGCGCTACAAGGCCGAAGCGTGAATTCTCAAATCCAGAATGTTGATGGGGGCGCGGTGTGGGGTAATCAGTTGATTGCTTATCGACTCGAAGATCAACAGCTTTTTCAGGTGGATAACCCATTCATTCACTAAAAATAGAAAAGTCACCATTTGGTGACTTTTCTATAATTGTAACTACGCTTTTTTTATTCCTGACGAATCCAGATTTGGGTACGACCCAACGCCGAAACACCCACGTAACCGCGAAGTTGTAAGCGTTTGCCGTTAGGACTTAATTTGGCTTTCATACTATAAATTTTACCGCTTAAAGGATCGATAATTTTACCGCCTTTGTAATCTAAATCTTTATCATGCTGAAGGCCAGTTAAAACATCCAGACCTAAAATTGGTTTATTGGTGTAAGGCGGCGGGCAGTTGACGCAAGTCTCTTTAGGCGTATAACCCGGACGCGGCGTAACCTTAATAATCTTACCAATATAAGCCCCATTTGAGTCTTTGCGAATTTCAATCAGGGCTTTGGATGAACCTGTTTTATCATCAATATTTTGCCAGATACCAGAAATGTCTTGTGCAAAAACCAGACTGCTCAACCCCGACAATAATACCGCTGCTGCTAATTTTAGCTTTCGCATCTTTTAAATTCCTTTTTTGCGTAACCAGATAACTTTTTATGTCATAAATGACAACTACTCCAATCTTAGGTGGAATTTGGCTGCTATTCAATGCCTATTTTTGTTTGACAAGTCACAGATTTTGCAGAGAAAGTATAAAGGTTGGCAACCAGATTGCTGTGAATACACCATTAATGGCCATGCCAAAAGCTGCATAACGACCAGCTACCGCACCCCGTTGCCATGCTTGCGCAGTTCCAATGGCATGTGCAGCTAAACCCAAAGCCAGACCCGATGCGCGTTCATCATTAATATGACGCAAAATAAGCGGAGAAAATGCCGCACCAATCACCCCCGATAAAATCACAATTAATGTCACTAGAGTCAATGGAGCATGTAATAAAGTCGCGATATTTAAAGCAATTGGAGTGGTAACGGCACGTGTGGCAAAAGCTAAAATGGTGGGTTCGGACATGTGAAGTAAGTATGCAAGTCCCATCGGTAGAGCAACTGCGCTGGTGCTGGCAAAAATTAGAATACCAATCATGGATTTAAGCGGTAGATCATCGTAGCGCATGGCGGCTAATGGAATCGCAAGCGCGACCGTGACATAGCCCAATAAATGACTAAATAAATTATTCACGTTGTTCATATATTGTTCATAAGGCATCCCAACAACAGCCAAAATCGCGACGACAATACACATACCAAACACTAAAAGTGGTACTTGAGGTAAACGTTTGTTCAAGGGTTTAGCACAGAGATAAGCCACCAGCGTGATTAAAAAACCATAAAGAACGGTTAACATGTCTTCTCTCCCTAAAGCCAACGTTTTGCCATTTTGGCGTAAATCCAGAGTGGAATCAGGGTGCTGATGACCAGTACCAATAAAAACAAGGGAATTTCTTTGCCCATATGTACTAGCATCATCAATGAACCTGCACAAATGGGTAAAAAAGCAAATCCACTTTCTTTCATGATTTTATTGTTAGTATCGACCAGACGATTTGGAACCTTTTTAAACTTCCGCCAGATAAACAATACAATCAAAAGGCTAATCAGTCCGACCAAGTTGCCTAATTCGGGATGATGAAATGTGCCCATGATCAGCACAGCGCCCTCTCGAAATACAATGATTAGCGCAATGGTGGCCAGCCATGCCAACCAGTCGATTTGTTTTAACCTGTCCATGTTGCTCATCTATTTATCATTTGAATATTCACGTTTTAACCGATCTAGGATTTGATTTCAAATTCTTCAAGTGGTCTTTTGAATTGATTGGCACGTTCACCCAGAATATCTTGAAGCGGTAAATGCGCTTGTCGAATCAGTTGCTCAAGTTTATGTGGAGCAATCGAAACCTTTAAATGTAGATTTCCCTCATCATCATAATGTTCGCTTTGGATGACATTTAGTGCATAAAGTTGAGTCCGCAATTTGCCATACGCAGGTTTTAGGATGAGTTCAAAATTTTGTAATTGCCCCATTAAGCATTCTTGTACGGCTTGTTTGAGGAGGTCTAATCCTTGTCCTGAATGTGCAGATACATAAACTCGATCAGGTAAATGCGGTTCAGCATATATAATTTTAGGTTCATCACCACTTAAATCAATTTTGTTATATACCCTCAAAACGGGCGCATCTGCGCCAATTTCTTTGAGTACACCTTCTACCGCTTCAATCTGTTCATGCATATCAGGGCTATGACTATCAATCACATGCAGTAAAAGTGTGGCTTCAAGGGTTTCTTCCAAGGTGGCTTTAAATGATTCCACCAAGTCGTGTTGCAGGTCTCGAACGAAACCGACCGTATCGGCAAGGACAACGGTGCCAATGCCATCCCAGTCTAAACGCCGCAATGTTGGATCAAGCGTGGCAAACAACTGGTCGGCAGCATAAACATCACTATTGGCTAAGATGTTGAACAGGGTTGATTTGCCCGCGTTGGTATAACCGACCAAAGATACCGTCGGAATTGCTGCTTTTTGCCTTGCTGCACGACCCTGCATACGGGTGTGTTGGACTTTGACCAGTTTATCTTTTAATTGACTAATACGCACTTTGATCAAGCGGCGATCAGTTTCAAGTTGCGTTTCACCCGGACCTTTGAGTCCAATTCCGCCTTTTTGTTGCTCAAAGCCCGCTGCCCAACCGCGAATCAACCGTGTCGATAAATACTTCAGTTGTGCCAGTTCAACTTGTAATTTACCTTCATGTGTGCGGGCACGTTGTGCAAAGATATCCAGAATTAATCCTGTGCGGTCAATAACGCGACACTTCATGATTTTTTCCAGATTGCGCTCTTGAGCAGGAGAAAGTGAATGATCGAAGATCACGAGTTCAGCCTCTAAATGCTCTACAAGTTGGGCAATTTCCTCAGCTTTACCTGAGCCAACAAAAAACTTGGGATCAGGTTTATTTCGCTGAACGGTCAGGTGTTCAAGTATTGTCGCGCCTGCGGATTGGGCAAGTAGACGAAACTCTTCAACATCCAGATCATCAAGCATATTGACAGCTACACTGACCAGAATGACGCGTTCCCTTTGTTGCACTTGTCCCAAACCGTCTTCCACAGATCACCAAATTCGTTTAACTAAAATGTCCTGCTAAGATAACCCGAGCAGGCATTTGAATCTAGTTTTATAGCCAAAAGGACTAGATTAAACTATTAAATGCTTGGGCAGTGAGAATCATGGCCCCTGCATATAAAACTGACCAACCCAGAATCTGACGTAACATGGTGGTCATTGAACCTGTAGAATATTGATGTTGTTTCACGGGAGTAGTATGCATGACATGGCTCCTTTGATCTTTAATTTCGATAGTTAAATAATAATCAATCGCAATAATAAATAAAAATTGAATTTTTAAATGTTCATGTTCGGTTTTTATCATCAATACAAGCCCATCAAGTTCAGTATAAAATAGGTCGAAATTGCAATTTAAACAAAAATGATATTTTTATGGCTCAAACGAAATCAGCGACTTCAAAGAACTTAACTCCAGTAGAAAAAGTTTTTTTATATAGTAAAAAATTGGCCACAGGTCTGGGAGTGATTGGTGAAGGCTTTTATTTGGTCTATCGTCATCGACTCTATAAAAATCCAAATAATCCAATGAATACCCGTTATGTGCAGTACTTTTGTCGTCAATTGTGCAAAGTTTTTAATATTGAGGTTGAAGTACACGGCACAATTCCACGGAATCCATCATTGTGGGTGAGTAACCATATTTCTTGGTTGGATGTTGCAGTATTAGGCTCTGGTGCGAGAGTCTTCTTTTTGGCGAAAGCTGAAATTGAAAAATGGCCAGTCCTCGGGCAACTCGCGAAGGGCGGTGGCACCTTATTCATTAAACGCGGTTCAGGAGATTCGATTCGGATTCGTGAACAAATCGCAGATTTTTTAAGGAAAGACATTCCCGTTTTATTCTTTCCAGAAGCCACAACGACAGATGGAAAAAGTATTAAACGAGTGCATGGACGTATTTTGGGAGCCGCAATAGAAGCACAGCGTCCAGTACAAGTCTGTTTGATTTGTTATGTGAATCAACAAGGTGAGTTAGATACGGTGGCACCATTTATTGGCGAAATGACTTTTGCAGAACATGTACAACAAGTTTTGGAAATGCCGAAAGTCACCGCGCATTTACTAACTTTGCCTGAAATTGAGGTACAAGGTCATACGGTGAGCAGTTTAACCGCTGAAGTTCAGCAAAAAATGGAACAAGGTTTAAAAGAGCTGCATGCGAAAGTGTTAAATCATTGATCAAACAGTGCAAACTTGGAGGGTTTATAAGCGATTTAACATCACATAAATCCTTCAATTGGAAGCCATGATAACATTTTGACGCCTGCTCGTTGCCACCATTTCATACGGGGTTCTTTTTTATAAATTTTAGTGCTATTCGGCATTTGGCGATACCAATTGATATTATGATTGGCATCCAGCACCAGTTTATACGCATAATGAGTTAATTGTTGATCCATGGTTTGGTGAATGCTTTTCGCTAAACTCGGACTATTTAAAATGACGCCGATTTCGGTATTTAAATAGGCTGAACGTGGATCGAAATTAAAAGAGCCGATAAACACTTGTTTTTGATCCAGCGTCATCATTTTGGCATGTAGGCTTGAATTGCTCAGACCTTTTAGACTAATTTTAGCTTCTTTGGCTAATTCGCGAGTATCTTTGTTCAGCTCCTCTTCATCCAGCGTGGGCAAAAACTCATAAAGCTGGACGCCATTTTCCAGTAATTCCTTACGATATTTACCATAAAAGGCATGTACGATCGAGACGTCATTGGCTTTAAAAGAATTGGTTAATACCCGAACCTGTACGCCATTTTGTGCCAATTCACTTAAATGTTTGGCACCCTGTTTTTCAGGTACGAAATAGGCAGAAACTAAATCAACATTTTCTTCTGGTTTTTGCAGATTTTTAATCAGCTGAAAGTTTAAATGCTGTTCCTTTTTGGCTTTGCCACGAATTTTATCAGGTGAGTCTTTAACCACTTTCGCCTGAACCCAATCAAACTGGATATTACTATTAAACCATTGGTCAAAGGCATGTGATCGTGCAGCCAAGTTCAGATAGTTTTGTACATTTGCCAGTTCGTAATGTTCATCAAGCTGACGTTTTAGTTCTGGATAGCGTAAATAATGCGTTTTAGCATTGACGATATTAATCACAGAGTAGGCATATTTATCATTCCAGTAATCATCAAAAGAATGAACAATATCATCTACAGCCGAGCCAACCAACATGACATCGACATCGGAAAATTGATAATTATCACTGCTGTTATAATATTGATTGGTCATATTGCGCCCCCCAATCAGCGCAATCTGATCATCAGCGATAAAGCTTTTATTATGCATGCGCCGATTAATGCGTTTTAAGTCGAGTACCATATCGATGGCACGAAACTTGCGGAAGCGATAGGGGTTAAACAGTTTGACTTCTATATTTTGATGCTGTGACAATGCCAGTAAAACCGCTTCCATTTGTTTGGCATTGTTATCATCTATCAATAAACGTACTTTTACGCCACGATCCGCAGCCCGAATAATGGCATGTAAGGCTAAAGCGCCAACGCGGTCGTTGTCCCAGATATAGTATTGTAGATCCAGACTTTTTTCGGCTTTATCAATCAACTTTAGACGTGCTGTAAGCGCTTCAAGTGGATCATAAAGCAGGTGATAACCTGTCAGCCCTTGATTTTGCTGACGTAGAGGTTCTACGACTTTGGCAAGCGTGGTGTGTGATGTATCGACTTGGCTTGCTAACTGAATGACCTCATGACCAGGTTTGGGCAGCGTATTGCATCCGCTTAAACTCAATACCAGCATACAACTGACGCCAAGCAAAAAGTGCCTACTTATTTGCTTTTTTGCAGTAAAATTAGGGTATTGTGTAGCTAAGCGGAGTGTTTTTGCCATAGTGTATGCATCAATAATGTGGCCTAGAGTATAATTCTTGATTAGCCAAAGATAAATAACTGAAACAAAATCACTCATCCTGATGAGTCTTTCAGTGTTTAAGATGCTATTTAAGATCATTTGAGAATAGCTATGTGGGATTTTAATTCGATTATTTTTTATTTCTATCTGATTTTTGTTGTTCTCGCAATTTGGGCAGTTTCGCAAGCCTGGCGTAGTCAAGCCTGTACCGAAACCATTCACCCTTTTAAAGCCTTTGTGCATTTGCTGGTGTTTTATTTATCTTATTTACTGTTTCCTCTGGTTATTTTTACGCTTTATGCGGGATGGTCTGGTTATTTTTCATTGCATCAAAGCGTTTTCATTTTTTTATTAAGTGTTTTTCTGATTTATGCACGTTTTATCGAGCCGCATTTGGTGCATGTGCGGCAGCATCAGTACCGTTTAAATCCGAATCAACCTTTTGCAAAACCGGTCAAAGTGGCTTTGATTGCAGATTTACATGTCGGTTTATATTCTGGTCATGAGCGTCAATTACGCATTATTGTCGAAAAGCTGAATCAGGCACAACCCGATATTGTGGTGGTGGCTGGGGATTGGACCTACGAGCCAGAACATAAACTCGCTGAAGAATTACAAGTATTACGCCAGATACAAGCTCCTGTTTATTCTGTACCCGGTAATCATGATGAACAATATCCCGGCCCGCCGATTCAGGAATTGCTGAAACATGCGCTAGATGTCAATGATGTGATCGATATCGAAGGAAAAATTGTTGAGTTTGATGAGTTCCGTCTGATCGGAATCGGGGACTTATGGGCGGGTAAAACCGATATGCGATTTATGCCAGAATTACCGCAAGATAAGCCGTGGCTGATTTTATCGCATAACCCAGATACGGTCGATATGGTGCCAGAACTTCCTTTACGCCCTTTAATGCTCTCTGGACATACGCATGGAGGGCAAGTTGAATTGCCATGGATCACCAATTACATCATGAAAAAAGTCTCAATTTTAGGACATAAAAAGGGCTTTTATGAGCATGAACATGCAGATGTTTTTGTCACCGTAGGTACAGGCATGGTCGGTGTGCCTTTTCGATTTCGGGTGCCACCCACAATTGATATTATTGAATTGATTTAAGAAATTTTTCTTCAATGCGTTAAATTAAAAAAACCAGCAAGCGCTGGTTTTTTCATCAAATTGGTTTAAATCTGATTATTCACATCTTCGTTTTTAGTTTCACGGATGAGCAAAAACGCAATCAATGATAAAATTGACGCTGCTGTTAGATAATAACCGACTGCCTGCAAGCCATAAGTTTCAGCTAACTTGGTGGCAATCAAGGGTGCAAAAGATGCGCCTAGAATACCTGCAAGGTTAAAAGTCAACGCTGAACCTGTATAACGGACTGAGGTTGGAAATAATTCCGAAAGTACAGTTCCAATTGGACCATAAGTGAGTCCCATAATCGACAAACCAATACACAAAAACAGGAACACCACCAAAGTATTGCCTGATGCAAGCAGATCAGAAAAGAACAAACCAAAAATAGCCGCGGCGATACAAACCCCAATCGATGTTGCTTTACGACCAAATTTTTCAGCAAAAATTGCAGAGAGTGGAATAAAAGCAGCAAAACACAAGGTTGCCAATAATTGCATTTCTAGAAATTGTCCACGTGCATAACCAAGATGCGTGGTTCCCCAGTTCAAGGCAAAGACAGTGGTTAAGTAGAAAACAACAAAGGTACATACCGCACCAATCGTTCCCAGTATCAGTTGTTTGGTATGCTTGGTGACCACTTCGGTAAATGGAATATTCACTTCTTTTTGCTTATCCAACACTTTTTGGAAAGCAGGGGTTTCGTGTAGTTTTAAACGAATATATAAACCGACTAAAACCAAAATTGCACTGGCAATAAATGGAATACGCCATCCCCACTGCATAAACGCTTCATCTGGCATTAATGCGCCAAGCGTTAGAAATGAACCCGCCGCTAAAATAAAACCAATCGGCGCGCCAAGTTGCGGGAACATGCCATACCATGCACGTTTACCTTCTGGCGCATTTTCAGTTGCGAGAAGTACAGCGCCACTCCATTCACCACCTAAACCTAAGCCCTGACCCAAACGGCAAAGCGCAAGCAATAATGGCGCAACAATACCAATTTGAGCATAAGTGGGTAATAAGCCAATACAGACGGTCGAAATTCCCATCGTGAGCAAAGCAGCAACCAATGTGGCTTTACGACCAATACGATCACCTAAATGTCCAAAGAGTGCAGCACCAATCGGGCGAGCAATAAAGGCAATCGCAAAAGTGGCTAGGGACTGTAGCATGGCAGCACTGCCACTGCTTGCAGGGAAAAATAGATGCGGAAAAATCAGGACTGCCGCTGTGGCATAAATATAAAAGTCAAAAAACTCGATCGTTGTTCCAACGAGACTCGCAGTTAAGACACGGAATTTTGAGTTACTGGCAACAGCAGGTGCTGTGGTTGCAGAGGTAGAGGATGACGCCATAAAGGAACCTTACACTTCGTAAAAATAAAAAAATTTGTTTTTAAAAGCGTAATCTTTTTAAAAAAGGCGTAATTTCTTAAAAAAATAACGAGTAGTAGATTTCTTTCATAACTATATAACTATTTAGTTAGACGCTCTTTATTTTTCTCCCTCAAGGAGAATAAAAAAGGACTGATGAAAGAAATCGAATCTAAATATTCAATACCAATCAGGGTCGCTGAACATAGTATTCAAAATAGACTAGATGACGTACCAATAGATCGAAAGGAATTGTAATCCCGCGCCCATCAATACAAAAACATGCCAGATTGCATGGGTATATCTTACCTTTTTTAGCGCATAAAACAATGCTCCGATCGTATAAGCTAACCCGCCAGTCACTAAAAAAATCAGTGCGTCTTTACTCAAATATCTTTGCATATCATCAATAAGTAACACAGCTGTCCAACCCATCAGCAAATAGGCAATCAGGGAAATTTTTTGAAAACGATGAATGAAAATTAATTTGAAAAGTGTCCCAATGAAGGCGATCACCCAGAGTGCAATCAGGAGATAGTGTGCTTTGGCAGTTGGAATAGCAATACTTAAAAAAGGGGTGTATGTCCCTGCGATGAGATAATAAATCGCGGTATGATCCAGTTTTTTATACCAATGTCGTTTTTCTTTGGTTTTGGCAAAATGATACAGCGCAGAACTACTAAAGACTAAAATTAGGCTGAAACAATACGCCCATAAACCCACCCATTGACCTGTGCTGAGGTCATGTGCCTTGATCAATAAAAAAAACGAAGCCATGATTGCCAGTACAGCACCAGCAGCATGGCTCCATGCATTGAGCTGTTCTTCCAGAGGATCATAATCAAGTACAGGAAACTGAGACATTTTTAGATCATTTTATTAAAAGTACAAGTGTATAGTAATTCAATTTTGTTTTTAAAGTAAGACGTTTTAAACTAGAGCGGCAAATAAATAAGGTTTTTACTATGTCCGCTTTGGCAACCCATTCTCCTCAAGAGCAGCAGTTCCTTGAATTGATACACCAAACGATTCAAAGTCAGCAGTTTGAACGACTGATTTTGAGTCAATATCAAGGTACAGAGACAGAGCTTGAGAAAATCACATTCCGAATGGTTGAGTTACAGCAACAAACGAAATTAAGTGCGCTGTATCATTATAAAACTAAAGACGTGACAAAAAATTATGAGTTAAAAGAATCACTTGATGTGATTGAAAAACTTGTACATTTATGCAAGCAAGCCAATTTGTTTGCGCACAATGTTGAAGCTCAATTGAAAAAAAATAAGAAAAAAGTACTACTGAATATTCAACAACACACGAAACCGAGTCTGGAGCATTCCAAACCGACTCAGCAACATAATCGTGAAAAAGAACGCTATGTTGATCAGGCCAGTCCATTTTTACAGTATTTAGGAATCACAGAGGCCAATGGAAAAATTATTCCTGCGATGGCGCGTAAATGGAAACAGATTAATAAATTTATTGAAATTTTTTCTCATGCTTATGATCAAATTGAGGTAAAAAAAGATCAGGTTAATATTGTCGATTTTGGTTCGGGCAAGGGCTATCTGACCTTTGCCTTGTATGATTATTTACAGCAGCAAACAGCGACTCAGCCTGTCGTCACAGGCGTTGAGTTACGTTCTAATCTGGTTGAATTTTGCAAAGAGATCGCAACCAAAGCAGGTTTTGATCGGCTTGATTTTTTTGAAGGGGATGTCAGAACTTATCAGACCGAGCAGCTTGATGTTATGATTGCTTTACATGCCTGTGATATTGCAACAGATTTTGCGATTCATACCGGTATTCGTTTAAATGCTTCGATGATCATGTGCGCGCCGTGTTGTCATAAAGAATTAAGACCACAATTGCACAGTCCATCAGTGTTAAAACCGATGTTACAGTTTGGTATTCATGCAGGGCAACAAGCTGAAATGCTGACCGATACTTTACGTGCTTTATTGCTCAAAGCCTATGGTTATGACGTAAAAGTGTTTGAGTTTGTATCTTTAGAGCATACCAGTAAAAATAAAATGATTTTGGCCACAAAGCGTAAAGATATCGATCAACCTGATCCAAAAATTCTGGAGCAGATTCAGGCATTAAAACAGATGTATGGCATTGAAAAACAGACATTGGAATTGCTCTTAAATGACCAAATCGCGATTGAGAATGTTGGGTGTAAATGTTAAATGATGGATAAAACTACGCTAGATCTGCAACTTGATATTCAAGTAGGTGACTGGAACAGTTTACAACAAGATGCCAAATTGATTCGGACCTTGGTGTTTGTTGAAGAACAACACATTCCCGAGGCGGAAGAATGGGACGCTCATGATGCAATCTCGCAGCATTTCGTCGTGTATCATGATGTTCAACCGATTGCGACAGCACGTTTACTGCAAAATCGGAGTATTGGGCGAGTGGCCGTTCTAAAGGCTTATCGGGGCTTTAATATTGGATATAAGCTGATGCAAGCCATCATTGTTCATGCGCAAGAACAAAATTTGCCTGATTTAAAACTCTCTGCACAGGTATATGCAACGGGTTTTTATGAGCGTTTAGGTTTTTGTCAACGCGGTGATATTTATGATGACTGTGGTATTCCTCATATTGAAATGTTTTTATCTTTAGATGATTAACCCTTAACATTCAGGTTTTGGTAGCATTTCGTGCAAAAATAAGATTTGATATGAATCTAAAAATCAGTCGTTTTCAATTACTATGAGAACTGTGGTTGAGGTGTTAAAAAGACTTCTTTCATCATTGCTTAAACCCTGTTTGTTTTTCTCCCATAGGGAGAAATAAAGGGAATTTACGAAAGAAGTCTAAAGTTTAAATGTTTTCGAATAGGCAGTAGGCTTGTCGCCAAAAGACTACGGTATTTACAGCAGCGTAAATCCAAAGATAAAGAAATACTTCAAAATACAAACTGAATTGAGAAAAAAATGAATCAAAACCAGAATATTATTCCTGTGTTACGCATTTTTGATGTGGAAAAGGCCAAAGCTTTTTATCTTGATTTTTTGGGTTTCCAACTAGATTGGACGCATCAATTTGAGGAGAACTTTCCGCTTTATATGCAAATTTCTAAAGATCAATATTGCTTACATTTAACTGAACATTATGGTGATTGTAGTCCAGGTGCATTGGTACGGTTGCACTTAGTGGAATTAGAACAATTTGCTCAACAACTCTTAGATCAAAATGCCCGATTTGCCAAACCCCAGCTTGAAACCATGCCGTGGGGAAATTTAGAATTATCGATTCGTGATCCCTTTTCAAATCGTTTAGTGTTTTGGAAAGATCAGGCAGAAACCTGATCTTTTAACTGTTTAGGGCAGGGTTTTCCATTGCTCAATCGCCGCAAATCCTGTTTCCAGACCGACTTGATAGGTATATTGCAACTTGTTGCGATCTTTACAAAGACGATTTGCCAATCCTTTTTTATCGGGAACGCAAACTTCAAGAATGTGTTGTGGTTGCTGAGTTGAAAGGGGCTGACGCAGAAAATCGACAGAATCATTATAACGATGGCAGCGTTGTTTTAGACTTAATGCAAAGCCTTGATGATTCCTGACGATATATTTTGCTAAAAATTGATCGCCTTTACTACTGGCTTTAAAATAATGCTGCGGACGTGTGCGAATCACCATCAGCTTGCTCACATCTGCTTGTTGCGCTGCCCACTGTACAGGCAACGCATCTGCGACACCACCGTCAAAATAAGGCTCACCCATAATGTCGACAGGTTGACGAGTTAATACAGGAATCGTGCTCGATGCGCGTAAAGCATCCAATAGATTATCTCGCCCTGCTCGTAAATACTCAGCCCGACCACTTTGTGCGTGAGTCAGTACCATATAAAAATCAGGATTTTGTGCAAATAGTGCTTGTTGATCAAGCGGATGTTCTGCTTCGCCAACTTGCCACATCCATTCTAAATCAAGTAAATCACCGCCTTTCAAGAAACGTTTATAACTGATAAATTCTGGACGTAAAGAATGATCAATATAAAAATTAAGTGTACGACCTTTTTGACCTGCCAGATAATTGGCAAGATTGGTGGAACCCGAAGACACACCGACATACAGATCAAACGGATTAAATTGTTGTTCTAAAAAGGCATCGAGTACGCCCGCAGTAAAAGCACCGCGCATACCACCGCCTTCAACGATAAGTGCCTGACGTTGTATTGCTGACATGATATTTTCCAGTGTTAATGTTGCGAATGTGCATCCGTAGGCGTGGACTGTTGAGTTGGCGCTTCATCATTTTGCTGATTTTCAGATGCGGGTTGCGATGTCGTTTTGAGTTGGTAATGACCTTTTTTCGCTTCCTGATTGGGCATATAGTCAGGTTCGCTGGACATGGCCAAGTATAAAAAAGTGAAAAATATAGTGGTAATCGCCGCCACAATGATAATAAATTTCCAGCCTAAAGCCGTTGATTCAGCATCATTGCCAGAAGATGATTTACTCATAAATGAGTCCAACCGTCAAAATAAACAAAGAAAAATAAGTGGTTGTTATAGCATAAAATTGAAAAAAAGAGAGAATTTAAATATAAAGTCTATTCAATACAATGATATAAAAACGCACACCAGATTTAAATTTGGTGTGCGTTGTGATGAGTATGTATATGTTTAGCGAATGATGTCACTCTTTTGTGCTTGGTCTCTCAATAATTGCGGAGGAGTGAAGCGTTCTCCATATTTTGCAGTGAGTTGTTCGGCACGTTGTAGTGACTTTTCAACTCCGTTTTGATTGAGGAATTGAATCGCGCCACCTGTCCACGGGGCAAAACCAATGCCAAAAATTGAACCGACATTGGCATCAACAACAGATTCTAAGACGCCTTCTTCATAACAACGCAAAGTATCCAATGCTTGAACAAATAGGAAGCGATCAATCATCTCCTGTTCCGAAACATCATTCTCTTTTGTCCAGCGGCTGAGTCCATCCCATAAATGTTTTTTTCCATTTTCAGGATATTCATAAAAACCTGCACCTGCCGCTTTACCTTTACGATTGAGTTCATGAATCATGGTATGAACCACTTCATCCACAGGGGTTTTTGGCAGATATTTACTTTCTGCTTGTAATGCTTTGCGTGTTTCACTGGCAACATGTTCAGACAAGGTCAAAGAGACTTCATCTTGAATCGCCAATGGGCCAACGGGCATACCTGCTTTCAATGCCGCCATTTCAATTTTGGCTGGATGCACACCTTCAGCAAGTAAACGCATACCTTCCTGAACGAATGTACCAAATACACGACTGGTAAAGAAGCCGCGACTATCATTCACTACGATTGGCGTCTTGGCAATTTGCTGCACAAAGTCGTAAGCTTTAGCCAGTGTTTCAGCAGAGGTCTGTTTACCTTTGATAATTTCAACCAACTGCATTTTATCCACTGGACTAAAGAAATGCAGTCCAATGAACTTTTGCGCATCTTTACTCGCCGTCGCCAAACCTGTGATTGGCAGCGTAGAAGTATTCGATGCAAAGATGCCACCTTCAGCCAAATATTGTTCAGCTTCTTGTGTCACTTTGGCTTTTAACTCTTGGTTCTCGAATACAGCCTCAATGATCAAATCACAGCCTTGCAGATCTGCTGCATTTGCCGTTGCAGTAATCAGTGCTAAAACCTGATCTCGTTTTTCTGCCGTCATACGCCCTTGAGAAACGCGTTTATCCAGTAGTTTTTGCGAATATGCTTTGCCTTTCTCCGCATTTTCAACGGAGACATCTTTCAAAACTACAGGAATGCCTTTGATTGCAGTTGAGTAGGCAATGCCTGCACCCATCATGCCTGCACCTAAGACACCGACTTTGGTCGCTTGCCATTTGGCAACATCAGCAGGGCGGCTTGCACCAGATTTGATTGCATTTAAGCCATGCCAGAAGGTACCGATCATATTTTTAGAAATCTGACCGATTGTCAGTTGAGTAAAGTAACGTGATTCGATACGTAACGCAGTATCAACATCAACCTGTGCACCTTCTACTGCTGCCGCCATGATCGCTTCAGGTGCAGGGTAACAGCCTTTGGTTTTATCACGTAACATCGCAGGGGCAATTGCAAGCACTTGTGCCACCGCAGGCGTTTTTGGATCACCGCCCGGAATCTTGTAGCCTTTGACATCAAAGGGCTGTTGTGACTTGGGATTAGCTTTGACCCAAGCAATTGCCTTATCTAACAGTTCTTGTTCATTCTCAGCGGTATCATGAACCAAACCCAGCGATTTTGCTTTATCAACACCAAACTGTTTACCTTCCATCAAGAATGGAAACGCATTTTGTAAACCGAGCAGACGGACCATACGCACGATACCACCACCACCTGGTAGTAGACCTAAAGTGACTTCAGGTAAACCAAACTTGGTTTTAGGGTCGTTGATTGCAATGCGGTAATGGCAACCTAAAGCAATTTCCCAACCACCGCCTAATGCAGTACCATTCAGCGCAGCTACAACAGGAACGCCTAATGTCTCAATCGTGCGTAGGTCACCTTTGAGTTTTTCAATCATCTTGAAAAATTCAGTAGCATGTTCAGGTTGAACCTGAATAAGCTCATCCAAATCACCGCCTGCAAAGAAGGTTTTTTTGGCAGAACGGAAAATAATACCTTTGAGATCAGTTTCAACTTTGAGCTTTTGGCTGACTTTATCTAGTGAATCACGAAATTCTGCATTCATGGTATTCGCAGATTGACCCGATGAATCAAGGGTAAGAATTACAATATTGTCAGCGTTTTTTTCGTATTTAATAGCGCTCATACATCATCGTCCTAAATTTATTTCTTAAAAACGCTGGCGAAGCAGAGCTTGCGAGGCGGAAATATTTGAAAAAAGCGCAGTTTACGATGTGTAAATGAGCATTTTTGACAGTGTTTCCAACGTGGCAAGATCAATGCAGCCAGTTTTTATACCAACTCAATGATGGTGGCAATCCCCATCCCACCGCCGACACATAAGGTTGCCAGACCGCGTTTCTTGCCCTGACGCTCTAACTCGTCCAGCAAGGTTCCTAAAATCATTGCGCCTGTTGCACCCAAGGGATGCCCCATTGCAATTGCACCGCCATTGACGTTGACTTTTTCGGCTGGAACCTTGAGTTCATTGATAAAACGCATCACTACGGCAGCAAAGGCTTCATTCACTTCAAACAGATCAATATCATCAATGGTTAAGCCCGCTTTGGCTAAGGCTTTACGTGCTGCAGGGGCAGGGCCTGTCAGCATAATGGTTGGGTCTGTACCGACCAATGCGGTTGCCAATACTTTGGCACGTGGTTTTAAGCCTTGTTCTTTAACGGCTTTTTCAGAAGCCAATAACACGACCGCAGCCCCATCAACGATACCTGATGAGTTGCCTGCATGATGGACATGGTTGATTTTTTGTGCTTCTGGATACTTTTGTAGGGCAACGGCATCGAAGCCCATTTGTCCCATCATTTCAAAGCTGGCATTTAATTTTGCCAAGCCTTCAACGGTGGTGTTTCCTCGAATGAATTCATCTTTTTCTAAGATCAATACGCCTGAATGATCTTTAACAGGCACGACAGATTTATCGAAATAACCTTTAGCCTGTGCCGCTGCCGCTTTTTGTTGTGAGCCGACGGCAAAAGCATCAACATCTTCACGGCTATAACCATCTAAGGTTGCAATCAAGTCTGCGCCAACACCTTGTGGCACAAAAGAAGATTTTAAGTTGGTTTCAGGATCAAGTGCCCACGGGCCGCCATCAGAACCCATCGGGATACGTGACATGGATTCCACACCACCAGCAACCACCACATCTTCCCAACCCGAGCGGACTTTTTGTGCTGCCAAATTGACTGCTTCCAAACCAGATGCACAGAAACGGTTGATTTGCACACCAGCAACATCATCATTCCAGCCAGCTGCAATGGCAGCAGTTTTAGCAATATCACCGCCTTGGTCTGCAATCGGGGTAACACAACCTAAAACGATATCATCAACTTTTGAGGTATCAAATTGATGACGCTGTTGTAGCTCATGAAGCAAGGTCGTGACCAAAGTAATGGGTTTGACTTCGTAGAGTGAGCCATCTTTTTTTCCTTTCCCGCGTGGCGTGCGGATGGCATCGATGATATAAGCCTCGCTCATCATTCTTCCTTTTATAACCTTAAATATTTTTATGCTTTTGAGTGTAATGGATTTTAGACCCAACACAATGACGATAAGGTCATCTGGTGGATGATGATTTTTGCCAATGCTTTGTCTGATATAGAAACTTGATCAAGCATCGCTTGATGAGTAAACTATGCAGCCATAAAAAACAATCTATTTATATGAAATTTATTAATATTATTGGCACAACAGGTTCAGGGAAAAGCACACTCGCCAAACAACTTTCTAAGCAATTAAATCTTGTTTATATCGAATTGGATGATTTACTTTGGTTGGATGACTGGCAGGAATCTTCAAATGAGGCTTTGTTTTTAAAGCTGAAAATAGCAACCGAGAATGCTGATACAGGATGGGTATTAGATGGCCTTTATACACGCACCATTCCAATGATTATGCAACAAGCAGATATGGTAATTTGGCTGGATTATCCATTTGGGGTGAATCTGTATCGTCTTACTCGACGAACATTAAAAGGTTTAGTGAATCAAAAACCATTGTGGAAACATTCAAATAATCGGGAAAATTTAAAATTGATTCTGTCTAAACAATCAATTTTTGTTTGGTTAATCAAATCCTATCCTAAAAATCGAAAAAAATATTTAAACTTAATGAAAAACCCTGATTATCAACATATCCAATTTATTCGACTCACTTCGCCTCAGCAGACAAAAGAATTCTTAAATCGGCTAGGGGTAATGTAATGACTAGTATTAAAGCAAAAGCCCTGTGTATTTTCCGATATGAGAATAAATCTTTGCTTTCTTTTGGGTATGATCCCAGCAAAAATGAGCATTATCTAAGACCGATAGGCGGTGGTATTGAATTTGGAGAAACCTCCTTACAAGCAATAGAAAGAGAAGTGCTTGAAGAAATTAATCAACAAATTACCCATTCAAAACTTATAGGCGTATTGGAAAATTTATTTAGTTTTGATGGTCAGCAAGGGCACGAAGTTGTTTTTGTGTATGAAGCAGAATTTGTTGATCCCACATTATATAGCCAGACTAAAATAAACGGCTATGAATCCGATGGTTCAACTTATATTGCGCAATGGATGACGTTACAGCAGCTTGTTTCAGAACAATATCCTGTCTATCCAAAAGGAATAGAGCAGTGGCTTTTCGCTAATAGACAGCCTAATCTTTAGACTGTCTATCTACAAACTACAAAGCTAAACCTTAATGATAACCGTGTAATTGACGATATAAACCTGGCGTAACCCCAGTCCATTTTTTAAAGGCACGGTGGAAGGTGCTGGTTTCACTAAATCCAACCTGTTGCGCAACATCTTCAAGGGTCAAATCTGGATTTAGCAACAAGTGAATGGCGGCATCTCGACGCAAAGCATCTTTGACACCTTGATAACTTTTACCTTCCGCAGCCAGACGGCGGCGCAGTGTTTGCGGAGAAAGATAAAGCATAGATGCCACATCATTGAGCGTTGGCATTTCTTCACCAATCTGACTTTTAAGGACATCACGGATGCGTGAAGTCAGAGAATTGGTATTTTTAAATTTGACCAAAAGCTGTGCAGGTGCAGCTTTTAAAAATTCTTCTAGTGTTTTCTCATTTTGGCGAATCGGTAAATCCAGATAATCTGCCGCAAACGTAATTTCGGTGCGTGGCATGTCAAATTGCATCACAGGGGCAAAAAATAATGCATCGTATTCATCAGCATGTGCAGGACGAGGATAACCAAAATGAACCCGTTCAAGTGGCAAACGACGTTCAATCAACCACGAAGCCAAACCATGCCAGATCATCAGCATACTTTCGGTAATAAAATGATCAGGATCCAGACTTTTAGGAATCATCGGTACCAGACGCGCTTCATGTTTATCGCGCTCTAAAGTGACCGACCACTCGTCACCAAAAAGTTTATAAAATTGAGAAGATAAATCGAGCGCTTCACCTAATGTCTTTGCATGAATAATCAACTGACACATAATGGCAAAAGTGCCTAAACGGCGGGGTTGAACATCAAAGCCAACATGCTCATCCTGAGTGACCATCCAGAGCATTTTGATAAAACGAGTGTACTGTTCTGGCGAAATACGCGCTTTGGGTTGACGTAATAATTCTGCTTCAATCCCAACATGCGAAAGCAGGGTTTCGACATCCATGCCTAGGCGTTTAACACCAGTCAAAGCCGCATTCACGAAATGGATACTAATGGTATCGCGACTCATGTTAAATCCTTCAGTCTCTTTTATGTTCACTTTTGATTGACCTAAATGACTCTAAAAAATGTTCAATTGGCGATTTACAACAACAGCAAATCACTTTTTACATGTTAAATTGCCGAAATGATCAAGGTAAATGGCTGAACATGACATTGTTTTGATTCTTTTATATCCCTAAGATGACTAAAAAGACAATAGTTTTAGGATGAAAATAACCATGACAACGGCATTAAACGGACTGAAAATACTGGATTTTTCAACATTGTTACCGGGGCCTTTTGCCACGATGTATCTGGCGGATATGGGGGCAGAAGTGATTCATATTGAGTCACCAAGTCGGCCTGATCTGGTTCGAATTATGCCGCCTTATGCCAATGGTCAAGCCACATCGCATAGCTATCTCAACCGTAACAAACAATCGATTGCACTCGATTTAAAAGATCCTGCCAGTATTGATTTGATTAAATCGAAAATTTCAGAATTTGATATTGTAGTTGAACAATTTCGTCCTGATGTCATGCAACGACTTGGGCTGGACTACGCCACATTGTCGGCGATCAACCCTCGCCTGATTTATTGTTCCATCACGGGGTATGGGCAAACGGGAAGTTATAAAGATCGGGCAGGGCATGACATTAACTATTTAGCCTTGTCTGGCATTATGGGACATAGTGGGCGGGTACAGAGCGGGCCACCGCCTTTGGGCATTCAGATTGCCGATGTGGCAGGCGGTTCGTTACATGCGGTGATTGGTATTTTGGCGGCTGTGGTGGAGCGCAGTCAAAGTGGACAAGGGCAATATATTGATATTTCCATGACCGATTGTGTGGCGGGTCTCAATAGTATGGCAGCTTCGGCAAGTCTGGCAGCAAATGTTGTGCAGCAACCTGAGCAGGCGATATTAAATGGCGGTAGTTTTTATGACTATTATCTAACCAAAGATGGACGCTATATGTCGGTAGGTAGTCTTGAACCACAATTTATGACAGGACTTGCAGCGGCACTAGATTTACCCATTTTATTAGAAAAAGGGGCCTCATTTCATCCAGAAGGTCGACAATTGGTTAAACAGGCATTGGCAGATCAATTTAAAACTCAGGATTATGCGCATTGGCATCATGTATTTGCTGCGCTAGATGTGTGTGTTGAACCTGTTTTAAGTTTAGAAGAAGCATTGCATACCCCTCTTGCTGTTGAGCGAGGTTGGGTGGTCGATGTGCCGTTATCTGAACAAACTGATCAAACCGAACCTCAGTTGGCTTGCCCGATTAAATTTTCAAGATCACAACCACGCTATGATTTTATTGCACAGGGTTTAGGGGACGGAAAATGGTGACAAATTAAACGAATAGCTACAATAAAAGTGATTTTAATCAAATAATTAACATTTTGAATAAATTGTTATGCTTTGAATTATCGTAATCTTTATCGCATAAATATATAAAAAGGTTACGTAAACATGACAATTAATTCATCTTTAGTTGTTTCTTGTTTATCTGTTTTATCGCTCAGTATTTTTGCTCAAACCTCGCACGCTGCATCCGCATTTGATTCATCAAGTCCGTGGATGTTTGGTGACTGGAATGGAAAACGTACTGAGTTACAGCAACAAGGATATGACTTTAGTTTTGGTTATACGGGCGAATTGGCAAATGTTCTGGATTCAAAAAAAACCTCGAATCATGGTACAGAATATGCCGATCAGTTTTCGTTGGGCACTCATCTTGACTTAAGTAAAATAGCGGGTTGGGATGATACTGAAGCACAAATCACCATAACTGAACGTAATGGACATTCACTGTCTCAAACTTCACCTGCGCTAGATGGACATTTAAGTTCAACGCAGGAAATCTGGGGACGTGGGCAAACTTGGCGTTTAACCGACCTCTGGATTAAAAAGAAATTTTTTGATCAGGCGTTGGATATTAAAGTCGGTCGTTTTGGTGAGGGCGAAGACTTTAATAGTTTCGACTGCGATTTTCAAAACCTTGCTTTATGTGGTTCGCAAGTGGGTAACTGGGTCGGCGATCAATGGTATAACTGGCCAGTGAGTCAGTGGGCATTACGCGTTAAATACAATTGGCAGCCCGATTTATATACTCAAATTGGGGTATATGAATACAACCCAGAAAATCTGGAGCGCGGTAAAGGTTTTAACCTGAGTACCGATGGTTCACATGGCGCGATTATTCCTGCTGAGGTGGTTTGGTCTCCGAAATGGGGTACACAAGCACTCAATGGCGAATACCGTCTGGGCTATTATTACAGTACTGCGGATGCCGCAGAAATTAATCATCCGCAACAAACTTCACATAAACAGGGTGGCTGGTTGGTTGCCAAACAACAGCTTACTCGAGTGAATGATCAATCAGATCGCGGTCTGAGCGGTTTTATTAACCTCACGCTGCATGATTCGGATACCAATACGGTTAGAAATATGCAAAATATCGGCCTCGTTTATAAAGGGCCATTTGAGCAACGTCCACAAGATGATGTCGCGATTGGTTTTGCGCGTATTGAAGTGAACGGTGATTTAGATACCGATCAGGATGAAGAATACAATACTGAGCTTTATTACGGTATTCATGCGAATAACTGGCTGACGATTCGTCCAAATATTCAATACGTACGCCATGTAGGTGCCTATAAAAATGGTGATAACACATGGGTTGGCGGCATTAAATTGCAAACAGCGTTTTAATTTCTATATAAAAAACACAAATGAATAGGGTGGTATTATGACTCAACCATCTTCACACTCAGGGCTCAGAACCTTTACCGTGATTATTGCCATGGTATTTGGGCTGGTCCTGCTCGCTGGAGGTCTCTGGCTTACCTTTTTAGGTGGGTCTTTCTATTATGTAGTAATAGGACTATTGTTTATTGCCTTTGCAATTTTGCTGGGCAAATGTTCTGTTTCAGCAATCTGGCTCTATGCAGCACTGATGCTGGGTACAACTATCTGGGCGATATGGGAAGTCGGAACAGACTTCTGGGCACTGGCACCACGTTTAGATATTTTAGGGTTATTCGGGTTGTGGTTGCTTATTCCAGCCATTACCCGCGGTATGGTCAATGTTGCGCCAAGCAAGATTGTATTGTCTTCAACACTGGTCATTGCCATTGCGGTGATGGTGTATTCGATTTTTAATGATCCACAGGAAATTAATGGGGTTATTCAAAATCAACAACCTGCAACTGCTCAAAAAGTGGATGGTGTGGCTGAACAAGACTGGCCAGCTTATGGGCGTACCCAAGCAGGTGTTCGTTATTCACCCCTCAATCAAATTAATGAACAAAATATTAAAGATTTAAAAGTTGCTTGGACATTCCGTACTGGCGATTTAAAAAGTGGCAATGACTCTGGAGAAACGACCAATCAGGTCACGCCAATCAAAATTGGCAATGACATGTATATGTGTACCACACATCAATGGTTGATTGCTTTAGATCCTGCAACAGGTAAAGAAAAATGGCGCTTTGATCCAAAACTAAAAGCAGATAAAACTTATCAGCATTTAACCTGTCGTGGTGTTTCTTATTTTGATGCAGCCAATACCGATGGTTTTGCGACCAGTTTGCAAAACAAAACATCGAGTTCAACGGAATGTCCACGTAAGATCATTTTACCAGTCAATGATGGTCGTTTGGTTGCTGTCAATGCAGACACGGGCAAAGCATGTTCTGACTTCGGTACGAATGGTCAGGTTGATCTTCAAAAAGATATGCCTTATGCCTATCCAGGGGGTTATAACCCAACTTCTCCACCAGTTGTCACAGGAACAACAATTGTGATTGCGGGTTCTGTCACCGATAACTACTCAAGTAAAGAGCCGTCTGGCGTAATTCGTGGTTATGATGTCAATACAGGCAAACTGCTTTGGGTATTTGATACAGGTGCAGAAGATCCAAATGCAATTCCTGCACCGGGTCAGACTTTTGTACATAACTCTCCAAATGCATGGGCACCGCTTGCTTATGATGCCAAAGCAGATGTGGTTTTTGTGCCAACAGGTGTAGGTACGCCTGATATCTGGGGTGGTGATCGTACTGCGCTGAAAGAGCGTTATGCCAACTCTGTATTGGCCATAAATGCTTCGACTGGAAAATTAATTTGGCATTTCCAAACCACACATCATGATTTGTGGGATATGGACGTACCATCACAACCGACATTGGCTGATGTAAAAGATAAATCAGGTCAAATGGTGCCTGCGGTCTATGTCACCACCAAAACAGGGAATGTCTTTGTACTGGATCGCCGTGATGGTAAGGCGATTGTGCCAATTACTGAACGTCCTGTACCACAAACCGTAAAACGTGGCCCTCAAACCAAAGGCGAACATTATTCGGCTACACAGCCTTTCTCTGATCTAGATTTAGCACCACAAAACAAGCTCACAGATAAAGATATGTGGGGTGGTACCATGTTTGATCAACTGGTCTGCCGTATTCAATTTAAACGCTTAAATTATGATGGTATTTATACACCACCCTCTGAAAATGGTACGTTGGTTTTCCCGGGTAATCTTGGCGTGTTTGAATGGGGCGGTATTTCGGTGAACCCTGACCGTCAGGTTGCGGTCATGAATCCAATTGGCTTGCCATTTGTGAGTCGTCTAATCCCAGAAGATCCAAGCCGTGCAGAAACAGCCAAAGGTGCGGGAACGGAGCAAGGTGTTCAACCAATGTATGGTGTTCCATATGGTGTTGAAATTAGTGCGTTCCTTTCTCCAATTGGTTTGCCGTGTAAGCAACCTGCTTGGGGCTATGTGGCGGGTGTGGATTTAAACACCCATCAAGTCGTATGGAAAAAACGGATTGGAACGATTCGTGACAGCTTGCCAAATCTGTTCCAGTTACCAGCAGTTAAAATTGGTGTACCGGGTCTAGGTGGTTCTATTTCCACAGCAGGAAATGTCATGTTTGTGGGCGCAACTCAGGATAACTATTTACGTGCATTTAATGTGAGTAATGGTAAGAAACTCTGGGAAGCACGTTTGCCAGCAGGCGGACAGGCAACACCCATGACTTATGAGATCAATGGTAAACAATATGTGGTGATTATGGCGGGTGGTCATGGTTCATTTGGCACCAAGATGGGCGACTATCTAGTGGCCTATGCTTTACCTGATGCCAAATAACGATCAACATGGTTAAATAAATGAAAAAGCTCAGATTGAATCTGGGCTTTTTCATTGAAATCAACTCATAAAATGTCTTATCAATAAAATCGTTATTAAATATCCAAAAAAAGCATTTTGTTGATGAATCAAAGCTCGTTATGCTATCCGCCTTTACCATGAATCTACTAGCCATACGCCATGTATTTATATACTGATTTCGATCAACAACTGGTCAATGAACGTGTTGCTCAGTTCCGCGATCAAACAGAACGCTATCTTGCTGGAAAGCTTACTGAAGATGAATACCGTCCATTGCGTCTGCAAAACGGTCTTTATGTACAACGTTACGCGCCAATGCTCCGTATTGCTGTGCCGTATGGCTTAATGAACTCAAAACAATTACGTAAAATTGCCGAGATTTCGACGGAATATGACCGTGGTTACGCGCACGTTTCAACACGTCAGAATATTCAATTGAACTGGCCTGCGCTAGAAGATGTACCTGCTATTCTGGCTGAACTGGCTACTGTACAAATGCATGCCATTCAAACCAGTGGGAACTGTATTCGTAACACCACTACTGACCAATATGCAGGTGTGGTCGCGGGAGAAATTGCTGATCCACGTCCGACTTGTGAATTGATCCGTCAGTGGAGTACTTTCCATCCTGAGTTTGCATTCTTGCCACGTAAATTCAAAATTGCAGTGTCTGCATTGGAAGAAAAAGACCGCGCGGCAACCTCGTTTCATGATATTGGTGTCTATATCGTTAAAAATGATTCAGGCGAAATTGGTTATAAAATCAAAGTTGGTGGTGGTTTAGGTCGTACCCCAGTAATCGGCAGCTTTATTCGTGAATTTTTACCACGTGAAGATCTCATTGCGTATTTGGAAGCGGTATTGCGTGTGTATAACTTGCATGGTCGCCGTGATAATAAATATAAAGCACGCATCAAGATTTTGGTGAAGGCTTTAACTCCAGAAGTGTTTGCTGAAAAAGTTGAAGCAGAATTTGCACATACGCGTGAGCCTCTAAAAATCCAGCCAGAAACCTTGAAAAAACTGGATGAGGTATTCACACCGTTTGACTATCAAAACTTTGAAGATCAGGATTTTACAGCCTTATTTGCTGAGCATCCTAAATTTAAACAATGGTTTAATGTCAATACCAATGCCCATAAGGTTAAAGGTTATCGTATTGTCACCATTAATCTAAAACGTGCTGGGGTTGCGCCGGGTGATATGACCACCGCAGAGATGAATTTGATTGCCGATTTGGCAGACAAATACACCTTTGGTGAACTGCGCACCACACATGAACAAAACATTTCTTTGGCCGATGTGCCACAAAAAGACTTGTTTGAATTGTGGCAAACGCTTGAGCAGAATGACATGGCGCGCGCGCATATTGGTTTCTTGACTGATATTATTTGCTGCCCGGGTGGTGATTTCTGTTCATTGGCAAATGCGAAATCGATTCCAATTTCAGAAGCGATTACCCGCCGTTTTGAAGATTTAGATACCATTTATAATCTGGGTCAACTGGATTTAAATATCTCGGGTTGTATGAATGCCTGCGGTCATCATCACGTGGGGAATATCGGCATTTTGGGTGTCGATAAAAAAGGTGCTGAATTCTATCAAATCACGTTAGGTGGAAACTCAGATCATGATGCTTCAATTGGTGACATTTTAGGGCCATCATTTGCTGCGGATGTTATTCCTGATGTAATCGAAGAAATTTTGAATACCTATCTCGATTTACGTACTGGCGAAGAACGCTTTATTGATACGTATCGTCGTGTCGGCATTCAACCATTTAAGGAGCGTGCATATGCTTAATCCAGCCTTACAGGTGCTGCTTAAAGATGGCACGATCGTAGATAATACCTATCAACTGATCGCTGAAGATGGGATTGTTCCTCAAGGTGATGTCGTTGTGACCACAGCGCAACTCGATCAACTGGCGAATATTCAGGGCAAAAAAGCGCTGTATATCACTGTAGATGATTCTCCTGAAACACACGAATTTCCGCTCAATGATTTTGATACCATTTTTATCGAGTTTGCCGGTTTTAATGACGGTCGTGGTTATTCCTTTGCTGCGCTGTTACGCCGTCAAGGTTATCAAGGCGAATTGCGTGCGGTAGGTGACATTTTTAAAGATGTCCTGAATTATTTAAAGCGCTCTGGCTTTGATAGTTTTGTGGTGAAAGAAGGTAAGGATATTCATGAGGCTGCGGCAGGTTTAAATGATTTTAAACATCCGTATCAGGCTTCAACTGCGGTGGTACAAGCGGAATATCAAACTGGCGCATAATTAAATCGGTAGGATTTGATGGAAAAGCTAAACTTCGGTTTGGCTTTTTTTGTTTGGGCTATTTTTGAGGTAATAAAAAAACCGTATTCTCAAAAGAATACGGTTAGTTTTTTACTGGTGAAGATTACGCTTTTAACTTCGCCAGTAATTCTTCTTTACTGAGGTTGATCGATTCTGCATCGGTACGTCCTTTATATTCAAAGGTTCCAGCGTCCAAACCTTTTTCACCAATCACAATACGATGCGGAATACCTGTTAATTCAAGGTCAGAGAATTTCACGCCCGGGCGTTCATTACGATCGTCCAGAAGGACATCATAGCCTTGAGCCTGTAATTCGGCATAAAGTGCTTCTGCGGCTTCCAGTGTTTTGGGTGATTTATGTGCATTCATCGGAACAATTGCGATTTCAAACGGTGCAATCGCAGAAGGCCAGATGATGCCTTTGTCATCATAGTTTTGTTCAATGGCAGATGCGACAACACGTGTCACCCCAATGCCATAACAGCCCATAGTGACAGTAAGTGGTTTTCCATCATCACCCAAAACGGTACAGTTCAGCGCTTCAGAATACTTTTGTCCAAGTTGGAAAATATGTCCAACTTCGATACCACGTTTAATCTGCAATACACCTTTACCATCTGGAGATGGATCACCATCGACCACATTACGCAGATCATAAACTTCGCTGAACTGTGCATCGCGTTGCCAGTTCACACCTGTGGCATGTTTATCAGTTTCATTTGCGCCTGCAATAAAGTCTGATAATACAGATGCAGCGCGATCTACAATCACAGTCACGCCTTTTTCAACTAAGCCTTGAGGGCCAACGTAGCCCGCAGTTAAGCCGAGCTCTTGGAGTTGCGTTTCAGTGGCAAAAGTTAAAGGTGCTGCAATTAAAGGATGGTGCTCTGCCTTAATCTCATTCAGCTCATGATCACCACGCAAAAATAGCGCAATCACAGGGATGTTGCCTTTTTCATCAGCATTGCCCTGTACCAGTAAGGCTTTAACCGACTGTTTAGCATCTGCCTTTAAAAATGCGCAGACATCAGCAATAGTTTTCTGATTTGGCGTGTTTACAATTGTCAAGGCTTGTGTTGGTGCAGCGCGTTCACCGACGAGTACCGCTTCAGCTTTTTCAACATTAGCGGCGTAATCGGATTCAGTCGAAAATACGATATCGTCTTCGCCACTGTCTGCTAGTACATGAAATTCATGTGAGCCCGAACCACCAATTGAACCTGTGTCGGCTTGTACAGGACGGAAATTGAGTCCCAAACGTGTGAAAATACGGCAATAGGTGTCATACATATTGTCATAAGTTTCTTGTAAAGATGCTTGATCCACATGGAAAGAGTAGGCATCTTTCATAATAAATTCACGTGAGCGCATCACCCCAAAACGTGGACGGATTTCATCACGGAATTTGGTTTGAATCTGATAGAAATTAACAGGTAATTGCTTATAACTTTTCAGTTCGTTACGTGCCAGATCGGTAATCACTTCTTCATGGGTTGGGCCAAGCACAAACGGATTATCATGACGATCTTTAAAGCGTAACAACTCTGGGCCATATTGCACATAACGGCCTGATTCTTCCCAGAGACTTGCGGGTTGAGTTACGGGCATAAACACTTCTAGTGCGCCAGAGCGATCCATTTCTTCGCGTACAATCGCTTCAACTTTATTTAACACACGTACACCCATCGGCAGCCAAGTATATAAACCTGAAGCCAATTTACGAATCATCCCGGCTCGAAGCATGAGCTGATGCGAAATCACTTCTGCATCATTTGGGGTTTCTCTTAACGTTGCAAATAAAAAGCGGCTTGCGCGCATGGAAACTGTCCTAAAAGTGGGCTCTTTAACAGAGCACGATAAAAACACAAGATTATACGATAAAAAATGAGATGAATATTTCACCTCATTCAACAAAGCCCAGATTATGACATTAATTTACGGGTTTGGCGCAACAAGAAATTTTTCAAATCGTCCAAATAGGTAAAAATCACAGGCACCACCACCAGAGTCAGTAGGGTAGACGTGATCACGCCACCAATCACCGCGTGTGCCATCGGCGCACTTTGTTCGCCGCCTTCGCCTAGCCCTAAAGCCAATGGAATCATGCCCATCACCATCGCACTGGTGGTCATCAAAATAGGGCGCAAACGGGTTTTACCTGCCTGAATTATCGCATCATAACGGGTTTCGCCGCGATCCATGGCCTTTTTAATAAAATCAATTAACAGAATGGCATTTTTGGTGACCAGTCCCATCAGCATGATGATGCCAATAATCGAAAACAAATTCATGGTACTTTGAAATAAAAATAACGCCAGAAATACCCCAATTAAAGACAAAGGCAAGGATGCCATAATCGCGGCAGGGTGGATAAAGCTATTAAATTGTGAACCTAAAACAATATAAATAAATACAATTGACAGGGTAATGGCAGTCAGTGCATAACCCGCCGATTCAGCCATATCGGCATTGGCACCTTGAGTATCAAAACTATATCCAGCAGGCAGTTTAAAGTTCTTCTGTAATTGATCAATGTCCTTGCCAATATCACCCGCAGGGCGACCAGAGGTATTGGCTTCCACCAGCACCTCACGTGCCAGATCACGACGATTGATTTGCGATGCCCCTAAGGTCTGCTCAAATTTTGCGACGGTTGCAAAAGGCACCAAAATCGGTTGTCCATTAGCATCGGTTTTAGACGAGGTGAGGTAAAGATTTTCCAAATCGCTTGCTAAGGCACGACTATGTTCAGCTAGACGCAAATTGACATCGTAGGTTTCACCACGTTCATCTTGCCATGTGGTGACATCATCTCCTGCGATCAATGGTCGAATCGTATTGGCGATTTGATTGACAGAAAGCCCAAGATCACTGGCCAATACTCGATGAATCTGAATTGACAAAGTTGGTTTTGGTTCTTTGAGTGAGCTTTCAAGATCGACTACACCTTTTATTTTTCCCATTTCAGCCATAAAACGATCTGAAATATGTTGTAGCTCATCTAAATCAGGGCCTTTGATGGAGATCATAATGGGCTTTTGTCCACCAGATACGGTTTCATCTGCCGATGCGACAGAGGTAACCGTGATTCCAGCGACCCGTTTTAAACGTTCACGAAATTCATTATTTAATTCGGTCAGCGTCTGGCTACGTTCATTTCTAGGAGTTACCGTGACCCTCAGGCTGGCATGGTTTTTACCACGATCTGTAATGCCGTTGACCACGCCATAAGTTGATTTGACTTGTGGATGTTGACGAATGATTTGATTGACCTGATTCAGTTTAGCCTGAGTATATTGCAAGGAGGCATCCACTGGAGTTTCAAATTTAATGCGAATCTCGCCTTTATCGGGTGTGGGTACAAATTCGGTTCCAATAAGTTTGGATAAGCCTAATGCCCCAATTAACGATGCAATTGCAATTAAAATCGTGATAAAACGAAATCGTAAGGCAAGTTTGAGCAAATGCTCATAGACATGACTTAAGTTGTCGAGCTTTTGAGAAATCCATTGGAAAAAACGTTTCATTCGACTGGGTGGCTTATTGGTTTTTTTCTTTTGCCAATGGGCTGATAGCATCGGGTCAAGGGTAAAACTAACAAACATCGAGATGAGAACAGCCGTACTGACCGTTACCCCAAATTGATAGAAAAAACGCCCAATAATGCCCCCCATAAAAGCCACAGGTAAAAACACCGCGACAATGGTCAGTGTGGTTGCCAAAACAGCCAGCCCAATTTCCTTCGTTCCATCTAAGGCGGCAGTCACATGATCTTTGCCCATTTCTGCATGACGCACGATGTTTTCGCGCACAACGATGGCATCGTCAATCAGCAAGCCAATACATAATGACAATGCCAGTAATGTCATCATGTTGATGCTAAATCCAAACGCCCAGATAAAAGTTAAAGTTCCAAGTAGGGCAATCGGAAGAGTTAAACCGGTAATGATGGTGGAGCGAAAAGAGCCTAAAAACAGCAAAACAATCAGCACAGCCAGTAATGCACCTTCAATAATGGTACGCGCAACATCTTTAATGGAGGCGCGAATCCCTTTGGAGCTATCAACCACGACATTTAAACTGGCGCCTTGAGGAAGTTGGGTTTTAATTTTCTCCAGCACTTTATAGGTGTTATCCACCACCTGAATTACATTGGCATCGGAGCTCCGCAAAATATCAACTGCAACAGCAGCCTTACCATTTAAATAAGCCCCTGTTTCTAGGTCAGCTTGAGTATCTTCAACTTTGGCGATTTGTTTTAAATAAATCGGCGTACCATTTTTATTGGCAACAACCAAATCACCAAAGCCATGTGGATAGATCACTTTGGATTGGATCTCGATCACGAGCTCAGAGTCAGGTTGTTTGAGTGTACCGCCTGGAATTTCAACATTTTCATTTTTTAAAGTGTTAATGACCTGATCAATCCCAATGCCATAGCTTTGTAGTTGTTGGGGATTGATCTCGATACGGATCTGACGCTGGGCATCTCCCAGTAGATTGACTGTGCCTACGCCGGGAACCGTTCTAAGTTGCGGTAAAATTCGCTGATCCAGATAAGAACTAAAATCACGCAAAGACATCGAACCTGATTCAAACACCACTGACATAATCGCATTACTGGCAGGGTCATAGCGTTCAACGACTGGGTCTTCGATTTCATCACGAAAGTTGGATTTAACGACAGCAATTTTATCGCGAACGTCTTGCGCAGCGACACTGGAAGGGACATCCAGATTAAATTCGGCAATAATCATCGACAGTCCTTCACTGGACTGCGAAGTAATCTGTTTTAAACCTGAAATTGTATTGATCTGATCTTCCAGTTTTTTTGTAATTTCAGATTCAACCGCTTCAGGGGACGCACCTGGATAATTGGTATAGACCACGACAAATGGAAAGTCGACATCAGGAAATTCTTCTACCCCCATACGTTGCCATGATGCCAATCCCAATACCATCAGACAGAACATCATCATGATGGTAAACACAGGATATTTGACACTAATTCGGGTAAACCACATCGCTATTGAGTCCTAAAAAATCGTTCTTTTATTTGTTGTTTACTGCGGGTTGATCTGGGCTAGAAAATACCACTGATTTATTTTCATCGGAATTATCAAATTGAATTCGGCTGACAGCATCATGATTTTGCAAACCTGTAACCACCGCTTTGTTTTCGGCAAAACGTTTTTCCACAACCTGAATATTGATTTTACGCAGTTTTTGTTGACGAACGACCCACACATAAGGTGAGTGATCCAGACTTTGGATACTGTCCAATGGGATAATCTGTCCCTGCACTTGATCTTGATTTAAAATAACACCTTCGACAAAAGCACCAATACTGAGTGAGTTGATGCTTTCAATCGGTCGAGCAAAGAATTCAATTTGACGGCTGACTTGATCTGCTACAGGTGAAATACGAGTCAGAATGGCATTGAATTGTGTTGAATTACCCTGAATCGTGTATTGAATTTTTTGGCCAATACGCAGTGCAGATTGTTGTTCAAGCGGTAGTTTGGCCTGAATTTCCAATTGTTCAGGATTCACAATTTCAAATAAAGTTTGTCCTGAAGTTACCGTTTGACCAGGCTCAACCTCTCGTTTGGTTATTACACCAGTCAGCGGACTGCGAATAATGCCATCCAGATCAGCTTTATGCGCAATGTCTAAATTGGCTTTTTGAGCGTTTACTGTTTCAAGTTGGGCTTTATAGTCAACTTGACTTTGTTCATATTCAACTCGTGAAATAAAACCCTGATCCAAAAGTCTTTTTTTACGTTGCATCAGATTGCGTGATAGTTCAGCTTGAGCCTGAGCAGATGCCAGATTAGCCTGCGCTTGTGCTAAACGAGCAGCATTATCCTGATTATTTAAACGCACTAAAACCTGATTTTTTGTCACCTGCTGTCCGACATCGGCATTGACCTGCGTGGCTGTTGCGGAAACTTGTGACTGAATGGAGCTTTGTTGAATAGCACGAATCGTACCCGTGAACGCAGTTTTACGTTCCAGCGCACCTGTTGAGACCTGAACCAGATCTTGCTGGATCATCTCAATGTTCTCAGTTTGATTGGCTTGTGACGATTCTGTGCTAGAACGATGACAGGCAGAGAGAACAAAGCTAGAGCTTAAACACAGTACAGTAATATAAAATGCAGTGCCTGACACTTTGTGCATGCCTAATCATCCTCAAGTTAATGACATTCATGGTTTTATTTAGTGTCAGGATTATAACGGTTATTCCAGCGTTTTTAAGCGTTCAATAATGTTGGAATAATGTTCCTGTGTTGTTCGGTAGTTATTTTGCAAACTAGAGATATTTTTTTTAAGACTGGTCATATTCTGGTCGTTTTGATTGAGCTGATCTTTTAGACGTTGCGGGATACTACTCTCGCCCTTGCGTAGGTATTCCATTTCCTGACGTTTAAACAAAATACGATCGCTTTGCAATTGTCTCAATTGATCTTGTTGTGATTTGATTTGCTTCTTGATCCCAGACAAAGCCTGATTTTGTTTTTCGGTCGCAATAGCAACATTGCCATAAGCACGTTTAAGTTTTAAATCTTGCTCACGCTGCCGCGCTTGTGCCTCACGTTGAGTGGACTGACGCAAATCGGCTTCTGCATTATACGGTCGATTGCGACGAATCACCTGCATATTGCTATCCAAAGCCTCATAACCATAACGGATGTGTGCAGGTGTTACAGAACTACTAATATTGGCAATACCTTTTTGATCGTAATATCGATACCATACAGCATGTGGTTGTGGATTGACCGCATAAAGCAAAGGCATCCATAACAATAGACCACATACAATAATGAAATGACGAGTCATCTGTTTGGATACTTCCAGAAGCTTTCGACGAGTCACTCGACTATTCATGACTTTCCCCAAATAAACTTGACTAAATTACTTATTTTTAAATATTAATAAGGTTATATTAGTTGTAATTTATCCAATTAAAAATAGGAATAACTCAAAAAAAAATCATAAGTCCTTTTAAAATGTGATTGGTTTGGTGATATTTAGAAAAAATGTGTTTTAGCTTGAGAAAACCTTCATTGAAAACGCAAGTAATAATATGTTAAAAAAGGTCATAATCTGTAAAAACAATGAAAGCCCCAATCATCGGCTATAATCAGTTTCAGTTATTGTTAGTAATGAATAAATGGGGAAAGGATCATTAAATGGAAGACAAATTTCAAAATCTTAAAGTCATGGTAATTGATGATTCAAAAACCATTCGCCGAACCGCCGAAACCTTACTACAACGCGAAGGATGTGAGGTGATTACTGCTGTAGATGGCTTTGAGGCGCTCTCAAAAATAGCTGAAGCGAATCCTGATATCGTTTTTGTAGATATCATGATGCCGCGTTTAGATGGTTATCAGACCTGTGCATTGATCAAAAATTCACAGAGTTATCAAAATATTCCGGTGATTATGCTATCGAGTAAAGATGGTTTATTTGATCAGGCCAAAGGTCGTATTGTCGGTTCAGATGAATATTTGACCAAGCCTTTTAGTAAAGATGAATTATTAAACGCTATTCGAAATCACGTAAATACATAAATTAAAGAAAAGTGTTGGGGACATAAAATGGCACGTATTTTAATTGTAGATGATTCACCAACCGAAACATTTCGTTTTAGAGAAATATTAACAAAACACGGTTTTGAGGTGATTGAAGCATCTAATGGCGCTGATGGGGTGACCATGGCACAGGCTGAACAGCCTGATTTGGTGTTGATGGATGTCGTAATGCCAGGGGTCAACGGTTTTCAGGCGACTCGTGAAATTAGTCGCGGTGAAAATACCAAGCATATTCCAGTGGTGATCGTGAGTACTAAAGATCAGGCAACAGATCGTGTCTGGGGGAAACGTCAGGGTGCACGTGACTATCTGACCAAACCGATTGAAGAAAGCCAACTTATAGACGTGATTAAACAACACCTTAATCTGGAATAGTCATCATGGCTGCTAATGGATTTATCGAATTGCTTCGATTGGCAAAACGTGGCAATCGAAGCTACGCTTCTAACCAAAATGAAGTCAACCGGTGGTCAGGTATAGCCTTTGAGATGATGGGGCAATATTTTGTTGCGCCTCTGGGGGAGGTGATGGAAGTCATTTACCCTCCTAAATATACCCCAGTTCCAAATGCCCAAGCTTGGGTGCGCGGGCTGGCGAATATTCGGGGAAGACTACTCTCAGTTTCTGATTTAACACATTTTGTCTCTGGGCAACGTGCTCCATTTTCGCCTAGCCAAAAAGTGTTATGTATTAGTCATAATGACCACTATGTCGGTTTAGTTGTAGATCAGGTTTTGGGTATTCAGCACTTTAATAAGCACAGCTTTTTTTCTAAAAGTGATGAGCTGGATCAAAAATTAAAAGATTATTGTCAAGGTTATTTCTATCAGCATAACCAACGTTGGCATGTCTTTTTATTTAGTCAGCTGCTGAAAAATCCACAATATATGAATGCTTCAGCAAAATTTATAAATTAAATTCGTACGCAATTAAGTAAATCACGCGTATTCAGGGGAGAAGCTGTATGGGCTTTAAACTAAAAAAGAAAAACACAGCTGAAAGTGCGAGTAAGAAAAACGGTTCTGCATTTTTTGCCAAGATTCAAGCTCAAATTGAGCTAATTTCACAAATGTTCGGTGATAGTAAAAAAACGAGACCGATCATTTATTCAGCGATTATTTTTCTTTTTCTATCAACGATAACGTTGATTTACTTATTTTATAGTGTACCGCGGAATAATGAATTAACTCGTAGTCTGGGGCAACTGCGCTTATTGTCTCAAACTATTCCACGACAAGCGACAGAGTCAACTGCATCAGGCTCACCTGAGGCAATTGCAAGTCTGAAAAAATCGCAGGAACAGTTTGCGCAAAATCTGGAAAATGTACAGGACATCTACGGTGCATCATCTGAGGAATTTAAAAAGGTCGATCAACTCTGGAAGAATGTATCGACCAATGTGGATTTGATTACGTCTCAACAAAAGCTGATCAATCAACTCTATGACACCAATATCGCGATCGGTGAGTCGATTCCAGGGATTCAGGCAGAATATAACTTGATGGTAGATCAGATGGCTCGTCTGAATATGCCAAGTAGTCAGGTGGTGATTGCCAAGAACCAAGTATTTATTGCAGAGCGTATTTTACGTTCTATCAGTTCTGTATTGGTGGGCACAGAAAATGCCCGTGCGTCAGCAGATGACTTTAGTGCCGATATTGAAACCTTTGGTGCTTATTTAAATGCACAGTTAAATGGTAGTGCTGACTTGGGTGTTGAACGTATTAGCGATCCAAGTTTACGTGAATCTGTCGATAGTATTAAATCTGAGTATGATGAAGTTTTAAAAACAGCAGCATCAACGGTATTTAAAAATGCCAACCAGATTGTAAAAGTCCGCCAAGCATCTTCACAGATTTTCTCTCAATCTGATGATATGTTGAAATCCTTGAATAATCTTTCAGATAAAGCAGATTCTAGCTGGTCAAGTGTTATTCCAGCAGTTTTATTACTACTGTTCCTTACAGGTTTTATCTTATCCGTTGCTCGTTTATTGGCGATTCGTAATTTGTTGGAAAAAAATCGTGTAACGCGTTTACAGGATGAATATGACCGTAACCAAAATGCGATTTTACGTTTACTTGATGAAATTGCCGATTTGGCTGATGGTGATTTACGTTCGTATGCAACGGTATCAGAAGATTTTACTGGTGCAATTGCTGACTCGATCAACTTCGCAATTGATCAATTACGTGATCTGGTATCACGTATTACGGATACGTCTCAGGAAGTGGCGCGTTATACACAAAATACGCAGACCATTACCAATCAGTTAGCGGAAGCTTCTGAGCATCAGGCACAAGAAATTGCAGGTGCATCTGCTGCGATTAACGAAATGGCGGTGTCGATCGATCAGGTATCTGCGAACGCTGCTGAGTCAGCAGAGGTTGCGGAACGTTCGGTACAAATTGCATCCAATGGTGCTGACGTTGTAAACCGTTCGATTGTGGGTATGGATACGATTCGTGAACAGATTCAGGAAACATCGAAACGTATTAAACGTTTGGGTGAGTCTTCGCAAGAAATTGGGAACATCGTCTCGCTCATTAATGATATTGCCGACCAAACTAACATTCTGGCATTGAATGCTGCAATTCAGGCATCGATGGCAGGGGAAGCGGGTCGTGGTTTTGCGGTAGTTGCCGATGAGGTACAGCGTCTTGCAGAACGTTCTGCATCTGCAACCAAACAGATTGAAGGCTTGGTTAAAACCATTCAGACCGATACCAATGAAGCTGTAATTTCTATGGAACAGACCACTTCTGAGGTTGTTCGTGGTGCGAATTTGGCGAAAGATGCGGGTGTAGCGCTTGATGAAATTCAAAGCGTATCTAATAACTTGGCTAAATTGATTGCAAACATTTCCAATGCTGCAAAACTTCAGTCTGCATCGGCGAGTCATATTGCCAATACCATGAACGTCGTACAGGAAATTACCTCACAAACCACGACTGCAACTTTTGATACGGCACGTTCGGTTTCTGAACTGGCCAATATGGCAGAGTCATTGCGTGAGTCTGTATCTGACTTTAAGTTACCTGAATAAGCGTGAAGTGACTTTTGGGGCAGACTTCGGGATGTCCCAAATTAAAAAATGCATCGTCAAGATGGCTTCTTGAGAAGGAAGTCACTTGCGTGATGGTGGTAGATCAAGTTTCACCATCAAGGGTGGATAAACGAAAGAAGCCTTCGTTATGAAAGAAATATTAAAACATCTTGTTGAAAAAATAAGCTTACCTGAAGACAGTTTTCTTGATCAGGATGAAGAAATTCTTGAAATTTTTATTGAAGAATTAGAAGAAATTTTTCAAGAATTGGGTCAACTTATTCCGCAGTGGGTGGCTGATTCTGATGAGCAGCAGGTTTTAGCGGACGTTCGTCGCCATTTTCATACTCTAAAAGGGTCTGGTCGAATGGTGGGGGCGAAATCTTCCAGTGAACTGGCGTGGACAGTTGAAGAAGCACTCAATCGAATTATTGCCAAAACTTTGCCATTAAGTGCAGATTTACAACGTTTTGTGCAAGTGGTATTTAATGTTTATCGTTTTAAATTTTATCATGATTTTAAAAATACCCAGCCACACTCTATCGATATTCGCCCATTGGTTTTGTTGGGACAGCAGTTACAACACCAACAAGACGTCGAGCCTGCTTTAGAAGAATTACTCGATTTAGCTGAACAGTTAAATACAGAATCTGGAATTACAGGGCTCGAAATTCAGCAACAACAGATTATTGAAGCTGAACAGCCAGTTGAAGTAGAGCCTGCTGCCATAGCTGACACCTGTGTGGACGCAGTTGCTTCATCAGATGATAGTCTGATTGAAGAAACCATGGCGATTTTCCTTGAAGAAGCAGAAGAACATCTACAAACAATTGATACTTTTTTACAGCAAGATGAGCCATCAGATCAAAGTTATAATCAATTGATTCGCGCTTTGCATACTTTGCGCGGCAGTTCATCAATGGCGCATATTCAGCAAGTATTTGAAGCCAGCAGCAAGGTAGAAACGCTGTTTAAAACCTTGATGCAAGATGAGCTTGAGTCGACTTCAAATGAAACCGCTCTCTTAACCCACTATGCTGAATTTGTTCGAGATTATCTACATACACTGCATCAAAAGGGTACTCAGCAACAGCTTGACAAAATTGATCAAAAATTTAATCAAGCATGGGAAAACTATGGCTTTAATATCGAAGAAATTGCACATGAAGCACAGCATCCACAAGGTGTTGTCACTTCACTATTGCAATTAGATATTGAAAATCTGCTGAATGCAGACTATGAGTTTGAAAAACGCGTCAAACAGGAATTCCCTGTCTATATTCAAGCATTGATTACCGAGGCAAGTTCTTTAATTGAGCATACGCATAATCGAGCAGCCCAAGGCGTTCATGATTATGTCTTGCAATTAAAGCCTGCTTATGAACAATTACTTGAAAAACCTGAATTACTGCATCTGGATTATGCCTTTGATATTTTTGGACAGGCACACCAGCAAGTCATTCATTTATTTGATACCTTGGCAGCAGGGCAGCGAGTAAGCTTGGGACAAGAGCAACTCAATGTGATTCATGAGCTGCAAGACTTTGTCCAACAAGATATTGAAACAGCGATTACGGATAAGAAAGTATCATCTGAGCTAAGTGCTGATAAAGTAAGTGCTGAACCTGAGACTATTTCCATTGAGCCTGTTGCGGTATCAGAGTCAAATGTTTCAACATTTGATTTATCGTCAATTTCTGCACGTATTCAACAAGATCATCAGCACCTAGATTCAGAGCAAGCCAATCGTCATTTCGATGCAGACCTTCTCGATATCTTTTTAGAAGAAGCTGATGAGCTGTTGGTCGGTATTGACGCAGACCTAAACACTTGGTCGCAGCAACAAAGTAATACGTCTGCCTTGAATAATTTGATGCGCTATTTACACACCTTAAAAGGTGGCGCAAATATGGTTCAGGCAACCTATATGGGACTGATTGCGCACGAGTTAGAAACCATTTATCAACGCTTGATTCATGGGCAAATACATTCTTCTGAAAATCTGATACAGATTATTCGTCTGGTACAAGATGATATTGCTGATCGGATTCAAACGTTGCGTGATGAAGCAGTAGATTATCCAGCGACAGAAGTGATTGAGTTGCTTGGAAATATTGAGCAGGTTCTACAAGGGGTACCACAGCAACAGCCTGAGAGTGCAACGTGGACTACTTCTGTTGATAGTACCTTGGCGCAAGTTGTTGCTGAGCCACCAACTGAAGTTGTTGAGCATGAATTAACGACAGATCATCTTGAATCAGTTGCTCTTGGTGAACCAACATCAGGCGTGGAATCTGATGCAGTTGTTGCTGAGGAACAATTACAGAATTCGACTTCCGCTGAGAATGATGCACTAGAAAGTCAAGCATCGATTTCAAATACTAATGTTGATATCGATAATACCAAACCGCATCAAGATACAGATCCCGATGATGTTCAATCTTTGGTTGAAGCGACTTTCTATGAAGAAGCGGCAGAGTTGCTTGATGCTGGACAGCAACTTCTCAATCGCTGGTTTGATGAACGGACTAACCGAAGTATTTTGCTTCAATTGCAACGTACAGTGCATAGTTTAAAAGGCGGTGCACGAATGGCAGAGTTAGAGCCTGTTGCAGTAATTGCCTCACATCTTGAAAATGCCTTTGAGCAATTTGCGGTAAAAGCCTTTAGCTCCAATGCTTATGACCATCTCTTGCTGACGGCATTTACATGGTTAAAGGCAGCTATTTTTGAACGTTCGTATAATAATTATGATGGTTTAAAGCATACCTTAGAACGTCTTGAATTTGTCGATACCAATGCGCAAATTCCAACTAAACTGGCTCGCGCGGATCTATTCTCGCAAGAACAAGTGATGGAGTTTGTACAGGGAGATGGTACAGAACCGCCATCTATGCTGGGTGAATGGGACAACACCGTACAGGCTGATGATTCAAATGAGATGATCCGTGTTTCTGCGGATCTGATCGAAAAAATGATTAACTTGTCTGGTGAAAATGCGATTAACCGTTCGCGTATCGAAATGGATTTGGGACAGTTAGGCAATACACTGGTCGAAATGGAATTGGCGATTCAACGTTTGGCAGATCAGTTACGTCGAATGGAAGGCGAATTAGAAAGTCAGATTATCGCCAAACATGGGACAGAAAACTTACGTTATATCGACTTTGACCCATTAGAAATGGATCAATACTCATCATTGAATCAACTGTCAAAATCGCTTGCTGAATCTGCATCGGATTTGGTTGATTTCAAAACCACATTATCCGACAAAATTCGTGATACCGAAGGTTTGTTATTACAACAATCACGTATTCAGGCTGAAATTCAGGAAAGTCTGATGCGTACCCGATTAGTTCCGTTCTCACGACTTTTACCTCGCTTACAGCGTATTGTGCGTCAGACGGCAAGTAGTTTGAACCGTCCAGCTGAATTGGTAGTCAATAATACCGAAGGCGAACTGGATCGAAATATCTTGGAACGCTTGGTCACGCCACTTGAACACATGCTGCGAAATGCAGTCGATCATGGTGTGGAAGATCGTGAAGAGCGTTTAAAACTGGGTAAACCTGAAATAGGGCGTATTGAGCTAAATATTAGCCGCCAAGGAACAGATGTTTTGGTGAGCTTTAGCGATGATGGTAAAGGTATTGATGTTAATAAAATCAAAGCCAAAGCTTTAGAAAATGGTTTGATGACTGAGGATCAAAAACTCGAAGCACAGGAAATTTTGCAATACATTTTCCATCCTGGGTTTAGTACAGCGACTTCAGTGACCCAAATTTCAGGACGTGGTGTGGGTCTGGATGTGGTGCAAAGTAGTATTAAGGCGCTTGGTGGTCATGTCAGTGTCGATTCAACATTTGGTTCTGGTACCACTTTTACTATTCGTGTACCAACGACTGTGGCAGTGAGTGATGCACTCATGGTGAAAGTCGGTGATCAGCAATTTGCCTTGCCTTTGGCTCAGATTGACCGAATTGTGCGTATTGCGCCTGCAACTCTTGAACGCTATTTCCATGGTCAGGATGATTATTTTAATATCGATAATACTCCATATCGTTTACGTTATTTGGCGGAGTTTGTCAGCAATCAGCCTATTCCAAAATTATCTGGTATTGCACATTCATTGCCTGTGTTATTGGTCAAAGGCGCGCATGGTCAGACCATTGCGTTATTGGTCGATCAATTGGTCGGTTCGCGTGCACAAATTGTAGTGAAACCAATCGGACGACAGTTCGCAAGTATTGGCGCTGTTGCTGGGGCGACAATTTTAGGTGATGGTCATGTTTGTCTAATTCTGGATGGACAAAATATTGCGCGTCAGATCCAATCTACGCAACGTAATAAACAAGTTGTTGAAGGCAGAGAAAAAACACGTCATACCGATGAACGTCGTCTTATCATGATCGTAGATGACTCGGTGACTGTCCGTAAAGTTACTTCGCGGCTACTGGAACGTCAGGGCTTTGATGTGGTGACGGCCAAAGATGGTGTCGATGCCATGGAACAGCTTGAAAATGTCAAACCTGATTTGATGTTGCTGGATATTGAAATGCCTCGCATGGATGGTTTTGAGGTGACTAATCTGGTACGCCATCATGAGTTACATCAGGATATGCCAATTATCATGATTACATCGCGTACTGGTGAAAAACATCGTGAACGGGCATTATCACTTGGCGTAACGCATTACATGGGTAAACCGTTCCAAGAATCAGAATTGCTTGAGAATATTGAAGCATTACTTGAAACAGCTTCAGGGAGTTACTGATGGCGATTGATAAAAAAGTAACCGCGCAGATTGATCAGCAGGAGCTTCAACACTTAATTAGTGTCTCGACTGGATTTATTGATGCTTATATCATTGAATGTCGTGATCAGGTGCCGATGCTATTACCGCAAAACATTGTATTGTCGGCGCTTGATACCAAGGTTGATGCTGAGTCGATAGAATGGCATGATTTGAAATTGCCTATTTATTCAGTTAATCATCCTAATATTACTCAAGGGGTCGCTTTGGTCATAGAAGGAGATGATGTTGCGCAACGTTTTGCCTTAATCTGTGACAGCATGCCGCAGACGATTCGTTTGCGTATTTCAGAAGTGGTCGATGAAGAAGAGACAACATCTGATCCAATGGTATTTAAGCGAGTTAAAATTGCCGATCAGCATTTCCATGTTCCGCATCTGGAAAATATTCAAAAAAGTTTAGGTGTTTTATAAACTTAACCATCTAAAATGGCAAACCCCAGTTGAAATCACTGGGGTTTGTTTTATCGTGTTGACTTAGATTGAAATATTCACAAAAATATCTACAGTTTTTCATACGCTGCTCCTTATAGAACGCTAGATTAAAATTACTCACACCATCTTTTAGACTTTAGCAATTGTTTGGTTTGCTGACGTTCACGACGATGTTGTGCTTTGGGTTTTTCAGTTTCATGCATTCCGCCTTTATGTAACAAAGGCGATAAAGCCACCTGATTTCTCACTTTGACTTTGGATCGCTTGCCTAGTTTCATGGTTTAGCTCCGAGTTAAATTATCCTTTAATACAAAGGACTTGTTTAAGCGTATGTACGACTTCTATCAAATCTGACTGATGAGCCATGACTTGATCAATGTCTTTATACGCTGCTGGAATTTCATCAATCACACCTACATCTTTACGGCATTCAATGCCTTGCGTTTGCTGAATCAAATCTTGTTGATTAAACAGATGCTTGGCTTTATTACGGCTCATTTTACGTCCTGCACCATGTGAGCAAGAGCAAAAGGAGTCGGGATGACCTTTGCCACGTACAATATAAGAACGCGCACCCATCGAACCTGGAATGATTCCAAGTTCATCTTTACCAGCTCGGATGGCACCCTTTCGTGTAATTAATAAATTTTCGCCATCATGTTGTTCCTGACTGACATAATTATGGTGGCAATTAATTGCTTCTTTGGTCAACTGAAATGAAGGTAATAGTGGGCGAATCGCCTCTAAAATTAAACGCATCATCTCACGACGGTTTTCATAGGCATACGCCTGTGCCCACTCAACCGCTTCAACATAATCGTCAAAGCTTGCAGAGCCTTCGGCAAAGTAGCTCAAGTCTTTGTCAGGAACATGACCAAAGCGGTGTTGGGCTTCTTTTTTTGCCAGTTCAATAAAATAAGTACCAATGACATTGCCTAAACCACGACTCCCTGAATGTAACATGATCCAGACGTCCTGATTTTCATCCAGACAAAGTTCAATAAAGTGGTTGCCGCCCCCTAAAGTTCCGAGTTGTTTTTGCCAAGTCATATCAAACTTTCGCAGCATTCGAACCAAACCAGGATGTTTGCTGATAATCGGTTGGAGCCGTTTATCCAGCGGTGTCAGGGTCGAAGCTTTGGCTTTCACTTGTTTGTGTAAATCAAAACCAACAGGGACTTTTCTTTCAATCGCATGACGTAAGCTTGAAAGATTGTCTAGAAGTTGACTGCTTTTGAGGTTTAAACGTATCGCATTCATTCCACAGCCAATATCTACGCCGACCGCAGCGGGTATAATCGCATGTTTGGTCGGAATGACACTGCCAACGGTGGCTCCTTTCCCAACATGCACGTCTGGCATGACTGCTATGTGGGAATGAATAAATTGCAATTGCGCCATTTTAGTGAGTTGTTCAATACTGTCTTGATCGATATCGTTCGTAAAGATCTTTACAGGAACTCCATAAGCGGCATCTGCATTTAAAATTTTTTGTATGCTCATAATAAGCTGTCCGTATCATTATTTTAATAGCTGTCCGAACAGGCATAAAAAAACCTAGCGAATGCTAGGTCTTGTGCATTCGGACAAGTGATCTTTGACCCTTGTCCGTGAGATGACAACGTGCCAATGATTAGTAATGTTTATCCTGTAAAGCTGGCATGTTGTTACTCCTATAAATTGGCAGTTTTGATGCTGACTGCGCCAATGGTTGAATCTTGGTCGCAATCATAATCCTTTGTTTTGAAAAGTCAAGCTTTTCAAAACTGAAGAAATTGAATGATGTTACTGCAAGCTAAAACACGCATTAATCTTGATCGGGTTGGATATTCATCTCTTGATAAGACACCAATTTGGTTTTATGTTTCCATTTATAACCCAGCCAGATCACCAAAAATAGGGGAATACTGATATAGGTGGAAAGTAAGCCCACCCAGTCAATTTTTCCACCTAAAATCGCTTGATAGTTTTGTCCCAAAATAATGATCGAACACAAAATAAAGGCAAACCACGGTGCAAATGGAAAGAATTTGGCTCGATATGCCAGATCTTCAAGTCTATGACCCTGAGCCAGATAGCCTTTGCGGAAGCGATAGTGTGAAATCGCAATCCCGAGCCAGACAATAAAGCCACACATGCCTGACATATTGAGCAGCCAGTTAAAAACAGCTTGTTCCCCAATAAAAGTAGTCAGGAAGCACAGTGCAGCAACGGCTGTCGTGGCATAAAGTGCATGCATTGGTACGCCACGTTTATCCAGTTTTGAGAACCATTTGGGCGCACGACCTTCACGTGCCATGTCGAACAGCATACGGGTTGAAGAATACATGCCTGAATTTCCTGCCGATAAAATCGCGGTTAAAATCACGGCATTCATCAAACTTGCAGCAAAGGCAAAACCGACTTTTTCATAGAGCAAAGTAAATGGCGAAAGTGCAATATCACCACTAGAAGCTGCTTGTAACAGGCGCGGATCATCATAGGAAATCAGTGTCCCAATGATAAAAATACACACGATATAAAACAGTAAAATCCGCCAGAAAATCTGCTTAATTGCCAGAGGAATTGTTTTCTTTGGATCCTTAGATTCACCTGCGGCAACGCCGACCATTTCAGTGCCCTGAAAAGAGAACCCTGCGATCATGGCCACGCCAATCATGGCTTGTAATCCACCAACAAAAGGCGCGTCTTTATAGGTCCAGTTACCAAAAGTCGCTACTCCCGGTGTCATCATGATTTTGATGATCATGGAGAAACCAATAATGATAAAGGCGACAATCGCAACGACCTTGACCATTGAAAACCAGAATTCACTTTCACCAAAACCTTTGACGGTCATGGCATTGATGGCAAAAATGACGACCAGAAAAATCGCACTCCAATAAAACCCGGGTAAGTCTGGAAACCAGAATTTCATAATCAACTGAACCGCAACCAGTTCAAAAGCCACGGTAATGGCCCAGTTGTACCAATAGTTCCAGCCCAAAGCAAAGCCGAAGCCATCCTCGACATAGCGACTACCATAGGTAAAAAAAGCGCCTGAAGTGGGATTGTGGGTGGCGAGCTCCCCCAAACTGGTCATTAGAAAATAAATCATGACGCCAATCAGTGCATAGGCCAATAATGCGCCGCCCGGCCCCGCATTGGCGATGGTTGAACCTGAAGCCAGAAATAAACCAGTACCAATCGAACCGCCAATGGCGATCATATTTAAATGACGAGCACCGAGCTTACGCTGAAGCTTTTCAGGTTGAATCTTTTCACTCATGAAAATTCCTTAGTCATTGGGACACATGGGCATAAAGCACTTTGAATCCTTGTTGATCGGCAAGGGTATTGCAGCGACCAAATTGTTGCTCAATCAAAAGTGGATAATTTAAAAAACGATTTGCCACTATCCATAATTCACCATTGACAGTTAAATGTCGTTTGGCTTGTTTGCATAGACCCTCACTTGCCGCATAATCCGTATGAATTCCTTGATGAAAAGGCGGATTGCTGACAATTGCGTCTAGTTCAAGTGGTGCATCATGAATCCCGGTAACGGCTTGAATATGAAGCTGTTCTAAATGAAGTCCATTCCGATGAAATGTCATTTCAGTAGAACGTAGTGCAAATGCATCGACATCCAGCGCATAAATTTCGTTGTTACAATTTAATTTTGCCAGATACGCACTAATAACACCTGCACCACAGCCAAAGTCGGCAAGTTTACCCGATTTTATATTATTTAGATAAGGTAAAAGAATGCCTGTGCCGACATCCAAATGATTTTGGCTAAATACCCCAGGCAGCGCACAAATATGAAGTTGAGTTTGATTGACTTCAATGCTGTAGGTTTTTACCCAATTTTCTAGTGGTTTTAAGGTTTCAGTTTTGTGCAAAATACATTGCCAAAGCTGACAGTGACGTGCGCTATCGAGCTTAAGATTTTTACCTAAGACTTGTAGTTGTTTAGCTGCACGTTCTACGCCACCCTTTTTTTCACCCACCAAAAAGATGGATTGACCTTGCTTCAGATGACTCGCAACAACATGCAAAATATAGCTGAGTAACTCTTTCGATTTTGGTACAAAGATGATGACTTGATCGATATCTTTCTGTGGAAATTCAACTGAAAAATGCGTAGCAAACTGCTGCTGCTCGAAATATTGATGATCAGCAAAGTTCCATGTCCAGATCGAAATATTTAAATCGTTGGGCAATTCGCGGGCAAGTTCATCCGCAGGTGCATTGATGAGCAATACCTTGCCTGATAAAAACTGTTGTTGGCGCAGTACGACTTCACTACGTGGATCCATCATATTTAACTCTCATGAATAAGAAAGCCCAGTCAAACTGGGCAAATTCTTCTTAATTGCCCGATTTAATCTTGATTTCTCTGATCTTGATCTTCAGGATGTTGATGTTCAGGCAAGACGATATTTAAGATTAAAGCAGCAATACCACCTGTGGCGACGCCTGAACTAAAGATATTTTTAAACAGTTCAGGTAAATGCTCAAGGATTTGCGGAACTTGTGCAACACCGAGTCCTAAAGCCAATGAAATCGCAATAATCAACAGTGCACGACGATCCAGATGAATACTGGATAAAATATTAATCCCTGATGCAGCTACAGCGCCGAACATGACCATTACTGCACCGCCTAATACCGCTTGCGGTACCGCTTGAATCACGCCAGAAACCATAGGAAACAATCCAAGTAGGATCAATAAAATCGCAATCCAGATACCGACATAGCGACTGGCCACTCCTGTGAGTTGGATCACACCATTATTCTGTGCAAACACCGAACTTGGAAAAGTATTAAATAAACCTGCAAGTAAAGAGTTTGCACCATTCACCAGTACGCCACCTTTAATCCGTTCCATCCATTTTGGACCATTGACAGGTTCATTGGAGAGTTTACTGGTTGCAGTAATATCACCAATCGCTTCCAAAGACGTCACCAGATAAATAAACGCCATAGGGATGAATAAGCTCCAAGAAAAGCTTAAACCAAAGTGCATTGGCGTTGGAATCTGTATGATAGGTGTTTCGTGTAAACCTGAAAAATCCAGATGTCCCATGAAGCCTGCCAGAACATAACCCACAATCAGCGCAATCAAAATGGCAGAACTTTTAATCCAGATGACCTGAATACGATTGAGTAGGATGATAATCGCAAGCACTGTACAAGACATGATCAAATTATCTTGGCTGGCAAAGGTTTGATTTTGCATGGCCTGATAACCACCGCCCATACTGATGAGACCTTCTTTAATCAAGGTTAAACCAATCATCAGTACTACGATTCCTGTGACCAGTGGCGTGATCAGCTTTTTCACCCACGGCAGAATACGGGATACGCCCATTTCAATGAATGATCCTGCAATCACCACCCCAAAAATTGCTGCCATCACTTGATTGACAGGCGTTCCTGCGGCGACCATTGCACTACCAATACCAATAATCGGGCCAATAAAGTTAAAACTTGTCCCTTGGACGATCAGCAAACCAGCACCAAAAGGTCCGACCTTCTTGCATTGTAAAAAAGTCGCAATCCCTGAAATGACCAATGACATGGACAAAATCATATTGGTTTCTTCGCGGGAAACCCCCAGTGCCAGACAAATCAAAAGTCCTGGCGTAACAATAGGTACAATAATTGCTAAAAGATGTTGTAGTGCAGCAAGAAATGCAACAAAAGGGGCAGGACGATCATTTAACCCATAAATCAGATCAAGTTTTTCACCTGATTTTGGCGCAGCGTCTTGTAAATCAGACATGAGAGATTAAATCTTAAGCTTCAAAGTGGCGCTATTCTAATCGAGATAATTGCCTTTACCCAAGAAAAAACGACGAAGACATGAAAAAAACACGGGCATGTCAATAAACTGTCACTACTTTTATGTAGGATTTTTCTGTATAATTTGCCCTCAAGTTTTAGGCTTATCGAATTTTCATGTCAGATATCAAAAATCTCCGCAATATTGCAATTATTGCACACGTCGACCATGGTAAAACCACGCTTGTCGATAAACTTCTACAACAATCAGGTGCTTTGGGTGATCGTGCAGGCGAGATTGAGCGTGTCATGGACTCGAATGCGCTTGAAAGCGAACGTGGTATTACTATTCTTGCAAAGAATACTTCGATCACTTGGTTAGATAAACGTACTGATATTACTTACCGTATCAATATCGTGGATACCCCGGGACACGCCGACTTTGGTGGTGAAGTAGAACGTGTATTGTCTATGGTGGACTGCGTATTACTATTGGTTGATGCTCAAGAAGGCCCAATGCCGCAAACTCGTTTCGTAACGCAAAAAGCGTTTGCGCGTGGTTTGAAGCCAATCGTGATCATTAACAAAGTCGATAAGCCAAGCGCACGTCCAGACTGGGTGATCGATCAAGTATTTGATTTGTTTGATAACTTGGGTGCGACTGACGAACAGTTAGATTTCCCAATCGTTTATGCTTCAGGTTTACGTGGTGTTGCAGGTCCAGCGCCAGAAGAATTGGCTGAAGACATGACACCGTTGTTTGAAACGATTGTTGATATCGTTGAGCCGCCAGCAGTTGATGCTGATGGTCCGTTCCAGATGCAAATTTCTTCACTTGACTATAACAGCTTCGTGGGTGTGATCGGGGTTGGTCGTATTCAACGTGGTTCAGTGAAAACCAATACTCCTGTGACTGTGATTGATAAAGAAGGTAAGACGCGTAATGGTCGTATCTTAAAAATCATGGGTTACCACGGTTTAGAGCGTATTGATGTTGAAGAAGCATCTGCGGGCGACATCGTATGTATTACAGGTATTGATGCACTTAACATTTCTGACACGATTTGTGATCCGAAAAATGTAGAAGCATTACCGCCATTATCTGTAGATGAACCAACGGTATCGATGACATTCCAAGTCAACAACTCACCGTTTGCAGGTAAAGAAGGTAAATTTGTCACTTCACGTAATATCCGTGAACGTCTTGATCGCGAATTGATCCATAACGTAGCACTTCGTGTAGAAGATACAGACAGTCCAGACCGTTTCAAAGTTTCTGGCCGTGGTGAACTTCACCTTTCTGTTCTGATTGAAAACATGCGTCGTGAAGGTTTCGAAATGGGCGTTTCACGTCCACAAGTAATCATCAAAGAAGTAGATGGTGAAAAACAAGAGCCATACGAAAACGTGACTTTTGATGTTGAAGAACAACATCAAGGTGCGGTGATGGAACAAATGGGTCACCGTAAAGGCGAAATGACCAATATGGAAGTTGACGGTAAAGGCCGTATCCGTATTGAAGCGACTGTTCCTTCACGTGGTTTGATTGGTTTCCGTTCAGAATTCTTAACCATGACTTCTGGTACAGGGATTATGACTTCAAGCTTCTCGCATTATGGTCCTGTGAAACAAGGTACTGTAGCGAAACGTCAAAACGGTGTATTGATCTCAATGGTTCAAGGCACTTGCTTGGGCTATGCATTGTTCAGCTTGCAAGACCGTGGTCGTTTGTTTGCTAAACCACAGTTAGAAGTGTATGAAGGGATGATCGTCGGGATTAACTCTCGTTCAGACGACATGGTGGTTAACCCAACTAAAGCAAAACAGCTCACCAACGTTCGTGCCTCTGGTACTGACGATGCGTTAACTTTAACTCCTGCAATTGAATACACGCTTGAACAAGCACTTGAATTCATTGAAGATGATGAGTTAGTTGAAGTAACACCTAAGTCAATTCGTATCCGTAAGCGTTATTTGACTGAAAATGAACGTAAACGTAATCGCGATAAATAATTTGATTTTGATCTAAGATCAGTAAGTAAACCGCTAAATTCGTTTAGCGGTTTTTTTATTAGGTGATCTTTTTCGCTGTAGATCTTTAAGTTCATATTTTTATTCATATAAAATGTTGTTAAAGTGTGAAATAGCTTTCTTTTTTTGAGAAAAATATTAAATTAGCAAACATGAGCCGATCATCCATTAACACTATTGTTAAGCCGTGATTAGAACAAAAACATGGGAATAGCGGTTCCCGAGTGGAGAAAATTGAGATGAGTATTATTCAAGAATTTAAAGAATTCGCTGTTAAAGGCAATATGATTGATTTGGCTGTCGGTGTCATCATCGGTGGTGCATTTGGTAAAATTGTTGATTCATTAGTGAAAGACATCATTATGCCGTTGATTACTGTGATTACAGGTGGTGGTGTTGATTTTTCACAAAAGTATATTGTACTTGGTGCCAACCCGAATAATTTACAATCATTGGATGCTCTGCAAAAAGCAGGCGTAAACGTATTGACTTATGGTAACTTTCTGACCATTTTAATTAACTTCCTGATTTTGGCATGGGTCGTATTTTTGATGGTGAAATTGATTAACCGTATGCGTCGTAAGGATGAAGCGGAAGCACCAGCACCAGAAACTCCTGAAGAAATTCAATTGCTTCGTGAAATTCGCGATGAATTAAAGCAACATCCACAATCATAGTATTATAGGCTTTCTCAAAACGGTATTTTTAAATGCCGTTTTTTTATGCATTTCGATTGATATTTCTCATCTGAATTTGACACTTGGGCGACTTGAGGTTTTTGTCAGAGTCCTTAAAATATGGCGACTGAAAATACCTGCCAATCATAGGATTTACTCAAACATGAACCGACTGTTTGCTTATGGAACTTTATGTCCAGATCGTGAAAACGCACATATTCTGGGAAATATTGGCGGAGAATGGCAAAAGGCTTCAGTGAATGGCGTGGTGCATACTTTAGACTGGGGACCCGATCAGGGTTTACCTGCCTTGGTGCTGGATGAAAATGCACCTAAAGTGTCTGGTTTAGTGTTTAGTACCGATAAACTGGCTGAACATTGGCCGATGCTCGATGAGTTTGAAGGTTTTCAATATCAGCGAGTTAAGGTGATGGTGGAATTTGAAACAGGTGAAATGATCGAAAGTTGGACTTATCAAATGAATCCTCATGCAAAGCCAATGCAACTAGAAAGTGAAAGGACTTAAGTTTTTAAGACTTACGTCCTTTTATTCACGACCGCAATTTATGCAAATTCAGTTCTAAATTTGACTTCAAGCAAATGAAAACCAAACTGGCTTTTGATTGGACCGTGTAAAATTCGTTCAGCCGCAGTAAATACGAGTTTATCAATAACGGGAACAAGTTGACCTTTTTTCACTTCGCCAAGTTCACCACCACGTTTGGCAGAATTGCAGGTGGAATATTGTTTGGCGATTTTTGAAAAATCAGCACCCGACAAAATTTTCTTTTTAAGTTGTTCCGCAAGATCTTTGTCTTTAACTAGGATATGTCGAACAATGGCAGTTTGCATGGGCAAGCCTCCTGAATCTGTTGAGGACAAATATTAAACTTTGATACGTTTTAAAGGTTGGCATTGGGGACAAAATACACTGGCACGTTGTCCGAGTTTAAGATTTTCCAGTGGCGTTTCACACTGAACACACATTTCACCTGCACGACCATAAGCCAGTAAAGTTTGTTGAAAATAGCCATTTTCACCGACAGCATTGGTGAAATCCCGCAAGGTTGATCCCCCTAAATCAATCGCAGATTTCAAAATACGTTTGATTTCATCCACAAGTTGAACAATCTGCTTTTTACTTAAACTAGAGGCTGGCTGCGCAGGGTGAATGCCTAAGTTAAACAGACTTTCAGTGGCGTAAATATTACCAACGCCGACCACCACGTGATTATCCATCATTGCAATTTTTATGCCGACTTGTTTGTTTTTAAGCTTTTGATAAAGATAATCTGCATTAAACTCGTCACCGAGCGGCTCTGGGCCAAGTGGATTCAGTAGTTTGTTTTGAGATTCTTCATTGAGCCATAAAATACAGCCAAAACGACGCGGATCGTGATAACGTAACTGGGTACCATCTTCAAAACCAATCATCAAATGATCATGTTTACGTAACTCATCCTGAGCTGTAGCCAGACGAAAACTGCCCGACATGCCTAAATGCCATAGCATCTGATCTTGCTCAAACTCAGCCAGAATATATTTAGAGCGTCTTTGTAAACCAATTAAACGCTGTCCATTCAGGCGAGAAATATCCTCTGGAATTGGCCAGCGTAATCGGGACTCTCTGACTTCAACGATTTGGACGCGCTGTTGCAGTAAAGGCAATAAACTGGTTTTAGTGGTTTCAACTTCAGGTAATTCTGGCATTGACAGCTCGATAAAATCATGACGATGTTAATATGGGGGTAATCAGCACAATGACAAATTTAAGAAGGCACTTTATCTGTCAATATCGTGTCATTTTCCTTTCTTTACTTATGGTAGCGTGATGTCAGAAATTTTACCATTCACATGGTTTCAACGTGATACATCGACAGTGGCCGAGCAATTGATCGGCTGTCAGCTTTGTGTACGTCAGGACAATGGTGAAATTCTACGTTGTACCATCACTGAAACAGAAGCGTATTTGGGAATTCGCGATAAAGCCAGTCATAACTACGGTGGACGACGTACTCCCCGAACCGAGGTGATGTATAGCGCTGGCGGGCACATCTATGTTTATCTGATTTATGGGATGTATCACATGCTAAATTTGATCACGCAGACAGAACATGAACCTGAAGGAGTGATGCTCAGAGCTGCTTTTTTTGAAGATTCAGTTTCTAAACTTGATTTTAAGCGTTTATCAGGTCCTGGAAAATTGACCAGGCAATTAGGTATTACAGAGCGATTTAAAGGCAAAATGTTGGGGGTAGAAACTGGTTTGTGGATTGAAAATAAAAAAATTCAACCAGAGATTGTACGGAAAAAAAGAATCGGGGTTGATTATGCTGAGGAAGCAAAAGACTGGCTGGAACGCTATTGCTGGAAAGATCATCCAAGTTTAAGCCGTTAAACCTACAAAGTATTCCAAGAAATAACCAAACTAATATATTGAAAATTGGAATGATTGGCTAAAATCGTTTTTTGTCGATATGTTAAAATTTACAAACTAAATGATATAACAAATATTTTTGGGCTAATTGTTGATATTAAAGGATAACTGAATGCGCTTCATGCAATTCAATACATTATATTCTTCCATGTTTTTACTTTCAGGGTTCAGTATGAGTAGTGCTGCGTGGGCAGAAGTGCCAGAACCAGTGGCATTGCCGACCATTAAAGTAGAAGCAACTCGTACAGACACTACTTATTTGCAAACTCCTGCTTCGATTTTTCGCATTGATGCGCCCAAGCAGGATCAAAGCTCACAGGTTAATTTGACAGAAGTCGTCAAAGGTATTCCAAGCTTGCAACTGCATAATCGTGAGAATTATGCACAGGATTTACAACTTTCCATGCGTGGTTTTGGTGCGCGTTCGGCTTTTGGTGTGCGCGGCATTCGTTTATATGTGGACGGTATTCCAGCCACCATGCCAGATGGTCAGGGACAAACGTCTAATATCGATTTGAGCAGTCTGGATCATATCGAGGTTTTAACAGGGCCTTTTTCGTCAATATATGGTAATTCATCGGGTGGTACTTTGTTGACGACCACCAAAGAAGGTCAAGGCAAAGACTCGGTTGAACTGAGTTATTCGGGGGGCAGTCATGATAAAAATCGTGCAGGAATTGTATTGCAAGGTGGCGCTAAACAAGCCAATCAACCGAGTTATGTGATCAGTTCATCTTATTTTGATACCGATGGTTATCGTGATCATAGCGCTGCCAATAAGGTTTTGAATAATGCCAAACTCACGTGGAATCTTGAAGATGGTTCTAAAATTAACTGGATTACCAATTATTTAAAAATTAATGCTGATGATCCGCAAGGATTGACACGTGACCAATGGAAAGCCAATCCAAAACAAGTCAATGATACCAATAATAGCTACGATGTGCGCAAAGACATTGAACAGACGCAAACAGGATTGACTTGGTTAAAGCCATTAAATGATAAAAATGAATTGTATGCGATGGCTTACTTTGGTCATCGTGAGGTGACCCAGTATCAATCTATTCCTAGATCTGCACAAAACAATCCACGTCATGCGGGTGGTGTGATTGATTTTGAGCGGAATTATTATGGCGCAGATCTACGCTGGACTGGCAAAGAACTTCTTCCCAATATCACCGTGAGTGCAGGCGTGGCCTTAGATGCGATGGATGAGGATCGTCAAGGTTATGAAAATTTTACCTTAATCAACAATCAGCCGAGTTATGGGGTTAAAGGTACTTTGCGCCGTGATGAAGACAATACTTTGTGGAATATTGATCCTTATTTACAGGCGTCATGGCAGTTTTTACCGACTTGGCGTTTAGATACAGGCGTGCGCTATAGCAATGTCCATTATAAATCAGATGATAACTACATCACTGCAAGCAATCCAGATGACAGTGGCAAGACTGATTATTCCAAAGTTTTACCTTCGGCTGCTTTAAGTTGGCAAATCATGCCTGAACTTTTGGCTTATGTGAGTTACGCCAAAGGGTTTGAAACACCAACCTTTACCGAAATGGCTTACCGTCCAGATGGACAAGGCGGCTTTAATTTTGATCTGAATGCCTCTAGTAGCGATACGTATGAAGCGGGTTTAAAGTCACAAAATCCGTTGGGTGATTTTACTTTGGCTGTTTTTCAGACCAAAACCAAAGACGATATTGTTTCGGCTGGTAGCCAGTATGGGCGATCAACTTTCCGTAATGCCGATCAGACCCTACGTGAAGGTGTTGAATTCTCATGGAATAAACAGCTCTGGCGCGATTTGATTGCGACTGCAAGTTATGCATATCTGGATGCAACATTTGATGCGGATATTCCAGCAACAGGATCTCTCACAAAGATTCCATCTGGCAATAAAATTCCAGGGATTGCCAAAAATCAGACCTATCTCGCATTGTCTTGGAAACCGCAAACTGGTTTTTATGGCGGGGTCGATGCCCAATATAACGATAAAATTTACGTCGATGATCAAAATACAGATGCAGCACCAAGTTATACCGTTGTAACCGCTTATGCAGGTTATGCATGGCAGTTACAGGACTGGAAAGTCAATATTTTCAGCCGTGTCGATAATTTATTGGACAAAGACTATGTCGGATCTGTCATTGTCAATGACGGTAATTCACGCTTTTTTGAACCTGCCGATGGACGTAACTGGAGTGCAGGCTTAAGAGTCAGCAAACAATTTTAATGAAAATTAAGAGAGAAGAGGTGACACGTGGCAAAGTTATTTGAAAGCTTGCAATTAGGTTCATTGAACCTACGTAATAAGATCATCATTGCACCGATGTGCCAATATTCTGCAACTGATGATGGTGAAATTACCTATTGGCATGAGCAGCAATGGGCCAATTATGCGCTGTCTGGTGCAGGTCTATGTATTATTGAAGCCTCTGCGGTTCAAGCCCAAGGACGCATCAGTTATGCCGATGTTGGTCTTTGGAATGATACTCAACGAGATAAAATCAAAGCGCTTTTGGATAATATTCAGCAACTTTCGCCAATGCCATTTGCGATACAGCTTGCTCATGCCGGTCGTAAAGCATCCACAGATAAACCATGGTTAGGTAAAGGGCAAATTGCTCCAGATCATGTACATGGCTGGCAAACGGTGGCACCGAGTGAAATTGCGTTTGGTGCTCATGACATGCTCCCGCATTCATTAAGTATTGATGAGATCAAACAGATTCAGGCAGACTTTGCTGCTGCGGCAGTTCGTGCTGTGGACGCTGGTTTTCAACTCATCGAAGTTCATGCGGCACATGGTTATTTGTTACATCAGTTTTTATCGCCGTTGTCGAATCAGCGTACGGATGAATATGGCGGTTCATTTGAAAATCGTATTCGGATGACTTTAGAAGTGCTGCAAGCGATTAAAACTGCTGTGCCTCAAAACTTTCCAGTTGGTGTGCGTATTTCTGCAACAGACTGGATGCAGCCAACAGTGAGTTGGGATATCGAGTCGAGTATTGGATTATCTTTGGCTCTACAGCAATTAGGCGCAGCTTATATCCACGTGTCTAGTGGCGGTTTGCATGAACTTCAGGACATTAAAATTGGTGCGAATTATCAGGTACCTTTTGCCGAGCAGATTAAATCCAAAGTTTCAATTCCTGTGATTGCAGTGGGCTTGATCACAGAGCCAGAACAAGCTGAAGCTATTTTGCAAAACGATCAGGCTGATGCGATTGCACTGGCAAGAGCTATTCAGTACGATCCACGCTGGCCTTGGCATGCAGCCGCTGCATTAGGTGCTGAAATTGAGATCTCACCACAATATTTGCGTTGCCAACCGCATGGCTTAAAGCAATTATTTAAACCATTTAACTATTAATTTTTTTAGCAAAAGGCGCACTTGGTTGCGTCTTTTTGTTTTGATAAAAAGGGTGCCAATGTGGTTGTACAGGTCATCGTACCAATTTTTCTATTATTGTTGGCAGGTTACTTGAGTGTTTCAATTCGGCTGATTACACCTGATCAGATCAAGGCATTGAGTGCATTTATTATCAAAATAGCCTTACCCGCATTTTTACTGTATGCCTTATCTAATAAAAGTTTAAATGATATTTGGCATCCGTCTTATTTTATCGCCTATGGTGGTGGTTCTTTAATTATCTTTGCATTGGCGTTTTATTGTTATCGTTATTGCTTTTCATATAGTCTGACCCCAACGGCTGTTCTGGCAATGGGCGCTTCTATGTCCAATACGGGCTTTATTGGCACGGCGGTATTAAGTTTGCTGATGGGATCACATGCTGCGATTTATATTTCATTGACATTGATTCTGGAAAATTTATTGATATTGGCTTTGGTTCTGGCATTAGCAGAAGCAGGGCAGCAAGAACAACAAAAAGTATGGGCGCTGCTGCAAAAAACCGCACAAAATTTGCTAAAAAATCCTGTGATTATTGCCATTATTTTGGGGATGAGTTGTATCTTGTTAGATATTCGCTTGCCTATTTTAGTTGATCAATCTTTAGCTTTGTTGGGGAAAACAGCATCGCCTTTAGCATTATTTGTGATTGGTGGAAGTTTAGTTGGAATGGGCATGAGTGCTTTGAATCTGCAAAGTGGTTTGTTAGTGGCTTTTAAAGTTATCCTGATGCCTTTACTGATCTATTGCTTACTGCGAATTTTGCCAGATGTGAGCCAAGAAATGTTGTATGCAGGAACCATTTTAGCTGCATTACCGATGCCGATTGCCTTTGGAATTTTTGGGCAGGCTTATGGTTTAAATGAACGTGCTTTAACCCCTTTGATGTTAAGTACGATTTTAGGCTTTGTTGGGATTAGCAGCTTGATCATGTTGTGGTGGTAAATCATTTTGCCTCGATGATAGAGGCAAAATGATTTGTTGTTTAACTTAACTTTTTGCTTTGGTGATCGGTGCTTTCGCTTTTTCCGCGATCAGTTTATCTACCGCAGCCAGTGATTCTTTGGCTTGAGGAACATTATCCTGAGCTAGAGCAGCAAAAATTTTGCGCGCTTCTGGCAAATTCTGCGGCACAATATTGCCATTGGTCATCAGGTTTCCAACGGCCATCAGCGCAGGAATATAGCCTTTCTTGGCTAGACTTTCGATACTGGCTAAACCCACTTTAACTGCGGCCTCATTCTTGGTCTTAAAACCATTACTGATGTCATAAATCGCTTTTAAGTGTATGGCACGATAATTATTTTTGTTAATTAAGGGTTGAAGCTTTTGTAGTGCTAGTTTATTCGAGGCATCTTTATTTTCAGCAAATAATAATACGGCAAGTTCTACGGTTGCTTCATCCAAACCTGCATTCGAGGCTTTTTCCAGATATTCACGACCTTTTTTCTCATCCTTCGTGACACCTAACTCACCCGCCATATAAATTTGAGCAAGGCGATATGTCGCGACTGGATAACCTTTATTGGATGCTTCCTGATAAGCAGCAAGCGCTTTTTTTGAATCCTGAGCAGTACCTTGTCCTAATTCACTCATAAATCCCTGATTGTAAATCGCTTGCGCATTGCCTGTTTTGGCTAAACGATCCATTTCCTGATAAGCCGCATTATAATTTTTGTCTTTATATAACTGTTCAGCTTTGGCAAAAGGGTTATTGGCTGTACTGGTTTGAGGAGCTGTTTCTGCTGCAAAGGTGGTTGAAGATAAAGCAATAAGACCGACGAGAAGAAGTTTTTTCATTTTAAAAATCCTGTTGTCATACTTACATCATTCCATTGATGCACAATATGGGTATTACATTGTGAATCATCATCATAAAAGTTTTGTGTGGAATGTAAATATAAAAATTGAGAATGAATGTGTCATTTTTTACAGCCGATTGCTTAATGATAGATTAAATTTGGGAAGATCAAAGATTTTAAACTTCCCTAAAATTTATTTGGTTTCATCTAAAAGCTGATTTAATTCATCGGCCTCCATCGCACCTGTAATTCTGTTGCCATTTTTGAGGAACATGGTGGGAGTTCCGCTAATTTTTAAGCGTTTACCGAGTTCCAGATTTTTCTGAATTGGTGTTTGGCAACTTGCAGATTTTGTCGGCTGTTTTTTATTTAAGAGATAATTTTCCCAAGCAGCATATTGGTCTTTGGCACACCAGATTTGCGTGGCCATATTTTCTGCATTCGGATGTAAACCTTTGAGTGGATATAAAAACAAATAAATCGTGACATTATCGACCGATGCCATTTGCTTTTCTAAACGTTGGCAATAAGGACAATCAGGGTCGCTAAAGAGGTATAGAACACGTTGCCCATTGCCTTTGACATGTTTAATGGCTTGATCGAGAGGTAGTGTGGAAACATCAATTTTTTCAAGTTTTTGCAAACTGTCTTCGGTTAAGTTCTTTTGGTTTTTATTGTCAATAAGATTGCCAATAAAAAAGTAATTGGCATCATCATTGGTATAGACAATTTGCCCGCCCATATACACTTCATAAATGTCTTTTAATGGCGTGGTTTGTACCGATTGCACTGGAATATCTGGAAAGTTCTTCTTTAAATTTTGTTGTACAGTGGCAATATTGGCATGGCTGAGAGAGATACTAAATAAGCTTAGCGTCAATGCGCTGAATAAAAATTTCATGTTGCATTCCACAATAAAAAGCCATTTGATCATGCCAAAAAATGATGAAAAACAATAGTGAAGAAATGTGTTTAGTTATAAATAAGGCTGCATGGCTTGGCTTAACAATTCAACCAAGTCTGGATGCATAAAATGATATTCATCTGGGATTTCTAAGACGGTAATTTTTTTATTTCTCAGATTCTTATTGAATTGTTCAACCAATCTTTGTTTATGATGATATTCCATCACAAAAATATGATCTGCCCATACGATATCTCGTGCTGACACCACCCGTTTGGTTTGCTTACTCGTTCCAGCAGAGCGCGTATTCATGTGTTTTGAAAATACACGTCCTGCTGTTGGGCTACGCCATTGATTTCTACTACAAATAAATAGGGCATTCATCGTAAGTTATTGCGGTCTGGCCACATCACCACTTAAATATTCGGGTAAATCCAAAATGGTTAAGCTCAACTCTTCAAGCGCAGCAGGTTTGGCTACGACCAAGGCTTTGTAGCCACCTTCAACCGCAATACTATTGACCACTTCAACATCGTTACTTAATTTTGTTGCGGGTGCAGGCACTTCACCATTGCCAAGTACCAAATGTAACCAATGTTTTGGTTTAGCTTTAAACCATAAACGCGCGATAATTTCCTGACCTAGATAACACCCTTTATCGTAATGAACGCCTTCGCGTTGATGTAAGCGTAATTCCTGCGGCTGAAACTCATGCTCAGTGCTCTGAGCAATCCAAGCCTGACCGGCTTCGATGGCATGTAGTTGCCAAGCATTAATATCTGATTCTGTACTTGAAAATTCACTGCTTTTCTCGCCCAGTGCTGGAAATACAGGACCTGCATCCTCTAGTTTCATCTTAGAAAAAGCGCCGTATTTGCGAATATGTTTGGCAAATTCCTCGCTCTGATCCTGCGTGGTGACAATTTGAAAGCTTTCGGAAGACTGTTTGTTTAACCATAAGCCAAAATGGATGCGACCTTTTAAATCACAAATTGCGGTATAACGGGTCGTATTTTCAGATAAAGCTTCAACATTAATCGTAACTTGACCCTGCAAAAATTTTTGTGCATCAACACCATGTAGTGAAAATGAAGCGAAAGCTAAATTGCTCATAAGCGAATCTTCAACCCATCATTTATTCCCAAAAGTGGGGTCTATTTTGCGCCATTTCTTAAAAAAAATCAGCTTTATTACATTAAGCCTGAAGCATTTGATCAAGGCAAAGTTAATACCCTGCATAAGTTTGCTCAAACGTTTATTCCACCTTAGATAAAGCCAAATAAACGATTAATAGTATAAAGAGCTAGATGTAAAATTAAAAAATTTCGCTATTGAGCATAAAGGCGATGTTAAAAATCTGAAAGTAGAAGTATAGAGAGAATTTATTCTAAGAAAACTAATTAATTTGCGATAAATTTTCAATTACGTTTAATAAAGCTAGAAATTCGGAAAACAATCTCTCCGGATTCTCTCTAGACTATTTAGCAAGGTTAGGAACAAAAGTTCCACAGGGGATCGAAAAGAGTAGCATGCACCGAAATGTATCACGTAAGTGTGTACTCACCCAAAAGGTCTCGATTCGGCTTAGGACGCTATAGACCAAAAGTTTATAGGCAAAGGTTATGACTTACAAAGTCATGAGTGTTGAAGTAAACCATCCGTGTTTTCCCCTTAACCCAAAAATTAAATCTCCCTGATCTCAGATCAGTCAATACAGCACCAAACATCAAAATGATATAGAGAACACCATTATAATGGGTGCCAAGTTTTACCTTCCTCATCTAAAGCAATCGTAAACGAAAAGCCTTCATCATCAGAAACCAGTAAAGAGGTTGGTGTTGGCATCATGACTTTAAGCACGGTTCCTTTTTCGAAAACTTTAGGTGTAAAATTTTCTTTATGTAAAGTAATCGTTTCGATAAGTTCGATAGCTTTTAGATCCATAAAAATTTACTCCCGTTTGAAGTGCATATATTTTATATATTGTATATCAAACTTAGTCCATTTATGAGACATATCTGACAAACAAAACGCCTATCAAAAATTCTATTTAAAATTTATATTTATATTTTTTAAATAGATATAATGTTATCGGGTTGATTTTAATAAACTTGGATCAGACATGTTTATTTTGCTCACTGGTCAAAATTACACATTTAATACGTTCGCTTTCACGCAATGAATCTCTTGAAATTACCAGTTTCTTTATATCTTTAAGTCAATTTAAATCATCTATTAAAGTAACTTTAAAAAAGCAAAAAACGGATATCGGCATTTAAGAAAGCTGAGCTTGGCTGAAGTCTAAAAAATGAAAGCAACTATCAATGTATGGGACTTGTATCGTCCATACAAAAAGCGCTATATAGAGCTGTACATAAATAACAAAGAACAGACAGTTATTTAGGCGGAATTTAAGATTTACATCTTAATTTCTATCCCAACGATAGTGCGCAGAAAAAGGAATATCGCAACTTCATGTTCAAGTCATTTTTTCCAAAACCCAAGTGGTTTTTTTTATCACTCATCTTCTGGTTTATTATTAATATTGTGCTTTGGTATTCAGGCGGCAAAGAGTGGGGCGAATTTTTGGGTTTTCCAAAAGGATATGCCGATGCTGAACTTCCTGTCGGTGTAAGCCGTTTTTGGTCGCCTACTTTTTTATGGTTTTATCTTTGGTTTTTTGTGGCGACGGCCATATTTGCCTTGTTTTGGAAGAAAGTTTCAGATAATCCGTGGCAACGATGGTCAGTTTGGGGTTCCGCTTTTATTTTATTCAATATCTGGTTTGGGGTACAGGTCAGTGTTGCGGTAAATGCTTGGTATGTGCCTTTTTGGGATTTGATTCAAAGCATGCTGACCAATGGCGGTGGAAACATAATGGATTTATATAAAGAAACGATGGTTTTTCTTTATATTGCCATGGTTGGAGTAACGCTTGCGGTGATCAATGCCTTTTTTACCAGCCATTATGTTTTTCGCTGGCGGACGGCAATGAATGATTATTATACGGCAAATTGGGACAAATTAAGGCATGTGGAAGGGGCATCACAGCGTGTGCAGGAAGATACCATGCGTTTTGCTACTATCATGGAAGATTTGGGGGTAGAGCTGATCAAAGCGATGATGACTTTAATCGCGTTTCTTCCACTACTTTTTCAACTCTCAAAATATGTTCCGGTTGTTCCGATCATGGGTGAGCTTAATCATTCATTGGTTTGGGCTGCGATTGTATGGTCATTATTTGGAACCATCTTATTGATGGTGGTGGGGATTAAATTACCGGGCTTACAATTTAATAATCAAAAAGTTGAAGCGGCATATCGTAAAGAATTGGTCTATGGGGAAGATCATGCGGATCGCGCACAACCTGCGACTTTAAAAGAATTATTTAGTCGGGTACGCAAAAACTATTTTCGACTTTATTTTCATTATGCTTATTTTAATTTAACTGCTACATGGTATGGACAACTGGATATTCTTTACAATCTAGTGGTTTTATTTCCGTCGATTGCCGCAGGAAAACTGACTTTAGGTCTGATTAATCAAATAGGCGGAGTATTCGGTAAAGTCCGTGACTCATTTCAATATTTGATTAATTCTTGGAAAACCATCATTGAATTACTCTCCATTCATAAGCGTTTAAAAGCCTTTGAATCAATCTTGGATAAATAAGTTTAAACCCGCAAGCAGCGGGTTTTTTATGCCTGTGCCGATTTAGAGCAGAACAACACCCAAACCTGCACCAAGCAACATGACCCAAAGCGGATGAATTTTTTTAAATAAACCCAAAAGTGCAGTCAAAATTACAATGATGACCAATAAAGAGCTTTGCGCTGAAGCTTGTGCAATCATCCATGCGCTGACAAGTACCAAGCCTACGGTAATTGGCTTTAACGCTTGCTCAAAACGGCTTCTAAAAGGATGATCCTTAAAACGTTGCCAAAATTTGAGTGCATAGATCGTAATCATTGATGACGGGCCAAATTTCGCCAACGAAGTCACCAATAAGCCAGCAGGCCCTGCGACATGCCAGCCAATCAGAGGAACAATCATCATATTTGGCCCCGGTGCAGCCTGTGCCATTGCAAACAATGAGCTAAACTGTTCAGCGCTCATCCAGTGATGAATATTCACCACCTGATGCTGCATTTCGGGAAGAATGGCGTTGCCACCTCCAAAGGCCAAAACCGACAGTTGAGTAAATACTAAGGCTAGAGTCATGAGTACCAAGATCATGATTTTTTTACTCCCAGAATTAAAAAGTTAATGGTGAGTAAAATAAGTAGGGTCAACGCCAGTGGTGGCTTAAATAACAGCATAAAGATAAATGTCAGCGTAATCGTCAGAAGGGTGAGTTTGCTTTTTAATATAGGACGAAGCATTTTGAAGCCTGTGGCGAACAAAAGTCCTGCTGCCGCAGCGGCTAATCCTTGAATAAGATGTCTTACTACCGTTAAGTATTGAAAATGTTCATATACCTGATAGATCATTAAGACGATTACAGTTGGAGCAAAAATCAGTCCTAATACCGAACTGATGGCACCTTTAATGCCTTGAAACTGCATGCCAATTGCCACTGACATATTAATGATATTGCCACCGGGTAATAACTGGCAAATGCCCAGTAAGTTGGTAAATTGGCTTTCATCTAGCCATTTTTGTTGCTCCACAATCATACGATGTGCCAGCGGTAACACGCCACCAAAACCCATCAAACCCAATTTCATAAATCCGCTAAATAAAGCCTTGCAATCAGGAGTTATCGATTGTTCACTCGCTATTGGCATGGCTTGAATCTTCACTGCGTCACCTTTTATCGTCTAAGCTGATAGGCATAGCATGAGCCGATTATGATATATTTACCAATGCTATTTTTGGCATAAAACATACTCAAAAAGTATTGCTATGATTGATATACATAAACTGAATGCTTTTGTTGCTGTGGTTGAAGAAAGTAATATATCTAAAGCTGCGGTTAGGCTGCATATGCAGCAGCCTCCTTTGACCAGATTGATGCAAAGTTTGGAACAGGAACTTGATACCCCGCTCTTAAAACGATTACCACGTGGGGTGGAGGCGACAGAAGCAGGTAAAGTGCTTTATCAAGAGGCGATTACCATTTTAGCTCATGCACAGTCAATCCCCAGACGTGTTCAAAATATTGCTCAGGGCAAAGAGGGACAACTGAATGTGGGGTTTACTCATTCTGTTGGATTGCATCCCTTTTTGCCTACGGTGTTAAGAGCATTTCGTGATCAATTTCCTCAAGTCTCTATTTATCTGGAAGAAGAAAGTAGCAGTGCCTTAATTGATGCGGTCATTAATGAAAAACTGGATATCGTATTTTTACGTAAGCCTGCGCCAATGCAGCGAAAATTGCATAGTCAACATGTATTGAACGAGCCCTTAATGGTGGCTTTACCCAATAATCATCGTTTAGCCCAAACTGATGGCGTGATTCAGTTATCTGACTTGGAACCTTACGAGTTTGTTCTTTATCGGCGTTTAGGCGGGCAGGATTTATTTGATAATATTATGGCAAGTTGTTATCAAGCTGGATTTAGTCCTCACGTGGTACAGGAAGCGCCTCGTTTGACTTCCAGTTTAAACTTGATTGCGGCAGGGATTGGTTTGTCTATTGTGCCTGCATCGATTCAAGATTTCTGGAACAAGCAGATTATTTATAAGGTACTGGAAGCAAAAAAACCATGTATTGCACCGATCTATGCCATCTACCGTGCAGACCAGATGAATATTCGGGTTCAGCATATTTTATCCTTACTTCAGGCTTCGTATGGTAAGTAATAAGGTTTAAGTAAAAGGGTGAAATTAGCCAGCAATTTGATAGAGCTTATGACAGGGCTTAAGTAACTCATCTGTTATGTAGGATTCAAACGATCGAGCATTACGGGTCGCATTAAAGCGAAAAACTTACTACACGATCAAATACATCTATATAAATCGCATCTATCCTGAGTGATACATATTTCATTGTTTATGGGATGAATAGAAAAAAGTTGGCATTTTAGTCCTAATTTTGAATACATCATCAAATTTGGTTTCACTTATATTTTAATGAAAATCAAATCATTAGATTTATTTAGTTATATTTTTTGCTATATTTTAGCGATAAAAAAAAAGGACTGAGAAAAAGTAACGTGAAATCTAAATTATGGCTATGGATTGGGTTGAATGTATTGTTGTTGCACGGATGCGCATCTACACCTAAAAATCATGCTGATTCAATGCAGCTTTTTGCATCTCCTCAGGATTTGATCGACCAAAAACAATTGAATGGTGCAACAGGCATTTCACGTGAATATATCTATGACTGGGGACAACAACAACCCAATATTGAACCAGAATCACTCTATCCACGGAAATATTTAAGTCAATATTGCCATGCCAATGGTGGGAAATTTTCTGTGCTACGTCATAGCAATCTGAGTTTAATTAAAGATCATTCAACTAAAAAAATATTGGCATCTCATCCAAATGTGAAGCAGGGAATAGGAGCCTATCAATGTGATTATGGGACTGAAAAAAGCTGGATTGTTTCGATTGAACCGACTGCACAACGTAAAAATATAGATCAAAATGCAACCAGTATGGTGAGTTTACACACTCGAATAATGACGCTTGAAGAAACGAAAACTTTTTATAGTAAAGCCAATCCTGCTTCTGCTATCTCACCTAAAAAAGGAGTAAGTAACTCGTCTTCGACCAAAAATATGAAGCATCAGTCTGACAAAGAGATTGAAACAAAAAAAGAAGCTGATGTTAAAAAAGAATCAGATGCAAAAAAAGAGACGAAGCCTGTACCCATCGCTCCGATCAAGATGCCAGAAAAAGTGACTGAAACACCTCAATCACAGCAATTAAAATACTATGTCGCTGCACGTAAAGATTTGAGTAAGGGACAAAACCAGATTGTTGCCTGCAATAATGCTGAAAAAGCCTATAGCTATGGCAAGTTGTATAATACCAATGGAAGTAATGTATATGCTGAATCTGGCATATTGGTTGCAAAATGCCTAACCCATGTATCTGCTTATAAGAGCCGCTTTAGCAATCCTAAAGCTCGGGCAGTGGGGATTTTACAAAATCTAGCGACTAATCAAAATCATGCAGGCGCCCAAAATATGTTGAAACAAATTCAATAGTTTTCAGAGAATTAAGATATTTCGTTTGAGCTTGTTGTATTGCCATATGTCAAACTCAAACGAAAAAGCGATATTAAATAATACTCATCGCTGTTCTACAGGGTAATTTGAGCTCCAAGTACTTTGACAAACTGAGAAAGCCATGCAGGATGTGCAGGCCAAGCAGGGGCAGTGACGAAATGTCCATCGGTGACGGCTTCTGTGACCGCAATATCTGCATACTGACCACCCGCCAATTTTACTTCGGCTGCACATGCAGGATAAGCCGAACATAAACGACCACGAATTACATCTGCTGCGGCCAATAACTGAGCACCATGACAAACAGCAGCAATCGGTTTTTGTGCGCTGTCAAATTCACGGACAATGGCGACCACACGTTCATTCATGCGTAAATATTCTGGCGCGCGCCCACCAGGGATCACAAGCCCAACATAATCTTGCGTATTAACGGCATTAAAATCATAATTAATGGCAAAATTATGACCACGCTTTTCACTATAGGTTTGATCGCCCTCAAAATCATGAATGGCGGTTGCAATCTGATCACCCGCCTTCTTTTCAGGACAAACCGCATGTACGGTATATCCTAAGCCGGTCAGAAATTGAAAAGGAACCATTGTTTCATAATCTTCAGCATAGTCACCGACCAACATTAAAATTTGTTTGGACATGCGTTAATCCTCTTTTGTTGTGTTTATTGCCAAGAAAAAAAGCATAAAAATTGATCTCAAGCGTGTATCAACCATAGCATAACCGCCTTGATGCTTTAAGTTATTCCTCTTGTCTCTTTAGTCGAATGTGATTAAGTTATTTTGCATTGCTAAAGTTGCTAAATAAAGTCATGAAGATAATATGACTGAACGTTAATTAAATCTTGCGTCAAGAAAATGTGAACCAAAAGAGTGTATAAAATATGAATCATAATAATAAAACTTCCAGACAATGTATTTGGGCAATATTGCTAATGGCTATCACGATTACAGCCTCAGCAGCTCCATTAAATATTCTTGAATTTAAGAAAAATCAGTTAACTACAGTTGAGCAAACGCAAATTTGTACACTACTAAAATCATTTTGTGATCAGACGGAACGATTACGGAGTCTTAAAGCACCCGATCACAAGTTGTGGTTGCTTAAAAATGACCGCATTGCCGTCTTTCATCCATCTCAATCAGGTTTGAAGCTAGATGGTCAATGGCAACTTCCTTTTGCTGTAGAAGATACAAATGATGATGACTCATCCTTTATATTTCCTAAGCTTTTTCCAATGACACCAACGCGTTATGCCGTTGCGGTGATTGCACCCTTTTTAGAGATGTATTCAGGTGGAGGTGCGAGCATTGAGCGCGCTAGTTTTTATGAATTGCTTGAGCAGGGAAAAACACAACGCTTTATAACAGATTATCCCTTTAGTTTTACTCGAATGATTCGCGCTTGTTTCTCAGAACAGGATTATGAACAGGCTAAAGATCGATGTCATGATGAAGATGGTTTAAGTCTGGATATTCGCCCACTTAAACCGATGCTGTGGCAGTTCCGCTATCATTACCATCTAGAGGTATCTCCTGTGTCTGATTCGGGTGAAAAATCTTATAAAGGCAGTCGCAACCTGAATATTGATTTAAATCAAGCTCCAAAGCAGCCCAATATTCCTGATGATTGGAATTATGCAGGGCAAGGATAAGCGCATATTTACAGCCAAGTTACAGATGTACCGAATCTAACTGTGATAGAAATAGGGAATTGTTGATTGGAGTTAGATGAATGTCTCGCTTATATACTGTGATTCGCCGCAAATATTCAATTCTTGGAACTTCACTTGTTCTGTTAAGTAGTTTGGGTGGGACTCAAATCGCGAGTGCTGGCCCCGCTGTCGATCAATTGAGTGATTGTCTGGTCAAATCGACGACTGCTACAGATAAGACTACAGTATTGCAATGGACCTATGCAGCATTATCGGTACATCCAGATTTAAAAGCGTTTAGTAATATTACACCTACACAAAAAGATCAACTTGATCAGAAACTTGCTCAAGTTTTACAGCGTGTGATTGTGGAACAATGTTCGACACAAACCAAAGCCGTGATTCAGGCTGAAGGAATTCAAGCCGTTGGACAGGCTTTCCAACAGTTAGGGCAGAGTGCAGGGCAGGATATTGTTAAAGACCCTGCGGTCAGACAGCAGTTGCAAGGTACCTTGCGTTATATTGATTTAAATAAATTGGTTACGACTTTCTTAACGCCTGATATTTGGAATAAGTTGGGTGTGTTAAGAGGGCAGTGATAAGCCTAATACTCTTTTAAGTTATGAGTGTTGTAAGAGAAGTCATTACTGACATACTAAGGTGTGTTAGTAATGATGATTAATTATAATAAGCTGTAAATAGTTATAAAATTAAAATTTTTAATATTGTAAAGTTTTATTTTTTTATGCATTGTGAGAAAATTGTAAAGACTTTAACTTTAATAAGAAAGTAAGTATGAATTTTTATATTATTGGGAATCGTGATCAAGATAGTTTAAGTACTAGGTTGGCTCCATATTTTCTTCTTAAAGAAGATATGTGGAATGATTATGATTATAGGACTCAATTTTATGTAAGCTTTATTGATGAAAAATATGTTAAGCATGATTTTGGTTTCTTGAAAATTGCTTTTGATGATGATTGGAAAAATAAGTTAAATAAAGATGAGCCCTTGAATTATGTTAAATTTATTCCTAGAAAATTTACAAAATTAGAAAGAGGGTTTTATAGTATTGGTGATGTTTATTTTTATAAAAAGCTAAATGAGTTTTTTGATGTTGAAAAGGTTAAGTTTATTCTTAATTCATTAAGTGACTTAGCTGTAAACTTAAGTACATTGGATGAGGCTTTAAGTAAGAATTTGAGTGTTATCAGAATTTCTTTAATGAGAGATTATAAGGAGGATGAAGTTAGGAATAAAATTAATAGAATGGCGAATGGAGGGGTTGAGCTAACTCCATATTACTTTTATTTTAACTATTTTATTAATGATGATGAAAGTAGGAAGCTGGATTTTAGGGTTAAACCAAACTCTCTTCCCCCTACTAATATTCATATTATAATTGGCGGTAATGGTGTTGGTAAAACAACTTTTTTAAATAATATATTAAGAGAGTACTTTGAAGGGGGTATTGATTATTCTTTAACACATGGTTCTAATGTAAACTTGTTGCAAAATCTAGTGGTGGTTTCATATAGTCCATTTGATAGACTATTTCAAGGGGTTGATTTAGATGCTGTTAATGCAAGTAAATATTCATATATTGGATTGAGAGAAGATCCAACAGTACATAGGACAGAAAATTATAAGAATATATCTAGTACGAATAAAGATTTTATAATTTCTATATTCAAATGTAAATTCTCAGAAATATTAAGAAAGAAATGGTTGAAATTAATTGAAATTCTTGAGATTGATGGCTATTTTGCAAATAGAAATTTATCTAAGCTAATGGATAGTGTTAATATTTCCATCTTGCGAGATAAAGATATAAATGTTAACGATTTAAGCGAATCTCAAGAGAAGGAAATTTTAGAAAAAAATAAAAAATTGATTGAGAGATTTAATGATTTTAGTAGTGGGCATAAAATTATTTTACTTAGTTTAACAAAGTTGGTGGTGGACGTTGTTGAGAAATCTTTAGTTATTTATGATGAGCCAGAAACATATTTACATCCTCCTTTAATTTCTGCATACATTCGTGCATTGTCATGGTTGATGATTGAAAGAAATGCTGTGGCTGTTATTGCTACACATTCTCCTGTGATCTTACAAGAGGTTCCAAGAAAGTCAGTATGGGTTATTTCAAGAGAAGGTGATGAGTTTGGAGCTGATCGTCCTCCGATTGAAACATTTGGTGAAAGTGTTAGTACTTTAACTAAAGAGGTTTTTAACCTAAAAAGTAAGAAAAGTGGTTTCTATACATTACTTGAAGATACTGCAAAAAGAATCTTTGATGAAAATTCAAGTTTAAGCTTAAATAAGCTTTATGATTTAGTAGTAGAAAAATTTAATGGTGAAGTGGGAGATGAGGCTCAAAGTATAATAATCTCAATCATTAATAAAATGAAAAAAGAGAATGACTGATGTTTAAGAAACCATTGCCTGATTTTACTATTGAAGATACCTATCCTATATGTATTAACTTCATTGATAATGATAGTGTTAAAACTTATATGGTTAATATGCAAGACCACGTTTATGCTCAAAGTGAAAAATACTTAGAATTGATTCGTCAGTCTAAATTGGAGGAATTAGATATACCAGCTATATTTAATATACCTATTGATGCTGATGGTAAAAAAAGTAAAACTCATGAAAATAATTGGTTTGTGAAGCTTTATAAGTATTATTTTAGTAAGAATGATATAAAGTATACAAAGATTAATCAATTTTATAATCGAATAAAATTGGATGGTTTTACTAGTAGTAAAAGTAAAAGATGTTGTTATTGTAATAATCATAAAATAGAAGTTGTAGATCATTTTTTACCCGAGAGTAAGTATATTTTTTTGGCAGTTAATCCCATTAATCTAGTTCCTTCATGTGAGGAATGTAATGATAATAAACATGCTTATAGCCCTGATTCTTCAAAACCTGTTTTAGTACATCCATATTTTGATGACATTGATCATATAAGTTGGTTAGATGTGAGGTTGAGTGAAAGAGTAAAAGATGAGGCTGAAAATAAATATATTTATTCCTTTGAGTATTTTGTTAAAAAATTGGATCAATGTCCTATAAGCGTTGAAAGAATTGAAAAAACTTTCATGCAGCTTAAGATTAATAATAATATAACTTTTGATGCGCAGAATTTCTTTAATACAGAATTAATTTATGACTTAAGTGATCCAAGTGAGCTTGGTAATATAAGTAGTGTTGATCTGGCATTGCATTTTAAGAAAAAATCTGAAAGGTTAATTATACAAGGTTATGGTGTTAATCATTGGAAAGTTGTTTTATATGAAATGCTATCAACATTTGTTGATTTTTCATATTTTAAAGAAAACCCGCTCTAAAGCGGGTTTTATTTTGAAATTAGATTAGTTTAACTAATCAATTTCTTCATTAATTCATTTACTTGGGCTGGGTTGGCTTTACCTTTTGCCGCTTTCATGACTTGACCAACAAGACCATTAAAGGCTTTTTCTTTACCAGACTTGTACTCTTCAACCATTTTTTCATTGGCTGCCAGCACGTCTTTGATAATTGCTTCAATCGCACCCGTATCAGTTTCTTGCTTTAAGCCTTTTTCAGCAATAATGTCATCGGCAGATTTACCTTCTGCTTCCCACATAAAGCCAAAGACTTGCTTCGCGATTTTGCCGTTAATGGTGTTGTCGACAATACGCGCAATCATGCCGCCCAATTGCTCAGCGGATACAGGAGATTCAGCCAATTCTAAACCCGCTTTGTTTAAAGCCCCTGAGAATTCACCCATCACCCAGTTTGCTGCAATCTTACCTTGCGCAGCACCGCCAGAAGCCGCAACCACTGCTTCGTAGAAATCCGCCATTTCGCGTGAAAGGGTAAGGACATGCGCATCGTACTCAGTCACAGCAAAATCCGCGATAAAGCGTTCACGGCGGGCAGCGGGCAATTCAGGCATGGTGGCTTTAATTGCTTCAATCTGCTCATCAGCGATAATCACTGGCAACAAATCTGGATCTGGGAAGTAGCGATAGTCGTTCGCTTCTTCTTTAGAACGCATTGAACGAGTTTCCATTTTGTTCGGATCGAACAAACGGGTTTCCTGATCAATCGAACCACCGTATTCCAGAATTTCCATTTGACGTTCAATTTCAACATTGATCGCTTGCTCAATGAAACGGAATGAGTTGAGGTTTTTGAGTTCACAACGGGTTCCAAATGGCTGTCCTGGGCGACGTAGGGATACATTGCAATCTGCACGGAATGAGCCTTCTGCCATGTTACCGTCAGAAATACCCAGCCAGCGTACAAGCGTATGAATCGATTTGATATAGGCAACGGCTTCTTCGACTGAACGCATATCGGGTTCAGATACGATTTCAAGCAGCGGTGTACCCGCACGGTTTAAGTCGATACCCGACTGACCTTCAAACTGGTCATGAATGGACTTACCTGCATCTTCTTCAAGATGCGCACGTGTCACGCCAATACGCTTAACTTCACCATCTTCAAGCTGAATGTCAATATGACCCAAGCCGACAATGGGATTGTCCATTTGGCTAATTTGATAGCCTTTAGGGGAGTCTGGATAGAAATAGTTCTTACGCGCAAAGACTGAAGCTTGATCAATATAGGCATCGATTCCCAAGCCAAAGCGGATGGCCAAATTTACCACTTCTGCATTTAAGACAGGCAAGACACCTGGCATCGCCAAATCAACAAGGCTGGCCTGCGTATTGGGGTCTTGACCAAATTCAGTCGATGAACCTGAGAAAATTTTAGATTGGGTGGCAAGTTGCGTGTGAATCTCAATTCCAATTACCACTTCCCAACCATCAATCAACTTTGATTTTGGCTTTTTCTGAGCTACTTTTGCAGTATTGTTCATTATGCAGTCTCCTCAGCAATCGCCGCACGTTGAGTGTGGAATTGAGTGTCTTGTTGATATTGATGCACAATTGAAAGTAATTGTGATTCTGACCAATAATTGCCAATCAATTGTAAGCCCACTGGCAAGTTGTTATTGTCTAAACCCACAGGTGCGTTGATCGCGGGTAAACCTGCCAAGTTCACTGCAAGGGTATAAATATCGCCCAAATACATTTCAACAGGGGTTAAATCAGCTCCAATCTTATAGGCAGTCGTTGGTGCAGATGGTGCTGCAATCACATCAACAGTTTCAAATGCTTTTAAGAAGTCTTGTTGGATCAAACGACGTACTTTTTGTGCCTTCACATAATACGCATCATAATAGCCAGCCGAAAGGGCATAAGTCCCAATCAGGATACGACGCTGAACTTCAGCACCAAAACCTTCAGAGCGTGAACGCTTGTATAAATCCATTAAATCGACTGGATTTTCACAGCGGTAGCCGTAACGCACACCATCATAACGTGACAGGTTCGAAGATGCTTCAGCAGGGGCAATCAAGTAATAGGTAGGCACATAGCTTTCAGTCATGCTGAGATCAATCTCAACCAAGATCGCCCCCATGTCTTCAAGCTTTTTCAAAGATTCTTCAACACGTGCTTTAACGTCAGCATCTAAACCTGCCACATTGAAGTATTGTTTTGGAATCCCAATACGCAAGCCTTTCAACGAGGTTGCATTCAAGTTTGCCACATAGTCATCGACTTCTTTATCGACCGATGTGGAATCTTTGGCATCATGTCCTGCAATCACATTCATCAAATAGGCACAATCTTCAGCCGAACGTGCCATTGGCCCGCCTTGATCCAGTGAAGATGCGTAGGCGATCATCCCGAAGCGAGAGACACGACCATAAGTCGGTTTTAAGCCTGTTAAGCCGCAGAATGACGCAGGTTGACGAATCGACCCACCTGTATCTGTTCCTGTAGCAAAAGGAGCAAGATCAGCCGCAACCGCTGCCGCTGAACCGCCAGACGAACCACCAGGAACGCGATCCAGCGCCCACGGGTTTTTGGTCGCACCAAAATAGGAGCTTTCTGAGGTTGAGCCCATGGCAAACTCATCCATATTCACTTTACCCAAAGTCACAAGACCAGCAGCTTTGGCTTTGGCAACCACAGTGGCATCGTAAGGAGAGATAAAGTTATCCAGCATTTTAGAACCCGCAGTGGTTTTAATGCCTTGGGTACAGAAAATATCCTTATGTGCTAAAGGAATGCCTGTTAATACGGTGGCATGACCTGCTTTGAATGCGGCATCCGCGGCATCGGCTTCAGCCAGTGCTTGTTCAGGTGTAACAGTCACATAACTTTGAATCTTTGTGTCAAGCTTGGCAATACGATCCAGATAATGTTGAGTCAATTCGCGTGAGGAAAATTTCGTCTGGCTTAAACCTTCGGAAAGTTCACGAATAGATAAGCGATGTAAATCTGTCATAAGTAAAAATTCTATATCGTCAAATTCTAAAATTTAGGGAGATAAATCACCAAGGATTTATCTGTTTTTAACTATTCAATGACGCGTGGAACCAGATAAAGTCCGTCTTGCGTTTCAGGTGCAACTGCTTGATATTCATCGCGATGATTGCTTTCAGTGACCACATCGGCACGCAAGGGCTGCGGGTTGTCAAACGGACTTTTCAGAGGTTCAACACCCTCAGTATCAATGCTTTTTAGGCTGTCCATCATGTCTAAAATTTTATTTAGACTTTGAGCATAGTCGCTAGATTGCGTATCATTAAGCGACAATCGAGCAAGATTGGCGATTTGAGATACGGTTTGTGCATTTAAATCTGAATGCTGAGCATCCGATGTAGACATAACATCACCTAAGTCAGTATTAAAAATTTGCAAATAATGTGGCTTATAATAAGCGATTGACTTGTTCAAAGCATCACATTTAGTTAAAGTTGCCAACTTGCGTCCATATAAAGTTTAACTGAGAACGACCCGTGATTCTAAAACGACTAATTGGCTTGTTTTCGCCAGATCTAGCCATTGATTTAGGTACAGCAAATACACTGATTTATGCACCAGGCCGAGGTATTATATTAAATGAGCCGACTGTTGTGGCGATTCGTCACAGTGGTTCGCAGAAAATTGTAGCTGCGGTAGGTCTCGATGCTAAACAAATGTTAGGTCGTACACCAGCCAATATTTCCGCGATTCGTCCAATGAAAGACGGTGTGATTGCTGATTTCGAAGTCACCGAAACCATGTTGAACCAATTTATTGGTAAAGTACATGAAAAACGCTTATTTCCACCCGCACCACGTGTGGTGGTGTGTGTGCCATGCAAATCAACTTTAGTTGAACGCCGTGCCATCCGTGAGGCTGTATTTAATGCAGGTGCGCGTGATGTGCGTTTAATTGAAGAGCCGATGGCCGCTGCGATTGGTGCAGGTATGCCAGTTGAACAAGCGTGTGGTTCGATGGTGGTTGATGTGGGTGGCGGTACCACCGAGATTGCGATTATCTCACTACAAGGCTGTGTATATGCCGATTCACTACGTATTGGTGGTGATGTGTTCGATGAACAGATTATTCATTATGTGCGTAAGGCGCATGGCTGTGTGATTGGTGAAACGACGGCTGAAATTATCAAAAAAGAAGTGGGCATGGCTGTTTCAGATGGTCAGACCTTGGAAATAGAAGTTCGTGGTCGTAATTTGGCAGAAGGTGTACCTCGCTCAATTACCGTGACTTCTGATGAAGTCATGCAAGCGATTTCTGATCCACTTCAAAGCATTGTCAGTGCGGTGAAATCAGCACTTGAACAAACGCCACCTGAACTCTCTTCTGATATCGCAGAGCGCGGAATTGTCTTAACAGGCGGCGGTGCTTTATTGCGTAATCTGGATAAGTTACTTGCTCAGGAAACAGGCTTACCTGTGGTCGTTGCAGAAGATCCTCTGACTTGTGTGACACGTGGTGGCGGTAAAGTACTGGAGTTCTTTGATAACCCAAATCATGACATGCTCTTTGTTGGTTAATACTTTTTAAGGACGAGGCGGTGCAACCGAATCTTTTTTCAAGACAACCGCCATCTTTTCGCTCGTTTGTCATCGCGGTTATTACATGTCTGGTGTTGCTGTTTATTAACTGGCGTATGCCTCATGTTATCAAGCCTGCGAGGGATGTGACCTATGCTGCATATAACCCGATTTATGCACTAGCCAGCTATCCTGTACTGTCGCGAGAATGGCTCAACCAACAAACCAAGTCTGAAACCCAGTTACGTCGTGAAAATACAGCGATGCAGGCTGAGTTGCTTCAGGCACAGGTGCGCCTACAAAAATTATCTGAACTCTCTGCGGAAAATACCCGTTTGCGAGGGTTATTGGATACGCCTTTAATTATTGATGGGCGTATGGAAATTGCAGAAGTGATCGGGACAGATGCAGATCCATTGCGTCATATCATTATTATCAACCGCGGCGAGACCAATCAGATTAAAGTCGGTCAAACAGTTTTGGATGATAAGGGGATTATGGGGCAGGTCATTAATGTCTATCCACATAGTTCACGTATCATGCTGCTTTCAGATAAAGAACATTCACTTTCTGTGCGTCTGGAACGGACTGGGATGCGCGCCATCGTGTCTGGAACTGGCGATCTTGGACGTTTAAAAATGGAATATGTTCCCACAAGTGCCAATGTACAGATTGGGGATAAAGTCTATAGTTCGGGATTGGGCGAACATTTCCCCGCAGGTTATCTGGTGGGAACAGTCTCGTTGGTCCGTCGACATAATTCGGGTGAGTTCTCTGAAATTGATGTGACTCCTGCGGCGCAGTTGGCCAGTGGACATCATGTTGTGGTGTTATTTTCTGAATCCCTAGCGATGGAGCAACCGTATGCCAATCGCTAAGTTAAAATATGAAAAGCGTAAAGATCCTCTGATCATTATTATTATTTCAATAGTCATCAGTTCGATTTTAATGATTTATCCATTGTCCTATGATGTTTCGGGCTGGCGACCATTGGTGATGTTGATGGTCATGCTGTTCTGGGTGCTGTGTCAGCCAACGTGGTGTGGCGTCTGGTTCGCCTTTGCCACTGGATTATTTACCGATTTATTAATCGATTCGCCATTAGGACTCAATGCGCTGAGTTTTGTTCTGATCACGTTTATTGTGCGTTATTTCACTCGTGAAAGACGGATTTTAACGTTTATGAACTTATGGACGATTGTGATTTTAGCCTTGATTGCGCATTTGGTTTTTATGTGGATGGCGCAAATCATGGGAGGCTTCCATTTTTCCATTGCTCGCCATTGGCAACCGTTGATGACCAGTATTTTATGTTGGCCGATCATTTATTATTGTTTACATAAATGGCGCATTTAATTTTGGCGTCAAGCTCGGCCAGACGACAAGAGCTGCTTAGACAACTTGGTTTGAACTTTGATATTGTTCGTCCAGATATTGATGAATCTATACAGGACAATGAATCCGTTTCGAGTTATGTTGAACGTCTGGCACGAGAAAAAGCTCAAGTCATTTTTAGCCAGTGTCCAGATGCAGTGATATTAGCAGCGGATACAAGTTTGGGACTTGATGGTAAGATCATTGGAAAGCCAGAATCTAAAGCGCATGCTTTTGAAATCTGGACCGCATTGTCCGGTCGTCAGCACGATGTTTTTTCTGGAATTTGTGTAGCCACTGCAAGTGATTTTTTGAGTCAAGTTGTACAGACTCGAGTTGAATTTCAGCATTTAACTCAAGCAGATATGGAAAATTATTGGGCAACAGGGGAACCTGTGGGTAAAGCAGGCGCATATGCCATACAGGGAGCAGCTGCCCAATTTATTCCTCGAATTGAAGGCAGTTATAGCAATGTGGTGGGCTTGCCTTTATTTGAGACAATACAGTTATTAAAAAGAGTTAAGTTTATAGGGGAAAACGGCGGCTTTAATTAATCGATTAGATTGGACGCTTGATCTTCTTTAACTCTGGAACAAGAATTTTTATAACATTTTGAGTTTGAGTATGTCAGAAGAACTACTGATTAATGTCACGCCTATGGAGTGTCGGGTGGCATTAATCCAAAACGGAACAGTCAACGAATTATTTGTTGAACGGACAGTCAAACGTGGCTTGGTCGGTAATATCTATACAGGAAAAGTGGTTCGTGTATTGCCGGGTATGCAGGCGGCTTTTGTCGATATTGGATTATCCCGAACTGCATTTCTACATATCAATGACATGGTTTGGCCACGTTCGCAGCCAATGCCAAATGTTTTTGAGCTTTTACATCCGGGGCAAATTCTCACTGTGCAAGTGATGAAAGATATGCTGGGCACTAAAGGCGCGCGTTTAAGTACTGATCTCTCCATTCCTTCACGCTATCTGGTTCTGATGCCTTATGGTAATCATATTGGGGTGTCACAGCGGATTGAATCTGAAGAAGAACGTGATCGTCTGCGTAGCATGATTGAGCGCATTCAAAAAGAACACAATTTACCAGGGAGCGTGATTGTTCGAACGGCGGCTGATGGGATTGATGAAGCATCGATTGCGCAGGATATGTGCTATTTGGCGAAGCTATGGGAGTTTATTCAACGTAAGCAAAAAGGTGGTGTTGTTCCAAATCTAATTTTTGAAGAATTACCTTTACCACAGCGGGTAATCCGAGACTTAGCCAACGAAGAAACCTCAAAGGTATATGTAGATTCACGTGAAATTCATGCAAAATTGGTGGAATTTATCGATGAATTTGTCCCCAATATCAAAGATCGATTGATTCATTATCCCGGCGAGCGTCCATTATTCGATTTATATAATGTCGAAGAAGATATTCAAAAGGCTTTACAGACTCGGGTTGCCTTAAAGTCTGGCGGTTATTTGATGATCGATCAAACTGAAGCTATGACCACCATTGATGTTAATACCGGCTCTTATGTAGGCGGTCGCAGTCTCGAAGACACGGTATTTAAAACCAATATGGAAGCGACACAGGTCATTGCACGTCAGTTACGACTTCGTAATCTGGGCGGTATTATCATCATTGATTTCATTGATATGCAAGAGGCTCTGCATCGTGAAGAAGTGATGCGTCAGCTCGAGAAAATGCTGGAACGTGACCATGCCAAAACCAAAATTACACAAGTGTCTGAGCTTGGTTTGGTAGAAATGACGCGCAAGCGCACGCGCGAATCTTTGGAACATTTGCTGTGTGAGTCTTGCCCGACTTGTCAGGGGCGGGGTTATGTGAAGACAGCAGAAACAGTGTGTTACGAGATATTTCGAGAAATTTTAAGATATACCCGAGCATTTGAATCCAAGAGTGGCTTTACTGTCGTTGCGCATCCTGCGGTGATCGATCGCTTATTGACGGCGGAAGCTACTGCTGTCGCGGATTTGGAGCATTTTGTGAATCGTGTCATAAAATTTCAGGTCGAAAATTTATACACGCAAGAGCAATATGACATCATTTTAAGCTGAAATTGTAACAGGATTTCGCTTAATCCTTGTTACAACTGAAATTTTACTTTCGCCTGCGAATTTTAAATACTAGACATATCCAGTAGCCAAAGACAAATTCTCCCTTTTTAGACGTCTTAGCAAGTCGAGGTTCTCTAGCATGAATGTAAGTGAAAGATTACTTGGTCAAGGTTTAAAACATGTCATGGACAGCAGCAATGTTGTGAATACATGTTATATGGTGGACGATCAAGGTAAAGAAGTACAAATTACCACCGCGATGATCCGCTCAGTGTGTCATCAATTACTCAAACAATGTCGTACCATTAAAAAATAAGGGGCATATCAAGCCCCTTGTTTTATTCTCGTGATGGCTTAACTGACTGCACTGATTTGAGTTTCACGTTGTTGCATACTTTGTTTTTCTGCAATCAACTGTTCAAAACGAAGAATTTCATCTTCCAGATGTGTCAATAAATTTTGCATACGTGGCAATGCATTACGACAAGCGGTTAAACCCACTTCAAGTTTATCCAGATAACTGGTCATGGTGATGTTTAGCGCTTGTCCATCAAGGACAATAGAAGCAGGGTAAAGTGCATCTAGTTTAGCGCCATTCCAGTAAAGCGGCTCACGTGGGCCTGGAACATTGGAAATGACCAGATTAAATGCCTGATGTTTTGGCATCATGCCAGATAAGATATTCAGTCCAGCAGGACCATAGACCACAGCACTATAGTTTAAAATCTGATCACTGGTCATGCGTTTAAAGCGCTGTTTGGCATTTTGTACGCTACGACGAATCGTTTGTAAGCGTTCTAAAGGATCATCTTTATGGGTCGCCAGATTTGCCAGAATCATGGTAATTCGATTACTGACGTCAGAGTCATCACTGCGTAACGAAGCTGGCACCATCGCAATTAATGGTTTATTTGGCAAGCTTTGATGGCTAATTAGATACTCGCGTAATGCACCAGAACACACCGCCAAAACGATATCATTGATGGTGACATCGAGTGCTTTGGCAATATGACGAAAGCGATCTAGTTCAAATGACTGTGCCGCAAAACGGCGTGAAGAACTGACACGTTGATTCAATATTGAACTCGGTGCCTGAAAGCTTGAAACATAATCAGGATTACGCCCGAAGTCTTTTAACAGTGTTTGAGAAAGTTCCTGCATCACCCGTGGCGTAGCTTGCAGTTGATCTTTCAAGCCCATTAACACTTTTTTGATTCGTCCCGGCTTGGACTCTTTTAAACGTTTTGCGCGTTTGCCTTCGACACACCAAGGGGGAACGATACTTTTTTCTGTTGGATCATCTGATAGTGATTTTTCAATCAAACGCATCCCTGCAACGCCATCTACCATCGCGTGATGAATTTTGAAGTACATGGCGAAGCGATTACCCTCAATCCCTTCAATAATATTGCATGTCCAGAGCGGTTTTGCCCGATCAATGAGGGTGCTATGTTCCTGAGAAATATAAATCAGTAACTCGCGAATACGTCCCGGGTGGGGTAAGGAGACATGTCGAAAGTGATGGTCCAGATCGAACTCTTCATCTTCATCCCAAAAGAGGCCGCTCAGTCGATTGTTAAATGGCGGGACAGGAATGGTTTTGGATTTGCGAATATCATTGACCAGATCTTGCATAAATGTATCTGGGGCATTTTCTGGAATTTCAAATAAAAACAGACCGCCTACATGCATAGGCTGTTGTCTTTTTTCTAAGGATAAGAATATAAAGTCAATTGGGTGTAATGGGCGCATAGCTTGGATTGCCTCACTGCAATTATATCAATAACCCTTGATGAGCTACGTTTTTAGAATTATAGAACACGTGTCTATTAGAAGTGTATGACTAGTATATAAGCAAAAATGTACATAAAGCCAATAAAATGTGATGAATGTTGAGATAACACAGAAGCATTGATTTTACTCAATACTTGTTGTTTATAAATTGACTTATTCGTCCTTTTGAAAATGAAGTCTCTATGGGGCGGTTATTCATCGCTGTTTAGGTTTTCTTTCATTATCTCCTTTAATAAAGAGATAAACATGACCTTTGAAAGCCATTTTTTGATTGAATCATTTGATCAATAAAAAAGGTAGCCATTTTCATAAGCTACCTTTTCAAAACTAAGCCATTAATGACTTAAGTGTAAGCCACATTCACGATGTTCTTCACCCTTGGTCGGGTCAAAATAATCTTCATTATCAGGAAGATTATGTTTTTGCATATATTCCCACAGGTCTTTCGATGTCCATTTGAGTAATGGCGCAACCTTAATCAGTCCATCTGGATTGATACTGACCGCGTCCATTTCCGCACGAACTGCGGTATCGGTGGCGCGTAAAGCCGTAAACCAGACTTTCGGTGCAGTTTCGCGTAAAGCACGTTCAAATGGTTCTAGTTTGACTTCTGCGGTAAAAGCTTCATGCTTTGGATCATCTAGTGCAGGTACTGGCCCTTCCAAAGCTTCACGATGGGCGCGAGAACGTTTCGGTAGATAGGTGAGTAGATTGAGATTGAGTCGTTTGGTAATTTCGTCCACATATTTATAGGTGGTTTCGGTGTTGTAGCCATTATCCATCCACACGACTTGGATGTCTGGTTTAACACGTGTCAGCATATGCAAAATCACGGCTTCAAACGGACGGAAATTCGTCGTCACAATGGCTTTTTCATTCAGGCTCAGCGCCCATTCAATCAACTTTTCAGCATCATTGCCTAATTCTGCATTGATACGTTCTAAATCTAAACTCATTCCAGTGTGCCTTATTAGATATCAACTGATTTTGCAGATTATTATAATCTAATTTGAAGCGTCAACCTGAATAATCATTCAATTTGAGTTTAAAAGATTGTGTGTGCAGAAAAGTCTACATGTTAAACTAATGCCATTTTTAAAATCCGCTGGAGTGAGCATGGAAATCGTTTGTTTAGACTTGGAAGGTGTTTTAGTTCCTGAAATCTGGATTAATTTTGCAAAAAAAACAGGCATCAAAGAGCTTGAAGCCACTACGCGCGATATTCCAGACTACGATGTGCTCATGACACAGCGCTTAAATATTTTAAAACAACATGGTTTAGGCTTAAACGACATTCAGTCGGTGATTGCCGATATGGGGCCATTGCCTGGGGCGAAAGAGTTTGTGGAATGGGTGCGTACTCATTTTCAATTGATCATTCTTTCCGATACCTTCTATGAGTTTGCACATCCTTTGATGCAACAACTAGGTTGGCCTACGATTTTCTGTCATAAATTGGAGACAGATGATAAAGGTATGATCACAGCTTATAAACTCCGCCAACCAGATCAAAAACGTGAAGCTGTGAAAGCTTTGCATGGTCTGAATTTCCGTGTAATTGCAGCAGGCGATTCGTATAACGATACCACCATGTTAGGCGAAGCGGATCATGGTTTTTTGTTTGATGCGCCAGATAATGTGATTGCTGAATTTCCTCAATTCCCTGCGATTCATGGCTATGATGCGTTAAAAGAAGCGATTCGTTCAGTTTCACAACGTGATATTCCTGCTTAATCGCTAAGTTATTTAAACAAAAGGCGCTGAAAGCGCCTTTTGTTTTTCAAGCAAGAATCATTAAGAAGCGTTACACGGTTTAGTGGGTAAAATGGATCAAGCATTAAAATAAGGTTTCTTGGTTTTAACTTTTTTGAAGAAACGGCGCGGATTTAATTTTTGTAATAATGATGCTGGCACGGGACAGGCTTCATACAACATCAAGGCTGCCAATATTTCACTACACAATGGCGCAAATAAAAACCCTTTAGAACCTAAACCTGCAAAGGTAAAGATACGCGAGTTTTCCTGAACTTGTCCGAGTAATGGGAAATAATCAGCCGTTTGCGCTCGGATAGAGGCGCGTCCTTGCCAAAAGGCAGGATCTGGCAAGTGTTGTGCATAAGTTGGATAGACGCTGTGGATTAAATCAAAGTTATGCACATGGTCTTCTAGGAGAACATCTTCATCCTCCCGATTTGGGTAAAACGATGCGCCTAAAATTAAATGTTCAGCATCCAGCTGCATACAATAACCGCCATAGCTATACGCTTGGTCTTGAGCTAAAGGGTGTTCGCTATTGTTTAGCCAACTGACTTGACCTCGAATCGGCTTTAGGACAGGGTATTGGTCAAATAAGTCTGAACTGGCTTTAGCGCAACACACGACGACTTGATCTGCCTCTGCTAAAACATCTTGATCTTGCATGAGTTGAACCATCGAATCTGTTTCGATCAGTTGCGTAATTTTGCCGACTTTAAGATCAATATTTGGATGTTTCAGGATTTGATCACGAAGCTGATGCGGAGAAACCGCGCCAGCCTGTGTCAGCTTTAAACTGGACAAGGTCGTGGCAATTTGATTCTGTTCAGGCGTTTGCGTTTGTAATAATCCAACTGGATATTGTTCTGCAAGATCGAGTAAGTCTTGTGGGTTTTTTTGTGCTATTTGGTTGACTTGAATGGCACGAAAAGCTTCAAATTTTGGATAAAAATTTAAAGCATATTGCCAGGTCAGGGTCATTAAATGCTCATGCGCTTGTTCAATCGGACAGAGTTTTGGATTAAGCAAGGCCAACGGATTGCCTGATCCACCTGAGAGGGGGTGCTTCTGCTCATAGATGGTAATGTGGTGTCCACGTTGAGCCAATGTCCATGCCACACTCAAACCCGCGATTCCCGCCCCAATAACCGCAATATTTTGTGGTTTAAAGGCTTCGGTAGGCTGATCTATAGCAGATGATTCAGTTTTTTCTTCAGTCTGTTGCCAGATTGCTTTGAGCATTTCACGTTTATGACCAAACCCTTTGGGTCTGGAAATCGTGATGCCATGTTTTTTAAGGCCGCGTTTCAATACACCTGCCACACTAAACGATGCAAAAGTTGTCCCAATATCAGAAAGCCTGACGATGTGATTGAGCACCTGTTCTTCCCAAAGCTCTGGATTACATGAGGGCGCAAAGCCATCCAGAAACCATGCATCAACCGCTTTGGTTTTTTCAATCATAGGGAAAACATCATGTGCATCACCTAGCCATAGATCCAGACTAAATCGTTCTTCAGGAAAACTTAAACGATGACAGCCTGCGATTGGAAGGGGATATTGTGCAATAAGTTGGTCCGCAAGAGGTTTGAGTTCAGGCCATGCATTTAATGCGCGGATCAAATCGGTTTTGCTTAAAGGATATTTCTCAACGCTGATGGCATGTAAATGGCTATGATTAGCTGGACGTACCTGTTGCCAGAGTTGCCACAAGGTTAAAATATTTAAGCCTGTACCAAACCCTGTTTCACCGACACAGAAATATTGAAAAGGTTGTAGTTGACTTAACCGCGTACTGAGATCGTTGCCATTTAAAAAGACATGTCGGGTTTCAAGTAAGCCATTGGCTTTAGAGAAATAAACATCGCCAAACTGTCTGGAAATGGGAATATCAATGCCATCGACAGATTCCCAATCCAGTTCAGCCGTTTCAATACCAGAGCTTGTCACTGAAAAACCTTTAAAATCGTTTTAAAGGATGAATTTTACCACTGACGACGACGTTTGGTGTGAATATAACTGGCAATCAGAAAGCCCAGAAATACACCTACGCCCATGACTGCACCGCCGTACAAAAACATTTGCGCACTGCGTTCACTTTGTAAGACTTGAACTTGAACCAACAGATTATCATTTTTGAGTTGTAACTCTTGATTCTGAGTTAAAGCATCCAGATTGGCTTGTTCCAGTTGTTTGAGTCGTCCTGCCTGATCTTTAACCAATGCCTTGATTTTGTTGTCCTGATCAGCTTTGGCTTTTGCAATTTGTTCGGCTGTTAACGGTTTGGTTTCTGCATTTGGGTCAGCCACAACAGCGCTATTGGCAGGCGCTGGTTTTGCAGTTGCGGTTGTCGTGGCGGTTGCTGCCACTGGTGTTGGAGCTGCTGCGTTGGGTACAGCTTCAACAGCCCATGCCGTTGAACATAATAGTGATAAACCAATAAGCACTTTGGAAATGGTTGACATAATTTTACTCTTTCGGAAATGCTTTATTGAATGGTTTAACTTCAATGTTTGCATAAATCCCTTCAAGCAGGAAAGGCTCATCTTTGAGCCATGTATCCAGTGCTTCGCGGCTGTCAAAGTCTACAATAATGGTACTGCCATAAAAACCCGCTTGTGGATTGGTCGGATCTTTAGGCATTGCACCTGCCACAATCAGACGACCTTCATCATCCAGTTTTTGTAATCGTTCAAGGTGTTGAGGGCGAACAGCTAAACGTTTTTCTACAGTTCCGTCATTGTCGGTACAGGTGACTACAAATAATGGCATAGGTCAATCTCAGTGTTTGATTTTAAAGCAATTTAAGCATCAGGCGATTTAAAGTATTTACGCAGTACAATAAACTGAATAATGATAAAGGAAAACATGACGATCATGTCACCAAAAGCTGTAAATTCACCCCAATATTTGCCATGCATAAAAATAAAGGCAAAAAAGCAATGTAACAGCGACATCACCACAAACATGGCTGCCCAAGCAAAGTTTAAGTTTTTCCAGCCTTGTTCACTCAGTTCAAAAATCGGGCCAAATAAACGTTGGATCAGTGGTTTCTTATCTTTGCTGAACATCGGTGAAAGTAAAAATGCCCCTGCAAAAATCAGATTCAAAATCACGGCTTTTAAACGGATATAGAAATCATCACTGAGCATCAAGGTAATACCGCCAAAAATGACGGTCATAAACAGCACAATCCATTGCTGTTTTTCCAGACGGAACTTTTGAGTAATGAACAATCCACCATAAATAATCAACATGGAAATAATCAGACCCGTTGTCGCGACGAGAATATTATTGTTATCAACACCACCTGCTGATCCAATCAATTGTAATAAGGGATGATGCGTATCTTTGGGATCAACGGTTTTGTATAAATAAAAGAAAATAATGAGGGGCACAAAGTCTAAAAGTGCTTTCATGTTAGAGTATCTAAACTGGATCAACGAAGTGGCATAGTATAAAGATGCAAGGCATAGATTTACATACACATAGCAATATTTCTGATGGAACTTTGTCACCAGATGCATTGGTCAAATCGGCAGTTGAATGTGGTATTCATACGCTGGCCTTGACTGATCATGACACGATGGATGGTGTGGAACTCGTTAGAAAAACTGCTCAACAGTATGATATTCATATCATTTCTGGTGTTGAAATCTCCAGTCAATGGTCACGCCCAGCCACGAAAAAGAGCTATGGTGTGCATATTGTCGCCTTAGATATGCAACAGCCTGAACCTCTACAAGATGCACTTACGATACAAAAAAAGATTCGTGCAGAACGTGCCAAACAAATTTGCCATTTACTTAAAAGTTGTATCGGACAGGATATTTATGAAGATGTGCTGACTTTGGTCGATGGAGAGGCAGATCGAATCACGCGAACACATATTGCTAAAACCCTAGTGAACAAGGATATTGTTTCACGTCCACAGCAGGCTTTTGATCGGTTTCTAAAAGAAGGTAAACGCGCTTTTGTAAAATTTGATGGTTTGAGTCTGCAAGAGACTATTCAGATCATTCATCAGAGTGAAGGATATGCTGTATTGGCGCATCCGACGCGCTATGACTTATCGGCGACCAATGTCCGTTATTTGATTGAACTGTTTGCACAACTTAAAGGCGATGCGGTGGAATTACCACCGAGTGGTGAGCCATTATCTACTCGTCAAATGGTCGATCGAATGATCGAACAGTTGGATTTAAAAGTTTCAATTGGCAGTGATTTTCACGGCGATAATATGCCGTGGATTAAACTTGGGCATACACCTGTGCCTAAAGCGGATCAACAGGGGATTTGGAATGTGTTTAGATAAAAATTTAATGCGTATTATCGTCATACCACGGATATTGATATTGAAAGTAATGGCTTAAGTATTCTAAGAAGAATTGGATTTTGGGTGGAACAAGTTTTCGATTTGGCCATACAGCATAAATCGAAGTAGATTCGACGGGATAATTGTGAAGGATTTGCACCAGTTTACCTGAGGCTAAATCATCAGCGATATGCCAGATCGAATGATTGGATATGCCTAATCCAGATAAGGATGCCTGTCTGATTGCTTCACCAGAGTTCGTTGTAAAATATCCATTGACACGGATAGTTTGATATTCAGCATTTTCATCAAGCAACTGCCAATGATCCGTTAAACCATTTTCATGCTGTTGTAATAGACATCGGTGCAATGTCAATTCAGATGGGGTCTGGGGACAACCATATTTTTGCAGATAATCTGGAGATGCACACAATAAGCGTTTATTTAAGGTTAATGGTTTTGCAATTAAGCTTGAATCTCTCAACTGACCAATTCTAATCGCCAAATCCATACCATATTTGATGAGATCAATATTTTGGTCATTTAAATCCAGATAAATTTTTAGCTCAGGATGCAAAAGAGAAAACTCAGCAATAATAGCCGTTAAAATTTTCGTTCCAAAGGTTGAAGATGTTGTAATTCTGAGTGTTCCATTGAGAGTATGGTCTTTGACTTTTAACGACTGTTGTACATTTAAAAAATCAGAAATCCAAGGGCGACCGTGCTCAATGAGTATTTTTCCTTCTTCCGTCAGGTTTAATTTTCTTGTGCTTCGATGAAATAAACGTAACTGTAGATTGTTTTCTAATCGCTGAATCCTTTGGCTGGCAACAGATGCCGAAATATTAGCTTCTTGTGCAGCTTTACTGATAGAGCCCAGATCTGCAACGCGAATAAAAAATTGAAAATCTTCTGTATTCATGATCAATAAAATCAGAAAAGTATTTTCTCATTATCATGGTTTTTTTGAAAATGTCATTGCGCTATTGTGAATTTAACAAGATAAAACACGAAGTTGGAGTGAGTAATGAATTATCATTTTTTAGGAAACTCCGGTTTAAAAGTCTCTGAGCTTGGTTTTGGTGCAGGGACTTTAGGCGGCAAAGGTCAACTTTTTTCTGCTTGGGGACAACCGAGTCAAACCGAAGCTAATCGTATGATCCAAATGTGTCTGGATGCTGGAATTAATTTTTTTGATACTGCTGATGTCTATTCCGATGGCGAGTCTGAGACAATGTTGGGCAAGGCTTTAGCCTTAGATAGAAAAGACACGATTATTTCTACCAAAATCGGTATTCGAAGCTCAGATGCGTTAAATGCGGCAGGTTTTAGTCGCAACTATTTGCAATATGCCGTAGAGCAGTCTTTAAAGCGCTTGGGTACAGATTATATTGATGTGTTGCAACTCCATCAATTTGATAGCTTTACTTCATTGCATCAACTGATGAAAACACTGGATGAATTGGTTCGAAGTGGAAAAGTACGTTATATCGGCGTTTCAAATTTTTCAGGTTGGCAATTAATGAAGGCACAAGCGATTGCCGATCATTATGGTTATGAAAAGTTTGTGGTCAATCAGGTTTACTACTCATTGATCGGTCGGGATTATGAATGGGAGTTAATGCCTTTAAATGATGATCAACAAATTGCCGCTGTGGTCTGGAGTCCATTAGGCTGGGGGCGTTTGACAGGGAAATTTGATCGACAACATCCGATCCCTGCTGAAAGTCGCTTGCATGATACTGCTCAATTTGCTCCTCCTGTCAACGAAGATCATTTATACCAAGTGATTGATGCTTTGAAAGAAATTTCGGAAGAAACAGGTTATACCATTCCTCAAATTTCTTTACAGTGGTTATTACAAAGACCCACTGTGGCGAGTGTGCTGATTGGCGCTCGAAATGAAACACAACTTCAAGATAATCTAAAGGCCAAAGATATTTATTTATCCCATGAACATGTTGAAAAATTGAATCAAGCGAGTGCGATTTATCCAGCTTATCCTTATTATCCGTATTGGAATGGACAATTTACAGAGCGCTTTAAATCAATTGTTGACTCTCAATTTATTCTTCACTGATCTGAAGCATTTTCTATAAGATCTGTGCGTGAGATTATAAGAACAGGCTAGAGGTTATAACAAATTATGATCTTGTGCTTGAATAGGCGGTGGGGTTGGTCTGCCTAAAGTTCCTAATAACTCAATTTCGATGAGCCGCACCATCGAGTCGAGTGGAAGGTCATTACTTTGTGTGCCAAAGGGTTCTTCAATTTCAGAACTTAAAGCATCCAGCCCTAAAAAAGTATAGGTTAAAATCCCGACCAGTAATGGCGTCCCTAAACCCAGAATAGGCCCCACGCTAAAAGGCAACATAAAACAGAAAAAGAACACGGTACGATTCAGCAAAACCGAGTAAGCAAAGGGAATAGGGGTGTTGGCAATACGGTCGCAACCGGTCTGTACTAGACTGAGTTCGGTGACATAGCGATTTAACTGCGTGTAAATAATGTCACTGATCTCACCTTCTTTAAGCGATTGCATTAACTCCCATTGAATCAGGCTTAAAGTGTATTGTGGTGCATTATGTTGTTGATAGAGCTGCGTCAGGGCTTGTTGACTCATTCCTGTGGTTTCTGTCAGCTCAGTCGGATGTGCTGTTTGATGACGCAGGCGATCGCGAAGTGTATTGGCAAAAACAATCACATGTTGAATGACTTTCTCACGACGACCTTGTGGCAAAATACGGCAGTCCCGATCAAAATGTCGTGCATTGGCGATCAAGGCTCCCCAGAGTTTACGGCCTTCCCACCAACGATCATAACAGGCACTATTTTTAAAGCCTAAAAAAATGGAAAGTACGACGCCAATGAGGGTAAAACCGACAAGGGGAAGTTCTGGGAAATGATAAATCTGAGTATATTCAAGCCCACCGACAATCGCAGAGAGCAGCATCACCACGCCGAGCGCAGGTAAAATTTTGGGTAAAATTGTTCCGCGCCAAGAAAACAGTAACTTTATGAGATCGGTTTGGTCGCGTACAATCATGATTCAACGGGCAAGGATTTTTTTATGATCTTTACCAGTTGGTCAGACTTTGTCAATACAATTGCCACATGATTTTATAAATTGAGCAGTCGCTGTTCAGCAAATGAAAAAGTTGCCTGTTTAGCCACAATAATATGATCAATCAACTTGATCTCGACACATTCACAAGCCTGTTTTAACTGTTGGGTCATTTCAATATCTTCGACCGAAGGCTGTACTTCACCAAAGGGATGGTTATGTGCAATCACGATAAAACTAGCATGTTGTTGAATGGCATAACGCAAGGTTTGTTTGATTGAAACACTGCAAAAATTGGTAGAGCCAAAAAACAGTTTCTTGAAATGTAACTTGCGTAACTGACTGTCCAGACACAGGACAGCAAATACTTCCTGCGTTTCACCTTGTAACTCATAACGTAAATAATCGAGTACCAGTTGAGATGAATCCAGATTTAAATAATCTTGATGAAAATGATTATTCAAATAACGCCTGCCTAACTCCTTGACTGCCATTAATTGTGAATATTTGGTCGCGCCCATTCCATGAAACTGACACAGCTCTTCCTGTGAAGCGTCAAATACAGGATTAAGTCCCCCAAAATGCTGAATCAGGAGTCTAGCCAGTTCAACCGCAGAGTGCTGTCTGGAGCCTGAACGTAAGAAAATCGCCAGTAATTCTGCATCTGATAAACTGCTTGCGCCTTGTTCTAGCAGGCGTTCACGTGGGCGTTCTTGTTGTGGCCACGCTTTGATCGATTGTTTAATAGAATGATTCATTATAAATATCACTTATTGCCATTATTTTAATTCTGATTTCATAGCCAATCACTTGGGTATGCGCGTATTTAATGCTATTGTGAGCGCCACTGCAACATAAAGGTAAGCTGTTTGTGAGCTTTGATTTAAGTGTTATTCCTCATAAAAACATCATCCTAGCGGTTACTGGCGGCATAGCAGCCTACAAAAGTGCGATTATCGTTCGTCGGCTAAAAGATTATGGATTTAATGTGCGTGTGGTGATGACCCACGGCGCACAAGCATTTATTACCCCCTTAACTTTTCAGGCACTTTCAGGTAATCCTGTACATACCGAATTACTAGATCCTGAAGCAGAAGCGGGCATGGGGCATATCGAGTTGGCGCGTTGGGCCGACTTGGTTTTGGTTGCACCAGCAAGCTGTGATAGTTTGGCAAAATTTGCGCATGGTTTAGCAGACGATTTACTCAGCACCTTGTATTTGGCGACTAAAGCGCCTGTTTGGGTCGCGCCTGCCATGAATCAGCAAATGTGGGCAGCAAAAGCCACACAGCGTAATTTACAAACATTGGTGGAAGATGGCATTCATGTGATTATGCCTGATGCAGGTTCGCAAGCTTGTGGGGATGTTGGTCTGGGGCGTATGCCTGAACCTGAACAATTGGCTTATCAGGTGCGCGAATATTTTCATAAAGCCCAACGTGCCATCGCAGAAAAATTTGGATTATTGGCAGGTAAGCATGTGGTGGTGACCGCAGGGCCTACACGTGAAGCGATTGATCCTGTGCGTTATATTTCCAATCATAGTACGGGGAAAATGGGCTTTTCTCTAGCCGCAGCGTGTTATGCAGCAGGTGCGAAGGTGACTTTAATTGCAGGCCCTGTAACGCTGGATACGCCAAATGGTGTGCAACGTGTCAATGTTGCTTCAGCTGTGCAAATGCTGGATGCCAGTATGCAAACGCTAGATGAAGGCTGTGATATTTTTATCGCAACGGCAGCAGTGGCAGATTACCGCGTTGCTCAAGTGGCAGATCAAAAAATTAAAAAAGCAGGCGATGAGTTGGCAGTTTCACTGATTAAAAATCCAGATATTGTTGCGACCATTGCACAGCAACAACAGCGCCCATTTATGGTGGGGTTTGCCGCAGAAACGCAAAATGTTGAAGAATATGCAGCAGGCAAACTGGTGGCGAAAAAACTGGATATGATTGCTTGTAACGATGTCTCACGTAAAGATATTGGTTTTGCTTCAGATGAAAATGCCATGACGGTGTTTTTTGCACAAAGTTATCATATGAAGAAACGTGAACTTGAAAAAGCCTCTAAACAGGAAATTTCGCAGCAATTGGTCGAAGCCATTGCTGACGCTTTAAAACGCAAAATTTAAACTGGCTGTGTTTATGCAGCTAAATTTGAGACAAAGCTCCAACAAAAGGCGCTTTTTCTTTTTTTGAAACTTGGTTATGTTTGAGCTGTCAAATGATTGACTAAACAGGGAATACACCGATGAAGACAGTATGGTTCAGTGCATTGTTTCTAAGTTGTTTTGGATTGAGCCACCTTGCGACGGCAGCCACTTTACATGACAACATGGTAACAATTGCAACTGCTTATGCAGATTTTAATAAATCGACTAATGCCAATGATGCCAGTTCTGCACTGACAAAAATGCGAATGGCTGCGCTTGATTCTAAAACATCGAAACCCAATAAATTAAAAAATCAGCCAGATCATAGCGCTGATGTTAAAGCCTATCAGGCTGGACTTGATCAACTGGTCGCTGAAATTGATAAGACGTCTGGATTGGTCAAAGCCAATCAATTGGCTCAGGCGAAAGTAGAAGGCAAAAACCTGCTTAATATTCGCAATGAAAATCATAAAAAATTTAAATAAAGCCTGACCGAATATTAGACATAAAAAAACCACCAAACGGTGGTTTTTTTATTTGGGCAATTAAGCCTGACCTTCAGCAACGGTTGCCTGAGCACGTTGCATATTGGCTTCAAATTCAGCATCAAAGTTGATAGGAGTCAACAGTAATTGAGGGAAACTGCCTTTTGTCACCATATCATTGACTGCTTCACGCAAGAACGGGAACAGAATGTTCGGGCAGTAAGCACCTAGAATGTATGGAAGGCGTTCTTCTTCAATATTTTCAATCAGGAAAATACCTGCTTGAGTGACATCTACAATAAACGCTGTCTCGCCATCATTATTGGCTTGAACCACTACTTTTAATGACACTTCAAAGTGAGTTGGATCAACTTTTTCAGCAGCAGATGAAAGGTTGATATTCAACTCTGGTTGCCATTGTTTAGTAAAAACTTGCGCCCCAGGAACTTCAAATGAAATGTCTTTGGTATAAAGACGTTCTAAAGCGAGTTGTGGTTGAGTTTGTTGTTCTTCACTCATTCTTCTTTCCTTTACAATTTAAGCGAGTTTAGGCCAGTAACGGGTCGAGTTTACCATCACGCTCTAAAGCATAAAGCTGGTCAAAACCACCAATAAACTGATCATTAATAAAAATTTGAGGCACAGTGCGATGATTGGTGCGTTGGATCAATTCAACGCGTACTTCTGGTGCTTCATTGGATAAATTAATTTCTTTATACTCAACGCCTTTACGCTCAAGAAGCTGTTTTGCACGCACACAATACGGACACATTGTGGTCGAGTAAATCGTGATATTTGCAGACATAAAGTTCTCCTTAAGCTTTGGTTTTGCTTTTCACCAGTGGCAGGTTTTGTGCTTTCCAGTTACTAATTCCGCCATCAAGACGATAACTGTCAGCATGACCAACTTTTTGCAGGGCACTGCCTGCAACCTGACCTAAATTACAAATGAACACCAATGGGCGATCACTTGATTTTAACTCATCAATATGGCTAGTCAGTTGGCTATATGGAATGTTACGGCTACCGCTGATATGACCTTCACGAAAATCACCCGCATCACGTAGATCAATCAGTTGAGCATTTTTCGCTTTAACTAAAATACCAAGTGATTGTGGGGAAATCTTACGACCATTACGTTGCCCTTCAAAAACAAAGAACAGCACAATTAAAACAGCCAAGATTCCAAACAAAAAGGGGTGATTCCCCATAAACTCTAACCAGCGTTCCACAAGTCACCTAATTCAGCTTAAAATTGACGTAGAGTATAGCTCATATACATGGTGATCAAAATCACCAGTTCAAGGGTAATTTTGATAGAAAATTAACTTTTTTGTTGCGCATCCTGAATTTCTTCATTTAAACGCAAATAACTTTCAAGTCTACGCGGTAAAATTTCACCCGCGACAACCGCATTTTTGAGTGCGCACTGTTTTTCATGCGTATGCGTACAATTACGGAATTGGCAATGTCCCAAGTGCGATGCAATTTCTGGAAAGCCTTCACGAATTTTATCTGCATTTAAATGCCAAAGCCCAAATTCACGTATCCCCGGAGAATCAATCAACGCACCATTTTGACCAAAACTGATCAAACGAGTGGACGTGGTGGTGTGTTGTCCCAATGCCGAGTTCTCTGAAATGATATTGGTTTTTTGCTCTGCATCTGGCACGATGGCATTGATGAGTGAACTTTTACCGACACCAGACTGCCCAACAAATGCCACAGTTTCACCATCGAGTCGTTCATGTAACGCTGATAAATCACCTTTGGCCTGACAAATCAGACTTTCATAACCCAGCGTTTTATATTCATCGAGCAAGGTCAAAATTGGATCATGCTCTTGAAGTAAATCAGATTTATTAAGCACCAAAAGTGCAGGGATATTGGCATCTGCACAGGCGACTAAATATCGATCAATCAGACTCGGTGCTGGTTCTGGCAATGGCGCAAAGACAATCACAATTAGACTGATATTGGCTGCCACAGGTTTGACTTTATGGTAGCGATCAGGACGAGTGAGTAAGGATTGGCGTGGATGAATGGCCGTAATAATGCCTAAACCTGTATTGGGATCGGCTTGCCATTTGACTCGATCACCTGTGACCAAGAGTTCAAGATTGGTGCGCGCATGACAACGCCAGACACTGCCGATTGCTATGGGTTTCCAGAATGGTTCTGGTTCACCCTCAGCAACTATGGGCTTTTCAGGATGAGGCTCGGGTACAGATAAAGCCTGTACTTCAAGTTGGCGACCATAGTGTTGCACAACCAAGCCTTCCAGATCATGAGAAGTCTCGATTTCCTCTTGGCGTGCCTTATGTTGTTTGTCTATGCGGCGTTGCTGTTGTTCAGTTAAGCGCCGTTTACGAATTAGAGCCATTCATTCCTAAAACCCACTGTTTGAGGTGGCAAAAATAGCATGAACTGGCTATGGAATTACAGCCAAGATGTAATTAATTTGCTACTATTGATGTTTTTCAAGCCTTTAAGATTCCATATTCATGAGCAGCACATTAGATACACGGTTAATCTGGATTGACCTCGAAATGACTGGTTTAGACACAGACAATGACCAGATTATTGAAGTTGCAACGATTATTACAGATGATCATTTAAATATTTTGGCAGAAGGTCCAGTTTTGGCGGTGCATCAGCCAGATCGTATTTTAAATGCTATGGATGAATGGAATACACGTCAACATGGACAGTCGGGCTTGATTGAACGTGTGCGTCGTAGCAAATTAACCGCTCAGGATGCAGAGCAGCAAACGCTTGAATTTTTAAAAAAATGGGTTAGCCCAAAAAGCTCGCCCATGTGTGGTAATTCGATCTGTCAGGATCGCCGTTTTTTACATCGTTTGATGCCTGAACTCGAACAATTTTTTCATTACCGTAATTTGGACGTGTCGAGTGTGAAAGAACTGGCTAAACGCTGGCGTCCAGAAATCATGAGCGGCTTGAAAAAAAATGCTTCGCATTTAGCGATGGATGATATTCGTGATTCGATTGCCGAGCTGAAATATTATCGTGAATACTTTTTTATTAAGAACTAATCAATTAGAAAATAAAACGATACGTTAATGATTTTGTATAGATTGGATAAAATTTACTGACAAAAAAAGCACCCCGAAAGGTGCTTTCTTTATATCTTAGATAAGTATTTAAACCGCCGCAGCATCTGTGACTGGAATTTTACCAATCTTAGCTTGCCAGATTTTAGGTGCAATCGCGTGAATGGATGTACCATTCACATCAACAGCCACTGAAACAGGCATGTCTTCAACGACAAATTTGTAGATCGCTTCCATACCTAAGTCAGCAAAGGCAACCACTTCAGCTTCACGCACCGCTTTAGACACCAGATAAGCTGCACCACCGACTGCCATGAGGTAAGTCGCTTTGTTATCTTTAATGGCTTCAATCGCCGTTGGACCACGATCCGCTTTACCAATCATGCCGAACAGGCCAGTGTATTCAAGCACTTTACGGGTGAACTTGTCCATACGGGTTGCGGTTGTCGGACCAGCAGGGCCAACCACTTCATCGCCTACCGGATCAACTGGACCCACGTAATAGATAAATTTACCTTTAAGATCAACAGGTAATTCTTCGCCGTTGTCGATCATATCGACCATACGTTTATGTGCTGCATCACGACCTGTATACATGGTGCCACTGAGCAATAAGGTATCACCCGGCTGCCATGAGTTCATTTCTTCCTGAGTAATGGTATCTAAATTCACACGTTTAGATTTAGATGAATCCCATGTTACAGCAGGATAGTCTTCAAGTTTTGGTGCCTGAATATGAGCAACACCAGAACCATCCAGTTGGAAATGTGCATGACGAGTCGCCGCACAGTTTGGAATCATACCGACAGGTTTGCCCGCAGCATGGCAAGGATAATCCTTGATTTTAATGTCCAGTACTGTGGTTAAACCACCAAGACCTTGCGCGCCAATTCCGAGTGCATTGACTTTCTCAAAGATCTCGATACGAAGTTCTTCCATCTTGCTTTGAGGGCCGCGACGCAGTAACTCGTCCATGTTGATTTCTTCCATCAATGCTTCTTTGGCAAGCATCATGGCTTTTTCAGCAGTACCGCCAATCCCGATCCCGAGCATGCCCGGTGGACACCAGCCTGCACCCATGGTTGGAACAGTTTTCAGTACCCAATCCACAATCGAATCAGATGGATTTAACATCGCAAGTTTAGATTTATTTTCTGAACCGCCACCTTTGGCTGCAACCGTAATATCTACTTTATTACCCGGAACGAGTTTGTAGTGGATCACCGCAGGGGTGTTGTCTTTGGTATTTTTACGACCAAAAGCAGGATCCGCTAAAACAGAAGCACGAAGTACATTCGAGTTCTCTAAATAACCCTGACGTACACCTTCATTAATGGCATCATCCAAGCTCATGCTAAGATCAAATTTAACGTCTAAACCCACTTCAAGGAAAACGTTGACGATCCCCGTATCCTGACAGATTGGGCGATGACCCTCTGCGCACATACGCGAGTTAATCAGGATTTGTGCAATCGCGTCTTTAGCAGCTTGGTTTTCTTCACGATCGTAGGCACGACTCATGGCTTGAATAAAGTCTTGCGGGTGATAGTAAGAAATGAATTGAAGGACATCCTTGACCGAAGTGATCAAGTCATCTTGTTTGATAATTGTGGTCATATCAAAAATCTCTTGAGCGGGCAGTTAGCTAGCGGCAAAGATTATATGACAAAATGACACTGCTGTGGGCGGTTTTGCCGAGATTTTGGTCGAAGGTCTAAGCTTTTAAAATCAGATTAAAATACCCATCATAATGATGAAAAAAGAGTGAAAATAAATGAATAATGAGCGTTTAGCCCAAAAAATCATTCAAATTTACCAAAAATATGGACGCGACTGGACAGAGCTTCGCGGTGATTATCTCTATGAAAAAGCTTGGCTAGATCATTTTTTGGCATTATTACCAGCTACTGATGCAAGTGTATTGGATTTGGGTTGTGGTTCAGGTCATCCGATTGCAGCGTATCTCATCGAAAATGGCTGTCAGGTGACAGGGATAGATCGTTCAGAGGTAATGTTGGAAATGGCGCGGGAATCTTTTCCTGAACAGACATGGATCGATGCCGATATGCGACATTTTCGTTTTGATCAACAGTTTGATGGCATTTTGGCATGGGATAGTTTTTTCCATCTCACTCCAGATGATCAACGTGAAATGTTTGCACAATTTTCAGCGCATGCAAAGCGCGGAGCCGCCCTGATGTTTACCAGTGGGCCGAGTCATTGTGAGGCGATTGGAGAGATGTTTGGAGAGCCTTTGTATCATGCCAGTTTGGATGCCGAAGAATACCGCGCATTATTGGCTCAATATAGTTTTGATGTGGTTAAAATGGTTGCAGAAGATGCTGAATGTACAGGGCATACCGTTTGGCTTGCAAAAAAATGAATCATATTCCATGATGAATTAATGACTATGTAGGCGAATATTGCATCCATAAAAATATAGTTTTATCTACATTACAAAATGAAAAACTATGTCCTAAAAATAGTCATATTCTTTGCAGGGTTGTCGGCATAAGATGAGAATGATTTCTATCACAAAGATCAAAAAGGAATAAAAAATGACCAGTGAAGCCATTCGTGATCCAAAGCAAGATCATCTATTAACACCTCAAAATTCAGCTTTTATTTGTATCGATTATCAACCAGTACAAGTTAACTCGATTGCTTCGATGGATCGTCAACTTTTAATCAATAATATTGTCGGCAGTGCCAAAGCTGCGATTGTTTATGGCTTACCGATTATTCATTCAACGGTAAATGTCAAAACAGGTTTAAACAAACCACCGATTCCTCAGTTACGTAAAGTGTTGGCAGATTATCCAACGTATGACCGTACTTCTATTAACTCTTGGGAAGATGTCGAGTTTAAAGAAGCTGTCAAGGCTACAGGTCGGAAAAAACTGATTATGACTGCGCTTTGGACAGAAGCTTGTTTAACCTTTCCAGCACTTGATGCGCTACAGGAAGGCTATGAAGTCTATGTGGTTGCTGATGCAGTAGGTGGAACATCATTGGCTGCTCACGAGGCTGCATTACGCCGTATTGAACAGGCGGGCGGTAAATTAATTAGTGTGGCGCAATTATTCTGTGAATTACAACGTGACTGGCAGCGTAAAGAAACAGTGCCTGATTTTATCAAATTATTCATTGAAACTGGCGGTACAGCAGGTATCCAGTTCTCTTATGATGCCAGTGAATAAAGATCAATTAAACTAAATTCATAATTTGGTTTTTATAAAAAAAGTCCCTGATATTTCAAGGGACTTTTTTTATGGAGTTATCAATTAAGATACTTTAGTTGCTGCTTTTTGCTTCAACCTGTTGCTCTGCCTGAATGGCGGTGAGTGCAATGGTAAACACAATATCATCGACCAACGCACCACGAGATAAATCATTCACAGGTTTATTCAAGCCTTGTAACATTGGGCCAACACTGACTACATTGGCAGAACGTTGAACTGCTTTATAAGTGGTATTGCCTGTATTCAAATCAGGGAAAATAAAGACATTGGCTCGACCTGCCACTTGGGAGTCTGGTGCTTTTTGACGGCCAACACTTTCGACTGAGGCTGCATCATATTGTAATGGGCCATCGATCAATAGATCGGGGCGGCGCTGTTTGGCGATTTGAGTCGCTTCAGCTACTTTCTCAACATCTGCACCTGTGCCCGAAGTGCCTGTTGAATAACTGATCATGGCAATACGTGGTTCAATCCCAAAGGCTTTCGCCGAGTCCGCCGACTGAATCGCGATTTCAGCCAATTGTTGGGCATCGGGATCAGGATTAATTGCGCAGTCACCGTACACATAGACTTCATCGGGTAACAACATAAAGAAAATGGATGAAACCAGTGAATATTCGGGCGCAGTTTTAATCAACTGAAATGCAGGACGAACAGTATTGGCTGTGGTGTGAATGGCGCCTGAAACCAAACCATCAACTTGATCCAATGCCAGCATCATCGTGCCAAGAACCACTGTATCTTGAAGTTGCTCTTTGGCTTGTAATTCGTTCAGTTTGCCTTTGCGTAATTCGACCATTGGTGTGACATATTGGTCTCGAATGGTATCTGGATCAATAATTTCCAGATCATCTGGAAGCTCAATGCCACGCGCTTTAGCCACATCCACCACAGATTCTGGCTTCGCCAATAGGATACAATGTGCCAATCCACGTGACTGACAAATGGCAGCGGCCTGTACGGTACGCGGCTCATCGCCTTCGGGGAGTACAATTCGCTTTTTAGCCGCAATCGATTTTTGTACCAATTCATGACGAAAGGCAGAAGGGGATAAGCGAGGTCTGAGGTTACCATTGACTTGAGTTTTGAGCCATTCGGTATCGATATGACTCGAAACAAAACGAGTGACTTGTTCGGCACGTTCAGTATCATCAACTGGAATTTCATTACCAAAATCTGCCAGACGTTGTGCGGTTTCCAGTGTGTTGAGTTGGGTATGTAAAATAGGTAAGCCGCGTTTAATCGCGTGTTGGCAAAAATCCAGAATTTGGGTGGCTGGCGCTGTGCGTTCGGTCAGCACCAGACCTGCCAGAGGAATCCCATTACTGGTTGCCAGACTACTTGCCAAAAGGACATCTGTACGTTCGGAAGCACTGATAATCAGTTCGCCCGCGACAAATTTATTGAGTTCATATTCAATGCTTGAAGCAATTAAACTGGAATGCAAAATGCGTCGTTGTTTGGCTTCACCCAAATGAACCCACTCACCATCAATCACCGAAGCAATATCTAATGTACGTGGCACACTTAAGGTATTGCTAAAAGGCACCATGCCGATAATCGGCAGTTCTTTGGTACCTAAATGACGATTGTATTCTTGTAGTTCCAGACTAAATTTTTCAATTTCAGCACTCAGGCGCAGCGAAGGGTCGATGGTAAGTGGAATTTGAGCTGATTCTTCAGGCAAACCGCGTGTACGCATAAAGAGTACGCCAGCGGTGCGATTTGAATTGACACCACCAAACTGACGTAAATGTGACTCGATTCTTTCCGCGGTTTTTCGTGGATTTTGAATATCTGCGGTACTAACCAAAATCACTTTGGCATCGAGTGCTTGTGCAAGCGCTGCATTCAATTCACTGGCAAAATGATCTTGTCCGTTGGGCAACAAGCCTTCAACAATAATTACATCCTGTTGAGCTGCAATCGTACGATGCAGGCTAACGGCTTCTTCAAGTAAATCATCCATTTCGCCTGCTGAAATATATTGCAGCAACTTTTCGTGAGAAATTGACTGGACAGTATCACGTTGAAATAAATGCTGAAAGAGAGATGTGGTGCGATCAAACTGATTCTGATTTTCCTGAGAAAATGGTTTTAAAAACCCAGCTTTAATGCCGTTGCAATCCAGCGCATACACCATCCCCAAACAGGCTGAGGTTAAACCAACGCCTTCAGCGGTTGGAATCATTAAAATTGTATTCATAATGACCTTAAATAAAATTATATTTTTAACATTTGTATTTGGCCTATTGAGAGTACTGATCTCTCAATAAGCTCTGCATGATTAGCCAATCACAACGTCAAGCTTTTTTGCCTGTTGCACCACTTGCTCAGTTTCTTTGGCAATACGACCTTCTTCATCTGTAGGAATCACCCAGATTTGTGGTCCTTGACCTACATCAATCCGGCCCTCTGTACCACGTTGTAGTGTATTGTTTTGATCTTTATCTAGTTTAAAACCAAAATGAGGTAGATATATCATGGTTTTTTCGCGGATATAGGCTGAGTTTTCCCCAATCCCACCTGTAAAAATCAGACCATCGATTTTGGGTAAACCGCAGCTTAAACCAGCTAATGACTTGGCTAAACGGTAACTGAATACTTCAATGGCAAGTCTTGCATCTTCGTTGCCATTTTCTGAGGCTTCGATCAATGTGCGCATGTCATTAGATAAATTATCAGATAAACCTAACAACCCACTTTCTTTGTTGAGCATTTTATCAATCTTGTCGATATCCCAACCTAAGTTGTTGGCAATAAAACTATGAATACTTGGATCGACATCACCACTACGGGTTCCCATCACGATCCCTTCAAGTGGGGTTAAACCCATCGAGGTATCAATACTTTCACCATTCCAGATGGCACAGGTCGAGCTACCATTGCCTAAATGTGCACTTAACCAGCCGCCTTGTCGGAATTGTCCAGCCAGTTCACTGGCGCGATCAGATACATACGCATGGCTTGTACCATGAAAGCCATAGCGGCGGACATAGTGTTCCGTGTAAAAGAATTTCGGCAAGGCATAGCGATAAGCATGTTCAGGCATTGTTTGATGAAATGCGGTATCGAATACAGCCACTTGGGGTAATTCGGGAAACAAACGCATAGTGGCATCAATACCAACCAAATGTGCAGGGTTATGTAAGGGTGCTAATGGCGTTGCAGCAACAATACGTTCAATAATTTCTGGGGTGAGTAATTCCGCTTTGGTTAATGTTCCACCATGGACCACACGATGTCCTATTGCCTGCGGCTTATAGTTGGCTAAGCGTGCCAACAATGTTTCAAGTGCTTTTTCATGGTCAGCGTGTGGAATGGATAATTCAAGGGGCTCACCGCCGACGGTAATCCCTTTAATACGAGCTTCTGCTGTGCCTAGATTTTCAGCCAAACCGTAAATACGGTTTTCACGACGATCTGAAACCAAAGCATATTTGATAGAGGAAGAACCACAGTTAATCACTAAAACGGATGTAGACACGGTATTGCACCCAAAATATTTTAAATTGTTTCCTTAATATATTGATTTTCAAATCTGATTTTGTCAGTCCGAATATCAATATGACATGTTGTAACATGTGTCGTTTTTCTGTCCAAGCTAGACTTTAGCCGATTAGACTTAAGCACTATCGAACAATCTTTAATTTATCGTTAGCATTCATGGGTTAAAACCAACGAATAACCAACCTAAACGAATTTTCTTTTAAACCCAATATAACGTTGAACCGCTATTTTTTATAGTTTGATCATGTTGCAATTTATTTAATAAAAATGTTTCTATTTTTAAAAAATAACTTCATGATTCAATGCTGAATCATTTTCTGGCTCTGTCGACTGAACGACAAAACCAGAAGACATATTATTTTATTGACGAATTTGACCGTCACCAAATACGATCCATTTTTGTGAGGTCAAGCCTTCTAAACCCACTGGACCGCGCGCATGGATTTTATCGGTCGAGATGCCAATTTCGGCGCCTAAACCATATTCAAAACCATCGGCAAAGCGTGTAGAAGCATTAATCATCACAGAGCTTGAATCTACTTCAGCCAAAAACTTGCGAACTAATGAATAGTTTTCAGTAATGATTGCATCGGTATGGTGAGAACCATATTGGTTAATATGTTGAATCGCTTCATCAATACCCGATACCACTTTAATCGCAAGGATGGGCGCTAGATATTCGGTATACCAGTCTTCTTCAGTGGCGACTTTGACGCTTTCACCGAGGATGCGGCGAGTTTGGTCACAACCTCGAAGCTCGACATGTTTTTCAGCATACAGTTCAGCAATACGCGGTAAAAACTCTTCTGCGATATTTTCATCGACCAACAACGTTTCCATGGCATTACAAACACCATAACGATGAGTCTTCGCATTAAGCGCAATTGGGAGAGCTTTATGTAGATCAGCTTCAGCTTCTACAAAAACATGACAATTGCCATCTAAATGTTTAATAACAGGAATACGTGCTTCAAGGGTAATTCGTTCTATCAGACCTTTACCGCCACGTGGAATAATCACATCGACATATTCGCTCATGGTAATCAGTTGACCAACTGCGGCACGATCAGAGGTTGCAATCACTTGGACGGCATGCTCAGGTAAGCCCACTTTTTTAAGCCCATACTGAATGGCTTCGGCGATGGCTTTATTGGACTCAAGCGCTTCTGAACCGCCACGTAAAATAATGGCATTGCCAGATTTTAGCGCTAAGGATGCTGCTTCAAGTGTGACATTTGGCCGTGATTCATAAATCATGCCGACAACGCCTAAAGGCACACGCATCTTACCGAGTTGAATACCTGTAGGGCGATATGACATATCAGTAATTTCACCGATTGGATCTTTAAGCGCAATCACATCTTTTAAGCCTTGTAACATGCCTTTAAAGCGTGAGGGGTTAAGTTCTAAACGATCAAGTAGAGCACTATCCAGGTTGTTTTCGTGCGCTTTTTGCATGTCAATCGCATTCGCCGCTAAAATTTGCGGTTGACGATCTTCTAGCGCAGTGAAAATGGCTGAAAGCGCATTGTTTTTCGTTAAGGTCGATGCGCTGGCCAACAAGCGGGAAGCCTGACGCGCATTTTGACCTACTGTTTGCATATAGTGTTCAATTGAATCGTGCATAGCAGTCTTTGATCGGTTAAAAATCCATAAAGGTACATTGCATAGTAACAGGCTATGACCAGATTGGTATAGTCATCATAATGCGGTAAAGATGAGCTAGTGCGTGATTTAGTAGAAAACTGTGAAATTGTTACGCGACTTTAAATATTTTGAAACTTGAAAAAGATCGAAACTAGATGAGTGGTTATAGAAAGGGTTGCTTAAAAAAGTCACATCTGTATAGAATGAAACAATAAGGCTATTGACGTTATACAAAAAAATTGAGTAAGGATGCATAGCCATTGTGTCGCATGGAACGGAGCCTGCATAGATAAAAAACAACGCAGGCAGGAGGCAGGAAATGAATTCCATTATCCAGATGGACGCGGATCTTCACCAAGCGGGTTCACCTTTTGGTTTTTTTGATCTTTATCATAAAGATATTTTTAAGCAATCTGCTCGTGAAACATGGATTGATGGCTGGAAAGTCGAATTCATGGCCATGGCTGATGTGCGTACAATTCATCAGACTCCCATAGTAATTGTGGGCGGGGCATTTCAAAATTTCAACTCTTATAAATATTGTGTTGAACAACTGTTTGCCTGCGGACCTGTCATTTTAATTGATTTACCTTCAATGGGTGCGAATCAGCAGATTACCAACCGTGATACAGGTGTTTCTGCGGGAACGCTTGAATTATCGGATTTATCCAGAATGCTTGGTATATGGCTGGATATCGTCGGTATTTCCAAAGTCTCTATGATGGGCATGTCATTAGGCTCAGTGGTTGCTTCTTCATTTGCGCACCAACGTCCTGAACTGGTTGACCGTATGGTCCTAATGGGAGTGATGCAAAAGACCCGTAAAAGCTGGCGCATGATCTTGGAAGAGTCACTGAAGTTGATGCAAGAAGATCGGATGGAAGAATTTGGTCAAGCCGTGATTTTGTATCTGGTAAATCATGCCAAACTTGACAAGACTCGCATGTCACCTACAGCTAAGCGTTTGTTCTTCCGTCAAATGGCTGAATTTACCAAAACTGAGCGTTTGCGTTATGAGATCAACTGTAATCGGCTATTGCGTTTAAAAGATGTGCCGATTCCACAGTGCAAAACGCTGGTTGCCGCTGGGCAGTATGATAGTTTCACCTTGCCTTTTGAAAATGCAAATTTTGCTTTGCAATGTCCTGATATGCAGTTTGCCTTGATCGCCAATGCGGATCATGTGCCGCAGCTTCAACGCCGTAAAGAAACCATGCATTTGTTTGCAACCTATTTAAATGGTGAATCGATTCAGGGTTTGGATGGCATTATTCCGATGACCCGTGAACAAATCAAACATATGGATCGTCGTGGTGAAGAGCGCATTGAAGTCATGCAACCACATACGCAACTGACCCATCGTTATTTGCCTGAGCAGTTCAAAGTAATGATTAGTGATTTAAGTTTCTTTGGTGTACTTTTACAACTGAATCAGCCGAATGAAGCGAATCGTGTCGAAAGTTATCCACGAGATTTGGCTCTTCATTTAGAAGATGAAGAAGGTATGTTTAGTATCGAATGTCTGATTTTTCAGGTCGATACAGCAGGGGTAAGAGCGATCTTTAAACACGGTAGTTTTGCGGTTGCAGATCGTTTGCTGCGCTATGTGGCGCGACAAAAAGAACATCAACTTCAGTACGCTGAGGTGGTGTAACGCGATTAAAGATATCTGAGAAGCCGTATCTTGCCGCGTTATTTGGGGATAAAAAACAGCATCTTTGATGCTGTTTTTTATTGTGTAAACTTTGCTTTATCTATCGATTCTAAGAGTGTTTCTTATTGATAGCATGAATCGTCCAAACTAGATCGCCTAAGTGTTCCTGTTTATTCTGCTGTTGTACGGTGTCTGAATCAAAATAATCTTTTGGTTGTGTCACTTTTACCTGATCAAAACCATTTTCCATAAAAAAAGTTTCAACATCGGCTGGGGTAGTAAAATGAAAGCTAAAGGCGCTGCGTGACATCCATTTGAGAAGTTTGCTGCTACTCCAGATAATATTTGCCAACTTGTTTTTGACTGGTTCTGGGTACAAGTCGGTGAGATAATGTAATTCTTTAAATGGCTGACCATATTCAGCAATCGACTGAATTAATTGAGCTAACAAAGGTTTATCAAAATAATTAATCAGCCCTTCACTGATCACCACCAGAGGAAACGAGGGGTCAAATAAGTCAAATGCTTGTTTAAATTCTGCGGTAAATAAATCAACAGACAGCATTTCGGGTGCATTGGCTTCAATCTGTTGCAATGCAGCTTGTTTGGTTTGTGCCATGTCTGGTAAATCTAGTTCACGGTAAGTGATCTCTGGATAATGTTGTCTAAACCACCAACCTCGCGGTGAAAGACCACTGGCGATTTCCAAAACCTGTAACTGAGGATGATGCTCAATGAGCGTCGTAAGCTGATCATCCAGTAAGGTGTGTCGTTGTTTGAGAGTACTTCGCATACTGCCACCGACATATTTCTCTGCCCAACTTTCCAATGGGTGAACCAGTGCAGCTAAAGACTTGCCCTTTTTGGTGGCAAAGACCTGATGTGAGATCCCCATTTGATACCAGATGTAACCTGTGTAATGAGCGGTAAAAGAGATATGTCGATGTTTTGAAAGTGGTTGGGTCATATTCCTGAGCCTGTTATTTTATTTATCATCCATGCATAATTTTAGACATCATGAATATACCCGTATATTCATGATGTAAAAGCGACTTTATTATAACCTTCAATGCCTTAAAAGCTATCTTTGAATTTTTCGATCTGCGCTTTATGAGATTGCCAGACATCTCCTAATTCAAGCGTATTGCCAATCTTTAATTCAGGAATCTTGCCTCGCATACGTTCCAAGCGTTGCTGATGTGGTAAAGCTAGATGCTCAATCGAATCGAGTGCCAAACAAGCCGATGAGCGGTCATTACACACCAATCCCATATCACAGCCTGCGGAAAGTGCCGCCTGTAAACGTGCATCAGCTCCACCCGCAACACAAGCCGCTTGCATGCTCAGGTCATCTGAAAATAACACGCCATCAAAACCTAACTGCTTACGCAAAATTTCCTGAACCCAAAATGGTGAAAAACCAGCAGGATTAGGATCGACCTGTTCATAAATCACATGGGCAGGCATGAGTGCATCCAGTTGTGGCATCAATTGGATAAACGTCTGCATGTCTTTTTGATGGATTTCATCGTAACTACGATGGTCAATCGCTGCGGCAACATGAGAGTCTGCCTGCACAGAGCCATGACCAGGGAAATGTTTGCCCGTATTCGCCATACCTGCTTGTTGCATACCTTTCATAAAGGCTGATGCTAATGGCACAATATCCTGCGGATTTTTGGCGAAGCCACGATCACCAATCACATCACTTAGGTCATTGATATCCAAAACGGGCGCAAAGCTAAAATCAATACCCACGGCTAAAACCTCAGTTGCCATGAGCCAGCCACATTGCTCAGCCAATTGAATCGCTTGTTCAGGTTGTTGTTGATATAACTCACCAAAACGACCCATTGCAGGTAATAAGGTAAATCCTGTTTTTAAACGCTGTACACGCCCACCTTCCTGATCGACAGCAATTAAAATATCTGGACGGATTTGGCGCATGTGATCTGTTAATGCACGCACTTGTTGTGGTGATTCAATATTTCGTGCAAATAAAATCATGCCACCGACTTGCGGAGCGCGTAAGAGTTCAATATCTTCTTGTGTAAGTTCTGTGCCAGCAATGTCTAGCATCAAAGCGCCGATCATAAAGGTTGCTCGTCTAATTTTTGGATAAAACAATAGCGGAATTTTGCAATGATTTGCTACATTCTGCCAGCATAGAATATGATAAAACTACACGACATACACAAATTAAGTTGGTTAAGATGTTGAATCTGTGACATTCGGGGTCGATGGCACAGCGGGTAATATTGGAAAATCCAAGGAAGTATTAAAAATTTATGAAACTTCAAACGATAGCTTGTGCAGTTGCAGTCGCGACTGGTGGATTGTTCTTCACACATGCGATAAACGAAGCAATTGCGGCAACTGATACTGCACCTGCGGCCATCTCTCAAACCATTCAACCGACTCAGGAACAAGCGCTGGTTTCACGCCAGTTAGCGACATTGGTCGACCGTCAGCATTATTTAAATATGCGTCTGGATGCCAATACCTCTAATCGTATTTTAGATATGTATCTGGATAGTCTGGATCCTGATCATTCTTTATTTTTGGCTTCTGAGGTTCAGGACTATAAAACAAAATATGGCTCGACTTTTGGCGCGGCGCTGAAAGCAGGTAATTTGACTGGTCCGTATGCGATACATGATCAGTACCGTAAACGCCTACGTGCCTTTTATGAGTACATGTTGTCTGAACTGAAAAAGCCACAAAATTTACATCAGCCGAATGTTTTCATTGATACTGATCGTGAGAAAGCAGCCTATTTTAAAAATACCGCTGAACAGCAAGATTACTGGCGTAAAATGTTGGTGTCGCAGCTCATTAACCTCACCATTAGCAAAGAAGAAGATCTGGCTAAACAAAAAGCCTTGAAAGACAATCCAGAGCTGGCAAATGGTCAGGATTTAACCAGTCCAGAAGATTTAACACCTGTTCAAACACTCACCAAGCGTTATACCCGTCAGCTTGAGCGTATTAGTCGCGTGAAGAGTGATGATGTGTTGGACAAAACCTTAAACGCCATGATGGCAACTTACGATCCGCACAGTAATTATTATCCGCCGATTGATGCGATGGAGTTGAATCGCCAGACTACGCTGCAACTGGAAGGAATTGGGGTTTCGATCCGCCCTGAACGCGGTAATGAAGACTATATTAAAATTGAAACCATTGTAGAAGGTGGTCCTGCAAGTAAGTCGGGTCAGGTCAAATCGGGTGATCGCATTGTTGGGGTTGCTCAGGATGGCGACAAAATGGTCGATGTGGTCGGCTGGTCGAGTGCTGAGATTGTCGGGTTGATTCGTGGTAAACGCGGAACCAAAGTCACGATCAAGTTACTCGGGCCGGGCGCGTCTATGAGTCAGGCGCGTACTGTAAGTTTGGTGCGTGATGTGATTCAGGAAGAAGATGCAGGTGTCCGTTCACGTACCGTTGATATTATGCGTGATGGCAAAAAACATACCTTTGGTGTGATTGAAATCCCTTCGTTCTACTTAAACTATCGTGCGCGCCGTGCGGGAACAGAATATCGTTCAGTGTCTGAAGATACCAACAATGCTTTGAAATCACTTTCTGCTAAAAAAGTGGATGGTATTTTAATTGATTTGCGCAATAACCCAGGCGGTTCACTTGAAGAAGTGGCACGTATGCTCGGACAGGTCATCAAATCTGGGCCAGTCGTGCAAATTCGTGATGGTAATGGCAATGTCAGTGTGTTTGAAGATAACGATGGCGGCGCACAAACTTATGCAGGTCCATTGGCAATTTTAGTGAATCTGGCTTCAGCTTCTGCCAGCGAAATCTACTCGGCTGCTATTCAGGATTATGAGCGCGGGATCGTGATTGGAAGTACCACCACAGGTAAGGGGACAGCCCAAGTTCAACTTGATACCTTGGCACATGGTCAGGCGACTTTAACGCAACGTAAGTTCTATCGTATTACAGGTGGAAGTACTCAAAATAAAGGCGTTATTCCAGACATCAAGCTCGTGGATATTTATGATGAGGAGTTTGGTGAACGTAAAGCTAAGAATGCATTGAAGTGGGATACCATTCCAACTGCGCCATTTAAGCGTGAAGGTTCAATCCAGCCTTACGTAGAAAAGCTGTCTCAGGAATCTAAAGCCCGTGTTGCGGTTGATCCTCAATTTAAATATCTTGAAGCGCGCCGTGCGATCGCGGATGAAACCAAAGATCAAAAACGTATTGTGTTAGATATTGATCAGCGTAAGGCGGAAATTTTAAGACTGGAAAAACAAACACTTGATGCTGAAAATCAGCGTCGTGCAGCGACAGGGTTAAAACCTTTTAGTAATTGGGAAAGTTATCAGGCATCACTGGATGCCTTGAGCGAATCTCGTGCCAAAATGAAGATCAATGCACGTCCGCCGTTACCAGAGGAAGAAACCTTTGTGAATGAAGCGGCGAATGTATTATTAGATTATGCCAAATTACAAAATCATTGATTGATTTTGAGTGAGCAAAAAAGCATATTTCGATATGCTTTTTTTGTGTCAAAAAACTGTCATCTGGATATCATCAAAATGTAAAAACGATTGTCTAATATTTGAGCTATGAAAATAAATCAAATGGATAGTTGTATGCAAGGTTCATTCGCTACAACGCTGCTAAAACAAGAAAATTTCCCAGACAGTTTTAAATTCTATTTTAAAAACAGACATGCGCAAATTCAACAAAATTGGCATGAACTGGATAAATTGGTACGTCCCAAACTCAAAATTGCCATTGTCACTGAGACATGGCCACCCGAAATTAATGGCGTGGCTTTATCTTTATTGCAACTGTGCAAGGGTTTACAGCAGCAGGGACACAAAATTTTACTGGTACGACCACAGCAAAGTCTAAAATGTGAAGAATTTTCACCCAATAAAGAATGTCTGGTGATCGCACAAACTTTACCCAAGTATCCTGGTTTGCAGTTTGGCTGGCCTCAATATTTGAAGGTAAGTAAGGCTTTAGCTGGATTTTCACCAGATGTCGTTCATATTGTGACAGAGGGACCGCTGGGTCTGACGGCACTGCAAGCAGCAAAGGCTCGAAATATTCCTGTGTCTAGCGGGTTTCATTCGCCTTTTCAGGATTTTAGTCGATTTTTTGATCTGGCCTTTTTGCTTAAACCGATTCAGGGCTATTTACGCTGGTTTCATAACAGCACGGATATGACCTGTGTGCCGAGTAAGGATACTGAAAAAGCCTTGCGTGGTTTTGGGATTACCTGTCCTTTAAGTATCGTAGGGCGGGGTGTGGATACTGAAAAATTTTCTCCGCAGTATCGTTGTCAGAAATTAAGAGAAAGTTGGGGTGCTGGCGATGACACGACCGTCATGTTGTATGTCGGACGTTTATCTCCCGAAAAAGAAATCCAGCTATTAATTCAAAGTTATGCAGCCATGCAACGGATGCAGCATCGAAAATTTAAACTGGTGATTGTGGGGGATGGACCAGATCGCACACGTCTGGAACAGATGGCAGAGAATTGTGAGGTTGTTTTTACAGGAAGTTTAACTGGCAAGAATCTTGCAACTGCTTATGCAAGTGCTGATGTCTTTGTGTTTGCTAGTCAGGTAGAAACCTTTGGTAACGTGGTCCTTGAGGCAATGGCAAGTGGGTTGCCTGTAGTGGCTTATGATTATGCATGTGCCAGTCAGTATGTAGAGCATGGGGTAAGTGGTTGGCTGAGTCCTTTAGGTCAAGTCAATACATTTATTCAAACCTTATATCAATTGCCTGCAAGATTACAGTTAAAACAGATGGGAATACATGCACTTAAGCATGTTAAACAAAGCGGTTGGCAACAACCTGTATATCAAATGGAACAAGCCTTATATCAGGTGGTCAAAGAGTTCTACCGAGTATAAATCTCCGTTTAAGTGAGAGGAGTGTCACCATGAATTTTAAAAACGCTAAAATTAGAATACTGGATTTAGATTTAAAAGGTTGTTTGTACCTGAATCATTTTTCGCATTCACAGCGAATTGCGCATTTCTTTAAAATCATCAGTCGGCTGGGTGATGGTCTATTTTGGTACGTCATGCTGTTTATGGTTTGGCTATCTCAAGGGTTGTTTTATGGTCTACAAATCATTTACTTATTATTAGGTGGTTCTGTAGGAACTGGAATTTATAAATTTCTAAAACATAAAACCACACGCCCGCGCCCTTATCAGGTGCATCAGGTCATTGTACTGGGTGAACGTCCACTGGATCATTTTAGTTTTCCATCGGGGCATACTTTACATGCGGTTATGGCGAGCATCGCATTAGGTTATATCCAGCCAATTTTGATCATCATCATGTTGCCGTTTACCATTTTGGTGGCTTTGTCTCGTATGGTATTGGGATTACATTATCCAAGTGATGTGATTGTGGGGGCTGTGATTGGGACTGTGGTCGGGTGCGGAATTATTTTTGCAGCACCATTGATGAATATTCATTTATAAGTTTGCATGTGCATTGCCCTTTAATAAATCCAACAGTTCACATGTTCGCTTTGCCTGAAATTTGCTAAAGTAGCCTTTATTTGATTGATGCAACAGGACAGACCATGGGCTTACGCTGGACGGATACCATTGATATCGCAATTGAACTGAGTGATGCACACCCAGATGTAGATCCACAATGGGTTCGTTTTACTGATTTACACGCATGGATTTGTGCTTTGCCAGATTTCTCAGATGATCCTGCAAAATCGACTGAAGGGCTGTTAGAGGCCATTCAAATGGCATGGATTGACGAAGTTCGCTAAAAAATCATCGGAAATTGATAACTTTTACACAATCAAGGCTGATTATTACCGTTGACCTCGGTATAATGCGCCCAATTTTTTACGTTTAAAATTTTAAGCGAGGAGCCACTCATGGCAATCGAACGTACTTTATCAATCATCAAACCAGATGCTGTTGGTAAAAACCACATTGGCGAAATCATTGCACGTTTTGAAAAAGCGGGTTTAAAACCAGTTGCGATCAAATACAAGCATTTGTCTCAAGCAGAAGCTGAAGGCTTCTATGCAGAGCACAAAGAGCGCGGTTTCTTTGCTGACTTAGTGGCATTTATGACTTCTGGTCCAGTGGTTGTTTCTACACTTGAAGGCGAAAATGCAGTTCTTGCACACCGTGAAATTTTGGGCGCAACGAATCCGAAAGAAGCAGCACCAGGTACAATCCGCGCTGACTTCGCAACTAGCATCGATGAAAATGCTGCACATGGTTCTGACTCTGTAGCATCTGCTGAGCGTGAAATTGCGTATTTCTTCGCTGCTGAAGAGATCTTCCCACGCACTCGTTAATCGAGAGCATCCAAACCAGATAAGTGGTATTATACTTATCTGGTTTTTTATTTTTCTCTGAATGAATTTGCTGAAATATTAGGCAATATTTCTTCGTCACTTCTATGGTTTAGGTAATCTCATGGCTTCTGTAATAGATCTCCCAGCACCAACAGAACATGCACAGCCTGCTGATGCGGTGCAAAATGCTGTCCGTGCCAAAGTTAATCTATTGGGTATGTCTCGCGCAGAATTAGAAGGATTTTTTGAACAATTAGGAGAGAAAAAGTTTCGTGCAGGACAAGTGATGAAGTGGATTCATCAGTATTTTGTCACTGATTTTGCTGAAATGACCAATATTTCAGGGAAATTGCGCGCCAAACTTGAACAGGTCTGTGAGATTACAGCACCTGAAGTGGTACATCGTCATTATTCCAAAGATGGAACCCGTAAATGGGTGTTCCGTGTCGGGGATGGTGCAGGTTCACTGGTTGAAACTGTTTTGATTCCTGCCGAAGACAAGACAGGATCCCGTAAAACATTGTGTATTTCATCCCAAGTGGGTTGTGCATTGGATTGCTCATTTTGTTCTACGGGTAAGCAAGGTTTCCAACGCGATTTAAATCCTGATGAAATTATTGGACAGCTTTGGGTCGCCAATCAGTCTTATATGGAAGATGTGCCTGTAGCTGAGCGTGAGCGTTCTGTGACCAATGTCGTGATGATGGGCATGGGTGAACCATTGTTAAATTACGATGCAGTCCTGAGTTCGATGCAATTGATGCTAGATGACTTTGCTTATGGGATGTCTAAGCGCCGTGTAACGTTATCTACCTCTGGCGTGGTTCCAAAGATTGATCAACTGGCACAGGATATTGATGTCGCTCTCGCAATTTCTTTGCATGCACCTAACGACGAGTTGCGTAATGAGTTAGTTCCAATCAATAAAAAATATCCACTTGAGCAATTGATTGCTGCTTGTCAGCGTTATTTGGCCAAAGGTGGCAATGAAAGTACGCGTAAACATGTCACGATTGAATATGTGATGCTCGATGGTGTCAATGATCACCCAGAACATGCACAACAAATGATTAAACTATTAAAAAATTTACCAAGTAAAATAAATTTGATTCCATTTAATCCATTTCCGCATGCGCCATATGGTCGTTCTAGCCGAAATCGGATTATTGCCTTTCAAAAAACTTTGTCTGATGCTGGATTTGTGTGTACGATTCGACAGACACGTGGCGATGATATTGATGCGGCATGTGGTCAACTGGTAGGACATGTCGCGGATCGTACCCGTCGTGCTGAACAATGGAAAAAGAAAGTCGCAGAGCGACAAGAGATTATTCGTTCACAGGGATAATATATTGGGGGTAGAGTTGTTGAGTAGATTCACTTCACGTTCCACAGTCTGGATTTCAGCATGTTTAATGGTGTTGCTGTTAACGGGATGCCAATCTCAAAAAACAACCAAAGACCCTAAAAAAGCGGTGCAGGTCCGTACACAACTTGCAGCTGAATATATCAAGTCTGGTGATCTGGATGCTGCTAAACGCGCATTGGATCAGGCTTTGGAAGTGAACTCGCGTGACTCCATGGCCAATATGATGATGGGTGTACTCTTACAACAAGAAGGTAGTGCAACAAATCTCGAGAAAGCAGACACGTATTTTAAACGTGCAATCTCGGAAGAACCTACCAATGCACAAGCTCGTAATAATTATGGTACGTACTTATACCAATTGAAACGTTATAATGACGCGATTGAACAATTTACGATTGCAGGGGCAACACTTGGGTATGATCAGCGTTATCGTGCCCTTGAAAATCTGGGGCGTATCTACGTATTGCTTGGCGATCGTGTGAATGCTGAAAAGTCATTCAAACAAGCTTTACAGGCAAACCGCGACTCTTATGTATCTATGTTAGAGTTGTCAGAGATTTTTTATTTGCAACAGCAAATGCCAGCGGCGACTCAAATGTATGAACAATATGTGCGTACAGTGGGGCAAACCAATCAGGGTGCACGTGCGCTTTGGGTGGGGATTCGTGTTGCACGAGCCAATGGTGATCGAATGGGAATGCAGGCACTGATCAATCAACTTCGTGCTTTATTTCCCGATAGTTCAGAATATAAACGTTATTTGCAATTACAGTACAGTACTGAGGCCGTATGGAAATAAATCCTAATTCACAGCAGCCAACTGGCTCAAGTTCACCTACTTCAGCATTAGGAAATGTTCAACGTCCAGGTGAGTACTTACGTCAGATTCGTCTTGCCCAGAAGCTTGAGTTAAATGAAGTGGCGTCTGATTTAAATATGCCACCTAAAACCCTAACCGCTTTAGAGCAAGATGACTATAAAAGCTTGCCAGAACCTGCATTTATCAAAGGCTATTATCGCTCTTATGCGAAATACTTAAAGACGGATGCAACTGCGATTATTCAGCGCTTCGATGAAATTTATGCGAACGATACAGGTTTATTACCGAATCATGCTTTAACCAACTCGCCGATTAAAATCATGGGAAAACTCCCAGGTTCAAAAAGTGATCGTAATAGAAAGTGGTTAAAACGTAGTCTGATCCTGATTTTAGCTCTGATTGTAATTGGCGTCATTGTGACGATGCTGCAAAATTGGTCTGCCAAGAAAACGAATACGGTCGCACCGCAAAATTCCAATGTTGAAGTCTTGCCATTAAATAATGGAGCAGCAACTTCTGGAGATGAGTTGGTGCTTAATTTTAATCGTCCAACTTCGATACATATTGTTGATTCGACAGGTAAAGTATTGGCAACTGGTCGTCAGGCATCAACTTTAACTTTAAATGGCCAATCACCGTTTCAAATTCGTCTGGATGATGCAACTGCTGTGTCATTAAGTCTAAACCAAGAACCGATTTCATTGTCTCCATATACGGTAAATGGAAAAGCAGATTTCCGTTTATCTCGTTAATGAAGATTAAATGAGAGTGAAACCATGATCGAAAATCCAATCAAGCGTCGCCCAACACGAAAAATTCGTGTGGGTTCAGTCTATGTCGGTGGTGATGCCCCGATTAGCGTGCAAAGCATGACCAATACTGAAACCTGTGATGTCGATGCGACAGTTGCGCAAATTCAACGTTGCGCTGATGCAGGCGCGGATATCATGCGCGTGTCTGTTCCATCAATGGAAGCGGCGGAGGCTTTTGGAGCAATTCGTAAGCGCGTTACGGTTCCGTTGGTTGCTGACATTCACTTCGATCATAGAATTGCACTGGCTGTGGCAGACTATGGTGCAGATTGTCTACGGATTAACCCTGGGAATATTGGTTCTGATCAAAAAGTACGTGAAGTCGTAGCAGCAGCGCGTCACCATGGCATTTCGATTCGTATTGGGGTCAATGCGGGTTCTTTAGAAAAAGATTTGCAGAAAAAATATGGCGAACCGACAGGTCAAGCTTTGCTTGAATCTGCACTACGTCATATTGATATTTTAGATCGACTGGATTTTCACGAATTTAAAGTCAGCGTTAAAGCATCTAACGTATTTTTGACCATGGATGCCTATCGTTTATTATCCCAACAGATTGATAACCCATTACATCTAGGGGTGACTGAGGCAGGGATTTACCGTACAGGTACAGTGAAGTCTGCGATTGCATTGGGTGGTTTGCTGATGGAAGGCATTGGCGATACCATGCGTATTTCACTGGCAGCAGAACCTGAAGATGAAATTAAAATCGGCTTTGATATTTTAAAATCATTGGGATTACGTTCTAACGGCATTAACTTTATTGCTTGCCCAAGCTGTTCACGTCAGGAATTTAACGTGATTAAAGTGATGCAGATGCTAGAAGAACGTCTGGAAGATATACGTACACCCATGGATGTTTCCGTGATTGGCTGTAAAGTCAATGGGCCGGGTGAGGCCAAAGAAGCTGATATTGGAGTTGTTGGGGCATCTCCTCGTTCATTGGTCTATCGTAATGGTGAAAAAAGCCATTTAATTGATACCGATCAACTGGTTGAGGAAATCGAATCAATGGTGCGTGATCGTGTAAAAGCGATTGAAGAAGCAAAATCTAAAGAAATTATTCGTACAAGTTTTGAGTAAGTCATGAGTTCAATTGTTGCAATCAAGGGTTTTAACGATATTCTTCCGAGCCAAACGGCTGCATGGAGACGTTTAGAACAACATCTGGCATCGTTAATGGATACTTATGGCTATCAACAAATTCGGTTACCAATTGTTGAGCAAACAGGTTTATTTAAACGTGCGATTGGTGATGCGACGGATATTGTTGAAAAAGAAATGTATACCTTTTTTGACAAGGGAACGCCGCCAGACTCATTAACTTTACGTCCTGAAGGTACGGCTGGTTGTGTTCGTGCGTTGCTAGAGCATAATTTATTACGTGGGGCTACACCACGTGTCTGGTATCTTGGGCCGATGTTCCGTTATGAAAAACCACAAAAAGGGCGTTATCGTCAATTCCATCAGTTTGGTGTGGAAACCTTTGGTGTGGCAAGCCCTGATATTGATGCTGAAGTGATTTTACTGACTGCGCGTTTATGGAAACGTCTAGGAATGGCGGATAAAGTCCAGCTTGAACTGAATACTTTAGGCGAAATAGACGAACGGGCAGAATATCGTGCAGCTTTGGTTGAGTTTTTGACTCAGCATAAAGATGCTTTGGATGAAGATTCACAGCGCCGTTTAACGACTAATCCTCTGCGAATTTTAGATTCAAAAATTGAATCGACTCAGAAGATTTTAGAAAATGCGCCGAAATTGCATGACTTCATTCAAGAAGACAGCATGAATCACTTTAAACAACTGCAACAGTATTTAACGGATGCAGGTATTTCTTTTGTGATCAACCAAAAGCTGGTACGTGGTCTGGATTATTACAACAAAACTGTTTTTGAGTGGACGACTACAGCATTGGGTTCACAGGGCACCGTTTGTGCAGGTGGACGTTATGATGGTTTGGTGGGGCAGTTGAAAGGGAAAGCGGATCAATCTGTTCCTGCTGTTGGTTTTGCAATGGGAATGGAGCGTTTATTGCTGCTTCTTGAGCAAATTGAACAAGCGCAGGTCGTCCGTGATTGTGATGTGTTTTTAGTGGCTGAACCTGCTTATCAGGGTCGTGCACTGATTTTGGCAGAACAATTACGTGATCAGCTTGAAACAAGCAATAGTTCACTACGTATCAAAACTGGTTCACAGGGCAGCATGAAAAGCCAGATGAAAAAAGCCGATCAGTCTGGCGCTGTCTATGCCATGATTTTGGGTGAGCGTGAATGGAATGCGGGTGAGTTGACCATAAAAGAGTTGGCAACCGCTGAACAATCCACTGTCGCGATCGAACAACTGGTTTCATTTTTAACTGAAAAATTGGCAAAATAAGCGAAAAAGCTGAAAGGAAAGGAACGTAGATGAGTGCGTTAACTGAAGAAGAACAACTGGATAATCTAAAGTCGTTCGGTAAAAAATATGGCTCTGCCATCATTAGCGGTATTTTGATTGCGCTCATCGCCTTTTTTGGATGGCAATATTGGCAGAAAAAAACACTGGCTGAAAATCAGGTGCGTACTGCAAAAGTGCAACAACTTATGGATCAGGCACAAGGCGCTGAATCAAATCCAGATGCACTTAGTAACTTATATGCCTCAGCAGATAAAATTACCAAAGATGCGCCAGATTCAGTACAAGCCATTCAAACTGAACTGATGTTGGCAAAAGTGGCGTATGACAAAGCCGATTATGCCGCAGCAGAAAAGTCATTGAAGAAAGTTGAAAACTCAAAACTTAATGATGATGGTCTATTGCAACTGGTTAAACTTCGTTTGGCATATGCCCAACTTGCACAAAATAAATATGACGATGCCTTAAAAACATTGGCATTGGTCGCAGATCCTGCATTTAAGGCCACGGCTGAAGAAGCGCGTGGTGACATTTATGTCGCGAAGAAAGATATTGCTTCTGCGAAAAAAGCCTATCAAAGTGCGTGGGATGATTTGGCAAAGCGCAAGCAAGAGCGCCAAATTTTACAAATTAAACTCGAAAGTGTTGGCGTTTTAGTAGATGATCCTGAGATTGAACGCCCGATTATAGACACACAGGTGGATAAGTCTTAATGGATAGAAAATTTACACTCCCGTTTGCGCTTGCTTTGGTTGCAGCAGCTTTAGTTGGTTGCTCCACGAATAAACTTAAAGTAGAAGAACCGAAACCAAATCCTTTGCCAAAATTAGCACAGGCCAAAACACTGGTTCCCGTTTTTTCACAAAGCGTTTCTTCAACAGACAAAGCCGATCCACTACGTTTACAGCTTGACTCTGATAATGGTGTGAATTTTATTGTCGATCCAAAAGGCGAAGTTGCTGCCTATCGTGGTAAACAACGTCTATGGGAAACTCGTGTCAATAAACACGGATTGACTTCAGGCGTCGAAGCCAAAGAAGGCGTGGTCTTAGTGGGTAGTGCCAAAGGTGAGTTGTTTGCACTGGATGAAAGTACAGGTCAAAAAAAATGGCAGGCACAGTTAAGTGGTGCTTTGCTGAGTCCATCTTTAATCAAAGATGGACGTGCAGTGACCATTGCCAATGACGGTACAGTCTTTGCGCACGATTTACAGACTGGACAGCAGCTTTGGGCGTATAAAATGCCAAATGTACAATTTAGCTTGCGTGGACAGCCTTCTCCAGTGATGCTGGATGATCATACCGTGATCGTGGCATCGGCCAATGCTTATGTATACGGCATTGATGTGATCAGTGGTGTACCACGCTTCCAGCGTCGCGTTGCAGTCAGTGAAGGTCGCTCAGACGTACAACGTCTGATTGATATCGATGGTGATCCAGTAGTCGTGGGGCAGTTTTTGGTCACGACCAGTTATCAGGGACAAATCACTGTAATTGATGTCGCTGCACAGCAAGTGGTTTGGAGTGAAGACGCTAGCAGCAATAAACGTGCTGAGGTCAGTAACGACAAAGTATTCGTAGCACAAACTGATGGTAAACTTGTGGCTTATAACCTGACCACAGGCGAAAAAGCGTGGGAAAGTGATGCTTTGATGCACCGTCAGTTGAGTAACCCAGTGGTATTAGGTTCTGATCTGGTGGTCGGTGATTTAGATGGTTATTTGCACCTGATTGATCCAAACAATGGACAACTTGTGGGTCGTTCCAAAACCAGTGGTGAAGTGAGAACTTTACGTGTAGTGGATAACCAGCTTTATGTTTCCACACGCAAAGGTGAATTTACTGTTTGGCAAAACCGTTAATTTTAGACGGGCTTGTGTTAAACTAGTCATTCGCGAATTCTTTGCTTCAAATTCGTCGGGGTGTTTGAGTATATAATATTCAAAGCCCCGTTGTTTTTTATTCAGGTCTATGACCTAAAATCTTCCTTATTATTTCCTTGTTCATGCCAAATGGCTGATCTTGAATGTAGGTTACTTTATGAAACCCGTTATTGCGCTCATTGGTCGTCCCAACGTCGGAAAATCAACGCTATTTAACCAGATTACCAAGAGTCGTGATGCACTTGTTGCCGATTTTGCGGGGCTTACGCGTGACCGTAAATATGGTGATGCCGTTTACCAGAATAAATCCTTTATTGTGGTAGATACAGGCGGTATTGGCGAAAGCGAAGCGGGGATCGATGCTTACATGGCGGAACAGTCAAAAACTGCCATCAATGAAGCTGACATTATTATTTTTGTGGTGGACGCTCGTGCAGGCTTACTTGCTTCAGATGAACAAATTGCCCGTGAAATACGCAGTCTGGGTAAGAAAATTTATTTAGTTGCCAATAAAGTGGATGGTGTACACGCTGAAGCAGCCGTAGTCGAGTTTTATAAACTAGGCTTTGGTGAACCGATCCATGTTGCAGCCAGCCATGGTCGCGGTGTGGCGCAGATGCTTGAAGATGTGCTTGAAGATGTTCCTGAAGATGAAAATCCAGAAGAACATGACAAAAATACAGGACTAAGACTCGCGATTATTGGTCGTCCAAATGTCGGTAAATCAACACTCGTCAACCGTTTGTTAGGCGAAGAACGTGTTGTGGCATTTGATGAGCCTGGAACGACACGTGATTCGATTTATATCCCTTATGAGCGTGATGGTCGCCAATATACCTTGATCGATACCGCAGGGGTGCGCCGTAAAGGTAAAGTGGATGAAATGATTGAAAAATTTTCAATCGTAAAGACACTACAGGCGATTAAAGATGCGCATGTGATTGTTGTGGTTTTGGATGCTCGTGAAGGTGTGGTTGAGCAAGATCTACATCTGATTGGCTATGCGCTTGAAGCGGGTCGTGCCATGGTGGTTGCCATTAATAAATGGGACAACATGACCGAGTACGATCGCAAGCAATGTAAACTGGATGTTGATCGTCGTTTTGATTTTATTCCGTGGGCAAAAGTACATCTGATTTCTGCCTTGCATGGCACAGGCGTAGGTGAGTTATATCCATCGATTCACCGTGCTTATGATTCTTCGCATTTAAAAGTTTCACCTGCGAAATTAACTCAAATTTTAAATGATGCAACAGATGCGCATCAACCGCCGATGATTAGCGGTAAGCGTATTAAAATGCGTTATGCGCATATGGGTGGACAAAATCCTCCGACAATTGTCATTCACGGTAATAAAGTCGATAAAACCCCAGCGGATTATCGTCGTTATCTGGAAAATGTGTTTCGTAAAGTCTATAAGCTTGAAGGCACGCCTGTACGAATTGACTTTAAGACCTCAGAAAATCCATTTGAAGGACGTAAATCGCAAATCGATGAACGCGTCGCTGCGCGTAAACGTCGTTATATTCAAAAATTTAAGAAAGCTGAGAAAAAATTTAAGCGTTAAATTGTGCATAATAAAAAACCCCGATCCCATTTCGGGGTTTTTGCATTTAAAGACACTGCATCTTTTTGTTATTTCAGTTAAAATGTAATTTTTTGTTAATTTGAAGACTGGTGCTATAATTTTGCACCAATTTCTAACACCTTTGCCATGGGCTCGCATTCAGCATGATCAGATTTCATCTTTCTGCGCTTCGACTGTGTTGTACACAACATGACTGTACAGCATTGGAGTCTTTGCCTGCAATGCAGCGCAGACGACTTTCGCCTTTGGCAAAATTGGCGATAAATGCCGCCATGCAAACTCTGGCGCAGCAATCTGCTGATTATATTGTATGGGCTTCTCAGTATGGCGATGAGGCCAAAACATTGGGTATTTTACAAGATGTATTAACCCATCAAACGCCATCACCTACACAGTTTTCAACTTCGGTTCATAATGCCATTGCGGGTCTTTATTCTATTTTGTGTAAAGACGAGACTATTTCGACCAGTTTAAGTTGCGGTTGGTCAGAAGCAATGATCGAAGCCTATGCGATTTTAAAAACTCAGCCTCAGATTAAAACCGTTTTAGTGGTTTATTATGACGCGCCATTACCTGAAATTTATCAGGATCGACAACCTTTTGAGCCATTTACACTATCGACTTTACTGAGCTTGGAACATGCCAATGTCGAATTGAACGCAGTTGAGCAGACTCAGGATATTGATGCGCTCAGTTTTTATTCCTTCTGGCAAGATCAGCAGCAAACAGCATGGCTAGGATGGCAAAAATGTTAAATCGGGCATTATTAAACAATAAGATCAATTATATTTGGCGTGTTGCAGCAACCGGTTTCAGTTTTGCCAGTTTTGGTATTGGGGGCGTGGCAATCGCGACTGTGGTTGCACCTTTGGTAAATTTAACTGCACAGGATCAGGCGACTCGTCGACAACGTGCTCAACAGGTGATTCGTACCAGTTTTAAAGGCTTTACCGAAATGATGGTCAAGTTGGGCATCATGACTTATTCGGTGGAAGGTCTGGAAAAATTACAGCAAAGCCGACAAGAATTAGTGATTGCCAATCATCCGACTTTGATCGATGTGGTGATCCTCATTGGACTCATGCAACAAGCCAATTGCGTAGTAAAGCAGTCGCTCTGGTCAAATCCATTTACACGAGGTCCTGTGCGCAGCGCAGGTTACGTTTTAAATGCAGGATCTAATCAATTTATCCATGATTGCGTGACAAGCTTACAGCAAGATAATGCGCCATCGCTCATCATTTTTCCTGAGGGAACGAGGACACAAAAAGATGAACAGATTAATGAGTTTCAGCGTGGCGCTGCCAATATTGCAATTCGTGCCGATGTACCGATTCGACCTGTGTTGATTCGTTGCACACCCACGACGTTAACCAAAAATGAAAAGTGGTATCACATTCCTGCGAAGCCCTTTCATATTGAGATTAAAATTTTGGATGCCATTCATATTTCAGAGGTACTTTCTGATTTGACGGTCAGTCCTAAAAATGTCCGTGCCCTCAATCAGTATTTACAGCAATTTTTTAAGCAAGAGTTATCTAAATGAGCAATTTGGCCAACGAATTAAAACAAATGATTATTGATGTTTTAGCACTTGAAGACATCACCGTTCAGGATATTGATGATCAGGCGCCATTATTTGGAGAGGGGCTAGGGCTAGATTCAATAGACGCTTTGGAATTAGGGCTTGCCCTCAAAAAACGTTACAACATTCATTTAAATGCTGAATCGGATGAGACCAAACAGCATTTTCGCTCAATTCAAAGTCTAGTGACTTTGGTTGAAGCTCAACAAGAAGTATAAGAGGTAGCTATGTTAAGTCAGGAACACATTCTTTCGACCTTACGTGAATGGATGCAGGATTTATTTGAAATTGAGCCTGAAACAATCCAATTAGAATCCAATCTATATTCGGATCTGGATGTTGATAGTATTGATGCAGTGGATTTAATCGTCAAAATTAAAGAGTTGACAGGGAAGCAGGTCAAACCTGAGGACTTTAAAAATGTCAGAACAGTACACGATGTTGTGACTGTTATTCAGAATATGACCGCTTAATGAATCACTTTTTGAAATGGATAACAGCGATTTTTTTCATTGCTTATCCTTTTATTGTGGGTTGGAGTTTATCCAACGGTCATTTTTTTGCCGTCAGTATATTGTTGGTGATGGTGGGGATGTCACGCCTTGTGTTTAAATCCAATGCATTATTATGGCCACTTTCTATGTTTGCCATTTTATGTGGTGGTTTAAGCGTGATGTTGAATGATCATGCATGGCTTAAATTTTATCCAGTTCTGATGAGTCTAGGCGCTTTGGGTATATTTGCATCGACCTTATGGCGACCACCTTCCATGATTGAGCGTTTCGCACGTATCATGCAGCCCGATTTACCTGAGTCTGGCGTGCAATGGACGCGAAAAGTCACCATGGTCTGGTGTGGTTTTTTTCTATTCAATGCCGCTATGGCTTGGTGTACGATTGTTTATGCACCGACCCAGATTTGGGTGTTATATAACGGCTTTATTTCTTATGTCCTCATGGGCATTCTTTTACTTGGTGAATTTATTTTAAGAAAACGCCATCAGCGTTTGAACAATAATGATGAACAATTCCTTTAATCCATTTATTCAGTCACAACAGACTTTAGCGATTACCGTTGACCAACAGCAAATTTCTTTTGCTGCATTTTGGCAAGATGTATCACAGCAGGCGCAATTACTTTCTTTGCGACCTGAATGCATCTGGGCGCTTTGGCATCAAGACAGCTATGAGTTTCTGGTGTTATTGTTTGCAGCACTTCAAGCAAAGAAAAGGATTGTGTTGCCTCCACATCGGGTGGCACAGCTTGAACAAAATTTAGCTTCACAACATATTTATTTTTTATCACGTCAGACATTTACTGAAATAAACTCGAATTTTGTACTTGATTTTAGTCAGAATTTTCTTGAACAAGCGCAGATCGATTTTTACACTTCTGGTTCAACCGGCGAACCGAAACGGATTGAACGCACCTTAGCGCAGTTGTTTAAGGAAGTGCAGGGGCTCGATCAGACATTTTGCCTAACTGAACAAGTCCTTGCATTGGCGACGGTCAGTCATCAGCATATTTATGGTTTATTGTTTAAACTGCTCTGGCCATTATTTACAGGGCGAAGTTTTTATAGTCCGCAACTGGCTTTTCCAGAAGATGTGATTGCGATCCAAAAGCAGTTTGCTGAATTTGGACTGCAAAACTATGTGATTTCTAGTCCAGCTTTACTCAAACGTTGGACGTTAAATCTAAAACTTGTAGATAGTCAGGCGGTATTTTCTTCTGGCGGAAAATTGGAAAATGGTGTTCGACCCTTATTCAATTATACGATTACTGAGATTTTAGGAAGTTCGGAGACGGGTGGAATTGCCTATCGAACTGAAGATGAAAGTGCATGGCAAGCCTTTGCAGATGTGAATATTAACATCCAGCAACAGCTTTTAAATGTACAAACTGAACACGCCTTTTGTTCTGACTGGATTGAAACTGGGGATCTGGCAGAATGGGAAAATGCCAATAACCCAAAAACTGGATTTAAATTACTGGGTCGTGCCGATCGTTTGATCAAGCTGGAAGAAAAACGTCTGAGTTTGGATGCGATTGAACAAACGATTAAAACATTACCAGCGGTAAAACAATGTCATGCTTTATTGGTCGAGCAGGAACAGCGTCAGTTTTTGGCATGTATTGTGGTTTTGCACGATGCCGCACGTCAACAGTTACAATGCATAGGTAAACACGCATTTGTATCTGAGATAAAACAACAATTAAGTGATGGCTTGGAAAATATCGCAATTCCCCGTTTATGGCGATTTTTGACAGAGCTTCCACAAAACACGCAGTCAAAATTGGATAAACATTATTTAAAAAGTTTGTTTGAGCCAATGCTGCAACCTGTGATTTTGTCGCGTTTGCAAGTAAATGAATGCCATCAACTGAAACTGGAATTTACGCCCGAACTGCTGTGTTTTAAAGGGCATTTCCCCAATCATCCGATCTACCCCGGTGTGGGGCAGATTGGATTTATCCAGACATTTGCCAGACAAATCTGGGGGGATTTAGACTGGTGCAATGGTTATGAACAACTTAAATTTCAACATTTAATCCAGCCTTATCATGTTATTGAGTTAAAACTGACGCGCAAACAGCATAAAGTCAGTTTTGAGCTATCTGGTGTACAGCAAACTTTGGCATCAGGGCGTTTGTTATTTGCATTGAAAGATTCGGATGAGGAGACAGTTTGATGCAAACTTATGGTTTTGTTATTCCTGTGTTTAATCATCCGCATTATCTTGATGAATTAATGGCAGCTCTAAGCCAGTATCATTTACCTATAATTGTGGTGAATGATGGTAGTCATGATGAATGTACCATGCGATTGAAAGCATTGGATCAGGCTTATGCGCACCTTCACTTGATTGAGCATGATCATAATCAAGGTAAAGGTCAGGCGGTCATCACGGGGTTGAATTATGCGGGGCAAATGGGACTCAGCCATGCTTTGCAGATAGATGCGGATGGACAACATCAATGGACAGATATTGATCAGTTTTTGCAGTTATCGCAGCAGCATCCTGATGCAGTGGTGATTGGTCAACCTGTATTTGATTTATCCGTCCCCAAAAAACGCTTGTATGGGCGATATGTCACGCATGTCTGGGTTTGGATTAATAGTTTGTCTTTCGATATTAAAGACAGCATGTGTGGTTTCCGGATCTATCCTTTAGCACCAACATTAAAAATTTTAAAACAAGCAAAGTTCCAACCACGTATGGGCTTCGACAGTGAAATTTTAGTCCGTCTAAAGTGGGAAAATGCCAAATTTATAAATGTCCCAACGCCTGTGATTTATCCTGAACATGGGATTTCTCATTTTGATGTCTGGCGCGATAATCTGGGAATGAGTCAGGCACATGCGCGCTTATTTGCGGGCATGCTATGGCGTTTGCCCAAACTCATTAAACAAAAAATACAAGGCTAAACATGCAGCGCCAATCTTCTAACTGGAGCGATCGTAAAGAGCGAGGTGGACTGGGGCTGCTCACGCTAGTGCTCTATTTTTATCGTTTGGGTGGGCGTTGGTTATGTAAGGTCGTATTGTACTTTATTATTCTGTGGTATTGGCTGTTTGCAGTTTCTGCACGGCAGGCGTCACTTGATTATTTGCGTCAATTACATGTATTCGCAGGTGGTCATTCTCCATTTTCGGCTTTACCGTCTTGGGCAAATAGCTATCAGCATTTTATCCAGTTCGGAATCAGTATCTTAGATAAAATGGAAGGTTGGCTTGGGAATATCCCTGAACAACAGTTACAGTTGTTTGGTCATCAGCATTTTCAACAGGCGTACCAGAAAGGTGCATTATTAGTCGTATCGCATTTTGGCAATATTGAACTGTTACGTGCTGTTAAATCTCAACATTCTCAGAAAATCAATGTATTGGTCTATCAAAAACACGCCACACAATTTAATGCTTTTCTGAAAAAACTCAACGATCAAGCTGACGTGAATCTGATTTCTGTCGATGAATTGGGACTAGAAACAGCCATTTTATTAGAAGAAAAAATGCAACAAGGTGAATGGGTGATTGTCGCGGCAGATCGTGCGCCTGTGCAATCTGATCGCGTTCAACATATTGAGTTTCTTGGTAAAGATGCACTATGGCCACAGGGTGCGTGGATACTGGCAAGTTTACTCAAAGTGCCTGTTTTGGCAGTGTTTTGTTATCGACAGCAGCAACATTTTGAAGTGCATATCCATAAAATTGCAGATGTCATCGATTTACCACGAAAGACCCGTATGCAAGCCATGCAGACGGTGACGCGACAATATGTGGCTTTGCTTGAGCAGCATTGCTTACGCGCACCGTATCAATGGTTTAATTTTTATCATTTTTGGACGAAGTAAATTGAATAACAGTATATTAAATACGGGCATAGAACAATTCATTACCGTAGGGATAGAGCCATTAAGTATTGAAGATGTGGTGCGTGTTGCACATGGGTATTGTCAGGTTTCATTACCACAACAACAAACGTGGCGTGATTTTATTCAAAAAGGCGCTGACTTTCTGGACGAATTATTAGAGCAGGAAGGTGTTATTTACGGAGTTACAACAGGTTATGGAGATTCTTGTTTAGTTGAAGTGCCTGCGCATCAGGTGAATGAACTGCCTTTACATCTTTCTCGTTTTCATGGCTGTGGCCTAGGTAAAAATCTGGAACTGGTGACTGCGCGCGCTGTAGTCGTTACGCGATTATGTTCTTTGGCAAGAGGCTATTCTGGGGTTTCACTGGCGTTACTAGAGCGTCTAGTTTGGTTACTCAATCAAAATGTAATTCCTGTCATTCCATCCGAAGGTTCTGTTGGCGCGAGCGGCGATTTAACCCCGCTTTCCTATATTGCGGGGGTATTGGTCGGTGAGCGAGAGGTCTATTACCAAGGTCAAATTGTACCTGTCCAACAGGTGTATACAGCAAAAGGTATTGAGCCTTTGATTTTGCGCCCTAAAGAGGGACTGGCTTTGATGAATGGAACAGCCGTCATGACAGCAATGGCATGTTTAAATTATAAACGTGCTGAGCAAGTTGCCCATGCTGCAACATTAATTACGGCATTAAATGTGTTTGCATTAGACGGCAATCCAACACATTTTGATGAAGTGCTGTTTGCCCAAAAGCCACATGCAGGACAGCAGAAAGTTGCAGCACAATTACGTGACTGGCTAGAAAGCGAAGTGCAAACCGCCCATCAAAGTCCACGTTTGCAGGATCGTTACTCATTACGCTGTGCGCCACATATCATTGGCGTTTTTGAAGACTCTAAAGTTTGGTTACGTCAATTTATTGAAAATGAATTGAATTCGAGTAATGACAATCCTTTGATTGATCCGATTAACTTGAGGGTTTTACATGGTGGGCATTTTTATGGCGGACATATTGCCCAAGCGATGGATAGTTTAAAAATCATGATTGCCAATATTGCTGATTTACTGGATCGGCAATTAGCGCAATTGGTCGATCATAAAATGAATCATGGCTTACCGCGTAATTTAACGGGTGCAACAGCAGACCGCTTACCTTTAAATCATGGTTTTAAAGCGGTACAAATTGGGGTATCGGCATGGACAGCCGAAGCATTGAAACAAACCTTATCGGCCTCCATTTTTTCGCGTTCAACGGAATGTCACAATCAGGATAAAGTCAGCATGGGCACAATTGCGGCACGAGATGCCGAACGTGTGATTGTATTGACTGAACAAGTGGTCGCTGCCTTATGTTGTGCCAGTGTGCAGGCAATTCATTTAAAAGGCTTAAAGCAACAGCTTTCGCCAGTGCTGCGAGCATTTATGGACTGGACCTTACACAGTTTTGCATTGGTGGTGGAAGACCGACCATTACAAACTGAATTACAACAAATAATGGATCGTTTTGCCAACTTTGAACTGTCTAATACGGATTGGATGCTGCAACAGGAGCAAGCTTATGCAAGCTGAAGTCGTTATTGAGGTTCCTTTTCATGATGTCGATATTATGAATGTGGTTTGGCATGGGCATTATCTGAAATATTTTGAAATCGCGCGCTGTAAGCTTTTGGATCAGTTTCATTATAACTATATGCAAATGCAGGCTTCAGGTTATGCGTGGCCTGTGATTGAAAGCCATGTACGCTATGTACAGGGTATTCAGTTTGAGCAAAAAATTCGGGTACGTGCAATGTTAAAAGAGTGGGAAAATCGTTTAAAAATTGATTATGTGATTTTTGATGAAGCGACTGGAAAACGACTGACCAAAGGTTATACCACGCAGGTCGCCGTTGAAATTCAAACACGGGAAATGTGTTTTCAGTCTCCGCAAGTGTTATTGGATTGTCTGAATGCATGGTCTGAGTTTCAATCCGCGCAGGAGCAAAAACCATGATGGCTGCTATTTTAAATCAACATAAAAAAAGATTTAATTTTGTTCTACTCGCAACTTTCGTATTTTGGGTTTTAAGTCTTTCGGTTACTGTGCAGGCAGCTTCACCACAAGCAGAACAGATTTTTAAACAGCTTTCACAAACCACGTTGGTACGAGCCAAATTTGAACAGCAAAAAAAACTGGCATCTCTCCAAAAAACTTTTGTTTCCAACGGTGATGTGGTTTTTGCTAAAAGTAATGGTGTGCTGTGGCAGCTACAGCGTCCAGTCCAAGCAGACCTTGTGGTAACGCCCAAAAAACTGGTTCAGAAAACAGCAAACACCATGAGTCAGCTTGATGTCGGCAAGTCACCCTATGGTTCAGTGGCGACTTTATTTTTGCAATTGATGTCGGGTAACTCAGCACTTTTAGATCAACATTTTACCGTCAATAAAACCAGTATCACCGCCCAAGGTTGGTCAATCAGTTTGCGTCCTAAAAGTAGCTTATTTAAAAAGTTATTTGTACAGGTGGATGTACAGGGACAACAATATGTCAATCAAATTGTGATTGCAGAACAAGGTCGTAATATAACCACGATTCATTTTAGTCAGCAACATTCACAACCAGCGGCACTCACGACTGATGAACAAGCACTTTTCCAATTGGCAAAATAAATGTAGCGTGGTCTGGCTGGTCATGCTCATGGTGATCAGTTTGATCATGGGTGTGGCATGGCTCAAAAAAGAGATTCATATTCAGACCAATATTTTTGCTTTACTGCCTAAACTGAATCAGGATGCAGATTTAGCTGAGACGCAGCACTATGTCAGTGAACAGCTAAACAGTAATATTTTTGTCGTGATTGATGCTCAAGATAGTCAACAATTACAACAAGCAACGGATGATTTACAACGTGCTGTGAGCCAAAGCTCGTTGTTTGAACCGTTACAGCCACAAGTAGATACGGAACAACTCGGGCGAATTTTATATCAGCACCGTGCAGGTTTACTCAGTACGGATGATCAGCAGTTACTTGCGCAAAAAGATTATGCAAGTTTAACTGAAAAAAGCCTGATGCAATTGTTTACACCAGGTTTGCCGATTAGCGCAGAGAGCTTAAAACAAGATCCATTCATGCTGTTTAGCCGTTATTTGCTTGGAGTGAGTCAACAGGTACAACATGACAATGTCGAACTGGAAAACGGTTTTGCTACGATTCATGATCACGACAAAATTTCACGGTTGTTTAGCCTAAAATTAAAACAAAGCCCTTATAACATTGATTATCAAGAGCAGGCTTCAGCGTGGATTGATACGACCCAACAACACCTTGCTCAGATGAATGTTAAAAGTCACTGGACTGGAACATTATTATTTTCCAACTATGGTACGCAGTCGGCAAAACAGGAGATTTCGACCATCGGTGTAGGTTCAAGTCTGGGGCTAATGCTATTGGTCTGGTTTGGTTTTCGTTCGTTACGCCCTTTATTGACTGAGTTTATTGCTGTTTCGACAGGGTGTTTAGTGGCTTTTGCCGCCACCCACTGGATCTTTGGTGAAATTCATCTGATGACCTTGGTGTTTGGGGCAAGTCTAATTGGTGTCTGTGTCGATTTTTCCTTTTACTTTATGGCAATGCAATCTCAGCACCGTAAGCTGAGTGGTTTTGAAGTTCTACGTCCGCTATTGCCGAGCTTGTTTATGGGATTGATGACCACCATCGTGGCCTATGTGTTTTTGAGTTTTACGCCATTTCCGGGCTTTAAACAAATTGCCGTGTTTTCCATTGTGGGTTTGGCTTCGGCGTGGTTGACCAGTATTTTATTATTGCCGCGTTTACCTGCCTTAAATGCTGAACCTGCTATTCAACGATTAAAGTGGATTGGTGAATTTAGAATCTGGTTTCAGCAGCATCGACTAATTCGCTATGTCACTTTGTTGAGTATTGTGTGCATCGGAGTGAGTAGTTTATTTTTCTTAAAAACCAATGATGATATTCGCAATTTGCAAAGTATGGATAAATCCTTAAAGCAAGAAGACCAGTATGTGCGTGAACGCTTTATGGGGCAGCAGGGTAGCGACTATTTTGTGGTGCGGGGGCGTACGCCAGAACAAATGCAAGCCAATGAACAAGTATTGATTCAAAAGTTACAGCATTTACAACATCAAGATCAACTCACAAGTTTTCAGGCTTTAGGACAATGGATTCCTACGCAGCAACAACAGCAACAAAATATTGCCCAGCTTCAGTCGATTCCAGAATCTGTGTTAGAGCAGTACGCGCAAAATATGGGCTTACCCGTAAATGACGTAAAAGCATGGCAGCAACAATTAGCTACTTTACCTTTATTGTCACTACAGGATTTTAAGCAGCATCCATTGGCCTTTTTACAAGTTCGTTCTAATGAGCGTTTGGTACTTTTAAACGGAGTTAAGCATCTAAATGCTTTAAAACAATTGCAAAACGAGCAAATAATTTTACAGCAACCCATGAATCAGTTATCCGATTTATTTAAACAACACCGTTTACAGGCACAATCTTTATTTATCTATGCCCTGATTGCGTTGGCGATCGGTCTAGGTGTGATTTATGGCTGGCGCTCTATTGTGCCGTTGGTGATGCCAGTGAGTCTGGCATTACTTACGACTTTTGCGATACAGGCTTGGTTAGGAGTTGAACTTAATTTATTTAGTATCATGGGGACTTTTCTAATTGTGGGGATTGGTGTGGATTATGCGATTTTTTATCGACATGGCCATGATCATCCGCAAGTGGTTGGAATGGCATTATTCTTATGTATGATGTCAACTTTGCTCGGCTTTGGTTTATTATCATTGAGTCATACTTATGCGATTCATTGTTTTGGTTTAACGGTACTTTTTGGGGTCATTTTTTCATTTATTTATGCCACGTTGTTTACGCCATCGGATGAGCAACATGTGGTGATTTCACGTTATCAGTCAAAGAACTGAGATTAAAAAGGTCAATGTGCCATGCAAAATTTGCAACAAAATACGATACAACAAACAGATGTCATGATTATTGGGGCAGGACCATCTGGCAGTTCAGCAGCCGCTTTATTACGTCAAAAAGGTTTTAAAGTCTGCATCATTGAGAAACAGCATTTTCCGCGTTTTTCGATAGGAGAATCTTTATTGCCTCAATGTATGGTCTTTTTAGAAGAAGCGGGTTTATTAGATACTGTACGCGACCATGTTGAAAAATGCGCCTTTCAATTTAAAAATGGTGCAGCATTTTTACGTGGAAAACAACGTAGCTTTTATGATTTTACCCAAAAGTTTAGTGAAGGGCCTGGCACGACATGGCAAGTTCGTCGCGCTGATTTTGATCGCTTATTGGCCGAGCAGGCACAAGCTTTAGGTACAGATATTCGATTTGGGCACGAAGTCATTGCAGTCGATGTTGAAACAGCACAGCCGATTTTAACGATTCAACCTGAACAGGGTGACTCCTATCAACTACAGGCAAAATTTTTATTGGATGCCAGTGGTTTTGGACGAATCTTACCTAAATTTTTAGATTTAGAAGCGCCTTCGAGTTTTCCTGTACGCCGTGCATTGTTTACCCATATTGAAGATGGTATTGCTAACAATCCTGAATTTGATCGTCATAAAATCCTGATTACTGTGCATGAAAAAAATCATCGGGCATGGTTTTGGTTGATTCCTTTTGCAGATGGACGAAGTTCATTTGGTGTGGTTGCCGAGCAGGATTTTTTTAATGACTATCTGACTGGCAATGCCGAGCAGGATCAAAATGAAGTTTTACTGAAACGAATTTTAGCAGATGATGAGAGCCTGTCTAAAATTCTAGCACAGGCTAAATTTGATACACCTGTGCGAACATTGGTCGGTTATTCGGCTGATGTCAAACATCTGGCACAGCCCAATTATGCCTTGTTAGGTAATGCAGGAGAGTTTTTAGATCCAGTATTTTCATCAGGTGTAACCATTGCGTTGAAATCTTCTAGTTTGGCGGTTCCATTGGTGGAACGTGCGATCAAGGGAGAGCAAATCGACTGGTTAACAGAGTATGAGCAACCCCTTCGTCAGGGAATCAGCGTTTTTCGTGCCTATGTGGAAGCATGGTATACGGGCGAGTTTCAGGATGTGGTATTTTCCACACATAAAAATCCTGAGATTGAACGGATGATCGCGTCACTTCTGGCAGGTTATGCATGGGACGAACGTAATCCGATGTATAGAAATGCCAAACGTCGCCTCGCCACTCTGGCTGAATATTGTCGTGAAGACGCTTCTCCAGCACAGTTATCGGAAATTTAAGATGTCATCGATTCGCTTGCTGTTATTGAGTTGTATATTTACGGCATGTACAGCTTGTCAACAGCTCATGCCGAAAGCTGTAGGTCTTGAAAATGCGACATGGCAACAGCAAGCGTATCAGCGTCAGGATCAGGTAGATGTGCAATGGCATGGAAAGAGTTTTAGTTTTCTACTCTATCAGCAGCAACAGGGACAGGTATTAGAACTCATTGCTTTAAGTTTAACGGGACAGCAATTATTTCAGATTGAATATAATGGTCAGCATATTCAGGTGAAACAGCGTATCGAACAAATGCGTTTATTACCGTTTGAATTTTTAATTCGGGATATTTTGCTGGCAACCTATCCTGATTTTGCCCAACAACAAGCCATGATCCATCCTGAGCTTATTCAGGATCAAATCTATGCAGCAGGTGGCGAAATTTATATTCAAAAAAAATTGGTTTTGAAGATTCAATATCTATCAAAAGATAAGATGGAACTCGAAAATGTACAGGTGCCTTATCAAATGACGTTTTCACCGATTGAAAATACTTTACAGTCCAATGAATAGATAAAATGATGCAACAAAAACAACATTCTTCTGCTGTTGGCATTCAACTGAGCAGTAGCCTTTCGGCTTTAGGCAATTGTCCTGAACAGTTGCATCAGCGTTTAACCCTGCCAGAAACCAGCTTATCTATACAATCTGAATGGCTGCCTGAGCGTTCAGTTTGGGTAGGGGCATATACAGGACATTTGATAGAAAACTTACCAAATGACTGTGAAGCTTGGATGTCACGTAATTTACGTTTTGCTGTGACGGCTTTACAACAAATTGAAATCCCTTTGCGAGATTTAACAGCCAACATCCATCCTCATCGTTTAGCGATTGTCATGGGAACATCGACTTCGGGTATTGGCGATAATGAACCGCTTCTAGCAGAATATTTTCATGGCAAAACCGAGCTGATGATTGATCATCATAAACAGGAAATGAATGCACTGGCCAAAGGTCTACAGGCCTATTTAGGTTGGCAGGGTACAGCTTACACAGTTTCAACCGCATGTTCATCCAGCGCCAAAGCATTTATTGCCGGACAACGTTTACTCAATGCAAATCTGGCTGATGCTGTTTTGGTGGGCGGCGTTGATACACTATGTCGTTTAACTTTAAATGGTTTTAATAGTCTGGACAGTTTATCTGAGGATATTTGTCAACCCTGTGGCATAGGACGGGATGGCATTAATATTGGCGAAGCCGCCAGTTTGTTTTTATTGACCAAAGATTCTGCTCCAGTAATGTTTCTTGGTGGTGGTGAATCGATGGATGCATGGCATATTTCTGCACCGCATCCAGAAGGACTAGGGGCGGCTCAAGCGATGCAACGCGCTTTGGCGGATGCTCAGTTGAATGCCAGTCAGATTGATTATTTGAATTTGCATGGTACAGCCACACCGCAAAATGATGTGATGGAAATTAAGGCGGTACGGCAGGTTTTTGCAGATGATCGTGTGCCGATGAGTAGCACCAAACATAAAACAGGACATTGTCTGGGGGCTGCGGGTGCCGTTGAAGCTTATATTTGCCAACAGGTTCTGCTCGATCAGACATGGTTACCGTTGCATCAACAAGGTGAAATTGATCCTGCGCTTGCAGATCAACATTTTGTTCATCACAGTAAGGTCAGTCCACAAACAGTTGTTGATCGACCTTTAAATTATGTCATGAGCAATTCATTTGCTTTCGGTGGCAGTAATGTCAGTTTGATTTTTGGAAGAACTTTGCCATGAATATTCAGCAAAAAGCAATTGAATATATTCCTCATCAAGAACCAATGGTGTTTATCGATGATTTGGTCGAGATATCTGAACAATCTGCCGTTGCCAATCTGAACGTTCGTGCAGCACTCTTATTTTGTGAAGCAGAGGGTTTACCTACATGGTCGAGTATCGAGCTGATGGCACAAACCATTAGTGCCTATTCAGGATGGAAAGGGCAACAACAAGGCAATATTCCCAAAGTTGGTTTTTTATTGGGAACACGTAAATTAAATCTGCCCGTGCCTTTTTTTGAAATGGGAAGTACCTTGATCATTCGAGTCGAGCAGCAATATTTGCATGAAGGTTTGGGACAATTTGCCTGTGAGATTGTGTACAAAAATCCTCTGTACACGACAAATTTCACAGAACCCTTATCCTATCAGGATTCTGCCTTCTTAAAATTGCCAAAATTTCCTTAAACTCTTCTTTTTTCCCAAAACCAATTAAACGCTGAATCGCCATTTGAACATAGTCTAAACCATAGCGAAATAAACTCATTGAGAGTCGTCCATGCTTCTTTATTTTTATCGCTTTTTTTTGATCATGTTGCCATTCACCCGTTAAGTAACACCAACAGAAGCTTATAGCTAACACCGCAATCAATTTTTTCACTCGTCTAGGGTCTGTCAAGCGCGTATTTTCAAGATTAAACCCGCGTCCTTTGAGACAACTGAATAAGGTTTCAATTTCCCAGCGTAATGCATAATCCTGAATAGCATTGGCATTAAACTGAGGAGAAACGACGAGTAAAAGCTCTCCATTTTCTAACTGTAGTGCACTTATATATAGTTTCACCCGACCAACCAAAATCCGTCGTTTACGACATTCAATTTGACCAACTTTAAGATGGCGAAATAAATCACTAATTTTATGATTCTTTCCTAAATGATTGGTGACAATGAAGTTTTTTTAACACGAATGCAGAAGTTGATGTCTTGTTCAATTAACCATGTAAACCACTGCTCACCGATAAACTCTCTGTCTGCGAACACATTCACAATACGGTCTTTACCAAAAATGGCTATAAAGCGTTGAATCAAAGCAATGCGCTCTTTCGTATCTGAATTTCCACGTTTATTAAGCAATGTCCAAAGGATAGGTATCGCTATTCCACGATAAACGATTGCGAGCATCAGGATATTAATATTTCGTTTTCCCCATTTCCAATTGGTTCTATCTAAAGTCAGTTGCACTTGGTCGAATGAAAACATATTGAAAATCAACTGAGAAATTTGACGATAATCAAAATACTGACCTGCAAAGAAGCGCTGCATACGTCGATAAAATGATTGTGGTAAGCACTTGATGGGCAAGGCTTTAGATGCAGAAGAAAGATTACATGTTTGCTTTAAAATAATCACAAGCATGATGAGCGCAAAGCACTTTAAATGTGACTTGTTCCATTTTAGAGATTTGTTTAAGATAAGATATAACTCATTGAGATGTATCATAGTATTCGTCGTTAGAAAACAATTATTGTGACATTATTTCAATGAGTTATCTATTTTTGTCGTGTACAGAGACAAAAATCATAAAATCTCAGCCCTCTTAAGTGTTTATGAGCCGACAGGCGATCAAGATAATAAGGAAAATGTGTGAATAGACGAATTTTAGTCACTGGCTCAAGTCGGGGAATTGGTAAAGCGATTGCTTTGCAATTAGCACAGGCAGGTTTTGATGTTACGGTTCATGCGCGTTCGCGTATTGAAGAAGCGCAGGCTGTAGCACAGCAAATTCAAGATTTGGGACGAAACAGCCACGTATTGATGTTTGACGTGACTGAACGTGAAGTTGTGCGTCAGATGCTTGAGCAAGATGTTGAAACTCATGGTGCATTTTATGGTGTCGTCTTAAATGCGGGTTTAACTCATGATGCTGCTTTTCCAGCATTAAGTGATCATGAATGGGATGACGTGATTTCGACCTCTCTGGATGGTTTTTATAATGTGCTTAAACCGTTAATTATGCCCATGATTCATTTGAAAAAAGGGGGGCGTATCGTGACTTTGTCTTCAGTTTCTGGGGTGATGGGTAATCGTGGTCAGGTCAATTATAGTGCAGCAAAAGCAGGCTTAATTGGGGCGACCAAAGCTTTATCACTAGAGTTGGCAAAGCGGAAAATTACGGTCAATTGTGTCGCTCCAGGTTTAATTGAAACTGAAATGGTGACTGAAGAAGTCAAGCAACATGCTTTAAAAATGATTCCATTACAACGTATGGGAAATGTGGACGAAGTTGCCAGTGTCGTGAAATTTTTGTGTTCCGATGATGCATCCTATATCACACGACAAGTGATTTCAGTCAATGGAGGGCTGATCTAATGAAGCGTGTTGTGGTTACAGGGATGGCAGGAATTACTTCGCTTGGTGAAACGGCAGATGCGATTTTTGAACAATTTGCTCAGGCTAAAAGCGGCATTCGTTATATGCCCGATTGGGAAAAATATACTGATTTGCGCACCAAGCTGGGTGGGCCTGTCGAAAGTTTTACGGTTCCCAAACATTTTAATCGCAAAGTCACACGCGGAATGGGCCGAGTAGCCTTAATGTCAGTGGTCTGTGCTGAAAATGCGCTGACAGATGCAGGTTTATTAAATGATCCCATTTTAAAAAGTGGTGATGCAGGTGTGGCATTTGGTTCATCTGCGGGAAGTGTCGATGCCGTACGTGAGTTTGGTTGTATGTTGATTGATAACGACATGAGCCAAATGAATGCGACCACGTATATCCGAATGATGTCACATACCAGTGCGGTGAATATGACCGTTTATTTCGGTTTAAAAGGTCTAACCTTACCGACATCGAGTGCCTGTACTTCAGGTTCTATGGCGATTGGTCAGGCTTTTGAAGCCATAAAATATGGCAAACAAACCGTGATGCTGGCTGGCGGCGCAGAGGAACTCAGTGCCGCAGGAGCTGCGGTTTTTGATGTGTTATTGGCCACCAGTGGCATGAATGATCAACCTGAACGAACCCCGCGGCCATTTGATCAAAAACGTGATGGGTTGGTGATTGGTGAGGGAGCTGGTTGCTTAATTTTAGAAGAATATGAGCATGCCAAAGCCCGTGGTGCCAAAATATATGCAGAAATTTTGGGTTATGGCAGCAATACCGATGGACAACACGTCACCCGTCCTGATCAGGAGATGATGGCGCGCTGTATGCAACTCTCTTTAAAAGATGCGGGCGTGACAGCAGATCAGATTGATTATGTTAGTGCACATGGCACCTCGACTGATCAGGGAGATATTGCTGAAACCCAAGCGACCGCGCAAGTGTTGGGGAAAAAACCGATTAGCTCACTGAAAAGTTATTTTGGTCATACGCTTGGGGCTTGTGGCGCGATTGAAGCTTGGCTAAGTATCGAAATGATGCATCGGAAGCAATTCATTCCAACCCTAAATCTAGATGAAGTTGATCCGCTTTGCGGTGATCTGGATTATATTACAGGGCAGGTAAGACCTTTAAATGCCAATATTATCATGAGTAACAATTTTGCTTTTGGGGGAATTAATACCTCCTTGATTTTTAAAAACCTGAAATAAGAGGAATACAACAATGTCACTTAAGAAACAATTCAGCCTTGCTGTACTGTGTATGGGATTAATGGGAACTGTACAGGCAGCAGATCAAGTGCATGATCTAGATTTTAAAGCGGCTGTGGATCGTGCAGTCGCAGATGGGGCGCTAGATGGTTCTGTTAAATTTTATTTGAGTGGAACCAAATCTGGTGGAAGAGTGTTACAGCAAGGTATTGTCACTAACAAAAAGACCAATGGCTTTGCCAAATCGGCAGAAACGTCTTGTGACTGGGTATTACGTTCTGCTTTGATCCAGTTACAAAGTGCAGCAAAGGCTAAAGGCGGCAATGCAGTCACCAATATTGTGAGCTATTTCAAATCCAATGAAGCGAAAAGCACAACCACTTACCAGTGTTATAAAGGTATGGCGGTGGCAAGTGTGGCGCTAAAAGGGGATATTGTTAAGTTTTAACTCAGTCTAAAATAGTTTTATCCGGAAGTGAGCCAATGAACATGAAAAATATTCAAGTGTATATTCGATCATTGGCTGATCTTCTTGAGTTATCCGTTCAGGATTTTGCTAATCGTGCCGAATATCAAGCTTATAAAAAAAACAAAATTTATCAGTATCGTGATGAATTAATTTCAAAATTTTTACATGTGCCTATTTCAAAATTACAATATGCGATTGCGGAGCAAGGTAAACCCTATCTACTTGATCATCCCTTACAATTTAATCATTCGCATAGCCAGAATGACTATGCATTGGCACTGAGTTTAAATGTTCAGGATTTGGGTGTGGATATAGAAAGCCTAGATCGCAAAATCCGCTTTGAAGCACTGGCTCAACATGCTTTTCATCCGCAAGAATACCAATGCTGGAAAGCTTTAGGGGAAGACATCAATTATTGGTTTAAGGTCTGGACCACCAAAGAAGCATTGCTAAAAGCGCATGGTATGGGCATTCGTCTGGATTTAAATACCTTAAATACCCAGATGCATCCAACACACGACAATGGCCAGATTATCGATGAACGTTTAGGTGTATTTGCATATCAATGTTTTGATTTGGGACATGCCATGCTAAGTGTGGCGTGGCGTTCTGGAATGGGATGCGGTCAGTTTATTCTGCCCAATATTCAGATTATAAACATGAATACATAAAACTTTTAGAGAATAAATTGGAAAACCATATGAAATTAAAAATCACTGATCGGGATATCACTTGTCTTTATTATTTATTTTTAATTTGTGCTTTTTGTTCATTCGGTAGTGAACTTTATGAGAAATTTTTTATTGCGAAACGAACGATGGATTTGTCTTCATTTTATACGTTCTTATTTTTTGCCTTATTAACTCGATACTACTATGCGATTGTTTATTTGCTCATAAAGCTTGAGGGTATCAATCAGCAAGAGCGTCAAAGACAATTAGATAGAGAGAAAGAACTAGAAAATAAAGAGCTTTGATCAAATGGATCATCAAAAAAATGCCAGTATTTCACTGGCATTTTTACGTGTTAACTTTTCAAAGATATTTAAGGAATATCATCTTCAAACTCAGGTTTAACCTGAACGATGAAGTCCTGACGGTTTAGGCCGCGCCATAAGGCAAAGGCTGTTCCGATATAAATCGAAGAATAAGTTCCGACAAATACCCCGACACACATAGCGACAGAGAACCATTTTAAGCCATCTCCACCCAAGAACATCATTGACACTACCACAAGGAGTAATGTCATAGAGGTGTGGATAGTACGACGTAAGGTTTCAGTCAAAGCAATATCTACGATTTCACGAGGAGTTGCACCGCGAATCTTACGGAAGTTTTCACGGATACGGTCTGACACGACGATATTATCGTTTAGTGAGAAGCCAATCACTGCCAATACTGCTGCAAGAACAGTCAGGTCAAAAGGCCATTGGAACAATGCAAACGCACCAATGATGATCAGAATGTCATGGAATAATGACATGATCGCACCGAGTGCCAGTTTGAACTCAAAGCGGATGGTGACATAGATGAGCATGAGCAAAAGTGCCAAAGCCACAGCACCCGCAGAACGGATATAAAGCTCATTCCCGACTTGTCCACCAACTGCATCGACTTTGTGTACCATCGCAGTATTGTTTGGAAGTTGAGCCGCTTGAGAAATCGCTTTACCTAAGTCATCTACTTTAATTTCTTGTACAGGCATGCGCACCAGCAGGTCTTTATTACTGCCTAAAGTTTGCACTACAGCATCTTTAAAGCCTGCTTTTTCCAAAGCCTGACTTACCGCAGCTTGATTGACAGGCTGCGAGTAATTAATTTCTGCTGAGATACCCCCCGTAAAATCAAGGCCAAGATTTAAACCTTTGGTCACGATAAAGAAAATACTGGCGAGTGTCAGTAGAATCGAGAAGATTGCCGCTGGTTTGGCGATCTTCATAAATGGGATAATGCGTTCGTTGTCTGGACGGCCGTATTGTTTAGGTTGAGTCACATCAGTCATCATCGATCTCCTTATATGCTCAACTTTTTCAAATTACGACGTTTGCCATAAATGAGCTGGACAATCGCACGAGTTACTGTAATTGCAGTAAACATCGAGCAGACGATACCAATCATCAAGGTGACAGCAAAGCCTTTAATTGGACCTGTCCCAATCGCAAAAAGAATAAATGCAACAAGGAACGTAGTGAGGTTCGAGTCAAAAATGGTGTTATAAGCTCGATCATAACCTGCAACAATGGCTTGTTTGGGCGAAGCACCCCATTTCATTTCTTCTCGTATTCGCTCACAGATCAGGACGTTGGCATCGACGGCCATACCAATGGTGATCACGATCCCTGCAATACCTGGCAGGGTCAGGGAAGCGCCAATCCACGACATGACGGTTAAAATCATGGCAAGGTTAAAGACCAAGGCAAAGTTGGCAATCAAACCAAACAGACGGAAGAACACGATCATCCAGATGGCGACTAAAATAAAGCCGACTTCGGTCGATAAGATACCTTTGTCGATATTTTCCTGACCTAAGCTTGGGCCGACGACACGTTCTTCAACAAAGTACATTGGGGCTGCCAATGCGCCTGCACGTAACATCAATGCAAGTTCAGAAGCTTCTTGTGGAGATGCAAGTCCTGTAATACGGAATTGTGAACCCAAAACGGCTTGAATGGTTGCGGCATTAATGACTACCGACTCTGTATAAGGCGTACGAACTTCAGTTTGCGCCCCTGTCACAGGATCAGCCACATAGCTAATGCGTTGTTTATTTTCAATAAACAATACCGCCATACGTTTGCCGACAGAATTACGTGTAGCATCCGCCATCAGCTTACCACCCGCACTGTCCAGTGTGATGTTCACTTCTGCACCACCTGTATCCTGACTAAAGCCAGAACTTGCATTTTGAACACGTTCACCGGTCAAAATACGGTTACGATTCAGTAATAACTGACGGCCACTATCCAATGATTCATACGCAAAAACTTCTGTACCTGGCGGTAATGGCTGACCATTATATTTTCCTGTGTAGCGGTCAATATATTGATCGTTCTGGTCTGAAACCAAACGGAATTCCAGATTCGCTGTACGGCCTAAAACACGTTTCGCTTCGGCAGTATCCTGTATACCCGGTAATTCCACCACGATGCGGTTATTACCCTGAGTTTGTACCAGTGCTTCTGCCACCCCTAACTCATTAATACGATTGCGCAGTGTGGTTAAGTTCTGATTTACCGCATAAGACTGAATTTCCTGACGACGAGCATCGGTATAAGTCAAACGCAAGCTTGAACCGTTATCCGTTGCCACAGCCTGTTGGGTGAATTCATTGCCATTACGACGTAAGAAATCCATCGCCGCATCACGGTCAGTATTATTGGCAAACTGAACGTTAATCGCATTGTTATTGAGTGAAAGACTATTGAACTTGATGTTGTTGTCGCGGAATTGACGACGAATATCACTCGCCGATGTTTCCATACGTTGCGCAATGGCTTTGTCCATATCAACTTCAAGCAGGAAGTGGACACCACCGCGTAAGTCAAGACCAAGCTTCATCGGCTTCGCCCCAATCTTCTGCAACCATTCTGGGGTTGTGGGTGCAAGATTGAGTGCCACCACGTAGTTTTCACCTAAATCACGACGTAAGACATCCTGCGCTTTCAGCTGATCTTCAGATGAACTTAAACGCAACAAGGCCGCATTGGCACTGAAGGTATTGTCATGGCTTGGGATATGGGCAGTTTTTAAAATTTGCTCTGCTTTTTGTACAATGCTCTGATCAATTTGAGTACCGGCTTTGGCACCTGAAATCTGAACAGCAGGTTCATCTGGATACAAACTTGGCAGCGCGTAGAGTGTACTGATGATGAGTACAACCACAATCAGTACATATTTCCATGCAGGGTAACGCATTCGCTTTCTTCTTAAAATGAAAAAGTCGTGCAACAAGCACGACTGTTTTTATGATTAAAGGTTATTTAGAGTGCCTTCAGGAAGAACTGAAATCACACTTGCGCGTTGAATTTTAACTTCATTACCACGATTCAGTTCAACTACCGCATAATCACCTTCGATTTTGGTGATACGGCCCATCAAACCACCCGCAAAAACGACTTCACTACCAACACCTAGACTCTCAATGAGGGAGCGATGCTCTTTGGCACGTTTAGATTGAGGACGCCAGATCAAGAAATAAAAGATCGCAATAAATACTGCAATCATCAGTAAGTTGGTGACCATGCTTGGGCCTTGTGCCGCTGCTGGTGCTGCGTGAGCAGAAGAAATTAAAAAGCTCATTTCGATTTCCTAAACTTAAAACCTAAATTAAAAAAGGATTGTCAAATCCTGACAAAATACGAGTTCGTTCTGCAATTTACCTTGTCTTTTTGTTGAGCGCAAATCTAGTTGCATCAATCTACAGGACAAGCGGGAACTTCTAAACCACGACGGGTATAAAAGTCTGTCACAAATTCATCGAAAGTCCCGTGATCCAAAGCATTTCGGATATCTTGGGTAAAGCGCTGGTAATAACGTAAGTTATGGATAGTCCCTAACATCGATGCCAGCATTTCACCACATTTTTCAAGATGATACAGATAGGCACGAGTAAAGTTTTTGCACGTATAACAATCACAATGCAGATCAAGCGGACTTTGATCATGACGATACTTGCTATTACGGATGCGAACCAGACCGTCTGTCACAAAGTAGTGTCCATTCCGCGCATTACGGGTGGGCATCACGCAGTCAAACATATCAATCCCGCGACGAATCCCTTCCACAATATCTTCAGGCTTCCCAACGCCCATCAGATAACGTGGTTTATCATGCGGCATTTTATTTGGCAGATAATCCAGCACCTTGATCATTTCATCTTTCGGCTCACCGACTGATAAACCACCAATCGCATAACCATCAAAACCAATCTCAAGTAAACCTTTCAACGACTCATCACGCAAATCTTCATACATGCCACCCTGAATAATGCCAAATAATGCATTGGTATTTTTCAGTTCATCATGATGATGGGTTTTACAGCGTTTTGCCCAACGTAGCGAAAGTTGTAAAGACTTTTGTGCTTCTTCATGGGTTGCAGGATAAGGCGTACACTCATCAAATATCATCACGATATCCGAGTTAAGCACCTGCTGAATTTCCATAGAGATTTCAGGGGACAAAAATACTTTTGAGCCATCAATCGGTGAACGGAACGTCACGCCTTCTTCTTTAATCTTACGCATTGCGCCGAGACTAAACACCTGAAAACCACCAGAATCGGTCAAGATTGGCTTATTCCATTTGATGAAATCGTGCAATCCACCATGCTCTTTGATGACTTCAAGGCCTGGGCGCAAGTACAAATGAAAGGTATTGCCCAAAATAATTTGCGCCTGAATTTCTTCAATGTCACGTGGCAACATACCTTTGACCGTACCATAAGTACCCACGGGCATAAATACAGGAGTTTCAACGATGCCGTGTTCAAGAGTCAAACGGCCACGACGGGCGCGCCCCGACTGACCTAATTTTTCAAACTTCATGCAACTTTCCAAATCGAGGCGAAAAAACAGTTCGCTGATGGCTAAAATAAAGAGCGCTATTTTCCTAGATTTATGCAGGGAGTTCTACTACTAAATGTTATGAGATCGATAAAAAGCCAAATTCTACGATCAATTGTACCTAATATTGCTTTGTCGGTTAGATTGAAGAGCGTGATTCATCACTCAGGATAGAGCAATGATCACTTTCTTCAAAACGAGGATTTAAAAATTAGGACGATAATCAAAACTTTGCGCAGCAGCATGATCACGAAATGGACGAATCGATTTCTTGCCTAAAGTTAAAGTATTAATCATATTATTGGGAAATACTTCAATATGATTATTAAACAGTTCGACATTGCGGTTAAAAATGGTGATGGCCGCACTGACATTATCATTTTGCTCATCAATCTCATTCATCATACGTAAATAGATTTCATTGGCTTTGAGTTCAGGGTAGTTTTCTACCACCACATTCAAACTACGCATCAATTCTTTATTTAAGTTTTCAATACGTTGCAATTGGGCAATATCTGTATGATCGACATTCAGGTTAAGAATACTTTGGCGTAACTCAGTGACTTTTTCCAAAGTGCCTTTTTCAAAACTGGCATATTGTTCAACCATTGGTGCAAGTTCGTCCAATACTTTTAATTTTTGCCGTTCATAAGTCGCTACATCTGCCCATGCGCGTTTGGTTGCATTAAAATGCAATACAATTTTATTGCGAATCAAAATACCAAAAATAATAATGACTAAAATAATGAGCAGAAAAATCCACAAACCCATCGTATTCCCCAAAATTGTTATTTTAAAAAAGTGCTGAGATCAGAACACAGTTGTTCATAATGTTTTAATCGAAAGGTGCGTAAATGTCCACGTAAACTTGAAATATCCTGAATTTCTCGTGCTTTGGAACTGACTTCAAATAAATCTGCCTCACCTAAAAAGCACATCATATTTTGATGAGAATGAAAAATCAGTTCACCTTTACGCGATTTAAAAAAATCAGACAAGCGCAGTAATAATGCAGGATTAAGTGTTTTGACCATTTGTAGTTGATCTATCCCATAAATCTGTAATTGCTGATTAATCTGGATATCACTGCTGTTCCAGCGGACTTCGTATGGAAAACCAATTTCCGAACCTAGATTGTTGACAGCCAGTGCACGTATCTGTGTTTCAAATATACAAATCCCATATAAGTTCTTGTCGATACGTCGGATAGTGACTTTATCTCCATTCCCATCGATCACTTCAATTCGATCAATATAATGATATTGAAAGATAAAAGCAGGGTATGCTTTATCTTGATCATCTTTAAATGTCGCGCTGGCATACAAAGAAATTTGATTGGAATCATGTCCTTTATCAAAAAAAGGAAAGCTATTTTTTAACTGCTGAATAAATAAAGCGGGTCGAGCATATGATGATAAATGATCTGGAACTTGCCCAAACTTTAGACCATACCGCGTTTCAATCGACTTTTCTTCCAGATAGCGAGCAACTTCTTGAATAGCATCATCTGTTTCATAAAGAATAAAAGCTAAAAACAATAAAACAATACCACTAAAAAAACCAAAAATAAAAGGCAAACCTATGCTGGGCAAAGCAAACATGGCAAAGAAACTGAGCGCACCTAGCAGCATCAGAAACTTGGGTAAACCATTGTCAAAACGGAGTGTAGGATGATCTCCCCATGGATGCAGTTGATCCAAAATTTGCTGATGCGTTTCGACTTGTTCGCCAATCTCCCAAAGCCGTGCAATATTACGAAATACATGCGCATTTTTTTTACGACGAATATGAAATGCGCTTTGTACAGTCTTAATTGGCATCTTGATGATTTACCTTATTGAGCCTGATCGATCAACATGGCGTCGCCATAACTAAAGAAACGGTATTTTGATTCGACTGCATGGGCATAGGCTTTCAGGATATTGTCACGATTTGAGAGCGCTGAAACTAACATCAAAAGTGTCGATTCAGGCAAATGAAAATTGGTAATCAAGCGATCTACCACACAGAACTGATAACCTGGATAGATAAAAATTTGAGTATCGCCTGTCCAAGCTGCAATCTGACCCTGATGTGCCTGTGCTGCGCTTTCCAATGCGCGAGTTGCGGTTGTTCCAACAGCAATGACTTTATTGCCACGTGCCTTTGTTTGACGAATTAACTCGACAGTGGCTTCTGGTACATCACACCATTCACTATGCATAATATGATTTTTAATATCATCTGTACGCACAGGCATAAATGTTCCTGCACCAACATGTAAAGTGACAAACGTTTTTTGAATGCCTTTTTGTGCTAACTGCTCAAGCAGTGTTTCATCAAAATGTAGACTTGCAGTTGGTGCAGCGACACTGGCAATTTTTTCGGGATCATGAAACACCGTTTGATAACGCTCTGTATCAATGGCTTCCGCTTCGCGATTAAAGTAGGGTGGAATGGGAAGTTGTCCATAACGATCTAAGACTGACAATATAGGTTGAGAAAATTCCACCACAAATAAATTCTCATGACGGCCTTGTACAACGACCTTGACTCCATCTTCACCCATAAATAGCTCTGCGCCCGCTTTTGGCGTATTGCTGGCTTTTATATGGCAATGGGCAATGGTTTGATCCAGCATACGTTCAACCAAAACTTCAACGGCACCACCACTTACACGTTTACCTTTTAAACGCGCTTTCATGACTTTGGTATCGTTTAAAACCAGTAAATCACCTTCATTTAATAAATCGACAATCTCGGTAAACATACGATCGTGATATTGACCTTGTGCATCTAAATGAAGAAGACGCGAAGCACTGCGTGATTCAAGTGGATAACGAGCAATAAGTTCATCTGGAAGATCAAAGTTAAAGTCTGAAAGCTGCATAATACGGGACATTACAAAATTTGCGCCTAGTATAGTCTTTTTGGCTTTTGAAAGGGAGTCATGATGATTTTATCCTGATAAAAGTTTGTTTGCTGCAAAAGTAGGCAAAAGTTAAAGTCTTGTCGTTGACAAGTTTTTAAAACACGCTATTATACGCAACACAAAGCAAGCATCAGCTCTCCCGAGGTGGTGAAATTGGTAGACGCGGTGGACTCAAAATCCACTGTCAGCGATGACGTGTCGGTTCGAGTCCGACCCTCGGGACCACTTATTAATCAATAAGTTAGATCAAAATAAAATTATTTAAACTATCCAAATTTTGTAGACTTTTTAAAATCTGTAGCTCTTTTGTAGACAGTTGCTAATATTTCCATATCTATTCTATTATCGCCAAATGTTCTGAATTGTCAGTATTTACATGGCTACCTATAAAATTACTAAATCGTTTGTCGATAAAGTTGAGTTTGAACAATCTGGTCAAAAAATCTATCGTGATGCTTCTTTAATAGGTTTTGCTCTACGAGTTACACAAAAATCTAAAACATATATTGCAGAACGCCGAAAGGAAGGTAAAAACTATCGTGTTGCAATTGGCAAGCATTTTGAAATAACAGTCACTGAAGCTAGAACTAAAGCTGAATCGATACTGACACAAATTGGGACTGGAGAAGATCCTCGTAAACCACAGAAAATTAAAAAGCAAATTCCAACTTTGATGGTGGCGTATGGGGAATACATCAATGAGCGTAGTCTTAAGGGTAAAACACTGATCTCCTATAACAAGCAGATCAAAAATTATCTTGCTGATTTTCAGAGTATACGACTAAGTGAAATTACTCGTCAGGATATTGTGGTCAAATTTAAGGAAATCACCAAGGTTAGCCCAGCGCAGGCGAATGCATCTATGCGCTTATTAAGGGCTATTTATACTTGGGCAGAATTTACTTATACCGACGAAAATGAGCAACCATTGCTTAAAGATAATCCCATAAAAATTCTTACTGCAAAAAAGCTTTGGAATAATATTAAAGCTAAAACGTCTTATTTAGAGGAAGATGATGCTGGTAATTTTTTTAATGCGTTATTGAATTATCAGGATGAAACTCGCTGGCACAATAAGCCATATGCAAATAATGCACGAGATTTGTATTTGCTAATTATGCTTACAGGTATCAGATTGGATGAGGGGCAATGTCTACAATGGGATAGAGATGTAGATATGAAAAAAGGGTTGTTAATTTTTCATGATCCAAAGAATGGTGATAATCATCAGTTACCGATGGGTGATTTTTTATTTGAAATATTCAAATTAAGATATGCTCAAAAAGGAAGTGAATGGGTATTCCCATCTCGTCAGAATGAAGGGCAGCATATAACGAATATGAGAGCTGGATTAGCTACCCTAAATCAAAAGGCTGGAACAAATATTACAACGCATGATTTGAGAAGGACATATGCAAGCATTGCTAACCATCTTGATTACAGTGTGGCAACGATTAAAAGATTGCTAAATCATCGAGATTCATCGCGTCAAAATGATGTGACATTACGTTATATTCAAATGTCTACAAAAAAGCTTAAGCAAGCAATGAATGATATTGAACAGCAACTTTTTGAATACTCAAGTGTTACTTTGAACGATGCTGTTAATAAGCTCAAAGCCTCAAATTAAGAGGCTTTGTTTTGATATTGGCTAGTATTTTCATATTTCTGCTTAAAAAAAATTAACACGTCAGATTTTTGATAAAGGATGGTTCTGCCGATTTTTTTGAATTTAGGCCCACCACCATTGCACCGCCATTGCTGTAGCAATGAGAGTGAAATTCCATAGTATATGGCAATGGTTTCTTGCTCAAATTCTGTATGTTCCGTTGCATTTGAAAAGGCATTCCTTAATGCAAGCTTTTGTTCAAAGGATATTTCTGAAATTTTTGCTTTAGCCATAATAGTTCACCAATGATGCTAAATGATTGTTGATGGTAGAATGTTAGCGTGAGAGATGAGGGGATAAAAAGAACAGTACTTAAATCTAAAAATATATTAGTATTATGCTATCCAATTATCTGTATTTTAATAAATTGTGAATGATAAAAAATTATCAAGCTTAGAGCTGCTTGAGCAGGATATATGGTTAAACTTTTGCTACTACTATCAGTGTGAGTTGAATGATGAATCAATAGCATCGGAGAATCAATCATGCATAGACAAAAAAGAAAAAATCATAAAAAGAATGCAGCAGAATGATTTTGCAGTCAGTGAGCTCATGGCTTTCCGTCAAGAAATGGTGGGAGAAACTATTCCTTTTAAGCCATCACAGCTTGCTGAGCTTTTAACACACCTTAATACATTAAAGGTCGAGATGAATAATTTGCCTGCCAAAATTTTCCAAAGACAATATTCAGATGTTTTAATTGCCTATGTGCAAATGCTTGGCGGATTGGAGTTTATTAAGAACAATACACTTGCCAAAAGTGCAAAGGCAATCATTGCAGTCAAAGCTCGCTATGCAAAACATTTATACCCAAGACGTGAAATTATATATCGTATTTTACGGGAACAAGTGGCACATCATGGTAAATGGAAGAATCTGAATCAGGCAGTTAATTTTATTCTTAATGATTTACTCAAAGCCTTCGAGGTCTATGACATTCAATGGCTTAAGGAGGAGCTTGCAGAGAAGCAAAAAATGCTCGGGTCGCTTGAGCAGGAGTGGCAGTCAGCTAAACAAGCCTCTGTTGATTCTAGGAGTGTCCGAAGAAAGCCGGCATCAATAATTAAAAAAATAGAAAAATTAAAACTGGAACTGAAAAGCATCAATCAAATCCTCAAGTCAAAATATACTTCTAGAGAGATGGAAAAATTCGGCTATAAAATGCCCTATAGTGATGGCTACATTGCTGAGACCATTATCCATGAGTTGAGAATTCAGCCTGAGATATTGCAAGAAATTCTGCTTAAAGAAAATTGCTGATATTTTTTAGGTGAGCTGCGATTGATTTGGATGGTTTCGTCCAGCATATCCACCACACGTTTTGTTATGTATGTGCATTTGTAGGAATGTGATTTTTAGTGAACTGAGTTGAAAAGATATTTTGAGTTTTAGGGCAGAAGTAGAAAATTCTGCTTTTTTTGCGGCTTCTATTCATGAAATAATAAAATTGAAAATCACTTTATTGAAAATAATATAAAGAATTGTTGTCTATAGACTATGAAATAATATTTTATACATATGTTTTTTTAACTTTACAATACGCTATAATTAAAATAATACATGTAATAATACATTTTAAAATGATTAAAGAATCAAGATATGTAGGCATTTTAGACAATTTTAGTTGGAATAATTTAAAAATTAATGTTGCAGATATATTTCGTATTTTGAAATTTAAAAAATTACAAATGATGGCTTCTTATGGAGACGATGCGAGTGGTTTTGATCATACTCAACAGCAAATCGATGAGTTGGAAAAGTTGCAGTATTTGTGGTGTTTGGTTGAGCAAAACTTTTCTTTGACTTTGGATCAGTTTAAGCACAATTTAATGAACAGTACGACATCGTATTGGTTGCTTAAAAGACAAGAAATTGAACGTTTTAGTTGTGATCAGAATCTAAGGTTTTTCCCATATCTTAAAATAGGCGATGGACTTTATTTAGTTTGGTGTATGCTGAATCTTCAGAAACAATCATCATCAAATTTAAATAATCATCAGCATCACCTGTATTCACATTTAAATGGAAATGCGACTACAGTGTTTCCAACAAATGTAAGTAATGGAAAGCATATTCAACCTCATTGGTGTTTCGAGATTTTGTTTAGGTTGAAACAATATTTAAGTACAACTAACTATCAGCCGAATTATGTAATTCCTGCCCAGACACCTCAAGTCACGTGTGAGCAGTTTTTCGATACCCTGTTGGAAAGATACCAATCAATTTTTTGCCTGTCTTTAAATATTCAGATTCCGTTCAAGTCTGGTGTAATGGATGACTATCATTCGTTCGTTCAAGATCGATTGATACGAATCCCACAGTTACAGCAGATGATGCAGGGGATTGCAGGATTATTGTTTATGATGACCAAGGTGGAACACGATCTTGTATCAGGATTAAATCTCAACGTTGTATTGATATTGAACAACAAAAAAGAACAAGTATCAGCCAAGATAATTAAAAGACTTGAATCTGAGTTTAAAAAGATTCTGATTGATCGAGCTTTTCATATTCATCATTGGGGGGAGCAACTTGCTCAAGAGTTGAAAAAAAATGCCATCGATGGGGAGATCAAGTTAACGGATGAACGGAAAGTAAAAGATTTTAAATATTGGATTCTGAATTTTTTTCAGCATGTGGATGATGTCATTCAGTTTTTATATACATCTAATAATCAAATTTACCCGATCAATCAAGTTTGGTATTCCTCTGAATTTTTAGATGATCGTAATTTTCCTGTCGATCTAACGATGATGGCGCGAAAATCTTTTCAGGATTTAGTGCAATATGAAGATGATAAAATATGGGCTGTCCGCCATCTACCTATCATCGCAAAAAATAGATTGAAGATTTCACAAATTTTCAATCGCGAGCTGGTACTCGAGTTAAGCGATTTTCCAGATTCTATAGAACTCATTCAGAATATTGAAATATTTATGGCGACAGTAATGGATACCACAGTTGGTGCGTTTGATCTGCCTATTCGAATGGGGAATGTTGAGTTGAGTGCTGAAGAAATTGAGCATTCAATCACGCGTATAGGTCATCAACTGTTATGGATACTCAGTCATTTACCTGACTTGCAACTGTTGACAATAAGCCCTTACTTGTATCGGCTAAATATTAATGTGCAGTTCTTTTTAATGAATATGAATCATTGGCAAGTTGAGCAACAATTAGCTGCGAAAACCAGCAAGCAAGGTGCTGAACGATTCAATGCATTGGTCAAGCAACTTCGATCTGACTATCACTCGAATATCAGACAATCTAAGCTAGATGTGAAAATCTGGAAACAGGTGCAGAATTCGGTATCAGTGGACTTGGACGAATCTACAATGGACAACCATCAAACAACCACTGAAATTATTGAATATGTGGACTATGTTCAGACTGAGGTTGTTAGTGATGAGATTATTACAACGTATGATTATATTGAATCGAGTTATAAAAAGTGTGGACTGAGGCTGAATAGTTTGCAGAAATACTTAAAAAGCTTGTTTAAAAAGGAATGTATTCTTTATCGAGTCCGCTTTGGTTTGGAGTCAAATGAGGCAGAAGTCAATCAGCAGATTTTCTCAAAAAATATTACAGAGATGTTTTTACGTAACCGCAGTAAGGAACCAGTATCCAGTATGATAGGTTACTTTGGAGCATGGCGTGAATATGCTGGACAGCATACTTATCTTGATCTGATTTTAGTTTTTGATGCGAGAAAGTACGAGGAACTAAAAGGTAAGGATGATTTATTTGGGGAAATGTGGAAAACCCAAATGAACACTGTTCAACAGGATGGAGTTAAAACATTATTCGATACGGTTCCTTTAATGCCATCAGTTCCTGAGTTGAATCAGCAATCTTTGTTACTTGAAATTGGTGACCAATCTAGACGAAAGCAGGTCTTTGAAGTATTGGTAAATTACTACAGCTACCTTGAGATGTATGAGCGACAAGCGACCGTTCGAGTCCCTAAAGTTTTAGTAAAAGGCAGTGTGATTAAATCTAAAGTTAAAACCAAATCTAAGGCGTAACTTTAGCCTAAGCACATTTTGACATTTTTTCTGATACATCGGTGATCAGCATCTTGTGGATGAATGATCTTATCGAAGTAACAGCTCAGAATGCTTAACAGGTATCTTATATTATTAACTATAAGTAATATATTAATAATACAAACAATATCTTATCTAATATTTGAGTATAGTAATTTACTTAGCTCAGTATAGCCCATACTCAAATGGGCTATAGACAACGTATCAATATCACAATGCTAAAGACATTGTGAATTATCCCTATAGTATGTTCCAAGGTCTATGAGTATATTCAGTACAGCAGGATGACCACGACATCCTGCTTTAGAATCAAGATCAGTAAAAAAATATATTCCTCACTTACATATGAACCCTATGTTTCAGTGAGAACCTAAATGTACCAGAATTTTCCATTAGAAAATGAATCATCCATCCTGATCTCAATCGAAGATTTTATGATGAGTACATGCCATGAGCGATTCATTGATGATCATGAAGAATTCAAGCGAGAACTGTTAGATGCTGTATGTACTTTTAAAGTGATTTACAGAGAGGACTTTACTTATTCTAAAATTATTAATGTTTTCAAAAGAGTGATTATTCTTGTAGATTACATCATGGAAAAATTGGATTTCCATATTTATGAAGATATTCTTCGATTTGAACTCAATCATATTTTTCATATCCAAGGGACTATTCTGCATGAGATGAAAAATGCTGTTCAAGATATTCATAAATTTAAATATCAAGAAAGAAAAAACCAAATTGAACTAGCTTCCTATTTGAACAAAATGCTCCATCATTATGCTAGGTTGGTCTTTGTACGAGTAGATGTAGGAATCCTTCAAGAACATCAAGCGAATTGGGATGTCGAAGACTTTCATCGGGCTTTGGAAATACTACGGAATAGAATGTCGAACAAAGATAGCTGCTTTCGTGATTTACAGGGCTGTGTTTGGGCATTCGAGCAAGGTGCAAAGAAAGGCTACCATTGCCATTTATTACTTATTTATGATGGTAATCTACGAGACGGCGATGAATGGTTAGGAGAAGCAGTAGGGAAGTACTGGCAAGAATGCATTACTAATCACCAAGGGAGCTATTTCAACTGTAACCGAAAAGAGAATAAAGAAAAGTTTGAGGTCAATGGTTTGCTTGGTATAGGAATGATTCATAGAAATCAACCAAAACAAGTCGAGAATGCTATTCGTGCTGGTCTATATTTGGTGAATCCTAAAAAAGTAGAACAACGCTTACGTGCCAAGACATCCCCTAAAATGAGGTCATTTGGGATTAGTCAGTTTGATCTGGATTGGCGAAGAGGCATATAAAGAATAGGTCATTTTGAGAATAGAGAACACGGTTAATACCATGTTCTCTATCTCAAATATCCTGACATCAGAAAGACAAACTCACATTGCCTTGATCGGTTATCAATTCAGCTTCAAGGACTTGATCACCACGGCATTTCAATAAGTACGATACCGTTGAGCTATAACTCATTTGTACAGGCATCTTGCTATGAAAGTCAGCGGTGTAATAACCACAACGACCACGATTAATGCTCATACCTTGAAGAACAAAAGGTTGATCGTTGGTTGACTGAATTTCTAGAATATATTCAATTGCTCCTTGTACATTGAAAGCAGATTGTGACTCCCGACTGGTAATTTGGGCACGAACAGATAATGCAGGCTGTTCCATTTCCATGGGAATATTATTGCTGTAATCAGGATTGTTTGGATCAAGATCAGACTCCATCATGGATTTGAGTGCTTCAGGATATTTTTCCCAACTCTCAAGAAATGACTGAGCTTGTTTGACCGCAGCAGGCAGATACTCAGTATCATTTTCCACAATCTGAGTTAGAGCTTGTACTTTGGCTTCAACCTCATCCTTGCTATATGGAGCATATTTGGATTGTTCATTCTGAACTGGAGCATTGGACGAACTAGATACTTGATCCGTTGTACTTTTCTGAGTTGGCTGATTATTCTGATTACATGCCATCAGTAAGCTAGACAACATCACTATAGAAAGTATTTTTTTCATAGTTTGGTACTCACTTAGAGCGCATAGTCAGAAAACCGACCAAACATAGAATCAAAATTCCACCAATGATTTTACCGACAACTGGAAACATTACGGCAGGCCAAACAAAGCCCTGTCCAATATTGTAGGCAAAAGACTTGTAGTTATATTGCCCCCAAAAGTGTTGATAGATGGCAAAGAAAAAACCAATCACTAAGTAGCTACTAATCACCCATGTCTTAATATTTGAATTCATTTACTTTCCCCCAGTTGCATATTTTGCCAATGCGATAAATAGTGCCATCACGATCATGAAGCCAATAAATGGCAAGCCTAAAAAGCAAATCACTGCAATAATGCAGATAATGCCAGCAAGTGTTCTCATGGCTACTCCTTCATGCACTGATAGGAAATATTGACCATATCTCTTTGGAAGGATTCAGTTTGCTGCAAGGTATAGAGATTTTCTTTAAGTCCATTTTCTCCATATTTATGTTCAAGTTTGTCGTAAATACATGAACACGTGCTGCCATCAATGCCGCCTGTTTTACATCCACTGATAAATTGACGTTCGGTTTTACTGGCACAGCCTGATGCTAGAAGTGCAACTGAGACAACAATGAGTGAAGTTTGAATTTTCATCATTTCCCCTAATTTTTATTGTGTTATTTGATGTGTAATAAATTTTGCTGAATCGACTAAAGTGTAGATGCGACAGTGCCTTCTAAAGCTAAATAGCGTTTAGATCAGTCGAATAAGCAAACATTTATGAAAGCTGCTAATGCAACAGAGGAATATAAAATCGTTTTAGGGAAAACAATATAGATAGAAAAAACTTAGTCATGGGTATGACTCCTTTGGGTATAAAAGAAGTTTCACCGCATTACTGTCAAATAATGGTGGCGAAACGAAAGAGGGTTGACAGACTGATACCCAAAAAGATCAGCACACCCGTAGGTGTCCCCCTCCCGTTCCGCCGCAGAGGGGGCACGCAGGGTCGCCCACCAAAAAGATAAACTTTTTAGTGTGCTTTGGGTAAACGGTCTGTCAAAACCGACTGACGATGTAGGTCAGCAGTTGAATGATAAAATTAAGGGTGGGTTTAGTCAATCAAGCGATATTGGAAAAACAAGTAAAATCAAAGATTGAAGCGTATGAAAAAAAGTTTTTGGTAAAATTCTAAGATGGGTATGGATCTATATTAAATCATTCTAATTGCTATAGAATTAGTCCTCATACTTTATGATCATTAAAATGTATATATTTACGTAACGGGGAAAAAATGAAGGGTGAAGCAAAACAATTTCTGAAATTTATTGATGGTTCGGATAAAAGATTTATCATTCCTGTTTACCAGCGTAACTATAGTTGGCAGAACAAACATTGTGCTCAGTTACTTAATGATTTAAAAGGGTTAATTAAAAAGCCTGATGCCCCTCATTTCTTCGGTAGTATTGTTTCAAGCCATATGCAAGGTGGCAAAAAAGAAGACTTCTTAATTATTGATGGACAACAACGGTTAACGACCATATCAATTTTGTTGATTGCTATTGTGGATTTATTGAAGCATAAAAAAGTTATTCCTAAAGATGATCGTTTAATTGAGAAAATCACCAAAAAACATTTAGTAGATGAGTATCAAGAAGATCAGCGGAAAATAAGATTAAAGCCAATCAAAGATGACTGTAAAGCTTTCGATGCATTGTTTGGTGATGAATCAGATTTTGTTGATGGTTCTAATGTAACGTCAAATTTTAGATATTTTCGAGACAGAATACTGAATGAAAATATCGACATTGATGATTTGTATGATGCCATTTCACGACTACAAACAATTGATATTTTTCTAGAAAAGGATGATGACCCACAGCTTATTTTTGAAAGTTTGAACTCGACTGGACTTGAGCTTGAGGAAGGAGATAAAATCCGAAATTTCATTTTGATGGGACTTTCCTCTGAATTACAAGAAAAATATTATGAAGCTTTTTGGAACAAAATTGAGAAAAATACCAATTTTAAGGTTAGTGATTTTTTCAAAGATTATTTAACCTTAAAACTAAATCGCACAGTCGTTATTAAAGATATCTATTTTACTTTCAAAGATTATGTGAAAAAGAATAATGATGACATTGAGGCACTATTAAAAGATTTACTGGAGTATTCAAAGCTTTATGCAATCATTTTGAATCCGATGCAATATCAAAACAGTTTTACCGCTGTGTTGGTACGGCTGAGTCAGTTAGAGTTTACCGTTATATTTCCAGTCGTATTGGCAATTCTAAAACGTTGGAATGAAAAAAATCTTACTGATCAAGAGATCACTGAACTTTTAAGAGTAACGGAAATATTTTTATTTAGACGTTTGATTGTTGGTTTAGCCACTAATGCTTTGTCTAAAATTTTTGCAACTTTAGATAAAGATGTGACTAAGAAAGCACAACCTAGCCAATTGGCATCCTATGCTGAAATTTATAAATATGTGCTGTTAAATAAAGAGGAATCAAGTCGTTTTCCTAATGATGAGGAATTTGAGCAAGCTCTTTTTAGCCGTAACATTTATGCCATGAGTTCGAAAAATAAAGCATATTTATTTAGTTTTCTAGAAAATGAGGAAAGCAAAGAACAAATTAATGTAATTGAAAGAATTAAAGATGGAACATACACCATAGAGCATATCATGCCCCAAACGCTTTCTCCTGTTTGGCAAAAAGAATTGGGTGAAAAATCACAACAGATTCACGAGCAATGGTTGCATACTCTGCCAAATTTGACATTAACTGGTTATAACAGCAAATATAGTAATCGACCTTTTAAAGATAAATTAGACGTTGAAAATGGATTTAAAGACAGTAATTTGCGTTTGAATCAATATGTAAGAGAATGTCTAAAATGGACGGAAGATGAGCTGGTTGAAAGACAAAGCCGCCTATCAAAGAAATCACTTAAATTATGGTATTACCCAACAACAAGTTATGCTCCACCTGTAGAGGAAACGAATGAATATTTACTGGAAGATGACTTTGATTTTACAGGATACACCTTAGTATCTTATACCTTGTATGATGTTGAATCTAAAGTACAATCATGGAAAGAAATGCAGATAGATGTCGTAAAATATTTATTAGAACAACACACAACGAAAATTATGAGTTTATGTGCTGATCAAAAGTTTTATGATCTTTCCTTGCTTGAAACGACAAATAATTTTACTGAAATCAGTAGGTCGGTTTTCTTATACACAAATTGTTCAACGAGAACCAAAATAAATATTCTTAAAAAAATATTTGAGCAGTGTGATGTTGAGCAATCTGAATTAAGTTTCTTAATAAAAAAAGATAGCAATACTTAAATTCGTATGCTTCTTTTTTAAAGTGGAATTTATTGAAATTCCACTTTATATTTTCTTGATAATTCTTATGATTCGTTGTTTTATAAACCGTTTTCTAGATAAAATTTATTTTGAATGAGTATTGCCTTATGGGAATTGTAGATGAGTTCAAGAAATTTAATGCGGAACTTAAAAATCCTAATTGGTCTGTATCTTCCATTAGCTCTAATAACGAACTCATAGTTAGCTTGTGGGGTCATAAACCATTACTCTTTAAGCATCCAACTGAAAGAAAGCAACTATACCGTGATCGAATAGATAGGTGGTCTGGAAATGGATGTAATGAGTTTAAAAAAAACCTTGATCTTGCTTTTAAAGAAAAATTAAAGATAAGACCGATCATATCAATGCTGAATGATTCAAGTGATTTTCAACATATCTTAGACGGCAAGGATGGTAGTAAATATTCTAAAAAATTCAATGCAAAAAAAGATTGGATTGGTGAACTAACTGTTTGGGATGGTATCAATTTCGAAATTGAATTTAGATTGGATGATAAAAGATAGAGGTGGATCAGGAAATTTGAACAACACTTATAAGTGATATTTTGCTCCCCAAATGATGTTATAAACATCAATATATGGAGTATTTTATGGCACGTAGACCAAGAAGAAATCATTCAAATGATTTTAAAGCTAAGGTAGCACTTGCTGCGATTAAAGCAGAAAAAACACTTGCTGAATTGAGTGCTGAATTTGATGTTCATCAAAACCAAATTATCGACTGGAAAAATCAACTGATTTCAGCTTCCTCGCAAGCTTTCGATCAATCAAAAGCTCCAACAGAACCACCCATCGATCTAAAAAAACTACATGCAAAAATCGGTGAGCAGGCATTAGAAATTGATTTTTTAGAAGGTGTGTTGAAGAAACTGGGCCGCTTCAACCACAAAAGTTAATCGATGACTCACTTCAGATTTCAGTATCTAAGCAAGCTCAGCTGCTGAAAGTCTCCCGTGGTTGTTATTACTATCGCCCAAAACCTGTGAGTGCATCAGATCTGAAGCTAATGCGGTGTATGGATGAGTTACATATGCAATACCCTTTTGCAGGTAGCCGGATGATGCGTGATTTGTTGAATCGTCAAGGACATCATATAGGACGACGTCATACACGTACTTTAATGAAGAAAATGGGCATTAATGCGTTATATTGCAAACCAAATTTAAGCCAGGCTAATCAAGCTCACCGCAAATATCCATATCTGCTCAAAGGATTGGCTATTCAGCGCAGTAATCAAGTGTGGTCTACGGATATAACGTATATCCCTATGGCAAAAGGCTTTGTTTATTTATGTGCTGTGATTGATTGGCATAGCCGCAAGGTACTTGCGCATAGAGTATCGATTAGTATGGAGGTTACATTTTGCATAGAAACATTAAATGAAGCTATTGAAAAATATGGTCGACCTGAAATATTTAATACAGACCAAGGCAGTCAGTTTACCAGTGATGCATTTATTGATGTATTGAAATCAAATGGCATTCAAATCAGTATGGATGGTAAAGGTCGATGGGTTGATAATGTGATGGTTGAACGATTATGGCGGAGCGTTAAATATGAAGAGGTGTATCTCAAAGCCTACAGCAATGTTTTGGATGCGAAGAAGCAATTAAACGCATATTTTGAATTTTATAATTTGAAACGACCTCATTCGAGTCTGGACAAAATGACTCCAGATGAGTTTTACTATGACCAGCTACCACAACAAAATAAGGTAGCTTAACTAGAGCAGAGTATCACTTATAAATAAGCTTTTAGTTGTTCAAACATGTGGGACCACCTCTGATAGTTGGTACGTGAAAACTGGATGAAGGAATATTGCTAATTGAATAATGAAATAGTCCTAAAAGTTTTACGATGATTCCAAATAATTTCAGATACATAACATCCTAATGAGAATCATGAAGCTCTTTTGAGATCACATGAAAATATGACAACAAAGCCTGCCAACGAGCAGGCTTTTTTATGCCCAAAATTTAGGAGTCGAGCCATGAGCTTGAGCTGTCCATTTTGCCATTCAATGAATGTGATGTTGATTGAAGTAAGTACGCAACAATCAAATATACCCTTAAACAATTTGGTCACACCGACCACATTGGGTGCATTGGGAAGCACAGTCGCAAAGTCTTTCAATCTACCGCCGATCGTCGGTGGAATCGCAGGAACATTATTGGGCAGTGTGTTGAATTCATTTACCGAACAAAGCGTACCAACACAGCAGAGTTTGTGCTTCTGCCACAACTGTTATCAAAAGTTTCCAAGTTATCTATTGCAGGAAATGCATTCGAGCTAAACAGCTCTTCACACATACATATTTAAATTTCAGTTTCATTTAAAAGGAATAACACTATGGCACATCAACTTGAACAAATGGCTTATGTCGGCGAGACCCCTTGGCATGGGCTCGGCAATCAACTGTCTCAAAACCAACCTATTGAAGTCTGGGCACAGCAAGCAGGAATGGACTGGCGGATTGAGTCGTCCAATGTCAGTTATATGGCACAGAACGAACGAGGGCAGAGCATCATCATGCCTTATGAAGAGCAACGAGTACTTTATCGCTCAGACACCCATGCACCACTATCAGTCGTTAGCCAACGCTTTCAGGAAGTTCAACCGAGAGAGATTTTAGAATTTTATCGTGATCTCACTGAACAATCAGGCTTTGAACTTGAAACCGCAGGTGTACTCAAAGGTGGAAAGAAATTCTGGGCATTGGCACGTACAGGACAAACATCGATGTTAAAGGGTAAAGATGTCAGTAATGGCTATATGCTCTTGGCAACTGCATGTGATGGAACACTAGCCACTACCGCACAATTCACCTCGATTCGTGTGGTATGTAACAACACTTTAGCGATTGCACTAAAAGGTCAGAACAGCAGTGCAGGTGTGGTTAAAGTTCCACACAGTACTAAATTTGATCCAGACAAGGTCAAACAGCAATTGGGCATTTCTTTACGTGCATGGGATGAACATATGTATGAAATGAAACAACTTAGTCAGCGTAAGGTCAGTCAAATGGAAGCCTCAGCTTATTTTGATGCTGTATTCAATAACAGCACCATGAACAACGTATTAGATCAAGAGGACAACATTATTCAGTTCTACCGTGATGTTGCTTCACAAGCCCAAGCCAATGGCAAGGATAAAGCCGAACCAAATGGCAAAGCTATGAGTCGAGCAATGGAAATGTTTAATGGTCAGGGGCGTGGTGCAGAGCTGAGTTCTGCCAAAGGAACAGCCTATGGATTACTGTGTTCAATCACAGAATTTATTGACCATGAGCGACGTGCCATGAGTACTGACCATCGACTTGATTCAGCTTGGTTTGGTGCAGGCGCAGCCATGAAACAACGAGGATTGGAACAGGCGCTTAACATGATCGCATAGTGCTGAAAATGCATTTTTCACTCATGGAAAGTTAGACCTATCTAGGCATTTTTTAAAGAGAATCTTAAATTTTAAAAATTATTAAAACCATAGCTTCGGCTGTGGTTTTTTTATGCCCGAATTTTTTCACTTATACCAAAACCTCCTATTACCACCCCAATGAAAATCAGGAATTTAACATGAATACCGCAATTTTAAATCCATCCATGCAACAGGCAAGTACCCCATTTATTGCACCAAAATTCTTTACAGCAAAACGCTTAGTCAATACCAAAAATATGACTCAAGCAGAATGGCTTGAAGTCAGACGTCAAGGGATCGGTAGTAGTGATTGTGCCGCAGCTTGTGGACTCAATCCTTATATGTCGATGCTCGAACTTTGGATGATTAAGACAGGACGAGTTAAACAATCCATTGAAGATGAAAGTTCAGGTCATGCACCTTTATATTGGGGCAAACAGCTTGAACCTTTGGTCGCGGAATACTACAGCATGCATACCAACAACAAAGTCCGTCGTATCAATGCTGTACTGCAACATCCTGAAGCCGATAAGCATTTTATGTTAGCAAACTTGGATTATTCCGTGGTGGGCAGTGATGAAGTCCAGATTTTAGAATGTAAAACCGCAGGAGAATATGGCGCAAAACTCTGGAGAGATGGCGTACCGTTATATGTACTGTGTCAGGTACAACATCAATTGGCTGTGACAGGCAAAAAGGCAGCGCATATTTGTGTGCTGATCTGTGGTCATGAAACTCGTATCTATAAAGTGGTACGCAGTGAATCAGTCATTCAACATATTGTGAATGCAGAGCGATACTTTTGGGAGTGTGTGGAAAATGACACGCCACCTTCAGTCGATGCTAGTGAGTCGGCAGCTAAAGCCATTCAGCAACTCTATCCTCAACATATTCCCTTAACTGTAGAAGATCTCAGTCAAAATGAACAAGCCAATCAGTTGTTTGCTCAACTGATTCAAGAAAAGCATCACATTGAGCAGCATCAAAATAACTTTGATGAAACTAAGCATCAAATCCAGATGTTGATGAAAGATGCTGAACGAGCCACCTTTTCTAATGGTTCAGTGACATGGAAGCGATCTAAAGACTCCATTGCTTTAGACAGTAAGGCTGTACTCAAACTTCATCCCGAAATGCTTGAGCAATTTCCGCAAAACAAAGCAGGGACACGACGTTTTCAGATTTATACCGATGACTGAATCCATCACATTGATATTTCCAATCTTCCAAAAAGCGCAAAAAACCACCTCCGATCTACCGACTCCCGAAGGAGCGGTAGACCAACAATGGCGGTTTTTGCGAAGTCATAGCTTTTCATATTTCTGTTTACTTACATAACAAGGGGTAAGCAGTAAAATTTTATTTATAGGACAAACAACATGATTAAAGGTTTAGCTATTACGCCGCCAATTTTAGGGCGAATCAGTATCGGCAAGATTGTCGAAAAGAACGGTAAACGTCTGCCTGAAAAAGATGACCAATTTACCATTACCAGTCAAATCCAAGGTAAGGAGGGATGGATCAAACACCCCTTAGATGAACAGCTTAGAGCCAAAGCACAAAACCAAAAACTCCGCTCTATTCCAGTACGGATGATCTTCAACGATCCTGACCTCAACCTACGTGCAGAATACACTTTATTTGATCGGCAAACGGGTCGACCGATTTGTGTTGGAAATGGTGAAACTTGTCAACGACTGACCAACCAAGGCGTAGAACAACAACCATGCCCATCACCTGATTTATGCCCATTGGCACAAGGAGGTAACTGTAAACCGTATGGGCGTTTGCATGTCAATTTAGATGAGTCGGATGAACTCGGTACTTTTATTTTCAGAACCACTGGTTTTAATAGCATCCGCACTTTGGCAGCACGGCTATCTTACTACCAAGCTTCATCCAATGGTTTACTTTCATGCCTACCATTACAGCTGACATTGCGGGGGAAAAGCACCACACAAAGCTATCGTCAGCCCGTGTACTACGTGGATCTGACCTTAAGGGATGGTGTGAGTTTACAAGATGCCATTCAAATGGCGAAGGAGATTGATCAGCAAAGTAAGCAGAGTGGATTTAATCAATCAGCATTAGATCAGACGGCAAGGCAGGGTTTTGCCAATACACAGTTTGAAGTGAATAGTGAGGAGGGATTGGATTTGGTGGAAGAGTTTTATATGGAGGAAAATATTGAAGCTGAGCAGGAATCATCTGATCAGGTACAGCATGCATCAAAACCGAAAGCCCGATTCAACCCGAATCAAGGGCAAAGTTTTGTGCAGGATATTCAGAAGGGGTTGCAGAACAATGTACGAGCTGTGAATTAGTTTAAGCGGATGGACAGAAAAATATAGAATTAGATTTTTTAATGAGTATCAATCGATTAGTTAATGCAAATAAGCTAAAATAAGAGAACTGCTGTTTTCTTATTTTTTTTGGTTAATTACAAGTTATTATACTTATCTGCGACATATATGGTCGTACCTATGCCGAGTTGTCTAGCTTTGTGCTTTGGTCGGCGATTAAAATATAAAATAATATATATCTTTATTTTTTGTGTAGTACATGACTTTTCATTCGTCTTAACTGTGCTAACGTAATAAACTATTGAACATTAAGTATAAAACCACAGCGGTTGATCATTGATTGAGGATAAAGAATGAACTCATTGGAACAAAAGTTTCTAAATGACTTAGATGATAAGCTTTGGAAAGCCGCTGATAAATTACGTAGTAGCTTAGATGCTGCCAACTACAAACATATTGTACTTGGACTGATTTTCTTAAAATATGTATCTGATGCCTTTGATGAACGTCAGTCTGAACTCAAGGACTTATTTGCTCAAGCGGATGATCACAACATTTATTACATGCCTCGTGATCAATACGACACAGAAGAGGAATACCAGCGAGCAATCGCTGATGAATTAGAAATTATTGATTACTATCAAGAAAAAAATGTATTTTGGGTGCCTAAAGCAGCACGTTGGACGACATTACAACATACAGCCGCTTTAGCGATTGGTTCGATTATTTGGCAAGATGAACATGGGCAAGATGTCAAATTACGTTCTATCTCTTGGTTAGTTGATAATGCTTTTGATGAAATTGAGAAAGCCAATCCTAAATTAAAAGGCATTCTGAATCGTATTGGGCAATATCAGCTTGATAATGACAAACTATTGGATTTGATCAATACTTTTTCGGACACTAGCTTTACCAAGCCTGAATACAATGGCGAAAAACTGAGTCTGCACAGCAAAGATATTCTCGGGCATGTCTATGAATATTTTCTTGGGCAGTTTGCTTTGGCAGAAGGTAAGCAAGGTGGGCAATATTACACGCCTAAAAGTATCGTCACTTTAATTGTAGAAATGCTGCAACCTTATAAAGGTCGAGTTTATGACCCTGCTATGGGTTCAGGTGGTTTCTTTGTCTCTAGTGAAAAATTCATTGAACAACATGCTCAAGAAAAGCACTACAAAGCCTCTGAGCAGAAAAAGCATATTTCCATCTACGGGCAGGAAAGTAACCCTACGACATGGAAACTTGCTGCCATGAATATGGCAATTCGTGGCATTGATTTTAACTTTGGTAAAAAGAATGCAGACACTTTTTTAGACGATCAACATCCTGACTTACGTGCTGATTTTGTCATGGCAAACCCGCCATTTAACATTAAAGATTGGTGGCACGCTTCACTGGAAAATGACGTACGTTGGAAATATGGTACACCGCCACAAGGTAATGCCAATTTTGCATGGATGCAACACATGCTCCATCATCTATCGCCAACAGGGAGCATGGCACTTTTGCTTGCCAATGGTTCGATGAGTTCCAATACCAATAATGAGGGCGAAATCCGTAAAAATTTGATTGAAGCAGATCTTGTAGAATGTATTGTGGCATTGCCCGGACAACTCTTTACCAATACACAAATTCCAGCCTGTATTTGGTTTTTGACCAAAGACAAAAAGAATGGCTTCTCACTCGATAAAAAGAAAGCCAACCGTGAAGGCAAGACACTGTTCATCGATGCTCGTAATTTGGGCTATATGAAAGATCGTGTGCTACGTGACTTTACCGATGCCGACATTGCCAAAATCACCCATGCTTTACATGCTTGGCAACAAGGCGAAAATTTTGAAGGTGAAGCGTATCAGGATGAAAAAGGTTTCTGTTTCTCGGCTGAGTTAAAAGATATTCAGAAGCACGACTATGTACTTACTCCGGGACGTTATGTTGGCGCAGTCGAGCAGGAAGATGATGGTGAACCTTTTGCCGAGAAGATGGCACGCTTAACAGGACAACTGAAACAGCAATTTGCTGAAAGTGCTGTACTGGAAAGTGAAATCAAAAAGAATTTAAAAGGCTTAGGTTATGAGTTCTGATCAACCCTTGCTACTTGAGATTCAAAAAGGCGAAAGCAAAACGCTAGAGTTTAAACAGCAGTTACCGAAAGGACAGCAGATTGCCAAGACATTAATTGCCTTTGCCAATAGTAGTGGAGGGAAGTTAATTGTCGGTGTGACTGATGATCGGCAGTTGATTGGGATTCAAGATGATATTTTCGAGTTGCAAGATAAAATCACGTCCATGATTTATGAGTTGTGTGCCCCACAACTTGCAGCACAAATTTATATTGAGAATATAGATGGTGTTGAGCTATTGGTTGTGGAAGTCGCACGAGGTATTTTATTTCCGTATTATCTTAAATCTGTAGGACGTGAGCAAGGCACATATATCCGCCTAGGTGCAAGTAACCGTGTGGCATCGCCTGAGCATATTCAACAACTGGAATTGCAACGACTAAATATCAGTTTTGATGCTTTAGCCAATTATCAATACCCTTTGGAAAAGCTCGATTTAACGGTTTTGGAAGCAGCATTCAAAGCTGCTGATAAAACACTGACTTTAGAAAAGATGTTGAATCTAAAGTTAGTGATTGAAGAGCAGGGGCAGCGTTATGCCAGTCATGGTTTATTGATCTTACTCGGTCAATATGAGCATGTGATGACCCAATGCGCCCGATTTAAAGGCACAAATATGAGTGTGTTTTTAGACCGTAAAGAATACACAGGTGACTTGTTTTCACAAATTGAGCAAGCCGAAATTTTTATTAAAAACCATTTGTCTTTACGTGCCGAAATTCGTGGCTTAAAGCGTTATGACTTTTTGGAAATTCCAGAAAATGCCATCCGTGAAGCTTTAATCAATGCCTATGTGCATCGGGATTACAGTAACTTTGGGCGGAATATCAAAGTCGCTGTGTATGATGATTTAGTCAATATCGTCTCCCCAGGTGGATTGCCGAATGGTTTAACCGAAGCGGACTTATTACAGGGACGCTCGGAAATTCGTAATCGGGTTTTGGCTCGTGTATTTCGAGAGTTAGGTTATATTGAGCATTGGGGCAGTGGTCTACAACGGATCAAGCAGATGTGTGAAGCGGAAAATCTTGCAACACCTGAATTTTTAGAAACTAATGATTTTTTTGATGTGAAGCTATACCGTCCTGTGATTGAGTTGGAAGGTGGTGCAATAGGTGGTGCAATTCATCATTTAAGTGGTGCAATAGAAGGTTTAGGTGGTGCAATTGAAGCAAGCCAATTAACCGAACGCCAACAGGAAATTTTAGTTTTAATTCAGCGTAATCCGAAAGTTTCTTATCGTTCTTTGGCTGAGCAACTCGGTATTAATCAATCTGCCTTACAAAAGCATTTGAACCATTTGAAAGATGCAGGCTGGCTTGAGCGTGTCGGTGGAACTCGTGGGCATTGGGTGATTAAGAAAGAATTTGGGGGTGAGGTGTGAGTTTTGGCGAAAAAATGAAACTAAATGAAGTTGGTGTGACTTTAATTGATTGTGATCATAAAACACCTAGTGCACAGACTAGCGGTTATCCTTATGTTGGTATTCCTCAGTTGAAAGATGGGCATATAAGATTAGATGGTGCTAGGTTAATTTCAGAAGAAGATTTTGCCTTATGGACGAAAAAAGCTAAACCACAACTAAATGATGTAATTTTATCTCGGAGATGTAATCCAGGAGAAAGTGCTTATGTACCAGACGGTTTAGAAATTGCACTTGGTCAGAATCTAGTGTTACTACGTTCGGATGGTAGTTTAATTTATCCACCTTTTTTAAGGTGGTTGGTTCAAGGAAATGAATGGTGGGAACAGGTAAATAAGTTTTTAAATGTTGGAGCAGTTTTTAATAGTTTAAAATGTAAAGATATTCCAAATTTTAGACTAACGATCCCTAGTCTGAATGAGCAAAAACGAGTTACAGCTATTCTTGCTAGCTTAGATAAAAAAATAGAGCTCAACAACCAAATCAACCAGACTTTAGAATCTATCTCTCAAGCCATATTTAAAAGTTGGTTTATCGACTTTGAACCTGTGCGTGCCAAGATTGCAGCGAAGCAAGCAGGGCAAGATCCTGAACGTGCTGCCATGTGTGCGATTAGTGGAAAAAGTGAGGCTGAGCTTGAGCAAATGGTAAAGGAGGATTTTGCAGAGTTACAAGCAACGGCTGCACTTTTTCCTGATGAGTTGGTGGAGAGTGAGTTAGGGGAAGTGCCTAAGGGGTGGAAGGTAAAACCTTTAGATGAAATTGCTAATTATTTAAATGGTTTAGCTTTACAGAAGTTTAGACCTGAAAATGAACATGAGTTTTTGCCGATTGTAAAAATTGCACAATTAAAATCAGGTATAGCCACAATAGAAGAAAAGGCATCACCTAATATTGATCCTAAATTTATCATCAATAATGGCGATGTTATTTTTTCATGGTCAGGTTCTTTGATGGTCGATATATGGTGTGGTGGTAAAGCAGCTCTAAATCAGCATTTATTTAAAGTGACATCCATTGACTATCCGAAATGGTTCTATTGTAGTTATACAAAGCATCATTTGGCAGAATTTCAGCGTATTGCTCAAGCAAAGGCTGTAACAATGGGGCATATTAAAAGAGAACATTTGTCTCAAGCACTGTGTATTGTTCCTTCCAATCAAGTTTTGGATATCGGTAATAATGTGATAGGTGCTCAAATGCAGAAGCAGATTGTATTGCGATTAGAAAATAATAATTTAATACAGGTTAGAGACACTCTATTGCCGAAATTATTATCGGGTGAATTGGATGTATCTCGTCTAGCTAGTGAGACAGAATATGAGTACTCAACAGAATGAATCTCTAGGTTTTATACGTGTAATGATGGTGTTAAGTAGCTTTTCACCATTATTTATATTGTGGGCTTTAAGAGGAAATAAAGAGGTATCAGATCTATACCTTATCCCTATCTGTGCTTTATTTGTCATTATTCCAAATTTATTTTTATGGCAAAGAATTACCGTTGCTAAGAAAAAAAATGACAAACGTACAATTAAAGTTGGTACAGCAGACGATCATAAGGATCATATTTTAGTTTATTTGTTCGCCACACTTCTACCATTTTATTCTGTCAGTATTGATAGTATTCGAGATGTGTGGACTACATTAGTTGCATTGGCTTTTGTTATTTTTCTATTTTTACATTTGAATCTTCATTACATGAATATTGTCTTTGCTCTTAAAGGGTATCGGATTTTTACTATTTGTCCACCAGAAGATAATAATCCTCTTAGTGGTAAAACTCCTCAAGTTTTAATTACAAAGAGATCAATTGTACTAAAAGATGATGAAATTATGGCATATCGATTAAGTAATACAGTTTTTTTGGAGATTTAGTGTGGTTATAGACTTTGATTTTGACAGAGTTACAAATATTGAGTTTGGGGTTGGAAGAGAGAATGAGGATCAAAGTCAGCAATTTTTTGAAGCTGTACCTGTAGATGAAGGAGTCCAAAAAGCATTAGTTGAAATGGTTCAGACAACTATTGTTATCATGAGAAAAAATAATGATAAACCTGAATTATATCAACCATCAGAAAAGCATGCTGGAATTGAATATTTATATCTGGCTACTTCAGACCAACTAGCTCAAACAATGAAAGGATTACATGAAGCTGCTAATTTGACAATTAATTCCAATGTTTTGAATGATCCTTCTGAAATATTCTGTTATTTCGCAAGGTTTACAGATCAGTCAGGAAAAAAACTGACCGCTTTGCGTAGGGCAATTCAGTTTAAGGGTGTTTTGAAAAATCAACTTATTAGATTTTTGGATGATACGCTTAAAATTGTTGAAGAAAAAGTTTTTAAATTAGATGCTGACTTTGATTTACTGATTGATAATTCTAATATTCACATAATCCGACCAAGTGCATTTGAGTTTGCTGGCAAGTTGCAGGAAGCAATTTTGCAGGCTGTTCCGATGAATATTGCATCAATAGCAGCAGATCTTACCTATGTAGATTTTACTAGCTTACAAAGCTACGCCGAACATCGACCTCGTGCAGCTAGATACATTGCATCTATTAAGTCTCAGGCTGAAACTAAAAATATTAACAAAGATCGTTTAAAACTATTATGTCAGCATACTGGGGTTTCATTAGAAGATCAAAATGGAAAAATCATAGTGAAAGAAGGGTATGAATTAGCTTTTTTAGAGGTATTAGATAGACGTCGTTATCGTTTAGAGTTAATCGAAGGGCAAGCTGAAAATTTTAAAGCATCAAGTAGAAGTAAGTTATAAATAAAAGATAGAGATTGACTCATGAATGAAACACAACTCGAAAACCTGTGCCTAGACTGGTTCTCCGAAAATGGCTGGGATGTCGTTCATGGTGTCGATATCGCTCCTGACAGTAGCAATCCTTTACGCAAAGACTATAAGCAAGTGCTTATTGAAGCAGACTTACAGGCAGCTTTTGAACGCTTAAATCCGCATTTGCCAGTGAGTTGCTTTGAACAGATTTTACAGAAACTCAGTAAACCTGAAAGTTTGGATCTCGTCACCAATAACCGTGCCTTTCATCGCATGTTATTAGAGGGTGTACCTGTTAGCTATAAGAAAGATGATGAATGGATTAATGATCATGCTTTCTTGGTCGACTTCAACCAAATTTTTAATAATCGCTTTGTAGCGATTAACCAATTTACGATTTTAGGCACTAAACAGCCTCGACGCCCTGACATCATCTGTTTTATCAATGGTATTCCGTTTGCGGTATTAGAGTTAAAAAGCCCCACCGATGAAAATGCCGATATTTGGGATGCGTTTAATCAACTACAAACCTATAAAGAAGAAATCTCCGATCTATTTGTTTTTAATGAAGCTCTTGTGGTCAGTGATGGCGTTACAGCTCGTCTGGGTTCATTAACAGCAAACCAAGAACGTTTCTTGCCGTGGCGTACCATTAAAAATGAAGATGATAAACCTCAATTAGCATGGGAACTTGAAACAATTGTACGAGGTTTCTTTGATCGAGAATTGTTCCTTGATTACATTCGTTTCTTTGTCTTGTTTGAAACGGATGGTGAAAAAACCATTAAAAAAATTGCAGGCTATCACCAATTTCATGCTGTGCGTGAAGCAGTCCAAGCAACGATTACCGCAGCCAACCCATCAGGTAATAAAAAGGCAGGTGTTGTTTGGCATACCCAAGGTTCAGGTAAAAGTATCTCGATGTGTTGCTATGCAGGTAAGTTACTGCAACAACCTGCCATGCATAACCCAACATTGTTGATCGTCACGGATCGTAACGACTTAGATGGGCAACTGTTTGAAACTTTTAGCAATGCTCAAGAGCTATTAAAGCAAACACCTGTACAAGCCAATAACCGTGATGAGTTAAGACAACTCCTTGCTGAGCGTGAGTCTGGCGGGATCATTTTTACCACAGTACAGAAGTTTGCACTATTGGAAGGTGAGAGTGAGCATCCATTACTGAATGGACGCCACAATATTGTGGTCATGTCCGATGAAGCACACCGTAGCCAATATGGACTCAAAGCCAAGTTATCTGCCGATGGTACTTATAAATTTGGCTATGCCAAGCATATGCGTGATGCTCTAAAAAGCGCCACATTCATTGGTTTTACAGGTACACCAATTTCCAGTGAAGACAAAGACACCCGAGCAGTCTTTGGAGATTATGTTTCGATCTATGATATTCAAGATGCTGTCGATGATGGCGCAACTGTACCGATCTATTACGAATCTCGTTTGGCAAAACTTGATATTAATCGAGCTGAAATTGAAGAATTGTCTGATCAGGTCGATGAAGTTGTTGAAGATGAAGAAGATACGAGTAGCCGTGAAAAGACCAAAGGTGAATGGAGTCGCCTAGAAAAGTTAGTCGGTGCAACGCCACGACTAAAACAGATCGCAGCAGATCTTGTGACACACTTTGAAGCTCGGACTGAGGTTACAGCAGGGAAAGGGATGATTGTCACGATGAGCCGTGAAATCTGTGTGCATCTCTATAATGAAATTGTGGCTTTACGCCCAGACTGGCATGACTCCGATCCAGAAAAAGGTAAAATCAAAATCGTGATGACAGGTTCCGCATCAGACAAACCTTTACTACAACCGCATATCTACAACAAGCAAACCAAAAAACGCCTTGAGAAACGCTTTAAAGATGTCAATGATCCCTTACAGTTAGTCATTGTACGGGATATGTGGCTGACAGGTTTTGATGCTCCTTGTACACATACCATGTATATCGACAAGCCAATGAAAGGACACAATTTGATGCAGGCGATTGCCCGAGTCAACCGTGTCTTTAAAGACAAGCAAGGTGGATTGGTTGTTGATTATATTGGTATTGCCAATGAACTCAAGCAGGCTTTAAAAACCTATACCGATGCCAAAGGTAAAGGTGAGCCAACTTTACGCGCGGAAGAAGCTTATGCGGTGCTGGCAGAAAAGATGGACGCCATTCGAGGGATATTTGCTAAGACTACTGATCAAGAGGGTATGGATTTAAGCCGCTATGAGACTCAGGCTCATCGACTGATGATTCCAGCAGCGAACTATGTGCTCAGTTTAAAAGATGGGAAAAAACGCTTTTTAGATTTGGTCTTGGCGTTAAATAAAGCTTTTTCACTGTGTGGAACTTTAGATGAAGCGAAGACTTTACATAAAGAAATTGCTTTTTATTCAGCAATTAAAGCCGTGATTAGTAAACATACTTCGGTCGATCGGAAATTATCACAGGCTGAAAAAGATAGCACTTTAAAACAAATTCTTGATAATGCGGTTGTGGCTGATGGCGTAGACGACGTATTTGCACTTTGTGGCTTGGATAAGCCAAATATTGGTTTACTGTCGGATGAGTTTTTAGAAGATGTTCGACAAATGCCATACCGTAACTTGGCGGTCGAATTATTAGAAAAATTATTGAATGATGGTATCAAGGCAAAAACACGGAATAATCTCGTACAGGAAAAACGTTTCTCGGATCGTTTGCAGGAAACCCTAAGAAAATATAATAACCGTGCGATTGAGACCTCTCAAGTCATTGAAGAACTGATACAAATGGCGAAAGACTTTCAAGCTGAAATGGCACGTGAAGCGTCGCTAGGTTTGAACCCTGATGAAATCGCTTTCTATGATGCTTTAGCAAATAATGAAAGTGCAGTGCGTGAATTGGGTGATGATACGCTCAAGCAAATTGCCCGAGAGATTACCGAGAAGTTGCGCAAATCAACGACTGTGGATTGGCAAGTACGGGACAGTGTACGTGCCCAGCTTAAAATCTTGGTACGTCGTACTTTACAGCGTTGGAAGTATCCACCTGACAAAGCAGCAGAGGCGATTGAGTTAGTCATGAAGCAGGCTGAAATGTTATCTAATGCTTGGACAAAATAAAGTAAGTGTATTAATTCTGCTGTGTTAGTACGCTAACTTTATTTTAATATCTGAAAATCAGAATATGGAAGTTAATTGGTTTGGTAATCCTCCCATAAAGGACTTTGAAAACTTATACTTTTAGCGTTTAATTAAGCAAAACTTTATAAGTTATTTAGGAAACTAATGCGATACCAACCGCCTTATACCATCACATCTAAAATCATTCATCTGATTGCGCAGATTAGTGTGAATGTAGGGCGTTTGACTGTTTTAGAGGAAATTCAAGACAGTTTAAAACTCAGAAAAGCCAATCGTATCCGTACCATTCAAGGCTCACTTGCGATTGAAGGGAACACTCTAAGTACCGAACAGATCACGGCGATCATCAATGGAAAGACCGTAATTGCACCGCCAAAAGAAGTACAGGAAGTGCGTAATGCGATTAAAGCCTATGAAGCCTTTCAGCAGTGGCTACCAAGTCAAGAGTCGGACTTACTACAAGCACATCAAATTTTAATGACAGGCTTGATTGATGAGGTTGGTCAATATCGTCATGGTGGTGTCGGTGTAATGTCAGGTGATCGAGTGATGCATATGGCTCCACCTGCGAATCAGATTAACCTTTTGATGGCTGATTTACTTGATTGGTTGAATGACAGCGATATACATCCACTGATTCAAAGCTCAGTCTTCCACTATGAGTTTGAATTTATTCATCCATTTGCAGATGGTAATGGGCGAATGGGACGGCTCTGGCAAACTTTAATATTAAGCAGATGGAATGCAATCTTTGCTAATATTCCAGTTGAGAGTTTGATCTATCAAAATCAAAAAGCCTATTACGAAGCATTGCAGATGAGTACCGATCGGACAGATTCAGCACCATTTATAGAATTCATCTTACAGATGATTTTAGATGCAATCCTTAGTTCAACTGATACCGCTCAAGATAGCGATCATGTTACCGCTCAAGCTGGCGTACAAGTGAGCGATCAAGTACAACGTTTGGTTTCGGCAATGAAGCAAGAAGACTATACTTTGGCTGAGTTGATGCAATTGGTTGGATTAACTCATCGAGCAACGTTCCAAAAGAATTATTTGAATCCTGCAATAGAAGTTGGTCTGATTAAACGTACCAATCCTGATAAGCCGAAAAGTCCGAAGCAAAAGTATCGTAAAGTTCAAATACAATTGTAGTGTTCTTCAATTTCTTAATGAATCTTTTAAAGTCTACAAAAAATTCTGTAGCTTTTCTGTAGACTGCAAGATTGTTTTTTAGTGATATGAGTTGTTTTGAATTGTCAGTGATTAAGTTAATTAATATAATAAAAACAATAATATATGTTATTGTTTGCTGTCCTGTACTTTGATGTGTTTGTAAAAAACATGGAACTCAAAATCCACTGTCAGCGATGACGTGTCGGTTCGAGTCCGACCCTCGGGACCATTGATTCTTCACAGAATTTTAGATAAACCCCGAAACCTTGATATACAAAGGTTTCGGGGTTTTGTCGTTTCTGGGGTTTGTGTTTTTTTACGGTATTTTTCGGTATAAGTTTCCACCCGTTTTCCACTCATAGAGCGACTTTGTAGCTCAAAGATGTCTACATAAAAAGGAGTGTTGCTATAGATGAGTATTTCGGTATATCAGCGACCTAATAAAAAGTGGATTGCCGATGTAGCTTTGAATGGCATTAGAAAAACAAAAGTTTTTGATAAGAAAATTGATGCAACAAACTGGGCTAGATCTGCTGAACCAGAACTAATACTCAATGCAGCTACAGAATTTGCCTAAGTAAAGTAGTGCATAAAGTGAGCTACGGCACGATATAGTTCCTGATATGAATGTATTTGCTTCGTTCTAGAAAAGATAAGCGCTCTCACCATCTTGAATTTTAGTGTCACGCTTTAAAAAAACTGCCAAATCTGATTTGTAGTAATTAAAAAAATATAGTGTTGATTGAACATTAATGAAAACGTGATTAAACAATCAGGCAGTTTAAAAAGATAAAACTGTCTGATCTTTATGGTTAAATATGATTTATTTTAACTCTCTGATAGGTCTTGATATTTCTCCCAAAGAGAAATATCAAGAGGAACTAAACAGGAATGAAAAACTATTATTCTGCAACTTCAACCGTTAAACCATAGGTATAAATATCGCTGGCTGGTTTTTTAGTTGCATCAGGATTTGCTTCTGGGTAAGCGGTTGTAATCAGGTAAATTCCTGTTTTTTCAAACTTGATTTCAACTTCACCTTTGTTATTGGTTTTCGTATGTGGCTGTTCACGTTGGGCGTTTAAATCATAACTATCGGCACCTTTAAATACATCGATTTCAAGGTTGGGAATAGGCTTACCATCAAACAATACTTGAGCTTTTAAAGCCTCACCTGCATAAAGTTCACCCGGATGGCTAAGAAGTTTGACTTCAAAGCCTTTGTTACTCACGGCTGGAATGGCAGACGGTTTACTTTTGGTCACAAAGCTTTCAGCAATCAAATGATTGGTCACTTCGATCACTTGTGCATTTTTTGGGAGTTGATCTTCACTCACGAATCGTGGCGGTTGGTTATTGGCAGGAGCGGCAGGGCGTTGTTCAGTTTTTGCAGTCTCAGCAGGTTTATTCGCCTGATTTGGATTTTGCATCGGCATACGGTTGGCACGAACACGTAACCAACGACCATCGACTAATGCATACTTGCTTGGGTTGCCTGTCGCGTTTTGGGTGCGAATACGATAGGTTCCATCTTCATTCAGATCAAACTCTGCGACATTAAATTTTTTCAAGGCAGCAGCAGCATCAAGATTTTTTTGTTGTCCTGATGGCGTGCTAATCACATAATTGGTTTTAAAATTAAAACTAGGAACAAAGAATTTTTCAAGCGTAATTGAACTTTGAAAGCTCACTGAATTTGCTGAAGACGTATCAAATACATCGGGTAAAATATAAGGACTCGCGGTATGAGCCGATGCTAAAACAGGCAATGCCGATATTAAAATCAACGCTTTGAGCCAAGAAGTACGCATATAAAAATCTCTCTGAAAAATAACGTAACGCAATAAAACATTTTCCTAACAATTTACTTGATAATAAATATCATTTTCAATATTATTTTTGCAGAAAATTCTGGAGAATGAGCATGCCGCATCCTGCTTTGAAAAATGTTCTTAAACAATCCTCATCTGTGTTTCGTTTAAAACCCATCGTCATTGCGATTTCGCTTATTTCTCCACTGACGACCATCGATGCATTTGCTGCAACTTCGCTATCATCAGATTCTACGTCTGAATTAAACCTTAACTCACATCGTTTTCACCAAGATCATGTTTTGGGAACCTCTTTAGATGTAGTGATGATGGGGGTTAATGCTCATCAGGCAGACCAAGCATTTCAAGCAATTCAACAGGAAATTGCCCGCTTAGATCAGATTCTTTCGACTTGGCGAACAGATAGTGAAATTAGCGCGTTGAACCATCAAAAAGATGCACAGGTTTCAAATGAATTATTTGAAGTGATTGCGGCATGTGAAGATTGGCGCAGTAAAAGTTGCGGCGCGTTTGATGCACGTTTAGGGCAGTTGATTGGCCTATGGGAAAAAAATAACGGGGTACATCAATTAGATGAAAATACCCGTCAGCAAGTTATTCAGCAGATACAACAACAACCGATTCATCTGGATGCACAGCAAAATCGAATTCAACTAGATAAATCGGTCAAGATTGCGCCTGATGCTTATGCCAAAGGTTATATTATTGATCGTGCTTTAGTCGCGGCGCGTCAAGCTGTTCCTGCTTTACAAGGTGTGATGATTGATATCGGTGGCGATTTACGGGTTTGGGGGCAAGCGCCACAAAAGTCTGGCTGGAAAGTCGGTGTACAAAGCGCACAGGCAAAATATGATAATGCCTTACCTGAACAGGTTTTAAACTTAAATAATCAAGCGATTGCTTTTAGTGGTAAAGGTTATCGCGATTTGGCAAGACAAAGCCATTTAATTGATCCAAAAACAGGATTGCCCCTGCAACATGTAGAACAATGCGTGGTGGTGGGCCATTGTGCAGCCGATGCAGACGCTTTAGCAACGGCACTTGCTGCGATGCCTCCAGAACAGGGCATGGCACTCATTGAGTCCTTAATCGGCTACGAAGCCAAAATGACGATGAGCAATGGTGATGGCTATCAGACTACGGGTTGGGGACAAATGGTGGAGGCACGTCCACAGGCCGACATGTTAAATGTTGCTGTGGGTGCATCATCGTCATGGCCAGCAGGTTATCAGGCTATTCTTGAGCTTATTATTCCTAAAATTGCAGTTGAAAACTATCGTATTCCTTATGTTTCAGTTTGGGTGACAGACAGCAATAAAAAACTGGTGAAAACACTGGCAGTTTGGGGCAAAGACGAAAAATGGATCAATTCGAACTATGTCTGGTGGCGTCGTTATGGTCGTCAAATGCCAAATCTGGATGCCGTCGCCAAACCATCACGTCAACCGGGTCAGTATAAATTGGCTTGGGATGGTAAGGATGATACAGGTAAAGCCGTTGCCGCAGGTCAATACGTTGTGCATGTCGAAACTTCGCGGGAGCATGGCGAGCATTCTTATCAGACTTTTGATTTGGATGTAAAAGCCAAAACATCTAGCCAAAATCTCCCAGCGCAAAAAGAAATTGGCGCATTAAAACTGAATTTCCAGAAAGTGAATTAATCGTTAAAAATATAGACTGGGATTTTATTCGTGTACCAACGCCGTGATTTTTACCGCCATGCACGTTATGTGCATGGCTGGCTTTCTGCTTTTGCCTTTCTGGTTTTAATCTTTTTTGCTCTCACGGGTTTATTTTTAAATAATCCAGACTGGTTTAAATCTTCTGCCCAGGAGCAAACTCATCAAATATCCATTCCTCAAGAGGTGTTGGAAAAAATCCAGCATCAGGAAAATCCTAGTATGGCGTTATTGGATTACATTCGTCAAAAGCAAAGCATTGTTGGACGTTATCGCAGCAGTGAAGTATTAGATGATGAAGTGATGATCCGATTGGAAAGTCCCGCAGGAACAACCGATATTTCTGTACTTCTGGATACAGGCGATGCTGAAATTACCCAAAAATCAGCCACCTTGGTATCGGTGCTGAATGATTTGCATCGTGGTAAAAATGTAGGAACTTCATGGCATTGGCTAATCGATATCAGCGCGATTCTCATTTTATTGCTTTCATTGGCGGGCTATATTTTATTTCTAAGTATAAAAACTCGTTTGGTGGCACATCTGCTGCTGACCGCAGCCAGTCTGGTGGTCTTGATACTCTTGGTTTGGTGTGCAATATGAGGACATTTTGATGACCTCTGCGATCATTTGCATTCTGGTTGTACTTTCAGTTTTATTATTTGTGCATCTTTGCGTGATTGTGATTTTATTATTCAATCAGCGTCGATCTTCTGCACAGGTGAATGTCAGTCATGAGGGCTATCTGGTGGTTTATGCCAGTCAGTCTGGTCATGTAGAACATTATGCCAAACAATTTGCCCATCAATTGCAGCAATCGGGGCAGCTCAGTGCTGTTCTGGATCTGCAATATTTGTCGATCTCTGAATTAACTGCCGCCAAGAAAATCTTATGGTGCGTCAGTACTTGTGGTGAGGGTGATGCGCCCGATACTGCGCGAGCGATTGCCAAAAAAATGTTTATGCAATCACTGGATTTATCTGCACAGCAATACGCAGTTCTGGCCTTTGGTGATCGTCGTTATGCGCAGTTTTGTGCATTCGGGCAGCGTTTGGATCAATGGTTGAAGACTCAACAGGCCCAACCGCTTTTTGAAATGATTTGTGTCAACGCGCTGAATCCGCGTGATTTGGAGCAATGGCAGGCTCAAATTGAACAATTGATTGAGATTAAACTGGATGTAAAAACTAAGCATCAGGCATGGCAGCAATTTCAATTACAACAACGAAAATGTTTAAATACAGGCAGTTCAGGATTGCCGATTTTTCAGTTGCAACTGCATGCTCTTGAAACAATGCATTGGCAATCGGGTGATATTTTCGAAGTTCAATGTGGCAATGCTGAAATTGAGATTCAGTCGTTTCTAAAAGCACACGCCATTGCAGATGACATTCTTCATCAGCCTGAGTTGAAACAACAATTACGCCACAATAATCTCAGACATATTCCGCTACGTTTGGTTGATGAAGCGGTGGAGGCTTGGGTGCAGCGTTTCGATCCATTGCCGAGCCGTGATTATTCGATTGCCAGTATTCCAGAGCAGGGTTATGTGGAATTGGTGATTCGCCAGCAACAGGCCGAACATGGTCTGGGTCTAGGCTCGGGTTGGCTCACGGCTGCTTTGGCGATGGGCGAGAACATTTCAGCAAAGATCCGTTCAAATCCATCCTTTCATCTGGTTCAACAACAGCAAGCACTGATCCTGATTGGTAATGGAACGGGAATCGCAGGGCTGATGTCGCATTTACATCAACGTGAACACTGGCAACAACAACGCAACTGGTTGATTTTTGGTGAGCGGCAGCAACAATATGATCATCTTTATTCAGAGCAGTTACAACACTGGCAGCAGCATGGTTTTTTAACAGATCTTGACTATGCTTTTTCACGCGATCAACAACAAAAAATCTATGTGCAGGATCGACTGTTACAAAAAGCAGATCAGCTCAGACAATGGATTGCAGATGGTGCTGCCATTTATGTCTGCGGTAGCTTAAGTGGCATGGCGCAACAGGTTGAACAGGTGTTGATTCAGATTTTAGGTGAAATCCAATTAGAACAACTTCGTGAACAGCATCGTTATCAACGTGATGTGTATTAATATCAATAATTATAGGTTATCAATCATTAAAGCGCATAAAAAGTCGTTAAAATTTAAGCCATAAAAAAGCCTTCTTGCAATCGAAGAAGGCTTGAATGTGGGATAAAAGAACCGTTGATTCGGGTGTCTAATCTTAAAATTTCTTCTCGATCGTCAACAGAATATTGGGAATCGATTCATTGATTCTGGCTTGATATAAGCTGCCATCAGATTGATTACGCAAATATTCCTTATAATCTGTACCGAGAATATTTCTTAAACTCAAAGTTGCACCCCAGTTATGGCTAAAGTTTTTGGTGGTGCTTAGATCAACTGTGACTCGCTGATTGGTGGTACGGTCATAAGGTTGATTATCCAGTGCGCGTGTGAATTTGGGGGTATAGCTGATATTTACGCTGTTCGAAAGTTTCCATGGTTTATAGCTATATGACAGGCCAGAACTGGCGGTATAAGGCGCAACGTCACTGGCCAAACGTTCATTGCCATTTGTATCTTCAATACTGACATGAATAGTTGAAACCTGTCCTGTCAGCATCAAGCTATGTCCTGCTCCAGTTTCTTTAATCGCATAGCGCCCCGTCAGTTCAGCGCCGTAAGCAGTCGCTTTGTCTTGGTTGATTGGACGTTGCACATAGCGCGAACCTTCAAGCTGAATCACATTTTCAATATAGTCTTTAATTTCACGATTAAATGCTGTCAAATTAAAACCACCCGCAGGTGTGTTGTAGCCGAGTGTTGATTCAATCGCAGTAATTTGTTCAGGTTTTAGGTCTGGATTACCGCCTCGATCTGGATTATTCAAACTTCCTGCATCGCTATCGGTCGAGATAGTCACAGTTGGTGCTAAACGGCTGGCATTAGGTGCCTGAAATGCCTTGCTTAAATTGGTTTGTAGTGACCAATGGTCGTCAAAATCATAACGATGCGCCAAAACTGGACTTGCATGTTGATCACTATAATCGACCAGACCACTGCGATTAATCCATTCTTGTCGTACACCTAATGTGACGGTTTGTTGATCGGTAAAACGCCAGCTTCCCTCGCCATAAAGTGCATAACGTTCTTCATCAAGTGTATTGGCAACATTGCTTTCCAGTTCATTTTTGCGGGCTTCAAAACCAAATTTGATTTGTTTATTTGGATCTAGCTTTCTGACCCCATCGTAACCAATGGCGTATTCGTTCACTGTTTCATCGGTATAAACGTCACCCTGACGAGTACCTGTCAGTTCCGTTTCATTTTGATGTTCACCTGTAATACGAACTTTATCCGAGCCATCATCCGTTTTTCTTTCATAGCGCGTATTTAAGCGAATACTATCATTTTGATCTTTTTGAATTTGATCCTGACGTGTTCCATCACTTTTGGTATTGCGATAAAACAGATCGGCTACCAACTTTTGAGTGTCATCAATCGCATATTCCAAACGTGGAGAAAACATTTGCATGGTGCGGTCGGTGGTTCTTTGCTGTTGACGTTCGCCATTATTATCAATGGTTTTGGTTACTGAAGTCGTATCTTGCCACATTTGATTGGCAGAAAGACTATAGCTCCATTGGTTATCACGACCATCGGTTTGTACGCTGACTTGCTTGCGAACTTCTTCTTGCGGACTGGATTTGGCGATGCCATAGCCGACACGTACATTGCCATTGATTAAGGTATTTAAAGGCTCTTTTAAAATAATATTAATGACCGCAGAAGAGGCCACAGAAGCTTGAGCAACACTTGGTTGTTTCACCACTTCAATACGCTCAATCATATCGGTAGTGATGGTATCAATGACAGACATGCCACCACGGGGTCCGCCCTGAACAGGTTCTCCATTGATGAGAAATGTAGGACCTGCACCACCACGAAAACGCATACCCGATGCTGGATTGTTCCCACGTGGCCCTTGACCAGGCGCAGGCATTTGAAAACCAGCGGCGCGACGTAATGCATCACTGACGGATTGGTCGCCATATTGCAGCATTTCTTCGCGGGTAATGATGGTTTTAGGAATTGCACTGATATCATTATCTTTGCTGTTTGGTTCCGACGCCGCTTTAAGAGTTATGGTTTTTAGGGTTTGGGTCGGCGGTATTGCAGGACTAGATTCAGATAGAGCACTTGCACTATTGCTTGCTGCTGCTGAGGGTTCTGCATCCGCTCCCCATGAATATGAACAAATCGAAAGTAAAGCAAAACTAAGCGGTGAAATCTTCCAGAAAACATGAGCTTGTTTCATGATTCTTATTCCGTTTGGAGTTAATTTTTGCGCAGCATAGCTCACAATTGTGGAGGAATTTTAAAGAAAAATAACAATCTAGCCTCAAATGTAAAATTTATTTATTATTTTTTAGTTGGTTGATAAAAAGATCTAAAAAGTGATAAAAATTAAGATTTTCATAATATAAGTCATCAATAATTGTAGTTTATTGCCTCAAAAAGTTACTTTAAAAAAAGTAATCATCATTGGTTTTTTATCTGCACCTTATCAGAACGAATCCATCGCAAATCTATATTGTTTAGAAAAACTGGAAAATTTAAAAAATTTGATAAGATGCTATGCACATTGCTTAAAATAATATTGAGACGATAAGCTCTCAACATATTGAATTCTTGATCCTTTGGAGCATTGCTCTAAGCGACACGTATTTTCTATTTTCCTTGTGAAAATCATGATGCGGTTTAGCGTGGCTCAATGGTCTGTTCGACCCATTTTTATGAGATTGAGTCACCTCATTAAAATTGGTTTTTTAATGTGAGTAACAAACACCAATAGTTTGAATATCCGTTCTAAATTTTCTCTGGAAGAATTGAAAAAAAGAATCCTTAATGGCGTGATGGGGAGAAATCCAATCTGAAGTACGGCTTATCGAGGTAGCAAAGTGTTAATCTTCAATAAGAAGTAAACAGGATAAATTTACGCCAAGAATTTTCTGATGACGCTAAGACCATGATCTGTTTATAGGCTGAAATACAACTTTATTTTTAAACCATTTAATATTTCTGAGCGATCTAGCTGGATATGGGCCTGAATCGATTCTAATGCAGATTTTACGATGGATAAGCCAAGTCCACTGCCGACAATCTGAGATTGTGTTTCCATTAGTCTAACAAAACGCTGCATGACATGATCATATTGTTCTGGTGCGATACCACGACCACTATCATGAATTTCGACCAAAATACCATCAGATTGTTCAAATAATTTAATGAGAATTTGACCATGTTCAGGACTATATTTAATCGCGTTATCAATCAGATTGAGGAAAATACTTTCCAATGCGCTAAGCGTGGCTTGGACTTCTATTTTTTCATTAAAATTATCGATATTGACCTGTACATCAATATCTTTTTTACGAGCATTGGCAAGCAATTGACCTGTACATTGGCGTATGATTTCAAGTAAATTCAGAGGATACAATGCTTCACTCGAAAGTGCTTCCTGATGCGCCAGCGTCATGAGTTGATGCACCAGATGTGACATTCTTTTTAGATTTTGTTCCAGATCATCAATATTTTCCTGATAAAAAGGATTGTCTTTTGGTGTTTTAATCAGCAAGGCCGTTTGTAAACTTAAGGCAGTCAGTGGTGTTCTGAGTTCATGTGCTGCATTGGCAATAAATTTTTGCTGTTGTTGTTGGGCATCTTCAATTCTTTTAAATAAATAATTGAGTTCATCTATGGCAGGGGTAATCTCAACGGGCAAGTTCTTAACTTGCACCTCAGATAAATCATTATAATCTCGCTGCGAAAAGGTAGTCTTTAACTCGGCAAGGGGTCTTAAATGATATCGGATCAGAAAGTAAACGCCTAAAATTGCAAAAGGCATAAAAATAAAATAGGGGATTAGCATATTGAATGCCAATTCACGGGCTAAATTTTTTCGTACAAAAACCAACTGGCTAATCTGAATCTGCTTATCGGCAAGCGGCAAAACATAAGCTACAATTTGGCCGCGATGGCTATTCTTTCTAATAAATTGGGCCTGATCCAAATGACCGACCAGATAGTTATGATTTTTAATTAAAACAGGAAGTTGATCAAGGTCAACAATATCAATAAAAACATCTCTTTCGCCATAGCGACGGTGAGGATCATAGCTCGAAAGTCGAGGTGGAATATTGACACTGGCAAGAAATTCCGCCATTTTTTCCATTTGTTTATCAATCACTTCCTGTGATTCTTCCAGCGCAATTCGATACGCAGAAACTGCAATCAAAACCAGTAAAATAATACTTAAAACAGAAATACTCCAAGTCATTCGAGAGCTTAGAGGTTGTTTATGATAGAAATGCAGCAGTTTGCTAAAAATCATCTTTCTCCTGTTTTAGCGAGTTTCAATACAATATCCTAATCCTCGGACGGTACGAATCAAATCTTTACCCAACTTCTGTCGTAGTTTATGGATATGCACTTCAATGGTATTACTATTCAGTTCTACATCCCAGTCATAAAGTTTTTGTTCAAGTGTCTGACGAGAAAAGATCTGATTAGGATACATCATGAGAGGCTCTAGAACTGCCCATTCTTTTGCAGAAAGCTCAACAATATGTCCTTGTTTTAATACTTTACGCGTGTTGGGAAACATTTGAGTATCTCCGACTTCAAAGCAGATTTCCTCAATCGTCGAAAATTTACCTCTACGCAGAACTGATTCAATCCTGGCGACCAACTCATCAAAATCGTAAGGTTTTACAATATAATCATCTGCACCGAGTCTAAGCCCTTGAATTTTATCTCGGCTTTGATCTCGTGCACTGATAATAATGACCCCTAATTGTTTTAAATCAGATTTTTGACGAATATGTTTAAGAACTTCCAAACCTTCTAATTCAGGTAGACCTAGATCAAGTAAAACCAGATGATAAACATGATTAAAAAGTAAATCTAAAGCTTCGAGTCCTGTCTTGGCCCAATCGACATTAAATTTTTCATGTTTGAGTAATCGGAAAGTTGATTTACCAATCATGAGGTCATCTTCGATATAGAGTATTTTTATCATGAAGCACCTGTATGAAGATTAAATTCTAACAAAGAGGCAAGGCGAGCACACTTTAGATCAAAATATTGCAATTATAACTCGGCCCATTTACGCATCAGATTATGGTACAAGTTAGTAAGTTTGATCACTTCCTGATGTTTATCGCCTAATTGCATCCGTAAATTTTGGATGGTTTGATCCAGATTAAATAACATATAACGTTCTGCATCATCTCGTACCATACTTTGCACCCAAAAAAATGAAGCAATACGACAGCCAGAAGTCACGGCAGTCACTTCATGCAAGCTGGTCGATGGATACAAGATCATATCGCCTGCGGGTAATTTGACTTCATGATAGCCATAAGTGTCTTCAACTACCAAATCGCCACCTTCATATTCTTCGGGTTCACTTAAAAAAACCGTACAGGATAAATCCGTTCTTAGACGTTCATTTGTTCCTCGAATGCGTCGAATCGAATTATCGACATGAAAACCAAAGGCTTCATTATTTTCATAGCGATTAAAGAGGGGAGGAATAATATCCAGAGGAACCGCAGCAGATAAAAATAAAGGGTGTTGCCCAAGCGACTCTAAAATAATATTACTTAAATGATGCGTTAAAGGGTGGTCTTCTGGAAGTTGCTGATTTTGTTTGACCGTGGCTGAAAGTGTTCCCGCGGTCACTTTTCCATCGACCCACTCAATTTTATTCATTTCTTCACGAAAATATTGAACTTGTTCTTTGCTTAAGACATTTGGAATATGATGAATCATTGTGATACCTATCAGATGATCAATTGATCATAAATAAAAAATAAAATAGCCTCGGAATGAGGCTATTTTATCTTAAATCCCATAATTAAAATATGGAATTAGTATTTAAAGTTTAATGCAACAACAGCACTGCGGCCTTCTGCTTCAGTAGCAAAGTGAGATGCATAAGCTTTGGTAAAATAGCGTGTATCAGATAGGTTATTTACATTCAACTGTAAGTTGATATTTTTGTTCACATCGTAGCGAACCATGGCATCATAACGCACATAACCCGGTACCCATTTTGTATTGGCAGCGTTGCCGTAGACTTTATCCATGGCAATTGCACCAGCGCCTAAAGTCAACTGCGGTAACACTTTATAAGTTGTCCACAGTGTTGCGCTGTTGGTCGGAACGTTTGGAAGATCCTTACCTTTAGCTGGATTGTTTGGAGAACATACACCAGTACGTGAGCAAGATGGTCCTGGATCAGTTTGTTCACTATCTAAATAAGTATAGCCTGCTGATACCGCCCATTTATCCGTAATATTTCCGTTTAGACCTAGCTCAATACCGTCAACCTTACTTTCCCCGCCATTGGTATAAGTGGTTGGATCGATTTGAATACGTGTATTTTGCTTTTCTGTACGGAAAATGGCAGCCGTTAGATTCAGTTTATCGTTGAAAAGATCCCACTTCGTACCCACTTCAAAGGTACGTGCTTTTTCTGGATCTAGATCCTGATTGTTTGCATTGACTGCTGTTTCAGAACCATCGCCAGCATCGGCGCCTACAGGGTTGGCAGAAGTTGCATAACTTGCATAGATTGCGCCATTTTCCGTTGGTTTGAATGTTAGACCCGCTTGATAACTAAAGAAATCAGTATTGTTCTCTAATTTAGCACCAGTGGCATTGGTTTTTAGTTCAGTATCAAACTTGTCCCAACGTAAACCGAGGTCTAACAACCATTGTGGGTTAAATTCAATATTATCCAATAAATAGATAGAGGTCGTTTCAGATGTAGTCGTGGTTACGGCTTTGTTGGCCGTAATAGTTCCGAGGAAACGATCACTTGAATTAGGATTGAAAGTCGATGTACACCAGCCATTAGAAGCGACCAAACCTAAGCTACATGCACCGTTTGCAACAGCGCCAGTAATTGATTTTGTATTTGGATCGGTAATGGTATAGCTACCTTTATCTGACTCTGCTTTACTATATTCAGCGCCAACATTGAAACTGTGTTTCAGTGTACCAGTATTAAATTTACCCGCTAAAGACAGTTGATCAGAAAAAGTATCAGTATCTGTAATTCGGCTGTTTGCACGACGCCAGATACCTGTATCTTTTAATTCACCTGTCGTTGTATTAATAAAATTACCCTGACTATCATCTGGTTGAGTCCATACATAGTCATTCTTAGATTTGTTATAAACAGCGGTATTACTGATTGTAATATTGTCAGTCAAATCATGTTCAAGTTTGATGGTACCAATTTGATTTTCCTGTTTTTGAAAATCGCGGTCTTTCCAGCCGTAATAAATACCCTGTTTAACATCAATTGGCTTTCCAGAACCAGCAGCATAATTATTTGGATTGTTATAAGGAACACCAGAGTCAGGAGTATCATCCGTTCTTAAATAATAGTAACTTAAAGTGGCACGAGTAGCACTGTCCAGACCGAACGTGATACTTGGTGCAATACCCGCACGTTTATATTCTGTGCCATCACTTTGTCCAGCTTTGTCATTTTCATGTCCCATAACTGCAACACGAGCAGCAATGCCATTACCAAAGTCTTTATTCGCATCTAGAGTAATACGATGATAATCATCTGTACCATTTTGAATAGAACCTTCTAAAGAGTCGCCTTTCTTGGCTACTTTAGAAATCATATTGATGCTACCACCGACTGAACCTGCACCGCCCATTGACGATGAAGAACCTTTGGTGACTTCAACTTGTTCGATTGCGAACATTTCACGGTTTTGTGAAGTGGAGTTACGCATGCCATCGATATACATTGAACTTTCAGAGCTATAACCACGAATAAATGGACGATCACCATTTGGGTTACCGCCTTCACCTGCGCCCAAAGTAATCCCAGGTACAGTACGTAACGCATCGCTCAACGTCGTAACATTTGTATCTTCAATCAATTGTTGAGAAATAATCGCAACAGATTTTGGCGTATCAAGTAAAGGAGCAACAAATTTTGCATTTGCAGAATGATCAACTTTTAAAGATTCTTGTTGTGTTGCTGTTGCTGCACTTTGGATAGTTGGAAGTTGAGTCACATTGTCTTGTGCAAATGTAGGTACAGCAACCACCGATAATGAAGAAGCAATTGCAGATGAAACAATTTTCTTTCGCGTTTTGATAAAAGCCATTGTTGCCCCAATAGTTAATAGTCAATAATAAACAGTATGCGAATAGTAATGATTCTTAATTATAGATACAATCTATTTACATTGTTATTTTCGATAAATTTGTAGAAAAAGATAATATTTTTAAATATTTTAAGCTTAATAATAATGATTATTAGTAGGAGTTAATTTTGTTTTTTCTCCATACATTCTTCACATTTTATTTGTATAAAAACAGAAAAAGATTTAATAGATATATTTCTGGTTTTAGAAATATCAAGGATATCCTTTTCGATATTATCATTGTCTAATAAATAGGTTTTTTCACATTCTTCACAATATAATCGAATAGAACCATTTTGTTTTTTTATTGAATAGTAAGCCTGTTGATCTCCTATTTTAAAGCGTTGTATCACGCCTGCCATTTCCAAAGCTCTGAGAGATGAGTATATTGTTGATATATAAACGTTTTTACTGTTTTTTTGAGCAACTTTTCTCTCAATTTCATAAGCGGTTATTTCTTTATCTGCCTCAATTAATGTCTGTACGACATGAATTCTAGGTAAAGTAGCGCGCATTTTTGCTTTTTTTAAGATATTTAAAACAACTTCTTCCAAGTTATTACTTTCCATGATAACTCTATTAATACATGTGAAAAGTGGTATTTTAACAATTAGTATAAAGAATGCCTATGTTTTAGAGTTAAAAATAAAAAATAAAAGCTTAAGTAAGTCTTAAGAATTAATTTGTATAATATTTTTAATCTTCAAATAAAAATAAAATTATGTAGAAATTGTGAAGAGAATCATCAAGAATAAAATATCTGTTTAATCGAATTTTGAGAAGTAGAAATCATATTTAATCTAAATTGGGTAATGGTTTAAGTTATGTGTTGAAGAAATTCAAGTAAAGATCTGATTATATATTTTATAAAGTGATTTTGATTGCAATGTCTTCTAGTCAGAAAGTCAGACAAGTACTTTGAAATTTTCCAAAAACTTAAGTTTTAGTTGGAATTAGAAATCCTAACTTTTTGAAGATCAAAATTTCTAGATATATTTTTTCAATACTTCCAAAAATTTTTCGAGTTCCTGTTCATTGTATTGATTTTCCTCTAGTACGTGGTTTTTTAAATGTTGCTCTACCAATTCATTCATCAAACCATTGATCGCGCCACGGATAGCAGCCACTTGTTGTAATACATCAAGACATGAAACATCTTCATTGCTCATGGCGCTATGTACAGCATTCATTTGTCCTTGTACACGCTTAATACGATTTAAGATTTTGCGGTTGTCATGCAGATGGCTCATAGACGGACTCAAATAATTTAAATATACTCTGGGGGAGTATATTGGATTCCTAAAAAAATGACGAATAATATTTTATTAGATCAACATCATCATCAATTTGATAAAGGCAATCCATTAGCACAAAAGAAAATTCTCTGGGCGACCATCCTGACCGGTGTCATGATGATTGCTGAAATTTCTGGCGGTATGATATTTAACTCAATGGCCTTATTGGCAGATGGCTGGCATATGAGTTCCCATATGGTGGCACTTGGTTTGGCTTATCTTGCATATCGCGCGGCACGTTATTATTCAGCCGATTCCAGATTTTGTTTTGGAAGCTGGAAAATCGAAGTTTTAGCAGGTTATAGCAGTGCCATATTATTGATGGTCGTTGCGATCGTGATGGGTTTTAGTTCGATCGAAAGGTTATTCAATCCTGTAATCATTTACTATAACGACGCCATCGGAATTGCCGTGGTGGGTTTAATGGTGAATTTAGTCTGTGCCTGGTTATTACATGACGATCATTCAGATCATCACCATTCACATCATCATTCAGAACATGAACATTCTCATGGACATGATCATCAGGATTTAAACCAAAAAGCCGCTTTTATCCATGTGGTGGCGGATGCTGCCACTTCAGTACTTGCCATTATTGCATTATTCGCAGGTAAATATTTTGGATGGAATTTCTTGGATGCTGTATTAGGAATTATCGGAGCAATGCTTGTAGCAAAATGGTCATGGGGTTTGATTCGACAAACTGGAAAAATTCTTCTGGATGCTGAAATGCAAGAACCTGTTGTAGAGGAAATTAAGCAAGTCATTGAACAATTTGATAGCATGATCAAGCTGATGGATTTACATGTTTGGCAAGTGGGTAAAGGGAAGTTTGCCTGTATTTTATCATTACAAACAAGCAATCAGTTTTTAACGCCTCAAGCTATCAAACAGGCTTTATCCATTCATGAAGAAATTGTACATGCCAGTATCGAGATCAATCTTATACATTAAGATGATTTAGAACCGAGTTTTAACCCGCAAAAGTGGAAATGTAGTCAAACTATTGAATTGATCTACTATTTCATTGATTTTAAATATATTTTTAAAAATTTAAACCTTTACCCAATTTTAATTTTGTCTAGAAGAGGGGACACAGTCCATATTGAGTGGATGAGCGCAGTAAAAAATGATCTGCAATTTTTATATGACGCAGCTTCAATCTAAAATGACTCAACAGACAAAAATATTGAAACGAAGCGGAGTTTCAAGTTAAGGTGAAATTACTGACATATAATGACAATAAGCGGGATTGCCATGTTTGTTTTTGAAGAAGTTTTTAAAGAAAAGAGATTATCGCTTTCTCAAGGCTTGGATTTAAGATTGCAGCGTGCATTGAGTTGGGTAAAGCAAGCAGGTCAATTACAGCATGAACTCGAAGCAAAACTACTTTATCACTCGATCGCCCTTAATGCGCTTTATCTAAACGATATCGAATTAACCTATTCACAGCGTTTACAGCAGCTCTCATCTTTCCTGAAACGATTAGTCGATTTAGATCACGAAGCTAAGATTATGCGTAATCTCACTTCAAAATTAGATGCGACTATGCAAATATTTTTGGATAGTCCTTATTTATCGTATCATTTTTGGTTATTTCAGCATCAAAAGCTGAATGAAGCACAATGGCAAGAGCATCGATTGAATGAAAGAACTCAACTGAAAAATGCCATACATGTCGCTAACTATGCAGAAATTTTAAATTTCATTTTTGCACGTATTTCGATGTTACAGATGCAAATGAGTTTAGGTGGCTTGGTCAATCAAAGTCAGGTTTTTCGTCAATTGATCGATGCTGCTTGTCAAATATTGACCACGTTATTGCCTGTTTTTATGCATATTATGTTGGAACATACGCAAGACTTCGATGCTGATAAACAGTTTTTTCCAGTTGTTCAGTTTTCCTAAGTTCAAACAAGTTGCTTTTTTTGATGGAAATACATTCGATCAATCAGTGCAAACAATGCAGCAAGTAATGTGAGTGCTAATCCAGCGCTACAGGTCATGACCCAGCCGCCATGTCGCCATGCAAAGATTCCAATCGCTGAGCCGCTGGCTGCACCCGCAAAGTATAAGGTCATGTAAATCGCATTTAAGCGTGATTTTGCATCGGGGCGTAGATTAAAAATAATGTTCTGATTACTGGTATGAATTAGCGCTAATCCCCAGTTAATCAAACCAAAACCGATCACATAAAACATAAGTGAGACTTTGGCAAAGAAAAAAGATGTCCAACTGATGAGCAGTAATCCACAACCCGCCCAAGTCAGAATAATCGTATAACCACGATCAGCCAGTTTCCCTGCATAAGAAGTAGACAATGCACCGAAAACACCAATTAGACTGACAATACCAATCATAAAGTCTTTTAAGTGAAAGGGTGGTGAGGATAATAAAAGTGCCATAGTCGAAAATAAAGTACTCATTGAAGCAAAGGCGCAAGCACCGACCAACGCACGTAAGATCAAACGCTTTTCTTCAAATAGTAAATGGCGCATAGAATTGAAAATTTGCGCATAATTTAACTGAAAACGCATCACATAAGGCAATCGACCTTTAAGTAAATAGGCGGTGAAAAACATGAATACTGCGCTGAGTAAATAAATGACTTTCCAGTGAAATAAATTGGATAATAAACCTGCCAGACTGGTGGAAAGCAAAATACCGACCAATAAGCCACTCATTAAAAAGCCGACCACTTCACCTATTTTTTCAGGTTTCACTGCCATAGTGGCTAACGGAATCAGTACCTGTGCAGCAACCGAAAAAAGCCCAGTCATAACTGTTCCAATCCATAACATCGGCAGGTTAACTGCAAAACCACATAGCAATAAGCCAATGCCGGCAAGAAACATCAATAAAGGAATAAATTTGGTTTTATTGACCACATCACCTAAAGGAACAATAAACAACAAACCAAGTGCATAAGAAACCTGAGCAAAGGTTACGGTAAGTGCTGCTTGAGCTTCTGGTACGCCAAAGTCAGCCTGTATCGAGTGAATTAAAGGCTGACAATAATAATTTGCTCCTGCACACAGACCACAGGCAATTGCCATCAACCAGAGTAGAGCTTTGTTTTGGCTGATGTCAGATGTATGTTGCATTTTTGCTCTCTTATTTAATCTAAGTAGGCGGTTGCTTCAACTTCAAAAAGCATCTCAGATTTTGCAAGTTGTGAAACTGGAATGAGGGTACAGGCTGGAAATTTCTGCCCAGACCAAAATTGCTGCATAATTTCAATCAGAATATGGTGCTTTATTTCATTATGAGCAACGATCAAGACGCGTAACATGGCAATATTTTGAAGTTTTGCACCCACGCAGTCTAAAGCGATTTGTACATTACCAAAAGCTTGTCTGACTTGTTGGGCAAAATCTGCGGAAAGTTCTCCATCTGGGTTTTCACCACCTTGACCCGCAATGTGTATGATACGTCGAAACTGCTGTACTTCAACAATATGGCTATATCCGAATGGCTGTGGATTATACAATGTATCTGGATTGATGATACGAAGATGGTGAGGTGATATGAACATGGCTGATTTTCTCAACTAGATTAACGATGCCATGCTAGTATCAAAGCTCAAGTTAACTTGAGGTCAAGCGTATCATGCAAAATAATCATCTCAAGCAATTTATAAGTATTGGCGAACTGGCAAAACGCAGCGGTGTGAGTGTCGCAACCTTACGTTTCTATGAAGAAAAGCAATTGATCTGGAGTGTCCGTACTAATGGTAATCAGCGACGTTATCTCAGAGCAATGCTCAGGCGCGTGGCTATTATTAAAATTGCACAAGTGGTTGGCATCCGTTTAGAGGAAGTCAAACAAGCTTTTTCAGTGTTGCCTCAGGAGCAAATTGCCTCTAAACAGGATTGGCAAAACATGTCCAAGCTTTGGAAAGAACAACTGGATAACAAGATCTTGACGTTATTACAATTACGGCAACAACTCGATTGGTGCATCGGTTGTGGTTGCTTGTCGATGGATCAATGTCCATTACGTAATCCAGATGATTATCTTGCTCAAGAATCCTCAGGCGCGCATTTTCAACAGGTGTTGCTTGCGTTGGATCGGTTGGATCAAACAGAGGTTTAATGTTTCAGTCGATTCTTACTTAAACTGATCATCAGAACCCCAATAATATTAAGAATACATCCTAACCATTGCCATGTATTTAAATGTTCGCCTAAAAAAGCAACTGCTAATAAAATGGTGAGAATCGGGCCAATGGAGGCAATCATTGCAGATTGAGATGCGCCCAAACGTTGAATACTTTGCATCAATAATACAGTAGGTAAAACTGTCACAAAGAATCCGAGCCCTAGACCGTACCACCACACACTTAGCGGTAATTGTTGTAACAGTTGGATCGGTTGCGCTGTTTCTATAAAAAAATGCAGTAGTGTTCCTGCACAGGCGACGCTCAAAGCGAGACCCGTAAAGTTCCACGAACCAAATTTTTGAATTAAAGAAGGGGTCATAAGCAAATAAGAGGCAAAAGCCACAGCACTGGCGAAAACCAGACTAACACCCAACCAAAAACCGCCCTGAATTGGTGCAATATTGTACTCTTGCAGCATCACCAGAACCGTCCCTCCATAACTCAAAAAAATGGCAAACCAACTTTTTGCATTTATTTTTTGGCGATAGATCAGACTGGAAGCGAGTACAGTGAGGGTAGGATATAAAAATAAAATAATCCGCTCTAAAGAGGCACTGATATACATCAGACCTTTAAAATCCAGCCAACTGGCAAAGTAGTAGCCTAATAGCCCAGCTAAAACCAAAAGCAGCCAATCTTTCTTGGCAATGCTCTGATTATGATGCCGATTCAACCAGCAAATGATCAGGAAAAACGGTAACGCGCTTCCCATGCGTAAAGCCATCAGTACAGTTGCATCGACCAATGGTGAAATAGCATAGGTTTGTTTAATAAAGATTGCTTTGGTACTAAACAGAAATGCAGCACATAGGGCAAATAAAGAGCCGACTTGTGTTGCAGATAAAAAACGTTTCATTGAAAAGCCATGTTGGAGGGCATTGTTTGCCTCAAACTTAAGGCAAAACCGATGAATTGTATATCGGTCGAAATAAAACGTGAATCATTAGTTCAAAATATGGGTATTTATTAAATAAATAATGGGTAGCATTTTCCAAAAGTTTGCTTAAAATCCAAAAATTCAACAAGAACACACTCTGGGGGAAACATCGTTTATCACGATGTTTACACTTAAGGAAATTAGCTTGAGGAACGCTCATGCAGATCGGAATCCCAACTGAAACAGTCGCGGGTGAACATCGTGTCGCCGCGACACCTGAGACAGTAAAGAAGTTGATTGGCGCTGGCCACAACGTAGTCATTGAACGTGGGGCAGGAGTAAAAGCTGCTTATATCGACAGTGCCTATGAGCAGGTTGGTGCGACCATTCAGGATGATGCCTATCAGGGCAGCCAATTGATTTTGAAAGTTCGCGCGCCACAAAGCGACGAAATTCAAAAACTTTCAGCCAATACCACTGTTGTGGCAATGTTTGACCCATATCGTAATCCTGATTTAGATCAGTTCGCGAGTCAAAACGTGTCTGCATTTGCGTTAGAGCTATTACCGCGTACCTTATCTCGTGCCCAAAATATGGACGTTTTATCTTCTCAAGCCAACTTGGCGGGATATAAATCTGTGTTATTAGCTGCGGCTGAATATCAACGTATGTTTCCGATGCTCATGACTGCCGCGGGTACAGTAAAACCTGCGCGTGTGGTGATTATGGGCGTGGGTGTAGCAGGTCTTCAGGCCATTGCAACTGCAAAACGTCTTGGTGCTGTGGTTGAAGCGACTGATTTACGTCCAACAGCGAAAGAACAAGTAGAGTCTTTGGGTGGAAAATGGTTAGACGTACCAATGTCGCCAGAAGAACAAGCCCGTGCAGATGAAGCAGCTAAAAATGGTTACGGCTGGACACCGGGCGAACAGTACATCAAAGACCAAGCAGCAATCGTGGATAAAGCGGTTTCCAATGCTGATATCGTGATTACCACTGCACTGTTGCCGGGTCGTAATGCGCCGCGTCTCATCAAAGCTGAAACCGTCGCTAAAATGAAACCAGGTTCGGTCATTTTGGATATGGCAGTTGAAACTGGCGGAAATGTGGAAGGCTCTAAAGTCGGTGAAACGGTATTTACTGAAAATGGTGTGAAAATTTTGGGTGTTCCGAATATTCCATCGACACTTTCGACCGAAGCTTCTGCACTTTATGCACGTAATGTTTTTAACTTTGTTGAGACATTATTTGATGCCGACAAGAATTTCTCAATTAATCCAGAAGAAGAAATTCAAAAAGCCCTATTGGTCACTCATGGCGGTCAAGTACTGCTGAAACGTGGTTAAGGAGATCTCTCATGGTTGAAACGATTACAATTTTCGTCCTTGCCATCTTCGTAGGTTATTACGTGGTTTGGGGCGTGACACCTGCATTGCATACGCCACTTATGGCAGTAACCAATGCCTTATCTTCGATCATTATCGTAGGTGCGATGATTCAGACGGTGGGTCTGCCAATGATTGGGGTTGAGGGAAATGTGGATTTCCAATCTATTAATGTCGTGAGTGTGCTTGGCGCAATTGCCGTGTTCTTGGCCAGTATTAACATTTTTGGTGGTTTCGCAGTGACTGCGCGCATGCTGGAAATGTTTAAGCCGAAGCAGAAGAAATAAGAGGACTGAAACATGGAATTTATTCGAGACAATGCGGGTTGGTTCTACCTGATTGGTGCAGTTCTTTTTATTTTGACGTTGCGTGGCTTGTCTAGCCCCAAAACAGCGATCTCAGGTAACCGTTACGGTATGGTCGGTATGGCCATTGCTGTATTGACCACGTTTTTTGTGGCTGATCATCCTGTAGTCTGGATGATTGTAGGGGCAATGGTATTGGGTGCAGTGGTTGGTATTAGCCGTGCACGTACCGTTCCTATGACCCAAATGCCTGAAACGGTTGCTTTAATGCACTCTTTAGTCGGTTTGGCTGCGGTTCTAATTGCGATTGCTGCAATTTTACACAACAATCAACTGACTGCATTATTTGCACAAAATGAAGCGGCGTTAACTGCTGCGGGTGTTCAACATGCCCACATGAGTAAAGTACATTTATTCGAATTGTTTGTCGGTTGTTTCGTTGGTGCGATTACCTTTACTGCTTCTGTATTTGCCTATGGTAAATTGGCAGCCAAGAAATGGGCGAAAACCATTTCTGGTTCATGGGTAAAACCTGTTCAAGCCTTGATTTTTATTGCAATGTTGGCGTGTGGGATTTATTTCTTTACGACAGGCAACATGGCTGCATTCTGGTCAATGACCATTCTTGCACTAGCGTTTGGTTGGGTGTGGATTGCCCCTGTCGGTGGCGGTGATATGCCAGTTGTGGTGTCACTGTTAAACTCATTCTCAGGCTGGGCTGCTGCGGGTATTGGTTTCACGCTTGAAAACAATATGTTGATTGTAGCGGGTTCATTGGTGGGTTCATCAGGTGCAATTCTGTCTTACATCATGTGTAAAGCGATGAACCGTAGTATCATCAATGTATTGTTTGGTGGTGCAATGGGCGGCGCTGCGGTTGCAAGTGCTGCTAAAGGCGAACAAGTTCAACGTAACTATCGCTCAGGTTCAGCAGACGATGCAGGCTTCCTGATGTCAAATGCGGATAGCGTGGTGATTGTACCGGGTTATGGTATGGCTCAGGGCCGTGCACAAAATGCAGTGAAAGAGTTGTGTGAAATCCTGAAAGAACAAGGTGTAAAAGTTCGTTTTGCGATTCACCCTGTTGCAGGTCGTATGCCGGGTCACATGAACGTACTTTTGGCAGAAGCTGATGTTGCTTATGAAGATATTTTGGAAATGGACGAGATCAACTCAGACTTTCCAGCGACTGATGTTGTATTGGTGATCGGTGCCAATGACGTAGTCAACCCTGCTGCAAAAGATGACCCAAGCTCTCCAATTTATGGTATGCCAATTTTGGAAGCACATAAAGCACGTACGATTATGGTGATCAAGCGTTCTATGGCAACGGGTTATGCAGGTCTGGACAATGACTTGTTCTATAACGAAAAAACCATGATGGTGTTTGGTGATGCCAAGAAAGTGGTAGAGGATATGACGAAAGCTGTGAATGGTGGTGGTCACTAATCTGACTCGATATTAAAAAACCACCTTCGGGTGGTTTTTTTATGCTTTAGCTGATCAATAACAAGGATATGGTTACGAAGATTGCTTCAATCATCAATATTCATCTTCAGATATCGGTTAATCTGCTTTTTATTTTATTCGACTTCTTTCATTCTTGTTTTAAACTCTTTTTATATTTCTAATTTTCTGTGTTTCACAATCTTGTTTAGACAAAGCCATAAAGATGCTAATACTAAATCTAATCTTTTTAGACTAAATGTTGTTACAAAAACAAATTTTTGTGACATTGGTTTTTTATAAAACACCCTTACAATGTTTATATGATTAATTTTATTAAAACAACGAGATAAGTATGCAAAGTAATAACCCTATTCTAACTCGGGTTGAAACCTACAGCGATGTGGGACATTCCATGACGGTTGCTGGTGCAGTACAGAAATCGATTGCTTTAACATTGGTTGCTGCCATTACAGGTTTGGCTGTATTTTTTTATTGTGCTTTTAGCTTGAATTTTGCATTGGCTTCTGCTGCAACGTGGGTAGGGACAATCGGTGGTTTGATTCTTGCGTTAGTTGCAACCTTTAAACCGAACACTGCCCAGACTTTGGCGATTCCTTATGCTTTATTTGAGGGCGCATTTTTAGGTGGGATTTCGTTTATGTTTCAGGCGAAATTTCCAGGTGCACCTTTACAGGCGTTATTGGCCACTTTTGTGACGACTTTGGTGATGTTTGGTTTATATAAATTCCAAATTATTCGCGCTACTGAAAAATTTAAAGCTGTGGTCATGTCTGCCACCATTGCAATTGCGATTGTATTTTTGGTGCAACTGGTGATGAGACTAGCATTTGCATCAAGTGTACCGTACATCTTTGAAAGTAATTGGTTAGGGATAGGTTTTGCGGCATTTGTTGCTGTGATTGCCTCGCTTAATCTGATTCTGGATTTTGATTTAATTGAATCTGCGGCTGCGCAGCATGCACCTAAAGCGTTTGAGTGGGTGTGTGGGATTGCATTATTGTCAACCTTAGTCTGGATGTATATTTCATTCTTGCGTTTGATTGGCATTTTGTCGAATGACTAAAAAGTTCATTGCTTTACCAGTCCGTAAAAAAATCGCTTCGAAATGAGAGATTTTTTTATACAGTTTTCTTATGAAAAGGTAAAAAAGATGCATTATGCAATTTCGCAAATGCCAGAAGCTTGGCATTATGCATATAAATTTTTTCAAGTGAGTTACCCATGGCACAAGGATTATTAACTGGTAAACGTTTTTTGATTGCTGGTATTGCAAGCAAATTATCAATTGCTTTTGGTATTGCACAAGCATTGCATCGTGAAGGCGCTGAACTAGCATTTACCTATCCAAATGAAAAATTAAAAAAACGTGTTGATGAGTTTGCTGCGCAATTTGGTTCATCATTAGTCTTTCCTTGTGATGTTGCTGTGGATGCTGAAATTGACAATGCTTTTGTAGAGTTGGCAAAACACTGGGATGGTCTGGATGGGGTGGTGCATTCAATTGGTTTTGCCCCAGCACATACATTAGATGGTGACTTTACCGACGTAACTGATCGTGATGGTTTTCGTATAGCCCATGACATCAGTGCTTATAGCTTCGTGGCGATGGCACGTGCCGCAAAGCCTTTGTTACAAGTGCGTCAAGGCTGTTTATTGACTTTGACTTATCAAGGTTCTGAGCGTGTGATGCCAAATTATAATGTCATGGGGATGGCAAAGGCTTCACTTGAAGCGGGTGTGCGTTATTTAGCATCAAGTTTGGGTGCGGATGGTATTCGTGTCAATGCGATTTCAGCAGGACCAATTCGTACTTTGGCGGCATCAGGGATTAAATCATTCCGTAAAATGTTAGATGCCAATGAAAAAATTTCGCCACTAAAACGTAATGTGACCATTGAAGAAGTGGGCAATGCTGCATTATTCCTGTGTTCACCATGGGCTTCAGGGATTACAGGTGAAATTATGTATGTAGATGCTGGCTTTAATACGGTTGGTATGAGTGCATCGATGATGGATGATGAGTAAAAATAAAACCCTTATTCGATAAAAAAATGATGCTGCGGCATCATTTTTTATTTATCAACTAAATTTGACTTAAAACTATCTTAGCAACATGCCTATCTAGAACAATGCCATCTAGAACAACGCCATGCCAGCAAATTAACTTTAATGCGCCGTAGCATCATACTGTATTCTGAATACAACCCCTTACAACACCGACCTGAAATTCATCCACAGTGAGCAAAAGTGGTGGGAACAAAGGATCAAGTCATTCATGTGGAAAAATAGAGGCGAATTAAAATTTGCTTTTGTTTACTCCAAATTGAAACGCCTATGACATCAGGTAAAATCTACCAAAATGTCAGTGGAAGTTTCATTTTTCACGCTTCAATCCTATGCTAATAATTGACTCTATTTTGAATAGACTTCTTTCACAAGTCCCTTTTATTTCTGCCTGTGGGAGAAAAATAAAGAAGATTTAAACCATCATGAAAGCAGTCTAATATTGAACACGATTACGACCTTCAGCTTTTGCCTCATATAATTTTTCATCGGCCACTTTAAAAACACGTTTAATATCCTTGGAAGAGTTTGGCCAATAGGCAAGACCGATGGAAATAGTCACTTTCCCGACTTCTGGAATCACTGTATTTTCAATTGCTTCTCGAATACGTTCAGCAATAATAAGACCAGTAGAAGAATCTATCGCTGGTGCTAAAATAATGAACTCCTCGCCACCAATACGACAACATGCATCGATATCTCGTGAATTCTCCTTAATTTTTTCTGCGATAATTTTTAAGACGAGATCACCATTTTCATGCCCATAAACATCGTTCACTTTTTTAAAATGATCAATATCAAGTGCAATCACAAAAAAATGTGTTTCAGATTTAATAAATTCATCTAAAAATAATTCCATACCACGACGATTATAAAAACCGGTAAGTGGATCGGTATTGACGTAAAAATTTAACTCAGAAATCTTTTGTTTGAATTGTTGAGAACTTAATAATAAGGACAATTTAAATTTGAGCACTTCATAATACCAAGGATCAATTTCCTTAATTTTATGTTCTGTTGTGGTCGCATTTAAATGGCTTGCCATCTTGGCGAGTTGAGCCAATGGTGCTGAAATTAAATAAGAAATTCGCCATACAATAAAAAAGATAAACACATAAAAAAACAGCATACCAGCAATAATTTTTACAATAATTGAAGATGCTTGTGCTAAAAGCTCACGCGTGGGCTGTTGAGAAATAACAATCCATTGAGTTGTTGGAATAGATGCAAATCCAGCCAAATTATCTTCACCTGAACCATCTTTGATCTGAATCTTGCCATTTTTTTCTTTCAGCATGGTACTGAGTTCACTATTTTGTGTGTCTAAAGTACCAATCCGTTTTTCATCAGGATGGAAAATAATATGCTGATTACTATCAATGACATACATGTAACTCTTTTTATAACCATATTTCATGGTTAGCAGTTCATTCAAAATATTGTCTTTTTTGAGATAAATCGCAGCGCCAATAAACCCTAGATATTGATGATTTTGATCAAAAATAGGTTGAGATAAAAATACAATTAAATTCTTTGTAATAGATGAATAAGGCGGTGTGACCACCGTTGACTGATTTTTGAGTGACATTTCAAAGCCAAGCGTGTGATTTACCACCTTCTTATTGAGTTTTAATTGTTCAGGGGCAAAACTTCGAATGTTCCCATTACGATCAGACACAATCACACTATTAAAATAATCAGACTGAAATTTCAACCGATCGACTTCCGCTTGCATGACTTGTTCATTGTCAAAGGATTGACCCAAGAGTTTGGCACTATAGTCCAACTCTTTGAGCATCATTTTGAAATGACTATTAGTTCCTTTGGCAATCTTGGATGCATATTCCATATTGACTGAAAGGGAGTTGTTAATGAGTTGATTTTTTTGAATATAGTAACTTACTAATAATGAAATAATAAACAGACTAATCACGCTAAAAATAGCCAGAAGCAGAATTAACTTTCTTAGATTGAGTTGTAATGAGTGAATTAATTGTTTGAAAATCATGGAATAAAAAAATATCTGACTTTGCATTGTATAGTATATTTTTTGAATGATTTAATCGAATTAAATATTAAAAAAATGGGGTATTTATTCTTGGAATAACCCTACAATTAAAAGCAGTGAGTTATCATAAGCTTAAGATTATTTTACTTTTATCATTGATTTTTTGGTAAAAATTTGCTAAATGTAAGTGGTGTAATTTTTTCATTTTTATTTTTTATTATTTTGTTTTTATTCTCCATATTCTAACCATAATAATCACAATTGCCATGAGGCGGACCATGAGTTTACAGTTGTTAGAGCTTGATCAAGCAGATCAGCTAAGTGCTTGCCGCTTATCGCTACTCCTTGGTCTAAAAAGTGAGCATAATCTGATTCAACAGTTTTTAGAATTTGGTAAAAACTTGATCGGGGCTCAAAAGGCAATTTTATGTTTCCATGAAGAAACTTATTTTTGGCATCATGCTGATCAGAAGATTCATGCGGTACTTAAATTACAAAAACGTAATAATGCGCAATTTTTTGAAGATCGCGTTTTTATTGATCAAAAACATCCGCATTATATGGATTTTTCAGCCTATATGAATGAAGGCGGCGTAGAACATCATCGTATTATTGCCGTTAATATTTTAAAAAATAATGAATCGATAGGAATTGCATTATTTTTTGATAATGATGAGCAAAGCTTTGATCCAGTTAAAATTTCATTGCTTGCTGAACATGGGATGAATTTTTCGCGTTATCTTGAGCTTAAATATAATCATGAGATTTTGAATGAATTATATGAACAGCAGTGTGCTTTGAATTTTAGTAAAACTAAGTTTTTTTCTATTATTTCACATGATTTGCGTGCGCCGTTTCATGGTTTGCTGGGCTTCTCTGAAGTTTTAGCCAAAGAGCGTGATACTTTAGACGAATCAAGTGTGCAAAATATTGCAGACTATCTATATGAAACGTCACAGTCGACCTACAATCTGTTAGAAAGCCTGTTGGAATGGGCGATGGCAGAAGGTGGTCGCTTTGTCTATCATCCAATTAACTTTAACCTCAAACAAGCAACCTCGATTGTCATTAAGGTCTTAAATACATTGGCGATTAAAAAGAAAATTGCGCTGATTGACGAAATTCCAGAAGATTTAAAAGTATATGCCGACATCAATATGATTACTTCGGTGATCCAAAATCTAGTTTCAAATGCCTTAAAATTTACACGATTAGATGGTTATGGTTTTGTGGCACTTCGTGCCAGTTTTACCAATGATGGTATTGAAATTCAGATCGAAGATAATGGTTTGGGCATGACAGAGTTGCAAATGTCTACCGTTTTCCATCCTCGAATTACGGCAAGTTTAAGAGGAACTGATGGGGAAAAAGGTGCGGGTCTGGGTTTAACGTTATGTAAACGATTTATTGACCTCAATCTTGGAAAAATTTCAGTCAGTTCCAAAGAGGGAGAAGGCACGATATTCAAAGTGGTATTGCCTTGCTCGACGGATGGAACTGGAATGTTGCTTGCTCAAAAAGATAGCGGCGATGTCACTGTTGCATAAATAGATTTCCCTAAATGAACCTGCAACTGTTATAACTATGTTAAATAGAAGTTGCAGGTTTGTTATGAATACTGAGCAGTTGCAAAAAACATTAAGAGCGAGTCAATATGCCGAGCAGGTATTGGGTTTACATCAAACTGCTTTAGAACAAGATTATGCAATCGATCAATTTCATCATGCACTCACTACTAACGATATTTTTAAGCGTGTTGAACAAGAATTAAAAGACATTCAAGATGAAAGTCAGTGGATGCGCACATTGCGTATCTTACGTGCCAAACTCATGTTCCGCTGGATTTGGCAAGATGCCAATCAACTCACTAATGTGATCACACTTACCCGTGAACTTTCAGATTTTGCAGATGCCTGTATCTGTGCAGCCAAGCAGTTTGCGCTTCCACCTTTACTTGCCAAGCATGGCGAACCGATTGGTTACGATGGTCAGATTCAGGATTTGATCGTGGTAGGCATGGGGAAATTGGGGGCTCAAGAACTCAATTTGTCCAGTGATATTGACCTGATTTTTGCCTTTGATGAGCAGGGTGAAACCAATGGTCGTAAGTCGATTGATGTTCAGCAGTTTTGTATTTTATGGGGGCAAAAACTCATCTATTTGCTCGATCATATCACCGCAGATGGTTTTGTATTTCGGGTTGATATGCGCTTGCGTCCTTGGGGAGATGGTTCAGCTTTAGCAATTAGTCATGTGGCACTAGAAAAATATCTGATTCAGCATGGGCGAGAATGGGAGCGTTATGCGTGGATCAAGGCACGTATTATTAGTGGTGGAAAACGCGGTGATCATTTACTAGAAATGACGCGACCTTTTGTGTTTCGTCGTTATGTTGATTATTCCGCCTTTGAAGCCATGCGTGAAATGAAAGCTATGATTGAGCGAGAAGTCGCTCGTCGTAATATTGCCGATGACATTAAATTAGGAGCGGGCGGGATCCGTGAAATTGAATTTATTGTGCAGGTTTTTCAGCTCATTTATGGGGGGTCCAAACGCGAATTGCAGGATCGCCAATGTCTGGTGAGCTTGCACCATTTGGGACAAGTCGGTCTGCTAGATTCGCAGGCAGTCATTGAACTTGAAGATGCTTACTTATTCTTAAGACGTGTTGAACATGCGATACAGGCTTTAAATGATCAGCAAACGCAGATGTTGCCTGTAGAGCCTGATTTGCGACAGCGTATGATTGATACGCTTGGTTATGATTCATGGAATGCTTTTTTAGCGGTTTTAAATGAAAAACGTGCACGGGTCAGTGATCAGTTTAAAAATCTGATTCAGGAAGAAGTTGCTTCACCAGCAGAAACCGAAACTCAGCTTGAACTGCGCTTAGATGCAGTGCTAGATGATTCAACCAAAAATCTGATTCATGAATTTTGGCATGGTAATGCCCTGAAAAAACTGCCGTCTAAAGCGGTACAGCGTTTAAAAGATTTTTGGCCGCATTTTATTGAAGCCGTCTTACAGTCGGATAAACCGCAAGTTGCACTGACACGTTTGATGCCTTTAGTTGAGTCGGTGATGCGTCGTACCGTATATCTGGTCATGTTGATGGAAAGCCGTGGGGCTATGCAACGATTGGTCAAAATGGCAACGGTAAGTCCGTGGATTTGTGAAGAATTGACTCAATATCCTGTTCTATTAGATGAATTTTTATCGATGGATTTTGAATTGCCAAAGCGTCAAGATCTCGAAGATTCACTACGTCAACAATTACTACGGATTGAAATTGATCAAGTTGAAGATCAAATGCGGGTACTGCGTTTATTTAAAAAGAGCAATGTACTGACGGTTGCTGCCAGTGATGTTCTAGCTGAAAGTCCACTGATGAAAGTCTCCGATGCATTGACGGATATTGCAGAAGTGAGTGTGATTGCGACATTGAATCTGGCCTATCAGACGGTGGTGAAACGACATGGTTATCCACTGGATGCAGAAGGGCAACGCTGTTCACTGGAACATACTGGCTTTGCCGTGATCGGCTATGGCAAGGTCGGTGGAATCGAACTGGGATACGGTTCTGATCTGGATCTGGTTTTTATTCATTATTTTGATGAGCAAGCTGAAACCGATGGACCAAAAGCCATTACTGGCTTTGAGTTTGCTGTTCGCGTTGCCCAAAAGTTTTTATCACTCATGACTACGCAAACGCTGGATGGTCGCGTGTATGAAATTGATACCCGATTACGACCTTCTGGCGAAGCTGGGCTATTGGTCACGAGTCTGAAAGCATTTGAACAGTATCAGTTAAAAAGTGCCTGGTTATGGGAGCATCAGGCATTGGTGCGCGCACGTTCTATCGCAGGTGAAATGGATTTAAGAAATAAATTTGCCCACTTGCGTGCACAAATATTAACCCAGCCACGTGACGAAAAATACGTTCAGGAAGAAGTATTAAAAATGCGTCAGAAAATGAAAGACCATTTAGGTTCTTCCTCAGAACAAAAAAAACATGGGATTTTTCATTTAAAACAGGACGCAGGTGGTATCGTTGACATCGAATTTATGGCACAGTATATGGTGCTTGCATGGAGTGGTGCGAATCCTGATCTCGCCCATTTTTCCGACAATGTAAGAATTCTTGAAGATGCTGCTCAAGCAGGCTGCTTATCCAGTGAAGATGCCACAGCATTGATACACGCTTATCTCAGTGAACGAGCCGAGAGCCACCGCTTAGCCCTTGCAAATCAATCCATGCAAGTCAGTGCTGCGGACTGGCGCGATACCCGCGAGGTCGTTTGCAAGTTATGGCAAAGATTAATAGATCCAGTATCAACGGTGGTGCTGGAGAGTGAATGATTGTGTAAAAATTTGGAGTGTGTGCCATGAATTTGGCTGATCGTGATGGTTTTATTTGGCAAGATGGACAATTGGTTGACTGGCGTGATGCGAAAATCCACGTCTTAACTCATACGCTACACTACAGTATGGGTGTCTTTGAAGGTGTCCGTGCCTATGAAACACCTAAAGGCACAGCAATTTTCCGTCTCCAAGACCACACTAAACGTTTGCTGAACTCTGCAAAAATTTATCAAATGAAAGTTCCATTTGATCAGGCGACTCTTGAGCAAGCGCAAATTGATGTGGTGCGTGAAAACAAATTAGCTTCATGCTATTTGCGTCCACTTATTTGGATTGGTTCTGAAAAACTCGGAATTGCCGCGACTAATAACACGATTCATGCCGCAGTTGCAGCATGGGGCTGGGGTGCGTATCTGGGTGAAGAAGCGATGGCGCAAGGTATTCGTGTTAAAACATCTTCGTTTACCCACCATCATCCAAACGTGACCATGTGTAAAGCTAAGGCTTCTGGTAACTATACCTTATCCATTCTCGCTCATCAGGAAGTAGCGCATTCAGGCTATGATGAAGCGATGTTGATGGATCCACAAGGCTATGTGTGCCAAGGTTCTGGTGAAAACGTATTTTTGGTAAAAGATGGTGTGTTACATACCCCTGATATTGCGGGTGGCGCATTGGATGGTATTACTCGTCAAACGATTATTACCATTGCCAAAGATTTGGGTTATGAAGTGGTTGAGCGTCGTATTACCCGTGACGAGTTTTATATTGCAGATGAAGCGTTCTTTACTGGAACTGCGGCTGAAGTTACACCGATCCGTGAATATGATGATCGTCAAATTGGTGAAGGTCGTCGTGGCCCGATCACGACGATTATTCAAAAAACATTCTTTGATGCCGTTCAAGGTAAAAATCCAAAATATGAACACTGGTTAACTTACGTTAAATAATTGAATCAGTTAAGATGAAAGGCGAAACTGATGTTTCGCCTTTTTTGTGCTTGTGATATTGGGAAAATAAAATGCATATCGTATATGTGAGTGATGCAAAGGCGGGACATCGATCACAAGCTTTAGGTTTATATCAAGCCATACATCAGCAAAATCCCAATACCAGTTTTGAAGAAATTCAGCTAGAAAACTTAGCTTTATTGAGTATTTTTAAAGGATTATTTAGCCATCAAGTGAGTGGTATTGCGCAACAGCCTGATTTTATTTTTGGGGTAGGTTCGCATACTCATCTTCGAGTTTGGTTATTGGGAAAAGTTTATCCTCAAGCGAAAACTGTAATCTTGATGAAACCCAGCTTACCTATTCACTGTTTTGACTACGCCATTATTCCTGAACATGATGGTATTGCTGCATCTGATCAAGTAATTGTCACCAAAGGTGCTTTAAATCCAATTGAAAATGAACATCGTCATCAAGCCAATCGGATTTTAATTGCGCTTGGCGGAACTTCAAAACGACATCAATGGAACGAAAATAAAGTTTTAACGGCAATAGAACAGATTGTTCAGCACAATTCACATTGTCAGTTGATCTTGACGACCTCCCGACGAACGCCTGAGCATTTCTTGGATCGTTTAAAAAAACAAGATTATGCGTCGCAATTAGACATTTTCCCTGTAGAACACACTCCACAAGGCTGGATTTTTGAACAAATGCAACTGGCGGAAACGGTTTATGTGACAGAAGATAGTGTTTCGATGATTTTTGAAGCATTGACGGCAGGTTGCCGTGTTGGGGTGATTGCAATGGATCGATTGAAACAGGACCGTATTACACATGTGATTGATGCTCTAATCCTAGATCATATTGTTGGGACACAGACTAAAACTGCTCAACTTCCGCAACAACAGACTTTTAAAGAAGCAGAGCGTGTGGCAACATGTTTATTGAAATCCTATTCAGGTCAATGATGTGATTTATCTCGCTTTAGTTCTTGTTTTGGCAATGATTATATTCAGCTATAAATATGCGTGGTGGAAGCCTGCAATTGATTGGAAGCGACCACGTATTCTGATGTATCACATGGTACGAGAACATATTGATGGAGCGAAATTTAATAAATTACGCGTTCAACCTGCTGAATTTGAAAAACAGGTAGCATGGATGAAAGCGCAAGGTTTTCATTTTGTTACTATGCAGGAGTTACAGCAAAACTGGGGTAAACATCCTGAAAAAACCGTTGCAATTACCTTTGATGATGGTTATCTAGATAATCTGGAAAATGCTTTTCCAATCCTTGAGAAATATCAGGCTAAGGCAACTATTTACGTCGTTGTCGATCGTCATGATAGAGATTGGTCAACTTATAAAAAAGCACATCATAATAGCGGTGAGTTGGCACGAGAACCAAAACTCAGTGATGAACAAATTCTTTTTTTAGCGAAAAGGGGTTTAGTTGAAATCGGTTCACACACTTTGACGCATGCCAATCTCGCGAAACTCACAGATCAGCAATGCCTGGATGAACTAGTGGAGTCCAAACACCAACTTGAACAGATCACTGGTCAAACAGTAAGTAGTTTTGCTTATCCTTTTGGTATTTACTCTGAACGTGATGTGGAACTGGTGAGACAGGCAAATTATACAAATGCTGTAACTACTGTTGAAGGGATTGATAATGATCAACCTGATTTTTTTCAGCTTCAACGCATTAAAATCAGCGGCAAGGATTCACTATTTGCAGTGAAACTAAGATTGAAACTTGGGAAACGTGGGCTGTAGGAGCTATTATGCATATTTGTATGGTGATGGCAGGCGATGAAGAAGGCGGACTTGAGAAACACGTGATTGAGCTTGCTAATGGATTGATAAAACTGAAACATCGTGTCAGTTTGATTGCTCATGAAAAATATCGATCACGTGTTGAAAATGTTCAGTTCTACTCCCTTGATTTATCGAAGAGCCGTAATAACCCGATTCTATTATGGAAGCTTTATCAAACGATTAAATCTATCCAAGCGGATGTCTTACACGTCCAAGCGAACAAAGCAGTCTCGATGATTGCACCAATGTTAAAATGGTTAAATGTCCCGAATGTTGCCACATTACATAATTTAAAAAAGAATATTAAAGCTTTTAATCGTTATGATCGGATTATTGCGGTGAGTCAAAGAGTTGCCAATCAATTTTCATCTCAATCCAAGATTCGCGTGGTATTGAATGGTGTGAGGCCACCTGATTTTATTATAAATAGTAAATCTGCAACTTATCCCCTACAAGCGATTGCCATTGGGCGTTTAGTGAAAGCTAAAGGGTTTGATTTACTTATTGAGGCTTGGAAAGAAGTTGATGCAGGGCTATGGATTGTTGGGGATGGACCTGACCGACAGGTCTTACAGCAACAAATTGAACAAACACAGTTATCTCAGCGTATTAAAATTTGGGGGCATCGTGATGATATTAATGATTTATTGCTGCAATCAGATTTCTTGGTCATTTCTTCTCGGAACGAAGGTGGTCCTTATACGCTTTCTGAAGCACTGTTGTTAAAACGACCAGTGATTTCATCAGATGTTGGTATGGTTTCGCAGGTGTTATTACCCTCTATGATTTGTCCTGCTAATGATACACAGGCACTTCATCAATTATTGCAGCAGCATATTCAACATTTTTCACAGTTACAAAAAGACGCTGAACCAATTTTTCATTTTGCACAGCAACATTTGACCATCAATGCCATGGTTGAACATACGGCAAGGGTATATCAGGAACTTTTAGATGACGGACACGCTTAAACAAACTAAAAAAGTCTGGGTTATCAGTGATGGTGTGCCAGGTCATTTTAATCAATCTAAAGGCGTTTTATTTGCTTTACAGCATTTATTCGAGTTAGACGTTTGTTGGATTGATTTGAAACTTAATCAGGGTTTTTTACGACGTCCATTAAGTTGGTTGCTCAATTCAACTCTTCCTGATTTGAATAAACTTCATTATTTTTATCGGGGTGATGTACTTCCGCAACAATCTCCGGATATTATTGTTGGTGCAGGCGGAAACACGGCTTATGCAGTCATTTGGATTTCTAAAGTTTTGCATGCCAAAAGTATATTTTGTGGCTCACTTCGGCATTTAAATGCAAAGCTCTTTGATGCTATTTTGGTACTGGAACCTGATCTCGCTAAACCTTTTATAAGTCTTGATGTATCGCCTATGGCGATTGATCAACAAGTATTGGCTCAGCAAGCTGAACAATGGCGCGACGAACACGCTGTATTAACGAAACCAGTGTGGACGATGCTTATTGGAGGTAATGGAGCCGGTGCTATTTATCAGGATTCAGACTGGAAAATACTGGCAGAGCAAATGAATCAACTTGCACATCAATTTGATATTCGATGGTTAATCAGTACCTCACGACGTACAGGGGGGCAGGCTGAAAACATACTAAAGCAACATTTGAATGACGATATAATCATTGATGCGGTGTGGTGGAGTGAAGCACCACGTCAGGTTCTACATGCTTTTTTGGGACTTTCTGATCGGGTATATTGTGGGGCTGATTCGATGTCGATGATGATGGAAACGATCAGTGCTATGCGAGCTTTAGTGGTCTATTATCCTTTTGAATTTAATCCTGATCAGCGGTTTGGTGGGGTATTGCAACGAATTGAACGAACTGAATTAGCTACAGTGCAACCCATTTCAGATTTATCCAATATGGATCAGGATAGCGAAAATGTACTAAAACCATTAAAATACGAACCTAGTGAAAAATTAGCACAATTATTGAAAGATAGGCTCTTCTCTTGAAAAAATTTAAAATCATCAATACGGTATATGGGGATGCTACAGGTGGTCGTTGGCAAGCTGTACTGGATATCGCTAATACACTAAAAAGTTATGGTCATGAGATAGTATTACTACGTGGGGAGGAAAATGCGCATTTGAATAGTGGTGAATGGCCAATTCATGTGATTCCAAATACAGGTTTTTATAGTATTGCGGCCGCGTTAAAAGTACGCAAATTTATTCAGGAACAACAGCCAGATTTAATTGTAGCGCATAGTGGAAAAGCTGTTTGGTTATTTAAAAATGCGATGCTGGGCATGCAAAAGAAAATACCAGTACTTGCGGTCAACCACAGCCATAATGTTAAAAGAACCTTGCGTGCAGACGCATTTTTACATATTACGCCTTATGTGCAAGAGCTTGTTCAAGCGTTACAAAGTAACGAGGAAAAAAAGAAACCGCAACGTGTCATTTCAAATCTTACTTATTTACCAAAGGTTGAAGCAAGTCCTAAGCCACTTAAGCAGTCTGTAAATATTGTCATGCTGACACGAATGGTACCTAATAAAGGTGTTCATGTTTTAATTGATGCTTTAGCTTTATTAAAGCAAAGAGGAATACCATTTAGCGCAGTTTTAGCGGGTCAAGGCGAAATGCTTGAACAATGTAAAGCTCAGGCAAGTCAGTTAGGTTTGGATGATCTTGTGAGTTTCCCTGGCTGGATTGGTGGGGACGATAAAATTAATTTAATACAGCAAGCAGATATAATTGCTTTGCCATCAATCACTGAGATCCAAGGAATTGGAATTTTAGATGCATTTGCATGGGGAAAGACATTGATTACCACAGATGATATTGGTATTCGACAGACAGCAAAGCATCAAGTAAATGCATGGTGTGCTAAAGCTGATGATGCGATTAGTCTAGCAGATGGAATTGAATACTTAATTAGTCATCCTGATGAAGCTTTAAAATATGCTCAGCAAGGTAAAAAAGAGGCTTTAGAGAAATATTGTTTTGAGCAAATTGCGAAAGAGCATAATAGTCTGATCAATGAAGTCATCAGTTTTTATATGAAGTAAAAATTGATAATTTGCTAATTGTATGAATTTAAAGAAAAATGAATAAATTATTAACTATAATTATTCCTGTGTATGGTGTAGAGAAATATATACAGGAGTTTTTGGATAGCTTATTTCCTCAAATAGAAGCATCTATTGAGTTAATCTTTGTTAATGATGGAACTCAAGATCAGTCTATTATGATTTTAAATGATTCTATTGATAAGCATGATATTAATTGTTTGATTTTAAATCAGTCTAATGCAGGTGTAAGCAGTGCTAGAAATAATGCACTAAGAGTCTGTACTGGACAATTCGTCACTTTTCTTGATCCTGATGATGTTGTTAGCCCAAAATATATAGAAAAAATTTTAGATATTATTACTAATCATAATGATATTTCAATTATTCATTATAATGCTTATATGAAAAAGGAAAATAATGAAATTGTTGATATGTGTTTTGTTGATGAGACGTCAACTCACATTATTAATCAAGAGTTTAAAATAAAAAATTTTATTAAGGATAAATGGCAACCTTGGTTGAGAGTATTCAGAAAAGACTTATTGAAAGATTTTGAATTTGTTGAGGGTTATATTTTTGAAGATGTTTTGGCATTTCCGTTTTTATATCGGGATGAATTGAAGATTTATGAATTAGTCGATCATCTTTTGATATATAGATTGAATGAAAGTAGTTTAACAGCTAAAAAAAATCAACTATTTTTTGATAGTATTTATTATGCTATTAGTTTTTATCGATTATATAGAAATATCAAGTGTTTTGAATGTGTATATTTTAAGCTGATTGAGTGTTTATATGGGGTAATGCTAAAAAAGAATTTTTATCATTTTTTAAAATTTTACAATATGTTTAAAGAAGACATTTTTTATATAAAAGATCATAGATGCCTTAATACTTTTAAGTTAAAGTTTAAATATACAAGTCCTTTATTGTTTTACATGTATAAGACTAAATTTTTCCTAAAATTATAAAATAGCAGTAATCATTTTTTAATTTTAGGATATTTAGCTAAATTTTTTTTGTATATATAATATATACCATTGAATACTAGCTAGATATTTTCCTTTTCGCCATAATATTTTAGCAAACTTCTTTGCTTCTTTGGAATTTTTAGGTGCATCAAGTGGTTGGTCTTTCCAAGGCGATTGATAGTAATACTTTAAATACAATTCTCCGTGGGAGGCTGCGATGCTCCAAGGTTTAGGAGAGCTTACAAAATGTATAAGAGCTGGTGAAATATCGTCTCGAGTAAAATAGTTGAATTTTTGATCAATAAAAATCATTTTATTCTTCAGTAAGATATTAAGCACATCTTGATCTGGGAACTTATAATCTCTTTTTGAAATAAGCGTATTAAATTTTGTTAATACATCAAAATTGTTCCATTCTTTTGTATTAATTAAAAGAACGCCTGAATTAAAGTATTTATCATTTGGATTTAAGCCAATGCTTTCAATATAAGTTGGTTTCATGCATTTATCTTGAACTGCTGCAAGAACTTTATTTTCAATATTAATTGAACAAATCTGTTTTAGACTACTAACACATAAAATATCAGCATCTAGATATATAAATTTGTCCAACTTATCTTTAAAAATATTTGCTATCGATAATCGGTAGTAGATTGCAGTTGTGAAATGCCCATTGACTTGTAATTTATCGTAAGGTTCAGTATTTAGAATGTAGACAAAGATTTGTGTATTTTTAAACTGGCTTATAATTTCATCATAGCCAAATGAATCAAAATACGTTGTAAAAATATGGAAATTAATTTTTAAATCTTGATTGTTCTTTGCTATAGAGAATAAAGTAATTCCACAAGGTTTTAAGTAGTTTTTATCAATAGCAAAAGCAATGTCTAAGTCTGGAATAAAAGTCGGCTGTTCACTGAAAAGACGAAAAGACTCTTTGATAAAACTATTAAAATAATTCATTTGGTTTCACAGTTTAAATAATTGGATTTTATTTAATCCAGTATAAAAAGAATAGAGGGTGACTCAGGCTTCTAGTTTGCTGCCATTAGTGTAAATTTCATCTTGCCAAACCGAATCTAAAGATTGATTATAAATTAAATTTAACCATTGTTGCAAAACCGTCTTTGCCTCGAAACGGGTATGCGCAATTTCATAGCCTTTTTTTGCAATTTCAATAGCCTGTAATGGATGCTTTTGATAGTAATCAATTTTTTTGAGTAATTCATTAAAATCTTCAAAATAAATAATACTATCTTCTGGAAATAAAATATCTAACCCTGGTGTCCTAGCCGTAAATACTAAAGTGCCCATACCTGTAAGCTGTGCAATACGATCACTACTATACATATAGATATTATTATACTTGGAATAATTAATGCCCATTAAACTGTTTTGAACGGCAGCTTGATACTCATATCCAAATAAAGAAGGATGTCCTAAACAGGCGCCTAATTTAAACTTCAAATTTGGAAGTTCTTCAACTAAATTTTTAATAAACTGTTCACGTTCAGGATATTTACTATTCGAGCCACAAAATACACAATCGTAGTCGTATTTGTGCCAATCAGATCGAGAGTGTTCAATTGAAGCCAGACTTAGATTCGGTGTAAATGCAAATAGAGGATGTGGACACACTTCTGAAAGTTGTTTTAAGTGTTCACCCGCAGTAGTGATAAAAATATGATCAACTTCATCTTGCATTTCTTTGAAATGATCCAGCCGGTGTGGTTCGTTAATTGGATCTACAAACCACATTGCGATTTTAGAATCATTAATTGTTTTTAGTTGTTTTAATAGTGTTTTAGGTAAATGAATATGACCAATTAAAATAAGATCAAAATGAATATTTTTACATAAATCAATAAGTTGATTATGCACTTTTTTATGAGAAAGAGATGTCGTATTGAAAATATTACTTTTTCTCACCATAAATTTATAATCAAAAGGATATACATAATGACCAAGTTCCATGAGACCATGTTGAACTTTTGCGTCAGTGTTATAAAACATCATTCCATTATTTTCGGGTTTAAAATTGGCTATATGTAATATCTTAAGTGAACGAAGTGGCAAAATTGCTCTCCAATCAGCAGTGTGAAAATCAAAAGATTAGGCCAAAATTATTGATCCGCATTACCTTTAATGACCATATAAAGTAATGAGGCCATAATGAGGAAACCACCACCTAAGCAGCTTACGCAGAATAATAAAATACGTTGATAGGTATCTAAATTAAACAGTTGGTTATTTAAAATATATAAAACAAATCCCCATTGAATGAGTGAAAATGCAACAAGAACAAGGGTACGACGACGTACTTCAGGACGCATAGCCATATTGAATGAATCCAAGGGAGAGCAAAGACCTATTATGCCATTATAGAGAATCAATCTCAATTCATGTCATGATGATTGTTGCGACATGGCTCATGCGAGTACAAAGAAGCCAGCATATTGCTGGCTTCTTTTAAAGATTTTACAGTCAGTTAATCTTCTTTCTTAGGCTGCTCACGCAAACGAATACCCAAATCACGTAACTGATTTGGTTCCACTGGTGCAGGTGCCTGCGTCAATGGACATTCAGCTGTCTTGGTTTTCGGGAATGCAATCACATCACGAATAGACGAAGCACCTGTCATTAGCATGACTAAACGATCCAGACCAAAAGCCAAACCGCCGTGCGGAGGAGCACCATAACGCAATGCATTTAACAAGAAACTGAATTTTTCTTCGGCTTCTTCTTCACCAATACCCAAAGCTTCAAAAATCGCTTTTTGCATGTCTAAAGTATAAATACGTAGTGAACCACCACCGATTTCAGTACCATTAAGCACCATATCGTATGCAACAGAAAGTGCCTCACCAGGATTCGACTTAACTTCTTCAACGCTTGATTTTGGCAAAGTAAATGGATGGTGAACCGATGTCCATTTACCATCGTCAGTTTCTTCAAACATTGGGAAATCAACGACCCAAAGTGGCGCCCATTCGCATGTTGTAAGTTTTAGGTCATGACCGATTTTAACACGTAGCGCGCCCATCGCATCATTCACAACTTTGGCTTTATCCGCACCGAAGAATACGATGTCACCATTTTCTGCACCGACACGTTTAAGCAGATCAAGTACGATCGGTTCAATAAACTTCACGATTGGAGATTGTAAACCTTCAATGCCTTTTTCTAGCTCATTGACTTTAATATAAGCTAAACCTTTCGCACCGTAGATACCGACAAATTTAGTATATTCATCAATCGCACTACGTGGCAATGAACCTGCACCTGGTACACGTAAAGCCACAATACGACCTTTAGGATCTTTGGCTGGACCTGCAAAAACTTTAAATTCAACGTCTTGCATTAAGTCAGCAACGTCAACCAATTTTAGTGGAATACGCATGTCTGGCTTGTCAGATGCGTAATCACGCATGGCATCGTTATAAGTCATACGTTCAAATTTATCGAACTTGACCCCAAGCAAATCGTTAAATAATTTAACGGTCATGCCTTCCATCAAATCCATAATGTCATCATCATTTAAGAATGATGTTTCAATGTCGATTTGGGTAAATTCTGGTTGACGATCCGCACGTAAGTCTTCGTCACGGAAACATTTGGCAATCTGGTAATAACGATCAATACCACCCACCATCAACAATTGTTTAAATAATTGTGGTGATTGCGGTAGGGCGTAGAAGCTTCCATTTTGAACACGGCTTGGGACTAAATAGTCACGCGCACCTTCTGGTGTTGCACGAGTCAAAATTGGTGTTTCAACGTCTAGAAAACCATTGTCATCTAAATAGTTACGAATTAAAGTCGTTGCTTTAGAACGTAAACGTAAGCGCTCTAACATTTCAGGACGACGGATATCAAGGAAACGATATTTTAAACGATGTTCTTCAGAGACATTGATATTGTCATCATTCAATGGGAATGGCGGTGTTTCAGATTGTGCAAGAACTTCAATTTCTTTGCCCAAAACCTCAATTTGACCACTGACCATATTGGCATTTTCAGTGCCTGCATAGCGACGACGAACACGACCTGTAATTTTAAGAACAAATTCAGAACGCGCTTTGTCTGCGGTTGCAAAAGCTTCTGGGGTGTCAGGGTCGATCACGACTTGGACTAAACCATCACGGTCACGCATGTCTAGGAAAATAACCCCACCGTGATCACGGCGACGGTGTACCCATCCGCAAAGCGTTACGGTCTGGTCAATTTGGGCTTCTGTTAAAGAGCCACAGTAATGAGTTCGCATCATATTTTAAAATCCAAACTATATTGGCTGTAGGGGCGTATACGTAAACAGCGTACCGCCAGTGAATCAGCGATTATGCCTTTTTGAAGGAGCACTCACAAGAACTTGAGCGTAAAACAGCAAAAAACACAGCAAATTGAAAGCTTAATTCTGTTTTTGGGCGCTAAATGCCTTAAACCATTTCACCAGAATAAAAATGAGGCAGCTCAAACTAAAACTGATGAGAAAACCACGTGAAAAATAATTAATCGCTTTGCCTGTAACGGCATAGGTATCTGTATGCCAGAGTTGAGTGTCGAGTTGTTGCCAATAGCTAAAAAGAAAATAGCTGCCTACAGCGAACGAGAGAAATATCGCAACACTTAATGATTGATATGATGCGCGTTGCTTTTGAATACGATATTCAATCATGTAGCGATAACACAACCAGCCTAAAATCGGCAAAGTGATGAGAGAGGTAGACAGTTGTAAAAAACGATGAATAGGATAAGTTCGCCCTAAAAATAAGATGTCTTGACTGAGTAAGCCTTGAAATGCAAAGGTTCTAAAATCGTCATGCGTGAGTCCATCCCAGAGAATATGTGTTGCACAGCCTATGATGACTCCCAATATACAAGCCATACAAAAACTACAGAACCGATTAAAAGTAGCTAGATTTAAATCATCTTGTAGAGAGAGCCAGTAATACAACACAGGGCGATACAGTACATACCACAGTACGCAAAAAATAAGTCCAAGCACTAAATCTGGAATAATTAAGCCTGCCCATTCATGGCTTATCGTGACATTTTCATCTGTAAATAATCGCACTAAATCTGGTGTCATACAGCCTATTGCCAACGCACCAATGGGCAATTTGTATCGAGTGATTTTGGCGATAGGGGGAGCAAGAACCGCATGGGATAAAGTAAAAGGCATAAATATAAAGAAATAAATTTTGGATCAAGATCGGGTCTGAGTGTAAAGCTTTAGAGAATGAATGAATGTTTTTTATTGCAAAACAAATGAAATGTTATATTATAACAAAAATTAAGAAGATTTTAAGATTTTAAGAATTCGAGGCTTTATATGTTCTTTAAAAAGAATGCACTGACTGTATCGTTATTTGCAGCGATCTGTGGCGTAACACACGCAGCAGAGCAACAAACTGGGATACAAAAATTAGAAACTATCGAAGTTAGCGCACATCCTCTGGTGCAAAGTGCTGTGGATTATGCGGCTGCTGACAATATTATTAAGAATGATCAATTGCGGCAGGGTGGCGCAACAATTGGTGAAGCTTTAAGTCAACAAGTTGGGGTTTATTCCAATCAGTTTGGACCAGGTGCAAGTCGTCCCGTTATTCGTGGGCAAGATGGTGCGCGGGTCAAAGTTTTAGACAATGCCTCTGAAACGATGGATGTTTCCACTTTATCTCCCGATCACGCCGTCACAGTCGATCCAATTTTGGCGAAGCAAGTTGAAATTATTCGAGGGCCCTCAACTTTACTGTACGGTGCAGGTACAGTGGGTGGGTTGGTGAATGTTACCGATAGTAAAATTCCAACTCAAATGCCTGAAGGTGGATATGAGGGGCAGATTGGACTGCGCTATAACACAGGCAGCGATGAAAAGTTAGCAGCTGCGGGAGTTACAGTTGGTTTGGGTGATCAGGTCGCGCTACGTGTTGAAGGTTTAAAGCGTGATGCTAACAATTATATTGCACCTGATTATGTTCATGAAGGTGAAAGAGAGCGTCGAGTCGATAATACCTTTGCCAAATCAGAGAACGTCAGTGTAGGTTTGTCATGGATCTATGATCGAGGTTTTACTGGAGTTTCTTATACCAATCGTCAGGATCAATACGGTTTGCCGGGTCATAGCCATGAGTATGAAAGCTGTCATCCGCATGGTACACATCTACATTGTGGTGGGCATGATGGCCATGATGATGATCATGATCACGACGGTCATGATCATGATGAGGATGGACATGATCATGCTGGCCCGTGGGTCGACCTCAAATCTGAACGTTATGATTTTAGAACAGAGCTAGATGATCCGTTTGCAGGCTTTAAAAAGTTACGGGCACAGGCCAGTTATACAGACTATAAACATGATGAAATTGAAGAAGGTGAAGCTGCAACGACATTTAAAAGTACAGGTTATGATGCGCGTTTAGAGTTGGTGCATCAGCCGATTGGCATGTGGGAAGGGGTGTTAGGTACACAATTTGGCCGTCAAAAGCTGGATATTACCGGTGAAGAATCCATCTTTGCAGGGCCGAGTACTACGGATAAATGGAGCGTATTTGCTTTAGAACATACGCAGTGGAAAGATGTACATTTTGAAGTGGCAGCACGTTTTGATCAGCAACAAATTGATATTGATTCGTCGCAAAAAGATTATGATGACCATACTTTTTCTTATTCAGGTGCAGCCAATTGGTTATTTGCACCTCATTATAAATTGTCATTAGTCGCTTCACATCAGGAGCGTATGCCACTGGCACAAGAGCTTTATGCCAACGGGAAACATCTCGCCACCAATACTTATGAAATTGGCAATGAAAATCTAAACCCAGAAAAATCCAATAATATCGAACTGGGGTTTCATTACGATACGGACAAGCTGAATTATCATGTGCATGTATTCCATAACTGGTTTGATGACTATATCTATGCTCGTACACTGGATCGTTATGAGAACTTCCGACTTGTGCAATACACACAAGATGAAGCACGCTTCTATGGGGTAGAAGGTGAAATCTCTTATCAACTTTCTCCACGTTATAAAACGACATTGTTTGGAGATTATGTTCGCGGGAAAATTGATGCTGAAGGTGATGCACCACGTATGCCTGGAGGACGTTTAGGAACACGTTTTGATGCGGACTTTGGAGACGGTTTTTCTGGAATGGCAGAGTATTATCACGTGTTTAACCAAGACAAAATCGCCGCTTATGAAACTGAGACAGACGGCTATAACATGGTGAATCTAGGGGTCGCCTATGCAGCACGAGTCAGTAATAAAACGGATTATCGGGTTTATTTAAAAGCCAATAACCTGCTGGATGAAACGGTGTATAACCATGCATCGTTTCTATCCAACATCCCTCAAGTTGGACGAAACTTTACGTTGGGGATCGATTTTAGTTTCTAAAAGCAGTGGTTTTTAAATATTCACATGGAGCCTATGGTATAGGCTTCATGTTTTTGAAATGTTATATTGTTCTATTCATCTTTTGCTTAAATTTGACTTAATTTATTGTCGAAACCATAAAAGTCATATTGCTAATGGAAATAATGATACCGCACTGAATTCTCTTGAAAAATATATAATATATTATAACGTAACATGTGATTAGCATCTGGATGATCATCATGTTTAAAAAAACACATATATTTGCACTTTCTATTCTTTCATTGTCTATACAACATGCTTTTGCGCAAAATTCTCAACAGGAAGTCGATGTCAATGATTTACCTACAATTGAATTGCAAGCTCAGTCTACGCCAAAAGATCATCTCAATCATGCAGCAGGTGACACGGTCATCGGGAAAGATCAATTGGTTCAGGGTGCAACTACGATTGGCAATGCCTTAAATGGTCAGGCAGGTATCTACTCAGCTCAATATACGGGGGGCGTAAGCCGTCCTGTGATTCGAGGTCAGGATGGAGCACGTGTCAAGATTACTCAAAATGGGGGTGATCCACTGGATGTCTCTTCGGTTTCACCTGATCATGCAGTCACGGTCGATCCTAATTCGGCAGATCAGATCGAAGTCCTAAGAGGTCCTGAAACATTAATGTATGGTGCGGGTTCTGTTGGTGGTTTGGTCAATGTGATCGATCATAAAATTCCTGAAACAATGCCTGAAAATGGCTATGAAGGGCGTATAGGTGCGCGTTATAACACGGGTGATGATGGTTTGGTTTATTCGGGTGATACCACAATCGGTTTGGGGCGTCAGGTTGCTTTAAATCTGGGTGCTGTCAAACGCGATGCCAATAACTATATTTTACCGAATGATCTACAAAATGATTCACGCCGTGAACAAAGCACTTTTGCTAAATCCAATGATTACCATGCAGGCTTGTCATGGATTTATGATCGTGGTTATACCGGAGTTTCCTATAGTGAACGTCATGATAAATATGGTATTCCTGGAGATGTCGATTCAGACTGGGAACCTGACCACAACATGATGTTGACCATTCCTGCGGAACATGAGGACGACGGTGAAAATGGAAGTTCATCGTGGATTAATTTAAAACAAAAACGTTATGACGTTAAAACCCAATTGAATGATCCATTTGTGGGATTTAGCCGCTTAACTGCTCAGGCCAACCACACGACGTATCAACATGCCGAAATGGATGGCGATACGCCAGCTACACTGTTTCATAGTACAGGTACAGATATGCGTATTGTTTTAGACAATCATCCGTGGGCAGGTTGGAATGGTCAAATGGGCGCACAATTTACTCGCCAAAAACTGACCATTGATGGCGAAGAAGCTCTGATGGCACCCACAGACACCGAACGTTACAGCTTATTTGCCTTACAGACAAAACAGTTTGGTCCAGTTACGACGAAACTCTCTACACGTATTGATCATCAAGATACAAGTGTGGATTCAGATCAGAAAAACTTTAATGGTACGGCCTATTCTGTTGCAGGTGAAAGCGCTTGGGAATTTACACCGAATCATAAAATTTCACTTGATGCATCGCATCAAGAACGTTCTCCAATGGCTCAGGAATTATATTCGAATGGAGGATTACATGGACCCACTAAAAGTTTCGAATTTGGTAATGATGAATTAACACAAGAAAAATCCAATAATATCAATTTGGGTTTCCATGGCGACCAAGACGCGCTTCAGTACAATTTAAGTGTTTACCATAATTGGTTTGATAACTTTATCTATGCAAATACCATCGACCGTAAGGGAGATTTTCGTTCTATACATTATGATCAAACAGATGCACGTTTTTATGGCGTTGATGGTGATATTAGCTACCAGATGAGTGCGCGCTACAATGTAGGCTTATTTGGCGATTATGTGCGTGCCAAGCTCGATGATAATGGTAATGCACCGCGTATTCCGGGTGGGCGAATGGGCACACGTATTAAGGCAGATTTTGGTGAAGGATACTCTAGTACAGCCGAGTACTATCATGTCTTTCATCAGGATGATCTTGCCAACTACGAAACCGAAGGCAAGAGTTATAACATGGTGAATCTGGGCTTGGCTTATCAGGGGCAGTTGAACCAAAAAACAGGCTACCAGTTATATGCCAAAGCCAATAATCTGCTCGATAGTAAAGTCTATTTACACGAGTCTTTCCTGTCTGATGTGCCACAAATAGGTCGAAACTTCAGTGTGGGTGTCGATTTTAATTTTTAAATTGCTCAGATTTTTTAACTAAAGGAAGACACGACGTCTTCCTTTTATATTTTTGCAGCTTGAGATAAGCCAATTTAACCAAATGTGTCTTGAAAAATAAGGAAATAAACTCTAGCCTGAACCTAATTGTTTAGGTTGTTTGTTATGCGTATTTTTCAACGAATTCACAAAAAGCTGAATTGGTCGGGGCGTCGTTACGTTGCACTGATCGCAGGTGTGTTAGCCCTGAGTTATATTGCTTCCGCGATTTATCATGTCTATAAACCATTACCCGATGGTTTAAATTTTACGGGTAAATTACGCCATGCAGAGGTTAAATTTCTTTCTGATCAAACTTATTTGAATGCTCAAGGTCAACAGCAGCAGGATCATCAAATTTTTGATGAAATTTTGAATCTGATCCATCAGGCGAAAACCACCATTGTTCTGGATATGTTCTTATTTAATTCAGAAACAGGTGAATCCAAGCTGACGCAGCGACCATTAACACAGCAACTTACCCAAGCTTTGATTCAAAAACGGCGAGAATCTCCCAATGTTGAAATTACGCTGATTACTGATCCGATTAATTCGGTTTACGGCGGTATCTTGCCTGAACATTATCGACAATTACGTCAGGCAGGCATTGATATCATCGAAACTAACCTCACTCCATTGCGCGCCTCGAATCCAACTTGGTCTGGACTCTGGTATCTCTGTTGTCAGGATTTAGGCAATAATCCTGAAAAGGGCTGGTTACCAAATCCATTTGGCAAGGAAAAAATTACTTTACGCAGTTATTTGCAACTGGCTAATTTTAAGGCAAATCATCGTAAAACATTGGTGGTCGATACCGATGATGGCTGGAAGTCATTAGTGACTTCAGCCAATCCGCATGATGGCAGTTCACGTCATTCCAATGTCGCTTTATTAGTGTCAGGCCCAACAGCCATGGATCTGTTAAAAACTGAACAAAGTGTGGCGCAAATGTCTGCGGGTTCATCACCTATGATGGTGATGGGTGAAATCAACGCCAGTCATCAGGCGCCCCAAGTTCAGGTTTTGACTGAAGCGGCAATATATCATGCGGTAGTGGATTTAATTCAGTCCGCAAAAGCCAACGATCAAATTGATCTGGCGATGTTTTATTTGTCCGAACGTCAAATTGTGAATGATTTAAAAGCAGCGCAAAAACGTGGCGTGAAATTAAGGGTTTTACTTGATCCGAATAAAGATGCTTTTGGACGTCAAAAAAATGGCATTCCCAATCGTCAAGTGGCTTCAGAGTTACATGCTGCAGGCGTTCCTGTGCGTTGGTGTGACACCCATGGTGAACAATGCCATACTAAAATGATCATTAAATCTAACCCGACTCAGGCTGAGATGATTTTAGGCTCGGCTAATTTTACTGCACGTAATTTGAAAAATTATAATCTGGAAACGGATATGTTGGTGCAAGGACAAACTCAGGATGCCGTTTTTCAAGATGCAGAGCGTTACTTTAATACTGCATGGTCAAATCTGAATGGTCGTCAAATGAGTGTCGATTATTCCAAATATGCAGATGAATCCAAGCTCAAATATTGGACCTATCGTTTTATGGAATGGTCTGGACTTTCTACTTTTTAATGATTTTGCTTAAAAGCGAATCCAATGCTGATCAAAAAGAGAGATTATTGCTCTCTTTTTGATTTTTTATATCGGCTGTTAATGCGTTGGAGGAATTAGTTCATCCAATTCTTGAGCTGATAATTCATCCAGTCCTGCCAAATCGGTTGAAATTTTCCATTGGCTTTCATCTTCTACAGGATTGGGTAAACGTGCTTCGAGCCAGTCACACACAACATCTGGCGTAAAATCTGGATGATTACATTGAATGACCCACGCCAAAAATTCTTTTGGTTCACCATTCATATAAGGTGGAGGAGAAACTGGAAAAAACTGGGTCGGTAACCGTTCATTGGTCGATAAATAATTCAACACATGTCCCAGCTCTTGCACCGTTTGCCAAGCTAGCGGATGTTCAACATCAATCTGAAATTTAAACCACCATGCATCTTTGCCATCTGCGCCATGTGCATCGATTCGGCTTTCCTGAATGCTTGGTATTTTACTAAAAAATTGATAAAGGCGTTCAAAACTTAATTCAGCCACAAGATCTCAATCCAGTCATACAAGGAACCTCTAGTATAGCGGCTTTTTCAATAAAGAAATGTGAAGCATGCCACGCAGTTCAACTTTAAATGAAACCTACATTTATTATGCAGAAATTGTTTGTTTTTTAAGCTAAAATAATAAGGTATTTAAGGAATAAGAGGGGCGATACGATGCGTATTTATGGTGTATATGCCTGTATGGTTGCGATCTTACTCAGTCTCTCCACTGTAAGTGTGGCTGAAAATCAATGGGGAAATTATCGTGGTGTAGAACGTCCTAAACCACCGTCACGACCACCGCAATGGAATCGACCTCCACCGCCTTATTATGGGCATCGTCCTCCATCAAATGGACATTATCCTCATTATCCGCAGCGACCTCATCAGGGGAGTTATATTGAATATCACTACCAGCCTCATACTCAGTATGAGTATCGAACTGAACGCTATGTATTTGTTCGTGGCAATACTTTACCTGTTGAATATCGTAATGAACAATATTATCTCAATGACTGGTCTGGACATCAGCTTGACGAGCCAACATGGGGAACACGCTGGTATTCAGTAGGCGGGCATTATTTACTGATTTCAGACGATAACTTTCGTATTGAGCTTGTACGTTAATTCAATATGAAACTCGATCATGCTTTGTTACATATTCTTCATCTTTAAGAAAGCAGACTTACAATCTTTAGCAAACTCAGGCTTTTCATCCATGCTTTCTCCTTGACTGTCGCCTAATCTGGAGACAGATCATAAGAGGATGAACTCATGAACGTATCAATGAAGATGACACTCGCTGCACTGGCTTTGGGTATTTCAGCCACCACGATGGCAGCACCCAATGACTGGAATCAATATCGTGGTGTAGATCGTCATTATCATCACGCTCCGCCTAAAGCACCACCAAAATGGTCAAATTCACATCATGAACGTGATCGTTATGTGAGTTTTAGAAAGGGCGATCGCTTACCTTATCAATATAGTAACAACCGTTATCATGTATCAAATTGGCGTAATTCGCGCTTATCTGCACCGCCACGTGGCTATCATTGGGTAAGAGCAGATGGTCGCTATTTACTGGTATCAAATAGTAACCATCGTATTTATGCAGTTCGATAAATTACTTGAATCATCATAAAATTCAGCATCGTAATGATCTGCCCCTCCTAAATTTGGATGGTTTGATTAAGCGGTTTCTAAGGACTGAGTTCTGTACAGGACTCAGTCTTTTTAATTTTACGCAGAAAGCCGATTTCATCACTGAAGTGAGACTTAACGATGAAGCCTGTGCCAAAGCTTGAAGTGTCCTCTTTACTTAGATTTATGGAGGTTTTTTAAGTTAATTTACAATGAAATATGAAGCGTATTACAACCCACTAAAATCATAACAATTGATTGCAGATATGGGTCTTTTATTCATGATTTCTCCCAGAGCATTTTCTACACTTTAGACTTGGTGTTATTGCGGACAACTGGATATGAAAAGGATCATTTCCGTTTCACTTTGTGTGTGTATGCTTGGTTTATCCACACTTTCACTGGCTGATCCACCGCCTCCAGATTGGGGTGGACATGGTTGGGGGCATTATCATGGCGGGCCAGATCGACATGCAGATTGGCATCGTCACGATTGGCGAGCTTATGGACCACCGCCACCTAAGGTGATTGAAAATCGTTACTATTATGCACCGCCACGATATTACCGAGTACATGATTTTAGACCCGGTTATCGGTTGCCACCGCAATATTTAGCGGAACGCTATTATGTGAATAACTGGTATGACTATCAACTGCCACCGCCTCCACCGCAACACCGCTGGGCATATATCGATGGACGCTATGTGTTAGTCGCTGTTGCTACAGGAATTATTGCCCAGATTCTTTTTGGCGGGCATTAATACGATTTTTCTCAAACACCATTATCTGAGCAGGGTAGTGGTTTTTTTATGCCAATTCATCATCTTCTGGTCGCGGGGTTTCTCCTTTGGCCAATGGACGTTCCTGATGTTTATCCCGAATGACAGATGGATAATGCCATGATGCATAGCGGACGATTAAAATCGCGATAGCCAAGATCAAGATCGAGCCTGTCACGATCAGCAGATCAACATCGGCTTGATGGTTGTGTTGAATATCTGAGATCAATAAACGAGTCAGTGCAGTAATGGCAACATAAATGAGAAATCGCACTGGCATGTGGTTGGTTTTAAAATAAATTCCAACCATTGCGCCAAGTTCTAAATAGATGAATAACAATAAAATATCGTCAATCGTGGCATATTTTTTAACGGTAAAAATATCGATGGTGGTATGAATTGCTGACCATGCCACCATACAGCCAATAATAAACAACGCCAGATAATGAAAAGCTTCGACGGCGCGATTACCGAGTTTATCCAGAAAAGCCTCTAGATTTTTGGGGGACTTGGGAGTGAGCATGACTAAGCTTCTTATATTGACAGATGATGGTTATTAAATATCAAGCAAATTTCATGCACATGACGCTTTGATTGACGTAATTTGAAAGTCTAAGAGTATAAAAAAACGCCCGATGAATCAGGCGTTTTGATTTGAAAGAATCAATTAGGATTGAGTGGTAAAGTATTCTTCACTAAAACTCATGACTAACTCAGAGCCTGCTTCAATTTTTTTGATGCGAGTTTCAAGTTCTGGCAGGATACGCGCAACAAAGTACTGAGCCAGAGAAAGTTTATTTTGATAGAAATCACCCGATTTTTCTTGTGCAGCGGCTGCAATCTTGGCAAACATATAGGCAAAGCTGAGTAAGCCAACAGCATGTAAATAATCAACGGCTGCTGCATTTGGGAAATCAACATTTTCTGCTGCTTGTTGCAAAATAAATTGAGTTACCGCTTCAACTTCAGTGGCTGCATCAAGTGTTGCATCTTTAATGAAGTTCAGGTCAGAACTGAGCGTATTGGCAAAATCACGGATTTCGGCAATATATTCAGCAATAAATGCACCGCCAGATTTAATGGTTTTACGACCAATCAAATCCTGTGACTGAACGCCATTGGTTCCTTCATAAATTTGTGAAATACGCAGGTCACGAATACATTGTTCCATGCCCCATTCACGAATATAACCATGCCCACCAAAACACATTTGCGCATCGAGCGTCGCTTGGAAAGCAGTATCTGTTAAATACGCTTTGGCGATCGGTGTCAGCAATGCAACACGATTATTGGCTTTCTTCACAGCTTCAGCATCAGTTGAAAATTTGGTAATGTCGAGTTGTTGACCCACATACACTGCAAAAGCACGAGATGCTTCATTATTGGCACGGGCATTCAGCAACATGCGGCGGACATCGCCATGCACTAAAATACTATCTGCTGGTTTATTTGGAGATTGTACACCTGCCGCACTACGACCCTGTAAACGATCTGTCGCATATTGAGCAGCATTTTGGTAGGCAAATTCAGATGCGCCAAGACCCTGAATCCCCATCGATAAACGTTCATAGTTCATCATGACGAACATGGCAGCCAGACCTTCGTTTTCCTTACCAACAAGGAAACCTTTGGCACCGTCAAAATTCATGACACAAGTAGCAGAAGCTTTGATGCCCATTTTATGTTCAATCGAACCTGGACCAACCGCATTGCGTTCACCGACTGAACCATTTGCATTGACCATAAATTTCGGTACGATGAAGAGCGAAATACCACGTGAACCTGCGGGTGCATCAGGTGTTTTAGCCAAGACCAAATGAATGATATTTTCAGCAAGGTCGTGATCACCACCTGTGATGAAGATTTTAGTACCTGTGATGTTATAGGTACCATCTGCATTCGGTTCAGCTTTGGTTTTAATAATCCCTAAGTCTGTACCTGCATGTGGCTCAGTTAAGCACATAGTACCTGACCATTCACCTGAATAAATTTTAGGTAAATAAGTCTCTTTTTGCTCTTGTGATGCATAACTGTTGAGTGCCATACCTGCACCGACAGAAAGAAGCGGGTAGAGCATAAACGATGGATTAGTAGCAAATAGCATTTCGTCGGCAAGAACAGTCAGCATTTTTGGCATGCCTTGACCGCCCCATTCTTCATCTGCACCTAAACCGATCCAACCGCCTTGCGCATACTGTTGAAATGCATCTTTAAAGCCAGCAGGGGTAAAGACATTGCCGTTTTCATAACGTGCGCCTTCTTCGTCACCTGTACGGTTTAAGGGCAAAGTTACGTTTTGTGCAAATTTAGCCATTTCTTCCAAAATAGCTTCAGCCGTTGCAGCATCAATGTGAGCCAGATTTTCATTGGCTTGCCAGAATTGTTCTGCCTTGAATACGTCATTTAAGATAAAGCGCATATCTGCAAGAGGGGCGTTGTAAATTGGCATCGTTGTTCACCTTTGTTCTTTTTACATTTATGTGTCTAATATTACACAGAAAATGTAAGTCATCAGTATGTTTTGATTGGCATTAATTTAACATTGATTTGATAAAAAAAGGACTGTCAAAACTGATCAGTCCTTTTTTATTAGTATGCAATTGTTTTCACTCATGCACACATGTTAGGCAGGTTCAGATTAGAACGCAAAGTGTTCTGCATCTAATGCCATAAGTGGTTCTAAGCCAGTTGAAAGTACATCGACATGCGAACGAACACGTGGCAAGATTTTCTTGAAGTAGAAACGTGCAGTGGTGACTTTAGCGTTGTAGAAGTCAACATCTGTTGTACCTGCCGCTAATGTTTCCTGAGCAACCAATGCCATACGTGCCCATAAATAAGCCAGTGTGACATAACCAGAGAAGTATAGGTAATCAACTGCTGCTGCACCGACTTCATCAGGGTTTTGCATCGCACGCATACCAATTTGCATGGTGAGATCGCCCCATTCTTTGTTCAAGGCAGCCAAAGGTTCAACAAACTCTTTCAAGGCTGCATTGTCTTTGTTCGCTTCAACAAATTTATGAATGATTTTGGTGAAATCACGTAGCATCGCACCTTGAGTTTGTAGAACTTTACGACCTAACAAATCAAGTGCCTGAATTTCAGTGGTTCCTTCATATAGGCAAGAGATACGTGTATCACGAACAATTTGTTCCATGCCATGCTCAGAAATAAAGCCATGACCACCGAATACCTGTACGCCGTGTTTGGCTGACTCTGAACCTGTTTCAGTCAGGAATGCTTTCGCAATTGGAGTCAATAACGAAAGAATATTGTCCGCAAATTTGCGTTCTTCTTCAGTTGTACCTTGCTCAACTACGTCTGCGTATTGAGACAAGAAGTAAACAAGAGCACGACCACCTTCTGCAAAGGCTTTTTGAGTCAATAACATGTTACGTACAGCAGGATGTACAATAATCGGATCTGCTTCTTTTTCAGGTGCTTTAGGACCAGAAAGAGCACGCATCGCCAAACGATCTTTGGCATAAGCTAATGCACCTTGGAACGATGCTTCAGATGCAGATAAACCTTGAACCGCTGTACCAATACGCGCAGTATTCATGAAGGTAAACATGGCATGTAAACCGCGATTTTCAGGTCCGATTAAGAAGCCTTTTGCATTGTCAAAGTTAATGACGCAAGTCGCGTTACCATGAATACCCATTTTATGTTCAATAGAACCACAACGAACTGCATTGCGGTCACCTAAAGAACCATCAGCATTTACATTGAATTTTGGTACGATAAATAATGAAATACCTTTGGTACCTTTAGGGGCACCAGGTAAGCGCGCAAGCACGATATGAATGATGTTTTCAGCCATGTCGTGTTCGCCAGCAGAGATAAAGATTTTCTCGCCAGAGATTGCAAAACTACCATCTTCATTTGGTTCAGCTTTAGAGCGGATGATACCAAGGTCTGAACCTGCATGAGATTCAGTTAAACACATGGTTCCTGTCCATTCACCAGAAACAAGTTTTGGTAAATAAGTTGATTTTTGCTCATCAGAACCATGATGCTCAATAGTACGTACTGCACCATGAGATAGACCTGGGTACATGCCCCATGCCCAGTTTGCTGCACCGACCATTTCAGAAATGGCAGTCCCTAGTGAACCTGGTAAACCTTGACCGCCATGTTCTTCAGGCACTGCAAGAGAAGGGAAGCCAAGTTCGATATATTTTTGATAGGCTTCTTTAAAACCTGTAGGTGTGGTGACAACGCCGTCATTCCATGTACAACCTTCGCGGTCACCGATTTGGTTCAGTGGAGAAAGTTCGTTTTCACAAAAATCCGCAGCGGCTTCTAAATATTGATCCACCAATTCACGGCTTACGTTTTCCTGAAATGCAGGAAGTTTTGCATAGTGTTCTTCGGCATTTAATAATTCATGCAAAACAAATTGCATATCACGTAGCGGCGCTTTGTATTGTGGCATATCGGGTTCCTCAATACTGGTTAAACCAGAGTTATAATCCTAATCAACGATAATGGTGTCTGATGACACATCTTTTACTTTTACATCGTGCAACAACTTATTTATATGTACAAGCATTTGCGCGTGAACATCCATGACTGTAAAGTCAAAGAAAATGCTGTTGAAACACCTAAGTACATTGAGTCTAAACACTTTTATCTAATTTTTTATGAAAGGAATAGTCAAAAAACGTAAAAAGTTGTGTCCACAAAAAAAGACGCTTGCGCGTCTTTTAACGATTAGATTTTGCTTATGAGGCTCTAACTGGTGCGGTTGGAGCAGGTGGAGCCATGCGATCGTCCATTTTGTTCGGTTTAAAACGTATTTGACAGGTTCCATCAATGGTTTTATCACCCACTTTGACTTGAATGGCTTGACCTACTGTTTTACCCACACAGGCTTGTTGAATTTGTTCAAACTGAGCTTGACGTTCAGCACGACGTTGCTGCATTTCAGCGCGTTGTTCAGGGGTTAATTTATGACGTTTCATAAAATGTTTGCCTTGAGGGCCGTCATCCATCATATGACGCGCGGGTGGTTCTTGCGGACCTGTTGTAGATTGACAGGCAGCTAGACTTCCCATCGTGACCACTGTTGCAGCAAGCATGACAACTTTAGATAACTTATTCATTTTGATCCCCACATTTATGTTGATTTCATGCATTAAAGATTAAGTAATAAACATGAAGAAACAATGGAGAGTTTTTTGAGTGAGTGTTCGCTACAATAGTGAATATAGAAGAAAAATGAGAGTTTACTTTTGAAGATTCGTCGTGTGCCCATCGCCTTGCGTCTGTTTCTGACTGTATTATTGACTACATTGGTCATTACTACATTAAGTCTGGGCGTTTTGCATTGGACCATGCAGAAAAACTTTGCCCGATATGTGGCAGATGTTGAAATGCAAAAGCTGGATCATCTTATTACCAATTTGGGCAATGTTTACAGCGTTTATCATGACTGGGGCAATGCGATTCAGGCGCAGATTTTACAGATTGAAGGGGATGCTGCTCCAGACGATTATGACCGTTTGTCTCGTTGGTGGTTGCGCCGTCAATATGATATTGCACTGCAACAGCGGATGTTTAAAGAACAAACCTTGTTGAGTCTTTCTCCAGAACTTTCACATAATATTGAGTTTCAAAATCGTCCAATTTTGGATGAGCAAGAACGCAAATTTATTGAGGATAATTTACCTTCTGAATATCAGCCATTTGAAGGGCTTAAATTTCCACTCAGTTCCAATCAAAATTTATTTCGTCCCAACGACAAAAATAAAGATCCCCATCGACCACCCCGTCTTTCTGAAATGGCGGGCATGATGCCGCAAGACGGCAAAAAGCGCTTTATTTCCATGCCTGACCGATTGGGGCTAAGTTCACGCCTTTCGCTGTATGATGTTCATCATCAGTTTGTCGTTGGTGAACCATCGAATGAACAACTGTCTTTTCGACCGATTATGGTTGGTAATCAGGTTGTCGGTTATTTGGGCTTAAAACCTGTACTGGATCAGGATGATGCCTTAAGTATCAACTTCTTTAGTAATCAAAAACGCTTTTTACTGTTAATTTATACTTTCTCTGTACTGGCAAGTTTAGTGGCGGCATTATTACTCGCGACCTATTTTAAAAAACCAATTCAGCGTTTATTGAACGCCACTCGTGAATTGACGCAGGGGAATTATCAACATCAGGTCACGATTAAACGGAATGATGAGCTCGGCGATCTGGCCGCACAATTAAACCAGTTGGCGATAATTTTGGATCAACATGAACAGTCACGCCGACAATGGGTGGCGGATACTTCGCATGAATTAAAAACTCCGCTGAGTGTGTTACAGGCGCAGATTGAAGCCATGCAAGATGGGATTCGCAAAGCCAGCCCTGAACATTTAGATGCCATGATGCGTCAGGTGACGAGCCTGAAGAAACTCACACAGGATTTGGGTGATTTGGCTCAGGCAGATGCACAGCAACTAAAATGTTATTTTACCGAGGTCAATCCATGGGAGGCGATGGTACAAGAAGTTGATAACTTTAAGCCGAAGTTTGAACAAGCAGGGCTTAACGTTTCTATAAATGGTCAAGGTACACTTTTACAATTGGATATAGACCGTTTTAAACAAATTATGGTCAACTTGCTGAGTAATAGTGTTCGCTATACTGAACAAGGCGGCCAGATTCATATTCATACGCAGGAAACCAGTCAGCATTGGAGTGTCATTGTGGATGATAGTCCATTGGGTGTCGATGATGAACAGCTTCAACGTTTAGGCGAACGCTTCTACCGTGTAGATGATTCCCGTACCCGCAGTACAGGGGGGACAGGTTTGGGGCTGGCACTTTCATGTAAGCTTGCGCAGGCTTTGGGTGGACGTTTAAGCTTTGCACATTCACCGCTGGGTGGTCTACGCTGTATTTTGACCTTTCCAAAAACACAGTCTATACATAAGGAATAATTGACGATGAAACATGTAATGTTGGTTGAAGATGAAGTTGAACTGGCTCATCTGGTGCGTGACTATCTGCAAGCCGCAGGTTTTGAAGTCAGTATGTTTCATGATGGTCAGGAAGCGTATGATAGCTTTTTACAGCGTAAACCTAGCTTAATGGTATTGGACTTGATGGTGCCACGTATGGATGGACTGACCATTTGCCGTAAAGTTCGGGAACAGTCCGATTTACCGATTATTATGGTGACGGCGCGCACCGAAGAAATTGACCGTGTGCTTGGTTTAAATATGGGCGCAGATGACTATGTGTGTAAACCATTTAGTCCTAAAGAGCTGGTTGCGCGAGTACAGGCGGTATTGCGTCGTTTAGACCGTAAGGCAGAACCTGAGCAAAATGATTTATTCCGAATTGATAAAGCGCAGCAACGAATCTGGTATCAACAAAAATCGTTAAGTTTAACGCCTACTGAGTTTCGTCTTTTGGAATTGTTTTTGGAACATGTCGGACAGGTTTATTCGCGTGCACAGTTATTAGATCATATTAATCCAGATAGTTTTGATGTGGCGGATCGTGTCATTGATAGTCATATTAAAAACTTACGCCGAAAGGTGACTGAGGCTGCGGATACAGGCAATCGTCATGAATGGATTCAGGCCGTTTATGGGGTTGGCTATCGTTTTGAATATCCAGAAGATTAAAAAATAATATGAGCAGCATGATGGATTGCTGCTCATCCAAAATTTACTTATTTACTCGACAGAAGCTTGATACGCATTTTTTGGGTTTTATTCAATTTACTGACCACGAGCGCGTATGAAGATTTAACCATATCTTCAATAAAATCTGCGTCAATATTCTGCCCCTCAAATATCGAAATCCAGTGTTTTTTGTTCATGTGATAGCCTGATGTAATTGAGGGATATAACTCTTTTAATTCATCTGCTTGTTCTGGTTTAATTTTGAGATTGATAAACTTCTGTTGCTTCAGTTCGCCTGTTAATAAGAAAATTTTGTCAAAGACCTTGATCACATTACACTGAGGGCCAAAGGGATGAGATAACACAGTTTCAGGTTGTTCCAGCGCAATCTGGATAGCCAATTTTTGTATTTTTTCTGCGTTCATTGATGTTCCTCATACAAGGATAGATCTCGATTGTTGTGTTATTTTTGACTCATTGCCAAATTTCATCCATGTCACGATTTGACACCGCAACACAACCCCATGTCCAGTCATCTTTTGGCAGTCATAATAAGTTGGTTGTTTATTCTACATATTATGTTCAAAGACTTATATTTGATTCGTCATAAGAAATTATCCTGTGGATAATCACAATGTTATCCACAGAAAATGGGGATAACTGTGATTATTCTTCAACCCTGATTAGGACGAACAACTCACCATCACTTCAGGGAGATCGCTAGGAAGTGGTGCTAAATCTTCAGGTCGTTCCAGCTCAGGTTGTGGGGTGAACGGGTGACGTAATAAACTAAATAATCGTTCGACTTCACTCAAATCACCACGCTCAGCCTGTTCGATGGCTTTTTGCGCCATATGGTTTCTTAAAATATAAACTGGATTGGACTGTTGCATCTGAGCATTCAGTTGTTCAATATCCTGCTGTTCACGAATAGCATGGTAACTTTGTAAAAACTCATCGAACTGACGAATATCCAGACAATCATCACGAAGCGCTTTGTATTGCTGATTTTGTAGGCGCAGAAAACTTTGCGTGTAATCCAGTTGTTCGGTTTGCAAAATGCGTAGAAAAGCCATACCACAGTCAAAGCTATCTTTATGAACATTAGGCAGTCCCATTTTTTGACATAGACCTTCGGTATAGGCTGCTAAAAAAGTCGGTTCAAAATCTTCGAGACAATCGGCTAATTGCGTTTTAAACTTTTCTTTATCTTCAGGCTTGGCTAGAGGAATGAGATTGTTGAGCCACATCCATAAATTCCAATGCGCAATGCTTGGCTGATTTTGATAGGCATAACGACCCTGATGATCTGAGTGGTTATTGATCCAATTGGGGCGAAAGCGCTCCATAAACCCATAAGGGCCAAAGTCCAGCGTTGAACCAGTTATATTTAAATTATCGGTATTCATGACCCCATGAGCAAATCCCACCAGTTGCCATTGTGCGATCATTTTGGCCGTGTTTTTAATCACGCCTTGTGCAAAAGCCAGAATTGGTTGTTCAGTTTCCATAGCTTCTGGATAATGCCATTCGATACATTTTTGAGTAAATTCTGCGAGTAATTCAGGCGCATATTGATTGATCCATTCAAAATGCCCCAAACGAATATGACAATCGGAACTGCGTAATAACATTGCGCCTTGTTCTAGTGTTTCACGTTGTACACCCTGACTTGATGTCGTAAAACCCACCGCATTACTCGACGCAATACCTAAACTGTTTAAAGCATGTCCTGCCAGATATTCACGAATCACTGAACGCAACACCGCACGACCATCGCCCATCCGCGAATAAGGCGTCAGACCTGCACCTTTTAAATGTAAGTCGATAGTTTGACCTGAACGATTCAAAATCTGAGCGATCAATAAGCCTCGACCATCACCGAGTTGACCCGCCCACTGTCCAAATTGGTGTCCCGCATAGACCATAGCCAGTGGCGGAAATTCTGCAAAGGTTTTTTGTCCACTGCAAATTTCAACCCATTGCTGTTTATCTTGTTCTGACCATTGTAAATCATCCGCCAGTTCAGCATTAAAATGCCCTGCTTGAGCCCCTTTCAGTGGTACAGGCATTTGTTGATGATAAAGCTTTGGACTTAAGTCTGGATAACGTGAATTGAAATACATGGCAAAGGAGGGATCAGGGGCTGTAAAAGCACTATAGCAAATAATTCCGCCTCTGCCTAAGCCACAAACTTTCTAGTCGAGTCGGATTATTTTATCTGGATCGTCTTTAGCGAGAGGTTTACTGTTATCTGGAGAGTTTCTTTCTTCGACTGATCATTAAGTTACTCAAACGATTTAAAAACTGCGGGCTGATGCTGGATAATTGATACAAAACTTTGGCTTTTACACCGATCGGTGTATGCGTTGCCCGAAAAACATGATCTTTTTGTTGCGCGAGTTTTAACACTTCTTTGGCAACGTCAGATGGCGTGAGCGTAATGCCCATATTTTGAATACTGCCTGCATCCATATTTTTAACCATTGCGGTTTGTACAAAGAGCGGCATGACATCCAAAACCCGAATACCATATTTTTGCCATTCCACATCCAACGCTTCAGTCAGTCCACGGACTGCAAATTTACTGGCTGAATAAGAACTCAAATCCGCCTGTCCATAAATGGCAGAAGCCGATGACAGATTAATGATGCGAGCCGAACGAGCTTGTTTGAGATAAGCTAAAGCTGCATGGCAGCCATTGAGTACGCCTTTGACATTAATATCAAGGGTTCGCTGATGGGCTTGGATATTGGTATGTTCAAATGCACCCGAGTAGAGGATGCCTGCATTATTGACCAGAACATTAAGTTCACCTGCCCATTGTGCAAACTGTTGCAAACTACGCTGCCAGTTGTCGTAATCACTGACATCCAGATAGCCTGCGAAGGCACGAGAACCTAATTCTTTAGCAAGTTTTTGACTCTGGATCTCATTAATATCAAAAATACCGACCAGATAGCCGTGTTGATAAAAAGTGCGTGCAATTTCAGCCCCAATCCCTTGAGCTGCACCTGTAATCAGGATACTTTGAGCCATATTTTTCTCATTTGTTTTGGGTAAACGGTTTTAATAGATTTTTGTTAAAAGAGCATGCGCATTTCCAATGCGCTGAGTCCACATCATAACAAATCTGTTTTTGAAATGAATGCGCTTCGATGACTTATAAAGGAGTTAAACATGCAACAACTACTCAATATTATGCGTGAATTACGTGAAAAGTGTCCGTGGGATCGTGAGCAAACGCCTTTAAGTCTAACCCCATATGCGATTGAAGAAGCTTATGAAGTTGAAGCTGCGGTTCGCGAAGGCCATCTGGATGAGATTCGAGATGAGCTAGGTGACTTACTGTTACAAGTGGTGTTTCAGGCACAAATGTATAGTGAACAAGGGGCTTTTGATTTTCAGGACGTGGTCGATGCGATTTGTGAAAAACTGATTCGTCGTCATCCACACGTATTTCAAGCGGAACAGTTTTCAGCACTTGATCCTGATCAGGTGAGCGAGTTATGGCAACAGATTAAGCAGCAGGAAAAACAGGGTAAACCCAAGTCACGTTTATATGAGATCAAACATGGTCCTGCACTCAATCAGGCACAGGAACTCCAAAAGAAAGCGGCAAAGCTAGGATTTGACTTTGAGACGATTGAAGATGCTTATGGCAAAGTAAAAGAGGAGCTTGGCGAGTTTGAACAGGCACTTCAGGCGCAACAATCCGATGAAATACATGAAGAATTTGGAGATTGCCTATTTTCTCTGATCAACGTTGGACGTAAACTTGGGCTGTCCAGCGAATCCGCACTTCTGGCCACCATTTTTAAGTTTAGACAACGTTTTGCGTATATTGAGCAGCAAGCGACTTTACAACAAAAAATTTTAGAAGAGATGAGTCTACAAGAAATGGATGCGCTCTGGGATCAGGCGAAACAACAATTAAAACTTGGGTCTTTATAATCAGGTCTTTATAAAATGGCAATGTTACACAAGATGATTACGTTACGACAACTTTCACTCTATTGGATTCAGATCAGTATTTTGTGTTTATTCTCAAGCATATTACATGCTCAACAATTTGATCAATCTTATCAATCATGGAAAACTCAGCAACAAGCGCATGATCAGCGTTTAAAAGCATCTTCTTCTACAACGGACTATTATTTGGGTAAGCCAAGCTTACAAAATACTTCAGCAACATCAAAACAATCATCATCTAAAAATAATTCTTCAAAAAAATTGGGAAGCAAGATTAATCTCAATACAGCTTCTACACAGGAACTGCAACAGCTCAATGGCATTGGAGAGAAAAAAGCACAAGCGATCGTTGATTATCGTAACCAGAATGGTCAATTTAGATCAGTCAATGATTTGCTCAATATTAAAGGGATCGGGCCAAAATTTATTGAAAAAAATAAATCAAATCTTGGTTTATAATACGCAGGATTTAACAAGATTTTTGAGCTAAGTGCCTAATCATTGAGAGAATCAAATTGCCCTTTAGGCGGGTTAGAGATATGATTAGCGCATCTTATCATTTACGTTCAGACGTAGGAGACAGCGTCTTTTGCAAACTTTGCGCGCGTCAAAATGTGGTTTATCTACAACGCAACTTCCTTCTTCTATCTTAGATGTGATCGATAGTCTGACCAAAGCGGGCTATGAAGCCTATATCGTTGGTGGTGGGGTTAGGGATCTCATGTTAGGTCTTAATCCAAAAGATTTTGATGCCGTCACCAATGCTACACCTGCTCAGGTAAAAGAAGTTTTTGGACGACGTTGTCGTATTATTGGACGACGTTTTGAGTTGGCACATGTGTATTCTGGTCGTGAACTGATTGAAGTTGCGACTTTCCGTGCGCCGCCTAAAAAGGCAGTCACCAGTACATCAGGTATGATCTTGCGTGATAATAACTGGGGCACCATCGAACAAGACTTTGCTCGACGTGATTTTTCAATTAATGCGCTGTATTATCAACCACGCAAAGGTATTGTGCTGGATTTTTGTGATGCCATTTCCGATATTGATCATAAAACACTACGCTTATTGGGTGATCCGAAACAGCGTTTTGAAGAAGATCCAGTCAGAATGCTTCGTACACTGCGTTTTGCAGCCAAATTAAATTTTGATATTGATCCACAGATTTTAAAAATCTTTGATGTGGACATGACGCAACTGTTACGTGATGTATCGCCACATCGTTTATATGATGAATCGCAAAAATTATTCACGATGGGGCATTTGGCTCGTGTTTTACCAATGCTCATCGAATTTGATATCTGGAAGCAATTATTTGCAGATATCAAGCCAGATATCAGCAAATTTATTGAACGTGCCGCAAAAAATACCGATCAGCGTATTCAAATTGGTAAAACCATTAACCCTGCATTTTTCTATGCAGTGTTGTTATGGAAGCCTTTTTTAGAGCGTTGTGATTTTTATCTGGCGAAAGGCATTGTTCCTGCTGAAGCCCGTGCGCAGGCAGGTTTAGACGTACTTAAGCGCCAAGCCACCCGTACTGTTATTCCTCGTTTTGCAGAAACTTTTATTCGTGAAGTTTGGGAAATGCAGGTACGTTTACTTAATCCTAAACCTCAACAAATTGAAGCACTCGCAAGTCATGCGCGTTTCCGTGCAGGTTTTGACTTCTTGTTGTTGCGTGAAAAATCGGGTGATGATTCAACGCAAGGCATGGGGCAATGGTGGGATCATTATCAGTCCCTGTCGAGTGATGAAAAAGAAACTGCGATTAGCCAATATAATCGGCAACGTGCTAAGACGCGCCGTAAACAAAATATTGAAGCAAACGAATCTAAAGACACTACGGCTGAAATTGAACCTTTAGTCAACGTACCAGAAGCACGTAGTCGCCGCGCGCGCCGTGAACAACCGCATAGTAAAGACCATGTGGCTCGTAGTCCCGAATCTTCGACGGCAAATCTCAATACTGATCACCCAATTATGAAGCGTAAACGGGTACAGCGTGATTTGAGTCAGGTTGTTTTTGGACCCACTCAATGAGTGTTGTCACCTATATTGGGATGGGCAGTAATTTAGGTGATTCCCGTCAGATTCTTCAATATGCAGTTCAGCGTTTAAAAGATTTGGGTCAGGTTCAGGTTTCTCGACTTTATCAAAGTCCTCCGATGGGACCGCAGGATCAACCGCATTATTATAATGCAGCGGCACAGTTAATCACTTCGCTTGAACCTTTGGATTTGCTGGATCAATTACAGCGTATTGAACAAGAAGCAGGTAGAGTACGTCTGCGCCGTTGGGGTGAGCGTACATTGGATCTGGATTTACTTATTTATGCTGAGCAAGATATTCAAAATCAGCGTTTGACTGTGCCACATCTTGGGTTACTTGAACGTGATTTTGTGATTGTACCTTTGTTGGATATTGATGCTGATCTCATTGTAAAAGGTCAAACGCTAAAAGATTTAGAACTGGTAAAACATCCGTCTTTAACTGTTGTGGCGGATCGCAACTGGGTTGAAAAATAACTTGCCTGTTCGGGTTGGTTGATAGAGGACATCATGATGATTAGTCTAAGTGACTTAAGAAAATTTAAAAGCGAAGGACGTAAGTTTTCCTGCCTGACCTGCTACGATGCGAGCATGGCCAAAGCGATGGAGCTTGCTGAGGTTGATTCAATTTTGATTGGTGATTCTCTGGGAATGGCAATTCAGGGTCATGACTCTACGTTGCCTGTGACTGTTGATGATATGGCTTACCACACCGCTGCGGTACGGCGTGGAAACAGCCATGCATTTATCATGACTGATCTACCCTTTATGAGCTATGCCACCTTAAATGATGCTTTGCAAAGTGCCAAAAAAGTCATGCAGGCAGGCGCGCAAATGATCAAAATCGAAGGTGGTGCATGGCTCAGTGAATCTGTTCGTGTATTGACACAAAACGGTATTCCTGTTTGTGTACACTTGGGTTTAACTCCACAATCTGTGCATGTGTTTGGTGGTTATAAATTACAAGCCAGAACTCGTGAAGCCGCAGATCAGTTAATCGCAGACTGTACTGCGGTGGTGGACGCAGGTGCTGCGATTTTATTATTGGAATGTGTTCCTGCACAATTGGGTCAGGAAATCGCTGAATTATTTCCAAACATTCCTGTTATTGGGATTGGGGCTGGTCATCAAACCGATGGTCAGGTCTTGGTGGTACAAGATATGCTGGGTTTGACATTCGGGCGCGTGGCACGATTTGTACGTAACTTTATGAAAGAACAATCAGGTGAAACTGCGATTGTGGATGCGTTTAAAGCTTACCATGCAGCTGTGCAAGATCAATCTTTCCCAGCACCAGAACATACTTTTCAGGTCGAGTTATAACTCATGAAAACAGAAACAACCATTCATGGATTGGCGGCATCTTTACAAGCTGCTCGTGCGGCGCGTAAAAGTATTGGCTTTGTACCAACCATGGGGAATTTGCACCAAGGACATTTGAATCTGGTGCGTGAAGCAAAAAAACTCTGTGATGTTGTTGTGGTTAGTATTTTTGTGAATCCAATCCAGTTTGGTGAAGGCGAAGATTTCGAAAGCTATCCGCGTACCTTAGAGCAAGACAGTCATTTATTGGCAGATGTTGGCTGTGACATTATTTTTGCACCCACGGTTGAACAAATGTATGGCAAGCAACCACGTTTGACCAATATCACGGTCGGTGGTATTACCAATGACCTCTGTGGTCAATCACGTCCAGGTCATTTTGATGGTGTTGCAGTTGTTGTCACGAAACTGTTCAATATTGTGCAACCAAACTTTGCATTCTTTGGACAAAAAGATTATCAACAATTGGCGGTGATTCGCCAGTTTGTAAAAGATCTAAATATTCCTGTTGAAGTGATTGGAGTGCCGATTGCGCGTGCAGAAGACGGTCTGGCATTGAGTTCACGCAATGGTTATCTGACCGAAGATCAACGTAAAATTGCACCGACTATTTACCAATCGCTGAAACAGGCTGAAAAAGAGTTGCATGCGGGTCATTCATTATCTGATGTGTTACAAAGTATCAAAACGCAATTGACAGCTGCGGGCTTTGTTGTGGACTATGTCGAAGCACGTCAGCCAAACTTGCAGCCCATTGAGATATTTAATCAGGACATCGTATTGTTTGTGGCGGCAAAATTAGGTTCAACACGTCTGATTGATAATTTGCAAGTTCAATTTAAGGCATAATACTCATAAAAGGACAGCCATGCCATGAAGCGTATTCTTATCGTCACAGGACAATCTGGATCGGGTAAATCCTCAGCATTGCAGGTTTTAGAAGATCTGGGTTATTACTGTATTGATAACCTACCTTTGGCATTGCTGCCAGAAATTGTGTCTAAACTAGATCATGAAAATAATCTGGAACAATTGGCACTTGGTGTAGATGTTCGAAGTACCCGGGCAGACTTACAGGAGTTTGATCAGGTGTTTGAACAATTACAGCGACATGGTTCAGTCGATGTGATTTATTTAACCACACAAGATCAAGAGTTAATTGCACGCTTTAGTTCATCGCGTCGTCCACATCCATTGGCGAGTCGTTTTAAAAGTCTGAATGAATGTATTCAAGAAGAAAAACAACTCTTGATGCCGATTCAATTTCGCTCAACGGTACATATCGATACCACGGATAAAAGTGTGCATGATCTTAAGCATACTTTACTTTCGAAACTGGGGCAGTCAGACAAATTAATTCTGATTTTACAGTCGTTCGGTTATAAACATGGTATTCCCTTAGATGCGGACTATGTGTTTGATGTACGGCATTTGCCTAATCCGCATTGGGATTTGGAGTTACGTAAATTTTCAGGATTAGATCAACCTGTTCAGGAGTTTTTGGAAGCCAGTGAACAAACCAATGATATGTTTAATGATGTTTATCATTTTTTAGATAAATGGTTGCCTGTTTTTGCAGAAGGGCATCGACATTACATGACCATTTCGATTGGTTGTACAGGCGGTCAACATCGCTCAGTCTATATTGTAGATAGACTAAAAAAGGCACTTGAGGCAAAATGGTCTATTCAGGTTTTACATAGAGAAATGAAGCACTGGTCATGATTGATACCACTGTTGATGTAATTAATAAACTTGGCCTACATGCACGTGCGTCGGGGAAACTGATCGAAGTGACAACGAAATTTCGATCTTCTATTCAGATTGGTAAAGGCGAAAAGCTCGTCGATGCTAAAAATATTATGTCCTTGCTGATGCTTGGTGCTGGTAAGGGCACGACTTTGCGTTTGGTGATTGACGGCGCTGATGCTGAAAAAGCAGAAGAGGAAATCAAGGCATTATTCGCAGCAAAATTTTATGAGGCAGATTAACCGTGGCACGTCGTCCCAATAAGCGTTACAGTGAAGAAGATTTTGATTCTTTAGAAGGGCGTGCAAGTAAAACCGAACAGAAGAAAGCTGTGCAGCGTATGGCAGCATTAGGTGAACAGTTGGCAGAGCTTTCTGCGAAACAAATCCAGAAGTTACCTGTAGATGAACGTTTAATTGATGCTTTGCTCGATGCGCAAACGATTACTTCATTTGAAGCACGTCGTCGTCAATTTCAGCGTGTGGGTAAGTTGCTACGCAATGAAGATGAAACGGTTATTTTGTCCTATTTGACCCCACAACAGGGACTCAAAAAACAGGCACAATTACAGCGCTGGGTCGATCGTATGATTGAACAAGGTGATCCTGCGATTAATGAATTTAGTAAACTGCATAATGCTTCTGAACGTCATACCTTGCGTCAGCATGTATTGCGTATTCAACGTGACATCACTCAAGCGGTAAACGAAGAAGAACTTGCAGCCTCCAAGTTAAAGCTTTTTAACTATGTACAGCAAGTAGCATTACTATCGGATAATTGATTTTACTGACAGTTTCAAACGATGAATTTATAGTAAATGCCAGTCAAATTAAGTGTTGACTGGCATTTTTATTGACGTTAATTAAACTCACCTGTGGCACGTTGTTTGGCCCAGTCGCGTAAAATAAATTTCTGTAATTTACCTGTTGAGGTTTTTGGAATCTCGGTAATCACAATATCTTTAGGGACCTTAAACCGCGCCAATTGTTGCTGACAATGCGCAATCAATTCATCGGTACTGACACTGATGCCTTGTTTTAATTCAATAAAAGCGCAAGGCACTTCCTGCCAGCGTGGGTCAGGTTTGGCAACGACTGCGGCGGTCATGACCGCTGGATGCTGATATAACACCTCTTCCACTTCAAGCGATGAAATATTTTCACCACCTGAGATAATTACATCTTTGGCACGGTCGGTAATTTTGGCATAACCATCGGCCTGACAAACGGCTAAGTCGCCGCTATGAAACCATCCGCCTGCAAACGCTTCTTCAGTCGCTTTCGGATTTTTAAGATAACCCTTCATCACAATATTGCCACGGAACATAATTTCCCCCAGTGTTTGTCCATCGGCAGGCACAGGTTGCATGGTTTCAGGATCAAGTACCCGCATACTGTCTTGTAATGGATAAGGCACACCCTGACGAGAATGTAACTGCGCCTGTTCCTGAATTGATAAATCATTCCAGCCTGCTTGAGAGGCACAAAGCGCAGAAGGGCCATAGGTTTCAGTGAGTCCATAAACATGGGTCACATTGATACCAATATGGCGCATCCCTTCAATAATCGCAGCAGGTGGAGCTGCTCCAGCAACCATGACTTCAACGCGATGATCAAAATGAACCTGTTTGTCTTTAGGGGTATTGATTAACATGGATAATACGATGGGTGCGCCACAGAAATAATCCACTTTATGTTTGGCAATCAGCTCAAATACAAGTTCTGGATCTACTTTACGCAAACAGACATTGGTGCCGCCATTGGCTGCAATCGTCCATGCGAAACACCAACCATTACAGTGAAATAGTGGCAGTGTCCATAAATAACTGGCACGAGGCGTCATACCACAGGCAATAATATTGCTCGCTGCATTGAGATAAGCTCCGCGGTGATGATAAACCACACCTTTTGGATTACCTGTGGTGCCAGAGGTGTAATTCAGACTAATCGCATCCCATTCATCATTGGGAAGTGACCATTCAAAATTGGCATCGCCTTGACTCAGCCATGTTTCATACTCAATTTGACCAATCGGATTGGAAAGTTCAGATTCATATTCGAGATCAGCAACATCAATGACATAAATTTGTTGTGAGATCAGCGCTAGTGCTTCCCGAGCAACATGAGCAAATTCTGGATCGACTAAAAGTACTTTACTTTCTGCATGCTCCAACATAAACGCAATGGTTTTGGCATCAAGTCGGGTATTCAAGGTATTTAGTACAGCGCCTGCCATAGGAACAGCAAAATGTGCTTCAATCATGGCAGGGATATTCGGAAGTAGGACCGAAACTGTATCGTTTTTTTGAATCCCTAACTTTTGTAATTGATGTGCAAATTGGCAACAGCGTTGATAGGTTTGTTTCCATGAGAGCTGACGCGCACCATGAATAATAGCTGCCTGATCTGGATAAATATAAGCGGCGCGCTCTAGATACCGTAAGGGTGAAAGTGCTACAAAATTGGCAGCCGTTTTTGGTAGCTCATCATAAGCATTCATGGCAATAGACTCCGTGTCATTGTTTTAATGATTGTTGATTAAAAGATAGGGGTTTAATTTCATCAAATCATTTAGGCTTTAGTCTTAGAGTATGGGTTGCAATCTATGAGCTTTAAATGCTGGATGAAAAAAACTTGTGGTTATTTTTATCATAAACGCTTCATAAACCAATCCGAGCAATAATTTTGCGTCTATTTGTTTTTATATGATTGAGCTTGTAAATGCTCCAATTGTCCTCATTAACTAAGACATGAATGCAAAAAATTGAGAAACTTATCTTTTTTTAAGTGTAGCTGTTTTCTCAAACTCTTAACCCGTGTAAAATTCTGCCATAATTTTATATTATCCACCGTTTTTATCTTTTGAGGTCTTCCTCGATCATAATCTCGCGGTGATATGCTCCATTGTGCGGGGCATCACTCCTTAAGGATTTTCTTATGCCAATTATCACATTGCCAAATGGCGATCAAAAATCATTTGATCAAGCTGTCTCTGTTATGCAAGTTGCTCAGAGTATTGGGCCAGGTCTTGCTAAAAATACCGTTGCGGGTCGTGTCAACGATCGCCTTGTAGATGCATGTGATTTAATCACCGAAGATGCAACAGTACAAATTATTACGCCGAAAGACCCAGAAGGTGTCGAGATTATTCGTCACTCTTGTGCGCATTTGGTTGGACATGCCGTTAAGCAATTGTTCCCTGACGTGCAAATGGTGATTGGGCCTGTGATCGAAGAGGGCTTTTATTACGATATCTTTAGTCCAAAGCCATTTACTTTAGAGGATATGGCGGCGATTGAAGCACGAATGAAACAACTGATTGATCAGGATTATGATGTCATTAAAAAAATGACACCACGTGCTGAGGTGATCAAAGAATTTCAATCTCGCGGTGAAACTTATAAATTACGTTTGATTGATGACATGCCTGAAGAAACCCAAATGGGCTTGTACTATCATCAGGAATATGTGGATATGTGCCGTGGTCCTCACGTGCCAAATACCAAATTTCTAAAGAACTTCAAGCTGACTAAAATTTCAGGTGCTTATTGGCGTGGTGACGCTAAAAATGAGCAATTACAACGTATTTACGGCACAGCTTGGTCAGATAAAAAAGAGCTAGCAGCTTATATCAAACGTATTGAAGAAGCTGAAAAACGCGACCATCGTAAAATTGGTAAAGCGCTTGATTTGTTCCATATGCAAGAAGAAGCACCGGGTATGGTGTTTTGGCATGCCAATGGCTGGACGATTTATCAAGTTCTTGAACAATACATGCGTAAAGTTCAGCAAGAGAATGGTTATCAGGAAATCAAAACCCCGCAAATTGTCGATTTTAGTTTATGGGAAAAATCTGGACATGCAGCAAACTATGCTGAAAACATGTTTACCACACATTCTGAAAATCGCAATTATGCTGTTAAACCGATGAACTGTCCTTGCCATGTGCAAGTCTTTAATCAGGGTTTAAAATCTTACCGTGATTTGCCGATTCGTTTAGCCGAGTTTGGCTCATGTCATCGTAATGAACCATCTGGTTCTTTACATGGCATTATGCGTGTCCGAGGTTTTACTCAGGATGACGCGCATATTTTCTGTACCAAAGAACAGATTGGAAAAGAAGTTGCAGACTTTATCCAATTAACTTTGGATGTCTATAAAGACTTTGGTTTTGAAGATGTACAAATGAAACTTTCAACTCGCCCTGAAAAGCGGGTGGGTGAAGATGCACTTTGGGATCTGGCAGAAAAATCATTGGCAGATGCCTTAGATGCTGCTGGACTGGATTGGGAATTGCAACCCGGTGAAGGCGCATTCTATGGTCCAAAAATTGAGTTTTCATTAAAAGACTGTTTGGGTCGTGTTTGGCAATGCGGTACTATTCAATGTGACTTTAACTTGCCAGAGCGTCTGGATGCCTCGTTTGTGACAGAAGACAATGAGCGTGATCAGCCTGTCATGTTACATCGCGCAATACTTGGCAGTTTTGAGCGTTTTATTGGTATACTTATTGAACACTATGCGGGTTTTATGCCACCTTGGTTGTCACCTGTACAAGCTTGCGTTATGAATATTACCGATTCGCAAGCTGAAGCATGCCAACAAGTAGTGGCAAAACTCAAAGAAAATGGTCTTCGAGCGATTTCTGACTTGAGAAATGAGAAAATCGGCTTTAAGATTCGTGAGCGTACACTTGAGCGTATTCCGTACCTTTTGGTTCTTGGTGACCGTGAAGTAGAAGAAGGTACTGTTAATGTTCGTACTCGCTCAGGAAAAAATTTAGGTACTATGTCAATTGATGCATTCATTGACTTAGTGAAATCTGCCGTTGCCGAACGTGGCCGGTACATTGTGGAGTAAGAAAGATTAAACAGCCTGATCGTAACCAACAACAAGGTGCAAAAAGTAACCGTCCTGCGATTAATGACGAGATCCGTGCAAAAGAAGTACGCCTCGTAGCCGCAGATGGAGAACAAAAAGGGATCGTTTCACTTGCTGAAGCGTTGCGTGCTGCCGAAGATTCAGATCTTGACCTAGTCGAGATTGTTGCTAATGCAGAACCACCTGTTTGTAAAATCATGGATTACAACAAGCACTTGTTTGATTTGAAGCAGAAGCAAAAAGATGCGAAGAAAAAACAGCATCAAGTACAGGTCAAAGAAATCAAACTACGTCCAGCAACGGATGTAGGTGATTATCAGGTCAAGCTTCGTGCGATTTTAAAGTTCCTTGAAGAAGGGAACAAAGTTAAAATCACGTTACGTTTCCGTGGTCGTGAGATGGCACACCAACAGTTAGGTTTGGCGCAATTGCAAAAAATTGAAGCAGACGTGACCGATTTTGGTGTGGTTGAACAGGCTCCGAAAATGGAAGGTCGTCAAATGGGTATGTTACTTGGACCGAAAAAGAAAAAGTAAGCTTTTACCCATTTCAAAAAACGCAGCCTAAACGCTGCGTTTTTTTATGTTGCTGCTTTTTTTTATGTTTAGATTTATAGATAATTGAAAAATAATCAGCTCACTCTCACCGTATCAAAAAATTTGGAGAAAAACAGGAACTCATCCTAGTCATTCCTACATTATTTAAGGTGAATCTATTTGATCCGTTTCCTGTAGAAGAGTGGATAAACGGAGAAAATCAGGAACGTAAAATTTTCGGTAAGCAGGCAAAACCATATCAGAATAAACAGCATCGACTGACTAGATAAAGATTTAGATTCTCATTTTATGATTTTCTTTAAGGTTGTTAAGCAAAGTCACTGCTAAACTAAATCACTTTTTATACTTTTATTCGATGTTAAAAAACATGTTATAAACGTATACAAAGACTTAAAGATAGAAAAATAGGATAAGAAGGTATTTCATGATAGACCTATATTATTGGGGAACCCCCAATGGACATAAGATCAGCATCGCGCTCGAAGAAATGGAGCTGGAATATCAAATTTTTCCAATTAATATTTTAGAAAATGATCAGTTTCAGCCAGACTTTCTGAAAATATCACCGAACAATAAAATCCCTGCCATTATTGATCAAGATGGCCCAAATCATGAGCCAATTTCGATTTTTGAATCGGGTGCAATTTTACAATATTTGGGTCGTAAGACGGGACTTTTTTACCCGACAGATGAGCAAGAACGCGTTGAAGTTGAGCAATGGTTAATGTGGCAAATGGGCGGTTTGGGTCCAATGCTGGGTCAAAATCATCATTTTGGTCGCTTTGCCAAAGAAAAAATTCCCTATGCCATCGAGCGTTATGTCGCTGAAACTAAACGCTTGTATAGCGTACTTAATACGCAGCTCATTGGACAAAAATTTGTGGCAGGTGAGTACTCGATCGCAGATATGGCAATTTTACCGTGGATATTACGTCATGAGTGGCAATCCATCGATTTAAATGACTATCCTTATGTGAAGGATTATGTAGAACGTTTGACTGCGCGCCCAGCCGTACAGAAAGCTTTATCCATTCAAATCATCTGATTTTTTACTGAAAGATCATTCAATCTTTGATAAAAAGTAATGGCTTTTGTCAAAGATTCTCTGATGGCGTATTTTCTTTTATTTTTGTCTGCTTTTGGTGCTGCAACATTGTTGCCATTGCAGTCCGAAGCTGTATTATTTTCTCTGTTCGTACTTCAACAGCATCCAGTCGTGCTTTTATTATGTGTGGCGACGTTGGGTAATGTATTGGGTTCGTGTGTCAATTGGTGGTTAGGTCTACAAATTGAACATTTGAAACATAAAAAATGGTTTCCTGTTTCAGCAAAGCAATTGGAAAAAGCACAAAAGATTTATCATCGTTATGGTTTTTATTCCTTATTGCTAAGTTGGGCACCGATCATTGGGGATCCCATTACCTTAATTGCAGGTGTCCTGAAAGAAAATTTCTGGCGTTTTGTAATAGTGGTCAGTTTTGCGAAAGCAGGACGTTATTTGTTTATTTATTTACTTTATATCGGATTGATTCACTGACCAGAAAGCGATGTTTCTGGTCAATTTAAACTTTAGAGTGCAGAACATTTATCCAGTTTAAAATGGATTTCATCTTTAAGCTTGGATTTTTTAAAGAACCAAAGTTTTTTAGGAACATCCACTTGAGTATTTGAAAGGGCTTGCATCACCTGTGCATCTAAAGCGTAAATCCCTGAGCCTTTGTTAATTTTGACTTGGGTTGCTTCACCTTGTTTATTCACTTTAAAATTAAAACGCACCAAGCGATCTTTGCCTTTAAGTTCATCACGTGGCACATTTAATGTAGGTTGCTGAACATAGCGAAAAGGAACTGATTTGGCTGTTTGCTGTTTTAACCAGTTCTTTGAATCAAAATGATAAATACATTCAGCAGTTGAGTCATCGCGGTCTTTATAATCCAGATTAAAAGTTTGGTAACCTATTGTTGAAATGAGATTTCCATCTTGTTGGAACGGTTTTACTTTGGCTTGTTCTACTGCTTTTACGAGCAAATCGTCCAGCTTTTTATTACCAGTACTTTCCTGAACTTTGACTTGAGTGACTGTTCCTGTTTCATCTGCCGCGACACGTAAAATCGCAGCCCGATCCTGTCCTTGTAAATCTGCATTGTCATAATTGAGCTTTGGAAATTCACGCCATTCAAGCCGAGTTGTCAAATGTGCGGGAAGGGCAGAGCTTTTTTGTGGTGCCAATTGTGAAGAGTTTTCTTTTGCATCAGCTTGGGTGATGGATACACTTGCAAAAAGTGCAAGGCAAAAAATAGATTGTTTCATCTTGGATGGTTTGTGATTGTAAAAGCATTGTTGCGAAGTATTCCCTGTTCAGGAAATACACGCAACAAAAAAATGCAGACTTGAGGGTATCTAATGAAAAATCATATTATTTGAGTGAAAACATACCTTAAACTTAAGGATCGGTGCCTTTATTAATATCCATATGAAATAAATCTTTGGTTTTCGTCCAGCTTAATATCACCACTGCAAGCGTCATACAGCCACCAAACAGGGTTGCTGCAAGAGTTCCCATATATTTAGCAGCCAAACCTGATTCAAACGCTCCTAGCTCATTACTACTCGAAACAAACATACCATTGACCGCGGCAACGCGACCGCGCATATTTTCGGGTGGAAAAATTTGTAGAATGGTTTGACGCACCACCACAGAAATACTGTCGCAAGCGCCTGTCATAGCTAAAGCAAAGAGTGACAACCACATGTGACTTGAAAAAGCAAAAATAATGGTAAATATGCCGAAACCAGCTACAGCCAGTAGCATATTGCGCCATGCATGATGTGTTGGTGGAAATCGGGTTAAAGCAATCATGGTAAAGAGCGCACCAATAGAAGGAGCTGCTCTTAAATAACCTAAACCTTCGGGACCAACTTTTAAAATATCCTCAGCAAAAATTGGCAGTAACGCCACTACGCCGCCAAATAAGACTGAAACCAGATCCAGTGAGATTGCCCAAAGCACAATCTTGGTTTTCCAGATAAAACGAAAGCCTTCTCCCAAACTTGACCACATATTTTCATGTTCAATTGCGGGAAAGCTTCTTTTCTTCAGCAACATGATTAAACAGAAGCAAATGAATAGGAGAATGGAAACACTTAATAGACTGGTTTCACGACCTAAAAAAGCCAGCATAAAGCCACCGAGCATTGGCCCTAAAATCACGCCACTTTGCCAACCTATAGTTGTCCAAGTTGCGCCATTGGTATAAAGCTCTCGTGGAATCAAAAATGGCTTAAGTGATGTCGCAGATGGGCTATAGAAGCCACGAATCACACCAAAACAGAAAATAACCGCATAAATCCCTAATGCTAGGACATGGACACTGATTTGATTTAAACCATATAAGTGAAAGAGTCCCCACAGCACTAAGGGCAATGGAAATGAAAAGAACAGACAAATTTTCATAATCAGTTGTTTATTAAACTTATCTGCTACATAGCCGCCCCAGAGTGACAGACTAATAAATGGAATCGCTTCTGCAAGACCAATCAGACCCAAAGTGAGTGGATCTTTGGTAATTTTATAAAGTGAATAGGCAACAATAATTTCCTGAATTAAAATGGCGAGTGTCAGGCAAAATTGATTGACCGTAATAATGGAAAAATCGCGATATCGGAGTGCGGCAAAAGCATCCTGCTTGGGTTTCATAACTATCGTATTTTGAGAATCTTGCTTTAATTATAAGCACGAATTCTTAAAACAAGGCTATAAAACTAAGTTTTTTGATGGGTAAAATATTAAAACTCAGAGCTGTGTATACGATACAATTTCAATTGAATTTGCTTTTGTTTTAAGCAAAGATGCTATATCATACTGCCTTCCTTACCTGCAGGTCGATTTGCAATGGTGCAAACGTGCCGAACAGGTGCCCAAAAGAGGTTACTATGGCTAAGTTAAAAACTCGCCGTGGTGCAGCTAAACGCTTCAAAGCGACTGCAAACGGTTTTAAGCGTAAACAAGCGTTCAAGCGCCACATCTTGACCAAAAAATCTGCTAAACGTATTCGTCAATTACGCGGCTGTGTAATGGTTCATGTTTCTGACATGAATTCAGTTCGTCGTATGTGCCCATACATCTAAGGAGATTATAAATGGCTCGTGTAAAACGTGGTGTAGTGGCTCATCGTCGTCACAAAAAAATTCTTGCTCGCGCTAAAGGTTACTATGGTGCTCGTTCACGCGTTTATCGCGTAGCGTTCCAAGCGGTAATCAAAGCTGGTCAATACGCTTACCGTGACCGTCGTCAGAAGAAACGTCAATTCCGTGCTCTATGGATTGCGCGTATCAATGCCGGTGCTCGTCAAAACGGTTTGTCTTACAGCCGTATGATCGATGGCTTGAAAAAAGCTCAAGTGATCATCGACCGTCGCGTATTAGCTGACATCGCTATGCATGATGCAGTTGCATTTGCTGCTTTAGCTGAAAAAGCGAAAGGTGCATTAGCTGCATAAGCTTAGAGATTCAAAAGAAGGCCGCTTTTTAGCGGTCTTTTTTATTGGTTGATTTATGGTTGAGGCAGATTTTTCAAAAATTATAAAAGAAAGAGAGATAAAATGCGTAAACAATACCATTTTCGTCAGGTTGGTCATGATACTTATATTTGAGATATACATCGACTGGTCAATTTGTCAAAAGATTTTAAAATTAAAGAAATCTTATTAGATCAAATTTTGGAGTTAAATGAAGCGTATTGGTTTCCTGATCAATTTCCGACGACACTGCAAATTCTTGAACATATTCAACTTATCGAACAGGCGGATTTAACCTATCCAATCATTCTAAGCGCTGATGGTCGAGTCATGGATGGTATGCATCGAGTGGCTAAGGCAAAACTACAGGGAGATTTGAAGATTCTAGCTGTACAATTTGAGAAAACGCCTGTACCTGATTTTATCAACGTTGATGAGGATGATTTAAACTATGATGAATAAGATGATGCATTGATTTGTATTGAAGATTACACAACCCCAACATCTTTGATTAGACATTTAGCCTCGAATCTTTCTACAGTAAAGAAACTTTTATAGTCAAGAGAACTTGAGGAGAATAAAAACATGTTAGTCAGCGTAGAAGGTTTAGAGCAAGGTACAATTGAAACGGAATTGAGTATTTTGCCAAGAAAAGGTGAAACAATTCGAGTTTTTTATGGACCAGATGCCGAAGTTGAAGGTGAAATTGAAAATGTTCATCACATTGTTAATCAACATGATGGTGGGCACAAAGTCATTATAAAAATAAAACCCAGCTATTGAGAGATAAACCTAAAAACCTAAAGTAAACGTACTTTAGGTTTTTATTCAAAATCCTTATAGACCAAAATAATACGCGCAAGCGCAAATAATAATGGTCAGAATAATAAGTTTGATCACTCCCGATGAACCTACTTTATGATGTTGATGATCTTTAGAGGTAGAAGGCTTTTTGTTTTGCGATAGCGTCTGTGCTTGAGGATCGAGAGGGGATACGATTTCGATAGAAGTCCGCTGTGCAGACTTATAATGATTGGCGATCTTTACAATCAGTTTGGCACTCAGGTCGTCAAGTTTCTGAGAAAAATTACGCAGATTAATCTGATCTTCAGGTGTAAGCATTTCACCAGATTCGCGATAAGGATGTTGACGTAACTGCTCAATAAAGTCGGACAAAGCTTCGGTACGATGCAAAAGTTCATGCGCAATATCGGCGGAATAATCTGTTGGAATAAGCGCTAGATATTGCATGTCCTGCAAAAGTGATCCATCCGGTTTTTGTACCAGTTTGGCGTCGATTCCATAATAGGGTAAATCATGATTTTGCGGTTCAATAAAGCCTTGCGCATATTTACTTTGGAATAATTCATTTTCAATAAAGATCTGAATCTCATCCCAATCTGATTCTTTTAAATCAGCTTCGATTTTTTTGCAGAGTTTATCGGACAAATCAAAACGCCAAAATGTTTCCTGATGCAAAGTTGATTGCTGTGAAGCTGGAATTTCAAAGTCATTGTCATTTAAGTACCATTCGGCAAGTTCTTTACCCAAGATCCATGCAGTTTTTTTATTCTTTTCATGACTCACAATAAAATGGGCAAAAGGCAGTAGCTCCACATTGGCATTTGGATTCTGTTCATCAGTGAGTAATGTGGAAAGATGTAGACTAATGCGGTAAACCCCCTGCTTTTTTAATCCCTCAAGCCAGACTTGAAAATGCTGTGCCAGCAGGTGCTGTGAACCCAGATCACGAAACTGAAAATAGTGCTGATAAAAAATAGAATGCTGTAACCAACGACTAAAACTGAGTTCATGGTTGAGATATTCATTGCCATAGGTGACTAGAGTAAGTTGTTGTTTCCAGATTTGATCAAGTGCCATAATTCAGTTTTCTCATCTGTGCTGAATGCAATCTTATACGTTTTATAATTCGTATGACTAGAGGTCCACTCGCATTGAACAGCAATTTTCCTGCGTTTGATCTTCATCATTGTGTCTAAAAACTGTTAGAATGCAGAGTTTTATTTTATTTATAACTTTGTTGCTTTGAGAGTTACTATGTCACTGGAAGCCCTGACCACCGAAGCGCTTGCTGCCATTGCAGCAGCTCAAGACCTTGCTGCACTCGATCAAGTCCGAGTTCAATTTACAGGGAAAAAAAGCCAGCTTGCAGAACAATCGAAAGCATTGGGCAAAATGGATCCTGAGGAACGTAAGGTTCAAGGTGCTGCGATTCATGCTGTTCGTGAAGCGATGAATAACGCACTGACTGAGCGTCAAAATGCGTTACAACAAGCTGCATTACAACAAAAACTGGCGAGCGAAACGATTGATATTACCTTGCCAGGACGTGGTCAACACACAGGGAGTATTCATCCTGTGATTCAGGTGCAAGAACGTATTTGTCAGTTCTTTACCAAAGCAGGTTTTATGGTCGCGACAGGGCCTGAAGTGGAAGATGATTATCATAACTTTGAAGCCTTGAATATTCCAGGACATCATCCTGCACGTGCGATGCACGATACGTTTTATTTTGATGCCAATCATTTATTGCGTACGCATACCTCTGGTGTGCAGATTCGTACCATGGAAACCACACAACCACCGATTCGTATCGTGTGTCCGGGTCGTGTCTATCGTTGTGATTCGGATCAAACCCATTCTCCGATGTTTCATCAAATTGAAGGTTTGTATGTTGCAGAACATACCAGTTTTGCTGAGTTGAAAGGTTTATTGATCAACTTGCTGAATGAGTTTTTTGAAAAAGATTTAAAAGTCCGTTTCCGTCCATCTTATTTCCCGTTCACAGAGCCGAGTGCTGAAGTGGATATTATGGATGAGCGCGGACGTTGGTTAGAAGTGTTAGGCTGTGGCATGGTACATCCAAATGTACTACAGGCAGCAGGAATTGATCCTGAAAAATACAAAGGCTTTGCCTTTGGTTTAGGGGTAGAGCGTTTTGCGATGTTGCGTTATGGCATTAATGATTTGCGGATGTTCTATCAAAACGATGTGCGTTTCTTGCGCCAATTTGCTTAAACATTTTTCAGGATTAAATAAGGTTTTATACAAATGAAAATTAGCGAAAACTGGTTACGCACTTGGGTGAATCCAGCGATTGATAGTGAAACTCTGGCTGATCAACTGACCATGCTGGGTCTGGAAGTCGATGAACTTGCACCTGTTGCCAAGCCATTTACTGGTGTGGTTGTCGGTGAAGTACTTACGGTTGAGCAGCATCCAGATGCAGATCGCTTACGTGTCACTACGGTCAATATTGGTTCAGGCGAAGCTTTGCAAATTGTGTGTGGCGCGCCCAATGTACGTGTAGGCATGAAAGCACCTGTTGCCACCATTGGTGCAGTATTGCCAGGCGATTTTAAAATTAAAAAAGGCAAACTGCGCGGAGTTGAATCCCAAGGCATGCTCTGTGGTGCTTCAGAAATTGATCTGGAAGACAAAATCGACGGTTTACTTGAATTGCCTGATGATGCACCAGTGGGTGTCAATGTTCGTGATTACTTAAAACTTGATGACAACGTCATTGATATTAGCATCACGCCGAACCGTGGTGACTGTTTTAGTATTCGTGGAATTGCGCGTGAAATTGGTGTGATCAATCAGTTGCCTGTTACTCAGCCTGAGATTCAAGCGATTGCAGCAAACATCACTGACCAAAAACAAGTTCAATTGACCACTGATGGCGCACCTCGTTATTTAGGCCGTGTTGTCAAAAATGTCAATATCAAAGCAGCGACACCTGCTTGGATGGAACAAGCTTTAGCACGTTCAGGGGTTCGTACCCATAGCATTTTGGTCGATATTACCAATTATGTGTTGATGGAATTGGGTCAGCCGATGCATGCCTTTGATTTGGCAAAATTGCAAGGCGATATTCAGGTCCGTCAAGCTCAGCCTCAAGAAAAACTCATGCTACTCAATGAGCAGGAAGTTGAACTCAATCCTGAGATTATGGTCATAGCGGATGATGCTAAAGTATTGGCGATTGCAGGGATCATGGGCGGTCTTGAAACTAGTGTAACTGATGACACACAAGATATTTTTCTTGAAAGCGCATTCTTTGCCCCACTTGCAATCGCAGGTCGTGCACGTCGTTTCGGTTTACATACAGATTCTTCACAACGTTATGAACGTGGGGTTGATTTTGAATTGCCAATGATCGCAATGGATCGTGCTTCACAGTTGATTCAGCAATATGCAGGTGGAGAGTTTGGTCCGATTACAGTAGCTGAAAAAACTGAGCGATTGCCACAACGTAACGCGATCGAACTCGATCAAGCACAGGTTGATGCATTGCTAGGTTACCAAGTGTCGGCTGAGTTTATTGCAGATGCTCTAACGCGTCTAGGTTGTGTGGTTACGGTTAAAGCACAAGGACAATGGTCAGTTCTACCGCCATCACATCGTTACGATATGGCAATTTATCAGGACTTGATTGAAGAAGTTGCCCGTATTCATGGCTATGACAATATTCAGATTCGTTTGCCACAGATTGATGTGAAATTTAGTGCTTATCAAGATGGTTTTGAGCAAGATCAGTTACGTCAAACGATGGTCACACTGGGTTATCAAGAAGCGATTAGTTTTAGCTTTGCTGACTTAAAACTGGAAAAACAACTGAATCCAGCCGTTCATCCGCTGGCATTGGCGAATCCAATTTCAAGTGATTTGGCGGTGATGCGTAGTACTTTACTGTCGAGTTTGATTCCGTGTGTACAATACAATTTAAATCGCCAACAAAATCGGGTACGTCTGTTCGAACTTGGTCTGCGTTTTGATTATCAAAATGCTCAGTCGATCCATGATTTAAAACAAATTCCGACTTTGGCTTTAATTGCAGTGGGTTCACGTATTCCTGAACAATGGCATGCCAAAGCACAGCCTATGGATTTCTTTGATCTTAAAGGTGAAGTTGAGCAGATATTGGCGGCTGGGCGAGTGCAAGTTGATTATGTCCGTTCAGAACGCGTTTGGTTGCATCCGGGGCAATCTGCTGAGATTGTGGTGAATGGTCAATCGATCGGATATTTGGGACGTTTACATCCATCACTTGAAAATGATCTGGATTTAGGTGTAACTTGGGTAGCAGAATTAGATCAAAGTGCAGTTTTGCAATCTTATGTATCTAATTTTACAGAATTATCACGTTTTCCATCGGTTCGACGTGATATTGCGCTGTTAATCAGTGATAATATAAATGTGAATGATATTCAGCAGTTAATTAAACAAACAGGTGGAGACCTTTTGGATTCTAGTTGGTTGTTTGATGTGTACACGGGTCAAGGTGTTGAACAAGGCAAGCGTTCTCTAGCATTTGCATTGTTATGGCAACATCCTTCACGTACGCTTGAAGATGCTGAAATTAAATCTGGTATGGATCAAATTATAGAAGTGTTAGAAAACACTTATCAAGCGACATTGAGGGCCTCATGACAGCACTAACTAAAGCAGACATGGCGGATCATTTAAGTGAGCTCACGAGCTTAAATCGTCGTGAAGCAAAACAAATGGTTGAGTTGTTTTTCGACGAGATTAGCCAAGCCCTCATCGCAGGTGAGCATGTGAAACTTTCGGGTTTTGGCAACTTTGAATTACGTGATAAACGTGAGCGCCCTGGGCGTAATCCTAAAACAGGAGAAGAAATTCCGATTTCTGCACGTCGTGTTGTGACTTTTAGAGCGGGTCAAAAATTTAGACAGCGCGTAGGAAATGAGCAGGATTAAACTGTTCTATTTCAGAGCTGTGTTTATTTGATTTTTCTTTTTTATAAAATGGCAGGTTTAATCCTGCCATTTTTTATGTCTAATTGGGTGATTTAGAAAATCCAGAAATTTACATATGACCTTTGATCACTTTATTTGCCGTTCTTATATATTTGAAGGTGTAGGCTGTTTGTTTGAAATTCGAGATAAAATTTACGCTGAACCTAATACTTTTCATTAGATGACTCTAATATTGCAAAATCGATTTGAATGCACTATGCCTTGATTTTATTATAAAAAATAAAATAATAATGAACTGGTAAATAGAAAGGAAAAGGAGCTTATGGTTATGAAAATTATGATCCTAAGCAATAATATGTGAATCGTGAATCGTGAATCGTGAATCGTGAATCGTGAATCGTGAATCGTGAATCGTGAATTTATTAATTTAATAGTGAATCATTTCTAAATAAAAAAGAGAGCTAAAAAGCTCTCTTTTTTGACACTAAATCTAGATACTAGATTAGTGAGCAGCTTCTGATGCAGAAGCAGCAGCGTCAGTTGCAGCGCCAGCAGCGTCAGTTGCAGCAGCAGCAGCTGTGTCAGCAGCAGCAGCAGCGTCAGATGCAGCAGCAGCAGCTTCTGGAGCAGAAACAGCAGCAGCGTCAGTTGCAGCAGCAGAAGCTTCAGATGCAGCAGCAGTAGCTTCAGATGCAGCAGCGTTAGCGTCAGCAGCAGCTTCTTCAGTTTTCTTTGCACAACCAACGAAAGCTAAAGTAGTAGCGATAGCAGCAGCAATAGCGATTTTCTTGAATAACATGGCATCACTCTCATAAATTTTGTGAGATTAAAAAAAACCGGTGTTAGCCTGTTTGTGCTTTAATTATTCCTAACGAAGCTAGGTAACAACGCATGGAGCAGTCTAACTGGTCTGGAAATATGCTATCATTGCCTATGATGAAATACTACTGCTGAACGATAAAATTAAGAGAAAAAAGCGATAAAATAGACGAATTATTAACAGAAAATAACAATCAAAAAGTCAGTTTATATTGGAGAAATAATTGTTAAGCCTCTAAAAGCTAAACGTTTTTTCTTTTTAATCTTGAAATTTATCATTTAATAACACGGGGTTTAACATTAAATACCTACAATTGTATATTTATGTAAAAAATGTCAACCAAAACAAAAGGCTGCCATATGGGCAGCCTTGATATGAAATAACAATGAAATTAATTCGCTGCTTTTCGTTTCATCTGATCGAAGAAATCATCATTGGTTTTGGTTTCTTTCATACGATCAAGTAAGAATTCCATTGCAGCAAGCTCATCCATTGGATGCAGTAGTTTGCGTAGAATCCAGACTTTACGTAGGTTATCTTCATCCATCAAACGCTCTTCACGACGCGTACCAGATTTCTTGATATTCATTGCAGGGAAGACGCGTTTTTCGGCAATACGACGATCCAGTGTAATTTCCTGGTTACCTGTACCTTTGAATTCTTCGTAGATCACATCATCCATCTTACTGCCAGTTTCGATCAATGCAGTTGAAATGATGGTCAGTGAACCGCCTTCCTCAATGTTACGTGCTGCACCAAAGAAACGTTTTGGACGTTCGAGAGCATGCGCATCGACACCACCCGTTAACACTTTACCTGATGATGGAATCACCGTGTTATAGGCGCGAGCCAGACGAGTAATCGAGTCGAGTAGAATCACGACATCTTTTTTGTGCTCAACCAGACGTTTCGCCTTCTCAATCACCATTTCGGCAACTTGAACATGACGTGCAGGAGATTCATCAAAAGTGGAAGCCACGACCTCACCGCGAACGGTACGTTCCATTTCAGTGACTTCTTCTGGACGTTCGTCAATGAGTAGAACGATCAGGAAAACCTCTGGATTATTACGAACAATCGACTGTGCGATGTTTTGTAATAACATGGTTTTACCCGCTTTAGGTGGGGCAACAATGATGGAACGCTGGCCTTTACCAATTGGCGCAATAAGATCTACAACACGTGAGGTCAAATCTTCAGTGGTACCGTTACCAAGCTCCATGACCAGTTGCTCGGTTGGGAAAAGTGGCGTTAAGTTTTCAAAAAGAATTTTATTACGAGAGTTTTCAGGAGTGTCGTAGTTAATTTGGTTGACTTTTAACAGTGCAAAATAACGTTCACCTTCTTTTGGTGGGCGAATGGTTCCTGTAATCGTGTCACCTGTGCGCAAATTAAAACGACGAATTTGCGAAGGGCTGACATAGATGTCGTCTGGACCTGCAAGGTAAGAACCCGCAGCTGAACGTAAAAAACCAAAACCATCAGAGAGGATTTCGAGAACACCATCACCAAAGATTTCTTCACCGTTCATGGCGTGGCGTTTTAAGATGGCGAAAATAATATCTTGCTTACGGTTACGAGCCATTCCTTCAAGGCCCATAAACTCAGCAATCTTAATGAGTTCGCCAATCGGTTTTTTCTTGAGTTCGGTTAAGTTCATAAGTGGTCAGATTGATAAGGAAAATAAAGTTGGAGTCAAATAAGAGAAGCAAAAGTCAGCCGCAAGTTTCAAATGCGAAATATACGCACTTGCATAGTCACAAACGCAGAAGTCTGGTTGATTGTTTCGGTATGAAATATATGAAAACAATTGCTAGTGCCGAGCGGCGATCTTATGTTTTGTGTCTTGCTTTGTAAGAAGGCAGGTGAAGTGATTTTCCTTCAGCACTTCTTGCTCAAGAAATATAAGTCAGATCAGCGCATTTGTCAATTTTTCAGCAAAAAAAATACGCTATTTGAAATAGCGTATTAGGGACTCGCATCGTTTGGCAAAAACTTAGGTGTTTTCATCCAGGAATGCAGCAAGTTTAGAACGAGGTGCCGCACCCACTTGTTGAGCAACAACTTGACCGTCTTTGAACAAAAGTAGTGCAGGAATATTACGGATGTTGTACTTCACCGCAGTTTCTTCGCAAGAAGTCACATCTACTTTTACAATTTTTACTTTACCTTCGTATTCTTGAGACAAATCTTCAAGCACAGGCGCAATGGCTTTACATGGCGCACACCATGCTGCCCAGAAGTCAACCAGTACAGGCGTTTGTGAGTCTAGAACATCTGCTTGGAAATCAGCATCAGTGGTATTTACAATATTAGCAGACATAAGCTTGCTCCAAATCTTTTAAGAAATTTTTAGAAGGATAAGAACGTATCGGCATGAAGTATTACATAGCCTTCTAGGTCAATGTAAGGGTTGTTTTACATTATTCAAGGATTCGATTAATTTGTCTAATAGATGTTGGCAATGCTGATCATCGTGACAAACAATGCTAGATCGTCATTATTTTTATATAAAAGCAGCCAACTGATTGGCAAAAATGGCTTTTCAATTGCATGTATGTGAATTACTCTAAGCGACAATTCTGTAGGGGTTAGTTTCAATGGCTGATTTTTTAATTGATGAAGAATTACTTGCTGCCATCGACATGGGATCGAACAGCTTCCATTTAGCCATTGCACGTGTAGATCATGGTGAAGTCAAAAAAGTCGCTTCAATGTCTGAAAAAGTGCAATTGGCGGCAGGCCTTGATGAAAATAAAAATTTGACCGAAGCCGCGCAACAGCGCGGTTTGGCGTGTCTGGCCCGTTTTGTCGGGCGTTTGGGTTCGGTACAGCCGAATCGTTTGCGGATTGTGGCAACTAATGCTTTGCGTCAGGCTAAAAATGGTCATGAATTTATTCAAAAAGCAGCTGAAATATTACCTAAACCCATCGAAATTATTGCGGGTCGTGAAGAAGCTCGTTTAATTTATTTGGGCGTCTCGCATACCATGGCGAACGGTGGTCGCAGATTGGTGATTGATATTGGTGGTGGTTCAACAGAGCTGATTATTGGTGAAGAGTTTGAGCCAATTCAAACCGAATCTTTACAAATGGGTTGTGTTGCCTATACCAAAGCTTTTTTTCCAGAAGGTGATATTAGCCCTAAAATTTTTGATAAGGCTGTCACAGCGGCACGTAAAGAATTATCTGCAATTGCCAATACCTATAAAGCTGAAGGATGGGACACTGTTGTTGGTTCTTCAGGCACTATCAAAGCGGCCAAGCAAATTATGGTCAATCTGGGCTTAAGCGATGAACAGGAAAATGTCACACGTGACGGTCTGGAAAAACTCAAAGATAAACTCCTCAAATTTAAGCATAGCGCCGAGATCGATTTTGAAGGTTTAAAAGACGATCGGCGAGCAGTTTTGCCAGCAGGCTTGGCGATTTTATATGCAGTTTTTGATGTTCTAAATATCGATAAACTCGCATATTCAGATGGTGCGCTACGTGAAGGGGTCATGTACGACTTACTTGGTCGTTTTAAGCATGAAGATATTCGTGATCGAAGCGTACAGGCACTAATGGGGCGCTATAATGCCGATTTAAAACAGGCAGAGCGGGTGGTCAATACCGCACAACAATTGTTTGATGATGTCGCGCAACAACTGGATTTAACCAACGAAGACAGTGATTTATTGCGCCGCGCAGCCTATTTACATGAAATAGGTTTAGCGATCAGTCACGGTGGTTATCATCGTCATGGTGCATACTTATTGCAACATTCGGACATTCCAGGCTTCTCACAAATTGACCAAAATCATCTATCTTTGTTGGTTGCCTATCATCGCCGCAAATTGCGTAATGACGCTAAACACGACGTTTTAAAAGGCGGCGGCATCAAATTGGTCTATCTTTGCCTACTGCTACGTTTGGCTGTTTTACTCAATCACAGCCGAAGTGATCAGATGCTTCCTGCCATTGAATTGACAGTACTAAATAGTCAACAATGGCAACTTAGTGTTTCTGGTGATGCAAAACAATGGCCGTTGCTGGTTGCCGATCTGCATGATGAGCAAGAGCAATTTAAGCATTGGGACATTGAGTTGGATATTCAGTCGGAAAAATTTATCGATTAACTCGACTTGGTTGGGCGATTGAGCATGTGCAATATGCCATCAATACGCCCCAATTTAGGGATAATACTCGACTTATGAAAAGTAAAGCTGCTCAGTCTAAAGCGTGGAAAACCGTACAAATTGCACGACATCCTGATCGACCACAATTTCTAGATTATGTCGGTGAAATTTTCACTGAATTTGATGCCTTGCATGGCGATCGTCTGTTTGGTGATGATGGTGCAATGGTCGGTGGTTTAGCACGTTTTGAAGGCCGCCCAGTCATGGTGGTGGGTCAGCATCGTGGTCGTAGTACCCGTGAAAAGTTAAAACATAATTTTGGGATGTCGAATCCCGAAGGTTATCGTAAATCACAACGCTTACTGGATATGGCGGAACGTTTTAATCTGCCTGTTTTTACCTTTATCGATACCATGGGAGCATATCCCGGTGTCGGTGCAGAAGAACGCGGTCAGGCTGAAGCGATTGCAACGAGCTTGGCGCAACTGTCTCACTTAAAAGTGCCTGTCATTGCGACAGTATTAGGTGAGGGTGGTTCTGGTGGAGCGTTGGGGATTGGCGTTGCTGACCGTGTGATTATGTTGTCACATAGTATCTATTCAGTGATTTCACCTGAAGGCTGTGCCTCTATTTTATGGAAAACAGCAGAAAAGGCAGAGCAAGCCAGTGATGCTTTGGCACTGACTGCAGATAAGCTGCAAAAGATTGGTATTGTCGAATATGTCGTCGATGAAGGCGAAGGCGCACATTTACATCCAGAACAGGTTATGCAAAATCTGCAAGTCGTGTTAAAACAGGCGCTAGATGAATTGCTACCGATGGATGCAGATGAACGATGCGAAGCTCGTTACCAGCGTTTAATGAAATTTGGCAGCGAAAATTTAGGTCTCACCTCTTAAATCAAGCTGAACAGTTTTCACCTGAAACCACATTTTTAATTGGATGCAGTGGTGGCATGGATTCCATGCTATTGCTGCATTTAATGTCGATTGTTTTTCCAGCGCACGTTCGTGCGATATATATCGATCATCAATTACAAGCCTCCAGTCATGAATGGGGTTTTTTTGTGCAAAACTATGCACAGCAACTCAATATTCCCGTTATTATTCAGAAGGTTGAAGTTGCCTCAGGTAATCTGGAAAATCAGGCACGTACTGCACGCTATTCTGCATATCAACAACATTTAAAATCTCATGACATTTTAGTCTTGGCACATCATCAACAAGATCAGGCAGAAACTGTTTTACTGCGATTACTGTCAGGTGCAGGAGTCAATGGTCTGTCTGCCATGCAAGCATTGGAAAATCGGGAAAATTTTCAATTGTGGCGACCTTTTTTATCGTTGTCGCGTGAACAAATTGAATTATGGTCGATGCAATTAAATCTGCCATTTGTACAAGATCAGACCAATTTTGACACACAGTATGATCGGGCATGGTGTCGTCAAGAGGTCTGGCCATTATTGCAACAACGTTATCCCAAAATGCAGCAAGCTTTGAGCCGTACCAGTATTTTAATGCAGGATGCCCACAACATTTTGCAAGAGGTATTTCTACAAGATCTACAATATTGTGGTAATAGCACTCAAATTGATTTGGAAAAATTACAACAACTCAGTTTGCCTCGGCAGCGTCAGCTTTTATCGGCGTGGATGAAAGGGGAGGCAGATTATCGACCGCCTTTTGAGATGGTGGCGCGTTTACAACAAGAAGTGATCAATGCCAAAGCAGATGCCCAGTCGGCTTTGCATTGGCATGGACACTATTATGTCCGTTATCAAAAACAACTTTATCGAATTGCTAAAACTTTATATTTAGCGTCAAAAAATTGTTCTCATGTAACTGGTACGATTTGTCTAGATCTTAATCAAAGTATTTCTTTAATTTCAGGGAAATTTAAAATCATTTATGCTGAGATAGGACTTTCTGCTGATTTATTAAAGCAAAACTTAACGATACACTCACGTCAGGGCGGTGAAAAAATCCATTTATATGGGCGTGTTGGACATTGGCCATTAAAAAAAGCCATACAAGAGGCACAAATTTTGCCGTGGTTACGTCATACAATTCAAATATTAGCCATAGATAATGTTATGCTAGGGGTTTTTACCCCAAAAGGGTTTTGGCTAGCACAATCGAAATATTGTGAAAATGACGGTTGGTTGCCACATTTAAGTTCTGAGATAGATAATTTGCGAGTTGAGCATAATTCATGAATGCGACATTAAATTCAAATATCACATTTATTGGTGGTGGTAATATGGCGCAAGCCCTGATTGGTGGCTTGCTGGCACGTGGATTACCAACAACTCGGATTATGGTGTCTGATCCTGTCGAAGCAATTCGTCAGTTATTGCATGAAAAAGAAATTCAGGCAGTGGATGATAATGTAAAAGCCATTAAGAATGCCGATGTGGTCGTTTTAGCAGTTAAACCACAAGTTTTAGGTACTGTTTTAAAACCTTTACATGGTCTATTTGAAGGTAAGTTAATTGTTTCGATTATTGCTGGAGCAGAAATAGAGACGATTGCTGCATTGACTGGAACGGATCGAGTTGTACGTGTCATGCCGAATACACCTGCTTTGGTTCAGACTGGTGCTCATGGTTTATATGCCAATGAAAATGTGACAACGAAAGACCGTGATTTAGCCAGTCAGATTTTGGCGGCAACAGGATTAACGATTTGGGTAAATTCTGAAGCACAAATTGATGCTGTGACAGCGGTTTCAGGCTCAGGCCCAGCGTACTTTTTCTATTTAATGGAAAGTATGATTCGCGCTGGAAAAAATATGGGACTGGATGAAAAAGTCGCGACTGCGCTCACTTTGCAAACTGCTTTGGGTGCAGCACAAATGGCAATTACCAGTTCCAATACCCCAGCGGAATTGCGTAAAAATGTGACGTCTCCAAATGGCACAACCCAAGCGGCCCTTGAAGTCTTTGATCGCGCCCAGATTTCACAGAATATCCAGACAGCACTTGCTGCTGCACAAAAACGTAGTCAAGAATTAGCACATGAGCTAAGTGACAGTACCAAGACCCATTAAGTAGGAAAGTAACAGTATGGCGAGTTCTGCGCTTATTTTTGGTATTTTAATTAATGTTGCCATTTTATTGGTGTTCTTCCGCTTTTTAATGCAGTTGACAGGGGTAAGTCCTTATAACCCTGTAGTTTTATCAACGGTCAAAGCGACTAAAATTGTGGATATTTTTAGTCGTATTTTTCCGACAGTGGCAAAAGGTCGTGTCAATCTAGCGGCATTGGCACTTTTAATCGTGTTGTACCTGCTCAAAATTTTTGGGGTGATGTATCTTTCTGGTGCGATGCCAAATAGCCCGATCCATTTGTTGATTTTAACTTTTGTGACCATGATTCAGGATTTAATCCGTTTCTGCCGTTATTTGATTTTTGCTACGATTATTTTGAGTTGGGTCGTGATGTTTACTCAATCACGTTCTCCGTATATTGAAGTGATTCAGGAATTGGCTGAACCTTTGCTTGCACCATTTCGTCGATTATTGCCGAATATGGGCATGATTGATCTTTCTCCAATTATTGCATTTTTAGCTTTATATATTGCTGAAATCTTAATGAATGAAGTTGCAAAAATTTTACTGACTGGATTGTAAAATTGATGTGGTTTTAAATGAATAAAACTTAGATAAAACAAAGGCCGAATCAATCGGCCTTTGTTTTATCTGGATTTTCTCTAAAGATTAATGTGCTTCTTCCCAGTTCAATCCTTTACCGACTTCAACCACTAAAGGCACTGAAATTTCAACCACCGATTGCATGGTTTCAGCCAACTTTGGAGCCAGTTCATCTGCCAAATCAGCATCGACTTCAAATACCAATTCATCGTGGACTTGAAGTAATAATACGGCCTGATCCTTTGGCAGCATTTTATCCACTTCAATCATCGCAAGTTTAATGATATCCGCCGCGCTGCCTTGCAATGGCGCATTAATCGCGGCACGTTCTGCACCTTTACGCACCATCATATTTCGGGCATCAATGTCTGGCGTATATAAACGACGACCTAAAATGGTCTCTACAAAGCCTTGTTCTAAAGCCACCTGACGGGTACGTTGCATATATTCATAAATACCCGGATAGCGATGGAAGTATTGTTTAATGTAGTTTTGTGATTCTTCACGGGTAAAACCCAATTGACGAATCAAACCAAATTCGGACATTCCATACAGCAAGCCAAAGTTAACAGCTTTGGCTTGGCGGCGCTGATCATGGGTGACTTCTTCTAGCGGAATGTTCAATACTTCGGCGGCGGTACGGCGGTGTACATCCTGACCGTGTTTAAATGCATCGAGTAAAGCTTCATCTTGAGAAAAATGTGCCATTAAACGTAATTCGATTTGTGAATAATCGGCAGCCAATAATACGCGACCTTCAGGAGCGATAAAGGCTTTGCGAATTTGACGACCAATTTCTCCACGAATGGGAATATTTTGTAGGTTCGGATCTGAAGAAGATAAACGACCAGTGGCAGTCAATGCCTGATGATAACTGGTATGCACTCGATGCGTTTCGTTGTGTGATTGCTCGACCAAACGATCGGTATAGGTGTTTTTCAACTTCGATAAAGTACGGTGTTCTAAGATCACTTCTGCAATCGGATGCTCGACTTTCTCAAGAATACTTTCCCCTGTACTGTGCTGACCTGTTGCGGTTTTTTTGCCGCCTTTTAGCCCCATTTTATCAAATAAAATTTCACCCACTTGTTTAGGGGAGCTGACGTTAAAGGTTTCGCCTGCCAATTCAATTGCCTGATTTTCCAGACCTTGAATAGTTTCAGTAAATTCGAGGCTGAGTTGATCCAAAAAGGCATGATCAAGTTTAATGCCAGCTTCTTCCATACCCGTGAGGATAGATGCCACAGGCATTTCGATGTGATACAGAATATTTTCAAGCTCAGGTGAAGCTTTTAGTTTTTTTGCCAACACTTCATATAAGCGATAGGTGACATGTGCATCTTCGGCAGCATAATGTGCAGCAACTTCAATTTCGATCTGATTAAAGGTTTTTTGTTTTGCGCCTTTTCCTGCAATTTGTTCAAAAGTTGTGGTCAAGTGACTTAGGTAGACTCGCGCTACATCATCCATACCATGACGTGTGGCGACTGAGTTCAACACATAAGAGGCCAGCATGGTATCAAAATACCAACCTTTAAGGTCAATGCCATGATTAGCAAAAATATGTGCATCGTATTTAAGGTGATGTCCAATTTTCTGGACTGAATCATCTTCCAGAATGGGCTTCATTTGTGCCAATATTTGCTCACGATCAAGTTGCTGTGGCGCGCCTTCATAATCATGGGATAGTGGAATGTAATAAGCATCATGAGCATCAAAAGCGATAGAGAAACCGACCATTTCGGCAACACGATAGTCCAGACTGGTGGTTTCTGTATCAATGGCAAAACGTTTCTCAGTCTGTAAACGCTTGAATAAATTGTCCCATGCATCTTGGGTGAGAATCGTATGATAATTGGCAGCACCGAGCTGATCATCATCACTGGTCATGCTAGATTGATCTTCTGTTTCAGTAGGTTGCGCACTTTCAGCTTTAGCGATTTCTTTGTTGGCTTCTTTATAGCTGTTGCTGACAGGATTATTAGGATGATCTAAAGATTGCAACTGATTTCTAAATTCGAGTTCGGTATAGAGATTACGTAAGCTATCGACATGTGGCTCACGTAGTTTTAAATCATCCCATGTTAGACCTAAGTCCAGATCGCAGACGATACTCGCAAGTTGATGATCAATGGCAATACCATCGACATTGTCTTTAATGCTCTGGCCAACTTTACCTTTGATTTGATCAACATTTTCTAAAATGCCACCGATCGAGCCATATTCCGTTAGCAGTTTAGCTGCGGTTTTAGCGCCAATGCCTGGTACCCCCATAATGCCATCTGAGGCATCACCCATCAGCGTTAGGTAATCAATGATCTGGTTCGGCCATACGCCAAACTTATCAAAAACCCCTTGAATATCCATCGGTTTATCTTTGAAACTATCTTCAAGCGTGACTTTTTCATTGACCAGTTGCGCCATGTCTTTATCACCAGTCGAAATTAAGACTTGATGACCTTCTTTTTCTGCATGTTTCGCCAACGTCCCAATAATATCATCGGCTTCTGCACCCGGTAGCATGTATAAAGGAATGCCTAACGCTTTAATTAAGGCATGCAAATATGGAATTTGCTGTGCCAACTCATCGGGCATGCTTGGGCGGTCGCCCTTATAAATAGGCGAAAGTTCATGTCGGAAAGTCGGTTCTGGGGTATCAAAAATTACCGCCATATGCGTGGGCTGAGTGCGGCGCATCAGTTTTTGAATGGCAGAAATCGCACCACGTATTGCATTGGTTTGTAATCCTGTTGAGGTCGTCAACGGTGGGAGTGCATGAAAGGCACGAAATAAAAAATAAGACCCATCAACCAAAACAAATGGTGGCATTGAATACTTCCTTACGAACGATTGGGTCTTATTCTACGTGAAAATGAAGCAAAATGTAGAACTTCGCCTTTAGGGACGGTGGCTAAATATACGCAGATGTTTTGATGAGGTAAGATAGCTTTAAAATAACTGAGTTTGTTTTTTTAATATGTATAAAAATGATAAGTATTACCCCACGATAATCATCATTATTCTTACTGTCGCTTTATTGGTTGCACTTGCTTTTGAGATCAAAAATGCAGTGGCCGTTGTTATTGTACTTTTGATCTTTTTTATCGTACAACAATTCACAGCTTTTGAACGCCGTATTCAACAGCTTGAACAGCAATATCAAATGACTGCATCTGTTGGTCATTTATATTTACCGCAATGGGCTATATATCTTGGAACTTTAATTGCTCTTGCAGGTTACTATTTGCACAGTGGTTCGGCTATTTTAGTTGGAAGTGGATTAGTGTTGTTTAGTCTGATTCAGATGTTAAGTTCGATGAATGAGCGTCTAAAGAATCTTGAAAACCATAAAAAGATACAACAAACATCACTGAGTTCTGATGTTGAACCAATTGAATTGAATCATTTGGAGCAATCGGAAACTCCTGTGTGGTTCCAATCTCAAAGTGATACACCGGTATTGTCAAGCCTAGAGAATGATCCGACTCATGATGCTCTTGCTGTAGATCCACCATCTAAAAAACGGGCATGGTGGCAACCAGCACTGGATTGGCTGATGCATGGTAATCCAATTTTACGAGTTGCGATTGCGATTTTAATGATTGGGGTGGTGTTGTTATTGCGTTTTGCCAGCGAACATTGGCAACTCAGTTTGAGTATAAAATTATTGGGAATCGCCATTACAGGCGGTGCATTGACTGTATTTGGCTACTATTTGAGAAAAAAGAACGCATTATTTGCAGTTGCTTTGCAAGGCGCAGGTCTGGCAATTATTTTCCTAACTTTAATTTTTGCGCATCATTATGCGGTGATTGCAAATTTAAGCATCGCAAGTGTTGGCTTTGCTGTTTTGTTGCTTATTACGGTCGCTTTGAGCTTAAAACAAAATGCGGTTTATCTATCGATGCTTGCATTAAGTATGGCTTATCTTGCACCTTTATTGATTCCACAATCGCATCCAGATAGTGTCTTTTTATTGAGTTACTATTTGATGATTAATCTGGCTGTGGCCGCGATGAATTTTATCAAGCCATGGAAAATACTCAATAAAATTGCTTTTTTCGCGTCAGGATTACTTGCGGGCAGTGTCATTGTTCTCTATGCAAATCCAGCACAATATCATACGCTTGATCTTATTTTGTGGCTGCATATCGCCTTGTTTATCTGGCTGAGTGTACGTTATAGCCAACTGATTCAGAAAGAATATCGCTCTTTAAAAGATCAGTCTTTAAATGATTCTTCCTTAAACCATCAATCCAATATTCAACTTCCACCATTGGTCGATGTCGGTTTGATTTTTAGTGTGCCGATTTTAGGATTTTCCTTACATGCTTTTTTAGTGCAACAGTCAAGTCTAGCACTGACTCTGGGGGCAGCACTTCTGGGGGGAACTTATGCTGCTTTGGGCTGGTGGATTAAACAAAAACAATCTGAATTATCAATTTTAGCCAAAAGTTTTTTTATTTTAGCGGTGGCATTTATTGCGCTGATTTTCCCGTTATATCAAGGGGCGCACTGGACAGCAATTGGTTGGGTGGTGCAAGGGACAGCTTTAATTGTTTGGGGTGTTTCTGAGCGGTATCGATTGAGTCGTTATCTGGGGATATTTTTAGTCGTACTCAGTTCTGTTGTCCTATTTTATCAAGTCTGGTCAGATGACCATTTTCCTGTGTTAAGCACCAGTATCTATGCGATTTCACAATTCATTTCGGCATATTTTTTATTTCGAGATCCATCCTCTCGACAGGATTCATCAGTCATTGCCAGTTTATTTTTGAGTCTGGCTTTATATTCAGGTGCAGTGGCAGGTGTCGAGTATTTTACATGGCACGGGCAGGGCTTAAGCCCTTATTTGGCGATCGCCGCAGTTTTATATTTTGGCTTTACTGGAGTGATGTATTTACGCGCACGTTTGGATTGGCAGTTTCCGCAGTTGATGATTCTGAGTATTTTTATCGGCTTGTGTTTCGTAGAGCTGATTCAACAGGGACTATTCACACATTTTGATTGGATTGCTTCGTTACAGCAAATGAGCTTTTTCATTGTAGCAACCACTTTGGCATTGCTCTTGATTGGTATTCAAAAAATCCAGCAAATTGATTCGAAGTTTAATGCTTGGTGGGCAGCTTTACTTTGGCTAAGTTTGGCGACAATAGGTCCAGCACTTTGGCCAGATGCTGCATTGCTTTCTTTCGCTGTGATTCCTGTCTTATATAGCATTTGGCTGTTTAAGCGAAAAAATGACCTTATGCTAGATCAGTTTTCAGTTTGGGCACTGACTTGGTTTTGGTTGTTAATAGTCAGTTTAAGTGATCAGGTTTTTGTCGCTTATTATTTACCGATCTTCAATCCTGTAGATTTACTGTGCTTAAGTTTGTTATCTGGATTATTGTGGATGGTTTATCATCATAATTTTACCGCTTCATTTAAAACATTAGAATGGTTTTCTAAAGTGGTCAGCATTCTGATTGCCTTGGTGGTGTTTAGCAGTATTGTCGTTCGGGCCTTACATATGTATTTGGCGACACCTCTTTGGGGCTGGACAATTTGGTCGAATGGTACGGTACAACTTAGCTTAACTTTACTTTGGGTAATTTTGGCTTTCGTGCTCATGACTTTTTCAAGTCAGCGTCAAATCCGTCAGCTTTGGTTTGTTGGGGCAGCATTACTTGCTATTGTGGTGATTAAGCTAGTGGTACTTGATTTGTCGCAGAGTGGAACCTTAACTCGTGTGGTTTCATTTATTGGTGCTGGAGGTATCATGTTGGTCATTGCTTATCTGGCGCCATTGCCACCAGCACAATCAAATAAGGAAAGCATTGAGCGTTAAATTTTAAAGCTTATGGATATACTATTTTAGCGGGTGGCAAACCACCCTTGTTAAGTCACCTAAAGTTTTGGTTCTCGTTTCAGTTCCTGTGTATTGGCATAGGAGTCAATGTCATCTTCTGTTAAAGGCGTTGTTGGTGGACGATCAACAAAGCCCATCTTCGGTACAGGAATCTCAATTTGATTTTCCAAAAAGCCATTACGAATACGTTCTTGCAATTCATCGCGAGTTTTTAAATACAACTCTTGACGGCACCAGACTGAAAATAACAGCTCAATTGAAGATTCACGAAAGGCGGTGACAGTCACCTCAGGTTTGGGGTCATCTAATGCCAAAGGATATCTGGATGCAACCTCAAGAAGAACCTTGCGCACTTTCATGATGTCTTCCTGAAAGTTAATGGCGAGGGTAATCGGAATACGTCGTATTGGATACTTGGACATATTCATGACGGGAGCTCGAATCAATTGTTCATTGGGTAAACGTACATAGACATTATCCAATGTCAGTAATTTGACCGAAAGTAAATCGATCGAAATCACTTGTCCTTCAATGGTATGACCACGAATTAAGGTAATTTGAATGGTATCTCCGACCTCAAATGAACCTTCACCAATCAGGAACAAACCGCTAATCAAGTTACTGGCTGAGGTTTGTGAAGCAAAACCCAAAGCGACAGTTAAAATTCCGGCTGCGCCTAAAAATACGCTGAGTTTAAAGCCTGCTTCTTTCAGGCTAGCCATCACAAAAATAATAAAAATAAAGTAGAAAATCCCGCGTCGCCAAACCATTCGTTGGTGTGCATTGAAGCGCATGCCTACGGTTCGGATAAACGTATTTGAAACCAAGCGGGCAAAAATAAAGCCAATTAAACATAGAACAACAGCGACCAGAATCTCACTCAGTCGATCCAGATTAATATTGGTAAAAATCCCTTTGAGGCTGACAGCGACATCTTTGGGGATATTGGAATCTGCCATAATGCCTCCTTAGAAAAATGAATCAAACATGTTAAACAATGCACCGCCTGGCGAACGTGGTGGATGTACATAAGTGACTTCACCAGCCAATGGGGGAGTACGATTTTCTAGACGAATACGCGGTGGACGATCTGAACCTTCGTGTATGACTTTAATTTGAGATGTCCATAAGCGATTAGTGCTTTCACTATAAAATAAAGGCAAAGCAGACACAGGCACATTCATACGATCAAAACGTAATTGTTGGCTACTGGTGTTATGAAATTCAACAGGGGTAACGGCTCGAAATGCGCGGGGTTTAAGTAGATTTAAATCGGTGCGACCATCAACCGCTGTGGCATAACACATTTCCCCAGTACGATGATCAGGGCCAAACCAGGTATCTTTGGGGCGAATCACTGGAAGATCAAAAATGGGTTCTCTCTGATTTTCAACAAAGCCTGCAATCCATAATGGCGTACTAATATAAAGTGTTCCGCGTTCACCTGCTGGAATATAAATGGGATCGACGGGTTTGATAACCACAGAACGATCTGCCAAACGTGGCATCAGTTGAAATTCATTATGGGTGTTGCGAAACATATAGCGTTCAATTTTTGCCCCTTGTGGAAAGGCAAAATGTGGATCTGCAATTCTCTGCCATTGTTGTTCATAGTCATGTTGGTATTGTGGACGATAATACTCCAGTCGCCATTCATTAATTCCGCGTGTCAAACGAAAGAGCAATGATCCAAACTGCCATGCTTTAGATTCGCTGAGTTCAAATTTCTGTTCACCCCACCATTTTAAATTGGTTTGCTCGGGTTCGAGATGATCGTATTGCTGTTGTTCCAAGTTAAAAAATTCCTCTGGTGAGTTTGTAAAAACAGACTTCACGCTGTAGTACGCTTAGAGTACACTCAAAACTCTATTTTTGATCATTATAAATTTGTGATGCAAATACTTAAACAAATACAAATTCCATATAGTTTTGCGAAACGTCATGGCGTTTTGTTGCGTTATGAAGGGGATCAAGTCTTTATTGTACGCCGTCAAAATACAGAGTGGATTGCCTTGCAGGAAGCAAGACGGATCGTAGGGAAACCAGCTCAACATCAAATTTGCGATGATCAGAGTTTTAATGCATTACTGAGTTCAAGTTATGCAGGCGATACAGGGGAATCGCAACAAGTTGCCGCGGGGCTTGAAGACCACCCAGATTTATTAAGTTTGGCAGATCAGGTGCCAGAAGCTGAAGATTTGATGGATCAGGAAGATGATGCGCCGATTGTCAGGTTGATTAATGCACTTTTGTCTGAAGCCATTCGGGTCAATGCGTCAGATATTCATATCGAATCTTTTGAAAAAAAACTTTCAGTGCGTTTGCGCGTCGATGGTCAACTGCGTGAAATTGTACAGCCGCGCCGTGAACTTGCGCCTTTATTAGTTTCACGTATCAAAGTTATGGCAAAATTGGATATTGCCGAGAAACGTATTCCTCAGGATGGTCGTATTTCGTTGCGTTTAGCGGGTCGAGAAGTGGATGTGCGGGTCTCAACTTTACCCTCATCACATGGCGAACGTGTGGTGATGCGGTTACTGGATAAACAGGCAGGACGTTTAAACATGACCCATTTGGGACTGATGTCAAACGATTACGAACGCTTGACGCATTTGGTACACCGACCCCATGGCATCATTTTAGTCACAGGGCCGACAGGTTCAGGTAAGACCACGACTTTATATGCGGCGCTTTCTGATTTAAATGACAATACTCGCAATATTTTGACTGCTGAAGATCCTATTGAATATCAGTTAGAAGGGATTGGGCAAACTCAGGTCAATACCAAAGTGGATATGACCTTTGCCCGTGCTTTAAAAGCCATGTTGCGTCAAGATCCCGATGTCGTGATGGTCGGAGAAATCCGCGATCTGGAAACAGCTGAAATTGCTGTACAAGCCTCATTGACAGGGCATTTGGTTTTATCTACGTTGCATACCAATACTGCAATTGGTGCAGTCACTCGTCTAAAAGATATGGGAATTGAACCTTTTCTTCTATCAAGTTCCTTAATTGGGGTAATCGCTCAGCGTTTGGTCCGGACCTTATGTTCACATTGCGCGACTTGGCGCGAAGCAGATGATTTTGAGCGTCAATTATTTCAGCATATTAGTGCTGAAGAAAACTTAAAACTACCAGAGCCTCAAGGTTGTGAGCATTGTTCACATTTAGGTTTTACTGGGCGAACTGCTATTTATGAAATTGTCCCTGTAGATGACCAAATGCGCCGTTTCATTCACGGCAATGCTGCTGAATTTGAACTAGAGCGCTACGCTCGTCAATATTCAGGTTCAATTCGTGATGATGGTTTAAGAAAAGTATTGGCGGGGAAAACCACATTGGAAGAAGTATTACGTGTGACCAATCAAGCTGAAGAATAGCGAACAAAATTTTAAAATTTAAAAAGCACAAAGCACCGATTAAGGTGCTTTGTGCTATGCATGAGAGGGAGTATGCATTGGGGGTGATATTGAAAGCCTATTCTTTAGCTAATTGTCTAGCAGTCAATTTTATGATGGCTTATCTCATCAAAAAACTATCCTGAAAACTAGCCCTGAAAACGACAGTGCTAATGGCTTCAATATCAAAATCTATTTAACGATTTATTTCCTTTAACTCAGTACATTCACCTTTAGAAGCATTGTTTATCATGGCAAATGCTTATCATTGTTTAGGTATGAATAAACCTATCATGATGACTGAGTACTGCTTAAATAAATTGTATGATATTAATTTGTGCTTAAATATATAGTATGCGATTTAAATAATTTAGCAAGATGATATTCAAAATATTTTTAAATTTTATTTGTTATGCATAAGTAGATTATTGCGTAAAATCTGTAATTGATCTTTGAGTGCTAACAGCTGATCTAAATCACAGGATGTCGTGCTAATGACTTTTTCAGGAACTTCGAGTGCTTTTTTTTGCAGATTAATCCCTGAATCAGTCAAGGTAATAATCACTTGTCGTTCATCCTGAGACGAGCGTTGACGTTGAATCAGTTGATGTGATTCCAGTTTTTTTAAAAGCGGAGTTAAGGTGGAGGATTCTAAAAATAAACGCGCGCCTATTTCAGAAACGGTCACCTGATCTTTTTCCCACAATACGAGCATCACCAGATATTGAGGATACGTTAGCCCTAAGGATGCTAGAACTTTTCGATAAATCTGATGAAATGCAAGATTCGTAGAATAAATCATAAAGCACAACTGATTATCTAGTTGTAAACCCGATGAATCTTGTTGCATAAAAATTCTTCAATACAAAAAAGATGCGATATTGGATTATAGCTTTAAATAAATGATTTCAGTAATAAAAAAATATGATGTATCAAAAAGAAATTAAACGTCGATGCTGCATCAGTGGCATAGATGCTCGAATTTGATCCTGTTCTTTGGCATCGAATTCAATTGTGATGAGTCCTGCGCCTTCATCTTGGATCATCTGCAAAAGCTGTCCACGACTATTGGTTGCTCCTGTATGCCCCCAAGTTTGACGCTTTTCACCATGCCAGCCTTGTTGCGCTGCACCCAATACATCACATTGAGTATCCATTGCACGAGCTTGTAATAAAAGCTGCCAATGCATTTGACCTGTCGTATAAGTAAAAGCCGCTGGAGCAGTTAAAATGCGTGCACCTTGCGCTCGAAGAGTTAATGCCAGTTCTGGAAAACGAAGATCATAACAGACCATCATCCCGATATTGCCAAACGGTGTTTTGGCGACCACAGGCTGATCACCGGGTTCAAAAAACTTGGATTCCTGATACCCTCCGACAGCATCACCCACTTGCACATCAAACAAATGAATTTTGTCATAACGTGCCTGTGTCCCTTCAGGACTGATACATAAGCTGACTGTACGTACACGTCCATCTTGAATGATCGATCCATCAGGACGAAATGGGCAGGGCAATGTCCCTGCAATAATCCAAATATGATATTGATGTGCCAGTTGTTCTAAACGCTGCTGGATATGTTCAAATTGTGCTGCTGTTTCATGCTGTTTCCCCGCAGCAAAACAGACAAAATTTTCAGGAAATACGATCAACTCTGCATGTTGCGCTTTACTCTGTTGAATCAAAGACTCGATCATACGAAAATTATCGTCGATCTCATTTTGAGAATTCATTTGTGCAACAGAGAGTAAAGTCATATGCCAATTTTATCCTGAAAATATCTGGAGGTTAAGCGTTTTGCTTAGCAGATACTTGATCCATTGTATCTTGTTCTTTTTGTAGTTGTTTGACTAAAGGCTCAAACATATTTTGGTTATTTTCGTTTAGTTGCATCAGGGTTTTATGTGCATCAAGTACTGTTTTAAGCATGGTGTTATGTGTAATTTCTTCTTCACATAATTCACGCGTACACACTTGTGGTTCTTTACAATAATTCAAGATAACAAAAACCTGCCCTAGCCCCATGCTATTGGCCAGAGTCGTAATATCCGGATTGGTTGATAACATGACTGCCTGAATATGATGGATCTGCTTCAGTTTTAGACCTAGCTTTGCCAATATTCCAAGAACCGTACTATCAATAAAAGTTGTTTCAGTTAAATCGACAATTGCACCAACCACATTTTGCTGTTGTTCAATTCGATTTAGAAGTTTGTCTAGACTTATGCAAGACTGGGCGCGTACTTCACCAATAAGTTTGAAAATATGCGTTCCATTCAAGCTTGCATATTCAACATGACCTGTTGACATATAAATGCCATTTTCAGAGAAGGATTGCAAAATTATCACATAGGGCGCTTAGATACTCAAGTATCTAACAGTCGTATAAAGAATACTAAAAAGACATGCTATTGATTATGCTGCTAATTCAGTCGACAAAGACTTAGGATTGCAATGTCATCAGCAACATGTTCAGGGGCTTGAAAAGACTGTTTTTGTAAATGATCAACCAATTGAGCAAACTGTTCATTTAGTCCACCATCAAAAGGTTCGAGTGCACCGTCTGAACAAATAATAAACCGAGTCTGACGATTTAAGGTAAATTCGAATTCTTCAATATCCAGATCATCCGTTAAACCCAGAGGAAAACTACTGGTGTTTAAAATTTTAGGCGATTGATTAGGTTCAAAAATAATCGGAGGCGGGTAGTGACCAGCACTTGACCAGCGAATTTGATGGGTGTGTAGATTTAAAATACCTGCCACCATCGTAATATGCTTTTCGATATTTTCCTGTAACAGCATTCCATTGAGTTTTTTAATTAACTCTCGTGGCGTTTTAGAACGTCCATGAAAAGCCGCCATCCATGAAGTGAGTAAACTACTGGTGACCCCATGTCCAGAAACATCGGCTAAATAAAATAATACTTCTTTATCATTAAGCTTCCAGTAATCATACCAGTCACCTGATAAATACGCAGAAGGCTGAAAAAAAGTTTCAATTTTATAGTCGAGTAAATCGAGGGTATTGGGCAGGAGTTTCTTCTGCAATTCAGCCGCAGCAGGTAGATCACGACTATCTTGATTACGCTTATATTGAGCATCAATCTGCAATAAAGCTTCTACAGGGTTTTGCGGCAATTTTCCCCAAATCCAACCTGCAAGTGCACCAAGTTGCCAAGCTTGAGCAAGGGCTGCACCTTCGTCTTCACGTGCAATAACTACGGTAGGTAGTGCCCACTGGTATTGTAAAAAATCCTGAACATCTGCAATCGCGATAATCGTAGGGTCATATAATTCCAGATCATCTATGTGAATGACTTGTAGGCTCGGTAGCTCATCAAGGGCTTTATCTAAATGAGGGACTGAACGTGTCGGTTGAATAAAATACATAGACGATTAAATGGAACCTTATTAATAATCACATTTACTATAATAGATGTACTATAGAAATCAAAAGATTGCTAGAAAAACTCAATCTCTAACAATCTTAAATGAATACATTATGTAAGCTAAAGCTTAATTTTGATCACCTGAATCATCTGATTCATCATCGATAAACTGGATTTGTTCTGTGGAATTGCCTTTTTTCTCTGCAATCTGGAAGTTTTTACGCTGTAAGTATAGATCACGAATGACTGCATACTTGTCGCCTTGCAAAATTTGCTCAATATCGAGAACTTGCGCACGAGTATCAATCGCTTGCAACATATTGGTCGACCAATATAAACCGTCTTGATCATCCATAATATATTTTTGTGGACGTGCTTGACTATCTACAGCAAGTCCAAAACCATCACGTAACGTACTTGGACCAAAGAACGGTAACATCAAAAATGGCCCAGATGGAACACCATAATACCCAAGTGTTACCCCAAAACTTTCTTCTTCAGCGGGTAAGCCTAAGCGACGTGCTGGATCGGCTAAGCCCAAGGTTGTTAACGTATTAATCGTAAAACGGCCAAATGTTTTTGCTGCACGAGAAGGTCGACCCTGAATTAACTGATTTACAGCATTCCACGGTTCGCCTAAATTTTTACGAAACTGGCGATAAGAACCACGAACTTGTTCAGGTGTTTTTTGGGTATATTGAACAGCGATCGGACGCACAATAGTTCGATCTAAAGCATCATTAAAAGCATAAAATTGACGATTAAGTGGCTGTAAAGGATCTTTAACTTGATCAGGCTGTGCAGCATTCGCATTTACCTTGAAATCACTGGCCTTAACATTTTTAAGATCGTCTTTGATTTCCTTTAACTTCTGAAATCGTGCACGGTGTTCAGGCGTATCAGATTCAGGAATAGACGAGTCTTCTGTAGCATCAGTCACCACATCATTTGTACTCTCTTGAGCAAAAAGGTGAAAAGACATGCCAGTTGAAAGAAGTCCAATAAAGACGAGTTTTGAGTAATGCATAAGAATCCTTAGTCGCCTCTTGCGGCAAGATTTTATACCATTCTATATAAAGATGGTTCTATTGAATAATAGGATCATAGCTGTTATTAAAACAAAACTGGGTAAAAAATGTTATAAAAAAGATAAAAAGATTAAAAACCGATCAAACACTCAAAATATTAAATAAAAGGACTTGCGTTGGTTGTGGAATGCTGTAGAATGCGCACTCATCGGCGGTGATTCGGATAAAAACTTGTTGAAAAACAGGGTGTTGGTTGGGTCTTGAGGGATTTGATTGGTATTTTAGTTGAGTAGATTGAGTTTTAAAAATATCTAAATTGCCTGTTGACTTTTAAGAGATTGAGAGTAATATAGCCGACCTAGCTTGATGCTGACGAAGCATGAAGAAGATCATTAAGAATATAGAAGAACAACTTGTGTGGATTTTTACTAATTGATTGATCGAAATATTATCATTGATTGATTGGTTTAAATTACTCGAAGTTTATTTGAGAGAATTTGTCAGTAATTGATGAGCCAGAATTGGCGTCTTGTCTTAACTAAGACGCGAAATGATTTTAACTGAAGAGTTTGATCATGGCTCAGATTGAACGCTGGCGGCAGGCTTAACACATGCAAGTCGAGCGGAGATGAGGTGCTTGCACCTTATCTTAGCGGCGGACGGGTGAGTAATACTTAGGAATCTGGCTATTAGTGGGGGACAACATTTCGAAAGGGATGCTAATACCGCATACGTCCTACGGGAGAAAGCAGGGGATCTTCGGACCTTGCGCTAATAGATGAGCCTAAGTCGGATTAGCTAGTTGGTGGGGTAAAGGCCTACCAAGGCGACGATCTGTAGCGGGTCTGAGAGGATGATCCGCCACACTGGGACTGAGACACGGCCCAGACTCCTACGGGAGGCAGCAGTGGGGAATATTGGACAATGGGGGGAACCCTGATCCAGCCATGCCGCGTGTGTGAAGAAGGCCTTATGGTTGTAAAGCACTTTAAGCGAGGAGGAGGGTACTGGTATTAATACTACCAGCTACTGGACGTTACTCGCAGAATAAGCACCGGCTAACTCTGTGCCAGCAGCCGCGGTAATACAGAGGGTGCGAGCGTTAATCGGATTTACTGGGCGTAAAGCGTGCGTAGGCGGCTAATTGAGTCGGATGTGAAATCCCCGAGCTTAACTTGGGAATTGCATTCGATACTGGTTAGCTAGAGTGTGGGAGAGGATGGTAGAATTCCAGGTGTAGCGGTGAAATGCGTAGAGATCTGGAGGAATACCGATGGCGAAGGCAGCCATCTGGCCTAACACTGACGCTGAGGTACGAAAGCATGGGGAGCAAACAGGATTAGATACCCTGGTAGTCCATGCCGTAAACGATGTCTACTAGCCGTTGGTCTCTTTGAGGGATTAGTGGCGCAGCTAACGCGATAAGTAGACCGCCTGGGGAGTACGGTCGCAAGACTAAAACTCAAATGAATTGACGGGGGCCCGCACAAGCGGTGGAGCATGTGGTTTAATTCGATGCAACGCGAAGAACCTTACCTGGTCTTGACATAGTAAGAACTTTCCAGAGATGGATTGGTGCCTTCGGGAGCTTACATACAGGTGCTGCATGGCTGTCGTCAGCTCGTGTCGTGAGATGTTGGGTTAAGTCCCGCAACGAGCGCAACCCTTTTCCTTATTTGCCAGCACTTTGGGTGGGAACTTTAAGGATACTGCCAGTGACAAACTGGAGGAAGGCGGGGACGACGTCAAGTCATCATGGCCCTTACGACCAGGGCTACACACGTGCTACAATGGTCGGTACAAAGGGTTGCTACCTAGCGATAGGATGCTAATCTCAAAAAGCCGATCGTAGTCCGGATTGGAGTCTGCAACTCGACTCCATGAAGTCGGAATCGCTAGTAATCGCGGATCAGAATGCCGCGGTGAATACGTTCCCGGGCCTTGTACACACCGCCCGTCACACCATGGGAGTTTGTTGCACCAGAAGTGGATAGTCTAACTGCAAAGAGGACGTTCACCACGGTGTGGCCGATGACTGGGGTGAAGTCGTAACAAGGTAGCCGTAGGGGAACCTGCGGCTGGATCACCTCCTTAACGAAAAGATTGGTTGATTGGTAAGAATCCACAACAAGTTGTTCTTCTGGTATCTGAATGAAAGATAGAAAAGGAACGAGTTTTCTCTTTTAATTTCAGAGATAAGTCATGCACTACGCGCTGCGCTTGTCTTGCGAAATAAAAAAAGAGATTATTAATCTCTTTTTTTATTTCTCAGGGTCTGTAGCTCAGTTGGTTAGAGCACACGCTTGATAAGCGTGGGGTCACAAGTTCAAGTCTTGTCAGACCCACCACTGCACAAGCTAAGCGCAGATGACAGATACTTAAATGATATAAGCTGGGGACTTAGCTTAGTTGGTAGAGCGCCTGCTTTGCACGCAGGAGGTCAGGAGTTCGACTCTCCTAGTCTCCACCAAATTTCAAGAACAGAAAACTTAAAGCATCGCTTTAAGGATTTTCCTTGAAATTTAAGCAAGAAGCTATGCTTCGCGCAGTATCTGATCGAACACGAAAGTGAAAGAAAAGATGATTATAGAGCTTAGTAAATATAATGATTTATTAAGCTCTGTGATTAATCACAGTTTAATGTAGCTGACGAGGTTACATTAATTCATTAACAGATTGAGAATTGAGTCTGAAATAAATTGTTCACTCAATAACAAAGAGAGAAGAAGTCATTCTGATCTTAGAGTTAATTGAGAACTAGCAAATTAACTGAATCAAGCGTTTTGGTATATGAATTTAGATTGAAGCTGTACGGTGCTTAAATGCACAGTACTTCAAACTGTAATGTTGGTAATACTACTTGTAGGTATTAACGACTGTTTGGGGTTGTATAGTCAAGTAATTAAGTGCATGTGGTGGATGCCTTGGCAGTCAGAGGCGAAGAAAGACGTGATAGCCTGCGAAAAGCTCCGGGGAGGCGGCAAATATCCATTGATCCGGAGATGTCTGAATGGGGGAACCCACCTACTATAAGGTAGGTATCAATAACTGAATACATAGGTTATTGAAGCGAACGAGGGGAAGTGAAACATCTCAGTACCCTTAGGAAAAGAAATCAATTGAGATTCCCTTAGTAGCGGCGAGCGAACGGGGATCAGCCCATTAAGTGATGTGTGTTTTAGCGGAACGCTCTGGGAAGTGCGACCGTAGAGGGTGATAGTCCCGTACACGAAAGGGCACACATCATGATGACGAGTAGGGCGAGGCACGTGAAACCTTGTCTGAATATGGGGGGACCATCCTCCAAGGCTAAATACTCCTGACTGACCGATAGTGAACCAGTACCGTGAGGGAAAGGCGAAAAGAACCCCTGTGAGGGGAGTGAAATAGATCCTGAAACCGCATGCATACAAGCAGTGGGAGCCGACTTGTTCGGTGACTGCGTACCTTTTGTATAATGGGTCAGCGACTTACATTCAGTAGCAAGGTTAACCGCATAGGGGAGCCGTAGAGAAATCGAGTCTTAATAGGGCGAATAGTTGCTGGGTGTAGACCCGAAACCAGGCGATCTATCCATGAGCAGGTTGAAGGTTGGGTAACACTAACTGGAGGACCGAACCCACTGTCGTTGAAAAGCCAGGGGATGACTTGTGGATAGGGGTGAAAGGCTAATCAAGCCTGGTGATAGCTGGTTCTCCCCGAAAGCTATTTAGGTAGCGCCTCGGACGAATACCATAGGGGGTAGAGCACTGTTTCGGCTAGGGGGTCATCCCGACTTACCAAACCGATGCAAACTCCGAATACCTATGAGTACTATCCGGGAGACAGACTGCGGGTGCTAACGTCCGTAGTCAAGAGGAAAACAATCCAGACCGCCAGCTAAGGCCCCAAAATCATAGTTAAGTGGGAAACGATGTGGGAAGGCATAGACAGCTAGGAGGTTGGCTTAGAAGCAGCCACCCTTTAAAGAAAGCGTAATAGCTCACTAGTCGAGTCGGCCTGCGCGGAAGATGTAACGGGGCTAAAACTATGTGCCGAAGCTGCGGATGTAACTTTAGAGTTACGTGGTAGGGGAGCGTTCTGTAAGCCGAAGAAGGTGTATTGAGAAGTATGCTGGAGGTATCAGAAGTGCGAATGCTGACGTGAGTAACGACAAAACGGGTGAAAAACCCGTTCGCCGAAAGACCAAGGGTTCCAGTCCAACGTTAATCGGGGCTGGGTGAGTCGACCCCTAAGGCGAGGCCGAAAGGCGTAGTCGATGGGAAATGGGTTAATATTCCCATACTTCTGTGTAATGCGATGAGAGGACGGAGAAGGTTAAGTCAGCCTGGCGTTGGTAGTCCAGGTGGAAGACAGTAGGCATGCATCTTAGGCAAATCCGGGGTGCTCTATGCTGAGAGTCGATATCAAGCTGTACTTGTACAGTGAAGTGGCTGATACCATACTTCCAAGAAAAGTCTCTAAGCTTCAGTTACACAGGAATCGTACCCGAAACCGACACAGGTGGTCAGGTCGAGTAGACCAAGGCGCTTGAGAGAACTCTGCTGAAGGAACTAGGCAAAATGGTACCGTAACTTCGGGAGAAGGTACGCTGCTGAGGGTGATGGGACTAGCTCCCTGAGCGCTTGGCAGCCGCAGAAACCAGGCCGCTGCAACTGTTTATTAAAAACATAGCACTCTGCAAACACGAAAGTGGACGTATAGGGTGTGATGCCTGCCCGGTGCTGGAAGGTTAATTGATGGGGTTAGCGTAAGCGAAGCTCTTGATCGAAGCCCCAGTAAACGGCGGCCGTAACTATAACGGTCCTAAGGTAGCGAAATTCCTTGTCGGGTAAGTTCCGACCTGCACGAATGGCATAATGATGGCGGCGCTGTCTCCAGCAGAGGCTCAGTGAAATCGAAATCGCTGTGAAGATGCAGTGTACCCGCGGCTAGACGGAAAGACCCCGTGAACCTTTACTGCAGCTTGACATTGAACTTTGACCTTACTTGTGTAGGATAGGTGGGAGGCTATGAAGATGTGACGCCAGTTGCATTGGAGCCATCCTTGAAATACCACCCTGGTAATGTTGAGGTTCTAACTCTGCCCCGTAATCCGGGGCGAGGACCATGTCTGGTGGGTAGTTTGACTGGGGCGGTCTCCTCCTAAAGAGTAACGGAGGAGTACGAAGGTGCGCTCAGCGTGGTCGGAAATCACGCGTAGAGTATAAAGGCAAAAGCGCGCTTAACTGCGAGACCCACAAGTCGAGCAGGTACGAAAGTAGGTCTTAGTGATCCGGTGGTTCTGTATGGAAGGGCCATCGCTCAACGGATAAAAGGTACTCTGGGGATAACAGGCTGATACCGCCCAAGAGTTCATATCGACGGCGGTGTTTGGCACCTCGATGTCGGCTCATCTCATCCTGGGGCTGAAGCAGGTCCCAAGGGTATGGCTGTTCGCCATTTAAAGAGGTACGCGAGCTGGGTTTAGAACGTCGTGAGACAGTTCGGTCCCTATCTACCGTGGGCGCTGGAAATTTGAGAGGATCTGCTCCTAGTACGAGAGGACCAGAGTGGACGAACCTCTGGTGTACCGGTTGTGACGCCAGTCGCATCGCCGGGTAGCTATGTTCGGAAGGGATAACCGCTGAAAGCATCTAAGCGGGAAGCCTACCTCAAGATAAGATTTCCCTGTGACTATATGTCACCTAAAGAGCCGTTCAAGACTAGGACGTTGATAGGTTGGATGTGGAAGCATAGTGATATGTGAAGCTGACCAATACTAATTGCTCGTGAGGCTTGACTATACAACACCCAAACAGTTGTTGTATTCAAGATAAATACGATACGAAAACTTGATTTAGTCAATAAACTAGTTACAATACCGACTCAATTTCCAATCCGTTAATAACTCTTTGGTTCGTAAGTAAGGCATACATTATTAAGTAATGTGAATAAGACCCCAAAGCACCACAACAGTTTGCTGGCGACAATAGCAAGAGTGAACCACCTGATCCCTTCCCGAACTCAGAAGTGAAACCTCTTCGCGCTGATGGTAGTGTGGCGTTAGCCATGTGAGAGTAAGTCATCGCCAGCTTTTAAATCTAAGGCACCCCCTGATCAAAAGATCAGGGGGTGTTTTTTATTGGGAAAAATTTATATAAATTAAAAATTGACTCATCAGGTTGATTAAACGTTATTGAATGATATAGTTTGAATAGGATATCGTTAAAACTTATGCTATAAATAGCATGTAGGCATATTTTTTGCTTGGCGGGCGTGATTAGGGTATCGATTTATGAAGCTATCTGTTGGATTGAAAGTTGCGAATAGTTTGTCGCTTACCCCTCAATTACAACAAGCAATTCGTTTATTGCAACTCTCGAGTCTTGAGCTTGAACAAGAAATTCAGATTCAACTGGATAGTAATCCGTTGCTTGAAAAAATAGAAGATGAAAGTAGCACAGAAAGCCTAACTCATTTAGAAAGCAATGATACTAATGATTTAACGCAAGATTTGAACGCTGATCATTTACCCAATGATCTTCCTGTCGATACCGATTGGGATGATGTCTATACGCATCAATCCACTGCTTTAGCATCGCCAGAATTTGAAGAGCGGGAAGATAATCGCCAAGCTCATCATACTTTAAAAGAACATATTTTAGAGCAAGTTAATTTATTGCATTTTTCTACAGTTGATAAATTAATTGCTTATTGCATTATTGATTGTCTGGATGATAAAGGTTTCCTTGATGCTGAAATTGAAGAAATTTTATTAGCAGCACAACATTTGCTGATAGAAGCAGACTATGATGAAGAAATAGAGCACGATGAAATTCTGGTGGTGCTTAAGCATATCCAGCGTCTTGATCCAGTTGGTGTCGCTTCAATGAATTTGGCTGAATGTTTAAAAATTCAATTAGAAATGATGGATATTCAAACAGCATTTCGTCGTGAAGCACTGAGTTTGTTACAGTGTTACGAGTTATTAATTGCCAATGACTTAAATAAGCTTTTGAAATCCACAGGCTTGAATATGAGTCAATTAAAAGAAGCAATTGGTTTATTAAAAACATTAAAACCTTATCCGGGTGCAGACTTTGAAAGTCAGGAGTCTGATTATCAAATTCCAGATGTGGTTGTAAATAAAAAAGATAATAGCTGGCAGGTGCAATTAAATCCTGATGTTTTACCTAAGCTAAGAATTAATTCTTTTTATTCAAATATGATTCGTCGAGCCGATCAGAGTGATGAAAATCTCTATTTACGTAATCAAATGCTGGAAGCTAAAAATTTTATTAAGAGTATTGATGAACGTCATAAAACATTATTAAAAGTTGCGACCTGTATTGTAGAACATCAGCGAGCTTTCTTTGAGATTGGTGCGGAAGGGATGAAACCGCTTGTATTGCGTGATGTGGCAGAAGAAGTGGAGTTGCACGAATCTACAGTTTCACGAGTGACCACCAATAAATATATGCTGACCCCACGTGGTTTATTTGAATTGAAATACTTTTTTTCAAGTCATGTGGGTACGACCTCAGGCGGTGAATGTTCTTCAACTGCAATTCGTGCCCGTATTAAAAAAATGATTTCAGTAGAAAATCCCCGTAAGCCTTTGTCTGATAATGCGATTGCGGAATTATTAAAAGAAGAGGGTATCGATGTGGCTCGTCGTACCGTGGCGAAATATCGAGAATCGTTACATATTCCTTCGTCATCTGAACGAAAAGTCTTGATCTGATTTTTAAAGTATGACTATTCTAGAGATTCATTGTTGCAAAATAATGAATCTTTTTTTTCACCAAAGGAGTAGCTGAAATGGTTTAATGATTGTGATGCAGAATTCTGTTTTGTCATTAGATCGGCTTGGCTATGACTTTATATCCTGAAAGAAGGTGAGGGATAGAATTATGCAAATAACAATTCGTGGACATCATTTAGTCATAACGCCTGCAATTGAGCAAAACATTAAAAGTAAGTTTGATCAACTGACTAAACATCTGGATCAGGTGAATAGTATGCAAGTGAAGCTTTCCAAAGACCATCAAATCGATAAAAGAACGCATAAAGGAAGTGCGAATCACATCGCGGAGGCGATTGTACGTTTGCCTGGCGTAGAACTTTTTGCTCAGGCTTCAGCCGATGATATGTATATGTCGATTAAAAAACTGAGTGAAAAATTAAAACGACAATTACAAAAACATCGCAAAATACAGTGTAATCATCAGCAACTCGTTGTTGATATTTAATTTTTATTTTCTGAAGAGGCTAACAATTAGCCTCTTTTTTTATTTATAAAATATGATCATGTGCTGAATTATATCGATGATTTATAGTAAAATAATGCGTTTTACGCCTAAGCTTGTATATGAGGTCTAGCAATGAATAGTGAGCAGCTCACTCAAATTTTACAAGAAGCTTTTCCAGATGCGGAAGTGGCTGTCACTGGTCAGGCGGGAAAATTTGACCTGCGTATTGTAGATGATCAATTTGAAGGTAAGCGCAGTGTTGCGCGTCAGCAAGCTGTTTATGCGCCTTTGAATTCTTATATTGCAAGTGGTGCCGTCCATGCGGTGACAATTCGGGCAATGACCAAAGCCGAATGGCGCAAAGCAAGCCTTTTCGGAGCATAATAATTAATGGATAAATTTTTAATTTCGGGTGGTACTAAGCTCGAAGGGGAAGTGCGCATTTCAGGTGCAAAAAATGCAGCTTTGCCCCTACTGGCTGCTATGATTTTAGCAGATTCTCCTATTACCTTGACCAATGTTCCAAATCTAAAAGATGTCAATACATTGGTGAAGTTAATTGCTGGTTTAGGTATTACCATGGAATATCAAGGTGATACGGTTAAGGCAGATACTTCGACTTTATCTAATCAGTTTGCACCATATGAATTGGTGAAAACCATGCGTGCTTCTATTCTGGTGTTGGGTCCTTTATTGGCACGTTATGGCAATGCACAAGTATCTTTGCCAGGTGGCTGTGCAATTGGCTCGCGCCCTGTCGATCAGCATTTGAAAGCTTTAGAAGCTCTAGGTGCGCACATCGAAGTTGAAAATGGCTATGTGCATGCCACGGTCGATGGGCGTTTAAAAGGCGCAGATATTACCTTTGATATGGTTACAGTCGGCGGGACTGAAAATATTCTGATGGCAGCAGTTTTAGCCGAGGGTGTGACCACACTACGCAATGCTGCACGAGAACCTGAGATTACCGACTTGGCTAATATGCTCGTGAAAATGGGCGCTAAAATTGATGGTATTGATACTGATACACTCATCATTACAGGTGTGGAAAGTTTGCATGGCTGCGAATATGCAGTCGTTGCAGATCGTATAGAAACAGGTTCTTATCTTGCGGCTGCTGCGATTACTGGCGGACGCGTGAAAACCACACATACCGATCCAAGTTTGCTTGAGTCAGTTCTTGAGAAATTTGAAGAAATGGGTGCAGAAGTGACCCGTGGTGATGATTGGATCGAGCTGGATATGCAAGGCAAACGTCCTAAAGCGGTGAGTTTTAGAACACTTCCTCATCCAGAATTTCCAACCGATATGCAGGCGCAGTTGATGGCGGTCAATGTGATTGGTCGTGGTTTTGCTACGATCTCAGAAACGATTTTTGAAAATCGTTTTATGCATGTACCTGAGCTTGCGCGTATGGGAGCCAACATTCAAGTTGAAGGGAACGATGCAGTGGTAACTGGTGTTGAAACCTTACAAGCCGCTCCTGTGATGGCAACGGATTTACGTGCATCTTTCTCTTTGGTCTTGGCAGCATTGGTTGCAGAGGGCGATACGCTGATTGACCGTATTTATCATATTGATCGCGGTTATGAAAATATTGAACAGAAATTGCAAAGTTTAGGCGCGAACATTAAGCGAGTCAGTTAATGAATGATATGAGAAACGATGATCTTAACTTTAACGTCATGGGAAATTTTGATCATGGTTTAACATTGGCACTCAGTAAAGGTCGAATTTTAAAAGAAACTCTGCCTTTACTGGAAGCAGCGGGCATAAATTTGCTTGAAGACCCAGAAAAGTCACGTAAATTAATTTTTCCAACGACACACAAGCAAGTGCGTATTTTAATTTTACGTGCTTCTGATGTGCCAACTTATGTTGAAAACGGTGCTGCCGATATTGGTGTCGCGGGTAAAGATGTGTTGATGGAACACGGTGCACAGCACGTTTATGAATTGCTTGATCTCAAAATAGCGAATTGTAAATTGATGACCGCTGGTAAAGTCGGCATGCAACGTCCACAAGGTCGCTTAAAAATCGCCACCAAATATGTCAATTTAACGCGTCAATACTATGCAAGCTTAGGTGAGCAAGTGGATGTGATTAAGCTCTACGGTTCGATGGAACTCGCGCCTTTAGTGGGTTTGGGTGATTATATTGTCGATGTGGTCGATACTGGAAATACTTTACGTGCCAATGGTTTAGAGCCATTGGACGAGATTATGAAAGTCTCTTCACGCTTGATTGTCAATAAAGCCAGCTTTAAGCGTAAACAGACTTTACTGGACCCGATCTTGTCGCAAGTCGAACAAGCAGTCAGTGATCGCCAATCTTAATTTTACTCCTTAAATGTCTTGTATTTCTGAACCGTCAATTTTTGGCGGTTTTTTATGGCTTGATCTTTATGAAGCAAGCGTAGAGAATAAAACCATAATTTTATTATGGGATTTTATAATGAAAAGTGTAAAACAACGTAAGCAAGAATCAATATCTAAATTAAGACAACAAGGTATTCCTTATATTGAACATTTACCCGTCATTGAATCGTTTGATGAGGCTTGTATTCGCTCTGCTGAGGAAATCGCGAAACGTGCAATTACTTGTTTACTCACCGTTCAGATTGCCTGTGATATTAACAACAATAAGTATGATCAACCAACCAAAGATTTTTTTATTGGATTATTCAATCAATATGAAGTGGCTGATCAACTCACGGCTAAAGAAAGTGCCATACTCAATGATCAAGCGGCGCCTCAAGATGTGATCAATATGGTGTGGAAATATGAATCTTATTGGGTTTTGCTTTGGGCTTTGGGAATTGTAGATGAATTAAATTATCCAGACCAAGTGGTTGATTGTGATTTTGCAATCCAAGCTGTTTCATCTTGTGATTCATTTGATACATTTATGCAAAAAACTCAACTTAGGGAAATCGAACAAATTTTGGATGAGGCCGATCTTATCTATCGTTATGACTGGGCATGTGTTGAGGCGAGATTAAAACAACGTCCGACACCTGCAAATCTAAATGCTTCGGTTGTTCTTGAACGTCATGCCGCACTCAATTGGCTTATTCAATATGATGCAGACTGGGATGAACCTGACGTGAATACCTGATTAGAAAATTAAATATAGTTTAATTTTATTTTCGATAAAACAAAGTCAGATCATTGATGATTGATTACCCACAAACCATCCGAAACAAGGTAAACTAAGTTTTTCTTTTCACTCAAAACCTTGTAGGTAAATTGATGCGACGTTTATCGACTCAAGATCAAAACTTCAAACAAATCTTTGCAGATTTGTTGGCGTTTGAGACTGTTAATGATCCTGAACTTTTAAAAACTGTAGATCAAATCATAGCTGATGTTCGTCAGTATGGTGATGATCATGTTCTTAAGCTCACTCAACAGTTTGATCGACATCCAGCGCATCAATTTTCAGATCTGGAACTGAGCCAAGAACAGCTCAAAGCGGCGTTTGATGCGCTACAACCTGAAATTCGTGAAGCACTCGAATTGGCTGCTGAACGTATTCGTAGTTTTCATCAGGCGCAAAAACAAGAAGGCTGGACTTATGTCGATTCATTAGGAAATACCTTAGGTCAGAAAGTTACGCCTTTAGATCGGGTCGGGATTTATGTGCCCGGTGGCTTAGCTTCTTATCCATCTTCTGTATTAATGAACGCGATTCCTGCACACGTTGCAGGCGTTCCTGAAATTATCATGGTAGTTCCAGCACCGCAGGGTGAGCTGAATCCATTGGTATTAGCTGCTGCCTATTTGGCTGGTGTAAATCGTATTTTTACCATTGGTGGCGCTCAAGCAGTAGCAGCATTGGCTTATGGAACCCAAACCATTCCTGCGGTGGATAAAATTACTGGGCCGGGGAATCGCTTTGTAGCGGCTGCCAAACGTGCAGTTTTTGGTCAGGTCGGTATTGATATGATTGCGGGACCATCTGAAATTTTGGTCTATGCAGAAGGCCAAAACAACGCCAAATGGCTAGCGATGGATGTTTTGTCACAAGCTGAACATGATACTGTTGCGCAAGCGATTTTTATTACGCCTGATGCAGACCTACTAGAGGATGTGGCGCACGCGATTGAGGAACATTTAGCTGCATTGCCTAAAGCCGATATTGCGCGCACATCGATTGCTAATCGAGGTGCTTTGGTCTTGGTGAAAGATCGAGCTGAAGCAATTCAACTCATCAATCAAGTTGCACCAGAGCATTTAGAGCTTTGTCTGGATGATGCCGAAGCCATGAGCCAAGACATCCGTCATGCAGGTGCCATTTTTATGGGACGCTATACACCAGAAGCGATTGGGGATTATTGTGCAGGGCCAAATCACGTTTTGCCGACCTCAGGTACAGCGCGGTTTTCTTCACCGCTTGGTGTCTATGATTTCCAAAAACGTTCAAGCCTGATTATGTGTTCAGAAGCGGGTGTTAAAACGCTTGCCAGAACAGCGGATTTGTTGGCGCAACAAGAAAATCTGGATGCCCATGCACGTTCTGCTCGTTATCGTTATGACGTTTAAAATAGAAATAGGTGTCGTGGTCTAGCGCTATCATCAATATAAACCTCTCCTTTTCGAAACTATATCGCTCCTCATCTCCTAAAAAGAGAGGGAACTTGTCAGGAGCGATGCGAAAGGTTTGAAGACTCCTCTCTCTTTGAGAGGTTAGGAGAGGGCAACAAGAGAATATAAAATGACGTTTACAACAGAACAAATGCGTTTCTGGAGTCCAGAAGTTCGTGAATTAGAACCCTATACACCGGGTGAACAGCCTAAAATCCAGAATTTACTCAAGCTTAATACCAATGAGAATCCGTATCCACCTTCTCCAAAAGTAGTGGAAGCGGTGCAAGCCGTATTGGCACACCAAGCAGATGCTTTGCGTTTATACCCAGATCCCGATGCGACTCAATTGAAACAAGCAATTGCCACTCAGCAAAATGTGAGCGTTGAACAAGTTTTTGTGGGTAATGGTTCGGATGAAGTCTTAGCTCATATTTTCAAAGCCTTTTTTATTCAGGATCAACCGATTCTTTATCCAGATATTACCTATAGTTTTTATCCTGTCTATAGTCAGTTTTTTGGTGTGAAAACTCAACAAATTCCACTGAATGATGATTTTGAAATCGTGTTGGATGATTATCGTCAAGCCAATGGCGGCATTATTATTACCAATCCGAATGCACCGACGAGTATTGCTTTGTCACTGCAACAGATTGAGCAGATTTTACAAGCCAATCCTGATCGTGTGGTGGTGATTGATGAGGCCTATATTGATTTCGGTGCTGAAACTGCGGTCGGGTTAGTCAATCAATATGACAATTTAGTGGTGTGTCAAACGACTTCAAAATCACGTTCATTGGCAGGTTTGCGTGTCGGCTTTGCCATTGCTCAAGCACATTTGATTGCTGCACTTGAAGCAGTAAAAAATAGTTTTAATTCATATCCGATGGATCGATTTGCGATTGCAGCGGCGGTTGCATCATTTGAAGATCAGGCTTATTTTGAAGCACAATGCCAAAAGGTGATTCAAAGTCGAGATAAGTTGGTTGAGGAATTAAAAGAAATTGGTTTTAAGGTGTTGCCATCTAAAGCCAATTTTATTTTTGTGACACATCCCGCGCGCGATGCTGCTGAGTTAGCAATACAATTACGTGAGCAAGGCGTGCTTGTACGTTACTTTAATAAACCAAGGATTGATCAATACTTACGAATTACTATTGGTACAGATCAACAAAACCAACGTCTTGTAGAGACTTTAAAGACACTACTTTAAGTTTATTTATCGTCAAAACTTAATCTTTGATCTGCCATGTATTGAGTAAGTCGAGCATGGCGGACACTTTATCAAAACATTCCTGATATTCTGCATCGCAATCAGACGCAATGGTAATTCCACCCCCCGCCCAAACCGAAAGCTCATCCTGAAACTTTTGAATGCTGCGAATCAGGATATTCCAACGACCAGAACCATCAAAATTAAAATAACCGAGTGAACCACAATACGCTCCACGTGGTGCCCCTTCGAGTTCTTCGATAATTTGCATCGCACGGATTTTAGGTGCTCCAGTGATAGAGCCACCCGGTAACGCGGACATCAATACTTCAAATGGATTGACGTCTGGCTTTAATGTCGCTTCAATTTCACTGACCATGTGATGAACCTGATTAAAACTTTCAATTTCAAACAGTTTATTGGTTTTGACCGAACCTGTTTCTGCATAAACACTTAAATCATTACGAAGCAAATCCACAATCATGACGTTTTCAGCTTGATCTTTTTCGGAAGCTTTTAATTTTTGTTTCGATGCAGCATCCAGTTCAGGATCATCAAAACGCGGCATCGTACCTTTAATTGGACGTGTAATAAGTTGCTGTTGATTAAATTCAATAAATAACTCTGGAGAACAACTGAGCAATTCAAAATCATCCAGTTTTAAATACCCTGCGTAAGGTGCATCGGTAAGTCTCCAAAGGTGTTCAGCACGGCTTAACAGTGAACCTTGCGCTTTGGCGATAAATTCTTGAGTTAAATTAATTTGATAGCAATCACCTGCTAAAATATAATCTTGAATCCGTTGAAATGCTTGACGATAAGTTGCGGGTGACCAACGTGGGCGTAGTGTTTGTTGTAAAGATAAAGTCTCAATTTGAGTCTTTTGATTGAGTAAGATTTCAAGTTGTTGCCATTGTTGTTCAGCATCATCCGCATCACTATAAAAATACCAATGATCATCGTGAAACTTTAAAAAGCTATCGTACTGCCCGATATAAAAAGAAGGCTGTAAACGTTCTTTGACAGGAGTAAATTGATGGGCTGCATAATCATAAGAGATGAAGCCAATATAGCCACCTGAAAAAGTTGCTGCTGTTTGAGGATTATTTGCAGAATGGAATTGAATAAAATTGTCAATAGTGAATTCATCCATCATTTCATATTGATAAATTGAATTAATTTTAAAATATTTAAATTGTTTATTGTTATAAACTACATAATGTCGAGGGTTAAATGCTATCACTGGATGATTTTGATCCTCTAGAAAAACCAGTCCATGTGTAGAGTGAAGTTTGAATAATATTTCAGAAGTAGATCTAATATTTTGATTTAACTTACAAAAAAACTTCACTGAGACAAGCCTAAAAATATGAATAAAGATGAAACCGTGATTTTACTACAGAACGCCAACAGACATAAGCTACCGAACCGTTTATCGGGTAGTTCATCAAATTTGATTAACAGCAGTTGAACAAAAATTAACAGAGTTGTAATTTAGAGAGGCAAATTCGGGTTGATGTTTCAGAAGTCAGTGATCAGACCGCTTTCGATATTGTGGTGAAAATGCTGAATATGCAAAATGCGGGTAGCTTCCAATCTGACTTTTTACCATGGCCACTCCCTGCCGAAAGTGGTGTCGATCAGCAATATATTGAAGGTTTCCATGGTAAGAGCTTATTAGGTAATGAAATTATTGCCAATATGTACTTATTGTCTGATCGTACTGGACACACATTTGGTTATGGTTTGCAATGGAAAGGCAAGCCTGATGATAAGACCAGTGAGGGGACGATCATCAGTGATTCCTTAAAACGTCTGACACTCATTAGTAAAATCGCACCAAAGAAAATGAATGCTGAGGCGCAAACGAACTGGATTAATCCATTAACTAAAAAGTTGGCAAATAGTCCTTTTGTATTTTCTATGGCGGATCAAAGTGGTGATCCACTCAAAATTACCCAAGGCCGTTTAATTAACGGTTACATCATCACAGGAACAGAGGCTGTCTATAAGCAGGCAACTGGTTCTAAAGAGGGTGATGCGGCCAGCTATGGTAAATGGACGCAGCAATTTAGTCCAGAACAGTTTGATGGCAGCATTGATGTCTCTAAAACCAATCCAATTACCTATCTCGACAAGAAAATCTTAACGACACCAAATAATGTGAAGTCGGGCGAATATTATGTTTTCCCAATGTATGCAACTTTGAATTTTAAATTTAGTGATACCAGTGTTAAGGATGTCAAACTGGGAATTGTGATTGATGAGAATGGTGATATTCGTTCGGATATCCGACCTGATGCTACAGCGAATGATATGTCGGGTACTTGTGCGAGCATAAATCCAGCGACAATGGTGGACAGCAATGGCGTTCAACAGTTTAGAATTGGGACTACGGGTACAGGTAATTATGCTGAAACCGATAAATCATTAACTATTCGAATGATTTTAACCAATGCAAAATTTGGATTACTGGAAGGAATTATTTTAGGATTGAACCAGAATCTCTCTGTTCGAGCAGGAAGTGATACAGGACAATCCTCTCAAACATTGACTTCAGGCGGCGTAAAAATTAACTTACACAACCTATTAACCGATCATAATACGACGCGTGGCGTGAATATTACGAATTTTAGTAATGCAGAAGCGAACTGGATTAATATTCATGCGGCTTATCAAAAAGTCTATAACAATATTAAAGATATCTCGCCTGCACCAACTCCTGTACAGCAAGACTTGGCCAAACGTGTTAATGGTACTTTAAGTATCGATCTACCAAGCTGTTATACGATTAAACAAAAGTAATCAGTTCTAAAATTAAAACAGGGGAATCATCATGATTTCCCTGTTTATATCGACTTATCTCTAGGATTTTTAAATATTTTAAAGTTAACCTGTATGATCTAAGCGTGTACCTAATGTTTCCAAATGAACTGGAAATTTTTGTATTTTTCGGTCTTCAAAATAATGTCTTAATGTGCGTTCTACACTTGGAAAAGCCAATTCCCCCCACGGAATCTCATGTTCTTCAAATAAGCGACATTCAATACTTTCTTCGCCAGCACCAAAATAACCTTCTTTCAAGTTTGCTTTAAATAGAACATAGATTTGGCCAATGCGGGGAATGTTGTACATGCAATATAAATGTTCAATGTCGATCTCAGCCTCAGCTTCTTCGCGTGTTTCACGTGCCGCACCTTGTTCCATGGTTTCAAATAACTCCATGTATCCCGCTGGCAGTGTCCATAACCCATAACGAGGTTCAATGGCACGACGACATAACAAGACTTTATTTTCCCAAATAGCCAAAGCGCCACAAATCAGTTTTGGGTTTTCATAATGAATATTCCCACAATGTGTACATACACGACGAAGCTGATGGTCGCCTAACGGAATTTTATCTTCAGTTTCATGTCCACAAACGGTGCAAAAACTCATAATGATCATCAACGATAAGGATGCCTCAGCATAACTGAAATTTTGGACTTTCGCATCATTTCTATACGAAGCCACGCATTTTTCAGCTATGATGAAAAGATAAGAAAACAGAGAGAGAAGCATGGTAGAGCAGGAACTCACGCATCTTTTGCAGCAACGCTTACGGTTCTCAAAACGTACTTCGCCTGCACAGGCCGCAGTGTTAATTGCGATTACCAATGAACACCATCCTAAAGTTTTGTTGACGCGCCGTTCCACCCAATTATCCAATCATGCGGGTGAAGTTTCATTTCCTGGTGGGAAACGTGATGCTGGTGATACCAGTAATATCGTAGTCGCATTAAGAGAAGCTCAAGAAGAAACGGCTCTCAATCCTTTCGATGTTGAGTTGATTGGTGATTTACCGATGCAACGTGCGCGTAGTGGGATGCTAGTTAAACCCATTGTAGGACTCATTCCTCCTAACGTTGATTTGATTGCTCAACCGACCGAAATTGATCGCATTTTTTTTGCATCTTTAAACCAACTCCTCAGCGCGCCTGCAACACCGTATGAAGTGAAATATGCACATCAATCGCTATATTTTCCCAGTCTACAAGTAGAAAATGAGGTCATTTGGGGGTTAACCGCAAGAATGTTAATTTCATTGTTTCATTATGGGTTGAATTATCAGAAAGACTGGCCTTTTCTTTTAAATTCGCCACATTTTCAGCCCCGCAAATTTTAATTCCACCACCAACTAAACAGGATGTTACCAATATGATGTACAGCTTTGAAGGACATTCACCAAAAGCATTGATTGAACCGTGGGACGGATGGATTGCAGACAATGCCACAGTGATTGGTCAGGTGGAATTAGGGCAACAGGTCAGTGTCTGGTTTGGCGCCGTGATTCGTGCAGATAATAGTCCAATCCGTCTAGGACATTTTACCAATATTCAGGAAAATGCTGTATTACATACCGATGCAGGAATTGAGCTTCATATTGGGGATTATGTCACGGTTGGACACCAAGCCATGTTGCATGGTTGCACGATTGGTGAAAATAGTCTGATTGGGATCAATGCTGTGGTGTTAAATCATGCGGTCATTGGTAAAAACTGTATTATTGGTGCGAATGCATTAATTCCAGAAGGTAAGGTGATTCCAGATAACTCAGTGGTCATGGGTTCTCCAGGTAAAATTGTTAAAACACTGGACGAAACTGGTGCTGCAAAATTACGTCTGAGTGCTTTACATTATGCAGAACACTATAAAAGATTTATGCAACTCAAGCCGTTTTCATTTTAGTGATTGCTTTTTGTTGTATTGCTAGAGCACAGTTTTTTGTATCAGCAAAACTCAAATTCTCGCCTAAATTAGTGTTGTAGAGTATGATAGCCCACGTTTTTTAAAAGATAATGGCGTGAAGTTGCATGAACGTGCTGGCATTGGAAACGGCAAATGATCATTGTTCAGTTTGTTTGATTGATGAATCAAATGAGCTTTTTTTTCAACTGGATACGCAAGCGAAGGCGCAAACACGTACCATCTTGCCGATGATTGAGCAGGCACTGCAACAGACACAACTCAGTTATAGCGATCTAACTGCAATTGCATTTAGTCGTGGACCAGGTTCCTTTAGTGGTGTCCGTATTAATGCGGCAGTGACGCAAGCTTTGGCTTGGGCTAATGATTTGCCTGTGATTCCTGTTTCTACTCTGCAAGCTTTGGCACAAGCGGCTTATCGTGAATTGCAACTCAGTCAGGTGACTGCGGTTTTGGATGCGCGGATGCAGGAAGTGTATCTGGCAAATTTTAACTGTGATACAGATGGCATCATGCAACTACAAGGCGAAGAACAACTGTTAAGTTACGACGTGGCAACGTCTTTCGCCAAGTTTAGCTGTGTAGGATCGGGAGCTAAACTTATTTCCTCTCCAATTTCAGAACAACACAGTATGATCAGCCCGTCTGCCCGAGATATTGCAATACTCGCCCGATATTATGCCAAACAAAAGCACTGGGTTAGTGCTGAGCAGGCATTACCCGTCTATTTAAGGGACAATGCTTGGAAAAAAATTGCAGAACAAGGTAAGCCGAACGAGAAAAAATGATGGATTTTTTACTGCTTTTAAAAGCGGCGATTATGGGAATTGTGGAAGGAATTACAGAATTTCTTCCAATTTCAAGCACTGGACACTTAATTTTAGCCTCTGAATTATTAAATTTTTGGACACCTGAGAAAAGTGCAGTTTTTGTGGTTGCGATCCAGATGGGCGCAATTGCCGCGGTGATTTATGAGTATTGGTCACGCCTTTGGGGTGCAGCTATTGGTATGGTGACAGGTGAAGCCAAAGGGCGTCATTTGGCGATTAGTCTGATCATCGCTTCTATACCGATTATCTTGGTGGGTCTCACCTTTGGGCAAACCGTAAAAGATTTATTATTTAATGATATTGCCGTTGCCGTGGGATTGATCGTGGGCGGTTTGATCATTATGTGGATCGAAAAAAATCCACCCAAAGTCAATGCAGTTGAAGTTGAAAATATCACCTTTAAGCAAGCCATCTGGATTGGTTTAATTCAAGTATTGTCTTTGATTCCGGGGACTTCACGTTCTGGTGCGACGATTATTGGTGCGATGTTTTTAGGTGTATCGCGTAAAGCCGCCACCGAATTCTCTTTTTTTCTTGGAATTCCTGTGATTATTGGTGCAGGGTTGCTTGATTTATATCAAAGTCATGATGTATTTCAAGGACAACAGGACTGGATCGTTTTAGCTGTAGGACTGCTGGTTTCATTTATTTCCGCGCTATTATTGATTCGTGCTTTGGTGGCTTATGTGGCAAAACGTGACTTTATGATTTTTGCATGGTATCGAATTTTTTCTGGGCTCATTATTTTACTTTTTGCTTTTACGGGCTGGAAATTGTGGTAATCAGGAGTTTTAGTTAATCATCATGCAATTATTTTCTACTGCCTCTTATTTAAATGCTGCGCATCACTATCAGCAAGTCTTGTCTCAGCGAGGGGTAGAGATTGATGTGTGTGAAGTGGAACAGCTCAATGCGCGTTTTTTTAGACAGCATCCTGATTTGGCACTTTGTGTAGATGAACAAGGTTTGTGGTTATGTGCCAATGGCATGCGAATGCAACCAGACTGGAAAGCGGAAGTTTCTCGTTTAAAACGCGCCAGTATTAAGTCAGAAATGATTGCACGTGCCTGTCAACTTAGCGAAGCGCCACAATTGATCGATGCGACAGCAGGTTTAGGTCACGATAGTTTACTGATGGCGCATTTGGGTGCAAAGGTGACATTGCTCGAACGACATCCGATTTTATTTACGTTGCTTGAAGATAGCCATTTTCAAGCACAGAATGATCCATTTTTAAAACAGATTGTTGATCGGATACATTTGGTTTTCATAGATTCTGCGGATTACTTGCAGTCATGTATTCAGCAGCATCAACAGGTAGATGTGATCTATCTTGACCCTATGTTTCCACAGCGTGATCAACATCAACAGGCCATTAAAAAACAGGCACAGGTTAAAAAACAAATGCAACTTTTGCATTTACTTTTACCAGAGCAAGGTGAAATGGATTTAGGCGATGCGTTACTGCCTTTGGCGAAACAAGTGGCGAAACGGGTCATTGTAAAACGTCCGCGACATGCTATTTTTCTTAATCAACAAACGCCCGATCATCAATGGTTGGGGGATGCTTGCCGTTTTGATGCGTATTTTCAGCTTGCTCTGTGATGAATTGTGATCATTGCTTCAATAATATCCAAATATTTGTTATATAGATAAAAGCATTATTGATATAATTCCACGCAAGCATAAACTGATTATGCATTATCACTCCTGAATAATTTTCTATGATTGACCTGAAGCCCTCCATCAATTTTTGGCATGATTTCAAAAGCAACCAAATTGCTGGGATGTGGTTATTTTTAGGGTCACGCCGTTGTTTACAAATTGTCCATCCCTCGATTTTTCAATTGTTGGTCTGGGGAGTGCTTGGCGGCGCGGCTAATACATTATTTAGCTGGTTGGTCGCTGGGCAGGATGGTCAGTTTAATTCTCAAGGTTTAGTGAGTTATGCGCTTTGGCCGTTTCTTGCTCTTATTGTCGGGATTTTTCTTTCACAGCGAACCAATAACGCCCGCTTGATGTTGGTGCCTGCCATTTTATGGTTAGTGCTGGATACCAATATCGCCTTACTGCAAAGTTTTATTCAGTTTCTGGGACAGCTCGATTACCTCCCTTACATTACTTATGACTATTTACCGACACTCTTTATGGTGTTATTTGTCTGGCAAAGTTTGGCTGTGGTTTGGGTATTTGCACGTGAGCTAAAATGGCCGTGGTGGGAACGTGCTTTGATTATGATTGCCACGCTAGTCACACTGGTGGTTTGGCAAGGTTCGGTACGTAGTCAGCCGATCTGGAAAGTTGAAGATGTTGCGCCGACGTTTACTGAAGATGCTTTTTATGCCCAGAGTCGCTTACTCAATCAGTCGCTTGAACAGATCCAATATGGTGAGTTTGCGCAAAGCCACTGGTATTTTCTCGGTGTTGCGGGTGCTAGCTATCAAGATGTATTCAAGTCGGAAATTATGCGGATCAAGGAGCAGTTTGATACACGTTTTGGCACGTTTGGCCGTTCGATGATGTTAATCAATAACCCAGATACCCGCACAGAGGTGCCTATAGCCTCTCAAACAAGTATTGGGGCAGCATTACGTCGTATGGGCCAGCAAATGAATAAAGAAAGCGACGTTTTGTTTTTATACATGACTTCGCATGGTGCGCCCAACGAATTTGAAATGGAAAATGCGCCGTTGGACTTGCATCAGGTCGATCCAAAATGGTTACGTGAAACTCTTGATAAATCAGGGATTCGCTGGCGAGTGATTGTGATTTCGTCGTGCTTTTCTGGAAGTTTTATTCCTGCACTTCAGTCACCTGATACGCTGATTATCACAGCTTCTGCGGCAGATCGTCAGTCGTTCGGCTGTACCAATGAAGCGGATTATACTTATTTTGGTCGTGCCCTGTTTGATCAGGCGATGCGTGATCAACATACGATGAAAGATGCATTTAAGCAAGCTCAGGATACTGTTGCCAAGTGGGAGTCTGCACAAGGCTTTGAACCTTCAGAACCACAATGGGTCATGGGTAAAAATATGGAATTGATGTTGCCACAACTTGAACAACATTTATTCCCTCAACAAAATCTCCCTCAAACTACGACTGCTGCCAAACACGAGGATAAAAAATATGCATATGTTGCAAAAAAATCGCTGCTTTGATGGTGAACAACGTATTTATCAATGCCCATCCAACGCATTAAAAGGTACAAGTAAATTTGGGGTATTTTTGCCACCAGCGGCATTGAAAGGCGAACAATGTTCGGTGTTATTTTATCTTGCAGGTCTGACTTGTACTGAGGAAACCTTTGCGATTAAGGCGCATGCACAACGATTGGCTGCTCAACTTGATCTGATTTTAATCACGCCCGATACGTCGCCACGAGGTGAAGATGTGGCCCAAGGCGATCATTGGGATTTGGGGTTGGGTGCAGGGTTTTATATTAATGCGACTCAAGCGCCGTGGGCAGAACATTATCAAATGGAACGTTACTTGCTTGAGGAACTTTATCCTTTAGTGCAAGCGGAATTTCCTGTGATTCAAGATCAAATCGGAATTTTTGGCCACAGTATGGGCGGGCATGGTGCCTTAACACTTGCACTCAAATATCCTGAAAAGTTTAAATCAGTTTCTGCTTTTGCACCGATTTGTGCGCCAAGTCAATGCCCGTGGGGTGAGAAAGCTTTTTCAAATTATTTGGGCGATGATCGTGGTGTCTGGAAACAACATGATGCAACCGCTTTAATTGAACAAAAAGGGGCATTATTTGCTGAAATCTTGATTGATCAGGGTTTAGATGATCAATTTTATAGTCAGTTAAATCCCGATTTATTCGAGCAAGCCTGTCATAAGGTGGGACAAAAACTGAGTTTAAGACAGCATGCTGGATATGATCACGGCTATTATTTTATTCAGAGCTTCATGGATGACCATTTGCAGTTTCATGCGGTTCAATTGAAAAGTTAAATTTACAAATAAGAACTATTTTCATTTAATAGCCTCGTCTGACTAGAAATTGCCCTGTAATATGAGTAACATATCGGGGCTTTATTCATTTTACTCTGTAAAATTTGTTCAAACGATCAAAAATAAAATATTAGGCAAACAATGCAAAACTCAGAATCATTTACTTTAAATCAAGATGAATTAGATTATCCTTCTGCACCAGTACCTCCTGAAAAAACAGGATTAGAATATTCAGGTAAACAGTATCGCTTTCAGTTTCATGGTCAGGCGATGGAATATTTTGGTATTTGGATCGTAAATATTGTATTAACCATTATTACTTTAAGTATTTATGCACCTTGGGCAAAAGTACGCCGTCTTCGCTATTTTTATGGCAATACCGAATTTTTTCATCGTAAGTTTGATTTTACGGGTATCCCTACAAAAATCTTATTTGGACGTTTGATTGCGATTGGAATTTATGTGGCTATTTCAGTCATTTCCCAATATTCAATGACGGCTACGTTGATTGGTATAGCGATTTTATATCTGGCGGTACCGTGGTTAATTCGTGCTACTTTGCGCTTTACAGCTAGAAATAATAAATATGCCAATAGCCGATTTTACTTTGCAGGAAGTTCTAAAGATGCGTATGTGCTGTTTTTAAAATCTATTTTAATTTATATTTTTACACTGGGTATTTTTACTCCATATTTGATTTATTTATATAAACGTTATTGTATCAATCACTTGTATGCTGGACAGCTCAACTTTCAATTACATGCCAAATGGGCTGAATATATGAAAGCCGTTTATTTTCCAGTATTAATCTTTTTGGTGATTTTAGCAGTTGCAGGTGGGCTGGCTTTCGGATTAATACGTTCAGGTAATTCGGCGGGAATTTATATGGCAATTGCTGTATATATCTTTGGTTTATTGTTTATTGGACCATTGGTGGTTGCCAGAATATTTATTACGACATGGAATAATGTGTCCATCGGTCAAAGTGTGTTTGCAACTGACTGTAATCAGTGGCGTTATACTTGGATTGTTGCAACTAACTGGATTGCCAAAGCACTGACTTTGGGATTAATGTCGGCGTGGGCTGCGGTGCGAATTTATAAATATCAGATTGAGTCACTTACTTTAACCTTAAATGACGACCCTGATGAAATGATAAATTTGGCACAACATGATATTAGTGCCGTTGCAGAAGAAATTAGCGATATTTTTGATATCGATATTTCTTTATAACATCGATAAGTGCTTATGATGTCTTTATCTACTTCTGTTATTTTTTATGATGGTGTGGTATCCAAACCACGCCAAGCTCAGATTTCTCCATTCGACCATAACAGCGTACAAGTTCGTTATGAGGAGGATGGTGAATCCATTCGCCAATATCAGTATCAGGACATGATCCTGATTGGTGCTTTGGGTGAACTGAAACCCGTGATTGAACTGCCTGATGATGCGCGCATAGAGTTTAGTGACGAGTTACCAGATTGGTTTGAACTGGGAAATAAAAAACTGCATCATTCCATTTGGAAACTTGAACGTTCACCTACGCTGATTTTGTGTAGTGTGCTTTTTATGGTGGCCTTTGCATTTGGGATTGTAAAATGGGGGATTCCACAAGCTGCACATATTGTGGCGTATCAGTTACCAGAGCAGAGTTTAACTCAGCTTGGCAATGAGGCTGAACGATATGTAGTCGATTGGACAACGCCGAGTCAGTTGCCAAAGTCACGTCAACAACAGATTCAAAAAGAATATTTGGCCTACGTCGCAGAAGGGCAACCTGCTCAACTGGTTTTTCGTGGAGGCGGTCAAATTGGAGCGAATGCCTTGGCATTACCCAATCACACCATTATCTTGACCGATGAGCTAGTGCAACTGGCAAAGAATGATCAGGAAATTATAGGTGTTTTGGCGCATGAGCAAGGACATTTAATCAAACGCCATAGTTTGCAACAGGCTTTGTCTAGTTTGGGACTAAGCGTGTTATATGTTGCGATTACTGGGGACAGTTCCGATCTGTTCACCACCATGCCGTTGGCTTTGGCAGGAGCAAATTATTCAAGAAATTTTGAAGCTGAAGCAGATCAATACGCTTTGCAAACCATGCATCGTCATCAAATTCAGGTTATTCATTTTGCCAACTTTCTACAAAGACTGGGTGCTGAAGATGAAAGTCAGGATCAGAATTCACCATTTAAATTTCTTTCAACCCATCCAGCAACGCCTGATCGAATTAAAGCTGTTAAAGCCTTTGAAATGAAACATCAGTCTCAATCATAAGTGTTCATTTAAGTGACCTGAGCAATAGGAGAACAGCTTTTCTCCTATTGCCGTGTCCAATCTGCCTGAAATTCTTGTTGTGCCATACGGTTTAAATGATCGAGGACTACACCTTCCAAACGAATATCTTCTGCATTTTCACTGCTGATCAGCACATCTAAATGGTGTTCAAGCGGTGTCAAAGTCACAGTTGCAGTCGGCATAAAAATTTTATAATCCTGCTCTGACTCCGCGACTTCAAATTTATGTTTCCAATGATTGAGCAGACGTTTTGCAATTCGTCGTGCTTCTGGGGTACTAATCGAGGTCGAGCTTTGCATAAAGGCTTACCTATAAAAGATGGTTGAGAAAATAGGAATTACCCTAACAAATTTAACGCTGAAATCGATAGAGAAAATAAAACAGAGTGTTATTTTTTTGCAAATGATCGCAGTGCTGAGTTTTGAGTTTGATCCACAGCAAAGTCAGTTTTTGTTATAATCAGGTTTTGTTTGCTATTTGCCAGGTCCCGCATGTCCAAGCCTTATTTAATTGCACCCTCTATTCTCTCTGCTGATTTTGCACGTTTAGGTGAAGATGTTGAAAAAGTATTGGAGGCAGGTGCGGATGTGGTGCATTTCGATGTGATGGATAACCATTATGTACCCAATTTAACTTTTGGTGCAGGAGTGTGTAAAGCTTTAAAAAATTATGGGATCAAGGCGCCCATTGATGTGCATCTGATGGTTTCGCCAGTCGATCGTATGATTGGCGATTTTATTGAAGCAGGCGCGGATATTATTACGTTTCATCCTGAAGCTTCGGATCATATCGATCGTTCCTTACAGTTAATTAAGGCTGGAGGGGCTAAAGCGGGCTTGGTCTTTAATCCTGCAACACCTTTACACTATTTAGATTATGTATTGGATAAAGTCGATCAGATCTTATTGATGAGTGTTAACCCTGGATTTGGCGGTCAAAAATTTATTCCGATGACTTTAGAAAAACTCCGTCAGGCACGTCAACTGATTAATGCCAGTGGTCGCGATATTCGTTTAGAAGTCGATGGTGGGGTTGGGCCTGCTAATATTCGTGAAATTGCGGAAGCGGGTGCAGACATGTTTGTGGCAGGATCAGCGATTTTTGGAAAACCAGATTATAAAACGGTCATTGATGAAATGCGTGCTGAATTGGCAAAAGTCGGTGCACAAAACGCTTAATCCTATTTTTCGATATCATCATTATACGCACCGCATAAGCATTCATATGGTGCGTAGTATTTTATTTCTCTTTTTTCTTAGATATACAACAAAGCCCGCTGTATTGCATTCTCAGTAAAGCGTTGACTATTGTCTTTACTCATAGCGCAAAACTATTCGTTTTACGCCAGAAATAAAGCGATGCTTTATTTGCTGCTCATGTGGATAACTTTGTTTATAACTCTCTGGATAACTATGTTGATAAGGCGGTGGATAAGCTGCTGATAGAATAATCAAAACGATATCAATCGTTTAAAAAATCCATAAAATCTGTATAAAACTCATTCGATCTGATTTATTTTTATGCGATTTAAGTCATTTATTTTGCTTTATTTTTAATCTGTGAGCCATGTCACGGATATTGGTTAAAAAATAGAAAGTGATCAAAATAAATTCTCATAAAATGTAGATAAAAATTGTCAAAATCGGCCTATTTTTATCTACTGATGCTCATCAACGTTCCAGAATTGAAAAACAGTTTTATCCTTGATGGATGGGGATAAAATGATTCAGATTTGTATCAAGTCATAAACTTGGTTATGCTGTGTTTATATATCGACTGATCAATGTATTTGTGAGGATTTCCAGTTTGCATCTAGCTCAGCGCAGACAGACGTGGTTTGTGTTGCTTATGGTTTTTATCATGAGCTGGAGTGGTGTGGCTGTTGCTTCAGTCAAAAATATGCATGCCTCTATGATGCAACAGACTGCTCAATCGATGTCGCATGTTTCTGATCAATCGTCGTGTCATCACATGGGCATGCAAGCTACAAAAGCAGCGCATGCGTCGCATGATTTTAAACATGCCAATACAAGTATGTTGCATTGTAATCAACCAACTTCCTTACATGCTTCTAACGCCGCACAGTCCTGTCAGGATTGTCATCAGTTACATTGTCAAAATCTAAATACGTATGTTGAACATGTGATGCCAGCATTGCCGCAACAAACTGTCTTTGCTGCCATCTCAGATTCTCATACGGATTATAGAGGTCAGCATTTTTCTGGTTTTTGGCAAGAAATTCTCAGACCACCCAAAGCCTAATCTCAAATTCAAACTAAATATTCAGTTTTAAATTTTGAGGTTAGTCATGTCTATTTTATTAAGAAATGTCCTTTTTACAGGACTGTGTTTGGCTATTTCGCCGTTTAGTCTAGCGGCGGTCAAAGAATACCATTTGGATATTGCTGAAAAAACCGTCAATATCACGGGAACACCTGTTCAGCGAATTACCGTTAATGGTCAGTTTCCTGCTCCCAAACTTGAATTTGAAGAGGGTGATGAAGCGGTTATTCATGTTCATAATAGCCTGAAAAATCAGGATTCTTCGATTCATTGGCATGGTTTATTGTTGCCCGGCATTATGGATGGCGTACCTGGATTTAATGGCTTTCAAGGCATCAAACCTGACGGTTCATTTGAATATCGTTTTAAAATCCGTCAAAACGGAACGTATTGGTATCACGCGCATAGTAAGGGACAAGAGCAGGATGGCTTATATGGCGCTTTTATTGTCTATCCTAAAGATAACAAGCCACTGACAGCGCAGGAACAAACTAAACGGGATTATGTGGTGATGCTGTCAGATTTTCATGATTCATCGAGTGAAACATTGATGAAAAATCTGAAAAAGTCAGCCGAATATTATCAAAATCAGCGTGAAACATTAGGCGATGTATTGCAACAGGTCAAACAACAAGGGCTGAAAGCCACGTGGCAAGATCGTAAAATGTGGAATCAGATGCGGATGCTGAAAACCGATCTGTCAGATGTCACAGGCTATACTTTCTTGGTCAATGGTAAAACGCCAGAACAGAACTGGACTGGCGAATTTACTTCGGGTGAAAAAGTTCGATTACGTTTTATCAATGCATCTGCGATGTCATTTTTTGATGTGCGTATTCCCAACTTGAAAATGACCGTGGTCAGTGCTGATGGGCAAGCTGTCAAGCCTGTTTTAGTGGATGAATTTCGAATTGGGACAGCAGAAACTTATGATGTGATTGTTGAGCCGAAAGCCGCGCATTATCAAATACAGGCTGAATCGATTGATCGGAGTGGGTTTGCATTGGCAAGTCTGCAAAATGTGGCGATGCCTGCACCACAGCAGATCACCATTCCAGACGCACGACCACGTGCATTGCTCACAATGCAAGACATGGGACATGGCAACATGTCTGATAGTTCAGAACATACAAATCACGCTGCTATGCCAATGTCGCAGAAGATGTCACATAGAGCTAAACCTTCATCAATCAAAGCATCATCGATACCAGATATGTCAGAACACATGAATCATGATGCGATGTCACATAAACAGATGACTCAAGAAATGTCACATCAGCAAATGACGCAGCATGAGACATCCTATCCGCCAACCCTATCCGAGTCAAAACAAACCGTACAAGGTTGGGCCAATGCTTCGACTCCAGAAGGTGCAAAGGTATTGCAATATCAGGATTTACAATCACTCACCTCGCAACCAGATACGCGTCAGCCGACCAAAGAATTAGTGATTGGTTTGGGCGGAAATATGGAACGTTATATCTGGACTATGAATGGCAAAAAATATAATGAGGCTGAACCTTTACAGGTCAAATATGGAGAGCGAATTCGGCTGAAATTTATTAATGACAGCATGATGGCACATCCAATGCACTTGCATGGCATGTTTGTACAATTGGAAAATGGTCAATCTATACAAAATCTTCCAAATAAACACACTCTCATTGTGCCGCCCGGTAAAACAGTGACAGCACTTTTAACCGCAGATGAATTAGGTGAATGGGCAATTCATTGTCATTTGTTGTACCACATGTCGGCGGGCATGATGAATAAACTGATTGTGGCAAAAGTCGATCAAGATACACTGCCTCATATTTCATCTGAAAATACTGAACAACCTGTTCAAGGAGGCCAACATGCGCACCACTAAAATGATGACGGTGTTGATGTTTTCAACAGGCTTTATGATGAGCTCATGGGCTTTTGCTCATGAAGGGCATGACATGATGATGTCCAATATGTCGATGTCGGAGGGTCAAGATCATGCTGAAATGCCAATGCCAGAAAAAAATAGGGCACAGACAAACAGAGAAGTCAGCTCAAATGTGAGCGTTGATGATCATTCAGATCATGATCATCGCCGTGAACATGGTGGACAGATTTATCAGGCAACGAAACTGGATAATCAATGGCGATTGGATAAACACGGGCAGGGCGAGTTTAATACTGAACTGGAAACTTGGATTGGCACAGATCAAAATAAACTTTTCATCAAAGCTCACAGTGAAAAGTCAGAATCTGAGAAAGCTGATTATGCGATTTCGGCATTATATAGCCGAAACATTGCTGATTTTTGGGATGCTCAAGTCGGCTTGCGTTATCGCAGTGAAGCCTTTGATACACATCGTCAGGAAGCGGTGGATGCAGCATTTGGTCTACATGGTTTAGCCCCATATTTCTTTGAAACCGATGCCTATGTTTATGTCGGTAAAGATCAACATGTCAGCTTAAGTCTGGAAACTGAGCGCGACATTTTGCTGACGCAAAAGCTCATTACTCAGCCTTATCTTAAAGCGGATGTTTTAATTCGGGATGAATCTGATAATGCAAAAAAGACAGGCTTAAGCTCTTTGCAAACAGGCGTTCAAACCCGTTATGAGATCAGCAAAAAAGTAATGCCGTTTATGGATGTCGCCTATCGTTATGAAAAAGGGGATCGTGAAACCAGTCGTCAAGTTGCAACCAGTTCAGAATCGGGCTGGCTGTATGGTGCAGGGATTACTTTCAAGTTTTAATTGATTCGTCAAAATAAAGCTGTATAGAATGTCATCACAATTAACCTGATGACATTCTTTTTGCATCTAATCTGGTGCGTCAATGAGCCTAAAACAACAGTACCAACGCTTTTTACTTTCAAATGCTTTTTTTCAATCGCAACGGGAGTTACACACAGACGGCAATTTACTTGCAGATGATGAATATGATTTTTCAGAACAAGAGAATATTCAGTCGGAATGGGTGAGTTATTACTATATTCCCCAACTGGATATGGCGCATGAACGCGAATTGCGCAAGGCTTTGGTGCAATGCCATCAGGTCAAATATATTGAGATGGATCATCAAACTCAACATATGGCCATTTTCCATGATGGTGAAGTAGAGGTATTGACCAGTTTATTAAAGAACCAAGTGAAACAGGCGGATTATCAACAAACCCTATCTAATTTTGTGCCTGTCACCACCACCTTAAAACCCGTGATCAAAACCACGCAAATCCTGTCGTGGCTATCTTCAATTTATATTATTTTGTGTCTGGTCACTTTGTGTATGGCGATTCTGGCGACCTCGTTTAGTCTCTTGGCGATGAGTTTGTTGATCCTGATGGATGCCGTGATTTATTTGGTTGCCAATAATGCCATCGTGATTGAGCCTTTGCTTCGAAATAGATTAATTCAGGCATTGGCGTGGTTTGAACTGGTCGCAGCCACTGCTTTAATGATCGGCATTGTATATGATTATTTTAATGCACAGGTTGCATTGGCGGGATTTGTGCTGTTGCAAGGATTGGTGATCCTGACAGCGACTATTTTATCGCGTTATTTGATTGCTAAAGACTATATTAAACATCGACCTTTGCACTGGAGTCATTTAGTGCGCAATATAGATGTAACAATTGCAATCACGTTGGTGATGGCTGGTGTGCTACTTCAACTCACACAGAACATAAGTATTGATTTGATGATGGCCATGTTGGTGATATTTTTAATTTTTTTAAGAGTGTTTAATATTCTGATTTTAAATAAACTTGCACTGAAACCATCAAAATATTGAGTACACAAATGCGTAAATGGATGTACTTTTTATTGATCATCGCGGTCGCGTGGGGTGCTTGGACAACATGGATAAAACCAGCGCCCGATATTCAGACCTTTAGTTCAGATCACAACATTCATATTCAACAATTACAGGCTTATGAAGGAACATTCAGGGTTTTGTCACGTGAGGACTATCACGCTGGGAGAGAAGCTCAATTTTCACCGATGGATATTGCGGTGGGATGGGGCGAAATGGCAAATCCCAGTATTTATAAACAGATTGATATTTCACAAGGCAATCGTTGGTACCATTGGCGTATTGATTCAATTCCTCCAATTTCATTGAATGATATTTCGACACACAGTGCCAATATGCATCTGGTTCCTGCAACGCCAGAGATTGCCAAACAATTGCAGCAGCTAAAAAAAGATGATTTAGTTTTCCTCAAAGGCGCTTTAATCGAAATTCAGTCAAGCGATGGCTGGCGTTGGCGAAGTTCCTTATCACGTGAGGATACGGGTGCGGGAGCGTGTGAATTGATGCGAGTGGATAAAATCATTTGGCGTGAACAATAAACGTTTCAAAATCAAAATTGGTCATCCCGATTAAATTGACTATAATCATCGTTTCGGAGGAACGACCTCCCCCAGATGAGGGAAACAATGTCAGGACGACCTGACGCCTGATTATGGAGCAAAAATGGCTTGGGCAATCTTAATTTTGGCGGGACTTTTTGAAGTCATCTGGGCATATTCGATGAAAATGTCAGACGGTTTTACCCGTTTGCTGCCAAGTGTCATTACCATCTTATTTATGGTGTTGAGTGTCATATTATTATCAATTTCAATGCGGAGCTTGCCGCTTGGTACGGCTTATACAGTCTGGACAGGAATTGGTGCCATTGGTTCTTTTATCGTGGGTATTTTGATTTTGCATGAACCTATGGGAGCAATGCGCATGATGGCTGCGATTTTAATCGTCTCAGGTCTCGTGCTCATGAAACTGTCATCACCTACTTAAGGTTATTTGGTATGCAGTTATCTTATTGTTATATGGCTTCGCCTGTTGGACAGCTCAAATTAGTGGCGAATGAGCAGGCTTTGGTGGCTATTCTTTGGGACAATGAAAATCCAAAAAGAGTGCGTCTGGCTGAGTTGATTGAAGACGTATCCCATCCGATTTTATTGAATACCCAACAGCAATTAATCGAGTATTTCTCAGGTCAGCGCAAGGTATTTGATATTCCACTTGATTTTGAAGGAACAGATTTTCAGAAACAAGTCTGGAGTGCCTTACTGACGATTCCTTATGGGGAAACTCGCAGTTATAAACAAATTGCTCAGCAACTTGGTAATGAAAAAGCGGTTCGCGCTGTAGGGGCCGCCAATGGTAAGAATCCGATTTCAATTGTCGCACCTTGTCATCGTGTAATTGGAGCGGGAGGAGCATTGGTAGGGTTTGCAGGCGGTTTAGATAAAAAAGAAATTTTACTGCGTTTGGAATTCAAGCATCGTATTTAAATTGGCTAAACTGTCACCTCTATAAAATAAGGATAATGAGATGTTTTTATATATCGTTTTTTTCATTGTTATCATGGGGATTCTTGCTTATCTATCTTCGCCTGCATTTAAAGGAAAAATGGGTGAGAGTATGGTGATTGATCATGCGAAACGTCATTTAGGCGAAGAATATATCATGCTGAATAACTGCACGATTCCCGATCAGCAAAATGGAACAACACAAATTGATCATATTTTGATTAGTCCATATGGCGTTTTTATTATAGAAACTAAAAATTATACAGGCTGGATTTTTGGCAGTATTAATCAAAAACAATGGACGCAAAAAATCTATAAAAAAAGTTATCGTTTTCAAAACCCAATTCATCAGAACTTCAAGCATTTAAAAGTATTGGAGCAAATTCTTGAAGATGTGGTTGCTCCTGAATATCTACATTCAGTCATTGTATTTACATCACGTAGCGAGTTTAAAACCGTCATGCCTGAACATGTTTGTCGGGGTAAAGATTGGATCACACATGTGAAAAAATTTAATCAGGAGGTGATTCCAACTATGAAGCAAAAACGCATTAAATATCGGATCGAAAAAGAAATATTGGAGCCTTCATGGAAAACCAATCGTACACATATTGCTAACTTGCAACAGAAAAATTCAGTGACAACGAATATATCTCAATAAATGGCTACATTTCATAGCCATTTATAAGATAAGGTTTGTACGTTTTAAAAATCATGCGACTTCATGTTGACGAGCCAAAGCCTGATTTTTTAATAATTGCTTTTCCTGTTCAGATAAAAAAGCCACTTTGAGACCATTTTCCTGTGCAGTTCGGATCTGATCTTCGCTTAAACCCGCTTGTGGTGCTGCAACTCGATATTCATGCTGAATTTCAATGCCTTCTACCGCAGGGTCATCGGTATTGATCGTCGCCAAAATTCCATGTTGTAAAAAGTCCTTGATGGGATGCTTTTCAATTGAACTGACCGTGCTGGTTTGTACATTTGATGTGATACACGATTCAATCCCGATCTGATGTTCAGCTAGATAATCCATCAGCTTTGGATCATGAATAGCTTTGACGCCATGCCCGATACGCTCTGCTCCAAGTTCCCGTATGGCTTGCCAGATACTTTCTGGCCCTACGGCTTCGCCTGCATGAACGGTAATATGCCAGCCTGCATTCCGAGCCTGTTTAAATTGATCCAGAAAAAGTGTTCCAGGAAATCCCAGTTCATCACCTGCCAAATCCAAAGCTGTGATATGGGTTTTATGGGTGAGTAAGGCATCGAGTTCAGCCTGACAAGCGGCTTGTCCAAAAGTGCGACTCATAATACCAATCAAATTTGCCTGAATCCCTAAATCACGGCAACCCTGTTGTACGCCGTCAATCACCGCCTCAACCACACCTGCTAAAGGCAGATGATGAGTCATGCCCATATAACCCGGAGAAAAACGTAATTCGACATAGTCCAGACCTTGTTGCTTGGCATCCTCAATATTTTCATAGGCGATCCGTTGGCATGCTTCCAGACTTGCCAAAACCTTGACACCCCAGTCCAGTTTTGCCAAAAAACTGAGTAAATCGGGTTGATTATCCATGACTTGTACGTGTGGACGTAACTCTTCGAGCGTTTGAGCGGGCAGGGCAATATGATATTGCTGTCCCAAATCTAAAATGGTTTGTGCACGAATATTGCCATCCAGATGTCGATGAATATCGGTGAGGGGGAGGTTTGTTGAAATCATCGGCATTACCTCTCTAGCATTGTTTTATAGTGTTTTTATCTTGGCAGAGATGGATTCAATAAAAAAGTAAGGCGATGTTATTTTTTGCTGATAAGTTGAAAAATGACCATTCATGCATGTTCAAAATAAAAATGCCGTGAGCTTGGAGTCACGGCATTTTAAATACAAAATAAATTTAGAAAATCACTTTAGTGGTCAAACCGAGTACCAGTGCATTATCCACTTTATCGGTCGCACCCGGTTGAATGACATATTGCACTACAGGGCGTAACATCAACCACGGTGTGACATAGTGCGAATAGTTCAATTCAATATTGTATTCAGCATCTTCATTAATTAAGGCTTTTTTGTTGTAGATGCCATCCCGATAACGATCATTGACGTGAATGCGATTGACACCTAAGCCTAACATATCAGTGGGATGATCATCTAATAAGCCCAGATAACGAATCCCGATTTGTTGAGTATTGTCAATTTTATTCACAGCGGTGTCATGGAAGGAAATATTGGTAAATCCGTATAAACCCCGTTTGCCACCATCCACAGAAGTGAATTGTTGATCTGCGGTAAACCAACCTGCATAAGCACGGTCTTTCTGCTCACTTGTAAGGACATCTTTGTTTTGGGTTTTATCGGCATTGTTATAAAAAACACCTAGACGATAGCTACCCGGTAAATGGTTAATCCCTTGTTTAGGTTGATAATGCAGTTCAACAGGGACAGTGACACCATCCATGTGGTCGGATTTTAAATTCCAACCTTGATTTTCTTTGATATTGGTCGGGTTAAACTCAAATACACCCACTTGGGCAGAGAGTTCAGGGGTAAATCGATATTTAACAATGCCTGCCCATTGCGCCACTGGTTCGTTATACCAAACATTACCCATCCATTTTCCGTTTTGTGCGGTACAAAACGAGGTGCTTTGGAAGTCACATCCCATCGTATTAAAGTATGAACCCATACCGATACGACCAACGCGAACACTCCAACCCGTATCTGTAAAAATCTTTTCAATCGAGAGTTGAGTCAAGCGAGAGTCGACATTGCCGCGACCCCAAGTGGCTTGTGTATTGGCCATTTGTGGCGCACCCGGATAAGAAATATTATCAACACTGGTACTTTGTCCCTGACGAGCAGTGACAATGGCACGAACTGAAACGCCATTCCAGCCCAACATTTTTTCCAGATCCAGACTACTGCCTAACCAGAGCTGACTTGCGAAGGTTGCACCATCTCGTGGTTTATAGCCACCATCTGCCAGATAGTCGGTATCGACATAAAGATTGGCATCAAAATTTACGCCCTGACTAGCGAGCTCTGTCCGTTTTCCATTCCAGTCACCAAACAAATACTTGCTTTGAGGACTGAAAGCATCATCCGCATGACTTAAATTAAAACATGTTATTGCTGTCACAAAGCTAGCAAAGCTTATTTGTTTCAGTCCCTGAATTTTCATTTGACTCAACCACGCATACTTAAAATTTGTCCATTCATTGTTTATCAACAATGAGTTTGAAAAATCTAACCATGTTTTAAAATTTAATCAACAAAAATTCACTTGAATTTTCATATTTAATATTTGACTGAACGGTTTAGTTTTTATGAATGATTTGATTTAAAGTTGTGATAAGTGGGCCACTACTGTTTAAGGGTTGTAGTAAGGTCGTGTAAAGTTGTTATAAGTATTTCATTTAGAAATTTTTTGAGAAAATCCGAAAAAAGACGATATTTGTCTAGAAGAATGGTGGTAGTCCATAATATATTTTTAAAGTCCCCAGTAAGGAACCTAGATTACTTACTGGGTGTATTATATTTCTTATTAATGATAGAGGATGTGTCGCGTGACGGTGACGGCGTCACGCGACACATCCTCTGTCATTTTTGAATTGTTAAACTCAAAAACTTAGCAATCTTTGCGACACATGATGAGAAAATATAACGACACAGCCCATGTCACTATCACAAAGAAGTGACACATTTGGTGTCATTTTGATAAGAGCACATAAATTCATGAAAAGCAGTAATTGTGAAACTTATGTAAAATAATTTTAGTTTTTTGTTAAAAATACGTCTGTTTGTAATTAATATATAAAACGAACGGAGCTGATAGCTTATTTTTCACACGACAAATTTTGTCGTAGAACTAGAGTGTTTAACTTATAAAAAATAGGCTCAATGCTACTATTCCAGCTCTAACCTTACCAAAACCTAAAAGAGAGAGAATTATGTCTGACAAAGTATGGACTACCACTATTATGTTTGATGAAAACTATCGAGTATTTGAATTATCTTTCCCTGGTTTATTTAACTATCCTGAGTTTAATAAACTAAATAAAATGGAAGCATCGGCAGAGGGTAATCCTCCCATAAATAACCGAAGTTAAAAGTAGAGGTTAAGCAGCCATTAGAGGTGGTTTACCTCCATTGGCTTTGTGTGGTCGTTCATTGTTATAGAACCACAACCAATTTGTTGCATAGTCTTGCACTTGTTCCAATGTATCGAACAAATGTTTGCTCACCCAACTATAACGCATCGTACGATTGTAGCGCTCGATATATGCATTTTGTTGTGGCTTGCCAGGCTGAATATAGTCGATACGTATGTCATGCAACTTTGCCCAGTTAACAAATTCATGGCTGATAAATTCAGGTCCATTATCGCAGCGAATCGCTAGAGGTTTATTGCGCCATTCAAGCAACTGGTTCAATGTACGGATGACGCGCAGTGCTGGCAATGATAACCCAGCCTCAATTGCCAAACCCTCACGACGATAATCGTCAATCACATTCAGCAAGCGATAACTTCGTCCATCACTTAGCTGGTCATGCATAAAATCTAAAGACCATACTTGATCAGGTCGGATCGGTTCTTTCAGTGGCTCAGGTGCATGTCGTTTCAATCTGCGTCTTGGTCTAATGCGTAAGTTCAGCGCCAACTCACAGTAAATACGATATACACGCTTATGGTTCCAACATTCTTGCTCAATATGGCGCAGATGATCAAAGCATAATCCAAAGCCCCAATCGGTGTGTTGCTCAGTCAGCTCTATCAAATGATGAGCAATAATTTCATTTTCATCTTTTAGCTTTGCCTGATAGCGATAACAAGTTTCACTGATACTAAATGCCTTGCAGGCCAAGCGAATGCTGATAGCATGATAAGCAACGGCTTGTTGTGCCATCTGCCGACGACAAGATGGCTTTACCACTTTTTTGACATAGCTTCCTGAATGATTTCAGCTTTGAGCCGCTCTTCAGCATACATCTTTTTAAGCTTGGCATTTTCTGCCTCTAGTTCTTTCAGTCGAGCAATTAATGAAGCATCCATACCACCATATTTGGCACGCCATTTATAAAAAGTCGCATTACTCATGCCATGTTCACGGCAAAGAGTGGCAACAGGTGTACCTGATTCAGCTTGCTTCAAGATGGACATGATTTGGCTGTCAGTAAATTTAGATGTTTTCATGCAGAATCTCCTGCTTCTATCTTAAGAGAAAATTCTACTTTTACATCCTTTTATTTTTAGGGGGGATTACCAGAGGAAAAAGAGAAAAAAAATGAAATGACTCAAAAGAGTATAGAAATAATTAAAAGATACCATAAAGCTGAAAAGCTAGACCTAGCCAATGTGCCGACTATTTTATATGCACATGGTTTTAGCAAAACAGTTAAATTACCAAGTTTTTTTCGTACCCAAGATGGCTTTGTGATTGTCACTGAAGCATGTGCAAATGTACTAAAACAATTTCGTTTAGGGGAAAGTGTACTTTATCCATTGTCATTTTTTGATATTCAATTAAATGAACCTGTAAATGCTCAGACTTACTATTTTTTCAATATTGCTGAGCTAAAAAGCTATTTATGCCCAGAATACTGTACACAAGAGTTGGACAAACGTTCATATACCAAGCATGAAGGTTACCAACTTTTTAGCTTATACCATGCCGATTATGCCGATTATGCGATAGCAGTAGAGAAAGAAGTTTTAGCATGTGATGTCGATTTATGGCAAGATCCAGAATTAAATCACTCAATTTTTATGTCTGATGAACTCAAGAAAGCTCTAGATGAAGCTCAATTGAGTGATGCATGGCAATTATTTTTATGTGACCTTAAATAATAAAATAGATTAGAAATAACTAACATGGCTATTTCGTTTCAAGTACATCATATTTTATGAAGTCAGATTCTTAATTTTTATTTTTTATAATTAGATAGCTATTTGAATAGCCACCAAAATTATTGACACACAAAACCATCTTTCGGTGGGCTTTTTCATAATTTATGGCTCAAAAAATTTTATACATAAATTAATTTTCATTACTTCTTTTGAGCTTAGAGATGAATAATCAGTCGATAATTTAGCCAATTTGTTAGACATACAAAAAACGAAAAGATGGACAACAGAGTGCCTTAAGCGTGGTATTGCACCACTAAGTATTGACTCAGTTGAGTTTAGTCCTTTTAGTCATTAAGTTGAAAAAAAGGCTGCGAATTGCAGCCTTTTTACTATGGTCTCTATGACAACATATGTGTCGCGTGACGAGCGGTAAAAGACAAATAGTTTGATATTTAATTATTTAATAAAAACAAAAGCTTATTATTTTTATTGACACATAATCTCAGCATAATTTTGTCACATAAGTTAAGACTTTTCTAAAATCCTTGCCATATAAGTTAAGATTTTTTTAAAAATTAACTTAAAAAGCTATTCAAATTTCATCATAGAGGCTTTCTAAAAATTCACGACTTTCGTAATAAGGTACTTTTACATTGAACTTATTTCTTAATTCTTCATACGTTATCGGAGGTTCTCCAATCCCTGCAAATTCATATAGATGTTTTGCAGACTCTTTATCACGAACTTCAATAGGGAAGGATTTTGCACCATTCACTAACAGCCACATTGTACGTGTCACCCCATCTGTAAAACCAATATAAGGATTACCGCGTTCGAATCGTGCTGAAACAAATGCAAGAGGAACAGGATTGTGTTCACTTATTGAAAAACCATCAATAGCATGTTTGAATTTATAATCATTTGGCATATCCTTTCTTAGAATACAATGATTTGAGCGATGTTGATCATCTAGATAAATAGATGAAACTAACCAGTAGTAGTAAAATTTCAATGCATCTACATGAACTATATAAAATTTATCATCAATACATCCGAAATCATTACGCATACGACATATTTTATTATTGCCAAGATTAATGTTCCAGACTGCTCTTTTGTGATTAATTGACTCCATTTCTGGGGGAAGAGGGGAGGTATAGTTTTGCGCAAATTGAGTTTCCAGCTTAAAACATTCAAGTTTCTTTAAGTATCCATAGTGATTGCTGATTGGTACAAATATTTTTGTGAACATTACTAATCTCCTGAATTAGTCTAATTTTTAATAAATTTTTGAAATACAATATTTTTTTGTTGATTAGCTAAGTGTATTTCTAGTTCATCATTAAAACTAGTCAATACAGTGTTTAGGTCTTTTTCTTGAAAACTAAACAATTTCCAATGTACTTTTTTGAATATTAGTAGGCAAGAATTTTGTGGTAAAAACTTTGGATTATAGAAAAAAACGTAAGGAAGATTATATAAATCAATTATTTGCTGTATTTTTGATTGATCGTTGTAACTTAATAAGTAAGCTTTGTATTTATTATTAAAGTTTGACACTGCTGAGGCATTAAGATAAATCAGCTTAAGAGAGCCTGTTAGGTAAAATTGTATATTTAATTTAGCAGCGATATGGCGCATTGATGCGAAATGATGAGAACCTCCTTTACCATTCACTAAATAAAGAGTGGGGTTCCAGCCACACAAGAAAAAATGATCAAGAGTATCATGGTCATGAATTATACTAATGTCAGAGTGATTTAAATTTTTTTGAAAATGTTCTACATCTATTTCAAAATATTCACGACAGTCTTGTTCGACAAAATCCTCCATTGATCTACGATTTGTGATGTCACTTCGACTAGCACAAATACCAGTAATATCCTGAATTTCAAGAAATCCATTTATAGTTTTTAATAAAAATAAATTTTTTAACGACTGCTGCAGCGTAATAAAATCTTCACTTTTCAGGCGGTCATATTGATAGCGGCTTCTAGGATCTCTATTAGTAGATAAATCACTTAAGATATCTAAGCGTAATGCATCATCATAACTAATATTATTTTTATGTGTCCAAATAGGTGAAGGATGACGTGAATCTTTACGAGACTTGATAAAGCCCCGTAAAGATAAGAAAAAAAACAGTTGATCGATGACATTCATTATTACGATCTTAGAGAATAAAGTTAATTTCTTAGCTTCATTGAAATGCAAGTCAACTAGTTTTACTAGCATTACTTAGAAGTCTTTGGTATGTCCCTTACCATAACCTGCTTGTCGTAATTTTTCTACATCCGTTTTTTTGAATAACCTAATAGAATAATTATGATTTCCAAATAGATGTGGTTTGATTAAGCCCCGAGTTACTAAATTTGTAATATGAGTTCGATGCATTCCTAGATGAACATTAGCCTCTGATGCAGTAAAGAATTCTTTCTGAATTTCAAGCACATAGTTCAGTTGCTTTTTCGGAATAGAACGCCAATACCCCACACGTCGAATAGTTAAGAAACCTGTCATAACCCAATTCTTCTGGAGTTCATTAAATGTACAGTTGAGGATTTTTAGTGCCTCATCGATTTCGATGAATGAGGGATCATTTTTCCTCTGTAAGAACTTATCAATACTGCGTCTTAGAATGATGTAAGGACGTATTTCTGGGTCATCAATAATCAACCAATTATGTTGGATTAGTTGAGCTACTTGTTGAGATGAGATGTTTAAGAGTAGTGCTGCTTCATTTAGACTTAATAAATCATTATTCTTACTTTTTGAACAAGTTCCTTGTTTCTTTCGACCAAAACTATGTTCGTATGTCGTTATGTTCTCAATAATGGATTTATTTATATGTTTTACATCATCTCTAGAAAAATAAGCCGGATAAAGCTTATTTTCAATAATGGGTTTAATATTCAAGCTAGCTAGTTTGTCTTTTAAGGTAACTACTGAAACATTCAGTTTTTTTGCTAAAGGTGATAAAAAAATATACTTTTCATTAAAATCTATAACAAATTTTTTATCTAAACAATACTTTTTATGGTCATTGATAAATTTTTTAGTAGTAGGAATACTCGGTATTTTTAAAAATTTATGGGTGAGACATATATTAATACAAAGTATCTTGCTAATTTCTATAGAGCCAAAATAATCATTTGAGTCATCTGAATAAAGAGATGGCTTGTTGTATATATAAGGCTTATTAATGCTATTTTTATCTTTGACCAACCAATCTTCAATAATTCTAGTTGTGAAATGGGCTTTGTCATTTTTCATGAGTTCCTCATGATATAGAATTCCTGATTTTAATCTCTTATGAAAGGCAATAAAACTTACATCCAATATGTGTGTTGTATCTATCTTGCTTATTTTTCTAACAATAAGATTGGGTGATAAAGCGTTATGTTCTCTAAATGGGGAGAGTATTTTCTCAAGAAAATTACCAAATCTAGATTTCTTTCTAAGAAAAGGAAGTAATTGAATTCTTGGATGAGCATAAGCCAGATTTCTTTCTATTTCTTTTATAATTTTTTCCTTAAATATTTCTTGGGAAAAGAAGTAATTATGACATAATATTAAAATATAAGAATAATCGATCTCTTTTTCTAAATTTAAAAAGTATTCATGCAAAGCTGTCCAAATATCAAAAAAAATTTCTATGAAGTTGGCATCATCTAATGCTAAATTTTCTAGTAACCATTGATTGGTTTTAATATTATCTATTTTAGATGGATTTTTAGAACACTTTCTTAAATCGAACTTGCAGATCGGACATTCAAATAATGATCTACGATTTGTTGGTAAAAATTTATGGCACTCTGGACAGTTAATCGTTAAATCAATTTTATGATCAGGACAAACCGTTAAAGGATTTAAGAGCCAGTTTTTCTTCCAATAACCATCAAGCTCTAAGCAAATTGAACAGAATTTGTTTAAGCTAAATGATAAGAGTTCAGGTCGAACTATTTTATTGTTATTCCAGAAAAAATGTTGATAAGTTGGTGGGGTTTTATTAATAACAAGCTTCAATAAATCATCTGAAAAGTTAATATTTTTTATGATTTTTTTAACTTTAACCTCGTCAGTAAATATTGAATCATATGAATGTATATAAACTGAAATACCTGCACTATTTAACATTTGTTTTGGAGATTGGTAGCCATTTGAAAAAGAAGCTCTTAGTAAGAAACTTGCAATGAACTCATCTTGAAATGGAATTGGGGTATGAGAAAGCATTAATTTTTTCATAATTTAAATTAGAACTTCAGTAATTTGTGTAGAGTTAATTTTAAAAATTTCTTTTTGTGTCATTGGTTTATATAAGATGCTTTTCAAAGCGTAAGCTTCATGAAAATCACTTAAAGCAACAATGGAACGATTGTTTTTCAAGGCACATAAGCAACTCTGATATATAAGCTGCATGACATATGCCTGATAACCCGTAGTTGCCAAAAAAATACGCTTTAATAGATCGTTTGACGTAATGTCTGGATCAAATGAAATATTAAAATTTTTAGACATATATATAGATGTTTGCTTGAGAAATGGCCTAAGAGTTCCTTCTTGATGATTGTCCAATTTCAATGGGTTAAGCTTTAGAACACGAGAAAATCTGCGAGCTAATTGACTATCAATAAATAAATTTTCTTGAATATTAGGTAGACCGATCAAACATATACATATTTTAGTTTCATCAGCCAACGTCTTGATCCAGTTTGCAACATTTTCAGACGTTTTATTTTTTTGAGCACTGGAACTGTATATATGATGAAATTCGTCAAGCATAATGAGCTGTGTTTTACATTCTTTTAATAGAATGCGTAAACGATAATTCAATTGTTCACTTGTACCTCGATGATCTGTACAACCTAACTCTTCAAGCATGCGGATCGCTAAGCTTTTAATGGTGATAGGAGAGGGAACGGGAAAGTAGAAAGCAGTAACAATCAGTTTCTCCATGTTATCTTCAATAGATTTATAAGATTTATGCTTACTTTTAATTAGTTTACATATCGTTGATTTTCCAACACCTCCATCTCCAAGTAGTAAACAACCATTAGGTTGATTATTCATTTGGCTCATTTGCATACATTCTTCAATCGCACTTAGTGCATTTGAAAAATCAGAATGATGGCAAATAAAATTTCTTAAATTTGAAAGTGTTTGAATGTGTGAATTATTATTCATCTAAGTTAATCTCTTCATAGAAAAAATCGGTTAGATCAGTTTCTAAATTGTCATAAGTAAGCTGTGGAATCTCTTCCTGATGATTTGAGGATGATAGATTCTGAGGCATTTCAACAGTAAGTTTGGTGATATCTAAACGTTTTTCTTGCTCGAAAATCATTGTTTCTAGATCATTTTTAACTTGCCTAAAGCGCTTATTTTTCTTATTAAGATTTTGTATTTTTAGTAAAAAATTTAAGCGTGCAAGATATAACATCTCTTCATTCTTAATTTCTTGCGGATCAGTATTGTACTTTTCTCGCAATATTTCCTTAGCTTCTAGCCATTCCGCTAAAGTTAAATCCGCGGTCGCATGAGGGTATATTGAGTCAGCCTGAATAAAGTTGTTTTGATTAAAAGGATCTTGGATATAAATACTACTTAAATTTAACTGATCGACATAAATGGTGACTTTTTCTTTGAAGCGATAATTTAATGTAGCGAGGGCTTGAGACTTATATCTTAGACCTTTTAAGTTAATTTGCCCTTTATTAATTTTATATCGAAAAACAGTTCGACATTTTTGTTCAATTTCTAACTCAGAAAGTGTTAGTACTGGAAATATTCTTGATGCTTCTTTCCACATCGATTCAGGTCTTCGTTGAGTGCTTGAATGAATTCTTTTATGATAAATATTCTCAATCCATTCATTTATTAAATCTCTTAAAACTTCTAACGTATAACAAGCATTTCCAGTGGAGTTATAGTCTCCTCGATGTTGCGGTGATGAATATGTGGTACCTTTAAGTTTATGGATAACATTTTCATTTAATGATTTAAAAAAGCTTTCAATATGTGCTTTATTATCCGGACAATATGGTTGAGATTCTGATTTTGTAATATTAAAATTATTACAAAAATTAGCTAAAGCATTATTATTAAACTCGGCACCATTGTCAGGGATTATTATTGAAGGTAAACCGCCCATCAAACCATGATGTGGTCTTATTAACATACTTTTTAATGCTAATAATGTTTTTGTGGCACTAGCAGGTAACATGCATAAGTGCCAACCTACCATTGCTCGTGTGTAAACATCTATTGCGATACAAAGCTGAGGTCTACCGAGAATATTTCCACTTTTATCAACAATAATACAATCAATTTCATGTGTATCAATTTGGACTATTGCGAGTAGACCGCAAGAGTTTAAGCTTTGACCAGATGCCTTAAAAATTCGGTTTGCTTCCTTACGACCTTTTTTATTTTTGATCACAGAATATGGATCAAGTCTTTTGAAGCGTCGATAGACTGTCCGCTCTGACGGAATTTTTGCATTAGTATTTAGTGCTTTGATTCGATTTTTAATAATCAAATGAGCATCAGCAGGAGTGAAATCTTCTTGTTCTTTTATAAATTCAATAATCACTTCATTAATAATATTTTCAGCTTCGACTGAAAATCTAAGACTTTTATTCCCTCCTGTTTCTTGATAAAAAGAATTGAATGAATTTTCGTCATCTCGAAATTTTTTAATATATCTGGCTAAAGTACTTGCTGATATCTCTCTTAGATCTGGGTTGTCCTTCCTTAATTTTAAAATTGCACTTTTAAGTTTTTTGTTTGTGCAGGGAATTTTATTGCTAAAGATATAAGTGAGATATTTAGAAATTTCTTCTATAGTTAATGCTTGGTTTTTATGTAATTTTTGGATGCTTAAAGTCGTAAATTTTATATCTCCACTCAAAATCTTATTGATTAAATTATATTCTGTTATGAAATGCATACTTCCACTAGCGAAGTTTGAATATCGAATAACCTCATTTTCTATATAACATATTTCATAGTTCTCATTTAAATACGTAAAGCGATCACCGATGTTTAGCTTGAAATTATTTTTCATGATCAAAACCCCAATGCTTTTTTATAAAAGATAAAATAATCAGCAATACTTTTTTCTAAATTATTTGATTTCATCAAAGTATATAATTCATCTCTACTGTTAAATATTTTATTTTTTATGATTGACTCAGCTCTTTTTAGTTCGATTTTAATTATTTCTTTATGATTTGCTCGTTGATAACTGATATTAAGAAAAATATAGTCCTCTTTCGATAGAAGAGTACTTCGATCAAAAGCTCTAAATTTGATATTGTAATTTTTTAGAATTTTTTCTACTAATTTGAATCTTGAAATTTTATTTTCTGAAAGAGATTCTAAATTTGGCTTTATTTCATGGACTTCAAATCCGTTTGATGTTTTGACAATAAAGTCAGGAATAATAAAATGTTGATCACTAATGAAGATTTGAACTGCTTGTGTTCGATATTGAAGTATATCTTCATTACGCTCAAGGCTTATTGCGTGCGCTAGTTCTAAATTGCTTTCAAGGCAGATGAGTCCTTCATTTTTAGCACTTGGAAAAAGTGAAACACGGCTACCAATACGTGATTTTATTCTACGCTCACCAATATGTTTTGATGATACATGTGTTTGTTTTTGAAAAGCTTCCTCAAATTTTCTTAGTAAATTTTGATTAAGTTGTGCTGTTTTGTGCTCTGTATAACTTACTTGCATGATTGCTCTCACATTTTTAGGATGAGACAAGCCTTTGTGCAGCATTAATCATGCTGCTCAAGACTTGACGGGACATTGCAATCAAGAGATACTAAAAACACCACATAGTTAGTAATCTTTTGATTGCAAACGGGTAGAGCGGATTCCATGAATCCGCTTTATTTTTTAAGTCATGTTTTTTTCTCCTCTCCAATTAAGCCCAAAGCGATCGCAATTCTTTTACTTTCACCTCTCTTAGGCAATCGATTTGTGTTAAGGATTCTGTAAACTAGATCTCTTGAGAAGTTATGTTTTAAGCTCCAATCAGAAATACTAATTCCTGCTCGCTCAAAATCATCTTTGATTTGCTGATTTGTCTTCATAATAATAAGAATAATAATTTAAACATAATCTCAAAATAGTTGTTTTTTTATCTTTTGCAAGTGTTTATTATTTTGGATTTATTTTTTTATTATCAATATAATAAACATTAGTTAAATATTTTATTTTTATTAATAAATATATGATTCTATATCGTTAATAATGTTGGATATAATATTCTTTTTATAATCTAAATTTGTTAAAATATCTTGGTTGCTTTTTATATGATTTTTAAGACAAAAGTTGATGTCAGGAAATTGCTTGCTAAGTTCTATAGTTAGCTGTATTTCCATAACTTTTTCTGTTTTCTCAAGTTCAATTAATTTCAGTTTTTCAGTTAAGACTCTTATAGCTTTTTCCTTACAATGTATAACCCTAAATTCAGTCAATTTATCCGTTTCTGAATAATAAAAATTACCAGATTCATCATATTTTTTTCTTACATATCCAAATCTCTCTAATTCTCGTATAAGAGAGTAGGTTTGCCATTTAATTGCTTGAGATTGACTCCCAAATCTGATCCAAAGATCTTTGGGTTTGTACCATGTAAGAAGAATTTCGTTCTCAATTAGCAAAAGAAATTCTGATTTTAGCGCATGCTTAATTTCGTCCATCTGAAATTGTACAGTAAAAATGAGGATTATAGTCCTTTTTATGTATTTGTGTTTAATCGTATTAAAGAAAATTGCAGTGATTAGTATTTGACGGATAAGAAATTATCAATAATTCAAGGTTTTGTGAGTGCATTTGCAACGCTGTAAGCAATGAGGATTATAAGCCGTGGATACTTAGTCCTCAAAAATGAATAGTTCTATTCTTTATGGGAATAGAACTTATGAACGATTTAGCACAAAAAATTGGACATGCAATTCGCACATGCAGAGTTGATCAAAAAATTACCCAAGAGAAATTAGCATTACTTTGTAATATTGATCGTAGTTATCTTGGTCGAATTGAACGGGGTGAAGTCAATATCACAGTTCTTAAGCTTTATGAAATTGCACATATGCTTGAAGTTGAACCTCAAACTTTATTACCTAAAGCTTGAGCAAGAGTTCATTCTATTTTCAATAACAATTAAATTCATACATCACCTGTACATTTGACTGAGCAATCAAAGTGGTATAGCCTTGGTCACTAGGGAGTACCTATAAGATTAGGCAACCCCAATTCCGAGGCTCGGCAAGATATGTCCGAGCTTTCGCGTTTTTGTACTCGTGTCTTTTTGAATTGCGAAATGAGGTCTTTTAAGCTTTCATTTCATCTTTTCTATTTTTTCCTGCTCAACATCTTGTAGCTGTTTTACTTTTGATAAGTCGAATGGTTTTATCTGGCTTAGCAATGCTAAATATGCAGCTGATTTCTCGGCATTCTTAGTATCTTGACGTAATTCTTCAATTTCTTCAGGCGTCATTCGGCAGTCATCTGGGAATTTAGACATAAAATATAACTCCAAATTTAAGACATCGTAATTTCAATTAATATTTTTGGGGATTATAATCCTCTTTTGTGCTAATCTTACTTTACTAAATAATAGTAAAAATATTTGGTTTTATATATTGTTGTGGATCATCTAAATGAAAAATATAAATTTATTTACTTTTCTAAGCGTATGTTTACCATTTGCAGGATGTGTAACAGTTAACTCAATTAAGCCTAGTGATGTAAAAGCTTATAACACACCAAATCATTTAATTAATTCTAAGTCTCTAAACGGTAAAGACGGAAATGGTAAGGAATACTTATTTGAAGATGCTGTACCCGATGCCTTAATTCCTTATACCTATATGAGTAATTTATGTGCTAGCCAAGATGGTCGTTTCTTTCAAATGTCTAAGAGCATGTTCCAGTATTTGAGTGGTACACATATTTCTGCTTTGAATAATCAACGGCTTGTTTCAGCCACAGGTACATTCAAATGTGCGGCAAAAACTCCATGGAATATCTCGATTGAACCTATTTCATCTCGTATTGGAGGAATGGGGCAGCCTTTGAACTTTGTCACTCTTAAGACTATGGTTATTTCGGATGATGAAGTCTATCGTGGTGTGACTGCATATCAGTCGAAGAAAAATATTGAAGACAATAAGAAAAAGCAAGCTATTGAACAATACAAACTTGAACAACAACAATTGAAAAATAACTATGAAAGAAATCTCATAACCAATGCTCCTAAACCTAAAGATATTGGTCAAACGATTTGTAAAAATGCAAGACTATCTGAATTTACAGGAACTATTGTTCTAGGGCAGCCAACTTATCGTCAAGTTGATGGTTTGGTCATAGCTAATTTAGAAAGTTTTTCAAATGATCATGTCAATTTAAAAATTAATTTTAAAGGTTGGTTGAATAGTTTCAATCAAATCTCATCAGGAGCAAATGTTCTATATAAACAGACACCGTTAGAGTCGGGGCAAGTTATATGGGATGATAAGCAGGGCTGGTATAAGTGTACTTACTAAATAGTAACTAGAATTTGATGGGGTTTAAAATTTAGCTAATTAATTTTATGTTGTATAGTCAGCTTTTAAAGTTGTTCTTTGTTACTTCTATTAAATCATTGATTAACTATCAAAACTTTGCAAAATTCTTTATTCTAATTATAAAGATCAAATATATGGCTTTAGAATGGATAAGAAGAAACTATCTGAACGAGATATATGTAGTAAATTTATCAACCCTGCCTTAGAACAAGCAGGATGGACTGCACATCAAATCCGTGAAGAAGTGACTTTTACCAATGGTCAAATAATGGTGCGTGGAAAACTACATACTCGTGGTGAGCGTAAACGTGCTGATTATGTTCTTTACTACAAGAAAAATATTCCTTTAGCGATCATTGAAGCTAAAGATAATAATCATAGTCTAGGAGCTGGTATGCAGCAGGCTTTAGCCTATGCTGATTGTTTACAAGTACCTTTTGTTTTTTCAAGCAATGGCGATGGCTTCTTATTCCATGACCAAACGGGTCTATTTGGAAAAGTTGAGCAAGAACTAGAATTGGAAGAATTTCCCTCACCTGAACGGTTATGGAAACTGTATGAACAATATAATGGTTTGACTACTCCTGAATCAAAGCAAATCGTTGAATATCCTTACTATGATGATGGTTCTGGAAATATTCCTCGTTACTACCAAGTTAACGCAATCAATAAAACGATAGAAGCATTGCGCGAGGGCAAAACCGTATTTTACTTGTCATGGCAACAGGTACAGGAAAAACCTATACAGCTTTTCAAATCATTTGGCGCTTATGGAAGTCGGGTGCAAAAAAACGGATTTTATTTTTGGCAGACCGAAATATTTTAGTTGATCAAACTAAAAATAAAGACTTCAAACCTTTTGGTCAGCACATGACTAAAATTTCAAAACGTATGATTGATAAGAGTTATGAAATTTATTTATCGCTTTATCAAGCAGTAACTGGTTCAGAAGAAGAAAAGAACATCTACAAGCAGTTTAGTCCTGAATTCTTTGACTTAATTGTGATTGATGAATGTCATCGAGGAAGTGCAAAAGAAGATTCATCATGGCGTGAAATTTTAGAATACTTTAGTTCAGCCACCCATGTTGGTTTAACAGCGACTCCAAAAGAAACCAAAGATACTTCAAACATTACTTATTTTGGTGATCCAGTTTATACCTATACGTTGAAACAAGGGATTCAAGATGGTTTCCTTGCACCTTATAAAGTTGTGCGTATCGACATAGATAAAGACCTAAGAGGTGGTCCCACATGTTTGAACAACTAAAAGCTTATTTATAAGTGATACTCTGCTCTAGTTAAGCTACCTTATTTTGTTGTGGTAGCTGGTCATAGTAAAACGTAAGCGTCCGCTGAACCCCACTTTTTCTAACGCATGTATATGCCGATAGTGTCCACTTAAATTTTAGTGGACACCTATTTATGGATTTAAAGACAGTTACAGACAGTGCACCGACGCTAAAAAAGCCCCGCCGAACCTTCACAGCTGAATTTAAAAATAAGCTTATTCAACAATGCCAGCAGCCAGACACATCTGTGGCCAAGGTTGCAATGCAACATCAGATCAATGCCAATCTACTGCATAAATGGATTCGCCAGTCCGAATCAATGCCCCCTCCATTAAAAAGACCGCCTAGCCCACAGGCCGACTTTCTTCCTGTCATTGCTCACCCGATGCCAGTCAAACAAGAGACATCACCGCCGTCTGTACCAGAGGAGAAAGCTACTGCCTATATCAGGATTCCACTGCATGAGGAACAACATTCCGTAAGACATCAAATGATTGAAATCGAGTGGCCTGTGGAATCAACAACTGAATTGCTATGTCTGCTGCAAGGCTTGATCAAATGATTCGTATTGATGAAATATGGTTGTCTACCCAGCCCATGGATATGCGAGCAGGTACAGATACTGCACTTGCTCAAGTTCTTAAAGCCTTCGGCTGTGTCAAACCGCATTGTGCTTATCTGTTCTGTAATAAACGTGGTCATCGTATGAAAGTATTGGTACATGATGGATTGGGTATTTGGCTCTGTGCAAGGCGGCTGGAACAAGGGAAATTCCACTGGGCTAAGATTCATCAGGGTGAAACAATGAGTATCAGTGTAGAACAATTACAGGCACTGATTCAGGGTTTAGCCTGGCAGAGAATTGGACAATCTCAGGTGGTCAATATGCTCTAAACCAGATAGATCTATTTTGCCATCCTCCAAAGGATCTATTTCCTCCTTGACCTGATCTCAGGCATACTGCGGTCATGAATATATTGCCTAATTTAAGCCAACTGACCCATGAACAATTACTGGAATTTACCCAGCAGTTGGCAGTGCAGAATCGGCAACTTGTAGAAGATAAGCAGCAGCTTGAAGCATCAAAACAACAGTTAGAACAATCTAATCAACACCTAGATGCCAAAGTTCAACATCTTTCCATTCTCACGCAAAAATACGAGCATGAACTTGCTCTGTTTAAACGACATAAATTCGCTCAGAAGAATGAACACTTAACAGCTAAACAAATTAGCCTGTTAGATGAAGCAGTCGAAGAAGACATCGCAGCCGTTGATCTTGAATTGGAACGACTGAATGCGGATCAACCCAACACCCATAAAACCAAGGCAATCAAACCTAAACGTCGAGCACTGCCAGATCATCTCGCCACCATTCGTATAGAGCATGAACCCGCCTCAATAGTATGCACTTGTGGCTGTACTTTGCGTCGTATCGGTGAAGATGTCAGTGAGAAACTGACCTTTAAATCCGCACAGTTTATGAAAGAGCAGCATATCCGTGGCAAATGGGTGTGTGATCAGTGCGAAATCATCAAGCAGGAACCGATGCCTGCTTATGTGATTGATAAAGGCATTGCGAGCCCTGAACTGCTCAGCCATGTACTGGTTTGCAAATATGCGGATCATTTACCTTTATACCGTCAGAGACTGATCTACCAACGAGCTGGCGTAGACTTGGCTCGATCCACTTTAGCTGATTGGGTGGGCCGTTGCGGCGTGGAACTTGAGCCATTGGCAGAAGCTTTAAAACAGATCATATTACAACAACAGGTGATTCATGCAGATGAAACGCCTGTGACCGTGATGCAGATTGCTGAGAAGAAACCGAAGAAAGGTTATGTCTGGGCTTATGCCACCACACAGTACAATTCGATTCAAGCGATCGTGTATGACTTTCAAGCGAGTCGATCAGGTCAACATGCCGAAGATTTCCTTAAAGGCTGGCAAGGTCATCTGGTCTGTGATGATTACAGTGGTTATAAGGCACGTTTTGCCTCAGGTCAGATGATTGAAGTGGGTTGTATGGCGCATGCCCGTCGTAAATTCCATGAGCTGCATGTGACGGGTAAAAGTTTGATTGCTGAGCAAGCGTTATCAATGATTCAACAGCTTTACCGAATTGAAGCAGAATTAAGAGACATTCCAGACTGTACAGCAGAACAACGACGACAGCGAAGGCAACAGGACAGTGAGCCAATCATGCAGCAACTGTATGATTGGCTCAAACAACATCAGCTCAAAGTACCAGCAAGTTCGCCTACGGCAAAAGCGATCAATTACAGTCTAAAACGTTGGTCTGCCTTAAGCCGTTATTTGGATGATGGTCATTTGCCTATATGTAATAACTGGGTGGAAAATCAAATGCGACCATGGGCTTTGGGACGTAAGAACTGGTTATTTGCTGGCTCATTGCGAAGTGGTCAACGGGCAGCCAATATCATGACGTTAATTCAGTCCGCCAAGCTCAATGGTCTTGATCCATATGCTTATTTAACCGATGTTCTTAGAAGGTTACCAACGCATAAAATGAAAGACATTGAAGAGTTGCTGCCGCATAACTGGAAGCCTGCTTGAATTCAAGTGCGGTTCACTGGATGCTTACAGTAAAACTCATCTGGAGTCATTTTGTCCAGACTCGAATGAGGTCGTTTCAAATTATAAAATTCAAAATATGCGTTTAATTGCTTCTTCGCATCCAAAACATTGCTGTAGGCTTTGAGATACACCTCTTCATATTTAACGCTCCGCCATAATCGTTCAACCATCACATTATCAACCCATCGACCTTTACCATCCATACTGATTTGAATGCCATTTGATTTCAATACATCAATAAATGCATCACTGGTAAACTGACTGCCTTGGTCTGTATTAAATATTTCAGGTCGACCATATTTTTCAATAGCTTCATTTAATGTTTCTATGCAAAATGTAACCTCCATACTAATCGATACTCTATGCGCAAGTACCTTGCGGCTATGCCAATCAATCACAGCACATAAATAAACAAAGCCTTTTGCCATAGGGATATACGTTATATCCGTAGACCACACTTGATTACTGCGCTGAATAGCCAATCCTTTGAGCAGATATGGATATTTGCGGTGAGCTTGATTAGCCTGGCTTAAATTTGGTTTGCAATATAACGCATTAATGCCCATTTTCTTCATTAAAGTACGTGTATGACGTCGTCCTATATGATGTCCTTGACGATTCAACAAATCACGCATCATCCGGCTACCTGCAAAAGGGTATTGCATATGTAACTCATCCATACACCGCATTAGCTTCAGATCTGATGCACTCACAGGTTTTGGGCGATAGTAATAACAACCACGGGAGACTTTCAGCAGCTGAGCTTGCTTAGATACTGAAATCTGAAGTGAGTCATCGATTAACTTTTGTGGTTGAAGCGGCCCAGTTTCTTCAACACACCTTCTAAAAAATCAATTTCTAATGCCTGCTCACCGATTTTTGCATGTAGTTTTTTTAGATCGATGGGTGGTTCTGTTGGAGCTTTTGATTGATCGAAAGCTTGCGAGGAAGCTGAAATCAGTTGATTTTTCCAGTCGATAATTTGGTTTTGATGAACATCAAATTCAGCACTCAATTCAGCAAGTGTTTTTTCTGCTTTAATCGCAGCAAGTGCTACCTTAGCTTTAAAATCATTTGAATGATTTCTTCTTGGTCTACGTGCCATAAAATACTCCATATATTGATGTTTATAACATCATTTGGGGAGCAAAATATCACTTATAAGTGTTGTTCAAATTTCCTGATCCACCTCTCTACAAGGATGGCGACCAGAAAAAGGCAAAAAGGATCAGCATGGCAACGAAATTACTGATCGTATCTATAACCTTAAAGATATGGATAAAGGGCTTGTTTTAAAGAAGCGTACAGAACTTGTCGCTCAAAAAATTACAGAATTTTTGGTGAATACTGATCCTTACGCCAAGACAATTGTGTTCTGTGATGATATTGATCATGCAGAGCGTATGCGACAAGCTTTAGCTAACTTGAACCCTGAACGAATCAAAGAAAATCGTAAATTTGTCATGCGTATTACTGGTGATGATAAAGAGGGTAAGGCTGAACTAGATAACTTTATTAATCCTGAGGAACGTTATCCTGTCATAGCAACAACGTCTAAACTGATGACTACAGGCGTGGATTCACAAACGTGTAAATTGATTGTGCTTGATCAGCATATTAAATCCATGACTGAGTTTAAACAGATGATTGGTCGTGGTACACGTATCAATGAAGAGTTTGGAAAAACTTGGTTTACGATTATGGATTTCAAAAAGGCGACAGAACTTTTTAGTGATCCAGCTTTTGACGGTGAACCTGTTGTCATTTATGAGCCTAAACCAGATGAACCTGTCGTACCACTTGATGAGCCAGATATTGGAGATGAAGGTGATGAGACAGATTATCCTGATGATGATTCAACAACAGGTGGTACTTCTGATGGTGACGATACTGGTGGGGGTGATGGCGAGCCACCAAGAAAATTCTATGTAAATGATGTTGCTGTTAATGTGATTGGAGAGCGAGTTCAGTTTTATGATAACGATGGAAAATTAGTGACTGAATCTCTGAAAGATTATACTCGTCAGCATATTTTAAAAGACTATGAATCTTTAGATGCATTTTTAAGAAAATGGAAAGGTACTGATAAAAAGTCACTTATTATTGATGAGTTCAAAAAGCAGGGCGTAATTTTTGAAGCGTTAGAGGATGAAGTGGGCAAAGACTTTGATCCTTTTGATATGATTTGCCATATTGCTTTCGATCAGCCTGCATTAACTAAAAAAGAACGTGCTAACAATGTGCGTAAACGTAACTATTTTACCAAATATAATGATCAGGCTCGTCAGGTATTAGATGCTTTACTAGATAAATATGCTGATCAAGGGATTGAGCCAATTGAAGATGTAAAGATTTTACAAATTCCTCCGTTTAATCAAATGGGGTCAATCATTGAAATTATTCAGTCATTTGGGTCGGTTGAAGCATATACAAATGCTTTAAAAGAATTAGGAGATCATTTATATGAGGATGCATCTTAATCGTCTGATTGGTACAATTGCCGCCAAATTTTTATTGATGCAGTTGTAGTATGAGCATTTCAGGAACAATTAAATCCATTCAGGATACCATGCGTGAAGATGTTGGCGTAGACGGTGATGTCCAACGCTTAGGGCAGTTGGTATGGATGTTGTTCCTTAAAGTTGTTGATGATCGAGAAAATGAACTAGCAACTTTGGCTCTATTTGAAGGTAAAACTTTTAAATCACCAATCCCTGAGAAATTCCGTTGGCGTAATTGGGCAGCAAATGATGAAGGTATGACAGGAGATGAGCTTAAAAATTTCATCGACAATGAATTGTTTCCTGCATTACAAAATTTAGCTGTTGAAAATGATGATCCACGCGCTCGTGTAGTACAAAATGTATTTGCTGATGCATATAACTATATGAAATCTGGAGGTTTGATTCGTAAAGTCATTAACCAGATTCAAAAGGGCTTTGATTTTAATAAATCTAAAGAACGTCATGCCTTTGGTGATATTTACGAACAATTATTACGTGATTTGCAAGCTGCTAAGAACTCAGGTGAGTTTTATACTCCACGTGCAGTCACAACTTTCATGGCGCAGATGATCGATCCTCAATTAGGTGAATCTGTGCTTGATCCTGCGTGCGGTACAGGTGGATTCCTTACTTCTGCAATTGAACATAAGCGTGAAAATTATGTTCAAACTGCTGAAGATGAGAAGATATTACAAAATAGTATTTACGGAATTGAAAAGAAGCCTTTGCCACATTTGCTATGTACAACCAATATGATTCTGCATGGCATTGATGTACCAGTAAAAATTATTAGAGATAACACGCTCTCTTACTCTTTGAATCATTGGGTTAAAGAAAAGCGTGTAGATGTAGTTCTGACTAATCCTCCATTTGGTGGCACGGAAGAACAAGGCATTGAAAAGAATTTTCCTTCAAAATTCCAGACTCGTGAAACTGCCGATTTATTCATGGTGTTGATCATTCAGCTTTTAAAAGCGCATGGTCGTGCAGCAGTAGTATTACCAGATGGTTTTATGTTTGGTGAAGGCATTAAAACTGCGATTAAAGAAAAATTAATGGAAGATTGTAATCTACATACGATTGTTCGTTTACCTAAGTCTGTATTCGCACCATATACATCGATTAGTACCAATATATTGTTCTTTACCAAAGGCAAGAAAACAGAAGAGGTATGGTTCTATGAGCATCATTTGCCACAAGGTGTAAAAGCGTATAACAAAACTAAACCGCTTCAGCTTAAAGAGTTCGACACTTTAAAAGCATGGTGGGGCAAAGAAGGTGATAATTTTGCGAGTCGTGTAGCAAATGAACAGGCATGGAAAGTATCACTTCAAGATATTATTGGTCGCAGCTATAATCTTGATATAAAAAATCCGCATCAGGTTGAAGAGGATGTAAAAGACCCTAAAGAGCTTTTGGCTAAATATGAGAGCCTTGAGGCTGAGGTTGCTAAAATTCGTCAGCAATTAAAAGCAATTTTAGATGAAGCTTTAGGTCAATAGTTCGGGATGAGTAAAATGACAGATGTTAAAAAACTCATTACTGAGGATTTAGATATTTGGTTAACAGCAGAAACTGAGAAAAAGTCGGGACGTGGACGTAGTTCAGGTTCTAGATATTCAATTTATGGGATTTCAAAATTACGAAATTTGATAGTCCATTTAGCTACTAATGGAAAATTAGATACATATCGACCTAATGAAAACTCAGTAGACCTTGCTTCCTTAGATTTAAAATTTATCTCAAGAAATAGTTTTAAAAAAGTAAAAGACAAAACTATTAGCGTGCCTCATGAAAATTGGATTGTTTCAATTCTAGGGGAAACTATAAAAATAAATTCAGGAGATGGCTTAACCTCAAAACAAATGAATCAAGAAGGTTCAATTCCTGTTTATGGGGGAAATGGTATTGCTGGTTACCATGATTCATACAATGTTTGTGAACCGACCTTAGTTATTGGTCGTGTAGGCTATTATTGTGGTTCAATTCATATTACTGAACCTCAGGCTTGGGTAACAGATAATGCTTTCCTTACAAAATTTTCCAAAGACTGTTTTATAATTAGATATTTAGAACTCTTACTTAAATCAATTGATTTACAAGAAAATTCAAGTGCTACTGCTCAGCCTGTAATTTCAGGAGCTAAAATTTACCCTTTACCAATACTCATCCCACCATTAGAAGAACAACAACGTATTGTTGCTAAAGTCGATGAGCTTATGCAATTTTGTGATCAACTTGAACAACAGCACAATTTAAGCTCAGAAGCACATGATCAATTAGTTGATACATTGTTAAATGTTTTGATTTACTCATCTAATGTTGATGAGTTCCAACAGAATTGGCAACGTATTTCAGAAAACTTTGATCTTTTATTTACCACTGAATACAGTATTGAGCAGTTAAAGCAAACGATTTTGCAGTTGGCTGTAATGGGTAAACTAGTAAAACAAGACCCCAGCGATGAACCAGCAAGCCAGTTGCTAGAACAAATTGCTCAAGAGAAAGCAAGATTAGAAAAAGAAGGGAGGATTAAGAAGTCCAAGCCTTTGCCTGAAATAAGTGATGAAGAAAAGCCTTTTGATTTGCCTAGTGGGTGGATTTACACAAAAATCGCTGATCTTTGTCGTCCAATTTCTTCAGGTTCTACACCTAGCGCAGATAAATTCACACAGTCGGGTATCCCTTTCCTTAAAGTCTATAATATTAGAGATCAGAAGATAGATTTTTCTTATAAAGAGCAATTTATTGATGATGAAATTCATAAAGGAAAGCTAAGTCGCTCAAGACTTTATCCTAATGATGTTGTCATGAACATTGTTGGTCCACCTTTGGGTAAAATTGCAATTATTCCTGATGATTATCCAGAATGGAACTGTAACCAAGCCATAGTTTTCTTTGGTGTTTTAATTCCTGATATTTCAGAATATCTGTATACATATTTATGTGAAGGCTCATTTCTGAATCAAATTGAATTGATTGGTACAGCAGGGCAAGACAATATCTCTGTGACAAAATCACAGAATATTGTTATACCTTTACCACCATTAAATGAGCAAAGACGTATTGTTAAAAAAGTAAATCAACTCTTCTCTATTATTGGGCACTTTCAGGTTCTACAAAGTAAATTACGTAAAACTAAACTTCATTTGGCTGATAGCTTAGTTAGTAGTGCATTGAATGATTCAAACGATAAGAGTAAATCTGAAACTACAGACAATATTGTCCAGTTTGAAAAGCCAATTGAGATAGTTAAAAATTCGAAGCAAAAAAGTACTGATCAAATTGATTTGTTTACAGAAGAAAGTGTTGACGATGATGTGAAACTTTTGTCTTTAGCTGCTGAAATCACGTTTCAATTACATACAGAACCAACTTTTGGTCATTTAAAACTGCAAAAGTTGATCTACTTATGCCAACAACTAAAACATATGGATTTAGCTGCTGATTTTAAACAACATGCTGCTGGTCCTTACGATCCAGTTATGGCACGTTATTTAGATAAAGAGTTTAAAGATCGTGAGTGGTTTAGTTACGATCCTAAGCGGGACTTAAAGTACAAACCTCTCAGTAGATGTAATGATCATAAATCGGTATTTAATAGGTACTTTGCTAAGGATGGATCTGAGATTTATGACTTAATAGGACTTTTTAGAACAAGTAAGTCTGACCATATAGAAATTGTTGCAACACTTTTTGCTTGTTGGTTACGTTTGTTAGAGAAAAAACGATCTGTTACTGAAGAACAGCTTTTGAAAGATTTTTATGCTTGGTCGGAAGAAAAGAATCGATTTAGTAAAGCTGAAGTATTAAATGGTTACAAGTGGATGATGTTACATTTCATAACACCAATAAAATAATTGAAAGGGGAATTTATGTCGTATCAGGCTGTTTTTACAGGATGGGAAAATCTTCAACTGGAGGATTTATTAGTCGCTTATAGAAAAGCTAAAGCAGATTGTTTTTTTGAGAATACATTTCCAACAGCTGTAAAATTTGCTAAATACGAACAAAACTTGCTCGAAAATTTAAATGATCTACTTGCACAACTCAAGAGAAAGAAAGGATTTAAGGTAAATAAAAAGTTGTTAGGTGATTATCGAGTCGTTCCGAAAAAATTAAAAATTGAAAAGAAAAATAATTCTTCTATAGCTCATGTACACTTTTCTAATCCTGAAAAAATATTAGATAATTTATTTTCTGAAAATAAATTAGAACCTTCTTTTCGAATAATCGGGGATTTTCCTGTAGAAACTCATATTATTTCTGCTTTATGGATTAATATGATTGGAGAGAAGTTTGATGAAAAATTATCAGAATCCTGCTATGGTGCGAGGCTTAAACGCATTGATAATGATTCTCCTCTTGGTACATATAAACCTTTTCATATTAGTGCTATAGGTTCTTTTTTGCCTTATTTTCAACCTTATCAAAAATGGCGTAATGACGGATTAAATGCTATTAGATGTGAATTGGAAAAAGATAAAAGTGTGATAGCTGTCTCTTTGGATTTGAAAAGCTATTATCATTATATTGATCCGAAAATTATTTCATCTAAAAAATTTCTTGACTCCTTTGATTTTGAGCTTGATAAGAATGAACTTTTATTTACTCAACAATTAGCTGATTTTTTAGAAAAATGGGCAGTAGAAGCTGCTAATTTTTCTAAAAAAATTTCAGATCAGTCTGAAAGTATAACAGGTGGATTAGCTATAGGATTAACTGCGAGTAGAATCATTTCTAATATGATACTTCATAAGTGGGATAAATTGATTAATGAAAAATTAACTCCAATACATTATGGTCGCTATGTGGATGATATGTTCTTAGTCTTAAGAGATGCGGGGGATATTACAAATAGTGATAAACTGATGAAGTTTTTAAGGGAGCGTATAGGGGAAAAGGTCTTAGTACAAGATGCAGATGAACCTACCAATTGGTCTATTAATCAACCATATTTTAAAAATAATAAAACCCAAATTTGTTTGCAATCTAATAAGCAAAAGTTATTTATTTTGCAGGGGCAAATGGGTTTAGATTTACTTGATAGTATTGAAAAAGATATTTATGAGCTTTCAAGTGAACATCGTTTAATGCCTTCTCCTGATCAACTTGATAAATCAACAGCTGCAAAGGTTTTATCAGCTGCTGGAAGTGTTGGTGAAAATGCAGATACATTACGTCGTGCAGATGGTCTAACTCTAAGAAGATTAAGTTGGTCTTTACAGTTAAGACATGTGGAAACTCTTGCTAGAGATTTACCACCAAAGGTATGGAAAGAGCAGAGAGACGAGTTTTATCAATTTGCTCATAATCATATCTTAAGAGCAGATGTTATTTTTGATCATTTCAATTATTTACCTCGTCTTCTTGGCTTTGCTATTAGTCTGAATGAATGGCAGCAAGCACTGTTAATAGTGCTTAAATCCTATCAAGCACTAGATATTATAAAAAATCGAATTTTTGAACCATTGGGTGAAATTAATGGTACAGAATGTCAGCTTCGAGAAGAAGTATGGAAATATGTTTCGGGTTCGCTAACAATATTATTTATAGATGCAGCTACAAAATATTTTGATCCTAAACAATTATTTAAAGAGAAGGAAACTAAACAAAAGGCAATTGAAAAATTATTTTTTAAAAAATTGATAGATAGCATACATTCTATTAATGACTTATTAATTTTTGATTCAGACATTATTGATTTTTATAATAATGCTCCATTGGTCGCTAAGGCTGATTTAGCTAAAATTCCATATAAAGAAATTTTGAATTTCAAAGAGTCTAAGCAATTATTTGAAAGCTCTTTGGGTGAGAAAAATAAATTAATTAAAATGAAGTTTGAAAAAATCGATTTAATTAGTTTTGATTCACTAAAAAATTTCCTTAAGTCATCATATAAAAAACGACTAAAGTATGTTGAGCAGAGCAAATACTCTTATGAAAATTACATGCCATATTTGTTTCCAACAAGACCTTACACCCCTTTAGAAATATCCGAATTAGCACCAGAATGTGTAGGTCTTTTAACTAATGAAGGAAAAGTTTGTCCAACTAGACCTGCATTAATTTGGGCTAATTATACACAAGCTATGCGAGGCGTGTGGATTAAACCAAGCTTACTAGCAATAGAAAATGATAAGCAAATTGACAGCATAAGAAGAAATCCTGAGTCAAAAAAACCACGTAGATTCTTAAAGATAGGCACAAATAATAGAGACAACGTTATTATTGCCTTAACAAATTTAAAGACTACAGAAAAAGATTGGGCTAGTTCAGCAGCAAATAAACCTAATTTAAGTTTGGATAGATATCAAAGAATATCTAATTTGGTTAATGATATTTTAAAATTAAAACCTAAACCGGATTATGTAATCTTTCCTGAACTATCTATACCATTAGATTGGGTTGATAGTATTGCATCAAGGCTCTGCTCTCTAGGGATTAGTATTATAGCAGGAACAGAATACCGTCACACTGGTACTAATAAACTTATCAGTGAAGCAGTATTAATATTAGCTGATAATCGTTTAGGGTATTCAACATTTTCTAAAATTTGGCAGCCAAAGTTAGAACCTGCTGTAGCTGAAGATAAAGATTTAATAAGTATATATGGTAAAGAGTGGGATTTTGATCTAACAAGACGTAGATGTAAAGATGGTATTTTAAGATCACTTAGAAAGCCAATTTATATTCACAATAATTTTTATTTTGGAGTAATGGTGTGCTCTGAATTGCAAAATAGTAAATCAAGAATAAGTTTTCAAGGAAAAGTAGATGCACTCTCAATTCTTAGCTGGAATCAAGATTTAGAAACTTTCTCTACATTAATTGAATCTGCTGCTTTAGACGTTCATGCATATACGATTTTGGTAAATAATAGAATATATGGGGATAGTCGAATTCGGGTTCCAGCTAAAAAATCATATAATCGCGACTTAGCAAGAGTTAGAGGCGGCGAAAATGACTTTGTAGTAGCTGCTACTCTAGATATTAAAGAATTAAGAGCTTTTCAGAGCCATGCAAAGAGGTGGACTCAAGATAGTGATAAATTTAAACCATTACCTGAAGGATTTGAAATAATACAATCCAGAAAGCTATTACCTCCCATCAAGTAAGAAAAAAATAGAGCCATTAGGCTCTATTTTTTTGAATTAATGTAGTTGATGGAATCTGTAACAATCTCGAAATATGTGTCAAAAATCTCACATCAACTGTCATTCAGCGACGAGATCGTTGAACGACACATCAGTTGTCATTGTCTTCAGTCAATATCAATAAGTTGCGTCATCAACGACATTCTATGCCAATCCTTAATGACACAACAGTTGTCATTTTTTATTGGAAACGACATAAAACCTGTCATTTTAAGAATACATGCCAAGATCATTCATCTAAAGACTGTTGATTGAATTCAGTGAGCATCTCAAGAATCTCTTTATGTGAAATGATATTTGCATTATAGAATGCATATGTATTATTGCCAGGTATTCCACCTGCTGAAGTACCAATAGTTTGTAGTTCTATTCTATTGATTTTTTGTGGGTAATAAAATTCAAAGAGTTTTTTGAAATCTTCATTTGAAGCGGCATTGTATGTTGGTCGTAGAAAGCTTAATTCAGTTTCAAGCATATATCCTTTAGATGATAGCTCCTCAACTAATTCTTCAAAATTTAATGATCCATTTCTGGAATGATAAATAAGTGTGTATTTAGGAAATGAATGACTCATTTGATTGACCTCAAAATTTATTAAGTGATTGAACGGTTGGAAAATATTGTGTTTTTTAAAGCATAAATTTTTTATATAGAATATGATTTGTACAAATCAGGGTAAACATCAAAAGAATATTGAACGACTATTTGTGTCGTTTAAGTTCAGAAAACACTGGATTAATCGGCTAAGGATTGGATCTTTATGAAATCGCTATATTTTGTTCGTCATGGTCAAAGTCTTGCCAATACTGGTGCTGTCTCAATGCATGATGTATCCATTCCCTTAACTGACTTAGGTTTAGAACAGGCTCAAGACTTAAGGGATAGATGGGTAGTTGAACCATCAAACATCTATTGTTCGGAACTAAAACGAGCGCAACAGACAGCACAAATTTTTTCAGATAAGTATCAATTATCATCGAATGTTATAAAAGAATTAAATGAATTCAGATGTTTGGATTTTAAAACAGTAGAGGGCTTACAAGGTTCTGAAAGAGGTATCTTGGCACAAAGATACTGGCAAGATGCTGATTTGGTACATCGGGATGGTGAGGACTGTGATAGTTTTCAAGATTTTGTAGATCGGGTTGATAATTTTTTAGAACACATTCCAGAATTTCAGGATCGGAGTCTATTTTTTGGACATGGTATTTGGATAGGTTTATTAAGCTGGAGACTGATGAACTGTAAGATTGAAAGTAATCAAGATATGAGAAAGTTTCGTCAGTACCAAACAGCTTTGCCTATGTTTAACACTGTGGTTTATAAATTATCAATTTCTGATACGGGGGTTAAACAGCTTCAGTGGTTTGACGTTTAAAGCTAACTGTGGTCAATTTCAGTATCTACTACCTCATTATAATGATTCTAGATACTGAAATTATATTGGAATCAATAGGATGAGATTCTATTGCTTTTTACCATATCCTTGTTCAGCCAATCTTATAACATCTTCTCGTTTATATAAGTGCAATGAGTTAGATTCTCCAAAAGGAATGGAGTTGATGAGTCCCTGACTTTTCAAATTAATGATATGAGTTCGATGCATGCCTAGAAATGTGCTTGCTTCAATTGCCGTCATATATTCATTTTGTATGGATTGAATTCTATCTATATCTGCTGTGCTGACAAATTGCCAATACACAAAATCGTATAGAGTCAAATAGCCTGTTTTAATCCAGTTGATATGCAGCCAATTGATGGCACAGTTTAATTTTTTTGCGGCTTCCTGTAGAGATATAAAGTCTGGACGATGGAGTTCTTTGATTAAGGCATATATTGAGGCTTTTTCTACCCTGATTACAGAATGACAAAGCTCATCCTTTTTTAAGATTTTCTTTTGAACAAGAACGGCAACTTTGGATGGACCAATATGCAATTTGAAACTTGTATGTCTCACTGAAAGGTATAAAGTTGGATCTGACTCATAATGTATCATCCTCGCTCTATCCTTTGAGGGGCGGCCTGTATAAGTCTGATAATACTTAAGATTATTAATCATATCGGTAGTAATGTCCTTAATATCGGCTTGTTGATAAAGGTTTGTTCTTAAACCGTCAATGTGAGGGCCACCTATGGGTTCAATTCCAAAATGCTTTAACTTATCAGCTAGATTTGTAGAATTAACATTGAGTTGTCGAGCTAGAGTTCCGATAGAAATATAGTGATTAATAAATTCTTGTATTACCTCTGGCAAGGCTACATTTCGTACATATCCCTCTACTTTCTTTTTATCTAATTTTAGCCAGCCTTTGACACCAAGATCTCGGACTACTTCTTTATGAATTTGGAGTTGGCTTGCTATTTCTGGCAATGTGAGCAAATTACCTTTGGGTACACATTCTCCTCGTGGAGCCTTTAAATGGGCTTTATGTGAACCATCCAAAAGCACGCGCTCAATTTCAATACTACTAATATAAACAAAACGTTTTTGACCTTTTATGACGGTGAGTTTTCCTCCCTTAATTAAGTTTTTTAATCTGATATATGAAATATCAAGGATTGTCATGGTTTGATCTAATGAGAAAAATTTTTCTATAGGATTTTTAGTTGGTTGGTGAAGATGATTACATTCAGCCAATGCTGCATTTGCGTAATCGTGTAACGTTTGACTTTGCTTCTTAAAATATACGACCTGTATTCGGGGATGAGCCTGACAGCTTCTCTTATTCAACATATGACTCAATCTTTTTATAGATTGAATTTGATTCGTGCTGTATTCATGAGCGAGATTGAGACGGTTGTGGTCTATCTGAATATTATGAGTAAGCTCGTCAAATTTTTCTAAAACATACCAATACTCATACATTTGATTAAGGACTTGCTGATTCTCAGTTGCTATCAGATTCATAAACCATTGTGTGGAAACATGACTCTTTGATTGGGATGTTGTAAGTCTAATATCTTGGCCACAATGATTACAAATATGGATTTGGTTTCGCCCTATATCCAATATTTTCTGGCAATTGGGGCAACATTCATGCAATAAAATATGATGTTTTGTACAAACTGTATACGGACGTAAAAGCCAATGTTGCCGCCAATATAATTTTTCCTTTAAACATTCGGGACAAAATGTTTGAGCATCTTTTCTAAAGAATAATTCAGGAATTTGAATGCCTAAATATATGCGTGGTGAGCCTATAGTTGGGCCTGCTATTTTAAATGCTAGTTTGGAATATGTATTATCTAATCCCAATATTGCTATAAGTTGACAAAACTTTTTTTGCTGAGTAATTCTTGAACTTAACGTTTTAGGGTTACAGTATGCTTGCATATAACATAGTGAGTAGACACTGGAAAAGCCATTGGCTTTAGCTGCTCTAATCAAAAAGCTACCTGCACTTTCATCAGCATAAGGAATTGGTTGAATAAGCAAGGATTTCTGTGTCATAGATTAATCCTCATCTGACTCGCCAAAACACTGCGGGACATATTAAACGGGTTATTAGAGGTTAGGCTGACTTGTGCTGTAGTACCTTGCTGCCATGTTGTACTGAAATCTTGAAGTGTGATGAGTTCTCTAGAGTCTTTTAAGGCAAAAAGTACACTGTCTTTGAGTAAAGACATAATGAAAGCATGATTACCTGCTGTTGCTGCATAGATTTGAAGTGCCAGAAGTGGTGAATCTAAAGATTGATCAAATGACACATTACATCGTTGGCTAATCTGTGTTTCAACTTCTGCAAGAAATGGAAAGATTGAGCCTCTACAATCAGATGAGCCAAGTGACAAGGCATGTAATGGATAATGATATTGAAAGCGTCTGGCAAGCTGTGAGTCCATTTCTAAAAATGGTACAAACTCAGATAAGCCGACCAAACAAAAACTAATTTGAGTTTCATTTACAATCGATTTAATCCAGTCACATACAGTAATATTTAACTTAGTTGCTGTTTTTTGAATACGGAATAGGTGATGAAATTCATCCAGAAAAACCAGTTTGGTTTCACATTGTTGAAGTAAATGGCAAAGTCTTAAGGTAATTTGAGAAGCATTACCCGTAGCAGGATTTGGGTCACCTAATTCCTTGAGTAGCATACTTGCGACTGATTTGACTGATGCTGGAGATGGTATTTGGGCATAGAATGCTGGAATAATGGTTTTTTCATAACCATCGCCAACTCGTTTATAGGATGGCATTTGTTTAATCATGACTTTGCAGAGCAAGGTTTTACCATGACCGCCATTAGCATGTAGAATACTGCCTATAGGTTCTTGATAGGTATTACTTTTATACATACATTCTTGTATGCCTTGAAAGGCGTTGTTAAATTCAGGGTGTTGCACGATAAATCGGTTGATTTGGGCAACACGTCCATAAATAGCTTGATAATCCATAAATTAGATCTCCATAGAAGAAAAAGAAGAGTAAAAGTTAGATTTTTGATCTTCTGATGGAGTGGATTCATTCAGAGTGGCGTTTTGCTGAATTGGTCTAGAGAGGTTCTGGACTTCTTCAGGAAAATCTATTAATAGTTGGCGTAATTTAGGCTTTTTCCTCTGTAAATCTTCTTGGATCTTTTTCAGTAAATGCCAACGTGCAACTAGGTTAGCCTTTTCACCTAAACGTCTAAGATCTGCCTGAGCCATCTGTTTTTTGATTTTTTGTGCTTCTTGATGGGCATACATAGTCAAACCCTTTGCATAACTTGGATTGGTGCATTCAGCTTTGATGAGATTAGTTGGATCATTTGGATCAACGATAAATACATGCCCTAAATCTATTTCATCAACAAGTACAATCACTTTGGTGAGCTTTTGTTGTTCAAAGGTTGCGAGTGCTGGAGAAAAATAATACAAGTAGTCGATTAAGACACGTCCCTTGTTAATGCTACGCTCGTAAGGTTTTCGGCATAGTACAGATGCCTCATCATCTGAAAGCGAAGTTGGCTTAACTATTTTTGTGGCGTCTTCCCAAGCAAGTATAGGTACACGATTGGTTTCAGAATGAATACGTGTGTGGTAAATCTCATTGATCCATTGCTCTGCATATTTCTGAACATCTGCAAGTGTCATTTTGGCAGTTTTACTGGCGTTATAATCTCCTCTCGCTGTGGAGTTCGAGAAGGTTGTACCAGGTAGTTTTTGGGTTAAACCTTCAGTTAGTGTTCTAAAGAAGCTTTCAATATGCGGTTTATTATTTGGTGTACCAACTTGAGAAGGTGTAATGGTAATCTTTAAGGTTTCACATAGTCGTGCAAAAGAATTATTTTTGAACTCCACTCCATTGTCTGGAATAATTTGGCTCGGCACACCACCAGATAAACCTCTTTGGGGGCGGGTAATCATGTCCCGAATCACACACATTGTGGTTAATGCACTTGGCGGATATAAATTGACGAAAATCCCAACAATGACTCGAGTGTAAATATCAATCGCACATGATAAAAATGGACGACCTAAAATGGCTCCTGTTATATCATCAATAATAATGATATCCAGATAATGGGTATCAATTTCCACCAAAGCCATTACGGTTGGGCTGATGATGGATTGCCCCGCAGCTTTGAGTAATTTTCTTGCACTACGAGATCCTTTTTTGGCATTGATGACTACATAAGGATCTAAACGATTGATACGACGTTCAATTGTTCGTAAACAAGGAATTTTATGTGATACCCAGCCATTTTCCATAGCTTTACCAATAACAAATGCCAATACATCTTTACCATCTCGTCGTTCTGAACAAAGGTAAATTGCTTGGATGGCTTGATGGATTAGACGTTCGATTTCTAAAGAAAATCGGACATAATGATTACCTGATTTTTTCTTTTCAAGAGATTCTGAGCACTGATTACTTAGTCGATATACTCGAATCCATCGTGCAACAGATCTGGGGCTTGGTGGTATCTGGTCTTGAATCTCTTTGGCAATCTGTTGAATTAATATCGTTAATGGTTGAACTGCGGTTGGGTATGGCAGCTTTGTTATTGCAGCTTGTACATACCTGAATTTACGAATAGTACTTACAGTCATTTCAGGGCTGGTCAGTAAATTGGATGCGTTAAATTCATACTCAACAAGCCCTGATTTATACCATTCTTCAAACTGATGATATGGAATTTGAAATATACGACCACCAGCGATCGCAGAATAACGGCAAATACCATGACCGATAAAGCTAATTTCAAACTGTGAACCGCGAAATAAAAAACGAGTACCAATACTGGGAATAGGAATGGAAGTATTCATAGATCTACTCCCAAGGTGAGATGATTATTTTTGGCGTTTTTGACTTGAATGATTTGATGAAAAAGCAAATAGTCTGCAAGCTGTGGAGATAATTGGTCTTTTTCTAAAATACTATAAGCCTGTTCTAGATTATCCAATTCATAGCGAATCAAAAGGTCTTGTGCTAACTCAATTTCAAGTGATGTCCAATCCTGAAGATGGCCACGAGAATAAAGATGCAATAACTGTGTTAGGGATTGGCGTCGGGGTAATGTATTTGCGTCAACTAACTTAAAAGGGATATTTATAGACGCCAAAATGGAAGCTAGTCGCTCAAAGCGTTGTAGACTTTCCAGAGACAGATGCTGAATAGATGGTTTAACTTCGTGGACTTCAAAATTACCTTTGAGAGTACGAATTAGAAAGTCAGGATAAAGTTCCTGATTTTGTCCAATCGGAATTTTTAAGGTCTGTGTTCGATAAGATTCCACGGTAGGGTGGCTTTCTAGTTGCACAGCATAAGCCAATTCTAGAAAGCTTTCTAAAGCGATTGAACCACCAGCTTTACGGCTAGGAAAAAGAGAGGTTCGTCGTTCTAAGCAGCCTTGGTAAATACGACGCTGGCCATGTAGTGTTCCTGCAATATTTGGTTTTTTGTTAAATGCTGACTGGATCTGCTCAAGAATGAGTTGCTGTATATGTTGTTGAGTGTGGCTTATAGGATAAGACATATTATATCTCCATGTTTTTGAAGCATATGCATTCCTAGAATGCTATTTTCTAGGGATGAGTAAGCCCATCACATTTAAAAAAACTGATGTGAAATGACTTGACGTATGGTTCAACACAGAAGATACTTTGATTACTACGTCTGATACCTTGTGTATTAGAACCAACGGATCCGAAAGGGTCCGTTTTTTTATTTATGTGTAGTTAATTTCCCATTATTTTCCCTCCTGCATTTTTTCAAAAGTAAAGTCGGGATCAATGATGCCATCTTTCAAGCCAAGTTTGACGGCTATCATGTGACTTTTACCACGCATGGGTTTATGTTTGGCATTTAAAACTTGATATACCTGTCTTGGGGCAAAGCCGTTATCTCTAGCCCACTCAGCTATTGATACTCCTCGAGTGTGTAGAATTTCTTTGACCTCATCAGGTGTGCGCATAAAAATGCCTTGTACGAAATATATCCATCTTAGTTTATTTATATACAAAATAATAAAGGTTAGCAAGGAGAAATAAGGTTTAAATTATTGATTTTTCTATATAATATATACTCTATAGAAAAGTGTTTTAGTAGATACTTTAAAAACTTTTGAAATCAAAATGTTAATGATTGATAGAGTTAAGAAGAAACAGTATATTTAGTTTCTTCAGTTGGTTTTGTGGAAAGTAAATTTTTCACCTTGAAAATTGGGATTTCATCATGGCTTTAGTTCCTTTTACCGTTTCAGCAAGAGCAGCAATACTTATAGGTCGAGAAAATATTGCTAACTCGAAAGGGGCTATTATAGAGCTAGTTAAAAATTGTTATGATGCAGATTCTCCATTTTGTATAATTTATATTGATAATGAGTTTTGTGAAGTTCCAAAAATTTTATCTGAGGAACAATACAAAAAACTTATACGAAAAAATATAGATGAAGACCAAATCAATTTGTTTTATAAGGAAAAACAAGGTGAGTTTGAATTAGTTGATATCACTAAGTTATCGGCTTTAGAAACTGAAAAACTTACATTATTTAAAAATCAATTACTGCAATTATGTACTTTATATATCATTGATGTGGGTGATGGCATGACGAAGAGCATCATCGAAAATCATTGGATGACAATTGGGACTGATAACAAATTACATAACTATAAAACATCTTCTGGTCGAATAAAATCAGGTGCCAAAGGAATAGGTCGTTTTGCTTTGGATAAGCTTGGAGCAAAGTGCGAGATGCTCACAATAACTCGAGCAAGAGATACGAATACTAACAATGGATTGGTATGGGCCGTAAATTGGGGGGATTTTGAAGAATCAAATAAAATAATTAATGATGTAACAGCTAATTTGGAAGAGTTTGATTCTGGCGGATTAGTTGAAAATGTGCAAAAAATTAATGATTCATTTGATTTTCATTTTATTGCTTCAAAAGTATTAGAGCTAAGTAGTTCTGATCTACACAGTTTATTACCTGAAAGACTAGAGGATACTTTTTCTCGCGGAACAATTTTAAAAATATCTCATTTACATGATCTATGGGATGATAATTTAGTTAAGCAATTATTTAATGATCTAGAAGTATTAGTACCACCACGTGATACAGAAGACTTTTCTATACATATTTTATCAACTTTAGAGGTTGATAAATATGGTGAAGTATTGAGTTCAATTTGTGATGATTTTGATTATAAGTTAACAGCAATAGCTGATGAAAATCAGAGTGTAACTATCACTATTGAGCGAGAAGAATATGATACTCAAATTATTCCATCCGATTTTTTTGAGAGGGAGTTAGTTAAAAGCTCATTGTTTGCAAGTAGAAAAGAATTCTTAAAGAAAAAATATACTCAAACTTTTACCTTTGACCAATTGGTTGGAGAATCAGTGGAAGCGAATATTTTAAATCAAATAGGGTCATTTGAGTTTATCTTTTATTTTTTGAAAAAAACAACCAATACTTCAGACTCTAAAAGATTTTTTTATAAACCAATTGCTGCTAATTTACGAAAGCAATGGTTAGATAAATTTGGAGGAGTTAAAATTTATCGAGATAACTTTCGTGTAAGACCCTATGGCGAAGTAAACGAACCTGCATTTGATTGGCTAGGTTTGGGATCTAGAAAAGGGGCAAGTCCTGCTGGTGTTGCTAAGGCAGAGGGTGGCTATCGTGTAGAACCAGACAATATAGCAGGTGTTATCAAAATCTCTCGATTAACAAATTTAGAGTTTGAAGATAAATCTAGTCGTGAGGGTCTGCAAGAAACACAAACATTTCATGTGTTTAAAAATATTATTAAGTCTATTATCAATAAGTTTGAAGAAGACAGATCATTTATTGCAAGAGAGCTTAAACATTATGACGATGAGAAATTTGGTCCAGAGAGAGATCTTGCAAAAGCACGAAAATTAACAGAGAGTATTTTGGCTCGCAATCGTCAGAAAAAGGATGAGGGAAATAGCACAGACTCTGGAGTAAATGATGATGATCAATCAAAACAACATAGTGATACAGATGGTAATGAGGGGCTCGATAATTCAGAAACGAAGCTAATGGCTTTATATGCGGATTCTTTACAAGAAGAAAACGAGAGGTTGAAAGATGAACATAAGCTTCTTCGTGGAATGGCAAGTAGCGGTATTATATCTGCTGCTCTTGGACATGATTTAGGGAAAATTCAGGGGAAACTTAAATCTAGAGCAGATAAACTTTCAAATTTATTGAAAACTTTGTTTGAAAGTGATCAGTTTAATGGTGTTGAAGAGTATGAGAATCCATTCATATCACTTGATGAGATTAAAGCAGCCGATAAGAAAATTTTAACTTGGCTTGGTTTCTCATTAGGGTTTTCTCGTAAAGATAAAAGAAAGAGAAAACAGCTAAGCCTTGATTCTTATTTTGAGCATCTTAAATTAAATTGGGAAAGTACTTTAGCAGAGCGTGGAATAGATTTTTCAATAGAGTCTTCACAGAAAATAAACCTTAGGGCTTTTGAAATTGATTTTGATAGTATTTTTGTGAATTTATTGACGAATTCAATGGATGCTTTTACACGTCCATCTGGACGAAAAGTATCTAGAAAAATTCACATTATATTTAAAGAGGTAGGAAATCAGATTTTAATTGAATATAGAGATAATGGACCTGGACTTTCTTCCAGTATATCTAATCCTGAGTCAATTTTTGCACCATTGTATACAACAAAAAGAGATAGTAATGGTGATGAAGTCGGTACAGGGTTAGGAATGTGGATCGCAAAAACAGTTATTGAAGAATATGATGGAACAATTAAACTATTATTAAATCATATTAATGAAAGTGATACTGGATTTGGGGTTAGAATTTCTATTCCAGTAAAATATAAAGTTCAAGAGGTAAAGGATGGCCTATAAAATAGTCTTTATTGATGAACAAAAAAGTGAGCAGAATCAATTCAAAGCGGCTTTTGATGTTCATAAAAAAAGTGGTGAAGTTTGTATAATAACTTTATTTCCAGCTCCTACCCTTGATGAAATGATTGCGAATATATGTGAATTGCATCCAGATGCTTTAGTTTCTGATTGGAATCTTAATGAGATTAAAACTGATTTACCTAGTGTATATGAAGTCGACTATTATGGTTCAGAATTAATTTCAGAATTTAGAAAGATTAGAACAGATTTTCCTTGTTTTATTGCTTCTTCTTATGATACTGATGCTTCACATGCAGATTCTACATATGATGTAAACCAAGTTTATTCAAAAGAGTTGAATATAGAAAGTTTTGATAATGAACAACATTTAACTTTTCCTCAAAAAGTAATTCTTCAGATTCAAAAATATAATAAAAGGATAGATGATGCAAAAAATGAACTTCATGAATTGTGTTCTAGAAAGTTCCAAAATGAAATGTTAACAGTCTTTGAAGAGCAAAAAATTATTGAATTAGATAGTTTCTTAGAAAAAACTTTTGGTGCTGATTCTGCTGTTCCCGATGAATTAAAAAGTACAACTAATTCAAAACAGTTAAGCGATTTGTTGGAGTCAGTAAATAAAGTACTCGAGACTATTAAAAATGTTAAGTAATACTTTTAGAACTTTTATTCCTGTAAGAACATGCACAAATCAATACACTGTATATACTCGTTATAAAAGTATTTTAAAAAAAGATTTTAATGGTAGATGTGGTTATACAGATAGTCCAGATAATTGGTTTGGAGGATCAAAATGTTTTCATATTGATCATTTTAAACCTAAAGATCAGTTTCCTGAGTTAAGTTGTAGCTACTCAAATTTAGTATATTGTTGTTCGCATGTTAATAATAAAAAATCTAATAAAATAGGGTTATTTTTAGATCCATGTGATGTAGATATGAATGATCATTTTTTCAGAGATGATCATGGAAATATTTGTGCTAAAGAAACCAGTGCGGAAGCACAGTTCATGATGAAAGAGCTTGCATTAAACCAGAGACGTTATGGTCTTATTTGGCAACTGGAACAGTTGCAACTAAAATTGGAGGAAATAACATTTTTACTTGATAAACATCTTAATCTTGATACAAAAGAAGAGTTAATATTATTAAGACTTTATAAAGAAACGAGCTCAATGTTCCAAAAATATTTTAAATATTTAGGTACAGAATTATGAGTCTAAAGAAACAAACAGGTTCTTATTACACTCCAACCCATATTGCAAATTTTATTGTAAAAAGGGTTTTTAATAAATCTGAAGAAAGTAGATTAACCATTCTTGAACCTAGTGCAGGAGATGGTGAGTTTATTCGAGCTTTATCTAATAATATTTTGTGTTCTGATATTAAAGTAGAGAAAATTTTAGCAGTTGAAATATCTGAAACTGAGTCTAATAAAATTAAAAAAAATATTAATTTGGATGAGCTTGATGTTGTTCATGCAGATTTTTTAGATTTTCAAACTGGGTTGCAAGATTGTAGTTTTGATCTTGTAATTGGTAATCCCCCTTATGTAAAAAGGAATTATCTTAGTGATAAACAGATTGAGCTTTGTGCTGCTATTCATGCTCAATTTCCTACATTATCAACTAGTACAGTAAAAAACATATGGAGTTCATTTCTTGTAAGATCTATTAGCGTTTTAGCTGAAAATGGAATACTTGCATTGGTTTTACCATCTGAACTATTACAGGTTAAGTATGCGAAAGAGTTAAGAGAGCTTCTATTAAATGAATTCGAGCGTATAGAGGTTTTTACATTTAATGAGCTACTATTTAAAGAATGTAAAGGGCAAGATACGCTAATTTTAATTGCCGAAAAAAAATCAAGTGCTCCTGGTCTTTTTTTCTGTAATATTGAAGCTCCTGATGAGCTAGGTGGAGATGTTACTAAACTAAAATTAAATGAACATAAGGTAGTAAACTCCCTAAAATGGACAAGCCATGCTCTAACTACATCAGAATGTTCATTAATTGAGAAGCTTATCAAGAAAATTCCTAAAGTTAGTGATATAACATCTTCTAAGGCAGGCATAGTAACTGCCGCTAATTCCTTTTTTATTGTGAATCAGGATAATATCAATAAGTATTCTTTTGAAAAATATGCAAAACCAATTATACAGAAATCTACTTATGTTGGTTGTGGAGTCGTATTTGATAATAAATCTTTTAATGATTTATTAACGTTAGGTACTCCTTGTTTTTTATTGGATTTTAATAATGGTTTTGGGGTGAGTGATAATTTATCAAAGAGCCAATATATTTTAGAGGGAGTTGAACAAGGTCTACATAATCGATTTAAAATGCTCAGTAGAAAGGAATGGTTCCATGTTCCAAATATTGGTACACCAGCACCAGCTTTCTTTTTTAAAAGATGTCATGAGTATCCTAAGATTATAAAAAATGAAGCAAATGTATTAGCAACTGACACAGCATATCTTGTTTACCCTAAAGACAATTATGACATAAATAGTCTGATTTTTTCTTTTTATAATTCTTTAACTTTGCTTTTGGCTGAGTTATATGGCAGGTATTATGGAGGAGGGGTTCTTGAGTTAACACCTAATGAGTTTAAAAGTTTATCAATACCTTATATTTCAATAAGTGATTCTGATTTTGAGATTTATTCTAAAGAGTTTATGAATATAAGTTCAATAGATGATATTTGTCTTAAATATGATGAAATTATTTTAAGAAATTCATTTCCTAAAATTACGAGTGAGCAGATAAAAAAATTACAAAATATTCGTAAGAAGCTGTCTTTAAGACGACAAAGATTATAGATGCTTAAAACTCAATAATCATTTGAACTTTACTATGACACCTGTCATGTCGTTCCATGACAGGTGTTGTGTCGTTTATGACAACTGATGTGTCGTTCAACTGTAAGCGTCCGCTGAACCCCATACCAATTTTTAATTCGATTTAGGTTTCCAGCAGTGTGGCAGTAACTCTTCAATCTGGGTCGCTTTATGTGTCGGCAGCCTTTTCAGCACATCACTTAGATAGGCATACGGATCCAGCCCATTCAGCTTTGCTGACTGGATTAAAGTCATGATATTGGCTGCTCGTTGACCACTGCGCAGCGAACCTGCAAATAGCCAGTTCTTTCGTCCCAAGGCCCAGGGGCGCATTGAGTTCTCTGCCCAGTTATTGTCAATGGGTAGATTACCATCATCCAGATAGCGGCAGAGTGCCTGCCAACGTTTTAGGCTGTAATTGATCGCCTTGGCAGTTGGAGAACTCGATGGCACCGTCAGATAATGTTGGTTGAGCCATTCATACAGTTGTTGCATCACCAGTTGACTATGCTTTTGCCGATATTCGCGGCGGTGTTCTGCTGTACTATCGGTCTTTTTCCTGAGTTCTGCTTCTATCGCATACAGTTTCTGAATCATCAGTAATGCCTGTTCAGCGATCTGACTTTTCCCAGTCACATGTAGCTCATGGAATTTACGACGTGCATGCGCCATGCAGCCCACCTCAATGACCTGGCCTGATTTAAAGCGTGCTTTATAACCACTGTAATCGTCACAGACCAGATGACCCTGCCAGCCATTCAGGAACGCTTCAGCATGCTGACCTGAACGACTATCCTGAAAGTCATAGATCACTGCCTGAACTGGATTGTACTGTGTGGTGGCATAGGCCCAGACATAACCTTTCTTCGGTTTTTTCTCATTCTCACCCATCCGCATAATGGTGACCGGCGTTTCATCGGCATGGATCACCCGCTGTTGCAGCACCACCTGTTTTAAGGCATTGGCCAGAGGTTCCAGTTCTACACCGCAGCGACCAATCCAGTCAGATAACGTGGATCTGGACAGATCAATGCCCGCCCGCTGATAGATCAGGCGCTGACGGTACAGCGGCAAATGATCGGCATACTTCGATACCAGCACATGGCTGAGCAGTTCAGGACTGGCAATACCTTTATCAATCACATAGGCGGGCATCGCTTGCTGAGTCAGGGTGTCACACTGATCACAGACCCATTTGCCACGTACATGCTGTTCCTTATAGAACTGTGCCGGTCTGAAATGCAGTTTTTCACTGATATCTTCGCCGATACGACGTAACTGGCAGCCACAACTGCATTGGGTTGATGCAGGTTCATGCTCAATACGGATGGTGTGTAGATGATCCGGCAGCAGTCGACGTTTAGGTTTGTTGACTGTGGCTTTCTCTGTCGCTGCATCGGTTTTATCTGCATTTAGCCGTTCCAGTTCTAGATCAACCGCGGCAATATCTTCTTCAACCGCTTCATCCCAGAGATGGATTTGTTTTGCCGTTAAGTGTTCATTCTTTTGGGCGAATTTGTGCTGTTTAAATAGTGCGAGTTCATGCTCGTATTTTTGATTGAGAATAGAAAGATGTTGAACTTTGGCATCCAATTGTTGGTTTGATTGTGCTAGAGACTGATGCTGCAGCGCCAACTGCCTGGTGAATTCCAGCAGTTGTGTATGGGTCAGTTGGCTTAAATCAGGCAGCGTATTCATGACCACAGTATGGCTGAGATCATGAATATGTGTAAATAAAACGTTTGGAGAATAGCAGAATGGATGAGCTTGGTTTAGAGCATTGTTACCACTTGCTGCAGTCCGATTCTCTGCCAAGCTAAACCTTGGATCAGTGCCTGTAACTGTTCCGGGCTGATCGCCACGGTTTCACCCTGGTGAACCTGAGCCCAGTGAAATTTACCCTGTTCCAGTCGTCGGGCACACAGCCAGACACCCAGTCCATCATGCACCAGCACTTTCATGCGATGACCACGTTTATTACAGAACAGGTAAGCGCAGTGTGGTTTGATATAGCCAAATGCTCTCAGCACCTGAGCCATGGCAGTATCCATACCTGCACGCATATCCATCGGCTGGGTAGAGAGCCAGATTTCATCGATACGGATCATTTGATCAAGCCCTGAAGTAAAGGCAGTAATTCCATTGCAGATTCCACCGGCCAGTCGATCTCGATCATCTGATCCCTTGCGGAACCTTGTTCCTTATGCAGTGGAATCCTGATATGAGCGACAGCATTCTTCTCCGGCACAGGTGGTGGAGGTGTTTCTTGTTTAGTTGCGTCAGGTGGCAGAGGTGCTTCTTGTCTGACTGGCGTCGGGTGAAGAATGACGGGAAGAAAGTCGGTCTGTGGACTGGGTGGGCTTTTTAATGCCGGGACCATTGATCTGGACTGGCGAATCCATTTATGTAGCAGATTGGCATTGACCTGATGTTGCATTGCCACCTTGGCCACCGATGTGTCTGGCTGCAGGCAAAGCTCGACCAGGTGCTGTTTAAACTCAGTTGCGAAGATTCTGCGGGTTCTTTCTGTCGTTTGTTCAGTGTCTATAAAAGTGTCTAAGGCCATAAACATAATGTCCATTTAATAAATAATGGACACTATCGGGATATTGAGAAAATAAGAAAAGTGGGGTTCAGCGGACGCTTACGTTCAACTGTGGATTCAATCATAAAGTGAAATTTTTTAACTTCTATCTTTGTTTAATAATTAGCGACTTAGAGCAGAAAGCATAATTTTAAAATATATTTATTTAAGTAAAATCTAAAGAATAAATTGAAATAAAATACAATTTATAAACCATAAAATGAAATTTTTATAAATTCAATAAATGAAACACTACATTGATTGATCATGATCAAAAAAAATCTTATTAAATCAATTAATTAATAATTAATAAGGGGTTTTGGGGTGAGTTGATGTTGAGTTAGAAACGTTATACTGGGTGGGGTGATTTAATCAAAAATGCTACATAGCAATTAGATATGTTTTGCTATTTGAGTTACTACAGATAAGATTAACGTGCATGTTTAGGAGGCCTAATTTAAATACAAATAAACTGTCTCTGATAAACCTAGCCCAGTTCAAAATTCTGTTTCAATAATATTGCTAGATACGGAAGAACTTATTATGCTGATCTAGGCACAATATAGTATTTTGGTTTATATAATCATTTCCAAGAAATTTAATTTTGTCTTTAAGTACAGCGACTACATATTGCCCATTAATTTCATTTGCTAGACTAAATAAAGTTTCTATTTGGTTGGCATGAATATCCTCAATACTATCGTGTAGAACAAATTGAGGGAACAAAAGGCCAACTTCATTTATAAATGAAATATATGCTAAATCAAATGCAGCAACTTGCCCCTTTTTCTTACCACCACCAACGTTTCCGCTGATATTGGCTATTTTAAATTTGTAATACTCATCGCTATCTTTCTTTTCATATGAAAATATATATTCCTCTTCATAGAGCTTTTTAGAATACTTAGAAAAAAAAGTATTGAATACAGTAACTTTCTCATTAAAGTCAGCAATGTATCTTTCAATTTTTCCGTTGATTTCTTCTAAATTTGTAGAAATTTTTTGTAATTGCTCAGTCGTTTCATTAATTTTTTGTAGAGAAGCTTCTAATCCACCTTTTTGTTCAAGAAGTCTGTTCAATTCCAGGCGCATAACCTCTAAATCATTCAATGTTCCACTGTTACTGAGGGCTTGCAATAAACTACTTTCTTCAAATAATGCTTTATCTAGATCTTTTTGGAGTTCATTTCTATCTTGTTTCAATTTTGAAAGATATTTTTCGATGAAATTTACTTTATTTTCAACCATTTTTGAGTGAAAATTTAGTACATCATCAAATTTCTTCTGCAAATTTGGTAAATAGATAGCTGCATCATCATAGAAATTTTGAACATAATCAGAATCAATTTCATTAGATGATTCAGTGAGTTCTTCGATCGTTTGTTGGTTGAGATCTATACGTAGATCTACTTCTGATATACTCGTTGAGAGTTTAGATATTTTAGATTTGATTTGTCTAATATTTTCAAGCTCATGATGATAAGCATCACTTAGGCGAAATTCATTGATCTTTATTTCTTCGGATACAATATTTCCATTAACAACATTCAGCATTTGCTCAATTACATTTTTTGAATGAGGTTTTTCATAAACAGATAATCTTTTTTCATAGTCTTTTTGTTCCCTAGATAAGCTGCTTTTGTTAGAAAAAAGAGTAGGTTCTGGAAATCCAAATAAAAACAAAAAAATCGGTTCATATTCACGAGGAGAGGTAGATTTGTGCAAATACATAATTGTATTTGACATTTTTGAGGCATCACTACGTATAAATTTGGGAACTAATTGTCTTAATGATGGTTTTGACGCTTTGTTTTTAAAAATTAACTCAGATAACTTTTCTCTATACTTTGTGATTGAGCTAATTTCTTCATCATTTATTTTATAATATTTCTCACCCTCTATAATAAGATTTCTTTCAAGAATTATATTAGTATTATTTCTCAGAGTTAGCTCAAGCTGTGCTGAAACTTGATTATTTTGGACGAAGTTGTAGACCTCTGTATTATATTCAGTTTTGAACTCTGGATCAGTATAAATATCTTTGCCATCTGAACCTAAACAGTAATCTACAATGCGAAGTAGAGTTGTTTTTCCAATGCTATTACCAGATTCAGTTCCTAATATAGTTTCATTGTCTAAGATTAGGTTAAGACCAGTTTTAAATGGAATATTGCGAATTTCAATTCCATTAGAAAATATCTTAAGATTTTTTAATAACATTTTTTAATATCTCCATTCTCTGTTAATTCAACTAAGTTTAGGAGATATAACCAATCGAGAGTTAACATGAAATAGCCAAAACTAATATCATTGGAAGTTCTTTTTTTAAATGATTCATATAAATATAAAACATCAAATTTCTCTAATGGAGAGTTAGTCAATATACTAATTAAACTTGCTCCAAGTCGATAGATGCTTAAATTTGGATGGGCTTCATTAATGATCATAATTGAGGTCGTTCCAAAACTTTACATTCTATAAAGGCATGACCAACAACATATTTTACTCCAAAAATTAAGTCCTCTTCATCCATATCTTGACCATTTGATGAGTTATTAATTATTTCTATTATTTTATTGATTACATCTTCTATTATTTGGTCGGAGTTTGATTGAATTACCTCTATAATTTCTCTCTTTTGTTTGGAATAAGACTCAATTCTTCTTAAGTTTCCGATGCATTCTTTATAAAAATCATTAATTAATTTTAAGATTTTTTTTTCAGATCCAATTTTTTCTTGATCAATTGTACTTAATATTTTAATGACATTGTGTCCGTATTCACCATACTCTTCAATTAAAGGACGATACTTAAATACATGATTATATTCGAGTTTAGCTTCAATATTATAAGTATGTTCTAACTGATTGGTGAATGCCTCATCTATAAGCGTTAGTGATGAAAGTCTCTTTACTACTTGAGATATTAAAGCTGGCCGTCTTTGAAAATTTGGTGCAACTTGATTGATGGTGACAGTTTGAGCTGTGCCAATATTTGTAGAACGATCAGGACACATATCAGTCTGATCCATGATTAATAGTTATATCATTTGCCTGTTCCACATATGTAGAACGATCATGCGTTTTAACTTGACGTTGGTCGGTATCAGTCTTTTTGCTTGTTTTCAAATTACTAATTTCTTGTGATAGTTTCTTAACACGTATTGTTTGTATTATCCCCCATATTGTTGTGAGGATTGTACATATTGCAGCTACTCCACCAACTGCTGGGTTGCTTAAAAAGTTTATAATAGTGCTCATTAGTTCCCTTAGATCTCATTCTATATAATATTTTAGTGATACATAATGTAACATAAATGATGGTTTCAGCCCAATTTCGTCAACGGCAATTTAAGTTGATAAATATTTAGATCATCAAGTCTCTGCATTCGCAATCTAAAGAAGCTTGATAATGCTTGAGCGATCAAATAAAAAGTTCGGAAAACTATCATAATTGGGTCCTGATATAGGTTGAATTTTTCCAAGGCGGATTGCATTGTTAACATCTTGGCGTGTTTTTCCAGTAGATTCAGCTAGTTCTTGTGTACTTAACGCATATATCCTGAGCTTCTTGATGTTTTCCAAGTCATCCATATGGGCATAGCGCTGGCCTAAGCCATCATCGATTAAGCTCAATCGCCCTGATTTCAGCCAATCAATTTCGAGTCTGCGCTTGTCAATTGATAACCAAGTGGGTATGTCTTGTAGTTTTATAAGACGCGGATTATTCTGGAATTCTGCAAGGTATTGCAGTACTACTTCGGATTTAAAATAACGTTTGTTACCCAATTCTCCATTATGTTGCACCGCTTGTAAAAAACCCTTTTTTACTAAACGTGACACTTTTTGAATATTAGCACTATCTCCCAAAAGTTCAGCAACTGCTTGCGCATCCATATAATCTGTTTTGGCTTTGCTTTTTGTAGTCATTTGTCCTTTTTTGGGCCTACCGGTGCGGGTTTGATAACCTTGTACTTTATCCAATTGTTGTTTGTTGATGCTGATAATATCTTTACGCTCAAAGACATAAACTAAACCATTATCAATGGTTGGTCCTGAAATGGGTTTTATGCCAAGGTGCTTTATACGCTCAGCAATGTTGGTAACATTTGTTTGAAAAAGTTCTGCAATTTCGCTTGGCAAAATGTATTTAGCTTTGAAACGGGCTAATTCCTCTGGTGAAACAAAGCGCTGAGTAGATTTTATATTTATTTTTGCCATTTTATACTTTAAAAGGCCTACTGACATGATTCGATATACTGCATCACGGTAGGTATTTAATGCGACAATAACATCATTGATATCTAATAATTCATTTTTATCTTTATTTTTTGTTTGTATATCAATGAATTGAAGTAATTCATTTTTATCAAAACTAATACCCAATAAACCAGCTTCTTTATCAAAGTTCACTATAGAAAGTCGTCTATCAAGTACAGCTTGAATTAATTCATCCAGTGTCCGCATCGAATGATAGTGATATTTCTTGAAATAAAGCGAAAGAGATATATTTTCATGTATAAATTTTGATTTTACTGATTTGCTAATAGTACTTAATAAGTTATTTAACACCTTAGTATCAATCAAGATATCACGGTAGCCATCAATATCAGGACCACGAAATGCGGTAATAATTCCACTCTTTAACAGGTTCTTTGTATTGTGGGGTGACAGCCTTAAAATTTTAGCTGCTTCATTTAGCGTAACTAACCTCAATAATATATCTCTGAGTTCAGCTACATTATCTAGTGAGTACTTCTCATCCAGCGAAGGTGGTTTTAAATTAGTTTTGATAAGCTGATCAAAGCTAGAATCAGATACGGCTAGCATAGTTTTAACTTCTTTTTTTGATAATAGCTTGTCTTGTTTCAGATTCTCAGTCTTTGGCTTTGGTAATATCGATGGCGTTTGTTCTGTGCGTATAAAACTTTCTAATTCAGACTCTACCGCTTGATAGATGTCAGGTTGTAATTTACGTAATGGAGAACGATCCAAAGCCATACTTAGGCGAAAGAGCAGAGCTGGTTTACTAAATGCTGGATAGATGGCACGATTTCTTGCGACAATTTCTGTTAGAAACTGATGAAAACTTTCTGGCCAATTAGCAAATGGTTTGAACGCATTTAGAGCTTCAATGTGCCTATTACTTATAATTTGATAACTAAGGTCTAATTCTGTATTAGACCAAGAATACCTACTGGATAAAATATAGCCAAGATGAATGACTGCATAAAATGATTGCATATCTTTGACTAGTGGATGTCCTTTGATCGAATCGCCATTGACTGCTTGTGCAGTCATATCTGCTAGTAGTGTTTCAGAGCTTTCAACTTGCAGTGAATCTGCTGCTTTCATTTCAGCACCACAGCGACATTTCAGTAAGTTTGTTCTTGACCAACTAAATACTGAATTACATGTCGAGCATGTATCCTGTAATAGAGATAAGTGTTTAAGGCACACTGTATAAGATGCAACTGTCCATATTTTTCGATGATAAGAAGACTCTGTTAAGCACTGTACACAGATTGCGGGATTTCTAAAATTCATTAACTCATCGGAAATGCTTGCATGACCGACTCTGAAATATTGGCTTTTATTGAGAGTAATCGACTGAAAAATTAGGTTGTTCAAAGTATTTTGAGGTGTATTTGTGAGATGAGACAGTCGTTCTATATTCAATTTACCCATGCAAAGAGCACGTATTTTATGAGCCTTTACCTCAAAATCATTGTCATCCAAAAGCGATAATATTGGATTCAAGGATTCATAACAGTTAGCATCCGATAGGCGTAGTAAGTACCCGATCATACTTTCATCTAGATTAGGTTCTGGACGCTTTAATAGTCGTTTTTTCATACGCTCATCAATCGATTAACGGCGGGTTATGGTATCTCTGATTGTCAATTCTTTTGGCTTGGCTTTGACGCGATTATTAGTGCCAATTTCTGAGTGTGTAATCCTACTTGTTGCTTTCCAAGAAGAAATTACAGAAGTCTCTACTAGGAATGGATTATTGGGGAGGGTGGTGTCGTATTGAATTGAATCAAAAGCTGTGCCTAAATGCGCTAAAGTCAAACATGGATGATTATGTCTAATGGCATCATAGGCAGCGTGCTTTATCAATGACATGATATTTGCTGCCGTTCCCTGACTTGCTACAAAAAGACGGTAAGCAATTTCTTCTGAAGCTAAATTACTATACACATCAAATGGAAGAGATTTATCTACTTCAGCTAAAAATTTTCTAAATTCATTTCGGTTGGCTTCACTATCCCATAAAAAGGGAGTTAGGCGTTTCTTGGTGAGGAATCGGCGGCGTAGTTGAGGGCTTTGATGTAAAATGGCTTCCGATTCTGGCATACCAATTAGTATGACTGGAATTTTAGTAATTTCGATAAACATCTTGATCCAGTCTGCTACCAAGCCAATAACTCTTTGTGTCTTATTATCAATGAGATGCTGAAATTCATCTATAATTATGACTTCTACCTTACATTGATGGACTAAAGCATATAAACGGTTGCTTTGAGTTACAGTGGTTCCATGGGTAGCTGCTAAATCACCTAGATCACTTAGCATTGCGGTTGCTACGCTTTTAATTGTAGCGCTGGCAGGTATAGATGTTTTAAAGACAGGATGGATGTCACCATCAGGCATTTCGATTGACGGCCAACGACTAGAATATTGTCGAATTAGACTTGTTTTTCCTACGCCTGATCCTCCTGTGATAAACATACACTGAGGCTCTTCTGAAAATTTAGACATTTCACGACATTCTTCAATGCAATCAAGAATGCTTGTGAGTCTAGGATATTTTATAAAGATAGATTCAATTTTTCTGATTTTATCTGCATTAGCTGCAACAAATTCTGCTAAATCACTCATTATTAATACCTCCCAAGCTGTAATCAGAAGACCAGTCATCCGCTTCATCATAAAATGATGTGAGTGGTATTTTATCGCTAGAAACAGGGTCTATTTTTTTCTCAACTTCGGTGACCAGATTTTCTGGAGAACGATTCATTTCTTTATAAATAGAGTTTAGTTGTTCATTTGACTTAGAGGATAGTACTGAGTTCTGAGAGATATCTTCGTAGCGTGCAACTTTTTGAGATAATTGTGTTTTCCTGTTTTTGGAAGTATGTTTACTTTTTTCAACAACTTCTTCAATCCTATCAGCAGCTTCCATTAAATTATTCATATTTACCGAAGATTTTGCGTATTCACGGGCATTCCTTCTGATTACTTGATGTTGAAATAAAGTTTTACCCGTTGCATATTTCTGGTTTATTGCTGGAACACTGAAATATTCCTCTTTGATTGGATCAAGAACAAATATATGAGAAATATTGGAAGGATCTATTTTTATAGTCACATTTGGATTGTCTAGAATTTTTTGCCTCAGTAAAGCCAGTTCTGATGAGTTATAGATTAGACCTTCATAGGAGATGCCAGTCCTCACAATTTTTCGTTTGTCATGAAGTCCTAGAGTAATATTCACGTCTAATGCACTCTTGGGAAGTAATGGTGGATATATCAGTACACTTTTACGCCATTTTTCTGCTGGTGTATCACCAATGCGTTCTTTGAAAGTTTGATGAAAAATATCTATCACCCATATATGCATAATTTCTACTAATGATGAGAAATCTATTACTGCATTCTTAATAGGATTGTAATCTGCAAATTTTCCAAGATTTTTTAGACTTTTACCTTCCATACCATTGAGTAATTTTTGATTTATAATTGAGAAATACCGCTCAATGGAAGCTTTAAACCAAGGTTGGAGCGGAGGTGCATATTGAATGTTAATCCCTAGTTGAATACACGCTTCTTCGAGCGCGATGCTATAGAATTCTTTACCGTTGTCTACGATTAAAGTTTCGAATACACCAAAAACATCCCATGTATTTTTAACAGAAGGAAAGATTTTGTTTATTTCAACTTTAGGCAATATAGCTACTTTTAGACACTCCATGACACTAAATGCACTTGGTGGAGTAAAACTAATGTAGAATCCTGTGACAGAGCCGGTATGATGATCTATTGCGGCAGTAATATACGGTTTGCCCAAAGGAAAACCAGTTTGATCATCAATGACGAATAAATCCAATTGGGTATGATCTATTTCAACCCGTTCTAATGGTCTAGTTGTTGAGACACCCATTTGGTAGACTCTAAATTCCATTTCGGCAGCATGTTTTCCTTCTCGATGTAGAGTAACTAATACAGGGTCAAGTGCTTTAATTTTATTGATTAGAGTAGTTAAACTCGGCGCTGTTAAGGCCTCACTAGCTATCCTGAATTTATTTTCTTTCCAAATATTTCTTTTAAGCTCTTCGTAGACTGTTGTTATTGATGGTTTATGGCCCTTCAGGTAAACATCCTTAATAGTCGTATCTATTATATGTTGTACTTCTGGATCAAGGCGCTTACTTCGATTCCCTTTTTTTTGCTCATTCTTGATTAATGAACGTATGTCTTCACTAGCATTCTTATAATTTTTATGCCAACGATATACTGTAATTGCTGAAGGTGGTGTGGGGTCTCCAATTTGAAGAGCAATATTTGCAATAAGTGGATCAAGATATTTTTTTGTGAAAGATGGGACTTTTAGTTCCTTTAGAATATTTAGATATTTTGACCTTCTTACAGCCTCCTTTTTTTGTTCTGATGATTTTGTTGAAAAATCTGCTAAGGCACGTTGTTCTGCCGTAATTAAAGGTTTGGTAGCAGTTTCAGGATCAATAAATTTAAGTTGATTGTTAACTAGGTGACCTAATGCTTCTGAGTATGGTATTGAAATCTTCAGAGCATCAGTTGTTCTTGAAAGTTTTAATATTTTTGTTTTGGGATCAAGGCTTTCAATTTCCCATACTGAACCTTGATAAGCGACATAGTGTCCATAAGAAAATTGATAGCTACTCATAGATCATCGTCTCCAACATACCATGTCATCTCTATTTCGGTATTAATATGAAGAGGCTTCTCCATATCGAATCTAGCGCTACCGTTGTAGAGTAAGAGATACGCAAGTTCCATTTCTGCTCCAAAATCAACGCAATGATTTTGTAGTACTTTTAGAGTATGTTTAGAATGATTTGGTAAGGCTCGTTTGATTTTTAAAAGTATTTCAGGATTAGATGTTAAGCGAGCATATCGGTATAGAAGTCGAATATTATCTAAGTAACTGTCTTTACGGAGATGTTCATCAGTTATTAAATCGTATATATGTCCGTGAAGATGAAAGTGCGCAGCGCGAGCAATATGTTTGCGTTTGAACTCATCTTCCATTGTTTTCTTATATGGTTTAACTTCTAAATATTGATATTGACCTGTTTGTAAGCTATGACGCATGACCTCAAAGTCTGGAGTATGACGCAGCTTTCTATCTTCAAAGATATAGGAAATAATTAGTGGTTGTGAACGGTAGGCAATTACATCTCTATCGAACTCAAGCCAATAGCAACAGTCCCTTTCTATTTGAGACTCCCATTGAATAATCTGCTGCATCTTTAAGCTAGCAAATTTTCCAATTACTCGGTCTCGCCCTCGATTGGTAATACGCCTAACGCCATGCTTAGCCATCTCGAAAACTCCAAGAATTTTCTTTGTTCAGAATTCATGATAGCTTGATTTCATCTTATACTTGAATCAACATTTGTTCGAGAAATAATGTTTTTTGTAAGATTATGATTTTAAAGTCTACCAACTAATAATTGGTGTTTTTTATTTCATCTTATGCTTTGATTTTTCCAATTATTTCATCTTACTTGATATTGTCATTTTTAAAGTTTTGCGACAAAACCAGTGTGATTATCTAAAAAATGAATATTTGATAGGCCCTTCCGCCTAGTGTGATTTTTAACTGTTAAAAGGGGCATCTAGATTATGTCAGGACGTATGTATTGGTTAATTTTGTATACAATGTTAAATGAGCATTTTTAAAGATACTCATTTAACAGTAATGTATTTTTACATAAAATCTATTTGATCTATCTCTTCCATAATTTCAGAAGTTCTTTGAAGCGTGGCAATCATCTTCTGATAATGCTTAATATCTTCAAATTGTAGAGCTTGACCTTTCCTGTCTTTGAGCCATTTTTGTGCAGGTTGATAGCCACCGATATAGAAGTTCCAGGCTACTTCAGGAACATTGGCAAAATACTGTTCATCGTTGATATAGACATTTCCATCTTTGTAAACATGCTTCTCAACAATATTGTCACCGCTTTCAGGATATTGAAAAATAGCTTTTAAAGTGGAGTCTTCCATAAGATGAAGTTTTCTTAATTGATTTCCTAATCCAACTAATTGACCAAATGTATTTTGATCTTTTGGGTATGGAACTCGTGGAAAATCAATTTTGAGAAAATTATTATATTTTTCTCTATAAATTCTTGAATGAAGAACAGCATATACATAATTTAATATATCTATAGGTGAAAAATTTTGACTTTCAGTAGATATTTCATCCGAAAATTTTCTTTTTATAATGCTACTTATTTTGTCTATATATTTTTTTTCTAAGTTGGGTTTCCTACATATTTTACCTTCAGTTGTTAAATCCTCATAATAAATATAAAGAGGCAGATTCATGGCATTTGAGCCAGTTTTTGAAGAAAGAAAAATTGCTTCCGTGATCGTATTAGTAACAAAAATATGAGCAAAAGATTGATCTTTATGTGCTTTAGTGCAAAGCAGACCTAGGTTTCCTTCTGATTGTAAATAGTTTCGCATAATTTTATCTACAGGCCATCCTACAAAACCTCTTGAATTACCTGTGTAGTAAATATATTTTTTATCAAATGGCCTGTAGTTGATATGCTTTACACACGTTTGATCTTTAAAAGAATCTTGGATATCTTTTTTAGCCCAATCATATTTCCAATCTCTTACATCAGCAGGAAGATTGTATTTTTTATAAAAATTAGATTTTTCTAACGTAATTATGTCTAGCGCTGATTGCAAACATTTGTCAGCAGTAGCTTGAATGCATAAATTATCTCTCTTTGTTACTATTCCATTACCCTGAACAGGAAATAAGTCACTTATTTTTATACCTTTCTCATAAATACTTTTTAATGTCATGTCTTGAGGAATGAAGTAATATTGTTTCCCTACTGGTTTAATTTCATTGAAATTTATATCATTTAAGTTTGATTCAGAAAGGAAATTATATTTTTCTTCACGTTTACCAAATACATCATAATGAAAGACTTGACCTAGCTCTGAATTCTTTTTATTTCCTGTTTTAATAAATATATTAATAGATACGCCTTGCATGATATCAAATACATTTTTATCTACACTTCCATCAGGAGAAAATTCTTTTTTCTTCCCATTCCCGTGAAGATCAATGGTATAAATCTTGTCGTAAGTTTTAAGTAGATTCCAGCGCATCCCTCTAAATGTTGGATTATCTAAAAAACCATGAGGATTAATGAAAGCAAGCACACCACTTCCATTTTTTTCAATAAAATGCTGCCCATATCGTAAGAACTTTACATAGTCATCATTAATCCATTTAGAATTTTTTTCTTTTAATTTTTCTTTTCCGCCTGGTTCTTTCTTATAGTCTTCCATTAAACTCATAATCCAGTCACCTTTATTAGCACTTTCACCACTATAAGGTGGATTACCAATAATACACATGACAGGTGTATCACGTTTAATATGGTTCGCTTCATTTGCTTCAGCACTGAGCCAATTCGCAAATAAAGTACCAGTATCAGGATGACTTTCTTCTAAGCTATTAGTTAGATAAACTTTCAGTCTTTGTTGAATATTGCCTTGTGGTTTATATCCTGTTTCTGATAACAGCAAGTTAAGTTGCAAGTGAGCCATTGCATAGCTCGCCATGAGCAACTCAAAACCGTTTAAACGTGGTATCAGATCCTTTTCAACATAGTTACTCCATATCCCTTGCATCCCTTCAAAGTCTTGATGTACGTGTTTGATGACTTGTGAAAGGAATGTGCCTGTACCTGTTGCAGGATCAAGGATCTGAACTTTATGAACTTCTTTTTCTGTTGTGATATAGCCATCTTTATAACGCTTATCTGTTGTGGGGTTTTTAATTTTAATAGTAGTTTTGGCTGTATCGGCTAATCCTGAAGCAAGATTAAACTCAGTTTTTAGAATTTCATCTACAGCTCTGACAATGAAATTGACTACAGGTTCAGGTGTGTACCATACGCCACGTTTTTTACGTTCTTTAGGGTCATATTCGCTCAGAAAAGTTTCATAGAAATGAATAATTGGGTTGTTCATTCGTGTTGAACGCCCATAAGTCTTTAAGATTTCCTCAACATTACAATGTAAGAAAATGTCTGCCAGGCTATCAACAATCCATTTGATACGATCATCAATGTCTGGACCTGCGATATAACCAAATAGTTTACGCAAGAAAGGGTTCGATTTTGGAATCAGTTCAGCAGCTTCTTGTCTTGAGAAAGTCTTGAGGGTTGAGTCATGTAATCGGGCTGCAAACATTCCATAAGCAATGGTCTGAGCATATACATCGGCAAAACCTTTTGGCTTAATGTCATGAATAAGAATCTGCTTAAAGCCTTCGAAGTGAGCCTTTAGAGTACTGTCTTCCTGTGTATCTTCATCATTGGTTACTGCTTTTTCTAATATTTCAGCAAGTAATTTTGCTTTATTTGCCATCATTTTGGCTAATTTCTGCGGACTTTTGATTGTTTGCCCAAGATAGATACTGAAATTTTTAATCAGACTCTCAAACATTGGGAAGTTTTCAGGCAAGGCTTTGATCTGATTTCCTGAAATTTCAGCAATAGAAATCTTAGCAACTAATTCACTTTCTTGATAAAAATAGAAGTCCAGGTAGTTGGTGAATACGATATTGTTTAAAGATGCTTTATAGCGGTCAAATTGTTCTTTGTTACCTGTTTTTTTCTTACCTTCTAGGTCTGTATCACCAATGTCTTTTGCTTCAATAAATCCAATAGGAATACTGTTTTTCTCAATGATATAATCAGGCGCACCACATCTTTGACGTTTAGGCTCGTTAATTACCATATAGCCTGAGCCGATAATTGACTCTACTAAGCTTTGTAGATCCCCTCGAAAGCTGTGTTCGGTTGTTTTACCTGTGACAAATTTTGCATTTACTGCCTGAATATAATTTTGGATCATTTAATGTAGTCTCATGTATTTCACGTTCATTCACTGGGTTTTAAATTTTCATATCTAAAACCTTCAGTCTCTTCGTAATATCTGCAATTTATCTATTTATTCATAAACTATGATCAAACTTCTGTAAGATAATTCCTTTATTGATCGCAGAGCCGATAAATTGAAATTCTGGTGAATTCTTCCTTGCTTCATGAATCTTTTGCTTTGAGCCAAAAATATTAAAGAATGTTTTGCCAAGATTGTAAGTTCCAGATAGGCTAAGGCCACTTACCAAGAGGTCTCCAGCAGCTAAACTGGCTTCTAATAGTTGAAACTTATTACTTTTGATATCACTAATTAATGATTTCATTGAATAATAGGAAAACTTAGAGGAAAAAGCGAATTCATAGTCTCTTATTGCACGTTGAAACTCATCTAATTCATATGATTTGGCTAGATCTCTCCTTTCCAAATTTTCATATGAACTAATTTTATCAAATAGTCTATATTTTGCTAAATGAAGTCTATCAAGTTCATCAATATAATCTTCTCTAAACTTTCTAAGAGTATCTATGGGAACATAGGTACTTGGATAGGGAAGACATTTTGCAATTTCGATTCTAATGGTATGTTGCTCTATCAAATCGTCAGATTCTATAGAATTAAATCCATCTGCAACGTTATTGTAAATAATCCAATCAGAGTCGGTAGTCTGCTTTCTTATGCTTTGACATGCTAATAAAGACTCTAAAGCCAACCTTTGCATTTCGGAAGAATGAATTTGCGGCGGAGGGGCATTTGTATAAAATTCAATAACTCCATTACTTCTAAATTCTTCAATCACATTATTAGTAAAATGAAACATTGGTATTTGAGTAATAACGATATTATCCCAATAAAGACCATAAAACATCAAATCACTATGTGTTAAATCTTTAGCTACAGGTCCATTTTCATTACTAACGCCTCCCAATCCTGAGATTATTAGGCCTTTAGGAATTCTTTTTTTCTTAAATTGGATTATTTCGCCCATTTTTTACTCAATTAGATGTTTGCCTGTAAAAATTACATCTTTTACAGTATTCAATTAATAAAGATTTTTAACTATTAGGATTCTATAAGACTGAAATTATAAAAATTTAATTTTTAATAATTTCATACCTCATGAACCCTCTTTTAAGTTATTTGGTGAAATTTTGTCATAATTGATCATCAATTAAGTGCTGAATCTAGCTGTTCGAGTGATGACACTATCTTGCCAACTATATGCTGGTCGAACTCCGGTAAATTGTCCTCATCATGTGTACCTTTATTTAAATAACGCCAACATGGGGAGGTGCCATTTGGACCCAATAACAATGTTAAAGCGGATACGATTTCTGTTTTTTTAGGGATATTTGCTTGAGACTTATCAATTTTAGATTTTAAATTTTCTGCGAGATTTCTTAAATCCCAGGGTTGATCTGGAGATCTTCTTGATACACTAATTAAACCGTCATTCCTATCACAATGTTTTCCATAATGAAACCAAGTTTTATCACATAAATTTTCTAAAGCTCGTCTTGATGACATAAGAGCATCTCTATATTCTCCTCTAGAATACAATTCTCGTGCTACTAACACATGATTTCGAGGGCGTTGTAATGAAAGTACATATATATGGTTATCAGGCTTATGGGGAGAGAATATATAAGACTGCGAAATAGCGGCTCTCTCTTTACCTAACATTTGATGAGTATTATTGAAGAACTCTTCACCATGGATAGCGAGAATGATTTGAGTTTGTTCGAAAAATGAGTCCTTGAATAAGGTTTCTCTTATTGCGGCTCTATGCTCATCATCTATTGCATTGACTGGATCATCAAAAATTAAAATAGGGCAATTTTCTTTAATATTTTTTGCTAGCAAGATTGCTAATCCAATACATCTAATATGTCCCTCACTGAGAATGTGAAGGGCATCAAAAAATGTTGTTGGATCTTTTTGAAATGATATAAGTAATTTCTGCGACTGTGTCAAAGGAAGTTTGACCGAAGCTAACTTTTCATGAGAAGCATCATAACGGTTGAATGCGTTGTATAGGGTAGTAACTGTTTCACCTAAATCAGCAACTAATTGTGATGGTAAAAGTCTGCTATATGCATTTATTTTAGTTACGAATTCAGTATATCCCTCTAAGATAGACTGATTTCTTTGTAGGATAGATTCTTCTAGGGTCACCTCGTTGATTAATTGTGCATTTTGAGTATTGAAATTTGTAATGAGTAATTCTGCTTTTGAAATTTCCTTTAAAGCTGTATTACGACGAGTCTGTAAGATTGTAATTTGACGTTCAAATTCACGTAATCTATTTAATTCTTCTAGTGTTGAATTTCTTGTTGCTTGAGCTTGGCTAGATAGAAGATCTGTATTTTCGAGATGTTTTACCTGCGCGACTATATGTTGATAAGGGGTATATCCATCTGCTAAATATTGTAGTAAAGAGTTCCACCAAGAGAGAGTTGGTTGTATACCATTAGGGATTTGATATGCAACAAGTTGATTATTAGTTGATAAAAAATGTAAACAAGTATTTACTATTTGAGAAAGACTAAATAATTGTTGGCCTATGGTTTGCTGAGTGTCCTGTATTCTTTTTTGTATTTTAGCCAAATGTTGAAGTTTTTCTAATTCTTCTTGCGAATGCAGGTACGGATTGATTGTAACTAGATTTAAGGGCGTATGACAGGCTGGGCAACTTTCAGGATTACTTGGTTGAATCTGTATAACCGCTTCATATAGTTGTTTAAATGATATTTGCTGGCTATACGATCCCAATTCTTGTTGTTGACTATTAAGTTGATTAATATTAACTTGAATATTATTTATCAATATGTCTAAGGCAGAAGTTGTTAAATTACTTTTTAAAGGAACAGGTGTTTGTAACTCTTTTTCTAGTTGATGAATGGCACCTAAAGAATCTGTTGTTCCAATAATTTCGCTAACCATTAGATTAAAGCTGAAATTATTTTTATATCGCTGAGCGAGCGCTAGTTCTTCCTGTGTAATAGTTTCTAACTCAGCAATATTGTTTATCTTGATTTGTTCTGCAGATGATAATTCAAGACGTTTTTGTGCAAGTAATTTGGTTTTTTCTCCTTGAATATCTATATATCTTTCATCAATTTCGGTAGTAAAGTTACGAACATAATCTGTAAATGCCTCTAATCCGAATAATGTTGAAATAAGTTCAGTCTGTTTAGAAGGGGCTTGGGCTGCTATTCTAGAAAAGTTATCGATTCTATTCTTTTCTACAAAACAAAATCTGTATTTAGATGCATTGGGTTCAACAATTACATCGTCCTCATTTGCATCTTTAGCAATAATGTGAGGGGGAGTAAATTGATTAACATGAGCATTTTTTAAATATTCAGCCTGATCTCGAAAACGCTTAGTTTCAGCCTCGCTAACACTCCCAAGCAGGCCATATTCGAGTGCTTCGCAGAAACTTGATTTGCCAGTACCATTTGGTCCGTAAATTAATACACATTGACTATCTAAATTGAATTCTTCTGCACGTGCAAATCCTCTAAAGGGACCAACCACCATATGTTTTAATTGTTTAATACGTTGATAATCATTTGAATTAGCCGAATTAATGATAGTTATGTCCGTTCTGATTTCATTCCATTGAGGCTGAGCTAAAGCAATTATTCTTCGGATTCTTTGACCTTGATGTGTTGATAACTGAGTTAGCTCTTCTAAATTATCTAAAACAATATTAGCAATTTTTTTAGCATTTATTGATGTAGAATCCACATTAAACGTTTGTAAAAAACGCAAATATTCCTCTCTTACCACAATTACCCCCTCCAGAATTTTTTAAAAATCTAATTTATAAAATAATGTAATTTATAGATATTTATCATTTTTTTGTCTTTTTGACTAGCTGAATTTTACATTGTATAGGGGGCAATATTTTTATATGAATGATCTCTGTACACGACAAAAATAGATAACTCATTGAAATAATGTCACAATAATTGTTTTCTAACGACGAATACTATGATACATCTCAATGAGTTATATCTTATCTTAAACAAATCTCTAAAATGGAACAAGTCACATTTAAAGTGCTTTGCGCTCATCATGCTTGTGATTATTTTAAAGCAAACATGTAATCTTTCTTCTGCATCTAAAGCCTTGCCCATCAAGTGCTTACCACAATCATTTTATCGACGTATGCAGCGCTTCTTTGCAGGTCAGTATTTTGATTATCGTCAAATTTCTCAGTTGATTTTCAATATGTTTTCATTCGACCAAGTGCAACTGACTTTAGATAGAACCAATTGGAAATGGGGAAAACGAAATATTAATATCCTGATGCTCGCAATCGTTTATCGTGGAATAGCGATACCTATCCTTTGGACATTGCTTAATAAACGTGGAAATTCAGATACGAAAGAGCGCATTGCTTTGATTCAACGCTTTATAGCCATTTTTGGTAAAGACCGTATTGTGAATGTGTTCGCAGACAGAGAGTTTATCGGTGAGCAGTGGTTTACATGGTTAATTGAACAAGACATCAACTTCTGCATTCGTGTTAAAAAAACTTCATTGTCACCAATCATTTAGGAAAGAATCATAAAATTAGTGATTTATTTCGCCATCTTAAAGTTGGTCAAATTGAATGTCGTAAACGACGGATTTTGGTTGGTCGGGTGAAACTATATATAAGTGCACTACAGTTAGAAAATGGAGAGCTTTTACTCGTCGTTTCTCCTCAGTTTAATGCCAATGCTATTCAGGATTATGCATTACGCTGGGAAATTGAAACCTTATTCAGTTGTCTCAAAGGACGCGGGTTTAATCTTGAAAATACGCGCTTGACAGACCCTAGACGAGTGAAAAAATTGATTGCGGTGTTAGCTATAAGCTTCTGTTGGTGTTACTTAACGGGTGAATGGCAACATGATCAAAAAAAAGCGATAAAAATAAAGAAGCATGGACGACTCTCAATGAGTTTATTTCGCTATGGTTTAGACTATGTTCAAATGGCGATTCAGCGTTTAATTGGTTTTGGGAAAAAAGAAGAGTTTAAGGAAATTTTGGCAATTTTAAGAAGGCAGAATCCTGATAGGATAAGGGTTCTGTGAAATTTGTCGTGTACAGAGATGAATGATAAAGGGGCGAATTCAAACATGAGGTGCGACAGTTTCAAAAGCCATATGATAATCAACAAGCTGAGCAAATTTCTCTAATGGTGTAAGCCAATCTAACGCCTTTCTAGGACGAGTATTCAGTGACATGGCAACTTGATTTAAATAATGCTGATCTGCCTGATTTAAATCAATCCCTTTAGGTAAATATTGCCTAATTAAACCATTCATATTTTCGCATGTGCCTTTTTGCCAAGGTGAATGTGGGTCACAGAAATATACATCTATGCCTAAATCTTCTTCGAGTATTTTATGTTCTGACATCTCGCGTCCACGGTCATAGGTCAACGTTTTACGCAGTTCTGCAGGTAAATATTTCAGAGCTTCAGTTAAAGCCTTGCGCACTGATTCTGCCTTTGCATCAGGTAATGTTGCCAAGATACAGAGCCGTGTATTTCGTTCAATAAGTGTTGCTATCGAACTTTTATTGTCTTTACCTTTAATTAAATCAGCTTCCCAATGACCCGGTATTTTTCTTTCTTGAACTTCGGCTGGGCGCTCATGAATAGTTTTAATATCCTGTAATATAGAATTTTTTTTAGGTTCACCGTTAGCTTTTCGCTTTTTATTTTCATGACGCAGACAGGATAATAAGTCTTTTTTCAACTCACCCTTGGGTAATGCTCGTATCGTTGAATAAATCGTTGTATGGCTTACATTCATTGTTTGATCCAAATCAGGAAATGTCTTTAAACGCTTTGCTATTTGCTGAGGAGACCATAAACAACGGATCGCTTCAACAATAAATTTCCAGAGGATTGAATCGATTTTGAGTTTTCTGTGACCACGTCTACGTCTAGCGAAGGTGTTATCAGAAGCATATCGAGCTTGATAAACGTCATTGATGCTATTTCTTTTAAGCTCACGATAGATCGTACTAGGATGTCTTTTAATGAGTTCAGCAAATTTTCTGGCTGAAAAGCCTTCTTTTCTTGACTCAAGCATTAATGCAGTACGATCTTCAAAGTTAAGATGATGGTATGACAATTTTATATACTCCATAAACCCTTTAAATTAATTAGGTGGTTTATGTCGCACTTCAAGTTTTACTCTGCCATGTATTGAAATCAAATGACATCCAAATCAGCATGGATGGTAAAGGTCGATGGGTTGATAATGTGATGGTTGAACGATTATGGCGGAGCGTTAAATATGAAGAGGTGTATCTCAAAGCCTACAGCAATGTTTTGGATGCGAAGAAGCAATTAAACGCATATTTTGAATTTTATAATTTGAAACGACCTCATTCGAGTCTGGACAAAATGACTCCAGATGAGTTTTACTATGACCAGCTACCACAACAAAATAAGGTAGCTTAACTAGAGCAGAGTATCACTTATAAATAAGCTTTTAGTTGTTCAAACATGTGGGACCACCTCTATTTAAAAAAAGGAAAGAAGATGAAAATTAAGTTTTTAACAGTTTCATTGATGCTTATTCTGCCATTTTCTGTTTTTGCAGCAAATACTGTAGTAGAAAAAGCGGTCATTGAATCAAATAATACATATAAGGCGAAGTATAACTTAGAGGATATGACTGAGTTTAATCAGGCTCAAAAGGGCTTTATTGCCAAGCCAACAGGTCAAATTAAAAGTGAGAAAGGCAATGTTATCTGGGATTTTGATGCATTTAGTTTTTTACAAGATCAAGCACCAAATACCGTTAATCCCACTCTATGGCGACAAGCAAAATTAAACAACAATGTTGGGCTATTTAAAGTAACAGATCGAGTTTGGCAAATTCGTGGTTTTGATTTGGCAAATATGACCATCATTCAGGGTGATACTGGCTGGATTATTGTGGATACATTAACCTCTAAAGAAACGGCTGAAGCAGCACTTAAATTTGCTAGACAGCATTTAGGTGAGCAAAAAATTTCAGCCATTATCTTTACCCATAGCCATATCGATCATTTTGGTGGTGCATTAGGCGTTCTTTCTAGCGAAGAAATTAACGCTAGAAAAACTCCAATTATTGCGCCAAAAGGCTTTATGGAAGAAGCGACCAGTGAAAATGTGATGGCAGGTTCAGCCATGATACGTCGTGCGACTTATATGTATGGAACTTTTCTACCTAAAAATGCGGAAGGATTGGTGGATACAGGTTTAGGTAAGGCTGTTGCTGTGGGAAAAATGGGCATCCTTGAGCCTACACAACTGATCACTCAACCAGAACAGAAAATGACGGTTGATGGCTTGGATTTTGTGTTTTATAACGTGCCGGGTTCAGAAGCACCAGCAGAATTAACGTTCTCTATCCCATCATTGAAACTTTATAACGGCGCAGAAATTCTATCTCATACCATGCATAATCTTTATACCCTTCGGGGTGCTAAAGTCCGTGATGCCTTAAAATGGGTGGGCTATCTAGACCAAGCAATGCAGCATGCCAAAGCATCCGATGTATTGATTGCACAGCATCATTGGCCTGTCTGGGGCAATGACAATATTCAAGATTTTATTAAAACCCAGCGAGATGTTTATAAGTTCACGCATGATCAGACGGTGAGATATATGAACTCTGGTTTTAATGGCGCTGAAATTGCCGAAAAAATTAAGCTTCCAGCGGCACTTGATCAAAAACTATATGCTCATGGCTATTATGGAACCCTAAAACATAATGTAAAAGCAGTATACCAATATTATATGGGATGGTTCGATGCCCATCCTTCCAATTTAGATCCATTACCCCCTAAAGCTGTTGCAAAAAAATATATTGAGTTAGCAGGTGGGGAGAACAATGCATTGAAAAATGCGCGGGATGCCTACGCTCAAGCTGACTATAGATGGGCTGCCGAGATTTTAAAACATATTGTGTTGAATAACCCTCAAAACCAACAAGCAAAAGACTTATTGGCGAATACTTATCGTCAATTGGGCTATGCTGCTGAGGCTTCAACTTGGCGTAATTTCTTTTTGGTGGGCGCTCAAGAGCTACAAAATAATGTACCCCTACAAAATACTTCTGATCCGAGTGATTTATTGATTCATACACCAACTGAAAGATTTCTTGAAGCTATGGCGACAAATTTAGATGTGGAAAATTTAAAAAATGAAAACCAGTGTATCAATCTGGTTTTGTCGGATACCAAAGAGCATTTTTCATTATGGGTTGAAAACTCAGTCATGCAGTTTAAGCGTTATGATGAAAGTAAAGATTTGGCATTGGATTGCCCTACATTAACCTTAACCAAGCCCTTATATCTAAAAATGATTACAGGTCAAATAGAAGGGGTAAAAGTCCTGCTTTCTAAAGACAGTAAAGTCAAAGGTAATCCACTGAAAATTGGAAAATTCTTTGCAATGTTTAAACGTCCAGATTCAATTTTCCCGATTGTGACTCGACCAAATGGCTAAGCTCAAATAAGTAAAGTCGAAACTTAAATTAATAGATCCAAAGAAATGGGTGAAATTATCAACTTGGTTCTCCCAATCTTATAACAGGAATACAAGAAATTATTTCTTGTATTCCTCTTTAAAATTAAAAGTAAGCTATATGTATTTTAACTCTATTGATACTTTATTAGTAAGCGTCCGCTGAACCCCACTTTTCTTATTTTCTCAATATCCCGATAGTGTCCATTATTTATTAAATGGACATTATGTTTATGGCCTTAGACACTTTTATAGACACTGAACAAACGACAGAAAGAACCCGCAGAATCTTCGCAACTGAGTTTAAACAGCACCTGGTCGAGCTTTGCCTGCAGCCAGACACATCGGTGGCCAAGGTGGCAATGCAACATCAGGTCAATGCCAATCTGCTACATAAATGGATTCGCCAGTCCAGATCAATGGTCCCGGCATTAAAAAGCCCACCCAGTCCACAGACCGACTTTCTTCCCGTCATTCTTCACCCGACGCCAGTCAGACAAGAAGCACCTCTGCCACCTGACGCAACTAAACAAGAAACACCTCCACCACCTGTGCCGGAGAAGAATGCTGTCGCTCATATCAGGATTCCACTGCATAAGGAACAAGGTTCCGCAAGGGATCAGATGATCGAGATCGACTGGCCGGTGGAATCTGCAATGGAATTACTGCCTTTACTTCAGGGCTTGATCAAATGATCCGTATCGATGAAATCTGGCTCTCTACCCAGCCGATGGATATGCGTGCAGGTATGGATACTGCCATGGCTCAGGTGCTGAGAGCATTTGGCTATATCAAACCACACTGCGCTTACCTGTTCTGTAATAAACGTGGTCATCGCATGAAAGTGCTGGTGCATGATGGACTGGGTGTCTGGCTGTGTGCCCGACGACTGGAACAGGGTAAATTTCACTGGGCTCAGGTTCACCAGGGTGAAACCGTGGCGATCAGCCCGGAACAGTTACAGGCACTGATCCAAGGTTTAGCTTGGCAGAGAATCGGACTGCAGCAAGTGGTAACAATGCTCTAAACCAAGCTCATCCATTCTGCTATTCTCCAAACGTTTTATTTACACATATTCATGATCTCAGCCATACTGTGGTCATGAATACGCTGCCTGATTTAAGCCAACTGACCCATACACAACTGCTGGAATTCACCAGGCAGTTGGCGCTGCAGCATCAGTCTCTAGCACAATCAAACCAACAATTGGATGCCAAAGTTCAACATCTTTCTATTCTCAATCAAAAATACGAGCATGAACTCGCACTATTTAAACAGCACAAATTCGCCCAAAAGAATGAACACTTAACGGCAAAACAAATCCATCTCTGGGATGAAGCGGTTGAAGAAGATATTGCCGCGGTTGATCTAGAACTGGAACGGCTAAATGCAGATAAAACCGATGCAGCGACAGAGAAAGCCACAGTCAACAAACCTAAACGTCGACTGCTGCCGGATCATCTACACACCATCCGTATTGAGCATGAACCTGCATCAACCCAATGCAGTTGTGGCTGCCAGTTACGTCGTATCGGCGAAGATATCAGTGAAAAACTGCATTTCAGACCGGCACAGTTCTATAAGGAACAGCATGTACGTGGCAAATGGGTCTGTGATCAGTGTGACACCCTGACTCAGCAAGCGATGCCCGCCTATGTGATTGATAAAGGTATTGCCAGTCCTGAACTGCTCAGCCATGTGCTGGTATCGAAGTATGCCGATCATTTGCCGCTGTACCGTCAGCGCCTGATCTATCAGCGGGCGGGCATTGATCTGTCCAGATCCACGTTATCTGACTGGATTGGTCGCTGCGGTGTAGAACTGGAACCTCTGGCCAATGCCTTAAAACAGGTGGTGCTGCAACAGCGGGTGATCCATGCCGATGAAACGCCGGTCACCATTATGCGGATGGGTGAGAATGAGAAAAAACCGAAGAAAGGTTATGTCTGGGCCTATGCCACCACACAGTACAATCCAGTTCAGGCAGTGATCTATGACTTTCAGGATAGTCGTTCAGGTCAGCATGCTGAAGCGTTCCTGAATGGCTGGCAGGGTCATCTGGTCTGTGACGATTACAGTGGTTATAAAGCACGCTTTAAATCAGGCCAGGTCATTGAGGTGGGCTGCATGGCGCATGCACGTCGTAAATTCCATGAGCTACATGTGACTGGGAAAAGTCAGATCGCTGAACAGGCATTACTGATGATTCAGAAACTGTATGCGATAGAAGCAGAACTCAGGAAAAAGACCGATAGTACAGCAGAACACCGCCGCGAATATCGGCAAAAGCATAGTCAACTGGTGATGCAACAACTGTATGAATGGCTCAACCAACATTATCTGACGGTGCCATCGAGTTCTCCAACTGCCAAGGCGATCAATTACAGCCTAAAACGTTGGCAGGCACTCTGCCGCTATCTGGATGATGGTAATCTACCCATTGACAATAACTGGGCAGAGAACTCAATGCGCCCCTGGGCCTTGGGACGAAAGAACTGGCTATTTGCAGGTTCGCTGCGCAGTGGTCAACGAGCAGCCAATATCATGACTTTAATCCAGTCAGCAAAGCTGAATGGGCTGGATCCGTATGCCTATCTAAGTGATGTGCTGAAAAGGCTGCCGACACATAAAGCGACCCAGATTGAAGAGTTACTGCCACACTGCTGGAAACCTAAATCGAATTAAAAATTGGTATGGGGTTCAGCGGACGCTTACCTTTATTAAATGGTTTTTGAATTTTTATACTTTATTTTCGATGGAGATATTTTTATTAGTAGCTTGTTTAAAAAAGATTTGTTTATTTTTCTATTAATTGCTTCTAAATAATAACTTCAATATTTTTGTGGTTAAAAGGCAAGGGGGTATTATGATGTGTTTTTTATTGAAAATAAGCTTTTATATTAGGTTTCTTCAAAACTGATTATTAGGGAGGTAAGTTTTATTTCTCTATCTATATAAAAGGAGACTAATTAATAGGCTCCTTTTATATTATCTGTCGATAACATCCATTTGTAGAAAATAGCATTAAATGGATCACTTTACGTTAATGTAATAATTTCGAAATATGTGTCAAAAATCTCATAGCAACTATCATTTACTGCTTATATGTCACATGAGGTGAGTGAAATATTTTGGTGGCATAAAATTAAAACCATAAGATGAAATAATTTTTAACTATGGCTTTCTTAGAAGTTTTTTACGAAAATTACTTATATTTGTTGGGATTATTTCATTAATATTTTGAAGTGAAAGATAATGCCATAATAATTTATGACATTATCTTTTTGTTTTTTCTGGATTTCAGCTTATAGTTTAATTTATTTCAGCTTATGCTTTATAAATTTCAACTTATGCTTTAATTTAGAGAGATTTTAACTTACCAGCTCAACGCCCCACCGGTCTGATAATCTGTCACACGAGTCTCGAAGAAATTCTTCTCTTTACGCAAATCCATCATCTCAGACATCCATTGGAATGGATTGTTCACACCTGGATACTGTTCAGGTAAGCCAAGCTGAGCCAAACGACGGTTACAGATGAATTTTAAGTATTCTTCCATCATCGCTGCATTCATGCCTAGTACGCCACGTGGCATTGTGTCACGCGCATATTCGATTTCAAGCAAGGTACCTTCAAGAATCATTTGAATGACTTCTTGTTGGAACTCGGCTGTCCACAAATGCGGATTCTCGATCTTGATTTGGTTAATCATATCGATACCAAAGTTCACATGCATGGATTCATCACGCAAAATGTACTGGAACTGTTCAGAAACACCGTTCATTTTATTACGACGACCCATACTCAAAATTTGACTAAAGCCGCAGTAGAAGAAAATTCCCTCAAGTACACAATAAAATGCAATCAGATTACGTAATAATTGCTGATCAGTTTCAGGTGTGCCTGTTTCAAATTTTGGATCACTCAAAGATTGCGTATATTTCAAGCCCCAAGCTGCTTTACGCGCCACACTTGGAATCTCATGATACATATTGAAGATTTCACCTTCATCCATACCCAAAGATTCAATACAATATTGATAGGCATGCGTATGAATCGCTTCTTCAAACGCCTGACGTAAAATGTACTGACGACATTCAGGATTGGTAATTAAACGATAAATCGCCAGAACCAAATTATTGGCAACTAAAGAATCCGCAGTCGAGAAAAAGCCAAGATTACGTTTAATAATAATACGTTCATCTTCAGTCAAACCATTTTCAGACTTCCATAATGCAATATCATGGTTCATGTTGACTTCTTGCGGCATCCAGTGGTTGGCACACCCATCCAGATATTTTTGCCAAGCCCATTCATATTTAAATGGCACTAACTGGTTTAAGTCCGCACGACAGTTGATCATGGCTTTATCATCAACTTGTACGCGATTTGCACCCGTTTCAAGCTCTTCCAGACCCACTGTAATATCCAGATTTTTTAAGGATTCAGATGCTCGAGCCACCGAATCGGTTGAATCTGTTGATCGGCTGGTAGCGGTTCCAGCGGGTTGTACATTTGCCACACGCGGCGATGATGGCTCTGCATCAGATACCAGCGGCGCAGTTGGCGCTTTTTGCGGTTCGACGGGCGCAGACTTGTGTTCAGGTGCAGCCGGTTTTTGCGAATCATCTTCGAAATCGTCCCAACTCAGGATAGACATAATCAAATTCTCTCTTCGTTGTTAATATCTTTATTGACACCTTTCTACGAAGATGCCATTACTATACGCTTATTATGTGTAAGCAAAATTAAGTTTTGTCGATAGATGTTCTAAAATTATTCAATAGAACCTATATCCCCACTACTTATTTTGATTACGCTGTTGATTACGAATCTTAAAAAAAGCGTAAACCATAGGCGCGTAAAAGAATAAAAAGGCAAAAATCAGTACAGCTAGACCTAATGTGTAGTTATGACTGAGATGTAACATGATCTTTACCTTTTATTGTGCAAGGAAATATTGTTCTGATATTTCCTTGCGTATTCGTCATTACTGACAAGCTTCACAGTCTGGATTGTCGATTGAACAAGCCATTGGTACTGGTGCTGCCGTCGTGAAACCATCTTCTGCTGTCACTTCAGGCTTTACTTCCTGAGCAATTGCTGCAACAGGGGCTGCAACCGTAGTTGCTTTAACTGCGTTTAATGCGCCAGTATTGATGGTGGATTTCTCAGCCGAGGTTGCACCTAAAGCTCGGAGGTAATACGTAGTTTTTAGACCACGTAACCATGCCATTTTATAAGTGATATCCAGTTTCTTACCGTTGGCACCTGCAATATACAGATTCAGCGACTGTGCCTGATCGATCCATTTTTGACGACGTGAGGCAGCATCCACAATCCAGCGTGGCTCAACTTCAAATGCAGTGGCAAAGATCGCTTTCAGTTCTTCTGGAATACGTGAAATCTTTTGTACTGAACCTTCAAAATGTTTCAGATCATTGACCATCACGCTATCCCAAAGACCACGATCTTTCAATGCGCGAACAAGGTAAGGGTTGATCACGGTGAATTCACCAGAAAGGTTAGATTTCACATACAGGTTTTGGAATGTCGGCTCAATCGATTGAGACACGCCACAAATGTTAGAAATCGTAGCAGTTGGTGCAATCGCCATGACATTTGAGTTGCGCATACCATCTTTTTGCACTTTGGTACGTAAAGTATCCCAGTCCAAACGTTGAGTACGATCCACTTCAAACATACGTTCAGGGCGTGTTCTACCAACAAGGTCTAAAGAGTCGATTGGTAAAATACCTTGATCCCAGAGTGAACCTTTAAAGGTCGAGTAAACACCACGTTCAAGCGCAAGATCACTTGAAGTTTGAATGGCGTAGTAACTAATGACTTCCATCGACTCATCAGCAAAATTAACTGCTTCATCAGAGCCATACGCCAGATTCATTTCGTATAAAGCATCTTGGAAGCCCATGATACCCATACCAACAGGACGATGTTTTAGGTTTGAATTTTTGGCTTGTGGTACAGCATAGTAGTTAATGTCGATGACGTTATCGAGCATACGCACGGCTGTTTTGATGGTACGTGCCAATTTTTCACGGTCTAAAGCGCCGCCTTGTACGTGTTGTACAAGGTTGATCGAACCTAAGTTACAGACTGCAATTTCATCCTGATTAGTATTTAGGGTAATTTCAGTACATAGGTTTGATGAGTGAACCACACCCACATGTTGCTGTGGTGAACGCAAGTTACATACGTCTTTAAATGTAATCCACGGATGACCTGTTTCAAACAGCATCGACAGCATTTTACGCCATAAGTCCTGAGCACGAACTTTCTTGTAAAGGAAGTTTTGCTCTTTAGCAATCGCTTCATAATGCGCATAGCGTTCAGCAAAAGCTTGACCTGTTAGATCATGCAAATCTGGAACTTCGGACGGGGTAAATAATGTCCATTCACCATCTTCAAACACACGTTGCATAAAGAGGTCAGGCACCCAGTTAGCGGTGTTCATGTCATGGGTACGACGGCGATCATCACCTGTGTTTTTACGTAATTCCAAAAACTCTTCGATATCTAGATGCCATGTTTCAAGATACGCACACACCGCACCTTTACGCTTACCACCCTGATTTACGGCAACCGCAGTATCATTGGCGACTTTCAGGAAAGGAACAACACCTTGAGATTTACCATTGGTGCCTTTGATGTAAGAGTTCAGGGCACGTACAGGTGTCCAGTCGTTACCTAAACCGCCTGCCCATTTTGATAGCATTGCATTGTCACGCATGGCTCCATAAATGTTGTAGAGGTCATCACCAATAGTGGTTAAATAACAGCTAGATAACTGCGGACGCAATGTGCCTGAGTTAAATAGGGTCGGCGTAGATGCCATGTAGTCGAAGCTAGACAATAAGTCATAAAACTCGATGGCACGTTCTTCACGATTGGCTTCATTAATGGACAGCCCCATGGAAACACGCATAAAGAACAATTGTGGAAGTTCGTAGCGTATGCCATCTGAGTGAATAAAGTAACGGTCGTATAGTGTTTGTAAACCTAAATAAGTAAACTGATTTGATCGCTCTGGTTTGATTGCTGCTGCAAGTTTGGCAAGATCAAAGTTTAATAATTCTGGATCGAGTAACTCAAGTTCAACCCCTTTTTTCAGGAAGATTTCAAGCGCATCACTTTCAAGCGTATCTTCAGGTAAACCTAAAAATTCAAGACCTTTGGCAACCAGTTCATTACGCAATAAACGCGCAGTGACATAGGTATAATTTGGCTCATGTTCAATGCGGGTACGTGTTGCCATCATCATTGTCGTGGCAATATCGCTCGCTTTCACGCCGTTATATAAGTTTTTAACTGTTTCATCAACAATCGCTTGAACATCAATCCCTTCCAGACCTTCAGCCGCTTTCTCAACTTCTGCTGATAGCGCATCGAGATCTAATGGTTGGAGCTGACCATTGGCATCCGTAATCTGTAAAGTCGGGTGATGATTTGCACCGGCCTGTTGACGAGCGTTAGCGCGTTGTTCACGATAGATGACATAGGCACGCGCAACTTTTTGTTCGCCTGTACGCATCAAGGCCAGTTCAACCTGATCTTGAATTTCTTCAATGTGAATCGTACCGCCAGAAGGTAAGCGACGATTGAAAGTATTCATGACCATTTCTGTAAGTTGAGTAATACGGTCGTGAATACGGCTTGAATCTGCACCTTGTTGTCCTTCGACCGCCAGAAATGCTTTACCAATCGCAACGGAAATTTTCTCTGCATCAAATACAGCAACTTCCCCAGTGCGTTTAATCACCTGAAGTTGGCCAGGAGTTGAAGTGATTACGCTCATGTCAGCATAGCTCCATTGTCATCTATAGTTATGTTCATTGGACCGTTTCAATCGGGCAAAAAAGGTGGCTCGATATTTGAGGAATAAACACAAGACTTAGTGGTTAGTGTTTGTTTTAAACACAAGATACGGGAATTTTAATCTGATATCAATCTTGACATTTTATTAATTTTTTATTCATTCATTATCTGTCTGATTCTGCGATGCATAGCTTAGCAAAGTCCTAAAAAATTACGTATAGATAACTATGTGGATAACTCAAAAAACAGACATTTACAGGCTTAAAAAGCGGCTATAGAAATAATTTGTTTAATATTTATACGTACTATTTAGTGAATTAAGATAAGTGGTAATTTTTAAACCAAAATAATAAAATCACTGAAAATTCAACAGCTAATAAAATTGCAACAAAATACAACTGGCGTGTATCAGTTTGGTGAACAAGGACTTGTTTACAATGTAAACGTGTGTATATTGCTTTCTATGAAGCATGTCTATCTGTCGGATTTTAAACAGATACACTTAAATATATAAATAGGGGCATTGTATGAGCCAGGAAGAAAAGTTACCTAAGATTCTGATTGTTGAAGATGATGAGCGTCTTGCACGTCTAACACAGGAATATCTGATTCGTAATGGACTAGAGGTTGGGGTTGAAACAGATGGTAATCGTGCAATCCGTCGTATTATCAGTGAACAGCCTGATCTTGTTGTACTCGATGTGATGTTACCTGGTGCCGATGGTTTAACCGTTTGTCGAGAAGTACGTCCTCACTACCATTCGCCGATCTTGATGTTAACTGCGCGTACCGAAGATATGGATCAGGTTTTGGGTCTGGAAATGGGCGCAGATGATTATGTGGCTAAACCAGTACAGCCTCGTGTATTATTGGCGCGCATTCGTGCTTTGTTACGTCGTACTGATAAAACGGTTGAAGATGAAGTAGCACAACGCATCGAATTTGATGATTTGGTCATCGATAATGGTGGACGCTCAGTGACCTTGAATGGTGATCTAGTCGATTTCACTAGTGCGGAATATGACTTACTCTGGCTATTGGCTTCAAATGCAGGTCGTATCTTGTCTCGTGAAGATATTTTTGAGCGTCTGCGTGGGATTGAATACGATGGACAGGATCGTTCGATTGATGTGCGTATTTCACGCATTCGTCCAAAAATTGGCGATGATCCAGAGAACCCGAAACGTATCAAAACTGTACGTAGTAAAGGCTATTTATTTGTAAAAGAAACTAATGGTATGTGAAACATCCATTGTTAGTAAAAATCTCCCAATAAGGTTGATCGAGTGTTTAAACACAGTATCTTCTTACGCATTTATGCGGGTTTGGTGGTCTTGGTTATGTTGGTGGCTTTATTTGGCTACTTGCTGGTTCAGATCATCAATTACCAACGTGCTCAGGAATATCGTGAATCCCTGACGGATGGTATTTCTTTTGTCATCAGTGAAGGTGTTGCTCGACAGCCGGGAGAACAACAAAAACTGGACTGGATTTCAGATGCCTCTGATTTACTTGAACTGCCGATTTATTATGTGGCGTCAAATAAAATTGAGCTTTCCAGAACAGAAAAGAAACGTATTGAAGAACAAAAATCAGTTGTTCGTTATGATGCTGAAAATAGCATTGCTTACGTCATTATTGGTTTGCCCGAAGACAATCAACATTTCCTCTATGTCAAAGTAGATAAAATAGGTGAGCGCCAAATGAAAGCGCTTCCCATCTTTATTTTGGACTACTTGATTTATTATCCAGGTCAGGAAAAAGAATACATTAATCGTATTCAAAAGCATTTTTCTTATCCAATCACCATTCAGGATGTTAAAGATATCCAGCTGGATTCTGAGCAAATTGGTCGTTTGCGTCAGGATCAAAGTGTGATGTTGTATAAAGACAGCGCTACGGTACGTGGAACCACAATCTCTATTGTTTCTCCGATGCCGAATAATCTGACTGAGGTTTTGGTTTTAGGTCCCGTGCCTATGTTTAATTGGATGCCATTTCAGTTGTCGGCAGGAATTACCCTATTTAGCTTATTTCTGTTGAGTTTGGGGGTTTATGGACTGATCTTGCCGCTAGAGAGAAAAATCAGACAGGTACGATTTGCTCTAAATCGTATGAAGTCTGGCGATTTATCTTTGCGGGTGCCTATTGATGGTAGTGATGAGATGGCCAATCTGGCATCGAGCTATAACAATATGTCAGATCATATCCAGCGTTTGATTGAAGCGCAGCGCGAATTGATGCGCGCAGTTTCGCATGAGCTACGAACGCCTGTGGCACGCGTCCGTTTCGGGATGGAAATGCTGGCTGAAGAAGATGATTACAATTATCGGATTCAGCAAATGGAAATGATTGATAAAGATATTGAGGCCTTAAATACCTTAATTGATGAGATCATGACTTATGCCAAGCTAGAGCAGGGGACACCTTCGCTGGATTTTGAGGAAATTGCTCTGATTGATGTGTTGGATCAGGTCGCCGTTGAAACCGAGGCGCTAAAAACTCAAAAAGAAATTGAGCTGATACCGCCACCGAATTATGTGATAGCAGATGCAGAACGTCGTTATTTGCATCGTGTTGTACAAAATCTGGTGGGTAATGCAGTACGTCATTGTGATCATAAAGTTCGCTTGAGTGGTGGTATCCGCGCAGATGGAAATGCTTTTGTCTGTGTAGAGGATGATGGTTCTGGTATTCCTGAAGAAGATCGGAAGCGTATCTTTGAAGCTTTTGCTCGTCTGGATGATAGTCGTACACGAGCTTCAGGTGGTTATGGTTTAGGGTTATCTATTGTGAGTCGGATTGCCTACTGGTTTGGTGGAACCATTAGTGTGGATGAAAGTCCTGATTTGGGTGGTGCACGTTTTATTATGCTTTGGCCAGCAAAACGCTTTAATCAAAAGCTTAAACAAAAAAATCTGTCAAAACAAAAAGAAAGCACTCATTAGAGTGCTTTCTTTTTGCCTGATTTGAATCAGTTTATTCTTGTAAGGTCGCATCTGGTGCAATCAGGGCTTTGCCTGCGCGTAAACTCGTTAAAGCATCTTGATCAAAATCGATTAAGAGAAAGTTATTTTCCGCATCGATTTTATAACCACTAATAATTTTTTGATCACCATTGATGGTTTCAATACGATACTCGTCCGTTATGTTAAGAATACCTTCTAGATTGGTTGTGGTTGATGCGAGATCCTGACGAAACAGATCATAAATATCACGTAAATCAAAAATTGCATTGTCTGCATCGGGATGCTTTTGCACATATTCTTGAATATGTCGAATGAGCAATTGAGCATAAAGAAAGTAGTTAGGCTTATGTGTATAGTGCAGACTCATTGATTTTACTCCTTATTCTTTGTTTTTAGCATACACATTGGCTCAAGGTTGATGTGTATAAAGTTAATTAAAGCATGTAACTGAATTGCAAAGATTTATAGATCTAATTTTATATATTTTCCTCATTTAGAAATTCTGCTTGTTTAATCAGTTTTATTTCAATCCAAATTTGAATTGAAGTAAAAAATACCACTCGAGTTCAGCATGATCTACTTCTTAAAATAGCATGCTCTTTTGAACTTGAGATAGTCTTTTAGAGCTTTAATTTTCAGCAAAATCACCGTTTAATGTAGGCTGATTTTAAGCTAAGTTTGAGATTGAGAGTATTTCTTGAGAAAATAGCAAAATAATTCAAAAAAATACAGGATAAGTGATGGTTAAAGGTGTAATCATGATTTAGGACAAAATTGTCCGAAATATTGGTTAAAATGTAAGAAAATGAAAAAAATAATCATAATATGAGAATTGATTTGATAAACCGATAAATACCAGTGGATTTAGCGTTCAAGCCCTATATTTTCTAAAATTGTCCAAAAAATCATCCTAAAGACTAAGGTACTTCACCTAGCAACAGAAATTAGAAATCAGGTACAATTGGCGGGATTAATTTTATGTTTGGTGTATTTGAAGGCCAATACATACATTCTTTGTTAAATAATAGGCCTGCCAGGAGTTATCCCCGCATGAGTGCCATTACTCCATACGAATGGGCAACTATTGCCTTCGTGATCGGTGTTACATTTCTGTGCGTTTTTATGCTTACCGTTCCCTTGCTCCTAGGGGGTAAATCGTGGGGGCGCGCGAAGCAAGAGCAATTTGAATCAGGTGTTGTGAGCGCAGGTGGGGCACGTATCCGCTTGTCTGCAAAATTTTATTTGGTCGCGATTTTCTTCGTTGTTTTTGACCTTGAAGCACTTTACTTATACGCATGGGCAACCTCTGTCCGTGAAGTGGGTTGGCTTGGTTTTACGACGGTTGTAATTTTTGTTGTCGATTTATTGATTGCTTTAGTTTATGCATTTGCTGTAGGTGCATTGAACTGGGCACCAGCAGATCGTCGTAAATCAGCAGGAATTAAGGCCAAAGTGGGTTCTGCACAGATGAATATTGCTGATATTACCCGCTTCAATTCTATTGAGGAGTTGGTGATGGACCCTACAGGTCACATTCCAGCTCAATCCTCAGGTCGTATGAAGTCTATTTCAGCGACTCAAACCTCATCTGAACAGGAGTAACTCGGGATGAAATATACATTAACCCGTGCGAATCCGAGTGCTGATCAATATCCTTTGCAAGAACGCCAAATTGTCACTGATCCGCTTGAAGAAGAAGTCAATAAAAATGTCTTCATGACCCGTCTGGAAGATGTGATGCATAATGTGGTCAACTGGGGACGTAAAAACTCAGTCTGGCCATTTAACTTTGGGACTTCATGCTGTTACGTTGAGTATGCAACCACCTTAACAGGTGTGCATGATTTATCACGTTTTGGTGCCGAGGTTATTCGTGCTTCACCGCGTCAAGCTGACTTGATGATTGTTGCTGGAACCTGTTTTGTCAAAATGGCGCCCGTTATTCAACGTCTTTATGAGCAAATGCTTGAGCCAAAATGGGTCATTTCCATGGGGGCTTGTGCAAATTCAGGCGGTATGTACGACATTTATTCGGTTGTACAGGGCGTCGATAAAATTATTCCTGTTGACGTGTACGTCCCAGGTTGCCCGCCTCGTCCTGAAGCATTAATCCAAGCATTAATGCTACTCCAAGACCAAATTCAATTAGAGCGCCGTCCACTTTCTGCCGTAATCGGTGATGATCTTAAGCCAGTGTATAAGCCAAAGATGATGCCAGAACGCGATCGCAAAAATGCTGAGCGTATTGCGGTGAAAAACCTACGCTCTATGGATGAAATTAAATAATTATTCATGATGAAGTTTTGATATATCGATTGGATATGTTTCATCAGAAAAATTGACTGAATTTGTATTAAATAGGAAGCCAAGCCAATGGCTGAAACTGACATTGCTATGCCAGAATCGACTCCAGTTGATTCACGCCCAGCATTTGCAATTGTAGAGGAACTCCAAACCAAGTTTGGTGAAAACTTCTACGTGCAACCGACTTGTGAAGAGTTTCCGACTGTCTGGGTTGAGCGCGCACGCGTACAAGATGTACTGATGTTTTTGCGTAAAGTAGAACGTCCTTATGTGATGTTGTTTGATTTATCTGCGGTGGATGAGCGTTTACGTACCCACCGTGATGGTTTGCCTGCATCTGATTTCACGGTGTTCTATCACTTATTATCATTAGAACGTAATAGTGATATTCGTATCAAAGTAGCGCTGAATGAGAATGATATTAACATTCCAACAGCCACCAATATTTGGCCAAATGCCAACTGGTACGAACGTGAAGCTTACGATATGTTCGGGATCAATTTCGAAGGGCATCCGATGCTGCGTCGAATTTTGTTGCCAACTTATTGGGAAGGGCATCCACTGCGTAAAGAATATTCTGCACGTGCGACCGAATATACCCCGTATATGCAGAACAAAGCCAAGCAGGATTTTGAACAGGAACATTTGCGTTTTGTCCCAGAAGATTGGGGACTAAAACGTGGAAATGCCGATGAGGATTTCATGTTCCTGAACTTGGGTCCTAACCATCCATCTGCACATGGTGCGTTCCGTGTGGTGTTACAGTTAGATGGTGAAGAAGTCAAAGACTGTGTGCCTGATATCGGTTATCACCATCGTGGTGTGGAAAAGATGGCTGAGCGTCAAACTTGGCACTCGTTCATTCCTTATACCGACCGTGTCGACTACTTGGGTGGTTGTGCGCAAAACATGCCTTATGTCATGGGCGTTGAGCAGCTTGCGGGTATTAAAGTGCCTGAACGTGCGCAATGTATCCGTGTCATGATGTCGGAATTATTCCGTATCAATAACCACTTGTTGTATATCGGTACGGCGATTCAGGATGCGGGTGGTATGACCCCTGTCTTCTATATGTTTGCCGACCGTCAAAAAATCTATGATGCGATTGAAGCGATCACAGGTTTTCGTATGCATCCTGCGTGGTTCCGTATTGGTGGAACAGCGCATGATCTTCCAAACAACTGGCAAAAACTGATTCGCGATATTCTCGAATGGATGCCAAAACGTTTGAAGGAATATCATACCGCAGCGCTTAAAAACTCAGTATTTGAAGGTCGTACCCGTAATGTTGCTCAATATGATGCAAAATCTGCATTGGCTTGGGGGATAACAGGCACTGGTTTACGCGCCACAGGTATTGACTTTGATGTGCGTAAATATCGTCCATACAGTGGTTATGAAAATTACGATTTTGAAGTGCCGCTTGAATACGAAGGCGACGCCTATGCTCGTGTCATGGTGCATTATCGCGAAATCGAAGAATCGCTCAAAATCGTGAAACAATGTCTGGATAATATGCCATCTGGTCCGTATAAAGCAGATCATCCTCTGGCAGTTCCACCACCGAAAGATAAAACCCTGCAAGATATTGAAACCCTGATTACGCACTTCTTAAGTGTGTCATGGGGACCTGTCATGCCAGCGGGTGAAGCATCTGTGATGGCGGAAGTGGTGAAAGGCGCGTCTAACTATTATTTGACGTCTGATAAATCAACCATGAGTTATCGTACTCGTATTCGTACACCGACCTTTACCCATCTACAGCAAATTCCATCGGTGATTAACGGCAGTCTGGTTTCAGACTTGATCATTTATCTGGCAACCATTGATGTGGTTATGGCCGACGTGGATCGCTAAGGGGTACGCATTATGATGATTTTGACTGATAAAAAGCCACGTGTGAATGTTGAAGGGATTTTGACTGCGGATGAAATCCATGAAATTGAGCATCACATTGATCACTATCCGTATCCACGTGCTGCATCATTGGATGCACTGAAGTGCGTACAACGCCGTAATGGTTGGGTAGATGATGCACAGATGAATGCAATCGCGCAGTTATTAACGATTAGCGTTGCAGATTTGGAAGGTGTGGCGACATTTTATAACCGTATTTATCGCCAACCTGTGGGTCGTCACGTAATTTTATTGTGTGACTCGATTGCCTGCTTCTTGATGGGTGCTGAAACTTTGGCTGAAGCGTTCCAACGTGAGCTGGGTATTCAATATGGTCAAACCACGCAAGATGGCCGTTTTACCTTATTACCAATCTGCTGTTTAGGTAATTGTGATAAAGGCCCAACACTTATGATTGATGAAGATACCCATGGTTTGGTAGATGTATCTTCGGTCAAACAGTTATTGGAGAAGTATGTATGAATACTGAACCAAAACCGATTTATGGCGAAGGTAATCCAGAAACTCATCCGCTCACTTGGCGTTTGAGTAAACAGGAACATGTCCGTAATGCTGATGATTATGAAGCTTTAGAGGGTTACGCAGGCTTCAAAAAAGCCATTGAGTTGAAACCCGCAGAAGTTTTAGAAGTCATTAAAGCGGCAACGGTCAAAGGTCGTGGTGGGGCAGGTTTCCCAGCAGGAATTAAATGGTCGTTGATGGCACCGAATGATGGTGGCCCACGCTATCTCATCTGTAATGCCGATGAAATGGAACCGGGCACATTCAAAGACCGTTTGTTGATGGAGCGTCTTCCGCATCAATTGATTGAAGGCATGTTGATCGCTGCGTATACCCTAGAGGCAACGCAGGGTTATATCTTCATTCGCGGTGAATATATTGAAGCGGCTCAATACTTAAATGAAGCTTTGGAACAAGTTCGTGCCAAAGGTTATTTGGGTGACAATATTCTGGATACAGGCTGGAATTTTGAGCTGTTTGTACACACAGGTGCGGGGCGTTATATCTGTGGTGAAGAAACCGCATTGATTAACTCGCTGGAAGGTCGTCGTGCTAATCCACGGACTAAACCGCCATTCCCTCAAGTTGCTGGGGCATGGGGTCGTCCAACTATCGTCAATAACGTCGAAACTTATAACAACTTACCCGCGATCATGTTACGTGGCCCTGAGTGGTATATCGGTTTGTCTGCGGGTAAATCTAAAGATCCAGGTACTAAAATTTATGGTGCCTCAGGTAAAGTTAAATTCCCGGGACTTTGGGAGTTACCATTTGGTACGACTGCGCGTGAAGTGATTGAAGACTACGCGGGTGGTATGCGTGATGGACTTAAACTTAAAGCATGGTTACCGGGTGGTGCATCCACTGACTTTTTAGCAGCTGAACATATTGATCTTCCGATGGATTCTGAAAGCATCATGAAAGCAGGTTCGCGTTTGGGTACGTGCTTGTTGATGGTGGTGGATGAAACCCAATGTATGGTTTCTGCGGTACGTAACCTTGAAGAGTTCTTTGCGCGTGAATCATGTGGCTGGTGTACACCATGTCGTGATGGTTTACCTTGGGCGGTCAAAGCACTGAAAGCACTTGAAAATGGTGAAGGCAAGATGGAAGACATCGAGCATTTGTCTGAACTCACCAAAAAGTTGTGGATCGGTAAGACCTTCTGTGCCCACGCACCGGGTGCGATGGAGCCGCTTATGGGCGCACTCAAATATTTCCGTAGCGAGTTTGAAGCAAAAGTGACCAATCGTCCTGTTGCCCAAGCCAGCCACGTAGAACAAGTTTAAGGAATTCGACTATGGCTACAATTCATGTCGATGGAAAATCATATGAAGTCAATGGGTCAGAAAACCTGCTACAAGCATGTTTGTCCCTAGGCATCGACATTCCATATTTTTGTTGGCATCCATCCTTAGGTTCTGTGGGTTCATGTCGTCAATGTGCGGTGACTCAGTATGCAAATGCTGACGATACCCGTGGACGTTTAGTGATGTCATGTATGACACCCGCGGCTGACAATACGTTTATTTCAATCGAAGATAAAGAAGCGGTTGATTTTCGTGAGTCAGTGGTTGAATTTTTAATGACCAACCACCCGCACGACTGTCCAGTTTGTGAAGAAGGTGGTCACTGTCATTTACAAGATATGACCGTAATGACAGGTCATGACCGTCGTCGTTATCGTTTTACTAAACGTACGCACTATAACCAAGAGTTGGGTTCGTTTATTGCACATGAAATGAACCGTTGTATCGCGTGTTATCGTTGTGTGCGTTACTACAAAGACTACGCAGGCGGGACTGACTTTGGTGTCTATGCCAATGCTTCACGTGTGTATTTTGGTCGTCCAGAGTCTGGCACTTTGGAGTCTGAATTTTCAGGTAACCTGACAGAAGTTTGTCCAACAGGTGTATTTACCGATAAAACTCACTCTGAACGTTATAATCGTAAATGGGATATGCAGTATGCACCAAGCGTGTGTCAGGGCTGTTCTTCAGGTTGTAACATTTCTCCGGGTGAGCGTTATGGTGAATTGCGCCGTGTAGAAAACCGTTTTAACGGTGAAGTCAATCAATACTTCCTCTGCGATAAAGGTCGCTTTGGTACGGGTTATGTGAACCGTGCAGATCGTCCGCGTCAGCCACAGTTCCGTGTCGGTGAAGCAGTCAGTTCAGTTTCGGTTGATCAGGCACTGGATGAAGTCATCTTAAAACTTCAAGGTAAAAAAGTACTGGGAATCGGTTCTCCACGTGCCAGCCTTGAATCGAACTATGCATTACGTGAGCTAGTCGGACAAGACAACTACTCAACAGGTTTGTCACAAAAAGAGCAAAATCTGGTTGAGCTTGCGGCTTCAATCATGCAAACCGAGGGTGTTTACAACCCGAATATGCGTGAAGTTGAAAGCTATGATGCAGTGTTAATCTTGGGTGAAGACCTCACTCAAACTGCACCACGTATGGCATTATCTGTTCGTCAAGCAGCGAAAAATAAAGCCAAACAAATGGCGGCGGATCGTCGTACTCCAGACTGGTTAGCAGAACCTGTACAACGTATTGGTCAGGATGAGAAATCTCCGATTTATATTTTGGCAGCGACTCAAACTCGCTTAGCGGATGTAGCAACAGGTGAAGTAGTTGCATCTCCAAACGACATTGCGCGTCTTGGTTTTGCTATTGCGGCAGCCGTGAAAGGTGAAACCCTCAATGGTCTAGATGATGATGCCAAAGCCTTTGCTCAAAGCATTGCTGACAGCTTAAAAGCTGCGAAAAAACCTTTGGTGATTTCGGGTACTAGCTTACAAGATCCTGCGATTATGGAAGCGGCTGCGCAAGTCGCACAAAATCTAGGCAATGCTGGTCTTACACTGACTGTGCCTGAAGTGAACTCAATGGGTCTGGCATTGTTTGGTGGTCAAAGCTTAGAACAAGTCTTTGCACAAGATTATGACACTGTCGTGATCGTGGAAAATGACTTATTCCGTCGTTTACCTGCACCTCAAGTCAAAGCTGCTCTTGTCAAAGCGCAAACCGTAATTGTGTTGGATCACAGTGAAACTGAGACTGTGAAACAGGCCGATATCGTGCTTTCAGCGGCAAGTTTTGCTGAGGGTGATGGTACAGTGGTGAGTCAGGAAGGTCGTGCGCAACGTTTCTACCAAGTTTATGATCCAAGCTATTACAAGCCAGAGTATGCGATCAAAGAATCATGGCGTTGGTTACATGCTATTGAAACAGGACTCAACGGTAAAGTGATTAACTGGACTTTACTGGATGATGTGATTGAATCTGTGGTGAAAAATGTTCCTGTGCTTGAAGCGATTCAGGACGTTGCACCAGATGCAGGCTACCGTGTTCATGGTTTAAAAATTGCGCGTGAACCGCGTCGTTATTCAGGTCGTACCGCACTTCGTGCACCAATTTCTGTACATGAACCAAAACAACCTGTGGATGTCGATTCAGCTTTAACTTTCTCGATGGAAGGTTATGTGGGTCCACAAAAAGCATCATCATTGGTTCCATTTGCATGGGCACCGGGTTGGAACTCGCCACAATCTTGGAATAAATACCAAGATGAAGTCGGTGGTCACTTGAAAGGTGGCGACTCAGGTATTCGTTTATTTGATCGTTTACCAAAACGTCCTGCACGTAGCTTTGTTGCACCAGCAGCGATTACGGTCAATCCTGAAAGTTTCCGTCTGGTTCCAATGCATCACATTTTTGCATCGGGTGAATTTACCATTAAGACACCTGCCATGCAGTCTCGTATTCCTGAAGCCACTTTTGCTTTGGGTGAACAAGATGCAACTCGTTTGAATCTCAAAGATGGTGAACGTATTTCATTACAAGCGGGTGAAACCACAGTGAGCTTACCTGTTCAGGTGATTGAATATTTACCAACGGGTTATATCGGTTATCCAATTGGTTTGGCACCGACGGTGTCTTTGGCTGAACCTGTATCAGTCGCGGTAGGAGTGTAATTCATGCAACAAGAAATTATGCGTCAAACACCGCTTTGGGCTGAGAACTGGCCAATTGCTTATGCTGTGGTTCAAGCGATTGTGATTATGCTGGTAGTGGTTGTGATTGCAGCTTTAATGTCATTTATTGAACGTCGTCTTTTGGCACTCTGGCAAGACCGTTATGGTCCTAATCGTGTAGGGCCAGGCGGTATGTTTCAGATCGTGGCAGATATGCTGAAGATCATGTTCAAGGAAGACTGGACACCAAAGTTTGCCGATAAATTGACCTTTCGTATGGCACCAGCAGTGGCAATGGCAACTGCGGTACTGTCATTTATGGTGATTCCAATCAGTCCGACGCTTGGCGTTGCGGACATGAGTATTGGTCTATTGTTCTTTATGGCAATGGCGGGTATTGCAGTTTATGCCGTGCTGTTTGGTGGTTGGTCATCAAACAACAAATACTCGTTACTGGGTGGTTTACGTTCTGCGGCTCAAACCATTTCTTATGAAGTGTTTTTGGGTATTTCCCTGATGGGCGTTGTTGCCATCGCAGGTTCATTTAACCTGCGTGAAATTGTGGAAGCGCAACGCGATGTTTGGTTTATCATTCCGCAGTTTATTGGCTTTATGGTATTTGTGATCGCGGGTGTTGCGGTCACGCATCGTCATCCATTTGACCAACCAGAAGCTGAACAAGAATTGGCTGAAGGTTATCACGTTGAATATGGTGGTATGAAGTGGGGCATGTTCTTCGTTGCAGAATATGTGAATATCGTACTGATTTCTGCCTTGATCGTGACCTTATTCTTTGGTGGTTGGCTTGCGCCATTTAACCTTGAAATTCCGTTTGTTCCGCCTGTGTTCTGGTTCATTATTAAAACAGCGTTTTTTATGATGATGTTTATTTTGGCTCGTGGTTCTTTAATGCGTCCGCGTTATGACCAAGTCATGAATTTTGGTTGGAAAATTTGTTTGCCGCTGGCGTTAGTCAACTTACTCGTGACTGGTGCTGTGATTCTGATGAATCAGGCCTAAGACAGCAGGGAGTACAAAATGTATAAAGTTCTAGCTGGAGTTGGGTCAATCGTTCGTACCTTGTGGATGGTATTTACCCACATTACGCGTAAACGAGACACAATTCTTTATCCTGAAGTCCCAGCAGAGGAAATTGTACCGCCTCGCTATCGTGGCCGTATTATTCTGACTCGTGATCCAGACGGTGAAGAGCGCTGCGTGGCATGTAACTTGTGTGCAGTGGCTTGTCCAGTCGGCTGTATTTCACTGCAAAAAGCAGAAAAAGAAGACGGACGCTGGTATCCAGAATTTTTCCGTATCAACTTCTCTCGTTGTATTTTCTGTGGCATGTGTGAAGAGGCGTGTCCAACGACCGCGATTCAGCTTACTCCTGACTTTGAGTTAGGTGAGTACGTGCGTCAGGACTTGGTTTATGAAAAAGAAAATCTATTGATTTCTGGTCCAGGTAAATATCCTGACTATAACTTCTACCGTGTTGCGGGTATGGCAATTGATGGTAAAGGTAAAGGTCAAGCGCAAAAAGAAAGTGCACCTATCGATGTACGGAGTTTATTACCATGATGTGGCCATTTTATTTGATGGCTCTCGTGGCCATTGTCTCTACGATTCGTGTGGTGACCAATGCGAATCCTGTACATGCTTTACTCAGTCTGATTGTTTCATTACTTGCAGTAGCGGGTATCTTCATGATCGTGGGTGCGCCATTTGCTGGTGCGCTTGAAGTGATTGTTTATGCTGGTGCAATTATGGTTCTGTTCGTCTTTGTGGTGATGATGCTGAATTTAGGTCAGCATACTGTGGAACAAGAACGTAAGTGGTTGAGCTCTGAAACATGGGCAGTTCCAGCACTGATGAGCTTTCTGCTCGGTTTGACTTTGGTCTGGATGTTATCAAGTGATTACACGGTACCGGGACAAGTCATGGGTCGTGAAGTGATCGGTCCAAAAGCAGTCGGTCAAGCTTTGTTTACTCATTATTTATTATTGGTTGAAGTTGCCGCGATGTTATTGCTTGCAGCATTAGTTGCAGCATTCCACTTAGGTAAACGTGAACCAAGTGCAGAAGGGGAACTATAACAATGGGCAATATCCCTTTAGAACATGGTTTGATTGTTGCAACCATTCTTTTTGCACTGGGTTTTTACGGTGTAATGGTGCGACGCAATCTTCTCTTTATGTTGATGAGCCTTGAAATCATGATGAATGCTGCGGCATTGGCATTTGTTTTAGCAGGAAGTGCATGGGCACAACCTGATGGTCAGATTATGTTTATCCTGATTTTGACTCTTGCTGCGGCAGAGGCTTGTATTGGTCTTGCGATTGTCCTTCAGTTTTACCATCGCTTCCACCATCTGGATGTGGATGCTGCTAGTGAGATGCGCGGATGAGTACTTTATATTTAACGATTCTTTTTCCGCTGATCGGTTTTATTTTATTAGCGGTAGGGCGCGACAAGCTCTCTGAAAATGTCGCAGCCATTATTGGTGTCGGCTCGGTTGGACTCTCTGCATTGTTTGCTCTCATTGCCGGACTTGCATTTACCAGCAGTGGACAACCATTTTTTGTCCAACATTTGTGGACTTGGTTTAATGTCGGTGGTTTTGCACCGGATATTACGCTATATCTCGATGGTTTGTCATTACTGATGACAGGCATGATTACGGGTGTGGGTTTCCTCATCCATATCTTTGCTTCATGGTATATGCGCGGCGAAGAAGGCTATGCGCGTTTCTTCTCATATTTCAACCTGTTTGTTGCCAGCATGTTGGTGTTGGTGCTTGGCGATAACTTGGCGTTATTGTTCTTGGGTTGGGAAGGCGTCGGTCTGTGCTCATATCTATTGATTGGATTTTATTATTCAAATCCAGACAATGGCTGGGCTGCGATCAAGGCATTTACAGTGACACGTGTTGGTGACGTATTTTTACTTATTGCATTGTTCCTGCTTTATCAACAGTTTGGTACGTTAAATACGCATTATATCGTTGAAAATGCGGCGACAGTGATGACACAAAGCTCATCGCTTTCAATCTGGACCGCTTTAATGTTGTTCTTGGGTGCGGCAGGTAAATCTGCGCAGATTCCATTACAAACATGGTTGGCCGATGCGATGGCAGGCCCTACGCCTGTTTCAGCACTTATCCACGCTGCAACGATGGTGACAGCGGGTGTCTATCTGACCAGTCGTATGCATAGCGTGATTGAAATGGCGCCAGCAGTGATGCAATTCATTTCAATTACAGGTGCTGTAACTTTGCTCGTCGCAGGTTTTGCAGCATTGGTTCAAACCGATATCAAACGTATTTTGGCTTACTCAACGATGAGTCAGTTGGGTTATATGTTTATGGCAGTGGGTGCAGAAGCCTATCAGGCAGGTCTGTTCCATATGTTGGCTCACGCATTCTTTAAAGCGTTATTGTTCTTATCTTCTGGTGCAGTGATTTTAGCGTGTCATCATGAACAAAACATTTTCAAGATGGGTGGTTTGCGTAAAAAGATTCCATTTGTATTCTGGTGTTTTGTCATCGGCGGCGGTGCACTTGCTGCGCTTCCAATCGTGACCATTGGCTTCTTCTCTAAAGATGCGATCTTAGGCGCAGTTTATGCACAATCTGTGATTGCAAACTTACCACTTTACAATACCTTGTATTGGGTCGGGGTTGCAGGTGCATTCTTAACGTCTATTTATACTTTCCGTTTAATCTGGGTGGTATTTTTTGGCGAAGAAAAAACAGAAGCACATGCTATTCATGGTGTGACTTACTGGGGACCTTTGGCTATTCTTGCATTCTTATCGACAGGTTTCGGTTACTTCTTACAAGCTCCAGTTTTGAAGCTTTTAAGCAGTGCTAATATTCCAAGTTTTGTGATTCCAGAAAGTTTGGAAGCTGCGGTTTCTCACGCAGAACATTTGGCAAGCGGTATTGCGATTGCGGGTTTAATCGTAGGAATCTTGTTGTTTGTATTTGCTTACGCGGCAGTTAAATCTTTTGCTCAAAGTGGTTTGGGTTCAGGTTTAGTGCATATTTGTCGTACTGCATTTGGTTTTGATGCCTTGTATAACATCGTGTTTGTAAAACCTTATTTGTTTATAGCAAGACTTTTAGGTCGAGATCCAATCGATAGCATGTGGCTGGTATTGCCTGCCTTAGTGAAAGGCGGCAACAAATTTACGAGTTCACGTCAAACTGGTTTAGTGCGTGAATACGCTTCCAGTATGTCGCTTGGTGTCGTCGTGCTGTTGATGATCCTTATCGTTATTCAGGTGGTGGGGAAATAAAATGGAAAACAATTTAATTTTACCCGCGCTGATTTTAGTTCCTTTCATTGCTGGTTTTGTTTGCTGGTTGGTCGACAAGCTCGATCAGCATTTACCGCGCTGGATTGCCTTAATTGGTATGCTCGTGACTTTGGGATTGACACTTGCACTATGGCAAAGTGGTCAATTTCATTATGAGCTTGGTGCTCGAGTTCCAACGTGGTCAGCAGAGTTTAATCTTCCTTGGATTCAGACTTTAGGGATTAATATCCATCTTGCTATTGATGGTTTATCACTCTTGATGGTTGGCCTGACTGCACTACTGGGTGTTTTGGCAGTTGGTTGTTCATGGGGTGAAATCCAGAAAAATGTCGGTTTCTTCCATCTAAACCTTTTATGGTCTTTGGGTGGCGTGATCGGGGTTTTCCTTGCAGTTGATTTGTTCTTGTTCTTCTTCTTCTGGGAGATGATGCTGGTTCCAATCTACTTCCTGATCGCACTATGGGGTCACCGTGGTGCAGACGGAAAATCACGTGTCTATGCGGCTACCAAGTTTTTCCTTTATACCCAGATTGCAGGTTTAATCATGCTGATTGGTATTCTGGGTCTGGTGGTCTATGGCTACATGATGACAGGTTCGATCGGATTTGATTACAACTACTTGCTTGCAGTCGCCAATACACTTGATCAGCAAGCACCTGCGGTTGCTTATGCCTTTATGATCTGTATGTTTATTGGTTTTGCAGTGAAATTACCTGTATTTCCACTGCATGGCTGGTTACCCGATGCGCATGCTCAGGCACCGACCGCGGGTTCAGTAGACTTGGCAGGTATTTTGATTAAAACTGCTGCGTATGGTTTACTCCGTTTTGTGATTCCATTCTTCCCAGCGGCTTCGGCACAATTTGCAGATATCGCGATTATTTTTGGTTTGATTGGTATTTTCTACGGTGCTTGGTGTGCCTATCAGCAAACCGATATGAAACGTTTGTTGGCGTATACCTCAATTTCGCACATGGGCTTTGTGCTTCTTGCGATTTATGCCGGTAATATCCTGACCTATCAGGGTTTAATGATCATGATGCTGGCACATGGTTTATCTTCTGCTGCACTCTTCATTATGTCTGGTCAAGTCTATGAGCGTCTACATACGCGTGATTTACGCCTGATGGGTGGTTTGCGTGGACAGCTTCAATATTTACCATTCTTCCTGATGTTCTTTGTGGCTGCTTTGGTGGGTATACCAGGACTAGGTAACTTTATTGGTGAATTCCTGATCCTTATGGGTTCATTTAATAAATATCCTGCGTTCACGATTATCGCTGCGGTGAGTTTGGTCTTTGCAGGACTATATGGTTTGATTTTGATTCATAAAGCATTGTTTGGTGAGCCAAACCCTGAACAAAAACAGCACTATGTTCAACCGCTTAAAGATTTGAATTTACGTGAGCTTGTTATTTTGATGGTGTGTCTGATTGGTTTGGTCTGGTTGGGTCTTTATCCTCAAACCTTCCTCGACGTATCGCACTCAAGCATGCAATGGTTAGCCAATAGCTATAGTCCTGTACAACCTGTGGTTGACTTGACTCAGCAAGCAGCGACTCAGCTTAGTAATGTGGAGATCCAATAAGCCATGAACTTCACAATGTCTTTTTCTCAGCTTATGCCTTTGGCACCCGTGATGATTGTGGCGTTGACCGCAGTCGTTGTGATGATCCTGATTGCAATTAAACGTAATCATAATTTAATTGCAACCGCTTCAGTGGTGGGTCTAAACCTTGCCGCAGCTTATATTCTCATTACGATGTTTGGTGGTCATTTTGTACCATCGAATGTCATGGGAATGTTTATGATCGATCCGTTTACGCTGATTTATCAATTACTCATTATTGTGGCTTCACTTGCGTGCTGTACTTTGTCACATGCGTATATTGAAACCTATAAAGATAATCGCGAAGAACTTTACTTATTGCTTCTGATCTCGGTATCAGGGGCAATGCTGATGGTTGCAAGCGCGCATTATGCTTCTTTCTTCATTAGCCTTGAGTTAATGTCGATCCCAGTTTATGGCTTGTTGGCTTATACCTATCAGCGTAGTCGTTCACTTGAATCTGGTGTGAAGTATCTTGTACTTTCTGCAACTGCTTCTGCAATGCTTTTGATGGGCATGGCTTATATCTATGCCTATACAGGTTCATTGTCTTTCTATGATTCTGTACAAGCATTATTTAATGCGATTCGCCAACCAATGGTGATTTTAGGGCTTGCACTGGTCATTTTTGCGGTTGCATTCAAACTTTCACTGGCGCCATTTCATAAATGGACACCTGATGTTTATGCAGGTGCGCCAGCGCCAATGGCGACCTTTTTGGCGACTGCGGCTAAAGTGGCAACAATTGGTCTATTTGTACGTTATATGCTGACTTCTGGTGCGATCCTTGTCGATTCACTAGTAACGATTTTAACGATCATTGCCGTGTTATCTATTTTAGCGGGTAACTTGCTTGCAGTTCGTCAGGTCAATTTAAAGCGTATTTTGGCTTATTCATCGATTGCGCATTTTGGTTATTTGTTGATTGCTTTAATCAGCATGACCTACGCAAGTTTAGGTAGCGTTACGGTGTATGTCGTGACTTATGTACTGACTACCATTGGTGCATTCGGTGCGGTTGCGTTGATGTCTAGTCCTTATAACAATGTCGATGAAGCTGAAAGTCTTGCGGATTATCGTGGTTTATTCTGGCGTCGTCCTGTTTTAACTGCGACTTTAACCGTAATGATGCTGTCTTTGGCGGGTATTCCATTAACTGCGGGCTTTATTGGTAAATTCCTTGTGGTAATGGCTGCGGTAACGACTCAGCATTGGTTCCTTGCAGCCATGATTATCGTGGGTAGTGGTATTGGTTTGTACTATTACCTACGTGTGATGGTGGTCATGTATATGACTCCGCCTGAGGTTCCTCGTATCGATGCGGATAAGCATTGGGGACAAAAAGTAGGTGGAATCATGGTCTTGGCTGCGGCTGCATTGGTTTTAATTATTGGTATCTATCCAGATCCAGTGATTAAACTAGCCTTAGAAGGCGAGATTTTATCACCTCTGCATTTTGTGTTATCACAACAGCATTAAGCTTGTGTTTTAACAAAAAAAACCTCCATTCGTGGAGGTTTTTTAATTTTCGTCACTAAAACTATTTATAATATATCAAGTTTAATGTTGTTTTAGGTGTTCTCCCGTGCCCATTCAAGAAATCCGTCATCCTCTGATTCGTCATAAACTTGGCTTATTGCGACGTTCGGATATCAGCACAAAAAATTTCCGTGAACTTGCTCAAGAAGTCACAATGCTTCTGACTTATGAAGCGACAAAAGATTTGCAACTGGTCGATCATGAGGTTGATGGTTGGGCGGGCAAAGTCACGACCCAGCGTATTGCAGGTAAAAAAATTACCATCGTTCCGATTTTACGAGCAGGAATCGGCATGTTGGAAGGCGTACTTAACCTGATTCCTAGTGCCAAAGTCAGTGTACTCGGTTTGGAGCGTGATGAAGAAACCTTACAGGCGCGAACGTATTACAAAAAATTAGTTCCTGATGTAGCGAATCGTATCGCGATGATTATTGATCCAATGTTAGCGACGGGTAGTTCACTTGTTGCTGCGATTGATGTTCTTAAAGCCAGCGGATGTAAAGATATTCGTGTCATGATTTTGGTTGCTGCACCTGAAGGCATTAAAAAAGTGCATGAATTGCACCCCGAAGTGGAAATTTATACCGCATCGATTGATGATGGATTGAATGCGCAAGGTTATATCGTGCCTGGCCTTGGTGATGCAGGAGATAAGATTTTTGGTAGTGTCCAAAAAGATTAAAAGACTCCTTTAAAAAGCTGCCAATTTGGCGGCTTTTTTTTTGCAAAAAAGGGATGTGCATTCCAGCTAAATTACTGTTTAAGTTTTTTAAAAAATTAAAATAACCTTAAATTTTTTATAAATATTAAATGGAAATAATTATTTACTAGCTTAGGTGAATAAAAAAATACAATTACAATTATGGAGATAGTATGAATAATGTTAGTGATAATTATTATCAATTGAGATAGGATTGCGCTAATTTTATACAGGGGTACATTTAATGTTTAATACTCAACCCAAAATATTAGCCCGTACAATTTCAGTGATGATGTTTATGGCGGCTGGTAGTAGTTTTATTCACGCTGAAGATATATTACCGACCATCAAACTGAAAGCTGACGATCAAGATCAGCAAGGTTATACCGTTAAAAAATCTAAATCTGCAACCAAGATGGATTTGGCGCTGAAAGATACACCTCAGTCTGTGAGTGTAATTACAAAAGAACAAATCGATGATCAAAACTTAACAACTGTTGAAGATGTATTGAATCAGACCCCGGGTGTATATGTACAGCGTTTTGGTGCGCAAGGTGCAGTAGGCAATGGGGGAGAATATGTATTTTATTATGCTCGCGGTAAACAAATCGTAAATTATCAAGTTGATGGTGTTATGACAGCGCCAGCGATTGATGGCAAAAATGGATCATCTCTGAGTAATTTTGACCCCGCTGTTTTTGAAAACGTGACCGTAATTAAGGGTGCTACTGGCTTGACTAATGGTGCGGGTTATCCAAGCGCAAGTGTAAATTTTAATAGAAAACATGCCAATAGTAGTGTCCCAACTGGAGAGGTTAAACTGAGTGGTGGCTCATGGGATACTTACCGATCACAATTTGATGTACAAGGTGGTTTAAATAGTGCTGGTTCTATTCGTGGTCGCGCTGTGGCATCGTATGGTCAGGGTGATTCATGGAAAGCTTGGGGAGATAATCAGTCAGGGACACTCTATGGCATTATCGATGCTGATATTGACCCTAAAACAACGGTTTCTGTTGGTGGTATGCTAAGTCGTAACAAAGTGACGGGTCTTGGTGTGCATGGTATTGATATGTATGGTATTGACGGTGGTATTAATCCATACACCCCTAGCTTTAATGCCAATGCAAAATTGGCATATAGTCGGGTTGATACTATTAATCTATTTGCACAAGCAAAACATGAATTTGAAAATCGTTGGAATTTGCAGGCAAACTATAACTATACACAACAGCAAATTAAGTCGCTGTTTGGGGTGATCGGTGTAGCCTCAGTCAATTATTCTGATCAGGATGTCATCAAAGGTACAACAACTTATAAAGCACATTATGCATCTCTCGCCGCCTCACAAAATAATTTCAATCCCGAAGAACATAGTTTAGATGTTTCTGCGTCAGGGCCGTATCAATTATTTGGTCGTGAACATGAGTTGATGTTGGGTGCAAGTTATCAGCATATTGAAAATAATAATAACAACTTTTCAGGTTCTAACAGTGCTAATGCGGTTGATTTGAGAACGTGGAATGGCGATGTTGCATTACCTAACGCGGCGACTCAAGTAGTGGGAGTAAATAACAAGAAATATGAGCAAGTCGGATATTATTTGGCTACACGCTTGAATCCAATTGATCATTTACATGTCATTGCTGGTGCTCGTTTATCCGACTATGATTATGAAACATTAGTCACGACTGCAACCAAAAATACACCTACCCATTTTAGTACTTATGCAAAAGTTACTCCTTATGCAGGTATTACTTATGACATTGCTCCGTGGTTAACTGCTTATGCAAGCTATACTAATATTTTCATGCCACAAAGTAACCGTGACTACAATTATGCTTTATTGGATCCGCAAGAAGGTGATAACTATGAAGGTGGTTTTAAAGCGACATTCTTTGAAAATCGCCTGAATCTAAGTGCTTCATATTTTGAAGCCAAGATGGATAATGTAGCGGATGCTGGTACAAAATATGGAAATAATATTCCTTCTGATTTAGTTGGAATCGTCTTACCAACTGATAACTATTATACTGAAATGGATGGTGTAAAAACTAAAGGCTATGAGATAGAAGCAAGTGGTGAAATTCTAGATGGATGGAATATTCAAACTGGTTATACTCATGCAAAATCAAAACAAAATGGTGTAAAAGTAAATACAACGATCCCAGAGGATCAATACAAGCTATTTACCACGTATAACCTACCTGTATTAGATAAAAAACTTACCATTGGTGGTGGTGTAAATTGGCAAAGTGCTTTCTATAATGGCAATGTCACAGGTGTAAATTATATCGCCTATAAACAAGATCAATTTGCACTTGTTAGTTTAATGGCAAAATATCAGATTAATCGTGATTTAAGTGTTGCTTTAAATGTGGATAATATCACAAATGAAAAGTATCGCCTCAATACTTGGGCAAATACTTATGGTGACCCAACTAGCTATACAGGCTCTCTGACCTATAAGTTCTAAATTATCTAATCTAAACAGCAGATACTTTGTTTGCTGCTGTTTAGAAAAATAGAAAAGATAATTTAATTTATAATTGTTTTTATTCTCATTTGAGAATTTATCTTATATAATTAGCCCGATTTTTAATGGGGAAATTTCGTGAAAAAGAACATATTATTTTTATCTCTCATTGCACTACCCGCTTTTGCCTTTGCAGAAGAAAATGTTGTGCTACCTACTATCACTGTTAAAGCGGACTCACAAGCAACCGATGCAACGGGAAAACTTAAAAAAGATGCTAATTTAGGTATTTTGGGTGAAAAATCATTATTAAACACTCCTTTTAGTATTCAGTCTTATACAGAGCAGGCGATACAAGATAAACAAGCTGATTCTGTAATGGATGTTTTAAAAAATGATCCAAGTATACGCACAACAACCAACAGTGGGCATTTAAATGAAAACTTTAAAATACGTGGTCTGAGCGTTGGTTGGGAAGATGCGAATATAAATGGTTCTTATGGTATGGGGCCAACAGGTCGTACACCAACTGATATTTTAGGTTCTGTTACAGTATTAAAAGGGCCGAACGCCTTGGTCGCAGGCATGCCTCCGAGTGGAGGGGTAGGTGGTGTTATTATGGCAACCACTAAACGTGCAGATAGGGATTTAACGCAAGTCTCTGCCATGTATGAAGATGGTGGATACTATAAATCTGGTTTTGATGTAGCTCGCCGTTTTGGAGAAAATAAAGAATTTGGCGCTAGAGCTAGTGCAACTTATGGACAAGGCGAACATATCATTGATGGTATGGATGATAAAAATACTGCTGCGGTAATTGGACTGGATTACACAACAGATAAAGCAAAAATTAATCTTGATGCATATTCTGTTCGTGACGAGCGTGATGGTGGTTCGCCAGCAATGGTATCGTTTGCGACTTTGAAAAGTGTACTTGCAGCACCAGATGGTAAAACAAATTATTTTCCTAAACTTCAAGGGGAACAAGAAAGTCAATATGTAGGTTTATCAGGTGAATATAAGCTTTTATCTAATTTAAAAGCTTATGCAGGAATTGGTTACGCTCAAAAAGAATATGTAGGTCATTTGTTTGGCACACGAATGATTGTCACAAATGCGGCAGGAGATGCCTCAACACAATATTATCGTGTACATGCTAAATATGATAATAGTACAGCTAACATAGGTTTGGAAGGTCAATTTAATACAGGACTAGTTTCACATACCGTTGGCTTACGTGCAGATTATCTATCGAGCCATTTAAAGCAACATTATGCTGCAACATCATCATCATTTAAAACTAATCTATATAATTCAGATGTGGGTAGTTATGGTGAAATGCCAACAACATATCCTGTCTGGGGGCCATATAATCATAGTGAGTTTCTCAGTTATAGCTTGACTGATCAAATGTCTATGTTAAATGACAAGTTGCAAATAATACTAGGTGCACGTTATCAGGATATGGATATTGATTCAATTAACGCGACTACTAAGACATGGAGCAATTATAGTAAAGATAAGATTTCACCAAGTATTGCATTTGTAGTGAAGCCATTTGGAGATAGCTTATCGTTCTATACCAGTTATGTTGAAGCATTAGTACAAGGATCGACGGTTACTTCTACAGCGGATGCAAACTACGGTAATACTTTTGCGCCATTTGAAACTAAACAGTATGAGATTGGTGCGAAATTTCAAGGTGAGCGTTGGTTGCATACTTTAGCAATGTATCAGATTGAAAAACCAAGCACTATGACATTAAATTTGTCGACAAATGATTCACGCTATGTAGCAGGTAAAACTACTACAGTAACAACAGATGGTGCCGAAACTAAATCTAAAGGAATTGAGTATGGTGTATCTGGCAAAGTAACTGATGACTTAATTGTTTATGGGAACTTGGCTTATATTGATACTAAGTATGAAAAAGCTGCATCAAATCAAGGGAATACAGTTGAAGGTACACCAGAGTTTACCGCAGGCTTAGGTTTAGATTATCAAATTCCTTTGATTGAAGGATTAAGTGTTAATACTTTTGTTACTTACATTGATGATCAGTATTTAGATTCAGGCAACACATTAAAAAGAGGTGGTCCCACATGTTTGAACAACTAAAAGCTTATTTATAAGTGATACTCTGCTCTAGTTAAGCTACCTTATTTTGTTGTGGTAGCTGGTCATAGTAAAACTCATCTGGAGTCATTTTGTCCAGACTCGAATGAGGTCGTTTCAAATTATAAAATTCAAAATATGCGTTTAATTGCTTCTTCGCATCCAAAACATTGCTGTAGGCTTTGAGATACACCTCTTCATATTTAACGCTCCGCCATAATCGTTCAACCATCACATTATCAACCCATCGACCTTTACCATCCATACTGATTTGAATGCCATTTGATTTCAATACATCAATAAATGCATCACTGGTAAACTGACTGCCTTGGTCTGTATTAAATATTTCAGGTCGACCATATTTTTCAATAGCTTCATTTAATGTTTCTATGCAAAATGTAACCTCCATACTAATCGATACTCTATGCGCAAGTACCTTGCGGCTATGCCAATCAATCACAGCACATAAATAAACAAAGCCTTTTGCCATAGGGATATACGTTATATCCGTAGACCACACTTGATTACTGCGCTGAATAGCCAATCCTTTGAGCAGATATGGATATTTGCGGTGAGCTTGATTAGCCTGGCTTAAATTTGGTTTGCAATATAACGCATTAATGCCCATTTTCTTCATTAAAGTACGTGTATGACGTCGTCCTATATGATGTCCTTGACGATTCAACAAATCACGCATCATCCGGCTACCTGCAAAAGGGTATTGCATATGTAACTCATCCATACACCGCATTAGCTTCAGATCTGATGCACTCACAGGTTTTGGGCGATAGTAATAACAACCACGGGAGACTTTCAGCAGCTGAGCTTGCTTAGATACTGAAATCTGAAGTGAGTCATCGATTAACTTTTGTGGTTGAAGCGGCCCAGTTTCTTCAACACACCTTCTAAAAAATCAATTTCTAATGCCTGCTCACCGATTTTTGCATGTAGTTTTTTTAGATCGATGGGTGGTTCTGTTGGAGCTTTTGATTGATCGAAAGCTTGCGAGGAAGCTGAAATCAGTTGATTTTTCCAGTCGATAATTTGGTTTTGATGAACATCAAATTCAGCACTCAATTCAGCAAGTGTTTTTTCTGCTTTAATCGCAGCAAGTGCTACCTTAGCTTTAAAATCATTTGAATGATTTCTTCTTGGTCTACGTGCCATAAAATACTCCATATATTGATGTTTATAACATCATTTGGGGAGCAAAATATCACTTATAAGTGTTGTTCAAATTTCCTGATCCACCTCTAAAATTACCAGACTATACTTTGGTTGATTTAGGCGCTAAATATGTAACTAAACTAGGCGGAGTAAATACAACTTTCCGTGCCAATGTTGATAATGTAACAGATAAAAAATATTGGGATGGTGTATTTCAAAGTGGTTTTGCCACAATTGGAGCTGGTCGCACTTATAAACTTGGTGTAACATTTGATTTCTAAATAATGCTTCCTATAAAAAAACCTTTCATATGAAAGGTTTTTTTATTTATGTTTTTAAATTCTCAATTCACACGATTTTCACAGAAATTCATAAAGGCTTTTAAACCTGGTCCCTGATATTTCTGACGATGTACCAATACGTGCAGTGGGCGAGTCAATTCCCAAAAAGGCGTTTCTAAAATTACCAACTGTCCTTTTTCAATTAAAGGTTCAATGGCAAGTCTAGAAATACAAGACATTCCTAAACCACCTGCAACGATTTTCAAGATTGCTTCATTATGTCCCAGGGTGAGGCGAATATTGGCATCTGGGACATCCTGTAAAATGGCGTTATCAAAGACTTCGCGCGTTCCTGAACCTTCTTCACGTAAAATCCATTCGACGTTTAAAAAATCCTGAGGTGTCAAAGGCCGACCTAATTTTGCCAAAGGATGGTCTGGCGAGCAGCAGACAGCAAGCTCATCATTCCGCCAATGGATACATTGTAATTGTGGTAAATGACAGGAACCTTCAATGAGGGCTAAATCAAGCTGAAATTGATTCACCGCCTCAATCATCTGGCGAGTATTCCCGACTTGCAACTGCAAATGTGCCTGAGGATGAATTTGTAGAAAATCTGCCATGAGGTCTGGTATCAAATAGTCACTAATGGTGAGTGTCGCACCTAGACGTAAATCGATACTTTGTAATTCACCTTTGGCGGCTTGTTCAAATGCTTCACAACGCCCCAAAATTTCCAAAGCTTGAGGCAATAAAAAACGACCTAAATCGTTCAATTGTAGGCGTTTGCCTAAACGGTCAAAGAGTGGAGCGCCTAATCCATCTTCAAGGTCAGCCAATGCCATACTGGCAGCACTTTGAGTCAGGCGGACGGCATCGCTGGCTTTAGTTACTGTTCCTTCTTGAGCGACTGCCACAAAGACAGCCAACTGACGTAATGTCATGCGCATGAATCAAGCCTTACCCTTGAAAAGTAGTCATAATTTCTGCTGTCATGCTAACATGAGCATACCCTGTCGTGCCATGTTGAAATTATGTCAATTGAGAAATTTAGCGTAGAAAAAGTCTTATCTGTACAGCGTTGGGCTTCAAATTTGTTTAGTTTTACCATGACCCGTCCAGCGCATTTTAAGTTTACTGCGGGTCAATTTGCCAGAATTGGTCTAAAAGTGGGTGATGATTTGGTGGTGCGCGCTTATTCAGTCGTGTCATCACCGTTTGATGAAACACTAGAGTTCTTTTCGATTGTCGTTCCAAATGGCGCGTTTACCTCAAATTTACAACATCTCAAAGTGGGTGATGAGCTTTACTTAGAAAAAATTTCTTATGGTTTTTTAACCTTGGCGCGTTATCAACTACCTTTACCTCAAGATTTATGGCTATTAGCAACAGGTACAGGGCTGGCGCCTTTTCTTTCGATGTTGCAGGATTTTGCGACATGGCAAAATTACCAGCAAATTCATTTGGTCTATAGTGTTCGTACCGTTTCTGAATTGGCTTATGTCGATCGTATACAAGAGATTGCGGCAAGTTTTGGTGAAGGACATACTGGATTTAAGTTCGTTCCAGTGATTACGCGTGATCCAAATGCTGTTTTGCACGAAAGATTGCCAGTGTTAATTGAAAATGGTGAACTGGAAAAAGCGGTTGGTTATTCGTTAAATCCTGCAACCAGTCATGTCATGCTTTGTGGTAATCCACAAATGGTTGAAGATACCAAAGAGGCATTAAAACGCCGTGGTTTAACCATGAACCGTCGTAGTGAAGGCAATATTGCCGTGGAAAATTATTGGTGATGAGCTGCGACTAAAGCAGCGCAAGGGCGGTTATAGCAGCGCAAGGGCGACTAAAGCAGTGCAAGAGCGGTTATAGCAGTGTAAGAGCAAAGCAGAGCACGGGTGATTTAAAGCACCCGTGTCATCAAATCACATGAACAGATACCATGAGTTAAATATGACCCATATAAATACGGGCTTTAATGTACAAACATGTCCATAAATTCACGTAATTCCTGAATGGCTGAATCCAGATCTGTGCTCAACCACGTTGGCTCAAAGAATCCCGCATAATGTTCTAAACGCTCTTGTGGAACCACCAGACGAATTGGACATTCTTCTTCAAGTAGACGCCACGGTAGGATGGGAACTTCATTGTCCAGAAATGAATTCACGTTTCGAATATCAATGATCATCGCATTGATACAATCTGGAAAAGGCATGACTGAAAATTCTTCAGTGCGACGTCTAAAATATTCCAGATCACCCCATTTCAAACTGTAACTAGCTTTATTAAAGCTAATAATTCCGATCAGATGTTCATCACGTGTGACGTGTAATGAGCATTCATGTGTGACGTCAGTGTCTAAATCCAGAGTGACGCTTTGCTGACGATACGACATAAAGACCTGAGCAAAAAAATGGGTGGGCTATTATAGCCTATTTTTATATACAACGCAGAAACAAAGAACACGATAGCGCTATGCTTTTTCACACAATGCTACATAAGTGCTTGTTATGATAAAGAACAATGGAAAATAAAAGAGGGGATTGCGATGACACATGATTTTAATAAACCAACACCACATACTTCGTCACCAGAAGAGACCGAAAAGAAACGTCGTTTGCCGGTTTATATTCTGGCAATTGTGGGAATTTTTTTAGTGGCATTGATTGTGTATATGGTGGCTGATCATAAACCAGATGCAAGTGATGCACCACCAGATCATCCAAATCCAAATGCACAACCTGCTACGCCAAATAATTCAACTACCAATAGCCAACAGTCATAAATTGTTATCGATTCTAATTTTTAACAAGCCATCTAATGTGATTAGATGGCTTTTTTGCAATCTTTTACTTCATTTTTGTAGTAGTTCTTATATTGCATCTTGAATAAAAAATAAGAACAAAATATGTTGAGGTAGATCACAAATAATATCCATTCTTAAAACCATTTTACAGCTTAACTTCATCAAGACTAAGCCGTGATTAATATAACAAAGAGGGCATGACCTATATGAACGATTATTTTAACAATGAGGCTGCGCAAGCCCATTATGGATTTATGTACTATTGGGATATGTTTCAGCCCATTATCGCGGCAATTGCAGTTTTTATTATTGGTTGGATTTTGGCACTGATTATCGCTGCGGGTGTCAAAAAATTACTCAATCTAATTGGAACCAATCGTCATTTATCGACCGCAACGGGTAAAGCACCAGACTTTGAGTCAATTATTTCAAAATTTATATTTTGGTTTGTGTTGATTATTGCGCTGATTGCTTCTTTAAACGTACTGAATATTTATAGTGTCAGCGGGCCATTTAGTGCCATGATCACCCAAGTATTGGTTTTTGTGCCGAATCTTATTGCAGCGGCTGTCGTGGCTTTTGTGGGTTGGATCTTGGCGCGTTTGGTGCGAGCAGGACTATCCAAAGCTTTGTCTAAGACTCAACTTGATGAGAAACTGAGCAATGAAGTCGGTGTTCGACCACTCAGTGAAAATATTGCAGATATTATCTATTGGTTAATTCTGCTTTTATTTTTACCTATTGTCCTTTCGATTTTAGGACTCTCAGGTCTTTTACTCCCTGTTCAGGCAATGGTGGCTGAAGTTGTTGGATATCTTCCAAACATCTTTATTGCAGGCGTGATCGTTTTTGTTGGCTACATTTTGGCAAAAATTGTACGTGGGATTACAGAAGGCTTGGTCAATAGTGTGGGTTTACAAGCTCAAGCTGAGAAAATAGGACTGTTTAAAAACAGCAATATCGCCAATGTATTAGGTTCTCTGGTTTTTGCGCTGATCTTTATTACTGCATTGATTATCGCATTTGAAGCGCTTGGAATTGAGTCTATTTCTCAGCCAGCAACAGCCATGCTCAATGAGATCATGTTTGCGATTCCAAATATTATTGCTGCTGGTCTGATTTTGATTATTGCCTATGTCGTCTCCCGTTTTGTCGCAAAACTGGTTGAAGATATTTTGGCAGGTACAGGTGTCGATGATGTTCCTGCAAAGTTTGACTTACAGCGTTTCTTGGGATCGACTAAAATCTCGCATGTGGTTGGTGTCTTAATCGTATTCTTTACCATGTTGTTTGCGGTTGCAGAAGCAGCGAATCGTCTTGGTTTTGATCAGATTAGTCATCTGGTCGCGATCTTCATTGCCTTCGGCGCCAACATTTTACTTGGTGCTTTAATTCTGGTCGTAGGTTTCTGGTTAGCCAATATCGTGGCAAATGTCGTTCAACGCGGTGAATATAACAGCTCACGCTGGTTAGGTAATCTGGTTCGTATCTTGATTATGGGCTTGGTTCTAGCGATGGGACTACGCGCAATGGGTATTGCCGATTCAATCGTCAATCTGGCTTTTGGACTCACACTCGGTTCGGTGGCAGTCGCATTTGCTCTCGCTTTTGGTCTGGGTGGTCGTCAACCTGCAGAACGTGTTTTGACCGATCTTATTGATAAAGCCAAAGCTGAGGGAAATAAACCCAATCCAATCGCGAAAACTCAATCAGCGGTTGTGGTTGAAACACCTGTTGCATCATCGCCTGTTGCACCCTCAGAGGCGGCAACAGATCATAATGTTCCTACCACGTTTGATGTAGACCCCGCGCATAAACCTTTAAATAATCCTTATGGCTCTAAAGGCGAAGGTGAGGATGATCCAACATCAAAACCCGATGATCAACCGAAATAAGTTTTGATTTTTGCACCAGAATCGGCCACTCTATCCTGAGTGGTCGTTTTTTTAGACCGTTAAAATAGATTTTTCATCACTGTTTCGCCTTCTTTATTTTCTCTCTAAAGAAGAAATAAAAAAGACGTATGAAAGCAATCTAATCAATGACTTATAAAAAATAAAAGAGGAGTGAAAAATGCAAAAGCAGCCGAATCGATTTATCGCCCCGATTGTGATTGCGGGTATTACTGTCGGATTTTTGGTCAGTGCTTATAAGTTTGTATTTGCCAAAAATAAAGTGACACAAACAGAAAAAACAGGTGTAGATGAAACTCCTTCAATCGAAGCCAATCAGATCGATGCTGCACCATAATTTTGACGTATTTTATACATATTGTGCAGCGGCATAGGCCGATGACCACGCCCACTGAAAGTTATAACCGCCTAAATGTCCAGTCACATCTAAAACTTCACCAATAAAATAGAGCCCCTTAACTTTCTGGCTTTGCATGGTTTTGGATGAAATTTCAGCGGTGTCTACTCCACCCAAAGTCACTTCGGCGGTACGATAGCCTTCAGTCCCGGAGGGTTTCACTACAAAACCATGAAGCTGTGCTGCAATCTGCTCCAAGACTGTATCACTCAGTTGAGCAATCGCGGTTTCTGCATAGTTAGGCCAGATCAGTTGTTGTAACTCAAGCACAATGCTTTTTGCGGTCAGTTCGGATAATAACGTGCGTAACAAGACTTTGGGTTGCTGCTGTTTTTTTTGTTTCAAATAATCAGCTAAGTCTTGGGTAGGAAAAAAGTTGATCTGAAAAGATTCACCTGCTTGCCAATAATTGGAAAGTTGCAGTGAACTTGGACCACTTAAACCACGATGAGTAAAGAGTAGTGCCTCGGTAAAACTGTTTTTATCATTGGAAAGTGTCACCTCCAAAGCATTCCCACTCAGGCGTGTGGTTACTTCTTTAAATTGATCAGAAAAAGTAAAGGGGACTAATCCTGCGCGAGTTGGAAAAACCTGATGACCAAATTGTTTAGCTAGCTCATAGCCAATTCCTGAACCACCTAGTGTTGGAATTGAAAGGCCACCTGATGCAACAACCAGAGATTCACAAGTAAAGGTTGCGTGTGTACTTTGAACTTCAAAAAGTTGATGGTCTAATTGCTTCACAGTTTTTACTTCACAGTCCGTTTTTATGTTGACCAGTTTCGTTTTATCGCATTCAGCTAAAAGCATATTCAAAATATCTTTTGAACCATTTAAGGTAAAAAGCTGTCCATGCTTACGTTCTTCATAGGCGATGCCATAGTCACAGACCAAGCCGATAAAATCCCAATTGTTATAACGTGATAAGGCCGAAATCACAAAATGTGGATTATGTGAAATAAAATTCTCAGGCTCGACATACAGGTTAGTAAAATTACATTTACCTCCGCCAGACATCAGGATTTTTTTTCCGACTTTGTTGGCTTTTTCGACCACTAAAACTTTGCGTCCACGCTGAGCAGCCTGAGCCGCCAGCATTAGTCCAGACGCACCGGCACCCAGAACAATGACATCATAATGCATGGACATAAATTTACTCAGCGTTATAAAAGCGCGACATTATAAAAGATTTTGCCTGCCCTGTAATCCACCACTATGAATTGCTAAAATTCGGGTATGAGGAGGAAAGTAAGCCTTTTCGATCAAGTCAAAAATGCCAAATAGCATTTTTCCTGTATAAATGGGCTCAAGTGGAATTTGATATTGTTTTTCGAAAAACTGAATAAACTCGATTAACTGCGCGGAAGTCTTGGCATAACCGCCACAACAATACTCATCTATAATCTTCCAGTTTTTCTTTGCGGTAAGGTGGGTAACGTCACTCGTTAAAAAATCGCCTTTTAACGCAGAGAAACCCAAAATATTTTGATTAAAGTGACTTGATTCAATCAATCCTGTGATCGTGCCGCCAGTTCCCACCGCACAGCAAATCACATCGTAATTTTGTCGATCTTGTTCGCTTAAAATTTCTTTGCAACCTTGAATGGCAAGAGAGTTTGTTCCACCTTCTGGAATAATATAGGCGTTTGGAAATCGAGATTGTAATTCTGCCAAAAAATCAGGTTGCTCTTTATTGCGATAATCCTGTCGATTGATGAATTCGAGTTGCATGCCAAACTGCGAGGCAGTGGCCAAAGTGTGATTTAAGCGTTGATCAGCCAGTTCTTCACCACGAATGATGCCAATACTGTTAAAGCCAAAATAATGGGCTGCATAAGCTGTAGCTGCAATATGGTTGGAAAATGCGCCACCAAAAGTAATCAGGGTATCCTGCCCCAGTTGTTTGGCATGCTGTAAGTTATATTTGAGCTTATAAAATTTATTGCCTGAAATATGTGGATGAATGAGATCCAGACGTTTTAAATCAAGATGTATGTCAGGCTGATCCATGAGAGTTTGATATCCCACAGCTTGTGCAATAGCGTTGAACATAGAAGACAGCCTGAATTAAAACGTCATATCAATAAGAAAAATAGCTAGTCCATAGCTTTGGATGATGTATCTACCGAAGTGATCACCGACATCCCCGGACGTAAGCGTTCCAAGCCTTTTTGATTCGGGTCAATCGCAATCCGTACAGAAATTCGCTGTACCACTTTGGTAAAGTTACCTGTCGCATTATCTGCTTTGAGTACACTAAACTCTGAACCCGCAGCAGGGGAGATTTGCTCAACATGACCTGTAAATTTCTGATGATCTAAGGCATCGACGGTGAAAGTGACTTTTTGCCCAATTTTCATATTGGCGATCTGGGTTTCTTTAAAATTGGCAATCACCCAAGTTTGTTGAGGAATCAAATACAATAACTGTGAACCTGCTGCGACATATTGCCCCACACGTGGATTGACTTCACCTAATTGTCCATCCATTGGCGCAGTAATCACACTATAATCTTTGGTGGTCATTGCCTGATCCAGTTGTGCCTGTGCATTGGTGACTTGCGCTTCTAAACCTGTTTGTGCGACTTGCGCGGTTTTTAGGGCTTCCTGTGCAACATTTACATTGGCCTGAGCTTGTTTGAGTAACGCCAGATTATTTTTTACATCTGCTGCGGCTTTATCACGTTCTGATTTAGAGGCTGCGCCGCTATCGCCCAGTTGTTGGTAGCGCTGTAATTGTGTCATCGATAAATCATATTGCGCCTGAGCTTGGTCAACTTTAGCTTGAGCCGCAGCAATATCGGCTTGCCGCTGAGCAATCGTCTGAGTTTGATTGGCCAGACTATTTTTTGCTTGTTCAACCGCAGACTGTGCTTGCGTCACTTTTTGGTCATAAGTCGTGGCATCAATATGCATCAAAGCTTGACCTTTTTTGACGTAGTCAAAATCTTTGACCAGTACATCTTTGATATAACCATTAATCTGTGACGAAAGGACAGTGGTTTTACCTTTGACATAGCTATTGTCAGTTTGCTCAATGGCAGTATGAAATGGCCCAATACGCCATGCCCACATAATGAGTCCTAAGCCTACCAACAGCACGATAAACATGATTGCCAATGTCGATTTTTTGGTTGGAATCAACTTCCCGACGCGCTGAACAGGTTTGAGCGGGGCAGGTTGTGGCGTGGCAGAAGATGTCGTTCCAGATTGAGACTGATTTGTTTGATTCGAATCAGGTTCATTCTGTGGATTGGTTTTTTGCTCGTCACTCATAAATTATACTCAAACACGCCACTTAGGATGATGTCGATGAGGCAGTCAGTTTCTCACGATAAGTAAGATACTTCGCCCAGATAATATTGCACAATCCCCAAAGGAATAACACAATCGCCACGATACTATTAAAATTAATCACATCGTTATAAGCTCGGACTTGAGCCTCACGATTTGCAGTTTGCGATAAGGTTTTGGTTGCCTGTAATTGATCCTGAACAGGATCGGCAATGTTGGGGCTAAATTTTGCCTGATATTGTTTTAAACGTTGATCAATGGTTGGATCAGTTCGTTCCAAATTACGACTGATGTCCATTTGATACACTTGGGTTTGACGTTTTTGATAAGTATTATAAAACGATGAACCAATCAAGCCACCAAAGTTTTGTGTGGCAGAAAATAACACGATAAACGTCACCACATGTGCAGGGCTTTCTTTCAAAGCGCGTCCAAATCCCACCAAAAGTAGGGGGCCAATAAATAATCCATTGGCAAAGGCAATCAGAAATTGACTGTGATAGAAATTTTGTGGACGAATATCACTGGTCAAATGTGCATCCAGTTTACTGGCGATCAAAATCAAAAAGGAGGCTAAAACCAGATGTAATAATGTTCGTTCTCGAGAAAATGTGACCGCACTAAATAAAACGCCTGCCAACATCCCAAAAAAGATCACGCTATATAGCCCAACAAACTGATCTGGCCCCATGCCCATGGTTTTTAGAAAATTCACCGCGGCATAACTTTGTTCTGACAATAAAAAGCGCAGACACAACGCTCCAAATACAAAGCGTAGTACAGCAAACGTACCTAACCAGCGGGTCATAATCAGGGGGTTACTACGATGATGTTCATAAATAAAGCCAAACACCAGTAATACAAAACCCGTCATTAACACATAAGCCAGCCAAGGTGAATCAAACCACCACAGCAAAGGTCCTTGTGTTAAAACCGCGCAGATGCAGGCGAAACCTGGTGCCAGCAATAAAAAGGTAACAATATCTTGTCGTTCAAAAACAGCAATACGTAAACTACGGGGTAACTTGAGGGAAACCACCATGGCATAGCAACACACTGCCAAACCTAACTCAAAAGTATATAAGACCGTCCAGTCGTTGACCGTAACCAATGCAGGCGAAATGATCCATGCCAATGGTACACCGAGTTGACCGAAGCCGAAGCCAATATACAGACCTCTTAAACGGTGTTCTTTGGTAAAGCCCTGCATGATGTAATACATGCCCAGAGAGCTAAGTGGTGCTGCAACCATCCCACTGATAAAACGTACAAAAATAGCCATGTGATAATTTTGTACGAAAATATGCAGGATCATCACTGCGATAAACGCAAGCAGACCAATTTCAGTAAAGAGGCGTAAACCATATTGTTGTCTGGCTTTAAACAAAATCAGGTTAGAACTGACATTCGCCATGACATAAGCCGCAGGAAGCCACGCACTCTCAACAGGCGTTAGTCCATATTCACCCTGTAACTGAGGTAAATTAGCGGTAATAAAACCATTACTTAGCCCTGCGGTGAGGGCAATAAAAGTTCCGATAATAAAATACAGATATCTTTTATGAGAGGGATGTTCAATTGAAGGCGGCGAACCCGGTAATACGGGACGTTCATCATCTGTCCAGTCTGGTGGTGTTTCCAGATAACGCGGACTCTCAGCCATGATACACCCCGTTATTCAAACAAATGCCATTGAGTAATAACTCGACTGCACGACTGGCAAATCGAATTCTTTGCGTTTCATCATGTCCGCGAAAAGACGACGACAACATGGAAACAATGCTACGGTAATCTTCAAAATTAAAGTCAGGACGACAAATTCGTTTTTCAATCGCCCGATCAATGAGCGGCTGCACAATCAGTTGATGATGCTGTATCAGTGAAATCAGCACTTCATCGTGTTGGTCCAGCACTCGCCAATACTCCATCAGAGCCGAAAGATTATTTAAATTATGGACATGACTTTTAATTAATCGAATTAAACCATCATCGTACATACGATATTGTTCCGCACGAAGTTCCAGATGAGAGACGGCTTGTTCAAGTAAGGCATAGACTAAAGCCTTTCGGTCAGTAAAGTTTCGATAAAAAGTTGCACGCCCCACACCCGCATGGTCGATAATGATTTGTAACGGAACACTCATTCCATGAATTTTAAACATCTCAACCGCAGCTTCGAGTAAATCTTCCCGATTTTTGGCCGCACGTTTGATATGTTTACTCATAGAGGAGAGATGCTGAATTTGATCGATATATTTTACGGACGTTTTTGTCCGATTTTCCAGTGGAATTATTATCAAATTGTAAAAATAACTAAAAGTTATTAATAATTAAAAAATTCATTATTTTATTTTTTATATTCTTCAGATTAAGCTCAATATCACTACTCAATGAGAAGATCAAAATGACCACACAACATGAAGTGAATCAGCAACAATATCAAGACAAAGCAAAGGCTTATCTAAATAGCTCAGTCCATGCACAAGGAGCAGAATTTAACAAAATACGTGAGGTTTTACAACAACAAGCTTTTCAACGTGTTTTAGATTTAGGCTGCGGTGGCGGGCATGTTACGTATCAGATTGCACCAGATGTGGAGCAGGTGATTGCTTATGACTTAACTGCTGAGATGGTGCAATTGGTGGTTGAACAGGCAAAGGCGCGCGGATTAAATAATGTCACGGGACAGCAGGGGGCAGCAGAACAACTTGATTTTGCAGATCAGAGTATATGTGCGGTTGTGAGTCGTTATTCTGCACATCATTGGCAGAATGTTTCACAAGCAATGAGTGAAATCTATCGTGTGCTTAAGCCTCGTGGAAAAGTGATATTTGTTGATATCTTAGGGAATCAACAACCTGTACTAGATACCTTTTTACAGAGTATTGAGATCATTCGTGATCCAAGTCATGTTCGCGATTATTCTTTAGCTGAATGGATGACATTTGCTGAGCGTGCAGGTTTTAAAATTGAGCAGATGCAAAAACAAAGTTTGCAGTTAAATTTTGCAAGTTGGGTCGAGCGAATGCAAACCCCAGCAGAAGCTGTGGCAACATTACGTTATTTACAGCAAAAAGCATCGGATGTGGTAAAAAATTATTATCAAATACAGCCAGATGGTTCATTTCAAAGCGAAGTCATGTATTTGGTTCTTACAAAGCCTGAGTAATGCGTTAAAATTCATGTCTATGATCACTGACGCTCTGGATACCCACGTGGATAGTTTGTTGCCTTTATTTTCTATTGCAATGGCGCTGATGTTAGGTGCAATGAGTCCTGGCCCAAGCTTTATCTATGTGGCGCAAAACTCGATTGCGAAATCACGTAAGCATGGTTTGTTCACCGCTTTGGGGACTGGCACAGGCGCGGCATTTTTTGGTTTGCTGGCAGTGATGGGTTTACAAGCAATCTTATTGGCTGTGCCGTCGGCCTATCTCATGCTAAAAATTGGTGGTGGGCTATATTTACTTTGGCTGGCTTATAAGATTGTAAAACATGCTAAATCACCCATTGAGATGGATGCCCAACAGCAACAAAGTATGAGTTATCAAAGTGCCTATCGTTATGGTTTGATTACCCAACTGAGTAATCCTAAAATCGCAGTAGTTCTTGCCAGTGTATTTACCGCCTTATTACCTAAAGAAATTCCAAATTATTATTATGTGGCATTACCCGTGATCTGCTTCGTGATTGATGCAGGTTGGTATTCGCTCGTCGCCTTACTTTTATCCTCTGAAAAACCGCGCCGTGTTTATATCAAAGCCAAAACTTTGATTGATCGAGTAACAGGTGGGATTGTGACGGTATTAGGTTTAAAACTCATTTTCTCAAGTCGTTAAGCTAAAATGTGGTGGGCATATTGTCAGTACGTGGTGGTCATTCGTCACGTGTTATAGATCATATATGCAATGTGCTGCGCCTAAAATGTAAAGATTTGGCGAAGCAGGCGCACTACTTCTATCAGACGGTTTGTGAATTTTAGACCTTACAAACCGTATAAAAAGGTCGTGTACTCGCCCAATATGCCCAGATTGATCATACTCAGTTTATTCTCTTAAATCTATCTGCCAGTTGGATGCCTGAATTTCAAGATTGATTAAACGTAAACTTTGACTGATTTCATCTGCTTGTTTTTGTAGCTTAGAAACAGAAACAGCTTTAATCCATTTAATTTCACGAACACTATAACGATCCGTATCTTTTTGCGTATTGTCTATTGCTTGCTGAATGATTCGATGTTCAGCGGTAAGTTGATCGCGCTGATTGAGGATATCGAGTAAAGCTTTTCCATTATTGGCTTGTGCTTGCGCATTGGTTTGATGGATTTTTTGTATAAGCTGAAATAATTGTTTATTCACCAGAACAGCTTCATCTATAAGTTGTTCTGGATCTTCACTGGGTGTATCTCCATCTTGCACGAGTACATTTTTATGAATACGTTGCTGCAAGGAAAGGAGTTTTTTCTGCAAATCACTTCTGAGCAATAATGCTTCTGCAAGCTTCATAAAAACTCAATATATGGGTCTAAATAAAATCATCATAAAATGAAAAAACATCGCTGTCCGTTTCAGAACGTATATATCTACATTTGAATGATATAATTTGAAATGTTTTTTTGCTCATAATTTAAACAGGTTGTGATAATCTGACGATAAAAATAATGAAAATAATCAGGTGGTCGTATGAAAAGGATATTTCTATATGTCTTGGTTGTGAGTTCCAGTGTTGCTGTGGTGGGATGCGATATGAGGGCAAAAGTTCAGAGCGAAAGTATTCAATCTTCTACATCCGCGCGAAGTATGAGTATCGCGGGAATGCCTGTCTATGACAAAGATTTTAAATTAGCGCCATTATTGGCAAACGATACTCACCTTAAGCAAAATCAATAATCAAATTTAAAAAGCAAAAGAGACGTTTCAACGTCTCTTTTGCAGAATATTACTTTTTACAATTTGGTTGGGCAGTATCAATAATTTGAGTACCTTCGACACGATAGCCAATTTGACCAAAAATAAATGCTTGATTAAGCTGAGTAATGACTACATCTGATAATGCAACTGAGCATGGGTTTTTTTCAATAGCGCGATCAACAGCAGTTTTGAAATTTGGAATACCTAATGGGAAAAGGACCACAGGAACTTTATCTTCGCCTTTTACACGTTCGCCTTTTACAAATTGATTTGAGTTCATATTATAGTTTTTTGTTGAAGCAACTGTTAAATCTGCTACACGAACTGCACAGCCTGAAAAAACAAAGCTTGATGCCATTAAACTTATCATCATAATTTTTTTCATGAATTCACCCATTTTGCTTAAGTTTTTAGAACGGGGTATTTTATGTAATTTTATGTAAAAAACAAGGGCTGAAAATATATTTATCTACTATTTACAGCCCTTATTTAAATTCAAAAAATTTAAGCCGCTAGTAATTTCTTGGCAGCTAAACGATGTTCAGCTTGTAGCTTCTCAATATCAACACTGAGTAATTGACGATCTTTGACAACCCACTTGCCGCCGACCATGACATTTTCGGCTTGATCTGCCCCGCACAGCAGCAATGCTGCAATTGGGTCATGACTTCCTGAAAATTTTAGTTCATCCAGTTTATATAAAGCAAAGTCTGCCTGATGACCAACTGCGATTTCCCCCAAATCATGTTCACGGCCTAATAATTTTGCCGAACCCTGAGTCGCCCAGCCAAATGCTAATTCTGGCGTAATTCGTTCTGCACCATATTTAAGACGTTGCAAATACATGGCTTGACGAGTTTCTAAAATCAGATTTGAAGCATCTCCAGAAGCAGAGCCATCAACACCTAAACCAATCGTTGCACCCGCCTGCATTAAATCAAGAGTTGGGCAAATCCCAGAGGCGAGACGCATATTAGAATGCGGACAGTGACAAATCCCGACACCCGCCTGACCTAAACGTTGTATTTCCTCAGCATTAAAATGAATGCCATGCGCGAGCCATGTTCGATCACTTAACCAACCAACGCTTTCCAGATAATCTACCGTTCGCATACCAAACATTTGTAGACAAAAGGCTTCTTCATCTAGCGTTTCTGCCAGATGAGTATGCAAACGCACATCCAGACGCTGCGCCATTGCTGCACTTTCGCGCATAATCTCAGGTGTGACTGAAAATGGAGAACATGGTGCAAGCGCAATATTAACCATGGCACCTGCACCGCGCTGATGGTATTTCCCAACAAGACGTTCTGAATCCAGCAAAATTTGATCCATCTGCTGCACTGTCTGCTGTGGAGGTAAACCGCCTGATTCTTCACCCAAGCTCATGGAACCACGCGTCAGCATGACACGAATCCCTAACTCTTGTGCTGCTTGAACTTGGATATCAATGGCATCGGTTAATTGTTGTGGAAATAAATAATGGTGATCGGCCGCGAAAGTACATCCAGACATGACCAATTCTGCTAAAGCCACTTGGGTAGCAAGATGTAATTGTTCAGGTGTTAATTTTGCCCAAACGGGATACAAATTTTTTAACCATGGAAATAATGGTGTATTCACCACAGGCGCCCATGCACGAGTTAATGTTTGATAAAAATGATGGTGGGAATTGATCAACCCTGGAATAACGACACAGTCTTGGGCATCAAATGTTTGATCGATAGGTTGAGTAGGGGCTTGGCCTTGTGCAACCAGTTCAATAATTTGACCATTTTCAATCACAATGCCATTCGTTGCATCCTGCTGATTGGCGGTAAAAATAGCAAGAGGATGTTTGATCCAGAGACGTGACATAGCAGATTTCGCTCAAATATTTTTATATTTGAAAAGCAATGCTTGTACCAAGATTCAGTTTTTACACCATGCTAGATAATTGATATAAATCAATAGATATAGTGGGATATATGACTATGGGGCGCTATTCTCATCAAAAAAAATGCCAGTCGTTTTAACTCGACTGGCATTCCACAAAGTACGGGTTTGAAGCAAATGATATCAGGAGTGATTTTCAGCAGTTGCCGCGACTTCTGGTAAATTACTTACTTGTGGTTTTTTTCCTACATGTAAGTGATTAAAGAACAAATTAAGTAGAACAGCCATGATACAGGTAATACTGATACCAGAATGAAATAGGGTTTGTACCGCATCTGGCATTGCATGGAAGAAATCAGGGCAAATCAGTGGAATAAGTCCTGCTGCAAGTGAAACGGCGACGATAATTAGATTGGATTGAACTTGATAATCGACTTTAGACAAGGTACGAATACCACTGACTGCAACACTACCAAACAACACCAAACCAGCGCCACCCAGTACAGGCATTGGAATAGAAGCAACGAGACGACCAAATACAGGAAGTAAACCCAGTACCACTAAAATTCCACCCGCAGTGGCAACTACAAAGCGACTTTTGACTCCTGTAATGGCAACCAAACCCACATTTTGTACAAATGCACATTGCATGAAGGCACCAAAAAGAGGGGCAAGTGCGGATGAAAGCATGTCTGCACGTAAACCATCAGCGATACGTTTATTGTCAACTTGGGTATCTACAATTTCACCAATTGCGAGCAAACTAGCTGTGGTTTCAGTCAAAATCACAATCGTAACAATACTCATGGTTAAAATCGCAGGCCATTCAAACACTGGCATACCAAAGCCTAAAATATTAGGCAATGCGACCCATGCACCATCACTGACTTTAGAAAAATCAGCCAAACCTAATGCAAACGCAGCAATCGCACCACAAAAGATGGAAAGTAGAACGGCTAAACGTTTGATGGCTGGAGTACCAAATTTGGTGAGCAGCAATAAAACAAATAAGGTAAAAGCTGCCAAACCTATATTTTCCATTGAACCCCAGTTCGCAGCTTTAGGATTGCCACCCATCATCCAGCGAATCGCCACTGGTAAAAGTGAAATTCCGATAATGGCAATAATGGAACCTGTAACGATTGGCGGAAAGAATCGTACAATTTTGGAAAAAAATGGTGCAATAATGATCCCGAAAATCGAACTCACCATAATTGCACCAAGAATGGCCTGAAAACTGCCCCCATTTGAACCAATTGCGATCATACTGGCAACGGCTGCAAAAGAAGTCCCTTGTACAATGGGAAGTTTAGAACCGAACCATTTGAAACCCAGCGTTTGCAGTAAGGTTGCTAGTCCCGCCACTAAAATAGAAGCAGTAATGAGCAAACCAATATCTGCCTGAGATAGCCCAATACCAAGACCTACAACCAGTGGTGCTGCAATTAGACCACCGTACATGGTCAAGACATGCTGAAAACCATAAGTTAAGTTTTTACCCATTCCAAGATGTTCATGTTCTGGAGATGCGGTTTTAGTTTCATCGTTCATATCAAACCCTTTCAACTTTGTGTGTATGGCAAGAGTAAAATTTGCAACATGCATGCCATCTTCTAATTATTTAAATAAACATGAATTTTAAAATATGAAAAAACATATAACAGTGATGGACACTATCGGTGGCACAGCAATTGCTCAATCCTGAACAGGTACAAGTCATATATAAGTCTAGGCAATGGAGTAAGGTATGAGTGTTTCAATTCCTGTGATTGATATATCAGGTCTATTTAGTGCTGATGTGAAAGAGCGTCAGATGGTCGCGCAACAGATGAAACAGGCATGTGAAGATAAAGGCTTTTTTTATATTTCAAATCATGGAATTGCCACTGAATTACAACAGGCAGTTTTTAAACAAAGCAAACAATTCTTTGATTTGCCCATGAACGAAAAAGAAAAAGTACATAAGAAAAACTCAATTGCCAATCGGGGTTATGAACCTTTAAAAAACCAAACGCTAGAAGCAGGAACGCCCGCTGATTTAAAAGAAGGTTTTTATTCGGGGCGGGAATATGCCCAAGAAAGTAAAGAGGTGCTAGCTCAACGTTTTAATCATGGGCCCAACCAATGGCCTACACAGTTTCCAGAATTTGAATCTACGATGCAGCGCTATCAGGCTGAACTCGAAGTGTTGGCTAAACATTTGATGCGTGGTTTAGCTTTGTCATTGTCACTAGCAGAAAATTATTTTGATGATTTCTGTCATGATTCATTGGTGACTTTACGCTTATTACATTATCCACCACAACCTGCAAATCCCGAGCCAAATGAAAAAGGCTGTGGGGCGCATACCGATTTTGGTGCATTAACCTTATTGCTTCAAGACCAGCAAGGTGGTTTGCAAGTTTGGGATCAAAACAGTGAAAGCTGGATGGATGCGCCACCGATTGAAGGAACGTATGTAATTAATCTCGGAGATTTAATTGCACGTTGGACCAATAATCGCTTTAAATCGACTTTGCATCGAGTGATTAATAAATCAGGCAAACAGCGTTATTCGGTTCCATTTTTCTTTGGTGGAAATCCAGATTATCAAGTGCAATGTCTGCCTAATTGTAAAACTGAAAACGAACCTGCTTTATTTGCACCGACAACAGTCGAAAAGCATCATATTGAAATGTATCGGAGAACCTATGGCTAAGCATATTGTATTGGTACACGGTGCTTGGCAAGGAAGCTGGTCCTTTGACTTGATCAAGCCATTATTGGAGCAAACGGGCTGGCAAGTACATGCTGTTGACTTGCCTGATAATGGTTGGAATAGTGACACTCAACTTACTGCCAATCAGGACAATTACTGTGATTTTGTTGTGCAGACGATTCAAAAAATTGGTGAACCTGTCGTATTGCTCGGACATAGTGGCGGGGGCTTAACCATTTCAGCAGTAGCAGAAAAAATTCCAGATTTAATTTCAAATCTCATTTATTTAGTTGGGATGATGCTGCCGTCAAACATGTCATTTCTGGATTTTAAAAAACTGTGCGAGCAGCATTTTCCAGATGAGGATTTTGCTGGAATTTCCCCTTATCTGAGTTTTACTCAAGAGGGTTATAGTATTGTGAGTCCTGAAGGTGCGAAGAAAATCTTTTTGCAAGATTGTGATGCAGAACTTGCAGAAAAATTGATTGCAAAATTACGACCACAACCAGAAACAGGACGAGATTTAAAGCCAGTATTAACGCCTGAATGTTTTGGTCGTGTGCCGCGAATTTATGTAGAGGCGCTTTATGATCAGTCGTTATTGATCAATATGCAGCGTTTGATGCAACAGTTACAACCTGATCATTTACAAGTCATTAGCATGCAAACAGGGCATGTACCTCAAGCGATTCAACCTCAATTACTAGTTGAAAAGCTGACTCAATTATTTACTGAAAAAGTGCCTGTTTGATACAAAATATGATTGAGGAAAATCAATTGGGCAAAGTGATTTTCCTCTTATGAAATAATAGAAAAGATTGATTTTAATTTAGAAGAGCGGGTCAATCTTTAAAATGCACAGGAATCCACTGATAGCTTTTGCCATCTGCTGAATATATATGACCAATTCCAGGAAATGGTAAATGTGGCGCAGCAATCGTCTGACCATTTTTGGCAAAATTGGCAAATTGTTTTAAGCGGGTTTGGACGGCTTGTTTTGCGTCTATATCATATTCAATTGCGGTTTCAGGTCGGTCAAACTGAATCGTATGTGAATGGACAATATCTCCAATAAATACGACTGTTTCAGCATTGGTTTTAAGTTCATAACTAAAATGCCCTGGTGTATGTCCCGCCGTGTTAATCACTTTAAATCCCTGAATTTCATCACCGAGTTTATAGGTTTTAAAGCGTTGTTTGATCTGATAAGGTGCTAAAGCCGCCTTGATTTTCTCCACTGTACTTAAATAGCCTGCACGTTTGGCTTGTGGTATTTTCTCGGCTTGTTTGGGGTCTAACCAATAATTGGCTTCATCTTGTGATACATACACTGTGGCATTAGGAAAATTCGCTTTTCCATCTTTGCTGATGCCACAGACATGATCTGGATGTAAATGAGTGAGTAAAATACTATCGACTTGTTCAGGTTGATAGCCTGATGCTTTTAGGTTAGTTAAAACTGAACCTAAATGTGCGCCAAAACAACTTGCTGCACCACTATCGACCAGAACCAATGATTTACCCGTATTGACCAAAAAGGCATTCACAGAGGTTTGTACGCCTTTGTCTTGATCGGCATAGTATTTCTTTAAAATCTCATGAACCTGTTTTTGTGGAATATCTTTAAACAGCGTAGGCGACATAAAGTTTGTGCCGTCGAGCAGGGCAGTGATTTGTGTATTACCTGATTGATATTGATAGTAACCTGCGACTTGTTTTTGAGGTGGAATAGTAGGTTGAGCCGCGTAAATAGCGCTCACGGTTGCTGTGCTTAGAGTTAGTACTAGGAGTAGTGATTTTAAATTTTTCATAGGATTCTTATAAAATTAATGACATAAGTATTTGTAACATATTGTCTTAAATTTTTCATGACTATAAGATAATCAATTATTGAATAAGAGTAACTTATGAACGAACCAGAATACTCAGGTAAGCCTTTAGCATATTTAGATCAAAATATCTTAGATTTATTCACTGAACCTAAGTGTTTGCTATCCAAGGAATCTGAGCTATTCCAATTTTTAAAAAATGAAGTTCAAGCTGTTTATTCTCCTACTACTCTCGAAGAAATATATCGATCAGTTATTAATGGGAAAAGTAGTGTTTATGGTTTAGCCTTTTTAGATGTACTTAAAGAATTGAATGCTCATTTTATTACTTTAATAACTGAGAATGGTGACGTAACCAATACTATTTTTAGGTCTTGGGAAGAGCCTTTAATACATTTTAACCAATTTATAGAAAATAACTATTTAAATAAATTTGTACATCCATTGAAAAATAATTTATTTGCAATATTTGGTGGAATTAAGGATTTTAACAAATTTGAAAATGAGCAAATTGATAATTTAAATAATTTATTGATATTTTTGGAGAGTTCTCTAAAATTTCTAGAAAGTTATGAGAGTAAAGATGAATATATTTTATCTGAAATAGAAAAGTATAAAGTTGAAATTCCTAAACTTAGAATGCAACAAAAAGAATATGAATCATTTGTTCAATTATCAGTACAGCATTTAGAGGATGCTAATAAAGAACAAGCAGCATATAAAAAATTTAGAGACTCATTGAAAGTCGATCTTAATCATCTAAGAAAAATTGAATTTCCAAATGTTTTAGTGCAAATATGGAAAATGTTGCAAAAAAATAACGCCGAATTAGTTAATTTTGAGTTAGATGATTTTTTTCAACTGAAAAAAGGATTTAATTCAGAAAGTGAATTTTATATTTTTCAAAAAGTTAATCAGATTTATACAATGTTAAATCTGATTGGTTATCATCAGGATGAAGGTATACATAATAAAGAAAAAAGATTTATTGCTTCGTTTAGTGATATGTCTCACGCTTCCTATGCTTGTTTTTGTGAGTATCTGTTTACAAGAGATAAAAATTTTTCCATCAAAGTTAGTGTGGCATATGAATATTTAAATGTGGCTACACAAGTTGTAAACATCGAGGTTAATTCTACCCCGTGAACAAATTTATTCTAAAATTAAAAAAGCCTCTACATCAGTAGAGGCTCTCATTTAAAAACGATAGATTAAGACACTTTATCACCCGCTTTAGCACCAGACTCAGGTGAAATCACCCAAACCCCTTCGCCATTACCCGCAGCAAGTACCATCCCGTTAGAAATACCAAAACGCATTTTACGTGGAGCAAGATTCGCCACCATTACCACTAATTTGCCTTTTAAGTCTTCTGGCTGATAAAACTCACGGATACCACTAAACACATTGCGCGGTTCAGCTTCGCCGACATCTAAGGTGAGTTGCAGCAATTTATCAGAACCATCCACGATTGCTGCTTCAAGCACTTGCGCCACACGCAAATCCACTTTTAAGAAATCATCAATTTTAATGATCTCAGAATTATCCGTTGCAGCAGGCGCTTCAACTTTTTTCTCAGTCTTTTTGTCTTTTTTCTTTTCTGCTTTAGGTGTTTCAGTCGTAGCAGCTAAAGAATCTTTAGATGCATCGACCATTGCAGTCACCGCTTTCGGATCAACACGTTGCATTAATGGTTCAAACTGAGCAATTTCATGGCTAGCTAAAATCTGCTTGCGCGATGCAAAATCAAAACTTTCGAGTTGTAAGAAAGCCTGTACTTGCGTTGCAAGCGTTGGCAATACTGGCGCAAGATAAATCGCCAATTGACGGAATAAGTTGATACCAACAGAACACACCTCGTGAACTTGTTGTTCTTGGCCTTCCTGTTTTGCCAGCGCCCACGGTTTTTTCTCATCAATATATTGATTGGCACGATCTGCAAGCGCCATGATTTCACGAATGGCGGAACTAAACTCACGCTCTTCATAAGCTTTGGCAATCGAATCGCCTGCATCAATAAAGCTTTGAACTAGATCAGATTCCACACAGTTTGCAGATAGAGTATTGTTAAAATCTTTATTGATAAATTTGGCACAACGACTGGCAATATTCACGACTTTGCCGACCAAATCTGAGTTTACTTTTTGAATAAAATCATCCAGATTCAAATCCGAATCTTCAACTTTATCAGATAGTTTAGAGGCAAAGTAATAACGCAAATATTCAGGATTTAGATGCTCTAAATAAGTTTCAGCCTTGATAAATGTGCCGCGAGATTTCGACATCTTTTGACCATTGACCGTCAAAAAGCCATTTACGAATAAACCTGTTGGCGTGCGGTAATTTGCACCTTCAAGCATTGCAGGCCAAAACAATGCATGGAAATAGACAATATCTTTACCAATGAAGTGATAGACTTCATTTTCACTGTCTTTTTTCCAGTAATCATCAAAGTTTAAGTCTGGACGTTTGGTTTTTATATAGTTTTCAAAACTTGACATATAGCCAATCGGCGCATCGACCCAGACATAAAAATATTTATTCGGTGCATCTGGAATTTCAAAACCAAAATAAGGCGCATCACGGGAAATATCCCAGTCTGCCAAACCTGCTTCAAACCATTCATCTAACTTGTTGGCAATTGAAACTGGTAAGCGACCTTCGTCACGTGTCCATTTTTGCAAATATTCAGAAAAATTTGGCAGTTTAAAGAAGTAATGATCAGACGATTTTTCGACAGGTGTTGCACCGCTTAGGGTCGAACGTGGATCGATCAATTCAGTGGCATTGTAGGTTGTACCACAAACTTCACAGCTATCGCCGTACTGATCTGGCGATTTACATTTCGGGCATGCGCCTTTAATAAATCGATCTGATAAAAACATCTGTTTTTCAGGATCAAAAAGCTGTGTCACAGGGCGAATAGCAATATTATTGGCATCACGGTTTTTGAGATAAATTTCCTGTGATCGTGATTTGTTAGTTTCGCTATGGGTTGAATCATAATGATCAAAACTAATTCCAAAACCAGAAAAATCACGTTCATGTTCTTTTTGAACATTGGCAATTTGCTGCTCTGGACTAATACCATTGGCTTCAGCACGAAGCATGATCGCTGTGCCGTGAGCGTCATCCGCGCAGACATAAGTCACATCATGTCCCATTGCACGCATGGCACGAACCCAGATATCCGCTTGGATATAACCGAGTAAATGACCCATATGGATCGGACCATTGGCATAAGGAAGGGCATTGGTGACTAAAATTTTACGCACGGATTTCATTCTCTCATTCGTATTCATCAGAAGATCAATGATTTTACTTGAACAGCAGAGGAAAATAAACTTAAAGCATAGGTTTAAAGCTTTGTCCCGAAGGCTATCGCCAAAAATAGCCATAAATGTCGTAATGAAACTGAGTAAGTGAGTAACGATTTCTTTCGTTGCATGCCTTGTTTATTATAATTTTAGCTGATAACACAATACATGCATCAAATCTCAACAGACTTTATTTATATGCGAGCACAAATTCAGCAAATATATGAGTCAATGGCGGAGTTACAATGATTCTGATTTACCGCAACCGTTGCAAACATTCTCAGCAAAGGATTTGATAATTATTCCTTTAAAATGAATAACAAAAGTTTCGCTACATCCTGTATCTACTTTGTTTCAAATTGCAGTTTTTACTTAAAAAAAATTTAAAGCAAGGTATAAATAAAGTCAGATTCAAGTACATTGATCCGCGCTTAACCAGCGTGTCCTAACATTTTTAAAATGAACAATGAGGGCGTAATAATGACAACTGAAAATAAACTTGATGATTTGAAAGCAAAAGCTAGTGAATTAGGTGATGAAGCCAAATATAAAGCTGAACAAGCAAAGATTGAGGGTGAAAAAGCCTTAGATGACGCTAAACACCAAGCTCAAGAAGCAAAACTTAAAGGTGAAAAGGCATTCGATGATTTGAAAAAAGATGCCTCTGAACAGTACGCTGAAAATAAGGCAATAGCCGATGAAAAAATCGATGAAGCCAAAAATAAATGGGATGAGTCGAAACAAGATGCTCAAGACAAATATGAACAGTTAAAAACAGAAGCAAGTCAAAAACTGGATGAAGCTAAACTAAAAGCCAATGAACTGAAACATGAAGCTTCTGAAAAGTTTGATGAATTAAAAGTTCAAGCCAGTCAAAAAATTGACGAGCTTAAAAAAAGTGCAACTGATGTACTGAATAAATTTAAAGGCAATGATAAGACCTAGTCTTCAATTGACTTAAAAATATGCTGATGTTTTGAATAACTGCTCATAATGATATGGGCAGTTTGTTTATAAAATATATGTTCAAAGCATATCAGCAAAATCAAGTACGCGACTATAAACTAATACTGTTAAACTAGCACATCGTTCAGTTTAAAATTCCATAGTTGGAGTGCAATATATGTCGTGGCTTTCTTCATTAAAATCGGTTTTTTCACCTGCTCAAGAGGTGAAAGAAGAAGAAATCCAGCGTATCTTACAACAATATCAACTGCCTCAATCTGAACACTTAATCAAAGATCGTATTACACAGGTCAATGTTGAAGGTCGTGTTTTACAACTGACCATCAATACTTACCCACACGAGGCTGATCATTTACAACAAATTCATGATGATTTGGCGGCTGCTTTGCTGCAATGCGGAATCGAAGAACTCAATTTGCATGTCATTCAGCAGAAATCAGCCAAGTTAGGGCAAGATCAATCTCATAGCGAAAAACATGCAGCTCAAAGCTCAAACTTACCGCCAGTGGTGGATGCATCTGCACCAGTTTCAGAAGATCCTAATAATCCGCCTATTCAAAAAGCAGCGCCTAAACAACGAGATGTGGCTGCACATCCACGTATTAAAAACGTGATTTTGGTGTCTTCTGGCAAAGGCGGTGTGGGTAAATCAACCACAACGGTCAATTTGGCACTTGCCTTACAACAAAAAGGATTAAAAGTTGGAGTGTTGGATGCCGATATTTATGGGCCAAGCATTCCAACTATGCTAGGTAATGCGGGCAAAACTCCCATGATTGAAAATGAGCATTTTGTACCCTTAGATGCGTATGGTTTGGCGGTACTTTCAATTGGGCATTTAACAGGGGATCATAATACGCCTGTCGCATGGCGTGGGCCAAAAGCCACAGGTGCCCTGATGCAACTGTTCAACCAAACCTTATGGCCTGATCTGGATGTCTTGGTCATTGATATGCCGCCAGGAACGGGTGATATTCAATTAACACTTGCACAGCGTATTCCTGTGACTGGTGCAGTGATTGTTACCACGCCACAAAATGTTGCGCTAATGGATGCGACCAAAGGTATTGAACTATTTAATCGGGTCAATATTCCAGTGTTGGGCGTGATTGAAAATATGTCGACCCATATTTGTTCAAATTGTGGCTATGAAGAACAGATTTTTGGGGTAGGCGGTGGCCATAAACTTTCAGAGCAATATCACATTCCATTGTTAGGTCGTTTACCTTTAAATGTGCAAATTCGTGAAAATGCCGATAGTGGTAAACCGAGTGTGATCGCAATGGATGATGCAGCAGAGAGTTATCTTCAAATTGCAGATACCGTCTGGCAGCAACTACAAAAACAACCGCAGCGTCAGCGTGATGATAAACGAATTTTCTAAATAATTTTAAAGCCCGAAATGATCAAAAATCGGGCTTTTTCTTTTATTACATACAAATAATATAAACATTAAAATCAAAGCTGGCATGTCAATTGCTAATGATTCAATTGTTATTTAATAAGAATATTTGAGTGAAATATGCAATTTAAATCAGTATTGGCTATCGCAACATTTTCAGTCTGCATTATGCTTAGTGCATGCAATAATGAGGGTTCATCGGCAGTGACTCAAAACAATCAAGATCAAAAATTAAAACTGCAACCTATCGTGATTCAAGGTGCATTACCTGTCGAATCTGAACGCATGGCCTCTAAACTGGATCAAGTTTCAATTGAAACGATTGGGGGCTGGAAATTCTGGAAAGGGACTTATCATGGTTATCCAATGATTATTTCCAAAACGCGCATGGGGATGAGTAATTCTGCGGCTGCCACTGCGATTGCGATTGAACGCTATAAACCTATCGCGATCATTAATCAGGGAACCTCAGGGGGACATGATCCTAAACTCAATGTGTATGACATTATATTAGGTAAATATGCAACCAATATTGGCGCGTTTAAAACACCTTCCAAAGCAGTGGGTGCGGGATCAAACTCACTTGAGTGGGTTGAAGCCTTTGATGTATTACCTGAGGATGAAACCGATCCAGAACCGATTGCAATTCGTAAATTTGAAGCAGATTCAAAATTGCTGGCAGCGGCGCACCGTACACAACATCTTTATCAAAAAGGCAAAGTCGTTGAGGGAACAATCGGTTCAGCAGACGTCTGGAACAATGAACTTGATCGCATTCACTTCTTTTACCAAAACTATGGGACATCAGTCGAAGAAATGGAAGCTGCCTCTGTAGCACAAATTGCCAGCCAGTTTAGTGTTCCCTTTATTGGGATTCGAGTGGTATCGAATAACATTACCAATGGTGGTACCTACGATGCTGGAACGGGTGAAGCTTGTCAGGATTTTGTACTTGAAGTTGCTGAACAGTATATGAGTGAACAATTAAAAGATTAAGGCGTGGTTTTTCTATGCACGTTGGGTAGGGTGGTATTTAACTGATTTGCCTTACGTTTTTTCCAATGACGGTAAATGCTGAAACGCCAGAAAATTTCGGTAATCAGATATAAAACTAAGGCAACCACGAAAGCTTCAATGATTAAGCCAGACATTAAAATTTTGGCGAGACTCAAATCAATATGACCATGACCCAAGTGTTTGACCCAATTGCAAATTTGATGCAAGACACCCAGCATCATTTCTTTATTAATCATGTGCACATGAAAAATTTGAGTGCCAATCCAGAAGCCAATATACAAAATAGGAACGAGAGTGAATGGATTACTCAACCATGCTAAAGCAAGACCTACAGGTAAATTGACTTCAAAAAATAGAATCGCTGCGACAATGAAAATGCTATGAAATGGAATAGGTAGTAAGCCAAAAAAGCTACCGATGAATACAGCCTTTGCTATGGATTTTCGATTGACATACCAAAGCACTGGATTTAAGGTTCTTTGCCCAAAAATCCGCATAAATTTCAGACTGGAGACTTTCTGTGGAGAAGGAAGCCAGGATTGAAAAAATTGCTTTGCCATAGACTGATGTTCGGAGAGTGTTGTCTGAGTATGTCTTATAAATCAAAGAACTAGATCGATCATAAAACGCCTGTACTCAGACATAGTGAAAGTGAAAACTTAGCGAAAGCTTAAAATGGATTTAAACTTGGGTTAAAAAGAAAACACTATAGGTTGATCTTTATAAATTACGCCTTTCGTTGATTGAAGTCAATTCCATATATCTTATAGGTGTTTATATTGCTTTTAAATCAATAAAATAAATGAATATTTATCATTTGCTTATATTATTGTTGTTTTATTAAAAAAGCATATGTAATGAGCAGTAAAAATGCTGACTATGCAGTCTAATCAATTAATTATGTGATTTTACAATCTTTTTACAAAACTCTTATTGTTTTTTAAGAGGTTTTGCAAAGTTTGTTTTGCTTCTTTAAATCGTTTGGATTAGTCTTGCAAGATTACTTAGTGAGGTCATTTTATGATTTCATTGCTTTTTGTTGGTCTTGTGACTGCATTACTTCTGACTCCCGGCCCTACCAATACGCTATTGGCTTCATCTGGTATCCAGATGGGGATTCGTCGTTCGCTTAAATTGATTCCAGCCGAAGCGATTGGCTATGTGATTGCGATTAGTACATGGGGCATGATGATTGATCATGTCTCCAAAACATTTGCGCTTTTGCCCACCATATTAAAGCTTCTTAGTGCATTTTATATTTTGTATTTGGGCATCAAATTATGGCGAACCGCTGATCTTGAAATTAATTTAAATCAACCCACTATTCGCCCACGTGAATTATTCTGCGCGACTTTGTTAAATCCGAAGGCATTGTTATTTGCTTCTGCTATTTTCCCTGAAAGTGCATGGGTGAATGTGCAAACTTATGTTGTGCATATTTTGAGTTTTTTGTGTTTGATCCTTCCAATTGCTGTTTTTTGGATTTTTCTTGGTTCTGTCTTGGCTTCAAATAAAATTCATTGGCTCAATGCATGTAATTTGCAACGGACTGCATCTTTGGTTCTGGTGAGTTTTTCTATTCCGTTAAGTTATTCTGCAATTTTAAAATTCTAAATTGTGCATCAAAAAATGCCTTCATTTCATTGAATGATTTTCATTGGGAATGAATTACGTTAAAGTAGCGAACAGTAAAATCTTGAGTATTGGGATATCACAATGGCAATTAAGTCTGATCGCTGGATTCGCGAGATGAGCGAAAAATACGGCATGATTGAACCGTATGCAGAAAATCAGGTTCGCTTTAACCCGCAAGGCGAAAAACTGATTTCGTATGGCGTATCCAGCTATGGTTATGACGTGCGCTGTGCTCCAGAGTTTAAAGTGTTTACCAATGTTCATTCTGCAATTGTTGACCCTAAAAACTTCGATGAAAAAAGCTTTATCGATATTGAATCTGATGTTTGCATTATTCCACCAAACTCCTTTGCATTGGCTCGGACAGTGGAATATTTTCGTATTCCGCGTAATGTCCTGACAATTTGTTTAGGAAAATCGACCTATGCACGTTGTGGAATTATTGTGAATGTAACTCCGCTAGAACCTGAGTGGGAAGGTCATGTGACATTGGAATTTTCCAATACCACCAATCTACCTGCGCGTATTTATGCAGGGGAAGGCGTGGCGCAAATGTTATTTTTTGAAAGTGATGAAGTGTGCGAAACGTCTTATAAAGACCGTGGTGGTAAATATCAGGGTCAAGTGGGTGTGACGTTGCCGAAGGCATAAATTTCTATTTGATTGTTAAAACGGCTTAATCTAAGCCGTTTTTTGTTTTAGGAAACAATAATTGTTAATAATGTAATTTTCTAATATTTGTAAAAACCGATGAATGATGAATAATTTAAGGTTTTTTTGTTATAAAATAGTTAAAACATAGTTGATTTTAATCTCAACAAAACCTCGTTTTTCGTTGAAATCAAGATCGAAAATTATTATTTTCTGTTGCACAGAAAACAAGTCCAATAAGAATAAATTATTATTTTGTTCGATTGATATGGAGATCGGTATGACAAAGTTAAGTGTTTTACTTCTGATGAGTTGTACAGCCTTTAGTGTCGGAATTGCAAATGCTGCTTCTGGTTTGATTTCAATGTCTGATAATGAGCTTGCGGCCACCGAGGGTCAGGCCTTAATGAGCTTATCTTATATAGCTCCAAACGATAGCACTAATTTAGAAAAACTAAGAGATAGCAGTAGTAATATTGGCTTCTATAGATTAGGTATGGAGGCAAAAGTAGAGTTGAATGCCAATATCGCTAATTTACAATTAGGCTGTGGGGGAGCAAATGGTGCTGGTGCCTGTGATATTGATATTAAAAATGTATCACTTAGTGGCTTAAATGATGGTACGGTAACTAGTGGAGCGCAGTTAGGTAGCCCAACTTTTTCAAATCCGCGAGCGTCGACGAGTGCGCAAATCACAAATCCCTTTCTAGAGTTTGCAATTAAGAATCCTCAAACTGCAGCTACGCGACAAATGGTAGGCTTTCGCTTAAGTGCTGAAGCAATAGAAGGTTTATTAAGTCTTGGTCTGGATAATAATAACGCCTTATCTGCAACAGATGGGATTCAGAGTTTAAGCGGATATCTACAATTAGCCAATTTGAGTGGTCAAGTCACAACTGCTGCATCTACTTTTGGGGTTAGTGGTAGCTCTAACTGTGCAGCGATTGTTGGTATGCCAAATGGTTCATGTCAAGCAATTGCTGGGAAATTAAATTCAACGATTGGTGGCCAACGTGATTTCGTAAGTTATACAGGAAGTGGTAATAGTGATACTAAAGGTATTTCTGTACCTAGTATGACTGTACCTTTTACTAAAAATACGACTTCAGTCATTACGGGGAATCGGATGACGGCAGCGGTTGTAAATAATATTAATGTCTCTATTCCTCATATTGCATTGGATTGTGCGAATTCAGATCGGGCAAGTGCATCGGCATGTGGTGGACTTCCAACTGGTAGTTTTGTGAATCAACTAGCTGTGGATTTAGTTAACTATAAGAAATATAATACTGGTGAGAGTATTACTCCAAATGGCAATAGTGCTAGCTGTATTGAGGTGTTCTGGATTTGTGTTGTTTCTACAGCTAAATTCCAGATGGCATCAGGTTCAACATTAGATGGCTTGAATCTGAATGTTACATTTTCAGAAGCACTTAATATGTTCCATAATATTCCTTTAAGAGGAACGGGCGGTTATCTTGCATTGCAGAATCAGGTCTTGCGTTGGCCAGGAGCAAACAATGACGATATCGCGCAAAAGGGATGGTGGTTATCCTTTAAAGATCCAATTGACTTAGGGTATCTAACCTCTACAAATGCAGCAGATATTTCTGCAGTATTACCTCAAGTTGCTGGTTTTATTACACAATCATTAATGAATAGTGATGATATTCCTATTGGTCTTATTGATGGTTTAGGGGCTGCAACTAATAATGCTATTAAGAAGAAACTTAATATTGATGTAAGTAGTCAAACAGCAAATCTAACTTTGAATAACTTGCAGCTAACTTCTCAATACTTAAAAAGTAATTGTTATGGTAATTTAAAATTTTGTTAGCATGAGCTAGATATTCTCATATCTTCACGATTTCTTCATGATGTTTGTTTTTTTGTGAACCAATGTGTCTAATTTTTTCTGTTTAAACTAGTCTTGAGTTGATGATATATCGTACTTTTATCGATTTATAAATGGGTAATAGTGCGATTTTATTCTTCAAATGACAGGAGTGTCATATAAGTTATAAGGAAATCTCAAGATGAAGAAAAACAAAAAACAGAGAGCGATTATGCTTTCTATATTGCCTTTGAGTTTAATGTCTTTTTTTTCATATTCTCATGCCAATATTACTTCATTAAGTGATGGTGAGTTGAGAAAAGTGGAAGGTCAGGGTTTAATGACACTTTCTTATATTTCGCCAACAGACTCTCAAAATCAGAATACGGGCAGTAACATTGGCTTTTATAAATTGGGTATGGAAGCTCAGGTTGACTTAAATGCGAATATCAAAAAATTGCAATTAGGGTGTGGAGGAGTAAACGGAGCGGGGGCTTGTGATATTGATATCGATTATTTGAGCTTAAGTGGAGTAGCAGATACCAGTACAGGTAGAGCAAGCTCATCTGCAACCATCACCAATCCATTTATTCAATTTGCGATTAAGAATCCAAATTCTGCTTCTACACGTGAAGTGAGTGGATTTCGTTTAAGTGCCGAATCTATACAAGGGTTACTTACTTTTGGTTTGGAAAATGGAGATGCTAAAAGTGGCATTAACTCTTTTAGTGGTTATATGGTCACCAAGGATACTACGGGTACGGTAAGCACGGGTGCAGTAAATTCTGGATTGACTCAATCTGCACTGGGAAAAGTAATCACTGGGATGGCAAAAAGTTCGACTGGGCTTATTACTACAAACTTTAGATCTACTGCTTATGACTTAACTCTAAGTGCTGCATCGGGTAGTTTAGTACTTCCTTCTCAGGTCATTACAGGTAAGCGTATTACGAGTGCAAATTTAACGGGTACAGCAACCGTCAGTGGAATAGGTTTGGGAGGAACAATTAAAGCAGACACAGATTTAGGAATAGGAGTATCTGGTAATCTGAGCGGAACAATTAATAATTTAGGCGTGAATGTAACGGTTAATGAGGACTTGGGATATTTTCATAAAGTAAATCTAAATGGTACTGCTGCATCTCTTTCTATGCAGAAGCAAAACTTAATTTGGCCTGATGCTAAATCTACTGCTCAGACAGGATGGTGGTTAGAGCTTTCAAACCCAATTGATATTGGTGATGTAAGTCCGTTGAAAACAGTGGATATTACAAAAGATGTTGTATCGGCTACGCTGGATCAAGTAAGTGCATATTTAGGGCAGAAATCTCATGCCGTCAACTGTGGTATATTGGCTTTGAGTTGTGTAGTCGCTGGAAAGATTGATACAGGTACTGTAGATCTATCAAATTCAGCCTCAGTTCCTATGGGATTGACGAATCTTGTGCTTACAAATCAGAATTTTGCACCTAACTGTTATGGTAATTTAAAGTTTTGTTAATGGTAATTATTGAAATTTCGAGAGCCAATCATTTACAGAAAAAGATTGGCTCTTTCATTTATCGGAAAAGTTTTTTTTTACATGTTTTTTTTTGCATTTGCGTAATTAATGCGCATAATAGAAATTGAGCAGAGGTTGGCAAAAACTGTCAATAATTTCTCTTAAGTTCGGATGATTTAAGTAAGCTCAAGGATTCATAGAAAAAGAAATATGATGCGGAGCATCGTATAAAAGGATGGTCATGATGACGGCAATTACTTATACGGTAAATTTTAAAAAAACCGTTTTAGCAAGTATAATTGGCTTATTTTTAAGTCAACCGTGTTTTGCTCTGCAAGAAATTTCTGATGAAAAATTAAGTGAAACCACGGGTGAGGGCATTGCATTACTACCTACGGATTTTTCATTTCAATTAAATGGTGCAAACAGTACAACAAGTACTTCTACATCAAAAACTGATATTTTAGATAACACTAATCCAGGAACAGGATATTTACATATTATCCCTGTAGGACCTTTAAGCTCAACTATCCAAACCTACAATCAGACAGCAACGAATAAAATAGGTAAAGCAGATATTTATTTATATGGTCTCGCACTTTCCAAAAATGATAATAATGTAAATACTCGATATAGTGGAACTAACATTTCAAGTTGGGGAACTGCAGTAAATCCTTGGGTATTAAAAGTGTTGACTGCCTCCAATATTCCAAACTTTTCAGGTGTTAATAAACCTGTGAGTTATTTGACGTATGAAGCTCCTTTATATGATCAGAGTGTTTATTCAAATCCGAGTACAGCGCCTGATGATTATAATCTCAAGTTGGGTTTATGGGCGGATGCATTTGTAAGAGATCCGAGTAAAATAGAAGGTAGTACTGCTGAATTTTGTTTAAACGGTTCAATTGATTGCAAAACCAATAGTGCAAATATGCGAGCGAATAGAGTCCGCTTACAAGGTATATGGAATGGTCTAAGCATTAATGGAAGTAATCTTAAACTCTTTCAAACTTTAGATGGTTCAACAGTATCGAGCTATAATAATACACTGGGTATTGCTGGTTTATTACGATTTAATACTTTAAGTAGTTTAGGTGCTGGGACTATTACAGTTGCTGATTTAGACAGTAATGGAAATCGCCAGGTTGCTGCAGGTGGTGATACAAATAATAATGGGAAATGGGATACTGGCGAGGCAATAAAGACTAAAACTCTTAATACGTCATCGAAAAATACATCAAATGATGATGGTGTTTTAAGATTTAGTACTCAGGAAACAGCAGCAAGTTCAAGTTTAAATAATTTACTCAATACGCCTGCTATAGATGGTGGAGTTTCTCCAACATTCAATTCGCTTGAAGGGATGTATTTATATAATGCGCATATCAATTTAGCATTAGGTAGTCTATACCAACCTGTTATTTTAGGTGTGGCTGAGGATGGAAAAAATATTGTTCTGGAAGTAACAAGAATACCTGATGTAGCGGCAGTTTATAATCAGATTTATACAGACTATAGCAATACTGCTAGCAACACGTATTTTGGTTCAACCTGTAGCCAGTTTGATTGTGGTAGTTCTACGCGAAATCCTACTCATAGTAGTATTACTATTGGTGATGTAGCTTACGATTCATCGACAAAATCTATTATGGCTGATACGTCTTCATCTGCAAAAGGTATTACTTTTAAAGATGGTACTGGTACAGCGGTTAATTTGGGATCCGCTGCAATAGATGGTGTACTTATTCAGCATATGAAAATTACGACCAAAGGTCTATAGGGAGCTGAATATGCAGAAAATTCTTTTAAGTTTGGCGGTGTTGATTTCATTACCTAGTCATGCGGCATTAGAGCAACTGAACAATACTGAACTACAAAAAGTTGAAGGGCAGGCGGGTGCTGATATTTCCCTAAAAGTGACACTAAATCAGACTGCAACAGGTCAGTTCGATAGCACCTTATGTTCAGATTTAAGATATTGCCGATTGGCAATTAATCTTAATAACCGTTTTGCAAATGATCAAAATGGAAATGTAACCACAAATCGTCAATGGCTTGTTTTTAAAGGCATTCAGGGAACGATTAACATTCAAAAGTTAGGTTTGGATGGCGTTGATCTAAAATACACTGCCGATAGTGGTACTAATAGTGGTAAAGAGGTTATAAAACCAGCAATCCAGCTGGGCGCAAAATACGATAGTCCTATACTCTTTCGTAATTTTGGCTTTGATACAATGTCCATTGAAACCGATAATGGTACAGGCGATGATAAAGCGGGTTACTTGGCAAATACATCTGGGGGAACTGCTAATGTGAACTCATATTCAAATGGTGTATATACTGTTAGTGGATATGACAATGGAAGAGAGGTTGGTTTCACAGGAATGAAACTGACAGGGAATCTCGCATTAAATGGTAAAGTCATGATTTTTAGTTGTGATTCAACTCATCCACGCTGTTAAGTAAAATAAAAAGGGAGTTTGAAAATGACGGCTAAACTGAATAAACAAAAAAAAATTCTTTTAAATGTTCTTAGCTGTAGCATTTTATTTTCTATGCAAAATAGTCATGCCATGCAGGCAATGAACGATAGTGATATGCGGGCAGTGGATGGGCAGGATGGGATTGTAGCTGATGTTAGTTATGGTTCAGTTGGTTTTGATCAGCTTTATTGGGATGATAAAACTGGAAGTTCCGCAACAGCAAATACTCAGGATAGTTTAAGAGCAAGTTTGACTGGCGTGAAAATAACAACAGCCAATGCAAATCAGTCAAATGTGACTGTAAAAATGAATGCAGGTAGTTTGGCAAATGGCAGCAAAACTGGTCTTGATCTTGATGTTGCTGCTAATTTGGGAACCGTACAGGCAGATAAATTTACTCTATGTAAAACATCAGATTCGATTAGTACCTGTACGAATGCAGCTTCATTTGGAAAATTAAGTATTCAAAATACTGCGAATACACCGATAACGATGCACATGACGACTGCTGATGGCCTATTTAGTAAAACGGGATTCTCCTCACTAGATTTAGGTATAAAAGGGCTAGATATTGGTTTAAGTCAAAAACAAGATAGCTCAACTTATAATGCGCTTGTAATGAATGATTTTAATTTTAATTTTGGTGCCAAAGGTTATATGTATGTTGACCCGACAGAGGGTTTAGTTTTAAGAACAAATCCTGTTGCAGGAAGTGGTGCCACTGATATTGGTTATGTTGATTTTAAAAGAGATGTAAATGGTAAATCTGGATTGAATCTAGAGTTTATGCTGCAACCCAATGTAGCAAGTAATGGAACAATGATAAGTGCAAACTCTGCAAAAGGAGTAATACGCGCAGGCGCCAATGGTCGTATGATCAATGGGGTATTGCAGTTAAGAGGTACTCAAGATACTGCATCGACTATTTTAGGTGTGACAAATGGTAACTCAATTGCAGGCGATACTGGTCTTGCATTTCGTCTAAATGGTGAATTTACAAGTGATCGTGACAATTTGTCAGGAGTTGAGGCAACAAGTTTGGAGTTAGGTGGAGCAGGTAATCAGACCTACGGATTAAGATTCGCCAATATTACTCCATTGTTGACACGTAAAAATATCATAGGTACAGAAACAACTTCTGGAGTCGCACTAAATAGTGATCATGCTGGTTTAAGCATGGATGGTATCTATTTTAATTTAGTTAATGCCAATCAAATTACATTACCTACCAATACAGCACTGACTTCAACATATTTAGGTAACTCAGTTGATGCGAATAAATTAGTCAACACAAATGACTACATCCAAACACTCTCAACTAATAATACTCCTTATACGGTGTTGGCAATACGAGGGATGAATTTTTCAGCCTTGTCTCGTCGAGGTCAATTTATTTATACAGATGCTAATGGCGTAGTAAGTCCAGTATCTACGACAACTAAATGGGGTTTGGGATTACCTATTTATAACTTAAATGCTAATTTTGCATTTAGTCCACGTTTAAGTAATGGATCTGCTAGCGGCGATTACTTGGTTGCTTATAATAATGGTGTTATTCAGAAAACGGCAATAAGTGGTTCCGAAAGAATTGGATTTAGTGGTTCAATTAGTACACAGGGCGTAAGTAGTGATGGCTCGAAATCAACGTCAATTATCTTAATTGATGGTGGAGCAAATGCCAATGATAATAACAACCCAACTGATTACTATGTAGGTCTACGCAATATTGATATGCTACTTAATGGTACAGGTAGTATGGGTTTTGAAAATGGTCGAATTAATGTCAGTATGCCTAAACTACTTATGGCCATGTCAGCACAACTCGCTGCTGGTTATTTACCAGGAGCTAAATATAAGACTTGTCCGAGTAGTAGCGGGTGTTATGCATCTTCAGACAGCTTCACGAAAAATTATGATGTATTAGCAGCTATTAAATTAAGGCTAGCTGGACAAGCTAATTTTTCTATTCTCCCACTTTCTTTAACAGCTTCCGACTATAATAGTGATGGAACTCCTAAAGAAGATAAAAATGCGCTGAACTTTATTGGGTTATTAGAGCTGGATAAAACTCAAAATAACTCAATTCAGCTTGTAGATCCTATAGATGGTTCAACGATGGGCTTGGATAATATTGTTGGTACAGTTGCATTTGATAATAAAATAGTTGTGAATAGTAATAACGTTGGTTTTAATTTGGGTTTTAACTTTAATCCGAATAAAACCGCTGCTGAAGTTTTTAGAGTTAAGAATATAGACTTTTATCCTTCAGTGAACGGAACAGTAGGGAGTGCACAACGTCTAGCAGAACTTGCAATTACAGGTGGACGCTTAACGAGTGAAATGAAAATTACACCGCGTGACGGAGTATTTTGACAGATTGATTTCATATCGAATATGATTTTTTTAATTGATCTACTTTATGCTGATTTTTTATTCTTGATTTATAACCTAGGATAATTTTTAGGCAAATCTAAAATTCTGCTAATCAGCCTTTAGTCGGATAAAATCTTACATGTGCTTTAATTATTGTAATATGTATGATAAATAATCAAGTTGTATTTGTCTTAAGGAATAGGACAATGAAAAAAAATAAAATACTCGGATGTATAAGTCTTATTTGCTTTGCTCCTTTGACTTTTGCAATGCAGCCACTAGACGACCAAAGTCTGTCAGCTACTACAGGGCAGGATGGTATTAATATTGGTGTAGGTATTAATAAAGTACAATTTAATCAAGTTTCTTTGATTGATACAAATGGTTATGGTGCACAGGCAACTTCATATGCTAATAGGGCAAGTTTAGTTGTGGCAAGTAGAAATGCAAGCCCAACAACGCTTACTTTTAATGGTGCAAATAATACTCCAAGTTTAAATATCGTCGCTGATACAGATGGTGGTATCAATAATAAAGCATTTGCAAATTTGGCGGTTTCCTTTGCAAGAGCCTGTAAATTATTTTGTGTAAGTTCCATTTTTTATAAATGATCTTTTAATCGATCATCGAACTGAATCGTAAACCAATTCATTGCTAAACGCCAATTTTGAATTGGCATCGTCCATTTCTTCGCAGCATTTGATGTTGCTAAGTAAATGACCTTCTTTACTGAGTCATCAGATGAAAAGATTTTCCTTTTCTTCGTTGAATGGCGTATTACGCTATTCAACGACTCAATCGCATTTGTTGTATAAATTGCATGACGTATTTCGGCTGGATAGCTAAAGATCGTTCGGATATTTTCCCAATTGGCCCGCCAGGATTCTCCAATTTTGGGATACTGGTGATTCCATTGATCACAGAAGATGTCTAGGGATTTTAAAGCATTTTCCTCTGTACTTGCCTGATAAATCGCTTTCAGACCCGACGTAACAGCTTTGTAGTCTTTCCAGCTTACAAATCTCAGGCTATTGCGTACAACATGCACGATACACAGTTGAATATCAGTATGAGGGTAAACAGAGGCTATCGCGTCAGGGAAGCCTTTTAATCCATCTACACAGGCAACAAGAATGTCCTGTACTCCTCGATTTTTTAGCTCTGTCATGACTGACAGCCAGAATTTGGCACCTTCTGTCTGAGCAATCCACATACCCAGTAATTCTTTTTGCCCATCCATATTGATGCCTAAAGCAAGGTATACGGACTTGTTAATCACATTGGAGTGCTGACGGACTTTGACAACAATACAGTCAAGATAGACAACAGGATAAAGGCTATCTAAGGCTCTATTTTGCCACTCAGTCACTTGCTCAATCACAGCATCGGTAACTTTGCTGATGAGAGATGCTGACACATCGGCATCGTACATTTCTTTGAAGAAGGCTACAATTTCCCTATTAGTCATTCCTTTTGCATACAGTGAGAGGATTTGGTCATCCATACTGGTGATGCGTGTTTGGTGCTTTTTGATAATTTGTGGCTCAAATGAACCTTCTCGATCACGGGGAATATCTAAAGCCAGTTGTCCATCTTGAGTTGTAATGGTTTTAGAACTAAACCCATTACGGCTATTTGAGCCTTTCTTGGGCTGATGCTTTTCATAACCGAGATGGTCTGAAAGTTCAGTATTGAGTGCAGTTTCAATCATGAATTTTTTAAAGACTGCTGTCATTTGGTTTAAGTCTTCTGGTGTTTTTAGACCTTTAGCCAATTCGGCAGCCATACTTTTGATTGTTGCTTCATCCATGTGAAGTACCTTTTGTAATTATCCTCTGAAGGATAAATGAAAATTAAGTACTTACACAAAATTTAGAACAGTCCCCTTTGCAAATCAAATCACTGGCCTGACGATTTCACCTTTTTCGATTTACTTGGCAGGAACAAATTCAACTTCTAGCTCAACGGGTTCCAAATCCATATTCACAGGAACGAATTTAAATAGTGATGTCAAAGAACTCCTACGTGTTGGCAGTAATATCGATGTAAATTTTGTGTCTGGTAATGCACCAAAAATGAACATTCAGCTCGGCAATGCTCCGCAGGGGCATATGATCCAGTTTGGAGGCGCGATTAGTTCGATTTGTAGTGCTGGGTGTCCAATTACATTAGTATCAAATTATACGGATACACAGACTCCTGCGAACTCTTATTCTACAGGGATTACTTTTAATTTAAGTCTAAAAGCGACAGATACGACCAATGGCTTTTCTCTAAATAACTTCTATTCTGGTGTGGAGACTGGCGGTTTTGTATTTGGAAATACCGGTGATTCGAGCAAATTGGATGCTGGTTTAAGTAATGTGACTCTAGGCACGACTGGGCAAAGTAATGCTACGGTTTTCAATGGGGTACAAAATGGCCCAATTGGTAATATAGGAGCAGTCGGTGCATCTTTTAAAGATCTAAAAGTAAAAATCAGTGGTATGTAATAAAAAAATAAATGGTGCGCTCGGCGGGACTCGAGTTAATAATTTAACTATTTGAATCATTTATACGGTAATTGTTCGTTACCGTATTATTTAGCGTAAAAATAAAAGACTTGAACATCTATCCGCCATTAGTTGATGATGTAGCGGTTTTGGATAAGCTTAAAGTGTGAAAATTGAGACTTCTACTGACATTTTGGTAAATTTTACCTCATGTCAAAGGAGTTTCAATTTTGAGTACAAAAGCCTAACGGGAAATTGCCCATAAATTAAAAGTGTTTGCTCACGCTGAACAAAATGGCAATGTTGCATTGACCTGTCGATATTTTGGTATTTCACGAGATACTTTTTATGTTGGAAGAAGAATTATAGATCCAAAGGAGAAATTGGTTTAGTCAATAGTAAGCCATGCCCACAGAACCCTAAACTACGCACGCCAGCTGAGATCGAAGAGAAGATTATTCATTTACGTCAACACTATTATTTTGGACAGCTACGGATGAGTTGGTATTTATGGCGCTATCACCAAATTAAGATTTCAGCAGCTGGGGTATACCATGTGTTAAAACGCCATGGCATGAATCGGTTGCCTCAGAATCAGCGTAAACGATCTATTCCTGCTCCTCAGCGTTATGAAAAACAAGTACCAGGGTATCATGTTCAAGTTGATGTAAAGTTTCTCTTTTTTAAAGATCAGAATGGAAAACAAGTCAAACGATATCAATATACTGCTATTGATGATGCAACCAGAATTAGGGCATTAAAGATTTATGAAAACATAATCAAGCCATTGCTATTGATTTCGTCAATTATGTGATCGACAAATTTCCTTTCCGTATCCATACCATTCAGACTGATAACGGTCATGAATTTCAGTCTAAATTCCATTGGCATCTGAATGATCTGGCCGTTCATCATCGCTATATTAAACCACGTACACCCCAACATAACGGTAAGGTCGAACGATCTCATAAGACGGATAAAATGGAGTTCTACCAATTATTAGACTATACCGATGATGTGGATTTAAGAGCTAAGCTAGTCGAATGGGAGGCATTTTACAATTATGCCCGACCTCATGCAGCTATGAATGGCAAAACACCCTATGAGCGATTAAAAGAAAAGTTATGTTAAAATCTTGGTGTCAGTGGAGGTACTAGTATTCACATGTTCAGCTTGTGGCTGAGCATACCATTGAGTCTGCGGATCGAACCAAATTGAAATATTTCCTCGCTTGATTATAAGATGACTAATTCGTTGTGCGATAGATTTTGGATGCAGGCTTCTTCATTTGGAAATTATATTACTGATGAAGCCTTTAAGAATAGCTTTGTGCGACAAAGCCAAACAAAATTAAAAATCACCATTTTAGCGTAGATGATTCATAAGAATAAAATTGAGAAAAACCAAATTGCTATTGGTGTAATATTTGGAATATGCGATATTTTGATAAAACTTTGACAAGGAAAAGGTGAGATGTTTACAGCGTCTTGTTTATGTGGTGGCATTCAATTAAAACTATTGGCTCCTTTAAATCCAATCAATGTCTGTCACTGTAAACAGTGCCAAAAAGCCCAAGGCAGTGCATTTGCTGCAATTACACAGGTTGAAACCAAAGATCTGGAAATTGTGCAGGGGGAAGAACTTCTACAGGCGTATTTTGCAACACCAAATAAAAAGCGGGTATTTTGTAAACAATGTGGTTCACCAATTTATAGCGCACGTTTGGATAAACCTGAGGTCATTCGCTTACGTGCAGGATTGATCAACGAACCAGTCAATGTCAACGTGATTTCACATGCCTATGTCAACTCGAAAGCGACATGGGACGTCATCGGTGATCAGGCTTCGCAATATCGAGAAGCTTTGCCTGCTACATTAGTTAAATAAAGGTGTTTCTGGGTCAACAGCCTGTTTGTGATCCAGATCTAAACTTTCCAGAAGTGATTCGAGCAAATGATTATCGCGGTCGCTACGCCATGCCATGGCGGTAGTAATAAATTCTAGATGTTCTGCCAAAGGTAAAATAACCACATTGGGATATGAAAAGCGTGTGATGGATTGAGGCACCAATGCAATGCCTTGCCCACATCCCACAAACGCAATTTGTGAGGCAACCGAGCGTACTTCATGAATGACTTTTGGAAAAAAACCTTGTTTACGGCACATTCCTGTCAAAATATCATAAGATAAAGGGCTAATTTTGCGCGCAAACATAATAAATTGTTCTTGGCTCAACTGAGAAAGAGAGACTTCCTGATGTGCTGCCAAAGGATGTTTTTCGGGGAGCGCGACCGCAAGATGTTCGCGAATTAGGGGACGAGATGCAATATGATTCCCCAAATCACCTTCCAGACGGGCGAAAGCCAAATCAATATCGCCATTTTCCAGTGCGGGAATTGCTTCCACTGTGTCAATTTCTTTGACATGAATGGTCAAATTGGGAAAATGCAGTTTGGCATGTTCAATAAATTTAGGTAAAACCTCAATAATCGAAGCACTAATTGCCCCAACAGTAATGGTTCCAATCTGACCTTGCGCCGCTTCTCGAACTGCAATTTCCAAATTTTCCAGTTGATCCGCCAGTTTTTTTACCGCAGGAAGAATGGCACGTCCAGCGGGTGTCAGTTTGGTGCCCCGTCGTGAACGTTCAAATAACTGTAAGTTTAAAGAATGCTCCAGAACCTTAATTTGCTCAGTCAAAGGAGGCTGTGACATTCCAAGTTTTTTTGCGGCACGACCGAAATGTTGTTCTTCTGCAACAGTTAAGAACAACCATAGATGACGAATCAAACGAAAGTTGATCATAAATAGTAAAATAGTATGACAGTGATCTTAAAATTATATTTTACCTATCAGAGAAAGAACAGTACATTTATTATCAGCTTTAGGATGCCATTGATACACAACTGATCAAAGTCGGTTTTTCAACCCATCTTTTGTCAGAGATAAGCCAAGATTGAATAGGGACTCAATACCATGATTTTAAATGCTGAATATCACGCTTCACCGAACCCCGTGACTGAGATGCCTGTTGTCGTGTTGCACGGTTTATTTGGTAGCTTGTCAAATTTGGGCATGATTGCAAGAAAGCTCAATCAGAATCATCATGTGATTCAAATGGATTTGCGTAATCATGGTGGGTCGCCACATTCAGCAGATATGAGTTATGAGTTGATGGCGCAGGATGTGGTTGAAACACTCGATCATTTACAGGTTAATCGTTTCTCTCTGGTTGGGCATTCTATGGGTGGAAAAACCTCGATGAAAATCGTTGGTTTATTTCCTGAACGCGTTGAGCAATTGGTCATATTGGATGTTGCACCTGTGCCTTATGCAGGTGAGCGCCATGAAGGCATGTTTGCTGCGATTGATGCTGTGATTGAACAACATAATCCAAATTTAAGCCGTACTCAGGCGGCAGAAATTATGAGAAAGTATCTACCGCATGAGATGATTGTGCAGTTTTTACTTAAATCCTTTGTAAAAGGTCAATGGCTATATAATGTAGATGCATTTAAAGCCAATTATGGAAATCTTGTGGGATGGAATCCAATCCAGCCTTGGAATAAACCTTGTTTGTTTATCCGTGGTGGAAATTCGGAGTACATTTTGCCTCAATATCAAGCCGAAATAGAACAGCAATTTCCGCAAGCGCACATTGAAACTGTTGAAGGAACAGGGCATTGGTTGCATGCAGAAAAGCCAGATATCGTTTTAGGTTTTATTCAAAATTATTTGAATCATGAGGTTGAGGTAAATGTATAAGCTGCAATCGCGATTGTTAAGTTCAATTGCCGCAAAATCCTATGGATTAATACATGTTAGCACCCCGCTTGAAGGCTGTGTTCAAACTAGCTGATCAAGATAAACCTTCTTTTTTCTCAGTCCTCCTCATTGGAATCGCACAGATTATCGTATGGGGAGGATCTTTCTTTTTATTGGCAGTCATGGCGCGTCCAATTATGTCCGAAATGGGCTGGGGACGTGAACTGGTCTACGGTGCTTTATCTTTAAGTATTTTGGTTTCCGCATTTGCACTGCCTTATATTGGTCGCTTAATTTCCCGTCATGGTGGCAAGGAAATTCTGGCCATGAGCGGGATCATCACGGCTTTAGGGTTGTTCATTCTGGCCTTTAGTTATCATCTGGCCTTTTTCTTTTTGGCCTGGATTGTAATTGGGCTAGGGATGGCGATTGGTCTGTATGACACGTTATTTGCAGTCTTGGGTAATCTATTTGGTTTAAATGCCAAAGTTGCGATAGTGAGCGTTACGCTCATTTCTGGCTTTTGTACTACGATAGTCTGGCCCGTTCAGGCTTATGCAGTCTCGTTATTTGGTTGGCGAGCGACTTGTGTATTTGGTGCAGTCTTGATGATTATTGTGATCTGGCCGATTTATCACTATGCATTGCCTAAACCAAAAAAAATCGCTGAAGCGTCTGCGCTACAGCAAAAAAATAAAACCAATTCGATGAGCTTGCCCAAATCAACCTATCACTTGATATCCATTATTTTTATGATTACTTCAATTATCATGACAGTGATGACAGTGCAATTGATTGATATTTTGCAAGAAAATGGTCTGGCTTTAGCCAGCGCCATTGCGATTAGTGCTTTGATTGGACCAAGTCAGGTGGCATCACGCATGCTGGATTTGGTGATTAAGTTTGATCATCCGATTAAATCGCTTTTGGTATCAGTTGTTTTATTGGTGGTCGGGATTGTTTTGCTGTGTATCTCACTCAAATATGCTGCACTTGCAATGATCATCTATGGCGCAGGCAATGGCTTACGTTCTATCGTACGTGGCACTTTACCGCTGACCTTGGTCAAAAAAGAGGAATATGCCTGTCTTATGGGAAAATTGGCTCGTCCATCACTCATTGCACAAGCCATGACGCCGTTGATTGCTGGGTATATGATTGATGCGTTTGGTGCAAATACGGTACTTTATAGCATCGCGTTACTGGCGCTTTTAAATGTTATTTTCTCGATGATATTAATGAAAGAAATTCGACAAAGAAAAGTGATGACTCAAAGTTAAGGTTTCAAAGGAAAATTAAACGTAGAATAAAAAAATCCAACCCGACCTGAACTGCCCCCCGAAAGTTGGACAGTGAATTAAGCGGATAATAAGGACTGATTTCTGTATTGTACAGGGGTTAGTCCTTTTAATTTAACCTTGATTCGTTCATGGTTATAATAATGAATGTAATCTTTCACTGTTTGCTCCAACTCATCAACTGATTTAAATTCTTCACCATAGAAACATTCCGATTTAAGTATTCCAAAGAAACTCTCTATTACCGCATTATCCAAGCAATTCCCTTTACGTGACATACTTTGTGTCAAACCATGCACTTTAAGCTGTTGCTGATAATGGCGCATTTGATATTGCCAACCTTGATCTGAGTGTAAAATAGGGTTTTCATCAGGTTTGAGGTTACTCAAAGCCTCACTAAGCATGTTTTTAACTAAAGCATAATGTGGTTTACGTTGGGTTTGGAATGCAATAATTTCTCCATTGAACAAATCTATGAGAGGAGATAAATACAGCTTTTCACCATGTACTTTAAATTCCGTCACATCAGTCGCCCATTTCTGGTTAGGTCGATTTGCCTTAAATTGACGTTGTAATACATTATCAGCGATCTTACCGACTTGCCCCCGATATGACCGATACTTTGCCGTCCGAATACGTGATTTTAGCGCCATCAACTGCATTAAACGCAATACACATTTATGGTTAATCATCATGCCTAAATTCCGTAAGGCATAAGTCATTCTGCGATAACCATAACGTCCTTTGTGCCGATGATAGATTGTCCTGATTTGCTGTTTTAAATCAGTATATTTATCCTCATGTTCAAATGCCTGAACATGATAATAATAGGTACTACGAGCCATCTTGGCTGCACGTAATAAATGCTTTAGAGAATAGGTTTGCCTTAATCCTGATACAAGTCCTGCAAGCTCTGCTGTTCGGCTTGCTCTTGCGCTTCCTGTTCTAGTCTTAAGGCTTTCAGCTTTTTTAGAAAGGCATTCTCTGCACGTAAATATGCCAATTCTTCCAGTAACTCTTTTGAGGTTTTATCTTGGTCTGTCTTAGTAGATTTGGTTTTGACTGACTTGGGTTTAGGCATGAGTTTAGGTCGCCCTTTAGACTTTGGTTTTAAACCATCTATACCGTGCTCTCGATATTGACGCAACCAATTGAATATCTGTGATGGGCTTTTAAGGTCGAATTTAATCATTGCTTCCCGAGCGGATAGACCATTTATTAGAACCGACTCTATAACTGCCAGTTTAAGTTCGAGAGAAAGTACTCGATGTATTTGTTTTTCAGAAAAAGCCACTTCACCTTTTTGATTATATTGAGCTACCCATTGGCGAACGAGTCCCTTGTCAATATCAAAAAACTTAGAGGTTGCTGGATAACCGTAGCCTGATAAGTAATGTTGCACAACTTTTAATTTTAATGCTTTGGTATATTTAGCCATAGAAAAGCACCCTTCAAATTAGACTAAGTGTGTCCAACTTTTAGGGTGCAGTTCAACCCAGGGTTGGATTATAAAACTGGTGTCGTTTAAACCAGAGCTTTATATTAACCTTAATTATCTTGGATTTAAATCGTTATTTATTAAAAAATGATCATATTATTTTATTGTTCTTATAAAAATAAATAATCGGATATATGTGGTATTCTTTGTTAAAATATACTTGTGATTATAGCTGAGTTTTCAAAAATGGATTTGGAACAATTATCGATACATGATCATTTTTCTGGGAAAGATGTTTTGCTTGCTGATGTCGTTCGAGCGCATGTCTATCAATTGCTCAAACATATGGAAATACAGGATACATCGACAGATAGTAAGCTATACTCCTATTTTTTAAAAGAAATGGAAAAGGGCGTATTCTCTGCTGTACTGATTAATACACGAGGTAATCAGGCACAGGCATGTCAGTTTTTGGGTATTAGCCGTTTGTGTTTATATAAGAAATTAAAGAAATATAAGCGTTTGAGCTAGATACTATTAAACGAATCAAACGACTAAACATGATATTGGTGATGGATTGTTTTAATATTTTATTTCTATGATTGTTGTTGTTTTAATTTTTTTCATTACTTTTATTAATTATGTAATATGAATTATTTTCCAAGATTATTTTTTAAATAAAAACCGAATAATTTAATCATTCGGTTTTTTTATTTTAAGGATATAAGTAGTAATAATAAATTACTTATAAGCCTAATGCCTGTTGCACTAATTCAGTTTGTTGTTTGGCGTGTAAATAAGGTGAACCGCATGCAGGTGCAGCAGCAGTTTCTCTGCCTGCATATTGTACATCTACTATTTTCTCCATTTTTGCCATCAGTTTATACAGACGTAAGGCGATAAATAACCATGCACCCTGATTTTCTGGTTCTTCTTGTGCCCAGATCAATTGTTGCAGATTTGGATATCGGCGAAAAACTTCAGTCAAACGCGCTTCAGGGTAAGGGTAGAGTTGTTCAATCCGAACAATAGCGACATGCTTAAGTTGTTGTTCACGGCGTTTTTCTAATAAATCGTAGTAGACTTTACCTGCACAGAGCACCACTCGGGTTACCTGTTCTGCATTGATATCATCTATTTCATCAATCACTGTCTGGAATGTCCCAGTCGCTAATTCATCCAATGTAGAGGTAGCAAGTTTATGTCGCAAGAGTGATTTTGGTGACATCACGATCATCGGCTTACGGATATTACGTAGTGCTTGACGGCGTAATGCATGGAAGATTTGTGCAGGTGTCGTCGGCGTGATCACTTGCATATTGTCTTCGCCACAAAGTTGTAAAAAGCGCTCTAGACGTGCCGAAGAGTGTTCAGGGCCTTGACCTTCAAATCCGTGTGGAAGTAATAGGGTCAGCCCACAGTTACGCTCCCATTTGGTTTCGCTCGACGCGATGAATTGATCGATCACTATCTGTGCACAGTTCGCAAAATCACCAAATTGAGCTTCCCAAACCACTAGACTTTTGGGCGTTGTGGTCGCATAACCAAATTCAAACGCCAAGACCGCTTCTTCGGTCAGTAATGAATCATACAGAGCGAAATGGGGTTGATTTGGTTTAATGTGGCAATGCGGAATATAGGTACTGCCATCGACCTGATGATGCAGTTTGGCATGACGATGTGAGAATGTACCACGACCCACATCTTCGCCAGTAATACGGACTGGATAATCCTGATCAATCAGGGTTGCATAAGCCAGATTTTCAGCAGCGCCCCAGTTTAAGGCGAGTTCACCTGTCTGCATGGACAAACGATCATCGACGGCTTTTTGAACTTGGCGTTGTAACACAAAGCCTTCAGGGACTGTATTTAAAATCACGCCCAATTGTTTGAGTCGATTGAGATCAAATGTGCTATCACACTCATCGCTATAACTTAGACCAATATACGGAGCCCAGTCGACATACATGCTTTGATCAGGGTCGAGCACCAGATTATCTGTGACATGTTGACCTGCATCCAGACGATCTCGATATTGCAATAACATGTGATCCGCTTCAGCTTGAGTCAGGATTTTTTCATTGATCAATTGATTTAAGTAAAGGTTGCGCGTGGTTGGTAGTTGATTGACCACTTGATACATGAGCGGTTGAGTGCCTGAGGGTTCATCGGCTTCATTATGACCACGACGACGGTAGCAATAGAGATCGACCACGATATCTTTACGAAATTCTTTACGATAGTCATGCGCCAATTGGATCGCATAAATTGTTGCTTCTGGGTCATCCGCATTGACATGTAAAATCGGTGCCTGAACGGTTTTGGCGACGTCGGTACAGTATTCAGTAGAACGCGTATCTAAAATATTGGAGGTGGTAAATCCAACCTGATTATTGACAATCACATGCAATGTTCCACCGACATAGTAGGCACGGGTTTGTGACATTTGGAATGCTTCCATCACCACGCCTTGACCTGCAAAGGCAGCATCACCATGCACACTGACCGACAATACTTCATCGACATTTTGACGACGATCTTGACGGGCACGGGCAGACCCAACTGCAACAGGGGAAACGATTTCCAAGTGCGATGGATTCGGTTGAAGTGCCAAATGGACTTCACCGCCATCTGTCATGACATTGGATGAATAACCTTGATGGTATTTCACATCGCCTGAGCCTGAGTTGGTGAACAGCTTACCTTCAAATTCGGCAAACATTTCATTGGGATGCTTACCAAAAATATTGACCAGTTGATTTAACCGACCGCGATGACACATGCCAAGCGCAATTTCTTTAGTACCTGTTGCACCTGCGCGTTGAATAATTTCATGCATCAAAGGGACTAAGGTTTCTGCACCTTCAGCACCGAAACGTTTAGCACCTACAAATTTGTTAGCCAGATATTTTTCCAGACCTTCAGCTTTATTGAGCAAATGAAAAATCTGTTTTTTCTTATCTGCACTAAAGTTAAAACGATTTTGGGTTTGCTCCAAACGACGCTGCAACCAGCGTTGTTCCTGTGTATTGATTAAATGAGTAAACTCGGCACCAATACTTTGGCAATAGGTATTTTTGAGGTGCTGAATGATCTCTTTTAAGCTTGCTTGTGGCTTGCCAATCGCCAGATCATCCGTAAAAAAAAAGGTAGCTAAGTCTGCTTGGGTTAAACCATGCGTGGCCAATTCTAGCTCAGCAACATGTTCACGTTTGGCCAAACCTAACGGGTCTAGTTTGGCCTTTTGATGACCACGATGACGATAAGCTGCGATCAGTTTAATGACTGCAATTTGACGCAATTGTTGTTCTGGGCTGACCTCAGTTTTTTCGATGTTTTGAACACGATGTGCATTACGTGCCAGATCCTTAAACTGTTGCTTGATCGGGCCGTGGGGTTGATCGCCTTGAGGAAATTGACCAAAATAAAGTTGCCAATCTTCACTCACCGTTTCAGGTGCAAGCAGATATTGTTCATACAGCTCTTCAATGTATGTGGCACTGTCGGCAGAAAGCGTCAGATCGGTACTGATTTTGCCGATTATCTCTTGCATCTGTGCTTTCATATCCTTTTGTATATACATAATCTGATGTCCTGCGATCAATGAAGATTATTGCTATCCATAATCTTTGTTTTTTAATACGGTGTTGAAAGGACATTGAATATCTAATATGTACTCATGCCACAGACCTGTGAAGCTCAAACATGCCATGCTAAAGAGTGGGTCGAAATCATGGCAGGATCAGTTGAGGCAACATAGACAGGATGGTGATCTAAATGATGATGTCCTTTCATCAATGATTGGAATAAACATCGCACTTTGCTGCGCTGTTGTTTCTATTTTGATCATAAGAACAAAATTCTGATTTTTAAAATACTAAGATTTAATAGCTGTGATACGAAAAGCATATAAGTGAAAAACGTGTATAAAAAAGGATTGCATTAAAATATACAATCCATTTTTTATGATTTTGAATAACTTAGATCACATGCTGTTGTTTAAGCAGATCAATCTCGTCTTGTGAATAATTGAGCTCAGTTAAAATATCTGCACTGTTTTCACCGAGATCTGGCACTGCTTTAATTATAAAATCCTGATCATCAGTTAAACCTACCGGTTTGAGTGTAGGTACTTTACCAATCGGTGTTTCGACTTCTGTCCAGCGATGACGCGCTTGAAGTTGAGGGTGATGCCAGACATCCTGCATTTCATTGACACTGGCATTGGCAATTTTGGCTTTTTCCAGACGTTCGATTACTTGATCACGAGTCAGTTGACCGAAACATTCAATAATAATCTGTTTGAGTACTTCACGGTTTTTGACACGCAAGGTATTGTTGATAAATTCAGGTTGATTTGCCGTTTCTGGCTGTTCAAGTACAATCTGGCAAAAAGCCTGCCATTCACGTTCATTTTGAATACCCAGCATGACTTGACCATCTTGAGCAGGAAAAGGCCCATAAGGATAAATCGTGGCATGCGCCGAACCTGTACGGGGCGGTGGTGTGTCGCCACGAAGCGTGTAATATAAAGGATAACCCATCCATTCGGTCATACTTTCGAGCATTGACACATCAATCCGTTTGCCTTTTCCTGTTTGGCTGCGTTCAAGCAAAGCAGCTAAAATGTTGCTATAGGCATACATACCCGCTGCAATATCGGCAATTGAACAGCCTGCTTTGACATAATCATCAGGTGTGCCTGTAATGGATAAAAAGCCAGATTCGCTTTGAATCAATAAATCATAGGCTTTTTTATTACGATAAGGGCCGGGATGCTCATGATCATCGCCATAGCCTGAGATATCACAGACGATGATTTTAGGATTAATCTGTGAAAGTTCTTCATAGGACAAGCCTAAACGCGCCGCAGCACCGGGTGCCAGATTTTGTACCAATACATCGGCTTGCATAATCAACTTATGCAAAATATCTTTGGCAGGATCAGCTTTGACATCCAGCGTCAAACTTTCTTTAGAACGATTGGTCCAGACAAAATGTGAAGACATTCCATCGACACGTTCATCATATTTACGGGCAAAATCACCGACATTGGGACGTTCAACCTTTATTACCCGAGCGCCTAAATCTGCCAACTGACGCGTACAAAACGGTGCAGCAATGGCATGTTCAAGGGTAATGACCGTAATTCCTTCTAATGGTCGCATGAGATAACTCCCTTATTTAAAACTGACTTTTGCCTGCATGGCAGTTTGGCCATCGACATGTTCAATCCAGAGTTCACCGTCTTGCTCTTGAATATCGCCACAGACATAAAACTCATTAAAATCAAAAACAGGTTTAACTGCACGGAATTCGAAACTCTTGACCTGTTTGTCTGGGTATTCCTGTGTCAGAAAATGTAACAGCAGAGTAGCGAGTAAAGGCCCATGTACCACTAGACCTGGATAACCTTCTATTTGGGTACAATAAGAACGATCGTAGTGAATCTTGTGACCATTAAATGTCAATGCGGAATAACGAAATAAGGTGGTCGTCATGACGGGATAGCTTTTTTTATAGCTATAGTTTCTGGCAGGCAGCTCAGACTTTTCAGGCACTTTTGGCTTTTCCGATGCTTGTGTAGAGCCTTTGTTTTGCAGATTACTGGTTGCTTCGCGGTAGACAATATCGTGTTCTTCTACAATTGCGAGCACATCTTCGGCATAAATTGAATGCTGCACAGTCACAAAATATAAATCACCACTACGACCTTGCTTAAATTCAACGTTTAAAATTTCAGATTCGCGGCGTAGTTGTTGATTGACACGAATGGGTGAGTGAAATTTTAAACGACCACCTGCCCACATCCGTTTTGGAAAAGGAATTGGCGGTAAAAAACTGCCTTTGTAGGGATGTCCATCTTCGGCAAGTTCAGACTGGTTGACGACAGGCAAGAAATATAACCAATGAAATAAAAGCGGAAGTTCATCAATCGGTTGACCGTATTGATTGAGTAACGCTTGCATCATGCCTATCGGTTTATCATTACAAACATCATGATAGACTTCTTTTTTACCAATCCATGCTTCAAAATTATTCATTTTATTGATCCTGTAAAGTCCTTTACTACTCAACCGAAGCCTGTAACACCTGTTCGGCACGACGAATCACCGGCAAATCGATCATTTTGCCATCCAGACTAATGGCTTGACCTTGTGCTGCATTGACGGCATCAAGCACACGTTTGGCCCAGTCAATTTCGGTTGCACTTGGACGAAACACCTGATTCACCTGCTCAACTTGCAAGGGATGGATACACAACTTGCCTGAAAAACCTAAATTTTTGGCCTGCGTGGTTTCAAGTTTTAAGAGTTCATCATTTTTAATATCGACTGTGACACCGTCAATCGGCGGGTGGATATTGGCCAGTTTAGACGCCAGCACAATTTCATTACGGAAATAGACCAGTTCTGCGTAGCCGCCATTCATGCCCATTTCCAGTTGGAAATCAATTGAACCAAACATCAAGGCTTTGACATACGCCGTTTTAGCTATCTCACGAACTTGCGCCAGACCAAGAGGCGTTTCAATGAGAGGGTACACATCTACTGCTTTCACTTGTGTTACAGCTTCAACATCGGCTGGTTCCTCAGTTTTAGGCAGCACGATTGCAGAAACATTGGCATATTGGAGTAATGAAAGATCATCGTTAAACCATTGGGTTTGTCGAGAATTAACACGGATCATGATCTTTTGATTAGGATGCGCTGCAAGCCATTCTGCAAGTAATTGACGTGCCTGAACCTTTAGTTCAACTGGAACAGCATCTTCAAGATCAATAATCACTGCGTCACTGCTTGCATTCAGCGCTTTTTCAAAGCGCTCAACACGGTTAGCAGGAACAAACAGGAATGAACGAGGTGTGGTTTTCATCAATTGTTCCCCTTGATCTTAGAATGAACGAGGTAAACCTAATAAATGTTCAGACACATAGCTTAAGATCAGGTTGGTTGAAATTGGCGCAACCTGGTACAAACGAGTTTCACGGAACTTACGTTCAATATCATATTCGTTGGCAAAACCGAAACCACCATGCGTTTGTAAGCAGGCATTGGCTGCTTCCCAACTGGCTTTGGCTGCAAGATATTTCGCCATATTGGCTTCTGCACCACATTTTTGATGGGCATCGAACAGTTCGCAAGCACGGAAACGCATCAGGTTGGCTGCTTCAATTTCAACAAAAGACTCAGCCAGTGGAAATTGTACACCTTGATTTTGACCAATCGGACGACCAAAAACCACGCGGTCATTGGCATATTTCACTGCACGATCCATAAACCAGTAACCATCACCAATACATTCAGCCGCAATTAGCGTACGTTCTGCGTTTAAACCATCCAGAATGTATTTAAAGCCTTTGCCTTCTTCACCAATCAGGTTTTCTTCAGGAATTTCCAGATTTTCAAAGAACAATTCATTGGTTTCATGGTTGACCATATTTGGAATTGGACGAACAGTCATACCGTGTTTGACCGCTTCCTTCACATCCACCATAAAAATAGACATCCCCTCAGATTTTTTGTGAACTTCGGCAAGCGGTGTGGTACGTGCCAACAAAATCATCCAGTCACTGTGCTGAATACGTGAGATCCAGACTTTTTGACCATTGACCACATATTTATCGCCTTTTTTCACCGCAGTCGTGCGAATCTTGGTGGTGTCTGTACCGGCTGTAGGTTCAGTCACACCCATGGACTGTAAACGCCATTCACCGCTGGCAATTTTAGGCAAGTACAATTCTTTTTGCGCTTTTGAACCATGACGCAGTAACGTTCCCATGTTATACATTTGACCATGACAGGCGCCTGCATTGCCCCCCGAACGGTTAATTTCTTCCATCACCACGGTTGCTTCGGCAAGCCCTAAACCTGAACCGCCGTATTCTTCTGGAATCATGGCCGCTAACCAGCCCGCATGGGTAAGTGCATCCACAAATTCTTCTGGATAGCCTTTTTCTTCATCAATTTTACGATGATATTCGTCAGGGAATTGCGCGCATAAGGCACGCACTGCTTCACGAATTTCAGAAAAATTATCAATAGTCGATTTCATGAGATGTCCTTATCAAAATGGAGCGTTTTAATGATCATATATTGTTATTGTTAAATTATTAAAATAGAATAATTTGATGGCTGTAATCTCAAAAGAGCATTGATATGGATATTAAGCAGTTAAGGGCATTTCTGACTATTTCAGAGACACGCAACATCACCAAAGCAGCAGCAATGCTGAATATTGTACAGCCTGCGGTTTCTCGTCAAATTCATTTACTTGAGGAAGAACTTGGGGTTGAACTGTTTGAGCGTGGACGGCATGGCATGAGCCTAACGCAAGAAGGTAAAGTGCTGGAAGATTATGCTCGACGGGCCTTAAAAGAAATTGAAGCCGCAAAAATGGAACTGACCTCAAAAGATGGAGCGCTTAAAGGCACGGTACATATTGGGATTTTAGCCAGTTTAAGTGAATTACTCTCGGTGGCTTTAATGCGGGTCATGAAAAAGAAGTTTCCTGACGTGAACCTCAAAATATCGGTGGGTTACTCAGGACATTTGAAAGAATGGCTAGAGGCAGGAGAGATTGATTTAGCCCTACTTTATGATTCTGTACCATCCAAGTTTATTGATAGTCATCAGATTGTGGCAGAACAATTATGGTTAATCGGGCCTTATTCCTCTGATTTACATCAGTCTAAAGCTGTTGAATTAGCTGAAATTTCAGAATTACCTTTAATTTTGCCTTATTCGCCACATCAACTGCGCTTTTTAATTGATCATGGTTTTCAAATTGAGAAATTAGATTTAAAAATAGCGGCTGAAATTAATGATCTCAATGTACAAAAACAATTGGTGAAAGAGGGACTTGGTTATACCATTTTACCTTTGGTCGCTGTAAAAAGTGATTTGCAGCAAAAGACCATTAAAGTTGCTCCTATCCAACATACAGAATTTTCACGTAATATCGCCATCGCTTTACCCAACACCCGACATATTTCCAAGCTCGTGCATGTAATTGCAGGAGAAACATTTAATTGCTGCAAAATCGCGATTGAAACCAAAGCATGGCTCGGTGGTTCATGGATTTCTGATCGTTAAAGAAAATACCAGTACGTTTAAATAACTTTAATTTAACCCGAATCGCGGATAAGCAATTGACTTGAAAAATAAGGGGACTAGAGCCATCAGTTGAGTTACCACACCAAACCTAAAGCTCTAGCCCTGATGTTCAATAGTACCGAATTATTCTGCATCATTGATGATTTCTTTCTTAAATTTGAAGCAACTTATTGGAAGTTTCTCAAACAAAGTCGTCGCTCTGTAAGAATTCGACCAGCCCAGCTGAGTCTCTCAGAAATACATTTTATCGCCATTTGGTATAAGTGTTCTCATTTCAACAATTTCAAAGCTTTCTTTTCATGGTTGAAGCAGGATAAAAATCATTTATTTAAACGCTTACCCTGTTACCAAAGGATGATTCACCTGATCAATATGCATCAATTAGCTCTACATGCTTTACATGTCGCTTTGATGAAAGGTGAATACAAACAATATTTATGGATTGATTCAACGACTCTGCCTGTCTGTAAAAATCAGCGTATTCAGCGTCATAAATCATTAGCCAAGATTGCATCTCGCGGTAAAAGTTCAATGGGATGGTTTTATGGCTGTAAGTTACATATCGTGATGAATCAATTCGGTGAGATCGTTAGCTCAGGCTTATCTAATGGGCATGTTGCTGACATAAAAATGGTTGAACAATTGGTTGAAGGCTTAGACGCAAAGCTTTATGCGGATCGTGGCTATATCAGTCAAAATTTAAAAAGCAGGTTAAAAGATCAAGGGGTTGATTTGATTACTTACCATAGAAAGAACATGCAGGCTATTCAACTCTGTTCATCAGATAAATATCATTTAAAACAACGCAATAAGATAGAAACGTTATTCAGCTTATTGAAAGGACAATACAATTTAGTGACGAGTAAAGCACGTAGTATTCATGGATTTCTTAGCGGAATTTATGCATCGTTATGTGCATATCAATTAACTCATCGGAATAAGCCAACAATTCAAGTTATGGAATCATTAGCTTAAGCAGGATTCGGGTTAGATATGTTATTTAAAACTCTCAGTTGGACTCTGGGAGTTTTTTTATTGCTTATATTTTATTCTGATCAGTTCCATCAGTTTAAATGATCGAATAATGAATAAATTTAATAAAAATAAATCAATAAAAAACAAGAAATTATTTAATTTTAAAAGGCCTTTATTTTTGAACTGACTTTTTTTCGCATTGTTTAATCAAACTGGCTTTGTTAACTATTACGCAAAATGATGGTTTAGGTAGAACTAGCTAGGGCTAACTGGTTCTAAACATGTAAATGGCTAAGGAGAAGCCAAATGAGTATCGATCAGGCGGTTGATAAAAAATTAAATGCGAATCTGGATCAGAAAACACGCATTAAATCTATTTTGGGCGGTTCAGCGGGTAATCTAGTCGAATGGTATGACTGGTTTGCCTACAGTATGTTCACTTTATATTTCGCAAAATCTTTCTTCCCAGCAGGTAACCAGACCGTTGAGTTGCTTCAAGCAGCAGCGGTTTTTGCGGTTGGTTTCTTGATTCGTCCCATTGGCGCATGGATGATGGGTATCTTTGCAGACCGTAAGGGACGTAAAGCAGGTTTAACACTCTCTGTTACCTTGATGTGTATCGGTTCAATCCTGATTGCGATTGCACCAACGTATCAACAGATTGGGGTGATGGCTCCTGTTATTTTGATTATTGCGCGATTGATCCAAGGCTTGAGTGTCGGTGGAGAATATGGTGCAAGCGCGACCTATTTGAGTGAAATGGCAGGAAAAAACCGACGTGGTTTTTTCTCAAGTTTCCAGTATATGACCATTATGGCTGGTCAGCTTCTGGCACTTGCAACTTTAATCATCTTGCAACAAGTGTTAACTGAGGCGCAATTGTACGAGTGGGGCTGGCGTATTCCATTCTTTGTCGGTTCAATTTTAGCATTGTCTGTCTTTATTATCCGTCGTGGTATGGTAGAGACTCAATCTTTCAAAAACGCGACACAAGAAGTCAAATCAAGTGCATTTGCATTGTTTAAACATCATCCCAAAGAAGCATTAGGTGTTTTATTCTTAACTGCGGGTGGTACGATTTCATTCTATGCTTATACCACTTATATGCAAAAATTTATGGTGAATACGACTGGCTTTTCTAAAGAAGTCGCGACGATGGTTTCTGCTGTCACCATCTTTATCTTCATGCTTGCACAACCCGTGATGGGTTCTATTTCCGATAAAGTTGGTCGTAGAGCCGTCATGATTTTCTTTGGTATCGGTGGCGTTTTATTTACTTATCCAATTTTTAGTACTATCGCAACGACATCAAGTCCTGTGATTGCAGGTTTATTGATTCTGTTTGGTATGATGTTCTTATCTGGTTATACCTCAACCAGTGCAGTCATTAAATCTGAAATGTTCCCCGCCCATATTCGTGCGCTTGGTGTGGCACTTCCTTATGCGATTGCCAATACGATTTTTGGTGGTACATCAGAACTTGTGGCGCTACAGTTTAAAAACATTGGCCACGAAAATTTCTACTTTATCTATGTAACGGTGATGTGTGCGATCTGTCTGGTGTATTTCTTCCGCATGAAAGATCAACAAAAACATAGCCGCATTCTGGAAGATTAAATCAACTGTATAAATGATTTAATCTACAAAAGAGGGGAAAGTAATTTTCCCCTCTTTTTTATTGAAGAAAATCCAGAAATCAGTCACAAGAATACAAATCTTCAGCTTTAGCTATCCATTACAATTAATGCAGTTCGGCATATAAGTATCACTATGCAAGTATTTGAATCAGCAAAAGGTTTATGGTCTGCAATCCTGCAACAATTTCGTTGGGAGAGTCATACGCCCAAGCGTACACTGGATGAAATTGAAATTTTATGTTCAGTATTCCTTGCTATTTTATTTGCTCATTACTTTGGCGCAGAAAATATTGGATGGGCTGCGTTTAGTGGTTATATGGTATTGCGTTCACATATTGTCGATACCTGTATTCGTGGAATGCTGAGAATTTTGGGAACAGTAGTTGGCGCTTTATTGGCATGTTGGATTGAACTTTATATTTCTAAAAGCCTGTGGATGAACAGTCTGGTTTTGGCTTTTTTTGCTGCATTTTCGCTATATTTTGCCATGACTACACGGTATGGCTATGCATGGCTGTTTTTTGGTCTGACTTTTGCGATGGTGATTATTGATGGGTTAATGTATCCCTTTGTCGATATGAGCCAATTTGCCAAAACGCGAAGTATTGAAGTGATAGCGGGTACTGTAGCCTGTATGCTGGTTAGTCTCTTTTTTACCTACCTGATTCGTCCAAGATTTTCCTTAACGGCCAATAAAAGTGGCTTGGTCGAAATCGCAAAGTTTGAGGGTTACAGAAAACTGACGCTCATTCATACCGTACAAGCTGCCTTGGCAATTGCAGTCGTGCCTTTTTTAATCCAGTACTTTTCGGTAGATTTACTGACTCAAACCGCGATTACGATCTTAGCGGTTCTGATGATTCCGCTACCAGATCTAAATAATAAAAAATTGATATCAATGAGAAATTTATATCGATTATTTGGCTGCTTGTTGGGTGCTGGATTGGCATTTATATTATTACCTTTGAGCGCGATAAATTATGCTTTTGCTGCATTGGCAATTGCACTTGGAATTGTTATTGGGCGGCATATTGAAAATAGTGGACAGAGTTTTGCCTATATAGGAACCCAATTTTCTCTGGTGTATATCGTCGTGATGGTGCCTGATCAACTTAGTTTACTGAGCATGGATAATGGCTGGATTCGTTTGGCGGGCATTTTGTTAGGTATTATTCTCATTGAATTAACCCGACTGGTCTTTGTGCCGTTACAACATTGGTTGCTACAGGAACGGTTGAATTCTGAGTAAATGTTTAACGTCAAACGTCTTGGCGAAAACAGATTTAAAAAACCAATATTTGAAATTATAGCGTTTGAAAAAAAGCTCAACTTAAAATGTTATATTTTATAGAAATGGCTTTAATCCAATTTAGAGTTTATAGAGGAATAGGCGAAAGCTAAAATAGCAGCTAAAAAAATAACCCTTTGTAGCAAACAAAGGGTTATTTCGATATTTGGCGGAAGCGGTGAGATTCGAACTCACGGAGGACTCACACCCTCGTCGGTTTTCAAGACCGGTGCATTAAACCGCTCTGCCACGCTTCCAATGGCGGCTATCATATAAATAAAAGCGTGTTTTGGCAAATTATTTCATCAAAAAAAAGAGTGAAAGCTCAAAATTAAAGCAATATCCTAATGACGATGTTTTTTTATTGTGATTCTATAGGATTTGGTTTTTTAAACTTTCCAAACCAGATCCTTGCTTAGAGTGATAGAGCTGGGTCGATGCTTAACTGAGTGGTTATTTATTTTATATCTCTAACCAGAAAACTAGAGCTTATTTCTACCTTTTCAATTGTATATTTACATAATTATCGATATATTTCTGAAAACATATTGAAAAAAGGCAATCATCATGTCGACTCATCACACAAAAAAAATAATAATTTCAATGCTATTCAGTTGTATCGTAGGCTTTGCTATCCAAGCTCATGCAGCCAATGATGTCACTGTATATGCCGCTGCAAGTTTAACCAATGCAATTACAGATTTAGAAAAAGCGTTTGAAAAGCAAACTAAAATTGAAGTTAAAACGTCTTATGCTGGTTCTTCAACTTTAGCTAAACAAATCGAAGCCAGCGCACCTGCTGATGTATTTATCTCGGCAGATGAACAATGGATGAATTATCTGCAAAATAAAAAACTGATTGTGTCTAATCAGCGTATTAATTTATTGGGCAATAAACTGGTTTTAATTGCACCTAAAAATTCGACAATCAACACTATTAAGATGGATAAAAATGTCGATCCAAGTACAGTTTTTCAAGGGAAATGGTGTACAGGAGATACCAAAAGCGTTCCAGTCGGCAAATATGGAAAACAGGCACTTACTTCACTGGGGTGGTGGCAAAAACTTCAGCCCAAATTGGTTGAAACAGAGGACGTCAGAGCTGCTTTAAATTTTGTTGCGCGTGGTGAATGTCAATTAGGTATTGTCTATGCAACTGATGCTGCCATTAGTAAAGATGTTAAAATTGTGGGAGTATTTCCTGAAAATACCCACGCACCGATTATTTATCCACTAGGTCTCATCAAAAATAACCCATCCGCCGTAAAATTTTATCAATTTTTGCAGACAAAACAGGCCAATACCGTTTTTAAACAATACGGTTTTACTGTGTTATTACCAGCTAAATAATGTTTTTTTCTCTTTCGGCAGAGGAGCTTGAGGTTCTCAAGTTATCTTGTCAGGTGGCTGCTTTTAGTTTATTGGTGAATTTAATTCCAGCTTTGTTTGTGGGCTGGTTATTGGCACGAAAAGAATTTTGGGGAAAATCTCTATTTGAGACTTTGGTTTTTTTGCCATTGGTTTTACCGCCTGTTGTTCCTGGATATTTGCTACTACAAGTTTTTGGTAACAATGGCATGTTGGGGCAGTATCTGAATGCTTGGGGTTTAAGTTTAGCTTTTAATTGGAAAGGCGCTGCTTTGGCCGCCGCGGTGATGGGTTTTCCCTTATTTGTACAGTCGATTCGGCTTGCGATTGAACTGGTTGATCAACGTCTGGAAATGGCGGCTAAAACATTAGGTGCATCAGGATTGGGCACATTTTTTAGCATCACATTGCCATTAGCCAGTAGTGGAATTTTAGTGGGTGCAATTTTATGTTTTTGTCGTAGTTTGGGGGAGTTTGGTGCGACGATTACCTTTGTCGGCAATATTGCAGGTGAAACCCGAACTTTGCCTTTGGCGATGTATAGTTTGATGCAACAACCTGATACTGAACATCAAGTTTGGCGTTTGATTATTCTTTCTTTAAGCGTTGCTTTTTTTACGTTGTGGTTTGCGCAATGGTTTCATCGTTATCAAAAAAACAAGCGAGGCTAGAACAACGATGTTGAATTGTCATATCCAGTTGCAACTTGGAAAGTTTAGCCTAGATCAGACTTTTCAGTCGGATCAGCGTGTGGTTGGTTTATTTGGCGCATCGGGTTCAGGTAAAACCAGTATTTTACATGCGATTGCAGGACTGAATACACCTCAAGCAGGTTGGATTAGAGTGCAGGAGCATACATGGTTTGATGCTTCACAAAAGATTAATTTAAGTACTCAACAACGCCGTGTGGGATTGGTATTTCAGGATGCACAGTTATTTCCGCATATGAATGTCAAAAAGAATCTATGTTTTGGATTGAGGCGAATTGCACCTGAAAAAAGATATTTTAAAGAAGATTATATTGTTGACTTATTAAAGCTTGATCATCTATTAAATCGTATGCCTTCTAAATTATCTGGTGGAGAAAAGCAGCGTGTCGCATTGGGGCGAGCCTTGCTGTATTCGCCGCAACTTTTATTATTAGATGAGCCTTTATCCGCTTTGGATGCAGCACATAAAGCTGAAATTATTCCTTTTTTTCAAAAAATTAAACAAGAAATTCAGATTCCAATGCTGTATGTCAGTCATGATATTAATGAGATTCAGCAATTAACAGACAGTATTTGGTATCTGTAAATACTAGACTTCTTTCTTAAGTTCCTTTTATTTCTTCGTATGGAAAAAAATAAACAGGGTTTAAACGATGATGAAAGAAGTCAATTGTTCTAAATGAACTTTTATCTTTTTTCCATAAAGAAAGGCAAAATGTTTATTTTTGCCTTTCTTGGAAGATTTAGAGAATTGATTAATCAACGATTTCAATCGCAATCGCAGTTGCTTCGCCTCCACCAATACACAGCGCTGCAATACCTTTGCGCTTGCCCAGTCGTTTTAGCGCATGAATCAAAGTTACGATAATGCGTGAACCTGATGAACCCAATGGATGACCCAAGGCACAAGCACCGCCATTGATATTCACTTTTTCAGGATCGAGTTTAAATGCATCAATCGCCGCCATGGTTACCATAGCGAAAGCTTCATTGATTTCCCATAAATCGACCTCTTCGGCAGACCAACCGACTTTCTTGAGTAGTTTTTCAATCGCACCTACGGGAGCAATAGTGAATTCTTCAGGTAATTGAGAATTGGTCGTATAAGCTTTGATTTCAGCCAAAACCTTTAGACCGCGCTGCTTGGCTTCCTGCTCAGATGTAATCAGCAGGGCCGATGCACCATCGCTAATGGAGCTTGAGTTTGCAGCAGTAATGGTGCCATCCTTGGCGAAAGCAGGGCGCAATGTTGGAATTTTATCGATTTTCGCATTGCCTGGATTTTCATCGGTATCAACCACAACGTCACCTTTGCGAGTAGTGACCGTAACAGGCACAATCTCAGCTTCAAAATAGCCTTCCTGTATTGCTTTTTGTGCGCGAGTCAAAGAGCGAATTGCAAATTCATCCATTTGTTCTCGTGTATAGCTTTTTTGATCTGCCATGTCCTGAGCAAACGAACCCATTGCACGTCCTGTATACGCATCTTCCAAACCATCCATAAACATATGATCGATGACTTGACCATGCCCCATGCGATAACCTGTACGGGCTTTCGGCAATAAATAAGGGGCATTGCTCATGGATTCCATACCACCCACCACAGCAATTTTAATACTGTCTGCTTTAATGGCATCGCTTGCCTGCATGGCAGCTTTCATACCAGAACCACAGACTTTATTGATCGTGGTTGCACCGACATGATCAGGTAAGCCTGCTTTACGCATTGCTTGACGTGCAGGACCTTGTTTAACGCCCGCAGGAAGTACGCAGCCCATAATGACTTCGTCAATTTCATCGACGGGAATATTCGTCTGTTTGAGAGCAGCTTGAATGGCAACAGCCCCCAGATCAGGTGCGCTTAAACCAGAAAGACTGCCTTGAAAGCTGCCCATGGGTGTACGTGTAGCAGCGACGATCACAATTTTTGTCATGAAATGATTCCTTGAAGTATCAGTTCAGCTTATAAGCTTGAACTTCATTATGATTGTTTAAAATACGGGTGGGGTATAAGTCAAAGTTTGTCCTAATATCCACAGTAAAAAAAGCACTAAAGGTAAATGTACAACCAATTGTGTCACGGTAAAACCAATCACATCCTTAGGTTTGAGTTTTAAAATACCGAGCATCGGTAACATAAAAAATGGATTGATTAAGTTGGGTAATGCTTCTGCTGCATTATAAATTTGTACCGACCAACCCAGATGATATTTCAAATCGTTGGCTGCTTGCATCACATAAGGTGCTTCGATAATCCATTTGCCACCGCCAGATGGTACAAAAAAGCCTAAAATGGCAGAATAAATTCCCATGACCACAGCAAAGGTATCATGTGAAGCAATTGAAACAAAAAAGTGTGCAATATAATGCGAAAGTGATAAATCCTCAGCATTAACAGCCTGAGTCATCATGTAGGCAATACTGCCATAAAGTGGAAATTGAATAAGAACGCCTGAAACAGCAGGAACCGCTTTACTCACTGCATTCAGAAAATTGCGTGGTGTGCCGTGTAAGGCCAGACCAAGCATCAGAAAAATAAAGTTATAAGTATTGAGACTAGAAATCGCAATAATTGGATTGTTTTTAGAAAACTCCAGAATCATCCAGATTAAGCCCAATGCCACCACTAAAATGGTCAGGATGGGTGAATTTTCTAACCAATCTCCCGGACGTTTCGATTTCGTTTGTTCAAGTTCCTGTTTTTCTTCTTCGTCAAAGTTCAGATTAAAATCTTGCATGGTTTTGACATTCTGACCTTTGGGTGCAGACAGGTAGGCAATGACAATCGAAACAATGATCAATATGGCAGTCATCACAATCGATTGCCACAAAAATATAGTTTCCGTAAACGGAATGACACCGGTCAGATTATAAATAGACTCAGGCAAACTGGCTTTATTGGCCTGTAATTGAGCCGCAGAGGAACTAATCCCCAGTGCCCATGTTGCTCCCATACCAATAATCGCTGCGGCGGCAGCAGCTCGATAATCCATGTTGAGTTCTTTACGTTTGGCGAGGGCGATCACCAAAAGTGCAGTTAAGATGGTACTAATGGCCCAATTGACCAAAGAAATGAGCAAACTGACAGTGGCAACTAGCACAATGGCACTGCGTCCCGAATGTGGGATTCTGGCCATCTTCTGGATCAGTTTTTTCATGGGACGTGATACAGACACCACATAACCAACAATAATCAGCATGGTCATTTGTAAGGTAAATGGAATTAAGCTCCAAAAGCCATTACCAAAAGAACTGGCGACTTCTTTGACTGGTGCGCCAATGAACAGTGCAGCAGTAGCCACAATAATCACGCCAAGTAATGCAAAAATATATGAGTCAGGAAACCATTTTTCTGACCAGTTACTAATACTAATCGCAAACCGTTCTAAAATTGCAGGTTGTTTATTCATGATCAAATTCCATCTGATATTAAAGGTGATCATTCATCCAAAAGTGATCACCGCTTTTTTCTAATTCACTTTCTATATGCCAGTATTTCCTTTAAAAGAATATTTAGCTTGCTAGGGCCGTAATGAGTTTGACACCTGAGGCAGCCTGAATTTGCTCAACTGTTACACCATCTGCAAGTTCAATTAGTTCGATACCCTCAGCAGTAATATCCATCACGCCTAAGTCGGTAATGACACGATGTACTACAGCCTGACCTGTCAGCGGCAAACTGCATTCAGATACAATTTTCGGCGTACCATCTTTGGCACAATGTTCCATGAGTACCACGACACGTTGTACACCCACGACCAAATCCATTGCGCCGCCCATGCCTTTGATCTTTTTACCCGGAATCATCCAGTTGGCAAGATCACCTTTTTCAGAGACTTCCATTGCGCCCAAAATCGCAATGTTGACATGTCCACCACGGATCATGGCAAAAGATTCACTACTGGAAAAAAATGCAGCGCCCGCACGTGCGGTGACCGTTTGTTTACCTGCATTGATTAAATCTGCATCCATCGTTTGTTCGGTTGGAAATTCTCCAATGCCCAATAAACCATTTTCGGACTGAAGCCAGACATCAACATTTTCTGGGATATAATTAGCGACCAGTGTCGGTAAGCCAATACCAAGATTGACATAAAAACCATCTTGTAATTCTTTGGCGGCACGTTGTGCCATTTGTTCACGTGTCCATGCCATGATTATGCTTCCTGTGCTTTTAGGGTTTTTTGCTCAATTCGTTTTTCTGGGTGTGCATTAAGTACAATACGTTGTACAAAAATACCTGCCAGATGGATTTCATCAGGATCTAACTCACCAATTTCCACCACTTGTTCAACTTCCGCAATGGTAATTTTCCCTGCCATTGCACATTCGGGATTGAAGTTACGTGCCGTTTTATGGAAAATCAAATTACCTGCTTTGTCCGCTTTATAAGCTTTGACCAATGCAATATCAGCGGTTAAAGAAGGCTCTAAAATATAAGGTTTACCATCAAAATCGCGCTGTTCTTTGCCTTCAGCGATGAGTGTTCCAACGCCAGTTTGAGTATAAAATGCTGGGATGCCTGCGCCGCCTGCGCGAAGTTTTTCTGCCAAAGTTCCTTGCGGCGTCAGTTCAACCTCAAGCTCACCATTAAGATATTGGCGTTCAAATTCTTTATTTTCACCGACATAAGATGAAATCATTTTTTTGATTTGTTTGGTTTGAAGTAAAATTCCCAAACCAAAATCATCTACACCGGCATTATTGGAAATACAGGTTAAACCAGTGACTTGGGTTTGTTTTAATGCATTGATCAATGCTTCTGGAATACCACATAAACCAAAACCACCCACAGCAAGAGTCTGATTATTCTTAACAATATCCTGTAGTGCGAGTTCCGCACTTGCATACACTTTATTCATTGTGTTTACTCAACGTCCCTATGTTTTCTTATTATTAACATCTGTAATTTATTTAATGAAGTTGAAAATTTTAAAGGATTAATGAGAAAAATTAATGAATGTGTTTGATGTGCGAAAATCGTTTTTTGATCGTTGATTTTCTATGGATATTAAAATTGAAGGATTTTTTCATAAGGATAACTTGAAAGTGTCTGAATGAATTCGCTGGAAATATTTGAAAGTTCAGTGTCTTTTTTATAAATAATACCGACCGCTTGGTGTACCTGACTATTTTCAATTTCCAGTAACACATTATGCTCTTTATCGATCGAATGTTGGAAATGACGTGGAATTGCACTCACGCCAATGCCTAAAGCTACAAAACTGGAAAAAGTACTAATCTGGTGACACTCTACTTTTAAATCAAGCACCAGACCTAAACGTGAGGCGTTTTGTTCAAGTAGGTAACGCACGATTGAAGGGTGTTGTAAGGTAATAAATGGATTGCCATATAACTCTTGCCATGTGATTGTTTTTTTACTCGCCAATGGGTGCGTTTTGGGGATTAGAGCTAGAAAATCTTCATCAAATAAAGCTTTAAATTCCAACTGTTCATTCAAAATTGGCTGAAAGCAAATTCCAAGTTCAAAAATTCCGTCCAATACATTTTCAATAATTTTTTCATTGGGAATATCATGAATTGAAAAACTTAAATTTGGGTGGGCATTGGAAAAAGTCTGAATCACTTCGGGTAAAATTGCATGGGTAACAAAGGGCATTGAAGCAATATTTAAAGTACCTCGATTAAGTTTAAATCTTTGTTTTACATCATTTTCCATATCTTCCCAGTTTGCCAGTAACTTTCTGGCATAAGGAATCAAAGATTTTCCTTCCTGAGTGAGTTCGACACGGCGAGTATTACGCTTAAATAACTTTCCACCCAATTCTTCTTCTAATGATTTGATACTCAAACTCAAGGCGGACTGACTTAAATGAAGCTCAGTCGATGCATTGGCATAATTCAGAGTGCGAGCCAGTGCCAAAAAAGCTTTGAGTTGTTTGAGCGTCATTTATAGATTCCATCCTAATCAAAAGTTTTTGATTTTAAAGAAAAATTATATCTAACTCTACGACTGATGTACTTGTTTTTTTGTAAAATTAAATCAGACGTAGTTTTATATTAAAAAATTTTTTTTTAAATGTGACTGAAATGATCCAAATCAAAATCTTAAAATCAGATTTTTTTCATTAAAAAGACTCCTTTCATAATTTTTAAATCCTCTTTATTTTTCTCCTATAGGAAGAAATAAAAGGGACTTATGAAAGAAGACTAATAATTAATGAGTTTTATTAAATAATTCATTTGTTTTTTAAATAAATAGATAAGTCGTTTTACTTAAATAAAAATCTTATATTTCAATGTTTAAATTTTTATTTAACAGTCTTTTAAATAATATTCTTGTATTTTATAAAAATATTGATATTTTAAAATAAATATAAAATCTTATTTTTTGGGTCTATTTAGTGGCTCATTTTTGACAAATTGTATTTATTTATTATTAGGCAAACTGTTATCAAATATTAGGCACAATATTTGAGTTAAACCTAATCTATATTCTTCATAATGGAGTAGGAAAGAATATGTGGGATTTATTTGTTATTCTGCTGTCTTTAGGCTTACTGATGTACACCGCTTATCGCGGGTTTTCAGTCATCCTGATGGCACCGTTATGTGCATTATTGGCGGTTTTTTTAATCAATCCAAGTAATGTCTTGCCTTTTTACTCAGGCGTTTTCATGCCGAAAATGGTCAACTTTATCAAGGATTATTTTCTGGTATTTTTACTCGGTGCAATTTTTGGCAAAGTGGTTGAAATGTCAGGGATCGCTGAGTCGATTGCAAAAACTATTGTAAATCTCATCGGTGCAAAAAAAGCAATCTTGACCGTGGTGATCCTCGGCGCAATTTTGACCTACAGCGGTGTCAGTTTATTCGTGGCGGTATTTGCGATTTATCCATTTGCCAATCAATTATTTCAGCAAGCTAACATTCCTAAACGTCTAATTCCCGGCACGATTGCACTTGGTGCATTTACCTTTACCATGGACGCGCTACCGGGGACGCCACAAATTCAAAACGTGATACCGACAACATTCTTTGGAACCAATATTTATGCTGCTCCATTTTTAGGGATTATTGGTGCGATTTTTGTATTGAGTACAGGTTTGTTATACCTAGAATGGCGTCGACGGGTGGCTGCTCAAGCAGGGGAAGGCTATGCAGGTTTTGTCTCAGATAATTCTGCAAATAGTGTTGAATCTGATGTAAATCCTGTACAGGAAAATGCGCGTGATAATGGTTCGGTTATTCGTCAGATTTTAGCCTTCGTTCCTTTGGTGTTAGTTGCAGTGATGAATAAATATTTATCGACAGCAATTAAAACATGGTACCCAAACGGTTTTGATTTTAATGCAATTGGTCTGGCAAATTATACGGTTGATGTTGCAAAAACGGGTGCGATCTGGGCGGTCGGTTTGGCACTGATTGTCGGTATTATCGCGGCTATTTTATTTGATTATGGTCGTGTGGCGAGCCAATTTAAAGAAGGTGTAAATGCCAGTATTGGCGGTTCGCTTTTGGCTGTCATGAACACCGCGTCCGAATATGGTTTCGGTGCGATTATTGCGGCTTTACCCGGTTTTGCTTTAGTGAGTCATGCATTGGGAACGGCATTTACCAATCCTTTGGTGAATGGTGCGGTGACGACAACTGTATTGGCAGGGATTACAGGTTCAGCATCAGGCGGGATGAGTATCGCTTTGAGTGCCATGGCAGAGCAGTACAATGCTGCTATTTTGGCTGCGGGTCTTCCGCCCGAAGTGATGCATCGTATTGTGGCGATGGCATCGGGTGGCATGGACACACTTCCACACAATGGCGCAGTTATTACCTTACTCGCTGTAACAGGTTTAACACATAAGCAATCTTATAAAGATATTTTTGCAGTTACGATCATTAAAACAGTTGCAGTATTTGTGGCGATAGCTGCATTTACATGGTTCGGAATTGTGTAATTGATTGATCAAAATAAGCTATGAACTTGTTTTGGTTTAAAAAAATCAAGGCATTTTATAAATGAGGCAGGAGAAAGAAAGTGACAAAACAACTCGATGGTAAGGTGGCTTTTATTACAGGTTCTGCGAGCGGTATTGGTCTGGAAATAGCGAAAAAATTTGCATTGGAAGGTGCAAAAGTGGTTATTTCAGATATGAATGCGCAAAAATGTGAAGAAGCTGCACAACAGCTCAAAAGCGAAGGTTTTACTGCTATCTCGGCGCCTTGTGATGTGACCAATGAACAAGCCTATCAAGCTGCAATTGAACTAACGCAAAAAACATTCGGAACACTGGATATTTTAATTAATAATGCAGGGTTTCAACATGTGGCAGCAATTGAGGAATTCCCAACTGAAGTTTATCAAAAACTGATTGCGGTGATGCTAACAGGTTCATTTATCGGCATTAAACATGCTTTTCCAATTATGAAAGCACAAAAATCAGGTCGTATTATCAATATGGCATCGATCAATGGCTTAATCGGTTTTGCAGGTAAAGCAGGCTATAACAGCGCTAAGCATGGTGTGATTGGTTTAACTAAAGTTGCTGCTCTGGAATGCGCACGTGATGGTATTACAGTAAATGCTTTGTGTCCTGGCTATGTAGATACTCCATTGGTTCGTGGGCAAATTTCCGATTTGGCTAAAACGCGAAATGTGAGTGAAACCAGTGCGTTGGAAGATGTGATTTTGGCGATGGTGCCGCAAAAACGCCTTCTTAGTGTTGAGGAAATTGCCGATTATGCGATTTTCTTGTGCAGTGAAAAGGCAGGTGGAGTGACAGGACAAGCTGTAGTGATGGATGGCGGATATACTGCTCAGTAGTTTGTTCTGATAAAAAAGACCACGATGTGTGGTCTTTTTTATCACTCGTGTTTTGCATTTTAAATTTTCTCGGGTTCAGGTCGCCGCCAAACCCAGATAAAAACAAGCAGCATGAATAGAATACATACAAGGTTAAACCAGAAATGAGGTACATGAAGTATCAAGATGCTGCTAGCAAGTGTCATACTAACAGCCATCATATATTTTGATTTTCTGGAAACCTGACGCTTATCTTGCCAGTTACGAATCATGGGACCAAATAATTTATGCTGGTAAAACCATCGATGTAATCTGGAAGAGCCTTTTCCTGCAAAAAAAGCCGCGAGTAATACAAACTCAACCGTAGGTAAACCCGGAACAAACAAACCAATCACACCAATACTCAGGCTCAAGCAAGACAGACCTATAAATACAATCCTTAAAAAGCTGGATTTAGATAAGCTTTCATGATGTATATTTTTAGATGTAGTGAGCTCGATCTGATCATGATTTAGGTGATCAGAGGTTGAGGGCAACTTGGACGGATGGGTTGGTACTGACATTTTACTGATCTGTATTTGCTGTGGTTAATAGCGATGCAAAGCGGGCAAAACCATCCATTGCACCTTGTATGGCCTGATCTTGTTCAGTTTGACTTAAACCTGCATCATCGAGTGCCTGAACAAAGCGTTTCCAGACTTTTGCTCTGCCTTCAGGATAAGCAGCCAGATTTCGTGCACCAAATTCTTCGGAAAGTTCCAGCTTGGTTTTGGCTTCCTTAAATAAAAACGCAGCTCCGAGCGTTGAACCTTCAGAAACGTAAATCCAGCCTAGCGCTTCAAGTGCATTGGCATCCTGACTCGCGATATTAAGATCTGTAGGTGAAACGCCTAAATCTTGTAAATCTTTAAATGCAGCATCTGAACGACCACGAACATCCAGATCAGGAATAAAATCAATAATTTCTGGATATTTAAATAAATACTCAACATCACGCTGAAAATAATATTGAGCCAGTGTAAATTTTGCATAATGCATCAGACTTGCAAAAACATCTGCCTGAGCCATTAAGTGATGCATACGTTCATGTTCTGCTGCTGTTTCAGTTTTTAAGCGAAGTGATAGTGCCGAACTTATATGATGTTGAATGTCTGTTTTGTCAACGGATTGGTTCATATCGTTACCTAAATAAAGATGTATATTTGCGGAGTAAATAAAGGTCTATATACGCTATGACGAAGGAGGATAGAAAAAGACGCAATAAGGAATGCAGCTTTTTTATAGAAAATATCGTTCAGAAATAGTTTACAATAATCACATTAATAAATGATAATAATTCTTGTTTATATTATTCATTCAATATTTTGCTATGGATCAATCTTTCTCCCCAACTGCACAGAAACAATTCATTCATGAAATGTATCTGGATCATCATGATTGGCTTCAAAAGTGGCTTAGCTATCGCATTCGTTATCCTTTTAATGCAGCCGATCTGGTGCAAGATACTTTTGTTAAGTTATTACAAACTCGACAAAAACTACTCGGAATTCAGGAACCAAGAGCTTATTTAGTCAATGTTGCCAAAAATGTACTGATTGATAAGCATCGACGTTATGTATTAGAGCAAAGTTATCTGGAAACTCTAGCAGGAGAGTTACAACTTCAAGAGATTGAATTATCAAATAATCAACTTGAAGAAGTGGTACAAATTTTAGATTTTTTAACAATCGCTTTAAATGAAAGCCCAGTATTGGCAAGAAAAGCTTTTCTGATGTATTACTTTGAAGGTTACAATCAAAGTGAAATCGCTGAACGGATTGGTAAATCTTTAAGGACGACGCAAACTTATCTCGCAGATTGTCTAAGTCTATGTCTTGAAGCACGAGAACAGTTGCTTGAGTCGGAACATGACTGACCCCAAAAAATTACAAAAAGAATTATCTTTATGGATTATTCGTTTAAACACAGATGATCCGATTGAACGCTCTCAAGCTCAACTCGAATTTGAGCATTGGCAACGACAGCATCCCGAATATCATGATCAATTCGATAAAATCAGTCGCTTTTCTGACGAATTAAAACAACTTCAGGAAACACACCGTATTCATAGCCAGACCTTGCAAAAGTCGCTAAAACACACTCAACAAAGTCAACAACAGCTAAAAAAGGCTTTTGGTCGTGGGATATTGGGCATTGGTTTTATTGGGCTATTTAGTATTTTGACCTACCATTATTTTCCTTATGCTTATTACACCGCAGATTATAAAACTTCGACGGGAAATATGCAGTCATTTGTACTTAAAGATGGTTCAAAAATTACGCTAGGAGCTAAATCTGCCATCAAATTGCATTTTAATTCACAGATACGTCAGGTTGAACTGGTTCAGGGTGAGATTTATGTTGATGTCGCAAAAGACAAACATCGACCATTCATCGTGCAATCGAAGCAAGCCGATTACAAGGCATTAGGAACACGATTTATTGTGCATCAAAATCGTGAAAACAGCAGTATTAGCATGTTGCATTCAAGTGTTGAAGCGAGTGCGAAGCAGATCAATCAACGACAGCGTGTACATGCTGGTGAAAAGGTACAAGCTGACGCGCATGGCTTTGGACCGATTCAACCGATTGCAATTCGATCTACTGAATTTGCATGGCAACACAACCAGATTTTAGCCGATAATCTGGCTTTACCTGATTTACTAGAACGTCTAAATCGACAGCATAAAGTTTATTTTATTTATCGTGCATCTGTACTTGAGTCATTCAAAGTCAATGGGGTGATTGATGCTCAGCAGGATGTCGAACAAACCTTAAGCTTAATCAAAGCTCAATATCCACAATTAAATATTCAAAAAATAGGAAGTCATGTTTTTATTATTCAGCTTGAAAGTTAGAAAATAACGACAAATTGCGTGTTTTTGGATGGTGGTGCGTCATATAGGGAAGAACAGCAATTATTTGCTAATTGGCTTAGTTAATGATTATCATTTATATGGGGCTATCGTTTTAATGCACATTTTACCTTCCCAATATTCTCTACAAAAAATAGCGTTGGCCGTTTCTCTGGCAATTTCTGTCAGTTGCGTTTCAGCCCCTATATACGCTGCAAGTAGCAATTCTTCTGCTTTCTTTCAAGTGGAGCGTGGTTCTCTGACTCAGGCGCTCAATAGTGTGGCATTGCAAGCCAATGTTTCATTACTGATGGATGCAAAGAAGACCAATCGTTACCAAGTAAATGCGATAAAAGGCAATTACACCGTTGAGCAAGCATTTGCCAGATTGATTGAAAATACGCCTTTTCAGATGATGAAATCATCGGCAGGTTACTTATTGGTGGATAAGAAACCAGAAAATGAACAGTCTGATGAAAAAAATGGGGGGACTTCAAGTACCATAAAAAAAGGACAACTGAATTCATCTTCAATTTTCAATCAGGATAATCATCAATTATATCAAATGCCAACCCTTTCTACGCAGGCAGAAAATTCAGATACAGTTCAGTTTGGGCAAAGCGTTCTAAATCAGACCGCGATTGATCGTTATCAGGCCAATAATGTTGCACAACTATTAGACACCATGCCTGGGGTATCTTCGGCTGGCTCTCCTAGACCCGGCGGACAAACGATTAATATTCTGGGTATGGGAGGAGTTGAAGATGTTCCCATTACACTGGATGATTCGGTCAAATCTTTTGATAAATATCGACAAGGGTCAGTCTTTATTGAACCTGAAATTTTAAAACGGGTCACGGTCGATAAAGGTCCGCATAATGTTGAAGTTGGTAATGGCGGTTTTGGCGGAAAGGTGACACTGGAAACCAGAGATGCGCAAGATCTATTAAAACAGAATAAAAATGTCGGAGCATTTCTAAAGTATTCGCGATTTAGTAATAACCAGCAAAATACTTATACGGGTGCAGTATATGGAAAAACTGAAAATAATCTGCTAGATGGGCTGTTTTACTATACCAAACGCGATAGCGATAATGTAGAGCGTCCAGATGGAACCTCTTTTTTATATTCAGCTCAGGAACAGGACACATATTTAGCAAAACTGAATATTCGTCCAGATGAAAGCCAAAAGATTTCTTTCAATGCCATGCAAAGTAGCCATACAGGCTGGGAACCTTTTGCTGCAATGCGTGATCAGGATGCTGTTCCGAGTGCCGCAGATATTGCAAAGTATGGCTATGACGAAGCGTGGAAACGCCGTTTAGTTTATCGTGATCAAAAAGATACGAGCTATTCCGCTGGTTATGAGTTCAATCCTGCTGCGAATCCTTATATTAATTTCAAAGCAAATTTTTCTTATTCAAAAACCAAACAACATGATAAACGTTTGGAAGGGGTTTCTTTTTCAGCGGCCAATCTTGGCGATGAAAGCTGGGTGAACTATACCAATACAGCACTAAAACTTTTAAATATCAGTGATATTGATACGGCGTATGGTACACATAAGCTAAAAATCGGGGCACAATATCAAAAGATGAAGCAAAACTCTTTGATGCTGGTTCGCTCTTATCTGAATAATCCTCAATATAATTACGGACTCTATCAACCGAATTATATGCCCGCAGGTGATCAGCAAATGTATAGCGCATTTGTTGAAGACCAATATCAAATTGGGGCAGTCACGATTACGCCGTCTTTACGTTATGACAATATTATCAATCAGGGTTATGGCAATCTGGCGCCACGTTATAGCACGGTTGAAGCAGGTCATGATTATTCAGAAAAAAGTTATACAGGCTGGTCACCCCGTTTAGCCTTGGCATGGAAACAGGCAGATTACCTCACGTGGTTTGCTAATATCAGCAAAACATGGCGTGCGCCTCGTGTTGATGAGCAATATTATAATGATGGCCCAAGTTCTACGGTATCTGCGACCAGTCTGTATTTACGTCCCGAAAAAATGTTGGCGATAAGGCTTGGTAATGAAATGAATTTTGATCAGCTTTTGACAGATGATGATCATTTACAGATTCGTCTTAGCTATTATCATAACCGCGGTTCAGACGAAATTTTCCGTAATCGTTCGGTTTTCTGTCAGGCACAAGCCGAGATTATTGCACAGGGTGGAAGTGCGAATGCCAGTGTTTGTAATGGCCAATATGATCATGGTTTTTACAGAAATATTACTGATTACACCATCAAAGCTTATGAAGCAGAGCTATTTTATAATCAGCCCACCTATTTTGCAGGTTTAACTTATTCTTATGTGCGTGGTCAACGTGATAATTCTCCTGTTAATCCGTGGTTTAATCAAAAAACATGGATTGAACAAATACCTCCACGCAAGGCGACAGCTACGCTAGGTGTCAATGTTCCTGAACATGATTTGACCATGGGCTGGCGTGGAATTTTTGTAGACGCGCAAACCAGAAGTATTTTAAATACGGATAAATCAATTGGTGCTTCTGGTTTTTCATTGCCTCGTACCAAAGGTTATGCTTTACACGGTATTTTTATCGATTGGCAGCCCGTCGGTGAAAAAGGCCCGCAGTTGAATTTCTCTATTGATAATCTATTTAACCGTGATTATAAAATGTATCTGGGAGAATATATGACAGGCACTGGGCGCGACTTTAAGCTGAGTATTTCTCAGCGTTTTTAATAGTAGTGAATAAGTGGTTTGAGAAAGAAAGCAATAGGTTTTCTTTCTCTTTCGCGGAGCAAGCCGAAACTTAAAGCACCATAAAATTAGCTGTACTTCGTGCCAGCATTTTATGGTTTTGCCATGCTTCACTTTCGATATTTAAAATAGATTTACCTTGCTTTACAAAGCGACATTTGGTCTGGACGACACCAACCTGACATGGGCGTAGAAAATCTACTGTCAGATTAATCGTGGTGGCAGGTTGTCGATCATTCGCCAGAAATGCAAATAAGCCCATCACATCATCCAACATTGCGCAAATCATACCCCCTTCAACTGTACCTCTAGGGTTGGTAAAAGTTTCTAATGCGACATAATCAATTTCAAGTTGCTGCGCTTGATCGTTCCATTGAATATGATGCCCGCCTAGCAAATAGTGAATAGGAGGAAGTTTGTCAGTCATATCCATTTTTTATTTTCCCTAAATTGAAGTAGGCTCCCGATGATCTAGAGCCTATCAGTGTTATTTAAATTTCCACGTATAATCAATATTGATACGGGTTTCATTCACAGGTTTGATATTGGCGTTGGCCGACATGTTATTGTCGTAGATGGCATAACGTGCGCGAAGTCCCAGATTTTTGAGCCAACCGCTTTGAATGGTATAGCCCAGATCAAAATCAGTTTCGCGCTCTTTTAAATTGGTTCCACCCAGATTGGGCGCATAAATATTTCGTCCCATGGTATAGCGTGTCATAAAGCGTAAACCCGGAACATAATCCTTAAAATCATATTCATAGCGGAAACTATAAGCTTGTTCTTTGGGATTGAGAAACTCGCCTGGCCATGTATCAATCAGTAGTCCTGTTTCTCCACCACTTAAATAAGGAAACGCAGTTTCACCATGATGCTGAAACGTTCCAAAAATAAATTTATGATTTTGATGCTTCAGTTCAAAATGCGCATGATATAAGTCATTATCGACTAAGCCTGCTTTTGCATTGCCTTCATCACGACTTCGATAATAATGTAAATAACTACTCAATCGTGTGGTTGAGTTGATCTCCCATTTGTGTAAAAAACCTGTTGTCCATTGATCATAAAGATTATTCACATCCAGATAGAATAAACCTAAACGTAAACTTGGATTGACATTGTAATACCCGCCTGCATAGTACAATCCATCAGTTTCAGCATTTTTAAAACGTCCATTCACTGCTGAAATTCTGATATTTTCAAAATTGGTCGAATCACGTTGATTGACTTTATCAATATAAGCAGCCTGTAATTCAAAATCTTTTACATCTTTAGATTCTAGTGAAATTCCACGATAAGTTTGTGGTAACAAACGGGCAGGAGAAGCGACTAAAACAGGATTCATCGGTCTAAGCGTTCCTATTTTAAGTTCAGTCTGGTTAATTTTAGCTTTAGCCGTGATACCGATTTCACCGTAACTTGATGCGGGTTCATTGGTGATGGTGTCTCGCGGTAGATTTCCAGTTCCCGCATATTTGGCACTGGCATCCAGCTTAAAACCAGCGGTGGCGAGAATATCCAGACCAAAACCCACTGTTCCTTCGGTATAGCCTGAATTTGCCTTGAAAATAAAGCCTTGTGTCCAGTCCTTCGCTGCTGGATATTTGGAAAGCTCCTGATAATCGCGGTCAAAATAAAAGTTGCGTGTAGTCAATTCTACGCTACTGTTATCGATAAAATTCCCCGCAAATACAGAACTAGAAAGCATAAGCGTGGAGTAGATCCATAATTTAGACATGGCATTTCATCCTGAAATATCATTGTTGTTTTAAGCAAGACTTGTTGGTTCTTTCTGCCTTGCTTCGTTGTTAAAATTTGAATTATTTTCCCAAGAGTTCACGTGCCACGATTTCTTTCATAATCTCGTTGGTTCCGCCGTAAATTTTTTGCACGCGGGCATCGACAAAGAAACGTGAAATTGGATATTCCTGCATGTAGCCATAACCACCAAACAGTTGTAGCAATTGGTCAATCACTTCACATTGGGTATCGGTGATAAAACATTTCAGTGCGGCGACGTGGTTGACGCTGAGTTGCTGTTGGCTATACATCTCAGCACATTGATCGACAAAGGCTTGTGCAGCTTTGGCTTTAATTTGCGCATTGGCAAGTACAAATCGGGTATTTTGCATTTGGCTTAAGGCTTGACCGAAGGCTTTGCGTTGCAATACATATTCTTTTGTGAGTTCAATTGCACCTAAAATTGACCCAAGTGCCATCATGGAAATGCTCAGACGTTCACGCGGTAATTCTTGCATTAAGTAAGCAAAGCCTTGTCCTTCATTGCCTAAACGTTGTGAAGTGGGAACTTTGACCTGATCAAAAAATAGTTCGGCGGTATCTTGTGCATGTAAACCAATTTTTTTCAGTGAGCGTCCTTTTTTTACGCCTTGTAAATGGGCATCAACTAAAAATAACGATATGCCTTTAGCGCCTGCCTGTGGAGTGGTTTTTGCCACCAATACAATTAAGTCTGCATGTAGGCCATTGGAAATAAATGTTTTTGAACCATCAACGATATAGTCGTCGTCAGTTAATATGGCTTGTGTACGAATCGCCTGTAAATCAGAACCAGCATTGGCTTCAGTCATGGCAATCGCTGTGACCACTTCACCTATCACCATTTTAGGAAGCCAATATTTTTTCTGTGCTTCAGTACCGATATTTTGAATATAGGGTGAAACCAATTCATTTTGCCCACCGATGGCAACTGCCAAAGAGGTAAATCCTGCCTGTGCAGTTTCTTGAACTAGCATCAGTGAGTAATGGATAGGTGCGCCATAGCCGCCATATTCTTCTGGAACATCGACGCATAAAAAACCATTTTCACCCAGATTATTCCAAAGCTTTCGTGGAATTAGGCCATCCTGTTCCCATTGTTCATAATAAGGAGCGACTTGTTCTTTTAGAAAACGTCGATAATTATCTCGAAATAGTTCAAATTCCGTATCGTGTTGCATATTTCACCTTTTTTAGGGCAAAACTAAGGAGGAAGCTCAAAAGTAAATTTGAACTTCTTATGTAATTTCAAAGGATTAGTGGTTTAGGACAGGAATCCGAATAATCAGGGGATTGTCCGTTTGCTTTTGATAAAGTTCTTCAATCAAATCTGCCCGACGCTTAGCGATGTTGCTTTGATTCAGATTTCCTTTATCGGTGACTTCTCCTGCATCAAGTTGTGGCGGTTCGGTCATTAAATACAGCATCGACACTCGATTAGAGCTTCCTGTTGCGTCTTTATTAAAATTTAATAAAAATTGGCGGAACCATTGCTGTACTTTGGGATGTTTTAAAATTTCTTCGGCAAGATGATCCTTAAAAGTTAAACCTGCATATTGTGCACAAGCGTCCAATTTTGGAAAAATCAGAAAACCAATTGCATTTAGGTTAGACCCTGTAATACAGACATCCTGAATCAGTAAATTGCCTTGAATCAGGACTTTATTGCGTAGGGTTCCAACATTAACAAAAGTACCAGTATTGAGCTTAAAGTCCTCTGCAATTCGTCCGTCATACATCAGGCCTTGTGTTGGATCATTGGGGCATACCAAGCACACGGCATCACCCGTATGAAAAAAGCCTTCATCGTCAAATACGATACTTTGTTGATCGGATTTTAAACGCCAATAACCCTGCATGACGTGTTTACCACGCACACAAAATTCCATTTTATCACCGTGTGGCACCAGTTTAATTTCACAACCAGGCGCAGGGTAACCAATAAAGCCTGCCATGACTTTTGGCCCTGTTGTAAAGGCACAAGAAGGCGCAGTTTCAGTCATACCGAGACCACTCATAATCCGAATTTTTTCACCGCAATGTGCTTGTGCAATTTTATCCAGACGATTCCAGCCTGCTTCGGACAATGCTGCACCTGCGAAAAATAGAATTTTGACATCTTTAAAAAAGCGATCACGTAACTCAGCATCTTTTTCCAAAGCATCCGTGAGTTCTTCCCAACCTTTCGGCACATTTAAATAGACCGTCGGGGAGATTTCTTTTAAGTTGCGAATGGTCTCATCAAACTTGCCTGCAACGGGTTTGCCATCATCGATATAAATTGTACCGCCGTTATACAGAGCGATGCCGACATTATGGCTACCCCCAAAAGTATGATGCCAAGATAACCAATCCAGTAATACAGGCGGGGTCTGCTCAAATTCTGGAAAGGTTTGTAATAACATCTGCTGATTCACACACAGCATCAAATGCGTGGTTGGTACAGCTTTAGGCAGTTTAGTCGAACCAGAGGTAAACAAAAATTTGGCAATCTGGTGTTCATCCAGTGTTTGATAAAACTCCTGAACATTGGTCACAGGGGTATCTAGCAGGGATTGAAAAGAGGTACATTGCTGTTGCCCAACAATTCCCGTATTGGTAATAATTTCGATATCGGATGTTGCACACGTTTGGATCGCTTTGCTAAACGCCTGTCCATCACTGGCATAGACCATGCCCGGAGTGAGTGCTTCAAAGATATGTTTAAGCTTACCGAAATCCTGAGAAATTAGAGAATAAGCAGGGGAAATGGCAGAGAATGGAACACCTGCCAACATTGCACCCATCGATAAGGTTAAATGTTCCAGATCATTACCCGACAGAATGAGTAATGGTCGTTCCTGACTTAAATTACGTTGATGCAATGCTTGAGCAATGTGCCAAGCGCGTTGCAAGGTATCGGCATAACTCAATTTGACCCATTGACCCTGAGCGTTACGTTTTGCAGCAAAAATATGATCAGGTTGAGTTTTGGCAAAATGAATCAGGCGATCTGTGAGCTTTTGCGGATAGGGCTTTAACTGCTCTGTAGGTTCAATATAAAGTATCTGACCTTGATATTGATACTGAACATCATGTGATCCAAGTTGAACAAACCGTTCACGATCTTGTGATTGAGTGGCATTCATTTGCATTTCTTTCACTCCGTGGAAAGCGCATCACTGCGCATGTTTTGCGTCATGCAATTTTTTTATTCATTAGATTTCTTTCATAAGCCTTTGTTATTTCTCCCTCAGGACGAAAAATAAAGAGGGTGTAAACAGATATGCAAGAAATCTATTAAAAATTGATTGTTTTCAATTTAACCGCCAAGTTAAATTAACCTTTAAATCGGATAGTGCCGTGATTGAGTTTGAACCGTGATCCATCTCAATTCGGTAAATTCAGCGATGGAAGCTTTACTACCAAAACGCCCATAACCGCTCGATTTGGTTCCACCAAATGGCATTTGTGCTTCATCATGTACAGTGGCACCATTAATATGACAAATCCCTGAATCAATCTGCTTGGCGACTTCAAAGGCTTGAGCAAAGTTTTGGCTAAATACAACAGATGACAAACCAAACTCACTGTCATTGGCCAGTGCAATACCTTCTTCAAGCGTCTCAAAGCGTTGTACTGTACAGACTGGCCCAAAAGATTCTTCGCGGTATAGCAACATTTCAGGCTGAATATTCAGTACCAGCGTAGGTTGCATGGTGGTATTTTGAACTTGAATGCCCAAAGGTAAATCTGCACCTTTGGCTTTTGCATCTTCAAGTAAATGTTGAATACGCTCGGCAGCTCGACGGCTTTCTAACACACCTAACATATTCTGCTGATCAGTTGGATTGCCAGCTTTTAGTGATTTGGTTTTTGCAATTAGTTTTTCAATAAACTGATCGGCTATACCCTGTTGCACTAACACTCGTTCAGTCGACATACAGATCTGACCCTGATTAAAAAAGGCACCAAATGCAACGGCATTGACTGCTTCATCCAGATCAGCTTCATTTAAGATGACAACAGGCGCTTTACCACCAAGTTCTAGCAACACTGGTTTTAAATATTTCGCCGCAGTTTCTGCAATGATTTTCCCAACTTTGGTGGAACCCGTAAAATTAATTCGTTTTACCGCAGGATGTTCGACTAAACGCTGAACAATCTGTGGTGCATCTTCTGGGGCATGGGTAATGACATTGACCACGCCATCACCTAATCCAGCCTCATTTAAAATCTGTCCAATTAAACGATGCGTGGCAGGGCAGGCTTCAGATGCTTTTAATACGACGGTATTACCACAGGCAAGCGGCATTGCTAAAGCACGAGTGGGTAAAATCACAGGTGCATTCCACGGTGCGATTCCAACCACCACACCGCATGGAACACGAATCCCCATCGCCAGATTACCCGGGACATCCGAGGGAATCAGACTGCCATCAATCTGTGTGGTCATGGCAGCAGCTTCACGCAGCATATTGGCGGCAAGATGCACATTAAACCCATACCAAGTCGCAGTCGACCCTGTTTCCTGCATCCCAATCTGAATAAATTGATCAGTATGTTGATCCATTAAATCTGCTGCTTTTAATAAGCGTAAACGACGTTCAGTTGGAGACAGTTTTGACCAAATCTGAAAAGCTTGCTGCGCTGATTCAATGGCACGGTCAACATCTTCAAGCGTTGCGGCAGATGCAATACTTGCCACCTGACCATCAATCGGGCTGATGCGTTCAAAGCTTGCGCCATTAGATGCGTCAAGCGATTGACCGTGGATGAGTAACTGTACATTTTGCATGGGTTGTGTCCTTACATAGCCAATAAAAATCAAAAGTTAACCAGTACGCTTATAGCTCTGTAAACCCGGTTTAATCGATTTTTCGTCCAAGAATTGTTTCAGTCCTTCTTCACGACCACCTTCTGTATCACGGTGGTTACACTGATCCAGTTTGGCATATAAATAGTCTTCGTTTTGATCCCAAGTCAGTTCACGGCAACGTTTAAAACCATTTTTGGCGGTACGCAATACTACAGGGTTTTTTTCAAGCAGGCAGTTTGCCAATTCAGTGACTTCCGCTTTAAGTTGAGCTAATGGAACGCTTTTATTAATTAATCCCATTTGCTCGGCTTCTTTGCCACTAAAGGTTTTACCCGTCATGATGTAATACAATGATGCACGGTGTCCGACAGTATCTGCCATTGCTTTACTCACAAGGTTACCCGGTGGAATACCCCAGTTAATTTCAGATAGACCAAAAGTTGCTTCATCCGCTGCAATCGCAAGATCACACGCCACTAATGGAGAGAAACCGCCACCAAAACACCAGCCATTCACCATCGCAATCGTCGGTTTTGAGTACATTCTGAGTAATTGCCATTGCCAGCGACATGAATCACGGCGAATACGTTCTTGAAAAATTTCAGGTTGTGTATCTACTTCACGGAAGTATTCTTTTAAATCCATTCCCGCAGTCCACGAATCACCTGCACCTGTTAAAACTAAAACTTTGGCATTTTGATCAAGTTCGAGTGTTTCAAGTACATCAATCATTTCACGGTTAAGGGTTGGACTCATGGCATTTTTCTTTTCGGGACGATTTAACGTGACCCATGCAATACCATTTTCAAGTTGTACATCAACGGTTTCCCAGCGTTTTTCATATGTCATGTGTATTCTCCTTGAATGACAATGGTGTTGTTCTGGATTTAATTTAATATCAGTTAAACTTACATTCAAGTCTTTTTTATGAAATATTTTGTGTTTTTTATAATTTAATGAAAAATATAAATAAAAAAATTAAATTAAAAAATATTTATAAAATACTATTGATTTTTTTGTAAGCTTAACTGATATTTTAACGGTGTTATTTAAACACTACACAATAAAAAATGTCATGGAAATATGGTCTAAATAAGGAAAGGACTATGGATAAAGTATTGAATCCGTCAGGAAGGGCGAAACTGACTTTACTACTGTGTTTTGCCATCGCAATCTTTGAAGGTTTTGATCTTCAATCAATGGGTGTAGCAGCGCCACGTATGCGTGCGGAGTTTATGTTGGATAATGCCCAAATGGCTTGGGCATTTAGTGCTGCTATTATTGGAACCTTGCCTGGTGCAATTATTGGTGGACGACTGGCCGATATTATTGGACGTAAGAAAATTTTAATTCTGAGTATTCTCATTTTTGGTGTGATGTCTTTACTCACCGCCTATGCCGAAAATTATACTTTGCTTTTACTTATCCGTTTTTTTACAGGGTTGGGTATGGGCGGCGCTTTACCGATGATGATCACTTTGGCTTCTGAAGCTGTTGCTGAAAATAGAAAAGCGACCGCAGTCAGTATTATGTATAGCGGGATCCCTTTTGGTGGATTGCTGACTTCGGTGGTTGCAATGTTGTTGGCAGGCGATAGCGAATGGCGACATATTTTCTATGTGGGCGGTATTGCGCCTATCTTGTTAATTCCGTTATTGATGAAGTATCTACCCGAGTCAAAAAGTTATTTGCAACAAAAAACACAAGCACCAACGCCTTTTTTTGAAGTGCTATTTGCCAAAGAAAGACGTATGTCGACCTTGCAAATTTGGGTCAGTTTCTTTTGTACACTCGTAGTTTTATATTTCTTGCTGAACTGGTTGCCGCTACTCATGGGCGCACAAGGACTCTCCAAACTAGAAGCTAACTATGTACAAATGGGCTATAACATTGGGGGAATTTTCGGATCAATCCTGATGGGGATGTTATTGGATCAAATGCGCATGGCAACGGTCATCAAATTTATTTATGCAGGAATCTTGATCGCACTTTGCTGTTTATCGATTTCTCCAACAGTCGCTTTACTGGCACTTTCTGCGGTGGGCTGTGGTTTGTTTATTGTAGGCGGTCAATCTGCACTTTATGGACTAGCTGCGATGTATTATCCAACCGAAATGCGAGGTACGGGTGTTGGCGCTGCGGTTGCCATTGGACGAATTGGTTCATTTGCAGGGCCATTGTTTGCAGGATTTTTATTATCATTAGGGCAAAGTGCCACAATCGTCATTGGTTCCAGTATCCCTGTGATTTTGATTGCTGCAATTTCTGCGTTGCTGCTTGTCAGAAAGCCTAAACAGGCAGTACAGTTAGCACATAGCCAAAGTACAACTTAAGTAAAATGAAAAGTATGGGGCAGGGCTTCATACTTTCTTTAAATTTTGATGATCAAACATGATGCCAAACTCAAGTTCAGTTGAAAAAAAACGAGAAGATGAACCAAGACTCAGCTATATGATTGCCCGTGTGGATCGAATCATTAGTAAATATCTCACCGAACATCTCAAAGATTTAAATATTAGTTTGCCGCAATTTACCGCTTTATCAGTTTTGGCGGCAAAGCCGAATCTTTCAAATGCCCAATTAGCAGAGCGTTCTTTTATTAAGCCGCAATCGGCCAATAAAATTTTACAAGATTTGCTGGTCAATGACTGGATCGAAAAAACACCAGATCCAACGCATGGTCGTCGTATTTTATTGACCGTCACTGGAAAAGGTCTGGAAAAATTGGCAGCGTGTAATCAAATTGTTGAAAAACTGGAACATCAGATGTTACAGGGTGTCGATATTAATTTGGCGTATTTAATTCGCAATAATCTGGAAATTATGGTGAAAAACCTAAGTACCACAATTGACGATCACCAAACGTGAACACCTCAGTTTAGTGTTCACTTTTTGCCAGTTCGACATTAATGTAGCTCATAATCATGGTTTTTAAGCCTTGTACCAATTCATCAAAAGTAATATAGGGGTTTGGCAAAATTAAATGGCGGGCAATGTTAAAGATTCCACTATTAATGCTGACATAGGCGGTGACCGCCAGATTATTGACTTTTAGATATTTTGGATTATTCATCATATATTTCATGACAATATTCATGAGTTCGCGTTCAATCTGATTGATATATTTGTCATATTTAAGCTCACTTGCATAGCGTAAACAGATCAAATAACGTTCATTGTTTTGAGTCAATAAATCTCGAAAGGTATAGAAAATAAGTTCAATGACCGATTCTAGCTCCATATCCATAATGATCGGAGTGAGATTTTGAATCATGTCCAGAATTTCCTGCACAAAAGAATGTGCCATCGCATCGTAAATTTCTTCTTTGTTTTTAAAATATTCATACAGTGAACCGACACTCACTCCTGCGATATCTGCAATATGTCGAGTCGTTGTACCACTAGTGCCATGCAAAGCAACAGAGATAAAACCCGCTTCGATAATGGTATCCACCGTGACTTTAGCGCGAGTCTGGCGCGGTTTGCGTGTACTCAACATCACATCCTTGAAATCCGAATATTTATTCAAATTATCATGTCGGGCCATATTTACCAAATTAAAAAACATAAATCCGAACAGCAAAAAATCCTGAATTTTATCCAATTTTATCAAGATAAATAAATGCATGATGTCATTTGCTTAAAAGCTCATTATTGCGATTATTTTTTGCTAATTTATAATTTTGCTCTTAATAAAAACAATATGTTATGGAAATTTAACTGGGGTATTCATTTTAATCGCTTTGATTTTTGCAGATAAGCTCAGCCATTTAGACCCGAATTGAATCCGAACATAAGATCAGATTAGGATGAAATGGTTAGTAAAGTGCGAACAATATTTCAGTTTGCATCATTGAACTTGGTAAATATTGAATGTTGTAACAAATTGAATGCTTTAAGTAGGTGTCGCCATGATCACGACCGCAGTAAAAAAATCAGTCCAAGCTTTCAAATCATCGCCTAAATTTGAACAACCTGATTATGCTTTGAAACAGACTATTCCAATTCGTCATTTAGCCATTGGATTTGAAGGTCAGGAAATTGATATGTCATTTTATATGAATAATCAGCTTGCCACGATTTTTTTCGCCACACTGTCTGTGTTTTTGACTTATGGTGAAGACTTAGTCATTGAAACAGCTCGTTTTCATCGAGATATGGTAAATGATCCTGTTCTCAAACAGCGTGTAACTTCTTTGATTGGACAAGAAGCGATCCATTCCAAATTACACAATGAGTTTAATGATGCGATTGCACACGAAGCCATTAATTATCCCGTTGCTTTATATCGTTTTTTGGGCGAAAAATTCTTTGACAATATTTTCTTAAAGTTTCCACAGCCGCTTAAGCTTTCCATGATGGCGGGAATTGAACATTTTACCGCGGTGCTTGCCGAATACATGATGAAGCATGAAAAGAATTTTTATTATTCTGATGATGCTAAAACACGTGCCATGTGGATGTGGCACATGCTGGAAGAATCAGAACATAAAGATATTGCTTATGATGTTTACCAGCTATTGAATGGCAATTATTCACTTCGCGCTGCTGGATTCTTTATCGCATTGGGGACGATTTTAGGTTTGATTCCATTTTCCACTCTTTTTGTTCCTATGCTACGCAAGCCAAAAGATATGTTGACCCGAAAGTTCTGGAAAGATGCAGGTCGCGGTGTCAGCCTGATTTTTAGTCCGAAAGATGGTGTATTTGGTAGTACGATGGGACAGATATTTGATTATTTACGTCCTGATTTTCATCCGAATGACCATGACACCTCGGCTTATCTCGAATATTACAAAGACAAACTCCTCTCCGAAGGTGGGGCGATTGCGCCTTATCTGATCAAAACATTTACACCACCAGTACGTCATTAAGTCCTACGTTATTCAACAAAGAGATGTTCAGTCAAGATGCTGACAGGAAAAAGGATATGCCATGAAATTATTTGGCTCAAAACATAAAAAGCCAAGCCAACAGTCTTATGCTGTTGTAACAGGCGCAGGCAGTGGTATTGGACGTAGCTTTGCATTAGAGCTTGCCCGCCGTGGCGGTACTGTGGTGTGTTCAGATATCAATCTGGAGGCAGCTCAAGCAACAGTGAGTCTGATTGAACAACTGGGCGCGACTGCATTTTCTGTGCAATGTGATGTGGCCAAAGCTGAACAAGTCGCACAGTTGGCTGAACAAGCTGAGGAATTACTGAAAAATCCAGTCACACTGGTCATTAATAACGCAGGCATCGGTTTGGGTGGTAAGTTTGATGAAATGACGATGGAAGATTGGCAATGGTGTATGGATGTCAATTTATGGGGCGTGATTCATGGCTGTCGCGCATTTGTGCCTAAGTTTAAGCAACTTGGATATGGTGCCATTATCAATGTAGCCTCGGCGGCTTCTTATACTGCGGCGCCAGAAATGACGGTGTATAACGTCAGTAAAGCAGGGGTTCGAGCATTATCAGAAACATTGTCTGCTGAGCTTAAAAAGTTTGATATTAAGGTGAATGTACTATGCCCAACCCTAGTACCCACCAACATTATAAAAAATGGCAAAGTCCCGCATAAAGGTATTTTAGATTATGCATTGACTCATTTGGCATTTACCACCAGCGATAAAGTCGCAAAATTGACACTGGATCGTTTGGATAAAAATCAGCTTTATACCATTCCACAGTTCGATGCCAAGCTTTTTTGGTTGATGAAACGTACAGCACCCAATCTTTATGCAAAATTTCTAGGGACTTCCTACCGATTAATGAAATAACCCACGATGAAATTTAGATAGGAATTCGGTCAAATGCCGTTTTAAAAGATCTATTTTTCAAGTACAAGGATATTGTAAATGACAGCTCAAGCAAAAAAATTAAACTCGGCTGAAAGCAAAGTATTACCCCAGCATATTTATGACACGTTTATTGTCGGTGCTGGTATTTCGGGCATTGCAGCAGCGATTCGACTCGATCAAGTTGGTTATCACGATTATAAAATCATTGAAAAAGCAGGTCGTGTAGGCGGGACATGGCGTGAAAATACCTATCCGGGTTGCGGTTGCGATGTACCATCGGCTTTATATTCTTATTCATTTGCACCAAGTAGCAAATGGAGTCATCTATTTGCGCGTCAACCTGAAATTCTCAGTTATTTAGAAGAAGTTAGCGATACATTTAATGTTCATGAAAAAATTGAATTTGAAACTGAACTTGAAAAAGCAGCTTGGGACAATGAGCGTAATATTTGGGTGCTTGATACCAACAAAGGACAGTATCTTTCTCGTACCGTCGTGTTTGCGACAGGACCAATTACCGAAGCGCAAATTCCAAAATTAGAGGGCATCGAAACCTTTACAGGCGAGATGTTTCATTCGGCGAAGTGGAATCATGGCTATGACTTAACTGATAAACGTATTGCCGTGATTGGGACAGGTGCTTCAGCGATTCAATTTGTGCCACAAATTCAACCTTTAGCAAAAGAACTCTTTGTTTTTCAGCGTACTGCACCTTGGGTCGTGCCAAAACCAGATATGCAACTGGGTGAGTTTGGTAAATCTGTCATTGAAAAATTTCCATTGATTCAATCAACATGGCGTAAAACCGTAGCACAATCACTCAATGCGATTAACTTTGGTTTACGTAATCCTTCTGTATTAAAGCCTGTCGGTGAAGTATTTAAACAAGTGCTGAAAACTCAGGTAAAAGATCCTGAATTACTCAAAAATGTGACGCCAGATTTTACCATCGGTTGTAAACGCTTGTTATTTGCCAACAATTACTATCCTGCTTTACAAGCGGCAAATACGCATTTAATTCCACAGGGTTTGGTCAAAGTAGAAGGCAATACGGTAATTGCTGCCAATGGTGAACGTCATGAAGTTGATGTCATCATCTGGGGAACAGGCTTTGAAGTCTCTCATCCTCCTATTGGTCGCCGTGTTTATAATGACAAAGGGGAATGTTTAAATGATCTTTGGAAAAGTAGTTCTCCAGAAGCTTATCTGGGAACCAATATTGAAAATGTACCGAATGCGTTTTTGGTACTCGGACCAAATGTGTTGGTGTATGATTCATTTATTGGCTTAGCCGAAGCGCAATTGGATTATATTGTTGATGGTTTGCAAAAAATCAAAAAACACAATATTGCCAAATTAAGTGTTAAACCCCAAGTCATCCATGCGCATAATGAATTGGTGCAAAAGCATTTAAAAACCACCGTATTTAATGCAGGTGGCTGTAAAAGTTATTATTTGGATGCCAATGGGCGTAACTTCGCCGCATGGCCGTGGTCGTTAAAAAAATTAAAACAGCGTTTAAAAACTTTGAACCTACGCGATTATGAAGTGACTTACCAAGCTAATCTAAGCAAAAGTAAAGTAGACGCTTAATTTTTTGGTTTATTTTCAAATGAAGCAGTCTATTGTTTTCAATCGACTGCTTTTATTTTGATTTTGCTTTCAAAGGAAGATGACATGAAACAAGGAAGGTCAAGTCGTACCGCAGAAGCCGCTGCAGCATTACGCGCCCACCATTATTTATTCGTGCATGATCCGATTTTTGCCGATGCTTATGCATTTGAAATGACCAATAAAGCGTGGAAAAGCTTATTAAGCTTGCCTTTGGTGAATAGATTCTTTAACTCACCAGCATTTAATCGAACGTTAGGTTTGTTAACAGCTCAGGTCGTGGGGCGTTCGCGTTATGCTGAAGATCAATTGCAACAGGCGATTGAAAAGGGAATTGATCAATATGTACTTGTTGGGGCAGGCTTAGATTCATTTGCCTTACGTTTGGCACAGCATTATCCAGATTTAAAAATTTTTGAGGTTGATCATCCCGATACACAGCGTTTAAAAATCCAAAAACTTAAACAACTGGGTGATATTCCTGCCAATGTCGAATTTGTCGCCATCGATTTTGAAAAGGAAGCTTTGGGAGAGGTTCTAGCTCGTAGTAACTATGCTCAAGATCGTCCTGCTTTTTATTCATGGCTAGGTACAACGCACTATTTACAGCCTGAAACCACCTTACAGACCTTAAGTAGTATTGCCAGTTTCGCAGCGAAGCAAAGTGAAATTGTTCTGGATTATTCGATTAATTTTGATTCACTTCGGGGGATTGAAAAAATAGGAACTCAAGCTGTTGCTCAATTCACAAAAATCTTACGCGAACCATTGATGGGGCAATTTAATTCATTAGAATTGCATGATCTCGTGAATCAAATGGGTTTTCAGATACTTGAAGATTTATCTGGCGATGCTCTATCAGAACGTTATTTTTATGCCCGAATAGATCACATCAGACATACCACTGCGACCCATATGTTGCATTTGATATTAGAACCAAACAAGAAATAAGCAAATATAGATTTCACAATTCATTGAGCATAAAAATTTAAAAATGGATGCTGGTAAAAAATTCGATTTATAAATGACGAGCGTAGTCACGTGCCGAGTGACGCGTTATGATAAATGCCAGCGAGTGATTGGAACAGCTTATGAAGATGATTGCAGATGAAAATCTGGCATTTACCGACTATTTTTTTTCTGAATTTGGCAAAGTTGAACATCGTGGTGGTCGACATTTGCAGCATGGAGATGTCAAAGATGCCGATGCTTTAATTATTCGATCTGTGACCAAAGTCGATCATGCTTTAATCGATCATAGCGCATTAAAATTTGTAGGCAGTGCGACTATTGGTACAGACCATATGGATATTACTGCACTGCAACAACAAGGCATTGCGTGGAGTAATGCCCCGGGATGTAATGCACAGGCGGTGGTGGAATATGTCATTACCGCGTTATTACATTTAAGACCAGAGCTTTTACAACAAGAACAGCAGTTTACCTTAGGTATTATCGGTTTGGGCAATGTCGGTCGTCGTTTGGCTTACATGGCAAAATTGTTGGATTGGCACGTTATTGGCTATGATCCTTATGTAAAGCTTGATCAAATTGAAAATGTTTCATTAGATGAATTACTACAACGTAGTAATGCCATTTCAATCCATGTTCCACTCACCAAAACAGGCGATTATCCGACTTATCATCTCATTAATGCCGATCGACTCGCATGTATTCCAGCTCAAACGATTTTGATCAATAGTGCGCGCGGGCCTGTGATTGAAGAAGCGGCTTTAATTGAAAATATTCAAAAAACGCAGCGTCAAGTGGTGCTGGATGTGTTTGAACATGAACCTGTCATTTCTGAGCGACTATTAGATTTAGTCAGCTTGGTCACACCCCATATTGCAGGTTACAGTTTGGAAGGTAAAGCGCGTGGTACAGAAATGGTGTATCAGGCTTTTTGTCAGCATTTTGGTTTTAAAGCCGAAAAAACATTTGAATCTGAGCTTCCTCTCTGTGAAGCATACTTTAAAGATTCATCATTAAAACAAGTTTTACAACGATATTTAACAGAGATTTATAATATTCAGCGCGACGATCAACATTTACGTGCTTGTGTCAAAGAAGGGCAAGTTGATCAGCAAGCTTTCGATCGATTACGAAAAGAATATCCACTGCGCCGTGAATGGGCTGCGTATGGAGGGCCTGTGGCATGAGTCAACAGTCGGATTTAAATTTAAAAACGTATCAACCGACCTGTTCGATTGAGGCACTTAAAGCACGTGCCAAACTGTATCAGACTATTCGTACATTTTTTGCAGAGCGTGATGTGTTAGAGGTCGAAACCCCGATTATTTCTCAGGCAGGGGTAACCGATGTGCATTTGGCATCCGTTCGTGCATTACGCCATATTGAAGGCAAACAGCGTATTCAATATTTACAAACCTCGCCTGAGTTTGCCATGAAACGCTTGCTGGCCAGTGGCAGTGGCCCGATTTATCAGATTTGTAAAGTATTTCGTGATGATGAACATGGACGTAAACATAATAGCGAGTTTACCATGTTGGAATGGTATCGCCCTGAATTTGATCTTAAAGACTTAATGCATGAAACGGCTGATTTATTACACAGTTGTTTGTATCATCGTTTTGATGAGATTCGCCCGATGATACTCAGTTATAAACATGCCTTTCAGGATCGTCTGGATATTAATCCATTGCAAGCCAATCTAAATCAATTAAAAGATACCGCGCGACGCGTCGGGCTGACGCTAGATTTGGGCGATGATCGACTCGCCTATATGGATTTATTATTTTCGCATTTTGTTGAGCCGAGTCTGGGCTTTGATACGCCCGTATTTTTAACTGATTTTCCTCCAGAAATGGCATCACTGGCTAAAGTGCGTATTGATGATGACGGTGAACAGGTTGCAGCACGTTTTGAGGTTTATATTGAAGGTTTAGAACTGGCCAATGCTTATGATGAATTATTGGATGCACAAACATTAAGACAGCGTTTTGAAGCAGATAATCTTGAACGTAAGCAACAAGGCTTAGCCGAAATGCCACTTGATGAACATCTTTTGGCGGCTTTACCACATATGCCTGCTTGTTCGGGTATTGCTTTGGGGATTGATCGTTTACTGATGATCGCAACAGAAAACATGCGTATTGATCAGGTGATTGCTTTTCCAGCAGAAATAGCGTAGTAAAAGTGTGATTTTAATAACGTATCTGATGATTAATATTAAGATCACAGATAAAAAATAAGCCGCTGATGCGGCTTACTTTATTTTTAGCGAAACGTTAGTCTTGCTGAATCCCAGCCACTTTCCAATCTTCACTTGAACCAGCTGGCTTAACAAAGTGCCAGATTTCAGAGAAGGGTTGCGGTAAGCTATTCAGGTCTTCACTCACTGTGCCTGTGAAACGCACACTGACTACATACTGACCATTTTCCGTTGTGCTATAGACCACCATTGCATTTAAGTTACTAAACTCAGCAACGTCCTGATCTTGATTCGCCATAATGTCGTTATACATCGAGCTATAAAGATCTGGTGTCAAATAACGACGAATTTCTTCAATATTGCTAGCAGAGTTCACCGATTGAATATGATTAAAACGCTGGCGTGCAACACGTAAGAAAGTTGCAGGTTCTGTTCCATCAGGAAGCTGACTACCACTGTTGGTATAAGCACTACCAAACGGTGCAGAAGATGGTGCTGCATTTGCATTGCCACCGACACTTTGTCCAAAAATATTGGTGTTATCACCAGAATTAGCGCGGTTTGTCGATGTGTTTTGTCCAAATGGTGCAGCATTTCCACTATTGTTTGGCGCAAACGGATTATTGCCAGCAACTTTTTGCTTATTGCTAAATCTACGGAAAATAAAGAAAGCAATCGCAGCAATCAAGATAATCCAGATCCAGCCCGGGATGCCACTTTTCTTTTCTTGCTCAGCTTTTGCCTGCTGAGCTGCTGCATCCTGTTGAGTGGCTTGTTGCTCAGGAGAAGTTGAATGACGGTCATCCGCCAGCGCATTGGCAGCAACGGCACCCACAGCAGCACCTGCCACACCCGCAGCAACCATTGAACCGACACCCGGACCAGAACGCTGTGGTGTACCAGCAGGTGCTGTTTGAGGTGCAGGAGTCACTTGGCGAGGTTGTTGGTAAGACTGGCTTGGAGCGGCTGAACGTGACATACCATGACTTTTGCCGCCACCTGCACGTTTTGCTTCAGCAAGCGGTGCAACGACCAAGGCGACCATCAAAACACCTGCCAATAAACTACGCTGTCGTACTTCCATCGAAAATTCCTATATAAATTCAATTTACAAGTGTATTTATGCAGGCTTTTTTGACGAATTTCAATAACAAAAATATGTTTTTTTATGTCAAATCATATCGCACGATTTAATTTAACTCGTCACTTAGTTGCATGGCTTCTGTTAATGCTTCGTGCAACCTTGCAACCGCAATAATTTGTACCCCATCAACGGTCTTTTGCGGAGCATTGCCACGCGGCAAAATGACATATTTAAATCCATGTTTGGCGGCCTCTTTTAAACGTTCTTGACCGTTTGGGACGGGGCGTATTTCACCCGATAATCCAACCTCTCCAAATACAGCCAATTGTTGTGGTAAGGCTTTACCACGTAAGCTAGACGCACAGGCTAAAAGGACTGCCAAATCTGAACCTGTTTCGGTAATTTTTAAGCCGCCCACCACATTGACATAAACATCTTGTCCAGAAGTTTGAACGCCACCATGACGATGCATCACTGCAAGTAACATGTTTAAACGGTTTTGTTCTAAACCTAATGCAACACGACGTGGTTGTCCATGCGCATCATCGACCAGCGCCTGTACTTCGACTAAAAGTGGGCGAGTACCTTCGCGGCTGATCATGACAATAGAACCCGGAATGGCTTCATCATAACGACTTAAGAAAATAGCCGAAGGATTGGCGACTTCACGTAAACCTTTATCGGTCATGCCAAAAACGCCCAGTTCATTGACTGCACCAAAACGGTTTTTTACCGCACGAATCATGCGGTAGCGTGAATCTGATTGCCCTTCAAAATACAAAACACAATCCACCATATGTTCAAGTACACGTGGGCCAGCCAATGCACCTTCTTTAGTGACATGACCCACGATAAATAGGGCTGTTCCGCTATGTTTGGCAAAACGTGTGAGTAAAGCAGCAGATTCACGGATTTGGGAAACACCACCGGGGGCAGATTGTAAAGTTTCTGTATATAAGGTTTGAATGGAATCTAATATGGCAACGGCAGGGCGTTCCTGAGCCAAAATTTCACATATCCGTTCTACACAGGTTTCAGCCATGACTTTGAGTTTATCGGTCGGTAAGTCGAGCCTTTGGGCGCGTAATGCAACCTGAGATAGGGATTCTTCACCTGTTACATAGAGTGCAGAGCTATTACTACTGGCCATATAAGTTGCGGTTTGTAGCAAAATGGTCGATTTACCAATGCCGGGATCGCCCCCAATCAGCACCACTGAACCTGTCACCAGCCCACCACCGAGTACCCGATCAAATTCACCAATCCCTGTTGCAACTCTTGTTTCGTGCGACACAGAGATTTGATTTAAGATGGTGACTGCGGAAGTTTGACCAGCATAACCGCCTAATTTAGGTTTAGCACGATGTGAGGAAGCGGGTTCAACACGCACTTCAAGCAAACTATTCCATTCACCGCATTCTGAGCACTGACCTGACCACTTGGGATGATCTGTACCACATTGTTCACAGCGATAAACCGTTTTAACTTTGCTCATATTCAGTGCATCTTGGAATTAATAAACCAGTGAAATGTAACAATTGGGAACTTTAAACACAAATTTTGCAGGAAAATATCGCCAAAAAATACTTTGGCACGTAAACTGCAATCTCAGGGATAAGTTCAATTACAGCTTAAAAATGGAGTAAGTATGTCTAAAAAAACATCTTATAGGCGTTATTTATTAAAAAAATAAAACAATAAGTTAAAAAAACTTTTTTGTTTTAATGGTTTTAGGCTAATTTTAAAGTACAAAATTTGAGAGTTAAAAAAAACAATGTCAAATGAAAATTTTGGTTCACATTCTGGAGAAGGTGAACTCTCACGCAGCTTATCCAACCGTCATCTCCAATTAATTGCAATTGGTGGGGCGATTGGTACAGGGTTATTCATGGGGTCAGGTAAAACCATTAGTTTGGCTGGTCCTTCTATTCTCTTTATTTATGGCCTGATTGGTATCATGGTGTTTTTCGTCATGCGCGCGCTGGGCGAATTACTGTTATCCAATCTTAAATATAAGTCTTTTATTGATTTATCGACTGATTTGATCGGCCCATGGGCGGGTTATTTTGTCGGTTGGACGTATTGGCTGTGTTGGGTCACGATTGGGATCGCAGATTTATCCGCCATTATTTATTATCTGGAATTCTTCAATGGCGGTGAATCTTTCACTGCGCTAGGAGGGTTGCTGATTAGTACCGTTGCCATTTTATTTGTACTTGGATTAAATCTGGTTACGGTAAAATTGTTCGGTGAAATGGAATTTTGGTTTGCCATGGTAAAAATCACAGCAATTATTGTGTTAATTGCTGTCGGCTTGTGGATGATTTTTACAGGTTTTACCAACTCTTCGGGTACGACCGCTAGTGTGAGTAATCTTTGGACTCATGGTGGCTTTTTTCCAAAAGGACTAGATGGCTTTTTAGCAGGTTTTCAGATTGCCATTTTTGCCTTTGTTGGGGTAGAGCTGGTCGGAACGACGGCTGCGGAGACACAGGATCCAAAACGTAACTTACCAAAAGCGATTAATTCGATTCCAATTAGGATTATTATTTTCTACGTATTGGCATTGTTTGTGGTGATGTGTGTGACTCCGTGGGATCAAATCAATCCTAAAGTCAGTCCATTTGTGAATATCTTCTCACAAGCAGGTATCGCCTCTGCTGCGATTATCATGAATCTGGTCGTACTGTCTTCTGTAATGTCATCCATGAATAGTGGCGTGTTTTCGACTAGCCGTATGTTGTTTGGTCTCTCAACAGATCAAAAAGCACCAAAACTCTTTGCCATGTTGTCTAAGTCAGCAGTTCCAGCAAAAGCGTTGATTTTCTCTTCTATTTGTATCTTCATTGGTGCGTTTGTCCAGTACATTTATAAAGTACAAACAGGCACAAATGATGAAGTCACCGCGTTTACATTAGCGACGACATTGTCGACCATTTTGTTTATCTGTGTGTGGATTATTATTATGTGGAGTTATATTAACTACCGTAAAAATAGACCTGAATTACATGAGCAATCGATCTTTAAATTACCTGGTGGTGTGTTTACTTGTTGGGTGGTGATCTTATTCTTCCTTGCAACCATCTATTTCCTTGCTTTGGATGAAACCACACTTGAATCATTAAAAGTTAGTCCAATCTGGTTTATTATTTTGGCTATAGGTTATTTCTTTGCTAAAAAGAAATAGGTCTGAATAAATCCATAGAACGCCAGTATAAACTGGCGTTTTTTTATGTTTAGACTTTAGCTGCTGAGATGATCACGCTATACTGCTCCGAATTGTAAAAGTTCGGTGTTCAGATGCTTAAAGTCATTTGCTCTATCAGTATATTACTGAGCGGTGCTGCGCTCACGGCATGCGGTCAATCAGGTGCATTACATTTACCTTCTGATCCAAATTATGACAAACGTGCCAAATATTTACTGTATTCATCTAAAGATGCTGAGCAACAAGCTCAGAAAAATGCAACTGAGGAAAAAGAAAAATCCTCAGCTTCAGAACCTACACCATCCCCTTAACGTCTCAAAGATAAGGATACATTCATGAGTTTCTCCCGCATTCAAGGGATATTGCATGCTGAGCAATGTTCACTGCTTCAGCTTGCTGAACGGTTTGGTACACCGTTATATGTTTATTCAAAAGCAGCTTTTGAAAAACATTATCTGGATATGGATCGTGCTTTTGATTTTATCGACCATCAAATCTGCTTTGCGGTGAAGTCAAACTCAAACCTTGCGGTGTTGAATGTATTAGCCAAGCTTGGGGCTGGTTTTGATATTGTGACTGGGGGTGAGCTTGCGCGCGTGTTGGCAGCAGGTGGTGATCCAGCCAAAATCGTATTTTCTGGTTTAGGCAAATCAGAAGCAGATATTGAAAAAGCCTTGCAGGTGGGGATTGCCTGTTTCAATGTTGAATCGTATGCCGAACTGGATCGCATTCAAAAAGTTGCAGCAAAACTGGGTAAAAAAGCCCCAATTTCATTACGTGTCAATCCAGATGTCGATGCCAAAACCCATCCTTATATTTCTACGGGATTAAAAGAAAATAAATTTGGTATTCCAAGTGATACAGTTTATGAAACTTATCAATACGCGACATCTTTATCCAATTTAGATGTTGTAGGAATTGATTGCCATATCGGTTCACAACTGACTGAAACCAAACCTTTTGTGGATGCGCTCGATCGTGTGATCGTAATGATTGACGATTTGAAAAAGTTGGGTATTGACCTCAAACATATTGATATCGGTGGCGGTTTAGGTGTTTGTTATAAAGATGAAACACCACCAAGCGTTGAAGAATATGCCAATGCGTTGAAACCTGCACTGCAAAAATTGGGCTTGAAAGTGTACATGGAGCCAGGGCGTAGTATTAGTGCCAATGCAGGCGTATTACTGACCAAAGTAGATCTGCTGAAACCGACCAATCATCGTAATTTTGCGATTATTGATGCTGCGATGAATGATTTGATTCGTCCATCTTTATATGAAGCGTGGATGGATATCCAATCGGTGGATAGCAATACAGACGTTGATGAAAAAGCTTGGGATGTGGTCGGTGCGATCTGTGAAACTGGCGACTTTCTAGGCAAAGATCGTAAGTTGGCACTAAAAGAAAATGATGTCTTGGCTGTACTGGGTGCAGGCGCTTATGGTTTTGTCATGAGTTCAAACTATAATAGTCGTGGTCGTGCTGCTGAAGTGATGGTGAATGCAGATCAAGCTCATTTGATTCGTGAGCGTGAAACGATTGAATCATTATGGGATAAAGAACGTTTATTACCTGAGGAGTAAAAAATCATGTTGCTTGAATTTACAAAAATGCATGGCTTGGGTAATGATTTTGTCGTGGTTGATTTAATCAGCCAACGCGCGTATCTGGATACTACTACCATTCAGCGTATGGCTGATCGTCATTTTGGGATTGGTTTTGATCAACTTCTGATAGTTGAACCGCCCGATTTTCCAAGTGCAGATTTTAAATATCGTATTTTCAACGCAGATGGCTCTGAAGTTGAACAATGTGGTAATGGCGTTCGTTGTTTTGCGCGTTTTGTGCATGATCGCCAACTGACCAATAAAACCAAAATCAAGGTGCAAACCAAAGCGGGCATCGTTGAACCTGAACTTGGACCAAATGGTTTAGTTCGAGTCAATATGGGCTTTCCAAAATTTTCTCCGAATGAAATTCCATTTGTCACGGAAGAGTTCGAAGCACTTTATCATCTTGAGCTTGCCAATGATCAAAGCCTGAAAATTGATGTGGTCAATATGGGCAATCCTCATGCTGTGACCATTGTGCCAGATGTATTAACTGCGGATGTTGCAACCATTGGACCACAAGTTGAATCGCATGTACGTTTCCCACAACGGGTTAATGCTGGGTTTATGCAAATTCTGGATGAAAAACATGTACGTCTACGTGTTTTTGAGCGTGGCGTGGGCGAAACTTTAGCGTGTGGAACAGGGGCATGTGCCGCAGCAGTCAGTGGTATGCGCCGTGGTTTACTCGCCAATGAAGTTGAAGTTGAACTGGCAGGCGGTAAGTTACAAATTGCTTGGCGTGAAGGTGAAGTGGTTTGGATGACGGGACCAACGTCTACCGTCTATGAAGGTCGTTTGGATTTACGTTATTTTCAAAGTTAATGTATCGGTTTAAAAAATAAAAGCATCCTTATTTCAAGCGGTGCTTTTTATTTTTAATTTTCTATTAAAATGAATAACTTATTATATTAAACAACTTATGTCACATTTAATTTTTCTACCTGGCGCATCGGGCATTACCGAATTTTGGTGTCCTCTCATTAAAAATTTACCCGAAGAGATGACGACACAAATCATTGCTTATCCTGCTTTTGCCAATGAACCTGCCCATCCAGACATTCATAATTTTGAACAGTTACAGCACTATGTGCTCAATAAAATTGATCGTCCATGTATCTTGGTCACTCAATCTATGGGTGGCATTTTTGCAGTCGCAGCAGCTTTACAAAAGCCTGAATTGGTACAGGGTTTGGTCTTGATTGCGACTTCAGGAGGGATTGACCTGAACCAGTTTAACGTTGCAGATTGGCGACAAAGTTATGCCAAAGAATTTTTAAATTATCCTGACTGGTTCATGACGACCAAAATAAATTATGAAGTTCAATTGGCACAGATTCAGCAGAAAATTTTACTGATCTGGGGTGACCAAGATGAGGTAAGTCCAGTTACTGTCGGGCAATATCTGAAAGATCTTTTTCAGTATGCCGAGCTCAAGATCATTCAAGGTGGAGAACATGATCTCGCGAATCGCTATGCCGAACTAGTGGCGAAAGAAATTATGTTATATTTAAATCAAATTGATACCAACACTGAATATTAAACTAGGAGCAATGATGTGAATATTAATAATCATCAACTCCTCGACATGTGGCTCAAAGAGCGTACCATTCAAAATCAGTCTGAACACACCATTCATGCTTATCAACGCGATTTAACTGATTTTTTTATGTTTTGTGAAGTCAAAAAGCTAGATTTGATCGAGATAGAAGCGTCAGATTTACGTGAATATCTGGCTTATAAAGTTGAACAATCCAACTTGACTAGTAGTAGTATTCAGCGAATGTTGTCGGCGATTCGCCAATTTATGAAATGGGCGCAGCAAAGTAATTATCTCAATATGAATCCTACTGAGGATTTTAAGCTTAAACGTAAAGCGCGTCCCTTACCGGGAATGATTGATATCGAAACGGTCAATCAAATACTGGACCAGCCTGCACCAGAAAAAATCAAGGATCAACAACTCTGGATACGTGATAAAGCCATGCTTGAATTGTTGTATTCCAGTGGCTTACGTTTGGCTGAATTGCAAAGTTTACAAATGAATGATCTTGATTTTAAACGACAGCTTTTACGTGTAACCGGTAAAGGTAATAAAACCCGGGTGATTCCATTTGGCAGCAAAGCTAAACAAAGCTTAATCGAGTGGTTAAAAATCTATACGATTTGGAAGGGTCGTGTATTGCCAGATAGCCCCATTTTTGTTTCACAACATGGCGGTGCATTGACCCCGCGACAGATCGAATCCCGTGTTAAAATTCAGGCACAACGCGCAGGCGTGAATGTCGATTTGCATCCGCATCTACTACGCCATTGTTTTGCCAGTCATATGCTCAGTGCTAGTGGTGATTTAAGATCAGTACAGGAAATGTTAGGGCATACCAATTTGAGTACGACTCAAATTTATACGCATATTGATTTTGATCATTTAGCGCAAACTTACGATAAAGCGCATCCGAGAGCGTAATAATTTTGCAATAACCCGACCTATTATGTTTTATTGTTACATTTCGACATGTTTAAGTTTTTTTATAATCGTGGACTGACATTTTTGATCTGACGAGTCAGTATTGAATAAATTTGTACTTTTGTATAAAAGCTAAGCAAAAAAAGTCGCCTATCAGTCAGACTGATGAAATAAATCAAAATAAAACATATTATAAATCAAATATTAATAAATCATAAAAACTGCTGCAATTTCATGGGGAAACAGTCAATGAAAAAAACAATGAACTGACCATTTCAGCCTTTTTAGTGTTTTTTCGCATGGTTGGTGTAATTGTGACTTGACCGAAATGCCAAACACATTGCAAGATAAAGCACCTAAAAAATTCAATATGAAGCGTTAATATAACTCTTCTCAACATTTACTTGCTGAAACAGCCGAGGATTACATGAAGGCTCTTGTTGCTGTAAAACGTGTGGTTGATGCCAACGTTAAAGTTCGCGTTAAGCCGGACAATAGTGGGGTTGACCTTACTAACGTTAAAATGTCAATTAACCCATTCTGTGAAATCGCAGTGGAAGAAGCGGTTCGCCTAAAAGAAAAAGGAACAGTATCTGAAATCGTAGTGGTTTCTGTTGGACCTAAAGAAGCGCAAGAACAAATTCGTTCTGCAATGGCGCTTGGTGCGGATCGTGGTATCTTGGTTGAAACAACTGATGAAATTGGCGCTTTAGAAGTTGCTAAAATTCTTAAAGGTGTTGTAGATCAAGAGAAACCAGAACTTATTCTTCTAGGTAAACAAGCAATTGATGACGACTCAAACCAAGTCGGTCAAATGTTGGCTGCTTTGCTTGGCGCAGGTCAAGGTACTTTTGCTTCAGAAGTAAAAGTGGACGGCGGAAAAGTTCAAGTGACTCGTGAAATTGACGGTGGTTTACAAACTGTTGAGCTTACACTTCCTGCGATTATTACCACTGACTTACGTTTGAATGAGCCACGTTATGCGGCACTTCCAAACATTATGAAAGCGCGTAAAAAGCCGCTCGATACCAAATCACCTGCTGATTATGGTGTTGCTACAGGGACTAAACTTAAAACTGTTAAAGTTGAGCCACCTGCTGAGCGTAAAGCTGGCGTACAAGTGAAGTCTGTAGACGAACTTGTTGAAAAATTAAAAAATGAAGCGAAAGTGATCTAATACAGAAGGATAAAATCATGAGTATTTTAGTAATCGCTGAACACAACAACCAAGCACTTAACGGTGCAACGTTAAACGTTGTTGCAGCAGCTCAAAAAATCGGTGGTGATATTGCTGTATTGGTTGCTGGTTCTGGTGCTCAAGCTGTAGCGGATGCTGCTGCTAAAGTGGCTGGTGTCAGCAAAGTATTACTTGCAGACAATGCATTTTATGCCAACCAATTGGCTGAAAATGTAGCAAAACTGATTGCTGATGTTGTGAAAGAAGGTGGCTATAAATACGTTTTAGCAGCTTCAACTACAACAGGTAAAAACATTTTACCACGCGTTGCGGCATTGCTTGATGTCAGCATGATCACAGATATTATTTCTGTTGAATCTGCAAACACATTTAAGCGTCCAATCTACGCAGGTAACGCGATTGCAACGGTTCAATCTGATGAAGCTGTGATCATTGGTACTGTACGTGGTACAGCATTTGATCCAGTTGCTGCTGAAGGTGGTTCTGCTGCGGTTGAAACTGTGGGTGAAGCGGCTGACGCAGGTGTTTCTTCTTTCGTAAATGAAGAAATTGTAAAACTTGATCGTCCAGAATTAACTGCTGCACGTATCGTTGTTTCTGGTGGTCGTGGTGTTGGTTCTGGTGAGAACTACCATAAAGTCCTAGACCCATTAGCGGACAAGCTTGGTGCTGCGCAAGGTGCGTCACGTGCTGCGGTTGATGCTGGTTTCGTACCAAACGACTTCCAAGTAGGTCAAACAGGTAAAATTGTTGCGCCAGATCTTTACATGGCAATCGGTATCTCTGGTGCGATTCAGCACTTGGCAGGTATGAAAGACTCTAAAGTGATCGTTGCGATCAACAAAGACGAAGAAGCACCAATCAACAGCGTTGCTGACTACTGGTTAGTGGGTGATTTGAACATTGTTGTACCAGAATTGGTATCTAAACTTTAATTCGTTATTGAGTTAAGTTGATAAAACGCTCTTGCGCGATTTATTGCGCAAGAGCGTTTTTTATTGAGAATGATAAAAAAATAATGTGGTTTTTCTGGTCCTTGACTGCTAAATATTTCACAAATTTTCTAAAACAATGTGCGCTAAGTATTTGATTTATTCTATTCCTAATGACAGTTTGGAACTGTCTGTTTTTTCAGCATAAATTTACTCAAATATTAAAGGCTAAGCTGTATTAATCCATCACAATCTCCACATGATTTATGCTATACTTTTTAGCTATGTTTTTTACTTTTAGTTCAGCTTTTTGAACTAAGTTTTGCGAGATTAATACATAAATTGTGGCTGGCTTTGCTTTGCCGCATAGAAAGGAGTATGCATGAGCGTATCGGAAATCCGACCGATTGCCATTGAAGATGAGCTTAAAAACTCATATCTCGATTATGCAATGAGTGTAATTGTTTCACGTGCATTACCTGATGTGAGAGACGGCCTGAAACCCGTACATCGTCGTGTACTCTATGCGATGCACGAACTAGGCAACGATTATAATAAAGCCTATTTAAAATCTGCGCGTATCGTAGGTGATGTGATCGGTAAATATCACCCGCATGGTGATACTGCTGTATACGATACCATTGTTCGTATGGCACAGGATTTTAGTCTGCGCTATATGTTAGTTAACGGTCAAGGGAACTTTGGTTCGGTCGATGGTGATAGTGCCGCCGCGATGCGTTATACCGAAGTCCGTATGATGAAATTGACTCATGAGTTACTGGCCGATCTTGAAAAAGATACGGTAGACTGGGTTGATAACTATGATGGTACTCATCGTATTCCAGATGTCTTGCCGACACGTGTTCCTAATTTATTGATTAATGGGTCTGCTGGTATTGCTGTGGGTATGGCAACCAACATGGCACCCCACAATTTGACCGAAGTGATTCATGCGTGTCTTGCGTATGCTGACAATCCAAATATTTCGATTGAAGGATTGATGGAACATATCTCTGGTCCAGATTTCCCGACTGGCGGTATTATTTATGGTAAGTCAGGTATCGTCGATGCTTACCGCACAGGTAAAGGTCGTTTGCATATTCGTGGTAAATACCACTTTGAAGAAGATGAGAAAACAGGTCGTACGACCATTGTTTTCACCGAAATTCCATATCAGGTCAACAAAGCACGTGTGATTGAACGTATTGCTGAGTTGGTCAAAGAGAAAAAGCTCGAAGGAATTTCTGAGTTACGTGATGAGTCTGATAAAGATGGTATGCGTATCGCGATTGACTTAAAGCGTGGCGAAAACGCTGAAGTCATTGTGAACAACCTGTTCTTAAATACCCAACTTGAAAACTCATTCAGTATCAATATGGTATGTCTAGATAATGGACAGCCAAAATTGATGAATTTAAAAGATATTATTGCGGCATTTATTCGACATCGTCAGGAAGTGGTTACTCGCCGTACTATGTTCGAATTGCGTAAAGCACGTGAACGTGGTCATATCTTAGAAGGGCTCACTGTTGCTCTTGCCAATATTGATGAAATTATCGAAACCATTAAAACTTCTGCCAATCCTGCTGAAGCTCGTGAGCGCTTGCAAGCTGGTGAATGGGCTGGTGGAGGTGTCACTGCGTTACTTGAAAAAGCAGGTGCTATTTCTGTACGTCCTGATGAAATCGAAGGTGAAGATCCAAATCGTCCATTTGGTTTATCAGGTGATGTTTATCGTTTATCTCCAACCCAAGTTGCTGCGATTTTAGAACTTCGTTTACATCGTTTAACAGGTCTTGAACAAGACAAGCTACATGCTGAATATACTGAGATTTTAGGTCAAATTGCTGAATTGACAGCTATTTTGAATGACTTTAATTTATTGATGGGCGTCATTCGTGAAGAGTTAGCTCAAATTCTTCAACAATATGGCGATGCGCGTCGCACTGAAATTATTGAATCACGTGTTGATTTCTGCCGTGAAGATTTAATTCCAGAAGAACAAGTGGTATTGACTGTTTCTCAAACAGGTTATGCCAAAACCCAGCCATTATCTGATTATCAAGCGCAACGTCGTGGTGGTCGTGGTAAATCTGCAACCTCGATGAAAGATGACGATATTATTCAGCATCTTGTCGTGGCTTCCAACCATGCAACGGTCTTGTGCTTTACCAATGTGGGTAAAGTATATCGTTTGAAAGTGTTTGAAGTTCCTCAGGCTTCGCGTGGTGCAAAAGGTCGTCCAATGGTCAATTTATTGCCACTGGATGCCAATGAAACCATCACTGCGATTTTACCTTTGACTGAATTCCTTGAAAATCACTACGTCTTTATGGCAACAGCTTCGGGTACAGTCAAACGTGTTGAACTTGAGCAATTTGCCAATATTCGTGCGAATGGTTTACGTGCGATTGAACTGAACGAAGAAGATACCTTGATTGGTGTCGCGATTACTGATGGCAAGCAACAAATTATGTTGTTCTCCAACGAAGGCAAGGCGATTCGTTTTGCTGAAACCGATGTCCGTGCCATGGGGCGTACCGCCAAAGGTGTGCGTGGTATGCGTGTGGCGTTAGCTGCAACACTGGATAGCGAAGACGCAGACGTTGAGAATGATGACTCTGATGAGAGTGATGATTCAGATTCAAATGTGGTGAGCCGTATTGTCTCGTTGGTGGTTGTTCCAGAAACGGGTGAAGTGTTGTGTGCCAGTGCCAATGGTTATGGTAAGCGTACGCCAGTGAATGACTTCCCGACCAAGAAACGTGGCGGTAAGGGGGTGATTGCGATCAAGACTTCCGAACGTAATGGTGAGTTAGTTGGTGCAGTCTCAATTGATGAAAGCAAAGAACTGATGCTGATTTCAGATGGCGGTACTTTGGTACGTACTCGTGCGGCTGAAGTGGCAATGACAGGTCGTAATGCACAAGGTGTTCGCCTGATTCGTTTAAGCGATGATGAAACACTGGTGGGTGTGGTGTCGATTGAAGCGGTGGAAGAAGATGATGAAACTCTTGAAGTGATTGAAGGGGAAGCATCTGAATCTCAAGCTGAAGATATTGCTTCTCAAAATGATGAGATGAGTGAAGAATAATTCACCGAGCATCGTAAGATAAAAAAACCTGAGTTTTCGGACTCAGGTTTTTTTTATTTCTCAGCTTTTTTGAAAATGAATCATGGCAGGTCTGTTTACAGATTGCTCCTCTGTTTTAAATCTAGCAAAATAGGACAACAATCGGCTTGTGCCGATTTACACTCATCGATCCAACTGCTGAGACGCTGCTTTAAGCCTTGTAATTCCTGAATACGAAGATCAATTTTCTCAAGACGCTGTTCAATCACATGGCGAACTTGTTCGCGATCATTCAGTTGTAATTGGAGAAGTTCTTTAATCTCACTGAGCTGTAATCCTGCATCTTTGGCTTTTTGTATAAAACTTAAAGTTTCTATATCTTGATCATTATAATAACGATAGTGGCTGATGGTGTCTGGGGTACGCATGAGACCAATACGTTGATAATAACGAATCGTTTCAACATTTAAATTGGCCTGTTTAGCCAGTTTGCCAATGGTTAGCATGGCTAATTCCTCTTATTTGCCTCAATAAAAAGCTTGACTCCGTACCTAGGTACAGCATTTATCTTAGCACAATCATATAAGAATACGAGAACACCACCATGACTGAGCCAAAGCAAACTTCATGTTGTTCCAAAGCTACGGTTTCACCGAAAAAAATCGTGTCTATTGATCCTATTTGTGGAATGACAGTAGCCGAAGACAGTCAATATCATATTGATCTGGATGGAACTCGTTATTTATTTTGTTCCGCCAGTTGTAAGCAAAAATTCGAACAACATCCTGAAAAATATCTAGTTAAAGAAGCTGAATCTACGCTATCCAGTCATTGCTCTAATCCAACTGTAAAAATGCAACAGTCAGAGAAAAAATCAGAGAAAAGTTGTTGTGGAAATGAAAAAACCACAAGTCATGAGACAGGATCAGGGTGTGGATGTTCCCATCCAGCACCGCCTAAAGCTGTTTCAAGTGGTTGTGGTCACGATTCAAAACCGTTGGATCAAAAAAATGACGTGACCCAAGCGACTGCTATCTCATCATGTTGTGGAGTAAAGTCTATTGAAGCGGCTGTATCTACTGAAAAGACTCAACCTCAAGCCGAAAGTTGCTGTGGTATTGGGCAGCATCAGCAGACTGAGCATGAAAATTCTCAAACTGAAATAGACCCAGTGTGCGGCATGAAAGTCAGTACCAGTAGCCCTTTGCATACACATTATCAGGGTAAAGAATATTATTTCTGTAATCCTTCCTGCTTAGATAAATTTAAAAATGATCCTGAAACGTATTTGATTCCATTGGATGAGCGCGCTGTACCTGAAGGTGCAATGGATATTGATTATACCTGCCCCATGGATCCTGAAATTGTACAAAAAGGCCCTGGAACCTGTCCGATTTGTGGGATGGCTCTGGAACCGATGCAACCGACATTGGATGAAGGACCAAATCCAGAATTGGTGGATTTTAGTAAACGTTTCTGGACGACTTTGCCTCTCACTTTATTGGTGGTGGTTTTGGCCATGGGTTCACATATCCATGCATTTATTTCACCGCAGATCCAACCGTGGATTGAACTGGTTTTGAGTATTCCTGTGGTGTTATGGGCGGGTTATCCATTTTTGCAAAGATGTTGGGTTTCTTATAAAACCCGTCACTTGAATATGTGGAGCCTGATTGGAGTTGGTGTACTTGCGGCGTTTATTTATAGCGTGATTGCGACCATTTTCCCATCACTGATTCCAATGGAAGCAAAAACAGGGCATGGCGTTGCGGTATATTATGAAGCGGCTTGTATGATTGTGTCTTTGAGCTTGCTTGGACAAATCATGGAGCTAAAAGCCCGAGCGCAAACAGCCGATTCCTTAAGAGCCTTATTACGTTTACAGCCACATACAGCCAAACGGGTTCGGGATGATGTGGTTGAGGAAGTCGACATCAGCCAGATTAAAGAAAATGATATTTTACAGATTTCTTCTGGTGAGCAGATTCCACTGGATGGCATCGTGATTGACGGGAAAACCTATGTCGATGAATCCATGATGACGGGTGAACCTGTACCTGTAAAAAAACAGGTGGAAGATAAAGTCATCGGGGGAACAGTCAATCAGCAAGGCAGTATTCGTATTCAAACCACTGCGGTGGGAACCAATACCACATTATCAAAAATGATTCAGGCTGTCGCAGAAGCACAGCGTTCAAAAGCGCCACTTCAACGCATTGCTGATATTGCAGCCAAATACTTTGTGATGGCAGTCCTCTCGATCAGCGTGATTACATTTTTAGCATGGATGCTGTTTGGACATGCACAGTTTGATTTAGCCTTAATGTGTGCTGTCGCTGTTTTAATTATTGCTTGCCCATGTGCATTGGGGTTAGCAACGCCAATGTCGGTGATGGCAACCACAGGTCGTGCTGCCCAAAAAGGGGTACTCTTTAAAGATGCTGAAGCAATCGAAGCTTTAAGCAAAGTCAATGTTTTGATTATCGATAAAACAGGCACACTGACAGAAGGAAAACCGAGCCTTAAACAAATCCAGTTATTGGATGATTCTCTAGAGCAAAAAACCGTAGAGCGTTATATTGCCTCAATTGAACAATATTCAACGCATCCGATTGCGCAAACTTTAACAAAACTTGTGAAAAGTGATGAATTGTTAAAAGTCGATGATTTTGAAGATGTCACTGGTTTTGGGGTAAAAGGTCAATTTGAAGGGCAAACCTATTATGTGGGTAGTCAGAAATTGGTTGATCAACTTGGATTAAAGCTGGACTCAAGTGTCAGTGCTGAACTAGATCAACTGCGTGAACAAGGTGATGTGATTAGTTTTCTGCTGAATGACAAAGCCGTTATTGCTTATATTGTGATTCATGATGCGATTAAAGAAAATGCGAAAGCTGTCATTGATCAACTCCATCAAGATGGGATTGAAGTGATTATGGCAACAGGTGATCACCATAAAAATGCCCAAATGGTTGCGCAGCAATTAGGGATTGAACATGCCTATGGTGATTTAGATCCTAAACAAAAATTGGAGATCGTGAAACGCTATCAATCAGAAGGCAAGGTCGTGGCGATGGCAGGAGATGGCATCAATGATGCACCTGCTTTGGCACAAGCCGATGTGGGGATTGCCATGGGCACAGGCACCGATATTGCCAAACAAACTGCGCAGATTACTTTGGTCAAAGGCGACATACAAGGTGTTGCCCAAGCAGTACATCTGGCTAAACAAGGCGTGAAAAATATGAAACAGAATTTGGCGTTTTCGTTTCTCTATAATGGTTTGGGTGTACCTATTGCGGCAGGAATTTTTTATCCACTGACAGGTTGGCTACTCACTCCGATGTTTGCAGCGATTGCCATGTCCTTGAGTTCGCTTTCTGTGGTATTAAATGCTTTAAGATTACGCAAACTTTAACAATATAAATCTATAAAAAACAGGAGCCTAAATTTGGCTCCTGTTTGATTTACGGAGTTTAATTTCTACTTGTGTTTATTTAAAAAGATCAGATATTGCTGCGCCAAAATTTGATCAGCCTCCATAATGGGCATATGTCCTACATCTTTTAAAATCAAAGGTGACTCAGCATTTTTCAATAACTCTTTGAGTTCTTGGGCGGCTTCAACATTGATAATTTTATCTTTGTCTCCCCAGACAATATAAGTTGGTACATCGATAGATTTCGCCGCGATTGCAAAAGTCTCAGGCGTATATACTTTGGACATGGCAACGAGCTGATCGACCATGCGTTGAGTACTTTTAGACTGAGAAATCATGAGTTTTTCTTGTTCAGTCTTTAACTCAGTGGGAATAAAGGGCGGTGTTGCCGTGGCAAGCTGAAACAGTTTGTCAAAATCGCCTGCTTTTTTTACGACTAATTCATTCAATAACGTTGGATTTTTTAAATAAGGCGTATTCGCCGTTTTAAAGACACCAGCGCTATCGACCAAGAGTAAAGATTTTGTTTCAGTTGGATATTGTGCTGTATAGAGGAGGGCAATTGCGCCACCCATGCTATGTCCTGCGATATTGATATCTTTTTCGAAATGTCCAGCTTCAGCAAACCGTCTTAACTTTTCAGTTAAGTTAGGAATAGACAGGTCAAAATCATCGGCAACTTTCGTATCGCCATGTGCAGGCAAATCAGGAATGATGACATGATAGTTAGGCGTTAAATAACGTGCTACACGATTCCAGTTATCCCGACTACCCGCTAACCCATGAATTAAAATAATAGTCGGTTTGGAGGACTGACCTCCTTCGCTATATACCCATTCAATATCACCTACTTTTAATTTTTTAGTTTGTAAACCTGCCCAAGCGCGTTCTTGTTGTAACACGTTCTGAATATTGATATTTGAGGCAGCTATCGCGGTGTTGGAATGAGTGATGATTGCGGTAGTTCCTAAGCTTAAACTTAGGGCTAAACATAGATTTGAGAATGTCCGTTTCATTTTAATTTGCTCTAATTTTATTCATCCTTTATTTGAGTCTATCTAAAAGCCCTGAACAAAACATTTGCAGTAAATACGGCAACCAATAAATAAAAGCCAATTCAGACCAAAATTGATAAATGATGTAGAAAAAATTTAAATTGATGAAACTGCCCATCGGAAATGTCAGATGAGTCAATTTTATTTTTGAAGCACTCACCTAATGTTTAAATGATGAATAGGGAGTTTGATGATGGATCATTTAAAACAAAAACAGTATTTGATAAGCGTTGAATTTAATCATGCAATTGATCATTTATGGATGAAATTATCTTTATTGATTATATGCTTATTTCTATTGATTCCACATGGTCATGCTGAAAAACTAGACTTGTCTCTTTCTGAGCATTCCACTCAAAAAGTTAAAAAATTACTCAATGATCCAAAGACGTGGCAACAAATTCCAAAGCAAGTCATCTTATGTGTTTACTCACCAAATGGCGAAAACAGCGAAGCTTTTCAGCAGGCAACCAGCTATATCAGCGAATTTCCTCGGATCACTCGGGTTGCCAAAGACTTTGGTGTGAATGTGAATGTTACGCGACCTTCCAATTTACAAATCAAAATTGATATTGATTATCCTAAGTTAAAGAAAAAAGCTTCAACTATGGTTAAACTCAATGTTTATACCGATGAACGTATTTTGACAGAAGATTTTAGAAGTAAAAAATGTGATGGTGCAGGGATTAGTAATTTAAGAGCCAAACAGTTTAATCCGTTTGTCGGAAGTATTGATGCTTTGGGTGCAGTACAGACTTATAAACAACTTGCTTCAGTGATTCAGATTTTAGCAAAACCCGAATTTGATTCAAAAATGGTAAATAAAGATTATGAGGTGGTCGGTATTGTTCCAGTAGGAGCTGCTTATATTATGGTCAATGATCGAAATATTAATACCCTAGCAAAAGCTGCAGGACGTAAAGTCGCGGTATTTCAATTTGATCCCACCCAAAAGAAATTGGTTCAAAATGTAGGTGCACAACCTGTTTCAGTCGATCTTACAAGTGTTGGGGGAAAGTTTAATAATCGTGAGGTTGAAATCATTGCTGGGCCAGCATTGTTATTTAAGCCGATGGAATTGAATAAAGGCATGACGGATAAAAATGGCAAAGTTGTTGGAGCAATTATTCGTTTTCCTTTGATTCAGGTTACAGGTACATTGATTATGCATCGTAATAAATTTCCAGCAGGCATGGGGTCGATTGCGAGAGAAGCCATCGCCAAACAGCTTACGCCTGCATTTGAATTTGTCGATAAAATTGAAAACGAAATTCCAGCCAAATACTGGATGGATGTTCCAGAAGGAGATAAAGCAGGTTACGTCAAAATTATGCGCGAAGCACGAATCCAGATGACTAAAGAAGGGTATTATGACAAAAGCATGATGCACTTGTTGAAACAGGTGCGTTGTGGGCAAAATCCAAGTAATTATGAATGTGCTTTAAATGATGAATAAACATGATTCAAATACTTGTTAGTTTTCTATTATACCGAAGGTAAATACATGCTTTAAATCAAATAAAGGATATATTTACCTCGGTTTTCTCGTGATGTTGTACAGTAGATACTTAGAAATGGTAAGCCAAACTGAATAAAGTCACCAATGGATCAACATCAATATCGGCACGCATAGGCGCATCTCCCATAGCAGGTAAAGAACCTTTCGCTTGGGTATCAAACCAGACTTTTTTCATATCAATCACAGCACTCCATCGTGGATTGATCGGAATATCAAGGCCTATTTGAGCCACTGGTCCAATGGCATTTTTAATTTTTAAGTCTTTGACAAAGGCATCTTTGCTGTTAAACACAATCATCCAAGATGCACCAATTCCAATATAAGGACGAATGCTTGCATCTGGAAGTGGGCTAAGACGCACTGTAGCAACGGCTGGACCATAGGTCGTTTTACCTAAAACACCACACTTTCTAAAGTCCCTTTTCCTCTAATCGTAGTGGCGGGTGGAATATTATAGGAATCTGTAAAAAAACCTGTAATTTTGAGAAATATTTAATAGGTTGGGAATGTACACATTTAAATGTTTAATTTATCCAAAATAAATCTAAACAATGCCCATTATAAAAGGGCATTGTAGGTCAAATTTTTTAGAACTTTAAAATAAAAAAAGCCTTTTTAAATGGCAGTATATCCACCGTCAATATTGTAATAACTTCCATTAATAAAAGTGGCTTCATCTGAACTTAAAAACAAAACTAATTTAGCCACTTCTTCGGCATTGCCTAATCTTCCAATCGGATGTAAAGAAACTAGGCCCTGTTTTTGTTCGGCAGGAAGCTCGTCTAATAATGGAGTATCGATGTAGCCTGGACCAACAGCATTGACCCGAATATTCTGGGAGGCGTATTCAACACCAAAATTACGTGTCAGACCTAGAACGCCATGTTTTGACGCTGCATATCCCACATGGCCTGCTACCGCTGTAATACTGTGAATCGAAGCAATATTGACAATTGCACCGCCGCCATTTTTCAACATTTGTTGGGTGGCATACTTACTGATCCTAGCCAAAATAATGGACAATGATTCCCTCTAAAGATAACGTAACATTAACTTTGGAGATGTAAAAATGGCTAAACGCTTTAGTCCAGAATTTAAACAACAAGCAATTGATTATGCACTTTCAAACTCGCACGAATCTGTGGCTGCTATCGCCCAGAAATTAGGTGTGGGTTATTCAACATTAGATAAATGGATTCGTGAGACCAACCCCACTGGTTCCAGCAAAAGACAGCTCTCGCCAGAACAACAGCGTATTCTCGATTTAGAAAAAGAAGTCAAACAACTCAGGGAAGCTAATGATATTTTAAAAAAGGCGCATGTGTACTTCCTGACAGATCATGCCAAGAAAAGTACACGGTAATCCAAGGCCTAGCTGTGACTGAAATTACGGTTTCTTCTGCCTGTAAATGCCTAGGTGTCAGCACTTCGGGCTACTATGCTTGGCGAAAGAGACAGATTTACGTCAATCAGAAGTACACTGATTTAAAAGCTGTATATTGGCAACACCATGCTCGCTTAGGAGCACCTTCATTGGTGCACGACATGCATGATTTAGGTTACTGCATGAGTGAACGTACAGTTGGAAGGATGCTGAAAAAGCTCAGTTTACGCAGCAAGATTGGACGTAAATATAAGCATACGACTGATTCAAATCATCATTTGCCGACGGCACCGAATTTATTAGATCGCCAGTTTACAGTCACTCTGCCAAATAAAGTTTGGACAACAGACATCACCTATATCCGAACCAAAGAAGGTTGGCTGTATTTATGTGTGATGCTAGATTTATTTAGTCGTCGTATTATAGGTTGGCAAACCAGCCATCGGATAGATCGTCAATTGGTATGTGATGCATTTAATTATGCAATGGCACGTCAGGGGTATCCAACAGGTGTCATGGTGCATTCGGACCAAGGCTCACAGTACTGTAGTCGTGATTTTAGAGCACTATTATTGGCGAATAACTGTATTCAAAGCATGTCACGTAGGGGGAATTGTTGGGATAATGCGGTGACTGAAAGCTTCTTTCATACATTGAAAGGTCATGTGATACATGGCAGTGTATTTGCCACTCGAAAAGAAGCCAATGCTGTCTTGTTTGAATATATTGAAGTTTACTACAATCGAATCAGACGACATTCTGCAAACGGCTGGTTAAGTCCTGAAACCTTTGAACATAAATATTTTAAGAATTTAGAGGGATATGTTGTCCACGATACTGTCTAGGATCAAAACCTTGCCAATCTGCTTTTAGATATTCAATCACCTCTGTTTTGTATAAACCGTTTACCGTTTACCGTTTACCGTTTACCGTTTCAGCTAAAGCATTATAGTATGAGTCCCTGTCCACTCATAATGTTCTCTCCTATGCAAAAAGAATAGACGATATTTGTCTAGGAGAGTGGTGGCAGTCCAATAATAGATTGAGTCGTTTGATAAAGGTCTTCTATCCTTGTAAAGTATATAAGCTTCAGCAACTGTTGGAATTAACCTAGATAGTTCCTGATTAGAAAGATAATCAACGCGAACCTGCTTTTTTTGTTGAACTGGATCTACTCCTTCATCCATTAAAATAAGTAGACGCTTAGCTTCAGCTCTGGCTTGCTCAAGTGTATAAACGCCGTGCTTTCCTATCACTTTGCGCTTTGATTTGGCATCTTCTTTTCTGCAAAATAGCTTTTTGTCTTACCGACGCACAAACCAAATCCTATTGTCGCAGTATCTCGATAGAAAACTTGTTTATCCTGACAAAGTGGGATTGAATCTATTGCTGATTTTTTAAATTTAATATGATTGGCCATTTCAGTTATAGCAGTGATAAGCAATTTCTAACGATACAACACAATAATTATGAAGTCTATTAAGGGTCTATTTTTGAAGAGAATATGGGTGGTTTTGAGATGAGGTCTTTATCTAAATTATTGTTATATAAAATTAAAAATGCCTCCGAAGATGCCGCTGCAATGTCTTTACCCTTGAACCCTTAAGTTCAAGGTGGAAGCGACGCGTACTTGCTGGGTTTCCTGCACAGGACAGGCATACGCTCTAAATACGCAGAACGCTATCCTAAAAAGATAGTATCGGCTCAGGGGAATCAGACGCGCTGGCGAACATCCCAGAGACAGTTTAAGTATAACCGATCTTTGGTCGATGACAATCCATTGCAGCAATCGTTATGTAAAGTTAGTTTTCAAATGGTGAAGCTTTGCTCGATACCACTGTATTGTTTATACAATTTGTTCGACATCGTTTAATATTGTTTCAAGTAAACGCTCACAGTGCGCATATTCCTGAAGTGATTTGTTCATACTCAGCACATCCTGCATCAGTTGTAATGCCACCATAATCACTAATTTATTGTGTTCAACACGCGGTGCATTGCGACGCATTTCATTAAATTTCTCATTGAGCATTTGCCCTGCGCGTTCAAGTTCTTCTTTTTCAGAGGCCGTTGTAGCTAAACGAAAAGTTTGTTCAATTAGACGCAATTCAACCATTACCTGTTCACTCATGATTGAATCTCCTCTTGGTTATCTACACTATTTTCAACACTAGGATCAGCCAATTGTTGAATTTCCTGCGCATGTTGATCTTGTTCTGTACCTAAAATAGCCAAACGCTGAATAATCGCCTCGACCTTAGATTTGGCGAGTTCATTTTTTTGAAGTAGACGTTCGCGATCTTGTTGGATGTCGTGTAATTCTTGCTGAGAGTGCTTTTGTTGTAACTGCAATTTTTCTTTAGTCACACGTAAATCATTACGTTCTGCCAAAATTTCCTGAAAACGATTTTTAAGATCAGTACAACTTTTTTCCAAACGACTATAACGATCAGCAAGGGCTGTGGCATCGATATTGAGTTGCTGAAATTGATTTTGTAACTGGGAAAGTTGTTCAGTCAGGTGTTCAACTTCTTCCTGTTTGGAGGTGATGATCCCATTTTTTTGCACAATTTGAGCATGATGCTGCTCTTCATCTTGTTGCTTTTTTTGAGTCAGTGACTCATTTTCACTTTCAAGGTGATGTAAACGCGTTTTCAAAACGCCAATATGCGCCTGTAGACGCTGTAATTGTTCTAACATAACGTAGTCGCACAGAATTGCAATCAAAGGTAATATATACGAAGTATAGAGATTGGATAAGCGAATGCAAGACGATATTTCAGGTTGGAATGAATGGTTCACAAATTTTAACGGAATTGAGGAGATTTCAAGCCCAAGTGAGCTTCATGGCTTACTAACGGGCATCGTTTGTGTCACCGAAGCACCAAGTCGTGATGAATGGTTACAAATTTTAAATACACTTAATGTCCCTCAATTAAGTGATGAAGCACTTGCACTGCTTAGTGATGAAGCAGAAGATGTTGCACATGCCTTATCCGAAGATGAACTGGATTATTTACCCATGCTTCCAGATGATGAGCATTCTTTGCAAGAACGTGTTCAAGCCTTAGCAGACTGGAGCGCGGGTGTGGTACTTGGCTTTGGATTGGCATCAGGTCATATTCGCAGTGATGAAATGGAATTGATTGAGCATTTACAGGATGTTGCTGCCGTTGAGTTTGAAGACTCAGATGATGACGAAGAAGGTGAAAATAGTTACGAAGAACTGTATGAATTTGTTCGTTTAATTCCTGTAAGCCTTTCAATGGGACGTAAAAAAATTCCAGTAGAAGAAAGTTCATTACTCAAAAACTTTCATGCCAAGAGCCAAAACGATCCTGCACGAAAAGATAACCAAAGCATTGTTGAAATGTTTACACCGCATCGTCCAAGCTAATTGGGCGATGTGAGCGTTTAAATTTTTTACCACTTGATAATTAAAGACTTATAGCCTCATGAAATTGACTCAAGCAGATTTTGAACTTCGTCGAGACCGCCTCGCTCAACACATGGGGCCAAACAGTATTGCCATTATTGAAACCAGTCCTGTTGCCTATCGTAACCGTGATGCAGACTACAAATTCCGTGCCGATAGCAGTTTTTTCTATCTAACAGGCTTCGCTGAACCTGAAGCTGTGGCGGTCATTGAAACTTTCGATACGGTGGATGATTACACCTATAGTTTGTTTTGTCGTGAACGTAACCGTGAAATGGAAATCTGGAATGGTTATCGGGCGGGGATTGATGGCGCAATTGAAGACTATGATGCAGATGAAGCCTATGCGATTGATCTGCTTGATGAAGAGATTGCGGAAAAACTATTAAATAAAGAGCGACTTTATTATCGCATTGGTCATCGTGCTGAGTTTGATGCACGTGTGAGTCAGTGGATTAAACACGCCGATGCTCAGCAACGTCGTGGCAATGGTGCGCCATCGCAAATTCTGCAATTGGATCGTATCATCGACGAAATGCGTTTGATTAAATCCAAGCAAGAAATTGAACTGATGCAAATTGCATCGGATATCAGTGCTGCTGCGCATACTCGTGCCATGCAAAAAGTTCGACCTGAAATGATGGAATATGCGTTAGAAGCTGAACTAAATTATATCTTTGGACAGCATGGTTGTGTGCCATCGTACAATAGTATTGTTGGGGGTGGAGCAAATGGTTGTATCTTGCATTATGTCGAAAATGACAAAGCACTGAAAGATGGTGATTTGGTTCTGATCGATGCTGCTTGTGAATATCAATGTTATGCATCCGATATTACTCGAACTTTTCCTGTGAATGGTCAATTTAGTCCTGAACAAAAAGCACTTTATGAGGTGGTGTTAAAAGCTCAGTATGCTGCCATTGATACGGTTCGTGTGGGCAATTCTTATCGTGAACCGCATGAAGTAGCGGTGCGTATTTTAACGCAAGGACTACTTGATTTAGGCTTGCTCAAAGGTGAGCTGGATGAGTTAATTGAAAATGAAGCATTTCGCCAGTTTTATATGCATGGCACAGGGCATTGGCTGGGGATGGACGTGCATGATGTGGGCAATTATAAAAAAGAAAATGAATGGCGCCCATACGAAGAAGGTATGGTGGTGACCGTTGAGCCAGGACTTTATATCGCACCTGATGATGAAACAGTCGATGAAAAATGGCGTGGTATTGGGATTCGTATTGAAGATGATGTGGTCGCTACTGCGCAAGGCCCGCTGGTTTTAACGGGCGCTGTAGTTAAAGAAATTGAAGAAATTGAGCAACTCATGGCACAAGCCAAACTATAACGATAAACGTATTGAGGAGTTTTACCGTGCAAAAAGTCATTATTGTCGGTGGGGGAATGGTCGGTTTAAGTCTAGCGCTAATGCTGGCCAAACAAAATATTGCGGTTCAATTGTTGGAAGCAATTCGTTATCCAAATTATGAAGATGATCAACTTGCACCGTATCATTCAAGTTTCGATGCTCGAAATACCGCATTGTCACGACGTAGTGTCATGATTTACCAGCAGCTTGGTTTGTGGGACGCTTTACAGCAGCATGCGACCCCAATTTTACAAGTGCATATCACAGAGCAAGGCAGTTTTGGTAAAGCTCGTTTAGTGGCAGAGCAGGAAAAAGTCGAAAGCTTTGGTCAGGTGATTGAAAATGCATGGCTAGGTCGAGTGTTGTTGACTCAAGTGCGTCAGCAAGCATTGATTGAACTGATTGATGGTGTGGAAGTCACTTCACTTGAACAAGATCAGCAACAAGTTACGATCCATGCTCTACGCGATCAAGAAAATTTAGAGCTTCAAACCCAATTATTGATTGCTGCTGATGGTCGTGATTCTTTCTGTCGTCAGGCGATTGGTGTTGGCGTTGATGTGCATGATTATGACCAAGTGGCGATTGTCACCGCTGTACAAACATCAAAACCGCATCAACATGTCGGATTTGAGCGTTTTAGTGCACTGGGTCCATTAGCCTTGCTACCTTTGCCGGGCGAATATCGTCGCTCTGTGGTTTGGCCTGTTAAAAAAGGCACAGAAGCTGAATGGTTAGGTGAAGAAAACGATCAGCATTTCCTCGATGCTTTGCAACAAACCTATGGGGATCGTGCTGGAAAGTTTGAAAAGACGGGTAAACGTTTTAGTTATCCTTTGTCACAAGTGCTGGCGCATAAACAAGCTGTGGGTCGTGTGGTATTGATGGGAAATGCTGCACACACCATTCATCCCGTTGCTGGGCAAGGTTTTAATTTGTGTCTACGTGATGCGGATGTATTAGTGCGTTTTCTCACTCAACATTTAACGCAATCTGAAGATATCGGTGATCCTGAAAATTTACTGGCTTATGAACAGTCGCGTTTAAAAGACCAACAACGAGTGATTAAATTTTGCGATTCAGTTGTTCGTGGTTTTAGTAATCAAAATCCCGTTTTAAAATTACTGCGTAATACAGGTTTGGTTGCGTTTGACGTTGTTCCAGGGATTAAACCACTCGTTGCCAACTATGCGATGGGGTTAAAAGCATGAGTGAAATTCTTGATGTAGTGATCGTGGGTGGTGGTCTGGTCGGTGGTTTGACCGCCTTACTATTGGCCAAAGGTGGTGTGCAAGCGACCGTATTAGATGCTGCACCTGTGCTCGATCCTGAACAGGTTAAAAATATTCTAAATCCACGGGTATTGGCACTGAGTCAGGCAACGATTCATTTATTAAAAACCGTAGATGTTTGGAATGATTTACCCAGACAGATGCCTTATACGGGCATGCATGTCTGGAATAAAAATGGCTATGGTGAAATTGAATTTGGTCAGGCATCAGCCGCTTTTCCGACACCTGATCAGGCTTTGGGTTCTATGGTTGAACCCAGTTTACTTAATTTGGTCATTCAACAAAAAATGCTACAACAGATTCAGGACTATCGTACTCAGGTAAAAGTCGTTCGTGTTGAACAGCAGGTGCAAGGTTGGATTGTTGAACTGGCAGATGGTCAAGTGTTAAAAACAAAATTAGTCATTGGGGCGGATGGTGCAAACTCTTTTGTACGTGATCAGGCTTATATTGAATTAGATGTTTTAGACTATCGTCAAGCTGCGATTAGCTGTGCCATTAAAACCACAAAACCACACCAATATGTGGCACGACAAATCTTTTTACCCACAGGGCCGTTAGCCTTTTTACCAATGGCGAGTCTGGATGAGCAGGAAAATGGATATTGGCAATCGATTGTCTGGACATTGCCTGATGATTACGCCGAGGAATATTCAGATTTAAACGATGCTGAATTTTTACAACTTTTAACTCGCGAAAGTCAGCATATGTTAGGTGAAGTTATCGAGGTTCGCTCCCGTGCGAAATTCCCGCTTAAAGCGCGTTCAGCACAGCATTATGTGAAGGCTGGTCTGGCGTTAATTGGGGATGCTGCTCATGTGATTCATCCTTTAGCAGGACAGGGCGTGAATATTGGCTGCTTAGATGCCGCAGTGCTATGTGATGTCTTGCTGCATGATCTGCAACGTGGTGTGTGGGCGCATGAACAGACTTTAGCGCGTTATGAACATGAGCGTAAGGGACAAAATCTAGCCATGATGCATAGTATGTCTACCATCGGATGGCTAGAAACGACAGAATTAAGACCACTGATTTTTGCACGAAATTTGGGCTTAAATCAGGTCAATCATTCTCCTTTATTGAAAGATGCCTTTATGCAACAAGCCAGTGGTTTACCGAGTTTAAAGAACACGCGTTATGCAATTTGACAAGAGAGTAGATATTTTTTAAACAATCATTTATATATTATTACCAATATGGTTAAAAAAGATACGAATATGGAGTAAAAGCCTCTTTGCGAATGCCAAAGAGATTGCTACATTTCTTCGTAATTTATGATGAGTCTCATAAAACATTTACTGATCATGATGGGGAGCAAAAATGACAGATACAAATGATTATGATGAAGCTGAAGATTCAGCTGTCGATGAAGATGAAGCCAAAGCGGCTGAACGCGGTGCCAGTGATAGCGAAGAAGGTGGAAATTTAAGTGACGCTGATCTTGCTGAGGCCGAAAGCCTCACCGTAACTGCAAAGCAAAAGCAACGTCAGGCACTTGAAGATGAGATTGCAGCCTTTCTCGCCAAAGGTGGAAAAATTACTGAAGTGCCTGCTGACGAAGAAGCAAGACATTAACCCTAAGCATCACTTCGGTGATGCTTTGTTTTTTTGAAGTGATTTAATCCGTCTGATCTTGATTCAGATCTAGTGCGCGTTGATACGCCACTTTCTTTTTTACGCCTGTTAAATCGGCTGCCAGTTGAGATGCCGCTTTAACTGATAAATCTTGCAATAACCGTGTGAGCAATTGATCCATTTTTTCCTGATCGAGATCTTTGTGTTCAGGATTACCACCGACCACCAACACAATTTCACCCTTTTGTTGATGATGATCCTTTTCAATAAATGTCACTAACTCTTTTAAGGTCATTTTTTTAATGGTTTCAAAGGTCTTGGTAATCTCACGGGCAAAACCCACTGGACGATCTTCACCAAAAATTGCGGCCATATCTTTGACGCAATCTAAAATACGATGCGGCGCTTCATAAAAAATCAATGTTTGCGTTTCATCTTTGAGTTTTTCAAGTTGACCGATTCGCTGTGATGACTTAGAAGATAAAAAACCTTCAAAACTAAAACGATCGCTTGGCAGTCCGACTGCACTCAATGCTGCTATTGCAGCACATGCACCAGGTACAGGCGTGACTCGAATACCATGTTCCTGTGCGGCACGAACCAATTTAAAACCGGGATCACTGATTAATGGTGTACCTGCATCACTAATGAGCGCGACATTTTTGCCTGATTGAAGCGTCTCGATCAGTTGTTCAATTTTGTTACTTTCATTGTGATCATGGCATGCGGTGAGGGGTGTTGATATATTATAATGCTTAAATAACTGCGCAGATTGACGGGTATCTTCTGCTGCCACAATAGAAACTGATTTAAGAATATCAATAGCCCTAAAGGTCATGTCATCCAAGTGCCCAATTGGGGTTGCTACAACAAATAACTGAGCACTCATAAGGTTTACTCCATGTTGAATAATAAAAAAAAGTGGCTGCTGGTCGGTTTTGCAGCTTTTATATCTCAAGCGCAGGCTGAAGTGTTGGTCATTCTACCTGAATCGGGTCCTATGGCGCGAGCCACAAGCAGCATTAAGTCTGGTTTTATGAGTGCGTATGCATTGTCTGAAGATAAAGTACCGCTTAAATTTATCAATTCTGATAAAAAAACGATCAAAACCATTCTGGCTAAACATCTTAATAATAAAACCCAGTTGATTGTTGGACCATTGGCTAAAAATGAAGTAGAGCAAATTGTCGCGATTAATCCCAAAGTCCGAGTTTTGGCTTTAAATGAAGTTGAAACGCAATCACCTAACGTGATCCAGTTTAGTTTGTCCAAACAAGATGATGCTTATGCCTTGAAACAGATTATGCAAAAAGACAAAGTTTCACAGTTGCTCGTATTGCGCCAAACAGGTCGAGAGCAGGACAGTGAGTTGTATCTGATGTCGATTATGTCGCAGTTTGGTCAATCTGTGGAAGTGGTTCAAGAGATACCTAAAAAGCTAAAAAAGGGGCAGGGATTATTGCTTTTGGGAGATGATGCGTGGATGAATCAGCTTTCTCATCTACCTAAAAATAATGTTTATGCTCAACCGACCGCTATTGAGGAAAATCAGCCGATTCCAAATGGGCTAAAATTTTGTGATGTTCCTGCTTTATACGAACATCAGTGGGATGATGTTGCACAGGCTTATTTGCAGCAGCCTGTCAGTATGCCGTATCAGCGCCTGATTGCTTTTGGAGCGGATGCATGGATGCTCGCGGAACTTTATTTAAAAACCCCAAAAATTCAAAATTTCACATTACAAGGGCGTACGGGCGATCTGGATGTGAATGCGCAACGAGTGACACGAATTCCGCATTGTTATCAAAAACAAAAAAATAACATTTTACAACTTCAATAACGAAGCGTATCCATGACAACCAATCACCAACATGCACTCGGTCAATGGGCGGAACAGCAAGCAATGGTCATTTTACAACAACGGGGCTTTCGACTGGTGACGCAAAATTTTCATTCTCGATTTGGAGAGGTGGATTTAATTGTGGAGCGAGGTCAGGAACTTGTTTTTGTTGAGGTTAAAGCACGTTCATTGGGTGGCTATGGACAGGCCAATGAAATGATCCGTCCTACTCAACAACGCAAAATTATTCGTACTGCTGAATATTTTTTGATATGTCATCCAGCCTATGATCAGTTTTATTGTCGTTTTGATGTAATTTGTTTTGATTTTCCACAGAAAATTGCAAAAACAGTACAGCAAGATTTTTCTAAACTTCGATATGATCAGCAATGGATTGAAAATGCATTTACTTTGTAACCAGAGTTCATTACTCTTGAGCGAGATGCAAACATGATTTCAAAACAGTTTTCAGGGAGCTTTGCTGAGTGTTTAAACGTATTGCAATAACGGCGTTGTGTGTCGCGAGTTTATCTGGCTGTGCCAGCTTTATTTCTGGTGGAACTGGATCTGCGCCAGTGGGTACAGAAAGTGGTGCACGTAGTTTGGGTCAGGTGTTTATTGATTCTTCTATTAAACGTACTGCAAGTATCAATTTATATAAACTTGATCCGCGTTTTAAACAGTCACGTGTCAACATTGAAAGCTTTCATAGCAATGTTTTATTGACAGGGCAGGTTCCTGATGAGCATCTTCGTCAATTGGCTGAAGACAATGTTAAGTCAATGAGTGATGTAAAAACAGTACATAATTATATTACTGTAGGTCCTCAAGTCAGTTACTCCACTATCATGCAAGATTCTGCTGTAACTGCAAATACACGGGGTTTGTTGGTCCGTGCACCAGTGGTTTCTGACACCAAAGTGTTGGTGCATACCGAAGATGGTGTGTTGTATGTCATGGGGCGCTTAAATACGGCTGAAATTAATGATTTGAACGATGTCCTGCAAAAAGTAGGTAACGTGACAAAAATTGTGACCTTGATTGATAATATTGACCAACCAAATGCAGGTACCACCGCGAGTTCACTAGTTGCAAGTCCGATGGTGGGCAATGCAACAGCGCAACCAGTGGTGCAAACACCTGTTGCCATTGATCCTGATCAAGGTGAGCCTGTGAATGCTCAATAGTCCAAACAAGATCTTGAAACAATTACAACAGCGATTTGAGCAAGTCAAACATCACTATCATGAGTTTCGCTTATATGATTTGGGAAGCTATGCGCTTAATTTTCTAACACCCAAATCGACTTATATCGCGCAAAAGAATATTGCTTATGGGCTTAAAGCACGGCAGCGTCTGGATTTATACCGCGCAAAAAAACCATTAAAACAACAGCCCCTGATGGTATTTATTCATGGCGGCGCTTGGCAGCATGGCGATAAAAAAGATTATGGCTTTATAGGGGAAAGTTTTGCTCGCGAGGGATATGATGTCGCTGTGATTAATTATCATCTTGCGCCTGAATATATTTTTCCAAGCTATATTGATGATTTGGCATTGGCGCTCAATTTTCTGGATCAACATAAAACTAAACTGAAAATTTCAACTGAAAATATAATTTTGATGGGACATTCTGCTGGGGCATTTAATGTCATGTCAGTGGTGTATCATCCACACCCCAATTTAGTCCATTGTCGGGACAATATTAAGGCAATTATTGGAATTGCGGGACCTTATCACTTTGATTATAAGGGTGATCCTTTGGCACAGGATGCATTTGATCAGGAGATTCCGTATCAACAGGTCATGCCTTATTATTTTGTCGACTCTAATCAAATTCGGCATTATTTATTAATGGCGGAAAATGATCAAATTGTTGCAGCAAAAAATACGATCGATTTTGATCATATTTTGAGACAACATGGCAATCATAGCCACATTGCGATTATTCCCAAAACAGGGCATATCTCCATTATTGGTACCTTATCGAGTTTATTTAGTCGATATTTTAAGACCAAACGTACTATTTTGAGTTTTCTAAAAGAGAGTCTGGAAACCTAAAATAAAGCTTCCAGATTTATCTTGCTTCGACCAGCGTTATGAGATTTTCATCAAGCTTGATGATGCATGACTTGCATAATCATGGCATGCGCAATACTTCCTTTAAAAGGAATTTCAGGCAGTTGATCAAATTTAAAAAATTTCGCATCGCTAATTTCTTCTTCCTGAAGCTTGATCTCGCCTGAATCGTATTCTGCCTGAAATGCAATCATGAGATTACTTGGAAAAGGCCATGGCTGACTGGACATGTAACGAATATTTTTAAGTTTTAAACCGACTTCTTCTAGCGTTTCACGTTGTACTGCTTCTTCAAGTGTTTCACCCACTTCAACAAAGCCCGCAATCAGTCCATACATATTACTTTTATTATGTGCATTTTTAGCCAGTAAAACTTCATCCTGACCTTTGGTAATAATCGTAATGACGCAAGGCTGTACACGTGGATATTGGTGATAACGACAGGCAGGGCAGACCATGGCATATTCGGTAGGGTGAATCTGGGTTTCATGGCCGCAGTGACTACAAAATCTATGATTACGTCGCCATTCGAGCAATTGAACTGCACGGCTGGCTTTTTGAAATTCATCGACAGACCATAAGGTAATGAGTTGTCGAATCGGGATCAGTTGTAGGCCTGCTGGGATAGGTTCATGCTCTAGTAAATCACGGGCAATGACTTCATCACCCGCTTTAAACTTTAAATCACTTGCCAGTGTTGCAACTTTGGGAAGTTGGTAATTTTCATCGACAAGCAGTTGTTGATTATGAAAAATATAGGCAAGTGAAAGTTGTGACATTAGGCCGCCGCTGTTTGTAATTTCTGACTATTTTCCAATGCTACATCAAACATCGACTGTAAAACAGGTTGTTTATTTTTTAAATTGTCAATCAGCATATCCAGACTTGCTAACACGTTTAAAATCAGACAAATTTGTTCAAGATTCAGCGTTTGTTGTTGTTCGTTTCTGCTATGCACAAATTCCGCAGTGTTTAACAATGCAAGTTGTTGCTCCTTACTTCCCAGAAATAAGGCTGCGCCTGACAATTCTTTTAGATGAACACATAAAGGTTCAAGCAATGCTGCTTCTGGTTGTTGCTCATACTGTAATAGCATTTGAATGACCATTTCAATCAAGGCCTTACTTTCTGTAAGCAATACCTGATGCGCTTCATCCAGACGATCTAATGAAATATTCATATTGTTGACACGAAGCTGTAAACGGCTAGATAAGTAATTGCGCTCCAAAATGCCAATCGAATTCATCGCCGCCAATATACTTTTCATCAACTGCTGAGCATAATTTTCATCGTTAAGAATTGTCGGTTGATTCAATGCTTCAGACTGACGATATAGCTCTTGATAGGCTTCATTGAGATTTAAGACTTTAAACACGTTGGCCAGATTTTTTAAACTTGTCTGTAAATCCTGAATTTTTTCTGTCGACATATTTTGATAGTTATATTCAATGTCGTGACGAATTTGAGTCATGGCATCGGTAATCAGCTTACTGGCAGTATGAATGGTGGTGTAATCTGGGCCATACAAATGACGACTTAAAACTTCAAGTTGGGTGTCCGAAAGTTGCTCATCACCCATATTGAGTTGTTGGCGAATGTGTTCGGAAATCTCGTCTTCCTGACTGATGCACAGACTCAAAATATCGGCAAGATCTGCGCTAGTTGCAGTAAAATTCTCGGGGTGTTGAAGAAACTGTCCTATATTGGTTTCTAACTGAATAAAAACACGTAAACGCGCCTGATTTAAAATGAGGTGATCAAGATAACCCAGTGCAATATTGACTAATTCCCAGTATTGCTGACTAGGCGTATTTCGCGCAAATGATGCAAGGTAAACGCCAACAATTTTAATTGCCTGAAAATCCAATGATTGCGCAGTATGTTGAAGTAGTTTATGCAAGCTTAGTTTATAAAGTTGATGCACATAAGCTGATTTTTCTAACTCAGGTGTCGCTGCTAAATTAAAATTAGGCTGGAAACAATCCAGTAACGGTAAAATCTGTGCGCCTTCTCGTGTTTGTGGTTTACCGAGAGCGAGTTCAAGCCGATTAAGAGTATCGATTAAAAATTGGGGAACTTTGACTTCACGTAAGCAAATAAATTCGATGTAGCGTTTCAGCATAGTGGTGCCTTCACTCAAGGCAATCACATCCTGAGTCTGAATATTGTGCGGTTCAGACATAATTTTGCGCATCAATGACGCTGAGTAATCTGTAATGAGTGCCAAGCGTGGCATATCAATCATGGCTAAAATACGAGCGCATTGTTCAAATTGATTGAGTGCATCATCGATACCAAAAGGCAGCGTTTGTTCTTCTGCCAATGTACTCACTGCGTTTTCAACCAATTTGATTGAATTATCAATTTCATTTTTTATTATCAATAATGCAGTTGGGTCGAAGTGAATAGAGCTTTGATAAGACATGTAAGCTGCACCTTTCCTATGTTATTGGTGTCAAATTGCCTGACAGACCAGATTAAATCCCAGATCACCAAACATACACATGCATCCCCACACATGCTGTCGTATGTTATTGATTGCTAAGTTCAGGGTGACTTGGGTGATCGGTTCTGATCATCAGCACTTTATTTATCAACTAATATAACTGAACTTTTAAGGCTTGGAATACTAAAACCCAAGCTTACTACGAATTTTATTTGGCAAAAAAGCAAGGCTTACCCTGTTTTTCCTCAAATTGTTTGACCCAAGTCTCATGTCTTGCTAATTCTTCGGGTTCAGGCAAAATCACAGGCAGATCAATCTGCACACGCTGTCTGCTATTTTGCTGTCCATGATTTTCATTTTGTGACAGGGCATCCATATCAAAAGAAACCTGTCCACCTGTCATGGCCAGATAGACATCGGATAAAATCTCGGCATCTAGTAACGCACCATGGAAGGTACGATCACGCGCAGGAATGTCGTAGCGTCTGACCAATGCATCTAATGAATTTTTTTGTCCCGGATGCTTACTTTTAGCCAATGCCAAGGTATCGGTAACAGTACACACTTCTGAAAGCGCAACTAAACCAGCGCGTTTGAACTCGGTATCCAAAAAGTTCATATCGAAGGTGGCATTATGCGCAATGATTTCTGCACCTTTGAGATAATCAAAGAGTACCTCTGCAATTTCTGCGTATTTAGGCTTATCTTTGAGAAAATCATCGCTGATGCCGTGAATATTTTCAGATTCACCTACAGGTTTTTCAGGATTGATATAAATATGAATCGAACTGCCTGTTAGCTTACGATTGATCATTTCAATCGCACCGACTTCAATTATTCGGTCACCATCCTGAAAGTAAAAACCAGTGGTTTCTGTATCTAAAATTAGTTGGCGTGGGCCTTGAATATTTAGGGTGGCTGCTGTTGTTACCACATGTGGATGCGTTTTGCTTTGATCGATACGGTTATTGGTTAATTGGGTTGCTGTTTGTTCTGGTTCACTTGCTGACCCAACTATCTTTTCATTTTCTATTTCTACCAACGCTTCATCGTCTGTAGGGTCTATAGGATATTCATTGATGGTTAAATCTTCGCTATCAACGTCATGATTATCAAAAGCATCCTCGAGAACATCTAGTCCAAACGGGTCATCGAGCAGCCAGTCATTTTCAGATTTTTTTTTTGCCTCGGTCTTTATTTTTGCATCTAGTGGAGTCAGTTGATGTCCTATCCATTCAGCTTCAGGCACGACCACATGCTGCTTTTCAGGATGCTGCACGCCTAAATTGGCCAGTTGATCTGCCATTTCATTGCCTGCATGTCCTGCATGTCCTTTAATCCAGTTCCATTCGATGTTCCGCCCAGCACAAACTTGATCCAGTTGTTGCCAAAGCTCAGGATTTTTGACATCTTTCCAGTTTTTCTTTTTCCAACCGTGAATCCATTCAGTAATGCCTTGTTTGACATAATTGGAATCTGTCCAGATGATGAGTTTTGCATCCTTTGGACAAAAAGAAACACCTTCAATGGCAGCGGTCAGTTCCATGCGATTATTGGTGGTTTCAGCTTCACCACCAAAGAGTTTGTGTTCAGCATCTTGAGTAATGATATAGGCACCCCAACCACCTAAGCCAGGATTACCCTTGCAGGCACCATCAACATAGAGCGTGATTGTTTGTGAGATCATATCAAACCTAAAACTAAAAAAATGAACTTAACGTCCCGTATTGTATATGCAAATCGTGCTTTTCGAGCCGTAGATTCACTGTTTTTTTTAATTTCTTGTAACATTTCCACGCAATTCACGTTAAATTATTGCCTTGTCTAAGCGACATGCTTCACTACAATGGCATATCAAAGAATTAAACTTTACGCGAGTTGTTTGGAACATTTTATGTATAAACCGACCAATATGGTGTGGCAATTTCCCGCAGCATCACTTTTTAAAATTACGATATTGGCTTCTGCTTTGGCAGCATTGGGTCTCACCACTGGCTGTTCCTCAACTCCACAGACTGCAAAAACAAATACAACAAAACAAGTTGGTGGTTCAGGATACCTGGATGCCAGCAGTCTGGATTCACTTGAAGATTTGCTTTCTGCAACAGATATGCGTGCGGTTGAAGGTGATCGCTTACAGATTTTAAAACACGGTGATGTCTGGAAGCGCATGACCGTTGGTTTTAAAATGGACTTGAATCATTGGGATCCACGTATTGAAGCACAACGTAGCTGGTTTATTTCACGCCAGCCGTATCTGGATCGTTTAAGCGCACGTGCCAGCCGCTATTTATATCACACGGTGAAAGAGGCAGAACGTCGCGGCATTCCAACTGAATTGGCATTACTGCCTGTAATTGAAAGTTCATACGATCCCGCAGCGACCAGTAGCGCAGCCGCAGCAGGATTGTGGCAGTTTATTCCAAGTACAGGTCGTATTTATGGTTTAAAGCAAACCAGCCAGTATGATGGACGCCGTGATGTCGTGGAATCAACTCGTGCAGCCTATGAGTTTTTAGGAAGCTTATATAATCAGTTCGGCTCGTGGGAGTTAGCTCTGGCAGCTTATAATGCTGGACCAGGACGTATTCAGCAGGCGATCAATCGAAACCAAGCCGCGGGTTTACCAACGGATTATTGGTCACTCAAATTGCCACAGGAAACCATGAACTATGTACCGCGTTTTCTGGCAGTTGCTCAAATTATTAAAAATCCTAAAGCCTATAATGTAAACTTACCGCCGATTGCCAATCGTCCTCACTTTCGTGAAGTCATGCTCAATGCACCTGTTGATTTAAATCAAATTGCGTCTTTGACAGGGTTAAGCCGTGCTGAACTTTATGCATTGAATCCGGGTTATCGTGGTGAACGTATTGACCCAGAAAGTCCAATGCGTATTTTGATTCCTTCAGATGTCAATCCATCAGTGGATGCTAAGCTCAAAGCTTTAAAATCATCCTCTGGATTCTGGGCAAGCAATAACACAGCAGCTACGCCTAATGCCAATGTGACTGTTAACACATCCACGCGCGGTTCTACTCAAACTGTAACGCCAAGTCGTACAACACCACCCGTCATGACCGCGAGTAGTATCAGTCGACCTTCGACCAGCAGTACAGTTGTTTCATCGATCACTCGACCTTTGAAAACCACGCCGCGTAGTGCAGATGAGCTGGCTGCATTTGCGGCCAGTGCGGATATTCCGAGTGCACCCCGTATTCCTGTTGCAGTGACGCCTGCCAGTAATGTGAAAGCCTTAAGTGCCGAACCACCAATTTCCAAGTCTGAGCGCGAACAAATTGTGGCATTGGTGAAGCAAGAAGGAGTTAAGGAAACAGTGACTCAGGCTTTAGAACCACAACCGACACAGGCTGAAAAAGATCAGGTGGTTGCAGAACTCAAAGCGATTGCACCTAAAGGCACCGAAATTGTGGATCCTTATGATGGCAAAATCAGATTAACTGCGATTCAGACCAGTCAGTCAGTTGCCGATACTGAAGGTAAGGAAGTGACCAAAGGCTTTGCTTACCCTAAAGCTGTAGCTGCAACTGTCAATGCAGATAGTTATGAGGCACAAAATAATAAAGATAAGCCTTATATTAAAACGGATACTGATATTGTCGTGGTACAGCCTTCAGGCAAACGTTCAACTTATACCGTTCAGCCAGGCGATACTTTAGCCATTATTGCGGCTAAAAATGGGGTGAGCTGGCGTGATATCGCAAAATGGAACCAGATTGATCCGAACAATACTTTGTTTGTTGGGGCAACTTTGTATTTGTATGATGCCAAACCGCAAGCGATTGATCGACCAGTTCCTGTTAAAGCCGAGTCCAAACCTGAAAGTTATACGGTAAAAGCCAACGACAGTCTGACAGGTGTTGCGGATCAATTTGGTCTCACAGTCAAACAACTGGCTGACTATAATAATTTGTCTGTGACCAGTGGTTTATTTGTTGGGCAAAAACTTTCTCTTAAAGACAACGGTACAACACATAATGCAGGGTCGAATCGCAATACAGAAGCGAAAAGTGATGCAAAGACGACACGTGTTGCAACCAAATCCTATACAGTGAAGCGTGGTGAATATCTTAAATTGATTGCAGATCGTTATGCTTTATCAAATCAGGAGTTGGCTGATTTAACCTCAGGATTGACCGCAAGCAGTAGCTTATACGTGGGGCAAAAAATTAATGTGCCTTTGCATGAAGTGACTGTACGTGATGATGACAAAGCAGATCCAAAGGAAACACGTAACAGCAAATTAGCCAATCAAGTTAAAACTGAAAATTATCAGATACAACGTGGCGATACTTTATCGAGTATTGCAGCAAAATCAAAAATGACGTTGGCTGAACTTGCAAGCTTGAATAATATTTCAACTAATAGCGGTGTTCGAGTTGGACAGACCTTAAAAATTCCTGCGGATTCTAGCGTTCCTGAGCAATACACCGTTCAGTCAGGGGATAGTTTAAATAGTGTCGCCAATAAGTTTGATCTGGAGCTTTCTGATCTTGCGGAGCTCAATGGTTTAAGTCGTAGCGCAGGTTTACGTGTTGGACAAAAATTAAAACTAACGGGTGACATTCCAGCTTCGGCAAAGGTTGAGGTACAAGAAACTTCACCAGATACGCATACAGTCAAATCAGGTGAAACGCTAGCGAGTATCGCAAGCCGCTATCATCTTCAGTTGAATTATTTGGCTGCTTTAAATGGTCTAAGTCGTAACGCTAATGTACGCGTAGGTCAAAAGTTAAAATTGGAAGGTGATCTACCAAAAACTGAAACTACCAAAGATGACAGCCCAAAAAGCAGATCAAAAGGCAAAACAGCCGCAAATACTGAATCTTATACCGTAAAATCAGGTGAATCACTTAACAGTATTGCCAGTCGTTTAGGCATGAGTGCAAAAGATTTGGCAGATCTAAATAATCTCAATGCACGTGCATCGTTACAGCGCGGACAATCATTGCAAATTCCAAAAACCATTACTGAATACACGGTTAAACGGGGCGATACGCTGATTGGTTTAGCGAGTAAGTTTGGTATGGCAATTACCGAGTTGGCAGATCTAAATGACCTGAAACAAAATGCACAGCTTCGTATTGGTGATGTCATTAAAGTTCCAAACTTATAAGTTGTAACGGATGATGGATTTGATTTCAGGACGAGGCTTGCATAGCGCCCATCATCCAATGATGGGTCAGCTGATCAAAAGTACTATTTTGGCAGTGATTTTTTATGGCGGTACTGTTAATGCTGCGGTACAGACGACGCCTTATATCGCTATACATAGTAAAGCCAAATATAGTGGATTGAGTCATATGCCTTATGCCAATCCGCAGGCGCCCAAAGGTGGCATACTGAGTGAATATAGCAATGGTACTTTTGATAACCTGAATAGTATGAATGGCAAAGGCAGTTCTACAGACGGTATAAATTTTATATTTGACAGCCTGATGTCGCCTTCGCTTGATGAGCCTGCGGTGATGTATCCACTTTTGGCGAAGACTGCTACTTTTGATCCTGAACATACCCATTTTGTTATTTTTGATTTAAATCCAAAAGCAAAGTTCAGTAATGGTCAGCCTTTGACAGCAGAAGATGTCAAATTCAGTTTTGATACCTATCAAAGCAAGGCTAATCCGGGTTTGCAAATGTATATTGCAGATTTGGCAAAAACCGAGGTGTTGTCTAAATATCAGGTCAAGTTTAGTTTTAAATCTGAAAATAATGCTGAAATGCCCATGATTTTGGCAAGTCTTCCCATTTATTCCAAACAAGACTGGAAAAATAAAGATTTTAGCCGCATTACCATGGAGCCGATTTTAGGTTCAGGCCCATATCTGATTGAACGCATTGATGCAGGACGCAGCATTACTTACAAGCGCAATCCAGATTATTGGGGCAAAGATTTAGCCGTGAATCGTGGACGGTATAACTTTGATCGCCTGAAATATGTTTATTACCGTAATATGGATATTGCTTTTGAAGGATTTAAGTCTGGGCAATATACATGGCAAGAAGAATTTACTGCCAGAAAGTGGGTCACTGCCTATAATTTTCCTGCAATAAACAACAAGATGGTCAAAAAATTTGAGTTTAAACATCGTAATCCGATGACCATGCAAAGTATTGTAATGAATACCCGTCGTGCGCCACTCAATGATATTCAATTTCGGCGTGCTGTCAGTTATGCCTATGATTTTGAATGGCAAAATAAAGCCCTGTTTTATGGCAAATATCGACGTTTACAAAGCCATTTTGATAATAGTGAATTGGCAGCGAGAGGGAAACCTTCAGCAGCAGAACTTCAAGTTTTACAGCCGTATCTATCCAAATTAAATCCGATTGTGAAACAGGGTGTACTTGCAGACTGGAAATATCCCGTGAGTGACGGCAGTGGTTTTAATCGTCAAAATTTGCTGACCGCAAGACAGTTATTGATTGATGCGGGTTATAGCGTTAAAGCAGGACAATTACGTGATCATCAGGGTAAGCCGATTCAGTTTGAATTGTTAATCCATCAGGACGGTTTACAACGTACTCTAATGCCATTGGTGCGAAATCTTAAACGTCTCGGGATTACAGTATCGATTCGACAGGTCGATGTGCCACAGTATTTAGAGCGTATGCGCCGTAATGATTTTGATTTAACGACCTTGGCGATGCCACAGTCTTTAACACCGGGAAATGAACAATTTCAATTCTGGAGTAGTTCTGCCGCAGATCAGGTGGGCAATTATAATTTTTCAGGTATTAAAGACCCTGTGATTGATGCAGTGATCCAAAAACTGGTGAAATCTTCTAGTCGAGAGGAACTGATCACCCATACCAAAGTGCTAGATCGTTTGTTACGTGCAGGTTATTATCAAATTTTAACCTATGGAAAGGGGGAGAACTGGTATGCCTACTGGGATATGTATGAACATCCTCAAACCTTGCCGACACTTTCGGTAGGACTGGATTACTGGTGGTCGAATCCTAAAAAAGCGCAAGCGGTTGCAAATTATTTGCGCCGACAATAAATCATCAAAAGACGCCAAAGGAACCAAAACATGGGCACCTATATTATTAAGCGACTTTTACTCATTGTTCCGACCTTATTTCTGATTTTACTGATTAATTTTTTAGTGGTTCAAATTGCGCCAGGTGGCCCTGTTGAGCAGGCAATTCATCAGGCTGAAAATTTTCAGGGGATCAATCAAAGTGGTGGCGGTGAAACAGTCAGTATCTCATCTGATCGATCTTATCAGGGAGCTAGAGGTTTAAGCCCTGAAATGATTGAGCAGATAAAAGCCCAATATGGTTTCGATAAATCTGCGCCTGAACGCTTTTGGTTGATGTTAAAAGGTTATTTGACCTTAGATTTCGGCACCAGTTTTTTTAAGGATAAACCCGTTACCCAACTGTTATATGAAAAAATGCCAGTAACCATTTCGCTGGGGCTCTGGAGTACTTTGTTGATTTATTTAGTATCGATCCCCCTTGGGATTCGTAAAGCTAAACAACATGGTTTATTTTTTGATAAAGCAACATCGATCCTGCTGGCTGTTGGCTATGCTGTGCCGACTTTTGTATTTGGTGTATTACTGATTGTATTTTTTGCAGGCGGTTCATATTTTCACTGGTTCCCATTACAGGGTTTAGTCTCTGAGAATTTTCATCAACTTAGCTTTTTTGAGCAAGTTAAAGACTACTTTTGGCATATGACCTTGCCTTTGTTGACGATGGTGTTGGGCGGTTTTGCAGGCTTAACTTATTTGACCAAATATTCTTTTATGGAAGAACTGAATAAACAATATGTACTGGCAGCACGTTCAAAAGGATTAAGCGAAAATAGGGTGCTTTATGGTCATGTTTTCCGTAATGCTATGCTGATTGTGATTGCAGGTTTACCCGAAGCCCTCATTGGCATTTTCTTTGTCGGCAACTTGTTTATTGAAATTATTTTTAATCTGGATGGCGTGGGCTTACTCGGCTTTGAGGCAATTACCCAACGTGATTATCCTGTGATTTTTGGTACTTTATTTTTATTTACCTTGCTTGGTTTGGTTTTGAGGTTGATCAGTGATGTGTTGTATCAGGTGATCGATCCACGAATTAATTTTGAATCACGGGGAGCAAAATAATGTCCCCAATGATGCAGGCGCGTTTTAAACGTTTTAAACACAATCGGCTGGGTTTTACTTGTTTCATTCTGTTCGTATTGATTTTTATTTTGTCGTTGGGTGCAGAGTTTATAGCCAATGATAAACCGATTTTAGTCAAATACGATCAGTCTTATTATTTTCCAGTGATGAAATCCTACCCTGAAACGACCTTTGGCGGTGTGTTTGAAACCGAGGCAGATTATAAAGATCCAGCAGTTCAAAAATTAATTGATGATAAGGGGTGGGCAGTATGGCCGTTAATTCCATTTTCTTATCAAACTCCAAATTTGGATTTAGCAGTGCCTGTACCTTCACCACCAAGCCAGCAAAACTGGCTCGGAACAGATGATCAGGGGCGCGATGTATTGGCACGGATTCTTTATGGCTTACGTGTATCTTTAATCTTTGGTTTTGCGTTAACTTTTTTTGCCGCAGTGATCGGAATCATAGTTGGCGCGATACAAGGCTACTATGGTGGATGGATTGATCTGATTGGCCAACGCATTCTTGAGGTATGGGGTGGTTTACCTATGCTGTTTATGGTCATGATTTTGGTCAGTATGTTTACCCCAAGTGTGTATTGGTTGTTTCTGATTATGCTGTTGTTTGGCTGGCCAGCACTGGTTGGACTGGTTCGGGCAGAGTTTTTACGAGCAAGAAATTTTGATTATGTCCGTGCCGCGCGTGCTTTAGGGGTAAAAGACCGAACCATTATGTTTCGGCATATTTTACCCAATGCCATGAGTTCGAGTTTATCGCAGCTTCCTTTTATGCTCACCGCCAATATTACGGCACTCACCGCACTGGACTTTTTGGGCTATGGCTTACCACCTGATGCTGCTTCATTGGGTGAATTATTATTACAAGGTAAAAATAATTTAACCGCGCCGTGGTTAGCACTCTCAGGTTTTTTTAGTTTGGCTGTGGTGTTATCTCTTCTTATCTATGTTGGGGAGGCGACGCGTGATGCATTCGATCCAAGACGACAATAATCAAATGCAGCAAATGACTTGCCTGAAAGTAAGTGGCTTACATATTGAAAATGAAACGGGTCAAGTATTGGTTCAACAACTGGATTTTGAACTGAAACAGGGTGAAACCCTAGCAATCGTGGGAGAAAGTGGTTCAGGTAAATCCATCAGTAGTCTGGCGTTATTAGGCTTATTACCTCAGCATTTAAAAATAACGGGTCAAGCTTTATTTGAAGGTCAAGATCTATTGCACCTCAATCAAGCGCAGTATCGACAGATTCGCGGTCAAAAAATTGCCATGATTTTTCAGGAACCGATGACGGCATTAAATCCATTACATCGGGTGGAAAAAATCGTCGGTGAAACATTGCTGCTAAAAGGATGGTCAAAGCAGCAAGTTCGAAGCCGCGTACTGGAATTGTTGCATGATGTTGGAATCCCTGAGCCTGAAACTAAGCTGAGACGTTATCCTCATGAATTATCGGGTGGTCAGCGTCAACGGGTCATGATTGCGATGGCGTTGGCGCAAGAGCCTGAGATTTTAATTGCTGACGAACCCACCACTGCACTAGATGTCACGTTGCAGGCACAGATTTTAAATCTGCTTAAAACGTTGCAGCAAAAACGCAATATGGCCATGATTTTGATTAGTCACGATTTAAATCTGGTCAAACGCTATGCAGACCAAGTCATTGTCATGAACAAAGGTGGTGTCGAGGAGCAAGGGCAGGTCAATGATGTTTTTAATCATCCCAAAACCAGTTATACCCAACATTTGCTCAATCATGATTTCGGTCATGCATTAAAACTCCAGTCTGGGCAGCCATTACTTGAGCTGCAACAGCTTGAGGTCAAATTTCCAATTAAACAAGGGTTACTCAATCGAGTTAAGGATTATGTGGTTGCATTAGAACCGATGGATTTAACCCTTTCTCAGGGCGAGTCGATTGGGATTGTAGGGGAAAGTGGTTCGGGTAAAACCACACTTGCACTGGCAGTAACTCGCTTGATTGAGTGCGATGGGAAAATCATTTTATTGGGCAAAGACTTAAATCATTTAAAAGAAAATCAACTTCGCCCGTTACGCACAGATTTTCAAATTGTATTTCAGGACCCATTTAGCAGTTTAAATCCACGCATGACGGTGGCACAAATTATTGGTGAGGGACTCGTTCTCAAACACATTAAAGCAGATGAAATGGATGATTTGATTGACGATGCACTATTGAAAGTGGAATTGCCGATTGAATTTAAACAGCGTTATCCTCATGAGTTATCTGGTGGACAAAGGCAACGTATTGCTTTGGCACGCGCATTAATTTTGAAGCCTAAGTTGATTATCTTGGATGAGCCTACATCGGCATTGGATCGTACGACACAGCGTTCAATCGTCCAGTTATTGCGACGCTTACAGCAACAACAGCAGTTGAGCTATTTGTTTATTAGTCATGACTTACAAGTCGTCCGCGCTTTATGTCAGAAAGTTTTGGTATTGCGACATGCAAAAGTTATTGAATATCAAGATACTGAGCAACTTTTTTTAAAACCGCAATCTGAATATACCCGTCAGCTCATTGCTGCAAGCCAATATTAAACTTTTGCATATAATTGACATGTGGTATTGTCAATTTGCAAATACAGGATGACTTTAACTTCAATTTTTAATTCAAATTGGAAGAATAACTCCGATTTTTTAAAAGAGAAAAACATGACACAGATTGCCGATTCAATTCAAATCAGAAATACCACATTTAAAAATCGCTTAATTAAGGGAGCGATGAGTGAAGCATTGGCAAATGATGCAGGACAGCCGAATCAACTACATCTTGGGCTTTATGAAGCATGGGCGAAAGGAGGGCTGGGTTGTGCCATTACAGGCAATGTGATGGTCGATATTCGTGCTAAAAATGAGCCTGGCGTTGTTGTCGCTGAAAGTGAGCGTGATCTGGTTGAACTAAAAAAATGGGCAGATATTGGCAAGCAGTACGGAATGGTGCAGTTAATCCAGTTATCTCATCCGGGGCGTCAGTGTCCGAAAGGATTAAATAAAGAAACGGTGGCGCCTTCTGCTGTGCCATTTAGTCCTATGCTTGCTACCATGTTTGGAACGCCTCGTGAGCTTCGACAAGATGAGATCCTGGATATTATTCAGCGTTTTGCGAAAGCCGCAAGTATTTGTGAAAAAGCGGGTTTCGAGGGTGTACAGCTACACGGTGCACATGGTTATTTGATTAGTCAGTTTTTATCGCCATTGACCAATAAACGTCAGGATCAATGGGGCGGTTCGATTGAAAATCGTATGCGCTTCCTGCTTGAGATTTATAAAGCAGTACGTAAAGCGACTTCAGAAAACTTTATCATTTCAGTTAAACTTAATTCGGCTGACTTTCAACGCGGTGGCATTACTGAAGAAGATGTAATTACAGTATTTAAAGCCATTGATGTCGTTGGAATCGATTTAATTGAAATCTCTGGCGGAACCTATGAAGCCCCTGCGATGGCAGGTGCGAAATCAGAAAAACGTAAAGCCAGCACCATTGCGCGAGAAGCCTACTTTTTAGACTTTGCAGAAAAAATTCGTCAACAAGTTACATGTAAGCTGATGGTTACGGGTGGTTTTCGTACAGTGGCAGGCATGAATGCCGCTTTGCAAAGTGGTGCTTGTGATTTTATTGGTATTGCACGTCCATTTGCAGTTGAAACGGACTTAGCAAATCGTTTGATTGCAGGGCAGGATGTCAAATATGCAGTCAAACCAATTAAAACAGGATTACCATTTGTCGATAAAATGGCGATTATGGAAATTATTTGGTATGCGGCGCAATTTAGAAGTATTGGAAAAGGCAAAAAGCCAAATCCGAAACTATCGCCGCTTCTTGTATTTTTGAATTATGCGAAGGGTAATATCAAGGCTGTGATTAAAGGTCAGGTGAATTCACGCAAGTCTGCATAAATATATTGAATGGAAATAGGGATTCGTCAGAATCTCTATTTCCTCATGATCGATTTGATAGAAATAAAAAAGCCACTCGCATTATGCAGTGGCTTTTTTGGAATTTGGCGTCCCTACGGGGATTCGAACCCCGGTTACCGCCGTGAAAGGGCGATGTCCTAGGCCTCTAGACGATAGGGACTTATATGAGGCTGTATCTGAAATTGGCGTCCCTACGGGGATTCGAACCCCGGTTACCGCCGTGAAAGGGCGATGTCCTAGGCCTCTAGACGATAGGGACGTTTCAGAGGTGGGCGTATAGTAGGGTGATTTGAGGAGGGTGTCAAACGATTTTAATGATAAAAACAATAAAATAAGATTAAGCGTTTAAAATTAAATCAATGAGATGTAAATTTCAGCAGTTTTATCGATTTAGATCAAATGTATCACTGAAACTTGTAAATGAAGTGGGTAACAATCTCTCCATTTTAATAGGTAAAAGAGTGCACCCACTCAAATCATCATCAGCTATTTCATATTACTAGACATTAATTTCCACGATAGGTTGAATAGCCATAAGGGCTGATTAAGAGTGGAATATGATAATGATCAACAGCTCCATCAATCACAAATACAACGGGCACTTCAGGAAAAAATGAACGTTGATTATGTTCTCGAAACCAATCCCCAGTTTTGAATGTCACCCGATAAGTTCCTTTAGCTAAAGTTTTTTCATCTGGATAAAGTGCAGTGATACGTCCATTTTCATCGGTTTTACCCTGATTGATTTGCACCCACTTTTCACCTTGTTGAGCTTCAAGAACAACATTGACATCAGCAGATGGCAAACCATTTTCAAGATTAAGTACATGTACACTCAGTGGATTTTGAGCAAATACCAGACTCGAAGCGCTCAGGCTGAGTGCAAAAAGTGTTGTTTTATACACAGTTTTTCTCATAGAAATAACAAAGAATTTTATTTTATCGATTTATTTATCTCATTTTGATAGAAAATATGTAAAATTAACTGAAAAAAATAAGGCCATCTTCATTGAAATACAGGGATTTGGCCTCATGTAAGACCTGTATTGAGGTACAACGGTTTATTTAAACGAAAAAAATAATAAATTTAACGAATATTGCTGAGAAGATTTACTTTTACTATTTTCTGGCGAAATGTCGTTATCACTAGATATTACGTTGACTGAAATGCAATGAGAGTCGATACTCTCAGGGTTTTATTTAAGCAAATCGGTTCGTAGGAGAGGGTCACAAGCTCATTCCTCGCAACGCAATCCAAAGCAGGAGATATATATGGCTGGTGGAAAGTCAACAATCATTTACACACTGACCGATGAGGCGCCACTTTTAGCGACCTACTCACTGCTTCCAATCATTGAGACTTTTACCAAGCCAGCTGGCATTGAGATCGACAAAAGCGATATCTCTGTGTCTGCACGCGTACTCGCAGAGTTCTCTGAATATTTAAAAGATGAGCAGAAAGTACCTAACAATCTTGCAGAACTTGGTCGTCTTACCCAAGATCCAGATACCAACATTATCAAGTTACCAAATATTAGTGCTTCAGTGGGTCAATTAACTGCATGTATTAAAGAGTTGCAGTCAAAAGGTTACGCAATTCCTGATTATCCTGAAAACCCAACCGCTGACGAAGAAAAAGCGATCAAAGCACGTTATAGCAAGTGTCTAGGTTCTGCGGTAAATCCTGTATTACGTGAAGGTAACTCCGACCGTCGTGCGCCTGCTGCGGTAAAAAACTACGCAAAAAAACATCCTCATTCAATGAGCGAATGGAAGCAATGGTCTCAAACGCATGTTTCACATATGGAAGAAGGCGACTTCTATCATGGTGAAAAATCATTGACACTGGACCGTGCGCGTAAAGTGAAAATGGAATTAATCACCAAAAGCGGTCAAAGCATTGTACTTAAACCTGAAGTCGCTTTGCTTGATGGTGAAATCATTGACTCTATGTTTATGAGCAAAAAAGCACTTTGCGACTTTTATGAGAAACAACTTGAAGATTGTCGTGAAGCGGGCATTTTATTCTCATTACACGTGAAAGCGACCATGATGAAGGTGTCACACCCGATCGTATTTGGTCACTGTGTCAAAATTTATTATAAAGACGCATTTGAAAAACACGGTAAGTTATTTGACGAATTAGGTATTAACGTCAATAACGGTATGGCAGGTCTTTACGAAAAAATCGAAACTTTGCCGACCTCATTGCGTGAAGAAATTATTGAAGATTTACATGCATGTCAGGAACACCGTCCTGCATTAGCAATGGTAGACTCAGCCAAAGGCATTACCAACTTCCATTCACCAAACGATATCATTGTTGATGCTTCTATGCCTGCCATGATTCGTGCGGGTGGAAAAATGTGGGGTGCAGATGGTAAGCAGTATGATGCTAAAGCGGTGATGCCAGAATCAACTTTCGCGCGTATTTATCAGGAAATGATTAATTTCTGTAAATGGCATGGTAACTTCGACCCACGTACCATGGGTACAGTGCCAAACGTAGGTTTGATGGCACAAAAAGCGGAAGAGTACGGTTCTCACGATAAAACCTTTGAAATTCCTGAAGCGGGTGTTGCCAATATTACTGACCTTGAAACAGGTGAAGTTTTACTGTCTCAAAATGTTGAAGAAGGCGATATCTGGCGCATGTGTCAGGTTAAAGATGCACCGATTCGTGATTGGGTAAAACTTGCTGTTACTCGTGCGCGTAACTCGGGTATGCCTGCTATTTTCTGGCTTGACCCATACCGTCCACACGAAAATGAATTGATCAAAAAAGTTGAAAAATACTTAAAAGATCATGACACGACTGGACTTGATATCGAGATTATGTCGCAAGTCCGTGCAATGCGTTACACGCTTGAACGTGTGGCACGTGGTTTGGATACGATTTCTGTTACGGGTAACATCTTGCGTGATTACTTAACAGACCTATTCCCAATTATGGAACTCGGTACTTCTGCGAAAATGTTGTCTATCGTTCCGTTAATGGCGGGCGGTGGTATGTACGAAACGGGTGCGGGTGGTTCAGCACCAAAACATGTACAGCAGTTGGTTGAAGAAAATCACTTGCGTTGGGATTCTTTAGGTGAGTTCCTTGCCCTTGCTGTTTCTCTTGAAGAGTTAGGCATTAAGGAAAATAACGAGCGTGCCAAGTTACTGGCTAAAACTTTAGATCAAGCAACGGGTAAATTACTGGACAACGATAAGTCTCCATCACGTCGTACTGGCGAGATTGATAACCGTGGTAGCCACTTCTATTTAGCATTGTACTGGGCTCAAGCACTTGCTGCTCAAGATGAAGATGCTGAGTTAAAAGCCAAGTTTGCACCACTTGCGAAAGCTTTGGCTGACAATGAAGATAAGATCGTTGCAGAGCTCGCAGCAGTTCAAGGTAAACCTGCTGATATCGGTGGTTACTATGCGGTTGATCCAGCGAAAGTGGAAGCAGTAATGCGTCCAAGTTCGACATTGAATGCCGCGCTAGAAACGATTTAAGTCAAAATAATACGGGTTATTTTACCCATATTGTGAAATAAACCGATGCAAAAGCATCGGTTTTTTATTCTAGAGAAATGTATTTTCTACAAACATTCATTAAAGCGGAGTGCGCATATTGGAATTCATTATGAAAATCGTATCGATCATCCTTAAACTCTAGAAATTCTAAGGCAGACCAAGGATAAAACATTTCTAGATAGTTTAAATATTTTTGTATAAGCTCCCAATTTTTCTCATCAAATTGCCCTTCAAGTAAAATTTGAAGTTGTTGTGTTTTTGAGCGTAACGGAACTGCTGTTTCTATAAGCTCTGCATACGTAACTTTATATTCTGACTCTTTTGTTTCTATTGAAAATGTATAGGTTAGAACATAGATTTTAGATGTAAACTGTCCATGTAAATCCCATATATCATTAATTAATCGTGAGATCAAAGATAGATTATGTTGTGTTTTCCAGTTAAGAACTAACACAGCAGCTGTTATTGCTGCGAATACTGTGGCTGCGCTACCTAATAATGATGTGATAAGAGAGATATTATTTTGATTTTCTATTTTTATTAAGAAGTTCCCAAACCAGATGTACAGTAGATTTATTAGTAAAAAAATTGAGATAAGTAGAAATGGTAAATAAGTTGAAATGAGTAATCTGATTATTTTAAATCGTATATTTTTAAGCATATTTTCAAACTCCACTAAATTTTAAAGCCCACTTATGGGCTTTAAAAATACTTAAATCTCAACGACCATTACGGTTACGACCACGCGGTGCTTTAGTATTTGGTCGAGTTGTACCATTGGTCTTACGACGTGGCTTTTCACTTTCATCCATTTGCCAAATACGCTTGGTACCTGATTTTTTCTTATTCGGGTCTTTCTTGTCACCTTCTTTTTTCTTTTGATGCATAGGCTTACCGCCAGTCCCGCCTGGTTTCTTCACATAAGAGCGAGAACGGTAAGGCTTGTCCTCAGGCAGGTCTTTAAAATCAGGGAAAAGCAACGGCTCGATTTCAGTTTGTTCGCCCGGTTGTAAACCTAGACGGATCAAATTGATTGAACCAATTTGAGTACGGATAAGACGTAAGGTAGGGAACCCAACAGCGGCAGTCATACGGCGAACTTGACGATTACGACCTTCACAAATTTGCAGTTCTATCCAGCTCGTCGGAATGCTTGCGCGATAGCGAACAGGAGGGTCACGATCCCATAACCATTCTGGTTCATCAACTTTCATCGCAGTGGCAGGTAAGGTGAGACCATCAGCCAGCTCTACGCCTTTACGTAATTGTTGCAACGCTTCTTCAGTGATATCTCCATCCACCTGAACCAGATAGGTTTTATATTTTTTATTACTTGGATGAGTAATGAACTGATTTAAACCGCCATGATCAGTTAAAAACATCAATCCTTCTGAATCTAAATCCAAACGTCCTGCAATACGTAATTCAGGATCATGAATAAAACTTGAAACAGTTAAATGCGCAGTATCTTCCCGAAACTGGGATAAGACATCATAAGGCTTGTTAAAAACAACAATTTTCATATCAATAAACTACTTTGGTTATTGGTCATCACCGTTAATAAAAGGTTTTTATTTAATGGAGAAATGTAGTTATTCAACCTTAAAATCTCAAAAAAACCTGTTTTGGATTAGACTATTAGCGATTAAAAAATAAACTTTAACGTATGTCCTCAGTGGCACACGTGATTCGCCAGTTTAAAAAGGGAGAACCTAAACAATGGGTTATCAAAAGATCGTGGTTCCAGCGGATGGTGACAAAATCACAGTCAATGCAGACTTATCACTTAATGTTCCAAACCATCCAATCATTCCTTTCATTGAGGGTGACGGTATTGGTGTGGATATTACACCAGCTATGAAGGCAGTGGTAGATGCTGCTGTGCTAAAAGCGTATGGTGGCAAGCGTTCAATCGAATGGATGGAAGTATACTGCGGCGAGAAAGCAAATACTATTTATGGCACGTATATGCCCGAAGAAACTTTTGAAGCATTACGTGAATATGTCGTTTCTATCAAAGGTCCACTCACGACACCTGTAGGGGGCGGTATTCGCTCACTGAATGTTGCTTTGCGTCAGGAATTGGATTTGTATGTCTGTATTCGACCTGTTCGCTGGTTTAAAGGGGTTCCGAGTCCTGTTCAACATCCCGAACACACCAATATGGTGATCTTTCGTGAAAATTCAGAAGATATCTATGCAGGGATTGAATGGAAAACTGACTCGCCTGAAGCCAAAAAAATAATTAAGTTTCTTGAAGAAGAAATGGGCGTGACCAAAATTCGTTTCCCTGAAAGTTGTGGTATTGGGGTTAAACCTGTATCTAAAGAAGGTACACAGCGTCTCGTGCGCAAAGCGATTCAGTTTGCGATTGATCATGATAAACCAAATGTCACTTTGGTACACAAAGGCAACATCATGAAATATACCGAAGGTGCATTTAAAGAATGGGGCTATGAACTTGCCATTGAGCGCTTTGGTGGTGAACTCATTGATGGCGGACCTTGGGTAAAAATTAAAAATCCTAAAACTGGCAAAGACATTATTATTAAAGACGTGATAGCTGATGCTTTTCTGCAACAAATTTTGTTACGTCCTAGCGATTATTCTGTGATTGCAACCTTAAATCTAAATGGCGATTATATTTCCGATGCCTTAGCTGCTGAAGTGGGTGGGATTGGAATTGCGCCAGGTGCAAATATTGGCGGAGCTGTTGCGGTTTATGAAGCAACGCATGGCACAGCGCCGAAATATGCAGGTCAGGATAAAGTCAATCCGGGTTCGATTATTCTTTCGGCTGAAATGATGTTACGTGATATGGGTTGGACAGAAGCTGCGGATTTAATTATCAAAGGGATTTCTGCTGCAATTGCTGCAAAAACCGTAACCTATGATTTTGAACGACTCATGCAAGGCGCAACACTATTGCGTTGTTCTGAATTTGCACAAGCGATTATTCAGCATATGGATGATGAATAGTTTGAAAATAACCTCTCATCCTAGAGAGGTTAATTTTTTGGACTTCATCATGTGTTGAAATAGTAGACTTCTTTCATCATTGTTTAACCCCCCCTTTATTTTTCTCCCATAGAGCAAATTAAAAGGGAAGAATGAAAGAAGTTGAGTATTGGATGCTAAATAAATCAGTCATGTTATATTTTAACAAATTCATTTAAATAAAATACTTAGAAGTAAAAACTATAAACATAGGCGTTACTGTCTAACCAATTAAATCATGAGGGGCTAGTTTCGTAACAGCTATCTATGCTCCAATATTACCAACGATTTTTGTCAACTTTCAGGTGTCTGTATGAACTGGCCCTTGCTGATCAATATTATTATTTTTATTGGATTAATTATTTTACAGACGCGGACGCATAAAACTCACTGGAGTTTGTCAAAAAAAGTCCTCGCAGGTTTGTTGCTGGGTGTGTTGTTTGGATTGAGTTTACAACTGGTGTATGGTGAGTCGAGTCCAGTGATTAGCGCATCCATGCAATGGTTTAATATCGTGGGTAATGGCTACGTCAAACTGTTGCAAATGGTAGTGATGCCTTTGGTTTTTATCTCGATTTTAGGGGCTGTGGCTAAACTGCATAATGCCAGTTCGTTGGGCAAAATTAGTTTTTATACCATTGGGATTTTGTTGTTTACTACGGCAATAGCCGCTTTTGTCGGTGTCGGCGTAACCCATTTATTTGGCTTAACAGCTGATGGTTTGGTGCAAGGCACACAGGAAACAGCCCGATTATCAGCACTACATAGTGATTATATCGCTAAAGTCACGGATTTAAATGTACCACAGTTATTGTTGTCATTTATTCCTACCAATCCTTTTGCAGATTTAACGGGTGCAAATCCGACATCCATTATTAGTGTAGTGATCTTTGCTGCTTTCTTAGGGGTGGCAGCATTAAAGCTGCTAAAAGATGAGCCAGAAAAAGGACAACGTGTATTACGCGGAATCGAATCTTTACAAGGTTGGATTATGAAGCTCGTACGTTTGGTCATGACTTTAACCCCTTATGGTGTATTTGCGCTCATGACCAAAGTCGTTGCAGGCTCAAATATGGCGGATATTTTAAAGCTGGGTGGATTTTTGATTGCGTCTTATCTGGGTTTAGCGATTATGTTTGCAGTACACGGCATTTTATTATCGCTATCAGGGATTAATCCACTCCGCTTCTTTAAAAAAGTCTGGCCAGTTTTAACCTTTGCATTTACCAGTCGTTCCAGTGCGGCAAGTATTCCTTTAAATATTGAAGCACAAACGCAGCGTTTAGGTGTACCTGAGTCAATTGCCAGTTTTTCAGCATCTTTTGGTGCGACCATAGGTCAAAATGGTTGTGCAGGTTTGTATCCTGCGATGCTGGCAACGATGGTTGCACCAACTTTAGGAATTAATACTTTTGATCCTCTATGGATTGCAACGTTGATTTTGGTTGTCACTTTAAGTTCGATTGGTGTCGCAGGGGTGGGTGGTGGTGCAACGTTCGCGGCATTGATTGTATTGCCTGCCATGGGTTTGCCTGTGACTTTGGTTGCACTTTTGATCTCGATTGAACCGTTAATTGATATGGGACGTACCGCATTAAATGTGAATGGTTCAATGACCGCAGGTACCATCACCAGTCAATTGATGCATCAAACCAATAAAGATATTTTAAACAGTGACGATGATTCTAAGCTGAGTCATGGTTAAATTCAAAATTTAAAACAAGGAAAAATCTAGAATGAAAATGTATCAGGTCGATGCTTTTACCCTGCAATTATTCAAAGGAAATCCTGCTGCGGTTTTGGTGGTAGAAGCTTGGCCTGATGAAGCACTCATGCAATCGATTGCTTTTGAAAATAATCTATCTGAAACGGCGTTTGTCAAAAAACTTGATGATGAAAACTATGCGATTCGTTGGTTTTCACCGTCGGATGAAGTGGCTTTTTGCGGTCATGCAACCCTTGCAAGTGCATTTGTACTATTTAGAAATTACACACAGGCAACAACGCTACAATTCCATGTTAAAGATTTAGGCATTTTTATCGTGACTCAAGCGGAAGATGGCAAAATCTTGATGAATTTTCCAATTCGCCGTGCTGAAAAGTTGAGTGAGTATCCTGCTATTTTAGATGAAGCATTGTCAAAACCATTTAAAGCGGTATATGCCAATCCGCAAGCTTATATTGTGCAGTACGAAAGCGTACAGGATGTCTTGGATGAACAACCTGATTTAGTCAAACTCAAGACATTGGGTAAAATGCGTACTGCAATTACAAGTTCAACACTGGATGTTGCGATCACCGCATCGGATAGTATCGAATATGACTGTGTATCACGTTATTTTGCACCTGCGATTGGTATCGATGAAGATCCAGTCACAGGTTCAATTCATACCGCAATTGTCCCTTTGTGGGCAGATCAATTGAATAAAACTGAGCTGATTGCTTATCAAGCTTCAAAACGAGGTGGTGTGTTATATAGTCGTCTTTTAGAAAATGATCGAATTGAAATAGCGGGATATGCGGTGTTATATATGCAAAGTGAGATCGAAGTTCATGCATTATAAAAATACATTCTTTTTTCAAGTGGAATAAATTACTGCCACGCGTTAAGCTTATTTTCATGTCGTCAAATCATAATCGCGATATATTTCCACTATTAATACAATAGCTATAGACGCAAGTATTTATGAAAGTTTTCCCGTCCTCTGAGTACACACAGATCATTCGTTACACAGCGTACTGGGTGGTTGCTTCTGTGATGATTGGGTTAATTTCAGGCTTGTCATCCAGTCTTATTTTTGTCTGCTTTGATCTTGCCAATCAAACTCGAATCAGCTATCCATGGTTGGTCTATTTCTTGCCGTTTATTGGCTTATTGATTGGATATTTGTTTTATTACTATGGGACGCCGATTGAGAAGGGAACTCATTTGCTGATTGATGAAATTCATCACCCTCGGGCTTTTATTCCCAAACGAATGACACCTCTGGTTTTTTTTACAGCAATCTTGACGCAAATTTTTGGCGGTTCTGCTGGACGCGAAGCACCTGCGGTACAACTATCGGGTGCGTTGACCGATCATATTACCCAAGCGTTTAGAGTGCCTGGAGATAACCGAAAAATATTTCTGATTGCCAGTATTGGTTCAGGTTTTGCGGCTATTTTTGGGCTGCCATTGGCTGGGGCAATCTATGGTTTAGAAATTACTGCATTAGGCAAATTGCGTTATTCTGCGGTGTTTCCTTGTTTTGTTTCTGCACTGGTTGCCTCGCAGATTCCTGAATTATTTCATATTAGTCATCCTCATCAGTATTATGTTGTTTCGAGTTTCCCAGATTTAAATTTCACTACTATCTCAAGCCTTATTGTCGCGGGATTATTATTTGGATTTGTGGCTCGCATTTTTATTGCTTCTATTTTATTCGTCAGTAAACAACTCAATCATTACGTGCGCTTTATGCCATTTAGACCGATGGTGGGCGGTATTTTAATTATGTTGATGACGATTATCGTGGGGCATCAAAAATTTAATGGTCTAGGTGTTGGCAGTATTATCTCCTCGTTTTATATCGATTTACCCGTAACCGATTTTCTCGGAAAAATCATTTTTACCGCAACCACCCTCGGTTCAGGTTTTAAAGGTGGGGAGATTACGCCACTATTTTTTGTTGGTACAACTTTTGGCAACGCCTTAGGTCAGTTTTTACCTTTACCGATTTCATTGCTTGCAGGTTTGGGTTTAGTGAGTTTATTTGCTGGTGCAAGTAAAGCACCACTGACGTCTATTGTACTGGCAATTGAGTTATTTGGAGCAGATATCGCGCAGTACGCAGTCATTACCTGTTTGTTGGCTTATTTGTTTTCTGGAAATTGTGGTCTATATATCCAGCAAAATTTAAAATTACGTGGTGAAGAGTAACCGCGTTTTCAAAACTTCACTATAAAAATATTGTGGATTTTCATACTATAACGGCGTTCAAATAATTCATATGACTTAATTAATTTTTGGAATTTTTATGTTAATGCGGTTTAAACAACTTACTCTTTCGTTGTGTTTTCTTGGTTTAAGCACAACTGCTTGGTCACAAACCGTATTGGTCAAAAGTGAAAAGAATATCGAAGAATATAAGCTGGATAATGGTTTTCGGGTCGTTCTTGCCCCAAACAATAAAGAAAATAAAGTCTTTGTAAACACCATTTATTTTACAGGTTCTTTAAATGATCCAAAAGGCAAGGGAGGACTGGCGCATCTTTTGGAACATCTGGCATTTAAAGGCACGCAGGATGTCAAAGGGGATGAGTTTCAACGTAGGCTTGATCAGTACACACTCATGACCAATGCCAGTACAGAATATTATTCTACACGTTATACCAATCTTGTGCGTCCAGAGCCACAAGCCTTAAATGAAATTCTATATTTAGAATCACAACGAATGGATAAATTGGTATTACAGAAAAAATTTGTACCTTCTGAGATTGAAATCGTCAAACGAGAACGTGAAATCCGCATGGATCAGCCATTTTCAGTGCTGATGGATCAAATGTTTAAAGCGGCGTATGGCAATCAATATTTGGGTCGCTTACCGATTGGTGATTTACCCGAGCTCAAATCGATTCAACTGGATGAAGTCAATAAGTTTTATCGAACATGGTATGCACCTAATAATGCTGTAATGGTCATTTCAGGGAAATTTGACAAAGCAGAAGTGTTGAAGAATATCGATAAAAACTTTAGCCCAATTGCTGCACGTACGATTCCTGCCAGTGTACAAGTGCCAAAACTGGATTCAAGTAAAATCAATCCACGCAACTTTTTAGTTCAAAAGGGCAGTGATTTGGCCAAGTTTCATATTTATATGAATGGACAAAATCAGAAAATCCAACCTGCATTGGCACTTTCGCCGTTACTTTATACCATGCAACCGAGTGGACATTTATATCAGGGATTAGTTGAAACGGGGATTAGTACCGCAGTTCAATCGACCACATGGTTAGATCAGGATTTTAACCTTGTGTTTTTAGGTGCAATTTATGCACCGAATAATGATGAGAAAAAAGTTGAATCTACCCTGATTTCTCAGGTGGAAAATGGCAAAGCATTTGACGACACTGAGTTAAAACGTGTCAAAACTCTGATGCAAAATCAGGCCGATCTGATCATGAATGACGCAACTGCTTTGGGTTCGCGTTTGAGTGATTATATTGTCTCCTCAAAAGGTAATTGGGGGCAATATTTTAATGATCTGGATGCGGTGCAGAAACTCAATGTGAATGAGGTTAATCAAACTTTTAAACAGTTTTTAACGCCTGAACATCGTATTGCGGGGGATATTAAACCCACCCCAGAAGAACAGAAAAAGGCACTGGAACAAAAAAAGCAGCAGGAAAAACCAAAAACGCTAGATCAACAACAAGCTGCTGAAGAACCTTTAAAAGATGCCAGTATCTATAAGCAGGAAGTCAGTCAATATGTAAAATCATCAGCAGATTATTTACAAAATACTGAGAAAAAAATTCAACGTGGCAAACTTAAAAACGGTATGCAATATGCGTTGTTCCCAACACAAACCCGAGATGATCGTGTTTATGCTACGATCACGCTTGATTTTGGTACGGAAAAATCTCTATTTGATAAAGGTACAGTGCTGGATTTAACTTCTTATTTGTTGCTGCGTGGTTCAGACAAATATACTTTACAGCAAGTTGCTGATAAATCGATTGAAGCGGGCGGTGCTGCGACAGCGACCAGTGCAGATAATGGGATGACCATTAATATTCAAGCGCGTAAAGACAAATTTGAAGACTTTTTTAAATTTGTGGTCGAGGTGATGAAACATCCAAGTTTTGAGCAAACCCAGTTTGATTTGATTAAGTCACAAAGCTTGGCCAGTCTGGATCGTCCATATACTGAACCTGAGACTGTAGCTGCTTTGAATTTGGCACGACTTATTGAAATTTATCAACCGGGCGATTTGCGTTACCACTTTGAACCTGAGTTTGCTAAAAAACAGCTCAATCAAGCGATGCAGGCACAAGTCAAACAGCTTTATAATCAATTCTTTGCCATGAATCATGCTCAAATTGCAATCACAGGCGATTTTGATGCTAAAAAAATGCAGCAATTCATCGCTCAATCATTTGGTTCTTGGTCAAGTTCACAGCCTTATCAGAAAATTTTATCGACAGATACAGATTATCCTGCTCAAAAAGTACATGCCTTGTCTGAACAACGCGAATTTGGAAACTATCAAAGTATTTTGACTTTCCCGGTGGGGGTGGATCATCCCGATGCACCTGCGTTGATTGTCTTTACCAATATTTTAGGTCAATCACAATTATCTTCACGTTTAGGGCAGGAGCTTCGTGAGAAAAATGCGCTGGTTTATGGCTTTGGTAGCGATTTGCAATTGGATAGTGACACCAATGTGGGTGCATTAACCATTGAAGCTAACTATACTGCAGGGCGTAGTGAGCAAGTTTCTCAAACGGTGCATCATGTCTTGCAAAATTTATTGCAAAATGGAGTCACCGAACAAGAATTAGAATCTGCCAAGGCTGATATTTTGAAAAAACGAGTCACCACATTAGAAGATGAACGCAGTATTCACCGTATGCTGAATAGTCAGTTAGAACGTGGTAAAAATATGCTGGATCGAGGACAACGTGATCGAGATATTGCCAAGTTAAGCAAGGCGGATATTGATGCTGTGATTAAAAAATACATCAAGCTCGATCACTTTGTTGAAGTCATGGCTGATCAATATGGTCAAACTGCAAAGAAACCTTAAAACTTAGTTGTTCAATGGGCTGCCCAATCCATCTGCCTAAGTTTTAGGAGTAGATGATTTGGCAGCTTTTTTATAAATGCGGATTTGGATTTGACTCAATAGTAAAAAAAAGGCTATGTTAATTTTGTTGAAAATATAAAAGTTCAAAATAAAGGTAAAATCATGTTGAATAAAAGCACAAGATCGTTCGTTATCATTGCATTAATTACATTATTGGGCAGTCCAGCCCTTGTTTTAGCCAGCACAGAAACCAGTACAGTTCGCAGTCAAAATGGGAGCTTGGTTTATCTTGGGGATAGTTATGCTAATCTAATGCAAAAAATGCAGCAAGCGCCCGTTTCTCAGCGCAGTTATGAGTGGGAAGAAAATCGCAAAAAATTAACCGCAGTCGATTATATCTATTTGATTGATAATACCTATTATACGGTGACGGTGGTGAATAATGTCGTTAAAAAAATTGTTTGGGATCGTAAAATTGATCACTAAATTTTATAGACTTCTTTCATCACTGTTTAGATTGTCTTTATTTTCTCCCAAACAAAGAAATAAAAGAACTGATGAAAGAAATCTTAAGATAAAAGACATAAAAAAAGCCCGCAAGGGCTTTTTCTCAATGGTTGTGATCGTGTTTATGATCATGCTTATGCGTATGAAATTCTTCATTTTCACGAAAGCGTAAATAGTTATCAAACTGTTCGCAATACTCGTCATAATTATCTTCAAGCATCATTTGGAACTGTTGCAAAACATACGACATCACTTGTTGTTTGGCATCACGCATTTCATTGCCATCTTTAAAGTTATTGGCAGCAACCCAAGTATTAAAACGCGCTGTTCCAAATAACATGGCTGCACTGACCTGACCGCGAACTTCGGCAGGATTTGGTTTTTCACCCTTCTTAGGGCGGCAAAACTCATTGGCAAGTTTAATAAACTCATCAGCACGCTCAAAAAAAACTGCATTTAAAGCTTCTTCTTCAGTGATATCAGTGGCATCAATTTTTTGAGACATGGCTTTTTCCAACACAAACGAATGCAGCTATTATACGTGAAAGCCTTGCATAAACTAAACCTTTGATCTAGGCTTAAAATAGCCTAAGTAAATTTAAAGCAGGTGCTTTATGCCAGATGCAATTGCCATCCAACGTTTAAAAACGGACATTGCTGTATTGCGTCAGCATAGTTGGCCACCTGAACATCTGGAGCATGTCGAAGGTTTACCGATTTATTATGGTTTGCAAAATGAAGTTGAACAATATTATCTTGAATGGAAAGAATTGATCGAAAGGGCGCAAGCGCTATGCCAGCCTTTTATGCAAGATGAAGTCTTAGATGCAATTCATTTACCTAGCCATTTAAATTTACCACTATTCTTCTTTCATGTTGATCGGATTCGGATTAATAAAACTCGGGCGAAAGAATCCAAGACCTTTAGAGGTGTTGCCAGCTTAATCGAAAAATGTGGACAGTTTGACACAGATCAAATTTTTGCCATGCAGCAATGGCTGGAAAGCGGTGACACAACCGCTTTAGTGGCTCATCGCGAATTTATTGATTTAAGAACTTATGTTTTTCAGCATGGGCAAAGTGACTATACCCGTACCCGATTTTATGTAAATGGTATTATTCTAGGCGTTGAACCGCATTTTAAACTGGTCGATGCTCGTGAAAAGCCAAGAAAACAACGTAGTGATAGTTATCAAGACCCAATTGCAGACAATGGCGTCTGGAAAGTCTTTGCTAAGCATCGTTAATATAAACATGAGACCTAAGTCTAAAACTTAGATCTCATTAACTTACCAAAACACTTTAATGTCTGCCAATTTTTTCAACGCTTGTTCGGATTCATGTAAAAGTTGCTGCTGTTTGGCTTTACTCCAACCCACGGCAAACCAGTACTCAGCTTGTTGATCGGCAGATTGACTAAAGACCTGCTCAGTCACGTGTAAATCGTTATATAAACCGAGTTTGTCTTGAACAGCTTGCAATTGTTTTACATATTTTTTTACCGATTTTCCATCATATAAGCTTGAAACAAACTCGATGCAATAACGTAATCGCTTACACCGTTTACGGGTACGATGTCTTGTTTCAACTTCAAGTTGACTAAAATGATCAGCATCATGAATGATGTTCTGATGCAATTGGTTCAATGACTTCTCGATCTTTTTCTTGAGTTTTGATGATTCTTTATGATTTGTTTGCTCGTGATAAGTAAATGCTAAAAGTTGTAGCAGCAAGCACATGGTTTCTGTTTTTTGAAAAAGTAGATGAAGCTGTTCATCTATTATTGCCGTTTCAGGTAAATTTTGAAAAGGCGCATCTGCTTTTAATAATTCAGGCAATATTTCATCCCGAACCACATCTAAATCACGAGTTGTCCCAAGCGCCTGAAAAATTTGCTTAAGCTGCGGCTCCCATAAAGGATCAATATCTTCTGACCAAGATTTAAAACTTTTAAAAATACTACGCATACGTCGAATCGCGATACGTGCCTGATGAATGTGTTCAGGATCAGCAAACCCATCTGCAATCACTGCGACATTGGGTAATAACTGTTGCAATGTATTTGACACCATTTTTCGTATGGCGGCATCTGGGGAATCTTTTTTACTTAATATCAAACTTTTGGCTTTCACCGCAGGAGATGCTTTTTGTTGAATTGACAATAAATTACCCCGTTCAGCTTTACTACGCACATCGAGCCAAAGCTGATATTTTTTCACCCATTCTTGGGTAAATAAAATCAATTGTTCGGGTGAACCTTGCTTTAACTCAAACTCAACTTCGCAAATTTTTTCGGATAGCTCTGCTGCGGAAACGATGCCATCATCCAGACAAACTTCAATGTCTGTTTCATCAATGGAAAAAATTTTAAAAGTACGCTGAACATCTGTTTTAAATTGCAGCATTAACTGCTGTTGTTCACCTAATACTTGGTCAAGTAAATCTTTAACAACTTTATTTTCAGAAAATAGCTCAAGATTTAATTCGGGTTCAATATCACATTGACCTAAATGAACTTCATGTTCAATGCGTTCCAAATGGTTTTTACCCGAAGCTTTAAAAGTTTGTACCCAATGATCACCTTCCTGACGTAACCGAATAGCCATATGATTTTGCGCAAGTAAACGTTCAGTCGTGTCATAGTACTTGGCTTGTAAACGAATTTTTTGGGCAGTTTTGGGCTTTAGTGCTTGCAATACACTTTTTTTCTTACTCTCAGGAAGCTGAAATTTTAGTTCAATTTCGACCATGCGCTTACTCCTAAAACTTCTTTAGATTTTAATGGTTTAATTTTGCTTAAGCATAACATTAAAAGCTGTTTTGAAATTGTAAGATTTCATGAGGTTAGCTTTGATCGTTGTATATCAGAATACATCTAACATGTTCTATTACTCCATTTCATATTACCAGAAAACAGGCTTTTTAAAGATTGAGCTTTCAGGTAAAGTCAGGAATAAATAGTCTCAGGATGATGACCATGAATGCGCCAGTAAAGTTTCAAAAAAATTCCAACAGCAACCTAAATATTCAATTACCCATTAGAAATTATCAGGAATTTTATCACTTCTATCTCACCGAACATCGCAATATTTTAAGCCGTCGTTTACATGTTACGGGAAGTAGTGTAGGGCTCTATTTTTTGAGTAAAGCAATTCGTAAGCGTCAACCGAGGTACATTGCTTATGGATTATTTTCAGGTTATGCCTGTGCGTGGATTGGACATTTTGTTTTTGAAAAAAATAAACCTGCCAGTTTTAAGCAGCCACTTTATAGTTTTATTTCAGACTGGAAAATGTTTTCAGATGTGGTTCGAGGTCGACTCAGTTTAAAAGATCGAAAATTGGATAAAATTAATAGTTGAGTATTTAAAAGCTTAACAATCAGTAAAATGATGATGCTTTGAATCAAGCAAGTTTAGATATATTCATTACTATCTTATAAAGTTAATTTTTGATTATTTAATTTATTTTTAAGGTAACTCATTTTTTAAAATATAGGTAAGTCGTAATTGATTATTACTTGCCTTTTTAGTGAATAAAATTTGAGGTGTTATGTTGATATTGATAAAAATAATTTTAATAAAATTCATGCAATTATAAGAAATGAACTGGTTAAGTTATAAATCTGTATTGATCTTTTAAGTATTTATTCTAATAATTGTCAAACAATAAGGTTTGGACGCCTTAGACCTTATCGTATTTACGACAAATTGATAGGATTTCCCATGAGAAAATTAACAACAGCACTCCTACCAGTAGCATTACTTGCTACAAGCTTTGCAACACACGCAGCAACTTCTGACGGTAAAACTATTGGGGTTTCAGCAGGCTGGATGCACATCATGCCTCAAGGTGAGAAACAAGGTGTTGCAGGAAGTTTAAATTTAGGTTCAAAAATCTCAACTTCTGATCCAGATGCAGGCTTTGAGATTGACGATGCTGATACTGGCGCAATTCTGTTTGATTACTATGTAAATGATAATGTATCTTTAGAATTTGTGGGTGGCTATCCACCGAAAATGAAAATTGATGGAAAAGGCACAATTCTAAAAAGTATTAGTCTAGGCAATAATACACTTGCAGGTCCATCAGTAAATCTTGGAAATATTGGTGAAGTAGGGGATGTGGATGCATATACACCTGCATTATTGGCTAAGTATCAGTTTGGGACTGTAAATAGTAAATTTCGTCCATTTGTTGGCGCAGGTATCATGTATGCTCATTTCTCAAATTTCAAACTTAATGGCTCAGTCAATCCTGCTCTAAATGCTTCTATGACGAGTTATCTAGGTACTCCAAGTGGTCAGGCAGTTTCAGGATATTTAGCATTGACTAATCCACAAGTGGCTAAAGCAATTGCAGCAGCGGGTGGTAATTTCGGTTTAGCTGTATCAAAAGTTGATATTGATGATGCGGTTGCTCCAATTGCAACCATTGGAGCAGACTATAATTTTAATAAAGACTGGTTTGCGACAGCTTCTGTATCTTATGCACATCTTCAAACAACTGCTAAATTAGATATTACCTCTAGCACTTTAGGTGGTGCGAAAGTTGTATCAGGTCAAAGTGAAATTGAAATCAATCCAATCGTGACTTACGTGGGTATCGGTTACCGCTTCTAATACTTTAAGTATAAAAAGACCTCGATTTATCGAGGTTTTTTTTATGGGAAAAAATTAAAAATAGATTGGACTTTCACATTATTTAATTGTGATTTTTGCTATAGTGATGCAGTTTATTATCCAGATAAGAGTAGTTAAATGTTAGAAGCTCATCATCGTAAAGCATTATTTTTTATGGGATTGGGGTTATGTTTTCTATTTTTTCTTATTGGAATGGCTTTTTGGGCAGCAAAAAGCGATGCAGAAAATCAGCGTCAATATCAGCAACAACGCGCAGAAATTGCCAAAAAATATAACCAATCTGATGCTGAATAAAACAGAATTTTATCAGCTTAAAATCTGAATGATTACAAAATGTCTTTATGTAATTGACGAATACTGGGGACGTTAGTATATCGAAAAATGCACTATGTCAATGAAAAATATATAAAGAAACTATTTGATAACTTTATTTAATTAGGAAAAGTGAATGGTCGTCGAGTTCTATGACCGCGATCACTTCAAGCGCATCATTTAAAATGACAAAATCTGTGACTTTTCGATTAAATTTACGTCTAATTTTATAGTGATTACTGGTAATCAAAGCACTAAAAGCGACTTGTGCCAGAACATGATGATTGGGAAAAGCACTTTTCAACCGATGAAACATTTTTGATTCAAAAGGTGTGATAGGAGCGCGAGCAAAAAACTGTTGTCTGGAAAAGAAAAATGATTTAAAGCAAGTAATTAGAAGCAATAGACTGGATATACAGCCTAAACTTAAAAAGAATATTTGAGATGAACTCAACACACTTTGCCTATACTAAAAAGAAAACCCACTCTAAATAGAGTGGGTTAAAAATTTGGCTCTCCCACCTGGGCTCGAACCAGGGACCTGCGGATTAACAGTCCGTCGCTCTACCGACTGAGCTATGGGAGAATCTGGAGTAGGATTCTAAAAGGCAATCGGTTTTCGGTCAAGCTTTAATAAGCTGAAATTATTAAAAAAAGTTTAACTGATTTAAAAATAGTCAGATGCTAGTTGCTTAGCTTTATTTTTAGATTTTTATTCAATCATTTTAATCAAAACAATAGACTTCTTTACATGATTCTTAGATTAGCGTTTGAAATGCAACGCCATGTTGTAGCCATAATACCTGTCTCGGACTTATAAAATACGTCTAATATTAATTCGAATCTGTTTATGATAATTTGCAAGTGTTATACAATATTTTTGCGTTTTACGATTAAATTTGAATTTTTATTGTATTTTATTATTTTAAGTGCAATTTAATTGCGTTTTATCGGTACAAACGCTTATTATTGCTGCTTAATTATAGTATCAACTCATTTATTGTGGTTTTCATTCAACTGATGTTGAATTTAATTGAAAACACAATAAATTTCAATTGGGTAAAGACCTGATATGAATGATTCACTTGATGAATATGATTTTAAAATCTTGCAGCATCTGCAATGTAATGGTCGATTAAGCAATCAGGAATTGGCTGAAATCATTGGTTTATCAACTTCACAGTGTTCTCGTCGTCGTATCGCGCTTGAGCAAAATGGCATGATTCAGGGCTATTATGCCCAGTTGCATCCTGAGGCTGAGTTACAGCCGATCATGGGAATGATTGAAATCAAGTTACTTCAATATAGTGATGATGTCTTGAACAGGTTTCTGGATTTTGTACAACATGAGAACATGATTCGTGAAGTTTATAAACTGACGGGTAATTTTGATTATTTATTAAAAGTGATGGTGCGCGATTTAAATGAAATGAGTCAACTGATTAATAAGCTGACTACGCTAAAAATTGGGGTAAGTAATTGTCATACCTCTATTGTTCTTGAGCGTATCAAAGAAAATTATCAAATGATGAATCTGGATCAATCACATGACTAATCTGACTGCTGATCTAAATCTCAATGCTGAGATCAAAACTCGACCACATACTTATATTGAAGATGGTCTTGCGATGATTATTGCGACCTTTATTATCTCATTTGGCATGATGTTGATGCAGCAGGCGGGAACACTGACAGGTGGGACAGCAGGTTTATCTTTATTGATTCATTATGCGACAGGACTAAAATTTGGTCTGGTTTTTTTCTTGATCAATATTCCATTTTATTATTTGGCATACAAACGCTTAGGTATGCCCATGGTGATCAAAACTTTCGTGGCGGTCGCGCTACTTTCTGTGTTAACAGAATTACATCCTTATTTTATTCATGTTGATGGCTTAACTCCATTGTATGCTACGGTTTTAGCCAATGTGTTAATGGGCTTGGGTTTTCTGATTTTATTTAGACATCGTTCAAGTCTGGGTGGTTTTAATTTGCTGGTTTTATTTATTCAAGAGCGTTATGGAGTTCCAGCAGGCAAAGTTCAAATGGGTTTGGATATTAGTATTTTACTGGCATCAGTTGCGTTCGTCAGTTGGACATTACTGGCTATTTCTATTTTAGGTGCAATCATCCTTAATTTGATATTGGCACTTAATCATCGTCCAGATCGCTATGTAGCTTAAATGATCTATACGCTTAAAGCAGCAGGGGCAATCCTCGCTGTTTTATTTACTTCTCACAAATAGACATCCAGCCATGACAATAAAAAAAGCCTACATTAAATATGTAGGCTTTTTTTGAATCTTGGCTCTCCCACCTGGGCTCGAACCAGGGACCTGCGGATTAACAGTCCGTCGCTCTACCGACTGAGCTATGAGAGATTAGTTTTGGCTCTCCAACCTGGGCTCGAACCAGGGACCTGCGGATTAACAGTCCGTCGCTCTACCGACTGAGCTATTGGAGAATCTGATGCGCATTCTAGGCACATCTTATGTACAGGTCAAGGATAAAAACTGAAAACAACATTTAAATGATTTATTTATCATCAAAACATAAACTTATGCTGCTTTATTCGGCATGCACGATGTCTTTAAAATGGTTTTAACCAAAGAAGATACAAACAATTGTCTTTTTGAGCATAACAATCTTATGAAAATGTTTTCTCATGGTCTTGAGTATTAGGCTAAGCAAAAATACATTTATTGTTTAATCTATAATTAACTGACTGAAATTTAAAATATTTATTTTTATATCCTTTGTTTTTTCATTTTTATAGTTATCATACAAAAGTATAATTGTTGACAATATTGTTGATTTTAACCAATTAAACCTTTATTTTTGACTTATTAAATATTAATTGTTGACAATGTCGTGACAACTGAAATAACTCAACCGATTAAAGAGCTAAACTCAATCACGCTCACCGATCAGATATTTAGAAAGATTCAAACCGCAATTGTCAGTGGTGATATTGCCCCAGGTACTAAAATTTCTGAGCCTGAGCTTGCTCGCGTTTATGGGATTAGCCGTGGGCCATTACGTGAGGCGATTCATCGTCTTGAAGGGCAAAAGCTGGTTGAACGTACTGCGCATGTCGGTGCGAGAGTCGTGTCGTTGTCACATCAACAGCTTTTCGAGCTATATCAAATTCGTGAAACTTTAGAAGGTTTGGCTTGTCGTTTAGCTGCACAGAGTATCGATAAACAGCAAATTTTAAATTTGCGTGAAGTGTTGCACTTGCATGCGCAAGATCCAAACTTTAAAGAAGGTAAAGGTTATTACTTACAAGAAGGTCAGGATGATTTTCATTATTGCATCATCAAAAACTGCGGTAATAAAACTCTTGAAAAAATGCTGTGTGATGAGCTTTATCATTTGATTCGTATGTATCGGGTGCAATATTCCAAAACGCCGAATCGTCCACACAAAGCGCTGTCTGAACACATTCGTATATTAGATGCGATCGCAGATGGCGATGCTGAACTGGCAGAGCTTCTGATGTGCCGTCATATCGCTTCATCTTATCGCAATATCCAAAAACATTTTATTTAACCCGATGTTATAGATCAGTTATAAAGACAAGGAGTAACAAATTCATGTCAGTATTATCCGCAGGACAAAAGTTTAGAGAAGCAGTTGCCACTGAGCATCCACTACAGGTTGTGGGTGCAATCAATGCTAACCATGCTTTATTGGCACAACGTGCAGGCTACAAAGCCATTTATTTGTCTGGTGGGGGTGTTGCAGCAGGTTCATTGGGTTTACCTGATTTGGGGATCAGTAACCTTGATGATGTTCTAACCGATGTTCGTCGTATTACCGATGTTTGTGATTTGCCATTATTGGTCGATGTCGATACAGGTTTTGGTGCTTCTGCTTTTAATATTGCGCGTACCACCAAGTCGATGATTAAATTCGGTGCGGCTGCAATGCATATTGAAGATCAGGTGGGTGCAAAGCGTTGTGGTCATCGTCCGAATAAAGCCATTGTGACCCAGCAAGAGATGGTCGATCGTATTAAAGCGGCGGTCGATGCACGAACCGATGAAAACTTTGTGATTATGGCACGTACTGATGCTTTGGCTGTAGAAGGTTTACAAGCTGCGATTGATCGTGCGGGTGCATACATTGAAGCGGGTGCAGATATGTTGTTCCCAGAAGCGATTACAGAGCTGGCCATGTATAAACAGTTTGCCAATGCCACGAAAGTGCCAGTTTTAGCCAATATAACCGAGTTTGGTTCTACGCCATTATTTACTACGGAAGAATTAGCATCTGCCGATGTCAGTATTGCGCTCTATCCACTTTCAGCATTCCGTGCCATGAACAAAGCAGCGGAAAATGTCTATGAGACGCTGCGTAAACAAGGCACACAAAAGAATGTGGTCGATACCATGCAAACCCGTCAAGAATTGTATGAGCGTATTAATTACCATGCGTTTGAGCAATATCTTGATGCATCATTTGAAAAAGCAAAATAAGAAAGCCCTTAATTCATAAGAATTTAGGTTGAAATATGCTATGCAGGAAAGTCATCTGCAACCTGAGCACACCAAAGCGATTGAAGCTTTGGTGTAGCGCAAGACAAGGGAAATGCGTAGTTTGTTGTTCAAGCATAGCTTTCACCTTGCGGTACGGCAAAGATTATTAATCTTTGCTATTCGTACCTCAGGTTTTGCAGATGACAATGGTTTTGCCTACTTTTCCCGTAAGAAAAGTAGGTCGAACCGAAGGTTTATCCTGAAACAGGATGAGAACTCGGCACGACTCCGTTGAGTTACTCAAAAATAAATTTAATAGATAGAAAAGGACAATCTTATGAGCAGTAATGAAACAACCACAGGCTTCAAACCAAAAAAATCAGTTGCACTCAGCGGACAAGTGGCAGGCAACACTGCACTCTGTACCGTAGGTCGCAGTGGTAATGACTTACACTACCGTGGTTATGACATTCTCGACCTTGCAGTCGGTAGCGAATTTGAAGAAGTGGCGCATTTACTGGTACATGGCAAACTTCCAAACAAAGCAGAACTCAAAGCCTATAAAACAAAACTTAAAGCACTTCGTGGTTTGCCCGCAGCACTCAAAACGGCGCTTGAACAATTACCACCATCTGCACACCCTATGGATGTGATGCGTACAGGTGTTTCAGTTTTAGGTTGCCTAACCCCAGAACATGAAGACCATAACGAAGCGGGCGCGAAAGACATCGCTGACAAATTAATGGCAAGCTTGGGCTCAATGTTGTTGTACTGGTATCACTTTAGCAACAACGGTCGTCGTATCGAAGTTGAAACCAACGATGACTCAATCGCTGCACATTTCTTGCATTTACTTCATGGTGAAGCGCCATCTGAAGAATGGATTCAAGCCATGCATACGTCTTTGATTTTGTATGCAGAGCATGAGTTCAACGCATCAACCTTTACTTCACGTGTGGTTGCAGGTACAGGTTCAGATATGTACTCAGCAATTACTGGCGGTATTGGTGCGCTGCGTGGTCCAAAACATGGTGGGGCGAATGAAGTTGCATTCGTGATTCAACAACGTTATGACAATGCTGATGAAGCAGAAGCAGACATCCGTAGTCGTGTTGAGAAAAAAGAAGTGGTGATTGGTTTTGGTCATCCCGTCTACACCGTTTCTGACCCACGTAATGAAGTGATCAAGAAAGTGGCGTGTGATCTTGCCGAAGCGCAAGAGAACAACAAGATGTACCTCATCGCTGAGCGTTTAGAAGCGGTGATGAAAGAAGTGAAAAACATGTTCCCGAACCTGGACTGGTTCAGTGCGGTGAGCTATCACTTGATGGGTGTTCCAACCGCAATGTTTACCCCATTATTTGTGATTGCACGTACCGCAGGTTGGTCAGCACATGTGATTGAACAACGTCAAGATGGTAAGATCATTCGCCCAAGCGCGAACTACACTGGCCCTGAAAACTTAGAATTCAAACCATTGGCGGAGCGTGGTTAATGACAAATCAATACCGTAAACCGCTGCCAAATCAGAATGGCAATACCCAGCTCGAATACTATGACGTGCGTCAAGCCGTTGAAGATATTCAGCCAGGCGCATATGAAACTTTGCCATACACCTCGAAAGTACTGGCTGAACAGCTGGTGCGTAAAGCTGATGCAGAAAACTTAACTGATTATTTAAAGCAATTGATCGAACGCCGTCAGGACATGGATTTTCCTTGGTATCCTGCACGTGTGGTCTGTCATGACATCTTGGGTCAAACTGCATTGGTTGACCTTGCAGGCTTGCGTGATGCGATTGCTGATAAAGGTGGTGATCCTTCTAAAGTCAATCCTGTGGTGCCAACCCAGTTGATTGTAGACCACTCATTAGCCGTGGAATTTGGTGGCTTTGACCCTGATGCATTTGAGAAAAACCGTGCAATTGAAGATCGTCGCAACGAAGACCGTTTCCATTTTATTGAATGGACGAAGACTGCATTTAAAAATGTTGACGTGATCCCTGCGGGCAACGGCATCATGCACCAAATCAACTTGGAGAAAATGTCTCCAGTGATCCAAAACCGTGATGGCTTGGCGTTCCCTGATACCTGTGTTGGTACAGATTCACATACCCCACATACCGATGCGCTTGGCGTGATTTCAGTGGGTGTAGGTGGTTTAGAAGCTGAAAATGTCATGTTGGGTCGTGCATCGTGGATGCGTTTGCCCGATATTATCGGTGTTGAATTGGTCGGTCAGCGTCAAGCAGGGATTACTGCAACTGATATCGTATTGGCACTCACTGAATTTTTGCGTAAAGAACGTGTGGTAGGCGCATATTTGGAATTCTTTGGTGAAGGTGCGGGCAGCATGTCGGTGGGCGATCGTGCCACGATTTCCAACATGACCCCAGAATATGGCGCAACCGCGGCCATGTTCTATATCGATCAAAACACCATTGATTATTTACGCCTGACCGGTCGTGAAGACGCACAAGTGGCATTGGTGGAGCAATATGCCAAAGAAATCGGGCTTTGGGCATCGGATATGACCCAAGCGGTTTATCCACGTGTGCTTCGTTTTGATTTATCGCAAGTCACACGTAATATTGCAGGCCCTTCAAATCCACATGCGCGTGTATCTACGGCTGATTTGGCAGCCAAAGGCATTGCAGGCAATTTGGATGCGGCAAAAGCGCAAGAAGCGGAAGGCTTAATGCCTGATGGTGCAGTGATTATCGCAGCCATTACCTCGTGTACCAATACCTCAAATCCACGTAACACCGTAGCGGCAGGTCTATTGGCACGTAAAGCCAATCAATTGGGTTTAGTGCGTAAACCGTGGGTGAAATCGTCTTTTGCACCTGGTTCTAAAGCGGCTGCGCTTTACTTAGAAGAAGCTGGCGTACTCGAAGACCTTGAGAAATTGGGTTTTGGTATCGTGGCCTATGCCTGTACCACCTGTAACGGGATGTCGGGCGCACTTGACCCTGTGATTCAACAAGAAATCATTGACCGTGACTTATATGCCACCGCCGTGCTTTCAGGCAACCGTAACTTCGATGGTCGTATCCATCCATATGCAAAACAAGCGTTCTTGGCATCTCCACCGTTGGTTGTGGCCTATGCAATCGCAGGAACGATTCGTTTTGACATCGAAAAAGATGCACTGGGTACAGACAAAAATGGTCATCCAATTTACCTGAAAGACATTTGGCCATCCGATGCAGAAATTGATGCGCTGGTCAAAGAAGCGGTGAAGCCTGAACAATTCCGTAAAGTCTATATTCCAATGTTTGATTTGGGTGTAACGGAAGAAGCGGAAAGTCCACTATATGATTGGCGTCCGCAAAGTACTTACATCCGCCGTCCGCCGTATTGGGAAGGTGCATTAGCTGCTCCACGCACTTTAACTAATATGCGTCCGCTTGCGATCTTGGGGGATAACATCACCACTGACCATTTATCGCCTTCCAATGCGATTATGATGGATTCGGCTGCGGGTGAATATCTACATAAAATGGGCGTACCTGAAGAAGACTTCAATTCATACGCAACGCACCGTGGCGATCATTTGACTGCACAACGTGCAACATTTGCCAACCCGAAATTGTTTAATGAAATGGTGGTTCGTTCAGACGGCACTATTAAACAAGGTTCAAAAGCGCGTGTAGAGCCAGAAGGCGAAGTGATGCGTATGTGGGAAGCGATTGAAACCTACATGAACCGTAAGCAACCGTTGATCATTGTCGCGGGTGCGGATTATGGTCAGGGTTCAAGCCGTGACTGGGCTGCCAAAGGTGTACGTCTTGCAGGTGTTGAAGCGATTGTTGCCGAAGGTTTTGAACGTATTCACCGTACCAACTTAGTCGGTATGGGCGTGTTACCGCTTGAGTTTAAAGCTGGTGTAAATCGTAAGACCTTAAAGCTAGATGGTACTGAGCTGTATAGCGTGATTGGTAATATTGCACCGCGTTCGACTTTAACTTTGGTGATTGAACGTGCCACAGCGGATGGTAAGGAAGAGATTGTTGAAGTGCCTGTGACCTGTCGTTTAGATACAGAAGAAGAAGTGTCTGTATATGAAGCGGGTGGTGTATTACAGCGTTTTGCGCAAGACTTTTTAGAAGGTCAAGTGGCGTAATATTTAAGAGAGCCAATAGCTCACTTGTGAACTATTGGCTATTTTTTACGTTCGAACTAAAAAGCAAAAACATTCAGCTGTTTTAGGATAGACATCTTTACCTGAACGCCAATGTTTAAAGCTCTTACAGAATACCCAGCGATAACCTGCAGGCGCAGGAAATGGTGGTTGATGTTTCATTCTGAACTCCATTTCGAGTTCCTTGACATCAGCTTATTTTTTTTACACAATAAAAATGCTTACTTTCCTATGTGTATTTATAAGTCTGACCCTCCGTTGGATAACTCGATACACCCATGGAAGATTGTTTTGCTAAGTACCTATGTTTGCAGACATAGGTACTTATTACATAAAGTCTATTCTTCAGATTTATTTAATTTCTCAATTAGCATCCTCTTTATCTTCTTTAATGTAATATCAATAATAGCCAAATCATCTTCGTCATTAATTACTAAGTTTACATTGGTATTTGGTCCCGTAATTAATATAGAGTAATTCTGGTTTTCTTTGTTCCATTCCAATGTTTTTTGCTGCTCATATGTTGGTGGAGATAATGCTGGAGCAGTTGAAGGACTTTCCTTATCACTTATTATTGGTTCTTCAAGAAAGTTATCTTCCTGAAGACCTCTATAATTGATAAATCCATCATCACTAAGAATCTCACACTTTTTCGCTCCATCAATAAAGTATCTCTCTACTCTTGAGCTGTAATTGTCGGGTATATTGAATTCTTTAATTAGTAACTTTTCAAAATGGCTTAGGGGTAGTGATTTATTATTAAATCTTTCTACAATTTCTATAAATAGTTGTGGTGTAAGAAAAGCTGTTCTAAGCTCTCTGATTTCTTCTTCTGGAGTGTATGCAAGTTTATAATTTTTAAATAAATTTGTAATATCTAGCTGGCCCCGATTATTTATCAATAAACCAAATGCAACGGCAGCACTAATAATTGCTGAAAAAGCCCCACTAACTTTTTTTCCAAGTTTTTCAGCGGCCATTTCACTTGTACAACTTCCACCTAAGTCAGAAACTGCATTGGCAAGTTCCAAACTGCTCTCAAAAGATGCTCTTGGATAGTAACTTGTTTTTTTCATTTTCTCTGCCTATAAGCTTTATTATTCCTATATTAAGTTTATAAAAAGAGAAAGTAAAGAGAGTTTTATTTTATTTAAGAGAGAGTATTTTTAAAATAAATTTAAGTTATTGTTATTTATATATTTATATATTTAATTATTTTCTTAATTATTCTTTATTTATTTTTTTTTTGCTGTTTTTTGAAAGAAATTATGATTTAATGGTATTAGCCTATCTACAAATTTGTATTCTTGAATTTAATACTAGATAGTGTGGTTACTTATGAATTGGTAGTGATACCTTATTCTTATATTTGGAATGCTTTGGCAAGTAATTTGATAGCTTGGCTTGCCTAAATGGCATATGACAAGCAAGCTTTCTTTGAACTGAAAAATTATTGTCATTTAGCGAAATTTTATGAATATAAAAAAGTCCGACATCCTGTCGAACTTTTCGTATTTGATCATTAGATATGTCTCTTGTCGTATCTTACTTTTCACCTTTCCGCCACCACCACTCGTCAGAAATGTCAATCATTCACCAATCTTATCAAGTTATAATATATATACCATTTCTAAAATCTATGGAGAGCAAAAATGGTTACTGCTGGCGAAAAACCTGGAACAGGCTTCTATTTTTGTATTCAATGCGGACATCGCGTTTATTTAGAAATTGGTACTGATCGTTTACCTCCGTGTACCAAATGCCTTGGCAAGCAATTTAACAGTAAGCTTGTTTAAGCTGCACACATCAAACAGTTATCCGCTGTTTTGAATGAAAGCCCTGTCCATCGACAGGGCTTTTTATTATTCTCGCTTATAAAAATAGGTGGGTAAAATTTAATTCTCAATATCTCGACTAAATTTCCAACATACGATAGCGCCGAAACTCACTAAACACGTTCCAATCCAAAACGTCCCTTCTGGAACTGTTCGTAGCAATACACTGGCAAATATACTTGATAGAACAGGGGTAAAATAAGTCGCCAATAATAACAATTGAATCTGTCCAAATTGTAAGCTTTGATTCCAGTTTTTATAGGCAATCCCAATTAAGGTTCCCATGACAATGATCACAAGCCACAGTTTTAAAGAAGGCATTTGCCACTGCTGATGTGTCATAAAAAATAAAATCCACAATGCGATAGCCGTAAAACAAAAAAATAAAGGGACGCCATTATGACCCTGTGCTAATTTTCGAGTCAGCACACAATATAACGACCATAAAATTGCCGCGATAAAAGCCAATAAATAGGCGACAGGATTTTTAGAAATAGTATCTAAAAATAAAGACAAATGAAAAAGTTGAGGGTTAATGACTATCCCTAACCCTAAGACAGAAATAGCGATGCCTAAAAATGCAGGGAGCTGAAAAGAAAGCTGTCGATACAGATAAGCAAACAATAAAGTCAAACTTGGCCATAAATAGTTAATCATCGCCAAGATCAAAGCTTCTTCATGTGTATGAGATAGACCAATTGAAGTTAAAAACAAAATTTCATAAAGAACAAAAAAACTGCCGCAATAGATTAAATATTTTGGTGGTAATGCTATTTTTAAGGCTTTGGGGTTGGATAACACAATACTGAATGCACTGACGCTATAAAGTAGTGCAATACCAAGCATAGGGGTTAATTGCTCGGTCACCAGTTTGACACCACCCACGATACTCGCCCAAATCAAAATGGAAGAAAATCCAAGAAAATTGGCAGTCATGGGTTTCATCTAACATTACCAGTGCAAACAATTTGTTCATTTTAAACAAAATAAGAATGATGAGGATATTTTAATTTCAAAGTTATGCACCGCATTAAGACAAAAAAATGAAAACGCACCAATATGGTTCATAAATTTAACAGTTAAATTGCGCTAAAATGAAAATGTTTGAATATGGTGCAATTAAAATTGCAAGCAGTATAATAGCAATGGGATAAACAGGTCTTTTTTAATATTCTGCTAAAGAATTCAATAAATTAGAATAGTCTCAAAAAGTTGGTATGGGAATTGCTTTATAACAGCCAACGACTAACACGCACTTCACAAGTGCAATAATACTTCATTGGAGCATACAGAGCATGGCGAACAAGGTCCTCGAACTCATCAAAGAAAGTGGCGCTAAATGGGTCGATTTTCGCTTTACGGATACTAAAGGTAAAGAGCAACACGTTACTTATCCAGCAGATTCAATTGATGAAGATACATTTGAAGACGGTAAAATGTTCGACGGTTCTTCAATTGCAGGTTGGAAAGGCATTGAAGCTTCTGACATGATTTTACGTCCGGATGCAGAAACTGGTTTTATCGACCCGTTCTTTGCTGAACCTACAGTGGTTGTAACTTGTGACGTTATTGAGCCTTCAACTGGTCAAGGCTATGAACGTGATCCACGCTCGATCGCTCGTCGTGCAGAAGAATATTTAAAATCAACTGGTATTGGTGATACAGCATTCTTTGGTCCAGAACCAGAATTCTTTGTATTTGACGAAGTGAAATGGGACATCGACATGTCTGGCGCTCGTCATACATTGATCGCTGAAGAAGCTGCATGGTCGACTGGTAAAGACTATGAATCTGGTAACTCAGGTCACCGTCCACGTGTTAAAGGTGGTTATTTCCCAGTTCCACCAGTGGATTCTTCACAAGATATGCGTGCAGAAATGTGTGCAAAAATTGAAGACATCATGGGGCCAGGTCGTGTAGAAGTACACCACCATGAAGTTGCATCTTGCCAGTTAGAAATTGGTGTGAGCTTTAATACACTTGTTCGCAAAGCTGATGAAGTACAACAATTCAAATATGCAGTTTGGAACGTTGCTCATCAATATGCAAAAACAGCAACCTTTATGCCTAAACCAATGGTAGGTGATAATGGTTCTGGTATGCATGTTCACATGTCGATCTCTAAAGATGGCAAGAACTTGTTTGCTGGTGATGAATATGCTGGTTTGTCAGAAATGGCACTTTACTTCATCGGTGGTGTCATCAAGCACGCTCGTGCATTGAATGCAATTACAAACCCATCTACAAACTCTTATAAGCGTTTGGTTCCTCACTTCGAAGCACCAATTATGCTTGCTTACTCTGCACGTAACCGTTCAGCGTCTATTCGTATTCCTTACGTGTCTAGCCCGAAAGGCAAGCGTATCGAAGCTCGTTTCCCAGATCCAATGATGAATCCGTACTTGGGCTTTGCAGCATTGTTGATGGCGGGTATTGATGGTATTCAAAACAAAATCCATCCGGGCGAAGCGGCTGACAAAAACTTGTATGATCTTCCTCCTGAAGAAGAAGCAAAAATCCCAACAGTGGCTCACAGCCTAGATATGGCGCTTGAAGCACTTCAAAATGACCACGAATTCCTTCTCAAAGGTGGCGTGTTCACGAAAGAAATGTTGGATGCTTATATCGAACTTAAAACTGAAGATGTACGTCGTTTAAATACTACGACTCATCCAGTTGAATTTGATATGTACTACAGCTTGTAATCCATATCAATTTAAGAAAGCTCGCGTAATGCGGGCTTTTTTTATACTTTAAATTTTATGCTATATTGATGGAATCAAGAAAATAGAATAATAGTGAAGACTTAAATCATAAATTTCAGGCATAAAAAAACCCGCTTTAATGCTGCGGGCTTTTTTGTATTTGGCTCTCCCACCTGGGCTCGAACCAGGGACCTGCGGATTAACAGTCCGTCGCTCTACCGACTGAGCTATGGGAGAATCTGAAAGCGATTATAAGGGGATTTTAAATACGGTCAAGTCCAATCTGTCATGTTTCTTTCATTTTCCGTGTGTATGATGTTTATTTGAACAAATACTATATCGGACATAAAAATACTTGTGCTTTGAGTTGTAGATTGCTATGTTTGACAGCGTAAGAGTGTTTGAATGGACATTCAAACTGTGTGGATTTAACCCAACTTGCCAGCACTAAATGGCTAAATCGGAGGGCAGTATTATGCCAATTCTTCATATTCAAGATATCTTCTCTCAATTTAAATTTTATCAAGCTCAATATCTGGATATTGTGCGTGATCCCGCTTTGTATTATCAGTCTGTAGAAGATGCTCACATTCATTTTTCTATCGTGAGTGAAGAAAAAATCTACCTAGGTGATTTGTTGCAATTATGGTTTGGGGATAAATGGACTGAGCATCAGGTAAAAGTTCTAAATGATGTCAATCATGGACTATGGACGCAATTGAGCGAATGCTGGTACAACTCTTTATTTCTTTTTGCAATCGAGCGTAAAGGTTTATTTGCCAAAACTTCTGCGCTGGCTTGGAGTACAGAAGAACAACAGATTAAACAAATTACCCTAGATCAAACCTTGCCTTATTATTGTCATTATTTAAGTCTGGAACGACCTAAACGTTATAGTTAATGGGTTGAGATATTTTCTATGGAGCTTTGCTAGTTAAAGCTCCGCAATAGAAAAATCAAAATTGCGCAGAACGATTTTGGTGGTGGTTAATATATGATCTTTGATTTGTTGTTGAGCCATTGCTGTATCGCGCTCAAGCACAGCATTGGCAATATTTTGATGTTCCAGTTTTAAATCGCGATCGTGCTGATCAAGTACAGCAGAAAGTCTACGATAGCGTTCATTTTGGACACTCAATATTTTACGAATATGCTGTAACCAGTAACTATCACACGAAGCGATCAGTGCATTATGAAAGGCATTGTGTGCTTCTTCCCAGAGATTATCAGTAAGTTCAGGCGCATTGGCTTGACGTTCAGGTAAGTGATTTAAGCGATGTAAACTTGCGAGGATATTGGCTTCCCAAGACAAATCACCTTTGGTAATTGCTTGCTCAAGACACAAACTTTCAATATGGATACGGGTATTCGCCAAATCCTGTAGGTCTTTGGTTGAAATTGGTGAGACTCGAAAGCCTTTTTGTGCCTCAGAAATAATTAACTCCTCAGAACACAAGCGCGAGAGTGCCTCACGGACTGCACCTAAAGAGGCCGCATATTTTTCACAAAGTTCATTGATTTTGAGTTTAGAGCCCGGTGCCAATTTGCACGAAAGAATGTCATCACGAATTGATCGATAGGCAATTTCAGTTTGGCTTAACGTTTTTGAAGTCATCTTTTTATGGCTAACTTTTATCTCATGATTGAAAGTATACGCAAAACAGAATGAAATATAAATATTTTATAAAAAAATATATTTTTTAATTGAAAAAATATATTTTTAGATTATATTAAATGTATGCACACTTTTTAAGCGATACATACAGGGAGTAAAGCCATGCGATTTCTAAGTTATATGCAGGCAGGAAAAAAAGGATTAGCTATTCGCGTAGGTGATCAGCTCAAAGGCCTCACAGAAGTAGAGGAAAACTATCCAGGTCATCTTGAACAATTATTGCAGCAAGGTGGTGATGCCTTGATAAACGCTGCGCAAGTATTAAAACAAGGGAATGCAATCAATCTGGATCAGGTCGAACAATTACCTCCTTTAAGCCAGCCACCCAAGATTATTTGTGTGGGTTTAAATTATGCCGACCATACCAAAGAATCACCTTATGAACAGCCTGATTATCCGACTTTGTTTTCTCGCTTTAATTCAAGCCTGATTGCAAATGGGCAACCGATTAAACGTCCTTTATGTTCAGAGCAACTGGATTATGAAGGTGAGTTGGTTGCGATTATCGGTAAACGTGGTCGTCATATCGCAAAAGAAGATGCACTCGATTATGTCGCTGGATATTCTATTTTTAATGATGCTTCGATTCGTGATTATCAATTCAAAGCACCGCAATGGACAGTCGGTAAAAATTTTGATGATACAGGTGCATTTGGGCCAGAATTTATGACCGCAGATGAGTTACCCGCGGGTGCTAAAGGTTTGTTATTGACGACGCGGTTAAATGGCAAAGTGGTGCAACAAGCCAATACCAGTGACATGCTTTTTGATATTGAAACTTTAATTAGTACGATTAGTGAAGCTATTACGCTTGAGCCAGGCGATTTGATTGTTTCTGGTACACCAGCAGGTGTAGGTCTTGGTCACAAGCCACCTTTATGGATGAAACAGGGTGATGTGTGTGAAGTCGAGATCGAGAAAATTGGAATACTACGCTCACCGATTGCCAATGAAAGCAAATAATTAAAAATTGAGCTGAATCAAATCATTTTATTCAGCTTCTTTATTATCCAGTTTCAATCCAGAGAGAAAGTAAGGACTACTTTTGATGACCTAAAGAGGATTGCAATGAAAACTACATCAGATAGACAACGACCTTTTGGAATACATTCTGTTGATCATTTTTATATTGATGTTCCAGATTTGGCAGTTGCACAAAAGTTTTATCAGGATTTTGGTTTACGGGTCGAACAACAGGCAGATCGTCTAGTTTTAAGAACCTTTCAGGATGATCATATCTGGGCGTATATCGGTCAAGCGAATAAAAAAGTATTACGTCAAGTTTGCTTCGGTGCTTATCAACAAGATATTGATGCATTAAAACAAAGAGTCTTGGCAGAAAATCTAACGATCACTGAACATGATCAAGGATTTACTTTTCAAGATTTAGACGGCATTGCAATTGATATTCGTGTTGCGACTAAAGTGACACCAGACAGTAAAAAACCCGTGATTTGTGCTGAAGCCCATGCGGGTGAGCGCGGAGCAAGTTATCGACGTTTAACGACTCAGGTAAGACCGCAGCGTTTATCACATATTTTATTATTTACTTCGGACTTAGCTCGAACAATTGATTTTTATCATCGTACGCTAGGTTTAAATCTGTCTGATTATTCAGAAGGTATTGTCGCGTTTATGCATGCGCCACATGGCGCTGATCATCATACGGTTGCTTTCGCACAGTCTACAGCAGCAGGCTTTCATCATTGTAGCTGGGACGTTGCTTCACTTGAAGAAGTCGGACTTGGGGCAATGCAAATGCTTGCTGAGGGTTGGGATCGTGGCTGGGGAGTAGGTCGACACGTATTGGGTTCAAACTATTTTTACTATGTCCGTGATCCGTGGGGAAGTTATTGCGAGTATTCCTATGATATTGACTATATCCCGGCAGGTTTTGAGTGGCCTGCCGCCAATCATGACCCCGAAGATTCTTTGTATTTATGGGGGCCAAATGTCCCAGAAGATTTTGTGGTGAATTACGAAGTCGTTTAAATCATCACAAGCCAAATTATTGCTCAATATGTGAAATGGAGTTTCATCATGAGTCATTCAACTGCACAAAAATATGATATTGAAGTACCTGTGTTAATTGTAGGTGGTGGTCCAGCAGGATTGGTTTCATCACTTTTGCTTTCCCGATATGGCATTAAAAGTTTATTAATTAATAAACATAGCTGGACTGCCAATGGCCCTCGCGCTCACATTACCAATCAGCGTACGGTAGAAGTCTTTCGTGATGCTCAGGTCGAAGAACAAGTCAAAGCCTTGTCGCTACCACATGATTTAATGGCCAATAATATTTGGGCAACCAGTTTTTCAGGCCAAGAAATTGCTAGGCTTCTGACTTGGGGTAATGCTATTGAGCGTAAGTCAGATTATGAAAAAGCCAGTCCATCGGAGATGTGTAATATTCCCCAACATATTTTAGAACCGATATTAGCGAATGAAGCATTACGAGCAGGATCTCTCACGCGTTTTAATACTGAATTGATTGATTTTGTACAGGATGATCAGGGGGTGACTGCTACCATTTTAGATCGAACGACCCAGCAGAAACTTAGCGTTCGCTCACAATATATGATTGGTGCTGATGGCGCACGTAGTCTGGTGGTTGATAAATTAGGACTCAATTTACAAGGTGAAATGGGTTTGGGTTGCGCGGTTAATGTCTGGTTAAAAGCTGATCTCACCAAATATTGCGAACATCGACCGGGTGTTTTGTATTGGATTGTTCAGCCAGGCAGCGATTATTGGGTAGGTAGTGGCACCTTTATTTGTGTCAAACCGTGGAATGAATGGATCATGTTATATATGTATGATCCTGCCGAGGGTGAACCTGATTTGAGTCATGGGGCGATTATTGCGCGTGCCAAAAAAGTCATTGGTGATGATGAAATTGATATCGAAGTTTTAAGCACCAGTAAATGGCAAATCAATCATATTGTAGCTGAGCAATATTCTAAAGGTCGTGTGTTCTGTATGGGAGATGCCGTACATCGTCATCCACCTGCAAATGGTTTAGGTACTAATACTTCAATACAGGACGCATTTAATCTGTCGTGGAAATTGGCAATGGTTTTAAAAGGTCAGGCAGGTCATGGTTTACTTGAATCCTATACACAGGAACGTCAACCTGTGGGTAAAGCTGTCGTTAATCGTGCCATGCAATCTGTTCAAAATATGTTGCCGATTTCTCAAGCATTGGGTTTCAAACCGGGGCAGTCTGAGCAGGAAGGTTGGGATAGCTTAAATGAATTATATAAGGATACTGAGTTAGGGCAACAGCGCCGTGATCAATTGCATCAGGCCGTACAATTACAGCATTACCAGTTTAACTGTCATGGGGTAGAACTTGGTCAATACTATGCCAGTCAGTCAATTGTCAGTGAAAAAAACACACCGAAAAAAACGCAGGATGCAGAGTTATATTATCAGCCCACGACAAGCCCAGGAGCAAAATTACCTCATGCGTGGCTACATGATGCCAAAGGCAAGCAACTTTCAACATTAGATATTTGTGGACATGGGCAGATGACCTTATTAACAGGGCATGGTGGGACATGTTGGCTACAAGCGGTGCAATACGTTGAGCAGCAAACAGGTTTTAAAATACATGTTAAACAAATTGGACTGGGGCTTGAATATTTTGATTCTTATGGCGACTGGGCGACTTTACGTGAAATAAATGAAAATGGTTGTGTATTGGTACGACCAGATCATCATGTTGCATGGCGTAGTCATGAAGCTAGTCATGATGCAAATTCGTTATTGTTACAAGTAATCGATCAAATTTTGGATCGTGCAAATATTGATTTAGTAGATCTGGAAAAATCAAAAAGTAACCCTTCAGAATTGGCAGTAATTTATTAATTTAATCGCTATATCCAAATAAAAAACCCCGCTAGAGCAATCTAGCGGGGTGTTGATTTTAAAGCTTCAAATTAAGCTTTTTTCTCTGCTTCAATAGAGGCAATTGCAGCATCGATGCCATCGATAGATTCAGCTGCTTTTTTGATACGCGCTAAAGCATCGACTAAAACTTCGTCTGCTGTTGCATACGAGATACGCATAAAGCCACCCAGACCAAAAGCATCACCCGGTACAACGGCAACACCAGTCTCTTCAAGTAACCATTCAGAAAACTCGGTGCAAGATTTTAAACCTTTGGCACGAATGAGTGGACGAATATTGGCATAAGCATAGAAAGCGCCATCGGCTGGCAAGCAGCTAATACCATGAATTTCATTTAAGCCATTTACAACTAAATCATGGCGGCGTTTAAATGCCTCAATCATTGGCTCAAGTACATCTTGTGGGCCATTCAATGCAGCTTCAGCAGCAACTTGTGAAATTGAAGTCGGGTTTGAAGTGGATTGAGACTGAATTTTTTTCATCGCGCCGATGAGCTTTGCTGGACCTGCGGCATAACCAATACGCCAGCCTGTCATGGCATAGGCTTTAGATACACCATTTAAAACAATAGTGCGGTCATACAAATCTGGAGCAACAGTTGCGATATTGTAGAACTCATCTTCCCAACGAATTGGTTCATACATATCGTCAGAAGCGATATAAACCTGCGGGTGTTTGCGCAAAACTTCAGCCAATGCTTCAAGTTCAGCTTTGGTATAAATCATACCTGTTGGGTTAGAAGGGCTATTTAGTACCAATAAACGAGTATTTGGTGTAATCGCTGCTTCTAATTGTGCTGGCGTAATTTTAAAACGTTGGTCTTCACCACATTTTACAATCACAGGTGTCCCTTCAGCGATAATCACCATATCTGGATAACTTACCCAGTAAGGTGCAGGGATAATGACTTCGTCACCTTTATTTAACAATGCCAATGCAAGGTTAAAAAATGATTGTTTACCGCCACACGATACCAAAATCTGGTTCGCTTGATAATCAAGATGATTGTCGCGTTTAAATTTTGCAATGATTGCTTTTTTTAGGCCTGGCGTACCATCAACCGCTGTATATTTAGTAAAACCATTATTAATGGCTTCAATAGCAGCATCTTTGATGTGTTGCGGGGTATCAAAATCTGGTTCACCTGCGCCCAAACCAATCACATTTTTACCTGCTGCTTTAAGTTCAGCAGCTTTGTTGGTAACAGCAAGAGTAGGGGACGGTTTGATGGCATTTACACGATCAGACAGACGTACGTCCACGGCAGCATTCCTTCTTATGGGATTAAAAAAATAAAAGCATACTATCTTAGCCCAAAATTGTTGAGACGTGTTTTATTATCAAAACAAATTTATAAAAAACATGACGCGAGTGTAATTCAAATAAACGAATAGACATTTACTTTGTTATTTTTAGCGGCATCTTAGGTGAAAATCATTTAAAATAAATAAAGGTCACCCAAAATTTAAGTGAACATCATGAGTGAACAAAAGCCCAAAGCGAAAAAGGCTTTAGTGAAATTACCTTTTCCAATGCCTCAAGCGGCAGATTGCGATGACGAAGATGCTGTGCATAATCAGGTTCGTCCAAAACCTGAACAATATGCTGATCGTACTTGGATGCCGCCACGTGGTACGCGTAGATCAATGGGAAAACGCTAATTTTAAGCTATTTTCTTTACGCTGAATCAAAAGCCTTTCATGTAACCATGAAAGGCTTTTTTTCGACTATGAACATTGTGACTTGACGCAGGATGATATTTTAGATTAATGTTATATTATAACATATCTATTAATGGGTCTTATATTATGCAAGTTCTATCTTCTCTTAAAAGTGCAAAAAAGCGTTCGCCAGATTGTCAAATTGTTCGTCGTCGTGGCAAGCTGTATGTGATTTGCAAATCCAATCCACGTTTTAAGGCACGTCAAGGATAAAAACAGGATTTTCCTGTTTTTTAACTCGCCTCTTTATCCTGATAAAAATGCTTTTTGCGCTGATACATTTGTTGATCGGCGCGTTTAAGCATGGCTTCAATACTTTCATTTTCAAGTGTGGTCGCAGACCCAAATGACATACTAATCGGCTGGCTTGAATAGTATTGATTGTCAATATTAAACAGTTCCTGAATGGTCTGTAGCATCACCAAAACTGCGGTTTCATCTGTTCCTGGCATCAGGATGACAAATTCATCTCCCCCAATACGTGACGCTGTATAGGTTGTATTTTGAATTGCTTGAGTTAATACACTGCCAACACGACGTAATAAACCATCGCCCACGTCATGCCCCAGTTGATCATTGACTTCTTTTAAGCCATTCATATCCAGGAAAATACAGGAAACAGGTCGCAAGATACTACGTTCCAGACGATTAAGTTCTTCCGTAAAGAACGAGCGATTATATAGTTTGGTCAGCACATCATGTTTGCCTAAATATTCCAGATAATTTTCTGCTTTTTTCCGTGCAGTGATGTCGGTTAAAGCAACTTGAACCAGCCCCCAATCCTTTTCATAGCCCGGAAAAACGGTAAACTGCAACAACACATTACGAATACTGCCATCTAGTGCATAATTGACCGCTTCGCGTTGATGATGAATATTACCTTTCCATAACTCAATCAGTTGCTCGCGGAAGGTGCCTAGCATCTCATTTGAAAAAACTTTATGGATATTTTTGAGCAGGATTTGTTTGTCAGGGGCTTGAAATAAATCGAGTGTCGCCTGATTGACATCGAGGATTAAAATATCCTCAATACATTGATTGACAAACTCAGGATGTACATCTAAAAAAGTTCGAAAATCGTCAATTCCAATCTGTTTTAATTGATCAATTCGAACTTTAACCCGACTAAAATCTTCAACCCAAAGAGAAGCTGGTGAATATACAAATCTTGCTTCAGCCAATCTGCGATTTTTTTCTTCTAATCTACGTGCGTTTTGATAAGAGGTTACATCTTCAGTGGTAATGAGTAACCTTTCAAAAGATTGTTCGTATCCAGGAAGGATTGACCCACGTAGTTGGATGTCCAGACGTTTGCCAGACAGAGTGTAATTGACTGCTACACTCGAAAAATGAGTTTTACCATTCCATAAATCAATTAATTCATAAATATGGGATTTGAACATATCTTCCTGAAAGATACGATCTAGATTGCTACATAAATGTTCCTGTGAATTTGCTTCAAATAAATCCAGTGTTTGTTGATTGACTGAGATGATTTTTATTTTATGAGCGCATTGGCGTACCCGATCAAGATCTTCGCTTAAAAATGCATGTAAATCTTCGACCCCCTGAGCGCGCCATGCATCAAACTGGATTTTTATATCGCTATAATCCTCCAGCCACATTGGAATCGGTGCAAGGTCAAAAATAGATGAATCTAAAGTCTGCATTCAGGAAATTCCAATGAATTATTTATTTTTCATGGAGTATAAAACCAACAGTTACACTTGGAAATAGTAAGGTGTAAAAAATAGACAATTTATGTGAAGTAGGTGAGCAAAAGCATCCATAGTTTTGCTGTGAAAGAGTCAGCATAAGATTTCTTTGATCACGTATTCAATTTTATTTATTCTTCTTCGCAAAGCCGAGATAAAAAAAGACGGAATAAGAGAAATCTATAAAGCTCTTTTATAAAGGAATAAAAGAGCAGGGAATACAATATCTTACGATTTTATTCGATTAATGGGATGTTGAATGGTGATGTCACCACGCCAGAGTTTAATGAAGTCTTGTTCATCGATATCATAAAGTTCCATCAATGCCACAATCACCCCGACAAAAATCATCGCGCCTTCGCGATTATCATGAAAATTAAAAATCTTGCCATTGAGTTTGCTTAAAATATCTTCAAGCTCACTTTCGCGGCCACGGCCATAACGGTCGCGCGGGTACATATCTTCATTTAAAACAATGAGTGCAATCGATTTTTCAGCATCACTTAAATCAGTTTTATCTAAGGCTTCTTCAAAAGAGTCACTACCATGATCAAAATAAAAAATCACATCGTCGTTAATAAAGGACTGTACAGTATGCGAAGTCAAATCTGGAAATTGTGAAATGGCATTTTCATCAATATAGGGTTTAAACGACTCAGGCAAGATCACATTGTTGTGAATCCCTTTAAATAAAGGAGCAATTTCAGAGACTTTATAACCTGCAATACCACAACCCAAAGCAGTGATGAAATATTTCATTTTGGGGTGATGTTGGGCATAGACTTTAAAATCATCTATATAGTGTTCAATTTGCGATAATGGCATCCGCTGCAAATGTTCATTTAAAGTGGGAATGGCAAAGCTTTGACCTGCCCAACCACGACCAACATGATTCACCGCACCAAAATGCTGTGCAGCGACACGTGCTGCACCATGTGTGTGTTGTCCAGCCATATTACTGCCAAAGACAAAAACCGTATCTTCAGGAAGTTCCGTGATGATGCTTTCGTCGTGATAATGGTATGCCATGTTGTTTCAATTCTGATGCTGATGTGTTCCATGTTGCAGACGAAACGCAGATGGGTCAAGTACAAAATGTAGAAATTAAATTTACAGGAAAAGCCTTTAAATTGAGGGTGAATTACCCCATAAAGGGCTTAGTGAAATGAAATTTTGAAAAGAAGAGAGCAGCCGAGTGAGCGATAAGCAACCCTTTGAATTAGTCACCAGTTACCAACCCGCAGGTGACCAGCCTCAAGCGATTGAAAAACTGGTACATGGTGTTGAAAGTGGCTATCGCAATCAGTTGCTATTGGGGGTTACGGGGTCGGGTAAAACCTATACCATGGCTAATGTCATTGCTCAGACTCAACGCCCCACGATTGTCATGGCGCATAATAAAACCTTAGCGGCGCAGCTTTATGGTGAGTTTAAGGCTTTTTTCCCTAATAACGCGGTGGAATATTTCGTCAGTTATTATGATTATTACCAACCAGAAGCATATGTGCCTTCGTCAGATACTTTTATTGAAAAAGATGCCGCGATTAATGATCATATCGATCAGATGCGTCTTTCGGCGACACGAGCTTTATTAGAACGTCGTGATGCAATTATTGTGGCCTCGGTTTCTGCTATTTATGGTTTGGGTGATCCTGAAGCCTATATGAAAATGTTGCTGCATGTGGTCGAAGGTGATCGTGTCAATCGTGATGATTTGATTCGCCGTCTGGTTGAAATGCAATATACCCGTAATGAACTGGAGTTTTTACGGGGTACTTATCGTATTCGGGGTGAAATTTTAGATGTATTTCCTGCTGAATCCGATCAAAATGCGATTCGCATCGAGTTGTTTGATGACGAAGTTGAATCAATTCGCTGGTTTGATCCTTTAACAGGTAAAATGTTGCGTCAGGTGCCGCGTGTAACCATTTATCCAAAAAGCCATTATGTGACGCCAAAAGACAATTTATCCCGCGCGATCGATACTATTAAAGTTGAATTACAGGATCAGCTTAAATTTTTCCGTGAACATGACAAATTGATCGAAGCACAACGCATCGAGCAACGGACGCGTTACGATCTGGAAATGATGCAGCAATTAGGCTACACCAATGGCATCGAAAACTATTCACGTCATTTATCAGGTCGTCCATCGGGCGAAGCACCACCGACTCTATTTGATTATATCCCTGATGATGCGCTACTAATCATTGATGAATCGCACGTGACTGTTCCACAAATTGGTGCAATGTATAAGGGTGACCGTTCACGCAAAGAAAATCTGGTGAATTATGGTTTTCGTTTGCCAAGTGCACTGGATAATCGCCCGATGAAATTTGAAGAATGGGAGCGTATTGTTCCGACTACAATTTATGTCAGTGCAACACCTGCCAAGTACGAATTGGAACGATCAGATCAGATTGTAGAGCAAGTGGTGCGTCCGACAGGTCTAGTCGATCCTGAAATTGAAATTCGTCCAGTGTTGACACAAGTCGATGATGTATTATCTGAAATTAATCTGCGCAAAGATCTGGATGAACGGGTTTTGGTGACGACATTAACCAAACGAATGGCAGAAGATTTGACCTCTTATTTAAAAGAATATGGGGTGAAAGTCGCTTATTTGCATTCTGATATCGATACGGTTGAACGGGTCAAGATTATTCATGAACTCCGCACAGGCGTTTATGATGTGCTAGTGGGTATTAACTTGCTCCGTGAGGGATTGGATATGCCAGAAGTATCTTTGGTGGCGATTTTGGATGCAGACAAAGAAGGCTTTTTACGTTCCGAACGTTCACTGATTCAAACCATTGGTCGTGCTGCACGTAACCTGAAAGGTAAAGCGATTTTATATGCAGATCGTGTAACCGATTCGATGCAAAAAGCCATCGATGAAACAGATCGTCGTCGTAATAAGCAAATTGAATTTAATCAGGAACATGGGATTACGCCGCGTAGTGCAGTACGTCAGAAAATTAAAGAAATTGATACTGGCGAAGTCTTTAATGATGATGAAATTGATGCCAAAATTTCTGATCAGGCGAAGGCGCTTTCAGCAGACGAACGACATATTCTGGCTGATCCAAAACTCTTTACCAAGCATATTGGTAAATTAGAGAAGGAAATGATCAAGGCATCGAAAGAGTTGCAATTTGAGCAAGCAGCGCGGTTACGCGATGAAATCGTGCGTTTAAAAGCGCAGATGTTGCAATAAATCTGGACACCATTCTCTGTGTAAATTGCTACATATCTATACATTATTTGCATATAAAACAAGCTAATGTGAGTAATCTTGAATAAATCGATGCCGATTAAATCAGGCAATGAGCAGGGGAATACAAATGTCATTAAAACAGAATCTCCCAAAAGCCAGTTGGACACTGACTAAAATTGCAGTGGGCGGGATTGTATTAACAGGTTTAGCGGTTGCAACGGTTGCTTATGCGCAAAGTAAGCCATTGCCAACGGTAGAGCGGGTTGAGTTAGACAAATACTTGGGTGTCTGGTACGAAATTGCACGTAAACCAATGTATTTTGAGAAACAATGTGCCAAGGACATTACCGCAACTTACACCTTGAATGAAAATGGCAACGTGACTGTTGATAATCGTTGTTACAGCAAAGATGGTGTGCTTAAACAATCGGTTGGTGAGGCTTTTGTCGAAAATCCTCCTTTTAATACCAAATTAAAAGTCAGCTTTTTGCCTGAAGCAATACGTTGGGTTCCTGTGGCGCGGGGAGATTATTGGATTCTTAAACTTGATGAAAATTATCAAACTGTATTGGTCGGAGAACCTTCCCGTAAATACTTATGGGTACTATCCAGAACGCCTGAACTGTCTGAAGATGTATTGAATGAGTATTTGAGTTATGCAAAATCTTTAGGTTATGACCTGAATGATATTATTCGCCCTCAACATACTCTAAAATAATGGTTATGATGATAAGATCAAGCCATGCGAATGCATGGTTTTTTTGTTTTTTAATCGTTTGATATTTTAGATATTTTTCGCGCGTTAATATAAGAGGTCAGGATGTTTAAGGGCATAATATTGTCGGTTATCGCATCGGTGACCTTTGGTGTATTGTATTTTTATACCCAGTTATTAAAAGGTCTGGACAGCGAACAAACCTTTGGTTGGCGCATGTTGGCAACCTTGCCTTTTTTAACGCTGCTGATGTGGTTGTTGGGGGATTTGCCGCATATTAAAAGCATTTATCAACGAGTGCTTGCAAATCCAGCTTTCCTTTTATTGGTGATCCTATCTTCGTTGCTGACTTCAGTTCAGCTTTGGTTATTTTTATGGGGACCTATGAATGGACGAGGTTTACAGGTTTCACTGGGATATTTTTTATTGCCGTTGGTTCTGGTATTGAGCGGTAGCTTATTTTATGGCGAAAAACTGTCTAAATTTCAAATCGCTGCTGTAATTCTTGCGGTTATAGGCGTTAGTCACGAAATTTTTCGTTTAGGGTCTATTGCTTGGGAAACGGCACTGGTTGCTTTTGGTTACTCGGCTTATTTTTTATTGCGTAAAAAAATGGGTACGGATAATCTTGGTGGTTTTTGGTGGGATATTGTCATTATCTTGCCTATTGCTGTGTACTTTATTCAAAGTGGAACGGGAAGTCTGGCGATACAACAGCAACCGTTCATGTGGTTGGTTGTGCTTGGACTAGGCTTATTAAGCGCAGTGGGTTTGGGGAGTTATATTTTAGCAAGCCGTTTTTTACCGATGATTTTATTTGGTCTGCTTAGCTATTTAGAGCCTATTTTATTGGCATTGGCTTCTTTGGCATTGGGTGAAAAAATTAGTCCTCAAGAATGGTACACTTACATTCCCATTTGGTGTGCGGTGTCATTGTTAGTGATAGAGGGAAGTTGGCACCTTTATCAACAACATAAAAATAAACGAGCACTTGAGCGAAATGTTGCGCATTATCAAAAACGCTTAAACGAGGAGATTTGAGATAATTTTAATCAAATTTCAACACTTTAGACTTGAGTAACATTTGATATGATCAAAAAAAATACGACGAAATTTAAATTTTGACTCACTTTTAGAAAAATAATGTAAAAATTAAAATAAAAAATTATAAGTATTTTATAAATTTATAGTGAATATCACTGAAAATATCATCGACATTCACAGCTTTTGATTCAATCTTGATGATAATTCCTTTACAATTATGGGGTTTTGAAATTCACGCCTAAAATTATTCATTAGAGGACGTATTTGTGAGCAAAGACACTATCATCGCCCTACACGCGGAACACCAAGGTCGCTGGGAAAACCGCGAAGAAATTGCGGAACATATGATCGCGTTAATCGGTCAGTTATACCGTGAAAAAAATATTGTCGTTTCTGTTTACGGTCGTTCTTTAATTAACCGCTCTGTGATTCAGATTTTAAAAACGCATCGTCGTACTCGCGTGGTTGATGTTGAGCTTTCTGTTGTTAATACTTTCCCAATTTTAGAAGCATTGGCTAAAATTGAGAATATCGGTTCTGCTGAAGTGGATATTGGTAAACTTGCTGTTGAATATAAAGAAAAAGGCGGCGATATCGATGCTTTTGTTGCTCAAGCTGTTGAGTCAATTAAAGGTAATGCAACTTCTGAACAACCTAAAGATGTCGTGTTGTACGGTTTTGGTCGTATCGGTCGTATCTTGGCGCGTTTAATCATCAGTCAATCTGGCTTGGGTCGCGGTTTAAGCCTTAAAGCAATCGTAGTACGCAAATCTTCTGATGGTGATTTGGCAAAACGTGCGTCTTTGTTACGTCGTGACTCAATTCACGGTACTTTCGCAGGAACCATTGCTGTTGATGAAGAAAACGAAGCGATCATCGCAAACGGTAACTACATCAAAGTCATCTATGCATCTAGTCCAAGTGAAGTGGATTATACCCAGTATGGTATTAACAATGCGCTTCTGATTGATAATACGGGTAAATGGCGCGATGCTGAAGGTCTAAGCCAACACTTGAAATGTGCGGGTATTGCACGTGTCGTGTTGACTGCACCAAGTAAAGGCGAAATGAAGAACGTCGTATACGGTGTAAATAACGCAGATATCTTGGATGAAGACAAGATTATTTCTGCTGCAAGCTGTACTACCAATGCAATTACACCAATCCTAAAAGTATTGGATGAGAAATATCACGTGTTAAATGGTCACGTTGAAACTGTTCATTCATTTACCAATGACCAAAACTTGATTGATAACTATCATAAAGCGGATCGTCGTGGTCGTGCGGCAACCTTGAATATGGTGATTACTGAAACTGGTGCAGCGAAAGCGGTTGCGAAAGCATTGCCACAGCTTAAAGGTAAATTAACAGGTAACTCGGTTCGTGTACCAACACCAAACGTTTCACTTGCGATCTTGAATTTGACTTTAGATAAAGAAGTAGATCGTGACGAAGTGAATGAATATATTCGTCAGATTTCAATTAACTCGAATCTACAAGGTCAAATTGGTTATACCAACTCAACTGAAGTGGTTTCAAGCGACTTTATTGGTTCACGTACTGCGGGCGTATTTGATGCTCAGGCAACGATTACTTCGGGTAACCGTTTAACTGCTTATGTTTGGTATGACAATGAAGTCGGTTATAGCTGTCAGGTATTACGTATCGCTGAGCAAATGTGTGGCGTAAGCTATCCAAAAGTTCCTGCTGGAACCGATGCTTAAGCATTTTTCTGATCAAGATTTCCAAAAGCTCAGTTTCGACTGAGCTTTTTTACATAAGATACAAAACCAAAGCTGAATATTTTACAAATTATGTGAACACTATTCACGAAGGAAAAACAGATTAAGGATAGATCGTTGCAATTCAGACAAGCGTTGGGTGCATTGGCATTTATTGTATTGGCAGCTCTGATTGGTGTTGCTATTGCTATATGGGTATTTAAAAACTTTAATATTTATATCCCATTGAAAAATCAAGCTGTTGATATTGATTTACAAGAACCTTTACAGGCCAAAGTTAAAATTCAGGATGCTTTGGATGTGGATGTGACGGGGAGAGTCAATGCCTCTATTCCCATTCGTAAAGATCTGAATATCCCTTTAACTCAGACATTGACTCCACGTGTTTATTTCGATAACCAAGTTCCAATTAAAACTTCGATTCCAGTCAAAGAAACCTTAAAAGTGAATCAGGATTTACCCATCGACACTAAAGTTCAGGTCAAAGTTTTGGGTAAAGATATTACTTTACCTTTGAAAGGAACGATTCCAATCAAACTGGATGTACCGATTGATATACAAGTTCCGCTTGAGCAAAATGTGCATCTTAAATTTGATGCCCCTGTACGTACAGTTTTAAAAGAAAATTTAAATATTCCACTGGATACGACGCTTAAAACCAATATTCCAATTAATGGGCATTTGAATGTTCCCATTGAAACAGCTTTAGCTGCTTCGGTAGATGTGCAAAATACTTTGCCGATTAAAATCAGACAGGGCGAGTTAAAAATTCCATTATCGAGTGTCCGGATTCAAAAGGCTGGCGATTTACAGCCTGCGCCACAGAACAAGGATTCTGTTGCTGTGCAGCATAAGGAACGGTAATCAATGTGGATTTTTGCTTCTGTTAAACGGACTTTATTGATTTTTATTAGTATCGTGATGTTGGTCGCGGTTTTATTCTGGTTGTATTTGAATATTCAGGCCTCTGTTTCAGTCTCTTCTCATCATGCCCAGATTCATTTACCAGAATCACTTCCGACCAAAATCTATGTCGGAAATTATCTGCAAACTCGATCGGTAGGTAAACTAGATACGACGATTGATATCAATCGTCAGTTAGATTTACCGTTACGTGGTAAATATTTGGCGGATTTAAGTTTTGAAGTAGAAACGCCAATCACTGTCAATATCGATTATTCTACGATGTTGAAAGTTGATGAAACGATGCCGCTTGAAACCACAACAGATCTGATTTATCAAAATAAATTATTACCCAAGTTTCCTTTAAAGTTAGATATTCCGATTCAACTGGATATCCCTTTTCAGCTAAAACGCAATTATACCTTGCCTGTTAAAATTTCATTTAGTGGGCCTGTCTATTTTGAGTTTAATGAACCAGTACATTTAAATGTACAACACCAGTTCAAACCGACTTTGAATATTAATGATCCAATGACCCTGCGTAAGATTGCGACTTTTAATGCCATTATGTATAACTCCGTACAAACGACTCAGGCAAATCTGGATATGCAGATGCAGTTACCATTAAAGAATATTCATCCCTAAAAATCAGTCTCAATTTTCATTTTTTAGGTCTTGGTTTTTATTCAAGCTTAGTGTTTTTTTAGCAAACTCAGAGTTTGTCTGCATTTTCTATTCGAGAATTTTAGTAAAATATGGCAGAATAGGCGGTTTTTAGAGATTTCAGAGGATTGGCACATGCGCTTTGTTGATGAAGCAGTCATTACCGTAGATGCTGGCGACGGTGGCAATGGCGTAGCCAGTTTTCGCCGTGAAAAATTTGTACCGTTTGGTGGGCCAGATGGCGGCGACGGTGGTCGTGGTGGTAGCGTGTATATCCAAGCGGATGATGATACCAGTACACTGGTGGACTATCGTTATACGCGTAAATTCCGTGCAGAACGTGGAAAAAATGGTTCAGGTGCGAACTGCTCAGGTCGTGGCGGTGAAGATGTTATTTTAAAAGTTCCTGTGGGAACAACCATTGTTGATACTGACTCAGGCGATATTATTGGCGATTTGGTCAAAGACGGTCAGCGTGTTTTAGTTGCTCATGGTGGCGATGGTGGTTTGGGAAATACTCATTTTAAATCATCAACCAACCGTGCACCGCGTAAATTTACTACAGGTGTCAAAGGCGAATTTCGTGAAATTCGTTTAGAGCTCAAAGTATTGGCAGATGTTGGTTTGCTCGGTATGCCAAATGCGGGTAAATCTACTTTTATCCGTGCAGTCAGTGCGGCGAAACCGAAAGTTGCGGATTATCCGTTTACCACGATGGTGCCAAATCTGGGTGTGGTTGATGCCGATCGTCATCGCTCATTTGTGATGGCAGATATTCCAGGTTTGATTGAAGGTGCAGCAGAAGGTGCAGGGCTCGGAATTCGCTTCCTGAAACATTTGGCGCGTACTCGTATTTTATTACATATCGTAGATGTGCAACCGATTGATGGTTCAGATCCTGCGCATAATGCTAGAGCGATTGTGGCGGAACTGGAAAAATTCTCTCCGACCTTGGCGAAACTGCCGATTGTATTGGTTTTAAACAAACTGGATCAATTGGATGAAGACAGCCGTGATGAATGGTGTCAACACATCATTGATGAATTGCAATGGACAGGACCAGTGTTTAAGACTTCTGGTTTGTTAGAGGAAGGCACTAAACCTGTGGTGTATTACCTCATGGATCAGATTGAACAACAACGCGAACGTGAAGTTGAAGATCCAGAATACGCAGCAGAAGTGAAAGCATTCCGTGAGCAGCTTGAAGCTGAAACGCGAGAACAAACCATCGCAGCCAAAGAAGCATATCGTGCTATGCGCCGTGCACAACGTCTGGAAGGCTTACTGGCTGGTGAAGATGATGATGACTTCGATGACGAAGATGATGATAACGATGTCGAAAGTATTTATGTACGTGACTAGAGTTCGCAATTTGGCTTTTTAAAAAACCTTTAATTCTCCCTGAGAAGCACTCGTCTCTGCTTCGCAAGGGGGAAATAATTTGAGGAAAACATGATAGAAGTGGTGGATGGGCAACGTCAGCTCAATGCGTGTAAACGAATCGTTGTTAAAATCGGATCATCGCTACTCACAGCAAACGGGCAAGGTTTAGATTTAGATGCAATCTCGCATTGGGCAATGCAAATTGCTGATCTACACACTGCTGGACACGAAATTATTTTGGTTTCGTCTGGTGCTGTAGCTGAAGGGATGGTACGCATGAAACTGACCAGCCGACCCACCGATCTACCCAGCCTGCAAGCCTGTGCGGCTATTGGTCAAATGGGCTTGATCCACACTTGGTCAAGTGTACTTGAAAAGCATCATATTCAGACTGCACAAGTGCTTTTGACACATGATGATCTTGCCGATCGCCGTCGTTACTTGAACTCTTGTGATGCTCTGCAAAATCTGATTGACTGGCGTGTGATTCCTGTCATTAATGAAAATGATACGGTATCCACCGATGAAATTCGTTTTGGTGATAACGATACCTTGGCAGCCATGGTGGCAGGGCAAGTGCATGCAGATTTATTAATTATTCTGACCGATCAACAAGGCATGTTTGATTCCGATCCACGCAGTAATCCAGATGCCAAGCTCCTAACTGAAGTCCGTGCTTTAGATGACAGTTTGTTTGAAATGGCAGGCGGTGGTGGAGTGCTTGGTCGTGGCGGAATGGTCACTAAAGTCCGTGCAGCACGTCTTGCTGCTAAATCAGGCTGTCCAACGCTGATCGCCAGTGGTGAAAGCGATCGTGTTTTATCACGTTTGATGGCAGGTGAAATGCTCGGAACTTTATTTAGTACCGATAAAGACCGTATGACCGCGCATCAGCAATGGTTGGCAGCACATTTACAAACCGCAGGTCGTTTAATTATTGATGATGGTGCTGTGGAGGCGATTAAGGAGCGTCATCGCAGTTTATTACCTGTGGGTGTGAAAGCGGTCGAAGGACATTTTGATCGTGGTGATGTGGTGGAATGTGTAGACAAATCGGGTAAACGTATTGCCGTCGGGCGAGTCAATTTTAGCTCACAATCTGCTGATATTATTAAAGGATTGGCTTCGGACAAAGTCTATCAAGTGCTAGGTGAAGCGCGTTCACTGGAAATGATCCATCGTAACCACATGGCGATTTACTAAATTTTAAAAATAAAACAACTCGCTTAGGCGAGTTTTTTTACATCTGCTAATCGAGGTAACTGTTGATCTTCTCCGACCATATAGCAGCTATCTGCCAGACTAAACATCTGTAAATCTTCATAGCTATTGCCATACGCATAAACATGCGCGTAATCATTGAGATGATAAGCCTCATGAACCCGAATCTTTTTCTGCTCAGAACTACAGTCGGGTGTAGAATATTGACCTGTAATGAATCCATTATGGATTTCAACTTGTGTACAGATCAGATCGATATTGAGGAGTTCACACACTGGTTTCAGATACAAATCGATTGAAGCAGAAACCAGTACCACTTTATCGCCTTGCGCCTGATGTTGTAATAGGCGTTGAAATAGCTGAGTGTCCAGATTTTTCACTAAAGTTTGCGCGTATTCTTGACCCAGTTGCTGTAGTTGTTTTGCTGAATTTCCTTTAAACATCGTACTAAAAAGCTTGGCGCGCATAGCATCAGCGGGATAAAGTTTTAAATAATAAGCCTGAATCCATGGAAGAATTCTCAGGCCTTTACGCATGATATGTCTTTTAGACAAAGTATAAAAAATAAAGCCAGTGAAACTATCTTTCGTACAGAGTGTTCCGTCAAAATCAAACAGGGCGAGATTTATAGTCTTATTCTTTTCGCTCGTTGCATACATGTTTCATATCTTCCATTGACGCGGGAGGCAAACCAGTTGGTATTGTAATCTCGGCTTAATTTAGGCCCAGAAATAATGACTTGTGGCATGATGGCATAAATAGGTTCTTTGCCTGTCTTTGTTTTGTATAGTTTTTTCACTGCAATATAGGTTTGAGTATCTTCAAAAGATTTCTCTTTCTCTTTTTTTAGATCTGAACGAATTTGACGTGGTGTCACCAGTACATTATTTTGCGCAAAGACAGAGATAAGTTCTTTCTCAGATTGGCTAAGAACCGCACGAGGACTGCCATCTTTATTATAAAGCAATAAATCACCATCCAGATCCAGTTCTTTCGGTGTTAAATCATTGAGCATACTTTGAAAAGCCGCGTTACGACTTGAATACATGCCTGAATTATAATCAGCAAATCGATAAATCGATTTATTATAATCGGCAGGATACATCATTAAACGATGTATTCCATAATACAAGCCACCATATTGTGTATATAAATCGTCACGTAATTCATTGGTATTCATGCGTGAACGCTTATGATCCTGAGCATAAGTAATCAGCACCTGCATGGAACCCAGCGTAGTAATCGGATTCATCTTTTCGCCAATATCCTGACCCACCAGTTTGGCTGCACCTGTTAGGGCACTGACATGGTAATGACTCGCCATAAAATCAAAAATCTGGCGATAAAGTAAATCCAGATCGCGTTCTGTACGGACTTTACGCATTTGGCTCATATAATTATTATCTGGAGAGGGTTGGTTTTTGAGTACGTCCTCAAAATAACCCGCAACTTGACCACCAATCGTAGTCCCTAGCTTTTCTTCAAATTTTTCATTTAAACGTGTATTAACTTCTTTAACCGCTTTCGCACCCAAGCCAGGTACCACGGGATCAGCCACAAAATTAGATTCTTGATCGACCACGGCGACAATACTGCATACATTTTCTTTGGTTTTTGGAATGCCTAATTTTTCCATAATGTCGTCAATATCATTGGCCCAAGATTCACGACCATTTACGCGTGTCGGAATCACACGTTTAATCTGTTCTGCTTTAAATTCTGGCTCATCTTTTTGAGACCACCAATTACCATCACCGCATCCAACTAATGCAAGACTCAACGTAATTGTGCTCAATGATTTTAAATAAAAACCAGATTTAATTGGGCTATTCATGCAAGCAGGGCACCTTGATAAAAAGATGAGCAAAAAAGACAGATGCAGTATACTATGTTGATCAAAAAAAGCATGAATATTATGTATATTGGCTCCTATCAACTGTCAAATAATTTAATCGTTGCCCCAATGGCCGGAGTCACTGACCGTCCATTTCGTTCGCTATGCAAATATTTTGGAGCAGGGCATGCGGTCAGTGAAATGATGACCGCCGACAAAACACTGCGTATGACGAAAAAAAGTTTATATCGTGCTAATTTTGATGGTGAGCTTGCGCCTATTTCGGCACAAATTGCAGGTTCTGACCCTGAGCAACTGGCTGAAGCGGCACGTTATCAAGTCGAAAATGGTGCCCAAATCGTGGACATTAATATGGGTTGTCCTGCTAAAAAAGTCTGCAATAAGCTGGCAGGCTCAGCCTTGTTACAGGATGAAGATCTGGTGGCACGTATTTTAGATAGCGTGGTTGCTGCAGTGGATGTTCCTGTGACCTTAAAAACTCGACTAGGTTTTTTAAATGGTCATGAAAATATTCTACGAGTTGCGCAACGTGCCGAACAAGCAGGCATAGCAGCATTGGCCTTACATGGTCGAACTCGTGAAGATATGTATTTAAATACCGCGCGTTATGATTTGATTAAGGAAGTAAAGCAACTTCTAAATATTCCTGTAATTGCTAATGGCGATATTGATGGTCCAGAAAAGGCTAAATTTGTGCTGGATTATACGGGTGCTGATGCGATCATGATTGGGCGTGCAGCGCAGGGCCGTCCGTGGATTTTTCGGGAAATTGCCCATTATTTGAAAACAGGTGAACATTTGGCTGCACCCAGTATCGCTGAAGTGAAACAGGTGTTGCTGGGGCATCTGGATGAGCTGTATCAGTTTTATGGCGAATATTCAGGCTGTCGCATCGCACGTAAACATATTGCTTGGTACACCAAAGGCTTACGTTCAAGTAATGAGTTTCGCCAAAATATGTATCAAGTTGAAACGACCCATCAACAGGCTCAAGTCGTGGAAGCTTATTTTAATCAATTATTGGATCAAGGACATATCATGAGTGATGTCCAAGTGGAACAGGTCGATTTATTGGTGATCAATTAAGGATAAGCAGCCATGACGGATATTTATAAAATCAGTAAGGAAAGTCTACTGCTTTTAGCTGAATATAATGTCTGGGCAACGCAGCGATTATTGAATAGCTTGAAGCCATTATCTGATGATGAACTGCATTGTGATGCCGGTTTATTTTTTGGCAGCATTTTGGGAACATTGAATCATCTTTTGGTCGGTGAACATTTACTTTGGTACGCGCGGTTTGCCCAGTCTATTTCTCCCAAAATGACACTGAATGCTATTGTTGAACAGGATCCTGTGCAATTATTTATAGAATTAGAGTCAAGAGCTAAAAACTGGATCACTTTTCTTGAGCAGTTAGATCAAGAAAATTTGAACAGTCAGTTCAGTTATCAAACGGCAAGTGGTGAAGCAAAGTGTTTACCTTATGCAGCGACGTTATTACATGTGTTTAAACATGCGACCCAGCATCGAGGGCAGATTACCGCAGCCTTAACGGGATTGGGTTATGAGTGTCCTGAGCTTGATTTGGTCTATATGCTGGTAGAAAAGCATGCATCATTTTTAGATACTGAATAGATGTCTTTTATCGCTTTTCTTTCATCATTGTTTAGCTCCTCTTTATTTTTCTCCTGAAGTGAGAAGTAAAAAAATTATAAAAGAAATCTGCATCTATTCAGCTTATTCACTCATTTCTAAAATCAATTGATTGATTAAATCTCGTGCTTCCATTTCACGAATTTGTGCGACATTACTGCCTGCCCAAAACGCACCATAGCCAGAATCACCTGCCTGAGTTGCGATAGCATGTAGTTGTTTAGCCAGATCATAAGCATAAGGGTAAGCCGCTACAGTTGGGCGTTGTGGATGGTCAACCTGAGTATGCCAGTGATTAATAATGCCGCGCGCAGGTCGACCAGAAATACTGGATGTGATTTGGGTAAGGGGCTGATTTAAAAGTGCCTGACGATAAGCTGCATTGGCATTTGAAGTTTTACATTGCACAAAAGCGGTGCCGAGTTGAACGGCTTGTGCACCTAAGCTGATGATTTTTTTGGCTTGACGACCATTCATAATCCCGCCTGCCGCAATCACAGGTGTATCACAATGCTGAGTCATCAGTTGTACCAGATCCGCTGTTTTTACAGCACCATCTAGATCGGCATTGAATATTCCACGATGCCCACCCGCTTCGATACCTTGTGCAATAATGATATCAATTCCAGCTGCCTCAATCGCTTTAGCTTCAGCCAGATTAGTTGCAGAAACCAATGTGATGATTCCTGCTTGTTTTAAAGCCTGTATTTGATGAGGATGTGGAATTCCAAAATGAAAACTGACCGCTTTGGGTTGTGTTTCCAATATCAAATTTAAAAAGTCATCATGGTCCAAAAAGCTTGGGTAAATACATTGCAAGGTTCGCGGCGGTTGTACATGAAAACGTTCAAATTCTGGGGTTAAATACTCGATCCAACGTTGAGCTTCCTGCTCATTTAAAATTTGAGGTTGATGGCAAAAGAAATTCACTTGAAATGGCGCATCTGTAAGGGCTTGGGTTTTAAGTATTTGTTCTCTAGCCGAACTGACATTATTTGCTCCAAGACCCAAAGAACCTAAGCCACCACTGTTGGAGACTTCGGCTGCTAGTTCAGGTGTTGATACACCTGCCATCGGAGCTAACAGAATCGGGTGTTTAATTCCAAGCTGCTGTAATATTGACATATTCTTATGATCCAGATGTTTTACTCACCATAGCCTGAATTGTTCAAAAGAAGCAAATCATGTTCAGTATTTTTTTATTAAATGATGAGCTTGATGAATTGCTTCTGATTTTTGTGGATCTAGCCCATATTTTAATGGTGAACTTTGTCACTTTACATGCCTTAGACGTTTAAATTCCAAATATCTGGTATGAATTATGCTTGTTTCTTCTCATAAAAATGAAAAATGAGAGAAAGCTCATGTCAGAAACCAAATCCATTGCAAGTGATATTGCTTCGTCTCAAGATGAACATAAAAGCCATCATGAATATTTTGCCCAAAGGCAGCTAAAACAAGGCGCAGTTGGCTGGATACTTCTGGTTGGACTCGGTGTGGCTTATGTCATTTCTGGGGATTTTGCGGGTTGGAATTTTGGTCTCGCGCAAGGTGGCTGGGGAGGTATGTTTATTGCCACTGTGGTCGTCGCCATCATGTATTTATGTATGTGTCTTGCCATGTCGGAAATGTCAACCATGCTACCTACGGCGGGAGGCGGTTATAGTTTTGCCCGCACAGCCTTTGGGCCATTGGGAGGTTATCTGACAGGGACGGCCATTTTGATTGAATATGCGATTGCACCCGCTGCGATTGCTGTATTTATCGGTGCATATTGCCAGTCCTTATTTGGTATTGGCGGATGGATCGTTTATTTAGTTTGTTATCTGATTTTTATGGGGATTCATTTAAAAGGTGCAGGTGAAGCCCTAAAAATCATGTTTGTCATTACCGCCGTTGCTTGTGTTGCATTGTTTGTCTTTATTATTGCGATGATTCCACATTTTAATAGCGCCAATTTATTTAATATTGCGGTCACAGATCATGCGGGAGCAAGTAATTTTTTACCCATGGGCTATATCGGGATCTGGGCGGCGGTGCCATATGCTATCTGGTTCTTTTTGGCCGTTGAAGGAGTGCCTTTAGCAGCAGAAGAGGCCAAAGATCCAGCGAAATCCTTACCACGCGGTTTGATTGGTTCCATGTTGATTTTAGCTGCTTTTGCCTTGCTTATTTTATTTTTAGGGGCGGGTGCAGCAGGTGCGGATCAATTAAAAGCCTCTGGTGCGCCATTGGTGGATGCGTTGGTAGCTGTTTATGGCAAAAATACATGGTTGGCCAGTTTTGTAAATTTTGTTGGTTTAGCTGGACTCATTGCAAGTTTCTTTTCAATTATTTATGCCTATTCACGACAAATCTTCGCATTGTCTCGTGCAGGTTATTTACCTAAAAAGTTATCGCTGACCAATAAAAATAAAACTCCACATTGGGCGATTATTATTCCTGGCATTATTGGCTTTTTATTATCGTTATCTGGGGAGGGGGATTTACTTATTTTAATGGCTGTTTTTGGTGCAACGCTCTCTTATGTGTTGATGATGTTGTCTTATATCAAACTCAAAATTTCACGTCCAAATTTGCCTCGTCCTTATAAAGCTCCGGGTGGCATTGTGACTGCTTCGATTGCACTAATTTTATCGGCGATTGCAGTCGTGGCAGGCTTTTTAGTGGATCCTAAAGTCTGGTTGATGGCAGCAGCGATTTATGTGGCGTTTATTTTATATTTTATGTTTTATAGTCGGCATCATTTAGTGACAGGTACGCCTGAAGAGGAATTTGCCAATATTAAATCGGCTGAAGAAGATTTGCGCTAGGGGAATTGTCATGTCATTTGAAATCATCGTTGCCCAACAGCGATATGTGTTTAAGGACTTAAAAACATTATTGGCAAAAGCAACACCTGAACGCTCGGGAGATCAACTGGCTGGTGTGGCGGCAAAGGATGCAACGGAACGTGTCGCAGCACAAATGGCTTTAGCCGATTTACCGCTCAAACATTTTTTGAATGAAACGGTGACAGCCTATGAACAGGATGAAATCACGCGTTTAATTATTGATGAACATGATGCTTTGGCATTTTATCCAATTTCGCATTTTACCGTAGGTGATTTTCGAAATTGGTTACTTTCTGCGGATGCCACCACTGAAAAACTGACTGAATTGGCAACTGGACTCACGCCTGAAATGGTCGCTGCGGTGAGTAAGATCATGCGTAACCAAGATTTGATTTTGGTTGCGAAAAAATGTCAGGTCATTACCCAATTTCGAAATACCATCGGTCTGGAGGGACATTTATCCACTCGATTGCAACCGAATCATCCCACCGATGATCTGCTTGGAATCTCGGCCAGTATTCTGGATGGTTTAATGTATGGTAATGGCGATGCGGTGATTGGGATTAACCCTGCCACCGATAATTTACAGAATTTATCTGAGCTGTTGAAATTACTGGATCATGTGATTCAGCATTATGAAATTCCAACACAGTCTTGCGTTTTAACTCATGTCACTTCGGGGATTGAACTGGCAGATCGAGGTGTGCCGATTGATTTAATGTTTCAGTCCATTGCAGGAACGCAACAGGCCAATGATGCCTTTGGTATTTCTCTGTCTGTTTTACAGGAAGGTTATGAGGCGGCATTAAGTTTAAAACGTGGAACTTTGGGGCAAAATGTCATGTACTTTGAAACAGGTCAGGGCAGTGCTTTATCCAGTAATGCCCATTTTGGGGTCGATCAGCAGACCATCGAAGCCCGTGCTTATGCTGTTGCCCGAAAGTTTAAGCCGCTACTGGTCAATACTGTAGTTGGCTTCATTGGGCCTGAATACCTTTATAATGGTAAGCAAATTATCCGAGCAGGTTTGGAAGATCATTTTTGTGGCAAATTATTGGGTGTGCCGATGGGCTGTGATATTTGCTATACCAATCATGCCGATGCTGATCAGGACGATATGGATATTTTACTGACCTTATTAGGTAATGCAGGAATTAATTTTATTATGGGAATTCCTGGTTCAGATGATGTGATGTTGAATTATCAGACCACGTCATTTCATGATGCGCTGTATGTACGTCAATTATTAGGGCTAGAGCCCGCACCTGAGTTTACGGCATGGTTGGAGCAACAAGGCATTTTCAAACAATCGCAGCATCATATTCACTGGGCAGAACAAATGCCTGAGAAATTTTCACGTTTGCTGATGTCTTAAATGGAGGTTGTCGTGAACTTGATGAAAGATACTCAATACCCACAGTCATTACATGAAGATGTCTGGAGCAAGCTTAAAAATTTTACTGATGCACGAATTGCATTGGGACGTGTTGGCTGTAGTGTGCCGACCAAACCTTTGCTTGAATTCCAATTGGCACATGCGCAGGCCAAAGATGCGGTTTTGCAGGCATTGGATATCGAATTATTCAAAAGAAAGTTATCCCATTTAAATCATCAATTACTGTTGATTCAAAGCTGTGCTGTAGATAAAGAAACTTATCTTAAACGACCAGATTTGGGGCGAAGTTTAAGTGAAAATTCACGTCAGGAATTAAAACACTATCAAGCCCAAAATCCCAATAAATATGATGTTGTCATCGTCATGGGAGATGGTTTGTCAGCCCGTGCCATCGATGAGAATGCGCCCGTTTTGATTGAACATCTAATGGCTGAGTTTAAAGCACTGAAATGGTCAGTTGCGCCTTTGATCATCGCACAGGGCAGTCGGGTTGCATTAGGCGATGAAGTCGCCCAGATTTTGAATGCTAAAATGTTAGTGATGCTGATTGGAGAGCGTCCGGGTCTCAGTTCGCCCGATAGTTTAGGGATCTATTATACTTATGATGCTCATCTGGGTTGTCATGATGCGATGCGCAATTGCATTTCAAATGTACGTCCAGCGGGACTTCCCATATTGATTGCAACACAGCGCTTAATTGCTTTAATGAGAAAATCTCTGCAACTGGATTTTTCGGGTGTCAATCTAAAAGATGAACACGAAATGACCGTTGAACATCAGCAGCATGAGGCGCATTTATTATTTTGATATTGAATGTTTAAGACCTATCCGTTACATTTTAAGCGACATCTCATGTCGTTTAAAATGAATACAAATCCCCTCATCAGCGTTGATTTTTTATAATAAACGAATGTGAATTATAAGGTGGATTTTCATGTCTGATCGTATCCGCGAAAAACTACAGATTTTAGCCGATGCTGCCAAATATGATGTATCTTGCTCATCCAGTGGCAGCAATCGGAAAAATAAAGACAAAGGACTGGGCAATACAGGTTCAGGCATTTGTCATTCTTATACCGAAGATGGTCGCTGTGTTTCATTGCTTAAAATTTTATTGAGCAATGTGTGTATTTTTGATTGTGCCTATTGTGTTTCACGCCGCTCCAATGACATTCAACGTGCCGCATTTACCGTGCAGGAAGTTGTGGATTTAACCATTAACTTTTATCGCCGTAATTATATTGAAGGTTTATTTTTAAGTTCAGGGATTTTCAAATCTGCCGACCATACCATGGAGCGGATGTTGCAGGTGGTCAAAAAACTACGTCTGGAAGAAAACTTTAATGGCTATATTCATCTCAAAACTATTCCAGGGGCATCACCAGAGTTGATTACTGAGGCAGGATTATATGCAGACCGGATGAGCATTAATCTGGAAATGCCGACAGAAGCAGGATTAAAACGCTTTGCTCCAGAAAAAACGCATGCAGAAGTGCAAAAGGATTTAGGCATTGTTCGAGATCGCCTGATTCAGTTTAAAGATGAACGCAAACTGATTCGTTCTGTTCCCAAGTTTGTGCCCGCAGGGCAAACCACACAAATTGTGGTCGGAGCAGCCAGTGAAACTGATTATGATGTGATGATGATGGCAGATCAGCATTACAAGGAATTTAAACTAAAACGGGTCTATTATTCAGGTTATATTCCCATCAACGAACAAGAAAAAGCCTTACCTGCCATTGGTTCAGCGCCGCCATTGCTGCGTGAAAATCGTTTGTATCAGTCGGATTGGTTGATGCGTTTTTATGGCTTTGCTGCTGATGAAATTGTTAATCCGCAACATCCTAATCTGGATTTGGATATTGATCCTAAACTGAGTTGGGCGCTGCGCCATCCAGAACAATTTCCCGTTGATTTAAACCAAGCGGATTACAAAATGATTTTACGCGTTCCTGGAATTGGGGTGAAATCAGCGCAAAAAATTGTGCAGGCTCGGCGTTTTGGAGCATTGCGCATTGATCAACTTAAACGGATGGGCGTGGCATATAGTCGGGCGCAGCATTTCATTCGCTGTGTGGATACACCACAGTTTCAACGTGATTTACAGCCACATCAGGTGCGCCAACAAATTTTACAATCAGGGCAGTCCAAATATACCAAGCAAATCTCACCCCAATTAGGGTTTGGTTTTTAATATGCTGATTCTGAGCTAATGGTTAAACATGATCATTTATCAATTTGATGGAAGTTTAACTGGACTATTAAGCTGTGTCTTTCGGGCATTTCAGTTTAAAGAGTTTGAAGTGCAACTGGCATTACAACATCAAGTACAGGATTCGCTTTTTGCAGAAAGTATTGTGGTTGCAAGTCATGAGCAGCAGGCGCAACGAGTCTGGGCAGGCTTGAGTCAAAAACTTTCTTCCGAAGGATTAAAGCGCTTTTATTACACGTTTTTATCTGAACAATTGATTGCGTTTCAGCATTTATTTAATTTTGCGATTTATGTCTTTCAAACGCCATTTTCGGTTGAAAAAAATTATGGTCATGCCGATGTATTGGGGGTATCACAATGGACAAAACAAGTCGGTCGAGAAAAACACCGTATGGAGGCTTTTGTCCGATTTAAGAAAACTCAAGAAGGCTTATTTATTAGTTTGGTGCGTCCAGATTTTAATGTCTTGCCGTTGATTGAAAAACATTTTAAAGCCCGTTATCAGGATCAAAAGTGGTTGATTTATGATGAAAAACGTCATTATGGGATTTATTATGACTTACAACAAACGCATCAGATTGAACTGGATGCCTCGACATTGGATAAAAATATCCACAATGGCTTTAGTCAGGATTTTAGTTTAGAGCTGGATGAAAACGAAAGCTTATATGATCAGCTTTGGAAAGACTATTTTAAAAGCGTCAATATCGATGCGCGTAACAACATCAAACTGCATATTCAATATGTGCCGAAACGCTATTGGCGTTATATGAATGAAAAAAACCTGTAATTTACCCAGTACGTTTTGACCAGTCCAAAGCATCTTTTAAGCGATCATTTCCCCAAAACAGCTCACCATTTACTATAAATGAAGGTGAACCAAAAATATTAAGCTGTTCAGCTTGAATGCCATTTTGTTTTAAAGCTTGTCTGGCTTGTGCTGTCGTGGCAGTATCAAGAATCATTTGACTATCTAACTGCATATTTTCTAATATATTTTCAATGGTTTTAATTTGGCTAATGTCTTTGCCATGTACAAAATTAGCTTGATAAACCTCACAGATAAAATCAAAAATCCAATCTGACTGAGCATATTGACAGCTAATTCGCGCAGCCAAAAGTCCATTTTGTGGAAAAATTTCAGGACGGTTCAATTCAATCTTTAATTTTTCACAAATCCTTTGCATATCACGCCACATATATTGTCCTTTAACAGGATAGACGTTAAAAGGTGAATCATTGAGTCCTTGTTTTTGAAAAATAGTACCTAATAAAAAAGGGTGCAGACTAAATTGATACTCATCTTTTAATTGGCGAATTTGCATGGCGGCTGGATATGAATAAGTGCTTGCAAAATCAAACCAAAATTGAATGCCTGACATGGTTTATTACTCCATAACCTTTAAATGTGAATCAACTTTACATTGGACTGACATGAAATAGCGAGCCGATCCAGCTCGAAAAAGCCATGGCTAAAATTCCCCAAACCGTAATTCTCAAGCTGCCTTTCCATAATGAAGTGCCCGCAAAATAGCTCGACAATGCACCTAATAACATTAAAGAGAAAATGCCAACCCCCAAGACGACTTTGGCGGTATAAGCACTTGGGCTCAATAAAATCGCAAACATTGGAAATAATGCACCGAGTGAAAAAGACAGGGCAGAGGATAATGCCGCTTGAATTGGACGTGCGGCAGTTTGTTCGATGATCCCAATTTCATCACGAGCATGTGCTTCGAGCGCATCTTTTTCAGTGAGTTGAATGGCGACTTCTTTTGCAAGCTCGGGGGATAAACCACGATCAATATAAATTTTAGTCAGCTCCTCAAGCTCTAAATGAGGATGTTTTTCTAGTAAATGGGCTTCAAACTTTAGATCCGCATGTTCAATATCTTTTTGCGACTGAACTGACACATATTCTCCCGCAGCCATCGAGGTTGCCCCTGAAATCAAACCCGCCAAACATGCAATAAACAAAGTGTGCGAACTTGCCCCACTGGCGGCCATGCCCATGACCAAACTGGTTACGGAAATAATGCCATCATTTGCACCTAATACAGCGGCACGAAGCCAGCCCGTACGTTGAATAAAATGCGGTTCAGCATGATGTGAGTAAGACATAAATAGCCTAAGTATCTGATCTTATATTTTGTAAATAAGCATGCTGAATTGACATGAAAAAAGCAAGGAAATCATGGCGTATCTTGTTGACTAAATAAAGTTGGAATCCAAATGTAACTTGAATATAAATAAAATAATGTGAAGATGTGCTTTAAATATTTTAATTTATTTTAGTTATTCTAAATTTAGTTTCAGATTTTAACTTTATAATCAATTATTCATGAAAATCATCATGCTATTATTTTTTTGCATCTGTTATGGCATTTTAATAAATCCCCAAAAATCATTTTTTTTACTTTTAAAAACTTAATTTTACAATAAGGTCGTATTTCGACAACATAAATTAAAAAAAATAGCATCTTTTCGTTTTAGAGTAGATGAGTAGTTTATGAAGATATTAGATTTATAACGATATTAGAGGAAAAATTATGTCGCTTGAAAAAGTAGTCTATCGTGCTCAAGCAAAAGCAACAGGCGGCCGAGATGGTCAAGTGGTTTCTTCAGACGGTGTTTTAAATGTAAAACTGGGTGTACCCAAAGAAATGGGTGGTGCAGGTGGTGCAGTGACCAATCCAGAACAACTTTTTGCTGGCGGCTATTCAGCTTGCTTTTTAGGCGCAATGAAGTTCGTAGCCAATCGGGATAAAATAAAAATTCCTGCCGATGCCTATATCGAAGGTGAAGTGGGTATTGGCCCGATTCCTACAGGTTTTGGTATTGAGGCGAAACTGAATATTCATTTGGAAGGCATGGATCAAGCAGAGGCAAAAAAATTGGTCGATGCGGCGCATATCGTCTGTCCATATTCCAATGCAACCCGCGGTAATATTGACGTAGAGCTTAATATTATTGTCTAGGGATAAGCTGTATTCAGGTTGCAATTAATTAAAAATATAATAGTTGATCTTTTTTTTTATCGACCACCTATAAATAAAACACCGATTTAACAGGTTAAATTCAAATCTTTATTTCTCTCATGATAAAAGCATCCCAATCAAGATTGGGATGCTTTAAATACAAAATCAACAGCTCTTAAACTTAATAATAAAGAAAGTGAGAGGTTAAAATAATGGAATGGCTACAAAGCGTATTAAAACATAGTCCAGAGATACTCTTATTCCTATCTCTCGCTATAGGATTCTGGATTGGTAAATTCCAGATGGGAAAATTCCAGCTCGGTGGCGTAGCAGGCTCTTTATTGGTTGCAGTGGTATTGAGCCTGATTGGTGTGTCTGTGGATAATGGTGTCAAATCAATTCTGTTTGCATTATTTATCTATGCCGTGGGTTTTGAAAGTGGCCCGCAATTTTTCAAGTCACTCGGTTTGGAATCTATCAAGGAAATATTACTGGCAGGATTCATGGCCATCTGCGGATTGATTACCGTCCTGATCATGGCAAAAATTTTCCATCTAGATAAAGGTCTTGCGGCAGGTCTTGCGGCAGGTGGTATGACTCAGTCTGCGATTATTGGTACAGCAGGCGATGCATTATCTCGGCTAGATTTACCTGTCGATGAAATCTCAAGGTTACAGGCCAATGTCGCGATTGGTTATGCCGTCACTTATATCTTTGGCTCATTAGGTGCGATTATTGTTTGTTCGAATATCTTGCCGAAGTTCATGGGTCGTGAGATTCGGGATGATGCGATCAAAGCACAATCTGAACTGCTCAAAGGTGCGATTGAATTAGCACCAGGTCAGGAAATGGCAATGCCTGAGATTGTAGGGCGGATCTATAAAGTCCAACAAGCCGCAGGAAAATCGATCGGGTCTTTGGAAGCAGAGGCAGGCAGCATTACGATTGAAAAACTCAAACGTAAAGATCAACTGATCGATGCGAGTGCAGACACCATACTTCAGGCTGATGATGTGGTTCTTGTGGTGGGTCGTCGTCCTGCGGTAGTCGCGATGTCAGCTCAGATTGGTTCAGAACTTCAATCCTCAACTGGAATGGAAATGGTGATGGATACCACGGATGTGATTTTAAAGCATTCCAAGTATATCAATCGTACCCTTGCAGATCTAAAAGCCAATACCCCGCCATATCTAAAACATGGCATTTATATTATTTCGATTAAACGTAATGGTGAAAAAATCGCCCTGACGGATGATGTGGTTTTTCAGCGCGGTGATATTGTCACGGTCTATGGTACCCAAAGTGACCTTGCGCGTGTCATTAAAGAAGGTGGTCAAGCATTACCAGAAAGCCTGAAAACAGATTGGGTTTTCCACGGAGCAGGTATCGCGGTGGGTCTAATCATTGGATTAATCGTGGTTCGTGTTGGAGGTATTCCATTAACGCTTGGTGCAGGTGGCGGTGCATTACTTTCAGGTTTGGTGTTTGGGTGGTTACGTAGTCGAAATGAGTTACATGGCAATATGCCACTTGCAGCTTCTCAGCTTCTTCGCGATTTAGGTTTGGCGGGTTTTGTGGCTGCGGTTGGATTGCAGTCTGGTTTACAAGCGATCCAAACCATTAAGGAAAGCGGGTTGTCTTTATTTTTAATCGGTGTTGTGGTCACCATTGTCCCGCTGATCTTAACCATGTTATTTGGGCGTTATGTCCTTAAATATAACAATGTCGCAGTTTTTGCGGGTGCGCTTTCAGGTGCGCGTAGTGCCAATCCTGCGTTCGGTGAGGTCTTGGATAAAGCTGGAAATTCAATTCCAACGGTTCCATTTGCTATTACTTATGCGTTGGCAAATGTATTTTTGACCTTACTTGGCCCCGTGATCGTTGGTTTAGCTTGATCGCGTTACCCACAAAAAATTTTAAATGATTTACAAAAATTAAGGAGTTTTTCCTCATGGCAAAAGTTGATTATTCTAAATATGCAAAACTCAGCCCATTTGAATTAAAAGACGAATTGATCGCTTTGGCACAAAGTAAAACTGATCGCATTATGCTCAATGCTGGTCGTGGTAATCCTAACTTTCTTGCGACTATTCCACGCCGTGCTTTTTTCCAGTTGGGTTTGTTTTCAGCGACTGAATCGGAATTTTCATTTTCCTATATGCCAGAAGGTTTGGGTGGTTTTCCACGACCAGTCGGTTTACAGCAACGCTTTGATCATTTTGTCCTTGAAAACCGTGACAAACCCGGCGTGGTTTTTTTGGGTAAGGCTGTTTCTTATGTGCGTGATCAGCTTGGTTTGGATTCAGATAAGTTCTTGCTAGAAATGGTAGAAGGCATTTTAGGCTGTAACTATCCAGTGCCTGATCGTATGTTGCGTATCAGTGAGTCCATTGTTAAGGAATATATCCTACGTGAAATGGGCGTAAAAGGCATGCCAAAAGAGTCTTTAGATCTTTTTGCAGTGGAGGGTGGAACTGCGGCAATGGCCTATATTTTTAACTCTTTAAAGGAAAATAAGCTGATTGATTATGGTGATAAAATCGCCATTGGTGTGCCTGTTTTTACACCGTATCTCGAGATTCCTGAGTTAAATGATTATCAGCTTGAAGAAGTACTGATTCATGCCGATCCTAATTTGGGATGGCAATACCCTGAATCTGAGCTGCGTAAGCTGGAAGACCCTGCGATCAAAGCCTTTTTCTTGGTCAATCCAAGTAATCCACCTTCCGTCAAAATGAGCGATGAAGGTTTGGCGATTTTGGCAGATATTGTAAAAAAACGTCCAGATTTAATTCTTTTGACCGATGATGTATATGGCACATTTGCAGATGACTTTAAATCACTGTTTGCCATTTGTCCTGAAAATACCATTCTGGTGTATTCATATTCCAAATATTTTGGGGCGACAGGCTGGCGTTTAGGCGTGATTGCAACAGCAAAAGAAAACATTCTGGATAAAAAAATTGCGGCTTTATCTAAAAAAGACAAAGCAGACTTGGAAAAACGCTATGGCTCGTTGACCACAGATCCTGCGGGTATCAAATTTATTGATCGCCTGGTCGCAGACAGCCGTAATGTTGCTTTAAATCATACTGCCGGCCTATCTACACCTCAGCAGGTTCAAATGGTATTGTTTTCATTATTCAATATGATGGATTCACGTCAGGATTATAAAAAAGCAGTTAAATCGGTGGTGCGTGAACGCGATGCTGCTTTGTATCGCCAATTGGGTGTTAATGTTCCACAAGATCCAAATGCGGTGGATTACTATACCTTAGTCAATCTGGAAAATACTTCGCGTCAACTCTACGGAGATGATTTTGCAGATTGGGTCATGAAAACTAAAAATCCGACCGAATTGCTTTTCCGTGTAGCGGATGAAACAGGTGTGGTGTTATTGCCGGGTTCTGGTTTTGGGGTACAGCATCCATCTGCTCGCGCTTCGTTGGCCAATCTAAATGAATACCAATATGCTGCGATTGGTGATTCATTACGACGTTTTGCTGAAGAGTCTTATCAGGAATATCAAAAAACCCGCAAGAAAAAATAATTGCCTATAAACCCATAATCCCCGATAGATGAGAAGATATCGGGGATTTTTTATTGATTTCATTTTGATTTTTCTTCATTTTTTTATTTCATTGCTTAAGATAATAAAGGTTGTAATTTGCTGGATATTTCACAAATCAAGTCTATTTTTAGCGAACATCTGACTGTAAAGTTCTCAACTGTAGAACAATAGTCGATGATTTTTAGTGTAAAAATTATTAGCATCTTGAAGTTTAACGATAGAACAACAACATCGAAAAGGAAGTAAAAATGCTAGCTTATGATGCTGATCTGGAATTATTTCGCGATAATTTTAAACGTTATATGAATGAGCAGATTGCTCCGCATTATGATCAATGGGAACGTGAAGGTATCATGCCACGTTCAGTATGGTCATCGCTGGGTGAAAATGGTTTTTTATGTGTCGATGTACCTGAAGCTTATGGTGGCTATGGCGTACCTACACACTACTCTTTAATGTTGGTTGAAGAATCTGCCCGTGCAGGTTACGGAGCTTTATCAACAGCAATTTCATGTCATTCAGAAATTGCTGCGCCTTATATTCTGCACATTGCCAATGAAGAACAAAAGCAATATTGGCTGCCTAAAATGGTGAGTGGTGAAGTGGTTGGTGCGATTGGTATGACGGAACCAGGAGCTGGTTCTGATTTACAAGCGATGCGTACCAGTGCGATTTTGCAAGATGATCATTATATTCTCAATGGTTCTAAAACGTTTATCTCAAACGGTCAACATGCAGACTTGGTTGTACTTGCAGTCAAAACAGATCCGCAGGCACGTGCTAAAGGCGTATCTCTGTTACTCGTCGATACTCATCTGGACGGTTTTAAAAAAGGCACGAATCTCGATAAAATCGGGCTGCACTCACAGGATACCTCTGAACTTTTCTTTGACAATGTCAACGTTCCAAAAGATCAGTTATTAGGGCAGCCTGGACAAGGTTTTGCTTATCTGATGCAGGAATTACCACGTGAACGAACTGCCATTGCAGCTACAGCTTTAGGTGCAATTCGTGGTGCGATTGATGTCACCATCAAATATGTTAAAGAGCGTCAGGCTTTTGGTCAGCCCATTGCAAATTTTCAAAATACGCGTTTTGTTTTGGCTCAGGCAAAAATTGATGAATTGGCAACGGCTGCTTTTTATAATCAAAACCTTGCCTTATATCAACAATCAAAACTTGATGTCGACACTGCGGCTGCACTGAAAAGCTTTAGTACCGATATGCAAATGAAAGTTGCTGACAATTTACTTCAGTTGTTTGGTGGTTATGGTTATATGACCGAATATCCAATTTCGCGTTTCTTTGTCGATGCACGTATTCAGCGAATTTACGGTGGAACCAATGAAATTATGAAAGAAATTGTCGCACGTGGGATGATTGGGAAGTCGTAAAATACCCAATAAGATCATTAAAAATGGGAGATCATTGATCTCCCATTTTTTTGTATTTTATTTAGACATTTACAAACGTAACACTTTTAAGGTTTCATCGACAAATTTTGGAAATAAATCTGCACTGCGCGATGAAATATATAAATTATTGTCATTCACCACATCTTGATCCAGACAAACCGCCCCTGCATTTTCTAGCTCATCTAAAATGGTTTGCATCGCGCAAATTCGTCGACCTTTGACCACACCTGCATGCATCAATAACTGCGGCGCATAACAACAAATAAAGATGGGTTTTTGTAAATTGGCAAATCGACGTACAAAATACACAAAGCGCTCATCGTTTCTTAATGCTTCAGGAGATTCACCGCCTGGAATCAGTAGAGCATCGAAATGATGAACATCACTATCATCAATGCCTAAATCAATAGTCGTCGATGTTTTACGTTGAATGCCATAAACAATATTGCCTTCCTGATGCTCGATATTAATCACACTATGGCCTGCGGCACGATAGGCGTGTACAGTTTCACAGTATTCGAGATCCTCAAAATCATGAGTGACTAAAGTGGCAATGGTTTTTGACATTTTTATTCTCCCTTTTCAGGAAGGTTTTTATAGGAACTTAATACAATACGGCTTGAATCAAAAAACAACATTGACGCTTTGTAGTGAAAGCGTCATCAATTGTAATTCTCTAATGAAAGTGATTGATTCATCAGGATTTAATTGTCGTTAAATAATTTTTCACAGTTTGCAGTGGTGTTACAAGCGGCAAATAAAATCGCTTTCGGCAAACTGGCATACATGTTGGTAATGTGTTGTTCAGCAGGATGATTAAAATGCCAATATTTAAGCTGATCTGATTTTAAGGTATTAAAATCTTCAAAAAAATTGCCGTTGTCAGGTTGATTTCCACGTGGTGGTCGGCCGCGTCCTTCCGCCGTACCAACAGTGGTCATGACCAAAATAGGTGATTTAAACTCGGTTTTATTATGTTTGAATTGCTGTAACTGCTTTGCTAAAACATTTTGATCAAACCATAAAGAGGGGCTTGCCGCAACATAACGGTTGAAACTTTGCGGATGTTTAAAAAACGTATCCAGTGTAAATAAGCCGCCAAATGAATGACCGAATAAGGTTTGTTGCTGGGTATTAATTTGAATACTGTGTTGAATACGTGGTTTTAATTCATTTTGAATAAATTTGAGGAAATTATCTGCACCACCATATTGATATCTTTCATCTTTTTGTGGCGTATCTTTTGGAAGCGGCGTGTAATCGAGTGCGCGTTGTTGGCCTGAAAATTGAGTTTCGCTTGGATAGCCAATCGTGACAATCACAACCGGATCAAGCCCCATTTTCTCCGAACCGCCGCCAATCGATTGCGCAATGCTGCTGGCACTGTTAAACACCGCATTACCATCGAGCAGATATAATACAGGGTAGCCTGTTTTCGGGGCAGGGCTATACGGAATATACACCTGAATAAAATAGGTGTTGGGCGTATATTTCGATGTCATCTCGAACTGTTGAATCGTTCCTTTACGCTGTAAATCCAGACGCGGGCCTTGCGTCTGTTTGGTTTGGGATGGGTTGAGAGTGTTGTCCTGTGCATAAGACACTGAGCTGAATCCGAAAACCGAGAGGGTGAGTAAGGTACAAACGAGAGGCTTGAGTATCATAGAACTTTAAATGAGATTGATTCTTAATAATGGTATTAAAGCATAAAAAAGAAAGATGTGAACTGAAAATCAGGATTTTATCGAGTTGACTGTTCTTGATGCTATAGCAAACATGACAAGTCTTGATATACTGTCGCAAACCATTTGCAGAGGCTGCATTCCAATGATCCATGATGATCAGAACTCGTCAACTTCTCTCGATTTACAACAAATTCGCAATGATATTGATTCTGTAGATCAACAGATTCAAGAACTCATTAATCGTCGTGCAAGTCTGGCTGAAGCGGTGGCTAAAGCAAAATTTGCAGCCGAAGAAAATCCGTTGTTTTATCGACCAGAACGCGAAGCACAAGTTCTGCGCAAAGTCATGGAGCGCAATAAAGGCCCATTGTCTGATACCACGATGGCACGTTTATTTCGTGAGATTATGTCGGCTTGTCTGGCATTGGAAGCGCCGCAAAGTATTGCATTTTTAGGCCCAGAAGGGACATTTACCCAATCTGCGGTACTCAAACATTTTGGTAAAGATGCGATTGTGCGTCCATTGCCGACGATTGATGAAGTGTTTCGTGAAGTAGAAGCAGGTAGCGCGCATTATGGCGTGGTTCCTGTTGAAAACTCGTCTGAAGGGATTGTCAATCACACACTGGATTGTTTTAAAACCTCACAGTTGAATGTGATTGGTGAAGTGGAACTGCGTATTCATCATCAGTTTTTAGTGTCTGAAAATACGCGCAAAGACAGCATCAAGCAGATTTATGCGCATCAGCAAACATTGGCGCAGTGCCGTCAATGGCTAGATGCACACTATCCAGGTGTTGAGCGTGTAGCATTAAACTCAAATGCAGAAGCGGCGCGTCGTATTCGTAACGAATGGCACTCAGCTGCGATTGCTTCTGACCTTGCCGCATCACTTTATAATCTTGAAATCTTGCATAGCAATATCGAAGACAACCCAGAAAATACCACACGTTTCTTAGTCATCGGTCGTGAAAAAATTCCACAAAGTGGCAATGATAAAACCTCGCTTTTGATTTCTGCGCATGATCGTGCAGGTGCTTTACTGGATATTTTAGCGCCGTTTGCAAAACATGGCATCAGTTTGACCAGTATTGAAACACGTCCAGCTTTGCCTGAAAAATGGGCTTATGTGTTCTTTATCGATTTAGAAGGACATATTGATCAGGAAAATGTCACAGCAGCGTTGAATGATATCCGACCAACTGTCAAAGAGTTACGTGTACTCGGTTCTTATCCAGCAGCTGTATTGTAGTTCTGTCTTGATTTTTTCATGATACAGAGATGACATTGTCCTTTTAAATATTGCTTACGGATTTAGATATACACATGATGCCAGAACCTTTGTTTCATAAAGTCGTATTTATTGGACTCGGCCTGATTGGTTCGAGTCTGGCACGAGTGATACAGACTGAACATTTAGCAAAAACAGTGGTTGCTTCGACCCGTTCGCAAAAAACACTGGATGATGCCAAAGCCTTAGGTTTAATTGATGTCGGTTATCAAAATCCAATCGAGGCCGTGCAAGACGCAGACTTGGTTATATTGGCTTTGCCTGTCCGTGCGACACAAAAGATTTTGCAGCAAATTAAACCCTATTTAACTGAAAATACGATTTTAACCGATGTAGGAAGCACCAAAGGCAATGTGGTCGCTGCTGCCCAAGCCGTGTATGGGCAAGATTTGCCCGTAGGTTTTGTGCCAGGCCATCCAATTGCCGGAAGCGAGCATACGGGTGTGCATGCAGGGAAAGTCGATTTATTTGCTAATCATAAAGTGATTTTAACGCCACTTCCAAGTAGCGCAGATTGGGCGGTTGAAAAATTAATTGAATTGTGGTCTGCGGCTAAAGCCGAAGTGATTTGCATGGATGTGGAAAAGCATGATGAAGTGCTGGCACATACCAGTCATTTACCACACTTAATGGCGTTTAATCTGGTTGAGCAACTGGCCAATCGCGAAGACAATCTGGACATTTTTCGTTATGCGGCGGGTGGTTTTCGGGATTTCTCACGGATTGCAGCCAGTGACCCTCAAATGTGGCATGACATCTTTTTTGCCAATAAAATTGCGATACTCAAGGCTGTTGATGGTTTTGAACAGCAACTTGCTCAATTACGACAACTGATTGAAAGTGAAGACTCACATGCACTGATGGGGCTGCTTGGACATGCTCAGGCTGCGCGTCAACATTTTAATCATATGTTAGCTCAGAAACCCTTCATGGAGAAAAATAAGGTGACACAGCAATTTAGTATTCTACCGGGAAAAAAATCATTTCAAGGTAAATTTACCGTTCCGGGTGACAAATCTGTGTCACATCGCTCCATCATGTTTGGTGCGATTGCGGAAGGTACCACCCATGTTACAGGATTTCTGGAAGGCGAAGATGCATTAGCCACTTTGCAGGCTTTTCGAGATATGGGTGTCAGCATTGAAGGGCCTAAAAATGGTGAAGTGACTATTCATGGTGTAGGGATGCAGGGCCTGAAAGCTCCTGCGGGTGCATTATATATGGGGAACTCGGGCACCAGTATGCGGTTACTTTCGGGCATGCTTTCTGCACAAAAGTTTGATTCGGTGATGACGGGTGATGCATCACTCTCTAAACGTCCGATGGAACGTATCGCGAAGCCACTTCGTTTAATGGGTGCTCAAATTCAGACGACGGGTGAAAAAGGAACACCACCTGTCAGCATTACGGGCAGCCAAGCATTAAAAGGCATTCACTACGATTTGCCGATGGCATCTGCACAAGTCAAATCAGGTATTTTATTGGCAGGTCTATGGGCTGAGGGAGAAACTTCAGTGACTGAACCTGAACCTACCCGTGACCATACCGAGCGTATGCTTCGTGCTTTTGGCTATGAAGTGAAAACTGAAGGAAACAAAATTTCACTCATTGGCGGTGGTAAATTAACGGGGACGGATATCCAAGTTCCTTCTGATATTTCTTCTGCGGCATTCTTTATGGTGGGTGCTGCGATTACGGAAGGTTCAGATGTTATCCTTGAAGCAGTCGGGATTAATCCTACCCGTACCGGTGTGATTGAGATTTTAAAACAGATGGGTGCTGACCTGACTGTGGAAAATGAACGTATCGCAGGCGGCGAACCCATTGCAGACATTCATATTAAGGGCACACGGACACTAAAAGGTATTCATATGCCTGAAGACCAAGTGCCACTTGCGATTGATGAATTTCCAGCCCTATTCATTGCGGCAGCTTGTGCAGAAGGTCAAACGATTTTAACAGGGGCGGCTGAGCTTCGTGTTAAAGAATCTGATCGTATTCAAGTGATGGCGGATGGTCTTAAGATTATGGGGATCGATTGCACGCCAACAGATGACGGCATCATCATTCAAGGCAAAGGAAAATCAGGTGATTGGTCTGCAATTTTCACAGGTGGTGAAATTGAGTCACATCATGATCATCGTATTGCCATGAGTTTTAGTATGGCTGGTTTACGCACTTCTGAAGAAATTAAAATTGTGGGTACTGAAACGGTCGCAACAAGTTTTCCTACTTTTACCGAGTTGGCAAATCGTGCGGGTTTAACCATTCAGGTCAGCCAATAATTTAGCAGCTAGATTGCGCTATACTGGTTAACATAATAGTGACACAGCGGTCGAGTTTCGGCTTGGCTGCTGTTTGTTTATTGCTTTATGCTAAATGGCAGTGATAACTATAAATGCAGGGTGCGCAACATGAGAAAACTACAGTTTATTGCGAATTGTCCTCATCACTATGAAGGTCATGAGCTGAATGAATGCCGTATTACGCAGGAATATGTGGCTGCACTTTTATTTAAACAACTAGGTGAGTATGGCTTTGATGCCCAGCATATTACCCATGAACATCAAAAAGTTGAAGTGAATATTGAAAATCATCAGCTTCCTTTATCTGTAACCTGTACTCAAAAAAATGATGATGGGCAATTGATGTGTGAAATCACGGCCTATCCCAAAGAAGAACAAGACTGGTTTGAAAAAATAGAAACTCAGAGTGTGATCCGCCAGTTGGCACAGGCTGTTGAAAATAGTTTGAAATCAGATCAGACCTTTACTGCATTTGAGTGGAAAAACTAACACAACAATTATCAGTATCTCTGGAAGTTGTTGCGGTGTATATTTTTAAATATCTAAAGCCGTTGTCCAGAGTTCAATTTACATGTCTCAAGTCGATTTTTCCCAACTTGCTCCAAATTTGGTCTGGAAACATTTTCAGACCTTATGTACAATTCCGCGTCCCTCAAAAAAAGAACAAAAACTACGTGATCATCTGCAAGCTTGGGCTGAACAATTAGGCTTGGAAACCTATGTGGATCAAGTCGGTAATCTGATGATTCGTAAAGCTGCGAGCCAAGGCAAAGAACACGTGACAGGTGTGGTTTTACAGGGTCATCTGGATATGGTGACGCAGGCCAATTCGGGCACGATTCATAATTTTGGTCAAGACCCGATACGACCTATATTGGAAGATGGTTGGTTGGTTGCCAAAGATACGACATTGGGGGCTGATAATGGCATTGGTGTAGCTCTGGCGTTAGCGGTACTGGAATCCGATGATATTTCTCATGGCCTAATTGAGGTTTTACTCACTGTAGATGAAGAAGCGGGCATGAGTGGCGCGAGATTACTTGAGAGTGGTGTTCTTAAAAGTAAGTGGCTATTTAATATCGATACCGAAGAATGGGGCGAGCTTTACTTGGGTTGTGCGGGTAGTCAGGATGTTGAGGTTCATCAAAAGCTAAGCTATATCGCGGCTCCTCGATCTGGATTAAAAACGGTTGAAATCTCAGTTACTGGATTGAAAGGTGGACATTCTGGCGTAGATATTCATTTAGGGCGTGGTAATGCCAATGTCATCCTGTCAAAATTTTTGCATCAGTATTTATTTGAGTTGGAGGCTTATCTGGTTGAATTTAGCGGCGGTAGTGCGCGTAATGCAATTCCGCGTGAAGCCACAGCTTTGATTCTGATTGATGAAAGCCGAATAGAGACGCTACAAAAATATGTCAAAAACTATGAGAATCAATGTCTACAAAAATTAAGAGGGATTGATGATCGCTTAAAAATTAATGTTGAACTTAAAGAGCAAACAGTCACACAAGCGATTCATCCTCAACAACAAACCTCGTGGTTAAGTGCCTTGGCGACTTGTCCTTATGGGGTGGCAAAAATGAGTGATGTTTTAGACAATGTGGTTGAAACTTCGAACAATATTGGCGTGGTTCAACTCAATCAACAACAAGCCAAAGCTTTGATTATGGTTCGTTCAATGGTTAATCGTGAAGCTGAACGTTTTGCTCAGGAGATTGCAGCACATTTTAATAAAGCTGGTATTGCATCCGAGTTTACACCGCTGGTTTCAGGTTGGACACCTAACCCAGATTCTGCGGCATTAAAATGTCTACAACAGGCTTATCAGACGGCTTTTAATATTGAACCGCATTTAAAAGTGATACATGCTGGTTTGGAGTGCGGCATTATTGCTGAGCATTATCCTGATTTGCAGATGGTCTCATTTGGGCCTGATATTCAAGGTGCGCATGCACCGGGAGAGCGGGTGAAAGTGGATACGGTCGAAAAATGCTGGAAGTTATTGGTAACCGCATTGGAAAGCGTGAAATAAAAAGAGTGAATACGGCTCAAAATCAATGTCATTACTTTGATCCAGAGCCGATACCTTCATCAAGTGTTTTATTTCAATCGATATTTATATAAACGATGATTGTCAACAAAATCCTAAATTCGCTTTGACACTGAAAGTGTTATAGTCTTACTTATTATTTATTTACAGGTTTATTGAGGTTTTTATGCTTTCAGTCATTTCTCCCGCCAAGACTTTAGACTATGAAACCACATTACCAACAGATAAACATACTTTACCAAGACTACTGGATCAGTCTGAACAATTGATTGAAGTTTGTCGTGAGCTATCAGCATCACAAATTGCCAGTCTAATGAGTGTCAGTGAGAAAATTGCAAATCTGAATGCAGATCGTTTTCGTGATTGGACCGCTGATTTGTCGCTTGCGAATGCACGACAAGCCATTTATGCCTTTAAAGGTGATGTTTATACGGGCTTGGATGCATACAGTTTAAAACAGGCAGATATCGAATTTGCTCAGACCCATTTACGCATGTTATCGGGTTTGTATGGACTACTGCGTCCATTGGACTTGATGATGCCATATCGTCTGGAAATGGGAACCAAATTACACAATCCGCGCGGACATAATTTGTATGAGTTCTGGGATGATCAAATTACCCAGTTGATCATTAAAGATTTGGAACACACCAAAACTGATATCCTAGTGAATATTGCTTCAGATGAATACTATAAATCGGTCAATGAAAAACTGATTGATGCACAGATTATTAAACCTGTTTTTCTAGATCAGAAAAATGGCAAATATAAAGTGATTAGTTTTTATGCTAAAAAAGCCAGAGGTTTAATGGCACGCTTTATCATTGAAAATAAACTGGAAAAAGTACAGGACTTAAAAGCATTTAATTGTGATGGTTATTATTTTGATGCTGATAATTCCACTGAATCTGAACTGGTATTTAAGCGTGATGAACAGGCTTAATAATGGTGAAACTTGATTAAGAGTACAGCAGGAGTGATGATCGATGTGGAACGAAATACTTCATCGTTCATGGCTTCGGTTAGAGCAAAATTATCATTTTAATGATAGTCAAAATGTTCTAAACGTGTTGAAGCAGGCTTATGCTGAATCTCAGCGCGCCTATCATACTTTGCAACATATAAGTGAATGTCTTTCCCATTTTGAACAGGTGCAGGATTTACTTGAGGATGCCTGCGCAGTTGAACTGGCTCTGTGGTTTCATGATGCAGTTTATAATCCTAAAGCTTCAGATAATGAAGAATGTAGCGCGAAATTATTTCAAGATTTATTAAAAGATGATTTATCTGCCGCGCTCTTAGCTAAAATTTCGCAATGGATTATTGCGACCAAACAACATCTCCCCAGTTCCGATCAGGATTTAAACCTATTATTGGATATTGATTTGGCAATTCTAGGGGCTACATCTAAACGGTTTATGGAATATCAACAACAGATTCAATGTGAATATCATTGGGTTGATTCAGAAATTTATCAACATAAACGTAAGCAGGTGTTAACGCATTTTTTTCTGCAACAACCGTTATATCAAACAACTTTTTTTCAAGATCATTTTGAATTACAAGCCAAACAAAATCTTACACTGGCACTTCCTGAAAATCTAAAATGAATACTGGTGTATCAAGAACCATTGAAACTCCAAGATTAATTTTACGTCCATGGAGGCTTGAAACTGATCGAGAGCCTTTCTTTATCCTTAATTCTGATCCACAAGTGATGAAATACTTTCCCAGTCCTTTGACTCGTGCTGAAAGTGATGCCTTAGCGCTGAAAATATTTGAATTGATTGAACAACAGGGGGGGGGGATTTTGGGCGATCGAATTAAAAGAGACGCATCATTTTATTGGACTTTGTGGTTTGCATTCGCAACCAGATTTATTTGATTTTTCGCCATGTGTTGAAATTGGTTGGCGGTTGGATAAAAATTATTGGGGGAAGGGGTATGCTTTTGAAGCAGCGCAGGCAGCATTGAACTTTGCTTTTACTCATTTGAAGTTAGATGCTGTAGTTGCATTTACTGCAATACAGAACAAGCCTTCAGAAAAACTGATGCAACGCTTAGGAATGTCTTTTCAATCGACATTTAATCATCCTAAGCTTCCAGAAGAAAGTCCTTTACAATTGCATGTTTTATATAAAATAAATTCCCCATCATAAAAAATCCCGCTTTTAATGAGCGGGATTTTTTTGTTCATAAATTAATTGTGAGTGCTTTCTTTCACATTTTTCGCTGTATTTTCAACAGAAGCAGCGGCATCGTGAGCAGCATCACGAGTTGCTGCTTCTGCTTTATCCGCAGCATGTTCAGTTGTTGCCGCTGCATGATCGGCCGCAGCATCTATTTTTGCAACTGCATTGTCTGTAGCCGCATCAATTTTTGCAGCAGCGTCAGAAGTTGCATGCTCAACATCATGGCTCGCTTGAGTGGCTGCATTTTCAAGATGTTCGCCTGTCGTTGCCCCTGTTTCTGGTGCTTTATCTTTATTACAGCCAACGAGGGCAACGGTCGCAGCAAGACCAAGAATCATCATAAATTTATTCATTTTAACTTTCCTTTTAATATGGCATCCAAAATGACTGGATGAATAAATTGTACGCATAAGAAGCAATCCATGACGATTATAATTTGTAATTAAAATGTTAAAAAATGCAATAAAAAAAAAGGCTTATCCTTCGAGGGTGGATAAGCCTATAAAATCAAGTCTGATTTTTACAACACTTGTTTAACTATTCCGAATAATATAATCAAACGCTGACAGAGAAGCTTTCGCCCCTTCACCCGTGGCAATAATGATCTGCTTATACGGCACAGTGGTACAGTCACCAGCAGCAAATACACCTGCTACATTGGTTTCGTTACGCTCGTTGATAATAATCTCACCGCGTGGACTTAACTCGACTGATCCTTTCAAGAAATCTGTGTTTGGCAATAAACCAATCTGTACAAAAATTCCTGACAGTTCAATGCTGTGTTCTGTCTCTGTAGCACGGTCTTTATATTTCAAAGCGGTCACCTGAGCACCATCACCGACGACTTCAGTTGAAAGTGCATGGGTGATGACGGTCGCATTCGGCAAACTGTTTAGTTTGTCCTGTAACACTTGGTCGGCACGAAGTTTGGTATCAAATTCAACCAAAGTCACATGCTCCACAATACCTGCCAAATCAATTGCCGCTTCAACACCCGAGTTACCACCACCAATCACCGCAACTTTTTTGCCTTTAAACAATGGACCATCACAGTGTGGACAATACGCTACACCACGAGTCGCATATTCCTGTTCACCCGGAACGCCCATTTTTCTCCAGCGCGCACCTGTCGATAAAATCACGGTTTTTGATTCAACTTTGGCACCATTTTCCAATTCAACTTCCACCAGACCTGAAGCAGTTTGATCTGCACCGACAATTTTACTGACACGTTGCAGATTCATAATGTCCACATCGTACTCACGTACATGTTTTTCCATATCCGCAGCAAACTGTGGACCTACAGTTTTTTGTACAGAAGTAAAGTTTTCAATGTCCATGGTATCCATGACCTGACCACCAAAACGCTCTGCGATCATGCCTGTACGAATGCCTTTACGGGCTGCATAAATCGCCGCAGTACCACCCGCAGGACCCGCACCCACCACTAATACATCAAAAGCCTGTTTGGCATTAATTGCCGCTGCATCTTTTTCAGCAGCACCACTGTCCAGTTTTGCCACAATTTCTTCTAAGGTCATACGACCTTGGCCAATATGATTGCCATCTTGGAATACCATCGGAACAGCCATGATTTTGCGTTGTTCCACTTCATCCTGGAAGAAGGCACCATCAATCATGGTCGCAGTGGTATTTGGGTTATAAATCGCAATTAGATTCAGTGCCTGAACCACATCTGGACAGTTGTGACAGCTTAAAGACACAAATACATCAAAGTCTGCTTTAAGATTCAAACCTTTAATCTGGTTGAGCACCTCATCAGAGACTTTCGGTGCATAACCTGAAGTTTGTAACAAAGCTAAGATCAATGAAGTAAACTCATGACCCATCGGTAAGCCCGCAAAGAATACCCGTGGTTGTTCACCGACTTTGGCAATACCAAAACTTGGACGGCGTGTATTTTGACCATCAAAGCGAGCCGTGACTTGATCAGAGAGTTCCGCAATTTCAGTGACTAATTCTTTGATCTTGGCAGCTTTGTCTGAATCATCCAGAGCAGCGACCAATTCGATAGGACTTTCTAAACGTTCTAAATAGGCTTTTAACTGAGTTTTGATATTTTGATCTAACATTGTAAAGCTCCAAAGGAGAAAATTTTTAACTTGTTGAGAATATTACGATAAAACTTTAAATAGGTGAAACAGTATGTTTTTATAGTTTTAATCGGTTTACTGAATAATGAGATTGTAATAAAAATCACGCTTTATTGATTCATACTTAGTGAAAATCACTTTGTTATATAAATGACATCTTGAGATGAGATAAGATGATCAACCTTATACTTAAGGAATATCAGCATGAAACTACAGGCAGGAATCTATCAACATTATAAAGGTAATCTTTATCAGGTTTTTCATGTGGCTAGACATAGTGAAACAGAAGAAGAGTTGGTCGTTTATCAATGTTTATATGGTGATTATTCTATTTGGGTCAGGCCTTTGACCATGTTTATTGAAACGGTTGATGTGGATGGTCAGCCAGTACCGCGTTTTAATTTTCTTCATCAAGTTTAAAAAGCTCTAAAGGTGAGTGTATGCTAAATCGTGAATTTTTATTGCGTCTATCCGAATTATACGATGAGTTTCAACAACACGATGCCAAGCAGTCTGATCGTCTTCAACGTTTTCGGAATATCGAGCCGGATTCCGCGCAATTTCTTTCGATGCTAATTCGCACACAACAATCCAAATCTATTTTAGAAATAGGCACATCGACAGGTTATTCAACTTTATGGTTAGCTGAAGCAGCACAGGCAACTGGGGCAAACATTGTTACACTCGAAATAGAAGAAAAACGCAGCCAACAGGCAAAAAACTACGCGCAGGAACTCAAACTGGACACAGTTATTGAGTTTTGGGTGGGAGATGCCGCTCAATATTTACAACAAGCCCAAACCACCTTTGATTTTATTTTATTGGATGCAGAGCGAAGTTATTATCCAAATTACTGGAATGATCTTAAGCGTTTAATGCGTAAAAACGGTGGAGTCTTGATGGTGGATAATGTGATTTCCCACGCGGCTGAGGTCAAAGCTTTTTTAAATATGATTAAACAGGATGGAGATTTTTTAACCAGTACCATTTCATTTGGCGCAGGTTTGTTTATGGTGGTGGCAAAATAAATGATCAAATGGGCTTGTATGGCAAGGTGACTCAGCTTAAATAAACACGATCGTGCCTTGCCTAAAGATAAAGAATGTGTCGTATAAAAAATTGTTATGATTTAAAAAATCGACAGTCGACTAAAATGTAAATCAAATTCTAAATATTTCTGCACAAAAGCGGTTTTATCTTGTGAGCGCAGTAAATTGTCATAAATAAATTCTGGTACGGGGTGATACAGTTCACCTTTGCCATTGTTATAAAAAATTTTTAGATAACGTGAAGCCGCATTGTATTTCCAGGAAGTGACGGCAACCAATTTTTCCATAGAATTCTCCCCTAAAGGTGAGCAGCATACGATAAAAGATCGTGCTACTCATTTGAACATTAATGTAATTGATGCTGCACCTATAGATGAGAATTGTAAAAGTTTAATTCATGATAAATTAATCACTTAAAATGAAAGAGCCACCCAAAAGGGTGGCTCCAGATCTATTTAAAATCTAAAGAATTAGATTTTACCAACTAGATCAATTGAAGGTGCTAGAGTTGCGTCGCCTTCTTTCCATTTTGCAGGGCAAACTTCACCTGGGTGAGAGTGAACGTATTGCGCTGCTTTTACTTTGCGAAGAAGTTCTTGCGCATCACGACCAATACCACCTGCATTGATTTCAACGATTTGGATTTTACCTTCTGGATCGATTACGAAAGTACCACGGTCAGCAAGACCAGCAGACTCAATCAGAACTTCAAAGTTTTTAGCAAGTGCCCAAGTTGGGTCACCAACCATAACGTATTGGATTTTTTTGATTTCTTCAGAAGAATCGTGCCAAGCTTTATGCGTGAAATGAGTGTCAGTAGAAACTGAGTAGATTTCTACGCCTAATTTTTGGAATTCAGCATAGTTGTCTGCAAGGTCACCAAGTTCAGTTGGGCAAACAAATGTGAAATCAGCTGGATAGAAGAAAACAACAGACCATTTGCCTTTAAAGTTTGCTTCAGAAACTTCAACGAATTGACCGTTGTGATATGCAGTTGCTGTGAATGGTTTAACTTCTGTATTAATTAAGCTCATCATTTTCTCCATGATTGAGGTTTATATTTAAACTCTAAAATTCTGATTTAGCATAAAGAATTTTATTTTATTGAGGAAATGGTATTTTTTCATGATTAGAATCGGAAAAACTAATAATCCTGTAAAATGACCATCACCACATTATGGTTTCCATCATTTCAGCGCAAAATTATGATCTGAAAATGACAATCGCCTATAAATTTGATTTGCATTAGAACATGCAGGCGATTGAGAAAAAATTCAAGGTGAAAATGTAAAAAAACAATGAATTTGTGAGAAATGAACCAGTTCTTTCATCATTGTTGCAACCCTCTTTATTTTTCTCCCATAGGAGGAAATAAAAGGGACTGATGAAAGAAGTCTAATGGCTTTCGTTATCAGGTTATACCGCGTAAAATAGATCGCTTGTTATCAATATTTAGGAAATTTTATCTGTGCAGCGTGATTTAGATGTAAATCAATGGGTGATGGTGCGTGATCGACATCGTTTAAATCGACTAGGCAAAGGTAAAGAAAAAAATTTAGAGCAATATCAACAATTATTCGAAAAATCAAATGCTCAGGTGAAAGCGCGAATTGCTCGTTTTCCCAAAATAAAACTCAATCAGGATTTGCCTGTCACGCAATATGCGGATCGTTTGATTGACGCCATCCAACAGCATCAAGTGATCATTGTGGCGGGTGAAACAGGTTCGGGTAAAACCACCCAGTTGCCTCAGATTGCGATGTTGGCACGGCGTGGTGCAACAGGCATGATTGGTCATACTCAGCCTCGACGTTTGGCAGCGCGGAGTGTCTCACAACGGATTGCAGAAGAAGTCGGGGAAAAACTAGGAGAATCGATTGGTTTTAAAGTTCGTTTTAATGAACAGGGTTCCAACGATTCCATCGTTCGGTTAATGACCGATGGTATTTTATTGGCAGAGCTGGGACATGATCGCTACTTAAATAAATACGATACGATTATTATCGATGAAGCACATGAACGCTCGCTGAATATCGATTTTATCATGGGCTATCTCAAGCAGATTTTAAAAAAACGTCCAGATCTAAAAGTCATCGTGACCTCGGCAACTTTGGATGTCAATCGCTTTAGTCGTTATTTTAATGATGCCCCAATTTTTGAAGTCGAAGGGCGTAGTTTTCCAGTCGAAGTGCGTTATCGCCCAATTTCGGAACTCAGTATTGGAGGTAGTGATGACGACGAGTTTGATGATTTTGAAGAAAATTTGCCACGTGCTGTGGTACAAGCGGTCGAAGAATGTTTCGCTGATGCCGAAGAGAAGGGGCATCCTGAACATGCCGATATTCTGATTTTCTCTAGTACCGAACAGGAAATTCGAGAGTTACAGGAAACCTTGCAAAAACACGGCCCACGTCATACTGAAATTTTACCGTTATATGCACGTTTAGGTCTGGTTGAGCAACAGAAGATTTTTAGTCCAAGCGGTAAAGGTCGGCGCATTATTATCGCCACCAACGTGGCTGAAACTGCGTTGACGGTACCGAATATTCGTTACGTGATTGACAGTGGTTTTGCGCGTATCTCCCGTTATAGCTACCGTTCACGGGTTCAACGGCTACCAATTGAAGCGATTTCCCAAGCAGCCGCCAATCAGCGTAAAGGACGTTGTGGTCGTATTGCACCTGGGGTTTGTATTCGTCTTTACAGTGAAGAAGATTTTCTCAGTCGTCCTGAATTTACCGAACCTGAAATTAAACGGACTAATCTAGCGTCAGTGATTTTGCAAATGCAAAGTCTGGGCTTGGGAACCGTTGAGGAATTTGATTTCATTGAACCGCCTGATCATCGTTTTGTCAATGATGGGCGTAAACTTCTGGTTGAACTTGGTGCGATGAACGAGCGTAAACATGAGTTAACCAAAGTTGGACAAATGATGTCACGCATGCCGATTGATCCAAGATTGGCTCGAATGATTGTCGGTGGTTCTCATTTCGGTGTACTCAATGAAATTTTGGTCGTGGTCAGTGCGCTAGCGGTACAAGATCCGCGTGAACGTCCCGCAGACAAACAAATGCAGGCGGATCAAAAGCATGCTTTGTTCCGTGAAGCAGATTCAGACTTTCTGTTTTATTTAAAACTTTGGGATACTCTGCAAAATAATCCTGACATGGCAACGGAAAATAAACGGCGTCAATTTGCCCGTCAGCATTTTTTAAGCTGGTTGCGTTTACGTGAATGGAAACAAACCCATGCGCAATTGGTCGATTTAGCGCAAAGTATCAAACTGTCTTTTAACGATAAAAAAGCCAGTTATGAAAATTTACATCGTGCATTACTCACGGGTTTATTGTCTTTTGTGGCCAATAAAACTGATGAACGTAATATTTATATGGCAGTGCGTCAGCAAAAAGCCAAAGTCTTTCCTGCCAGTACTTTGCACAAATCTAATACGCCGTGGGTGATGGCCTTTGAAATGGTGGAAACGTCTCAGGTGTATTTGCGTACACTGGCCAAGATTGATCCCGAATGGATTTTGCTCGCGGCGCGTGACTTGTTGAAATATCACTATTTTGAGCCACACTGGTCGAAAAAAGCGGGAATTGTGCAGGCCTATGCCCAGATTTCTTTGTTCGGTTTAATTATTGAACCGAAACGTTTAATTAATTTTGAAAAAGTCGATCATCCAGCAGCGCGTGAAATTTTTCTCAGAGATGCATTGACGACTGGTCATCTGGGCATCATGCCGCCATTTTTAAAACATAATTTACTCAAACTTGAAGAAGTCGAACGGGTTGAGGACAAATTACGCCGACGTGATCTGGTGGTCGATGAAGAAACGATTTATCAGTTTTATGCAGAACGTGTGCCTACTGATATTGCCAGTCGAAGCAGTTTTGAAGATTGGCGCGCGACGATTGAGCCCAAACAGCCGCGTTATTTATTTGTTGAAGATGATGCGCTTTGGCAAAGTGATCGACCCACCACGCAACAATTTCCTGATTATTTACACAACGGTGATTTACGTTTAGCGACTACTTATCGTTTTGATCCAAGTCATGATCAGGATGGTGCAACCGTTAAAATTCCTGTGCAGGCTTTAGCCCAAGTTGACGAAAATTTATGGTCGTGGGGCATTCCGGGATGGCGGCTGGATTTGATCGAGGCCTTACTCAAAGCCTTACCCAAAGACAAACGTCGACATTTAGTCCCGATTCCAGATACCGCTAAAAAACTGATGCAAAGTGTCGATGCAACCCATTTACGCGAGCATATTTTTAAGTTTCTGGCGTTTGCGCTACGTGGTGAACAGATCACCGAAAAAGATTTTTCTTTTGAACGTATTGACCAATATCTGGTGCCTTTTATCTTAGTCGTTGATGAAAAAGGTCGAGTGATTGAAAAAGGTCGCGATTTAGCTGAATTAAAAGCACGTTGCCGTACTGAAACCCATCGTCCGGTCAAACAAATGCAAGGCGAGTTTAAAACTTTCCCAGAAAGCTTTGTGTTTGAAGCATCACAGAAAGTCACAGGCGTGGTGGTCAAGCAATATCAGGCTTTAGTTCCAGTCAAAAAGTTTGCTGAATTGCAACAAAAAGATGAATCTGGCGTGGTGATTCAAACTTTTAATGATCAGGCTGAAGCAATCAGACAGCATCGAGAAGGGATTATTGGTTTAGTGCATATGCAACTGGGTGATCTGGTCAGACAGTTGAAAAAGCAAATCTCTAAACCATTGGCTTTGGCTTATTCTCCTTTGGGGGATAAAGCCAAACTTGAACAGATGCTGGTCTATGCGACATTGCAACTGAGTATCGATCAACTGCCAGTCAATCAGGCTGAGTTTCAGCAATTATTACAGGACGTTAAGCAGACGTTTTTAACGCATGGGCAACAGGCGCTTCAAGTCATTTCGGATATTTTTATTCAGTGGCAAAGCATACGCCGTCAACTCATGATGCTAGATACCGAGATTTTTGGACGCAGTATCGATGATATTGAAGATCAACTGGATTTGATGCAACTCAGTGATTTTGTTTATACCCGTAGCTCAGAGGTCTGGCTTGAATATCCACGTTATTTAAAAGCATTGTTGATGCGTCTGGAGCGTTTGCCGAATAATTTGCAACGTGATGAAGCTGCAATTAAAGACGTTGATCCATGGATGGATAAACTATTTAAGTTTAAAAACAATCCTCAAATTAAAGAGCTATACTTTATGGTAGAGGAATTTCGAATTTCCTTATTTTCTCAACCGATGAAAACCAAGATGCCTGTTTCTCCCACTCGGCTACAAAAACTATGGGAAAAACAAGGAATCGGTTAGAATACTTACATTCTTAACAAGGAGTTTTACATGGGCATCCGTATTACTGGAACTGGTCTATTTCATCCGACCGAAACAATCAGCAACGAAGAACTGGTTGAAACGCTTAATGCTTATGTGGAACGTTACAATACAGAAAATGCAGATAAAATAGCCGTAGGCGAGTTGCCTGAGCGTCGTGGTTCAAGTGCTGATTTTATTGAAAAAGCATCTGGTGTTAAAAGTCGTTATGTGGTTGAAAAATCAGGGGTACTTGATCCAGCACGATTACGTCCACACTTGCGTGAACGCAGTGATGATGAGATTTCATTACAAGCAGAGTGGGGCGTGATTGCAGCCAAACAAGCCATGCAAAATGCAGGCGTAGGGCCAGAAGATATCGACGTGGTGATTTTGGCTTGTTCAAATATCCAGCGTGCTTACCCTGCTGTTGCCATTGAAATTCAGTCAGCATTAGGCATTCAAGGTTATGCTTATGACATGAATGTCGCCTGTTCAGCCGCAACTTTTGGTCTAAAACAAGCCGCTGATGCGATTAAATCAGGTGCGCGCCGCGTATTATTGGTCAATGTTGAGATTACATCAGGACATACCGATTATCGTTCACGTGACTGTCACTTTATTTTTGGTGATGTTGCCACCGCTTCAATTATTGAAGACACCGAAACCAAAGAAGGTTTTGAAATTCTAGATATTCATTTGTTTACTCAGTTCTCCAATAATATCCGTAATAACTTTGGCTTCTTAAACAGTAGTGAAGAAACCAGTCGTGACGACAAACAGTTCCGTCAGGATGGCCGTAAAGTATTTAAAGATGTTTGTCCTTTGGTTGCCAAAATCATTACAGGTCAACTGGAAAAAATGCAGATCCCCGCGGATGATGTTAAACGTTTCTGGTTACATCAAGCCAATGCCAATATGAACCAACTGGTTGCAAAATTAGTTTTGGGTAAAGAAGCCGAAGCTGATCGTACACCGATTATTCTGGATGAATTTGCCAATACCTCATCGGCTGGGGTGATCATTGCCTTGCATCGTACGGGTAATCAGGTCGATGCGGGTGAATACGGTGTGATTTGTTCATTCGGTGCAGGTTACTCAGTCGGTTCGCTCATTGTACAAAAGCGCAAAGCAGGCTAAGTTCTGATTTAAAAATTTTGAGACTCCACTTTTGTGGAGTTTTTTATTTTGATCTGTTTAGATTTATGTAATAACGCATTGAAAATCGGGTTTGAAAAGTAGATATTCATTCAAAGATCAAGATAAATTAAGTCCAAACATTGAACCCACATATATAAAATTCCAGAACCAGAAAATCCAGGAACAGAAAATATAGAACCACGATTTGCTTTCGATGATGAATTTAATGTGTTTAATCGTCTCTTACAATATAAATAACGGCAGGTGAAGTGATGGATCATGATAATCAAAAGCCAGAACACGATCATGGCTATGCAAGAATTGAACCCTACGATCAACCTGCTGGAGGTTGGGGAGCCTTACTCAGTGTAGCCCGAAATTTAAAACGTCAGGAAACGTTCAAAAAAGGTTCTATTTCACTGCTCAATATTAATCAGCCGACAGGTTTTGACTGTCCGGGATGCGCATGGCCAGAAAAGAAAGATGCGCATGCTTTTAATTTTTGTGAGAATGGTGCAAAAGCAGTTGCATTTGAAGCTACCAGTAAACGTGTCAGTCCTGAGTTTTTTGCAACACATACGGTAAGCTGGTTAACTGAACAAAGTGACTTTTTTCTGGAAGATGCAGGGCGGATTACCGATCCGATGCGTTACGATGTCGTAACGGACAAATACGTTCCTATTAGCTGGGATGAGGCCTTTGAGTTGATTGCCAAGCATCTACAGGCATTGGATGATCCTAATCAAGCCGCATTTTATACTTCAGGACGAGCCAGTAACGAGGCTGCTTTCCTGTATCAGCTTTTTGTGCGAAGTTATGGCACCAATAATTTTCCTGATTGTTCCAACATGTGCCATGAAACCACCAGCGTCGGTTTAAAAGATTCGATTGGTTTAGGCAAGGGGACCGTGACACTAGATGATTTCGATCAGGCAGATGCGATTTTTAGTTTCGGTCATAATCCGGGGACCAATCATCCTCGAATGCTCGCGACCTTAAGAGAAGTATCGAAACGCGGTGGAACTATTATTGCAATTCTCTGTACACGACAAAAATAGATAACTCATTGAAATAATGTCACAATAATTGTTTTCTAACGACGAATACTATGATACATCTCAATGAGTTATATCTTATCTTAAACAAATCTCTAAAATGGAACAAGTCACATTTAAAGTGCTTTGCGCTCATCATGCTTGTGATTATTTTAAAGCAAACATGTAATCTTTCTTCTGCATCTAAAGCCTTGCCCATCAAGTGCTTACCACAATCATTTTATCGACGTATGCAGCGCTTCTTTGCAGGTCAGTATTTTGATTATCGTCAAATTTCTCAGTTGATTTTCAATATGTTTTCATTCGACCAAGTGCAACTGACTTTAGATAGAACCAATTGGAAATGGGGAAAACGAAATATTAATATCCTGATGCTCGCAATCGTTTATCGTGGAATAGCGATACCTATCCTTTGGACATTGCTTAATAAACGTGGAAATTCAGATACGAAAGAGCGCATTGCTTTGATTCAACGCTTTATAGCCATTTTTGGTAAAGACCGTATTGTGAATGTGTTCGCAGACAGAGAGTTTATCGGTGAGCAGTGGTTTACATGGTTAATTGAACAAGACATCAACTTCTGCATTCGTGTTAAAAAAACTTCATTGTCACCAATCATTTAGGAAAGAATCATAAAATTAGTGATTTATTTCGCCATCTTAAAGTTGGTCAAATTGAATGTCGTAAACGACGGATTTTGGTTGGTCGGGTGAAACTATATATAAGTGCACTACAGTTAGAAAATGGAGAGCTTTTACTCGTCGTTTCTCCTCAGTTTAATGCCAATGCTATTCAGGATTATGCATTACGCTGGGAAATTGAAACCTTATTCAGTTGTCTCAAAGGACGCGGGTTTAATCTTGAAAATACGCGCTTGACAGACCCTAGACGAGTGAAAAAATTGATTGCGGTGTTAGCTATAAGCTTCTGTTGGTGTTACTTAACGGGTGAATGGCAACATGATCAAAAAAAAGCGATAAAAATAAAGAAGCATGGACGACTCTCAATGAGTTTATTTCGCTATGGTTTAGACTATGTTCAAATGGCGATTCAGCGTTTAATTGGTTTTGGGAAAAAAGAAGAGTTTAAGGAAATTTTGGCAATTTTAAGAAGGCAGAATCCTGATAGGATAAGGGTTCTGTGAAATTTGTCGTGTACAGAGATTGCAATTAATCCTTTAAAAGAACGTGGCTTGGAGCGTTTTCAGGATCCACAAGCGCCCTTGGAAATGATCACTAATGGTAGCACACCGATTAGCCGCTATTATTTTCAACCGAAAGTGGGCGGTGATTATGCCATTATGTTTGGAATGCTTAAACACCTGTTAGAGTGGGATCAACAGGCGATTGCCAAATCGAAGGAAAGTGTATTTGATCGCTCATTTATTGTGGTGAATACGATTGGTTTTGAAGAAATGCGTGCAGAAGTGCAAAATACTTCATGGTCAGACATTCATCCGCATACGGGTCTTAGCCCTGAACATCTGGAGGCATTAGCCAAGCTTTATCTTGAATCCAAACGTGCCATTTTCTGTTGGGGCATGGGCATTACCCAGTACAGCCAATGTACATATGCTTGCCAATCTCATGTTAGCGCGGGGGCATATCGGTCGTCCTGGTGCGGGTTTGGCACCGATTCGTGGTCATAGTAACGTTCAGGGTGACCGAACCATGGGCATTAATGAACTGCCAAGTCCTAAAATGCTGGACAATATTGATCGGGTATTTGGTATTCAATCTCCGCGAGAAAATGGCATGGGTGTGGTTGAAACCATTAAAGCGATGGCAGAAGGGCGAGTCAAAGTTTTCATTGGCTTAGGAGGGAATTTTGCGGTTGCCACACCTGACACTGAATATACTCAGCAAGCCTTACGTGCTTGTAATTTGACGGTACACATCACCACGAAAATGAATCGAAGTCATCTGGTTTGTGGACAAGATGCCTTAATGTTGCCCTGTTTGGGGCGTACTGAAGTTGATATCCAAAAACATGGGCCACAGTCAATTTCCGTTGAAGATTCTATGAGTAATGTACATTTGTCTGCTGGACGCAATGAACCGATTTCATCAGATTTACTCTCTGAGCCCGATATTATCGCCAGAATTGCCGAAGCAACCTTGCCTAAGAGTCAAATCAAATGGCGTTGGTATATCGAAAGTTATGATCGTATTCGTGATGCGATTTCGGAAGTCTTTGATGAGTTTCATGACTTTAATCAGCGTGTTTATCAACCCGGCGGTTTTCATTTGGAACACCCTGCCAATCAACATATCTGGAATACGCCAAGTGGCAAGGCGCAATTTTTAATTACTCCGATTTCGGAAGTCTATGCAGATCACGAACATCGCTATGCAGATGCTTACACCGAGGCTAAAGTCTATACACTCATGACCACACGTTCGCATGATCAATACAATACGACTTTGTATGGTCTGGATGACCGTTATCGAGGGGTATATGGACAGCGCCGTGTCTTATTTATGAATGAACAGGATATTGAAGCAGCAGGTTTTCAGCCTGATCAATGGGTCGATATTGAAAGTATTTATTCAGATGGGATAAAGCGCATTGTGCATAGTTTTCGGATTGTGCCTTATAACATCCCGCGTGGAAGTTTGGCGGCTTACTATCCTGAAACTAATCCACTTGTGGCGCTGAGTAGCCATGACAAATACGCCAAGATACCAGCTTCTAAAAGTGTGCCAGTGATTTTGCATGTAGGACATGCGCCTGAACATTTTAATCTGGCGGCAGAGGTTGATCCTGAGAAAGCCGATCAAATTATTGCTACGACGAAAGTCAGTTAGTGTTCTATTCATGTGGAAATGGCGTGTCAAAAGCGCCATTTTCTGATAAGGAAAAATCGATGGATGATACCTTACAGTCGCCATTAGGTTATGAACCTTTGATCGTTCAGCGTTATAGTCATGGAAGTGTTCAGGAGCAGTTAGACGACGTCGTGCAAGAAACCCCTGTAGCACTGGTTTACAATGGGATTTCTCATGCCGTGATGATGGTGACTCCGACGGATCTTGACGTCTTTGCCAAAGGTTTTAGTTTATCGGAAGGTATTCTGCAACATCTCGCTGAACTCTACACACTTGACATTGTAGAAAATGAGCTAGGGATTCAGGTAGGCATGACGATTTCATCGCGTGCTTTTGCGGCATTGAAGCAGCATCGTCGTGCTATGACTGGTCGTACTGGTTGTGGACTTTGTGGGATAGAAAGTCTACAACAGCTTCATCAGGATGTAACGTCAGTCAGTACCAAATTTTTATCGACATGGCTCAATGATATTCCACAAGCAGTTTTACAGTTAAATGCAAAACAAAAAATCACAGCATTGACTGGAGGAGCACACGCCGCTGCATGGGTAGTGAATGGTGAAATTTGCATTTTGTTTGAAGATGTAGGACGACATAATGCACTGGACAAGTTACTTGGATATATTGCACAGCAACAATTGGATGTTTCCAATGGTTTTGTGCTCATGACCAGTCGAGCCAGTTATGAATTGGTACGAAAATGTGCTCGACTGAACATTGCCTTACTCGCATGTATTTCTGCCCCCACCAGTTTGGCGATTGAGATGGCTAAACATTCAGGTTTGGCTTTGGCTGCATTTTGTCGAGGACACGGCTATGTGCTATATAACGATTAAAATGTAAAATTTACTTTGTGCTGAATTTTCAATTTCACTGTCAAACTTGAGTTTTAACTCGCTTGTTCTGGATCTAGCCTCAAGGCTTCATTTGGACAAATCGATTCAATAATGCTTTGTACCACTAAAGGATGCTGTAAATAACCTACGATCTCATGAGGTTTATGCGCAAAAGTCGAAATTCCTTGATTGATAATCGACGGTTGAAAATTGAAAAAGCTATGATCAAGCGGAAAAGTGGTCAAATAGTCTTCATGCGAATAAAAATTATGCCAATCTCCTTGCAAGGCTTCGAGTTGTTCTGTTGGACGATTCAGTCTGGATTGCACTACTCGAAAAGCCAGTGGTGAAGCAAGAGTAATGAAGCGCTTTATTTTTACTTTCTTTGAAAGCTGTTGCAGTAAATTATAGGCAATCACCGTTCCGAGTGAATGTGCCACAATGATGTATTCTTCATCTTCGTCAAAAGATTGAATCACACGCTGATGTACATCATTCATAAAGTCTGGATTGGCGAGATACAAATACACTTCCAGAATATATCGATGCAACATATTTTCATGCAATTTGGGAAATTTGTTTAATAACATCACAAATTCACGTAATACATGATCTTTGGCTAAATGCGAAAACAAATATAAACGCGAAGTCAAACTTAATTCCTCATGGTGTTTCGCCAATAAAGGAATTAATTTTCGATCCTGATCAATCTGTTGCGGTTCAGGATTTTGTAAATAGGGTAAATGCCAGTCTTGCCATGCTTGTGGCATAAAAGCATCTAAGGGCGTATCTAATTGCGCCAATCGATGTTGATGGATTAAATCGCCATAGTAAGGAAAAGCTAGATTAAGATTTTGAAATGGAACCTGAACATCAAGATGATCTAAACCGAGTTTAAAAATATTTAACCAGTGATTTTGTAAGCCTTGAGCATCAAAGCCTTGTTGTTGTGCACCGTGTATAAAAATTAGTTTCATTTTCATGGTATCAATTATTCTTATGCTTGATTTGACTGTAGCACTGAGAGGTCTGGAGATACCAGCCATACAAATAAAAAAAGTGTAGCGATTTGCTACACTTTTGCTAGAAAAATGAAGTTATTAGCGTTTAATGATTCGAATTACGATAAAATATAAAATGGCTCACATAGCACAAAGCAATAAAAATTAGACAGCAAATAAAACCTGTCAGCATTTCAGGATCCGCCGCCATACTTAAGCAAGTAATCAGGCAGAAGAAAAACCCTAAAATCGGCACAATTGGAAAAAGTGGCGCTGCAAATTTCAAATCCTGAACTGTATGACCTGTCTTATACCATTGTCTTCTGAAATTAAACTGACTTAAACAGATACTCATCCAGACCACAACCATGGTAAATGCTGCTACACCCAAGAGATTTTTAAAAATCGTTTCAGGTGCAAATTGCTCAGATAATAGTCCTGGAATTGCACCGAACATAGTCACAATTAAGGCAACAATAGGTGTACCACTTTTGGTGAGTTTAGAAAAAATACGTGGTAAATGTTGCTGTGAGGAGAGTGACCACATCATCCGTGAAGCAGCATATAAACCTGAATTGGCTGCGGAAAGTAGCGCAGTGATAATCACGAAACGAATAATATCATCCGCATAAGGAATCCCAATGTAGTTAAATACCGTAACAAACGGACTATTACTCACACTATGACCGCCTAAACCTGCTTGTTCAAAAGGCAGTAGGGCACTGATCACAATAATTGTACCCACAAAGAAGATCAATAAACGCCAGATTGCTGCATTAATCGCTTTGGGGACATTATCCGCAGGATCTTTGGTTTCGCCTGCTGCAACACCAATCAGTTCTGTACCCGAAAAAGCAAAGTTCACAATCAGCATGGTAGCGAAAATCGGCATGAATCCCTGAGGAAACCAGCCTTGTGCAGTTAAATTACTAAATAGAGGAGCTGATTCATAACCATGAAATGAAATGAAGCCCACAATAGCCAGCAAGCCTAAAATAATAAAACTGATGACGGTTATGACTTTCACCAGTGAAAGCCAAAACTCCGATTCAGCAAAAATTTTGGTCGAGCTGAGATTGAGTGTGAAAATAGTGGCTGCAAAGATCAGTGTCCAGATCCACATCGAAATATGAGGAAACCATTCCTGCATCAGTAATGCCGCGGCGGTAAACTCGGTTCCGAGCGTTGCTGTCCATGTCAGCCAGTAGAGCCACGACACCATATAGCCTGTACTTGGGCCAATATATTTGGCTGCATACGCCCCAAAAGAACCAGAAACAGGCATATGTACAGCTAATTCGCCTAAACACAGCATCACCATGTAGGCAATCAATCCACCTAAAATATAGGCAAGAATTGCTCCAACTGGGCCTGTTTGAGAAATGACTTCACCTGAGCCTAAAAAAAGACCTGTACCAATTGCACCGCCTAAAGAAAGCATAACCAAATGGCGCGTACTCATTGCTCGTTTTAATGGAGCAGAATCACTGGATGAGGTGATATTTGAAGATTCAGATGGTTGCATACACAACGTCACGTTCAAAATGGACAAGCGCGCTATTGTAGAGAAAAATTAGAAATGTGCAATCTTGAGGCAGACAAACAATAGCCAATAGGCACAATAAAAAAGAAAGGATTTTAAAAATATGGCGTCCCTACGGGGATTCGAACCCCGGTTACCGCCGTGAAAGGGCGATGTCCTAGGCCTCTAGACGATAGGGACGTTGAGGATGGCGGTATCTTAAGAATCCGCCGGTAAAGTGTCAAGTAAGTAAGGAGCGAGTTTGTTCAAAATATAGCAAAACAGTTCAGCCGTCTTTTGTGTATCGTACAAAGCCGAATGTGCTTCTTTACCGTCAAACTCGATTCCAGCCTGAATACAGGCCCTTGCCAATACTGTTTGACCAAACATGACAGCGCTTAAAGTTACGGTATCAAACACCGAGAAGCTATGAAATGGATTCTGATTTTTGGTTGAAGTACGTGCAATCGCTGCTTGTAAAAAACCAAGATCAAAATGCGCATTATGACCAACCAGTACCGCATGGGTACATTGTTGTTGACGACGCACCTCATTGAGCGATTTAAAAATACGGCGTAGCGCTGTTTTTTCATCTTCAGCCATGGCAACACGCATGGGGTTAAAAGGATCAATCCCAATAAAATCTAAAGATCTTCGATCAAGATTAGCGCCTTCAAATGGATTGATGTGCGCATGATAAGCCTCACCAGGTACAAACTGACCTGCTTCGTTATAAACAATCGGAATACAGGCGATTTCGAGTAAAGCATCTGTTTGTGAATTAAAGCCCGCTGTTTCGACATCGACTACAACAGGCAAAAAACCACGAAAACGCTGCCCAATCACGGGTGGAGCGCTGATTTGTTGGTTCACACTTTCCTCCATTGAAGAGTTTTACCTGCATACAGCGGAATAATTTTTTCACCATCCAGATAATCGAGCTGTTCTGGAATGGTTTGTTCCTCTTTGACCAAGGTAATGGTTGTCGTATTGCGCGGTAAACCATAAAAGTCTGCCCCAAAGTGACTGGCAAAGCCCTCAAGTCGTTCAATTTTACCGACTTGATCAAATGCTTGCGCATACAGCTCAATTGCAGTGGGGGCACTATAGCAGCCTGCACAGCCACATGCATTTTCTTTAGCATTTTTCGAATGCGGTGCACTATCTGTACCCAAGAAAAACTTTGGATTACCACTGGTTGCAACTTCAATCAATGTTTGTTGGTGCGTTTGACGTTTTAAAATCGGTAAACAATAGAAGTGTGGTTTAACTCCACCGACCAACATATCATTACGATTAAACAATAAGTGCTGCGGGGTAATAGTTGCAGCCACATTGCGATCATGTTCAAGTACAAAATGTGCAGCTTCGCTGGTGGTGATGTGTTCAAGAACCAGTTTAAGCTTTGGAAATTGTTTTAATAATGGCGATAAAATTTCATCAAGAAAACGTTTTTCACGATCAAAAATATCTACATGATGATGAGTGACTTCACCATGCAGTAATAATGGAACCTGATGTTCTTCGAGTTGTTCAATCACCGCATAGACTTTGCGGATATCACTGACCCCATTGTCTGAATTGGTGGTTGCACCAGCAGGATAGAGCTTAATTGCATTGACATGTGCTGAAGCTTTAATTTTACGGACTTCATCTGGAGATGTTTGATCAGTGAAATACAACACCATACGCGGATCAAAATTTATCCCTTCAGGTACATGCGCCATGATGCGTTCACGGTAGGCCAGTGCTTCTTCAACAGTTTTTACTGGTGGAACCAGATTAGGCATACAGATTGCGCGGGCAAATTGTTGAGCTAAATCAGGAACAGTACGTTGTAGGGCTAAACCATCACGTAAATGAGCGTGCCAGTCATCGGGCTGAAGAAGAGTAATAGTATCCAAGGCGATTCAAACTGAAAAATAAAACAGATGATAATCCATATATGCTCAAAATGGTAAACAGTTTTATGGATAAAAAGCGAAATCAGGTTGATAAAAGTCATGTTAAGTGTATTATTTTTATTCAAATAAGGATGATTTCTTGCAGGGTGTAATGGATTATAAATACAACCTTGACGAGCTTCATAAAAGAAAAGAAGAAGTTGAACAGCTTTCACATGTACGTGAAAAACAGACCAATCGGGCTTTACCAAGGGTATTGGAAAAGCAGTTCTGGAATATGCATATTGAGCGTACACGGCTAAATACTATTCAATTTTTTTGGAGCGGTCTCGTCACCTATATTATTTTTATGTTATTGACGGTTCCTGGTGATTATATGGTCATCGAGAAACAATATTTTATTTCAGATTTTGTTCGATGTCTTTTAAGCGTGATCAATGGGGCGGTATGTTTATTGGTTTATGTCGCTTTTGCCAAAATTTCATCATTAAGGCCATATTTTTATCAGGCAGCCTATACGATCGTGCTTTGGGCAATTGTTGTCACATCAATTCTGATGATGACTGTACAGAGCGAGGCACTTAAAAATCAGGCGATGTTATTGATCTCATTTATATATATGTTGGGTTTTATTCTGAGTGGGCTAAAACCTATACATATGTTAATGGTCGGAATGCTATCTGCATTGATTACGTTGACGTGGCTTACAGTTTTTAATATTGATTTTCATCTGGTGATTTTAACGCGCGCTTTAATCGGGAGTTGTTTATTAGGTTTTGCCATTAGTTCAATGTTGGTATCTAAAGAAAGAATGTTGTTTTTAAATGCAAAGCTTTCTGAAATTAATGAAAATATTCAGCGCATTCATGCCTCTGAATTTTTACATCTGAGTCAGCATGATGGATTAACCCAACTTTCTAACCGACGAACTTTCGATGAAATGTTAGATGTGTTCTATTTACAGACCCGAAGGGATAACAGCTCTTTAGGAATTTTGTTTATCGATATCGATTTTTTTAAAAATTATAATGATTTTTATGGGCATCAGATGGGTGATCATGTCATAGCCAGTCTGGCAAAAGCCATAAAAAATTCGATTCGGCACATGGACTTCGTGGCTCGCTATGGGGGCGAAGAATTTGTGGTGTTATTACCTGAAACCGATACACAAGGGGCTTATGCAGTTGCATCGAATATTTATCGTTCGATTGAACGGCTTGAAATTCATCATGAAAAATCGCTAGTTTCGAAGCAAATCACGATTAGTTTAGGAATAACAGTATATCGGGGTGAAGCCAATATTGATCAACAAGAACTACTCTCGTATGCGGATCAAGCCTTATATCGTGCAAAAAAATTGGGTCGTAATCAGATTTATTATCATTCACTACGTGGTAATCAAGTTTAGTCAATAAAAAACCAGTCTTTAACGACTGGCTTTTTGATCAGTGAGATTGGGGCGTCAAATATTTTTCTATGTATTCTTCACGTATTGCAGCACGCTCCTCTAAAGGGGCCTTTTGCATACGTTTACGCAAATCATTTCTTTCCTGAGTGCTCATCTTTTGCCATGCGTCACGCATTTTTTGCTTTTCTTGCTCAGGCAATTGAGTAAACCAATCCATTCTTTGCTGTAAATCAACAGATTGATCTTTGGGTTCATCTTTTAAAGACTCATAACGTTTGATCAATGCACGTTGTTCATTTTCGGATAAGGTATTCCACGTTTCATTGACTTTGGTATCTGCACTTTTTGAAAATATCCAAAAGCGTTCAAAACCAGCAAAACTGGTTTGTAAAAAACTAAGCGCACAGAGTGCCAGCGCTATTTTTTTAGCTACCATGTGGAACTTTATCCTCACCTAAAACACTCAGCATTTCCAAATCTTCCACCATTTGTGGTGAAAGTTTTGGACTTGCCATCACCTGATTTTGTGATTGATCCGACGTATCAAAGCTAGCAGGTAAAATGACAAATCCTGTAATCGCCGCAGCGAGAGCAAAGCCAGACATTTTCCAGATATGATAAAAAGATCGTGGTTCCCGCTTAATCGTATCCAAAACGTTGGCGATGACCTGAGGTTTATGCTTATGGTGACGTGCAAGTCCATCAAGCTTGGACGTTACCTGCTTGGTAAAATCATCTCGATTCATCTGATGAACCTCCCAAAGATGGATTTAAATGAGCTAAAGCAGTACGAAGCCCTTGAATAGCGCGATGATAATGCGTTTTTACACTGCCTTCGCTACAATTCATGATCTGTGCAGTGGTTTGTGTATCAAAGCCTTCCCACGCACGTAACATAAATGCTTGCTGCTGACGTAGCGGAAGTTCTGCAATGGCTTCTTGAATTTCTTCAATGGTGACTTCCTGACTTAAAAAATCTGAAGGATTCAGTGTTGTTTCATCAACAACCTCAATGACTTCATCATTATCACTATCAAGACTCACCTTTTTAAAAAAAGAAAAAGGATTAGATCGGCGCGCTTCTTTACGTCGCCAGTCCTGTAATTTGTTATTTAAAATCGTATAGAACAGGGGATACCATTCATCAAGAGTTTTATCGGCATAAGATTTGTGTAAAGAAATAAAAGCTTCCTGTACCAAATCCATCGCTATACCTTGTTGCCCCTGTGTTGCACTTTCCATCATGACCAGCGCGCGTCCTGTGACTTCATTCATAAAATGTTTTAGGCGATGTTCAGCCGTATTCACATGAACACTATCAACTTCTGATCCAGACTGCTTTGGCGCTAAGTCCATAGAAATGGAAAATCCTGTCATTCGATCCCCATTCTTCCTTTTTTACAGTTACCTACTATATAACGCAGAAAAGAAAGAATAGGTTGACAATATAAGATGTTATTTTGACAGATTTAAGTTTAAATGATTTTTTTCAAATGATTGAGCCGCTTTAATATAAATTAACGATTTAAAGACGTTGTCGAACCATTTCAAAAAAGCAAATTGAGCCTGCAATTGCGACATTAAGAGATTCCTGTCCGCCAGGCTGTGGAATCGCGACTGCTTGCGCATGGCCGAGGGCATAATCAGAGGCCCCTTGACCTTCGTTACCTAAAATCCAGACGCAAGGCTTAGTTAAATTTTGTTCGTATAAACTATTTGAACGATGTGAACTGGTAACAAATACTGGGATGTTAAATTGATCTAGTAAGCTTTCAAGTTCAATATTTTCAAAGGTATGTAAACTAAAATGCGCACCCATACCTGCACGGAGTACGCGAGGTGACCAAAGCGATGCAGAGCCTTTAGTACAAATAACTTGTTTGATATTGGCAGCAGCAGCGGAGCGTAAAAGAGTACCTACATTACCTGGATCCTGAATATTTTCCAAAATAAGCGTATCTGCCTGAAAATCCAGTGCTGTGCTACTTTGCGGTAAATCTATCACCGCGAGACAAGCTAAACTGGTGCCCAATGTACTAATGTCTTTGTACAAAGTTTCACTAATGACAAAAACAGCGCCATTATATTGTTCAATAATCGCTTGTAAATCTGAATGCTCTAAAGCAGCTTCAGTAGTAAAAAGCGAGACAAGTTTGCCTTTTTCCTGCAACCATGACAGGCACAGATGAGTTCCATCAAGCACCGTTTGACGTTGTTTTTTTCGGTAGGCTTGTTGCTCAATGAGACTGCGCAAATGCTTAATTTTAGCGTTGTCTTTGGATTCAAGAAAAATAATAGCCATAAAAGAAAATCCACGATGATGCGGTGAAGCATCATCGCTATAAAAAATAATTAATGGTAACTGGTTACCAGCTCAACTTCTTGTTTAGAGCCAATGATCACAGGGACACGTTGATGTAATTCAGTGGGCTGAATCTCTAAAATACGGACACGGCCTGTCGTAGATGCGCCACCAGCCTGTTCGATCAGCATGCTCATCGGGTTGGCTTCATACATTAAACGTAAACGTCCTGCTTTCTTTGGATCCTTTAAATCATAAGGATAAAGGAAAATACCGCCACGACATAAAATACGATGAATATCACCCACCATACATGCGACCCAGCGCATATTGAAGTCTTTTGCACGAACTGAGGTTTTTCCTGCAAGAAGTTCATCAATATAACGTTTTACAGGCTGCTCCCAATGACGCTGGTTAGAAGCATTAATGGCAAATTCTTGTGTCTCTTCACTGACTTTGACTTGATCAGCCGTCAGAATAAATTGCTGACTTTCTGGATCATAAGTAAAGAATGCAACACCATTGCCAACAGTTAAAGCCAACATCGTAGATGGGCCATACAAAACATAACCTGCTGCAACTTGTTCAGTTCCAGCTTGCATGAAATCAGCCGCTTGAGTGACTGCATTTTTGGCAGGTAAAATTGAAAAGATGGTACCGACGCACATATTGATATCAATGTTACTAGAACCATCAAGTGGATCAAATAACACCAAATATTTACCATTTGCTTGAGCGGGTGTGAAATCATCGAGTTCTTCAGACGCCAAACCACCGACATGTGGGTGAACTTTTAATGCATCAATTAAATAATCATTTGAGATAACATCCAGTTTTTTCTGGGTTTCACCTTGAACGTTTTCATTTTCTGCACTCCCCAGAATGCCTGCCAAAGCACCTTTTTGTAATGCCTGATCAATGGTATTACAAGTAGCGGCAATGGTTTCAATCACTTGAGCAAGTTCAGGTGTCAAATGGCCTGATTGTTGTTGTAAATATTGCGTCAAATTCAGGTTTGACATACAGGAAAACTCCAAAATGAAAAGGGTCGTTTAGAAATGGCTATAGTGTAGATGAGATCGACCTAAAAGAAAAATTATATGACTTTATTTGTTGCGATTTTATGCTTGCAAGTGTTTGGCAACGTGCTATGTTGAATAGCAATAAGGACATGAAAAATCTGTACCAGAGGAGACGAGGCATGACGACCAAAACTTTCGGTGCGATGCCAACCCCAAACGAAGCGATTAGTCTCGATGAAATTTCAAAAGAGTCTGTAGATGAAGCGTGGAAGGGGTATGAGGCAAAACCTGAATATAAAGAGTTTAATAAACACGATTTAATTGAATCCATGCATCCGCCTAAGGCAGAGCAGGAACAACAAAGTCCCTAAATTAAAAAATCGCTTAGAGTCTGAGACTTTAAGCGATTTTGATGATCTAAAGAATCATTATTTCAATAGGGGTGGAACAGCTTCGTAGTTAATTTCTACACGGCGGTTTTCTTTCCACGCTGCTTCATCATGCCCTGCATTTACAGGCATTTCTTTACCATAGCTCACCGCTTCTAATTGTTGCGGATTGACACCATTGGTAATCAAAAAGCTTTGAACGGCTTTGGCACGACGTTCACCTAAAGCCATGTTGTATTCACGTGTACCACGTTCATCGGTATGCCCAGTGAGCGCAACACGTGAATTTGCATTTGCCATTAAAAACTGAGCATGCGCTTGTAGCGTTTGATAATCTTCAGAAGATAAGTCACTGCTGTCATAATCAAAGTGAACCACACGTTTTGCAAGTGCAGCACGATTTGCGGCAGTCACACCTTTTGATGACGCACCTGTTAGGTTCTGAGCATTTAATGCAGCATCGTCACTCAACCCAGATGTATTGACAGTGCCAGCACTATTTGGATTATTTCCTGCTTGAATTTCAGCAGCAGGTTTACGGCTTGCGCAGCCTGTCATAATGACAGCAGTTGCGAGTACGGGTAAAACGAATAATTTAACGGCTTTCATTGTGATCTCCATCTAATTCAGTTAAAAAATATAAGTGCTTTATCGTCATTTAGGCGACCAATTTATTTAGGTGCCCAAGCAGGTTCACGAACTTCGCCTTGTTCACTTGGTAAATTCATGCGGAATCGACCATCTGTGGACATCACAGAGAGTAGCCCACGATTACCTTCGCGAGTGGCATAAACCACCATTTGGCCATTTGGTGAAAAACTTGGCGATTCATCTAAACTGGTTGGGGTCAAAATATTTACGATGCCCGTCGAAATATTCATAATAGCCACTTTGTAATTGCTACCCGATGGGCGATGTACCAGTGCAATATTTTTTCCATCTGCACTTAAAGTTCCACGGGCATTGAAAGCACCTCGGAAAGTGAGTCGGTTAACAGAAGCATCATCAAAACTATAGCGATAAATTTGTGCTGAACCGCCGCGATCAGAAGTAAAAATAAAAGACTTTCCATCTGGCGCATAACGAGCTTCTGTATCAATCGCACTGTCATTGGTCATCCGTTGCAGTTGACGGGTTTCCAGATTCATTTGATAGACTTCTGGGTTGCCATGCATAGATGCAGTAAACAACATCGACTTACCATCAGGTGAAAAACTTGGCGCGCCGTTTAGACCTTTAAAGCTAGCCAACACTTCACGTTGACCTGTTGCCAAATCTTGTAAATAAATCGCTGGACGTTTTGTTTCAAACGAAACATACGCGATTTTTTTTGCGTCAGGTGTCCATGCAGGTGAAAGAATCGGATCACGCGAAGACAACACCGTTTTAGGCTGCTCGCCGTCAGTATCTGCGATTTGTAAAGTATAGCGCTGTTCAGGTGTGGCGGGGTTACGTAGGACATAGGCAATACGGCCACTAAAGTCACCTTGAATCCCTGTTAATGCCTGATAAATGGCATCACTGATCATGTGTGCAGCTTGACGCACACGCGAATTGGGTACGGTTAATAATTCATTCAACAAAAACTGCTTTTTTTGTACGTCATAAAGTTGATAATGCACTTCAGAGCTATTATTGGCGGCAGGCTTGATATTTCCCACAACAACATAAGGAATACCCGCCGCTTGCCATGCATCTGTCTGAATCTGATCAATGGCACCTGTAACAGGTAAATTATTGGATGCACTGGTAAAACGACCCGAACGGTTTAGGTCATTTTCAACAATAGGATAAATGGATTGATCATTGGCAAAGGGAACAATCGCAATTTTAGGTGCTTGTTCTGGTGCTTTGGCGATTTCAAGATGCAGTTGTGCAAATGCTTGGGGAACAAAAGCTGAACTCAGTGCAGTAATGATAGCGATTGATAAGAGATGTTTGCGATTCATATCCATAGTCGTATTGTGAGAGCGGCTCATTTTTGTGGAATAAAAGTATTTAGCATAATTACAGGGTCAAAATCCATTTAAACCATGTAATTATGACCAAAATATTATTTAGCAGTAAATGTTGATGTGAAAGTTCTTGCTTCACGACGTGCATCTGCATCAGAAGGCATCGGGTAAGGTGCGGCTGAACGAACAGCAGCTTCTACACTCGCTTTCATATCTGGATCACTTGCATTTACAATCACGGAGGCAACAGCACCACTGTCGGTTAAGGTGACACGAGCAGTTGCTTTTTTACCCGATGATCCCATTGGAATATCCCAAGTGCGATAGATTTTCTGCTCAAAATCACGTTTTGCTGTGGATGCAATTTTTTTAGCGTCAGCTTTTTTCTGAGCCGCTTCTTCAGTGGCTTGCTTGGCAGCCGAGGCTTTTGCTTCCGCATCTGCCTCAGCTTTTCGTTTGGCATCCGCTTCTGCTTTCGCTTTGGCATCTGCTTCATGTTTTGCTTTTGCTGCTGCATCGGCTTTAGCTTTTGCATCTGCTTCATGTTTCGCTTTTGCCGCAGCATCGGCTTTAGCTTTTGCATCTGCCTGTTGTTTTGCCTTTGCTGCCGCATCTGCTCTAGCTTTTGCATCTGCCTGTTGTTTTGCCTTTGCTGCCGCATCTGCTCTAGCTTTTGCATCTGCCTGTTGTTTTGCCTTTGCTGCTGCATCAGCTTTGGCTTTGGCATCCGCTTCATGTTTTGCTTTAGCTGCTGCATCAGCTTTAGCTTTGGCATCCGCTTGTTGTTTTGCTTTAGCTGCTGCATCAGCTTTAGCTTTGGCATCCGCTTGTTGTTTTGCTTTAGCTGCTGCATCAGCTTTAGCTTTGGCATCCGCTTGTTGTTTTGCCTTTGCTGCTGCATCAGCTTTAGCATTCGCCTGTTGTTTCGCTTTTTCCGCGGCCTCTGCCTTAGCTTTGGCATCTGCCTGTTGTTTCGCCTTTTCCACTGCTTCTGCTTTAGCATCCGCTTGTTGTTGTGCTTTAGCCGCGGCCTCTGCTTTGGCTTTCACGTCAGCTTGCTGTTTTGCTTTAGCAGCAGCTTCAGCTTTCGCGTCGGCTTGTTGTTTCGCCTTTTCTGCTGCTTCCGCTTTGGCTTTTTCAATGGCTTCAGTGGATTTGGTTAAAGCAGGGGGAGGTGTTGGACTGCTTGGAATAACAGGTGCTGTAACTTCAGGTTCTTGTGTAGTTTGAATTTGTTCAGCAACTTGGGTGCTCGTTGTTTCTGTTTCTTGAACAGGAATCGCTAAATCCGCAGGATTGACCAGCACAGTTGTGATTTTTTTAGGTGGTTCAGGCGGTTTACTTAAACCTAAATAAAGCAAGCCGACAATTGCAAGGGCATGTACGCCAAGCGTAAAACCAATTGCAATTGCTTTTTCCTGAAAAGGTGGCTTTTGAAAATTCTTCATAACTTACTTTAATGGCTCAGTGAGTAGACCAACTTGGGTTAAACCCGCTTCTTGCAAGCTTGACATTAAAGAAACCACATCACCATATGGTCTGGTTTTTTCACCGTTAACCAATACCGTTATTTTTTGATTGCTTTCGTCTGCTTGAGTTTGTGCATCACCTAAAATTTCTTTTAACTGAGATAAAGAAACTTGTTCTTCGTTATGTTCTTTATATTTCAGATAAATATTGCCGTCTTGTCCTAATGTGACAATCGCGGGTTCTTTGGTTTCAATCGGAGTATTGGTCGCTTGCGGTAAATCAACTTTGATCCCACTGGTAATCATCGGTGCTGTTACCATGAAAATCACCAGTAATACGAGCATCACATCGATATACGGCACGACATTCATATCACTTTTTAATGGTTTTTTGATACGCTCAAAGCGTCCTGAACGCTGAATGGCCATTAAACTTCTTCCTGTGTAGAACCCACAGACTGACGTTGTAATAATGCCACCATTTCCTCAGCAAAAAGCGCACGATCTGAATAAATCGCTTCGCCTTTCGCGGTATAGTGGTTAAAAGCGAGTACCGCAGGAATGGCTGCAAATAAACCGATTGCAGTGGCAATCAAGGCTTCGGCAATCCCTGGCGCAACGGTAGCAAGTGTTACCTGATCGACATCAGCCAAGCCAATAAACGCATTCATGATGCCCCAAACGGTTCCAAATAAACCGACATAAGGCGCAACTGAACCAATACTGGCCAATGCACCAAGCCCTTGTTCAAGGATACTTTGATCGCGGCTTAAACCGACACGTAAAATACGTTCAGTTCCTTCAATGGTCTGGTTTGCAGTAGCATGACGTTTTTTTAGTTTAAAAAACTCGCCTAAGCCTTGATAAAAAATATCTTCCAGACCATGACGTTTTGAATTTAACTGAGCATTGTTATAAAGCGTATTGAGTTCAGCACCCGACCAGAACATTTTTTGGAAATGCTCATCTTGTTGTGCCGCTTTCTTATAGCCCATATGTAACTTGGCGATCAGATACCAGCTATAAATTGATGCCAAAAGTAATAAAAGCATGACTGCCTGAACGACAGGGCTTGCTTGTAAAATAAGATCAGAAATATGTAGAGAAGATTGGATCTGTGTTGCCATAGTTACATGTGCCAAAGTATGTTTTTTTAATCTTGTTCCAGTTCTTGAAGAATAAGATTGCGAATTTCATCAGGGAGTCGGCGTGGCCGCATTTCTGTGTTTAAACATGCCAGTTCAACCTCGCCAGAAGCAAGCATGATTTCACCACGATAAATATTTTGTTGCAATACAAATGACGAAGCTTTACATGAAAGTACACTCGCTGTAACAGTAATCATATCGTCCATCATAATCGGACGCATGTATTTCAATGCGATTTTATGTACGACAAAATTATAATCTTTTTGATGCCAATAATGATCGATGCCAGAAGCACGTAGCCATTCTGTACGAGTCCGTTCCATAAAGCGGATATGATTGGCATGATAAACGATACCACCAGCATCTGTATCTTCAATATATACGCGAATTTTGAACTCAAAAAGATTAGCCATATTTTTAACCTATTTCTACATACTGTGAGCAATTGAGGGAATGATATTGCTTCAATGACAGGATGGAAATAGTAATAAATAACATCTTGTTGGTGGAGATGATAATTACGTCTAATAATTAAACAAGCTCGATTCAGTTGATTTTAATTTTAAGATTATCTGTGGATTAAGATGTAATAACTACCTTAGTATGATTAAGGTAGTTTTAAAAAATTATTCTTGACAATATACATTTGCTGTATGTGGTGTATAAATGCCTAAAGTAATGATTCCAAAGAATAAGTCCTTTGGTTCAAGTTTACTTTGAACTTTTGCAACTTTATCTGCTCCACCGCAGATATTTGCTGCATTAACTTGTTTTTCCTGTCCAATACCAGAAAGAAAAAATGATTGTGATTCAGAGTATTTAGGTGTTACAGATGCACTTTTATGAATTAGGCCAGTTTGTGTTGCACAGCCTGTAGTTAATACTATACTGCCAATCATTAGTATTGCCATGATATTTTTCATATTTTTTCTCCAGTGCTATTTGCAATAAACTAAGATTTGACGTGGTGTATATACACCATATGAAATTTGTCCAAGAAGACCATTCAAAAAGGTTATTTTGGTTTGAACTTTTGCAACTTTATCTGCGCCACCACAGATATTAGTTGCATCAATTTGTTTTTCTTGCCCAATGCCTGAAACAAAAAAAGCTTGCATTTTATTATATGATGGCGCGCTATTTCCTTGATTGGATAGTAAATAAGTCTGAGTAGCACACCCAGAACTCAATAAACTTATAAGGCCTACAAAAACTAGTTTTTTCATTTTTACTCCAGATTGTACTATTTTCTTTTAAAACAGGGCTTTAAAAGCGACTGGATTGTAAGTTATTGTAAAGATAATTACTAGGTTTTTGAATTTAAAAACAAAAGTTACACTTTGCTAGGGAATAACATTTTTAGTTTTGATTTCCAAAGTTACTCTTCGTTTTGCGGAAGAAAGCTTAAAGCGATGCATGAAGTTTATTTAACGCTTTTACTCAAAGCATAGCTGTTCGTCTTGCGCCGCTAAAAAGCCTTAAAAAGATGCTTGAAGTTTTCTTAACGCGTTTACTCGAAGCATAGCTTCTCGTCTTGCGCAGCGGCAAAACGTTGTTTTGCTTATCGCTGCTCAGGTGGGGTGATTCCAAATTGCGCATAAGCTTGATTGGTCGCAATTCGGCCTCGTGCAGTTCGCATCACGTAGCCTTGTTGGATCAAATACGGCTCAATGACATCCTCCAAAGTCCCACTATCTTCAGCCATTGCGGCAGCAAGGGCTTCAACTCCTGCGGGACCACCTTCAAAGCGTTCCAGTATCATACTCAGGTAACGTCGGTCGAGTGTATCTAAGCCAGATTTATCGACATTAAGCATGTCCAGTGCGCGTTGTGCCATGTCCTGAGTGACTTCACCTGTGCCTTTGACCTGAGCATAGTCACGTACACGACGTAATAAACGATTGGCAATACGTGGTGTACCACGCGAACGTCGCGCAATTTCTTCGGAACCTGTTCGGGTAATCGGTACATCCATTAAGTTGGCAGAGCGAGTGACAATATGCGTTAAATCTTCAACCGAATAAAATTCCAAACGTTGCACAATCCCGAAACGATCACGCAACGGTGAGGTGAGCAAGCCTGCGCGTGTTGTTGCAGCAACCAGTGTAAACGGCGGTAAGTCCAGTTTAATTGAACGTGCCGCTGGACCTTCGCCAATCATAATATCCAGTTGATAGTCTTCCATCGCTGGATATAAAATTTCTTCAATAACAGGAGAAAGACGATGAATTTCATCGATAAATAACACATCGCCTTCTTCAAGATTGGTGAGCATGGCAGCCAAATCACCAGCCCGTTCCAGCACAGGCCCAGAAGTGGATTTTAAATTGCCTCCCATTTCTCGGGCAATAATATTGGCAAGTGTGGTTTTACCGAGTCCGGGTGGACCAAAAATCAGGGTGTGATCCAGTGCTTCACCACGACCACGCGCAGCACCAATGAAAATTTCCATTTGCTCACGTACCACGGGCTGACCAATATAGTCTGCCAAAGAAGTTGGTCGAATGGCACGATCGAATTGATCTTCTGGTTTTTCTTTGCCACTAATTAAACGGTCATGCATGATTGGTTACTTCATCATTGATTTGAGTGCAGCACGAATTAAGTCTGCGGCTTCAGTATAATCAGCTTTCACCGCAGCCACTGCTTTTTGTGCTTCAATCGGTTTGTAGCCTAATGATTGTAATGCAGCTTCCGCTTCGGCAACAGGAGAGTTAGATACAAACTGAATTTGCGAAATACTATTGTTTGAGGTCGCACTGCCTTGATTTGCAAGTGCTTTGAAACGGTCACGAAGTTCGATCATCAAACGTTCAGCAGTCTTTTTACCCACACCCGGAACTTTCACCAAGGTATTGATATCATCATGTTCAATGGTTTGGATCAAAAGCTCAACGCTTAAAGTCGATAAAATACCCAGTGCCATTTTAGGGCCAACACCATTAACCTTCAGCAAGGTACGGAAAATGGTCTTTTCCTGTGCTTCTAAAAAACCATAAAGTTGTTGAGCATCTTCACGCACCACTAAATGCGTCCACAAGGTTGCTTTTTGCCCTTTTTGGAGTTGGCAAAATGTTGAAAGTGGCGTATCAATTTCATAGCCAACACCATTGACATTCAGGAGTACCGTAGGTGCTTCCAGTGCAAATACTTCACCAATTAAACAACCGATCATTGAAAACTTATTTCCTAAAATAATATAAAAATTAGATGTCCGAAATCATCCCGACATTACATAAAACTGGCACGACGACCTTGTAGTACCTGAGCGAGATCATAAGCTTGGTGATCTGAAAATTTACTAATAATATCCAATATTTGCATAATATTTTGGTAGTGATTGTCCTGAAAATTGGCACCAAATTGCTGCAAAATGGACATCAGCCGTTTCTCTTTAAAACTCAAAGCTTTTTGCGGTACGGACAATGGAATAAATGCATCCAGAATCGATTGCAAACTACTATGTGCAATTATTTCCAGATCGGACTTTTGCCGATGCTCAAAAATTTTATTGCGCGCCAAATCTTTGGCTTTTTCGATTCCCACGCCAATATCCGCAGGGCAATATTCTAAAAGTGTTCCCTGTAATTGTCCTGATAATATTTCAACATGATGTCGGGCAAAGGCACTGGAAACCTCAGCAACCAGGCGTTTCATGACTCGTCCACGCAAAGCGGCAATTTTTTGTTGCCAAGTGGTATTACGTTGACCCAATTCGTCAGGAATCCCATAATCTGCAATTAAATTTAGAAAAATAGGCTCAACTTCTTCATAAGTCAGCATATTTAAAATAATACCATCTTCCAGATCAATCAGTGCATAACACATGTCATCTGCTGCTTCGAGCAAATAAGTCAGAGGATGACGACAGTAATGATATTCACCCAATTGAATCAGTCCAAGCTGATCAGCAATTTCGACCAAAATTTCTTTTTCAGTCTGATAGCAACCAAATTTTGCACGTTGGTTGGAAGGACGGTCGCCTTGTGACTCAATGGTTTTAGACAACCAAGGATATTTTAAATAAGCACCTAACGTAGCGTGAGTCAGACGCATACCGCCATCATCAGGATGATAATCAATACGTGTTAATAAGCGTAAACCTTGTGCATTGCCCTCAAACTGGCGCACATCAGCTTCTTCTTCGGGGCTAAGTTCTTTTAAAAAATCATTGTGAGAGGCGTCATCAAACCATTCGCGAATCGCATATTCGCCTGCATGTCCATAAGGTGGATTGCCAATATCATGGGCTAGACACGCAGCTTGAATAATGGCACCGACATCAGAGGGTGAAATCCACGCGGGTAAATCGTCTTTTATTTTTTCGGCGGTCATCATGCCTAGTGAACGACCAATGCAAGATACTTCAAGAGAATGGGTCAGGCGAGTATGGATACCGTCTTGCAGTGCAAAGGGGTGAACCTGCGTTTTACGATTAAGCTGACGAAAACTTTGCGAAAATATGATCCGATCATAATCTTTATGAAAAGGGCTTCGTCCCAGTTCTGTTGTACTTTTTTTACTACCTAAACGAACTGCTGAAAGCAGCTCCATCCAACGCATTTGTTCCATTTATAACTGTTCTTGAGAGATCTACTTTGCATCATGCCAAAAAAATATTGAAAGCACTAGGGTAGTGCGACATGATTTGTCTGCTATCTGTATTTTTATCAATTTATCCAAATACTTTATAGACATTTTATAAGCTTGGGAAGAATGATTGAATCGAGCCATTTTTTATAATTTCTATTTTAAAAATATTTATAAGTAATCCATTTTTTATTATTTTAAATTATAAAGTAGAGTGCCATACCATTGATAACAATAGCGACTTTTATCAAATGTTATGAGTAAGAAAAATTCTAAACCTTTATGGATTACAACAATCGTCCTAGTGGCGATTGTTACATTTATTATTTATCAAAATCGTAAAGGTCAAGATCAAACATCTGCTGCGCAAACTGTCGGTGGTCAATCGGTGATTGTTGCCTACCAAACTGGTGTTGATCCGAGCAAAGTTGCACAGGCAAACGGTGATTATGAAAAAGACAGTAATCAGCACATTCAATGGAAAAAATTTGATGCAGGTTCAGATGTCGTCAATGCGCTGGCTTCAGGCGATGTGGTGATTGGCAATATTGGATCAAGTCCCTTGGCTGCGGCAGCCAGTCGAAATGTCCCTATTGAAGTATTTTTAATTACTGCAAAATTGGGTGGATCAGAGGCATTGGTGGTCAGTCAAAAATCTAATATTCAGTCGCCACAGGATTTAATAGGTAAAACCATTGCAGTGCCTTTTGTTTCAACCACCCATTACAGTTTATTGTCTGCGCTGAAACATTGGGGGATTCCTGAAAATCAGGTCAAAATTATTAATTTACGCCCACCAGAAATTGCTGCGGCTTGGGAACGTGGCGATATTGACGCTACTTATGTCTGGGAACCCGCTTTAAGCAAAGCCAAAGCAACAGGGAAGGTACTTACTGACTCTAAACAAGTGGGGGAATGGGGTGCACCGACTTATGACCTATGGGTCGTGCGTAAAGACTTTGCAGAAAAGAATCCAGATTTCATCAAATCTTTTGTTAAAACCACATTGAAACAAATCGATGCTTATCAGCAAAATCCACAAGCATTTGTGCAAGATCAAGCAAATATCGACAAGATTGCCAAACTGACAGGTTCAGATCCAAAAGATATTCCATTGTTATTGTCAGGAAATGATTATCTCAATCTCGAACAGCAACAAAAAACATTATCAGGTGAGTTTGCTAAAAATATTTTCGATACAGCGACTTTTTTGAAAAGTCAGGGCAAGGTCGATCAAGTTAAAGCAAGTTATGCCGAAAATGTCACGACCGCCTTTTTGCAATAATTGGAGTGTGCCATGAGTACCTTGAAAGCTGAACATGTGCAATTACAGTTTCCAAAGCAATCATTACCTGTTTTGCAGGAAGTCAATCTCTCGATCGAATCGGGCTCTTTGAATGTAATTTTGGGCGAATCTGGCTGTGGTAAAACCACATTGCTCAATATTTTGGCGGGCTTCCAAAAAGTAGATGCAGGCCAAGTCAAAATTGATGATGAAGTTTTGAACGGCCCTGATGCACGTCGTGCGGTGGTCTTTCAGGATCATGCCTTATTGCCTTGGCTCAATGTCGAGCAAAATGTTGGTTTTGCTTTGGAGCTTAAAGGGTTAAGGGAAAGTGAAATCGAACAACAAGTGACTTCGATTTTAAACATTGTGGGGCTGTCTCACGTAGCCAAAGGCAATATCTGGGAGCTTTCAGGGGGCATGAAGCAGCGTGTGGGGATCGCGCGTGCTTTGGTCAGTCATGCGCCTTTTATTCTATTGGATGAACCTTTTGCAGCGCTGGATGCCTTTACACGTGAAACTATGCAACAACTGGTTTTGGATTTATGGATTCAGCAAAATAAGGGCTTTTTCCTGATTACGCATGATATTGAAGAAGCCTTATTACTGAGCCAACAGTTGGTGTTGATGACCGCTCATCCTGGAAAAATTGTGCAGACATTGCATTTAAATTTTGCGGAGCGTTATCGGGCAGGAGAGTCGATTCGTTCGATTAAATCTGATCCTGAATTTATCGCTTTGCGGGAACAGTTGTTTGAGCGACTACGCGAACAAAAGCAACAACGAAAACAACCTAGCTATGAGGTGTTGACATGAATATTCGAACTGAGTCGGTCAGTTACAAAAATCAGATCGCAAAGAGTAATACGACAGCACGTCCAACACAGCGTTCTTTCGGAAATTTTCGCGTGTGGTTCACTCGACATCATCGTCTGGCATTAAGTGCGCTAAGTGTTTTTAGTGTGTTATTGCTGTGGTTTTTGATTACTGCTTTACATCTTGTGCCTGCATTATTTTTACCGAGTCCCCAAGCAGTCTGGCAAAAGTTTTTGGAAGTCAGTCAGCAGGGATTTATGAAAGCCACACTTTGGCAACATTTGGCGGCCAGTATTTCTAGAGTTTTATTTGCTTTGCTTGCTGCGATTGCAATCGGTGTTCCCGTTGGATTATGGATGGGGCTGAATAAATATGCGCGAGCGGTGCTTGATCCCTTGGTTGAATTATTACGACCTATCCCACCTTTGGCATATTTACCATTACTCGTCATTTGGTTTGGTATTGGCGAAACCACCAAAATTTTACTGATCTTTTTTTCGATTTTGGCACCTGTGATTATCAGTAGTACACATGGCGTGATCAGTCATCAGCTGAATCGTGAACGTGCTGCTTTGTCACTCGGTGCAACACAGGCACAAGTGTTTTGGAAAGTGATTTTACCTACAGCCTTACCACACATTTTAACAGGAATCAGAATTGGACTTGGTGTGGGTTGGTCAACATTGGTCGCAGCAGAATTGGTGGCGGCTGATCGTGGTATTGGCTTTATGGTGCAATCGGCTGCGCAATTCCTGATTACCGATACGGTGATTTTAGGGATTATTGTGATTGCTGTGGTTGCGGTCAGCTTTGAATTATTTTTACGTTGGTTACAACAGCAATTATCTCCCTGGTATGGCCAGCAGTTATAGGGTATAGGCGATAAAATGAGTTTAATTATCGAAACAATCAAACCAGCCATTGGCGCAATCATTACTGGCGTTGATTTAAATCATTTGAACAAACAGCACACCACTGAAATTCAACAGGCTTTATTAAAACATCATGTGATTTTTTTTCGTGAGCAGCAATTAGCACCACAAGCTCAGGCAGCATTGGCACGTAGTTTTGGTTCTTTGCATATTCATCCGATTTATCCTTCCATTGAAGGTGTACCTGAAGTGTTAGTTTTAGATAGTTGGCAACAGGATTTACGCGATAACGAGCTTTGGCATACCGATGTCACTTTTAGTCAAACTCCGCCATTAGGCTGCGTACTGCAAGCCATCAAAATCCCCGCAACAGGTGGTGATACACTGTGGTCAAGTGGCGTTGCTGCGTTTGCTGGACTTGATATCAACTTGCAGCATAAGCTGAGAGGATTAACGGCAACTCACGATATTCGAAAATCCTTCCCGATTGAACGATTTGCAACCAATGAGATAGAACGTGAAAAACTGCTACAAACGTTTAAACGTAATCCACCTGTTGTTCATCCGGTCGTGAGGACACATCCTGTGACGGGACAATCGGTTTTATTTGTGAGCGAAGGTTTTACTACCCGAATAAATGAGTTAAGCCAACAGGAAAGTGATGAATTATTAGAGTTTTTATTTGAGAACTCCACTCAGGAACAATTTCATTTGCGCTGGCAATGGCAAGAAGGTGATGTCGCGATTTGGGACAATCGCTGTACACAGCATAAGGCATTGTTTGATTATGGAGATGCACATCGAATTATGCATCGCGCAACCATAAATGGCGATACACCTTATTATCAACAAGCCAGTTAACCTTATAAAAATAGCAAATAGCCCTATCTGAATGATGGGGTTTTTTATTCACATCATAATTTTAATGGATGATTAGACTTCTTTCATAATTGTTTGAACTCTCTTTATTTTTCCTCCAAAGGAAGAAATAAAAAGAACTGATGAAAGAAGGCTATTAAACTTTGCGAAAACATATTTATGGCCTGTGTCATCCTATTTTATTGCAGATAAGATAAAAGGCTTAAATGAGTGTTTTTTGGATAAATGTTTTTAATTTTTTGAATATAAAAATATTTTTTATTTTGTAGCTGAAGTCATTTTATTTTTTAAGAAAAATTTAAGTTTCAGAACACATTTAAGCAACGATACCATGAGCGTTTTTAATTTTTAAAATGATGTAATAGCCACTCCCATACTAAATAAAATTAATAAGGTTTAAAGCTATGGTTCATTCTTCCATCTATAGAAAAAACAGCAGTATACCCGTAAAAATATTTTCGGTGATCTTACTGTTATTTGCCCTTACATTATTCATTGGCGGTATCTATTTAGCGTATTTAGGAGGTTCGTGGTACTACGTCATCAGTGGAGTGATCTTAATCGCTTCTAGTGTTTATTTGCTTAAAAATGATCAATTAGGTGTAAAACTTTTTTGGCTGTTCTTCTTCTATACGCTGATCTGGACAATATGGGAAGCGGGTACACGCTACTGGGGCTGGGTGCCTCGGCTCGCGATAGTGGCTGTTTTTGCATTTTTTATGAGCTTACTTATGCCAAATATTGGTTCAGGAGCAAGTAAGAAAATTTCATATAGTTTAACTGGCTTTATTATTCTATGCTTTGTTATTGCAGGCGGTCTGGCCTTTTATCCCCATTCATCTTATGTTTCTGGAGAGGAAATTTCAGCGCAGTCTTTTAGCACCAATTCATCAAATGCTGCAATAATTCAACCTGACACTGACTGGCAATATTATGGTCGTGATGAAAATGCGACCCGCTATTCACCGCTTAACCAAGTTACTCCAGACAATGTCAATAAACTTGAGGTGGCATGGACGTATCGGACAGGTGATGTGCCTCAGGCAGGTCAAACCAATAAATGGGCTGCTGAAACCACGCCAATTAAAGTGGGTAACGCCGTATATTTATGTAGTGCGACCAATAATATTATTAAATTGGATGCAGCTTCAGGCAAAAAAATCTGGGAACACAAGTCTGGTGTGAAATATGAAAATATTCCATATACCGCTGCGTGTAAGGCCGTTACTTTTTATCAATCAAAAACTATTCCCGAAGGACAGGCTTGTCACAACAAACTTATTGTTGGTACTTTAGACATGCGTTTGCTGGCGGTTGACGCTGAAACAGGTGAGTCGTGTCAAGGTTTTGGTCAGCATGGTCAAACTGATTTATCTGTAGGTATTGGTAAGTGGGTACCTGGTCAACTTGCGGTTACTGCGCCTGTACCAATCATTAATGGTGTAATTGTAGTCAATCATCAGGTTCTTGATGGACAGCGTCGATGGGCACCTTCTGGTGTAATCCGTGGCTATGATGCAGATTCGGGTCAGTTTAAATGGGCATGGGATGTCAATCGTCCAAATGACAACACTGAACCTAAAACAGGTGAGCAATACAGTCGCGGTACACCAAACTCATGGGCTGCCATGATTGGCGATGAAAAATTAGGATTGGTTTATGTTCCAACAGGCAACTCGGCTGCGGATTATTACAGTGCGATGCGCAGTGCGAATGAAAATCGTGTGTCTTCAGCAGTTGTTGCGCTCGATGTAAATACGGGACGTGAAAAATGGGTCTTCCAGACTGCACATAAAGATGTGTGGGATTATGATATCGGCTCTCAGCCAACATTGGTGGATTATCCAGATGCTTCAGGGAAAAAAGTTCCAGCCTTGATTATGCCAACCAAGCGTGGTCAGACGTTTATTCTTGATCGCGCTACTGGTAAAGCTTTAACCAAAGTTGAAGAGCGACCAGCACCTGTACCAAGCGATGCAAAGGCTTATCATGCTGTGCCAAATGATCCTCGTGCTAAAACTCAACCGTGGTCTGTCGAGATTCCACGTTTAGGTTTGCCTGATCTTCAGGAAAAAACCATGTGGGGAATTTCTCCAATTGATCAAATGCTATGTCGTATTAAATTTAAACAGGCAAATTATCTTGGAGAATTTACACCCCCAAGTATCGATAAACCATGGATTGAATTCCCTGGCTACAATGGTGGAAGTGATTGGGGCAGTGTAGCGGTAAATCCTCATTCTGGTTTAATGATTGCAAACTGGAATGTGACACCAATGTACGACAAATTGGTTACCCGTACAGAAGCCAATAAGCAGGGCTTAAAGTCAATTGATGATCCAAGTTATAAATCAGGTGGCGGCGGTGCTGAAGGAAATGGTGCGATGGCTGATACCCCTTATGGAATTAATGTATCACCATTTTATGCTCCAATTTCTCAAGTCCTTTGTAACGAACCACCTTATGGCATGATTACGGCTATTGATTTACATAGCAAAAAAGTGCTCTGGCAACATCCATTTGGTAGTGCTGAACACAATGGCCCATTTGGTTTGCCAACTTACTTGCCAATTAATATTGGTACACCAAATAACGGCGGTCCAATTATTACAGCAGGTGGTTTAACATTTGTTGCTGCTGCAACAGATAATAAATTACACGCCTTGGACAACCGTACAGGTAAACTCGTCTGGACTGCAAATTTGCCTGCGGGTGGTCAAGCAACACCGATGACTTATGCCATCAATGGAGAACAATATATTGTGATCATGGCGGGTGGACATCACTTTATGAAAACACCAGTAGGTGATTATGTAATTGCCTATAAACTGAAAAAATAATCGTATTTTACATGGAAAACGGGCTGTTGATCAGCCCGTTTTTTTATTTTAGTCTGCATGGTTTTGGTATAGATAAATAAAAAGCCCAAATCTTTTGATTAGGGCTTTTTAAAATTTTGGAGCGGGAAACGAGACTCGAACTCGCGACCCCAACCTTGGCAAGGTTGTGCTCTACCAACTGAGCTATTCCCGCAATGTGAGATGCATTATAGACAGTTTCATTTAACTGTCAACATCCATCCATTTTAATTGTCGATTTAATCAGCACGTCGCCAAACAGTTCCTTGACGGGTATCTTCTAGTGCAATACCTTTTTCAAGTAAAGACTGGCGAATACCATCGGCTTTGGCAAAATCTTTTGCTTTTTTTGCGTCATGACGTTGTTGAATCAAAGCTTCAATTTCATCGTCATTCAAGCTGAGTGCTTGTTGGCCAATATCTGATTTTAAGAATTCATCAACATTATGCTGAACTAAGCCTAAAATTGAAGTTAAATGGCGTAAAGTTGCATAATAAAGCGCCGCTTGTTCAGCGCATTGCTCTTTCACCGCTCGATTGAGTTCACGATTCAAATCAAACAGAACCGCCATGGCTTCTGGTGTATTAAAGTCATCGCGCATGGCTGAGTTAAAACGTTCTATAAACTCATGATCTAACTGGTCAGAATGAATTTGACCATAGGTTTGTTCATAAGCTTTAAAAGCATGATAGAAGCGAGTGAGTGCAGTTTTCGCTTCTTTTAACGCAGTATCTGAAAAGTTCACAGGACTACGATAGTGCGAAGACACAATAAAGTAGCGAATCACTTCAGGATGAAACTTTTCCATTACATCACGAATGGTAAAGAAATTGCCCAAAGACTTTGACATTTTCTCGCCATCGACATTGATAAAGCCCACATGCATCCAATAATTCACATACTGTTCGCCTGTTGCAGCCTCGCTTTGCGCGATTTCATTTTCATGATGTGGAAATAATAAGTCTGATCCACCACCATGAATGTCAAAGTGATTGCCTAAGCAGCAAGTTGACATGGCCGAGCATTCAATATGCCAACCCGGACGACCATTGCCCCAAGGGGATTGCCATGACGGTTCGTTGGCTTTGGCATGTTTCCACAGCACAAAGTCAAACGGATGTTTTTTCTCGACTTCGACATCAACACGCTCACTGGCTCCTGCTTGCATATCATCCAGTTTACGTCCAGATAGGCGACCGTATTTGGCAAATTTAGTGACTTCATAATAAACATCACCATTGGAGGAAGGATAAGCGGTGCCATTTTCGACCAAAGTCCCAATCATATTTTGCATTTGGTCGATGTATTCGGTGGCTTTGGGCGATTCATCAGGTTCAGCACAACCGAGACTGGCTGCATCTTCATTCATAGCAGTGATAAAACGCGCGGTTAGTTGCTGAATCGTTTCACCATTTTCATTGGCACGACTGATAATTTTATCGTCAATATCGGTGATATTACGGATATACCGTACTTTCCAGCCCTGACTACGCAGAAAACGAATAATATAGTCAAAAGCAACCATGACTCGAGCATGTCCAATATGACAGTAGTCATACACCGTCATGCCGCAGACATAGATATCTATCTGGCCATCAACACGTGGGACAAATTCAACTTTTTTACGTTGCTCTGAGTTATATAAAACGAATGGTTGCATAAGACTCTTAAAAACATTCACCAAAAATAGTGTTACATCTTAACGTAAGCCACATATTTCACAAAGGTTTATCCATAATTTTTATAAGTAAGTGAAAACTTGTACATTTAAAAACGTGACAGGAAATGAGATGTGCTAGAATAGCGCAAATTTTTTAGTTAAAAAGTCTATTGTCGGTTTGGCAGTAGCGAATTGTTTGAGCTCATATTTTATGACCAGTACCACCGATTTTAAGAAAATTGCACTGGAAACCATTGCGATAGAACAACATGCCCTAGATGTATTGGCAAGTCAAATAGACGATCGTTTTGATCAGGCTTGTGAAATTATTTTACAGTGTCAGGGTCGTGTAGTGGTGACAGGTATGGGTAAATCTGGTCATATTGGTCGAAAAATGGCAGCCACTTTTGCTTCCACAGGTACACCTTCGTTTTTTATGCATCCTGGTGAAGCGGGGCATGGTGACTTGGGAATGTTAGTACGGGGTGATGTACTCATTGCCATTTCCAATTCAGGCAAAAGTGATGAGATCATGATGCTGATGCCTTTGATTAAACATCTGGAAGTACCATTGATCACCATTAGCCGTGATGATACAGGTCCAATGCCAAAAAATGCAGATGTAGCTTTAACTTTGGGTGAGTCAAACGAAGCTTGTCCATTAGGGCTTGCACCCACCTCAAGTACCACTGCGACATTGGTATTGGGTGATGCGCTCGCGGTTGCATTGTTGGAAGCGCGAGGCTTTACTGCCGACGACTTTGCTCGCTCGCATCCAGCAGGTGCTTTAGGTAAACGTTTACTTTTACATGTAAAACATTTAATGCATACCGGTGAGGAGCTTCCAAAAGTATCTCCTGATACCCCAATGAATCAGGTCCTTTACGAAATTTCAAACAAACGTTTAGGTTTGACGACCATTGTTGATGAACAAGATCATTTATTAGGTATCTTTACGGATGGTGATTTACGTCGTCTAATTGATAAGCAACAAGGTTTTGATGTCAAATTTCCTGTGTCTGCGGTGATGATTGAACATCCTGCGACGATTTCTCAGGAAGCTCGTGCAGTAGAAGCATTACAACAACTGAATGCTAAAAAAATTAGTCAGTTTGTCGTTGTTGATGATCAAAATAAGGTGATTGGTGTGATCAGTATGCATGACCTAATTCAGGCAGGGGTAAATTAATTCATGGCATCTTATGCATTACTTGAACAGGCTCGTCATATTCAGGCACTGGTTTTAGATGTGGACGGTATCTTGAGTGATGGATTTGTGACATTGACCAATAGTGGTGATGAAATCAAATCTTTTGATATTCGTGATGGTTTGGGGATGAAACTGGTTCAGCAAGCTGGTCTTAAAGTCATTATCATTACAGGTCGTAAAAGTCAGATCGTTGAAAAAAGGATGTCTGATTTAGGCGTCGATCTGATCTTTCAAGGCCGTGAAGATAAAGGCGTGGCATTGCGTGAAGCATGTGCGCAATTTAATTTAGCACCTTCTGATTGTTTATATATGGGTGATGATTGGCCTGATTTATCGGCTTTTTCACTTGCAGGAATGTGTGTGACTGTTCCAAATGGACATGTAGAATTACGCCGTCGTGCTCATTTGGTAACTCAAGCGATGGGCGGTCGTGGAGCAGTGCGTGAAGTCTGTGATATGTTACTGAATGCAAAAGGAGTTTACGAAGAACTTCTTGCAAAATATCTGACTGTACCCCATTAATATTCTAAGCCAGAGAAAAAGGTGATATTACGCCGCTTATGGATACTAGAGTTTTATATATCGTGGCGATTGCAATCGCAGCTGTAAGTGGTGGCTATTATTACTACAGTGGCAGTGCGAACAAACTGGATGCTGATGATAGTCGCAATATGACTTATACAGCAAATGATATCAATTTGACTCAGACGAACGATCTTGGTCATTTGTATATTCGTGCAAAGGTCGATCGACTTGAACAGGATATGCAGAAACAAACGTCAAAACTTGAAAATTTACATGCGTCAATGTATGAAAATGGACAAGTGAATGCTACTTTTTCTTCAAAAGTTGCAAATGGTTATGATGATAACGAAAAGGTTATTCTTTCAGGTGATGTCATTGCAACAAGACTTGCTGAAAAAGGTGAAATTGTTTTTCGAACGGATGAGCTGACGACCTATCCGAAAACAAAAAAAATTGAAACGACACATCAGGTGGATGTGCAATCACCACAGGCTTCTTTTGTCAGCAATGGTTTAAAAGCAGATCTGGAAAATAGCCAATACGAATTCTTTAATATTCGAGGAAAGTATGCACCAAACTCTTAAATCGATTTCTTGTTCGACTTTCCTGAAACAAGTAACAGGTTTCACGATCTTTGCCGTGATGTCTGCATCTGCATTGGCGCTCCCTTCAGATCGTAGTCAGCCTATCTCATTGGTCGCTGACAAAGCTACCTATAATGATAAAACAGGCATTACAACCTATACCGGAAATGTGGTGATCGAACAGGGCACTATGAAATTACAGGCGGATTCGATTGTTGCACAACTGAATTCCAAACGTGAAATTCAAACCATTACTGCCAATGGTCGACCATCCAAATTTCAGCAACAGATTAGTGCTGAAAAAGGGGTCGCACGTGGTGAAGCACAGAAAATTATTTATAACGCAGATACAGGCATTATTACTTTAACAGGCAATGCTTATTTATTTCAGGATGGAGCCAGCATTCGAGGCAATAGCTTAAAATATAGTATGAATAAAGGTGATATTGAAGCACAAGGTTCAAGTTCAAATCGTGTTCAACTGATTATTCCACCATCAAGTTCTAAAAGTTTTCCGGGAGCACGTGATTAATGGAGCAAACACGTCAAAAACCACAAACCCTTTGTATCAAACACTTGGCAAAAAACTATAATAAACGCTGGGTGGTTAAAGATGTGTCCTTTCAAATGCAAAGTGGACAAATTGTGGGATTGCTTGGTCCAAACGGTGCAGGGAAAACGACCAGTTTCTATATGGTGGTTGGCTTGGTTCGTATGGATAAAGGAGAAATTCATTTAGACAATGAAGACTTATCTCACCTTGCCATGCATGAACGTGCTAGAAAAGGTATTGGTTATCTACCACAAGAAGCCTCTATTTTTAGAAAACTCACCATTGCCGAAAATATTATGGCAATTTTGGAAACTCGTAAAGATTTAAATAAACAGCAACGTCAACAGCGTTTAAATGAATTATTGGCGGATTTTAAAATTGGTCATATCAAAGATTCGCTTGGCATGAGTGTTTCTGGTGGTGAGCGTCGCCGTGCTGAAATCGCTCGCGCTTTGGCGGCTGATCCAAAATTTATGTTGCTGGATGAGCCTTTTGCGGGGGTTGATCCTATTTCAGTGGGTGATATTAAAGAGATTATTCGTAATCTTAAAGAACGAGGGATTGGTGTTCTGATTACGGATCATAATGTACGTGAAACATTGGCAATTTGCGAGCATGCTTATATTGTGAGTGAGGGATCCGTCATCGCAGAGGGCTCTCCGCAGGATATTCTCGAAAATGAACAAGTTCGCAAAGTCTATTTAGGTGACGATTTTACAGTTTAACTTTTAAATAACTGCACTTGTTGGATTGAAATAATCCTCTTTTTGTTGAAAAACAGAAAGGGGATTATTTTTTAATATAAAAACACCATGATTATTAAGATTATATTAATGATGAATTGTATATTTATTCTATGCAATTTTTTAGTTAAAATGAATGTAATTCAATTTTTATATTATATTTGAATAATCATATAAATTTTAACTAAATAAAAAATAATATTTGTTTATAAAATAAAGACTCATCTTTTTTTTAAAATAAATTTTTGTAAAAAATATTCGAAAATAAATCCTACATATCAATAAAACTTATAAATAAAAGTGATGACTTTTTAGTCAGATTATAAGCGTATCACTGTTAGTCTTTTTTTAAAAAAATGTGATTAATTTATCTTTTTATTGTAATTTTTATGTTGTAATATCTATACAAAATTTAACATTTTATGGGGGTTCTTATGATTCGTAGCGGTAGTCTTGTTCTTCTTAGCCTTTTACTCACGGCTTGTGGTACACCTTTAAGTACATATAACAAGCCTTCAAATTTATTATTTCAACAAAAAGATGGAAATAGTAATCAGGTTATTCATGTTTATCGTGATAATAAGCTTTGTTTAAACGATGATAAAAATAGACAGGTCTGTCCAATTAATTTTTATATCGATGATTTTAAGGCTGGAACTTTCTATATTAATAATAAAGCGAATTATTATTTAAAACCTGATGCCTATGTCCTAAAAGTTAAGAGTTGTAAAACAGAATGTGCAACTTATGTATTCAAATTGGATTTAAATAATCAGCTTAAAGCTCCAGATTTTAAAATTTCAATTGATGAAAATGACAAGCCATTTATTACGCAAATTAGCACTCAAGGAGTTAGCTGATTTCTATAAGTATATCTAAATTTTGATGCAAAAAATCTTATCTATAGATATGAAATTTTGAAGTAAGTGCTTTATTTGGCTGCAAATTTTAAAAAATCAGATTCAATTTTTCAAAAGAATGATTGTATCTAAAAAATGTAATCGTTTTTAAGTGAAATTTGGCGGCTCAAAAATGGTTAATGGACGAATTCGAGCTTTCTTAAGCAACTCATGTTCAGAAATCTGAGCCGTTAAAAGAAAGTAAATCATAAATTATTTATCAAGGGTTTAGTAATGGGTTTACTCATTATTGGGGATAAGACATGACAAAATTTGTAGTAACTGAAAAAAAATCTTTAGTAAAGAATACGATAGATAATTCGCAAGTCATATTAAAAGCGGCGGCTATTGTTCAGGTTAACTTACATCGAGAAGATGTTGCTGAGTTTATTCAAGATGGTAATAATTTAATTTTAAAACTGCAAAATGGCGATGTCATTACCATCCAAAATTTCTTTGTACAATATGAAGATAAGATCGTTTCAGATTTAGTTTTTGAAGATAATGATTGTGCTTTCTTGTGGTTTGACTGGAACAATGGTGCTCCATTATTTAAAGATATTTCTGGTTTAGAAGTTCTTTTGCCGATTGCGAGTGGCAGTAGCTCAGGTGCGCTTCTTCCATGGATTGCTGGTGGACTCGCCGTGATAGGTGGAACTGCTTTGGGAAGCAGTGGAAGTAGTGGGAAAGATAATAATGAATCAGTCAATAAAGCACCACAAGTTCTCGAAATTAATAAACAACAACCTATAAGTGTCATTGAAGATGTACCTAAAACTGGTGTAATTATCAATGTCACTGATCCAGATGGTGATCATCTTACTTATAGTGTTTCAGAGAAGCCGACGCACGGTACCGTCAGCATTGACTCAGCAACAGGTGGTTATACCTATACCCCGAATGCCAACTACAACGGTTCAGACAGCTTTGAAGTGACGGTTGCTGATGGCAAAGGTGGCAGCACGACAGTAACTGTTCCAGTTACCGTAACTGCGGTGAATGATGCACCGACAGCGACTGCCAATTCAGTGACTACAGATGAAGATACCGCAGTGACTGGCAATGTGGTTGGACAAGATGTTGATGGAGATAGCTTAACCTATACAGTAAGCACCAATCCAAGTCATGGTACCGTCAGCATTGACTCAGCAACAGGTGGTTATACCTATACCCCGAATGCCAACTACAACGGTTCAGACAGCTTTGAAGTGACGGTTGCTGATGGTAAAGGTGGCAGCACGACAGTAACTGTTCCAGTGACGATTGCCGCAGTAAACGATGCACCGACAGCGACTGCCAATTCAGTGACTACAGATGAAGATACCGCAGTGACTGGCAATGTGATTGGACAAGATGTTGATGGCGATAGCTTAACCTATACAGTAAGCAGCAATCCAAGTCATGGTACCGTCAGCATTGATCCAGCAACAGGTGGCTATACCTATACCCCGAATGCGAACTACAACGGTTCAGACAGTTTTGAAGTGACGGTTGCTGATGGCAAAGGTGGCAGCACGACAGTAACTGTTCCAGTTACCGTAACTGCGGTGAATGATGCACCGACAGCGACTGCCAATTCAGTGACTACAGATGAAGATACCGCAGTGACTGGCAATGTGGTTGGACAAGATGTTGATGGAGATAGCTTAAGCTATACAGTAAGCACCAATCCAAGTCATGGTACCGTCAGCATTGATCCAGCAACAGGTGGCTATACCTATACCCCGAATGCGAACTACAACGGTTCAGACAGCTTTGAAGTGACGGTTGCTGATGGCAAAGGTGGCAGCACGACAGTAACTGTTCCAGTTACCGTAACTGCGGTGAATGATGCACCGACAGCGACTGCCAATTCAGTGACTACAGATGAAGATACACCAATCAATGGCAATGTGGTTGGACAAGATGTTGATGGAGATAGCTTAACCTATACAGTAAGCACCAATCCAAGTCATGGTACCATCAGCATTGACTCAGCAACAGGTGGCTATACCTATACCCCGAATGCCAACTACAACGGTTCAGACAGCTTTGAAGTGACGGTTGCTGATGGTAAAGGTGGCAGCACGACAGTAACTGTTCCAGTTACCGTAACTGCGGTGAATGATGCACCGACAGCGACTGCCAATTCAGTGACTACAGATGAAGATACACCAGTCACTGGCAATGTGATTGGACAAGATGGACGATTCCAGAAAATCTGGTGCAATCCTCTGATCTCTTTAGAGACCCGGAATTTAACACCATCCCAAAAATGATTTCAGCACAGGCAGAAGTAGAAGTTGCCAAATCCCAAAAAAAACAAACTCAGCTCAGCCTCTATCCGACCTTATCTGTCAAAGGTTCACTGAGTCAGGCCCTAAATGGGGTCAATCCCAATAACAACAAAGACGATGGCTTTTATAACAGCATCATGCTGGAAGCCTCCAGTAACTTCTTTCAGGGGGGTGCAGTGGCTGCCCAAGTAAAATTTGCCAGCTATGCAGAAGAAGCGGCACGCTCCAAAGTCAACACCGTGTATCTAGATGTACTGGATCAACTGCGTACCACACGCGAAAACATCGAAAACAAACAAAGACAAATACAAGTATTGTCAGAACGACAAGCAACCACGGTCAGAACCCGTGAGCTATATCAGGAACAATATAAACTGGGGACGCGCTCAGTACTGGATTTGCTCAACGCAGAAATGGCTATTCATGCGGCCAACAACGAACTTGAAACTGCACGTTATGACATTTACAACAGTTTGGTGCAATTTATCCAGACCACGGGACGGACTCGTCAGGCCTACCAACTAAACCATCTTTCAATTCAGGGATTTGAGGTGCAACCATGAGTCAAGCATTCAATTATCAGCCGTGGTTACAATCCGTCCTTGTGATCGCCAAACACTATCGGATCGAACCGTCAGAAGAACGCATCCGCCTTCAACTGGACTGGAACCAGAACCACACGGTGGATGACGTACTATTACTGATTTGCCGACAAATGGGACTGAACTATCGCAAACTTACCTTTTCAGGCGAACTCTTAAACCCATGGCGCTTGCCCGTCATCGCAGAATTTCATGATGGACAAGTCGGGGTTATAGACAAAGCGGATGGAGAAGGACAGGTCAGCATCCAGCTCAGTGGAGAACAAGGCTTAGCCCAAAGCTTTCGGCTGGATCAACTCAATAGCCTGATCAAAAACATCTATATCGTACGTCCAGAAAGCTCAATTCCTGATGCACGCGTCGATGAATACATCAAACCCTATGAACCGAGCTGGTTCTGGTCGATTGTTCTCAAAGACTGGAAACGCTATATCGATATCATGTTCGCCTCACTGATTGCCAATATTCTGGCATTGGCGACCATTATCTTTTCCATGCAGGTGTATGACCGTGTGGTTCCCTCCCAGTCTTATCCAACCCTATGGGTCTTGGCAGGTGGAGTATTACTGGCAGCGATCTTTGAATTTGTATTACGTGTTGCCCGAATTTATCTGTCCGATATCATTGGAAAACGAGCGGATCTGAAAATCTCAGATCGGGTATTTGGCCATGCACTACGCATCAAAAATAAAGAACGCTCCAAATCAACAGGGACTTTTATTTCACAAGTTCGTGAATTAGAAGGAGTGCGTGAACTGGTGACCTCAACCACCATCAGTGCCATTGCTGATTTGCCATTCTTCTTCCTGTTTCTGGTGATTTTCTGGTTGATTGGCGGAAACTTATTCTGGGTGATGGTCTTGGTGGTGCCATTGATGATTGTGCCAGGACTGCTGGTACAAAAAAAATTAGCCAAACTGGCACAAGAAGGCATGCGCGAATCCTCAATTCGTAATGCCATTCTGGTGGAAGCGGTACAGGGCATTGAAGACATCAAACTACTGCGCGCTGAATCCCGCTTTCAAAACCAGTGGAACCACATGAATGAAGTCTCTGCTGATATCAGCATGCGGCAGCGGAAGATCGTGGGGATACTCACTGCCTGGACCCAAAAAATACAGGGTCTGACCTATGCGATAGTGGTATTAGTGGGATGCTTTGCTGTGATTAAAGGAGACATGACCACAGGTGCATTGGTGGCCTGTTCGATTCTATCCTCTCGAATGCTGGCACCGATTTCACAAATCACGGGGGTATTGGGACGTTTACAACAAGCCAAAGTCGCAAAAACCAGTCTGGATGAACTGATGAAAAAGCCAGTAGATCAACCAGATCAGGCACATCTGATTCATAAACCTGTGATCTATGGTGACTATGAACTTAAGGGCGTAGTATTTCAATATGGACAGGATGATCCCAAACCGACCTTGATCATCCCGAATCTGAGCATACAGGCAGGAGAAAAGATTGCGGTACTTGGGCGCAATGGCGCAGGTAAATCGACCTTATTACAACTGCTGTCTGGCATGCAATTTCCACTACAAGGCAAAATCAGTCTGGATGGTTTGGACTTAAGCCTGATTGATCCATCAGATATCCGTCGTGACATGGGACTTTTAAACCAAAATGCTCACCTGTTCTACGGCACCATACGAGAAAACTTAACCCTTGGCGCACCTTTGGCCAATGATGAAGACATTCTCAAAGTTCTGAAAATGACAGGTGCTTTAAGCTTCGTTGAAGAGAAAAAAGAAGGACTGGATCATCTGATTTTAGAGGGAGGTGTGGGTTTCTCTGGTGGACAACGACAAGCCTTATTGTTGGCACGACTACTGATTCGACAACCGAACATCTTACTACTGGATGAACCAACTGCATCAATTGATGATGTTTCAGAAAAAATGTTGATTGATCACTTAAAAACATGGCTCGGGCATCGTACCTTAATTGTGGCAACACATCGACGTGCAGTATTGGAGCTGGTTGATCGGATTATCGTGGTCAATGAAGGCAAAATTGTCATGGATGGACCGCGTGACCAGATCCTCAATGGCCAGAACGCCGCCACAGCAGCCCAACAGATTCAAACAGGACCAGGAGCACGTTCATGAGTGACGCACTACAACACCCAAAACGCGCGACAAAAGTGTCCTATAAAGAACCGCCTTTACCGCGCGCCAGTTTAGTGATCTGGATTATCGGTATCGGCTTGCTGATATTATTGCTTTGGGCAGGACTATTTCAACTTGAAGAAGTCTCTACGGGTACAGGCAAAGTCATCCCATCTTCTAAAGAACAAGTGATTCAATCACTGGATGGTGGAATCCTGACCAAGCTAGATGTACAAGAAGGTGATATTGTCGAAAAAGGACAAGTGCTGGCACAGCTTGATCCGACCCGCTTTGAATCGAACGTAGGCGAATCGCAATCCTTACTGATTTCAGCACAGGCAACAGCAGCGCGATTACGTGCAGAAGTAAATGGTACCCCATTGGTGTTTCCCGATGAGGTGAAAAAAGATCCGAAACTGGTACAAGAAGAAACTGCCTTATATAATTCCAGACGCGAAAATTTGGAACAGTCAATTTCGGGTTTAAAACTGGCTTTACAACTGGTTCAGCAGGAACTCACCATGACCGAACCCTTAGTTGCCAAAGGCGCTGCCAGTGAAGTAGAAGTATTACGCTTAAAACGTGAAGCCAATGACCTGCAAAATAAAATCAATGATGCACGTAACCAATATTACGTCAAATCACGTGAAGAATTATCAAAAGCCAATACCGATACCGAACAACAAATGCAGATTGTACGTGGTCGTACTGACACTTTAAACCGCACCACATTTAAAGCCCCGGTACGTGGTGTGGTCAAGGAAATTGCGGTGACCACCCAAGGTGGGGTGATTCCACAAAATGGCAAGTTGATGACCATTGTGCCACTGGATGAACAACTGCTGATTGAAGCACGTATTTCTCCACGAGATATTGCCTTTATCCATCCGGGTCAGGAAGCACTGGTCAAAATCACCGCCTATGACTACTCGATTTATGGGGGGTTAAAAGGCAAGGTGACGGTGATTTCGCCAGATACGATTCGAGATGAGGTGAAGCAGGATCAGTTTTATTATCGGGTGTATATCCGTACCGATTCTGACAAGCTTTATAACAAAGAAGGCAAGTCGTTTAGTATCACGCCGGGGATGGTGGCAACGGTAGATATTCGTACGGGTGAGAAGACGGTACTGGATTATTTATTAAAACCGTTTAACAAGGCCAAAGAGGCGTTAAGAGAGCGGTAAATAGTAATAAAGAATTGAAGAGATGCTTAAATCCCCGCTATTGCGGGGATTTTTGTCATTACCAACTTTAATTCAGGCTATAATGTTAATTTTATGATTGATCTTTTTTGCTGCTATGCCTTTTACCATCGCACAACTGGTTTGTTTTGAAGAAGAAATCAAAAAAAGTCGATTTCAGGCATTTGCAACTCCTGTTGAAAACGAAGAACAGGTTAAAGCTTTTTTGGAAAACTATAAAGATATCAGCACGACTCATCAGTGTTGGGCTTGGAAAATAGGGCATCAGGTACGCTTTAATGATGATGGTGAACCTTCTGGCACAGCCGGTCGACCGATTTTGGCAACCATAGAAGGCAATGAACTGACCAATGTTTTAGTTTTGGTTAATCGTTGGTTTGGTGGCGTAAAACTCGGAACGGGTGGTTTGGTACGCGCCTATGGAGGCTGTGCAGGACAATGCTTAATACTCGCAGAAAAAATAGAACTCATTGAAAAAAAACAGGTTATTTTCTCTTGTTATTTTAATGAATGGCCAATTCTTCAATATGAATTGAAACATCAGCAAATGGAATATACTGAAAATTACACGGCTGAAGGTGTCATTGTAGAAGCTGCTTTACAGATTCATCAGATTGACCCATTAAAATTAAAACTTCAGGATATCACCCGTGGGCGAGAACAATTAAAAATTGTGGAGCCTGAACATGAATGATGAACGCTTGCTGAAATATCGGGAACAGCATAAGCACCGGCTCAACTATATGCCATGGCTTTATTGGTCATTAAAACCCAAACACCGTGAATGGGCAGAAGCATGGCAGATGGAATATCAAACCTATTTGATGGAAATGGAAACTGTTGAAATTGGGAAAAACTGTTTTATTTCTCCATTGGCACATATCTTTGCGGAACCTGGACGCAAAATTAGCATTGGTGATAATACCTTTATTGCAGCCGATTGTACCTTACATGGGCCTTTAAGCATTGGCAATGAAGTGGCGATCAACCATCATTGTATATTGGATGGCGGTCGTGCAGGGATTGTGTTGCATGATCAAGTGCGAATTGCCGCGTATTGTCATCTCTATGCTTTTGATCATGGTATGGAATTAGATCGTCCAATTTATCAGCAACCTGTGACCTCCAAAGGCATTGAAATTGGTCAGGATGTCTGGCTTGGCGCGCACGTCGGTGTCAAAGATGGCATTTCAATAGGGCAAAATGCCGTCGTGGGTATGAATAGTATGGTGACGAAAGATGTAGAGGCTTATCATGTTGTTGCAGGGAATCCTGCACGCTGGATTAAAAATAGAAAATAGCTGGTTTTTTAATCATTTAATTGTTTTATATACAAAATAATTTAAACCATATAAAAAATTACCGTAGTTTTAGCCGAATTATGCTAAGTTAAAAGTAACAAACAAAATCTCCAAGGCATCAGACCTTAATGAAGAGAGGCTATTATGAGTCGTGTTATTGCATGTATTGATTCTTCACCTTGTATTAATGCAATTGCAGAAGCTGCCGCTTGGGTGGCTAAACAAACCAAGCGTGAACTGGTGTTATTACAAATTCTTGACTACTATCCTGCCAGTTATCATCTCGGTGAAATTAGTGGTGTCATTGGTTTTGAGAGTAATGCCATGTTGCTCAAAGAACTTGCCGAGCTAGAGCAGAAACAAAGTGAACTGGCTTTAGACTATAGCAATAATTTACTTAAACATATCTCTGAAATGATAGAAGAAAAATATGGTTTAAGCAGTTCAAAGATTCAGGAAAAGGGGGACTTTCTTGAACAAAGTTTTAGTATTTTAAAAGAAGATGATTTTGTGGTGATTGGTCGCGTGGGGGAGCGTGCAGCAGAAAAAAACAAACCCATTGGTAGTAATGTTGAAAATTTTATTCGCGGTGCAAACTGTACTGTCATGACCGTTGGTGAAACTTTTAAAGCGCCAACCCGTTTTATTTTTGCTTATGAATACTCTCCAACTTGCGTCAAAATGATGCATCGGATTGCGCAGAGTGATTTGCTTAAAACTTTACAATGTCATTTACTTTATGTGGGTGATCATCCTCAAGTCTTAAAAGATCCAGAAGAATTTTTAAGCCATGCGGGCATCGAGGTGGTCACGGTTTATCGTTATGGCGATGTGGCAGAAAATATACTCGAATATCAACGTGAACATGGTATTCAGATGATCGTGCTAGGTGCATTTAGTCACAGTAAAATCCACCAGTTCTTTTTGGGTAGTATTGCCACCTCGATTTTCCGTAATGCGACGGTACCACTCTTGGTCGCGAAATAATGTAATGCCTTATCCATAGTTATCCGCAAATCTTGTGGATAACTATATGGACAAGCAATGTAAATAAAAATAGGTTATTGTTTTTAAATAAAAAATAAATAAAGCATATTTTTTGATCATCATTTTACAATGGCAATTGCAAAGCCATCATGACCTTTACTGCCTACTGTTTGTAAAGCGGTACAGGATAAAATTCGAGGATGATTTTGCAAAGCTTCAAAGGTCTGACGAATACCTTCAATACTTGGTTTTTTATTATTTTCATCCAGAATATCACCCGCACGGATCACATTATCCAGTACCAGAATCGTACCCGAATGTGAAAGATTCAAGGTTAATTCTAAATATTCAGGATAACTTTGTTTATCTGCATCGATAAAAATAAAATCAAATGGTTCAAATGTCGTAGGGTCTATTTCACGTAAAATATCTGCGGCACGTCCGACTTTGAGTTCAACAGGCATTTCGAATTGAGCATGATCAATATTTTGTTGTGCCAGTGCTGCATGGCTATCTCGTCCTTCAATGGTAAGTAAATAGCCATCCTTAGGTAAAGTGCGCGCTAGCCAGACTGTACTATAGGCCGCAAATGTTCCTAACTCCAAAACACGTTTACACTGATTCATCTGAATCAACATTTGTAAAAGCATACCCTGATTAGGTGCAACGGCCAAATGATCTGGAAATCCCTGATTGGCAGTATTCTCCAGTGCAAATTGCAGGTTTGGATCTTCGGGAATTAAATGTGAATCGATATAGTGATCAATGTCTGTCCACATCTGTTGCATAACGGGTGTTACCTATACTGAGATAGCAGCATTTTAACCATTTCTATTCGATGTGCAATTTTAAGTGACAGGAAAATCAAAACTTCACTCTCTAATATTGAAAAAGAGACTCATATGGTCTCTTTCAAACAAAATAAAGATATTTTTAATAATTACACATTGAACTATTGCGACTATGATCGGGTCCCCAAGTTCGATAGCCTTGAGTATCAATATGAATCTGTCCTGAAGCATAAATACCGATGCCCATATCCAGACTTTGTCCATGTTGTGCCCAGAATTGGCATAACTTAAATTTGGTATTTTCAATGAAAGCGTAATCTTGCGACTCTGGATACTCAGGGCCAATACGAAAATCGATGGCTGAATTAAATAAATGTCGCGAAGAGTTCGCTCCGCCTGCACATTGATTCAAAGGTAAATCCCGATAAACGGAAGTGACTTCAAAATCAGTGAGAACTTTTTGGGCGACTAAAGCTTTGAAAATGCGCAAGGTTGGGATGGCATTGTTCCAGAGTTCACGATTGGGAACTGCATATTGTGAACGGCCACATTTTTGCCAGTCCCGTGCCGTTTTTAATAATTCAAAATTAGGGACAACATTAGCGACATTATTACGCTCAAGAAAACGTTCATATTCTTGAACACGTGAACGATTATCACCCATGCTTAACCATGCTAAATAGGCGGCAGGAACGGTTTTCACTGGAACAGGACGTTCAAGTATGACTTTTTCCTGCGGAATATAAATACGATGTCCCGTGGAAGGTGTGACTTTTCCAGTTTTTTGAGGGGAGGTGGTACAAGCAACCATGAACATAGGTGCAAGGCTTATCGCAAGCAACCCCTTCAAAAATTTCGGCATAATACAATCAATTGCTTACTTTAAATTGGGCTTATTCTAATCGAAAAGGATGGATAAAATGAGGAAAAATTGCAATGAAATGTGTGATTCAGATACAAAAAGACCAGCTTTTGCTGGTCTAATGTGCAATTATTTCTCTAAATACTGAAGCTTATCTGGTTTACCGTTCCATTCTTCACGGTCAGCAGGTTGTTCACCAATTTGAGTAATATTATTGCCTGCCCATTTTTCAGACAGTTCAGCATTAAGTTCAATAAAGACTTCCTGACCTTCTGGTAATTCATCTTCTGAGAAAATTGCATTGGCAGGGCATTCAGGTTCACATAGCGCACAGTCAATACATTCATCAGGATTGATCACCAAAAAATTTGGGCCTTCGTAGAAACAATCAACTGGGCATACTTCTACGCAATCTTGGTATTTACATTTAATACAGTTTTCAGTGACAACGAAGGTCATGGCGACAGCTACCTAAAAAATATGGTTCTAATTCCGAATGCTGTATTTTAGGCAAAAAAGGGGGCGACTAACAATTCCTTTTATTGATATTTATTATTCGGATTGATGAAAAGGACTGATTTATATCACTGTAGTTGATAGTAACTCTCAATTAAACCATTATTTACTGGTTTTATGTGAGTTTTTTAGACCACCGCCATCTTGTTTATTTACCGTTGCCCATGCAATTCGTTCAGCTTCTTCTTGAGAATGTCCACGTTCTCGTTCACTTTCTTCAATATGTTGAGCTTGGCGTTTTTGTTTATCGGTATAGGCTGATTTATCTCCGCGTGACATTTTTATTTTCCTATTTTGAATATACGTTTATTTTTATCATTACCTCGTTATAAGCGGGTAAAAAGTTGTCAAAGATTTGTCCTTGTATGTAAATTGAAATGAATAAGATAAATGATCAGAACAGACCACTATGTGTGATCTGTTCCATAAGCTATTTCAAGAATTGAGAGTCGCTTTTAATGAATAAAGCTGTTCAAGTGCCTGACGAGGTGTCAAGTTATCGACATCAATTTGTTTCAGCATTTCAAGTGCAGGCGATTGAGCTTCAACTTCGATGACTTTTTCAATCACTGGTGTTTCAATTTCATGTTCAACCGCATTAAATAAATCATTTTGTACTGCGGATTGAATATGTTGCTGCTGCTGTTTTTCCAGTATTTTTAAGCGTTTCTGTGCTTCTTTAATCACGGCTGCTGGGATACCCGCTAGTTTTGCGACTTGTAAACCATGACTTTGGCTAGCGGGGCCATGTTGTACTTTATGAAGCAAGATCAAATTGCCATTCATTTCTTTAGCCGTCACATGATAATTATCAATCCCTGCTTCGCTGCCAAGCTCAGTCAACTCGAAATAATGCGTCGCAAATAAACATAAACATTTGATACGTTTAGTCAGGTCTAGCACACAGGCCCAAGCTAAGGACAAACCGTCATAGGTACTGGTACCACGCCCGACTTCATCCATCAAAACTAAAGATTGATGGGTAGCATGGTGTAGAATCTGTGATGTTTCGGTCATCTCCACCATAAAGGTCGATTTACCGGTCGATAAATCATCTGCTGAACCAATACGGGTAAAAATTCGATCAATCGGACCCAATTTGGCTGATTGAGCAGGCACATAACTACCACAATATGCCAATAAGCTAATCAATGCGGTTTGACGCATAAAAGTAGATTTACCCCCCATATTCGGCCCTGTGATGATCGCCATACGATGATGACTATCTAAAAAGGTATCATTAGGGGTATAGGGTGTTTTACTTAATGCTTCGACCACTGGATGACGCCCTGCATGAATTTTAATCCCGATCTCAGGGCTAAACTCAGGACGATTCCAGTGTTGCAAACGTGCTTGATGCGCAAAATTTGCCAAGACATCAATCTGGGCAATCGCTGCACTCATCATTTGTAAATTGGCAATATTCTGCCTAAGCGTTTCAAGCAAGTTTTCAAATAGTAGTTTCTCGCGGGCAAGCGCGCGGGATTCACTGGAAAGAACTTTATCTTCAAAACCTTTAAGTTCTGGTGTGATATAACGCTCGGCATTTTTTAGGGTTTGGCGACGAATATAATGCTCTGGAGCTTGCTCTGCCTGCGCGCGTGTCAATTCGATATAATAACCACTGACCCGGTTATAGCCAATTTTTAACGTCGGGATACCACTGAGTTCCCGTTCTTTAATTTCAAGATCAATCAGAAATTGTCCTGCATGATCACGTATTTTGCGTAGCTCATCCAGTTCACCATCATAACCTTCGGCAATCACATTACCATCACGCAGTAATACGGGCGGATTTTCGACAATTGCAGATAAAAGTAATTGATGGAGTTCTTTGAAATCGCCCAATTGCTGGTCGAGGTCAGCGAGTAAGGTCGAGGATTTTGCCTGAATTACAGGCAGTAATGCATGTCTCAGAAATGGAATTTGAGCACATGCATGACGTAATTGCACTAGATCACGTGGACGCGCACTGCCCAATGCAACACGACTTAGCACACGTTCAATATCACCAATTTCCTTTAATACTAAGCGCACGGGTGATTCGTGATAACCGGTTAATAACTGCTCCGTCGCGTCCAGTCGCGCATCTAGAAGTGCAGTATCACGGATGGGTTGCATTAAGGTACGACTGAGTAAACGACCGCCCATAGCAGTTTGGCAGTCATTGATTAAATTGAACAAAGACATCCCATGTTCAAATAGCGGGTCGATAATTTCCAGATTGCGGCGAGTGATCGGATCAAGAGCAATAAAATCTGAACTTTGTTCAAGTTGAATCGAGCGAATATGTGGCAGAGCAGTTTTTTGGGTTTCTTTGGCGTAGTGAATTAAGGCCGCAGCAGAGGCTTTGGCAAGGGGTAAATGATCAATTCCAAAGCCAGAAAGTGTTGCAACAGCAAACTGATCACATAAGGTCTTTTGGGCATTATTTAAATTAAAATCAACATTAGGGCGCTTGGTAATCGGGCAGTCTAATTGTTTTTTGATCTGTTCCAAAATATTCTGATCGACTAAATCTTCATCAACAACAATTTCACTCGGCATTAAGCGTGAAAGCTCAATTGCTAATTGTTCAGTTTTAAATTCGTGTTCCTGAACCTTAAAAATACTGGCACTTAAATCTAGTAAAGCCAGTCCAATTTTATTTTGTTGAATACACAGCGCGACCAAATTTGAAGATTGATAACTGCCTAGCAATGCATCATCAGTAATGGTCCCTGGCGTAATAATACGAACGACTTTACGCTCAACAGGTCCCTTGCCTGTAACTTCTCCCACCTGCTCACAAATTGCAACCGTTTGTCCTGCTTTGACCAGACGTGCTAGATAACCTTCGGCAGCATGATAAGGTACGCCAGCCATAGGAATAGGTTCACCATTGGTTTTACCGCGATGGGTCAGGGTAATACCTAATAACTTGGCTGCCTTACGTGCATCGTCAAAAAAAAGTTCGTAGAAGTCACCCATGCGATAAAAAAGTAAAGCATGCTGATGTTCCATTTTAACTTTTAGATATTGTTGCATCATAGGGGTATGGCTAGATAGGTCTGCTATGCTATTATTATCTTTCATCATCATTAAAGCCTTTATATTCAATAAGTTTGATAGTGTTTAACATAAGCAGAGTATCCAAGGGAGTAGTATAAAGTCTAAACAAATCTAACTTAATCTAAAACGTTAGTGTAGGTTTTAGTGTAGGTTGTTTTAGTCTAAACTAGGCATCATTCCCGATCAATATTGAAAAATAGACAGCTTGAAAGGATAACAAATAATTTAGTATGCCTGTGAGGATTAAAATGGCTCATTCGAGAGAGCAACAGACGATTATTAAAAAAGCGCTTTCAGCCAAAGCGATTGAGAAAATGAAAATAGGTGATCCTGATAAAGCGGATATTGGAGAATATGTAGGGCTACGTGTACATTGTGGCAAAACGGGAATGAAAACCTTTTTTTACCGTTATCGCAGTCCTGTTGATGATTCCATCAAACAATACAAGATTGGTACTTTTCCTCAAGTTTCGTTAGCTGAGGCAAGAATAGAACTTGGTCGTTTAAAAGCTGAAAGAAGTCAAGGGGTTTGTCCAAAGCAAAAAAAAGAGCAGGAGAAATTGCAGCAACAAATCGAACAAGAGCTTGCACAAAAAAATATGTGCCAACTCACTGTACATCAAATGATAGAAATGTATTTGACTGAGGTGATCGAAGACCATTGGATTACTGATCCCAAAACAGGTGAAAAGAAAAAGGTTTTAGGGGTACGCAAGCCAAAAGGTCAGGCTGAAACACGGCGAACTCTTTATGGTGACGCAGTGAGGGTTTTGGGGAATCTAGTCGCGTTAGAGGTTACTCGAAAAGATGTGGTAGCTTTAACCAAAGAAATTATTAATCGTGGGTCTAATGTGCAGGCTGGACGAGTATTGTCTGAGCTAACGTTGGCTTATGAGTATGCAATCGGCTTAGAGCAATTTCCTTCAAATTTTGCCAATCCAGCCTTATTGGCGAAAATGAGCATCAAGCAGTCAAGACTGAAAGTTACCTGTAAAAAGGGTACACGAGTTTTAAATGATCAGGAATTAAAACATGTATGGGCTTGGCTGCCAACATCAGGATTTACAACACATCAAAAGCATATCCTATTTTTGACTTTGTGGACGGGATGCCGTACAGGAGAGTTATGTGATGCACGGTGGAGAGATTTTAATTTAGATCAAGGAACATGGCATCTAAAAGCTTCAAAAAATAGTACCGAGCGTTATGTGCAGTTATCAAGGCAATGTATCAATTTTTTACTAAATTTATATCGCCCAGATCAGGAATATTTATTTGCATCGTCTCGAACTGGGTTGCCTATTCAGCAGAAATCTCTAACAGAAATAAAGTGGCAAATGAAAAATCCAGACAAAGTTCAGGCGAATTTTCGTCCTGAACAACTTTGGTTAGATAATATGGATGACTGGAATCCGCATGATTTGCGACGGACGGTTAGAACAGGTTTGTCTCGATTGGGGTGTCCTTCGGATATTGCTGAAGCAGTTCTGGGGCATTCCAAAAAGGGTATTGAAGGTACGTATAATTTACATAATTATGAAAAAGAATGCGCTGAATGGTTGCAAAAATGGGCAGATTATTTAGATGAGATAATTGAAAATAAATTTTAGGGTCAGTTTATGTGTTATTACAGAAAGTAAAAAACATAGTTTTTATAATAGGATTTTAAAAATGTAAATATATTCTAAAACTCATATCAAACTAGCTTCTCATTATTATGTTAATACAATAATTGAACCTAATACTACTACATATTGGCATAAAGGCATCGAAATTTCAGGATAGTATTAATACTAAAATTATAATTATTTAGAGTTTTTATATATCCATTTCTCTTTGTGATGTTGAAAAAACTTAGTAATTTTTAGCACGTCTCTCGTCTTTTTTTCACATTTCTCTGAAGATATGTCTCAATTTGAAATCTTAGTTCATAGCCGATTTAAAGTGTACTCCCCCTTACTAAAAGTAGCGGGGATAGGTGAAGTTTATGGAAATTAATTACTAAAAATACGTTTTATAATTGATCATATTATGGAATTTTAATATAAAATAACAAATGTTTGTCGGGGGCTATGTGCCGTTATTTGGTGGTTTAAATTAAACTTAAGGTACAAAATCTACTTGTACTTGTAAAAAAATACGATGTTCAACATATATAGTGAACCTCAACGAATAATTTATTTTTCTGAGAACTTAAAAATGCATCATGATCAGCAAGAATTAGCAAAGCAAAGAAGACATGATAAGCAAGTTAAAAGGGATGCTGAGATAAAAGATAGAAGGCAAAAACAACGTGAAATTGATGATGAAGAAAAATATAGGCTATGGCAAAACAAAATAAAAACAATGAGGCGTCTTGGCGAGAATGTAATTAAAGATGAAGATCTTTTTAAATTACTAAAAAAAATATACAACAATAAATATGATTATGTAAAAGCTAATGTAGATTACGTAAGGGGAGGAATATTTAATGAAACAATATCCGTGATTGTAAATCTTGAACAGAAACTATTATCAATTCATAAAAAGGCTTATCCGACAAAAGAAGAGTTTTTACTGGCAAAACAAAATAATGATCAAAGGACCTTAGATAAAATTTTGAAGTTTTATTGGTCTATGCGTGTTGATCTTGAGTTGTTGCGTTGCGGTTTGGGTACTCATCAGTTCAGCCAAAATATTAGAGTTTATATTCTTTCTTTACAAAAATCTAAATATGGAAGGCCTTTATTGATTGAAGCGGATGAATGGAATATTGATACATTTCCAGCAGATGATATTTTTAAGTTTATCGATGAGTTGATAATTTTTACTTCGAATATCGCATTGAAACAACGTCAGCGAGAAGAGAAGGAGAAGCAAGAAGAAAATGAAGCAAGTCATAAAGCGTTGGGTGGTGTTAGTGGACAGTATGAAGAAAAATCATTATTTGAATTACAAAATCAATTTTCACTTAATGAAATAGCTTGCGAAGCTGGAGTACAGTTAGATCCAGAAAGAGGCTTAACTCTCTCTTTTCTAGAAAGATTTGCTAGAGAAAAGGAAAATTTTAGAGAAAATCTATTAAAGTATAAAAAGTTACAAGTCCTATTTCTTGAGATCACATTGCAACCACAGGAATGTATAGCAGAGAAAAGACGTATTCTTTTATTGGAGAATCGGTTTAAATTAACGGGTTGTTGTAATGCCATTTTAGCTTCGTATGACTTATTAACCAGTTACTCTACACTTGAGCTTGGAGTAAATTTCTGTATTATTTTGAAAGTTGTATTGATTTTTAGAGAAAAGCGAAATTTAAATTTTGATGTCCTCAAATTGTCTATAAAAAATAACTTTATAAAACAAATGAATGATACACATGAGGGTAAGGAACAGGATTTCAAGATCGCAATTCGAGATATGGGAGAGCTAATAAAATATTTGGATGATCGATATTCTGACGTAATTTTGTATCGATCAACGGCTGCTAGAAACGCATTTGAATATTGGCTTCTTGGGTATTTCTATCGAGCTGACTATTTTCTAAAACCAGAGCTAGGGTATATTGGTGATACGCTATTTATAGATAATCATATAGACAATATTTTTTTGTATTCATCTAAGCTTGTGCCTGATGAGAAAAAAGCACTAAAACAAAAACAAAATTCAACTGTCCAGCAAGATGAATTCTTTTCGCAACTTGATTTTAGTAAACAGCAAAAACACATCTGGAGAATAACTGACCTTCCAAAGCATGTAGAAGAGGAGCTAAGGCTCATCACATTCATGTATTCCCAAAAATATATACAACGGGATGATCAAGCGAAACTGAGACTATTAACGTCAATTGAACATTTTATGCGCTTGTTACAGTACAAGTCTGATTCAACTTGTATTGGATTGCATCCAAATACTTCTGCGCTTGAAGTTTCAAAAAATCCATTAAAAAAATTATCTAAGCAAGCTAAACAATATTTAACTATCTTTAATTCGATGCCACAAGAATCAAGATATTTAAATGAGATGCTTATATCACCTGAGATTGGTTGGCGTGTAAAGTTTTTTGTGACTATTTTTAAAAAAAATAATGATGAAATTCGATTAAATATAAAAGGTGTACATGAACTAGAGCGCCGATTAAAGCGGTTTAAGGATTTGACACAAGATACGGTCGACCAACAGACCATTCCTGAATTATTTAAAATGGAAAAATTAGCAGCTATCCTGCTTCGAAGGAACCGGCAAGAGGCTTTAGGTTATTTAAAGAAGTCATTGGTTGAAGATGTGTTTGCCTTCCGTTTGCAGCTTTCATACGATCAAGCTGAGGATAAGAGTAGTGATTTAACTTTTGCTGAAGAAAAAATTGCCTTTAATGAGTTATTAACTCATTTTTTAAAAGATTTAAAACGAACTAAAAAAAATAGTAATGCTGTACTTCTTGCCTTCATTGGAACGCGTTTGCTTAAAGCAAAACGTTTGTCTGCCGATATCACGTTCTTTTTTAGTGCTAAAGAGTTATCAGACTATGATGATGAAGAAAACAAAACGCGCATCAACGAAACGATTGAAAAGGTACAATCTTATTGGAAAGAATACATAAAAAATAAGCAGATAAATAGAAAACAGACTAGTCAACAGTCTGAAGGTGAAAATGTTGAAAACATTGCTGAGCAAAATAAGGTCAGTCAACATGCCCCTGAGATGTATGATTTAAGCAATTTTGTTTTTCAGGCGATATCTAAATATGTAACTATTTCAAAAGAAAAGCAGTTCTCTACTATTTTAAAATTATACGAAGATAAGACGTTAAAACAATTACAATCATCAATTGTAGATTTCTATGTTGCTCATGCTTTGTTGTGTACATGGGAAACCCCATTGCCAGCAGAGACGATTACACAAGGTACAGAAACGAATAAACAGGATATAAAAGATTCTAATAAAGACAACTCTAATGAAGAAAAGGGTAAGAATGGACGCCCTAGAAGAATTGATCAATTTATTAAAGGACATGTGATTTCAGCTAAAAAGCAAAAAGATAAAAACAACAAGCAGAATAAAAAATCAATACCGGTGAAGAGACCTACTCAAGTTAAATACATTAAGTTCTGGTTTGAGATAAAACCGGATACTCTGGGTCAATTCGTATGGAGTGTTCGGCAGCAAAGGTAATAGAACATAAGCTTATTTTATGTTCTAAAAATGATTGAAAATTAGACTGAAATTATAAATTTACGGAATTCCCAAATTATTCGAGCGAAATCAGCTCAATTTAATCATTGAGGAGAATTCCAAATGAATAGTGCAAATCATGCATTTGTAGGTCAAACTTTTACCATGCATCAGATCATCGGCCTGAAACAAGTTGTGAATTTTACGGGAATAGGTAAAGCCACGATTTATAATATGATGAATCCTAAAAGTAAATATTACGATGAGGCTTTTCCGAAACAGGTCAAACTGACAACAGGTCGGGTAGGATGGCTCGCTTTTGAGATTCATCAGTGGATAGAAAGCAAGATGAAAAATCGGTAATTTAATGGGGACTTTGGTCCCCTCCAAAGGGTAAATCATTCCCAGAAATTAAAAATATGGGACAAAGTTGGTCCAAACCAAAATTAGATTATGTGAATTGGAAAGGTAAACGCAAATTAGTCATGTTGGTCAGCGGTGGCTACGATGCTGGCGGAGAAAATGGTGATGGCTTATGGACGCATGGCAAGCGTACTGGTTTTGCAGGTTATGAATATTTTAATTTTCGACAAGGACAAGCGGAATCTGACTGTAAGCCGGAAGGTGAATCGGAAGACATCACCTGTAGTACTAAAAACATAGGTTCTGGCGTTTATATGTTCGATGCGGACAATGGCGATTTGCTATGGTTTGCAGATAGTAGACCTTCTACTGGAATAACCCAGGATGTAATTCATTTACAAAGCAAAGACTTAAGCTATAGTACAGTCACTGATATCAAAACAGTCGATCGTAATAATGATGGAATTATCGATCATCTCTATTTGGGTGATTTAGCGGGTCAGGCGTTTCGAATAGATCTAAAAAATAATGGTCTTAAATCAACATATGATACTCAGATTACTAAAATTTTAGACTTACATAAGTCTAACGGAACAAGCCCAAGATTTTATATGTCTCCAGTATTTACTGCACATCGAAGTGGAGGTAAAGCTGAAGGTGGAGATATTGTCACTGTCACATTTATATCTGGCAATAAAAGCTCGCCACTTCTTGCAACGAGCGATTCTTTAGAGTCGACGGGTCAAGAGAACTCTAATAATCTTGAGTATGATGCAGTTTATGCGATTTATGATTACGACATTTATCCTAATGGTTATTATTATCCCGATCATACTAAAAGTTTGGGGGCTAGAACTTTATCATCCCAAGCTTCAGATACGATGAGTATTACCAAGTTAAAACTAATCGAGAACACTGCAAAAAGTAATGCAACGATTACGGGGGCTCAAGTTGGTAAATTTACCCAAGAAAAAGGCACAGATAATAAGTTGATTACTTCGGTAGATAAAAAAACGGGATGGGGAGGATGGTATTATCCATTCAAAAAAACATACTTAAAAGCAAGCGCTAATCCTGCGGTGATTAAAGGTTTGACGCCCTTAATCGCAATGCAAAATAGCTTATATGTCACCATGTATGACGCTGCCCTTGCAGGTACAACATCGGGTTGTGGTGCGGGAGTGAAGGGACAAAGTTTTACGAAGAGATTATGTCTGCCAACAGGTGTCTGCCCAGAGGATGCTGACTATACTTACAATCTTGGTTCTGGAATTGTTAGTGTCACCGTTGGGCCAGATGGTAAGGGTGGAAGGGTGATTATAGTACCTGAGCCAAATCCTGATTCAAATATGACTAAGCCTTGTGAGGGGGCAGGCTGTAAAGAAGGAGAAGATTTAGTTCCTGCTGGAGGAGCAATCAGATTTATTCCAAATCGATGGTATGAACGTTATGCAAAAACGAGTTGATATCATGAAAAAAGAAACTGGGAAAATACGCTCTCACCACGGCTATGGTTTTACTTTAATTGAGCTGATGGTAACAGTTGCAATTGTCGCGATTTTTGCTGCAATTGCATTCCCAAGTTATCAAGCTTATACAAGAAAAGCTTATGCTGCACAGACTCAACAGGAAATTGAAAAACTGGCTGAGCAATTAGAACGACACAAAGCCCGTAACTTTAATTATAAAGGCTTTGATGCAAGTTTTTTGTATAAAGATGCAAGTGGTGTTTTAATTTCAAATTTTAATAACAATAAACAAGAGCTTAGTCTTCCAGTGGATGGCTCTTCTACGAAATACATACTTTCTATTGTAGATCAAACGGAGGGGAATCCTCTGTTGATTAACTCAACATCTTTGGGGCAGGGCTGGGCAATTAAGGCATTAAGCACTGATGATAAGAATGATAGTTTTTTAAAAACTAGCAACGGTATTCAATGTAAAAATAAAACCAAAGCAAATATCACTTTTTCGGGATGTGGTGTGGGGAGCGAGATATGGTAGCACATCATCAATTTTCAATAGATCGCGGGTTTACTTTAATCGAGCTCATGGTGGTGGTCGCTATAGTGGCCATCTTAGTGTCGATAGCTTATCCAAATTATCAAAAGTATGCACAACGTACTAAAAGAACAGATGCGCAGGCGGAAATGTTAAATATAGCTAAAAGCATGATGCAATATAAAAACAGCAATTCATCTTTTGCAGGAGCAACGGTTGCTAACGTATATGGCGGAACTGTCACACCTCAACAAGGGACTGCTTTATATCGTTTAACATTTAATCCTAGTCCTGCTATTGCAACTGGATGGACATTAGTCGCTACGCCAATAGAGAATACGTCGCAGGATGGTGATGGAATCATTTGTCTCAATGATCAAGGTCAAAAATATTGGACCAAAGGTGCGACTACTTGTGTTCTTTCAGCGATCTCTACGTGGGACGGTCGCTAAGATAATTTGTGGACAGTAAAATGGCTGCGCTTAACAAAATTTGAATAAAATGGTCATTTAAAATTCGTAAAAAGTGTAGGGTTGAAAAGATTATCGCCGTATTCGGGACGCGTTTAAGCTTTTTACTGCATGAGTGCTGCGGTTTTACGATCGTATGTACTCGGCTTGGCTTTTCACAAATGACCCTAGATTAAACGTTCAATCTTTTATAGAAGCTTCTAATTATATAAAGAAAGGAGTAACAATATTACAGATTTTAAGTAATAATGAAAAAATGCAAAAAGAGATTTTTATTGATTAGTCGTTATTAATATAAGATCAACAGGTAATCCTCATGTAAAATAATTGAATTCAAAAGTAGGAAATCGCATAATCCTGTTAAAGAATTTTTTTTGAAAATATCTAAATATTCAGACAGCTTAAACATAAGTATTTTAAAGTAAGCTGAATCAGGAACACTTGCTCCTAACTTATGCCGTGAACTTGGCATGAGTTCTACTATAAAGTTCAATTGGATGAGCAAAATGAGACTATTGCCGGCTTGCCACATGAAGCTTACCAATGGAAATAGGACTTGAGGCTTTCAGCAATTATAGAGGCGTTAAAAAATATAAGTGAAGTCTAATCAAACAACTCTAAAGCAGTTAGAGTATGATTTCGTCAATTCCAAATACCACCAATAAAAAAAGCCCACTTTATAGGTGGACTTTAATCTACTGATAAATCAGTATATCTTGGTAGGCATATCCAGACTCGAACTGGAGACCTCTACGATGTCAACGTAGCGCTCTAACCAACTGAGCTATACGCCTAAGTGTGAGCAATCATATTCAGTTTTCAGCAGGATGACAAGTTTTTTCTGCACGCTTTAATTCAGATGAACAGTCTTTAAGCAATTGCTTGAATTTTATATGGTCTTCAGGTGTAGATTGCCCAGAAAAGGTCAGTTTTTCATATGTTTTTATAATTTCATCAAAAGACTCTTGTTGTTGAACATTTTGCGCTAATCTAAACATCCAGCGTTTAAAGGTTTCACTAGTGCGTCTTTTGAGAGATTGTGGTAACTTTTTCTGAAACTTTAAAATGTCACGCTCAATTCTAGACCTTTGCTTTATGTTTCTAAACCAAAGCCACACGGCAAACAGCGCAACCAAAACGATAATAGTTATTATCATAATCAGTGCATAAGTATAGATAGAAAAAATACCTAATTTCGATAAAAAACTTTTCTGACGATCGACATCATAACCGACAACTTTACTTTGCCATTGATAGCCTAAGTAATCACTCCAAACCCTTAAGTTTTTAACAAAGTTAAAATTCTGTTGCTTCCAAAAATGATTTGTTTGCTCACCCCAAATATGATCATTTTGTTGTAGGTATTGTTGCATGCCTTCATCTACACGCTGAGGCGCAATGGCAGCTGTTGGATCGACACGTTGCCAGATTCCATCGATATAAACTTCGCTCCACGCATGAGCATCCAGCTGTCGAACTTCCCAACTTTGACCATCAGGTGCCATTTGCCCTCCTTGATAGCCAATGACAACTCGAGCGGGAAGACCTGCATAACGCATCAGCAATACAAAGCTTGAAGCGTAATGTTCACAAAATCCTTTTTTTGTTTCAAATAAGAATTGATCCGTTCGATTTCCACTTAAAATTCCAGGTGATAGGGTATAAACGAAGTTTTGTTGTCGATACCACTGTAAAACATTCTTGATATAAAGTTCAGATTGCGCATGACTTTGTTGCCATAGCTGTTTTGCCAATATTTGAGTGTTGGGTTGGAGTGGAAAATTAAGCTGTTGTGTATGTTGAAGGTTAGTTTCAGCATTTTGATATTTAAGATCTTTTGAACCTATCCAACTCAGATGAATAGGCTGATTGCTTTGAACCATTCGACGTGCTTTTATGCTGCCATCCGCATACATTTGATAAGTTGACTCAGCAGGGACAGAGTGTTCCAGTGACATGATCCATGTTTGTTGAGGATCAGCTGACAAATATTGATAATCTATGGCTTTTAAGCGTTCATTATCATAATGAACAGGTGTTTGATTGATCGCGTTATTTGTCCAAACTGCACCGTCGTAGTCATCCAGTACCATCGCTCTCCAATACATATCCTGCCGTTGTGGAAGTTGCTTGAGATCACCAAGAATCCGAAAAGCCAATGCCGAAGATTGTGATAATTGAGCAATATCCCCTGGAGACATACGATCACTCATTCCTGTGACAGCTTGACCAGATGCTATAGGAACTCGCCAAAGTGGGGGGAGGCGCGGGAAGAAAATAAAAAGCACAATAAAAAAAGGAATTGCGATGGTTAAAAATTTTGTCACAAGTTTTAAATCGTTTTTTATGGATATTTTTTTATTGTGTTGCGATAAAAATTTTGTGGTCTGAATTCGATATAAACCAATAAAACAAAAAATTAAGCAAAAAAGTACTGCACATGTCATTACAAAAGACTGACTATGTAAAAATAAACTTGCGCTAACAAATAATCCAAAGTTAAAGGAAATTAATAAATCTCTAATATTTTTACTTTCCAAACACTTTGCAAATAAACAAGTACTAAGTAACGCGACGCCTGCCTCTACACCCCAAAAACTTTTAAATTTTATATAAATCGCAGCAAGACAGCATAAGACAAATACAGCAGTAATCCATTTTGAAACGGGTACAATTTTACCTTGTGAATAACGCCAAATCATGGTGACAAGCATGACGCCCCATACACTGAGCAAAGTGAAGGGCATATAAACCAATTGCGTGGTAAAAATCAGTACCAATAATGGGATCAGACAAAAATAAACAACAGAGGTCATGATGTCAGCTTTTGAAATATAGAATGAAACAGCATCTTTAATGATCTCTTGTACTGTGTTTTTACTATACCATTTCAAATTTATATTTAAACAATAAGATCAATGATGCTGGCTCGCTCTTTTAATCCATCACTTTGCAATCGCATCGTCTTATGCCAAAAGTCGTTATCAATCCATCATCCTTTTAAAATTTCAGAGATGAAAAAAAGACCTCTCATTTATGAAAGGTCTTTATCTATTAGATTAAATGGTTAAGCTTCGATCGCTTGAACTGCAATCTTTTTGGCAGGATCCACTTTACGACGTACAGCAGGAACAGGCTCACCATAATACTGACGGTCTGCAAAATAGCTCGAACGTACCATCGGTGCCGACCAAATATTTCTAAAGCCGAGTTTGCGACCATGCTCTGCATAGCGTTCAAATTCTTCTGGTGTTACGAAACGATCAATTGGTGCGTGTTGTTTAGAAGGCTGTAAATATTGACCAATGGTGACATAGTCGACATCATGTGCGCGTAGATCATTCAATAAAGAAATCACTTCTTCTTCAGTTTCACCAATACCTACCATCAAGCCACATTTAGTTGGAATGTCAGGACAATATTCCTTAAACATTTTGAGCAAGTTTAAAGAGTGCTGATAATCTGAACCCGGGCGCATGGCTTTATAAAGACGTGGTACCGTTTCAATATTGTGGTTAAACACATCGGGTGGGCATTCGGTCATGATACGTAGCGCAATGTCCATACGCCCACGAAAATCAGGAACTAAAATTTCTAATAAGGTATTTGGACTTAAAGCACGTGCTTCTTTAATACAATCCACAAAATGCTGAGCGCCACCATCGCGTAGATCATCACGGTCAACAGAGGTAATCACCGCATATTTTAGTTTTAAGTTCGCAATCGTTTCCGCCATGTGACGCGGTTCGTCTGCATCCAATGCATTCGGACGGCCATGTGCTACATCACAAAATGGACAGCGACGAGTACAAATATCGCCCATAATCATAAAAGTGGCAGTACCACCACCAAAGCATTCTGGTAGATTTGGACAAGCAGCTTCTTCACAAACGGTATGTAATTTCTGCGAACGAAGCGTGGTTTTGATACGTTGCACCTCTTCAGGCGCGGTCATTTTTACGCGGATCCAGTCAGGCTTACGCGGGACTTCAACCGTAGGGACAACTTTTACAGGAATTCGGGCAACTTTTTCTGCGCCACGTAGCTTTACACCCTGTTCTGGTTTACGGTTTTCAGACATAGTCAACTGTTCCACTGTGATTCGAGAGGATTTCATTTGACTATTATAACGGACTTAGCGGTAAATTGGGCAAATTCACTATTCATTTAAAAAATGTCGTTATGCAAAGATATTGGCTTGAGAAATACATTATTGCACAGCATATTAGCTATAGTTTGTTATAAAATAGCAGCATAATTAGATTGCACAGGAGCTTTAAATGCCACGTAAGAAAGAGGTCATTAGTGGGAATTTCGTTAGATATGATGCGGTAGTTCTCGGTTCAGGACCTGCGGGCGAAGGCGCGGCAATGAAGCTTGCAAAAGCGGGTAAGCGAGTTGCAATTGTGGATATTCGAGAGCAACTGGGTGGCAACTGTACCCATGTTGGTACGATTCCAAGTAAAGCACTTCGTCAAACTGTTTCTAGTATTATTCGTTATCAACGTGATCCAATGTTTCAAAAAGTCGGTGAATGGAAAAAGTTCACCATGAAACAGGTGTTAAGTAATGCACATCGCGTGATTCAACAACAAGTTGCGACTCATACACGATTCTACGATCGCAATAATATCGATGTATTTCATGGGCGCGCGTATATTCAGGATAAAAATACAGTCATCGTTTTTAATCCTGAAGGGGTCAAGGAAACGATCGTATTTGATCAATTAGTCATCGCAACGGGTAGCCGCCCATACCAGCCACAAGGTTTAGATTTTAAACATCCACGTGTGTTTGATTCGGATAAAATTCTGGATCTGGATTTCACTATTCAAAAAATCATTATTTATGGTGCGGGGGTGATTGGCTGTGAATACGCTTCTATTTTTATTGGTTTAAATCACAAAGTCGATTTAATTAATACGCAACAAAAACTACTAAGTTATCTAGATGATGAAATTGCAGATGCATTGTCTTATCACTTGCGTGAACAAGGTGTATTAATTCGCCATAATGAACAAATTGATCATTTGGAAACTCATGATGATTATGTGGTTCTGCATTTACAAAGTGGCAAGAAAATCAAAGCTGATGCAATTCTCTGGTGTAATGGGCGTTCAGGCAACACAGATGGTTTGGGGCTTGAAAACGTGGGTGTGACTCCGAACAGTCGCGGTCAGCTCGCAGTCAATGAAAAATATCAGACTGAAGCTGAAAATATTTATGCAGCGGGTGATGTTGTCGGCTGGCCTTCGCTAGCTTCTGCGGCGTATGACCAAGGTCGTTGTGCGGGTGCCAATATGAGTGGCGAGGAAAATGTAAAACCTGTAACCGATATTCCGACCGGGATTTACACCATTCCAGAAATTTCATGTTTTGGTAAAACTGAGCAACAGTTGACTGAAGAAAAAATTCCTTATGAAGTTGGTCAGTCATCGTTCCGTCATTTGGCACGTGCGCAAATCACGGGTGATACGGTGGGCGAGCTTAAAATTTTATTCCATCGCGATACTTTGGAAATTTTGGGTATTCACTGTTTTGGCAATAATGCTTCTGAAATTATTCACATCGGGCAGGCCATCATGCAAAGTCCAAATAATTCGATGAAGTATTTTATGGAAACTACATTTAACTATCCAACGATGGCAGAAGCCTATCGTGTGGCTGCGTTGAATGGTTTAAATCGACTGTTCTAAGATCGAATATTTAGAAAATATTGGTCTGGATAAAATTAAGCCCGTCATTTGACGGGCTTTTTTGCGATGACCTCTGATTATTTTTGTTTTGTTTTTCTTTTTATTAAAACAGACAAATTTGATCGTTTTATGACAATTTAGATTTTTTATTAAAAGGGGCGACTGCCTGCCAAGCTAATTCTTTTTAACAAACGTCTTTGATCGGCTGGAAAGGGTTCTCTGGCATGCAACGTCACTTGATTGTCCCAAAAGACAATATCTCCAGTTTCCCATTGATGTTGATAGCGAAACTCAGGTTTTTCTAGATGTTGACGTAATTCTGCAATTAATTTTGCACCTGCCTGATCATCATAATTGACCAATTCAACTTCACTTTTGCTATTCAGCCATAATGCTTTACGTCCAGTCTCTGGATGGGTGCGTACCAATGGGTGAGGATACGCATGTCCTAAAATGGGTTGATCCTTGAAACGATACAAAGGACTATTGCTATAATTACCTGAGCCTTTATTGCTTTGCGCACGAACAAAAGGATTATAAGTAATCAGTTGTAATTGATCGACATGAGCTTGGGTTGCTTTATCCAAAGCATCATAAGCAGCAATGGTATTGAACCATGAAGTTTTTCCACCATCTTGAGGTAGTTCAATTGCATACAGTAAAGAGCCAAACGAGGGAAGTGGTGTCCACTGATGATCGGCATGTGGAGCAAGTTCGCCGTGACCAGTATAATCACCCTGACCAACTGCATTGGAAACTGGAACAACATCGGGTGGAACACCTGTTTCTAAGTCATAGCCTAGCACTGGGTTATCTTTACTCGGGCGGAAAATTGAACCAAAGTAACTAGCAAAAGCCAAAAATTGTAAATCATCTAAACGTTGATTTTTAAAAATAAGAATTAAATGTTCGGCCAATGCGCGTTTAAGTTTAAAAATAGTTTCACCAGATTGAGCCTTGCTTGCATCAAGTCCTGTCACTACTGCGCCCAACGCTTGGTCTTTCTGAGCCACAATTTGGATTTCATCTGTATGTTGAAAATATTCTGGCTGATGCCAACGTGGTGCATCATGAATGGCTTGTGAGAGTTGCGTTAGGCTGCTCATCTAATATCGCTCTAATTATTTGGGAATTATCCAAGCATAGAAAAGACCCGCAACATATTAAAATGAGAAAAAAAGCAAAGCTTATGATGGATTATTTTTTTTGATCTATCCATTTGTTTTATATATTTTTAAGTGTTTGTGATAAACAAATATCCGATTTTAATGAGGACAAAATGCCTGATTGAAATAATGAAAAAGTTCAGGTGTTTTTGACCACATATAAATTGCCATCACCAAAGCAGTCAGTACAAAGAAAGCGACCAGATATTTAAGTGAATTTAGACTAATCATCAATCACACTCTCCTCAGTGACAAAGAAGTGTACGCATACACCCACTATACTCAATGCAATTGAAATCATCCAGATTGCATTGTAGTTTCCTGTCATATCGTGATTGAGTCCGCCCAGATAGCCACCAAAAAATGAACCGACCTGATGCGTGAAAAATACAATACCACTCAGCATAGATAAGTATTGAACACCAAACATATTGGCAACAATACCATTGGTTAAGGGTACGGTGGATAACCAGAGTAGCCCCATTACAATACCAAAAGCATAAACGGTGATATTGGAAAGCGGAATTAACAGAAATGCGATAATCGCGATGCCGCGTAAGCCATACAGAAGCATTAATAATTTAGGCTTTGAATAACGATCGCCGAGCCAGCCAGCGCCATAAGTTCCAAAAATATTAAAAAGTCCAACCAAAGCTAAAAAGACAGTTCCTGTTGTGGCATCGAACCCATGATCAATCAAATAACCCGGTAAATGTACACCTAAAAATACGACTTGAAAGCCACAGACTAAAAATCCTAACGCTAACCACCAAAAGGGTCTATGATTTTTGGCAAGCGTTAAAATTTCTTTAAATGTTTTACTGGGTTGAATGGCACTAAAGCTAGGCGCTCGATAAGCAGGGGCATTAAGTGTCAATGCGAGCGGTATAATCAATGCAATTAGAATGGCACTAATAATTAAAGTTGCTGACCAGCCAAAATGTTGTAATAACAAAAGCGTGGTTGGAAGCATAATGAATTGACCGAAAGAGCCTGCGGCACTGGCAATTCCCATCGCCATACTGCGTTTTTCTGGAGCGGCTGCTCGTCCAACGGCAGAAAGAAGAACAGAAAAAGAGGTTGCGGAGAGCGCCATTCCTAAAATCAGTCCTAAGCTGAGATTGAGAAATAATCCAGTCGAACTAAAAGCCATCAATAATAAGCCAAGCATATAAAGAACCCCGCCACAAGCAACGACTTTCTTGCTGCCGTATTTGTCTGCCAAAGCCCCAGTAAAAGGTTGAACTACACCCCAAATTAAATTTTGCATGGCGATGGCGAGGCTAAAGACTTGGTGACTCCAGCCGAACTGGTGACTCATGGGAACTAAATACAAGCCAAAAGAATGTCGTACACCCAATGACAATGCCAAAATACATGCACTTCCAATGAGCATATAAATCATGGTCTTAGAAAATGTAGTATTTGGATTAGACATATTTATCGACGAAGAAATAATAGTTTGGCGCTATTGTAGATCACGAATCTACAAAATTCGATACAGCCTCTCTATTATTTGAAAGTTACACTAATAAAAAAAGCAGCCTAAGCTGCTTTAATCGTAAAATAGATTAAAAACGATAACCTACACCAACATAAGTAATGATGGGGTCAATATCGATTTTGGTTTTAGCATTGATCAACTCTTTACCTGTATTATTGTCAGTGACGCTAATTTTGGCTTCATTATTCATTTTTGAATAAGACACTGAACCCGCAGCAAACCAATTTTCATTAAAATCATAGGTTGCTCCTAAAGTTGCAATTGGTGCAAAAGTATCGGTAGTTTTGACTTTTACTCGTGGATCGGCAGAGGATGTCTTACCATCTAATGCTGCACCAGCTTGTCCATCGTGAATATTTTGAATCATGTGACCTGCGGCAACCAAATCTGATTCAATCCCTGAGTTCAGTTTTACATCATTAAAATAGGCATACATCACCCCAACACCTACATAGGGACGGAATTTATTTACACCAGATTTACCAAATTGGTAATGTAATTCTGCGGCAGGTAACCAAGCGCGTACTGAGGCTGCCTTACCACCCTGAGTTAAATCAGTGATGTGAATGTCTTTTTTAAGATCTATTGAACCCAATGGAGTATCCGCTGATCCTGACAAGGGTGCATAAATATCGCCTTTACCTTTTATATCCACTTTGGGTGGAATACCTGCTTTAACCTCAAGAGAGACATGATCGGTAAAATGGTAATTCAACATCATGCCGACAGTATCAACATCATCTGCTTCGAGACCAGTTCCATCCGCCTGCCAATTAGACAATCCATTAATAGTTGATGTTCCAGATAAACCGCTCGGTAAAGTTTCTAAAGGCAGAAGTTGCAGAGCACCATAAAGTACAGGATTTGAATCTTTTACCGCAGCATCAAGTACAGCATCTTTTGAAACCTCTCCGACTTTTGCGGTAGTTCCTTCAGCAATACTGGTATTCACATTGACATTATTGGCTTTTCCTTGTGGCATGGCATGTAACCAACCAATTGAGGCGGAAAAACGCTTAAAGCCATCGCCATCCTTAAAACTAAAATAAGGTGAATCGGCATAAGATAAAGTGGGTAGTACAATAAGACTCGTCGCTATTCCTAGCAAAGACTTTTTCATGAGGGGACTCCATGTCCAATTTACGTTTGTAGATAATTTTTATGCGCCCACCATAACGCTTTTTTATTTTTTACAATGTTCAAAAAAAATTAATAAATGTAATGAAAATGAAATACTAGGTATGTTTTTTGAAAATATGCATAATAAATACTGTAAAAATACACAAAAAAGGCCACAAAATGTAGCCTTTATGAAGAAAAGATGAGGATTCAACTATTTTTGAAAACGTGATAAGTCTTCTTCTGGACGTGCAGTTAAAACTTCAAGACCATTTTCAGTCAGCAAAATGGTATGTTCGTATTGTGCAGATAATTTATGATCTTTAGTGACCACCGTCCATTTATCGCCTAAAAGTTTCGTCTGCCAGACACCCGCATTGACCATAGGCTCAATGGTAAATGTCATACCTGCTTCAAGTTGCATCCCCGTACCTTTTTGACCATAGTGCAAGACTTGTGGTTCATCATGAAAGACAGTTCCAATGCCATGTCCACAATATTCACGTACGACGCTAAAACGTTCTGATTCCACATATTTTTGAATCGCATAGCCAATATCACCAATATAAGAACCTGCTTTTACAGTCTCCATACCGCGATACATAGCTTCCTGAGCCACTTTACATAGGCGATTTGCCAGAATAGAAGTTTCACCACCGACCACATACATCATGTTGGTATCACCGTGATAACCATCTTTAATCACCGTGACATCAATATTTAAAATATCGCCATGTTTTAACACTTTGTTTTCAGAAGGAATGCCGTGACAAACCACATGGTTGACCGAGGTGCAAATGACATGCTGAAACGCTGGACGACCAGGCGCTGCTCCATAACCCAAACATGCCGGAATGGCCTGTTGAACATTGACGATATAATCATGACAAATGGTGTCGAGTTCAAGCGTGGTTACACCCGGGACAATATGCGGCTTAATCATGTCCAACACTTCAGCCGCCAGCTTGCCTGCGATGCGCATTTTTTCAATTTCATCAGGAGTTTTAATTAATCGGCGAGGGGCTGTATAAGTACTATTCATGATCTCTAAAAACTTTTGGTAATTTGTAGGTGTCTATGGTATAAATAGCCGCCCATTTTATCAAATGCTTTTCGTGAATATCCTTTACGAACAAATTTGATGGACTGGAAAAATCCGCACATATGTCGTCACGTTACTCTGGGTGCCTTTTATAAAGGTGGAGAATGCTGGACATATGGAGGCCTAACCCAACTTTAAGGTAAAGAAAAATGGCAGAATACAACGTAAGCATGCGTGACCTTCTTCAAGCAGGCGCGCACTTTGGTCACCAAACTCGTTTCTGGAACCCAAAAATGCGTCAATACATTTTTGGCGCGCGTAACAAAATTCACATCATCAACCTTGAGCATACTGTTCCTGCGTTAAATGATGCTTTGAACTTCGCTAACCAGTTAGCAAGCAAAAAGAACAAAGTTTTGTTCGTTGGTACAAAACGTGCTGCTTCAAACATCATCCGTGAACAAGCTCAACGCGCTGGTCAACCCTATGTAGATCACCGTTGGTTAGGTGGTATGTTGACGAACTGGAAAACACTTCGCCAATCTATCAACCGTTTAAAAGACCTTCAAACTCAATCTCAAGACGGTACTTTCGCTAAGCTGACTAAGCGTGAAGCGTTAGAGCGTACTCGTGAGATGGATAAACTTGAGCGTTCTTTAGGCGGTGTGAAGAACATGGGTGGTTTACCTGACGCATTATTTGTAATTGACGTTGACCACGAAGCAATTGCAATTAAAGAAGCTAAAAACTTAGGTATTCCTGTTATCGGTATCGTTGATACAAACTCAAACCCAGACAATGTTGATTACATTATTCCTGGTAATGACGATGCGATCCGTGCAGTAACTTTGTATGCTTCAGCAATGGCTGATGCAATTCTTGCTGGTAAAGAATACGCTCAAACTCAAGCAAATGCACAAGCAAAAGGCGAAGAAGCGAAAGAAGCTCCTGAGGCTTAATGCGTTTTGACGCAAGCTTGTCATTTTTGCGACATGTAATGGTGGCAAATTAAAGCGTCGAAAAGCAAACGGCCCAGGTTTTACTTAGGGCCGTTTTTGTTGAACAGATTTATTTTCTACCGATTTAGGAGAACAACATGACTGCAATTACTGCAAGCATGGTAAAAGAATTACGTGACCGTACTGGTCTTGCAATGATGGAATGCAAAAAAGCATTAACAGAAGCGAACGGTGACATTGAGCTTGCGATTGATAACCTTCGTAAATCTGGTCAAGCAAAAGCTGCTAAAAAAGCGGGTAACATTGCAGCTGATGGCGCGATCACGATCGTTCAGGAAGGTAACAAAGCAGTATTGCTTGAAGTAAACTGCCAAACTGACTTCGTTGCAAAAGACGAAAACTTCGCAAATTTCTCTAATGCCGTTGCTCAAGCAGTTTTGGCTTCAGGTGAAACTGATCCTGCTAAAATTGCAGAATTAAAATTAGCTGATGGCCAAACTGTTGAAGAAGCTCGTATTGCGCTTGTTCAAAAAATTGGTGAAAACATTCAAGTTCGCCGTGCCAAAATCGTCACTGGTGATGCACTTGCAGTATACAAACACGGTCTTCGTATCGGTGTTGTGGTTTCTTATGCGGGTGATGCTGAAACTGGTAAAGGTATTGCAATGCACGTTGCTGCGTTCAATCCAGTTGCAGTAAATGCTGAAGCGGTTTCTGCTGACCTTATCGCGAAAGAGAAAGAAATTGCTGAAGCAAAAGCAATTGAATCTGGTAAGCCTGCAAATATCGTTGAAAAAATGGTATCTGGTTCAGTTGAAAAATATTTGAACGAAGTTGCACTTGATCGTCAAATGTATGTTATCGACAATGACAAGAAAGTTGCTGATGTATTAAAAGCATCTGGTACTAATGTTGTTGAGTTTGTACGTTTCGAAGTGGGTGAAGGGATTGAGAAAAAAGCAGAAATGAGCTTCGCTGAAGAAGTTGCTGCTGCTCAAGCCGCTGCAAAATAATTTTATTTTGCCAAGAAAAGCCCCGTTTGGGGCTTTTTTTATATTTAGATGATGCATAACAAGTAGATGAGAACAACAATGAGCAAGAAACAAAACTATTTAATGATCGCTATCATTGCATTTATAGCGGGTTATTATGCGTATTCCTTTATAAAGCCAAATTCACGATTAAATAATGACACTACCCACCATGAAATGCAAAATCAAGTGGTGCTGGGTCAGAATCAAGATAACCAAACTCAAGCACAACAAGGTTTACAAGCTATTTCAGATGCTTTTGCACAGCATCGAAGTCATATTCAGGTGCAGACTAGCGGTAAAGTTAAAGCAGTTCTGGCTGATGATCATGAGGGTTCTCGTCATCAAAAATTTATACTGAGTTTAGCGAATGGTTTAACGGTTTTAGTTGCGCATAATATTGACCTTGCGCCTCGCATTGAGCATTTAAAAAAAGGCGATACGGTTGAGTTTAATGGTGAATATGAATACAACCCAAAGGGTGGAATCGTTCACTGGACGCATCGTGATCCTCGTGGTACCCATGAAAATGGTTGGTTAAAGCATAATGGACAAACTTATCAATAAGTGTTTAATGTTTGGGAATAGTAAAATATCGAGTAAATCAAATCGCAGTGATTTGTGATTTACAGCAATTTTATTCTAGACAGTTTGTCTGTACATGCTAAGGTTGCTTGTAGATCAGAATGAGGCAAAATATGCAGCAAGAACAAGCCAACTATTTACATGTTCGTGAATTAGGTGGCTTAGAATTACTAAAAGCACATTATCATCAGACACAATTTTCCAAACATGTGCATGAAGGCTATTGTATTGGCGTAATTGAAGATGGCGCACAGTCTTTTTTTAGGACGGGTGAGCTGCATATCGCGCCCAAAGGCGATATTATTTTAGTCAATGCCGATGAAATTCATACAGGCTCATCCGCTGTGGAGTCGGGTTGGCGTTATCGTGCGATTTATCCAACCCCTGAAATGTTGAGTGAAATTGGCAGAGATGTTTTTGTAGATCGGCACGGAGCGCCGTGGTTTCCGCAAGCTGTAATACGCGATGAAGGGCTGGCCCAGCAATTGTGTTTACTTTTTGATTTGCTTGAGCAAAAAGAGAATGTTTTGCTGAAAGAAAGTATGTATTTGTCTACTTTAACTTACCTTATGTCGCGTCATGGACAATATCAGCGTAACTTGGTCAATGTACCAGAAGCTCAGAGAAAAATATTAATGATTAAGGAGTTATTGGCGAGTACTCCTGAAAATCATTATAGTTTAACTGAATTGGCGAATTTGGCAGGTCTGAGTGCGTGGCATTTCTTACGCCAATTTAAAAAATACGTAGGATTGCCACCGCATGGTTGGTTGGTACAAGTACGATTGCATAAAGCAAGACAAATGCTTAAAAAGGAACATTCAATTGCGGCTGTTGCAACGCTATGTGGCTTTTCTGACCAAAGTCATTTTAATCGACATTTTAAAAAGGCGATGGGTGTAACACCTGCTCAATATATCGCCAATCTAAGATACTCAAACTCAGTTAATCTCACTGAATAGCAATTTTATACAAGGCAACAACTTTAAAATCGTCCATAATTTGTATTTATTCACCTTCAAATCAAAATTTGGATGAGTATTCAATGTCTTTACCTGATTCTTCATCATTTAGGACGCGTCCTTTTTTTCAGGGCGTCATGGCAATTATGCCACTTTCCATAGCAGTTATTCCGTGGGGGATTCTGGCAGGTTCGATGGCTGTCAATGCAGGTTTGTCTTTTGCTAAAGCCTTTGCGATGTCTTCGTTGGTTTTTGCTGGGGCGGCTCAGTTGGTGAGTTTAAGTTTGGTGATGGAGGGGGCATCAACACTGACTATTCTCATTACAATATTTTTTCTAACCTCTCAGCATTTTATTTATGCGTTGACCTTTAGAAATAACATTTCAGTGTTACCCGTTAAACAGCGACTTCCTCTTGGTTTTTTACTAACTGATGAATTATTTGCAGTGAGTCTGTCGCCAGAAAAACGTCATCCAGATTATATGTTAGGTGCGGGGTTATGTTTTTACCTGTTTTGGGTGGTGTTTAGTGTGGTTGGAATTTTGCTTGCACATATGGTTCCAAACTTGATGAATTATCATCTGGACTTTTCAATTGTGGCGATCTTTGTGGCAATGGTTATTCCATTAATTAAAAACTTCCGAGTTGTGACGGCGGTTTTGGTGACCTGTCTGAGTGGTTTTATTTTGCGAATGTATCAGGTAGAAGGTGCAATTTTGATTTCAGGTTTGCTGGGAATGGTGACTGCTGTTTATTTGGAGCGCTTTGCAGAGGAGAGCAAAGAATGACATGGCTCATGATCTGTGCGTTAGCTGCTATCGTATTTTTTAATCGTTATATCTTTTTATCGCCCAATATTCATATTCGACTACCAACCTTTATTGAACGAATGTTGAAATATTCAGCACCCTGTTTGTTGACTGCGATTTGTTTGCCAATCGTATTTTTTGAGGGTAATCAAATTAGGGCGCTTCCGACAAATGCTTATCTATATGCCGCTATTTTGTGTGTGGTATTGGCTTATTTTCGCATAAAAATTATCTATAATGTAATCATTAGCTTACTGTTCTTTTATGCGCTAAATTTTATGTTTCATACGCTATAAGCTTTAGGCGAAATCAGCCTAAAGCTTAAAGGCTAGTTTATGAATTGGATAAACCTAGCTGACGACTTTTCCAGTTTGGAAATACTTTTGCGAGATAAGCATCCATACACCAGACTGGTCCAATCAGTAAAAATTGTAAATCTTTGAAAAAAGATGGTTTTTTTCCTTCAACTTTATGGCCATAAAACTGACCCATCCAGGCAACGATAAATACACCGATATAGAATCCAACTCCTACAGGAAGGATGTAAATTAACCATGCCATGATTGCAATCAAGACCATCATTGCAATGGCCAGTACAAGATCAAGTCGAGCATAAAAAACTAGGGTAAGTACTAATAACAGTGCTGTGAGTAAAGCACTAAAATGGGCAATGATGCCAATAATCGAAAAAAGGATAGCGGGAACGCAGACCCAGTGAATGGCTTTGTTGGTTTTATTTTGATGACTATCGCTGTATTCATCAAACCATTCTGTGATGGTTTTCATGATGCACTCCCTGCATGTTAAAAACGGTTCTAAAATTGAATATAGACCAGAATTTTAAATGCGTCAAAAGTCATATTGAATGTACCAGTCATCTTGTCCAATTGAACGTTCAAAATCATGCAATTTTAAAGAAAAATACAACACAACGTAAAATTGCTCATAATATTTGGCGTATTAGCGCCTTTAAAACGCGTATAAACGTAATATTTGATAAAAACAATACTAGGGTAGCTTTTTTAAATTAAACGGCTCTAATCGCAAATGGTGAGCAAATAGAAAAATAAAATTAAATATAAAAATAATCTGTACAAAAAACGTCAGAATTAAGCGTTTGAGAGATGAAAAAAACAACGCTTGTCGAGATAATTTTCATCTTAGAAAATGAAAAAAAGAGCCACATGAAGCGGCTCTATAAAAGCAGTGAATAGGAGTGCTAAGGATTAAGAATTTGGACCATCAACACGTTCAATGCTGACTTTAGCAGTACCTGCACTGGTAATGCCAATACGTTTTGCTGCGCCATAAGATAAATCAAGCACACGATTACCATGGAAAGGACCACGATCGTTGACTTTCACAACAACGCTTTTACCATTGTCTTTATTGGTCACTCGAATGTAGCAGTTTAACGGCAAGCTACGATGGGCAGCTGTTAACTCATTCATATCGAATGTATCGCCACTGGCTGTTTTACGACCGTGAAACTGACGACCATACCAAGATGCAACACCTGTTTGCGTAAATTTACGAACAGTGTTTGATGCAACTGTATTTAATTTTTCAATCACTGAAGGCTCATCTTCAGGAACTTCAATTTTTGCCGCAATGGTTTGACGACGAATTTTGTCACCAGAACTTTCGGTGATTGAAAGACTATTCAAATTTGAAAAATGTGAATTGAAACTTTGAGACTGTTTGTTTAGCACACGTGCTGCAAGGCTTGAACTTTCAGTATCATTTGAAAGAGGGCTTGCTGGCATCATTTCAGCCTGTGACTGCGTAACTGCCAGTCCGACTGTGAGCGCTAAGGCATATTTTAGCGAAAACTGCATTACTTAAACTCCTACAGACACAAAGAACGCTTTTTAATTCAGGCGGATTCCTAAAAAAATAAAGCGAAAAGTGTCTAAATTATTCACTTTTGCAATTGCTTTATGGTGGAGGATAATATTCAGCGCTCAATCATGGTGTCTAGTCTTTGCTAGAAAAAAGTTACAAAAAGGACAAAAACTCACAAAAAATGGTTAATAAATAATCAATATTGTAACAAGATATTTAAAAAGCGTTTTTTGTGAGCGATTGCTCAAATTTTTTTATTGACTTTTGTATTTTATTTAAAAATTAGTGTTAACGGCTTGCAACTTCAGTACCCAATAACCACACAGCAGTCGCATACATTCTGCTTCGATTGTAGGTCGTGATCACTTGGAAATTTGGGTAAGTGATATAGTACATAGGCCCATAATTTTCTTGAAGTTGAATGACATTTACCAGATCTAGATTATCGATTTTGATAATCGGATTAAGTGGGGTTACGCCCTGATCTTTTAATGTGCCATAGGGAACAGGCTGGGTCAGATCTTTGGCGATCACACTATCGGGATTAGAACCTGTATAACGTGCTGCAAATCCGATCGGTCGGTTACGTTGCCAGCCATTTTGAGCCAAATAATTTGCAATAGAGGCGATGGCATCTTCTGCGGAATTTCTTAAATCAATATGTCCGCTGCCATCGTAATCCACGCCGTACTTGGTAATATTGCTTGGCATAAATTGTGGATAGCCAATCGCACCTGCATAAGAACCTACAATATTATTAGTTGGATAGCCTTCTTTATACGTCCATGCTAGTAAGGAGCTCAGTTCATCACCAAAATACTCAGCACGGCGTGGGTATCCAAATGCCAGTGTCGCCAATGCATCTCGGGTGATGAAAGAGCCTTTATTGGCGCCATAACCCGTCTCAACCCCTAAAATGCCCAAAATAACGGACTGAGGGACGCCAAATTGCTGTTCAGCGCGATTGAGAACATCTGCATACTGATTTTTAAATCGTACACCGCGTTGAATCGTTCCTTCGCTGAGAAACATTGCTTTATAGTCATACCACGGTTTGCTTTCACCAGGGCGGGTCATAATGGTTAAAATATTGGGTAAGTTTCGCGCGCCATTCATCGCACTATCAATTTGTTCGGCACTTAGACCATATTTGGACATGGTTTTTTGTTTAAATGCTGCGTAATTGGGATCATTTATAAATTCATTGGCTTCAGCACATACTGCTGCGGCAAGAAAACCGCTAAAAAGACAAAATTGTTTCAATGGTTTTTTCAATACCAGTTTCAACATGATTTAAAGTTTTCCTAATTATAGAGTGACCCATCAACGATGAGTGTGAATGGACATCACCAGTCCAAAAGTGGCCATTAAGGTAATAATTGCCGTTCCGCCATAGCTCATAAAAGGTAAAGGCACACCGACTACAGGTAAAATACCACTGACCATGCCTGCATTTACAAATACATAAACAAAAAAGGACAAACCTAATGCACCAGCAACCAAACGCCCATAGTTATGGAAGCAGTTCATACCGATCTGGAAAGTTCTAAAAATAATGGCAAAATAAAGAAGGATTAAAATAGTGACGCCGATCAGACCAAACTCTTCTGAAAATGCCGCGATAATAAAGTCAGTATGACCTTCAGGTAAGAAGTGTAAATGTGATTGAGTGCCTTCAAGGAAGCCTTTTCCTGAAAAGCCACCAGAACCGATGGCTGTTTTAGACTGGATAATATTCCAGCCTGTACCTAGAGCATCCGCTTCTGGATTAAGCAAAGTGAGTACGCGCTGTCTTTGGTAGTCATGTAGTAAAAATTCCCATGCAATTGGAATAATAATGCCAGCACCAATCAGCGCAGCACCAATCATTTTCCAAGATAGTCCACTGAGAAAAAGTACAAACATACCACTGGCCAAAATGAGCACAGAAGTTCCCAAATCAGGCTGTTCAGCGATTAGTAGAAAAGGGATACCAATCAACACTAAAGAGAGGATGACATTCATAAAACTTGGGGGCAGTGGTTTACGTGATAAAAACCACGCAATCATCATCGGCATGCCAATTTTCATAAATTCGCTGGGCTGTACACTTCCAAACCCTGGAATATCAATCCAGCGTTTTGCACCCATACGAATTTCGCCAAATACCATGACGGAGATCAGTGATAAAACCCCAAACGCATAAAAATACGGTGAAAAGGCTTGATAAACTTTGGGTGGGATCTGAGCCAAGGTGATCATCACGGCAAATCCAATACCAAAACTCATGGCTTGCTTGGTGACCAGTCCAACATCCTGTGCGGAGGCGCTATATAAAACGGTCAATCCCAGACAGGCGTTGAGAATTAAAAAAGTACATAGCCAAGGGTCAATATGTAATTTTTGAAAGCGTGAAGGTTGCATGGCTGTGCTTAAGCCATCACGGGGAGCTTGACGTAAAAATTTGTATTGAGAACTTGGAGACATGCGATTTTATACAGGGTCAATCAATGCTTGGCGCATGCTAACATAACTGCTGTTTTAGGCAATGTATATCCATATTTTGCAATAAAAAAACCCGACTTTTGCCGAGTTTTCGATGAAGATTCTATTATAACGATCAATCAATTGAAAAATAATGTGTCGTGATATTCTGCCAAGGCATTAATTTCCTCTTTGTGCAAATGAGGAATGAGCTTATCGATGGCAATATGTACGGCCTTTGTTACCGCTGCTGCGCCAATATCGGCACCTTTTCGTTTGATCATACCTAAATCTAGAGTTTTATTGAAATCAATCATGAAATGACGAATTGTAGCATCAGCAAATTGTTTGTATTGCTCAGACAATACGCGACGATCGACCTCGTTTCCTGCTTTGATTTCAGCAAAGCTATTTTTAAGATTGGTCACCAGTGTCGGATCAAGATCTTCACCGACACGATAACGACCTTCTGGGTCTTTATGTAAACTATGTTCAGAAAATTCGATGGACTGTTTAACCACATCGTTCGGTGCTTTACTTAATAGTTGTTTAAGTAGAACAGCAACTGTTGATTTGACATAGCCTGCCAGTTTTTCGGCTGTTTCACGCTTATCACTTTCAGGAAAACGACGGACGAGCTCAAGCAAAATTGCATCCAGAATTTCATCATTAATCTGTAAAGCAACTTCATCACGTAATGGATAAAGCGGTTCACTTGAATTTTTTTTCTGAATACCTGTTTGAATATTGTTGAGCAATGATTCAGACGGGATAAAACCAAAAAATGGCATATAAGTTCCTCAATTATTCGTTTTATTGTCGAGCCAATCGGATAGGGTTTGGCATCCATGACAAATCCGATACACGACATGGATTGATATCCAGTCCTCCACGACGTGTATATGTTGCATATACCATCAGCTTTTCGGGTTGCAGGTGAGTCCAGATATCGGCAAACATCTGTTCTACACATTGCTCGTGAAAGCCATTGTGCTGACGGTAGGAGATAATATACGCCAAAACACTACGATAACAAGGCTTAAGCCCTTGAAAACGTATAAATACCGTGCCCCAGTCGGGTTGTCCTGTCACAGGACAATTACTACGCAATAAATGTGAAAATAGTGTGACATCCACATGATCTTGCTGTTCTGCATCTAGTTTTAAAAGTCCAGCATTTGGATGATTTTCCAGATGCTCAGGAATTAACTCGTCGATACAGATGCCTTGAGGTTTGGTAATTTCTAGCGCATCTACATCAAACAATTCAAGCGTCACTTTTGCATTGGCAGCTTGGCTTAAATCTTGTTCTACAAGGTCAATTAAATCCTGTTTTGAATCGAGCCGATGAAAATTTAAACTATTAAAATAAAGTTTAAGCGATTTAGACTCGATCAAATTGGTTGAAGTCGCGGGTAGCGTAATACGACCAATCGCAACTTGTGGAATACCTAAGCCATTCAACCATGACAATTCAAAAACATGCCACCAGTCTAAACCCTGAGTAATGCCTTTCAAGTCAGCATAATTTTCACGCGAAAGGGCACGGGCAATTGGAAATAAAACACTGGGCTGATATTCAGTAGGATATTCAGTTTCTTTACCCAATAAAGATTGTTCAACACTCATTCACGCATTCCTGAACCACGAGCTAATAAATAGTAAGCGACCGCATATAAAACGGCACAGCAAATTGTTACGATGACAAGGGAAAGCATCACATTGACATCACTTTGCCCTAAAATTCCATAACGAAAGGCATTGACCATATAAACGATTGGATTAATTAATGATAAATGTTGCCAAAATGGAGCCAAAGCACTAATCGCATAAAATACACCGCCCAAATAAGTCAGCGGAGTAAGTACGAAAGTCGGGATAATCGAAATATCATCAAAGGATTTGGCATAAACCGCATTAATAAAGCCGCCAAGCGAAAATAAAAAAGCGGTCACTAAAACGGTATAGATCGTCACGAACCAATTGTGGATATAAAGGTCTGTGAAAAACAAACTCATAATGGTGACGATAATCCCGACAAGTACACCGCGACACACCCCACCAATCACATAGCCCCATAAAATAAGATGTAATGGCACTGGACTCATGATTAATTCTTCAATGCTTTTTTGAAATTTAGCACTAAAAAAACTGGAGGAGACGTTGGCATAACTGTTGGTAATAATTGCCATCATAATCAAGCCAGGGACGATAAATTGCATATAGCTAAAGCCAGCCATTTGTCCCACACGCGAACCGACGAGATTACCAAAAATAATGAAGTACAAACTCATGGTAATCGCAGGTGGCAATAGGGTCTGAGGCCAAATCCGCATGAAACGACGAATTTCTTTACGAACTAATGTCCAGAGTGCGGTTTGTAATTGGGTGAAATTCATGATGCTGCTCCCTGAAGATTCTTTTCGACCATTTTGACAAAGAGTTCTTCAAGGCGATTAGATTTGTTACGCATGCTTCGAACAGTGATTCCTTGAGCTTCTAAAAGCTGGAAAAGATCATTGAGCGAATGAGCTTTATCCATAGTGACTTCTAAAGTCATTGGATCAATCTGGTTAAATCGAACGCCAATAATATTAATGTTATCTAAGGGTTCAATTGGATAAGCGAGATCAAAAATAAAAGATTCTTCACTGAGTTGATTCAAGAAGTTTTTCATCGAGGTGTCTTCTTTGATTGTACCGCGATCAATAATTGCGATCCGACGGCAGAGCATCTCAGCTTCTTCAAGATAATGGGTCGTCAAAATGATGGAGGTACCATTATTATTCATTTCGACCAGAAAATCCCACATGGAACGTCGAAGTTCAATATCAACCCCCGCAGTAGGTTCATCTAGAATCAATAATTTGGGTTCATGCATCATGGCGCGGGCAATCATCAAACGGCGTTTCATACCGCCAGAAAGCATACGTGACTGGATATTACGCTTTTCCCAAAGTCCTAGTTTTTCCAGATAAAGTTCTGCACGTTGTTCTGCTAGTTTTTGCGGAATGCCATAATATCCCGCTTGAGTGACGAGAATATCAAAGGTTTTCTCAAATTGACCAAAGTTAAATTCTTGGGGAACCACGCCTAAGCATTGTTTGGCATGAGAAGGATGAGTGTCCAGATTATGTCCAAAAATCTCGACTGTGCCAGAGGTTTTTTTGGTCAATGAACTAATAATACTGATGGTGGTTGATTTGCCTGCACCGTTTGGTCCTAAGAGTGCATAAAATTCGCCTTCAGGAACAGTTAAATCAATTCCTTTAAGTGCCTGAAATCCATTGCGATATGTCTTGGACAAATCGTGTAACTTCAATGCATCAGTCATGAAAATCTCACAATACGAAATAATAGCGGTATTTTGATCGATCTGAAAACATAAGCCAAGTGTATTAATAGGATTTAATCAAACTAAATTTGCAACGATAGTCATTCACTTTATAGGGTGCAAAAGATGTATGGAGCACTTAAATTTATTTTAAAGTGATGATTAATTAAACATAAATGCAATTAGTCTTGCTTATTTACTTTACCCCATGCGTTTTTTTGCCTATGATGTGCCACGCATGCGCTCATAGCTCAACTGGATAGAGTACAGGTTTCCGAAGCCTGTGGCGTGGGTTCGAGTCCCGCTGAGCGCACCATCTCTCTATTTGACCTTTTCCGATGAAATCTTAAAAACATTAAAAATCATTAGGTTTAAACTCTCCCCATTTGTGTCCGATATCGTTTTAGGATGTCTTTATTTTTAACGGCATATTTTACGGTATGTTAATTAGAAATGAAAATATACCGTAAAATTATGGCTAAATTTGTTATAAATCTGTCTGATAAGCATATTAAAGCTGCGATCAGTCACCGTAGAAAAGAATACGACAAGACATGAGTTAACCCGAATCGCGGATAAGAAATTGACTTCAAAAATAAGAGAATTTGAGTCATCAGTTGAGTTACCACACCAAAATCACAATTCTAGTCCTAATGTTGAATAGTACTGCATTATTCTGTATTGATGTTTGATACAAGTGTTCTCATTTCAATAATTTCAAAGCATTTTTCCCATAGTTGAAACAGGATAAAAGATATTTATTTAAAAGCTTGCCCTGTTACCAACGGATGATCCATCTCATCAATATGCATCAATTGGCACTGCACGCTTTACATGTAGCTTTAACGAAAGACCAGCATAGTCACTATTTATGGATTGATTTAACCACTCTTCCTGTTTGTAAAAATTAAAGGATTCAACGTCATAAATCATTAGCCAGAATTGCGTCTCGCGGTAAAAGCTCAATGGGATGGTTCTATGGCTGTAAATTACATATTGTGATGAATCAATTGGGAGAAATCGCTTGTTCTATTTTATCCAATTGGCATGTCGCTGACATTAAGATGGTTGAGAAATTGGTCAGCGTTATGGAAGCAAAGCTGTATGGGGATCGATGTTATATCAGTGAGGAACTGAAGAATAGATTAAAAGATTAAGGTATTGATTTGATTACCTATCATCGAAAAAGCATGCAGTTTTCAGTGTCAGAGCTGTGGTCAGTTGTTTTATTGATCATTAGATCAAATAAGCAAATGAATATAGAGCAGGGAGATAGATTCTCCCTGTTTTAAACTAAATGAGTATGGATTATATGTAACTCTTAAGTCGCAGAAATTAGATTTGAGAGCATGGGGGATAAATTTAAGAATTAATTCTGGGTTAATAAATTTGCTCGACATGCGTCCAGAATTTCATTAGACAAACCGGAATCATCTAGACACGCCCTTGAAAGTACAATAGCACCTACAGATTCAGCGAGAATACTGATGGCTTTTTCTCGTTGTCCTTCTACATTGTCTTTTTGATTTTTTTGCAGATTGTCAGTAATAAACCTGATTAATTGCTCTATACCATTCTCAAACTCTATTTTCACTTCATCAGGTTGTCTAGCTGCATCACAGGACAAGGCAGTTAAAGAACACCCCTGATCTCGATGATCCCTGTGAGATCTAGAAACATAAAGATGAATAAACTGATCTAAGTCAATGTTATGAATACGATGCAGTAATTGCTGTACACCATGTTTGACCGTAATACTAACCAAATCAGTTTTTGAGTCGAAATGTTTATAAAAACCACCATGAGTAAAACCCGCACCTGACATCAAATCTGCAATCCCGATGCCGTCATAACCGTGGTTCCTAAAAAGCTGAGTCGCTTTTTCAATAATTTTTTTACGATTTTCTTGCACCTGAATTTTGCTTACTTTCATGGTTAAAACCCTTATGCATAACGTGATTTCTAAATAAATTATACATTGATTACGATTGACATCAAAATTTAAATATTTTAGATTATAAATAACATCAAAAAGAGCAATTCAAATGACTACACCATCAAAAGTACTCATTACAGGAGCCTCATCAGGCATTGGAGCTGTATATGCAGATCGATTTGCACAGCGTGGATATCATCTGATTCTGGTTGCACGTGATCTTCAGCGTTTAAACAGTCTTGCCGAACAACTTATACAAACCTATCAGGTTGGGGTCGAAGTGATTCAGGCTGATTTAACACAAGATCAGGATATCAGTAGGGTTGAGCAGATACTTCAGCAAGATACTGATATTGAGATTTTGGTCAATAATGCAGGAATGAGCCTGAATGGAGCATTCAGTCAACAGGATTTAAAAAATATAGAACAACTGCTTACTCTGAACATAATGGCTGTGGTTAGGTTAAGCCATGCAATCTCTCAACAATTTATCCAGAAGAAATCAGGAGCCATTATCAATCTTGGTTCAGTGGTCGGTCTTGCTCCTGAATTTGGTTTAACCTTATATGGTGCCAGTAAAGCGTTCATTCAATATTTTAGTCAAGCACTCAGTCTCGAACTTCAAGATAAAGGGGTATATATTCAGGCAGTACTTCCATCTGCCACCAAAACAGAAATCTGGGAACGTTCAGGCTCGGATGTTAAAACTTTACCTCCAATGATGGAAGTAAGTGATTTGGTCGATGCCGCACTTGTAGGTTTTGACCAGAAAGAAAATATCACCATACCAGTGCTTCAGGATGAAAACCAATGGAAGGATTACCAGCAATTACGTATGAAATTATTACCTGAGTTTTCAACAGCTAAAGTTGCTACTCGTTACAAAGTCTTGTGATCTAAAACTAATCAAAAAGGAAATAAAATGAATGTTCTTGATGCCATCCAGCAGCGCCGGGCAGTTAAACATTTCGACCCAGAGTTTCAGTTATCTCAAAAAGATAAAAAACAACTTATAGAAAATGTCATGCAAAATGCACCGAGTGCATTTAATTTACAGCATTGGCGACCAGTTTTAATTGAAGATCCAGAATTAAGACAACAGATTCGTAAGATTGCTTGGGATCAACCACAAGTCACGGATGCTTCATTACTGATCGTATTGTGTGCCAAACAAGATACATGGGAAAAAGATGCGAGTCTAGTTTGGACTGGTGTTCCAGATCATATTCAGAAAATGATGGTTGGTGCAATTGATCAATATTATCGTGGGCGTCCGCAAACACAACGTGATGAAGTCATGCGAAGCGCAGGAATATTTGCTCAGACCTTAATGCTGCTCGCTAAAGATCAAGGTTTAGATAGCTGTCCTATGGATGGTTTTGATTTTGAAGAAATGGCAAAACTCATTCAACTCCCAGAAGATCATGTGATTTGCCTGATGATTGCTGTAGGTAAGGGGGCCAGCCAGCCACACCCTCGAATTGGTAAAATTTCGTATGATGAGTTAGTGAAATATAATCATTTTTAATCAAAATTTGAATATTTCATAATTTATAGTAATTCTTAAATTATAAAATGACTCTCAACTGAGGGTCATTTTATAATGATGATGAGGTGATAAGACCTTGATTTTTTAGTTTAAAATATTAATATGCACAAATTTTAAAATCATTACCTAACAAGCAAGCCTTTTGTGAATAGTTACCGATTTTTTAGACATCTTTAAGTTAGATAATATTGCTAATTAAAGAGGTGTTTTATGACTGGGAAATGATATATCGATAAGTTCAAGATTGAGGCTGTTAAACAAATAACTGAGAAAGGTTACAGCATTGCCGAGGTTGCTGATCGCCTTGGGACAACAACTCATATTCTTTATGCTTGGGTTAATAAATATGATGCTAAATCCAGTCAAATTGTATTAGCCCAGATTGAGCGAGTTGAAGAAATTGAAATCCTCAAAAGAACAAAGTATTAGGCTTAATTAAGTGTACTTAGCAATTCAGGAAAGCCGTTTAGGTTGTGGTTCTACGGATTGATCTGTACCCATAACAATATAGATAACTTTAATCCCGTCTTGGGTAAATTCATATTTCGACAATTTAAAATGTAGGTTTTCATTAAAGAATTCCCACATGGCCATAATTGAAGGGAGTTGTGTACTAAGTTCTGTTTTCATGATGATTTCATTGTTGTAATGATGAATGAGGGCAAATATAACAATGATTAAAAAAATGAAATATTGGTGAACTGTTGTTGAACTAATACAGTTCGCAACGAAATGTAGAGGTTGCATGAATTATGTGGGTGAATCATGAGCATAGCATTTGATTGTTTCTTCTATATATTTACTGCATCAGGCTAATTTATTGATGATCTCTGGTTTTTCATGAGAGTAAGTGTTTATGGCATAAAAACGTAAAGTCTACACAGTTTCACGTACTGTATAAAATATCAACATTTTAGCTTTAGAGGTGGATCAGGAAATTTGAACAACACTTATAAGTGATATTTTGCTCCCCAAATGATGTTATAAACATCAATATATGGAGTATTTTATGGCACGTAGACCAAGAAGAAATCATTCAAATGATTTTAAAGCTAAGGTAGCACTTGCTGCGATTAAAGCAGAAAAAACACTTGCTGAATTGAGTGCTGAATTTGATGTTCATCAAAACCAAATTATCGACTGGAAAAATCAACTGATTTCAGCTTCCTCGCAAGCTTTCGATCAATCAAAAGCTCCAACAGAACCACCCATCGATCTAAAAAAACTACATGCAAAAATCGGTGAGCAGGCATTAGAAATTGATTTTTTAGAAGGTGTGTTGAAGAAACTGGGCCGCTTCAACCACAAAAGTTAATCGATGACTCACTTCAGATTTCAGTATCTAAGCAAGCTCAGCTGCTGAAAGTCTCCCGTGGTTGTTATTACTATCGCCCAAAACCTGTGAGTGCATCAGATCTGAAGCTAATGCGGTGTATGGATGAGTTACATATGCAATACCCTTTTGCAGGTAGCCGGATGATGCGTGATTTGTTGAATCGTCAAGGACATCATATAGGACGACGTCATACACGTACTTTAATGAAGAAAATGGGCATTAATGCGTTATATTGCAAACCAAATTTAAGCCAGGCTAATCAAGCTCACCGCAAATATCCATATCTGCTCAAAGGATTGGCTATTCAGCGCAGTAATCAAGTGTGGTCTACGGATATAACGTATATCCCTATGGCAAAAGGCTTTGTTTATTTATGTGCTGTGATTGATTGGCATAGCCGCAAGGTACTTGCGCATAGAGTATCGATTAGTATGGAGGTTACATTTTGCATAGAAACATTAAATGAAGCTATTGAAAAATATGGTCGACCTGAAATATTTAATACAGACCAAGGCAGTCAGTTTACCAGTGATGCATTTATTGATGTATTGAAATCAAATGGCATTCAAATCAGTATGGATGGTAAAGGTCGATGGGTTGATAATGTGATGGTTGAACGATTATGGCGGAGCGTTAAATATGAAGAGGTGTATCTCAAAGCCTACAGCAATGTTTTGGATGCGAAGAAGCAATTAAACGCATATTTTGAATTTTATAATTTGAAACGACCTCATTCGAGTCTGGACAAAATGACTCCAGATGAGTTTTACTATGACCAGCTACCACAACAAAATAAGGTAGCTTAACTAGAGCAGAGTATCACTTATAAATAAGCTTTTAGTTGTTCAAACATGTGGGACCACCTCTTTTATCAATTTAAACTGATCACACGTAGATTCAAAAGGGTATGCCATCTTAAAGGAATAATACCCATGTCAGTCACTGAAAATGAATATGAAACACTCGATGTAAAAGCACAACTTTATATAAAAGACTGGGGACAGGGCGCCCCTGTTATTTTAATTCATGGCTGGCCTTTATCCTCTGATAGCTGGGACTGGATTGCGATGAAAATTGTCGACGCTGGCTATCGTGTCATTCATTATGATCGACGTGGTTTTGGGCGCTCTGAACAAACATGGTCTGGGTATCAATACGACACATTGGCAGACGATTTGCGCGCTATCATTGAAGATAAACAATTAACAGATGTTACGTTGGTTGGTTTTTCAATGGGAGGTGGAGAAATCGCGCGTTACTTAAGTCGCTATCAGGCACAAGATATTAAAAAAGTTGCCCTGATTTCATCCGTTGTACCCTTTCTATTAAAGACTGATGATCATCCAGATGGTGTCGATGGGTCAGTTTTTCAGGAAATGATCGAAGGGTTATTAGCTGAACGTCCAAAGTTTTATAGCGATTTCTTTAAAGACTTTTATGGTGTTGGCTTACTCAAACATGCTGTTAGTGATGAGTTCCTCAAATGGAATACACAAGTTGCCATGCAGGCAAGCCTTAAAGCCACAGTAGATTGTGTTCGAGCCTTTGCCTATACTGATTTTAGAGCAGATCTTGCTGCTTTTACCGTACCTTTATTGGTGATTCATGGCACCGCAGATAAAACAGTACCGATTGAAGTCAGTGCGCATGCGGTGAAAAAAGCGATACCAAATGCGACCCTGATCGAATATGAGGGAGAACCGCATGGCGTCCTAGCCACCCAACAGGAGCGGGTTGCACAGGATTTACTTCACTTTCTGGCAGATGAACAAACGCATTTAACCAATCCATTTTGATTTAAAGTTTAAGGAAAATGAGCCACGATATTATTTACAGTGATGCTTCATTTTCTGCATGAAAACTTATTTTGAAATGACTCACTCTAAAATTCATGTATTAGACTTCTTTCATCAGTGTTAAAGCCTTTTTATCTTTTCCTCATTAAGGAGAAATAAAAGGGATTTATGCAAGAAGTCTATTTCTATTAAGGATAAAGACTCATGATAGACGAAGAACAACCTTTAAATTTCGATGATGATAATGAACCTTTGGATTTTGAAGATGAAGAATTCATCGATGATAAAAAAGAAGATGAATTGTACAATGCAATTACCAAAGATGGTTCAAGTGTTGATCCAGCAGAGGATGGTGAACGTCATATTCGTCCAGAAGATGGTGATCCTATCGAAGTTGAAGAAGAGTAATGCCATAATGAGTCCAATGAGTTGTTGGGCTCATTTAGAATCTAATTTGTATTATCCAAATACGCCATGACTTTCCTTGAAAGCTGATCTAACTCCATAAACTCATGGAGTTAGACAGAACTCATGAATCAGGCGGGATAATTTTTGAATGTTTGTGCAAGTTAGTTGTTGTTTATAAAACTATGTGTTGGCATCTCTATTTTGTTTAAAAGTCAGGACGACTTTCAAACCTGTTAATCGCTCTGAACTACTAAGTTGCATCGTAGCATCAATGGCTTGTAGGGCTGATTGCACAATGGAGAGGCCAAGTCCACTTCCTATAGCTTGATGCTGCGTTTCAACCAGTCGAACAAAGCGCTGCATAACATATTCATATTGCTCTGGTGCAATTCCACTACCACTATCATGAATTTCCACCTGACAATGCTCGTTTTCTGCACAGTATATTTTAATCAGAACCAGACTTTGTGCGGGGCTATATTTGATCGCATTATCAATCAAGTTAATCAAAATACTATCTACGGTATTGCGAGTTGCCCATATATTTAATTCTTCCGGCGGACTGTGAATGTCGACTTGTACATCCATATTTTTATGATGTGCCTTGGCAAGCAATTGACCGACATTACGACGCGTTGCGTCTACAAGATTCAATTTTTCGAGAGGTTCATGTTGTTGAACCTCTTGATGTGCCAAAGCCATTAACTGTTCAACTAAATGAGTCATTCGATCTAGGCTGTGTCTTAAGTCTTGCAAATTTTCATGATAGGTTGAGCTATTGCGTTGAGTTTTCATCAACAGTGAGCTTTGCAGATTCAAGGCAGTAAGCGGGGTTCTTAATTCATGTGCAGCGTTCGCAACAAAAAGTTGTTGTTGTTTTTGTGCGTTTTCAATCCTTTTAAATAAATAATTTAACTCATTGATCGCAGGGGTAAGTTCAACGGGTAAATCCTTAACATGAATCTCGGATAAATCATGATAATCCCGTTGTGCAAAAGTCACACTGAGTTCATCAATCGATCTTAAGTGATGGCGTATGAGTCGATAAACTGCATAAATCGCAAATGGCATGAAAAAAAGATAAGGAATAAGCATATTAAATGCCAGTTCCTCGGCCAGATGACGGCGGACTTTGATGAGCTGGCTAATTTGGATTTGCTTATCTGCAAGTGGTAATACATAAATCTTTAATTCACCCCGAGAGGTTTTATGTTTGGAGAAATGTGCTGAATTTGAATACGGCAAAATATAGTTATGATGCTGACTGATGTACTCAAGTTCATTTTTAGGAATAATGTCGATAAAGACATCGGTTTCATCATATTGTTTGTGAGGATCAAAGCTAGAAAGACGATTTGAAAGATTATTTTTACCCAGAAATTCTGCCATTTCCTGCATTTGGCGATCAATGACTTCCTGTGATTCTTCAAGAGCGATCCGATAGGCAGCTATACCAATGATAATCAGCAAAATAATACTAAAAATCGAGATGCTCCATGACATTCTCGAACTAAGTGGCAGGTCACGATAAATTTGCTTGAGTCTGTTGTAATTATTGTAAAAAGGGGGCATCTCAGCAGCTACCCTGAAACTTTTGGTGTATCTATACAATAACCCAGACCACGAACGGTACGAATAAAATCTTTGCCTAATTTATATCTAAGATTATGAATGTGTACTTCAATGGTATTACTGCTGATGTCAGTATCCCAGTTATAAAGTTTTTGTTCGAGCATTTGTCGGGAAAAAATCTGATTGGGATACATCATCATGGGTTCTAAAATTGCCCATTCTTTGGCTGAAAGTTCGATTTTCTTTTTTCCTTTTATGACCCGATGCGTATTTGGAAAAAGTTGAACATTGCCCACTTTAAAATGAATTTCTTCGAGTGAATTGTAGTTTCCACGCCTTAAAACAGATTCAATTCTGGCAATTAACTCATCAAAATCATAGGGTTTAACAATATAATCATCAGCCCCCAGTCGGAGTCCCTGAATCTTGTCACGACTTTGGTCACGCGCACTGATAATAATCACCCCCATCTTATTCATATCGACTTGTTTGCGAATATGTTTAAGGACTTCCAACCCTTCTAGTTCTGGCAATCCAAGATCTAACAGTACAATGTGATAAGTTTGACCGAACAAATAATCGAGGGCTTCTAAACCTGTTTTCGCCCAATCGATTTCAAATTTTTCGTGTTGAAACAACTGGTAGGTTGATTTGCCTACCATTAAGTCATCTTCGATATATAAAATACGAATCACTTTAAACACTACCTCCACATTGTGCGAGTAAATCGAGTTGGCGATTGAGTACTTTGGTTTGAATATTTAAAAAGCTCAATAAAGTTGGAAATAAATTATCCTGACTCACTGCATGATCCTTTTGTTTACTTAAACAATTCTGAATTTTTTGATGTTCTGGCCATTGTTGTGAAGTCCAAAATAGCATGGGAATATGAGTTTGTTCTTTAGGTGCCATAAAATAAGGCGTTCCATGCAAATATAAACCGCTTTCTCCAGTCGATTCACCATGATCAGATAAATAAATTAATCCAGTAGGCACACCTGTTTGTTGTAATACACGAATCGTACTGGCCACAATATGATCAGTATATAAGATCGTATTATCATAAGTATTAATCAATGACTGATGATCACAATTTTGAATATTATTGGTTTCACAAACAGGTAGAAATTTCTTAAATTCATCAGGATAACGCTTATAATAGGCTGGGCCATGACTCCCCATTTGATGTAATACAATGAGTTGATTTTGCTTCAAATGCTGAGTATCAAGTTGTTTTAAATAATCAGAAAGTGCTGCCAATAAAGCACCATCATGACATTCACCATTTCCACACCATTTCTTATAAGCAGGCTCATCTTTGGGCACGATATAATTTTTTATGCGATCACAAGTGCCTTTGCATCCAGAATTATTATCAATCCATGTAACTTGATAACCTGCTCTTTGAGCGATATCCAGTAAACCTTCACGGTGTGAGGCTAAAGCAGCGTCATAATTCTTGCGAGGCATACCAGAAAACATGCAGGGTACAGACACCGAGGTTTGTGTTCCACATGAGGATGCCTGATTAAAATTGACAATATCCAACTGACTGAGTTCAGGATTCGTCACTTTGGCATAGCCATTTAAACTAAAATTTTGCGCGCGCGCAGTTTCACCGACCACCAAAACCATAATTTTAGCGGGTTGTTGGATCGCATGATTGACTTGATGCGCATCTTCACCATAAGGTATTAAGGGTAGATTTTGTTCTTTTGTACTTTTATGTGCATAACTCCAACTACTCGACAAAATATTTAAAGGAGAAATTTGGGCTTTTAATTCACGATTTTCCCGAAAAATAGGCGCGTATTGACTATAGAATGAAAACAAACCAAGACCCATAATAAACAAAGCAATGATCAAGCTGATTGATTTATCAAGAACAAGGCTTCTAATACTCTGAATGGGTTTGATTTTTATATAAAATACAACGATTAATGGTAAAACAACGGTCTGAATGATCCACAATAAAAAGGGAACAGATAATAAATCAAATGCTTCATCGACATCTGTTTGCATGACATTCTGAATTTGATCAGGATTAATGTTTACACCCAGTTGATTGACAAAATAAGATGAAAGTCCTGTCAATACAATTAAGATTACGGCGAGTGCTTTGGCTGAATGCTGCCAACTAAAAATCTGTAAGACAAAGAAATAAAATCCGCTTAAGATTAAAAAAGTCACAAAAATAAAAGAGTATTGAATAAATCCTGAAAAAGAACTGAAAGAACAAAGATGTTCATAGAAACCAATATTGGTGAAACTGGCCAACCAACTGGCGACCAGAATATTAAACATTCTTAGAGAGACGGAGATTCGTTTAAGCTTAAATAGAGTAGCCATACGCATAATTTCAGCTAATTGATGCAGATGTTCTATTTAAAACTGATAAGATTAAGAAATAATTAGATTAAATTTGATTAAAAATCAATAACTAATATTAATTTACTTAATTCTTGTTATAAATTGAGAGGGTCTTTAACTGATAAGACCAACGTATTTCCCATACTTTATACAAGATAAAATCAATGAGCCATGACCACCAGAGTGCCCATAAGTTATGACTTAAAAAATGAGCACCGCGTACCATTTGAACCGCACTCATCACTATACCCATGATCAAAGCGAATGCGAGTCCATATCGTGCCAGTTTGGGATAAAATGGACGATAAGCAAAATATAAAATGAGTAAAGAAAATCCAGCAGACGCATGACCGCCTGGGAAACACTTACCTCGCGAGCTTAATGGTCTGAGCCAGTCGACATGTTCTTGATTGATTTGTAAAAGTGCCCAAGGGCAGGCATGTATTGATTGGGATTTGAGTAAACCGATTACTGCAACCGAAATCATCATTCCCAGTACCACAACGCCACTGATCGAACGCCACGGTGAGCGTGATTTTTTAATTAATAATTTTAGCCAGACAACAGCATGTATGATTGCAATCACAATCACGAGATTTTTTAAAAATTCATGTCCAACTTTAACTAAAAACCAGTTTTCCCTTAAGTAATATCCCGAATGATCTACCCAAGGAAGACTGAGCATTTGATCTACTGACCCAGCAACAGGTATGAAAATTAGCATCAAGAGGGCAGTAGAGAACAATAAAATAAGATTTAAACAGTCAAATTTTTTTAAATGCAAAGCCACTTTTACTAGATCCAAAAGTATATCTATCTAAAGAATAAATAACCAAGATTAAGTGTTTATTAGGAATTAATTGATTTTTTCTAATTTATTTTTCAATAACTTATTGTGAATTAAATCTAAGAAACACTTAATCTAAAATGAGTCTAATAAACGAAGTGATTTGGCTTTTATGACCGACTTATGTTTCTTTCCACTGTTAATCATCGTGTATTTTTATGGATCAATGCATCTGCCACACCAGCACCATTTTTATTAAAAATGGCTATTTTTATCTCGCATGACCTGATTGGTATTTATCTACTTTTATGTACCGTTTTATTGATTAAAGGGAATTCAAATTATAAAAAAGCCTATTTACATAGTTTGCTGCTGGTTCTGATCGGTGTGTGTATTGCCGCTATGATTGATCACTTTTATTATCATGCGCGACCATTTGCATTGGGATTAGGGCATTTGCTGATTGCTCATAAAGCAACAAATTCTTTTCCAAGTCATCATATGCTAACGATTAGCATATTGGCATTTTCTTTTTTATATCAAGGCTGCCAAAAACTAGGGGCTATTGCTATTCTGATTGCAGCTTTGGTTGGATGGTCACGTATTTATTTGGGGGTACATTTCCCTTTGGATATTGTTGGAGCAATGATTTTGGCATTTGTTCTTGTGAATTTTTATATGCGAAGCAGAAACATTTTATTTTTCAAGATGAAACAAACGGCTTAACTTCAAACTAAAGTCAGCGAAGGATTTCGCTAGATAAGATAGGCTGTGATAAATAGTTTAAATCACAAGACTTTTTCATAAGCCTCTTTTATTTCTGTTTGTAGGAGAAAAAAGAAAAGGATTTAAACAATGATCAAAGAAATCTAATACTTACGATTAAATTAAAAGCTCCCAACTTATCATTGGGAGCTTTACTTATTTATTTACTTTTTAATTCAACTAGAACTTTTCCGTCTTTATTTAAAAGTTCTAATTTTTTCTCAGAAACTTTATAGCTTGTAGTTTGCTCTAAAGCATTAGAGAATTTTTCTGGAACATCTGTTGCAGATAAACAAGCCATTTGAGTTTTTGCTAACTGAGTGAAAGCAATTTGGGTACCTTTGACGGTGTATCCGCCCATTAGACGATTACAACCATCAGAACCACTCAAGGCACTATTGTCAAACATTAGGGCAGCAACATTAGTCGTCTGAGCTGGATTGACTTTGTATTCTACGCCATTGATTTCAGTCACTAGCCACAGTTTATTTTGTAGCATTGCTAGATTTCGGTCGGTAGATGGATTGGACATTGTGGCACAACCTGTCATGGCTAATGCAGATACAATACCAGTCGTCATCAGGATTTTTTTTAACATGTTTTTCTCCAATTCAATTTTATTCAGTTCGTAAAGATGAGTGATTTATTTTTGATAATGAACGTGGAACAAACCAACTTAGGCATTCTAAGATAAAAATATGCTTTTAATTCATTATTTTACTGTTTAAGTACAATTTTAGAATATTTAATAAGAATTGCTGCAAAAGCTCACAGTTTATTTCGTTTGTTTACATAAGTTGTGTCTTTAAATGAAAATATTAAAGAAAGGCAAAAGGATATACTTCGATTCGGATTTTGATTGAGCATCATCACTGTTTTACATTTTAATTATGTGTAAATTTTTTTCTTATTAAATTTTGGGTATCTCCTATGCGTCACTTTTATCTCGGCTTTTTAATTTGTGCTTTGCTTGGTCTGTTTTCCTGTATATTTTTGATTTTGGGAATTTTGAATATGGATAAGATTCTTCTTGTAGTGGGGTTACTGTGTATTATGGCAACATGGTTAGCCTATAAGGAATTTGATGTAGCATTCCATTTTCGTCAAAGAGACTAATAAAATAATTGAGTAAAACTTGACCGATTTAGCAATAAGTGCTATATTAAAAATAAGGTATTCATATACTGCTTGGTCTATAAGAGTTCATTCTCGGCCAAGATAAACCAGATATGGTAACCTCGATTTGTAATTAGCTAACAACAAACAATATTTGAGGATATTCACTCAAGTTGTTTTGGTTCTAGAAAAGCCCGTAAAAACGGGCTTTTTAGTGGCTGTAAGATTATTTTTTTACAATTAAAACAGGTAATTCTGTATTTCCAAGTACATCTTGCGCAAAGCTACCCAAGAAGAATTTTTGGAATCCTTTACGACCATGTGAACCCATCACAATCAAGTCAACTTTTAAGTCTTCCGCTGCTTGTAAAATACCTTCTGATGAGACTTCACCTTTGATAATTTGAGTCTCAATCTCAATACCTAATTCAGTTCCAATAGTTTCAGCTTTTGCCAGAGTTTCCTCTGCTTGTGCATGAGCTTCTACAAAGTAATCTTTCATTACAGGGGAAACATAATAAAAATCGACACCGCTAAATGGATCAACGGCCAATAAGCTGATTGCTGTAATTTTACTGTTAAATGCTTTTGCAATAGAAGCGGCTTGTTTAAGCGCAGCGAGAGAGATGTCAGAGCCGTCAACTGGAACTAAAATGTGTACATATTTCATGATGTATTATTCCTATGTAAATCAATCATTGTTATAAATCTAAAGTGCAATCTCTGTTGAAATAGAAACTACGTATGCACCTTTAGTCTTCATCATAAAAATAAATGAAAACAACTACAAGGCGAATTACAAATCAGAAGGCATCTTTTGTGAGTTTAATGAATAAAGAAAATAAAATTGATGATTAAATTTACAATTGATGGTTTTTAATATTGATTGGGCATTATGATTTAAAAAATAAAGCAAAGTCGAAACTTTGCTTTATTTGAATCGGTAAATTAACTGATTAGTGGTGATGACCACCCGCGCCATGAACATGACCATGATCAAGTTCTTCTTGGGTTGCATCACGAATTTCAACGATTTCAACTTCAAAAGTTAAATCTTGACCAGCAAGTGGGAAGTTTGCATCAACGACAACATTATCGCCTTCAACTGCTTTAACAGTAACGATTTGCACGCCATCATCAGTTTGAGCTTGGAATTGCATACCTGGTTGAATGTTTTCAACACCTTGGAACATTTGAGCTGGTACTTCTTGTACAAGATCAGGATTATATTCGCCATAACCTTCAGCAGCAGGTACATTGACTGTAAATTTTTCACCTACAGTTTTACCAGCCAAGGCATTTTCTAAACCTGGGATAATATTACCTGCGCCGTGCAAATAGGCAAGTGGTTCACCTTGTGATTGGTCAAGAGTTTCACCCTCTGCATTAGTCAGCGTGTAGTGGAATGAAACCACGTGGTTATTTGCAATAGCAGTCATGTTATTTGATCCATTCAATCAATTTAAGTACACATGATAAAGTGAAAAACTGGTTTTGTAGATGAAAAATCGTAAAAAACCACAAGTTTTCACATTTAAACACTCATTTTTTCATTAATAAGGGCAATTTTCTCAATTTCAATGCAAAATTGAATTTTTTATGCTGTAAATCTCGCCATTTAACTCTACAAAAAAGGTAGCTTAAAAGCTACCTTATTATCGACGAAATAATTTTAGTTCAGTGGGTAGAGTTTGACACTTCGATCATCATGACCAAATAGCGAAAACAAACCTTTGAACCACATAAAGAATCGTTCAAAAATATTGGCTTCCTGAATTTGAACATTGTCATTAATTTGGATGCTTTGAATCAATTGATTATTTTGGTAAACCTGAACCGTTGCAAGATGAACTGCTTTCATCAGCGGCGCAGTCAATTGTTTCTCGTTGAGCTCGACATTGACATGGGTTTTCGTGGTTTGTAAAGGTTCAATTGTGGTCATTATGCCGTTGGCGTAGGTGACATGTAAACGTTGAGTCTGCATATCAAACTGATTGAGATCAATCGGTTGTGATAAATCATATAATGATGTAGTGACTATTGTCGGTTGTCGAGTCTCAACCTTAAACATTTTCAAGGTAGATTTGACAACTGGCAGTTCAGCAATGAGCTGTTTATCTTTAATAACTTCTTCATCACGGGTATAAGCATAAGCCAGATTCATTAGTTTATGCGCAACTTCAGCTCGTTTTACTGCACTTTTAGTCCCTAAAACCACCACAATCAGACGACGCTCTGGTAAATCTGGATTTAGGGTTGGACGTTTCGCCGTTAGCGCAAGATTATAGCCCGCTGCTTTGGTAAAGCCTGTTTTTAAACCATCCACAGTTGGGTCATTTTTTAGTACCAAATTGGTTGCGCGATGAAAACGTTGGTTATAACTGAAACTGGGTAATTTTGAATAGCTTAAATAGTCAGGAACTTCATTGACCAATGCTTTGGCGAGTAAACCCAGATCATGTGAAGTCGAATAATGATCTGGCATGGTGACGCCAGCAGGGTTGGAGAAATGTGTATTCTGCATGCCCAAAGCTTGAGCTTCCTGATTCATGCGTTTCAAAAATGCAGGAACATTGCCTGAAATCCGTTCGGCCAAGGTTACCGCAGCATCATTGGCTGACATCACAATCAAACCTGCTAAAAGTTGATCAACAGAAATCTGTTCACCTTCTTTTAAATACATTTGGGATTCATCCCACTGAACCATTTTAACCACAGGAGTTGCAGTCAAAATTTCATCTTTACGTAGTTTGCCTGCCTTAATTTCTTTAAGGGCAATATAAGCTACCATCATCTTGGTTAAAGAGGCAGGAGCGCGTTGTGCATTGCTATTATATTCAGCAATGGTCTGGCCTGATTGTGCATCGATGATGCTCCAAGCCTGCGCTTCGACACTTTCAGGTGCAATATTCAGGAGTTGTGCATTGGCAAGCGTGGTACAAAACAAACTAAAAAGCGTAAAAAGTGAAAGGAAAAATCTCACGTGTTCACCTGCATGACCATCCTGTGGTGTGAAATGCTAAAAATAGTTGCATGCTATGCCTTTTTTTTCTTGGTGGCTAGTGACTTTTGTAGACAAATGCGACAACTACTCATGCGCTGTTAAAAAAATGTTAAGCTAGATGAAATTGATTGATTTGATATCCTGAAAATATGTTGCATTACCAAATTGAATTTGATGATTATCGCCAACACCTGATCCATGTCACTATGCGTTTTCTAGCCAATCCCAATCAGGAACTCTGGCTACCGACGTGGATTCCTGGAAGTTATTTGATTCGTGAATTTGCAAAACATATTGAATCAGTCAAAGCTTACGATGAAGCGGGTCGATTATTGTCGATTCGAAAAGATCAGAAAAATACATGGCAATTATTCAATACAGATCATGAACTGATTACAGTTGAGTATGATGTTTATGCTTATGATTTATCGGTTCGTGGTGCTTACGTCGATCAGACCCGTTTATATGTTAATCCTGCATGTGTCTGTCTGGGATTAAAAGATCAGGAACAATCCGCTTGTGAAGTCGAATTGTTTTTGCCAGAAGAACTGAAGCACTTCCAGCTTGCAACAGGTTTAACATCAAAAAGTTTAGTGAAAGGGCGTTTTACCTTAAAAGCAGAAAGTTATGATCAACTGATTGATAGTCCTTTTGAACTTGCAGAGCAAACCCGATTTAGTTTTGATGCAAATGCAATTGCACATGAATTTGTAGTATCAGGTCAGCATCACACCAATGTTGAACGCTTAAAGTCTGATTTAACTAAAATTTGTGAAACCGAAATTGCAATTTTTGGTTCTGCGCCATTTAAAAATTATACGTTTATGACGATGGCAACGGGCAATAGTTATGGTGGATTAGAACATTGTAATAGCACCAGTTTGATTACACCACGCAATGATTTGCCTAAAGCCAATGAACCTGAAGAACCATCTGAAGATTATCAGCGTTTCTTGGGTTTATGTAGTCATGAGTATTTTCATTCGTGGCTGGTGAAATTTATACGTCCTGAAAATTTTGCTCAATATAATTTACATCAAGAATCTTATACCTCTTTACTGTGGATTTTTGAAGGTTTTACCTCGTATTACGATGACCTAATTTTGCTACGCAGTGGCGTGATTTCACAAACATCTTATTTGAAATTATTGAAAGCCCAGATGGATCGTTATCTGCAAAATCCAGGACGATTTATTCAATCTGTGTCTGAGTCGAGTTTTGACGCATGGATCAAGTTTTATCGTCAGGATGAAAACTCAAATAATGCAGGAACCAGTTATTACAATAAAGGTGCTTTGGTCGCCTTATGTCTGGACCTCGGGTTACGCACTTATGACTCTAGTCTGGATGCATTATTGCGTCGCTTATATGAAAATACGCAAAAGGGCATTCAGGTCAATGAGCGAACCATTTTTGATCTTTGCAAGGAATTGACAGGACAAGATTGGACAGAACGTTTAAGTTTCTTGATCAATACTACAGAAGAGCTGCCAATCAATGAGTTACTGCCATCGTTTGGACTAAGCTATGAGTTTAAACACGATAAAGCATTGCCTTTTGGTCTAAAACTGCAAGATAAGCCTGAAGGTGTCCTGATTCAGCAAGCGAATCGTGCAGGTGAGGGTGCAAAAGCAGGTTTGTCTGCGCAGGATGTGATTGTTGCCATTGATGGACTTAAGGCGTCTGAAAAATTATTGGCGCAATATGCAAGACAACAGGGACAGTTCACCGTATTTGCATTCCGACGTGATGAGTTCATTCAGTTCACTGTAACCGGTGGAGAAATTCCATTACAAACTGTTGAATTTAAGATTGAAGACCAAGCCAAACTGGATTTATGGCTTAAATAGATCATAGGTATCTATAGGAAAACTTATATCGTTTTTGATATTCCATTTAATAAAGCAATAAAGAGATATAAATGTAATGCGTGGTTTATATTTAATTACCAATGATGATCCAATCGAACTCTTATTGGAAAAATTAGAAGCAGCTTTGGCTACGGGTCAAGTGGCGATTTTACAATATCGTCGTAAAAAAGTACCGCCACTCAATCAACCTGCCGAGGTCGATGCGATCAAATGGCTCTGTGAGAAATATCAGGTACCTTTAATCATTAATGATGATTTGATTTTGGCAGCGCAGTTTAAGCTGGGTGTGCATTTAGGTCAGTCGGATGGTGAAATTACTGATGCCAAAGCCAGATTGGCACCCAATGCGATTATTGGTCGAACCTGTGCCAACTCGATTGAACTGGCTGAACAAGCGATTATTGACGGTGCAACTTATGTGGCTTTCGGTGCAGTCTATGCAACGACGACCAAACCCGAAGCAGGTAATATTGGTTTGGAAACATTGAAACAGGCACGTTCAAAAGTCAATGTTCCGATCTGTGCCATAGGTGGTCTAACTGTTGAAAATTCCAAAGCAGTGATTGAAAGCGGTGCTGACTTGTGTGCTGTGATTAGTGATATATTAGGCCTTCCAGTTCCAGAGATTCCTGCGCGTGTTCATGCGTGGGCTGCGTTATTTGCAGATGCCTGATCTAAAGAATCCATCGGTTTTTGATTAAAGCCTGATTCAAAGAAAAATATTCTGCATTCTGATTTTTAACTGAATTTACAAGTATCGAGAGTATTCATGAGTTTATCTCCAAAACAAGTGCAATTATTTGAGCAAGCCAGTAAACATATTCCTGGCGGTGTCAATTCTCCTGTTCGTGCCTTTAATGGCGTTGGTGGAACTCCGGTATTTATTAAAAAAGCCAAAGGCGCTTATCTCTGGGATGAAGATGATCAGTGTTATGTGGATTATGTCGGTTCTTGGGGGCCTATGATTTTGGGTCATGCGCATCCAGACATTATTCAGGCAGTCCAAAAAGCAGCTGAAGATGGTTTAAGCTTTGGTGCGCCCACTGTGCATGAAACTACTTTGGCCGATATTATTTGCGACATCATGCCTTCTATTGAACTGGTACGTATGACCAATTCAGGGACAGAGGCGACTATGACCGCAATCCGTTTGGCACGTGGCTATACGGGACGTGACAAAATCGTGAAGTTTGAAGGCTGTTATCACGGGCATTCGGATTCATTACTGGTTAAAGCGGGTTCAGGTCTACTCACTAAAGGTGAGGGTGAGCCAACCTCTAAAGGTGTGCCTGCTGATTTTGCGAAACATACCTTAACCCTTCCGTATAACGATATTGCTGCATTAAAAGAATGTTTTGCCAAATTTGGACATGAAATTGCTGGTGTGATTGTAGAGCCTGTGGCAGGTAATATGAATCTGGTAAAACCAATCGATGGTTTTCTTCAAGCGATTCGCGATGTCTGTGATGAATACGGCGCTGTATTTATTATTGATGAAGTCATGACAGGGTTTCGCGTGGCTCTAGGCGGCGCGCAAGCGTATTATAACGTCAAACCAGATTTGACCACTTTGGGTAAAATTATTGGTGCAGGTCTTCCTGTCGGTGCATTTGGCGGTAAACGTGAAATTATGGAGTGCATCGCACCCTTAGGTGGCGTATATCAGGCAGGAACTTTGTCAGGAAATCCGTTGGCGATGCGCGCAGGTATTGAAATGTTTAAGCATTTGCGTCAGCCAGATTTTTATCAAAACCTGAATGTAAAACTTGAAAAATTGCTCGCAGGTTTACAAGCAGCGGCAGATGAAGCAGGGATTCCATTTAAAACCCAACAAGCAGGGGCGATGTTTGGTTTGTACTTTACCGATCAAGACGACATTACCAGTTTCGATTCTATGCTTGCGTGTGACACTGAAGCTTTCAAAAAGTTTTTTCATGGCATGTTGGATCGTGGAGTAAATTTTGCTCCTTCAGCTTTTGAAGCAGGATTCATCTCAGCTGCGCATAGTGATGAGGACATAGAATTTACGATTCAAGCTGCAAAAGACACATTTCAATCGATGAAATAATGACACTAAAGCCCGTTTGACGGGCTTTTTTAATGGAGCATAACCATGAAAACTAAACACTATTTGACGTTGGCTGATGCTGAAATTTTAATGAATCGTGCTGTTGAGTTATCGATTGAGCGCAGTTTCAATATGAGTATTTCGATTGTTGATGAAGCTGGTGCTTTGTTGATTATGAAACGCATGGATGGTGCAACACCATTAACGGCTCATTTGAGTCTGGAAAAAGCGAAATGTTCAGCCATGAGTCGCCGTCCATCCAAATTTTATGAAGACATTATTAGTAATGGTCAAATGGGATTTTTAACGCTTGAAAGTGTCACGGGTATGCTTGAAGGCGGTGAGCCGATTATTTATGAAGGGCAATTGATCGGAGCGATTGGTATCTCTGGTGCTAAATCTTTTGAAGATGCTGAAATCGCACAGACAGCAATCCACGATTTCTTTCAGCAAATTTCATAAATACTGAATATAACTGTCTTTATTATATGAAAACTCAATGCTGACACCCAGCTTAAATAAAAACTTTAGGAAAAATGCTGTTTTTGCATTGTATTTCTGCCTTAAGATTTTTATTATTGCCCGCTGATTTAAAAATCACTTCCGGAATAGATTTTGAGTAATTTTCTAAGCGATCACCTGATTCATCGTGATGACGATTTTATAGTCGTTCATAAACCAGCAGGCATACTTAGTGTTCCAGGAAAAGGCGATTTACATGATAGTGTCTTAACGCGATTAGTCGCAGAAGAGCCACGTACCTTACTGATTCATCGTCTGGATCGTGATACTTCTGGCATTTTGGTATTTGCTTTATCGAAAGCTGCGCAAACTCATATTTCAAAGCAGTTTCAGGCGCGTGAAACTGATAAAATCTATCAGGCAGTGGTCGCGGGCAATTTGACAGGTGAAGGTTCGGTTGATATTCCAGTGATCTATGATCCTGAACGTCCGCCGTTGCATATTGTGGATCCAGCACATCATAAACCTGCATTAACGCACTGGAAGGTCATTGAACATCTTGAATGGCAAGATCAGCCTGTAACGCGAGTACAACTGACTCCAATTACAGGTCGTTCGCATCAATTACGTGTGCACATGCAATATTTAGGTCATCCGATTGTGGGTGATACTTTATATGCAGATGAAAAATATCAGCAACTTATGCCTCGCTTGTGCTTACATGCGATGAGCTTAAGTTTTCATCATCCTAAAACGGGAGAGCTACTGACATTTCATTGTCCTGTTCCGTTTTAGTGTCAAAACTTTTTTAACAATCGTGAAAAGCTCATTTTTTTTAATGAGCTTTGTGTCAAAATATGTGCTTAAAGACTACACAAAAGGACTGACATTTAATCAAATGAACAGCGTAAAATGTGTGGTGCAAATTTGAGATAAAGGTGGAAAAATTGCAGCAGTTTGCTATTGGTCAACGTTGGTTATCAGATACGGAAACTGAACTCGGCTTGGGTGTTTTAATTGATGTTGATGAACGTTCAATCAGCATTTTATTCCCAAAAAGTGATGAAACTCGTGTCTATGCACGCAACAATGCACCTTTATCGCGTATTATTTTTAATATCAATGATGAAGTGCAGGATCAAGAAGGCAGTAAATGGCTGGTTGAATCCATCGAAAATCGTCATGGGGTGTTACGCTACAATGTTGTACGTACTCTAGAAAGTGGTGAACAAGAGCGCAAAGCACTGAATGAAACCCGTATTGGCGCTCAAATTCAGTTATCTAAACCTGTAGATCGCTTGCTGGCAAGTCAAGTCGATTATAAGGAATGGTACGATTTACGCATAGAAGCGTTGATCATGCAGGCACAAATGCAAACCAGTCCTTTGCGGGGTTTAATTGGTGCGCGTGTTGGCTTAATTCCACATCAGCTTTATATTGCACATGAAGTTGGTCAGCGTTTTGCACCGCGTGTACTGCTTGCAGATGAGGTCGGTCTGGGGAAAACCATCGAAGCAGGCTTGATCATCCACCAACAACTCAAAACAGGTCGTTCAGAACGTATTCTGATTCTAGTTCCTGATTCTTTACAGTATCAATGGATGATTGAAATGCGTCGCCGTTTCAATCTGCATTTTTCTTTATTTGATTTGACGCGTACTGCGTCGATGAAAGAACATGATCCAGACTTAAATCCATTTTCGACTGAACAATGCATTATTGCTAGCGTTGACTTGATGATTGATCATGAAGATTTGCGTGAGCAGGCGCTTGAAGCAGGTTTTGACTTGCTTGTGGTCGATGAAGCACATCATTTGATGTGGAGCGAAGAAGAAGGTGGTAATGACCGCTACGATCTGGTTGAAGAATTTGCTCAGCAAACTGCGGGTGTACTGCTACTCACTGCAACGCCTGAGCAACTGGGTGTAGAAAGTCATTTTGCCCGTTTACGTTTACTCGATCCACAACGCTTTAGTCGTCTGGATCGTTTTTTGGACGAAGAAGAGCAATATCAGCAAACTGCGAAAGTTGCTGAAGTACTCATGTCAGATGAAGCATTAACCGATGAACATATTGATGCTTTAGAGGGTTTATTGGGTCATCGTATTGATGATCAACCTGAACAGCGTTATCAAGCCATTCAAGAATTATTGGATCGTCATGGAACGGGTCGTATCTTGTTCCGTAATACCCGTGAAGCGATTCAGGGTTTCCCTGGACGTGATTGTCAGCCTGCCGCTTTGCCAGCACCCGCAGATTGGTCAATGGATGGTAAGTTGCGTGAGCAAATGTGGCCAGAAGAAGGTCAACTGGATGGTGCGTGGATGGAAATAGATCCACGTGTCGCATGGCTCATGGAAATTTTGCGTAAAGATTTAAAACATAAAAAAGTGTTATTGATCGCGCGTAGTGGGCCTGTGGTTGAAGCACTGGAAAATGCATTACGTTTACACGCAGGTATTCGTACTGCGATGTTCCATGAAGGGATGAGTTTGTTGGAGCGTGATCAGGCTGCCGCATACTTTGCGGAAGATAGTTATGGTGCGCAGATTTTGCTCTGCTCTGAAATTGGTTCCGAAGGTCGTAATTTTCAGTTCGCCAGTGATTTGATTTTATTCGATCTACCCGCAAATCCTGATGTATTGGAACAACGTATTGGTCGTCTCGATCGAATTGGTCAGGAAAATCGTATTCAGATTCATGTGCCTTATTTAATTGGAACTGCACAAGAACGTATGTTCCGTTGGTATAACGAAGCATTAAATATTTTTGGTAGCATTTCGCCAACTGCGCAAACCTTACAAGAAAATTTTATTGTCGATCTAAAAGAATGCTTACTGGCTGATCTTGGGCAACGTTTTGAAGATTTACTTGAAGAAGTGAATGTTCAGCGTCAGGCATTGGAAGCTGAGTTACAAGCGGGTCGTGATCGATTGCTGGAGTACAATTCTTGTCGTCCTGTCGTTGCACAACAGATTGTAGAAGCACTTGAAGATTATGATGACAATACCACGCTGCCGATGTTTATGAAGCGATTTATGTCATCCACCAATATCGACTTTGATGAGCAAAGTAATGGTACGGTTATTATCAAACCGACTGATCAAATGCAGGTACAGGGTTTAACCCTAGATGAAGAGGGCATGACCGCGACTTTTTATCGTGATCAGGCGCAAATTCGTGAAGATGCACAATACCTGACATTGGAACATCCTTTTGTTGAAAGTGTCATGGAGTTGATCAATACCCAAGCCTTTGGTAGTACCAATGTGGCGGTATTAAAGTCTAATGCACTTAAACAAGGTTCCGTGCTGATTGAAGTCTGGTTCAAAGTAGATGTGGTTGCCCCTAAAGCTCTTAACCTTCCGTCAAGCTTACCAAAACAGTTGATTCGTGTATTGCTCAGTGAAACGGGTCAGGATTTGTCTGAAAAGATTGATCCAGCGATTTTGAAGCCTTATTTGCATCATCTGGATGGTAATAGCTGCCGTCAAGTTGTGAAAGCGCGTCGAGAAGTGATTGAACAACGCTACACTCAGGCACTTGATATTGCAAAAACGTCTTTACCGAGCTTGATTGAACAAGCCAAACAACATTATGGTCAAAAATGGCAATATGAAATTGAACGTTTAAGCTATTTAAAACAGTTCAATCCAAGTATTCGTCCAGATGAAATTGAACGTCTGCAAAAATTGCAAAAAGAAGGTTTAAATTTACTGGATGGATTAGCTGTGACTCCAGAAGCCATTCAAGTAATGGTTGTAGTAAAACCATAAATTTTTGAATCAGTTGAAAATGCAAAAGGAGGAATTAATTCCTCCTTTTGTGTTTTAAAAGCGTATAGCATCAAGATTTAGATTAAGCCGTCTTGTCCTGATCGATATTGGCTTCAAGGAACCATAAATATTGATCCAGATCCTCTAGAGCTGCATGAATAATATCCTCAGAAATGGGATCTTCAATTTCATCAATCGTATCGCGTAAATGATTCGCTACAATCGCGTAACGATCGGCCAACTCTTTTAAGTGATCCTGCACATCGTGAATTTCAACTGGATAAGCTTTCAAATGCGACGTGTTACTGACGGCTTGAGTCGTCCCCAATGCAGTTCCACCAATCTGAACTGCGCGTTCAGCAACATTATCCAAGTGCGTGATGAGCGAAGTTCTAAAGGTATCCAACATTTCATGTACGGCAATAAAGTTGCTGCCACGCATATTCCAGTGCGCTTGTTTGGTCAGCAATGAAAGATCAATCAGATTCGCAAGAATTTGATTTAAAATTTTAACCGTAGCTTCTTTGACTGACGCATCTAAATTATTTCGTGTATAGACTTTTAATACTTTTGAAGTTGCTTTACTCATGATAACCCCGTATTGAGATGATATTAACCAATTAAAATTGGTCTGACTTAATGTTGTATTTTTAAGCTATCACAATATCTAATTGAGAATTGTTTTTATTATTCAAGTTTTGTATTAGAATTTTTTATTTGACTTTTATTTGTAAAGTCAAAGAATTAGCGTATTTTTGATTCATCTAGATGACGCGCACCCTCTAAAATCATACGAATCATCACCATCGTCTGTTCCGCAACTTCTTCACGCTGTTCATGAGGTAAATCAATGACTTTTGCCCCCATATTAAACACCAATTGAGTAATGGCTTTGGCAACAAGGTCTGGATGAAAAAGTTTGCTACGGTTTAGTCGTTCTAGACGAATTAAATCTTCTTGCAATTCTTGTTGAAAGAAAATGAGTTGACGTTCTACGGCTTCTTTATAGGATTTGGAACCAGTAAAACCTTCTCGCAGTAATAAGCTTAAATTGCCTTCATCGGTATCCAGTTGTTGAATAAATACTTCGACTGAACTGCGAATGATGCTGTTTTGCTTAGATGCTTGTAATCGAGATTCGCGAATAATTTGACGTAACACAATTCCTGAACGATCAATCAGTGCAATTGCCAGTTCATCAATGTCCTTAAAATGGCGATAAAAACTATTCGGGGCAATACCAGCTTCGCGTGCAACTTCTCTTAAACTTAAAGATGCGATACTTTTTTCTGGTCCAATCAAGTTTAACGCGGCTTCAAATAATTCCTCTTTGGTAATGGTTGCTTTACGACCTACGGTACGGCTAGGTGTTTTCTGATCAAATTCAGGAGTGTCAGAATGAGAAGCAAGCGTTGAAGAAAGGGAAGAAGCGGTCATATTTTTCAATACATTGTCGGTATTGAATCATTATAACCATAGAGCTAGGCCATTGGGAAATGCAAATAAAAGTACAAGTGTATATACAAATTTATATACATGTGTATAATAATTAAAAAGCAACCTAGAGTGGCATTACTATGCAAGCAATTCAAAAGAGTCCATCACTCTTTCGTACATTGACGCAATCAGTGTTCGATCCGCATGCAGCTGATTTTTGGCTACAAAAAGTTAATCCAATTTGGTCGACATCACGTGCCTTGGCGCAAATTATAGAAAAAAAACAAGTTGCAAAAGATACGATCAGTTTAACTTTGCAAACCAATCGCCATGTGAAGTTGGGCAAGGCAGGCCAGCATCATCCAGTGAAAGTTAAAATAGACGGTCGTTTATATGAGCGTAGCTATAGTTTAACGGAGCGCAATGGTGATCTGATTTTGACGGTAAAAAAAATTGCTGATGGTAAAGTCAGTACTTGGTTACACGAGCAAAGCCAAGTGGGTGATATTGTCGAACTTGGTCAGCCTTTTGGCGATATGCAACTAGATGATCAACAAAATGTGGTCTTACTGGCTGCGGGGAGTGGTATTACTCCAATGTATAGCCTGATTGAACAACTGAAACGTAATCAGCAATTGACTCAAGCCCAAGTCAAACTTTTATATTGGGTTAAACATCGTAATGAAGCCGCTTTTGCCTCAAAATTTGAACAACTTGCATCTCAATATCCACAATTTGAGTACAAAATTTTTAGTACGCAAGATGTGCAACACGATGACCGTTTAAATGTAACGCATTTGGCTGCAATCGAAAATCTGGAAAATACAACCGTCTACGCTTGCGGACCATCAGGTTTTGTGCAAACCGCAGAAGAATTGTTTGGTCATGCTCAATGCTTTATGAGTGAAGCATTTAGTTTGACTCAAATCTCTGACAATGACACAGGTTTTGTCAATGTCACTTTAAGTCGTTCCAATAAAACAGTCGCTATTCCAAAAGGACAATCCATTTTAGCGGGACTTGAACAGGCCAATATCAAGCCTACTTACGGCTGCCGCATGGGCGTCTGTCATAAGTGTGTCTGCCAAAAGACGCAAGGCACTACTCAAGATTTGCTCAATGCCAGTGAAAATAGCGAACCAAAAAATCACATTAAAATCTGTGTTAGTTCAGCCAAGTCTGATCTTGTGATCGACCTTTAAAGAGAGAACTCCCATGAATATGCCTGTCAAAGTTGAATATTTTAAAAATCCAAAAAATAGAGAATTAACCCAAGCTGAGTTAGATCAATTTGCCCAAGAGTTGGATCAAATCAAGCAAGAAGTCTTGGATGATATTGGTGAAAAAGATGCTGCCTACATTCGCCGTGTCTATAGTGCAATTCGTTATACCAGCGTCTTAGGGCGTGCCTGTTTATTTGCAGGTTGGTTTCCGCCAGCATGGGTTTTGGGAACTGGTCTATTGGGTGTTTCCAAGATTCTGGAAAATATGGAAATGGGTCACAATGTGATGCATGGACAATACGACTGGATGAATGATCCCAAATTTAATGGACAGACCTATGAATGGGATACCGTAGGAACAGCCGATAACTGGCGTCAAACCCATAATTTTAAACATCATACCTATACCAATATTAAAGGTATGGATGATGACATTGGTTATGGACTGTTGCGTTTATTTCCAGAACAACGCTGGAAACCAGGGTTCTTGTTGCAACCTATTTATAGCATTCCTTTTTGTTTGTTATTCCAATGGGGTGTTGCTATTCAAAATCTGGAAATTGGTAAAGTGATCTATAAACGTAGAACATGGAAACAGTTTATGGCAGATTGGAAACCTGCACAGAAAAAAATGGGTAAGCTCCTGTTTAAAGATTATGTATTTTTTCCATTGATTGCTGGGCCTGCGGCTTTGCCTGTATTTACGGGAAATCTGGTGGCCAATGGGATTCGTAATATCTGGACATTTAGTATTATTTTCTGTGGTCACTTTACCAAAGATGTCGAAGTTTTCCCAAAAACGGTATTGCAAAATGAAAGTCGTGGTCATTGGTATATGCGTCAAATTCGTGGTTCTTCAAACCTGACAGGTTCGGAAGTTTTTCATATTTTGACAGGACATTTGAGTCACCAAATTGAGCATCATTTATTTCCAGATGTACCTGCACGTCGTTATCGTCAAATGGCACCCAAAGTTGAAGCGGTGTGTAAAAAATATGGCATTCATTATAACAACGCGAGTTTGGTAAAACAGTATGGTCAAGTGCTTGGACGTATTGTGAAATATGCGTTTCCGTTTAAGAAATAGTTTTTGCGTCATTGTGATGAAAAATAGAGAGATTAAAGCTCTCTATTTTTTCGTAATTAGGTAGTTATTTAAACTGAATCGTACCATTTGCACTGACTGTAATTTTAGATTCACCTGCTGCCACATCTTGTGCAGGAGCAGCTTCAGCCGTTGCAAATTTTGCCATACTGGCGCGCATCATAATGGGCTGTGGGAAATAATTATTGGTATTTAAATTGAGATTGACCAGATTATAACTACCTTTGTTCCAAGCTTGTGTAATCACCTGCGCACGTTGCTGGAAGTTTTTGGATGCTTCGACCATGAGCTCATTTTCAACTTTTTTACGTTGTTCATCCGAGACTGTAAAATTGATCGATTGGGTCTGGAAGTTTTGCTGTAATTCACTGATCAACTGACTTGCAGCTTTAAAGTCTTTACTTTCCAGACGGATTTCAGCACGTCCACGCCATTCCTTAAATTTGCTGCTGTCATTATCATAAACTGGATAAGTGCTTTGCGCGCCCGTTTCAACTTTAACCTGCGGATATTTACGCGAGACTGCCATCGCTTCATTCATCAGTTGATTAATTTGTGTAGCTAACGCAGCAGGTTGTTTATTACTTTTTTCAATATAAAGTGTGGCATGCATTTCATCATTGGACACTTGACGGGATGCTTCTGCCTGAACGTTCACGACATTATAGTTAAGCGACTCATTTTCTGCTGCAAATACAGCAGGACTCATGCTCGCAGAAAGTAATACACTGCCCAATAATAAATGACGCATAACATCTCCTTAGAATATAAAATAAAAAATTGTTTTTATCTCAATCTATCTTAATGATCAGTGATGTAGAACTTAAACATCTTTTGTGGAGAGTTTGTAATAATTTAGATGTAATTAGAATCTATATATTGACAGATAAATTATTAAAATCATATGCTTAATTATTCTTGGCGATAAAATAAATGTTAAATTTATCAAAAGCAAAATAGTAGATAAAAAAAGCGTATTTTCTTTCGCTTGTCACATAGTATGATTATAAATTGTTCAAGGAGTTAGGCATTTATTTTTTTTGATCTATCTGCATGAAATTATAGACCAAAAGGTCTTTATTTTTATACAAAAAAGGGTATCATCGCCCTCCTAGTGATAAGAAAGCAAATGTTGCCTAACTAGAATCCTACAAGCACCGAGTCAAAGGACCGCAAGTCACCAGACTTATTTCTTTCAACCCATATCAGAGATGGTAATTCGATATGAGCGTTAATTCCGTAAATCCTGCCACCCATTCAACTAACGAATACTACTTGACTCGCCAAAGTCAGATGGAATCGAATGTTCGTAGTTATCCGCGTAAATTACCGTTAGCGATTGCCAAAGCGCAAGGCTGCTGGGTTACAGACGTCGAAGGTACTCAATACCTTGACTGTTTAGCGGGGGCGGGGACACTGGCTTTAGGCCACAATCATCCTGCGGTGATTCAAAGTATTCAAGACACTTTAGCAAGTGGTTTGCCTTTACATACTTTAGATTTAACAACTCCTTTGAAAGATGCATTTACTGAAGCATTACTCTCTTACTTGCCTGGCGGTCAGGAAGAATATTGCTTACAGTTCTGTGGTCCATCTGGTGCAGATGCGACCGAGGCAGCGATTAAACTTGCCAAAACTTATACTGGGCGTAGCTCAGTCATTAGTTTCTCTGGCGGTTATCATGGTATGACGCATGGTTCTCTTGCAATGACTGGGAATCTCAGTGCTAAAAATGCCGTGAATAATTTAATGCCGGGCGTACAGTTTATGCCATATCCGCATGAGTACCGTTGTCCATTAGGACTTGGCGGTGAAGCTGGTGTTGATGCATTAACTTATTATTTTGAAAATTTAATTGAAGATGTTGAAAGCGGTGTCACCAAGCCTGCTGCCGTGATTCTTGAAGCAATTCAAGGTGAAGGCGGTGTCGTGACTGCGCCAGTGAAATGGTTGCAAAAAATCCGTGAAGTGACTGAAAAGCACAATATCGTTTTAATTCTGGACGAAGTTCAGGCTGGTTTTGCACGTTCAGGCAAAATGTTTGCTTTTGAACATGCAGGTATTGAGCCTGATGTAGTCGTCATGTCAAAAGCTGTGGGTGGTGGTTTACCGCTTGCTGTATTAGGTATTAAACGTAAGTTTGATGCATGGCAACCTGCGGGTCATACCGGTACTTTCCGTGGTAACCAATTGGCAATGGGTACAGGTTTAGTGGTGTTAAATACCATTAAAGAACAAAATCTAGCCAAAAATGCACAAGAGCGTGGTGATTACCTGCAAGCTGAATTGAAAAAATTGGCTCAGGAATTTCCATGTATTGGTAACGTGCGTGGTCGCGGTCTGATGATTGGTGTCGAAATCGTAGATGAACGTAAACCAGTAGATCGTATTGGCTCACGTCCAGCTGATGCACAATTGGCTGCTGCCATTCAAACCGCTTGTTTCAACAATAAACTATTGCTTGAAAAAGGCGGTCGTAACGGTACCGTGATTCGTTTACTTTGCCCACTGATCATCTCTCAGGATGAATGTGTTGAAGTGCTTGCGCGTTTCAAAAAAGCAATGGGTGAAGCACTTAAAGCAGTTCGAGGCTAATCGCATGGTTGATTTTGCAGAACATCGTAAAGCGTTACTCTGCAATGATGCTGGTTCCATTGCTGACTATCAGTCAGCAATGGATGAAGCGGTGAAAGCCGTTGCTGCATGGTTGCAAAATGACAAAATGTACACGGGTGGTAGTATCAAGGAATTGCGCTCGGCGATTTCTTTTAATCCTTCAAAAGAAGGGATGGGCTTACACCAGTCTTTAAGTCGTATGGTTGAGTTATTTCTTAACAAAAGCTTAAAGGTACATCATCCATATTCTCTCGCACATTTGCATTGTCCAACGATGGTGACCAGTCAGATCGCTGAAGTGCTCATCAATGCGACTAACCAGTCGATGGATTCTTGGGATCAAAGCCCTGCGGGTTCTTTGATGGAAGTGCAATTGATTGACTGGTTACGTCAAAAGGTTGGTTATGGGTCTGGTCAAGCCGGTGTGTTTACCTCAGGTGGTACGCAGTCAAATTTGATGGGTGTCCTACTGGCGCGCGACTGGTGTATTTCCAAGAATTGGAAAAATGAAAACGGTCAACCGTGGTCAGTCCAACGTGATGGTATTCCTGCGGAAGCCATGAAAAACGTTAAAGTCATTTGTTCTGAAAATGCACATTTCTCTGTGCAAAAGAACATGGCGATGATGGGCATGGGCTTTCAGTCGGTAGTGACCGTTCCTGTGAATGACAATGCCCAAATGGATGTGGATGCGCTTGAAAAAACCATGGCGCATTTGCAAGCGGAAGGCAAAATCGTGGCATGTGTGGTGGCTACTGCGGGTACAACCGATGCAGGTGCGATTGATCCACTCAAGAAAATCCGTGAAATCACCCATAAATATGGTGCATGGATGCATATTGATGCCGCTTGGGGTGGTGCATTGATTTTATCGAATGCACATCGTGACATGTTGGATGGTATTGAACTCTCCGATTCGATCACTTTAGACTTCCATAAGCATTATTTCCAAAGCATTAGCTGTGGTGCATTCTTATTGAAAGATGAAGCCAATTATCGCTTTATGCATTATGAAGCAGAATATTTAAACTCTGCTTACGATGAAGAACATGGTGTACCAAATCTGGTCTCTAAATCATTGCAAACCACTCGCCGTTTTGATGCCTTAAAGCTCTGGATGACCGTGGAAGCATTGGGTGAAGAACTGTATGGTTCCATGATTGATCATGGTGTGACGCTAACTCGTGAAGTCGCTGATTATATTAAAGCAACAGATGGGCTTGAGCTTCTGGTAGAACCACAATTTGCTTCAGTATTGTTCCGTGTTGTGCCTCAAGATTATCCTGTTGAATTTATCGATAGTCTGAATCAAAATGTTGCAGATGAATTGTTTGCGCGTGGCGATGCCAATATTGGTGTGACTAAAGTTGGGCAAGTTCAGTCTTTAAAAATGACGACACTTAGCCCAGTGGCAACACTGGATAATGTGAAAAGCTTATTGGCACTGGTGCTTGCTGAAAGTGATCGTATTAAAGATGACATCGTTGCAGGAACTTATACACCCGCAATTGATTAAGTCTTATGATTATGAAAAGGTCACTTCGGTGGCCTTTTTTATGACAGAATAATGAAATATTACATTTTAATGGATAAATAAAAATACAAAGCTTATATTGAAAATTGAAGTTACATATTGAAATTAAAAGAATTTTATAAAAATCAAAGTTTAGGGTTGAATTATCACAAAAGCGTCATCAAGTTGTCACCTAATTGTCATATTTTAAAATCAAAATGCATGTATCGAAAGTACACACACTCACTTACCCAGTGATGTACCCACTTAAGCTAAATAAAGAGAGAAGAGCATGCGCTTAAATCCACGTCAACTTGCCATTGCACTTGCAGTTTCTGGGGCCGCTATCGCGACAACTGCGAATGCAGCCCGTGATACGATTCAGATCGCTGGTTCATCCACTGTTTTACCTTATGCAAGTATTGTTGCAGAAGAGTTTGGTAATACTTTCCCACAGTTTAAAACTCCAGTAGTCGGTTCTGGTGGTACATCTGGTGGTCTAAAACAGTTCTGTCAAGGTGTTGGCGATAACACGATTGATATTGCAAACGCTTCACGTAAAGTTAAAGATACAGAATTAGCTGCATGTAAAAAAGCAGGCGTAAACCAAGTACAAGAAATCAAAATTGGTTATGACGGTATTGTATTTGCATCAAACTCAAACAAAGCAGCTTATAAATTAAAACCAGCCTTTGTTTTTGCTGCGCTTGCTGAGAAATTGCCATCAAATGGCCAGCTTGTACCAAACCCATATACACGCTGGAACCAGATTGATAAATCACTTCCAAACGAGCCAATTACACTGGTTATTCCAGCTTCTAACCACGGTACTCGTGAAGTATTCCAAGAAAAAATGGTAGAAGCGGGCTGTGAAGCTTACGATTACTTCAAAAAAATGGACAAAGAAGAACAGAAAAAAGCTTGTTCAGCATTTCGTAAGGATGGTCGTGTGATTGAAATCGCAGGCGACTATACTGAAACTCTGGCACGTTTAAAAACATCTCCTAGCGCAGTTGGTGTATTTGGTTTAGGCTTCTATGACCAAAACCGTGACAAGCTTCGTGTTGCAACTGTAAACAACGTAGCACCTTCTGAAAAAACGATTTTGAATGGTAGTTACCCTGTATCTCGTCCTTTATTCTTCTATGTGAAAGGCGAGCATGTGAAATCAATTAAAGGCTTACCGCAATATGTAGAATTCTTCCTGAACAAAAAGACTTCAGGTAAAGGTTCTAAACTTGAAAAAGCGGGCTTGATTTCAATGTCTGATTCAGAACGTGCAAAAGTACTGGCAGACTTTAAAGCAGGTAAATCTGTTAAATAATAGATTGAAAATGAGAGCTGATGTGGGTGTGATACCTTCATCAGCTTTTTGTCTAGCAAGATGTTTAACTGGGTTTTTTCAAAGAATGAAAATTGAGAAAACGGTGGAGATTACATGAATCTGCTATTGATTGGCGTGCTATTGGCACTCATTGCCATAGCTTATCAAATTGGGTTGAGCAAAAGTCGCAGCCTAGCAGGTAAGGGAAATAACTCTGCATTATTACATTCACGACCGGGCTATTATGGCGCATTGGTCGCGTTATGGTGTGGTATCCCTGCTTTTTTAATTTTGATTGTTTGGAATTTGGTCGAACCCAATATTTTAAAGCATGTCGTTTTGGATCAAGTTCCGGCCGCAACTTTGGCAGGAATGGACCAAGCCAGCATTGAAGTATTGATGAATCGTGTTAAAGCGATTGCTTCTGGTTTTGGTGTTACCGATCAACCCGCTGCTTACGAACTTGCTGCCGCAGCGCAACTCGCTAAAGTACAGACCATTGGGTCATATGCCAAACTTGCGGTAGTGCTTTGTGCTGCGATTGTTGGTTTATTGATTGCAAAAAAACGTGTTGCAGAAAATTTTAGAGCACGTAATAAAGTTGAAAAAATTATTAATATCACGCTTGCACTCTGCTCGGGTGTAGCGATTCTGACGACACTTGGCATTGTGATGTCAATGTTTAGTGAAGCCTTAAGATTTTTCTCTTTCGTGAGCCCACTCGACTTCTTCTTTGGTACTGAGTGGAATCCAGGTTTTAGTACATCAGGTAGTGCAGAAGGTAGTTACGGTCTATTACCACTACTTTGGGGTACCCTCATGGTGAGTGGTATTGCCTTACTGGTTTCAGTGCCGATTGGTTTGATGATCGCAATTTATCTGGCTGAATATGCTTCTCCTACGTTGCGTTCATGGGCAAAACCAGCCATTGAAATTTTGGCGGGTATTCCGACCATTGTGTATGGTGTATTTGCCCTGATGATCATTGGCCCATTCTTTAAAATGGCAGGTGAATTGGTTGGCATTAATATCAATGCCACCAGTGCGCTCACCGCGGGTTTTGTGATGGGCATTATGATTATCCCATTCGTATCTTCACTTTCGGATGACATCATTACTCAGGTTCCACGTGCACTACGTGATGGTTCACTTGGACTTGGCGCGACTAAATCTGAAACGATTCGTCAGGTGGTGATTCCAGCAGCATTGCCCGGCATTATTGGTGCATTCTTATTGGCTGCTTCCCGCGCCATTGGTGAAACCATGATCGTGGTACTGGCAGCAGGGAATAGTCCTTTACTTCATGTCAATCCATTAGAAGCAGTGTCTACTGTGACAGTCACGATTGTCAACCAATTAACAGGTGATACAGATTTCGCAAGTCCTCAGGCGCTGGTTGCATTTGCTCTAGGTTTGACGCTGTTTGTAATCACTTTAGGTCTTAACATTGTTGCACTTTATATTGTGCGTAAATATCGCGAGCAATACGAATGAGTACATCAAATACTTCTACACCTTTGGATCAAAATAGTTTTGATCCACAAGTTGCCGCGGAATTACGCGAAAAACGTAAGAATACGATTCAAAAGTCTTTGGCAAAACGCCATCGCAAAGAAACGACATTTCGATTATTTGGTTTTTCTGCGGTTGTGATTGGTCTGTTATTTGTTGCCCTGTTATTTGGTAGTATCTTGGCAAAAGGTTTACCTGCTTTTTGGCAAACCAGTATGACGGTTCCTGTTTATTTCGATCCGACCCTCATTGATGCAGGCCCTAAACCTGTTCAAGCGTCAGGTGAAACACCAGCCCATTTTCAGGAACGCTATATTGAGTGGCAAACCAAAATGGGTATGGTCGATTGGGATGCATTAATCGTAAATGGTTTGATTGCCAAAGATCCATCTTTAGCTTCAAAACGTGATGATTTAAGTAGTTTGTATACTAGCTCTGAATCTTATCGCTTACGTGATATGGTCTTTAAGGATCCATCATTGATTGGTAAGCGTGAAGATATCAAGTTCCTTGCAGATGCCAATGTCGATGTCTGGTTAACAGGTAAGATCGATCGTAGTTTGCCAGATGATCAACAACAATTGAGTCCAGAAGTGCGTCAATTGGCCGATCAATTAGAAAAAAATGGCGTACTTACACATTCATTTAATACCAATATTTTCACCAATCCAGACTCTCGTAGTTCGCCTGCAACCAGTGGTTTAGCCGGTGCATTTATGGGCTCCCTGTTTATGATGTTGATTGTGATCTTTATTTCGATCCCAATTGGTGTTGCCAGTGCGGTATATCTGGAAGAGTTTGCGAAACAAAACGTGATGACCGATGTCATTGAAGTCAATATTAATAATCTGGCTGCGGTTCCGTCGATTGTATTTGGTTTGCTTGGCGCTGCGATCTTTATTAACTGGATGCATTTACCTTTATCTGCCCCATTGGTTGGTGGTCTGGTCCTCAGCTTGATGACGCTTCCAACCGTTATTATTACGACGCGTGCTGCCCTGAAAGCTGTTCCACCATCGATTCGTCAAGCTGCGCTTGGTTTAGGAGCTTCACGGGTGCAAGTGGTATTCCATCATGTGTTGCCATTGGCATTGCCGGGTATTTTAACTGGTGCGATCATTGGTGTAGCTCAGGCTTTAGGTGAAACTGCGCCGTTACTTTTAATTGGTATGAGTGCTTTCGTCGCAAGTATTCCTACCAGTCCACTGGATCAATCAACAGCCCTACCTGTTCAAATTTTCTTATGGCAGGGTAATGAATTACGTAACTTCTTTGAAGGACGTACCGCAGCAGCCATTATTGTACTCTTGGCAATGATGATTGGTTTAAACAGCCTCGCAATTTGGTTACGTAAAAAATTCGAAGTGCGTTGGTAATAGAGGGTGAGATGATGAATACTATTGATACAACAAATGCCTTAGAAAAGGATAAAACAGTGAATTCTGATCAAAAGCAATTTACCAGTGCTGAAACGGAACCAAAACGTCAGACTTCATTTGTTTCACAGTTTGATACTCAGACGAGTCCCAAAAAAGAAACGAAGCAAAACGTTAAGCTCAGTGCTAATGATGTGCATGTCTATTATGGTGATAGCGAAGCGATTAAAGGCATTGATATCAGTATTTATGAAAATGAAGTGATTGCTTTTATTGGGCCTTCTGGTTGTGGTAAATCAACATTCTTACGTACCCTGAACCGTATGAATGATACGATTGATAGCTGTCGTGTGACGGGTAAGGTATTATTGGATAATCACGACATTTATGATCCAAACTTGGACGTAGTGTTACTACGTGCTCAAGTTGGTATGGTATTCCAAAAACCAAACCCATTCCCAAAATCAATTTTTGACAACGTTGCTTATGGCCCTAAGTTACATGGCTTGGCACGTGATAAATACGATCTCGAAGAGATTGTTGAAAATAGTTTGCGTAAAGCAGGTTTGTGGGATGAAGTCAAAGATCGTTTGAATCAGCCAGGCACAGGCTTATCGGGTGGTCAACAGCAACGTTTGTGTATTGCACGTACTATTGCGGTTAGTCCAGAAGTGATCCTGATGGATGAACCTTGTTCGGCACTTGATCCAATCGCAACGGCTAAAGTAGAAGAATTAATTTCTGAACTTTCTAATCAGTACACCATTGCGATTGTAACGCACTCGATGCAACAAGCAGCACGTGTTTCTGACCGTACCGCATACTTTCATTTGGGTGACTTGATTGAAGTCAACTCTACTGAAAAAGTCTTTACTCAACCTGATCATCAGTTGACTGAAGCGTATATTACGGGTCGTTTTGGTTGATTCTGTTCTGTTAAGGAAAGCACCTTTGGGTGCTTTTTTTATCGAAAAAATGGCTGTATATCATCTTGTTTTCAAAAGTCATATTGAAATTTTCTAGTTTAGCCCTCATCTTTTGTTCATAAACAGGAACTGTAGAGAATAAACAGCTTATGCTATTTCATTTACCTAAATTACCCGCTGAACTCCATGTCAGCCATTTAAACGCGCGAGTGAATGAACAGCGTAAAAAAATAGCTCAAACCACTGCGTCAAAATTCGAGCTATTACAATTAACTCAACAACTGGCGAAAGAATCCAGATCGCGTAAGAAAAATAACCAAAAAGTCTTTGTACTCGATTTTAAAGGTGATATTCAGGCATCTGCTGTTGATCAACTACGTGAAGAAATTACACTGGTATTAGCAACTGCCAAAGCAGGAAAAGATCGTGTAGTGGTTCGTTTAGAAAGTCCAGGCGGCATGGTACACGGTTATGGCTTGGCAGCAGCACAATTGGTTCGTCTGCGTGATGCAGGGTTTCATGTCACCATTGTGGTCGATAAAGTGGCCGCGAGTGGTGGTTATATGATGGCCTGTATTGCGAGTGAAATTATTTCAGCGCCATTTGCCATTTTAGGTTCGATTGGTGTTGTGGCACAGGTTCCAAATTTTAATCGTTTGCTGAAACAGCATAATGTCGATTTTGAACTGTACACAGCGGGTGAATACAAACGTACCGTGACCATGTTTGGTGAAAATACGCCTGAAGGTAAAGCCAAATTTGAAGAAGAGTTGCAACAAACGCATGCGCTATTTAAGCATTTTGTGGAGAAATATCGTCCACAACTGAATGTTGAGAAAGTTGCAACAGGTGAACATTGGTACGGACAAGATGCTTTAGATTTAAATCTGGTGGATAAATTACAAACATCTGATGAATACATTTTGGGCTTATTGCCACAACATGATGTCTATGTCATTAGCACACGTAAGCGTCCAACCTTAGGTGAAAAGCTTGGACTGCAAGCCGCGCAATTGGCGGATCATTTGATTCCAACTGTAATGAATAAATTTGTGGAAAGTTTGAGTAAAGCGAATAGTAATTTGGTTCAAATGCGTGATCCTAAACTTTAATTTTTTTGCTGCATCTTTAAAAGCACTCGATTAAGAGTGCTTTTTACTGAACAGATATTGTCCCAAACCATAGATTATGGTTCCAATCGTTGCCATGAGCATATCTTTATGCGCATCCCACATATCACCTTGTTGTCCATTATATTTTTCAGCCGCTTCAGGTGACATGCCGATCGCGATGGCCCACTCTATGAGTTCATAGGCCATACTGGACGCCATGACAAATTGTAAGACGAGCAAAAATAAGGTACGGGGTTGGGCTGTTGGAAACCAAACTTGAAAACAACGATAAAAAAATGGATAGAGCAAAAAGCCATAGCTAAAATGTACCAAACGATCATACATGTTGCGCTGCCATCCAAAAAAATGATCTAAATCAAAATGGAAAATCGCTTTAATCCAGTCGTTATAAGGTACATAAGAATATAAATAATGAGCTGCCAGAATATGAATAAATAGAAAACCCAGATAGAAACTAAAACTTAGAAAATCTAAGCCAATTTTTTTAAAGCTAATCACCAATAAAATAAGCATCAAGACAGTCCCCACTTGATGCAATAAATATGATTCAACTTCTAGGGGATGAATGCTGGCAATCGCAATTTCAATAAAAATAAGCAGAAAGCCAAGCCAGTGTCTTAGGGTAAATTTTTTCTCAATCATATCGAATCATTCTTTTTTGTTTGTAATAGGCGATAAAAAACGGAACCATTTTACAATGATTCCGCTCTATTTTAACTGATATCGATTAAAGCTTATTGATTAAATCGTTGATTTGTTGAGCTTGTTCTGCTGCATTTCCCGTATAGGTTGCAGGAGTCAGTTCAGCAAGGCGAGCACGTTCATCAGCCGGAACTTGAGCAAGTTCCTCACCATTGACAAAGTTCACCATCATGTCACGGGTCATTGCTTGACCACGCGTGAGCGCTTTTAATTTTTCGTATGGTTTTTCAACATTGTAGCGACGCATCACCGTTTGAATCGGTTCAGCCAGAACTTCTTGAGCTTGGTTTAAATCTTCATTTAAGCGATTTGCATTTAACTCAAGTTTACCAATCCCTTTTAAGCAAGCATCAAAGGCAATCAAGCTTTGAGCAAAACCAACACCCATGTTACGAAGAACAGTAGAGTCGGTTAAATCACGCTGCCAACGCGAAACAGGGAGTTTCTCACCTAAATGACCGAGTACTGCATTGGCAATACCTAAGTTACCTTCAGAGTTTTCAAAATCAATTGGATTGACTTTATGTGGCATGGTTGAAGAACCCACTTCACCATCTTTTAATTTTTGCTTGAAATAGCCAAGAGAAATATAGCCCCAAACATCGCGGTTAAAATCGATCAAAATCGTATTATAACGACGTAGTGCATCAAATAATTCCGCCATATAGTCATGCGGCTCAATTTGCGTAGTGTATGGGTTAAATGCCAAACCTAAAGATTCAACAAATGCTTGTGCATGTGCCGCCCAGTCAATCTCTGGATAAGCTGACAAGTGCGCATTGTAGTTACCTACAGCACCATTGATCTTGCCAAGTAATTCAACATTTTCGAACTGTTTGATTTGGCGAGCCAAACGATAGGCAACGTTCGCCATCTCTTTACCCAAAGTAGTTGGACTTGCAGTTTGACCATGTGTGCGAGATAACATGGGTTGGTCAGCATGCGTCGTCGCCAAAGCTGCAATCGCATTCAAAATTTGTTTCATACTAGCGATTAAAACTTCACGACCATTTTTAAGCATTAAAGCATGAGACAAGTTGTTGATGTCTTCAGATGTACAGGCAAAGTGAATAAATTCACCTGCATCTTTTAATTCATTAATATTGGCAATTTTTTCTTTTAAAAAGTATTCAACTGCTTTTACATCGTGATTGGTAGTGCGTTCAATCTCTTTAATACGATTGGCATCATCTTCAGAGAAATTGCTTACAATGGCATCTAAAGCGGCATTGGTTTCACTTGAAAATGCTGCAACTTCAATGATTTCTGGATGGTTTGCAAGCGCTTGTAACCAACGCACTTCAACAGTCACACGAGCATGAATTAAACCAAACTCAGAAAGATAGGGACGTAAAGCATCACATTTGCTTGCATAACGTCCGTCAAGTGGCGAGAGTGCGGTGAGCGCGTTCATACAGGTTCCTTCATATCCCTCCTTTTGTTAAGAGGAGGCTAGGTGGGGTTTAAATATAAAATAAAATTTGTTGCAACATCAAAGTTCGACCATTTGATACTGTAAACGAGCGAGTGTTTGAATGTCTTGAAGCAATTTACGTTTGCTAAAAATCATATTCCATGAGCTACCACCTAACTGCCGCCAAAGATGCGCCATTTGCAATCCAGTAAATAGACAGGCTCGGATACGGTTGGTGTGATTGCTATCTTTGAAAGCTTCAGCGTTGCCGCGAACCATGATGCGCGGATTAATCTGACCTGCTGTCTCGACATAGGTTTGCGCAAGGTTGGCAATAATACTCGGATGTAAATAGTTATTATCGAAAAATGACAGTTGTTTTAAAATTTTTTGCTGTGATTTTTCAATAATTTCAACATATTCTGGGTTTTTGTAGACTTTCTTTTCAAGTTGCAACAATGACATGGCATAAGTCATAGGCAGCTTGGCATTTGAGAGTTTAGGTAAACGCGATTTCGGTGAGCTTGAAAAAGGTTGAGTAATACTACTTTCCAGTGTTTTTAAACCCAGTGAAATATCGGCAAGCTGATGAAAGAAATCCAGTGTTTGCGTACTTGAATTCATAGCAGGGCGTATATTGAGACAGGCCTTAATCAGTTGTTCAAAGTAGAAGTTTCCACTTTCACCAATACTTTGTTGACCTGTCATCGCTGTCATGTGGGTCAACTGCGCGGCCTGAAAGACACCCGCAAGCGCCAAGGCACGGTTTTGACGTACATTCAGTGCTTGAGGCTGTTGAAAAGGGGTGTCAACCATGCCTAAGATTCCTTCATATATACTTTAAATAAAATCGGGTTTGGGTGCATTGGTGTTCAAGATTACACCGCCACCTAAACAGATCTCATCGGCGTAAAATACAACGCTTTGTCCTGGCGTGACCGCCCGCTGTGGTTGATCAAACTCAACACGAATACCATTTTCAGTATTTTCATCACGATAAATGGTACACGCCTGATCAGGTTGACGATAACGGGTTTTGGCTGTACATCGAAAACCCGAAGTCGGGATCTCTTGCTCACCTGCCACCCAGTCAATCGACTCACTCCAAAGCTGTGTGCTTTGCATAAGCGGATGTTCATGACCCTGACCAATCACCAGTCGATTATTGGCGATATCTTTATGTAGTACAAACCATGCGCCTTCAGGTGCATTCTTCAAACCACCTAAACCAATACCACCACGTTGACCCAGCGTATAGTACATTAAGCCGTGATGTTCACCAACCTCTTGACCATTATCCAAAACAATTTTTCCGGGTTGAGCAGGTAAATATTGTTTAAGAAAATCATTAAAGCGACGTTCACCAATAAAACAAATACCAGTCGAGTCTTTTTTCTTGGCTGTTGCTAAATCAAGTTGTTCCGCGATTTTACGCACTTCTGGTTTTTCAATTTCGCCCACAGGAAATAAGGTCTTATTAATTTCTCGACCATGAACCGCATGCAGAAAATAGGTCTGATCTTTATTATTGTCGACGCCACGTAATAAAGGTGCATAACTTTCACCACGTGAGTTTTGCAGACTTTCACCACGACGTGCGTAATGACCTGTGGCAATAAAGTCTGCACCTAAGGTCATCGCATGATCTAAAAATGCTCGGAATTTAATTTCTTTATTACAGAGGATATCTGGATTTGGGGTACGTCCCGCAGCGTATTCAGCAAGAAAATGCTCAAACACACGATCCCAATATTCCATGGCAAAGTTAGCCGTATGGAGCTTAATACCAATTTTATCGGCAACCGCTTGGGCATCTGCCAAATCTTCTAGTGCTGTACAGTATTTCGTTCCATCATCTTCTTCCCAGTTTTTCATGAAAAGACCTTCAACCTGATATCCTTGTTGAAGTAAAAGTGCAGCAGAAACCGATGAATCGACTCCACCAGACATCCCGACGATGACGCGTTGTGACATAGGATTAAGCATCCAGATTTGAAGTGAAAGAAGGAGAGTGGTGCTCATAAATGAGCGATAAAGGAAAGCGTTGACCGCTTAAAGCATCTTGAATGGCTTTGGTGACCAACGGACTACGTGCGCGAGCTGTTTCCTGCAATTCATCCAGATTCATCCAGACAGCGCGGACAATACCTGTATCTAATGTCGCATTTAGGTCAACATTGACACTTTGCGCTAAAAAGCAAAAACGGTAATAGGTCCGATCTGGAAACATCGGTGGTGTATAAGTATATATGCCAAGCAAGGCATCAATTTCAACCGTATGGCCTGTTTCTTCAAGAGTTTCACGAATCGCAGCTTGGATCAGGGTTTCACCAGATTCAACATGACCCGCAGGTTGGTTGAATACGGTATGGGTCACGCCTTCGCTATGTTCTTCGACAAATAGAAAACGTCCATCTTTTTCAACAACCGTGGCAACGGTAACGTGCGGTGTCCAAATGGTCATAAAAAGCACCCTGATTTAAAAGCAGTATGATACAAAATTTGGGGCGCGGTGGCTAGGCTGCATCTACTATTGGCGACAATACTTACGGACATTGAGAATGAAAAGAAAGTACAGTGCAAAAAACACACACAGAAGGTATTGTAAACTCATGATGATTGCACTGATATAAGGGTGTGAAAATTGCCTTAAATAAGTGAAGTATGCGCCTTTTTTTGAAAAGTCTGGCATACGATCATCAAGTAAAAACCAACTTAAGCACATAAAAAACAGTATAAATAAGAAAAAGATAATTCCTAAAATGCCAAAAAAACCGCGGTACTTAGGATTAAATTTGGAATAGTACAATCTCAGATTTTTTCGTTGTATAGCGTTGAGTGTAATGACTAAATAATTAAAAAAACAAAGAATTAGTGTAATCAATGTACATATTGCGAAAAAGTCATTCAGAAATTTGTGCTGGTTTGAAAGCTTCGTCACCATAGTGGTGTGGAGTAATCCAGAAAAATTAAAATCGAAACTCACAAAGATCAGCGCAATCATCAATGGAATAAGATAGAAATAATAATAAGGCACGACGTTATCGAGATAAATTAAAAAAATAGGCGTATCTCGGCGTGTTCTCATTGACTATAATTCCTTCAAATAATTATTTTTCACCTTCACATAATTCTGCGCTGAATAAGGTAAAAAGGCTTTTTCTTTATCGGTTAAAGGCCGTACTTTTTGAACAGGACTTCCGACATACAAATATCCACTTTCCAAAACTTTACGTGGTGGAACCAAACTGCCTGCACCAATCATCACATCATCTTCAACAGTCACATCATCCAAAATCACGGTATTGATGCCGATTAAAACACGATTGCCAATTGTACAACCATGTAAAGTCACATGATGACCAACGGTGACATCTTCACCAATAATTAAAGGAGAGCCTTCAGGTTTGCCAGTTTGCTTATGTGTCACATGTAGCATGGAGTGATCTTGCACATTGCTGTTTTTACCAATGCGAATATGATTAACATCACCACGAATCACCGCGAAAGGCCAGACAGAAACATTTTCAGCCAATTGAACATCTCCAACCACCACAGACATTTCATCGATATAACAACTCTCATCAATTTGTGGATATTGATCTAAATAAGGTCGAATGTTTTGGGTCATGGTGAGCTTCAAAGTCAAAGATTAGGGAATTATAAAATAAAAAAGCATTCAGACTAAGTGCCTGAATGCTCAAATGACTGACTTTAGACTTCTTTCACCATTGTTTAAACTCTCTTTATTTTTCTCCCAGAGGCAGAAATAAAAGGGCCTGATGAATGAAGTCTTTTAAACATGATTAAAATAAGTTACTAAAAAACATTTTGATATGATCGATCATACGCGCTAAGAAACCTGCTTCTTCTACAGGCTTTAAAGCCACAAGTGGTTTTTCAGCAATGACTTTACCATCAAGACTTGCCACCAATTTACCTACCACTTGACCTTTCGCCAAAGGCGCATTCAGTTTAGGCTGAATCACCAGTTGAGTTTTGATGTTATCCGCTTGACCTTTCGGCATAGTAACATTGAAGTTTTCAGCTAGACCAATTTGAACTTCATCTTCCTTACCAAACCAGACTTTAGCTTTTGCTAAAACTTGATTTGCAGGTTGAACATTGACGGTTTCAAAGTTAGAAAAACCCCAAGCCAATAATGTACGTGTTTGAGAAGCACGTTCATTCATGCTTGGTGTGCCAAAGATCACAGAGATTAAACGCATAGGACCGCGCTTACTTGATGTGGTCATACAAAAACCAGCTTCGTTGGTATGACCTGTTTTTAAACCATCAACGCTTGGATCTGTATAAAGTAACGCATTACGGTTACCTTGTTTGATTCCATTAAAGGTAAATTCTTTTTCAGAATAAATCGGGTAATATTTTGAACTGTCTTTGATAATATGTTGTGCAAGAAGCGCCATATCCTTTGCAGAAGAATAATGACCGTCAGCAGGCATCCCTGTTGAGTTAATAAAGTGAGTATTGGACATGCCAATACGCTTAGCTTCCTGATTCATCATGTGGGCAAACGTTCCTTCGTTACCTGCAATATGTTCAGCCATTGCAACAGAAGCATCGTTACCCGATTGCACAATAATACCGCGTAACATTTCCAGAACGGTCGCTGTACCATTTAAAGGAACGTACATACACGATTCTGCACTGCTGCCACGACACCATGCGGATTCGTTCATGCGAACGCTTTCATTTTCAGTCAATTCACCCTTTAAAAGTTTTTGCTCAATGATATAACTGGTCATCATTTTGGTCATTGAGGCAGGGGCAAGATGTTCGTTTTCATTCTTCGATGCGAGAATTTGCCCCGTCTCATAATCCATTAAGACATAAGATTTATTATTTAATTCTGGGGGTGAGGATAAAACAGTTGCTGCATAGGTAAATGATGGTAAGAGTATAAGTGCAGCAAAGGTGCTTTTTTGAATCATTCTAGGCGTTCCGATAACTTGTGTGAAGCAGACGAGCCTAGCATTTTAGGATAAAGCCAAGCCGACTTCTACGTTAAAAGTCGGCTTATTTCATACATATTGTAAATAATCAGTTATTTCGAATAATAATTACGGACATCATCGCAAATTTGACGATTGTCATCATCAGATGCTTTTTTGGCATCTGCACGAGCTTCTTTCAAAGCAGGTTGAAATTCTTTGCTTTTAGCACGTTTCTTTAAAACCTCAACAGCGTTTGGTTCATTGTTCAAATAAGCTTTGACCAAGTTTTCATAAGCTTTATTAAACTTTAAATCCTTACCAATCAGGCTTGGACATACCTCAGACAAGACATAAATTGCCGCAAGTTCTTGAGGGGTAACGTTATCAGAAGTTGGAGTAACTTCAATTTGTTCAGATTCAGCTTTTTTGTCTTTGGCAAAGGCAGTGCTGGTGAAAACGCTAGAAGCGAGGAGAAATGATAATCCAGCTATTTTAAACACATTTTTTTTCATAAAAACTCAAACTCAAATAAGACTTAAAGAATTTGAATCACTTATAGCATGAAAAGCAGTTTTAATTTGTATCTTTGCTGTAGAACTTATGCAGAACTAGGTTCTAAGTAATTGAATTATTTAGAACCAAAATTTGACCAGATCGACAACTTATTCTTGATAACTTAAAACATCTTCACATACTGTTTTTTGTTCATCAGTCGAAGTTTCTTTGAGTGTTTGATGTGCGTCAGCCAATAGAGATTTATATTCAGCATCATTTTGTAATGCTGCAAACGTCATATTTTGACCCGAATAGGCTTTTAGATTAGTTTGAATCAATTTTTGAATATTTTGCTCAAATGTCGCATTTTTCCCAATCAGAGTAGGGCAAACTTCACTTAAAACTTGTGTTCCTGCAATATCTTCTTTGACTAAAGCATTACGTTCTGCCTGAGACAATGCTTCATTTGCAAATGCCATTTGACTAAATGTGATTGCCGTTAAAGTAAATAAACAAAAGCGTGATATAAATGACGTTCTCATGGTTTCACAAAATTATTAATGAATTTAGTCGCTAAATATATATAATTCAATGAATATTTCAATTGAATAACCTCATCAGTCATTTATCGAGATCGTGTTTTGTGAATATTCTTATAGCCAACGATGATGGTGTCTTTGCACCCGGCATTCAGGCGCTTGCGCAAGCTTTAAAACCCTTAGGTCGTGTTGTTGTGGTCGCTCCAGAAAGTGAGCGAAGTGGATTTTCTAGTGCGTTGACCTTAGATCGTCCTTTACGCCCCATTCCAATTGCGCAGGATGTCTGGGCAGTCAATGGTACACCGGCGGATTGTGTCTATCTTTCCATGAATGGTTTGTTCGATTTTGAATTTGATCTGGTTGTGAGTGGCATTAATAGCGGGGCAAATCTCGGTGATGATGTGCTTTATTCAGGTACAGTCGGTGCTGCATTTGAAGGACGTTTAATGAAACAGCCTGCAATTGCTGTGTCTCTGGCGGGTAGCAATGTGCGGTCTTATGAACATGCAGATGATTATGCAGTTGCCGCTCAATGGGTACATGATTTTATCGCGCGAGGCTTACCACAGTTACCGCCTCGTCATATTTTGAATATTAATATTCCAGATGTGCCGAAACTTATGGGTGAAAAGATCACATATCAGGGGCTTCGTGCACAGTCTAAGCCAATTACGAGCCATGTTGATCCGCGTGGTCGGCAAGTGTACTGGATTGGACTCGCTGGTGAAGCGGTGACAGATCCTAAAAGAACGCCTAGCCATGCCCAGTCCGATTTTTTTGCAGTTGCCAATGGTTATGTCAGCATTACGCCTATTCAGATGGATGCTACTAACTATGCAATACTTGAAGATTTGCAAAAATCATTATCTTGATCTATTTGAAAATAAACCCATCGTTAAACAGTGCAGAATGTTATAACTTTGTGAAAATTAGGACGATGAACGTGCGTCTTCGTCCTTTTTTGGTACTCTTAGCGCAAATGTCTGTTGTTTTATATTGATGAGAGAGGGAGATCGATGCCATTGCTTCGACATGAAAGTGAAATCGCGTTTATTTCAAGCCATAGATTTCTAAAAAAAATAATGATGTCTGTGGCGGTTGTCTCCGCACTTGCAATAACAGGTTGCGCTTCTAAGCCGCAAATTTCAAATTCAACCCGTGTAATGAATTCACCGGATTATTATACGGTGCGCTCAGGAGATACCTTGAGTGGAATTGCTGCGCGTTATGGTTTGAATTACATCAATATTGCACAATTAAATGATATCGCGCCACCATATCGAATTTATGTCAACCAGTCCTTACGTTTAAAAGGTTCAGCAGCCAAACGTACCACGACGACGCAACCTATTACCCAAGCTGCACCAATACAACGTCAAACGATTGCACTGCCTACAACACCATCGACGACCACACAGACGACATCTCGTTCAGTCACTCCAGCTGTTGCACCTGTAACAACAGCACCCGTTATTACAGCAACGCCAACTTCAACCAGTTTACGTTGGGTAAAACCATCGGCTGGACCCGTGATTCAGCAATTTAATCCAGCAACAAATGTAAAAGGTCTACGCTATGGTGGAAATCTAGGTGACCCAATTTATGCAGCGGCAAATGGACAAGTTGTCTATGCTGCGGATGGACTTAAAGAGTACGGTAATTTAGTGTTGATCAAACATATTGATGGCTACATTACGGCTTATGCGCATAACAGTAAAATGCTGGTTAAAAGTGGCGATAACGTCACAGCAGGACAAAAAATTGCGGAAATGGGCTCATCTGGCACCAATCGCGTCATGTTAGAGTTCCAAATTCGCTTAGATGGTAAACCCATTAATCCTGCAAATATTATCCCAATGAACTAGTTGAAAGTTGAAATTAAATAATGCAAAAGCTAAATTTCTCCGTATAATACAATGAGATGCCTTTATCAAATAATGATAACTGCATCTCATAAGTTTAGAGGGAAATTTATGTTAGATCAACTTCGAGCAATGGGAGTGTTTGCTTGTGTTGTAGAGAAAAGTTCGTTTAGTGGTGCCGCCCGTGATCTGGGTATTACCACCAGTGCAGTGAGTCAACAGATTCGGTCTCTAGAGCAGGACATGGAAGTAACACTTCTTCACCGTTCTACCCGTAAATTAAGCTTAACTGAGGCTGGACAAGCTTTTTTCCACAGTTGCCAGGAAATGCTAGCTGCTGCGGAACGTGGCAAGATTCGTATTAATGAATTGCGAGATGATTTGGTTGGAGATTTGCGTATTGCAACCACTCCCGAATTAGGCGCCTTACATGTTGTCCCAGCTTTATCTCACTGGATGTCTGCACATCGTGGACTATCTGTAAATTTTGAAGCAGATCATCGATATATTGATCTTATCGAAGGGCGCATTGATATTGCCATTCGTATGAGCCCAAAAATTGAGGATCAAAACTTAACCATTATTCCAATGGCACGTGTCGATCAGGTTTTGGTCGCTTCACCGAGCTATTTGAATCAATCAGCCCCCATTTCGCGTCCTGAAGATTTAAAGAATCATGATCTGATTCCTGTAAATCTAATGAATAATTACCAGCACTTTTCATTTCAGCATGCTACAAATGGTGAGTCCGTAACGATAGACATGAAAACTCGTCTACAAACGAATAATGTTTTTGTCGCGAAATCTTTATGTCAACAAGGGCATGGTTTAACCAGAATTCTGTACTTGGATGTACAAAAAGAGCTTGTAAATGGTTCTTTGGTTGAAGTCTTACCAGATTGGAATCTACCCGCTTTTACACTGTATGCAATTACGTCTAAGCGTGAACAACAGCCGATGAAGATTCATCGTTGTCTGGATGCGTTAAAGCAGTATTTTAGCCAGTTACCCGGTGGACGAACTTTTCAGGAAGCCTCTTAAACGCATCGTATATCCGTAAATACAGCAGGTAAAAAATCGAGTTATGCCAATAGCTCGATTTTTTATTTTTTAATGTCGATAAAAAAGCCACAACATGATTGTGGCTTTCAAACAGACGCTTTTAACTTAAAACTTAAGCTAAAAATTGCTTAATGGCTGGAACTAAACGCGATAATAAATCATCAGCTTGTTCTTGAGTCATATTTAGAGGGGGCAGTAAACGTACTACAGAACCCGCGGTAACATTGACAATCAATTTATATTCTTCACGTGCGATAGCGACCATTTCAGGGCAGGCTTTTGGTAATTCAACACCAATCATCATCCCAAAACCACGCACTTCGACATTTAAACCAGAAAGTTGCCCACGTAACTGCTCGACAATGTAGCTTCCCACTTTTGCAGCATTTTCTACTGCATTCTCTTTCTGAATCGTATCAATCACCGTATAAACCACACGTGAACCTAGCACAGTTCCACCATAGGTTGAACCATGGCTACCTGGCCCGAGTATGCCTACCGCTTTGGCTTGAGTCATTACAGCGCCAATAGGAAAGCCATTTCCCAAACCTTTAGCAGTCGTTAAAACATCTGGAACAATATTGGTATGTTGATATGCAAAATATTGACCTGTACGACCATTTCCAGTTTGGATTTCATCTAGCATCATGAGCCAATTATGCTGATTACATAGAGCGCGAACATCTTCTAGATAGCTAAAACCCTGCGGTGCAGTATTGATCCCACCTTCACCTTGAATCGGTTCAATCAAAATCGCGACAATATCGGGATGTTGCAAAGCAACTTCCTGCAATGCTTCCAAATCTCCGAAAGGCACACGAATAAATCCTTCAACTAGAGGAAAAAAGCCTTCCTGAACTTTACTGTTACCTGTTGCAGATAGCGTCGCCAATGTACGCCCATGAAAAGATTTTTCAGCAACGACGATTTTAGGATTTTGAATGCCTTGTTGGCTGGCGTACTTGCGTGCAATTTTAATTGCGCCTTCGTTAGCTTCAGCGCCGCTATTGGAAAAGAAAACTTCCTGCATGCCTGAAACTTCGGCCAGTTTTTGTGCCGCAGCAGTTTGCCACGGGATTTCAAATAGGTTGCTGGTATGAATTAAAGTGGCTGCCTGTTCAGCAATCGCTTCTGCAATAACAGGATGCGAATGACCTAAGCCACAAACGGCTATACCTGTGAGAGCATCCAGATATTCTGTGCCATCTTCTGTATAAAGATAAGAACCTCGTCCTCGTACAAAACTGATCGCTTGGCGGCCATAGGTTGCCATCAAATGTGAAGGTTGATCAGGTTGTACAGGGGCGAGAGTAATGTGATTCATGACGAACTCTTATCTGTTGAATAAAAGGAAAGGGTTTATATAAGCAAAAACAACCGCAGAATGAAAGGGCTAAACGAAATTAAAATAGAATTATCATGTTCTATCCTAACAAACACACTGGTTTTAGGTATAATAGTCGCAGAATAGTTGAGGATTTATCTATGACTGAACAAGCACGTGACACCGAAGCACTGATTCGCGATCAAATTGCTAAGCACTCGGTTTTACTTTATATGAAAGGCACTCCGCAGTTTCCACAATGTGGGTTCTCTGCGCGTGCGGTTGAAGCACTCAGTCAAATTGGTCGTCCATTTGCCTATGTGAATATTCTGGAAAATCCAGATATTCGTGCAACACTGCCACAAATTGCGAATTGGCCGACTTTCCCACAGCTTTGGGTCAATGGTGAGTTGGTCGGTGGTAGCGATATCATGCTGGAAATGTTCCAAAATGGTGAGTTAAAACCTTTAATTGAGCAATATAGCCCAGCGCCAGAAGCTTAATTTAAGCCATTGATAAAAAAAACCTGAGATTTTCTCAGGTTTTTTTTATGCAATTTTATACCGTGCAATCTAAACGTTATTCTCATGTTGCTGTTTGAGATCAGCCAAAGCATCAATTCGATATTGAATGAGCATTTCACCAATCTCTGCGCCATGAATATCTTCAGGCAAATCTGAAGCTTTAATTGAACGGACAATATGCATGGCTTTACGCATATATTCTGCTTGTGGATACGCACGATCTTCTAAACCTAATCGACCGCGTGCATCACATTCACAGGCTTGAATAAACGCTTCAACTCGTTCAGGACGTCTTAGAACATCCAAACGTTGCAGTAAACGCCATAGGGTTCCTGGTTTTAAGGTCATAGCCTGATGACATTTTAAATGTTCTTTACAGACTGAAACTGCCAATTGTTTAAGTTGTGTTGGAACTTTTAATCGATCAGATAAATCTTGAACAGGTGCAACACCACGTTCTTCGTGCATGATATGACGTGGAAGTTCATCAATAGGCGTAAGTGCTTTACCCAAGTCATGTACTAAAACCGCATAGCGTACATCAAGTGAGTAATGGGCATTACACGCTTGTTGCAAGGCCATCAAGGTATGAATGCCACAGTCAATTTCAGGATGGTATTCAGGGCGTTGTGGTACACCAAATAAAGCTTCGATTTCTGGAAATAAAACTTTTAGTGCGCCACATTGATGTAAAACTTCAAAATATACATTGGCATGAGTTTCCATCAAGGCTCTGGAGGTTTCTTTCCAGACACGTTCAGGTGTGAGCGCATCTAATTCACCAGACTGACTTAATTGTTGCATCAAATTCAATGTTTCTGGAGCAATGCTAAACCCGTATTGAAAATAACGTGCTGCAAATCGTGCAACTCGTAATACGCGAAGCGGATCTTCTAAAAAAGCATTGGATACATGACGTAGCAGTTTAAGTTCCAGATCTTGTCGACCACCATAAGGATCAAAAATCTCACCTGAAGTTTCATCCATCGCAATGGCATTAATCGTGAGATCACGTCGAATCAAATCATCTTCAAGTGTGACGTCTGGATCGGTAAAAAATTGAAAACCATGATAGCCGATACCCGATTTACGTTCGGTACGCGCAAGGGCGTATTCATCTTTGGTTTGTGGATGTAGAAATACAGGAAAATCTTTACCAACAGGCTGATAGCCCTGATCAAGCAATTGCTGTGGTGTTGCTCCCACCACGACATAATCTTTTTCGTGATAGGGGTGCCCAAGTAAAAAATCGCGTACGGCACCGCCTACTAAATAAACATGCATGAAAAAACCTCTGTTCTTAAGCTCATGATGCTACAGAACAGAGGTTTTCTCAAGTCACAAAGTTAAGCTTTTCTAATCTCTTAAGTTTAAAGAATTAGCCACCGCTTTGCTGAATTTCTGCGACAGTCAATGCTGTCATATTCAAGACACGACGTGTTGTTGCGGTTGGTGTCAAAATATGCACAGGTTTTGCTGCACCCAGTAAAATAGGCCCAATCGTGACATTGTTCCCAGAAGTGGCTTTCAGTAAGTTAAAGGAAATATTCGCTGAATCCAGATTCGGCATGATCAACAGATTTGCAGAACCTTTGAAACGCGAATTTGGAAATGCAAAGTGACGAATACTTTCATCAAGTGCTGCATCACCATGCATTTCACCTTCAACTTCTAGCTCAGGCGCGCGTTCAGATAACAAGCGATAAACTTCACGCATTTTTTTCGCGCTTGGATCATTCTGGTCGCTACCAAAGCTTGAATGCGAAAGCAAAGCAATACGTGGCGTAATACCAAAACGGCGAACTTCTTCAGCAGCCATAATGGTCATATCCACTAATTGCTCTGCGGTCGGATTAGTATTCACATAGGTATCAGCAATGAACAGATTACGATCTTCTAGCATCAATGCATTGAGGGTAAAGAAGTTGTTTACACCTTCTTTAAGTCCAATGACATTGCTCACAAAGTCGAGATGGATATCATAACTACTATATGTACCACATAGCATGCCATCCGCTTTGCCAAATTTAACCAACAATGCGGCGATCAGTGTCGAGCGGCGACGTGCTTCACGTTGCGCGTATTCCTCTGTAACACCTTTACGTTGCATGGTGTGGTGATAATCTTTCCAAAACTCTTCATAGAGCGGATTTTTTTCTTGGTCTACAATCTCAATATTAGTGCCATGTTCTAAACGTAAGCCTAGTTTTTTGATATTGTTTTCGATGACCGCTGTACGACCGACCAAAATTGGAAAGGCAATGCCTTCATCTACTGCGATTTGTGCAGCGCGAAGGACACGTTGATCTTCACCTTCTGCATACGCAATACGTTTAGGATCAGTTTTTGCTTGAGAGAAAATCGGTTTCATCATAAACGCTGAGTTATAGACAAACTCAGACAATTTTTGACGATATGCTGCAAAATCTTCGATCGGACGAGTGGCAACACCTGAATCCATGGCTGCTTTTGCAACGGCAGGCGCGATTTCAAGAATCAAACGCTGATCCAATGGACGAGGAATCAGGTAATCACGACCAAATGAAGCAGATTTCTCACCATAGGTTGCAGCATCTGCTTCTACGTGTGCCATACGCGCGATGGCATGCACACAGGCAATTTTCATTTCTTCATTGATCGTGGTTGCACCTACATCAAGTGCCCCACGGAAAATGTAAGGGAAACAAAGTGCATTGTTTACCTGATTTGGATAGTCTGAACGACCAGTCGCCATAATGACATCAGGACGAACTTCGTGTGCATGTTCAGGTAAAATTTCAGGATCTGGATTTGCCAATGCAAAGATGATTGGATTTTCTGCCATTTCCTTGACCATTTCTTTGGTCAAAATACCTGCCGCAGAAAGACCTAAGAACATATCCGCACCCGCCATAACTTCATGAAGTTTGGTTTGTGGAATATCTTGAACATAGCGCTTTTTAGAATCATCTAGACCATCACGAGACGTGGTTAAAAGTCCACGTGAATCGGCAACGGTGATGTTTTCTTTACGCACACCAAGTGCACATAATAAATCCAGACAAGATAATGCTGCAGCACCAGCGCCTGACGCTACAATTTTAATGTCTTCGATTTTTTTGTTGACCAGTTGCAGTGCATTTAATAATGCTGAACCCACAATAATACTGGTTCCATGTTGGTCATCATGAAACACAGGAATATTCATGCGTTCACGAAGTTTTTTCTCTATATAAAAGCATTCTGGGGCTTTGATATCTTCGAGGTTAATACCGCCAAAAGTAGGTTCTAAAGCAGCAACAATGTCCACGATTTTATCGGGATCATTTTCTGCAATTTCAATATCAAAAACGTCTACGCCCGCAAATTTTTTAAAGAGAACGCCTTTACCTTCCATAACAGGCTTAGATGCCAAAGGTCCAATATTACCAAGACCTAAAACTGCCGTACCATTACTGACCACTGCGACCAAATTTCCGCGCGCAGTATATTTTGCCGCTGTAGAAGGATCGCGTTCAATCTCTAAACATGGAGCTGCAACTCCCGGAGAATAAGCAAGAGCCAAGTCATGCTGATTGACAAGTTGCTTGCTTGGTGTAACGCTGATTTTCCCTGGAGTAGGATGTTCATGATAATACAAAGCAGCCTGTTTTAATGATTGATCGTCCATCTGAATCTCGATTGTTACAAGAGTTAACTAGTGAATGCTTGGGTGTAACGGGTAAAGCCGTTCGAATATAACATTAGTTGGGCTTTACGCACAGTCAAAAACTATCAATTTGCTTAGAACTCACGGTTTTCAAAGCGGAATAAATTATTCACCCACACATTTGTGGGTTTTTAAAAACTCAGTACTCTTTTCAGGATTGAGCGGTTTAGAAAATAAAAAGCCCTGCAAAATATCGCATTTTTGTTGGTTCAAAAAGTCAGCCTGTTCTTGTGTTTCGACACCTTCAGCCACTAAAGTCAGGTTCATGGCTTTGCCCATGGCAATCATGGCGCTTACGATAGCTTCCTGTTTTGGATTTCCAATTTTAGAAATAAAACTACGATCAATTTTTAAAATATCAATTGGGTATTCGGTTAGATACGCCAAAGAAGAATAACCGGTTCCAAAGTCATCCAGCGAAATGAAAATTTCTCTTTGCTTAATTTCCTGTAACATTTCCTGAACGATTTCAGAGCTGTCCATGAGTGAAGACTCTGTAATCTCAAGTTCTAATTTTTTACCGTTAATTTGATAATACTGCATGGCATCATCCAGATCGTTGAGCAATTGACCGCGATGAATCTGCTGGGCGACGACATTGACTGAAACGCAAATATTTTTAAAACCTAAATCGTCCCAAATCCTGATTTGTTTGGCGGTTTCCATGATCACAAATCGACCAATATCAGAAATAAGGCTGGTTTCCTGTGCAATTGGAATAAAGAGGTCAGGTCCAATTAATCCGCGGGTTGGATGATTCCAGCGCGCCAATGCTTCAAAGCCATAAACATCGTGGCTTTGTGCGCAAACTTTAGGCTGATAATAAACGACCAGTTCATTATTTTTGATGGCATTACGTAGTTCACGTTCAATATTCACGCCTTGAGTTAATAATGCTGATTTTTCAGGTGAATAATAACAAACGGTATTGCCACCTAAGCGTTTAGCATCATTTAAAGCTTGTTCAGCGTGATTATTTAAACTGTCAATTTGACGACCATGTTCAGGATAGTAAGCGACGCCCATCGAAACAGTAACCACAATGTCATGACCTTGAACATGAAAAGGTTCAATAAAACTTTCAAAGATACGAGAACAATGCTGTTCGATAGAGGGGCGAATATGTGAAATTTCATAAAGAATAGCAAAGTCATCGCCATTTAAATGGGCGACCAACAGTGCTTCAGGTGTAGTTAAACGCAAACGTTGTGCGACTTTTTTTAATAACTCATCACCACCATTATTGGTCAGAAACTCATTTAATGTTCTAAAACGGTCGATATTAAAACGAATGACTGCGAACTGTTTAATTGGATCTTTTTGACTCACTAAATACTGATGAAGCTGATAGTTATAATAAAAACGATTTGGCAGATCAGTGAGTGTGTCGTAATTTTCCAGATAAGATAAACGTTGTTCTTGGCGTTTTTTCTCAGTTTGATCAGAGACAATGCCGATATAATTAATAATTTGGTCATTGTCATTTTTAACAGCATTGATATGCGTCCAGATTGAGACTTCTTTGCCTGATAAAAAATTCTCGTTTAATTCACCATCAAATTCACCTTTTTGTAAGAGTTGCTTAGTGATATTGAGGTGCATGTTTTTTTGTTGGAATTTATCATTTTGGGTAATATCAAATAAATGCTTGCCCAATATTTCCTGTTTTTTAAATCCAGTGAGTTGCTCATAACAAGGATTGGCATCGACATAGCATAGATTTTCATCCAGAACGAATATGCCTTCGGCTGCCTGTTGAACGACACTAGCCGCAAGTTTGAGTCGATCCTGATCTTTTTTCTCTTGGCTGATATCGCGTCGAATACCTACCATTCGCAAAGGAATGTTACTTTGTGGATGGCGCAAAACCACCTGACCGACTTCCTGCACCCAGTACCAATGATCGTCATATTGAATCCGCATGATCACATCAAAACGTGATGTGTAGCCTCTTAAATGTCGATACAGTGCTCTTTTGACAAACAATAAATCATCAGGATGGATAATTTTTTCAAGATAACTTTGATGTGATTTCCAATCTTTGGTAATCCTATCTTGTTCTGGTGTGGTCAGTTCGATTTTACGGTGTTCAATATCCCAGTGCCACGGGCGAATTCCTGCAATTTCATGAGCTAATCTTAAATTTTGGGCGTTGTTTTCTAATCTTTCGTTCATCTTTTCAATATCATAAGTTCTTTCTTTGACTTTTTGCTCAAGGAGTTGATTATGCAGTTGCAATTGTAGTTCAATTTCTTTGGATTTATCCATTTCAACTTGTAGCTGTTGATAAAGTTCATCGGTCCATTTAACTTGCTCTTCGGCATTTAGTTTGAGTTCTTTATTTTTGAAAAATAAAATCGACATTCGCCGTTTATTACGATGAGACGCAAATGCACTAAAAACAAAAATGATTAAGATAAAGTTATATGCCACATAAAATAAAGAATAAGCTGTTTGTGGATGAGCAAACTGCGAAATAAACAGAGGCAAAATAGTAGGTAAAAAAACCAGAAAAAAAAGTCTGAGAGATTGAGTGAGATAAGTCAGACAAATAATCCCAGTAATCATGTATAAGACTGAACTTAAGGTTAATACATGAGCTGCTGTTAAGGGGGGATTAAGCGATGTCAAATTAAAATTGATTAATAAGATGCCTGTACCAATGACTACACCACTACCGAAGCAAATAAATTGCATCCAACGATTAGCGCTGTTGAGACCATAGTGATTTTCTTTAAAATAAAACTCAGAAATGCTCCAACAAATTATAAAAAATAAACTGCTAACAGCAATCCAGATATTAAAACACAAAGAAGAAACAGGACTATAAAATAAACGATATAACAAATAGTCAAAAATACAGAGTAAAAATAAATTAATGAGTAAGGCTTTACTCTGTCTGATCGAGCTTTTGATATGAGCTGTATCGACATGATCGTACAATTCAGTTTCTTGTGGTTCAGACATATAAATATGTTCCGGTTAAATTTCACACAACAATTAAGTGAATACAAAAATAAAATCAGAATACTTTTTTAATGTTAATGAAGGTGTTTGTTAATGTCGTTTTACGTTGTCATACCTAACATGGAAAATCAATATTTGTTTCGACTAAATTAGTCGGCTTTTGACAAAAAATGATAGTTCAAAATTGAAAGCGCAACGACAGGTGCTGTTTCTGTACGTAAAACTCTTTCCCCAATACACCAGTTTAGAAAACCGTTTTCATTAGACTGTTGGATTTCTGCTTCGCTGAGCCCACCTTCTGGACCAATGAGCAGGGCAATCTCAGATAAACTATTAAGTAAAACATTTTCTTGGTCTTTGTTGGGTGCTAAAACAAAACGAGAAGATGGGAGTTCAGAAACTAACCATTCATCGAGAGAAATCGGAGCGAGAATTTTAGGAACACGGTTCATACCGCATTGTTCACACGCTGCGATTGCAACAGATTGCCAATGTTCAATTTTCTTTTGGTCACGCTCATATTTAAGTCGCATTTCACAGCGTTCGCTGGTTAACAGTTGAATCGTTGATACGCCAAGTTCGGTTGCTTTTTGAATCGCGTAATCCATGCGATCACCTTTACTCATCACTTGACCTAAAAGCACTTGAAATGGCGGAGTTCGATCAGTGGGATCAAAGTGATCAACAGAGACAAATGCATTTTTTTTATTAATTTCAGTGAGCGTTACAAGATATTCACCACCTTTTCCATTGAAAAAGATGGCTTGCTCTTGCTCTTTTGCACGAAGCACACGAACCCAATGATGAAATACTGACTCAGTTAACTCTATAGACTGATTGGTATCTAACTCTGTTTCAATATAAAAGCGATTCATAATTGGGTAAGGCTCGTACAAATTAGTTTAAACCGAGATCAACAACGAGTTGTCGAGTAGGTTCAGTTTGGTTCATTGAATAGAAGTGAAGTGTTGGGGCACCACCTGCGATTAAACGTTCGCAAAGTTTAACAATAACTTCATGACCAAAAGCTTTAATGCTTGCACTGTCATCGCCATAGGCTGCAAGTTGTTTGCGAATCCAGCGAGGAATTTCAGCGCCTGTACCGTCAGCAAAACGAATGAGGTTGCTGGCGTTGGTAATAGGCATAATCCCGGGTGCAATTGGAATCGTAATTCCTTCTTTTTCTAGGCGTTCAATAAAGTAGAAATAGGCATCTGGATTGAAGAAAAACTGGGTAATGCCTGCATTTGCACCTGCGTTAACTTTCTCGACAAAACGCTTGATGTCTGCATCAAATGTTTCGGCCTGCGGATGCATTTCGGGGTAAGCGGCGACTTCAATATGAAAATGATCGCCTGAATGCTCACGAATAAAACGTACTAGGTCTTGTGCATATGGGAGTTCACCCAGTCCAACTTGACCTGATGGTAAATCACCACGTAACGCGACGATACGATTAATACCTTGTGATTGATACAAGTCTAGGAGTTTAGCAATACGAGATTTATCATCGCCGATACAAGAAAGGTGAGGGGCGACCGCTGTGCCTTTACCATTAAAGTCATTGATGGCTGCTAAAGTGCGTTCACGCGTAGAACCACCCGCGCCATAAGTAATCGAAAAAAACTCGGGGTTGAGTAGTTGGAGTTCTTGGTGAACAATTTTTAACTTTTCTGCACCAGCGTCAGTTTTTGGCGGGAAAAATTCAAAAGAAATAGGAACACGTTTCGTCATTTCAAATCCTTTTTTATTTCTTTTCACCTCTCCTAAATCCTCTCCTGAGAGGAGAGGACTTTTTGATATTCATTCGGGTAATGAATATTCCCTCTCCCTTAGGGAGAGGGTTAGGGAGAGGAAATTAAAACTTAGTATTTATAAGCGTCAGATTTGAATGGACCTTCAACAGGAACGCCTAAGTAATCTGCTTGTACTTGAGTCAATTGGGTTAATACACCGCCAAAGCCAAGTACCATTGCAGCAGCAACTTCTTCATCTAATTTCTTAGGAAGCACTTCGACACGAATCGCTGCTTGTTTTTGATCAGATGGTAAGTCAGCAAATTTTTCAGCAAATAAATGCATTTGACCTAATACTTGGTTTGCAAAAGAACCATCCATAACGCGTGATGGATGACCTGTTGCATTGCCAAGATTGACTAGACGACCTTCAGAAAGCAGGATCAAGTAATTGCTTTCGTCTTCTGAACGATACACTTGGTGGACCTGAGGTTTAACTTCCACCCATTTGTAACCACGTAAATAAGCGGTGTCAATTTCGGTATCAAAGTGACCAATATTACAAACCACTGCACCTGCTTTTAAGCTATCTAACATTGCAGAATCACAGACGTGATAGTTACCTGTTGTGGTCACAACAAGATCAGTATTGCCTAACAAGTCGTGGTTGATGTCTTCTTTCTTACCTGTTTGCACACCATTTTTGTATGGAGATACAACTTCGTAACCATCCATGCAGGCTTGCATTGCACAAATCGGATCAACTTCAGTGACGCGAACGATCATGCCTTCCTGACGTAACGATTGAGCAGAACCTTTACCTACGTCACCATAACCGATCACCAGCGCACGACGACCAGAAAGTAACATATCTGTTGCGCGTTTGATTGCGTCATTTAAAGAATGGCGGCAACCGTATTTGTTGTCATTTTTAGATTTCGTGATTGAATCATTGACGTTGATTGCAGGTACTTTAAGAGAACCATCTTTCCACATTTCAAGCAGACGTTGTACGCCTGTAGTGGTTTCTTCAGTAATGCCGTGAATTTTTTCTAAAAGTGCAGGGTATTTTTCATGAACAAGTGCAGTTAAATCACCGCCATCGTCCAAGATCATGTTGGCATCCCACGGTTTGCCATTGACATTGATCTGTTGTTCTAAACACCACACATATTCTTCTTCAGTTTCACCTTTCCAAGCGAAAACAGGAACACCACTTGCAGCGATTGCCGCGGCAGCATGGTCTTGAGTAGAGAAGATGTTACAAGATGTCCAACGAACTTCAGCGCCAAGTTCAACCAAAGTTTCAATCAAAACCGCAGTCTGGATTGTCATGTGGATACAACCCAAGATTTTTGCGCCAGCAAGAGGTTTTGCTGCTGAATAACGTTTACGCAAACCGATCAAAGCTGGCATTTCTGCTTCGGCAAGTTTGATCTCTTTACGACCGTAGTCCGCTAGGGAAATATCAGCAACTTTAAAATCTGTAAATGAAGCATTAACCGCGTTCATCACGATCTCCTTTTTTAAAAAACAAATATTGATCATTCAGTTCGCGGATGCCGTTATTCTGTGAAGCGTGATTACTGAGTTTTCAACTGCTTCAGACGTCGAGCCTAGCGATTTCACATGATTATTTTTAAAAATCAGCTTGTGAAAAAGTCGCAGCATCCCTCGATTGGTGGCGCTATTGTACTGATAAATTGTTACAGTGCCAACGCTGTTTTGTGTATGATTCGCATAAATGTAATGCGAGTTCAACGTGATGGCGCTAGAAATTCCAGAGTCCTTAGTCAACCTTGAAGCCAACTGTGGCATTTTTGCACTGTGGATGTTATTTCAACATCATGGCGTTGAAATGGATATCTCGGAATTGATACAGGCAACTCAACATGATCAAGAATATGGCACGTTTACCATTGCTTTAGCGGTCGCATTAAAAAAATTTGGTTTTAATGTGTCTTTCTATACAGATCCTGATCCTTATATCGATGACAGTGAACGTTTAATTTATCAACAAGCCCAAGCTTTAAATATCCCAATACATTCGGCGCTCACTTATTCCGAAATTCAAGGGGCAATTGAAAATGGACAAATGGCCATTGTTTCTTATGACACTTTGGATGGTATAGGCAATCAGTCCTTAGTTTATTCGATGGATGAACAGGAAATTTGTTTCTTTGACAGTTTTGATCCGATGCCAGCTTTTTTATTTGAACAGCAACGTGATGCAGAGGGAATTTGTAGACAAGTAATTTTAATTAATGATCAAGAGCTAAAGTTAATGCAATCTACAAAATTCAGTTAGAAGAGACAAAAACAGAATTTTTGAAATATGGTGTGTCAATCAAAAGCAATAGAATTTCTTTTTAAGTTCCTTTTACTTTACCTTAATGAGCCAAAATAAACGGATCAAATAATGCTAAAAGAAGTTTCATAATGTAGATAATTTAAATAAAGTAGAGAGATCATCATAATGATTAAAAAAATAACATGTCTTGGTTTGATTGGTATTTTTACTGTTCCTATTTTATATGCAAATGATTCAACGGGGTATGTTGCAACTGGTGGAGTCGCTTATGTTCAAAATCCAAACATCAGTATGCAAAAAGAAAATCTATTTATCAGTAAAAAACAAATTCGTGTTGAATATGAGTTTAAAAATCTAAGGTCTCATAATATTCAGGAAAATATTTTATTTCCTTTGCCTAAAGTTGGGAATTCACGTGAAAGTGATTTTGCTGATACAGATGCTTTTATTAATAGTTTTAAAGTAAAAGTCAATCAAAGACCTATCAATGCATCGGTGCATGTGCGAGCTTTTTTGCCCGCGTTGAACCAAAAAGGTGAGATAGATTGGACGAAAGATTCGATTGATGTGACTCAAGAATTAAAACAATGTGGCTTGAGCGATCAAGAGTTGATGAATCCGTGGACACAGAAAATCAGTGATGAGGTGTTAAATCAACGTATTTTCCGCTGCCAACAGCCTAAAGTACAAAAACTAATTAAACCCTATCATCCAGAGGATTCCATTTATTGGGAGGCACAAGTTATTTATAGCTGGCAACAAGTCTTTAAAGCCAATAGTGTGACGCATGTTGTGCATCAATATCGGCCTTTGGTCGGTGGTTCGGTCTATCTTGACGATGGAATAGCAAAAGATCACTGTGTCAACCAGAGCTTTAAAAATGCACTCAACAAAATGCCAAATAAAAATCCACCTTATATGGGATTGAGTTATATTTTAAAAACGGGAGCAAACTGGGCGAAATCGATTGGAAATTTTAACATGATCATTGAGCGAGATAAAAATGAATTGATTTCACTCTGCTGGAAAGGAAATATACAAAAAATAAATGCAACTCAATTCAAAATCTCAGAGAAAAATTTTAAACCGACAGAGGATGTAAATATTATTTTTGTGCCATTATTAAGATGAGAAAATAATATTATTCATTCAAAATGAAAATTTTAGAAGAAATAGAATAGACTTCTTTCATCATTGTTTAAACTCTGTTTATTTTTTTCCATAGGGAAAAATAATAAGAACTTATGCAAGAAGCCTAATATATCTTTAAAATCACTTTATTGTAAAAATAGACTAAATCAATAGAATTTAAGAGACAGCCAGATCAAATACAAAGTTAATACAGAACTTGGCTAAAAATAGTGATGGATATGATCATACTAATAGGCTCATAAATAACATATTTCAGATAATAAATCCGAAGAGGAACTCATGAGTAAAATTACTTCAAAATTTGATAAGGTTCTCAATACATCACAATTCCATGGAAAGATGGTTCACGAACCAGACTCGAGTACGGAAACTTATCAAAACTCAGCTGATATCACGACACCACCAGCCGACTATATCGGTAATTATCAAAGAAATCGCGGTATTGGTTCTGACCAATATCAAAACAGTAAAATTTATATTGTTGGGAGTGGTATCGCGGGTTTATCAGCAGCTTATTATTTCATTCGCGACGCACAAATACCCGCATCCAATATCATTTTCATAGAACAACTCCATGTTGATGGCGGTTCATTGGATGGTGCAGGTAATGCCCAAGATGGCTTCCTGATTCGTGGTGGTCGCGAGATGGAATTTGCCTATGAAAATATCTGGAACATTTTTCAGGACATTCCTGCATTAGAGTTGCCAGAACCTTTTAGTGTGCTGGATGAATATCGTTTACTCAACGATAATGATCCCAACTTTTCCAAAGCACGATTGATCCATCAACAAGGTCAGGTACAGGATTTTAATAAGTTTGGTTTATCTAAGAAAGATCAACTTGCGATTGTCAAATTACTTCTCACCAAAAAAGAAGATCTGGACAATACCAGTATTGAAGAATATTTCAGTAGCGAATTTTTAGCATCGAACTTTTGGACTTTATGGCGAACCATGTTTGCTTTTGAAAACTGGCACAGCCTACTCGAATGCAAACTTTATATGCATCGTTTTTTACATCAACTTGATGGTTTTAAAGATATGACGGCGCTAGTATTTCCAAAATACAATCAGCACGATACCTTTGTTAAAACCTTAGGGCAATATTTAAAGAAAAAGGGCGTTACTCTTCAGTTGAATACTTTGGTTAAAGATGTAGAGATTGAGCAAAAAGGGAAGGAAAGCATCGCAAAATCATTATTAATAGAAAAAGATGGCAAAGAACAAAAAATTGATCTGACTGAAAATGATTTTGTGGTGATTACTACAGGTTCAATGACTGAAGATACTTCGTATGGTAACAATACGACTGCGGCAATGAGTAAAGTGGACAATAGCACGAGTGGTCAAAGTGCAGGCTGGTTACTCTGGAAAAACTTGGCAAAGAAATCTCCAGTATTTGGCAAACCTGAGAAGTTTTGTAGCAACATTGAAAAATCATCTTGGTTGTCCGTTACTTTGACGTGTAAACCGTCAGCTTTTGTTGAAAAACTGAAAGAATACGCGGTTAATGATCCGTACTCTGGTAAAACGGTTACTGGAGGAATTATTACAATTACAGATTCAAACTGGTTGATGAGCTTTACCTGTAACCGTCAGCCGCATTTCCCCGAGCAGCCCGATGATGTATTAGTGCTTTGGGTATATGCCTTATTTATGGATAAACAAGGCAACTATGTTAAAAAGACCATGCCAGAATGCACAGGTAATGAAATACTGGCAGAGTTGTGTTATCACTTGGGAATTGTTGATCAACTAGACAATGTTATTGAAAACACCATCACCCGCATTTCCTTTATGCCATATATTACTTCAATGTTTATGCCACGTGCTAAAGGCGATCGTCCACGTGTAGTGCCTGAAGGATATAAAAATTTGGCCGTGGTAGGGCAGTTTGTAGAAACCAATAATGATGTCGTTTTTACTATTGAAAGTTCAGCTCGAACAGGACGTTTAGCTGTTTATAAACTTCTTAATATTGATAAACAAGTGCCAGATCTTTCGCCTTTGCAATATGACATTCGTCACCTAATTAAAGGTGCAAAAACCTTAAATGACGGTGGGCCATTTCCAGGTGAACGTTTACTCAGACATGTGTTGAAAGGCACTTATTATGAACATATTTTGCCAAAAGATGCAGCGCAACCAGAAACCGAATCATTTTTATCTGAACAGTTTGGACATTTTAAAGACTGGATCAGTTCTATAAAAGAAAAAGCGAAATAGATCAGAAAAAACAAGACCCTAATTAGGGTCTTGTTTTTTTATAGGAGAAAAAGCTAATCAATATCTGGATGCTGTTTGGCAAGATGATCTCGTTTTTCCTGTAATTCTTCAATTTTTTGATCAATCTGCTCAATCTTCTGTTCTATATTTTCATGATATTGTTCCAGTAATTCTTCCGCCTCTTCGCAATCAGCTGCCATTGGTGTTGCACCTTTGAGAGGTAAATTGGCTGTTTCTTTCAGGTAAAATGCGGTCATAATTCCAAATACGCCACATAACATTAAATAGTAAGCTGGAACCATAATATTCTGCGTAGTTTCAACCAACGTAGCGGTAACGGTTGGTGTTAACCCTGCAATTACCACCGAAATATTAAACGCAATGGCAAGCGCACTATAACGAATCTCGGTGGGAAATAGGGCAGGCAAAGTGGATGCCATCACACCAATCAGCATATTGAGCGAAAGTGCCAAAATTAAAAGGCCTAGAAAAATTAAGTAGACATTATTGCTATCAAGTAAAAGAAAGGCAGGATAAGAAAATAAAACCAATGCAATACTGCCTGCAAATATAAAAGGACGACGGCCAATTTTGTCACTAAACATCCCAACAAAGGGTTGAACAAAAAGCATTCCGACCATAACGGCAATAATGATCAATACCCCATGATCTTCTGAATAGCCTAAGTTATGCGAAAAATAACTGGGTAAATAAGTAAGCAGCATGTAATAGGTGACATTAGTACAAATGACCAGACCAACACAGACCAATAAACTACGCTTATGTTCGCTCAATATTTGCTTGAAACCAATTTTTTTAGGTTTTTTTGAATCTGATTGATTTTCAGTATGTGCTTGAAAAGTAGGGGTTTCATCAAGAGATTGACGTAAATACAGTCCTATTAAGCCCAAAGGTAAAGCCAGATAAAAGGGAATTCTCCAACCCCATTCCATAAAGGCAGTTTCACCCACAGAAAAACTGATTAAGGAAACAACCCCGGCACCCACCACGAAACCTAAGATTGAACCAAAATCGAGCCAACTTCCCATGAAGCCGCGTTTCCGATCGGGAGAATACTCAGCTACAAAAATGGCTGCCCCTGCATACTCACCCCCAACTGAGAAGCCTTGCGCAATTTTGACAATCAACAATAAGATCGGCGCCCAAATCCCAATACTTTCATAAGATGGAATCAAACCGATACCAAACGTACTCACAGACATGATAATAATGGTAATGGCTAAAACTTTTTGTCGTCCGTACTTATCACCTAAGCGACCAAAGAATATTCCTCCTAACGGTCTAAAAATAAAAGGAATGGAGAAAGTTGCAAGCGCAGCAATCATCTGCACACTGGGGGATGAATTGGGAAAAAATACTTTACCCAGTACATAGGCAACATAGCCATATACACCAAAATCGAACCATTCAATTGCATTACCAAGTGCGGCAGCCTTAATCGCTTTTTTGGTTTTTTCATAATCAACAATTTCAACATCATCTATTTCAAGAGGTTTTATTTTTCTTTTGGACATAGTGGCTTATTTCCTGAGTAATCACAATTTGATGTAGTTTCACGAGCTCTAGCAATTCAACAGCGATTTATGTTAACAATTCATAAAGATCATCTTTTCAATATCACGTTGGAAATACACAAAACCATAAGGATTGTATGTGTATTATTTAAAATGATTAAATATCAGAGAATTATAATTTTAGAATGATCTTTAAATTTATGTGTTGCGTGATGATGAAGAAAATGTGTGCCTATGATGTAAATATGTAATTTGATGCGAAAATTTAAATAATAGCGCTCAATTTTAGAAATATAAAAATAGGAATTATTCTAAAGCACCATAAATAGCAAAAAAGTGTCGCAATATGTCAGTTCTTATTTTTTTGTTGTAAATAAATATTCTTTAATTAAATTTTTTTTAAAAAAATTGGTATATATATACATTATTTTATGAATAAAATATGGTTAGAATCATGTGGTTGACGTACCGTTGGATAGGCGGCTTAGCAATAAGCAATTCGTTTTATCATTGAATAGAAAGTCCTAATGACCATGCCATATATAAAAACGGATGAAGCGATATTACTTGAACGCAGCAAGCGATATGTTCATCGTATTTTTTTAATGCGGCAAACGGGAACTATTCTGTGTTTTTTATCCATTTCTTCAGTTCTTCATTATTTAAATTACTCTTTATTTGTATATATCTTACTGGGTATTAATGCCTTTATTTGGCCCACAGTGGCTTATGTGTATGCTAAAAGCAAACAAGATGCAGTGAAAACCACAAATATGAGTTTAGTGGTCGATGCTGCTTTAGGGGGAATTTGGGTTGCCGTGATGGGGATTAGTCCTTTTCCATCATTAATTATGGTCGCGATTTTAATTTCAGATCGTTATGCCGCAGGCGGTTGGGTCATTTTAAAACCCTCTTTGATGGCTATGCTAGTTAGTTGTTTGGTCATGTGGGTATTGTTAGGTTTTCATGTGAATGTCGATTTTGATAGTCGCATTGTCTGGTGTTCACTACCTTTAGCAACACTCTATATCATGTTTTTAAGCGTATTAACCCGAAATCTTGCTGTGCAGTTAATCCATAAAAATCGAGAATTTGAGCGTATTGCCCTAATGGATCCGCGTTTGCATATTCCCAACCGCCGTTTGTTTGAGCAGCGTCTTTCTTCAATTTTTATCCAAACTCAGAGAAATGGAACGCATGCACATTTGATGTTGCTAGATGTCGATGACTTTAAATATATTAACGACACTTATGGACATGAGGCAGGGGATTACTTTTTAGCCGAAATTTCCAGTATTTTAAGGCATTTTATTGGCCCTGAAGATACGCCAGCTCGTTTTGGTGGCGATGAACTTGCCATTATTGTGGTAGATCGAAGCAACGATGAAATTTTAATACTTGCTGAAAATATTGCAGCTTGTATCAAGAATATCCGATTACAAAGTGATGAGCATTTTTCTGCAAGTATTAGCATCGGAATTGCATCTGTAGAGACTGCACAAACAGTCTCTGAATGGTTTGGTCTGGCAGATAAAGCGCTTTATTATGTCAAACGCAATGGTCGAGATGGAATCCAGATTTATTAGCAATAAACATATGTATTGGTAAAATCTGATTTAAGTTTGATTATTTTGATATTCCTGAATCACTTCTAAGGCTGCGCGAAATGCTTCTTGGGCTGCTGGCGCACCGCAATAAGGCAAACTATGCAACAGTGTCTCCTGTATTTCCTCAATGCTGCAACCATTATTTAATGCGCCGCGTACATGGCCTTTTAGTTCTGTAGGTGCTTTAAGTGCGGTTAACATGGCAAGGGTAATCAGTGAGCGATACTTACGAGGTAGTACACCTTCACGTTGCCATGTAGATCCCCAAGCATGTTCATTAATCCAGTTTTGCAAAGGGGCTGTGAACGGTACGGTATTGTCCTGAGCACGTTTAACAAATGATTCGCCCATCACTTCAGTTCGAACTTTTAAACCATTTTCATAATCTTGTTGTGACATCATCTTTCCTATAATTTGCAAAAAACAAAAGCGTCCGTAAACGCTTTTATCACATTATCAAAGTGGCTGAAAGACTCAATTAATCCAGAGTTGCTTCACCTGTAATAGGCATATGTGGATTTTCAAGCTCAAGATCATGATTGAGTTCCATGTCAAAAATATCAGTGAGCATACTGTCATAACGTTTAGCATTATAAACGATCAAACTTTGAGCCTCTGCTTCAGTTATAAAGTTCGTCGCAACAGCATCTGTAATATGCTCTTCAAAAGTTAAACCTTTAAACTGATCTTTAGATTCTGCTTTTTTGAATTTATGCCAAAGTGGTTCAATTTGTAATAGCATTTGAAATGCTGACTCCATACGACCTGTGACATCGTTAGCATCCTGAGAATAATACACATGTTTTTTCAGTTGCTCACGGAATGGATTTTCCTGCATGATCAGTTCTGCAACTTGTTGTTTGAGTTCATCGCTTGGTTTAGCAAGAGGTCGTCCAAGTGGGAAACAAACAAACTTAACCAGTGCTGCACCCAGCTTGATTGGGAAATTTTCAAACAAGCCATAAAATGCTTCTTGCACTTGATAAAGCGATTTCTCTAGGGCTAATTTTGCATGTAATTGCTCTGCTTCAGATTTGGCGCCGTTGGCATAAAATTTTAAAATAGAAGAGGCAATAAACAGATAAGCATGAATATCGGCTAAACGCCCAGATAACATTTCTTTGCGTTTGATATCACCTGCTAGTAAACCCAATGACATATCAGCGGTTAAAGCCAAGTTGGCACTGAGGCGGTTGATGATTTTATAATAAGGCTGAGTAAAATCATCTGAAATTACAGGGGCGTCATTTGAGCCACCAGTAAAACCATAGGCAAATGAACGTGCTCCACGATTAAAGGTATAACCTAAGTGTTTAAATAAAATTTCGTGAAATTGTTTGAGTGCGCTTGGTTTATCATCGGATTGCAATAATTGCAATTCTTCAAATAAATAAGGATGACAACGCATAGAACCTTGACCAAAAATCATTAATGAGCGGGTCAGAATATTTGCCCCTTCAACGGTAATTGCGACAGGAATGGCTTGATAAGACAGTGCTAAGAAGTTACGTGGTCCAAGCTGAATTGCACGTCCGCCAACCACGTCCATCCCATGATTCACCACTTTGCGCATCGTCTCGGTGGCATAATATTTGGCCATCGCGGTCATCACCGCAGGTGTGCCACCTTGATTCAGTCCACACGTGACCAAATAGCGAAACGACTCTAACATGTAAGCATCACTGGCGATGTCACTGGTCGCTTCCTGTACACCCTCAAACTTACCGACAGAAAGTTTGAATTGTTCACGAACTTTTGCAAATGCACCAACCGTTAAATAAGACATTTCACCTGCCGCAGTTGATAAGGCTGGTAACGAAATACCACGACCTACACCCAGACATTCCATCAACATGCGCCAGCCTTTACCTGCATTTTTCGGGCCACCAATAATATAGTCAATCGGAATAAATACATCCCGACCTTCTACTGTTCCATTCATGAATGGAGAGCCAGGATAATGTCTTGGGCCAACCTCAACGCCTTCATGATTTGCAGGAATCAAGGCGCAAGTAATACCGTATTCTGTTTTAGATGTATCACCAAGTAAACCATCAGGGTCATAAAGTTTAAAAGCTAAACCCACCACAGTTGCTATTGGAGCAAGGGTAATCCAACGTTTAGAAAAGTTCATACGTAAGCCAAGAACTTCTTCACCTTCAAATTCGCCGTAACACACCACGCCTGTATCTGGAATTGCACCTGCATCAGAACCAGCTTCTGGACTAGTCAAACCAAAACATGGAATTTCAGTGCCAGCAGCTAAACCCGGCAAATAACGCTGCTTCTGTTCATCTGTCCCATAATGCATGAGTAACTCACCCGGCCCCAAAGAGTTAGGAACCATACAACTCACGGCTGTGGTCAGTGAGCGAGAGGCGATTTTACTCATGATGCGACTTTGTGCGAAAGAACTAAACTCTTTACCGCCATAAGATTTTGGAATAATCAGGCTTAAAAAGCCTTTATCTTTAATAAACTGCCAGACATGTTCAGGCAGGTCTTTGGTTTGATGATGAATTTCCCATTCATCCAGCATGCTACATAACTGTTCAGCTTCGTTGTCAATAAAAGCTTGTTCTTCTTCTGATAACTGTGGAAATGGATACGCATTAAAAGTGTCCCAGTTGGGCGCTCCCATAAATAACTCTTTTTCCCACCAGCTTGTACCTGCTTCAAGCGCTTCCTGTTCAGTGGTACTAATACTAGGCATAGAATTGCCTAAGCTATTAAATGCGGGTTTTGTAATCAAATTAAAACGGAGAGGATCAATTAAGACCACTAAACTGAGCAGGATTAGGGGGATACCTAATAATAGTGACCAAGCTGTAAAAATAAATGCGGAAGCAATCGCCACAACAATAGTCACGATACTACCCACAGTTCTGGATAGGCTAAAATAGAAAACAGCCCAAATGGCAAAAAGCTGTACCAAAATAGCAACGATAAACAGGAAAAAAGTCATACTTACTCCTTGGGTAGTTGCATTTTATATCAAATCAATGCGTTAAAAGTGATGGAAAAGTTCTTAACTTTTTGACTTAAATCAATGATGTATCAGTATCTATACAAGAGAAATCTTTATAAAATGAATAGCTTAATTTCCCTGTTTTTTGATAAAGCTAAAAAGTTGTTTTTTGTTCTTCTTATAAATAGTTTATTTTTTCTATTTTTCGCATAACAGTTAGGTTATTGATTTGTCACAAAAGGTTATTGAAAAATAAAATCTATATTTCGATGTATGCGCGTAAAAATGATTCAAAGTCATACAATTCAAAATACGTAAATTTTGTGATGTTTCAATTAAATTTAATGTATAGGCTTATTTTTAGAAATTCTTTTTATTTTTCCCTAGGGGAGAAAAGTAAAAAGATTAAATAAGGATAAAGAAGTCTCATATAACATCTTGCCCGTTACTAAAAGTGATGAAATAGCATGGATAAGTTGTTATACATGAATCAGTGATGTTGGATAGATCTGAAGACATTGAATTGTTATTTGTTTCTTTGAGGTTATGTTTTATCATTGAAGTTAAGCACTTATTTTATCAAATAAGTGCTTAACATTTTTACTGAACTTTTTTGAAAATAAAGTCATTAATTTTATGACCTGATTCTAAACCACGACGTTCAAATTTAGTTTGAGGTCTCCAATCTGGACGTGGATAACTATTGCCTTTACCCGCCAGATTTTCAAGATTTTCTCTATGATCTAAAACTTCCAGCATCCACTCAGCATAAGGTTCCCAGTCAGTTGCGGCATGAAATGTACCGCCAATTTCGAGCTTTTGTTCCACCAGTTGCATACGTTCATGGATAACGAAACGACGTTTGAAATGGCGCTTTTTTTGCCACGGATCTGGGAAATAAAGCTGAACACAATTAATACTATCATCTGGCATTTCACGAAGGACTTGAATCGCGTCGGCATCCAGTACACAAAGATTTGTGAGTCCCGCCATACCTGCTTCATAGACGCATTGTGCAATACCTGGTACATGCACCTCAATACCCACATAATTACGTTCAGGATTGGCTTTAGCCATGAGAACTAATGAACGCCCCATTCCAAAACCGATTTCAACAGTCAATGGACGTTCAGGGTGTTCAAAATGCTGACGTAAATCCCCCACTGGATATTCCAAAATTAAATGCTGATATTGTTCTAATGCGGTACGTTGTGATGTATTTAAGGGCGCAGAACGGCGCATAAACGTCACAATTTCACGATGCTCAGGCAAATTATCCAGTTCAGTAATTTGCACTTCTAACTGATCAGTCGACATAATTTGGGTAGGACTCAAAAATCTGAATGCCGTATTTTAAAGGCTTAATAGTTGAAGTCAAACCTAATCTGGCAATTACTGTCTGGTAAATCAAAACTTTTAAAGCTTGACCCGAATCAGGGTTTGTCCCATTTCTGAATGTATTTCAAATGTTCCGCCTATACGATTGACCCTAACTTGCATACTTTGTAAGCCGACATGTAAACCTTGTTGGACTGAACTTGGGTCAAATCCAACACCATTATCTTCAATTTCAAGGATTAGTTGTTGATACTCCTGAAATAAACTGACTTTAACCAACGTAGCATGGCTATGTTTAATGATATTAGTTAAAGCCTCTTCTACCACGCGAGCAAGCGTCAAGCACTGTAAAGCAGTCGGCTCTTTTAGCCATTGTTCTGCTAACTTCCAATTAGATTCAATTTCAAGTTCCTCAAAAAGTTGTACAAAACGTCGTCGTATCGAGGAAGCCCAAATCACTGGAGTTTCTGGTACTTTTGCGCCAATTGTAGAGCCACTATCAATCACTTGACGTAGATCATTACGTAATAGTTTTAAAATGGATAAAACATGCTGCTTATCAATCTTGTCTTGTTTATCCACTAAAATCATAGAACGTACCAAAGACCCACCCAAACCATCATGCAGTTCATGAGATAAATTGAGTCGTTCTTGTAGACGCATATTTTCGATTTCAAGTTGATGTTTTTTATCTAAAGAGTTTTTTAAATCGGCGCTCACTCGCTCTACGCTTTGTGTCAATGTTTGATTAAATTCTTCAATATGATTAACGTTTTGTGCGATCCGCCAAGCTAATATCATAGAAATCGCTAAAGCAGTTAACGGTGCTGCAAAAGGGGTAATATAAGTATGTTCAGTATTTTGGGTCAAAATCAGATAAACGTCATGCACATTGATCCCAATAAAACCAAGTAAAATTAGGGCAAGGAAACGGATATCTGCTTTAGGGGTTTTATAAGCAATCCATTGATAGAAAAAACAACATCCTAAAAATACAATGACCGCAAATAAAAATAAGCTAAACAAAACGAGTCCTAAATACGCAGGTGAAACAATAAATAAAACGATGACGCCGATTAAGCCTATCAGCCATAATATTTTTTCAGTCTTGTTATATTTTTTTCCAGCAAATCGCCATGTGTAAATCGTAAAAGAAATTACATAGCCCACCAGAAACAACATATTAATTCTGGCAAGTTGCAAAGTATGAAAAAATGGATAAGTCTCCGTTGTTAAAATATTGCTGATAAAAAGTCCCCATAGCAAAGAAGCCAAAGCAAACCAACCAAAGGTTGAGTCTTTTCTACGCAGTAGCCAAACTAGAAAAGCAATAGCACCAAGCGTTAGGGAAATAACTAAATTAATAAAATACAGCGTGCGATGTTCAAATACATATTTTGAATTTTGTTCAATAATGGCATGTGGCGTACCAATATAAACGTTGCCTAACCCGGGACTTTGTGTAGCGACTCCTATCACCCGAATGAGGATTTCGTTTTGACCTCGTTTGAGCTCAGAATTAGGTAATACCCAGTAACGTGGCATATTCCAACTACGACTTAAAGGTTCGACTAAATTTTTATCGCGCCAAATTAAATGTTGGTTTAAATAGACTTCTCCTGCCATATTGATGCTGTCAATATTTAAGGCAAGTGGTTCAGTCTGAGAAGTTTGACAGGCTTTTGACCATAAAATGCGATACCAAACTATACCAGAATAATTTTTCCAACGATTTTCCCAAAAATCAGGTAATTTTACATTTTGCCAATTTTTTAGTTGATTGATATTTTTAGTTTGGATGTTGGGTGAAGTTTGAATCGCTTGAATTGTGCTAATTTTTACCTGACAGTTATGATCTTTGGGAATCAACACCAATTCATCAAGGGAAGAGGCGGCATAAAGCGGTGAATGGCTACTAACTAAAATCAATACAAAGCAAATAAAAAACAATCTTAATCGAGTAAACCAAGTGATCTTGCAGTATCGACTGCTTTGATGCGTGTACATACTGCAAGTTTCCGATAAATGTGCTTGATATGAGACTCAACGGTATAACGTGACAAATTGATCTGGCTGGCAATTTCTTTATTACTTAAACCTTGGGCAACCAGTAATAATATTTCATGTTCACGTTTGGAAAGTAAAGCGTCATCTATCTCATTTTCAATATTTTTTTTCTCAGCTTGCTCATGAGATAAAGGAAGTTGTTTTAAAATTTGACGAGCGATAAAAGGATCGATAGGCGCTCCTCCGCGCAAAATACTGCGGATAGATAATGCAACTTCAATATCATCGCGTTCTTTTAGAACATAACCCGTTGCTCCAGCCATTAGGGCATTCAAAATAGCATCCTCAGTGCTCCATGCTGAGATCACTAAAATCGCGATGGTGGGATCATATATTTTTAGTTGTTTGATAAACTCTATACCATTGCCATCAGGTAAACCCAAATCAACCAGAGCCAAAGATGCAGAATGTTGTTTCAGTCGCTCATGAGCCTGAGCGAGCGTTTGGGCAAAAATAAGATTTTCTGGTAAGTAGCCAATCCCTAATAATATTTCTTTTAGTCGTTTTTGTATCAGTGGTTCATCCTCAACCACAATCACAGGAACAGGTAAAACCAAGTCTGGGTCCAGCATTACATTACTCAAAAGCTTCATATCTTCCCCTAATTTGCCGTTATTTTTTTAGTTTTTATATCCCTGAGATTGGGTATTTTCCGATGAGTAACCAAAATATCACTAATTTCAGGGATATCGCAAAACTTGTGATCATGATCAAATAATAAGTACATAAATTTTAATCATAAAATAAGCGGTGGGGATGGACATATGAACAAGATTTTTAAACTAATCTGGAATAAATCACTGGGGCAAATGGTGGTGGTTTCGGAAAATGCCAAAAGTGTGGGGAAAAAAGAGAGTAGTACTGGGTCGGTGGTCAGTACGGAAACTTTAAATTTAGATACAAATAAATCTCGGATACTTGGTTTGCAAACTCTGGTTTTGAGTATTGCAACGATTATGGGGACAGATGCTTGGGCAGGGAATATTGTTCAAGGTGTAAGTTGTACCAGTGGTAATGCTCCAAGTATAACCTTAACTACGGATAATCAAGTAAGTTATGGCACTGGTTCAGGATTATGGCCACAATCAGCCTTGAATGTTTTTACTGGTGATAATGCTGTAATAATAGGAGGGGATTGTAATCATTTGACATGGGGTCTTAATAATGCTGTGGCTATAGGAGGAGCTGCTGCATCAATTAATGGTGTGGCTATTGGAACTGAAGCACTTGCTTATCAACAAAATAGTATTGCTTTAGGTTATCAAGCAAAAGCGATGGGTAAAAATAGTATTGCGCTTGGAGCAAATTCTATAGCAGATAGAGCTAACAGTTTTTCGGTTGGAAGTACGACTACGCAACGTCAAATTATTAATGTTGCAACACCAACTCAAGCAACAGATGCAGCTAATAAAGGCTATGTTGATACTGCAATTGCAGCCATTCCAACAGCAGTGGCAAGTGATAACTACGCCCGTAGTTCAACTGATACTGCTTTAGGTGCTGCATCAAGTATAGCCTATAATGCACAAAGTAATGGAACACAACTGACCAGTGTCGGGGGAATTACAGTTACCGCAACAACGACTAATATCGATGACATCACGTCATTTACATTACCTGATGGTACTGTCGTTACAGATGTGAACCAAGTAGCTGCTTTTAAAAATGCTGCCAAAAAAGGCGCTAATATTGCCATCGGTGGTTATAGCTCATCTATTGGATTCTCCAATATCGCTTCTGGTTTCTTAAGTAATGCGATAGGATCTTCTAACAAAGCTTCAGGAAAATATAGTAGCGCGATAGGTGATGGAAATACGGCAACAGGTGAGGCAAGTAATGCAATCGGACGATTTAATTTAGCCGAAGCTAATGGTAGTAGTGCTTTAGGGTATTGGAATACTGCATCTGGGGAATCGAGTAATGCTGTGGGTAATTCAAACATTGCATCAGGCGAGTCTGCTAGCGCTGTAGGTGATTCCAACAGAGCGCAAGGAAAGCAAAGTAGCGCATTCGGCTCTGATAATACTACAAATGGTGAGGCGAGCAGTGCTATTGGTGATTATAATCGGGCAATGGCTAATTTAAGTAGCGCCATTGGTTCTAATAATATTGCATTGGCTGATTCTAGTAGTGCGGTAGGTAGAAGTAACACAGCGTCAGGGGATTCTAGTAGCGCATTTGGTAATTCAAACACTGCATTAGGTAGCTCAAGCAATGCAATAGGATCAAGTAATACTGCAAACGGTATGTTCTCCAACGCAATTGGTAGTCAAAATACTGTAAATGGTGTGTTTAGTACTGGTATCGGTTTTAATAACAATGTTACTCAAGGTGAAAGTGTTGGCTTAGGTATTAGTAATACTGTTTCTGGGAAATGGAGCAATGCAGTCGGTAGTTATAATAAAGCAACAGGCACAGCAAGCTTTGCAGCGGGTTCACAAAACTTGGCAAAAGGTAGTGGTTCAACCGTTCTGGGGGCAGCAAGCGGAATGTACTACGATCCGCAAGATGATAGTACTAAGCTCACCGCCATTAATGGAATACAAGTTCAAGCAACAGATTTAACCACTTCTTCGATAACTCAGATTGGTGATGTGAGTGTTACTTCTGATCAAGCTTTAGATTTTGAAAAAACTCTTCGAAATGGTGGTTCGATCGCATTTGGTGATCGTAGTGCTGCGATTGGTTCACATAATATTGCATTAGGTGGTCAAAGTGCGGCAGTGGGTTATGACAATCAGGCCTTGGGTGTAAATAGCACAAGTCTAGGTACTTTAAACAAGGCAACAGGTGGTGTGTCCACTGCTGTGGGTTCAAATAATACAGCATCCGCTATTTATAGCAGTGTTTTTGGTAGTAGTAGTCAGGCTACAGCCTATGGTTCAACTGCGATAGGTCATGATTCTTTAGCCGATGAAGCGAATACGATTTCCGTTGGACGTAGTGGTGCAGAAAAACGGATTACCAATGTTGCAACACCAACTCAAGCAACAGATGCTGCTAATAAAGGCTATGTAGATACTGGTTTGGCTGCTAAAACCGATAAAACTGTATTTGATACATTAAATAGTAAAGTCAATGATGCAACGACAGGTTTAGATACGAAGGCATCAATGAATGCATTAACGACAGGTTTGTCTAATACATTAACTGATGCCAAAAGTTATGCAGATCAGAAGGATTTGGTTTTAGATGGCAAGATTACGACTAATGCAAATGAAATTGCTGCCTTACAGACAGGTCTGGGCAACATGGGACTGTTCTAAATTTTGTGTAAGTACTTAATTTTCATTTATCCTTCAGAGGATAATTACAAAAGGTACTTCACATGGATGAAGCAACAATCAAAAGTATGGCTGCCGAATTGGCTAAAGGTCTAAAAACACCAGAAGACTTAAACCAAATGACAGCAGTCTTTAAAAAATTCATGATTGAAACTGCACTCAATACTGAACTTTCAGACCATCTCGGTTATGAAAAGCATCAGCCCAAGAAAGGCTCAAATAGCCGTAATGGGTTTAGTTCTAAAACCATTACAACTCAAGATGGACAACTGGCTTTAGATATTCCCCGTGATCGAGAAGGTTCATTTGAGCCACAAATTATCAAAAAGCACCAAACACGCATCACCAGTATGGATGACCAAATCCTCTCACTGTATGCAAAAGGAATGACTAATAGGGAAATTGTAGCCTTCTTCAAAGAAATGTACGATGCCGATGTGTCAGCATCTCTCATCAGCAAAGTTACCGATGCTGTGATTGAGCAAGTGACTGAGTGGCAAAATAGAGCCTTAGATAGCCTTTATCCTGTTGTCTATCTTGACTGTATTGTTGTCAAAGTCCGTCAGCACTCCAATGTGATTAACAAGTCCGTATACCTTGCTTTAGGCATCAATATGGATGGGCAAAAAGAATTACTGGGTATGTGGATTGCTCAGACAGAAGGTGCCAAATTCTGGCTGTCAGTCATGACAGAGCTAAAAAATCGAGGAGTACAGGACATTCTTGTTGCCTGTGTAGATGGATTAAAAGGCTTCCCTGACGCGATAGCCTCTGTTTACCCTCATACTGATATTCAACTGTGTATCGTGCATGTTGTACGCAATAGCCTGAGATTTGTAAGCTGGAAAGACTACAAAGCTGTTACGTCGGGTCTGAAAGCGATTTATCAGGCAAGTACAGAGGAAAATGCTTTAAAATCCCTAGACATCTTCTGTGATCAATGGAATCACCAGTATCCCAAAATTGGAGAATCCTGGCGGGCCAATTGGGAAAATATCCGAACGATCTTTAGCTATCCAGCCGAAATACGTCATGCAATTTATACAACAAATGCGATTGAGTCGTTGAATAGCGTAATACGCCATTCAACGAAGAAAAGGAAAATCTTTTCATCTGATGACTCAGTAAAGAAGGTCATTTACTTAGCAACATCAAATGCTGCGAAGAAATGGACGATGCCAATTCAAAATTGGCGTTTAGCAATGAATTGGTTTACGATTCAGTTCGATGATCGATTAAAAGATCATTTATAAAAAATGGAACTTACACAAAATAATTTACAGGCTCGGCAACATCTCAACTAATGCGGTGGTTTATGACAATGCCGCAAAAGAAACAATTACTTTAGCTGGTCAGAGTGGAACAAAACTGACCAATTTACAAGCAGGTGATATCAGTTCAAGCAGTTCTAAAGATGCAGTTACAGGTGGTCAGCTTTATACGACCAATCAAAATATCAATACACTATCAACGCAGTTTAATAGTAGCGCAAATCAATTAGCTTCTGTATTAGGTGGCGGAGCAGGATTCAATAATGGCGTATTTACATTACCGACCTTTACGATTCAGGGCACAAGCTATTCTAATATTGGTGCAACCTTTGGTGCTGTGAATAATGAATTAACCGCGTTAAAAGGTTCTGTGAGCAATTTAAAAAATTATGTTGACCAGCAAGATGCCAAAACTTTATCTGATGCAAATACCTACACGGATACACAAAGCTCAGGCACACTGGCAAATGCAAAATCTTATATTGACCAACAAGATGCAAAAAATCTAAACGATGCAAAATCTTATACAGATCAACAAACCTCACAATCTTTAAATGACTCAAAAAGTTACACCGATCAACAAACCACAACTGCATTGAATGATGCCAAAACTTATACCGACCAACAAACAACATCAACTTTAAATACGGCTAAATCCTATACTGATCAAAAAGTAGCAGATGCAGGACAATATATCAGTATTGGAGGAAATGGCGCTGGTGCAACTACAAGTTCAAATGCAACTGGCAAAAACTCAACAGCAATAGGACCAAACACTGTGGTTACAGGAAATAACTCAACCGCTGTGGGTGTGAGTAATACTGTTTCTGGTAATGGATCAGGTGCATTTGGAGATCCAAATACAGTCAGTGGTAACGGCAGTTATGTGGTTGGTAATGATAATACTGTCAACGGGGATAATACCTTTGTGTTAGGTAATAACGTTAATACTGAAGCTAAAAATGCGGTGGTATTGGGTAATGACTCAACTTCAGATCGAGACAATACAGTTTCCGTTGGTTCAAGCACAAATCAGCGACAGGTTACTCATGTTGCAGCAGGTACGGCAGACACAGATGCTGTTAATGTTGCGCAAATGAACAAATCAAGTTCAGACACGCTTTCAAGCGCAAACAGCTATACAGATACTCGTTTTGCAGGTTTGGAAAGTACATTTAAAGATTATAGCTTGCAAACAGAACGCCGTTTTCAGGAGGTTGATAAACGTTTTGACCGTCAGGGGGCGATGAGTGCAGCGATGATGAATATGGCAACCAGTACAGCTGGTTTGCGTGGGCAGAACCGCATTGGGGTTGGTGCTGGTTTGCAAGGTGCGGAACAAGCTGTTGCAGTAGGCTATCAACGTATGATTAATGAAAATACCAGTTTGAGTATCAGCGGAGCACTCAGTAAAGAGGAAAGTTCGGGCGGTGTCGGTGTTGGTTTTAGTTGGTAAAGCAATGTTTTAAGCAGTATGAAAAACCAGTCTACAGTGACTGGTTTTTATTTAATATTAAATCGTCAAAAAATTGAAAATCTCGTAAAAATCACCAATTTCAGGGATGTTTTTAACTAAAAAAGCACTATACATTGAATTTAAGTTTTAACGTTAGTTAGAACTTAAATCTTTGTAACGCTAGAGGGAGAAATGTCACTTTATAATTATGATAACATTCTAATAACAGCATTATTTTAGACCAGTCTATTCCGCCAATATGACTGGTTTTCCTTTTTATTTTAGTAAATTTTAGAAAGTTCATTTTTTCGTCATACACTTGAGTAAACATAAAAGACAACGTTTTTGACTTGAAAAAGTTAGTCTTTTACACAATAGTTTAATGGTATGTATTTTTAGGTTACGACGTTTTTAAAATTTAAAACGTCTAGGGCTTGAAAGTTTGAGTAAAGCGCTTTAAAACAGTGAAGAGAGCTATAACAAGGATTATTTATGAAGTTGTATTATTCACCTGGTGCATGTTCATTGGCTGCACATATTCTTTTGAATGAAATTAATGTTGATTTTGATCTGGAAAAGGTTGATTTAAAGACACATAAAACAGAAAAAGGCGCTGACTATTACGAGATCAATCCAAAAGGTTATGTGCCTGCACTTGAAATTACACCAGGATTGGTTCTCACTGAAAACGTTGCCGTGCTTCCTTTTATTGCGCAGCATGACCCAGCTCAGAATTTGATTCCACCATCAGGTCTAGGTCGTGCCAAAGTTTTGGAATGGTTAGGATACCTAAACTCAGAATTGCATGATGCTTATGCAGTATTCTTTGGTGGTGCATTAGATAACGAAGCAAAAGAAAAAGCTTATGCTGAAGTTGACCGATTATTGACTTATATCGATAAAGCCATCGCTGAGTCAGACCATGAATATCTAGTAGATGATGGCTTTGGGCCAGCCGATGCTTATTTATTCGTGCTTACAAACTGGTCAAATAGCATTGAACACGATTTAAGCCCTTATACCAATATTGTTGCTTTACGCAATAAAGTGGCTGAACGTCAATCAGTCAGTATTGCCATGCGTGATGAAGGTTTAATTGCTTAACTCTCTGATCGCATTTAACAAAAAGGCCTCAATGTGATTGAGGCTTTTTTTATTGAAATTCAGGTGGTTCTTTGAAATTTATTTGTTCTAACTTCAAATCATAATGCTGTTTTAAAGTGCGCCATTTAGTTTTTATTGGCTGCTGAACATCTTCAAACTCATTTTCACCTGATATTTCTTTTAATTTTCCTGTAGAGAAGTTAATACTGAGTGAGTTTTGTTCACCAGAAGCGCGATGGAAACTCATTTGGTCAAAACCGATTAATTTAAACGCGCGATCTTGGTATCGAAAGCTAAAAGTATTGTGGGTGACATACCATGAACCACAGCTTAACCAGTAATGTAAATTTATTTTTAAAATACCTTTTGAAATAGTTACTCCACCATCTTCTAATGGATCGGCAAGACAAGGGGAGTCTGCATCATTCTCACTTGGCAATTGTTGATTCTTACTGATCAATTGATAGCCTTGAGTTGTTTTAAATAAAACTAATAAGCTTCTAGGATTGATGTTAAGTTTAGGGCTTCCTAAACTATCATTGCTCAGAATATTTTTTGGATTATTCTCTTCAATGACCAGAACAATGTCCTCTAGACCATCACGATTTAAATCTCCTTTGACTGTTTCAAGTATTTTCCAGTGTTTAGGAATAAATTGTTGATATTGTGTTGGATTGGGATTGGCACGAACGCTGGTGGTAAAACTAAAACAACCCAAACTAAAAATAGCAAATATGGCTTTAAGCATATGAAAATACTCTTATTGTTTATTCTTGAAATAAAAAAGGATTCCGAAGAATCCTCTTAAAATACGTCTTAGAGAAATATAGGCCTTATTTAAAGAAATAGCCAGTTTCAGGAGAGCTGGCATTGGCCATGCGTTTACGTGGCATACGTCCAGCTAGATAAGCTTCGCGACCTGCTTCAACGGCTTTTTTCATGGCAGAGGCCATCAATATTGGATGTTGTGCAGCGGCAATAGCGGTATTCATAAGTACGCCATCACAGCCTAACTCCATTGCAATGGCAGCATCACTTGCAGTCCCTACACCTGCGTCAACCAAAACGGGTACTTTGGCATTTTCTTTAATGATCGAAATGGTATGTGGGTTTAAAATCCCTAAGCCTGAACCAATCAAACTGCCTAAAGGCATAATCGCAACACAGCCCATACTTTCCAGTTCTTGTGCGACAATTGGATCATCAGAGGTATACACCATGATCTCAAAACCATCATCAATCAACGTTTGAGCGGCTTTAAGTGTCGCCGTAATATTTGGATATAAGGTTTTTTCATCACCCAAAACTTCAAGTTTGACCAGATTATGACCATCAAGTAATTCACGTGCCAACATGCAGGTACGCACAGCACTCTCTGCATCGAAACAACCCGCAGTGTTGGGTAAAATGGTATATTTTTCAGGCGGAATGACGGAGAGTAAATTTGGCTGATCAGGATGTTGTCCAATATTTACCCGACGAATTGCTACTGTCACGATCTCAGCGCCACTGGCTTGGATCGCTAAATCAGTTTCATTGAGGTCTTTATACTTGCCTGTGCCTACGAGTAGGCGAGATTGAAATGTACGTGAACCGATGATTAAAGGTGAATCTTGCATGGCTTGCTCCGTTTAGCCGCCGCCAACAGCGTGAATAATTTCGATACGATCATGATCTGAAAGGGGAGATTGTTCCAGTTTGCTTTTTGGAACGATTTGCTCGTTTTGTTCAACCGCAAATCGTTTACCTTCAAGTGCCAGTTCCTGAACCAGTTGCAATAAGTTATGGCAAGCGGTTTGTGTCAGCTCACCATTCAAATAAATTTGCATGTGTTTTTCCATTATTTCGCGTATTTTAGGGCATTCCACGCAAGAACTAACCAACCTAAAATCATAAATACTCCGCCAAGTGGAGTAATTAAACCGAGTCCACGCGGTAAGCCCAATGCCATGATATATAAAGAGCCACAGAATAATAAAATACCGATTTGAATCAGAACAAAGGATGCTTTAATTGAAAATTGAGGACTTGTTTTAGACAAAATACCTAGCGCAAGTAAACCTAATGCATGATAGAAAAAATATTGTGTTGCTGTTCCCCACCAGCCCAGTTGTTCTGGTGTAGCAAAAGCCTTGAGGCCGTGAGCGCCGAAGGCCCCCAATATAACAGCCAAAGCAAGATTAACAGCTGCGATTGCGATCCACATAAGCTGAAATACTTAAAAAAAGACCTAAACACCTTAGCATAAATCCTATGCGCTAAAAATACTTAAGACCAATAAAAAGAGGCAGATGCCTCTTTTTAAATCTGGAAAAATCTAACTTGCAGACATGGCGACTTTGATTTTTTCCATCGCATTTTTTTCAAGCTGACGAATACGCTCTGCGGAAACATTGTATTCAGCCGCAAGCTCATGCAAGGTCGATTTGTCATCGTCCAGCCAACGGCGCTGTAAAATATTACGTGAACGATCATCAAGCTGATTCATGGCTTCATATAAAGCAGAGCTACTTTGTTCTTCGTAGTCTTCATTTTCCACTAAACGAGCAGGGTCGTAACGGTTGTCTTCCAAATATAGCGCAGGTGCGACATGAGTTGAATCATCGTCATCATCACCTTGTGCTTCAAATGCAGCATCATAAGCCGTTAAACGACCTTCCATTTCTAGCACTTGCTCAGGAGTGACATTTAAGTCAACGGCAATCGCTTTAGCTTCTTCTAGTGTTAATTTTTTGCTCGACTTTTTCAGACTACGCAAATTAAAAAATAATTTACGTTGTGCTTTCGTTGTGGCAATTTTGACAATACGCCAGTTACGAATCACATATTCGTGAATTTCAGCTTTGATCCAGTGAACGGCAAATGAAACCAAACGCACACCCATATTCGGGTCAAAACGCTTAACCGCTTTCATCAGGCCGAGATTGCCTTCTTGAATCAGGTCACCCTGCGGTAAACCATAACCCGCATAGCTGCGTGCGATGTGGACGACAAATCGCAAATGCGACATCACCAACATTTTCGCCGCATCCAGATCCTGATCATAATAATAACGCTCAGCCAGTTCTTTCTCTTGCTCAGCGGTCAAAATTGGAATTTGATTAACAGTGCTGATGTAAGCACCGAGATTTACACCGGGCGCAGATAAGGACAGGGGCATCAATTGATTGCTGCTGTCACTCATGAGTTCTCCTTATAGGATGATGGTATAACCAATGATTTCATCTTAATGCGAAGCAAGTTCATAATTAAGGAAAATTGGGTAGAGAAATGTAAAATTTTATACACGAGTTAATCTAAATATCAAAACGATATATTTAGGATTCAATCAAATAATGAAATTCGTGCTCAGATACTCTGATGAGCTCACAACTAAGCTGATGTAGTTCGCAATAACGTAATACATCAATTTCACTATGGGGGTCAGAAGATTTCAAAAGCAAAACCTGATGATCTGCCTTTTTTAAATGACGTTTAAGCATCAGCAGCGGCATTGGGCATGGCTGACCAATTGCATTAATTTCAGTAGCGGGAACGGGATTTGAATCACTCATCCTTAAAAATATTTAGCGACATTTATGAATAATAATTTTATCAAATATTTGCACAAATGTGCAAAAAGTCGTGCGCTATATCCAGCGTAGATTTTATCGGTAATAAAATTTTTGTGAGGGAGTTTAAAAAATAATCAACAATTAATATAGAATTATCTAAAAAATTTCTATTAATTGTCATAAACCCGTGTTAAGCTCGAAGCGTTTTAGGATTAACCAGTATAACAAATCATTGTTTTACTAAACCTATAACAAATGGATGTAACCGGAAATTGTTGATAGTTTTACAGAATGATTACAAGCTTTGAAATAATAACGAATTTTAAACTTGTTTGCTCTGCTGTTTGCAACACCGGAAGGTCCTTTATTTTCACTTCTGAGGATTGACTTATGACAGCTCGCGAACAAGGCGTTGTTAAATGGTTTAACGACACTAAGGGTTTTGGCTTCATTCAACGTAATGGCGGCGACGACGTATTTGTACATTTTCGTGCAATTATGGGTGACGGACATCGTTCGTTACGTGATGGCCAACGCGTTGAGTTTAGCGTTGTGCAAGGACAAAAAGGTTTTCAGGCTGAGAATGTACAGCCTTTAGACTAATCAACATGTTGTCATGTTGAATAACGCCTCAATTTTTTAATTGGGGCGTTTTTGTTTTATACTATCGCTCTCATCAGAGTGATTAACAGTTAGAGCACGAGTATATGGTATCTGGTTTTGAAACCTTGAATCTACATCCGCAACTTAAAAAAGCGATTGATGCATTAGGGTTTAAGCAAATGACCCCAATTCAGCAAAAGGTTTTAACATATACACTGGCAGGGCACGATGCTATTGGTCGCGCGCAGACAGGAACGGGTAAAACGGCAGCATTTTTGGTCAGTATCATCAATGACTTGCTCAATAATCCGATTCAGGAACAACGCTATCGTGGTGAGCCTCGCGCTTTGATTCTTGCGCCGACTCGTGAACTGGCATTGCAAATTGAAAGTGATGCTAAAGAACTGACCAAATTTACAGATTTAAAATTACTCACCTTGGTTGGCGGTGTGGATTTCGACAAGCAAAAGAAACCATTGAATGCGAATTTTTTGGATATTCTGGTCGCGACACCTGGTCGTTTGATAGATTTTATTGAACAAAAAGAAATCTGGCTTGATCAAATCGAATTTTTGGTGATTGATGAAGCAGACCGTTTACTGGATATGGGTTTTATTCCTTCGGTAAAACGTATTGTGCGTTATTCGCCGCGTAAAGAGGAACGTCAGACTTTAATGTTTTCGGCTACCTTTAGCTATGATGTCCTGAATCTGGCACGTCAATGGTTATTTGAACCCGTGACTGTTGAAATTGAACCTGAACAAAAAACCAATAATGACGTTGAACAACGCGTTTATGTGGTGGAGAAAAAAGATAAATATCGTTTGCTCCAAGATATTTTACGTGATGAGCCTATCGATAAAGTCATGATTTTTGCCAATCGTCGAGATCAGGTGCGCCGTTTATATGATCATCTAAAAAAAGATGGCTATCGGGTAGGCATGCTATCGGGCGAAATTGCGCAGGACAAACGCTTGAAAATGCTTGAGCAATTTAAGCAGGGTAAAAATAACATCATGATTGCAACGGATGTTGCGGGACGTGGTATTCATGTCGATGGTGTATCGCATGTGGTGAACTTTACTTTGCCTGAGCAGTCTGATGATTATGTGCATCGTATCGGTCGAACAGGGCGAGCGGGTTCACAAGGCGTTAGTATCAGTTTTCTTTCTGAAGATGATGCGTTTTATTTGCCAGAAATTGAAAAAGCCATTGGTAAAAAGTTACCTTTAACTCGGTTGGAAGGTTATTGCTAGTTAACATTGCTTGAATGTTTATTTATAAAAAATGCGCTCAATATTTTTTAGAGCGCATTTTTTATTGTACATGAAAAACGAGCTGCTCGTTAAGGTTAGCTCGCCTTGCAATAAAAGGTAAGTGTGGTTTGGTAATCATCATCTTTAGCTAAAGACGCATTTTTCCCTGAAATAGAGCCGATAACACTGGCTGCTGCTTCAACCATTTTTCCAGTGTCTTCATCCACTACACCTTTGAGTACGCCGTTATAGTTGGTTTTCTCATCGACGACGATGGCTGTACTGCGTTTGCAGGTTTTATTGGCAGCATCAACCGCATTGTTTTTTGCAATTAAGTTTGTTTTTCCAACACCTGTCACTTCAAACTGATTATTTTCTTTTTGAATTGCAGCTGTGGAAGTCGGATTAGATGCACAAGCGGTCAGTAAAAGGGCTGACACAGTCAGTATGCTGGCGGTCATTTGTGTTTTCATAAACCAGTCCTTCTGAAATATTAAAAATGAACCATTTTAGTTGAACATAAAATTTTCTATTTATTTTGAGTATGTTGTATAGGTTTTGATGGTTTTGTGCAGTATAGATGTCAAATTGGTGAAAACTGAATAAATGCCCAGATTGACATGGCAGAAATAAAAAAGAATATGCTAATCTAGTTTTGTTTTCTCTATTAGATCAATGTTCATGACGGATTTAGACGTAAATACGGTTCATCAAAATATTCATCAGCGTCAATCAATTGGGCATCTTGTTGAGCCTGCTCCTTCGTCGCAACAATTACAAAAAGCGTTCGAAGCTGCTCTGACTGCGCCAGATCACCATCGCCTCAAACCTACTCGATTCATTGTCATTCAACCCGAGCAACGTGCGAATTTTGGAGAAAGTTTATCTCAGGCACTGGCGGATTTGGGTGAAACTGATCCAGTTCAACTTGATCGAGTTAAGCAACATCCTTTTCGCGCACCTTTGTTGGTCATTGCGGTTACTCAATTTCAGGATCATCCCAAAGTTCCATTGTTTGAACAGACCTTGAGTTCAGGTGCTGCGATTCAAAATTTTCTGCTGTCGTTACAGGTACAGGGTTTTGCGAGCATGTGGCGTTCGGGCGCAGTGGTAGAGTCGACGTGGTTAAAGCATCATTTAGGATTGGCTGATCGTGATTTGATCTCAGGCATTATTTACATTGGTACTGCTGCAAAAGCAATTGCGCCACGTGCAGAGGTGGTTATAAGCGATTTCGTCACGAATTGGCAGTCTTAACAAGAATATATGGGTGTTGTAGGAATAAAAAACGTATGACGGAATTAAATTTTTCAGACTTGGTTAAGCCAGTTGAAGTGGATAAAAAAACAGCGCTCAGAATTACCGTATTAGGTGGTGGTAGTTTTGGTACTGCAATGGCAAATCTCGCTGTACGCAATGGTTGCGATACTATGATCTGGATTCGTGATCAGGATGCCGCAGATGATATTAATCGCAGTCATATCAATAAGCGTTATTTACCAGATTTTAATTTAGAAACGGGTTTACGTGCAGTCTGTGATATCGAAGAGGCTGTTTGTGATCGTGACATCATTTTAGTTGCGATACCAAGCCATTCTTTCCGTAATGTACTTAAACAAATTTCCCCCTTTATTACTTCACAGGCGGTTGTTTCGCTGACCAAGGGAATTGAAGCCGATACGTTCAGCTTTATGAGCGATATTATTCGGGAAGAATTACCAGAAGTTCCCTACGGTGTACTTTCTGGGCCAAATCTTGCCAAAGAAATTATGGCGGGTATGCCTTCAGGCACAGTGATTGCCAGTCACTCTGAACTGGTGCGTTATGCCGTACAGCATGCTTTACATAGTGCTTTATTTCGTGTTTTTGGTAGCGATGATGTGCATGGCGTAGAACTGGGGGGTGCACTGAAAAATATTTATGCAGTCGCGATGGGAATGGCGGTAGCTTATAATATTGGTGAAAATACCAAGAGTATGATCATCACACGTGCTTTGGCAGAAATGAGCCGTTTCGCTGTAGAATTGGGTGCAAATCCTCTGACATTTTTGGGTTTGTCGGGCGTAGGTGATCTGTTTGCGACTTGTAATAGTCCACTCAGTCGTAATTATCAAATTGGTTATGCTTTAGGTTCTGGTAAAACGCTGGAACAGGCGACTAAAGAACTTGGACAAACGGCGGAAGGCATCAATACCATTGTGCAGGTGCGTAAGCGTGCTCAAGAGCTTGATGTATATATGCCAATCACCAATGCTTTGTATGAAGTGATCTTTGAGAATGCGCCAGCTTTAAATATTGCACTTGCGCTTATGAAGAATGGGCATCGTAGTGATGTTGAGTTTGTACTGCCGCATCATGAAGTGTAATAGCCTGTTTATAAAAACTGTCATAAAGACTTGTTATCATAAAGAAAGATTAAAAAGGAATGGTTATGCAACTGACTTTAGTTCGTCATGGAGAGGCAGCTCCTCCTGTAGATGGTAATGATGCCAAGCGACCATTGACTGCATTGGGCCATGCTCAGGCTGAACAAACGGCACAATATCTTAACGGGATTGTAAGCCCCGAAGTTTTTGTTGTGAGCCCTTTACTGCGTGCGCAAGAAACGCTTGGTCATATTCAGGCATATTTTCCTGAAGTTCCTGTTTTACTTTGTGATAAGATCAAACCAGATGATGATGCAGAAGATGCGATAGACTGGCTATCCCAACTTCCATTTGAATCTGTTGTTGTGGTGTGTCATATGAATGTTGTGGGGCATATTGCTGAACAGCTTACACATGAGAACTTTAATCCCTTTGCTTTGGCTGAAGCACGTATTTATCGCCAAAGTGTGATTGCCAATGGATTGTCAACACAAGAACATAGTTTTATACCTACGCTATAATGAAAACACGGTACTTATAATTTATGCTGTATTTATGGATGCCTGAAGCCAATGGGGCTTGGTTTTGGTCAACAGGTGAAAATTGGTTACAGGCTTCCAGCCTTGAGCAGCTGATTCATGATTTGCAACCGCATCAAGGAGAAGAGACTGTTGTTTTCTTTTCTAGTCGTCATATTCAGATTTTGCAACAACAGATCACCAAAGCTCATGTGAAGCAATTGGGGGTAGATGGGATTAAATATCTCATGGAAGAATATGTCACTATGCCGGTTGATCACATGCGAGTGGTTCACCATTTTGAATCGCCAGTTCAATTAACGATCTTGGCCGTTGCACAAAATTTAGTTGAAACATGGCAGCATGCTTTGAACTTGTTGCCGATTAAACTGGTCGCTTTACTCCCTGATTTTCTGATTGTGCCTGAACCTGAACAGAATAAAGTCAATCTGGTCCATTTGCATGGACAGACTTTGGTGCGTGAAAATCGCTACAAAGGTATGGTGATTGATGATCTTGGGGTTTATCTTGAATTTCAAGCCGCTGATACTTTTTATCATTATAGTAATCTGACCGCACAACAACTTGATCTGCTGGCAAATGTTTCTACGGCAGAAACCCGTGAACCTTTTGATTATCAGTTTCAAAAAATTCAAAAATCGAAGCAGCATCCATTCAATGTATTACCCAAAGCCAAAAATGAAAGCAAAGTCTCTGGTTATTGGAAAGCATGTGTTGCTGCTTTCATCGCAGTATTGATTGTTCAGTTAAGTTACGATGCTTTACGTTGGTACAAATTAAAAAAGCTGGCGAACCAGACAGCGACACAGGCCGTAGATCAATATAAATACTGGTTTGGTGCCAATAGTCGAGTGACTGAGCAAAATATAAAAAGTATGTTTGAAAGCCAGTTGAGGATGAGCCAAAGCGGTGACACGACAGCTTTAAATTTATTAAGTAGAGTCGGTCCCATTTTGATGCAGCGCCAAATTGTTGCGCAGCAAATAAGTTATAGCGCTTCGTCTTTGAGCATGTCATTAAAAGCCAATTCTGCCAATGATTTGCAAAATTTAACGCAGCAGCTTAATCAACAAGGGTTTAAAGCAGAACTAGGGAATGTTCAGGCGGATGGTGCAGGCGCAATTGGGATGGTAAAAGTACAATAATGAACACGATAACTCGAATTCAGCAAGGTTTTGATCAAAAAGTCGAACGTATTATTGATGCTTTACAACACATGTCTGCGCGTGAACGTTATATGGTGATTTTCGCCAGCATACTGGTGGTGGTTGCATTAGTGGGTTTTTCACTTTGGAAAATGCACAGTCTGGCAGATCAGCAACAAAAGCGAGTCAATGAGCTTAAAGATTTAATGGTCTGGATGCAAAGTAATGCAGTAACTATGAAACCTGCTTCAGAAAGCCAATTGAGTTTAGCTGAGAAAGTTCAGCGGGTTTCACAGCAGCAGGGGTTAACTGTGTCATCTCAGCAAATGGGAGATCAATTGCAAATTGTCGCAGAACATCAAAATTATGCGGTTTTAGCGAATTTTATAACGCAGCTTGCACAAATGGGCCTGTCAATTGAAAAAATGGAGATGGTGTCGAGTAATAATCAGATTAAATTAACGGCTACAGTACAATAAGGTCTCAAAATAAAAGGCTTGCAAGCATGGTGTTTTATCTGCGCTATGCCTATAATATGCCTACCTGAAAAAGCAGTAGACTTTGATTGATATGTTATATTCGCTTGCTCGCCCAATGTTGTTCTCCTTGTCACCCGAGCGTGCCCATGAACTTACCTTATCACTTTTGAAGTCCGCCCATAAAATTGGATTAGCGCGTCAGCATATTGCACCAAAACCTGTGACTTGTATGGGTATAGAATTCCCTAATCCTGTAGGTCTTGCAGCAGGTCTGGATAAAAATGGCGCTTATATTGATGCATTGGCAGCTATGGGTTTTGGTTTTATTGAAATAGGCACCATTACTCCGCGTCCACAAGCTGGAAATCCACAGCCACGATTATTCCGTATCCCAGAGGCAAAAGCCATTATTAACCGTATGGGGTTTAATAATGATGGGGTGGATCAGTTGATTGAAAATGTCAAATCGTCAAAATTTAAAGGCATTTTAGGGATCAATATTGGTAAAAATGCCGATACACCAGTTGAAAATGCAGTCGATGATTATCTGATTTGTCTGGAAAAAGTTTATCATTACGCATCGTATATTACGGTCAATATTTCTTCGCCAAATACCAAGAATCTACGTAGCTTGCAAAGTGGTGATGCGCTCACCGAGTTACTGGAAACGTTGAAACAACGCCAATTAGAACTAGCAGAACAGTATCATCACTATGTTCCATTAGTACTTAAAGTTGCACCTGATTTAACTGAAGAAGATATCGAATTTATCGCAAATCAATTATTACAGTTTAAAATTGATGGCTTGATTGTGACCAATACTACTTTGTCTCGTGTAGGCGTGGAAAGTTTGCCTTATGGGAATGAAGCGGGTGGTTTATCTGGTGCACCTGTGTTTGAAAAAAGTACAGAATGCTTACGTCAGTTTGCAAAACGTTTGAATGGTCAAATTCCTTTGATTGGTGTGGGTGGAATCACCCAAGGTGAACATGCGCTTGCAAAAAAAGATGCGGGTGCTAGCCTTGTACAAATTTATAGTGGCCTCATATATACAGGTCCAAGCCTAATTAAAGATTGCGTGAGTGCTTTCAACTAAGTGATGAATACACTGGATATCATTATTCTGATACTCCTGCTCATTGGAGGGCTAAACGGTTTGCGACAAGGATTCGTAAAAGCCTTTGCGAACTTGATTGGTTGGATATTGGCACTGATTATGGGTGCGAAATATGCCAGCTTTTTGGCGCCAAGCATGGGGGTGTTAAGTCATGACCCCGTTGTCCAAAAGATTGCGGCATTTGCATTTATTGTTCTGATGATTATTGTCCTTACGTGGATTGTGACAGCTATACTCAATTTGATACTTAAAAGTATGAGTCTCGGTCCATTAAATCGTTTGGCTGGTGGTGCTTTTGGGACATTAAAAGGCTTATTGATTGTACTGGTGACCATGCAAGGTCTTGGTCCATGGGTCGAAAGCTCTCCACATTGGAAACAGTCCAAATTTGTTCAAGTCTTACTGCCTTATGCGCCGTTAGCAACCGAATTATCGAAAGATGCTGCCAATGAAGCATTACAGCATGTGACATCGGAAGGGAGTTTATTTCATCGCCCTTCACATGAGGTGGCTGAGTCTGATTTAGACAAAGATCAGTCCAGTCATTCAACCCAAAATCCTTTTTATTAATCCTAGCCCGTCTGCGAGGTTGCTATGTGTGGAGTAGTTGGTATAGCTGGTAAAGCACCCGTTAACCAAATGTTGTTTGATGCATTAACGATGTTGCAGCATCGTGGACAGGATGCAGCTGGGATCGTGACTTGTCATAATGGTCGTCTTTTCCTGCGTAAAGACAATGGTATGGTGCGTGATGTATTTCATACTCGTCATATGCGTGCATTGATTGGTAACTATGGGATTGGTCATGTGCGTTACCCAACTGCGGGTTCGGCAAGTAGTGCTGAAGCACAGCCATTTTATGTAAACTCTCCATATGGGATTACACTGGCACATAATGGTAACTTGACCAACGCTTCTGATATTCATGATGATCTGTTTAAAACAGATTTGCGTCACATGAATACCGACTCTGATTCTGAAGTTCTGCTCAATGTGTTTGCTCACGAATTGCAAAAGAGTGGCACTTTAAATCCAACCGCAGAAGATGTGTTTCATGCAGTGAAGCGCGTTCATGAGCGCTGTAAAGGTGCTTATGGTGTGGTTGCCATGATCACGGGGCATGGTTTGGTGGGTTTTCGTGATCCAAATGGAATTCGTCCACTCATTTATGGTTCGCGTGAAACGGAACTGGGCACTGAATATATTATTGCTTCTGAATCAGTTGCGATTACCGCACTTGGCTTTAAGATTGAGCGCGATATTCAGCCAGGTGAAGCAATTTTCATTAATGACCAAGGTGAGCTTTTCACTCAACAATGTGCTGCTGAACCAAAGCATCGTCCATGTATTTTTGAATATGTGTATTTTGCGCGTCCAGATGCAATTATCGATGGAATCTCAGTCTATAAAGCCCGTTTAAAAATGGGTGAAAAACTGGCACATAAAATTTTGCGTGAATGGGGTGAGGAACACGATATTGATGTCGTGATTCCAATTCCAGATACCAGCCGTACTTCTGCACTTGAACTGGCGAATATTTTGGGTGTGAAATTCCGCGAGGGTTTCATGAAAAACCGTTATATCGGTCGTACCTTTATTATGCCAGGTCAACAGCAACGTAAAAAATCAGTACGTCAAAAACTCAATCCAGTTGAACTTGAGTTTAAAGGTAAAAATGTATTGCTTGTGGATGACTCGATTGTTCGTGGTACCACGTGTAATGAAATCATTCAAATGGCGCGTGATTCGGGTGCCAAGAAAGTTTATTTCGCTTCTGCTGCGCCTATGGTGAAATATCCAAATGTCTATGGTATTGATATGCCAGCAAAAACTGAGTTAATTGCGTCACAACGTAGTGTTGAAGAGATTCAGGACATTATTGGTGCTGATCGTTTGATCTTTCAGGATTTGGAAGATTTAAAAAATGCAGTTCGTACGAGCAAAGTACCTGATTTGACAGAGTTTGATAGTTCGGTCTTTGATGGTATTTATGTGACGGGTGGCATCGATCAGACTTATCTAGAAAACCTAGAGCGTAAGCGTAATGATTCAGCCAAAAGTACAGATGGTTATATAGATGTCAATATTGATGCTGCTTCCGTTGATTTAACAGGAATCAAAGAAGAGTTATAATATAAATTCTGTGGGAAAAAGCGGGTTTTTCCCGCTTTTTTCATTTATGATGAGGCAACAATGTAATCAGGACATATTTACATTGAAAGAAGTCAGTCATTATCTCGTTGAAAATAAAAATATGATGTGGTCGGCAAGCATGTGCGTGGTCGCGATGCTGCTGACAATGTTCATCTTAAATACCACGCTTGGACTTTTGGTTCATTACTTTGATTATAGTCAGTCTATTTTTTGGCATAGCCTCAGTCCTTATTTGATTATTTTATTGTTTTTTATTGTGGTGAGTTCCGCCATTTACGAACTCTATATTTTTCGAGAAGGCGGACATTCTTTAGCGAAGCAATTAAAAGGTCGTCGTTTAGATTTATTGGAAAATACGCCAGAAGAAAGCGTCGCCCTTAAAATTTCTCAAGGTTTGGCAAAAAAGTTTCAAATTGAAACGCCAGTATTATATGTTTTGCCAGATGAAGTTGGAGTCAATGCCTTAACTGCTGGATTTGATCAGCGTAATGTGGTCATTATCATGACGTGGGGAGCATTGCAAAATCTGGATGAAGTTGAATTATATGGTTTGCTAAGCCATGAATTTAATCAGATTTTATCTGGTGAAGCGGTAGAAAATACTAAACTTAAAATCTTATATAGTGGCTTGATTACTTTTAGCCAACTAGGTAGTCGAATTGCAAAACGAGGTTTTAAGCCTTATCAAAAAAATAAACATCGCAAATTTGAAACATTCTTTATTGCAGTCGGTGGGATTATCTGGCTATTAGGCAGTATGGGAGTGCTGATTACACGTTTGATCAAATACTTAACTTTAAGTGGTCGAACTTTCCGTAATGACTATAAAACCATGCAGCTTATTCAAAATAATGCCAATACTCAAACTTTACTTCGAATCTATGTCCATCATGCAGGCTCGCAAATTCATAGTGTATTTTCTGAATCTATTGCACATATGTGTTTTGCCAACTCGTTGAGCCCACAAAGCTGGTTGAATATTCACCCGAGTATTGAAGATCGTATTTATGAACTTAATCCAACGATTTTGCAGGAGTTACAACTTGAGAATCTTAAAAAGTTAAGAAATCGTCCGCTATTTAGTTTATTTCGTTCACTTGAAGAAATGGATGGTAATGTTCATACACCGTGGATATCACCACAGCCATTACCATTATTGCGTTTATCGCCCATTAGTTTTGCTTTAAATGATGCTATTAAGCCGCTTAAGGCTGAAATACGCCAAAATATTAAGCGTCCTGAGTTAATCCAAAGAGCATTGCAGACAGCGACAGGATCGCGTGAAGTGATGGTTGCAATCTTGATGATTCGGCAATATCGTGAATTTCTTCCACAAAATGCCCAAGTCAGCCGTGCCATTGTGGATGCCTTGCTTTATTTGGATGGGCGTGTGCATGTTCAGATTTTTCATGAAGCCTGTCGTAATATTGGCTCACTTCCAGCCAGTATCGCACGACAGTTTTTAACTCGTTTGGCTTTAATTATTCAAGAAGACGGTGAAGTCGGTTTACTGGATGCTTTGCTTTTGGAGAAGGTGAAATTTGAGCTAAATCTGATGCCAGTCCATATGCCGACCTCGATTGAAGAAGTTAAACCACAAATCGTTCGTTTAATCGATGCATTGCTACATGTACAGCAAATTAATAGTCCCAATCAGCTTGAAGTGCGTGATCGTATTCTGAGCCATATTTTGACTTTGGAAGAAATGGTATGGTATGAAGAAATCTCGGATGAACCTATTGATCTGGCTGAAATTCTGAATGATTGTGCGGGTTTATTGTTACGTGATCGACTTAGTATATTGGGTATTGCCGAAATGTGTTTATGGAGTGATCGTATTATCACTCAAGACGAACTGGATGTTTTAGAGTTGTTATATTGGCGATTTGGATTTGAGACTGGGGATATTGTCGATCAAATGCAAAAGAAAAATACCCTGATGATTATTTAAACGACACTTAATCTCTGTTTCGATCAAAGCACTGAAAAAGCCTATAAAGCAGAGTAGAATAGCGTGGAAATAGAGGCAATAGTGTAAATATGACAGGGCAGCAGCGTAATATTTTGGCGGCAATGGGGGTGGATGTTTGGATTCCACGAGCAATGTTATGTCAAAAAAAGCCGCCTGTTTGTTCTTGGCGTGATCAAATTCCCCCCGAAGATCATGTGGTTGTCGCTGTGGTCAATCAGCAAGTGCTAGATGCATCTCAAACAAAACAAGAGTTGACAAAACACATTGAGCCGATTGCTCAGTTAAAAGATAGACAACCACCTACAACAGTTGTTGAAATTGAACAGTCTACTCTGGAAACTCCTACGAGCACCTTGCCAAAAGATCAAACTGTTGTGGTCATGCAACAGGCTTTTACATTAGAAGCATATTGTCTTGATCAGGTCATTATCGTGGTTGAAAGCTCACAATTATCCAAACAGCAAAGACAACTCTGGACGAATATTCAATCTTCAGTATCGGGCTATTACCATGAATTAAAATGGCCATTACCGCTTGAAAACTTTCGTGACGGGCGGGGTGTACACGCTTATATTCAAGGCTTTTTAGATGCGTTGGCGCTGGATAAACGTATTTTGATTTTGGGACAACTTGACTTTATTTCTCACGCTCAGAGCATGCAACTTGCTAGTTTACAGGAAATGATTGATCAGCCTTTACTCAAACGCCGTCTATGGCAACTGATGTTAACCCAATAAAATTTCATTTCTTGATATGTTAGAGCATGGATTTCTTTCATAAATCCTTTTTATTTCTCCATATTGGAGAAGAAAAACGGGTTCAATAGTTAAAAGAAATCTAGTATATCTCTCACTTTAGATATTTAGCTTATTGAATAAGGATGTGTAATGAAACAGAAAGTCGTCGTTTTTAGTCAAATTGATGCAACGGTTCTGGATCAACTTGAGCGCGATTATCATGTGGTGGTATTAAATCCCAAGCAAGGTGACATCAATGAGCAAATTCGTACAGAAGTCGTAGATGCTGATGCCATGATTGGAGCGGGTCGTCTACTCAATGAAACCAATCTGGCACCTGCACAAAAATTAAAAATCATTTCAACCGTGAGTGTGGGCTATGATAATTATGATGTGGATTACCTCACAAAAAATAATATTTGGCTAGCCAATACGCCCCATGTATTGACAGAAACAACTGCGGATCTGGCTTTTACTTTGTTGGTTAGTGCTGCGCGTAAAGTCCCTGAGCTAGATCAATGGACAAAAAATGGTGAATGGAAGCGTACAGTCGGCCCTGCTCAATTTGGACAGGATATTTTTGGTAAAACACTCGGTATTATTGGACTAGGGAATATTGGTGCAGCAGTCGCACGACGCGGCTTTTATGGCTTTAATATGAATATTCTGTACCATAATCGCCGCGAAAAACTTGAATTGGCACAGCCTTTAAATGCACGTTATTGTGGTTTGGATGAACTTTTAAGTCAGTCAGATTTTGTTGTGGTTGCGGTAGATTTAAATCCTGAATCCAAAGCACTCATGGGTAAGGCGCAGTTTGAAAAAATGCAATCTCATGCCGTGTTCGTAAATATTGCACGTGGTTCAGTGGTGGATGAAGAAGCTTTAGTTTATGCCTTGCAACAACAACAAATCTTTGCCGCAGGTCTGGATGTCTATCAAAAAGAACCATTACAGTCATCACCATTATTTAGTTTACCTAATGTGGTGACATTGCCGCATATTGGCTCTGCGACTGCCGAAACACGTTTGAAAATGGCAAAACTGGCACATAAGAATCTAGTCGATGCACTGGAGGGAAGAACCCCACAATATCTTGTAAATGGCTAAATTTGCTATAACACTTTATTGCAAATGCTTTGAGTTTCCAGTGTTATATTGGGGGTGCTGACGAAATTATTTTGATCAGTTATCCCTTATTTTTGATGAGAGATCATGATTTGAAACATGTGGCAACTGTTTTGACGTTATCTATGCTGACTGGAGTTGCGCAGGCACATTCCGATTATTTCTATCAATCTGCTACTTCTCAGGTAGAAGTGCCTGAAATTGGAAGCGGTATCGGGTTGATCGATCAACAAAAAGAAAAAATGATTGGAGAGAAAGTTTACCGTCAGGTTCAAAGGCAGTTGCCTATTTTGCATGATCCATGGCTTGAGGATCAGTTTTTTCGAGTGTTCGCTCAAATACTCAGTCAGACGCAATTGGGTCAGCCCATTGGAATGGTGGTAGTCAATGATCCACAAATTAATGCATTTGCTGTTCCGGGTGGGCTATTTGCCTTAAATTCGGGTTTAATTGCGTCTGCGCACAATATTGATGAAGTTGCAGGGGTGATGGCGCATGAAATTGCCCATGTCAGTCAGCGACATTATAGTCGATCACAAGAAGCATTTAAGGGGCAGGGCTTATTAGCCCTTGCAGGGATTTTAGTGGGTGCTGCAATTGCAGCACAGACCAAATCGGATGCTGGTGCTGCGGTTATGTTAGGTACACAAGCCGCTTTGATGGATAATCAATTGACCTATAGTCGAAATCAAGAGCGCGAAGCAGATCGTATAGGTATGCAATATATGTATGCCGCGGGTTATAATCCACAAAGTATGGCTGATTTTTTTGAAACCATGAATCGTTCTACAAGTCGATTAAGCTATCTGCCTGATTTTTGGATGACGCATCCACTGACTTCTGAGCGGATGAGTGAGTCGCGTTTGCGTGCCAATCAGTTTCCTAAAGTGAAGTCCAAATTGTACGATCCTGATTTTCAGATTTTAAAATGGTATACCTTGGTTGAAACCAATCAAGTCACAGAACAATTATTGCAGATTCAAGTGAATCAAAATAACAAACCTGCTCAACTGGCCATGAGTGCTTTTTATAACAATCAGGGTGATTATGCCAAAGCGCAAACTATGCTTGATGGGGTAAAGACAACTTTCCCGAGCAATACTCTGATTAGCATCTTACAAGCTGATATTTATTTAAATCAAAATAAACTGGATGATGCTTATCAGGCAATCATCAATACCCAGCGCACCATGCCCGAAAATCGTCCTTTAGCATATAAGCTCGCTGAAATCCTGATTCGACAAGGTAAAAGTGCCGAAGCACAGACACTAGTACAACGATTTATCAATACCAATAATAAAGACATCGAAGGATGGCGATTACTACAACAAGCTGCCAATGCAGATACCCAATCATCGCTAAGAACCGTCAATGTCTTGCGCTATCGAGCTGAAGTAGAATATTGGTCTGGTTATGAGGAAAATGCGATAAAGTCGATGTTACATGCGCAACGTTTAGCAAAAGGCAATAATGCCATGAGTGCCAAGATTGAAGATCGTTTAAAACAAATGCAGTCAGAGCGGTTATTGAAAATCTAATTTAAGTATAACTCTGGTTGATCTAAAAGCGTCTTTCAATATGAAATTTACGTTGCAAAAAATATTTTAGCTATTAAGCTAACATGAGAAGTATGATATTGATTATAGTTATGAAAAAGTTCACATTATTGTTAAGTTTAGTGATTTTGGGGCAGTCAATTTTTGCGGCACCGCCTGAACGTTATATACGCTCAGTTGAAAAAATTTCGAATACTTATAATACGGATATGCGTCATTTTTTACGCTCACTCAATCCACAACAGACGCAGTTTACTCCAACACAACAAACGCAATTTTGTGGCATTGTGAATCAATATGTGCAAGATTTATATCAGGTTAATGATCAATATCGATCAGACTTACCGCTTTCTTATGCGAAAATGACAAAACAGGATTTTATTAATCAGGTGATGGCATCAAAAGAAATGCAAATTTTGAAAAAATATAATATTCAGTGTCATTTGCAGTAAATAAATACATTCAGAAAGAAATTTATAGTCGACTCATTTAATATGAATCTCATCAATCTATTCTAAAAATTGTATGTGAAATAGACAAGTGGCAAATCAAGCTAAATATCAATTAGCCTAGTTTTGCTTTAATTTTTGCAGATACTTGTGCAGGATCGGCACGTCCGGCTATGATCGGACGTAGAGAGTTCATCACCTTACCCATATCTTTCATGCTAGTAGCACCTTGAGCAGCAATCGTTTGCTCAATGAGAGAATCAAGCTCTTCCTCAGTCATAGCTTCTGGTAGAAATTGGGATAACACCTCAATTTCGGCTTGTTCTTTACTAGCTAAATCATCACGGCCTGCGCCTTCAAAGGCTTTGACCGATTCTTTACGCTGTTTAATTTGCTTTTCAATGACCGCAAGAACTTGCGAATCGTCAAGCTCTACGCGCTCATCGACTTCGATTTGCTTAATTGCTGCCTGTAAACCACGAATCACCGTTAACTTATTCATTTCTTTAGCACGCATAGTGGCTTTTAAAACTTCAGTTATTTGGTTCTTCAAAGTAGTCATTTAATTATCCAGACAGTCAATCACAAATTAATTAGTAAAGGCGAGTAGTACGTACAGATTCGCGTGCCAATTTCTTTTGGTAACGCTTAACAGCAGCAGCTTTTTTACGCTTACGTTCTTGAGTCGGTTTTTCGTAGAACTCGCGCTTACGAACGTCAGCTAAAACACCAGCTTTTTCGCATGAACGTTTGAAACGACGGATTGCTACGTCAACTGGTTCGCCTTCTTTCAACTTAACTTGTGGCATGTAAAATCCTCTAGATTATGGATAACATCGAGCGCAGGATTGCCTCGATGACAAGTGAAGCTCAGTATTTTACTCATTTACAACTGATATCACAAGTCTATAATAGCGTTGGCAGAATTTTAGTCGTAAAAATATAGGCATTTTAATGATTGTTTTAGGCTTGGAAACCTCTTGTGACGAAACTGGCTTGGCGATTTACGATAGCGAGCAAGGACTGCGTGGACAGGTGCTTTACAGTCAAATTAAACTCCATGCGGAATATGGCGGTGTGGTGCCAGAACTAGCCTCACGTGATCATGTACGTAAACTCATTCCATTATTGAACGAACTGCTTGCGCAAAGTCAAATCGATAAAAAAGACATTGATGCAGTCGCCTATACCCGTGGCCCAGGTTTAATGGGTGCGCTGATGACAGGTGCATTGTTTGGACGAACATTGGCGTTGGCATTGAATAAACCTGCGATAGGTGTGCATCACATGGAAGGGCATATGCTTGCGCCATTGTTATCTGCCACGCCGCCAGCGTTCCCTTTTGTGGCACTACTTGTATCTGGTGGTCATACCCAGCTAATGGCGGCTTATGGCATTGGTCAGTACGAACTACTTGGTGAATCTATTGATGATGCAGCAGGTGAAGCATTTGATAAAGTCGCAAAAATGATGGAGTTACCTTATCCCGGTGGGCCAAATATTGCAAAATTAGCCTTACAGGGAGATGCTCAAGCTTTTGATTTTCCGCGCCCCATGTTACATCAAGGATTGGACTTTTCATTTAGCGGTTTAAAAACAGCAGTTTCAGTTCAGCTAAAAAAATTGGGCGAAGAAAATCGTGATGCAGATATTGCGGCATCCTTTCAAGAAGCGATCGTGGATACTCTGGTTAAAAAATCCGTCAAAGCTTTAAAGCAAACGGGATTAAAACGATTGGTGATTGCAGGTGGTGTTAGTGCCAATCTGCGCTTACGTGAACAATTAGAAACGTCTTTGCAAAAGATTAAAGCCCAAGTCTATTATGCAGAACCCGCTTTATGTACCGATAATGGCGCCATGATCGCTTTTGCAGGGTATGAGCGTTTAAAAGCTGGACAACACGATGGGCTTGAAGTGACCACAACACCAAGATGGCCGATGACTGAGCTTAAAAATCCGAATGCAGTATAAGCACAGAAAAAGCATTTAAAAATCAATTAAAAATAAAAGGGTACAATCTATGGACTGTACCCTTTTATTTTTTTGTAGCGAAGTATTAGAAGTTATATTCCATACCTACGCCAACAACAGTTTTCTTGTCATCATCAGATAACCAGTCACGTTTTTGTTGCGCCAATACGCCATAAAAACGAGCTTGTTTATTGAAGTTATAATCTACGCCTAAGCCATATTGAGAAATTTTACGATCTGAGCGATTGTCGACAGAGGTATTTGATTCAATATATTCACCTTTGATTTTCCAAGGTGTAGAAGCAATTGCATAAGCAGCGGTTAAACCCCATGCATCTTCTTCAAGACCTTTATACGACGTTACAGTTGTACCACTTGTGGTCGATACTGTGTCATCAGTAGGTTGAGCATTTTGCCATAAAGCACCGAATACTAAACCATCGACACCTGCTTTTGCCAAATCAATAGAACCTGTTACACGAACAGCGTCTGAATAGATACCAGAAAGACTGTAGGCATTATATTTACCAGCTAATCCAAAATTACCCGCAATACCAGCAGCCAATCCATAATCTTTATTTTCATAAGTTAAAGAAGTTGAGATCCCATCTCCAAAGCCATCACGCTTACCTTCTTTACCCAAGCTCGTATTATCAGTTTTGGTATCTTCGCCTTGTTGCGCCATGATATTGAACTGTAAGCCTGGAATAATCAGCTCTTTATCTGTTTCAAAGCCAATCGCGTTATTTGAACGCTCTTCACCATGAAGAACAGAAGTCATATCTAAGATCGTGTGATCGTTGAAGATATCCTGATTGTTACCCGCATTTGTTTTAAAATAAGTATCGTAACGACCAGCTTTTAAAGTCCCGATTTTATTGAATTTTAAACCTAAAAAGCGGTTACGCATACTTAAGTCAGTATCTGAACCTGAACCATCTGTAGAGATTGCCCATTCAGCCAAATATACAACAGATACTTTGTCTGTTAATTTTTCTTCACCTTTTACCCCGATACGTGAAGCATTTGAATTAAGTGCAGTGACATCATTTCCTGCAAAATCACTGTTATCAACTTGGTCTAAGGTAACATTAAGTTTACCGTACAAAGTTGGCGCTGCTTGCGCTGCGGTGATGCTAAGCGTTGATACTGCGGCAGCGATAAGCAATTTTTTCATTGAGATTTCTCCAAAACACAAGTTCAGTGGCATATGCCCAAATTCACTATTTTTTTAAAGTTTGCTTATGTACAAAAAATTACAGAAGCTCACCAACTTGCTAAGCAGTATCTTTAAACTTTGTTACAAATGGGTGAAAAATACGTGACAGTTTGATGACAGGTGATGGATTGAAATTTATTTTAATATTTGATTTTATTGTTTTTATATAAAAAAAGGAGCCTAAGCTCCATTTTTATAAACCTTAATTTTACTCAAAGTTCAGCTTTTATCTTTTCTGCAAGGGTTTTAATTTTTTCCTGATCACCCATTTGTGCGGCATGACGACCCAATTGATGAATAGAGCTAGGAATCAGATGAAAATGCACATGTGGAACGGTTTGACCCGCAGCTTCACCAGACAGTTGCATTAAAACAATACCTTTAGCATCCAGTGCTTTTTCAATGGCTTGAGCAACTTTTTGTACGACTTGAATGGTATAAGCCGCTGCTTCAGGGGGCAAATCAAGTAAAGTCACCGCAGGAGTTTTAGGGATGACCAAAGCATGACCATCCGCCTGAGGCATAATGTCCATAAATGCAAGTACCTGATCATCTTCATATAACTTGATTGCTGGAAGTTCACCGCGAATGATTCGGGCAAAAATATTCTGCTCATCGTAGGCCATATTATTATCCTTCAAACCTCTAATACATTTTGATATTTGATTTCTTTCATAAGCCCTTTATTCCTTTTTTGAAAAGAATAAAGAGGGACTAATCAGTGATCAAAGAAATTTATTATTTACAGTTTAGCTCTTTCTGACGCTGTTCAATCTGGTCAAGACGTTGTTGTTCTTTATCAGAAAATTTGGGTTTGGTGGTATGACAGTTTTCATTTCCATATTTAGCTTTGGCTTCTGGATCTTTAAAACAAAAACCTTTTGATGCATAGATGAGGTTAGAGTCATCCTGAAGTTTTTTGCATTCTTGATCGGATGTTGCAGCGTGCACTGAGACACCTGCAAGGGTCATCATTCCAGTAAAAAGTGCAACAGCGAACTTATTCATGAGGGTATCCTCTTTTCATCGGTGTAAATGTAACGACCTATGTCTAAATATAGGGGCTTTACAGGAAAAAGCAATGTTGAATCATTACTCTAGTGTAATTTTACTCCACGATTCATACATTTTTATGGCAGCTGAGAAGTCGCTATTTTCTTCAGCAGTAAGACTGGCAGCTTGAATTAGACTCTGTACTAAAGCAATTACTGGCGCTGGTAAGTTGGCATCACGAACCAGATCTAGTGCAATACCTGTATCTTTAGCGAGTAGTGGTAATCCAAAAGTCACAGGAAAACTACGATTCAAAATACGTTGCGGCAATACAGTTTCGGTCACACCACTTTTTCCGCTTGACGCGTTAATGCAGTCCATAGCTTCTGTCAGATTGACACCATGCGCTTTCAGTGTGGTAAAGCCCTCAGCAACAGACCATAGATTAACTGCGAGTAACATGTTGTTGACCGCTTTTACCGCAAAACCTGCGCCTGATGTGCCGACATGTTTAATCAGTTTTCCAAATGCCTGAATAGCGGGCAACGCACGTTCAAAAGCAGCCTGATCTCCACCCACCATAACCGTTAATGTTGCATTATCTGCACCAATGGTTTGGCCGCTGACAGGCGCATCTAAAAAATCAATATTTTCAGTTTTGAGTTGTGTAGCGAGTTTACGAGCTGAATCAGGCACACCACTGGTACAGTCGACCCAAATGCTGCCTGATTTTAATTGAACACTATTGATCAAATGTTCGACATCAGCACTGGTCGGTAAACATGAAAAAATGATGTCTGCCTGTACCGCTTGCGTTAAATCAACCGCTTGAGTTCCATATGTAGCTGCATGTTGTTTGGCTTTGTCCATATTTCGATTCCAGACATACACGGTATCGAAATGTTTGGGTAAATGCGATGCCATGCGATAACCCATCGCGCCAAGACCAATAAATGCAACTGATTGAACCATAATCTACTCTTTTGTTATCTGCGTTGAACGTTGTGTGAGCCAATCTTTAAATATGGGCCAAAACTCATCGGAACTGGCCTGACTGGACATGAGTCCTAAATGCCCACCGGGAATTAGAGTAAACGTGACATCACTACTATTTGTCAATTGGGTGAGGGGTTTTACAGCATCTGCTGTAACCAATTGATCACTACGACCTGCACCCACCAACAATGATGATCGAATATTTTTTAATTCAATAACTTGATCTTTAAGATGAATAATGCCTTTTTTAAGAGGATTTTGTAGCCAGACATTAAATAACATGTCCTGATTAATTCCACCTGGATAATCGATCATATTATTTAAAAAATTACCGAGTGTGGCATGTTCCTGCACCAGTTTTTTATTTTCAAGGTTTTTTAAAAGTTGTATATGACCATCAATCCAGCCTTTCGGATCAAGAATTTTAAAACCCAACGCATTTAAAATTCCTGGGGTGTGAATTAAGCGTTTGGGTAGTCCGTTATAAATTCGTTGCTGTAATTTTTTATGTCGATCGATAGTTTTATGCATAAATTGATAAAGTTTACCAATGCGTCCAGATGCATAACTATCAATTGGGCTTCCTAAAACAATCAAATTTTTAACGTAATTTGGCTGATTGAGCGCACTGTATAACAACACAAAAATACCCGCCATACTCCAACCATGCAGTGAAATTTGATCACTTTGAGAATGTTCACGAATCACTTGAATATATTCAGGCAGTGCTTTACTGACAAAAGATAAAAAATTGAGATGACGATCTTGATAAGTTAAACGACCCCAATCTACCAGATAGACATCAAAACCATGTTTTTGAAAGTATTGAATCAGTGAGCGATAAGGATAAAGATCATAAATCGCCATATTAATCGCCAAAGGTGCAACAAAAACTAAGGGTTCTTTATAAGATTTGTCGGCTGCTGCATAATAACGAACTCGCGTCTGCCCAAACTCTGCAATCACTTGATAGGGTGTTGTTTGTGATAAAACCAGAGATTCTTCATGAAAAAGACGCGCTGAAAGATGTTTAAGTTTGATTTGCTGATGATGGATAAGTGATTTGAATGATTCCATTCGTTGCATATTTCTCAGATCCAAAAAAGTTTGGATGAAGTCTAAGCGATAATTTGATCTTTTACCTTGACCTTAAATACCGTAGAAGCTCAAAATGTTGGCAGTTTTTCCACTTGAGCGGTCTTTAGACTGAGAACAAAGCAATGCATAGCCAAAACGATGAATTAGAATACCAGTTAGATACTCTTGCAATCCGTACAGGGCATACCCGTAGTTTTGAAGGTGAACATGCTGAACCTATTTTTCTGACCTCGTCTTTCGTATATGAAAATGCAGCAGAAGCGGCTGCCAAGTTTTCTGGCGAAGTGGCGGGAAATATCTATTCTCGTTTTACCAATCCAACCGTGGCCATGTTTGAAAAACGTCTTGCTGCAATGGATGGAGCTGAACGTGCAGTTGCGACGAGTTCTGGTATGGGTGCCATTTTATCTGTTTGCATGGCTTTTTTAAAAGCAGGGGATCATGTCATTTGTTCTCGTGCCGTTTTTGGCTCAATCGTGGCATTATTTGAAAAATATATCGCAAAGTTTGGTGTTGATGTCACCTTTGTCGATTTAAATGATCTGGATGCATGGAAAAATGCGATGCGCCCAGAAACCAAAATTTTGTTTATCGAGTCGCCATCCAACCCTTTGGCTGAAATTGCTGATATTCCACTCTTGGCCGATATTGCTCATGCTCAAAATGCAATGTTAGTAGTGGATAACAGTTTTTGTACGCCAGTTTTGCAGCAACCTTTAAAATTGGGTGCAGATTTGGTGGTTTATTCAGCCACTAAATATCTGGATGGACAGGGTCGAGCTTTAGGTGGTGCTGTGACAGGCAACCATAAGTTACTCGAAGAAGTATTTGGTGTGGTGCGTACACTGGGCCCATCGATGAGTCCATTTAATGCTTGGGTGTTCTTAAAAGGTCTGGAAACTTTACGTTTAAGAATGAAAGCACACTGTGAAAATGCGCAACAGCTTGCTGAATGGCTTAATCAGCACGACAAAGTTGAAAAAGTGTATTATGCGGGTTTGCCTGAACATATTGGTCATGAGCGTGCAGCCAAACAACAAAATGGCTTTGGTGGTATTGTCTCTTTCGTAGTAAAAAGCGGTCGTGAAGGCGCGTGGAAAGTCATCGATAATACTCAGTTTATCTCGATTACAGGTAATCTTGGCGATGTAAAATCAACAATTACCCATCCTGCCACGACGACTCATGGTAAATTGTCACCTGAAGCAAAGCAGGCAGCAGGCATACAGGAAGGCTTAATTCGAGTTTCTGTAGGAATTGAAAATATTTCAGATATTATTCGCGATATTGAACGTGGTTTAGCTTTAATTTGAACTTATTAGTTTTAAATCTTTTGGAGAAAAATTTATGAACATTAATATGCTCATGCAGCAAGCACAACGCATGCAAAAAGATATGGAAGCCAATGCCAAAAAGGCAAAAGAAGAGTTGGCTAATACTGAGGTTAAAGCAGAAGCAGGCGGCGGGTTGGTTAAAGTGACCATGACAGGTCGCTTTGTGGTTAAACGTGTCGAAATCAGTCCTGATTTACTTCAAGACGAACCAGATATGATTGAAGACTTAATTGCTGCCGCAGTAAATGATGCCGTTCGTCAGGCAGAACTGGTTGCGGATGAAAAAATGAAAAGTGCAAACTCAGGCATGGGTTTACCTCCTGGCTTAGCAGGTATGTTCTAAGCAGATTTTATCAGAGGAATATCTGTGTTTAGTGATCGATTTGAACAACTTGTTCAAGCATTACGAGTTTTACCCAGCGTTGGGCCGAAATCGGCTCAACGTATGGCATTACATTTACTGATGAAAAATCGTGAAGGTGCTTTTGGTTTGGCACACGCTTTACATGAAGCCTCTTCGCATATTCATGAATGTAAAATATGTCATTCTCTGACTGAAAATGAAATTTGTGATATTTGTCTTTCCAATGATCGTGATCAACAATTGTTGTGTGTGGTTGAATCTCCAGCCGATGTCATGGCGATTGAGCAAAGCGGTAGTTTCCGTGGGAAATACCATGTATTGGGTGGGCATTTATCTCCACTTGATGGCATTGGTCCCGAAGAAATCGGCATTCCTTATCTGATTCAGCGTCTAAGTGAAGGGCAGATTGAAGAAGTGATTTTGGCGACCAATGCGACTGTAGAAGGTCAGGCAACCGCGCATTATCTGGTAGAAGCTACCAAGCACTTACCACTGAATATGACGCGTATTGCTCAAGGCGTACCGCAAGGTGGTGAACTTGAATATGTCGATAGCCATACTTTAAGTCAGGCCGTTCATAATCGTATGCGTATGAAATGAGGCATTCTTGTTTCATACTTTTAGCTTTTAAGTTCAAATTAAACCAGACTCTGGATTGATTCTTCATGTTGTAAAGCGATACAAAACTGAAATTTATTTGAGAGAGAAAGGGCTTAAAAAGTTAATTAAAAAATATAATGATAATTTCGTTCAAAAAATAAAGCATTAATAACGTTTTGGCTAGAATATTCTCAAATTGTAGTGTTATATATACAGACGCAGTTAACTGCGCTAGTTGTTAAATCGAGAAAACATGTTTCATTTTATTCAGCAGCAAGATGATTTTGCTCACGTTCTTCAGCAAATGGATCAATATCCAGAGTATGCTTTGGACACCGAATTTATTAAAGTTGATACGCTTTGGCCAAAGTTGGGTGTATTCCAGATTAATGTGAATGAGCAAATCTATTTACTCGATGGTGCTGCTCTGGATTTAACGCCTTTTTGGAATAAACTCTATCTTGCCAAGCAAAATATTTTCCATGCTTGTGGTGAAGATATTGATCTGATTTATCATTATGCTCAGCAAGATGTGTTGGAAAATGTATTTGATACACAAGTTGCTTTGTCATTTTTAGGGCATGGTTTACAGGTCAGCTATCAAAATGCCCTGAAATTAATTTTAGATATTGAAATTGACAAAGATCAGACTCGTTCAGACTGGTTGGCACGGCCTTTAACGACTGAACAACTCAATTATGCAGCCAATGATGTCATTTATTTGTTTCAGCTTTCAGATCAGCTTAAAGCGCAATTACAACAAAAAAATAAATATGATTTTGTACTCGAAGATTGTCAAAGTCTAACCAAAGAAATTGCCAGAGAAACGCCTGTTCATCTACTTTATACTGATATTGGAAATTATCGTCACTCACGTAAACAATTGATGCAATTACAGCAGCTTAGTGTCTGGCGTGAACAACTGATTAAAGCCTTGAATCAGCCGCGTAGTTTTATTTTAAAAAATTCAAGCATGATTGATTTGGTAGAGAAAAATCCAAAAAATAATTTCCAATTATCCCATATTAAAGATATTCGCCCAAATATTATTCGGGAACATGGCAAAACGATTCTGGATTTGCTTAAATTTCTGCCACTAGAAAATGAATGGCCATTACGTTTGGCACGACCCATTAAACAATGCTCAGAAAATGTCAGCATGAAAATGCAACAATTGATTCAAAACGTGGTGGATACGACCGAAATTCCCAAAGAAGTTCTACTGCGTAAAAAATGGATGAATGCACTGTATCAACACGTTGTTTTTCATGGGGATGAGCAAGATTTACCAGAATATTTACTCGGCTGGCGTTATGAACGATTAACCCAGCCCCTGATCCAGATTCTGCGTGAAGATGAAGATTTTTTAATGAACCAAATGCAGGTAGCGCGATAAGTCTTGAGAGCCAAATGATCTTTCAGGACGACTGTTGGGTTACGATTCGCTAATGTCACCACCGAATTTTTGATGTATGCTTTTTAGCAAGTGATGAGAGTTTAGTAAAATATGCACTGTGATATTTATAGATCGAGCAAAAAAGATGAAATGTACATTTATATTGCTCGTCCAGACTATCCAAATGATGAGGTCGAAGGAAAAGATCCTTTAGAAAATGTTCCTGAAACGATTCGACAGGCTTTTGGCCGACCAACATTTGTCATGCATCTTGAACTTTCTCAGTCACGAAAACTGGCGCGTGTCAACGTGTTACATGTGATGGATTCACTACAAACCACTGGCTTTTTTATTCAAATGCCACCAGAAGGATTTATCAATCCAACCGATGAACCAGAGGGGTTAAGAGGTGCTTGATCAACTCAGTGCAATATGGAACGGCCTGTTGTCCTCACTTGATTCAGTTCCAGAAGATAGTATTGCTGTGACAGTCTATGTCGTGGGAACCATTATTGTCTTATGGTGTTGGTATGGTGTGGCAAAACGACTTCCTCATCTCTTGGGTGGAATTAGTTGGATCGTTCTGTTTGCAATTTTAGCGACACCGACTGTTTCCGATGGTGCAAATGCAGAAATCGCACCTGCTATTTTTGGGGTGTTATTTGGTGTTTTAACCAAAGAGCAAGCACTGGTATGGGCGAATGTATCGCTTATTCTTTTGGTCACTGGGGTGGGGTTAATTATCGGTTATTCGTGGTCGAAATATCGCATGAACAAAGTGGCTTCTGATGAAAGTCGCGCGTCCATTTAAGTAAAAAAATAAAGGTTATAAGATGGCTGTTGATTCACAACATTTCTCGGGTACAGATCAGTACATCGCAACGGATAGCTTAAAACTTGCTGTTAAAGCTGCACGTGCGCTACAAAAACCATTATTGGTCAAAGGTGAGCCGGGTACAGGTAAAACACTACTTGCAGAACAAGTCGCTGAAAGTTTGGGTTTAAAACTGATTACATGGCACATTAAGTCCACGACCAAAGCGCAACAGGGTTTATATGAATACGATGCTGTATCGCGTTTACGTGATAGCCAGTTAGGTGATGATCGGGTTTATGATATTAAAAACTATATTAAACCTGGGAAATTGTGGGAAGCGTTTACCAGTGAAGAGCGCTGTGTTTTATTGATTGATGAAATTGATAAAGCAGATATCGAGTTTCCAAATGACTTGTTACATGAACTAGATAAAATGTCGTTTTATGTTTATGAAACAGGGGAAACGATTACCGCTATTCAGCGCCCGATTGTGATCATTACTTCAAATAATGAAAAAGAATTGCCAGATGCATTTTTGCGTCGTTGTTTCTTTCATTATATTGAGTTTCCTGATGAAGCGACCATGCGTGAAATTATTGCGGTACATTTTCCAAAAATTTCAACGACACTGGTGAGTGAAGCATTACAAATTTTCTTTAAATTACGTCAGGTACCAAATTTAAAAAAACCGCCATCGACATCTGAATTGATTGATTGGTTAAGTTTGCTGATGGCCGATGATATGCCAGAAGATGTGCTGCGCAATCACGACAAATCTAAAGCCATTCCGCCGCTGTATGGTGCATTGATTAAAAATGAACAAGATGTACAACTGTTAGAACGACTCGCCTTTATGTCACGTCGTTAAGGGTGGTCGCTTATGTTTGTGCGGCTGTTTTATACCCTCAGAAAATATGGCGTTCCTGTTACGACGCGTGAACTCATTGATTTAAATCAGGCTGTCGCTGAAGGACTGGTCTTTGCAGATCAGAATGAATTTTATCAACTTGCTAAAACCATTTTGGTCAAAGATGAGCGTTTCTTTGATAAATTCGATCGTGCGATTAAGGATTATTTTGACGGGATAGAAACCTTCGATCTGGATGAATTACTGAAGCAAGTCCAAAAGATCCCCAAAGAATGGCTGGATTTGGAGCTACTGGAGAAACATTTAACTCCTGAACAAAGAGCTGCGCTACAAAAAGCAGGTTCTTTGGAAGAACTGATGAAAATGCTGGAAGAACGTTTACGTGAACAGCATAAAAAACATCAGGGTGGCAATCGAATGATCGGTACAGGTGGTACATCGCCTTTTGGTGCGTTTGGGGATCATCCTGAAGGCGTGCGGATTGGTGGACCTGGCCGAAAACGTTCAGCAGTTAAAGTCTGGGAACAACGGAAATATCAAAATCTGGACGATGAACAGATTTTGGGAACACGTCAGATGCAACTGGCTTTACGCCGTTTACGCAAATTTGCACGTCAAGGTGCAGCGGAAGAACTTGATGTTGATGGTACAATCCGTGAAACTGCAAAGCAGGGCATATTGGATGTACAATTAGTTCCTGAAAGACGTAACCGTGTTAAAGTGCTGATGCTTTTCGATGTTGGCGGCTCGATGGACTCTTATATCGCACAATGTGAAAAACTTTTTAGTGCTGCCAAAACTGAATTTAAAACACTGGAATACTTCTATTTTCATAACTGCCTGTACGATTATGTTTGGAAAGATAATCATCGTCGACAAGCAAGCCGTTTGGAAACATGGGATCTATTTCATAAATATGGACGCGATTACCGTGTGATTGTGGTTGGTGATGCGAGTATGGCACCTTATGAACTACGTTCGGCAGGTGGTTCAGTTGAATATATGAATGATGAAGCAGGCGAGGTTTGGTTGCGTCGTTTGCGCCAGCATTTTGATAAGATTGCATGGCTAAATCCAGAAGAAGAAAATTATTGGCATTACACACAAACTATCAGCTTAATTAAGCAAATCTTTGATGATCATATGTACCCGATGACTTTAAAAGGAGTTGAAGATCTAACGCGTTATTTATCGCGTTAAAACTCACTGGGTTGGGTAGTGCACATTAAAAATGAATTGGTGCATATTGTTGTGTGGACTTTATATTGATACTTGATTTTTAGTAGTTCAAACAAAAATGCCTGATGAATTTCATTGGGCATTTCATCGTTTAGAATCAGAGGATATCGATGCAACTTATCGCTCTCTGCAAACTCTATACTCAGATATAAATAACTTTCTATGCTTTACAATGCATTACTGAATACTTTCAAAGCAGGCTTTAATTTTAGAGTATTGCTTGAGTAGTAGTTGTTATTATGCTTTTCAAGTTTAGATAAAATCAGATTTATTTAGAAATTAATGAACAATAAAAAAAGAGCATGCAAAGGCATGCTCTTTTTTCTTACAAAAATTACTCAGATACGATAGTAACGAGAACTTCTGCAACAACATCATGATGCAATTGGATTGCGATGTTGAATTCACCAGTGTGACGAAGCGCACCATTCGGTAAACGAACTTCTGCACGGTCTACAGTAAGACCAGCATTAGTTAATGCGTCAGCGATGTCACGAGTACCGATAGAACCAAATAGTTTACCTTCATCACCCGCTTTCGCAGTAATGACGATATTCACTTCGTTCAATTGATCAGCACGTGATTGAGCAGCAGCTAATACTTCAGCTTCTTGCTTCTCAAGTTCAGCGCGACGAGCTTCGAAAGCAGCAGTGTTTGCTTCAGTAGCAGCAACAGCTTTACCCTGAGGGATCAAGTAGTTACGGCCAAAACCAGCTTTAACTGATACTTTGTCACCAAGTTTACCTAGGTTCTTAATGCGTTGTAATAAGATAACGTCCACAGCTCACCTCACTTATGGTTGTCAGTGTACGGAATCAAAGCCAAGTAACGAGCTTGTTTAATCGCAAGCGCTAATTGACGTTGATAACGAGCTTTAGTACCAGTGATACGGCTAGGAACAATCTTGCCGTTTTCAGTGATGTACTGTTTTAAAGTGTCGATATCTTTGTAGTCGATGTACACAACATTCTCAGCTGTAAAGCGGCAGAACTTGCGACGACGGTAAAAACGTGCCATTGATGTTCTCCTTAAGCTTCTTCAGCAGATTCGTGTGATTGCTGTGCTTCTTCACGTTGAGCTTTACGCGCACGTTTTTCTTCAGCACTTTTAGCAAGTAACGATTCTTCAGTGATTGCGTGTTCACGACGAATGATGATGTTACGAATGATTGCGTCGTTATAACGGAACAATTCTTCTAATTCATCAAGAGTCGTTTGACCACATTCAACATTCATAAGAATGTAGTGTGCTTTGTGAATTTTGTTAATTGGGTAAGCCAATTGACGACGGCCCCAATCTTCTAAACGGTGAATTTGACCATCAGCTTCTTTGATCTGAGAGATATAGCGTTCAACCATACCTACTACTTGATCGCTTTGGTCTGGATGTACCAAAAGTACGATTTCGTAATGACGCATTGTCAGCTCCTTACGGTTTGGACAGCCCCTAACATAAAAATTAGAAGCAAGGAGTCATAACTGGAATAATGAATTCAAGTTAAGCCGCATAAATTGCGAAGGGTGAATTATATAGAAAAGTGCAAATAAAAACAAATGGTTTTCAGTGCAAATCAGGATAAATAGAAATCTTCCTCTCTATTAAAAGAGAGGAAGATGTGGCGCAGGTGAATGGTAAGTAAAGCTAAAACTTACACTGAGTAAGGTAATTAAGATTACCGAATACAGGAAAAAGCGTTTTGCCCAAATCTGATCATTTTCAGCTTTAAAACCAATGAGTGATAAATAAAGCCAATATGCAGTTAATGCATTAAACGTGATGAGAAAAAAGACATTGGTATAACCAAAACAGTAAAGCCCATTGAGAACTGCCGCAAAAAGTACAATGTAAATGACACATTCAACTTTGGTTCTAAAAATAGAGCGCGCTACTGGTAAAATTGGGATACCTGCATTTTTGTAATCATCAAAGCGGTAAATCGCAATTGCCCAAGAGTGGGGCATCTGCCAAAGACCATAAGCTAAGAAGATCAGTAAAGCCGCTACATCAAATTCATTGGTGACGGCAACATAACCAATGACAGGAGGGCTCGCTCCAGAAATACTACCAATCACGGTTTGATGAATCGTGGTACGTTTAGACCAGAGGCTATAAAAGCCCACATAGACAACAAAACCAATTACAGCAAATAAGAATGAATAAGGATTCACTCCAAACCATAAAATGCTAAAACCAATTACTCCAAGCACACTGGCATAGACAAGTGCAACGGATGGAGAAATCGTTTTTTTAACTAAGGCACGATTTTGAGTTCGTTGCATTTTGTGGTCAATGTCTTGATCAATTACATTATTGATGACACAACCTGAGGCTACAACAAGCGTTGTACCTAAGAGGGTGAGGATGAGTAAGAGGAAATCTACATGTCCTTGGGCGGCTAAGAAAAAGCCGCCCAAGGTGGTAATGAAATTACCAAACAGAATTCCTGGTTTAGTCAGGAATAAATATTTTTTCAACATGACAAACAGTTTAGAGCATCATATTGAAGTGTAGATAGTTCATGATCCATACAGAACCGATCAAAAGAACGGCAATACATAGAATAGTATAAATGAATGCAATCAAATTCCAGCGTTGTTCAGAAGATGTATTCATGTGTAAGAAAAACACAAGTTGTACAAGTACCTGAGCAACTGCTGTAATTCCGATAACGGTCATTAATAGACCGCGGGAAAATCCACCTGCCATCACCATCCCAAATGGGATGATGGTGAGCAGAACAGATAAAATAAACCCTACAGTGTACTGTTTAACGTTACCGTGAGATGCACCAGCAGCATTATGATCGTGACTACTCATTAGAGAACTCCCATCAAGTAAACGACGCTGAATACACAGATCCATACGATGTCAAGGAAGTGCCAGAATAAACTTAGGCAAGCAAGACGACGTGTATTTGGTAATGTCAGACCTTTGGTTTTGATCTGATACATTAATACAATCATCCAGACCAAACCAGAAGTCACGTGAATACCGTGCGTACCAACCAGTGTAAAGAATGCTGATAGGAAAGCACTTGTGCTTGGACCATGTCCTTCGTGAACTAAATGATGAAATTCATAAAGTTCCATACCAATGAACGATGCACCAAAGATAAAGGTGATAAGTAACCACATAATCACTTGGTTAACGTTCTTTTTGTACGAAGCCAGAACTGCAAAACCGAAAGTGACAGATGAGATCAAGAGAGCAAAGGTTTCAGTTAAAACAAAACCTAAAGACTCACCAAATAGCTCATGTGCACTTGGTGTACCTGGTGGAACATGGCTGCTCAAAACAGCGAACGCGATGAAGAGTGTACCGAATAAAATCAAGTCACTCATCAAGTATGTCCAGAAACCAAAGACCGTTAAGTCGGTATCATCATGTTCATGATGACCGTCATGGCCATGGTTGTCGTGATGAAGTACTTCAGCCATATCCTTAGTCCTTCTTCAAGTGTTTTTCAAGTAATGCATAGCGTTCATTTTCAATGCGCTCAACTTCAGCAGCTGGTACATAGTAATCCACTTCTTTAGTGAATGAACTACGAATAAAGCTGATAATAGCCGCAATGAAACTTACTGCAACAAGCCACCAAATGTGCCAGATCAATGCGAAGCCCATCAATGTAATAAACATTGCAATGATGAAACCAGCTGCACGATCAGTTGGCATATGAATGTCTTCATATTTGGCAGGACGTGCATACGCAACACCATTTTCTTTGTCAGTCCAGAAACGGTCTACACCATTTGCTTCAGGAACTTGTGCAAAGTTATAAAATGGAGCAGGAGATGAAGTCGACCATTCAAGAGTACGACTGTCCCATGGATCGCCTGTGTAATCCATGTTTTGATGACGTTGTAGGAAACCTACAATAATTTGCATCAAGAAACACGCAATACCAATCGCAACCAACACAGCACCAAATAATGCAATCGCTAGATATGGATCCCATTCAGGGTTGTCATAGGTATTCAAACGACGTGTCATACCCATGAAACCAAGGATATAAAGTGGCATGAATGCAAAATAGAAACCAAAGAACCAGAACCAGAATGCAGCTTTGCCCCAAGCTTCATTTAACTTCCAGCCAAACATTTTTGGCCAATAGAAAATGATACCAGCGAACATACCAAATACCACACCACCAATAATCACGTTATGGAAGTGAGCGATCAGGAACAGTGAGTTGTGTACAAGGAAATCCGCAGGTGGAACTGCCATTAATACACCAGTCAAACCACCGATACCAAAGGTCACAAGGAAGCCAAGTGTCCAGAGCATTGGTGTATCGAAAGAAATACGTCCTTTGTACATGGTAAATAACCAAGAGAAGATTTTAACCCCTGTAGGGATTGCAATAATCATGGTCATAATACCGAAGAATGCATTAACGTTTGCACCCGCACCCATGGTAAAGAAGTGATGTAACCATACAACGAATGCCAATACAGTAATGGCGATTGTTGCATATACCATTGATTTATAACCAAACAATGCTTTGCGTGAGAATGTCGCAACAATCTCTGAATACAAACCAAATGCTGGCAATACCAAGATATATACTTCTGGATGACCCCAAGTCCAAATCAAGTTCACATATAGCATTGGGCTACCGCCAAGCTCATTGGTGAAGAAATGGAAACCGAAATAACGGTCAAGGGTAAGCATGGCAAGTGTTGCTGTAAGTACAGGGAATGATGCGATGATCAGAACAGCTGTACACAATGATGTCCAAGTAAAAATTGGCATGTCCATCAGTTTCATGCCAGGTGCACGCATTTTAATGATGGTCACAAAGAAGTTAACACCAGATAAAAGCGTACCAAGACCAGAAACCTGAAGTGCCCAAATATAGTAGTCAACACCAACACCAGGAGAATACTGAATGCCAGAAAGAGGAGGATAAGCCATCCAACCTGTCGCAGCAAATTCACCCAGTACAAGCGAAGCCATCATTAGACCAGCAGCACCAGCAAACAACCAGAAACTTAAAGAGTTAAGTAATGGGAATGCAACATCACGCGCACCAATTTGTAGAGGCACAGAAATGTTCATCATACCTACAACAAGACCCATCGCTACGAAGAAGATCATGATTACGCCATGCGCAGTAAAGATCTGGTCGTAGTGGTCTGGATGTAGATAACCTTCACCGCCACCTTTAGCAAGGAACAGTTGAAGACGCATCATGATCGCATCAGCAAAGCCACGCAATAACATGACCACAGACACAAGGATATACATGATACCAATTTTCTTATGGTCTACAGATGTAAACCATTCTTTCCAGAGATATCCCCATTTTTTGAAATAGGTGATACCGCCTAGAACAGCAATTGCACCAATAGCCATTAAGACCATTGTCACTAGTACAATTGGCTCTTTAGGGATAGAGTCCCATCCGAGTTTACCTAATAACAACATGGCTTATTCCTCTACAGAAGCAGTTGCATGTGCATTAGCATCATGAGCTTGCGAACCATGTTCAGCATTTGCTGAATGGTCTGTACCGTGATAGTTGCTCATATATCTGTTAATGACAGTTTCAAACAAGTTTGGTTCAACTGAAGAATAGTAAGTCACTGGGTGTGGCTTATTCGGGAACGGCTTCATTGCTTCAGCTTTTTCTAAGGCTTCTGTATCACCAGCAGCCTCGGCACGATGTACCAGTGCTTCAATCTGATGTTTAGAACGATCCCCATCTTTCAGTGTCGCAAGTTCAGCTTGATCAAGCGTCGCTTTCTGAATAGCTTCAGCATTAATGCTTGTACCTTTACCAGCTTTAACAGCTTCTACCCATTGAGCAAATTGAGTTTCAGTTACACTATGAGCTTTAAAGCGCATTTGTGAGAAACCATAGCCTGAGTAGTTAGACGAGAAACCACGATATTCGCCAGTTTCATTCGCTAATAAATGGAGATGAGTTTGCATACCCGCCATTGCATAAATTTGGCCACCTAACGCAGGAATGAAGAATGAGTTCATTGTAAAGTTAGATGTAATTTTAAAGCTTAATGGTGTTTTCTCTGGGAAACGTACTTCATTTACTGTCGCAATATTTTGTTCAGGATAAATAAAGATCCATTTAAACTGTTCAGCAATAACTTGAATGGTTAAAGGGGCTTTATCTGAATCTAGCGGACGGTAAGGGTCGTACTTGTGGGAACCCCACCAAGTTAACCAAGCTAAAATACCAATAATAATGACAGGAATACCCCAGACTACAATTTCAATTGCAGTTGAGTGTGCCCATGTAGGTTTATAGTCTGCATCTTTATTTGACGCGCGATATTTCCAACCAAACCATAACGCCATAATGATTGAAGGAATTACAACCAATAGCATTAAGTAGATCGCAGTCATCATCAGGTTACTTTGACCTTCAGCAACTGGACCTTTAGAGTTTAGAAGTACTAAATCACCACCACACCCTGTTAAAAGTGCGGAAACCGCCGATAAAGACAATACAGCTAAAATCGTTTGTCTCATTTTACAACCTCGGTGAAGAGTCCCATTCCCTAAGTAAATTGGGGATAGCGATAAAAGTGTCGCATGATGGAGAAGAATGAATCCTGTTACAGAACATATTTCTCAATCATGTGACACAGCTATGTTGTAGGGCATTATGCCTGATATCGTGAAACTAAGCTACTTGAAAGTGACGTTAAATATTTGTTATGACACCTGATTTATCTGCTTGTTTTATCTTTTGAATGCTGGCTTAAAAGTCAATTTTTTTCATGGATTTATCATAAAAAAGGAGTGAATGATCACTCCTTTAATTATTTTTTAATATTGATGACTTTGGTTTTTGCTAGTCTATCATGCAAACTGTTGTTTCCTTTGGAAAAAAATAAAACAATATCTGCAATAAAAACAATGACCAAAAGCGGTAAAAGGCTTATCAACTGTGAAATGATAATAAATAGAAATGAGCGTACAAAAAAACCGCGAAATTGCCCAGGAAGCTGATTGGTCGTTGCATCAACAATTTGCAAATGGAATAATTTTTTACCAATAGATTGACCAGAACGAGCAATAAAATAATTTTGTAAAAATAACAAGCCAAGTGTGTAGATGAGTAATGCGACTGGAACCCATGTAGGCATGTTGTCGCGCATGGCTTCAGCAATTTTAATTTGCTGTTCAACATCAAAACTAGTGGTTTGTTGAAGTAGATCATGCGGTAAAAAGAGCATTGTCACAATAATTTGCGGCAAAATCAGCAAAGCTAAATCGATAAGCTTGGCCGAAATACGCTTGCTCACAGGAGCAGCCGTTGCTTTGGCTGTCTGATTGACTTTAATGTCACGGATGACATCATTTTGACTGTGGGCTGGGGCATCAAAAGTAGAATTTGTTGTCGAGTTTACAGGTTGGTAGACAAGTTTACCTTGAGTGAGTTCACCTAAGGCTCTCCATTCAGTCATACCTTCGTGCCATGCTAAGTCGGTCAATAGCACTTGTTGGCTAGCGAGCATCTGGTTCAGTTGTTCTAATGTATAAGGACCAGCCTGTTGGTTATTTCTTGCCAAGTAAATTTGCATAAGTTTTAAATCTCAACAGCTTAAAGATGAAAAAGACCCCGCGCGAGGGTCTTTTTGATAAGATTAAGTTAGGCTTGCTTGTCTTTATCTTCCGCTAGGAAGAACCAAGTTTCAAGTACTGAGTCAGGATTGAGTGAAACTGTTTCAATGCCTTGCTCCATCAGCCATTTAGCAAGATCTGGATGATCAGATGGACCTTGACCACAAATACCTACATATTTCCCAGCTTTACGACAAGCATGAATGGCCATTGAAAGCAGGGCTTTAACGGCTGGATCACGTTCATCAAATAGATGAGAAACAATACCAGAGTCGCGGTCTAAACCGAGCGTTAATTGAGTTAAGTCGTTAGAACCAATTGAGAAACCATCAAAATGTTCAAGGAATTGTTCAGCCAATAATGCATTGGTTGGTAATTCACACATCATGATGATTTTTAAACCATTCTCACCACGCTTCAAGCCATTTTGAGCTAAAAGTTCAATGACGCGTTTTGCTTCAGAAACTGTACGCACAAATGGAATCATGATTTGAATATTGGTCAAACCCATTTCATCACGTGCTTTTTTCAAGGCACGGCATTCAAGTTCAAAGCAATCGCGGAAGTTGTCAGATACATAACGGCTTGCACCACGGAAACCCAACATTGGGTTTTCTTCTTCTGGTTCATAGAGTTTACCGCCAATGAGGTTAGCATATTCATTGGATTTAAAATCGGACATACGAACAATGACTGGCTTTTCAGCAAAGGCGGCCGCAAGTGTTGCAATACCTTCAACCAGTTTTTCTACGTAGAATTCAACTGGAGAAGAATAACCTGCGGTACGTGCCATGACTGCTGCACGTGTTTCGCGTGGCAAGCTTTCAATATTCAGTAAGGCTTTAGGATGTACGCCGATCATACGGTTAATAATGAACTCAAGACGAGCCAGACCAATACCACCATTTGGAATTTGAGCAAAGTCAAATGCACGATCAGGGTTACCGACGTTCATCATAATTTTGAACGGAAGTTTTGGCATAGATTCAATCGAGTTGCGTTGAATTTCAAAATCCAGCGCACCTTCATAAATAAAGCCTGTATCACCTTCAGCACATGAAACAGTAACTTCCTGACCATCGGTTAGGACTTCTGTGGCATTGCCTGTACCCACAATCGCAGGAACACCCAGTTCACGTGCAATAATAGCAGCATGACAAGTACGACCACCGCGGTTAGTCACGATAGCAGCGGCACGTTTCATGACTGGTTCCCAGTCTGGATCAGTCATGTCTGAAACTAGCACGTCGCCAGGTTGAACTTTATCCATTTCTTTAATCGAGGAAACAACGCGTACTTTACCAGAACCAATACGTTGACCGATTGAGCGACCTTCACATAACACAGTGCCACGTTGTTTAAGTAGGTAACGTTCCATCGTGCCTACGTTTTGACGGCTTTTTACAGTTTCAGGACGCGCCTGAACAATGTAAATTTGACCATCATCGCCATCTTTTGCCCATTCGATGTCCATTGGCGCACCGTAATGGTCTTCAATGATCATGGCTTGTTTAGCAAGCTCTTGAAGTTCATGGTCATTTAAAGCAAATTGTTGGCGATCCTGTTTTTCAACATCCACCACCACCACTGATTTACCCGCTGAACCTTCTTCACCATAAATCATTTTCTGGTGTTTAGAGCCGAGGTTGCGACGTAATACAGAGTGTCTACCATTTTTAAGCAGCGGTTTTGATAAATAAAATTCGTCAGGGTTAACAGCACCTTGAACGACCATTTCACCTAAACCATAAGATGCTGTAATAAATACGACATCTCGGAAACCAGATTCGGTATCCAATGTAAACATTACACCCGCAGCACCTGTTTCTGAACGAACCATGCGTTGTATGCCAGCAGACAAAGCTACAATGTCATGAGCAAAGCCTTGATGCACACGGTATGCAATTGCACGGTCGTTATACAAAGATGCAAATACTTCTTTGATGGCAATCAAAATATTATCGATGCCACGAATATTCAGAAAAGTTTCTTGCTGACCAGCAAAAGAAGCGTCTGGTAAATCTTCAGCGGTCGCAGATGAACGAACGGCAACCGCGATATCAGGGTTGCCGTTTGAAAGTGCATTAAAAGCGTCACGAACTTCTTTTTCTAATGCTGGAATGAGAGGAGTATCTACAATCCATTGACGAATTTTTGCGCCAGTTTCGGCAAGAGCATTGACATCGTCAACATTCAATTGATCGAGTTCTGCTTGAATTTTTGCGTTTAGACCGCTTTGTTCAAGGAACTCACGATAAGCAGCAGCAGTTGTGGCAAAGCCACCCGGTACAGACACACCAGCATTGGATAAATGGCTGATCATTTCACCTAGAGATGAGTTTTTCCCACCCACGAGTTCGACGTCGTGTTTCCCTAATTTTTCCAGACCGATTACGCGCGCTTCCAAAGTTTTCACTCCACTTTTCCAGTATTAATTACTATCTTGGCATGAAGAAAAGATATTAATGTGCTTAGGATTTTGATTTACTCTAAGCGACAGTCATGTAAGATCAGCTTACTATAAAGATTATATAGCACTAAGACAAATGTTTGAGGAGATTTTTCATGTCAGATAGTAAACAAATTAAGCGGAGTGTGTTTTTTATTTCAGATGGAACCGCGATTACGGCTGAAACCCTCGGACATTCTTTATTAGCGCAATTTCCCAACGTGGATTTTGATATTCATATTATTCCGTATATCACCTCAGAAGAAGCGGCAATGAATGTGGTTGCTGAAATTAATAGTTGCCAGTCTAAAGACCAGACTTTGCCATTGGTGTTCGATACGTTGGTCGATCCGAATGTGCGTGAAATCATTAACACTGCCAAAGCGGTGAATCTCGATGTGTTTGAGGGTTTAATTAGCAAGTTAGAACAGGAGCTTGGCACACCGCCGACAACTTTGGTCGGACAGACTCATGCCGTGACGGATTCTGAATATTATAAAGCTCGTATTGATGCAGTTCATTTTGCTTTGGACAATGATGATGGTGCTCGTACACGTCACTATGATAAAGCCGATATTATCTTGATTGGGGTATCCCGTTCGGGTAAAACACCAACGTCGATTTATCTGTCATTACAATTTGGAATTCGTGTTGCAAATTATCCACTGACCGAAGAAGATCTAGATGACAATCGCTTACCAAAAGTATTGAAAGAACATAAAAATAAGTTATTTGGTTTGATGATTGATGCGGAACGTTTGGTCGCAATTCGTAATGAACGTAAAGCCAATAGTCGCTATGCCAGTTTTAGCCAATGTCAGATGGAGTTGCGTGCCATTGAAGGAATTTATATTTCAGAAGGAATTCCATATTTAAATGTCACGGAAATGTCGATTGAAGAAATTTCAACACGTATTTTACAAAAGACAGGCTTGAAACGCCGTATTGGTTAAAAAGTTTACAAACAATAGATCTAAATCCTTCAGTATTTCTGATCTGTGGTTGTAAGGAGAAGGGAAATCAATGAAAAATCATTAATTTCCCTTTTTTAGTTAAACAATTTTAGCTGTTTTTGATATCCATCAATAAACTAAAGTTTTCGAGTCGCTTTTCAGTGTCATAAATATCACAAGTGAAAATGAACTCATCAACATCTACATGTTCTAACAAGTCTTGCAGACCAGCTTTCACCGTTTCAGGTGAACCAATTTGACCCAATGCATAAAAGTTATTGACGGATATGCGCTCGGCAGGTGTCCAGATATGATCCATAGACTCCACAGGTGGTTTGAGTTTTAAACTTTGTCCACGCATTAAACCCAGTACACGTTGATAAGCACTGGTGGCTAAATGTTGTGCTTCGGCATCTGTTTTAGCTACTACAGTTGGAACGCCCATGGAAACATACGGTTGTTCTAGATATTCAGATGGTTGAAAGTTTTCTCGATACAACTGGACAGCCTGTGACAGCATACGCGGTGCAAAATGTGATGCAAACGAATAGGGAAGACCTAAACGAGCCGCGAGTTGTGCACTAAATAAACTGGAGCCCAACAACCAGACGGGAACATGTGTTCCGTGTCCTGGGGTTGCTACGATTTTTTGATTGGGTTCAGGGTCTTTGAAATATTGCAAAATTTCGAGAACATCTTGAGGAAATTGATCTTCAGTTTCCTGACGACCACGACGTAAGGCTCGCATGGTCAATTGATCTGTGCCTGGTGCGCGGCCTAAACCTAATTCAATACGATTGGGATAAAGCGTTGCTAATGTACCAAACTGTTCTGCAACCACCAATGGCGCATGATTAGGTAACATCACTCCACCAGAGCCTAAACGTATCGACTGTGTATTTGCAGCAATATGACCCAGTAATACAGCGGTCGCTGAACTGGCAATACCATCCATATTATGGTGTTCGGCCAGCCATAAACGTTCATATCCTAGTTTTTCTGCATGCTGAGCCAACTCCAAAGCATGATGCAACGAAAATTGAACTGTTTTATCATTACGGATAGGCGCAAGCTCAAGAATTGAAAACCGTGTTTCTTTTAAAGAAGCCATAAAAAATTCTCAGAACTATATATCGTCATTTTACGATTTATCTAAAATTATGTATATCGTTTTTTTTCGATTTATGCAGTGATTTGTAACTTAACAATAATGACCAAAAAAAGCACCCAGAAGGGTGCTCGACTATTTGAATCATACAACGTATTAACGGTGACGATAGTGACGATGGTGTCTGTTCCAACTACGTGAGTTGTTATAGCGTTTTTCTTCAGCTCTATCTTTAGAAATTTTATTTCCTTAAGCTGAACCGCCTGCGGCGCCTAGGGCTGAACCAATATATCCACCTGTTGTGCCACCCATATTTTTACCAACGGTATAGCCACCCACACCACCTAAACCACCACCAATTGCAGATGAAGTACGATTACGTTTATTGCTTGCAACGGCTGCACCACCCGCACCACCAATCATGGCACCAGTATTACCGCCCATTTGATTGCCTAAGGCTGTACCAACCACACTCCCTAATGCTGAAGTTGCCGCAACACGTGTGGTATTGTCTGCATGTGCATTGATTGCAAACATTGAAGAAATTGCCAATACACCACTTAATAATAAGTTATTTGCCTTCATCTCAAATCTCCGTGTCCCAACAGCAGGACTTTATCTATTTCGTTGCAGCAAATGTAACAAAACGATTCACTTTAATTGTGGAGATTATCGTTGTTATTTTTACAATGTAGCTGCGTTTTGTATGCTTTCTATTAAAAGTGTCTATTAAAACGGCAAAAACGATTGATTTATTGCCTAATGTGAAGAAAAAGTGAAAACTCAAACTTGGAATGTACTTAAGAGCAAGCAAATATAAGCTGATCTATGTTCTTTAACAGTCATAATCGGTAAACTATGCGCACTTTTAGCTTTGACCTGATCGCAAGCACTTCATCATTCAAGCGTTGCGCTGATCGATTATTTTTATTTTGAGATACTTCCACTTATGAAAGAATCATTACGTTTACGACTGGATCAACTCTGTGATCGTTATGAAGAGTTAACGGCATTATTGGCAGATGCGGAAGTCATTTCTGACAATAAACGTTTTCGTAAATTATCCCGTGAGCATAGTGATCTTTCTGAAATGGTCGAAGTGTGGGGCAAGTATCGTCAGGCTGAGCAAGATATTGTGACTGCCGAAGACATGCTCAATGATCCTGATTTTAAGGATATGGCTCAAGAGGAAATCAAGGAAAATCGCGTCTTGATTGAGCAACTCGAAGCTGATCTGAATATTTTGATGATTCCTAAAGATCCCAATGATGCCAATTCTGCTTATTTGGAAGTCCGTGCGGGAACTGGCGGTGATGAGGCTGCAATTTTCTCAGGTGATTTATTTCGTATGTACAGTAAATATGCTGAGTCTCAAGGTTGGCGTATTGAAGTATTGTCTGAAAATGAAGGCGAACATGGCGGTTATAAGGAAGTCATCTGCCGCGTCGATGGCGATGGTGTCTATGGTCGTCTAAAGTTTGAAAGTGGTGCGCATCGTGTACAGCGTGTTCCTGCAACTGAGTCACAGGGACGAGTACATACTTCTGCCTGTACAGTCGCGATTTTACCTGAAGTAGATGTGGATACGACGGTAGATATTAATCCTGCTGATTTGCGGATTGATACTTATCGTGCATCGGGTGCAGGGGGGCAGCACATTAATAAAACCGATTCGGCGGTGCGTATTACTCATATTCCAACGGGTGTGGTGGTGGAGTGTCAGGAAGAACGCTCACAGCATAAAAACAAAGCCAAAGCAATGGCGTTATTGGTTTCACGTCTGGAAAATGCCAAACGTGCTGCACAGGAAACAGCAACTTCTGAAATGCGCCGTGATTTAGTTGGATCAGGCGACCGCTCAGAGCGTATTCGTACCTATAATTATCCTCAAGGTCGTATGACTGACCATCGTATCAATCTAACTTTGTATAAGCTGGATGCGATTATGGAAGGTGATTTGACGGAACTTTTGGATAGTTTACATCGTGAATATCAAGCAGATCAGTTAGCGATGTTGGCGCAAGAGAATGGTGGATAATGAACATTGGGCAAGCTTTAAATCTGCGCGGTGAAACTGACAGTTATGAACGTCAGGAAGCCATGTGGTTGCTTGAACACATCTTGAATCTGAGTGCTATTGAGCTAAAAATGCGTCAAATGCAAGTTTTGACGCATGAGCAAGAACACACCTTTTTAGATGGTCTGATGCGACTCTCTAAAGGTGAGCCACTGGCTTATATTACGGGTTCGCAACCGTTTTGGAGTCTGGATTTAAAGGTTACACCAGATACATTAGTTCCGCGTCCAGATACTGAAATTTTAATTGAAACGGTTTTATCGTTAAATTTACCTTTTCAAACTTCGATGGTGGATTTAGGCACGGGGACAGGTGCAATAGCGTTATCTCTAGCCAAAGAGCGTCCTGACTGGAAAGTTTTAGCAACCGATATTTACTTTCCAACGCTTGAAGTCGCTCAGGAGAATGCTCATCGACATGCGTTGAATCAAGTTCAATTTATTTGTAGTACATGGTTTGAAGCCATTCCTGCGCAAAAGTTTGATTTGATTGTGTCTAATCCACCTTATATCGATGCACAGGATGAACACATGCTGAATCTGGGAACAGAACCTCGCCGCGCATTGGTCGCAGAGCATCAAGGTCTTGCAGATCTGGAACTGATTATTGATCAAGCACCCAAGTGGATGAATATTGATGCATGGTTAGTGCTTGAACATGGTTATGATCAAGGGGACATGGTTCGTCAATTGCTTCAAAAACGGGGCTTTACTCAAGTTCAAACCCGAAAAGATTACGGTGGAAATGATCGTATTAGTTTAGGAAAACATCTGCCAAGATAACTTATTTGGGGATACTTTCTCGCCATCTGAGTAACCATTGTTCTACAGCTTTCATAATGGTATCCGTTATTTTTCCCAATAATGCCAGTAAGATAATAGCCAAAATAACAATATCGGGTCGTGAAGTTTCTCGTCCATCGCTCAGCAGATAACCAATGCCTTGTGTTGCTGCAATCAATTCAGCAGCAATCATAAACATCCATGATAAACTCAAACTATTACGCAAGCCTGTTAAAATTCCTGGCGAGGCGGCAGGTAAAATAATTTGAACAATGCGTTCAAAGTGATTCAAACCATATACTTTTCCCAACTCGACCAATTTGGGATCAACATTTTGAATTGCTGCAACAGTATTGGTATAAGTTGGGAAAAACGCACCAATGGCAATCAGCGTGAGTTTTGATCCCTCATCAATTCCTAACCATAATAATAACAGTGGGATCCATGCCAGACTGGGAATGGATTTAATCGCTGAAAAAGTAGGGTCAAGATATTCTTCAACCTGTTTATTAAGGCCTACACCGATCGCAAACAATAATCCAAGACCACTGCCGATGGCAAATCCAGCAAAAACACGCCACGTGCTAATATAAATATGTGTCAATAAATCTGCATGAGCCAAATCGATAAAAGACTGCCACAGACTACTTGGTGCCGGTAACAAATAGGCATCAATCGCACCACTTCGCACCAGAAACTCACAAATGAATAAAAATATAACAGGCAACAAAAGCGCTTTATACCAACTTTTAAATTTGCTGGGTTTATGGCGCTGTTGATCTTGAAGGGCAGCCTGAGCCAAACTTCTGTTTAGCTCAGACTTAGAAATTGAATTTTGCATAGATTACTTAACAACCTTTTGAGCAAAACGAGGATCAAACAACTGATCAACCACTTGATTAACATTGGTGCCTTTGCGTACTAGATCTTCTTCAACCAAAATATTTCCTGCGCGTTTCAGGGCTTGTGACTGTTTTACAGACGGGATATTTTGTTCAAAATTGGTTCGGCTTAATTGCAGTTTTGCAACGGCAAGCGGTAACTTTGATTCGCGAGCCAAAAGTTCGGCAGTTTTGTCTGGATTGGCGATTGCCCATTTTCGTGCCTGTTCATAAGCTTTGATCACAACCTCAATCGCCTCAGGACTTTGTTTGGCAAAATCTTCTTTAACGCTTAATACGCCATAGCTATTAAAATTAACATTTCGATAGAGTAATCTTGCACCTGATTGAATTTGTGCAGCAGCCATAAGTGGATCGAGTCCAGCCCAAGCATCCACTTGACCTCTTTCAAGTGCTGTTTTGCCATCTGGATGCTGTAAATGCACAAGTTGTACATCTCGTTTAGTCAAACCAACGCTATCTAGTGCCTGCAAAGTAAATAAAAATGGATCTGTACCTTTGGTTGCTGCGATTTTTTTGCCTTTTAAATCTTTTAATGATTTTAATGGAGAATCTTTAGCAACGACCAGTGCAGTCCATTCAGGTTGACTCTGGATATAAACTGTTTTGATCGGGCTACCATTGGCACGACTGAGAACAGCTGCTAAACCGGCAGTAGAGGCAAAGTCACTGCTATTGCTATTGAGATATTCCAAAGAGCGATTACTGCCTTGACTAAACACCCATTTAATTTCAGTGTTTGGTAGTGCCTTTTCCAATAGTTTTTGATCTTTCACAATTAAACTAGTAGGCGCATAGTAGGCATAATCCAGCTTTAGTGTTTTGGGAATAGCTGCAAATGCAGTTGCGGTAAATGTTGTTGCAAGAACCCCAGTGATGAACAATTTTAAGTAAGGTTTTTTAAATGATGACATGCCCAAGTCCAATCTGACAAATAAATGAAATTTCTCAAATATTTGCATGAGAATAGCGTGTTCCAAACACAGATATTTTGCTTAGTAATGCATGTTCTTGAATAAACACTATTTTTTTGATTTAATAATTTGATTTTAAAGTGTTTTTATGGAAATAAGTGGGTTATTATATATTCTGATTAACTGATAATAAATGTGCATATAGCGTTGGATAAATCTGGTTTAGACGTTTTATTCTAACGGGTATTTTGTTTGGCGATAAGCACTTGGATTGACACCCGTCCATTTTTTAAAAGCACGATAAAACGCACTTGGATCATGGAAATTTAAGGCATCACTGATATCCTGAATACAATCTTCAGTTTTACTTAAACGCTCAATCGCAATATCACAGCGGATGTCATTTTTAAGTTGTTGATAACTGATATTTTCAGCTTTTAAACGCCGTTGAATGGTTGCTTCAGACATGTTTAACTGCTGCGAAAGTTCTTTAAGTTCTGGCCAAAGCGCGGGATGATGTTTGATAAGATGTCTACGAATCATCAGACTTAGTGCATTTTCATTTTTATAACGTACTAATAAATTCTGCGGTGTCTGTTTTAGAAATTCATAAAGCGATTTTTTATCTTTTTTAATTTTAATCTGTAAATAATCCGCATTGAATTCCACGAGATTAGATGCTGCATCAAATTCGATATTTTCACAAAAACGGACATAATAATCTTGCGGATAAGCGGGCTTAGCGCATTTCAGACTAATTTTATCAATCACAATTCGTTGATCCGCTAGCCAACACAATAAACCATGAATCAACATTAAAAAAGTTGCATAACTGAACATCCGTTTAGTGTGAGTTTGATCATGAATGATCAAACATGCCAGATTTTGTTCAACTTTAAACTCTGATTGGATATCATCCAGAAGTACAGAAAAAAACTTTAAAATATCGGTTAAGGCTTTTTCTATTGTATCCGCATGCATGACCATTTTTACTAACAATTGATAACTACCACGTCGCATGGGATGAGAGTCCATTCCAAAAAACTCATCATCCATATGATTAGCCAACTCAATCCAGAGTTGTGCATAAGCCGAAACTGGAATTCTGGCTTTGGGGAAGTTTAAAAGCTCAGCTGAAATCCCCGCCTGTTGTACTATTTTTTCAATATTAAAACCGCGCGAATGTGCCACACTCAAAGCTTCATTGACCAATGCAATAGAAATGGTTCCTTTATTTGAAGGGGAAATATTTGACTGTGCAATCCGTTGCATGTATGACCTGACACTCAGAATTAAAAATTTTTTAAATGATGAAAATGTCCAAAAACCGCAGAACATTTGAGGTTTTTTGAAATTGTACTGTAAAAGTTGAACTTTTACTCTGGAGCTGATGTCAGATTAAATTAAATCACGTGGAAATTGGCAATGAAAATACAAGGAAAACATTTCATTATTACAGGTGGTGCCTCGGGTTTGGGGGCTGCAACGGCTGAATGTTTGGTCGCGCGAGGTGCTTATGTCACCTTAGTTGATATGAATGTTGAAGCTGGACAGGCTCAGGTTGAGAAATTAGGCGGAACAGCGGATTTTGTTGAATTAGATGTGACCAATGAGACAGAAGTCGAGCAGTTTTTTAAACAAACATTACACCAGCATGGTGCAATTCATGGCTTAATTAACTGTGCTGGAATAGGCCCATCTGCAAAGGTGGTGGGTAAAGAGGGTATTCATGATCTGGCATTGTTTAATAAAGTTTTAAATATTAATGTCACAGGGACTTTTAATATGCTGCGTTTTGCAGCAGAAGCCATGACACATAATACTGCAATGCCTGAAGATGAAGATCGAGGTGTGATTATTAATACTGCTTCTGTGGCTGCTTTTGATGGTCAAATTGGTCAAGCTGCTTATGCGGCCTCCAAAGGCGCAGTTGTGGCGATGACTTTACCAATTGCACGTGAATTGGGGCGTCATGCTATTCGGGTGGTTACGATCGCACCCGGTATTATGGAAACGCCTATGCTCAAAGCTTTGCCACAAAATGTTCAGGATTCACTGGGTCAAATGGTGCCTTATCCATCGCGTTTGGGTAAACCAGATGAATTTGCAAGTCTTGCAGTGCATATTATTGAAAATGCTTATCTGAATGGTGAGGTAATTCGTTTAGATGGTGCCATTCGAATGGCACCCAAATAACACCAAGATTATTTAACTCAACATGCCAAAGCCCTCAATTAGATTGAGGGCTTTGGAAATTGAAAAAGTAAATAAAGCAGTTTAAGTTGGATTTGATCACCAGCAAAAAACATCGTTGGATGTTTTACGATAACAAAAATGGACAGGACATATAGATCAAATTTTGAATGATCTGTATGCATTAAAAACGGAATAAAAGAGGTTTTCGGGATGAAGACACTGACACAAGCCTATGCGGAATTTGATTTAAATCAACTTATTCAACAGCAACTTAACGGACATGATCAGCGCATTAATGCTTTTGAGGAGTGCTGTGGTAGATATGTAGGTCATGACAAAGTGGCTTTGATCTGGGGAGGAAAAAACGGAGAACAGCAATCATATACCTTTGATCAACTTGCTGAATATTCAGGGAAATTAGCCCATTATTTTAAGTCTATCCATCTTCAGGCAGGAGATTGCATCGCGGGATTATTGCCACGTACCCCCGAGTTACTCATCACGATTTTAGCAACTTGGCGTATTGGCGCAATTTATCAACCCTTATTCACTGCATTTGAATCCAAAGCCATTGAGCACCGTTTAGAAACAGCCAAAACCAAACTGGTGGTAACCAATACTGATCAACAATCTAAACTCGAAAATTTAAATATTAGCCAAATTTTGACTGTCAAAAATATTGATGATGATCAGAACCAAGAAGATTTCTGGAGTGTGATCCATACATTTGATGCCGATTGCCCAATTGAATATCACAGTTTCGATGATGATTTTTTAATGATGTTTACTTCTGGTACAACGGGTTTGGCCAAATCTGTTCCTGTGCCATTAAAGGCAATTTTGGCATTTAAAGGCTATATGACACATGCCGTGGATTTGCGTGATGAGGATTCATTTTGGAATCTTGCTGATCCGGGTTGGGCTTATGGACTGTATTACGGTATTACAGGGCCTTTGAGTTTAGGTCATGGCATTCTGATGGATGAACAAGCTTTTAGTGTAGATCGGGCCATTGAACTGATGAAAAAATATCAGGTCAATAATCTTACAGGTTCTCCGACTGCATTTCGCATGTTTTATGGTTTTAAAGAAAAGTTTGATGATAGTGTCAAACAGCATTTAAGGGTCGTGAGCAGTGCAGGCGAGCCTTTAACACCAGAGGTGATCCATTGGTTTAAACATGATCTCAATGTCTATATTTATGATCAATACGGACAGACTGAACTCGGCATGGTGATTGGTAACCACCATGCTTTAGAACATGTAATTAAAATTGGTTCTGCAGGTTTTGCTATACCGGGACATCGTTTTGTAGTACTTGATGAAAATCATCAAGAACTTGGGGAAGGCGGGATCGGGGTATTGGCGATTGACTGTGATGCGTCACCTTTGCTTTGGTTTAAAGGTTATGGGGGTAATAACCGAAAGTCTTTTGTAGGCAAATACTATATTACGGGTGATACCGTACAGTTAAATGAACATGGAAGTATAGATTTTGTTGGGTGTGCTGATGATGTCATTACAACGTCAGGCTATCGTGTGGGCCCTTTTGATGTCGAAAGTACATTACTTGAATGCGAAGAAGTTTTAGAATCTGCGGTGATTGGCAAACCTGATCTGGCGCGAACTGAAATTGTTAAGGCATTTATCGTATTGAAAAGCCAATATCAAGCGACAGAACAGCTCAAAGAAAAACTACAAATGTATGTTCGCGGGCGTCTATCTAAACATGCCTATCCGAAAGAAATTGAATTTGTAGATGCGTTACCCAAAACAGTGAGTGGTAAAATTCAGCGTGGTATTCTTAAACAACGAGAAGTTGAACGAATGCAACCGCTTTGCACGAGTTAAATTTATCTTAAACAGGATGGAGATAGTTCATATTTGAGAGTTAGAGGTGGATCAGGAAATTTGAACAACACTTATAAGTGATATTTTGCTCCCCAAATGATGTTATAAACATCAATATATGGAGTATTTTATGGCACGTAGACCAAGAAGAAATCATTCAAATGATTTTAAAGCTAAGGTAGCACTTGCTGCGATTAAAGCAGAAAAAACACTTGCTGAATTGAGTGCTGAATTTGATGTTCATCAAAACCAAATTATCGACTGGAAAAATCAACTGATTTCAGCTTCCTCGCAAGCTTTCGATCAATCAAAAGCTCCAACAGAACCACCCATCGATCTAAAAAAACTACATGCAAAAATCGGTGAGCAGGCATTAGAAATTGATTTTTTAGAAGGTGTGTTGAAGAAACTGGGCCGCTTCAACCACAAAAGTTAATCGATGACTCACTTCAGATTTCAGTATCTAAGCAAGCTCAGCTGCTGAAAGTCTCCCGTGGTTGTTATTACTATCGCCCAAAACCTGTGAGTGCATCAGATCTGAAGCTAATGCGGTGTATGGATGAGTTACATATGCAATACCCTTTTGCAGGTAGCCGGATGATGCGTGATTTGTTGAATCGTCAAGGACATCATATAGGACGACGTCATACACGTACTTTAATGAAGAAAATGGGCATTAATGCGTTATATTGCAAACCAAATTTAAGCCAGGCTAATCAAGCTCACCGCAAATATCCATATCTGCTCAAAGGATTGGCTATTCAGCGCAGTAATCAAGTGTGGTCTACGGATATAACGTATATCCCTATGGCAAAAGGCTTTGTTTATTTATGTGCTGTGATTGATTGGCATAGCCGCAAGGTACTTGCGCATAGAGTATCGATTAGTATGGAGGTTACATTTTGCATAGAAACATTAAATGAAGCTATTGAAAAATATGGTCGACCTGAAATATTTAATACAGACCAAGGCAGTCAGTTTACCAGTGATGCATTTATTGATGTATTGAAATCAAATGGCATTCAAATCAGTATGGATGGTAAAGGTCGATGGGTTGATAATGTGATGGTTGAACGATTATGGCGGAGCGTTAAATATGAAGAGGTGTATCTCAAAGCCTACAGCAATGTTTTGGATGCGAAGAAGCAATTAAACGCATATTTTGAATTTTATAATTTGAAACGACCTCATTCGAGTCTGGACAAAATGACTCCAGATGAGTTTTACTATGACCAGCTACCACAACAAAATAAGGTAGCTTAACTAGAGCAGAGTATCACTTATAAATAAGCTTTTAGTTGTTCAAACATGTGGGACCACCTCTGTTCTCCATCTACTTGTTTTAACCATCAGTTTTTTTATAAATTGGCTTTAACTTCATCGCCAATTGTATAGAAAGTCCCACCCGCAATATAATGCAAACTTTTTAAACTTCGGTGTGCATCTGAAAAATACCAATGTCCATCACGAAATACGCGTGAGTCCGCCCAAGCACCCATCACAGAGCCAATAAATAAATCATGCGCTTGCTGATTATGGGGCTCAGGAATGACTTTACAGATCAGCCAAGCAATACAACCTTCAACCAAAGGTACACCAGAATCATCAGGATAAAAGAGTTGAGTTCCACAAAGCTCTAATTTATTCAGCTCATCAAACTGGCTGATGCTACCTAATTGATAGGTCATATCCAGTTGTGCTAAACAGGGAACCTGTAACGCGAAATAGCCATTCTTTTCAATAATTTTTCGAGTCTTCGTCGATTTATCTAAAACAACGGTCACTTTTGCAGGACTAAATTCTAAAGCGCACGCCCATGCTGCGGCCATGACATCAATATCATCATCATCTTGAGCGGAAACCAGTACAGTAGGGCCATGATTAAGTAAACGATAGGCTTTTTCGAGTTCTACCTTTTGAATATCTGGATTTGTCATTTTATTAAGCTCATCTTTTTAAAATGCTTATATATTGGCAGAAGATTTTAAGAAAATAAGCGAATTTTAAAAGATCTATACACTATGACGTCTTTCATCATTGTTTAAACCCTCTTTATTTTTCTCGCATAGGCAAAATGAAAGGGGTTTATGAAACAAGTCTATTCAATGGTTTCTATTTGCTATTTTGCGTTTTAAAATTGGAGTTGATATCGGCAAATACTGATTTATAGAAAATCCAATGTTCATCAAATTTATTTTAGGATGTATTTTCTCTTTGGGACTGATGGGATGTCATAGCTTGAATGCCAAATCTCAAGCAACAGAAGAAACGCAGGAATGTTTGGCTTATCGGGCCATGATGACTGCACCGATGGATCCTTTAGCGATGCAGCAATTAAAAACAAAATGTTTGGAGTCTCGAAAATAAATTATCTATGCGATAGGAAGCCCTTCGGGTGCTTTTTTATTGCCAAAAATCGGTTTCTAAACTATCTATGCGATAGGAAACCTGTGTATTTGGGTTCAAAGATCGTTTGAACTTTTCTAAGCTATCTATGCGATAGGAAACCAAAACCTGCTTCATCATCAGGCTTTCTAAGCTATCTATGCGATAGGAAACGTTTCTATTCTATTGCAGGGGCGCAATGGGAATTTCTAAGCTATCTATGCGATAGGAAACCAATACTTACTTGATGCATCTCCTTTGCGATATTTCTAAGCTATCTATGCGATAGGAAACTATAAACTCTTATTAATAAATAATTTAATAACAATAAGTTATTTTAATAATTTGATATTATGCTTTAAAAACAAGTTAAAGTATAAGCGTATGATTTTATTATATTATTAAAGAGTAAGAAAAATATTGATTTAAAAAGAGCAATAAGTCAACTTGATTTAAAATTGAATCCACTCGCTTTAGGCATTAAAAAGCAAGACAAAACAAGGTATCATAAGCCGTTTTGCATCATCATCTTTTGGAGACCCCTGAGTGGAGCGACCGACCATTAATCCTGAACAATTACAGGAAGCCGCAGAAAACTTAACAACAATTCGTGATTTTATTCGTTTTGGAGTGACTGCATTACGTCAATACGATGCTCATTTAGGTCAGGGAACCGAAGATTATTTTGCAGAAAGCTCTGCGCTAGTTTTACAAACGCTTTCTTTAGAATGGGCCGCAGATGCCGAGATTCTGGATGCAAAACTTTTACCAAGTGAAAAAGCTGAATTTTTAAGTTTGCTTGAGCGCCGTGTTAATGAGCGTATTCCGACCTCTTATTTACTTAATCTAGCTTACTTTGCCAACAAGCCATTTTATGTCGATGAACGTGTATTAATTCCGCGTTCACCTATTGCTGAATTGATTGAACAGCGTTTTGCACCGTATTGTCTGGATGAACATGGCAATATGCATGAGGCAATAAATAATTTACCTGAAAACTCAAATCCTAAAACTCCGCAACGTATTTTAGATATGTGTACAGGTTCAGGTTGTATTGCAATTGCTTTGGCTTATGCATTTCCAGAGTCGGAAGTGGATGCAACTGATATTTCCAAAGATGCGCTTGAAGTCGCTGCGATTAATACAGAGCATCACGATAAACAATATCAAGTTGCGCTATTAGAATCTGACTTATTTTCAAAAATTCCTGCCGAAAATCAATATGATTTAATCGTTAGTAATCCGCCTTATGTAGATGCTGAAGATATGGCAGATTTGCCTGAAGAATTTTTACATGAACCAGAACTGGCTTTGGCGGCAGGTCAGGATGGTTTGGATCTGGTACGTAAAATGTTGGCTCAAGCGGCAGATTATTTAACTGAAGATGGTTTAATTGTCATTGAAGTAGGAAATTCTGAATGGGCAATGCGTCAGAATTTTCATACCATTGACTTCCACTGGTTGACCTTTAAAAAAGGTGGTTCGGGTATTTTTGCTTTAACCGCAGAGCAATGCCGCCGTTATCAGCGTTTATTTCAAGAATTTTTAGAAGCTTAAAGGAGTTGTAAATATGGCAGGGAATAGTATTGGACAACTCTTTCGTGTGACCACCTGCGGTGAATCACATGGTGCCGGCTTAATGGCGATTGTCGATGGTGTTCCACCGGGACTTGAGCTGTGTGAAGATGATTTGCAAAAAGATTTAGATCGTCGTAAACCGGGAACCTCCAAATTTGCAACGCAGCGTAAAGAACCTGATGAAGTTGAAATTATTTCAGGGGTTTTTGAAGGCAAAACGACAGGAACATCGATTGGTTTACTCATTCGCAATACTGACCAGAAATCGAAAGATTATGGCAATATTGCTCAAACCTTTCGCCCGGGACATGCGGATTATACCTATACGCAAAAGTATGGTTTCCGCGATTATCGTGGTGGCGGACGTTCGAGTGCGCGCGAAACAGCAATGCGTGTTGCAGCGGGTGCAATTGCCAAAAAATATCTTGCTGAAAAATTTGGTATCGTGATTCGTGGTCATGTCACCCAAATTGGTAATGAAATTGCAGAAAAACTGGACTGGAATGAAGTTCCAAATAATCCATTTTTCTGTGGTGATGTCGCTGCCGTACCGCGTTTTGAAGCCTTAGTGACTTCTTTACGTGAACAAGGTACAAGCTGTGGCGCAAAACTGGAAATTTTAGCCGAAAAAGTTCCAGTGGGTTGGGGTGAGCCTGTATTTGACCGTTTAGATGCTGATATTGCACATGCCATGATGAGCATCAACGCTGTAAAAGGTGTAGAAATTGGTGATGGTTTTGCTGTAGCAGGTCAGTTTGGTCATGAAAGTCGAGATGAGTTAACCACAGACGGTTTTCTTGCTAATCATGCAGGTGGTATTTTAGGTGGTATTTCTAGTGGACAAACTATTCGTGTCGCTATTGCCCTTAAACCAACCGCAAGCATTACCACTTCAGGTAAAACCATTAATCTGGATCGTGAAAATACCGACGTATTAACCAAAGGTCGTCATGATCCTTGCGTGGGTGTTCGGGCAACACCTATTGCGGAAGCGATGCTTGCGATTGTTTTGATGGATCACTTCATGAGAAACCGTGCGCAAAATGCGGATGTCGTTGCTCCATTTGCACCAATCGAATCTTAAGTTAGTCTTATATAAAAAACTCACCATCATCTTTCGGTGAGTTTTTTATTGTAAAAATAGATTTAAGAAGAATATACACCGACAAAATTTTGGTAAGCAGATGAAGCTCGACCATCAATATACATTGGTCGTTTGATGGCACCGTGGTCTGTACTAATTTGAACATCAATGCGTTTTGCATTTTTAAAGTCATTTAAAAAACTACTTGGCACAACAATATGGTTCGATGAGCGTTTCGGTTCTAAACGGCTGATATATTCAAGTTCAGTGGGTTGTGCTGGGGTATAACTTAGGTGTTTACCATCCACGATAAAAGTTATTTTTTTGATATCATAATAGAGATAACTACTATTTAAACGCACATCGATACGAAGTTGATTTTTATTCCCCGAATTCCATGAGGCCGCCATAATCGGACACTGTTCGTTCGGTTTACATAGTAATAATCCTGCTGTTGCTAATCGATCAGTGTTACTTTTATTTTCAGGAACAGTGGCACAACCGTGTAATAAAATGAAAGCTGTCATTAGTCCAACTATTTTTTTCATTTCAGATTTCCCCTTAAATATGTTGTATTCATTTTCTTAATCTTCATCTATGCCCAGAAAATGAAAGGGTGGTGCCGTTTTGAATTGTGCTGTTGCATCACCTGCATAGATATTCTCTTGATTTTTACCTAAATCTAACTTACGTGTCACCCCATCTTTGAAATTAATTTTGTTAAGATCGACCCAGAAACTATTCGGTGAAAGCGCAGATTCGAAAAAGTAAAGTTTACGCTTATGATCAACGACCGTACGCCAGCGGGTTGAAGAGATATTGGGTTCTTCATGAGTATTTAGCCCATAAGGGACAGAGACATTTCGAATAACACTGAAAACGGAGGCAAGTGCTTCTTTAGGATCATCATTTTTAGGAATCGCATTGATATAAAAAGAAGCTCTGGCAAAACGATCTGATGCGCGATTGGTGCCTGGAAGAAAAATCGTTCCACCAATTTGTTTCCAATATTCATTGAGTGCAAGTTGCTCATCAAAAATAGGAGAGTTGGTCATTACTTGATAACTTGAATCATGATGAATGACTTGCTTACCGTTAATATATTCAACTATTGCATTGTCTCCTGTTTTATCAGAAATAGATAAGTGTAAGGTCGTTAAACGTTTCTCACCCGGCACGGCATCAGTAACGATAATAAACGGTTCTTTTTGCAGAGCTTTGACTGCTTCATCGACAGTTGCAAAATTATCTAAGACATATTGCGCCCATGCAGCAATCGTCAGTTTGGGTTTATCCGATTTGGTTCGATCTGGATATTGAGATTCAACAAGCCAAAGCAAGTTGGCATTTAAGCCTGCTTCATTCACACCATCTGTAGTTGAAATATCGTAACCTGTTGCAACTACACTGCCATATTTAGAGGTCCAATGAATCGAATTTTTCCCCACATTGCCACTGCGTTTTACACCACTAGGCAAAATCCATAAGTTGGTGCCGACATCCTGTTTCCAGTCCATAGAGCGGGCAGTAATAATGGTTTGGTTATTCCCTTGATACACCACCCGCGTACAACTTTCTGCTGTAAGGGATATCCAAAATAAACTACCGCCGATTAAACTACTTATGAGTGCTTTTTTAATCATTGTCATGTCCTCTTGTGAAGTATTTTTAATGCTTTTTTATGAGTTATGTCATTGGTTAATTTAGCGTGATTTATTTTGAATGGATGATTTTTTAACAAATTTCAGCATAAATGCTTTATGGCAGTTTGCTTATTTATTATTTTGTAAGTAAAAATTAATTTATTCTTTAGCGAAATTATATATTTTGATATTATTTTAACTTTATGTAGACTGGTCTGTATGTTTTTAATATAATATGTCCAATCTACTCAGTTCTTAAATATCAGAATTTGCTCATAATAATTTTTTTCTAGTATCAATTTTATTTGATGTGATATTAGATGTTTAATAAATACAAATATTTAGCCAATTTTGTTAAGATCAAGAAAGTACTCGATTTACCAGTTGTGCGTTTTATGGCCTGCTTCTTCCCCAAGTGGCAGGTTTTTTTTATGCTCAAAATCTATGTCAAAAAGCAGCACTCATTCATATTTTTGTAAAAATTGAATGTTAAATTAATTTGAAAATCAAAGGGCATTGCGCAATGAAAAAAACCAATGAGACTAACTTAGATTATTTAAATAATATTATTGATGATTTTAAAGATACTAAAGAAAAGCCCAGTAAAATTTTAATAGGTTATAAAATATATGCTGAACTAATGAATGATGCTAAGTTCAAAAGCGAAATACTAGAATCTGCTTTAGATCCGAATAAACGTAAATATCGAAAATTAAAAATAAAAATTACTCAAGATGAATATCAACTTAAAATTGAATAACGCTAATGATTGTCTAAATAATCTTTTGAGAAATAAGCCATTTTTTGAATGGCTTATGATTTGAATTTGTTCCAAATGTTGTTCGAGATTATGTGTTTTCAAAATCTTTTCATTGTTTCGAAATCTTTTTTAAAGCTTGCCAATGATTCTATTGGCAATCGAATTATTGATCTTTGTATTTGATAATAATTTAAAAGGAAAAAAATGTTTTGATGAGAGTGCTCAGTTTGATCATTGAACTCAGGCTCGTTCAATTCTTCTAATTTAGTCTTTACAAGATACTCAAAAAATACGTATATAAGGCCATATCTCCAGAAAAAACATAGATTATCTTCCAATATACACAACGTATGGTTAAGTCTCTATGGAAACTAAGATTACAGTCCTACCGACTTTTCCGATTGACTTAGCAGTAGATCGGGTGAATAGTATTTCATAAAAGCTTGGCATTAGACTTCTTTCATGATTGTTTAACCCTCTTTATTTTTCTCCCATTAGGACAAATAAAAGTAAGCTACGAAAGAAGTCTATTCAAATTGATGATTTTTTAAGAATTGTTTTGTTTATTAATTGTTTATATATCTGGTCAAGCTTTGTAAAGCAGTAAACAATAAGCTGAAAAGGTTTAAATAGTATGGATAAAATGAGAACAACAGTAAAATATGTCGTGCTCAAAGGTGATGATTATCAACTCGGAACTGCTTTACATGAAGAGCATCTGGATGCGGGGAGTACATATTTTGACAATATACCTTCTGTGGTGACTTTTAATGGGCGTGATTTTCGGGTCAAGTATAAAGAGTTGATACGCAAACAAACCTATGATGAAAATGATGAATCTCAACACATTTTAGTGAAAATGATTGCAATGAACTAACTAAATTTAACAGTTTAAAATTTAAAATCGCGGATAATCTATAAAGTTTAAGTTGAAGTGTGAAATCAAATAATGACTAAAAAGATCTTATTTATTCTATGTGGCGGCACTCTTGTTTTATCTGCTTGTAGCACGACCAAGACACCTACGCCACAAAAAATTGGAATGCCTAATCCAGCAAGTCAGTACTGTATCGATCAAGGCGGTAAGTTGGAGATGAAAAAAAATGCAAATGGTGATGCTTATGCCAATTGTATTTTACCAGACGGTCGTGTCATTGAAGAATGGCAATTATTTAGACAAGATCATCCTCAAAAATAAGACACAAAAAAAGCTCAGAAAACATAAGCATTCTGAGCTTTTTTATGAATCAAAATTTATAACATTACAAACATAATAATCAGACCCAAAGCAATCCGATACCAAGCGAAAACACGTAAAGTATGTTTTTCCACAAAACGCACTAAAGCTTTTACTACAAATAATGCAGCGAGAAAAGCCGTGATAAAACCAAGTGCTATATTGGTCATATTATCCGCGGTGAGTATATTTGCATTACGAATTAAATCAAAGGTTGCTGCACCGAGCATTGTAGGCATCGCCAGAAAAAAAGAGAACTCGGTTGCTGCTTTACGTGAAAGTCCTGCGAACATCCCACCTACAATCGTTGCACCAGATCTTGATGTCCCAGGGATCATGGCAACACATTGAGCCAGACCAACCAATAGCGCCTGTTTAAAGGTGATTTGAGTGGCTTCCGTAGTTTTATGATCAAACTTGATGGATTCTGCCCAGAAAATAATTAAACCACCCACAATCAATGCAATGGCGACAACTAAAGGGCTAAACAGTACAGATTTAATAAAATCGACTGCCATCACACCAATAATGACCGCAGGAAAAAAAGCAATCAAAACACTAATACAAAAGTGCCGCGCCTCTGCATCCCCACTAAAAAAACCTTTAATCAAATCGACGATTTTTTGTCGGTATAACCAGCAAACTGCCAAAATTGCACCTAACTGAATCACGACTTCAAACACACGTCCACTATCAGAATGAAAATCAATCAGATGACCAAAAAGAATAAGGTGTCCAGTACTAGAAATAGGTAAAAACTCAGTTAGGCCTTCAATTAGTCCTAAAAAGAGAGCCTTAAAGGCTTCAAGGTGTTGCATGGATGATTACTCATGAATCAGATTTAATGATATTAATTAAAAAGAAAGGTGAGAGTGTAAGTAAAAAACTAAATATTTTTCAAATCATAACAGCCTTACTTTTATTCTTTTTTAAGAAATAGAGTTTTCTTAAAGTTCAAAATTGTATACGCATTAGCGCAAGGATCGAATAGATGGTTCGGTTTCCATTGTTAATATTTGTGAAAATTTTATCATTGGTGAAAAGCTAATGCTTTTTTCCAGTCTCAGGCGCAGGGAACTTATAAAATACCACTTAAATTAATGAGAATCATTTGCAATTGATTGTGCATTCTTGTATATTAGCGCCACTGGAAAGTTTCATGGGCTTGCCAGACATAAAAAGACTACTTCAGTAGTCTGTACAGCGTGATCCTTAACAACCCCATTGTGTTGAGCAATGGGTTTTTTTATCAAAGTCGTTAAGTGCAATTGAATGTCTTTCATACTGACCATTGATCTAAACAGAATGATTGATCATTTGATTGCATCTTCAATTTCCTGAATATTAATTTTTTGCATACGAAACATCGCATTCATGGCGCGTTGGGAAATTTCGGAATCCGAGCTATTAATTAACTCAATCAGACGTTTCGGAACAATCTGCCAATGTATGCCGAATTGATCTTTCAGCCAACTACATTGCATCGCTTGACCACCATGTTGTAATAACGCAGACCATAAGTGATCCGTTTCCATTTGGCTTGATGTTTCTACAACTAGGGAAATCCCTTGGTTAAAACCGAAACGATGTGAATAAGAGGAATCCATACAATATAAAATATAATCATCAATTATAAATTGCGCGTGTTGTACATATTCAGGATTCTCTGAACGATTTTCTCCGTCTTTATAACGCATGATGCCACTGACTTCAGAATTGGGGAAAATTTGCGTATAAAATTGCATTGCATGCAGTGCTTTTCCTGCATTGTCTTCAGTAAACATTAACGTTGGAATCAACTGTTGAGTATTTAAGTCTTTTCTTGTATCCAAATAAAGTTGCCATGAAACGCCAAACCGATCCTGCACCCAGCCATACATCTCGCTCCAAGGATAACGATCCAAAGGCATTAAAATTGAACCACCATCGATCAAATGATCCCAATAATATTGAATTTGCTCACTAGACTGGCTTAATAACATCAAGGAGATAGATGGATTAATCTGAAATTCAAGATCAGGTCCACCACTGAGTAGCATTAATCTTTGATTAAAAATAGAGAGTTGTGACACATAGTCATTGGTTTGCAGTAGCTGCGCGTTAAACAATGAGCTATAAAATTCTGCTGCCTCACTGCGGCCAGATTTTAACCATACACAGGGATAGATATCATTATTCATCGTTATACTTTTTTTATTGTGTTGATGATTATTTTATCAGTAAATTGGGTAAATCTTAACCAAAAATTTAAAACTATACATCACGATTGAAAATAAACGCGACTAATATCTATGTAGAGCATTTTGGTACAGGAATCAATCCAATACCAAAATTAATCATTAAGAAGATGACTTTTGTTGTTCAAGTTGTTGTTTTAAATATAAATCAACATAGTATTTTTCAGTGTAGTCATCTGCATATTGGTTCGCCTGACTCCGCGTTTTAGTCTTCTCAGTCTTTTCTATAAGACCTGATTCAGGTGAATAAAGGAGCACCCACCATTGTCGATTAATACGTCTAACGTTGAAAAGCTCTTTACTATATTTACGTTTTGCCATTGTGAATCATGTGATGGAAAATATTGAGACCAGTTCTACTTGAGCCTTACACTTAAGTCAACACAGACCTTAGGTAACTGCTCAAATTTTATAAAAATAATGAAATCTCTTAAATTTTAAATAAATAGACTTAAAAAATGAGGCAAGAAATAGAGTTAATACATGAAATTTACTGTAAATGTAGTGTTGTCTTTTGTTAAGTTGCAAAAGTCAAATTTAATTTAATTATCAATACAAGATTTTGATATTTAATAAAATTTCTTAAATTTTAAATTGTAAAAAATGCTTACTAATTATACAATTGTAAGCTATTTCTCACAATCTTGTAAGCCAAAAGCTTATTCATTTGAAATCTCATGAAACTATACTCACTCCAGCACATCAAAAAGGCATCTTGACTATTAAATAGAAAGCTGAATATTAACTGAGAGATCTGGAAAAAATAATAAAGATATCTTTATTAATATAAATCGTCTAAATAATAGAGAAGAATCTCAAATAATCAATTGATGTGCCAATATCTCTCCTCTTTGGGGGAGGAGGAGAGATAATTATTCAATCACTAATCTATAGGGTATTGGTATGTTCATCATTAAAAATATATTTGTATTTTTATTATCTATCGTTTGTTTATGCCTAATGCTCATTGTTTTTAATTATTTAGGATTTATGAAAATCATAAACCTTGTTGTTTCTTCAGTTATTTTTGGAACTTTTATCACCTTATATTTTAAGGAGATCAAATTATGTATGACTCTATTTGCGCTGTTTTTTGGTGCAATGTTATGTATAAGTCAGACTATGGAAGTGGTTCTCATGTTTTTAATTACGCTGTTGGTCTATTTTACAATTACCACGATGATGCCAAAGCTAAAAAATATACAAATCAAAATTAATCAGCCTATAGGAATGGATTAATTTTTAAACAAATAGAACCAGCATTTATTTTATCTTGTAGATAAAAGAATACATTATTTCCAATAATCATTATAAATTCAAATTTTAATAAAAAATCTAACCAAGATAAAAAAAGATGTTTTTAATATTATTAAAATATATTATAACGCAGATATTTTTGAATCAAAAAACGGTTGCTTTGCCCTAAACAGCAAGGGTATGGCATAAAAAATTTAATGAAGGATTGTAATGTTAAGAGTTTTTTTTATTGCTTGTTTGCTTGTACCTAACTTTGCTTTTGCCTTGTCTCCAGATCAGGAGTGTCAACAAATTGCTGAAGTCGCAGCAGCAGTGATGCAACAACGTCAAGATGGTGTACCTTATTCGACTCAACAGCGAATTTCACAAGAATTTAGTTCCGAAGAAACCAAAGAATTTTATATGGATATTGTTGAAGATGCCTATACAGAAAAACAGTTAAATACCGATACCGCCAAAGAACAAGCCACTCAGGCCTTTGGCAAATCTTATTATGATCGTTGTATGGCTCCAGAATAAATTTTAGGTACTATATCTCTGTTTAAAAAACAATAAATAGCAGGAAGACTGTGATTTATCCAATAAAAGTAAGTGAAGACTTAGCTTAAGTTTTATAAAATTACAGCGTTATCTAATCTTGCATATAGTTTTGCCGATATTGTTTAGGTGAAAGATCAAATTGTCGCTTAAATGCTTGACTAAACGCGGTTTCCGATGAGTAGCCGACATTATTGGCAATCTTTTGAATCGTGAGATTGCTCTCTCTTAATAACTGGCTGGCAAGACGTAAACGATGTTGTTGTAAATATGCTAAGGGTGTTTCATGAATGATGCTTTGAAACAGACTGGCAAATTTTGAACGAGACATGCAGCATTGTTCTGCAAGGGATTCAACCGTCCAAGGGTGTTCTGGACGACCATGTATTACAGCAAGTGCACTGGAAAGCTCAGGATGACTTAAAGCATTTAACCACGAGCCTTGATCATCAAGCTGAGAAATATAATCTCTGACACATTCGATCAACAAAATACTCATCAAATGATCAAAAATTTTATCGCGGCCAGGTTGGATCCGTTGCGTTTCTAGTGCCACAAAGTACAAGCCGACTCGCAGCCATTCTGGCCCAGTCGAACTCATGGCATGATGAATATGAATATAAGAGGGAAGTGCACTCAGTAAAGGTCGTGCCATCAAAGTATCAATATGGCAACGTACCGTAAAAATTAATGCAGATTCAGAGGATCGAGTTCCGATTTCAATTGCATCGTCCCGATGACCTTTAAAAAAATCACTAACATCTAAACTATCGGTCAGTTTGTTGTCCTGACTATTTGAGCCATGATGGGCATTTCCAGATGGAATTAAAACAATATCGCCAGCCTGTGCAGTTAAACTGGTATTTGAATCAATTTTAAAATGAATAGAACCCATTAAAATAATATGCGCAATAACAGCATGCTGTTCCTGCATGGAAAATGCCCATTCTCCCTGCGCTTTTATATAAATATATTCAGATTTATTTAAATGAATATCGTCAAAAATTTTGCTTAATGCATCCATATTCGTTTTAAGTTTCTTTTTCCAGTATTGAAAGACAAAAGCAATCAGATAAAAAATGTGATTTTAGGACAAAAAAATGGTCGAAAATGCCAAAGACTTTTACATAGGTTTTTTGGACGCATGCAACTGTCTTTCAAAGTATAAATTCAACAAGATACAGATATCAAGAAAGAAAGGATGCGAGACATGAATGCTTCAGTAAAAGTCCAGCAAGAATTGCTCACCGTAGCTTCAAAGTCAAAATTAGAATTAGATCGTAAACGTTATATGTGGATGTTAGGGCCAGCTTTACCTGCCATTGGGATTGGTATTTTAGCGGGTTATCAATTTGCACCACGTCCATTGAAAAAACTTTTTGCTTTAGGTGGTCCAATTGTATTACATGTGATTATTCCGGCCATTGATACCATTATTGGTAAAGATGCCAATAATCCGACTAACGAAGATATTAAGTTACTGGAAAATGATCCATATTATGCCACTTTAGTCAAAACTTTTATTCCATTACAATATGCCGCAAATGTTTATGCCTGTTATATTGCCAGTCGTAAAGAAACCTCATTTTTAGATAAAATTTTAATTGGTATCTCTATGGGAGCGGTGAACGGTATTGCGATTAATACCGCCCATGAACTCAGTCATAAACAAGACCGTATTGATCATCTCTTGTCTCATATGGCCCTTGTTCCGACAGGATATAATCATTTCCGCGTTGAACATCCTTATGGACATCACAAACGTGCTGCGACACCTGAAGATCCAGCATCTTCACAAATGGGCGAGACATTTTATGAGTTTTGGCCTCGTACGGTATTGGGTTCTTTAAAATCAGCTATTGAAATTGAAACCAACCGATTAAAACGCAAGGGTAAACAGTTCTGGTCTAAAGACAATGAACTGCTACAAGGTTGGGCAATGAGTGCTACTTTCCATGCCTCAATGGTTAAATTATTTGGAAAAGGGGCAATTCCTTATCTAGCAACTCAGGCATTTTATGGCATCAGCTTGTTTGAAATCATTAACTATATTGAACACTATGGTTTATTGCGTCAGAAAAAAGCTGATGGTAACTATGAGCGTACCATGCCAGAGCATAGTTGGAACAACAATAACATCGTGACTAATTTATTTTTATATCAGTTGCAACGTCACTCAGATCATCATGCTTATCCAACTCGTCCATTTCAGGCATTGCGTCATTTTGATGAAGCGCCTGAGCTGCCAAGTGGTTATGCGAGTATGTTATTACCTGCATTGATTCCGTCAATGTGGTTTAAAATGATGGATAAACGTGTTTTTGATCACTACAAAGGTGATTTGAACAAAGCCAATATTTACCCTAAACGTCGCGCTAAAATTTTTGCGAAGTTTGGTTTAGTCGATAAATCATTGCAAACTGAAGAAAACTCGACCAACTCATAAGTTTTATCTAAGTTTTCCTTGAACAGCCCTAATTGTGTTTAGGGCTTTTTTTATAGTTTAAGCTTCCAACGCTTTTAGCATCCAGATCTCACAGGCTTGACTGTGACCAGTCTGACCACGTGATTGAGCTAAGTGTTGAAAGCCTAATCTTTCATACAAACTGACTGCCTCTTTAAGTGTCGCTGTTGTTTCCAGATAACAATCATGGAAACCTTGTGCTTTGGCGAAATCAAAACATTGCTGTAAAAGTTTTTTAGCAAAACCCTGACCGCGTAAGACAGGCAAGAAATACATTTTTTGAATTTCGAGTAAAGTGGAGTCTCCCAATAATGGCGCAATGCCACCACCACCCAACACGTTATCATGTTGATCTACAATCACCCAGTATTGACTGTTGGGATGATGATAAACCTCAGACATTTGATCCAGTATTGGGTCCGAAACTGCAAATCCTGCATCTGTGGCTAGACCATATTCTTTTGAGACTTCACGGATGACCTGAGCAATTTTGGGATCATCCTTGGTTTGGATAGGACGTATAAAATACATTGATAAGCATGAATAAAAAAGTGGAATCGAATTTAGCTTAAATCCAGATTCCACTCAAGTCGATTTATTTTCAATAAAATATCGGTGAATATTATTTTAATTCACTGGAAGATTTACCAAGTTCGCGACGTGCAATAATCAGTTGCTGGATTTGCTGTGTTCCTTCAAAAATATCCAGAATCTTGGAGTCACGTGCCCATTTTTCCAGTAATTCATCTTCGTTATAACCTACACTGGCTGCCAACTCGACACATTTTAAGGTAATGTCGTTGCCAATTCGACCTGCTTTGGCTTTGGCAATAGAAGCTTCCTTGGAGTTTGGCTTTTTATTATCTGCCATCCATGTGGCTTTTAAAGTCAGTAAACGGGCAGCTTCCCATTCAGCTTCCATCCGATAGATTTGAGCAGCAATATTAGAGGTCTGCAAATAAGGCGTTGCATAGTCTGCTTCAAGCTCATCTTTAAAAATTTCTTTAATACGCTCTAGTGAGGCTTTGGCACAACCGACGGCCATTGCTGCAACCAGTGGACGGGTATTATCAAACGTTTCCATCACACCCGCGAAACCTTTAGCGACATCGACTTCAGCATTGCCTAACAAATTGGCCGCAGGAACACGACAGTCGATAAAGCTAATCGCCGCTGTATCTGAGGCTTTAATCCCTAATTTATGTTCCAGACGCTCAACTTTCATGCCCGGTGTACCTTTAGGAACCACAAAGGATTTAATTGCGGCGCGACCTAATTTACGATCCAGTGTTGCCCATACTACAACAGAGTCAGCGCGTTCGCCAGAGGTCACAAAGATCTTTTCACCATTCAAGATATAATCGTCACCGTCTTGGGTGGCGGTGGTTCGAATGGCAGCAGAATCAGAACCACAACCCGGTTCGGTAATCGCCATCGCAGCCCATGTGCCTTTAAAGCGTTCGAGTTGCTCATCGTTAGCAACGGCTGCTATTGCTGAATTACCTAAACCTTGACGGGGCATACTCAGTAATAGCCCTGTATCTCCGTAGCACATTTCAATGATGCTGAGTGCTGTAGATAGATTGGTGCCATTACGGTTGCCTTGATCCTGACTTTCATTGCGTTTTCCTGCTCCAGCCGCGCCAGCATTCATGCCTTCGCCACCTTCATTCATCCCGTCAACCAATGAGGCGAGCATATCCAGTTCTTTGGGATAAGCATGTTCAGCTTTGTCATATTTACGTGAAATAGGACGTAAAACATTCAGTGCAACTTCATGCGCCTGATCAATCAGCATCTTAAATTTTTTAGGATTTTGTAAATTCATTTTATTTTTCTCCGATTAAGCATGCAGACCTGAATGTAAAATTGCTGTAGCACGTAAATCACGATACCAGCGCTCAACAGGGTGTTCTTTGGTAAAACCATGACCACCTAAAACTTGTACGCCATCCGTGCCAATTTTCATGGATTTTTCAGCACATAATAAACGTGCCAGATATGCTTCACGGTGGAAGGGTTGACCTGCTTCAGCCAGACTTGCTGCATTTAAAATCAACATACGCATGGCATCGATTTCAATCGCCATATCTGCGATCATAAATGCGACACTTTGACGATGTGAAATTGGTTCTCCAAATGCAGTACGTTCATTGGCGTAAGTAATACAGTAGGCTTTGGCTGCTTCACATGTACCGACTGCCATTGAACACCACATTAGATTGCCTAGATCAATAAATGCGCTGTAATCAAATTCTTGATCACCCAAACGTGTTGCGGGTGTATTTTGAAAGTTCAATGTGACTGATTGAGTAGCTTTAAGTCCCATTGCAGGCGAGCTTTTTAAATGGATACTATCGTCACGCTCTACAACGAAAACATCGGCATGACCATTGAAATCCGCACTGACCAGCAATAAATCAGCCGTTTCCCCTAAAACGACTAACGTTTTTTCGCCCGTAATATAAAACTGATCATGGGTTAACGTGGCTTTGGTTTTGAGTTTAAATGGGTTAAATGCAGGCGTGTTTTCCTGTACTGCAAAGGTTGCCTGAATCTTGCTATCTTCGGCAAAAGCAGTCAGATACTTTGATTGAACCTCTTCGGAACCCCAGCGGGTCAGGGCATTGATCACGCTGAATGTACTGAGTAATCCTGCGGTTAAACTAAAATCACCCCGTGCCAGATGTTCTGCGATCAAGATATTACTCACAATATTTTGTTCTGCTGCCACACCACCTAAGGCTTCAGGAAGGGCATAGTAATTAAGTCCTAAATCTTCGATATATTGCCAAAGTTCATCTGGGAATTTGGCATCATGATCGGCTTGATGCGCAAGTGGAGCCAAAACTTCTTGTGCAAATTGAGACATGGCCTCAACGGTCATTTGTTGTTCTTCAGTCAGGCTTAAATCAAACAGGTTTTTTTGCTGATTTGGCAAGCGTTGACGATCAATATTTTGAGGTTTAAAGGCTTTTTGAGTATGACTCAGTGCTTTAAATCCTGTTTTTGAACCTTGGTAAAGTGATTTTTCTATCAACTTGCGTAGTTTAAATTGGTCCAGTAAATCACTGGATGCCATTTTTGTCAGTAATGAAAGACCAAAACCTTGGGCTTTATTGACCATATTCGTCATTGCGCTGCATCCTTCGCAGTATTAATTATTGTTTTTATGCTGACATGCCTTAAATCAAAAAACCATGTCAGTGCTGACAGTGATATTTGAGGATGATAAGTGGAAAATAAGAAAGATGATATCAATCTAATCTTATGAATTTTATATGAAAATAAAAAAAGAATCGGAAAGTCAATTTAAAGAATTGACTAGGCTGACAAAGTTACAACCTAGTCGAGTATAAATTATCTATTTTTAAGCGTATTTGCGGATCATTTGTCTGACATTGGTTCTTGCATCAATGACGGTCATAAACGTGTAGGCACCGATGAATTTACGGCTGATAAACATAAACTCTTTAGGGGGAACTGAAAAGTAACGTGATGCCATCGATTTGCTGGCTTGTTGCATGACGCGGCTATGTAGTTGACTCTTTTTCCAATTGTAACGTTCTTGTTCATCCATCAAACCTTGTGGCATGTCAGGATTATTTTCAGGGCAGCTAAATGCTTCAGTGGCAAGTAAAAACACTTTAGCCATGTCGGGTTTGATCGCTTGTGGAATTGAATCAAAAAATTCATAGCCTGTCATGGCTTTGACCATGGCATCGGCATCATGATGATAGCCTGCTGTGATTAAGCTTCGAGCGACATTTAACAAGTGGTCATCAAACTGACGAATAGCACCAAAGTCGAGCAATACAATCTTGTCCTTGATATCATCACCGTTGCCTAAACGTACCAAATAATTGCCAAAGTTTGGGTCGGTTTGCATTTCGCCCCATTCAAAAATTTCGCGAACTGCGATTTCGAGCGATGCTTCTCCAAGCAGATTGCGACGTTCCTGTGGTAATGACAGCATCACGGGACTATTGATTGGAACACCACGTTCAAAGGTCATGCATAAAATTTTATCGGTACAATAATCATCAATAATATGTGGCACGACATAACGAGGATCATGTTTAAGACGTTCTGCAAAGCGTCGTGTAGTTGCTGATTCTATGTCATAACTAACTTCGCGATGCATCATTTCACGGACTTCTTCAAACCACTGATCGAATTCACGGGTTTGAGGCACCATACGTGTCAGCTTGAGCATATTTTTAAATAAGCTCATATCTGAATCAATCGCTTCGGCAACGCCTGGATACTGGATTTTTAAGACCAATTCTAGTCCATCAGATTTACGTGTGGCACGATGGACCTGAGCCAGTGATGCAGTCCCAATCGGTTCATGATCAATAGTCAGTTCATGAAGTTTATCGCCGAGTTGTTCTTGTAAATGTTCTTTGATCGCTGGCCATGCGAGCGCAACAGTCTGGTTATTAAGTGTGTTAAGTGCCTGAGTAATTTCTTCTGGCAAAAAATGTTCGCCGTAGAGCGCCATCATCTGACCGATTTTAACAATCGAACCTTTGAGTTTTCCAATTTCTGAAACTAAATAATTTGCCTGTTCTGTCATCGCTTTTTTACGTTTTTTTTCTTTTTCTTCGTCACTTGAAAAAAAAGAAGACGCATTTGCCGTTGCCCAGCGAGTACCCGCAAGCAATGAGGCTTTAGCGATAGATAAGCGTCGATCCATAGATGATGTTTTTAGGTTCTTAAGCTTATCGTTCTGATCAGACATATAAAATCCTTGCTAAAGTCATGCAGAGTCAATGAGTATAATTGTAGCGAATATTACATGCTATGACCGTATTAAAACAGTTAGAGTGGAAGAATGTTTATCTGAAATTTTTGGATAGTACAAAAAATATTCAAATTGAGGCTGTGAGCATATTTGTAGCTCAGTTTTTTATGCAATCTGCACGAACTTCGAGTTAAATAGAAAAGCAAATTCAGTCAATAAGTGAACAATAGCCTTTTTTACAAGACATGTTTATTTCTCCCTATTTAGGAGAAACATAAAGAAGATTTAAACCATGAGAAAAGAAGTCTAAAAGATCGATTTACACTCTACATACGAAACTTGATTTTAAGACTCTCGCGCATTTTTAATTGATTGACATGACTTAAAATATGCTGATCAATCATGGCCTGAACAGATCGATGCATAAAGCCTAAGGCATAGCCCTTGACAATAATAATACTCGGTAAGGTGAAGAAGAAATACTTTGCATCTTCAAGTGATGCATCTTCAAAAACACCATGAGAGTTTAAGGCATCACAAAAATACTGTTTCTCAGCTTTAACATGGCCTGAATCTACATCATTCCAATAGTTTTCACGCATTGCAAAAAGATTGTTGTGTTTATAGCTCATCGAATTAGAAAATCTCTACCAAGAAATGAAGGAGTAGGAATAAGACACTCAGTTAAAAGTCATCCTGATGTCAAATTTAGTTTAAATGAATTTGCTGAAAGTACAATTTTAAAGCACAAAAAATTGTTATAAATGCGTGAAAAAATCTTCACATTTGTCAAACTTTAGTTGTGGTGATGAGACAACTTAGAATGTTCAAACCCTGTATTTGATCAATTATAAGGTTACTAAGATAGCTTTTTTGTCTAAAAACTTAATTTGATAAAATACCATAGACTTTTTTCATCATTGTTTAAATCCTCTTTAATTTTTTCTCATAAGAAGAAATAAAAGGGACTCATGAAAGAAGTCTAATATGAAATGAAACGCTATTCTTTTGATAAGATGCTGTAGTTAAATATCGATGAGCATAAATACGTGATTGATCTGCCAAATTCTGAGTTGGAACTAAGTGATAGTGAAATGCATCTGTATAGCCGTCAGATTTTACTAGAGGGTTGGGATATAGAAGCTCAGGAAAGATTAAAGCTTGCCAATGTCTTGATTGTCGGTGCAGGTGGCATTGGTTGTACCAGTGCCGAATTGTTGGCTCGGGCGGGGGTTGGAAAATTGACGATTATTGACCCAGATACAATCGAAGTCAGTAACCTACAACGCCAAATTGCGTTTACACCGCAAGATTTGGGTCACTATAAAGCTGAAGTTTTAGCAAAACGGCTGATGCAAATAAATCCCTATATTCATATTGAGTATTTAACGGTTCTTCTTGATCAGTCAAATGTAGACGATCTGATTCAACAGCAGGATTTAGTTTTAGATGGGTGTGATAATTTTACAACCCGTTATTTGGTCAATGCCACTTGCAAAAAACATTTAGTTCCTTTGATCAGTGCTTCTGCGATTGGTTTTCAGGGGCAGTTATTTATGGTGGATGCAGATTCAGCCTGTTATGAATGTTTATTTCCTAAAGAACAATATAGTAATGAAGGGTTGCGTTGTGCTGAATCAGGTGTACTTGCAACGACCCCTGTCATGATAGCGTCATTACAAGCACATCACACATTGCTGTTTTTAGGACTAAATTTAACACCTTTAAAAAGTAAACTCTTGCTTTGGGATGGTTTAACACTTAAACAACGTATTCTTCATTTTGAAAAAGATACAAATTGCCCAATTTGTCAGGCAAGTTTATCGGTAAACTAAATGAAGTTTGATACACTGCCTTAATAGACTAAATCACATTGAATGATATGAAAAAAAATATTCTGTTTGACGGATTTCGTTCCGTTGCGCGTATTGGTGAAACTGCTGTGGTGGCAGCTAAAGCGGGTATTAAATACGCGACTGAAAAGCCAAGTAATGCCAAGCTTATGCGTGAAACATTTGAGTCATTAGGTTCGACTTATATTAAACTCGGTCAGTTTATTGCGAGTACGCCTTCACTTTTTCCACGCGAATATGTTGAGGAATTTCAAGGCTGTCTCGACCAAACCCCCACTTTGCCATTTAGCTATATTCAGGAAGTTCTGGCAACTGAGTTTGCTGGTCGTGATCTCAGTGAAATTTTTACTTCGATTGATGAAACACCATTGGCGTCAGCTTCGATTGCACAAGTGCATGCTGCAAAGCTGACCACTGGTGAAGATGTCGTTATCAAAGTTCAAAAACCTGGTGTTGAAACTATTTTATATACGGACTTGAACGTGGTGCATTGGGCGACCAAAATGCTAGAAAAAGCCATTCCGAAAGTTAAGTTTGCTTCACTGTCTGAAATTGTAGATGAAATCAAAACACGCATGGTACGTGAAGTTGATTTTATTGAAGAAGCACAAAATCTCGATGATTTTGTTGAATATTTAGAGATTACTAATAATCTGGCAGCAACTGCACCGAAAGTGTATCATCAGTTTTCAACGCGCCGTGTATTGACTATGGAACGCTTATATGGCGTATCTTTAACTGATTTTGAGGTGGTTAAAAAATACGCCAAAGACCCATCACAAGTATTAATCACTGCCATGAATACATGGTTTGGCAGTTTAATGCTGTGTAAAAGCTTTCATGCAGACTTGCATGCGGGTAATCTCATGTTGCTCGAAGATGGACGTATTGGTTTTATTGATTTTGGTATCGTTGGGCAACTAAATCCCGAAGTCTGGACTGCATGTTTAGCCTTTATGGATGCTTTACAAAAAACTGATTACACCGCAATGGCTGAAAACATGCTGAAAATGGGCATGACTCATACAAAGATTGATACTCATGTTTTGGCGCGTGATCTTGAGCGCTTATTTAGTGGTGTTTTACTTGCCGATCCTCAGGAAATTTTGACTTCAAAACCGTCTGATTTAAATGACATTATGCTAGATATGGTGGCTGTGGGTGAGCGTCACGGGATCAAATTTCCGCGTGATTTTGCTCTGTTGTTTAAACAAATGCTGTATTTTGATCGTTTTATGCGCGTCCTTGCACCGTATACCGATATTTATGCAGACCAGCGTTTGAAAATGGTTCAAACTATAGAGCCACAATCGTTGTTTAAACATTAATTTTGAGTTAGATCATCATGGATGCCATTGTTATTGAAGGTTTAAAGGTCAATACTGTAATTGGCTGTTTCAATTGGGAACGGCAAATTATTCAACCTTTAATGCTGGATTTAACCGTTCATGTTGATTTGAGCCAAGCAGCTAAATCAGATCAGCTTGAGCATACTTTAAATTATGCTCAAATCTGTGAACTTGCTGCTCAAACCATTCAAAAAGCACAACCGAAATTGATTGAGCATGCAGCTCAACTGGTTTTGCAAGTGCTTTTCGAGACGTTTTCAGCGATTCAATCTATTATTATTACCATTCGTAAGCCTGCCATTATTGCAGAAGCCAATTCTGTAGGAATTCGCCTTGAACGCCAACGAAACGATTTTTGCCCTCGCATTGGCGAGTAATTTTGATCCAGAATCACATTTTCAGATTGCCTATCAAACCATTCAGTTATGGGGTGAGGTTACATTTTCACATGTTTATCAGATTCCGTGCCGTGATGGTGTTGGAGCGAATTATTGGAATTCAGCCTGTCTGTTAAAATCTCTCAAAAGCCGATCTGAGATTGAAATCGCGCTGAAACAACTTGAGGCTCGATCAGGTCGTATTCGACCATCACATCAGATTTCGCTCGACGTTGATTTGATTGCGTGGGGAGATCATCTTGGTGAGATGCAGTTTAATCCTAAAAAAATGCCACTCGCAGTAGACGTCAAAATTCCACTTTATGAGTTATGGAAAAATGCTGTGCTATACGTTTCGGAGTACGATTTTCCACAGATTGATTTTCAAATCAAGACTCAAACCCATTCATGATCGTAATGGTATTTATCTGATTTACAAAATAAATTTTGATGATCACTTTTTACGTTTATAAGATTTTACGCAAAATTTACGCCAGTTAAACTCTCTGCAATAGAGAGTTTACGGACATTATACGCATACTGAGATTCGGGAAATCCGTTTCAATTTCAGGAATATAATAATGTCTAGCGTCTATGTCGGTAGCATTTTTAGCTCTACACTCGAAGGGCAAAGTCTAAAAAGTCTTCAATCATTATTCACATTTCAGGTGATAAATCTCTGTCATTTACAGGGGATTTTGTCATGCTAGAACTCTATTTATTACTTGCATTAGTCATCTTACTTGCTTGGCCATTGGGTAAATATCTGGCGAAGGTCATGGCGAATCAGCCGATGAAATCTGATGTCATGTTTGGTTGGATTGAAAGACCTATTTACGCGATTTTGGGGATAAAGCCAGAGCAGCAGATGGGACTTCGCCAATATGTCGCTGCATTTTTAGTAAGTTGTGTAGTGTTATTGGTTTTATCAACTTGCATTTTTATGACCCAAGCATGGCTGCCGTTAAATCCAAATCAGGCCCCAAATATGAGTTGGGATTTGGCTTTACACACCACAATTTCTTTTTTAACCAATACCAATCAACAACATTATTCAGGTCAGGCTCAACTGTCATATTTTTCACAGATGACAGCAATTGTGGGTTTGCAGGTGATTACCCCGATGATGGGCTTGGCTTTGGCTGTGGCAACGCTTAGAGCTTTTTTTCTACAGAAAAAAAATAATGATAATCTGACTTCTGAATCAATCCAATTGGGAAATTATTGGGCAGATTTAGTCCGTCCTACGGTGCGTTTCTTAATGCCATTGTGCTTAATCTGGTCATTATTATTGAATTGGCAGGGGGTTCCTGCAACTTTTCAGGGTGGTCCAGAAGTACAAGTACTAGATCATTCTGTAGAAAAACAATTACAAAAAATTCCACTAGGCCCTGTTGCTCCAATGGTTGCCATTAAGCAATTAGGCAGTAATGGTGGTGGTTGGTACGGGCCAAACAGTAGTGTACCACTGGAAAATCCCACACCATTTTCAAACTTTCTGGAAATGCTGGCAATTCTCCTCATTCCAGTCTCATTGATTTTTATGCTGGGATATTTCACTCAACGTAAACGCTTTGCCGTGTTTGTGTTTGGAACCATGTTGTTGATGTCTGTCCTTTCAGCGACCGCATCAATCTGGTCAGAAAGTTTATCTGAGACTGCACATCAAATCACAGTCATGGAAGGTAAAGAACAACGCTTTGGTGCCGCATCTTCTGCATTATGGGCAGCAGTCACCACGCAGGTAAACAATGGTTCGGTCGATATGATGCATGACTCATCTGCACCATTAACTGGATTGGTTGCTCTGAGCAATATGTTGATCAATGCGATCTGGGGCGGGATTGGATGCGGTTTACAGCAATTTATCGTTTATTTGTTACTTACCGTGTTTATCGCTGGGTTAATGACTGGGCGTACCCCTGAATTATTTGGTCGTAAAATTGAAGCGGCTGAAATTAAGTTATTGGCCATTCTCATTTTGCTACAACCGATTGTGATTTTAGCTTTTACTGCAATTACGCTGGTTAATCCTGCCATATCGGGCATTAGTAATGCGGGTGCGCATGGAATTAGTCAGGTGTTTTATGAGTATGTGTCTGCATTTGCCAATAATGGTTCGGGTTTTGAAGGCTTGGGTGATAACACAATCTGGTGGAATTTAAGCTGTAGTGCAGTTTTATTACTGGGGCGTTTTCCAGCCTTGATTATTCCTCTCATGATTGCTGTTCGTCTTGCTCAGAAACGTCAGGCTCCTGAAAGTTCAGGAAGCTTAAAAGTAGAAACACCCACTTTTTCATTGACCTTAATTGCGGTCGTCATCACTTTAACCTTGTTGCAATTTATGCCGATTTTAGTCCTTGGGCCAATTGCGGACTATCTCAGTATGCAGTTGGGTTAAGGAGGAATAACTATGTCAACTCAAATTCAGTCTCAACAAACGACTCAACAGCGCATCGAAGCGATAAAAAGTGCTTTTGTCAAATTACTGCCTCAACACATGTTGAAAAATCCAGTCATGGGTATTGTCTGGTTAGGCACACTAATTACGGCATTTAGTACACTGGCAGGCTATACCGAATGGCTGTTTGGTAGTCTAGTTACGATCATACTCTTTATAACTGTATTATTTGCCAACTATGCAGAAGCGATAGCTGAAGCCAGAGGTCGTGGTCAGGCCTCTTCATTGCGTCAGGCACGACAAAATTTAGTCGCAAGAAAACTGGAATCATTACAGAATCGTACAACACATGAAATTGCGGCCACTCAGCTTAAAATTAATGATTTTATTGAAGTTCATGCAGGCGAGTTAATTCCTGCTGATGGTGAAATTATTGAAGGCTTTGCCACCATCAATGAAGCAGCGGTGACGGGTGAGTCTGCGCCTGTATTGCGTGAAGCAGGAACAGATCGATCAGGTGTGATTGGTGGTACTAAAGTCTTGACCGATTCTATTATTGTGCAGGTAACTGCCGATTCGGGAAATAGCTTTTTAGATCGCATGATTGCTCTGGTCGAAGGTTCAAATCGTCAAAAAACGCCTAATGAGATTGCATTGGGTATTTTACTCATGGTGATGACATTGACTTTTGTCATGGTCGTGGCGAGTTTGCCTTTTATCGCCAGCTATTTGCAGATCAGTATCAGTCCAGTGGTTTTAGTGGCGTTATTGGTGTGTTTGATTCCAACCACGATTGGTGGACTGCTGCCTGCGATTGGCATCGCAGGGATGAATCGAGCACTCAAAGCCAATGTTCTAGCAAAATCTGGTAAGGCTGTTGAAGTTGCGGGTGATATTGATGTCTTGCTTTTAGATAAAACAGGAACGATTACCTATGGTGACCGCCAAGCGACTGCATTTTATCCCCTGACATCGGTTTCTGAGGCTGATTTAAGAATGGCAGCTTGGGTGAGCTCTTTGGCTGATCCAACCCCAGAAGGTAAATCGATTGTTAAACTGGCAAGAGAACAAGGCTTGCAAGCGATTGAGCCTGAGAATGCTGAATTTATTGCGTTCAATGCTTCATCACGTATTTCAGGTGTCAATCTGGAAAATGGTCAACAGATTCGTAAAGGTGCTCTAGATGCGATTTTAAAATTTGTACAGCACTCGCAAGCCGATGTCGAGTTAAAAGCTCGAGTTGAACAAGTTGCTTCAAAAGGTGCAACGCCATTGGTGGTTGCCAATCAACAGCACATTTTAGGAGTAATTGAACTCTCTGATGTGATCAAGCACGGTATTAAAGAAAAGTTTGCCCGTTTACGCGAAATGGGTATTAAAACCGTGATGGTCACAGGCGATAATCCATTGACCGCTGCTGCAATTGCGGCGGAAGCAGGTGTGGATGATTATATTGCAGAAGCACGTCCTGAAGATAAATTAGCATGTATTCGTAAAGAGCAGCAAGATGGTCATCTGGTCGCCATGGTGGGAGACGGAACCAATGATGCACCTGCATTGGCGCAGGCAGATATTGGTTTGGCCATGAATTCAGGCACTCAGGCTGCTAAAGAGGCGGGGAATATGGTTGATCTGGACTCTGATCCAACCAAACTCTTGGCTGTGGTTGAAATTGGTAAGCAACAATTGATTACGCGCGGTGCACTGACCACTTTTTCATTGGCTAATGATGTATCCAAATACTTTGCAATTTTACCTGCACTATTTGCTGCTGCCATTCCACAGATGCAAAAATTAAATATCATGCAGCTTTCTAGTCCACACAATGCGATTTTGGCTGCACTGATTTTCAATGCGATCATTATTCCATTACTGATCCCAATTGCTTTGCGCGGTGTGAAATTCAAACCCTCGACAGCAACTCAATTATTACGCCGTAATATGCTGATTTATGGTGTAGGTGGCGTGATTTTACCGTTTATTGCAATCAAAGCCATTGATCTTATTTTAGTTCATATTTTAGCTATATAGGAGTAGGACATGAAATCATCAGTACAATATGTTGAACCTCGTTCTGCAATATTACGTCCTGCTATTGGGCTAAGTTTGGTCAGCCTTTTAGGGTTCGGTTTGCTCTATAGCAGTGTGGCAACAGGACTAGGGCAGTTACTCTTTCCTGTACAGTCTAACGGAAGTTTGATTGAAAAGAGTCAGAGGATTGAGGGTTCCTCACTGGTTGCACAGAATTTTCAAAATCCTCGCTATTTTATGTCACGACCTTCGGCTGCAAACTATGATCCGATGGCATTATCAGGAAGTAATCTGGCGGTGACGAATCCTGATTTAAAGAACAAGATTGAACAGCGATTGGTTGAGGTTGCACAACAGAACCATATTGCCAAAAATCAGATTCCAAGTGATTTGGTCACTGCCTCTGGTAGTGGAATAGATCCGCATATTAGTCCAGAAGCAGCGCAATTGCAGGTGGAGCGAATTGCACAATTAAGGCATTTATCAACGCAGCAAGTAATAGATATTGTCCATCAACATACTGAATCGAAACAATTTGGACTGTTGGGACAAGCGCGTGTAAATGTGCTTGAATTGAATCTGGCTTTAGATCAACTTCATCCATAACCATAAATGGATCAAAATCATTTGATACAGGGACGTATTTTTGAGTGAAATATCAATATGACCACAGCACGTGAAGATCAGGCTTCGGCATTACTGAATCATGTTCAGCGCTATCAGGCAGGGCGTTTGACCGTTTTTTTAGGAGCGGCTCCGGGCGTTGGTAAAACCTATGCCATGTTAAGCCGTGCGCAGGAATTATCGCGCCAAGGTGTTGATATTACAGTTGGTATTGTGGAAACTCATGGTCGGGCTGAGACCATTGCCTTAACTGAAGGTTTAAAAATATTAGCACGTAAAAAAATTCTTTATAAAGAGCAATATTTTGATGAAATGGATCTGGATGCCATTTTAACCTTGCGTCCCACGATAGTCCTTGTTGATGAACTGGCACATCGTAACATTCCCAATAGCCGTCATGAGCGGCGCTGGCAGGATGTGAATGAACTGTTAGATGCTGGCATAGATGTATTTACCACCATGAACATTCAACATCTGGAAAGTTTGAATGACGTGGTTTATCAGTTGACAGGGATTCGGGTTTCAGAAACCGTACCAGATCGGGTGTTTGACCGTATTCGCGATATTCGGCTGATCGATTTGCCCGTAAATGAACTGATTGAACGCTTGCAGCAGGGTAAGGTTTATCTGCCTGATCAGGCGCAATCGGCTTTACAACGTTTTTTTAGTATTCAAAATTTGACAGCTTTACGTGAATTGGCGATGCAATTTGTCGCAGAGCATGTCGAGTCGGATTTGAGAGAAACTTATCTTGCGCAAGGCACGTGTTCAATTCCGTTAAAAAATGAGATGATGGTCGCGATTGATGGACGAGGTCAGTCAGAATATTTAGTACGAGCAGCCAGTCGTTTTGCTGAAAAACGAGCATTGTCATGGACGGTAGTACATGTGGCTCAGGAGAGTTTTTACGCCGATCAAAAAAAATATGCGCCTGTTCAGTTGGAAGTCGAACAGGCATTTCAATTGGCACGTCAATTAGGGGGGAGAACCGAAATTTTATATGGTGTTAAAGTGGCTCAAACATTGAATGATGCGATTCAGGAAAAATCAATTTCATCCATGATTTTGGGTTATCACCCATCTACAGGCTTAAAACTACTTTTTAAAAGACCGCTTCATTCCATTTTATTAGAAAAAAATCAGCGACTTGAAGTAGTGTTGGAACCTTTAAGTGATAGCATTAATCAAAAGCCATTAGGGCAAGATGTTTACTTCTCTTTATTGAGCTTAAAAGAAATTTTCTTCATTTTGATGGTGACATTTACAAGTATTATCTTGGCACGAATAGCGGAAGTGTATGTCGGAGTCGATGATTTATCGATTATTTTTATCGTGGCCGTATTATTGGTTGCGACCAAGACGCGGATGTTGGCAGCGGTGATTACCGCCATGCTTTTTTTCTTTGCCTATAATTTTTTCTTTATCGAGCCGCGTTTTACTTTCCAGATTTCAGCTCATCAAGGTGTTGTCACCGTTATTGCCTACTTAGCTGCCGCGTTGATAGCCAGTCGTCTTGCATCACGCTTGCGGCAACAGGTATTGTCACTTCGGGCAGCGAATGCCTATAGCAGTCGTATGCAGGATGTCACCGCACGATTATCCAGTGCAGTTCATTTAGATGATGTCATTCAGATTGCACAAACCGCTTTTCAACAACAGTTTAATTTTCCTGTCTGGATCATGATTGCACAAAATAACATGATTCATTCTGATCGAGCATTAAGCGATAAAGAAAGAATTGCAGCGGATTGGTGTTTGAAGCATCAACAAGGCTGTGGCAAATATACCGATACACTTAGCCAGATTGACTGGTGGTTTATGCCACTTTTAGCTCAGAAACAAAATCTGGGAGTATTGGGACTAGATTTAACTCAGCAACGGATTGCTTTGAATGTGGAGCAAAAACGCCTGATCGAATCGATGGTCGAACAAATTGCCCAATCCATGTTGCGTACTCAACTGGTAGATGAACTGGAACAAGCGAAAATTATGGGTGAGACCGAGCGACTTCGTTCTGCATTACTTTCATCAGTTTCACACGATTTACGATCACCTTTGGCGTCGATGATGGGTTCTGCCGATACCCTGAAAAATTATCACTCTGCTTTGTCTCAAGAGGATCAGGATACATTGCTTGATACGATTCGTCTTGAAGGTGAACGGCTAGATCGCTATATTCAAAATCTATTGGATATGACCAGACTGGGTCATGATGGTCTCAAACTAAATCGTGACTGGATTGGTCTGGATGAACTGATAGGTTCAGCAACTCAACGGCTAAAACGCTATATGCCTGAGATCAAGATTGATATTCAGCGGGCAGAGCAACCGATAGAACTATATGTGCACCCTGCCTTGATTGAACAGGCAATTTTTAACGTGCTGGAAAATGCCGCAAAATTTTCTCCTGTGGATCAGCCGATTCAGGTGCGTACTCGAAAATGGGATGATCAGACGCTACAAATTGAAATAGAAGATCGCGGTGTTGGAATCCCCGAAGATGAACGTAATCGAATCTTTGACATGTTTTATACGATGGAACGTGGAGATCGGGGACGCTTTGGAACAGGGCTTGGACTCACTATCGTCAAAGCAATCATTGGTGCTCATATGGGTGAAATCGCAGCGACAACAGGTAGCGATCAACAGGGAACACTGATTAGAATACGTTTACCTATTCATCCAGAACAAACATGAATTAAAAAAAATGAATCAGACTCTACAAAGTTCCGTTGAAACGCGCATCGTGGTGATTGATGATGAGCCACAAATCCGAAAATTTCTGGACATTGCCTTACGTGCACAAGGCTACAAAACGATGCTTTGTGAAATAGGGATGAAAGGACTGGAGGTGCTTGCAACTCAAGGAGCGGAATTGGTAATTCTGGATTTGGGTTTGCCTGATCTGGATGGGCGTGAAGTATTGCAGGAGCTGAGAACCTGGTCGAATGTGCCAGTTATTGTATTGTCTGTCCGTGCTGATGAGCAGGAAAAAGTTGCTTTACTGGATGCAGGTGCAAATGATTATATGACCAAGCCCTTTAGTGTGCCCGAACTTATGGCGCGGATTCGGGTTGTACTACGTTCGCAGGCTACAACTGGGGTAAAAGATCAGATCGATTTTGATGATCATCATTTAAAGGTTGACTTGGCACAGCATCAGGTTTTTATTCAGGGAAATTTGATTAATCTGAGTCGTAAAGAATTTCAACTTTTGGCGTTATTATTAAAACATCGAGGGCAACTCGTGACTCAACCACAATTGCTTAAAGAGCTTTGGGGGCCAACGCATCAGGAAGATACGCATTATCTTCGAATCTTGGTGGCAAAGTTGCGTAGCAAACTAGGGGACGATGCACTACAACCTAAATATATAGAAACGGTAGCTGGTGTGGGATTGCGATTTATATAAACGATGTTTATTTTTAAAACAACTATTGAATCGTCTTATAAAGTTTGACTATGAATGATGCCATACTTGTTCATTCATTAAATGTATCTTATAAAATGTGTAGCTCGGGTTAATGATGAAAATAACAATTTTAGGTCTGGCGATTGCGTCTGTTTTACTTTCAGGTTGTGCCGCAATGAGTCTGGATGAATGTAAAACAGCAAATTGGGTAGCAGTTGGTGAAAAAGATGGTTCGAATGCGCAGGAACGTCGGCTAGATCAATATTATAAAGCCTGTTCAAAAGCAGATATCAAGCCAAATCAGATTCAATATGAACAAGGCTATCGCAAAGGGCAAACATACTATTGTCAACCCGAGAATATTTTTTATGAAGCACTAAAAGGCAATGGCAATTATCAAGTTTGCCCTGTAGAAACTCGTGGTCAATTAAGGAGTTACGATCAGGCTGCACGAGAGTACTATAATGCTGAACAAGATTATCAGCGTTATCAGGATCATTTCAAAGAATATTCACGCAAATCTTATGATGACAAACTTAAACCAGAAGATCGTGAGCGATATCGCAAACTCCTAAAGGAGCTGCAAAATGATTCTGACCGAATTAATCGTGACTATCGTGATGCGATTCGAGATCTGGAAAGGTTTAAATATCAACATGGCTTGAAATAATCAAAAGCTCTCTCAAGTTCAGTGAGAGGGCTTTTTTAGACTCTTTAGTTACTTATTTAATTGATTAAATTAAACATAATAACTGGTCTTGGTCATCAGCTTTGAAATTGCAGTCATGGTGATTTTGACAGGAAAAGGTAAATCAACACCACCTGCATTTAGTGCGGTATCGCGATGATGCAATTCATCTTCATTCATTTGCTCTAAAATACGCTTTGAACGTTCATCATAAGCGGGTAATTGATTTAAATGATCGATCAAATGAGCACTCACTTGACGCTCAGTTTCCGCAACGAAGCCCAAACTATATTTATCACCTGCAATACCTGCAATTGCACCCATGCCAAATGAAAGGCCGTACCAGATGGGATTGAGTAAACTAGGGACGCTATCTAGCTCTTTTAAGCGATCTTCACACCAAGCCAGATGATCTTGTTCCTCAATTGCGGCTTGTTCCATTTCACGGCGTACATTGGGTAGTTTTGCAGTGAGCGCCTGACCATGATAAAGCGCTTGCGCACAGACTTCACCACTATGATTGACTCGCATCAAGCCAGCGACATGACGCGCATCACTGACTGTTAGCGGCGCATCAGTTTGTTCGGCTGGGTTGCTGCGATGCGCCGCAGTCGCTCCAGGAACTAAACTTCTTAATGCTTGATCGAAAGAGTTGATCAATCGGTCGATACCCGTATAGTGACGCATGGAATTAATCCTCCAGAGAATCATGTGCTGAATTTAACATGGGTGGTAACTTACGCAGTAACCAAACTGAAAAAATAGCACTCAAGACAGCCGTAATAATAAAAAGAATTTTAATGTCAATTTTTAAAATACTTAAAATAATAATTGAAAATACTGCTGATGACACCATAAACACAGCATTCAAAATATTGTTTGCAGCGACAACGCGCGCGCGATGCGAACGCGGTGAATAAGCCTGCATCATGGCATAGAGTGGCACAATATAAAATCCACCGCTAATCCCTAATAATGTGACGGCAAGCATGACATGATAATACACCCATCCTGAGGTAAACATCTCTTTTAAAGAAAGTAACGCGCCTGTTTTTTCTGGGACAAACGCCAGACTCGCAGCCAGATAAAAAGCAAAGACTGTTAGACCAATTGCACCAATTGGCACCATTTTGATATTCAGTTCGGATCCACCAATTTTACGGCAAAGCAACGAACCTACTCCAATCCCGACTGAGAAAAAAGTCAGAAGGAGACTCACGACATTTTCCGAGGCATGTAAATTTTGCTGAGTCAGTTGTGGAATTTGCGTCAGGTAGGTTGCGCCATAAAACCAGTACCATGAATTACCCAGTAAAATCGTAAAAATTAAAGGAATACTTTTGGCATATTTGATGGTTTGAAAACTGGTTCTAAAAAAATTCCAGTCAATTTTTAAATCAGGTTCAGCAATTTTTTGCGGCAGAATAAAGCGACTACACATATAACCAAGCACTGCAATGCTGACTACAGTGATGCTAATCCAAGTCAAATTACCATGCGATGAAGAAATCACTGCGCCACCCAAAATCATACCCAGCAAGATCGCAATTGATGTTCCAGATTGAAATAAGGCATTGCCAGACATCAATTCATTGGGCTTTAAAATCTCAGGCAAAATCGCGTATTTGATTGGACCAAAAAAAGTGGAATGAACGCCCATCAAAAATAAAGCCACCATTAACAGAAATAAATGTCCTGTTATAAAGCCAACAGAACCAATCAGCATAATGATAATTTCAAGAATCTTAATCGCACGAACCAGACTGGCACGTTCATACTTATCTGCAATTTGGCCAGCAGTGGCAGAAAAAATAAAATACGGCAAAATAAATAAAAGTGCTGCAAGGTTGTTTAAGGTGCTTACGCTGGCAGATTGTTGGCTGATGAGCCCATATGTAATGACAAGTAGCAACGCCTGTTTATAAACATTATCATTCAACGCACCGAAAAACTGCGTTAGAAACATAGGTAAAAATCGACGTGATGTCAGAAGGTTGCTGTCATTTTTCATTTTTTAAAACTTCATTGCGATTTATTAAGAAATGTGATGAATTTGTTAAACCACCTTGAAAATCATGTATGATATTTTTGACGGTTGATACATTGAAAAATCAATTGATTTCCGTGTATTTATATACATTAAAGCGATTCCGATTAAAATAAGCCTAGAGTTTTACATGCTTGCAAATATTAAATTTAGACATACAACTCTTGCCCAATCTGTACGTTTTATTTTAAATGTGCATGATATCAATAAATTCATCTGTTCAAGCATGCTGTTGAGTTTATATTTTTCGCCTGTTGCTCATGCTGAAAGTATTTCAGATACCTCTATTTCTTCAAGTTTAAGTCAAAGTTTTCAGTCAGAAATAGCCAATACTCAACAAAAAAATAGTACTGATGCTGTAGCCATTCAACCCGATCAGACTACATCTAGCAATCCTCAGCATGTTGCTGATTTGTCTTCGGTCAATTCTTCTCAGAACCTATCTCAACAAGATAGTGAGGCTTTATTACAACAACAAGAACAAGCTGGAAATAAAATTGAGGCATTTAAACCGATAGAATTTGAAGATCTACAAGATATACCTGAGACACAAGTTGATGCCAATATGGCAAACGAAATCTTTAAGGTGGCGGAAGAAGCCAAACGAGAAGCTGCTAACGCTAGAAATGGGACATCCAAAGTTGCAGAAACGGGTGTTAGCGCCCCAACAGCGCAGGAGCTTGCCCAAATTAATCAAGCGCCTGTGAATGTTGATAGCTTAATGCAACACATTCAATCTGATCAGCAAATTACGGTTGAAGCGAATAGTTCAGGACGTTCGTTAAATGATATTGCTGAAGTGCATGCCGATAACCAAGATGAAAAAGTCGGTTTTTTTCGGCGCATTCTTTATAAAATTAGACCTTCTCGAAGTTTTAATACAGCTAAAGCTGATCCTCGGATTAGTGCAGAAGTGGTCGGAGCACCTGCTGACTTGGCAGCAAATATTAGCGCCAAATTATCTAGTTATACTCAGGAAGCCTTTGGTGATTTTAATGCAGCCTTACCTCAATTACGCAGTTTAAGTAATCAAGCTGCTCAGGCTGTGGGCTATTACAATGCCAAGTTTAATTTTGAAAAAATCAGCGATAGCAAAGTCAAAGTTACCGTGACACCAAATAATCCAGTTAAAGTTGAAGAGCAAAATATTGAGTTTTCTGGAGCAGGCGCAAACACTCCACAATTTCAGGTCATTCGTTTAGTACCAGATCTGGATGTCGGTGATATTTTAAATCATGGTAAATATGAACAAACGAAAAGCCGTATTGTAGAATCAGCTTCAGATAATGGTTATTTTGATGCTTATTGGCGTTTACATGATGTCAAGGTGAAACAACCAGAAGACACCGCAGCGATTAATTTAAAGTACGAAACAGGTGAGCGTTATAAGCTGGGCAATGTCGAATTCAGAATGAGTGACCCATCGAAAAAATTACCATTAAAAATGAAAGTCCTGAAAAGCATGACGCCGTGGAAAGATGGGGATGATTATGCTTTTTGGCGTGTGAATACATTAGCCAATAACCTGACCAATTCGCGTTATTTTAATTATACCTTGGTCGATACCATCAAACCTGATCCAATTGAAAAGCCATTGGAATTACCACCTGACTTACAAGAATTGGTTGATCAGCAAAAAATTGAAGAGCAGCAAGTGGCTTCCTTGCAAAAAGCGGATGCAAAATCTGGTCAAGAAGTCACGCAAAATGTAGCTGATGAAACTCAATTTGCGGGGACTCAGCCAACTGATCAGCAAAGTGAAAAATCACAAGCTGAACAACAAAAGATGCAGCAACGTGCTTCTGAAAATGACCAATTACAGGCTCAGGCACGCGAAGAAAAGAAAGTGCCTGTCATCGTGACCTTAAATGCTGATCGTTTAAACAGTGTGGAAACAGGTATTGGTTATGGCACGGATACTGAATTTCGTATTCGAACTCAATACCGACGCGCCATTGTAAATAGTTTGGGGCATTCTTTTGACGCTAACCTTGAACTATCAAAGATACGTCAGGCCATAGATGGGCGTTATAGTATTCCCTATAAAGATCCAATTAATGATTATATTAATCTGGTTGGTGGATATGAGCGTGAAGATCGTGATGACATCGGCCCTGATGTGAGCCTAGAGACTGAATCTGCGGTATTCGGGGCAGAACGCATCATCAAAAATCCGCTAGGAGGATGGCAACATAGTTTTGGTTTTCGCTATCGACTGGATCGCTTAACTCAGCATGGTGTTGTGGATAGTGATGATATTCCTGATGCATTTAAAGTCCCGGGTTCAGATGCAGAACAAGAAGCTTTATTGTTCGGATATGAACTTTCAAAAACAACGAGCAATAGCAGTATTAACCCAACGCGCGGGTTTAAACAAAGTTATAAAGTTGAGTTGGGGAGTGAGTCATTATTGTCCGATGCCAATATGGCTATTTTAACCGCGGGTTGGCGTTTTATTTATTCCTTGGGTGAAAACGATGATCATCAATTTGTCGGACGTTCTGATTTAAGTTATATCTTTACCGATGATTTTGACAAAGTTCCTTATAATTTAAGATTTTTTGCTGGCGGTGACCAAACCATACGTGGTTTTGATTATAAAAGTCTTTCTCCAGAAGAATATGGCTATAAAGTCGGTGGACAAGCACTGGCTGTTGGTTCACTTGAATATAACTACCAATTTAAGGATGGCTGGCGCGCAGCGTTATTTTCGGATTTTGGTAATGCTTATGATGAAAAATTTAAAAATGATACGGCTTATAGTGTAGGCGTGGGAATTCGCTGGAAATCACCTATTGGTCCAATTCGACTGGATGTTGCATCAGGGATTTCCGATGATAATCATCCAATTCGATTGCATTTCTTTATTGGTTCACAACTTTAAAATAAATTTGACTCAGGATTATTATGGCTGACGTAGAACAACCGGCTACTCCTACACCTCCTAAAAAGCGTCGCATTCTGAGAAATGCACTTTTGACGCTGCTTATTGTTATTATATTTTTAGTGGCTGCTTTAGGTGTGATGTTTACCACGGATCGGGGCAGTAAATTTCTGCTAGATCGGGTCATGGAGCGTCAACATATTCTGAGTTACGAGTACGATGGCGGGAATCTTTTAAAAGGTATTATTTTAAAAAATATTTGGGTGAAACTAAAAGATCTGGACGTCAAAATTGACAAAGCCGATGTGTCTTTGGGCTGGCGCGCAATTTTGAGTAAAGAGATTCACTTAAGACGTGCAGATGTACGTAATTTACAAATTATTAGCCATTCTCCACCGAGTAATGAACCTTTCAAATTTAGTGAAATTAAATTGCCATTTGTGTTACGACTGAATGAGGCTGAAATTGATCATCTAGTGATCCAAACCGTCAAATCGAAAGTCGATTTTCATGATATTTATCTTGAAGATGCAGTTTGGTCGGGGACAGAACTAAAATTTGAAAATTCCCGTATGAATATGGGCTACCTTGCGGTAGACAATGCCACAGGAAAAATGACATTTAATGGTAAATATCCTCTAAATGCGCGTGCAGATTTAATTATACCTTCGTTAAAAAGTTTAAATATTGATACGATTAAAGTCGCGGCAAACGGAAGTTTAGACACTATAAAAGCAGGCGTTGCAACCAATACCCCAGATTTGCTGACAGGTTGGGTGGTGGTTCATCCTGTGCGTGAAGGCGTGCCGATGTTTGGTCAGCTTAATTTTAAAAATTATCATTGGCCATTACTCACAGAGCAAAAATTATTTTCTAAGGATGGTACGGCCAAGTTTAAAGGAAATGTAGACAAACTGGATCTGGATCTGGCAACAGACTTAAAGGGCGAAAATATTCCAGAAGGTCAGTACACCTCATTAATGTCTACCGATCTGGTTAATGGTCTCGATATTCATGACTTTAATGGTCAACTCATGCAGGGTTTTGTGAGCTTAGCAGGACATGTTGGCTGGCATGATCACGTCACTTGGGACGTCAAAGGACGCCTGAATCATCTTAATCCAAAAGATAAAGTGATTCCTCAAGCAATCGTCGACTTTTTACCGCCATCGTTGGATGCCAATATCGCATCAGCCGGTTCACTCGAAAAAGGCACAGCGCTGACCGCAAATCTTGATTTTGATAAGTATGAATCGTGGTTAGTTAAACTTAATCAGGCTCAGACTACACCACAAAAAACAGCACAACAAAAAGCATCGCAACAAAACGTTCAACCGATGATTCTGGATGTTTCATGGAAAAATATTGATCGTGCCATGCCTTATATTGGTTGGCTAGATAGTGATGAAGGACAGGTCAATTTGGCCTTGGTGGAAGGTAAACAAGATATCCATGTCGCGACCAATGTCCGTACGCATGAACAAGCGACGTTGCCTGCGGGTCAATATGAAGCGCGCTTGAATTTAAAAGATAATATCTTGAATGTTCCTGCATTTACCTATCAGTCGCTTCAAAAAGGTAGTTTGAGTGGTCAGGCTAAAGTTGAACTGCCATCAGAAAAGCGTCAACTTAAATGGAATGCCATTTTAAATGCGAAAGACTTTAATCCACAAACGATTACTACTGCCGCGCCTGTAAATTTGCTCAATGGTGAAATCAAGGCAAATGGTTATGCCAAGCCGAATCAGCAGATTATCCAATTTGATGCGATCTCATTAAAAGGTCGTATGGCAAATTCTACTCAAAATGAAATGATCGAACTGACTGGAAAAAGTACTGCTGCAATCGTTTTTCATGATGAAAAATCGGGTGGTGGATTTAAAGGTTTTGCAGTTCGCTATGATGGTGGTCTAAATGCATTTAATCAGGGCAAAGGCTTACTTAAGTTTAATATTTCAGGAACGCCAGATTTTATAAAAATTGCTGAATTACAGCACAATGGTGTTGCGGGTAAAATATTTGCATCAGGTTCGGTCAATTTAAAAAATGCAATTGGTTGGGATATTAATGCTTCACTGGTTCGTTTTAAGCCACAATATTTTGTTTCTAGTGTTAAAGGTGAGCTCTCTGGTAACTTAAAAACTCAAGGACTCTGGGCTGAAAATTCCAAACGAATTAATATCGAAAAACTCAATATGGCGGGCTTTTTAAATAATAAAGTCGTTCGTGGTACGGGTAATCTATCGATGATAGTGAACTCTAATCAAAAAGGATTTTTACCACAGCAATTTGAGGCAAATAACTTATTCTTGGCCTATGGTAAAAATCAGGTACAGGCTTCTGGTAATGCACAAAACTTACGTTTGAAGGTCAATGCACCTGCCATGTATGAACTTTATCCTGGATTACGTGGTCGTACTTATGGATATTTGAATGTTCAGGCTCAACCAAGACTAAAAGCGACTGCAAATTTGGTGGTCGATAATTTTGGTTTTGGTGATATTAGTGTCAAAAAAATACAAATATTGGGAGAACTCCCAACTTCTGACACCACGCCAACGTCATTAAAAGCGACGTTAGATGATTTGCATCGTGGTGGACGTCAGATCCAATACGCAGGTATAACTTTATCGGGTACGCGTAAAGCACATCTGGTTCAGTTACAAGGCTGGAACTACTATTCAAAATTTTATGTGCAACTGGCAGGTGGTTTTAACCAAAATAATGACTGGCTTGGACAAATTCAACAGGGTATTTTTGACTCGCGCCGTGCTGTATTAAAGCAACAGCAAAATGCTGCGGTTATTTATAGCACAGGCAATCAGGAATTATTTGTTGGACAGCATTGCTGGGCTAGCCAAAATAGTCAGCTTTGTCTGGATCAGCCTTTAAGAGTCAGTAAAGCACGAGGAAATCTTTCAGTTGTAACCCGAGATCTGGATTTAAATGATTTCGCAGCATTTATGCCAGAAGGTTTAGCCATTACAGGTAAGCTCAATGGCTATGCTAAAGCATCTTGGGCAAATGGTGCTCAGCCCAAACTCGACGCGCAATTAATCACTCAAAATGGTGAAATTGGATTGGCTGCTACCGACCCTCAAGATCCTGCATCGACTTTAAGTTATGATCAGCTCAGTGTGATTGCCAAAAGTGTCAGTCAGGGCCTATTGTTAAGATTAGATGTCAAAACACCAGAAATTGGTACAGGCTATGCCAAAGTCATTATTAATCCTTATCAAACCCCTATGCCAATGAATGGAGAAGTGGCCTTTGATAATGTGCAACTTAAAGTGCTTAAACCTTTCATTAGTGATGTCCGTTCAATGAATGGAACTTTAGCACTGGCTGGAAAGATAAATGGAACTTTGACTCAGCCCCAAATTACAGGTGATTTACGTCTAAAAAATGGTTCGATTAGTATGATGTCATTGCCTGTCAATCTTACTAATATTCAATTGTATTCGGCGATCCGTCAGGATAACGCTACAATTAATGGAGCGTTTAATAGTGGACGTGGCGTTGGACAACTGACAGGAAATATCGACTGGAAAAATGATCCACGTGTTCAATTAAATTTGAAGGGTGATAATCTACTTGTTCGTCAAGCACCATTGATTACCGCGATTGTCAATCCAGATGTATCAATGGATGCCTATCCGCTAAGTAAACGACTGATCGTAAATGGAAAAATAGATATTCCTCGTGCTTTAATCTCTATGCCAGAAGCAAGTGAACCTGTGGTGGCAGTTTCATCTGATGTACGGGTTGTTAGAGATGGACAGGATCAACTTGCGATCTTAAAAGCAGCTAAACCGTGGGATATTCGTGCAGATGTGTCGGTCAATATTGGTAGTGAAAGAGTGATCTTTCAAGGCTTTAATAGTCGGATTCCTTTGGTGGGTCGCCTCAATTTATCGCAACGCGGACTTGAAACTGCGCTACGCGCAAGTGGTGCAATTGGTGTTAGCCAAAAAGTTAAAATAGAAGCGTATGGACAAAGCCTAGATTTAAATCGCGCGATTGCTCGTTTTAATGGGCCAATTTCTAATCCGACATTAGATGTTGATGCCAACAAATCTGTTCAAGGCAGTACAGTGGGTGTCCGTGTTACAGGTACGGCCGCTGTACCCAATATCCAGATTTATAATGATGCAGGTTTATCGGAGCAGGAAGCTCTCAATGCACTGGTGACAGGTCGTATCAATGAGGGTAATAGTGGTTTAAGCAACACAGCGGGCTTTAAATCAGATGTTAACAACACGATTGCCGCAGCTGGGATTAGTATGGGCTTAGGTGGTACTCGTGCACTTACCAATCAAATCGGACGCACTTTTGGCTTAAGTGGTTTGGCATTAGACGCGCAGGGTACTGGTGATGATACACAGGTGAGTCTAACGGGTTATATTACTCCTGACTTGTTTATTCGCTATGGCGTAGGTGTGTTTACGCCTGTGAATAAATTAACTTTACGTTACCAAATGAATAAACGTCTTTATCTTGAAGCCAGTCAATCTTTGGAACGTGCAATCGATTTGTTCTATAACTGGCGTTTTTAAGAACTTAATAAATAAGCCGCTTTCGAGCGGCTTATTCTAGACAAATAAAATAATAGTTGTATTTAACATGCCTTAATAACATCTATGTTTTGAATTAAAAAAAGTACCATCAAATAAAAATTTTTCCATTCGACTTGAGCTTGGATATCTATTCAAGAATTTAAACGCAAGTATTTATTTTTGAGCTACATTATTGTGCATTTTTCTGAATAATATTAATATAAAGTATTGAATTTAAATGATTAATTTTAATAAAATTGTGGCAAATTAGGGAAAGTAGAGATGAATTCTGTCATTTATGGACGATTTTGGGCAGTCATTAGTTTAATGCTATTAGGTTGTACGTTACACACAAACGCTCAGCAATATTATAAATGGGTAGATGCGCATGGCGTAACCACGTATTCAGCAACGCCGCCGCCTACACAACGCTCAAATGAGCCACAACTTGTATCGCAAAAAAACACTGCGTCTGATCACGATAAGGCTAAACCAGACAATTTTAAATCCAATGCAGCTATCGCCGATGAATATTACAGCCCCTACAAACAAAATAATAAGCAAACTGTAAAACCTGTTACCGTTGAAAAAGAAAATGCAGTTACAGTAAATAAAGCTGGAAGCAGTCAAAGTGCCGCTCAGAATAAAGCTTCAACAAAGAAACAAAGTTATGTAATCAAAGACTGTAATGGTGTGCGCTGTAGTGATCATAAAGGACATAATTATAATAAAGTCACAGGCAATACTTATTTGTCATCTCGTGGCGGTGTCTGTCAAATGAGCGGAACTCGAATGGAATGTAATAAATAAAAAACTAAAAATTTCACCAAAGATTTTAACCGAATAGCTTTTGGAAAATATGACAATATTCAGTATGATGATGCCACCAGATTAAGTTCAGTGTAATGATGAAAAAAGTTCTGTTTCTTGTTTTAGGTGTTGTACTTGCAGGCTGTAGTGAAAAGAAACCCTTAACGCCTGAAGAACAATGGCATGGCTACTGTACCAGTATGGGCAACGCGGCACGTTCAATTATGCTTGATCGTCAAAATGCAATCGAAAAAAACCAAGCTGTTGAACACGCAAAGAAAATTGAAGATGAAATTACTCGTACATTTATCTTAAAAATTATTGATGAAGTTTATGCCTTACCAATTGCAGAACTTCAAAATAATCCAGATGAAGCACGAGAAAATATTCGTAAGCAAACTACAGAGCAGTGTATTGCAACACCGCATGACAAAATGCCCCATTATAAACCGTTCTAAGTGAGCGGTTTTTTTTAATTGATGGATTTATAATCAATATTGAGCAGTTACAAAGTTATTGAGTATTTTTAAAAGCTTGATATAGATAATTTTATAAAAATAAAGAATAATAAATTGACGAATAATTATACGATAGGAGAGCAAAGATGGAAGTTGTTGCTTATCTGCATAATGCTGATTTGTTGCTCGAAGACACCCAAGGTGTTGCGGTCATCGGCGGTAGTAGTTACGTCTTAAGTGTAGGCGATAAAGTTTATATCAAGGAAGTCATTGATGAAAAGGCCAGACTTTATGAGGTTACGATCTCATTTGCGAGCGCTAATCATGCAATGTTACACGAAGACGAAGTCCAGATTAAATTTGAGGGAAATCGGGACGCATTAAATCAATATTTACAAACCACCACAGTCCACTAAGGTTTTATAGTTTTTCTCAACAAAATCAGGCAACATGGGTTGCCTTTTTTATTGATCTAAATCATGGCAAAGCCAAGTGAATCAGTTATCGCCTGTATTTTCCTCGTTTTTGTATAGCGAACTGTCAAGCACTATTTCGCTATAAAATAATGAGAATCACGAAGAAACACGGCGCTTGCATTAACTTTTGACTTGATTTTTAGTAAAATTTTGCTGTCCATATTATTTGCAAAGCTTTGCTAGGCAGGAATTGCAAATAATTTTTTAAAAAAGAGGAATAACACTGTGCTAGAAGCTTACCGCCAACACGTTGCAGAACGTGCCGCACTCGGAGTCCCACCGAAGCCACTTGATGATGCGCAAACTGCTGATTTGGTTGAATTGCTAAAAAATCCACCAGCAGGTGAAGAAGCTTTTCTTGTGGACTTGCTTGAAAACCGCGTTCCAGCGGGTGTTGACCAAGCTGCTTATGTAAAAGCAGCATTTTTGTCAGCAGTTGCAAAAGGTGAAGCGACATCTCCATTAGTTTCTAAAGAACGTGCAGTTTACTTACTTGGCACAATGCTTGGTGGTTATAACGTCGCTCCTTTAGTTGATTTGCTTGATAGTGCTGAACTTGGTGGTTTGGCGGCTGAAGCATTGAAAAAAACACTTCTTGTATTTGATGCGTTCCATGACGTTGCTGATAAAGCAAAATCGGGCAATGCCAATGCAAAAGCTGTTTTACAATCTTGGGCAGACGCTGAATGGTTCACTAGCCGCAAAGATGTTCCTGAAGAAATCAAGCTAACTGTTTTCAAGGTTACAGGTGAAACCAACACTGATGACTTGTCTCCAGCCCAAGACGCATGGAGCCGTCCAGATATCCCATTACACGCAAATGCAATGTTGAAAAATGAGCGTGATGGTATTAACCCAGAAAAACCAGGTGAAGTTGGTCCACTTAACCAAATTAAAGACCTGATCGCTAAAGGCAATCAAGTTGCTTATGTGGGTGACGTTGTAGGTACTGGTTCATCTCGTAAGTCTGCAACTAACTCTGTGCTTTGGTTCTTTGGTGATGAAATTGTACACATCCCGAACAAAAAAGACGGTGGTTACTGCTTAGGTTCAAAAATCGCACCGATTTTCTTCAACACTATGGAAGATGCAGGCGCACTTCCTGTTGAAATCGATGTTTCTGACATGAACATGGGCGATGAAATTACACTGAAAATTGACCATGCTGCTGCGAAAGTCACAGCGTTCAAAAACGGTGAGCAAATCGCTGAATCTGAACTTAAAACGCCAGTTCTTTTAGATGAAGTACGTGCGGGTGGTCGTATCAACCTCATCATCGGTCGCGGTTTGACGACTAAAGCACGTGAAGCTCTTGGTCTTCCTGCTTCTGAATTGTTCCGTACCCCAGTACAACCTGCTGACACTGGTAAAGGTTTTACTCTAGCTCAGAAAATGGTTGGTCGCGCATGTGGTCTTGCAGAAGGTCAAGGGATTCGTCCGGGTACTTACTGTGAACCTAAAATGACAACTGTTGGTTCTCAAGATACGACTGGTCCAATGACACGTGATGAGTTGAAAGACTTAGCGTGCTTAGGCTTCTCAGCTGATCTTGTGATGCAGTCTTTCTGTCACACGGCTGCATATCCAAAGCCAGTTGACGTGCAAATGCAACATTCACTACCAGACTTCATCATGAACCGTGGTGGTGTGTCGCTTCGTCCGGGTGATGGTATTATTCACTCTTGGTTAAACCGTATGTTAATGCCTGATACCGTTGGTACTGGTGGTGACTCACATACACGTTTCCCAATTGGTATTTCATTCCCAGCAGGTTCTGGTCTTGTTGCGTTTGCAGCAGCGACTGGTGTAATGCCACTGGATATGCCTGAATCTGTCCTTGTGAAGTTCAAAGGTAAAATGCAACCGGGTATCACTTTACGTGACCTTGTACATGCGATTCCTTACTATGCAATCAAGGAAGGCGATCTTACTGTTGAGAAAAAAGGTAAGAAAAACATTTTCTCTGGTCGTATCCTTGAGATCGACTTGACTGAAATGGAAACTGACCTGACTGTTGAGCAAGCATTTGAATTGTCTGATGCATCTGCTGAACGTTCTGCTGCGGGCTGTGCGATTACACTTTCTGAAGAGAAAGTTGCTGAATACTTGCGTTCTAACATTACCATGTTGAAATGGATGATTTCACAAGGTTATGGCGATGCTCGTACGATGGCGCGTCGTATCGAAAACATGGAAAAATGGTTGGCTAATCCATCACTTCTTAAAGCTGATGCTGATGCTGAATACACCAAAGTCTATGAAATCGATCTTGCTGACATTAAAGAACCTGTTCTTTGCTGCCCGAACGATCCAGATGATGCAAAACTTCTTTCTGAAGTTCAAGGTGACAAAATTGATGAAGTATTCATCGGTTCTTGTATGACTAACATTGGTCACTTCCGTGCAGCAGGTCAGCTTTTAGATAAAGTACCGGGTGGTTCACTTTCAACTCGTCTTTGGTTAGCTCCTCCAACACGTATGGATGAACACCAGTTGATGGAAGAAGGTCTATATAACATCTACGGTAAAGCGGGCGCACGTACAGAAATGCCAGGTTGTTCACTTTGCATGGGTAACCAAGCACGTGTAGCACCGAATACCACTTGTGTATCGACCTCTACTCGTAACTTCCCGAACCGTTTAGGTCAGGGTGCAAATGTTTACCTTGCTTCTGCTGAGCTTGCTTCTGTTGCTGCTGTATTGGGTAAACTTCCAAGCCCAGAAGAATATCAACAGTATGCTGCTCAAATTGACAGCATGTCTGCTGACATCTACAAATATTTGAACTTCGATAAGATGGGCGAATATACAGATGCTGCAAACACTGTAGATACCAAGAAAATTGCTGCGGCTCAGTTAACTTAATAATTTGATTATTAAGTTTAAATGAGTAAAGATAAGGGCTGAGTAATCGGCCCTTATCTTTGAGTATAAAAATGAATAGAATTTTAAATGTAAAATTAGAAAACTGTTTTGGTATAGGTAAATTAGAGAAAGAGTTTAAATTCACACCTAAAGAAAGAGCTCAATTAATATATGCGCCAAATGGTACAATGAAGTCGTCATTTGCTAATGTTTTTGAATATTTATCTAAAGATCAAAGTGGTCAAATCAAAGATAGAATTTTTTCTGAAAAAGCAACGATATGTGACATCAAATTTAATAATCAAAATCTCAATAAAGATATGATTTTAGTTATTAATGCTGAGACAAAAGTATCTGAAAATTCTATAACGAAATTTATAGCGAAAGCAGAATTAAAGAGCCGATATGATGAAATATTTGCAGAATTATTAGGTGAAAAAGCTAAATTTATAGTAGCACTGAGAAAGCAATCAAGAAGTACAGATTGTGAGCATGAGTTAGAAGCTGTATTCAGGCATGGTGAAACTTTTTTTGAATATTTATTGAGAATAGAAAGCCAATTGTCAGAGAAACATGAAAGTTATAATTTTAAATATAATGATATTTTTGATAAGGGTAATAAAGTAAAAAAATTTTTAGAGTCTAATGAGAATTTATTAGATGAATATTTAAGCCGCTATACTGATTTATTAAGCAAGTCTAAGTTTTTTAGTAAATCAAATAATTCTTTCGGAACAACTCAGGCTACCAATTTACTAGATTCATTAAGTGATAACTCTTTTTTTGAGGCTGGACATAAAATTACTATAAATGCAAAAGATTTTATTAATTCAAAAGATGAACTTGAGAGTCTCATACAGGCTGAAAAAGATCAAATTTTAAATGATAAACAGTTGTTAAGTAGCTTTGATAAAGTAGATAAAGCGTTAGCGAAAAACGCAGAGTTGAAAAGTTTCAAAAAATTGTTAGAGTCGAACTCAAGTTTGCTTATAGAGCTAATAGACTTTGAAAACTTTAGACAAAAAATATGGTTGAGTCATATCTCTGTAATTAAATCGGAGGCAGATCAAATTCTAAGTATTTATAAAGATCGGAAAAATGAATTACAACAAATAATCGATAGTGCGAAAAGTGAGGTTGAAAAATGGGAAGAAGCGATAGAGTTATTTAATTCAAGATTTTATGTGCCTTTTACTATAAAGCTAGAAAATCAGTCTGATGTAATACTTAAAAGTGATATTCCTAAATTGAAGTTTGTATATAAGGATAGAGAAATTCCTAATAATAATGAAGATGTTCTTTTAGATGTACTGAGTAGAGGAGAAAGTCGAGCATATTATATTCTTAGATTTTTGTTTGAAATTGAGTCTAGGTTGAGTTTAAATGAAGATCTCTTAATGATTTTTGATGATGTAGCAGACTCATTTGATTATAAGAATAAATATGCAATTATAGAGTATATTAAAGATTTGCTGGAGAGACCTAATGTAAATGCCATAATTTTGACACATAATTTTGATTTTTATAGAACAGTAGCTAAGAGATTATTTTTAAAAAAAACTAGTCATATCGCAACCAAATGTAGTCAAGGTGTTGTGGAGATTAAACAGGGGAAATATTTTGAAGATGTCTTTAAAAGTATATTTGTAAAAAACTATCATGTAAAAAAGATTTTTATTGGGATTATTCCATTTGTTAGAAATTTATTTGAATATCTTAATAAAAATGATGAATATAGTTTTCTTACAAGTTGTTTGCATATTAAAAGTAATACCCTAAATCTGACAGTACAAGAAGTTCATGATATTCTAATTCTTGCAATTCCTGAAAAAAAAGATATTACTTTGGAATTTGCAAATCAAAAAATTATTAATCTAATTTTTAATGAAGCTGATTCATTGAAGATTGGACTAAATGAACATTCATCAGATTTAGAGGATAAGCTACTTATAGCAATTGCCTGTCGATTAAAAGCTGAAATTTATATGATTTCACAATTAACAAATGATGAAAAAAATGAGTTAAATCAGATTTCTGAGAATCAAACACAGAATTTATATCAGAAATGTAAAAATAAACAAATTGATATTAATATTCTTAAAGTTTTGAATAGAGTAAATTTAATGACGCCTGAACACATTCATATTAATTCTTTTATGTTTGAACCATTAGTCGATATGTCAATGAATCATCTTGTTGACTTATATGAAGAACTAAAAGCTTTAAGAGCCTAATTATTCAGTAAATATATGAAAAAGCCCCGCATATTAGCGGGGCTAGTCGTATATGAATCAAGTCATATACTGTATGAGGCTCATCTCAAACTGAGCGTATTAAACCATAACTTTGATGGCGTTGCAGTAAATATCTTAAACTTATTCAATCATCATAAAATCTGCCGAGTTTGCAGATTTAAGCGGACGTAAGGCAAAGGTAGAGCGGGTATGACGTATTCCTTTGATTGAGTAAAGTTTCTTTCTTAAAAAACGCTCATAGTGTTCAGCATCCTTCACGGCGACTTTGACCAGATAATCATATTCACCTGTTACCAAATGCGCTTCAATCACTTCGGGAATATCTGCCAACGCCTGACTAAACTGTTCAAGCATCTCATCATCATGGCGTTCTAGCGTAATTTCAATAAAGAATAAATCCTTAATCCCAATTGCTTTTGGATTAATATTAGCCGTATATCCATCGATGATTTTTAAACTTTCTAGCCGTTTTAAACGTGTCCAACAAGGAGAGGAAGATAAACCAACCTGTTCTGAAAGTTGCGCAATCGTCAGCCTGCCATTTTGACGTAACGCAGATAAAATTTTCCGATCGATACGATCTAGTGTGTGTTCTGTACTGTTCAAAACTTAAACCAAAGGAAAATATTCTATTAAAGTCCAATATAAAGGAATTTTATGCCGACTAACATAGAAAATTTGAAACAATTAAGGAATTATTTCTTATTAATTAAAGATAAAATTATTTTATAAATCAAAGGCATTAGGGTGATGACTTTGATTAGGCAATGAGTATGTTTCAAGTAAGGGTGACTTTAAACATGCTCATTGCTTTTTTATTTATTTTAAATTTTAAAATTGGATGATGACAGAAGGTATATTGCGTTGAGCTTCTCCGTGATACACAAATTCTATGTTATTCCCATCTGGATCAATGACAAACGCTGCATAATATTTTGAATGGTAAGTCCGTTCAGCTGGTTTGCCATTGTCTTTGCCTCCATGAGTAAGGGCAGCTCGATAACAAGTATCTACAGTAGCACGATCTTTCGCTTGAAAAGCTAGATGATGTCGCCCAGTCAATATGCCTTGAGCAGCAGGGCTATTTATTGAAGATATCACTAATTCATCAGCTCAAGAGAAATCTTCAGATGTTGTGATGATTGGGATATCCAAAACTTTCATGATAGCACTATAAAAATTTTGGCTTAATTCTAAATCATGAACAACAAGTTGGATGTGATCAATGAGTCGCCCACGATGTAATTGAGTTTTCATGGATTTATTTTATCCTGTATATAAAAATCGATTTTTACTTTTTAAGTTTTTATTTGGGTTTATAAGAATGCTTCAATCTCAGAGCGATAGGGAATAGAAGGTTGTGCGCCATATCGAGTCACAGCAATTGCAGCTGCTGCATTGGCAAATTTGGCAGCTTGCTGATTTGATTGACCTTCCAGTAATGCTGTTGCAAACGCGCCATTAAAAGTATCTCCAGCCGCAATGCTATCGACGGCATCCACTTTAAAAGCAGGAATTAATTGTCCTTGACCAAACTCACTTAACCAAACACCTTGAGCGCCCAAGGTGATGACAACCGTTTTAATTCCATATTGGTGAAGAATATGTGCAGCATTTTGTACGTCATCCAGATTGTTAATCTTCACGCCTGTTAATTTTTCTGCTTCTGTTTCATTGGGGGTAATGATATCAATCAGGTTTAAAAATTCTGGCGCTAAGGCTTGAGCAGGCGCGGGATTCAGAATAACCTTTATGCCAGAATGTTTCGCAATAGTTGCTGCGGTGATCACGCTTTCGATAGGTGTTTCCAGTTGTAATAATAATATTTTGGCATGTTGAATCAGGTTTTTATGTTGATTGACATAATCCATACTGAGCGCTGCATTTGCTCCAGCATGGATACCAATAAAATTATCGGCATGTTGATTAACAAAAATTAAAGCAACGCCAGTATTTTGATGAGCAACATTTTGCAGCGCCTGTACATTGACATGATCTTTTTGAAGTTGGGTTTTGATATTATTGCCAAACTCGTCATCACCAACACAGCCAATGAAGGCAACATTAGTACCGCTGCGGCCAGCAGCTACTGCTTGATTTGCTCCTTTCCCACCAAAAGCAACTTTATAATTTTTAGCTGTAAGGGTTTGTCCAGCCACAGGAAAATCATCAACATTTAAAATATGGTCAACATTTGCACTTCCTGCAATCACTAAGTCGGCATATTGATTCTTCATTTTTCAAATTCAATTTTGATAATTATTGCTGAATTGTAACAAATGAAAATTTTGATTAAATTACAAATATGTAAGAGAAAAATTATCTTTTTGTTTTTTAATGAGTTTAATCCAACTAAAAGAGTTGGTTTATATTTATCGATTTTTCATATTGTGAGAATTTGTATAATTAATCATGATTCTTAAGAAAAAATTAAGCTAAAATTTTTAAAAATAAATGGTGACATAAAAATGAATGATAAACCTTTAAGGAGTAGATCAAGATGAATCTCGAGTATAGCCATAAACCAAATTATTATTTTTTTGCGCATAAGCTCGTGTTGTTTCTTGAAGGTGAAGTAAGAAAACATCCAGAACATTTGCGTGAAACTTACAATCTTCATGAAATCTATGATTTGTTTAACCATGACTTTGCTTCGACCAGTACAAATCTTGAAGGGATCTTAAATATTGCAGATGAATATGTCATTGAAACAGCTTATGGTGCACAACCTTTGATTTCAAAATATCGCATCATTGCTGAAAATCATATTCTTGAGCTTGATTTTAATAGCAACGCCATTAATGAATTGATTGCAGGTAAATCGATTCATTATCCTCAAGTAGCGTAATGTCATATTTTCTCCCATAGTAAAGGGCAGCCATTTAGCTGCCCTTTACTATATTTAAGATTGCTATTTTATATTTCAGCTTCTTCTTCGGCATCATCTTCAGCCGCGATACCGAGTTCCTTTAATTTACGTGTAAGCGTATTACGCCCCCAACCGAGTAACTCTGCTGCATGGCGTTTACGACCACGGGTTTGTTGTAGCGCAGCATTGATCAGGGTGCGTTCAAACATTGGGGTGGCGATATCTAAAATTTTCATTTCGCCATTTTTCAGTTTTTGAATCGCCCATTGACCCAATAACTCATCCCAGTGGTGCAATGAAATGCGATCTACACCCGCTGCGGTTGTGGCTTGTTCACCTGATTTTTGAATTGGAATTTGTTTGAGCTCAGAAGGGAGGTCTTCTGGATAAACATCACGTCCAGTAATCATCACTGTCAGCCAGCGACAGGTGTTTTCGAGTTGACGAACATTACCTGGCCATGGCAACTGCTGCATATAATCTGTGGTTTCTGGGCGTAAAATTTTAGGGCTAACACCGAGTTCTTTACCCGCACGTGCCAAAAAGTGCTGTGCCAGCATGGGGATATCTTCGCTACGATGTGCCAGTTTTGGAATATGAATGCGAATGACATTTAGACGATGATACAAGTCTTCGCGGAAACGTCCTTCATTGACTAGTTTTTCCAGATCCTGATGGGTTGCAGCAACAATTCGTACATCAACCCGTACCGGAATATGCCCACCGACACGATAAAATTCGCCATCAGCAAGTACACGTAGTAAACGTGTTTGCGTTTCAAACGGCATATCCCCAATTTCATCAAGGAACAGCGTACCGCCATTGGCTTGCTCAAAACGACCTTGGCGTTGGGTGTTCGCGCCAGTAAAAGCACCTTTTTCATGACCAAAAAGTTCAGTTTCAATTAGATCTTTTGGAATTGCGGCCATATTCAGCGCAATAAAAGGCTTGCTACTACGTGGTGAATGCTTATGTAGTGCATGTGCAACCAGTTCTTTACCTGTGCCTGACTCACCATTAATCAATACTGTAATGTGGGATTGTGATAATCGTCCAATGGCACGAAACACTTCCTGCATCGCAGGGGATTCACCAATAATTTCAGTAGATTGAACTGGCGTTGTGGTTTTTGCTGCTTCTTGCTGCTGAAGTTTATTGACATGCAAGATGGCACGATGAACCAATGCCAACGCTTCATCAATATCAAACGGTTTTGGCAAATATTCAAAAGCACCTGTTTGATAGCTTGATACCGCAGACTCAAGATCGGAATGTGCCGTCATAATAATGACAGGTAGATCTGGATAATTATTTTTGACTTTCCCTAAGAAGGTCAAACCATCAATACCGGGCATACGAATGTCAGTGAGGATTACATCAGGCGCATCTTCAGCCAATTGGTCTAATGCCGTCTGCGCTTCTTCAAAACTGGTCACATCCAAACCTTCTTCCTTGAATGTTTTTTCCAGTACCCAGCGCATGGCGCGGTCATCATCAATTACCCATATTTTATTTCGCGACACGGTCTGACTCCCAAGGTAAATATAAGCTAAATGTAGTTTTTCCAGCCACGGACTGACATTCAATCATTCCGTTGTGTTGATGCATAATGTTCTGTGCAATACTTAAGCCAAGTCCTGTGCCTTTGGCTCGTCCTGTCACTAAAGGATAGAACACAGACTCTAAAATATCTTGCGGAACGCCAAGGCCATTATCCTCAATGTCGACACGAACTGCGGATCGGTTTAATAAACCATTAATGGTGACAAGGCGTTGAATACGGGTTCTTAAAATCAGCTCAGGTTCATGATCCACAAAAAATTCTTTATTTTCTGTCATCGCTTGAATGGCATTCACGCTAATATTGAGCATGACCTGAATCAGTTGATCACGGTCTGCTTTGACATCTGGCAGTGATAAATCATAATCACGAGTGATTTTAATTTTTTTCTTGGTTTGATTGGCCACCAGAGAGCGCACCCGTTCCAAAGGTTCATGTACATTGACATCTTCATAGCTTGGAAGCTGGCGGGAACCGAGCATGGTATCGGCAAGATTTCTTAAGCGATCGACTTCATTGATAATGATATCGGTAAATTCTTCGTATTTTGGATCATTTAAGCTACGTGCCAGTAATTGAGTCGCACCACGAATCCCTCCTAAGGGATTTTTGACTTCATGGGCAATACCGCGAATGAGCTGACGGGCAACCTGATGTTGTTGTATCAAATTTTCTTCTTTAGAAATTTTAAGCATCCGATCAATTGGATTGAGTTCTATTAATAGTAGCGGATGATAATTTTTGCCTGTATTGAGCGCCGAAACTGAATAATCGACATGAATATCCTTAAAATTTACACTGATTATTGCTTCGCGTCGTGTGTAATGCTGCCCTGAGTGTAGCGTATTGATGAGTGCTTCATGGGTATTGAAGCTATCATTCGGTGAATGTAATAAGTTAAGCACAGGCAAACCTGATGCGCGTAATAAGCTAATATCAAACAACGCTTCACAAGAAGAATTGAGATAAAAAATATTCAGGTCGCTATCGACCAATAATATGGCAGTAGTAAGGTTATCGACCAAAAGCCGATAGTCAATGGTCTCTCTTTGATCCATTAGAAAATGTTTCCTGTCTTAAAATAGCGCAATGACATTTTCATTTAATCCAGTTTTTCCCTGTAATGGGACATAAGTTAAGCAAAATGTACGCCAACTTTTTGCGTAAAAGAACTTGTTCTCAAGCTTGTATTAAAAATGAGCAAAATAGACAAATTATGATCGATTTAAAAACAAGTTGGGTTAGATGGCATCTTAAATTGAATCATAATGGTGCAATAGTTGTTTTTAATAAAAATATTGGTTGTATTTTGGTGCATTAAACGAACTGTGCATATTCCACCTGTTTTTATTGCGAGAAACGTCATACAATACGCGGATTCTAGTGGAGCGCAGATTCATGAAGTCCCCCAAAGTCGGTTTTGTATCTTTAGGTTGTCCTAAGGCATTGGTAGATTCTGAACGAATTTTAACTCAGTTACGTACTGAAGGTTATCAGGTCGCATCAGATTATGATGGTGCTGATCTAGTTGTAGTCAATACCTGCGGTTTTATTGAATCTGCGGTACAAGAATCATTAGATGCAATTGGCGAAGCCATGAGTGAAAATGGTCGTGTGATTGTGACGGGGTGTTTGGGCAAAGATGAAGATAAAATTCGTCAAATGCATCCGAATGTTTTAAAAGTCACAGGTGCGGCAGCCTATCAGGATGTGATGGAAGCGGTACATGAATATGTACCTGCGCCACCGAAACATAATCCTTTTGTTGATCTGGTACCTGAACAAGGCATTCGACTCACTCCAAAACATTATGCTTATTTAAAAATTTCGGAAGGCTGTAATCATCGCTGTACCTTCTGCATTATTCCAAGTATGCGTGGTGATTTAGTTTCACGTCCTGTCGGTTCAGTGCTTGAAGAAGCAGCAGCGCTTAAGCGCGCGGGTGTTAAAGAAGTTTTAGTCATTTCTCAGGATACTTCTGCTTATGGTGTAGACACCAAGTACAAGCTTGATTTCTGGAATGGTCAGCCTGTAAAAACCAAGTTTTATGATATGTGTGAGGCACTCGGTCAATTAGGAATTTGGGTGCGTTTGCATTATGTTTATCCATATCCACACGTCGATGCAGTCATCGATTTGATGGCTCAGGGTAAAATTCTTCCTTATCTTGATATTCCTTTTCAGCATGCCAGTCCGCGCGTCTTAAAATTGATGAAGCGACCAGCCCATAGTGAAAATACCCTTGAACGCTTAAAAACATGGCGTGAAAAATGTCCAGATTTGGTGATTCGCTCAACTTTTGTAGTGGGTTTTCCAGGTGAGACCGAAGAAGATTTTCAAATTCTTTTAGATTGGTTGCAAGAAGCGCAGCTTGATCGAGTTGGTTGTTTTACATATTCGCCTGTTGAGGGTGCGACAGCCAATGACTTGCCAGATCATGTACCTGAAGAAATTAAGCAAGAGCGTTATGAACGTTTCATGCAGGTTCAGCAGGCCATCTCGGCAGCTAAATTGCAAAAACGGATTGGTCAAACCATGACTGTTTTAGTTGATAGTCTGGAAGATGAATATCCTGTTGCGGTTGCACGTTCTTATGCTGATGCGCCTGAAATTGATGGCAATGTCTTTGTCGAAGATATTGATAAATCAAAAATCCAGTCAGGTGATTTACTTGAAGTCGAAATTACTGATGCAGATGAATACGATTTATTTGCAAAGTTGATTACAATCAAATCAGCTTGATGATTGATGTTGCAACAAACAAAATTTATTTTTAACACATTGTTTTTTGGAGCTTACCATGGCGGATTCTAATAGCCCCCGTTACTCACGTATTCTACTTAAACTTTCTGGTGAGGCATTGTCGGGCAATAAAGACATGGGAATCGATGCACAAGTGCTTGATCAAATGTCATTGTCAATTGCTCACTTGGTTGGCTTGGGTGTGCAAGTGGGTATCGTTGTTGGTGGTGGAAACTTGTACCGTGGTAGCCAATTACAAAAAGATGGTCTAGTGGGTCGTGTAACGGGTGATCAGATGGGTATGCTGGCAACCGTTATGAATGGCTTGGCACTACGCGATGCTCTGGTTCGTCGTAATATCAAGACACGTTTGATGTCTGCACTCTCAATCGGCACCGTGGTTGAATCTTATTCGAGCCGTGATGCGATTCGCCATTTAAGTCAGGGCGAAGTATGTGTATTCGTTGCAGGTACAGGTAACCCATTCTTCACCACAGATACAGCGGCTTGCTTACGTGGGATTGAAATTGAAGCCAATTTGATTTTGAAAGCCACTAAAGTTGATGGCGTATATAACAAAGACCCAAGCAAATATGATGATGCGGTAAAATATGATCATTTAACTTTTGATCAAGTGCTTGATGAAAAGTTGGGTGTGATGGATTTAACTGCGATTTGTCTGTGTCGTGACCACAATGTACCGTTGCAAGTTTTCGATATGAATAAAGCTGGCGCACTATTATCTGTGGTGATGGGCGAAAAAGAAGGAACTCATGTTACGAATTAATGTACGTAACCTAGAAAGCTCTTTATACTACTCGACTAATTTAGCAATTACACCTTGAATGAATAAGTAAGGAAGATCATATGATTAACGATCTCAAACAAGACAGCGAACAACGCATGCAAAAAACCCTTGAATCTTTAGAGCAAGGTTTTGCGAAAGTGCGTACTGGCCGTGCTCATCCATCCATTCTAAACGGTGTAATGGTTTCTTATTATGGTTCGGATGTTCCACTGAATCAGGTGGCAAACGTAGGTATTGAAGATTCACGTACTCTTATTGTTCAGCCATTTGAACGTACAATGGTTTCGGCAATTGATAAAGCAATTCGTGAAAGTGATTTGGGTTTAAATCCGATTACGGCTGATGCAATCCGTGTACCTTTACCAGCTTTAACTGAAGAAACACGCCGTGATATGCAAAAAGTGGCGCGTTCAGAAGCCGAAAATGCCAAAGTTGCCATTCGTAACATCCGTCGTGATGTATTAGGTGATATCAAATCACTGCTAAAAGACAAAGAAATTTCTGAAGATGATGAGCGTCGTGCAGGTGATGATATCCAAAAAATCACCGATAAATATGTTGCCGAAGTTGATAAACGTTTGGCAGCAAAAGAAGCTGAATTGATGAAGGTCTAATTTTATGACCGCTTCAGAAGAGCTTCATCTTCCGCAACATGTTGCCATCATTATGGATGGCAACAACCGTTTTGCTAAAAAAAATCAAATGCAAAAAGGAGATGGGCATCGTGAAGGCAAAAATAGTCTAGATCCAATTGTTGAGCATTGTCGTAACAAAGGGATTCAGGCATTAACCGTATTTGCATTTTCCAGCGAAAACTGGAATCGTCCACAGTATGAAGTCGATTTATTGATGAAATTGCTGGAAGAGACGATTCATGAACAGTTACCTCGAATGGAACAATTTAATATTGCCTTGCAGTTTATTGGTGATCGTTCTCGTCTATCTCCACATTTACGTGAATTGATGTTGCATGCAGAACAGCAGACTGCTAGTTTTGACAGCATGACACTGACTATTGCGATCAGTTATGGTGGGATGTGGGATATTGCCCATACAGCAAAGCACATTGCACAAGACGTAAAAGCAGGCGTATTAGATGTAGATCAAATAGATGCTGCACTTTTTAATCAGCGGATTAGTTTAAATAATCTGCCGGCTGTTGATTTGCTGATTCGTACAGGTGGTGATTATCGTTTGTCCAACTTCCTGCTTTGGCAGGCTGCTTATGCTGAATTGTATTTTACCGAGACACTCTGGCCTGAGTTTTCTGTAAAAGAATTTGATCGTGCTTTAGATGTGTTTGCAGGACGCGAACGTCGTTTTGGTAAGACTTCTGAACAAATCCACCAAGAGAAAATTGAGAATTAATAAATGTTAGAGCGGATAATTACCGCATTGGTACTGGTAGCGGTAGTACTTACTTGTATGTTTGCAACCAGTTCTCACTATCCAATGTTTGGCTTAATGATTGTAGCCGCAGGGGTGGCTGGCTATGAATGGTTTAAACTCATGCCTAGAGATACGGCATTATTTAAACCGAAAGCGTGGGCTTATGGACTGATCGTCGCGCTAATATCTGCGCTGGCGCTTTATTATAATGAAGTTGCAATCCTATTATGGTGTGCATCAATACTCACTTGGCTGGTGAGTAGCTTTTGGGTCAAGGCTTATCCTGAATACGATGGCTGGTACAACGCTTCGCTTTATCTTCTTGGGCTGATACTGGTCAGTGCGGCAGTTACGGCAATTTTTGAAGTTTGGCAAAGTTCCCCATGGTGGTTGATGTACTTGTTCCTGTTGGTATGGGGAGCGGACTCAGGTGCTTATTTTGTTGGGCGTAAGTTTGGTCAAAATAAGCTAGCGCCAACAGTGAGTCCAAATAAATCGGTTGAAGGATTGATTGGTGGGATAGGGCTTGCGATCATTATTATTATTGTGGTGCAGGTCAATTATCTTAACTTAACATTTGCCCAGCATTTGCTGTTTCTAATTTTGTCTGTGGTGACTGTTTTTGCTTCAGTGTTGGGTGATTTGTTCGAATCTATGATTAAGCGTCGTGCTGGTATTAAGGATTCTGGGCGTATTTTGCCGGGCCATGGTGGTGTGTTAGATCGTATCGACTCTCTACTTGCAGCAGCGCCTATCTTTGCAGCGGGCATGTATCTATTAAAACTTATTGGCGTAGATCTATAAATGACTCAATCTGTTTGTATATTTGGTGTGACGGGTTCAATTGGTCAAAGTACGTTAAAAATATTGGATCGTCATCCAGATAAATATACGCTTTTTGCAGTAACGGCTTATAGTCGTATCAAAGAACTGGCTCAAATATGCAAACAGTATCAGCCTAAAATTGCGGTTGTACCCGAATCAAAAGTCGATGAATTGCGTACCGAGTTGCTTGCATTGGGTGTTTTTGATATTGAGATATTGGCTGGGGAACAAGGCTTAATTACTGTTGCTGAAAGTTCTCAGGTTGATATTGTCATGGCTGCAATTGTTGGAGCGGCTGGACTTTTACCTACACTGGCTGCAATCAAAGCAGGTAAAAGAGTGTTGCTTGCCAATAAAGAAGCATTGGTGATGTCTGGTGAAATCATGATGCAAGCTGCACGAGATCATCATGCTTTATTGTTGCCCGTCGACTCTGAGCACAATGCAATTTTTCAGTCTTTACCGCAGAATTATTTAAATATTGAGCGTAATGGTCAGCCCCAGTTGGGGGTTTCGCAGATTTTACTTACCGCTTCAGGTGGCCCATTTTTAAATCATACGCTTGAACAATTACATGCGGTGACGCCACAGCAGGCGTGTAAGCATCCAAATTGGTCTATGGGACAAAAAATTTCTGTTGATTCTGCAACTTTAATGAATAAAGGCTTGGAGTTGATTGAAGCGTGTCATTTGTTTTCAATATCTGAACATTTTGTTACAGTTGTAATTCACCCACAAAGTATTATTCATTCAATGGTTCAATATATTGATGGTTCAACTTTGGCACAAATGGGAAATCCTGATATGTGTACGCCGATCGCACATGCATTAGCATGGCCTGAGCGGTTAGACACGCATGTTCCTGCACTTGATTTGTTTACACATTCACATCTTGATTTTCAGCAACCCGATACTCAAAAATTTCCTGCATTGAATTTGGCTCGTCAAGCCATGCGTGATGGTGGTCTCGCACCCACGATCTTAAACGCTGCAAATGAAATTGCGGTTGCGGCATTTTTAAATTTGAAAATAAAGTTTACTACGATTCCAGAAGTGGTTGAGCATACGCTTAATCACGTGCAAAATGGTTCGGCACAGAGTATAGAAGCTATTTTGGATACAGATCGATTAGCCCGTGATGTTGCGCATCAATTCGTGGCTAGCGCAGGAGGCTGAACATGAATATTTTGTTTATCATTGTTGCAGCAATTCTGTTGCTGGGGCCTCTGATTGCCATACATGAGTTTGGACATTATTGGGTGGCACGTAAGCTGGGTGTTAAGGTTTTGGTGTATTCGATTGGTTTTGGTCCAACTTTGCTAAAATGGACATCGAAAAAATCAGGGATTCAGTATCAACTTTCAGCATTGCCACTGGGCGGTTATGTCAAGATGCTGGATGAACGTGAAGGTAATGTCGCTGAAGCTGATTTACCTTATGCGTTTAATCGTCAATCTCCTTGGAAAAGAATTGCGATTGTCGCAGCAGGGCCGCTGATTAATTTATTGTTTGCTATCGTTTTATTCTGGATGTTATTCCTTCCATCTCAGGAACAGTTAAATACACGTATAGGCAAAATTTTACCTAATACACCTGCCGCGCAAGTCGATTTGCATGTGGGCGATAAAGTGTTAACTGTAGATGGAGAGCAAACACCTACATGGGAAAAGTTAAATTTTGCTTTGGTTGACCGAGCGGGTGAAACAGGTCAAATTTTGATGACCGTAGATCGTGACGGTACCCAAAAGAGCGTTGCGCTTCCTATTCATAATTTTCTCAAAGATCAATCTCAGTCTGCTTTAGATATTCTTGGATTTTTACCCTATCGTCCTCAAATGCCCGCGGTGATTCATCAGCTCAGTGAGGATGGTGCTGCTATTCGTCAAGGGATGAAGGTTGGCGATCAAATCCTTTCCATCAATGGCATTAAAATGAATGACTGGTTTGATGTAGTTGATGTCGTGCAGAAGTCCCCTGAAAAACTGCTGAATATTGATGTGCTTCGTAATGGGCAAATGGTTCATTTGCAAGTCATGCCGCAAGGTAAACGTGACAATATGGGCAATACCACTGGTATGCTTGGTGTGCAAAGTAACCCTGCTAAAGTCAATATTCCTAACGAATACAAACAAACGATTCAATATAATCCAGCTCAGGCCTTAGTGATGGCAGTGGATAAAACCACTCAAATTTCTGGCATGATTTTAAACTCGATCGTCAAAATGTTTAGAGGTTTAATTGGACTTGAAAATTTATCAGGCCCAATTACTATTGCTAAAGTTGCTGGGCAAAGTGCTGAAATGGGATGGCAAACGTTTATCTCGTTTATGGCATTGATGAGTGTAAGTCTTGGAATTTTAAATTTATTACCGATCCCTATGTTGGATGGTGGACATTTGGTTTATTATTTTATCGAAGCAATTCGCGGTAAACCTGTTTCCGAACAAATACAAATGATGGGCTTAAAAATTGGTATGGTACTGCTCGGCAGTATGATGCTCTTGGCTCTCTTTAATGATTTTATGCGTTTATAACGTTTAGATGGAAAAATTAACTTACTGGAAAAATCTGGCATGCGGCACACACATTTATTAATGCCTTTGGCACTTGTTAGTGCTATGGCGGCAGTACAACAAGCATATGCAGCGAATGACTTCATTGCACGAGATATCAAAGTCGAAGGTTTAGTTCGCCTCACTCCTGCAAATGTTTATACCATGTTGCCGATAAACAGTGGCGATCGTGTTGACGATCCAACCATTGCTGATGCCATTCGTACGCTTTATGCGACTGGTCTTTTTGATGATATTCAAACTTATAAGCAAAATGATATTTTGGTCTTCAAGGTTGTAGAGCGTCCTGTTATTTCAAAAATTGAATTTAAAGGCAACAAGCTCATTCCCAAAGAAGCTCTGCAAGACGGCTTAAAGAAAATGGGCGTTGCCGAAGGAGAAGTTCTTAAAAAATCTTCTTTGCAAACTCTTGAAACAGAACTTGAGCAACAATATACACAGCAAGGTCGTTATGATGCGGACATCAAAGTCACCACGACAGCTCGCCCAAATAACCGTGTAGATTTAACCATCGAATTTTATGAAGGTAAGCCTGCAAAAGTCTTTGATATTAATATTATTGGCAATACTGTATTTAGTGATGATGACATTAAACAGGCTTTTGCAGTCAAAGAATCTGGCTGGGCTTCTATTGTTACTCGTAATGACCGCTATGCCCGCGAGAAAATGGCGGCGAGCCTTGAAGCATTACGTGCTTTGTATTTGAATAAAGGCTACATCAACTTTAATATCAATAATTCACAGCTCAATATTAGTGAAGATAAAAAGCATATCTTTATTGAGGTTTCTGTTGATGAAGGTCAGCAGTTCAAGTTTGGTGAAACTAAATTTTTAGGTGATGCGCTGTATAAGCCTGAAGAGTTACAGGCATTAAAGATTTATAAAGATGGCGACACTTATTCGCAAGAAAAAGTAAATGCGGTGAAGCAGTTATTATTGCGTAAATATGGAAATGCAGGCTATTACTTTGCTGATGTAAACGTGGTTCCGCAAATTAATAACGAAACCCGCACAGTTGATATGAATTACTATATCAATCCGGGGCAGCAGGTGACAGTACGACGCATCAATTTCTCCGGAAACAGTAAAACTGCTGATGAGGTTCTACGTCGTGAAATGCGTCAAATGGAAGGCGCACTTGCAAGTAATGAAAAAATTGATCTTTCAAAAGTTCGTTTAGAGCGTACAGGTTTCTTTAAAACAGTTGATGTGAAGCCTGTTCGTGTGCCCAATTCGCCTGATCAAGTCGATTTGAATGTCAATGTTGAAGAGCAACATTCTGGAACGACTACACTTGCAGTTGGTTACTCTCAAAGTGGCGGTGTAACATTCCAAGCAGGGTTAAGTCAGACCAATTTCTTGGGTACAGGTAACCGTGTTGCAATTGATTTATCACGCTCTGAAACACAGGATTACTATAACCTGAGTGTAACTGATCCGTATTTCACTATTGATGGTGTGAGTCGTGGTTATAATGTCTATTATCGTAAAACCAAACTGAATGATGACTATAACGTCAGTAACTATGTGACTGACAGTATCGGTGGTAGTTTAAGTTTTGGTTATCCAATTGATGAAAACCAGAATGTGAGTGCATCGATTGGTGTGGATAATACCAAAGTTACCACTGGTCCTTATGTGTCAACCTATGTTCGAGATTACTTGCTTAAAAATGGCGGTAAGGCAACAGGTCAGGGGTCATATTGTAGTGGTACGTATGAGCTGAATTCAGATACAAACGCATACGAATGTAAAGATGCCAATGGTACTGTAATTGATATGACTCCATTTGATAATGCATTCGAGGGTGAATTCTTTACCTACAACTTGAATTTGGGTTGGTCATACAATACTTTAAATCGTCCGATTTTCCCTACTTCGGGTATGTATCATCGTTTAAATCTTGAAGTTGGTTTACCAGGTGGTGACGTTGATTATCAAAAAGCCACGTTTGATACTCAGGCTTATTTCCCATTAGGTCATGATTTTGTACTTCGTGGCTACGGTAAATTCGGTTATGGTAATGATTTGCCGTTTTATAAAAACTTCTTTGCAGGTGGTTACGGATCGGTACGTGGTTATGATGTCAATACACTGGGACCTAAGTATCCGGGTGTAACTTATAACGAGAGTAGAACGCGTGATTGGGATCCAGAAGAAGTCGGTGGCAATGCTTTAGTACAATTTGGTACTGAGCTTGCTTTACCTATTCCATTTAAAGGGGACTGGGCACGTCAGGTACGACCTGTAATATTTGCAGAAGGTGGTCAGGTTTTTGATACACAGTGTAAAACTGCTTCAGGAAATCTTTATTTGAATGGTTCTACCACGCCTGTAGATGCAAAACAATATTGTAAAGATAACTATAATCTGGATTTAAGCAATCTTCGTTATAGTGTGGGTGTTGGCTTTACGTGGATTACCATGATTGGTCCTCTGTCATTAAGTTATGCATTCCCATTAAATGATAAAGATGGTGATGAAACCAAGGAAATTCAGTTTGAAATCGGCCGTACTTTCTAGTACGGTCTTTGATCAAATAATTAATTGTTGAAATACTCCTGTATAAGGAAATCAAAATGAATAAATTATCAGTAGTTTTATTGGGTATGGGTTTGTCTATTTCTGGATTGACACAAGCCGCAGGTGTGGGTTTTGTTGATTTAGCAAAAGTTGTCGATAGCAGTAGCTATCTTAAGCAACAAAATGCAAGCTTAAATCAGTCAGTTAAACCGACGACAACCAAACTGGAACAGCTTGGTAAAGAGCTAGATGCATTACGTCAAAAAGCGGAAACTGAAGGTCGTAATATGAAAGAAGCTGATGTTCAAAAACTTAAGCAGCAATATCAGACCAAATTAAGCGAATTCAACTCGACCCAGCAAGGTTTGCAGACTCGTGTTCAAGGTACTTTACAAACCATGAACAACACTTTTGAAACTCGTGTGAAACAAGCGGGTGAACAACTTCGTCAAGAAAACAATTTAGACTTCATTTTGAATAAAAATGCTGCGGTTGCCTATGACGCTAAGAACGATTTAACTGATAAAATGATTCAAAAGGTTAATGCAATTAAATAATCAATGAAAGCACGTAGTTATCGTTTAGAAGACTTGGCTCATCTTGTTCAAGGTGAGTCTTTTGGTCATAAAGACCTTTCTCTGACTGGACTTGCAAGTCTCGAACACGCACATCCAAATCAGATTTCATTTGTGAATGGCGACAAATATCTCGAAGCAGCACAAGTCTCGAAAGCAGGCGCATTAATTGTCCCTGCCGAATTAAAACAACAGTTAGCGCAACATCAAAATTTTATTGTAGTTCAAAATCCCTACCTTGCTTTTGCTCAATTGACTCATGTTTTTGAAAAGAAAATTGAATCCATAGGAATTGAAAGTACTGCACAAATCCATCCGTCTGCCATTATTTCAGATAGTGCTTATATTGGTCATTATGTGGTGATTGGTGAGAACTGTGTGGTCGGTGACGGTAGCGTTATTTTGGCAAACTCTACGTTGAATGATTTCGTTGAAGTTGGTAAAGATTGTTTTATTGATTCACATGTGACTTTAACGGGTGAAACCAAGATTAAAAATCGCGTTCGAATTCATGCCAATTCAGTGGTCGGTGGTGAAGGTTTTGGTTTTGCACCCTATCAGGGAAAATGGCATCGTATTGCTCAACTAGGTTCAGTTCAAATTGGAAATGATGTTCGAATAGGTTCAAATTGTAGTATCGATCGCGGGGCTTTGGACGATACAATTTTAGAAGACGGCGTCATTATTGATAACCTTGTGCAAATCGCGCATAACGTTCACATTGGTACAAATACGGCGATTGCTGCAAAAACGGGAATTGCAGGGAGTACCACTATTGGCAAAAACTGTATCATTGGTGGGGCGTGTGGACTTGCAGGGCACTTAAACATTGCTGATAATGTAACACTTACAGGAATGTCAATGGTCACAAAAAGTATTTTTGAAGCAGGAACCTATTCTTCAGGAACAGGACTTTTTGAAAATAGTCAGTGGAAACGCACGATTGTTCGCTTTAGACAATTAGCAGATGTGCCATTGACCCAAATACTCAAACGACTCGATCATATGCAGACTCAAATAGAGTCTCTTGAATCAACCTTTAAATTGCGTAAATAGAAATATGATGACTGAGTCTAACACTCCCGCGTTTACGATCCCTGAATTGCCAATGTATATTCAAACTATTCGTGAATATCTGCCACATCGTTATCCATTTTTACTGGTTGACCGTGTGGTTGAAGTAACTGAAAATTCTATTGTTGGTTATAAAAACGTGTCAATCAATGAAGAATTTTTACAAGGACATTTTCCTGAATATCCAATTATGCCGGGCGTACTTATTGTAGAGGCTTTGGCTCAAGTTTCAGGTGTTCTTGGTTTTATCATGAATAATCAAAAGCCAAAAGCGGGTTCTTTGTTCCTTTTTGCTGGAGCGGAGAAAGTACGTTTTAAAAAACAGGTTGTTGCAGGAGATCAGCTCGTCTTAAAGTCTGAGTTGGTGATGCAAAAACGTGGTATTTACAAATATAATTGTACAGCCACAGTGGATGGCATTGTAGCAACGACCGCTGAAATTATGATTTCGCACCAGATAACAGAGCAGGCATGAGTAATAACGACTTCATTCATTCTACCGCTATTATTGACTCATCTGCAGTAATTGCCCCAGATGTCCAAATTGGACCTTATTGTGTCATTGGGCCTAATGTGAGCATCGGTGCAGGGACTAAACTTCATTCACATGTCGTGATTGGTGGTTTCACACGGATTGGTGAACATAATGAAATTTTTCAGTTCGCCAGTGTGGGTGAGATTTGCCAAGATCTAAAATATAACGGCGAAGAAACTTGGCTTGAAATTGGTAATCATAACCGTATTCGTGAACATTGTAGTTTGCATCGTGGCACCATTCAGGATAATAGTTTGACCAAATTGGGTAGCCATAATTTACTGATGGTGAATACACATATTGCTCATGACTGCGTGGTGGGTGATCATAATATTTTTGCCAACAATGTCGGTGTGGCTGGTCATGTTCACATCGGTGACTATGTGGTCGTGGGTGGAAACTCAGGAATTCATCAGTTTTGTAAGATTGATTCTTATAGTATGGTGGGTGGGGCATCTTTAATTTTAAAAGATGTGCCTGCTTATGTCATGGTTTCAGGTAATCCAGCGCATGCGTTTGGGATGAATGTTGAGGGTATGCGTCGCAAGGGTTGGTCAAAAAATGTGATCAATGGCTTACGTGATTCTTTCAAAATTATCTATAAGTCGGGTTTAACCACCGAACAGGCACTAGATAAAATTCGTACTGAAATTTTGCCAGAAATATCTGAAGTTCAATTGTTGATTGATTCAGTTGAATCATCCAAACGCGGTATTATTCGTTAGTTAAGTATCTTATAGAAATAAAAAAGACACATTTGAAATGTGTCTTTTTCGTTTTTAAGTGATGCTATTTTTTAACAAAACCGGCTTCTTCAGATTGTGGATAGCTGGCAAGTAGTTTGTTTTTGTATTGTGTAGCTACAGCTGCTTTGTGATCTACATCTTTGGCAATGCTATATAACTGATATAAAGAACGCGGTGCTTTGCTTGATGTTGGATATTTATCAGCGACAATCTGATAATTCTTTTTGGCTTGAGCATAATTGACAGGATCAGTTGCTAAATGAAATTCAGCCAGCCAAAAATAGGCATTTGGTGTGTAGATACTATTTGGATGATTCTTAATAAAGTTTTCCATTGGTGCAATTGCTTTTTTTGCACCGCCTTGTTTATAGGCATCAAGCGCAACGGTATATGCTGCTTTGTCTAATTCTGTTGAGTCTTTATTTTCTGACGATGCTGAATTTGTATTACTCGTTGAACTTGTAGCAGGAGCAGGCTGCTGATTCGTTTGAGCCACTGGTGCGACAGGTGTTTGTTGAGGAGTCGCATTTATAGGAGCTTGTGTATTCTCACTGGCTACTGGTGCGGCACCGTTTGCGTCAGTTGTTGCATTTTCATCAGTTGCAGCACTATCTGGATCTACTTTTTGATGGAGTAGCTCCAGACGTTGATCCAGATCAGTATAACGGTTAGCCAAATCTTTTTTTAGCTGATCAATCGAATGAGCTTGTTCTTCCAGTTGTCCGCGCAATGTACGGATATCATTTTCAAGTTGTTGATTTTTTTGCATCAACTGCCAGTTAAGATTGGTCGCGACAGGTTGATCATTTACAACTGACGTTGATCCAGAGTTAGATTGGCTTAATCCACGGGATTCAATCGGAACATTGGCGTAAATAGAAGAACCACAAAGTAGGGTAATCGCGAATAAAGAATGCTTTTTTAGCATAAGCCACAATCCATAATTTTAAATAGAACGTCAAGCAGTTGTTTTTTATTCATTCAGTCATAAAAAACAAATTGAAAGCAAATGCCATTAAAAACACCCCGCCATAGAATTGCAATAAGTAATTACAATATTTTAGCATTTTCATTTTTGATGCTGTTTGACAAAATTAATTTCACTCAAGAAATAAAGCGATGAAATGGTATTGGCTTTGAGTTTGAAAAGAATGCTTTTATAGCCACATAGAAAGATGAAAAATAAACAAATCCTTAAATTTGTTGATGATTTAGTCAATTGAAACGAAAACCGCAGGAAAATTTGAGATAGCACTTGCAACACATTTAAAAATCTCTATACTCTGTTCTTGCAATGGTAGCCCTGCTGGTGGCTTCGCAATTGTACTCTGTGAACCCCGCCAGGACCGGAAGGTAGCAACGGTAGCAGATCTATGATGTGCCGAGGTTTTGCTAGTAGGGTTACCACCAGTTACTCTTCTTCAGTCGTTCGACTAATCGCTTTCATAATCACATTCATATCAAAACCGCGATATTGCAAAAATCGAATTTGTTTGGCTTTTTGTTTCGGATCTTTTTCTATCTGAGTTCCAAATTTCTTAACTTTTAGCTGATAAGCCTGCTCAAACCAATCAACGTCCTGAATATCTTCTAAAATTAAATTGCTATCCAGTTGTTTGTGCTTGAGTGCCTGTTTAATTCGATTTGGGCCTTTGCCTTTGCGTATTTGGCTAGACAACACCATTTCAGCCACACGTTGATCGCTCTGGTATTGCCGTTCTGATAGCTCCTCAACCAAGGCTAGAACTTCATCACGATCCTGCGCATATAGACTAAGTTTTTCGATCAACTCTGCTTTTGCATATTCCTTACGTGTTAGCAGTGCAAAAGCGTAAGAACGCAAACGTGTGCCTGTAAGAAGCGGTTTATTTGCTTGATCATCTGAATTTGAATACATCAGGTCATTCCAAATGAAAAACGCCCCGCAGGGCGTTTGATGATAGCTGAATTAGCTTTCTAAAAAGTCAGGTTCTTCTTCTTCAACTTCAGTGCTATTTGCAACTGGCGTACTGGTCAGTAATTGATCGCGAATCTGTTTTTCAATTTCCTGCGCAATCGCGGGATTTTCTTCAAAATAACGAATCACGTTATTTTTACCCTGACCAATTTTGTTGCCTTGATAAGAATACCATGCACCTGCTTTTTGCACGATTTCCTGTTGCACCGCTAAATCCACGACTTCACCTAGTTGATTGGTGCCTTTACCATAAAGGATTTGGAAAAGTGCTTCTTTAAATGGAGGTGCCATTTTGTTTTTGACAACTTTGACTTTGGTTTCAGAACCAACAATCTCGTCACCTTCTTTGACCTGTCCAACACGACGAATATCTAAACGTACCGATGCATAGAACTTAAGTGCATTACCACCAGTCGTGGTTTCTGGACTACCGAACATGACGCCAATCTTCATACGAATCTGGTTAATGAAGATCACCATACAGTTCGAACGTTTGGCATTACCCGTGATTTTACGCAATGCCTGACTCATGAGACGAGCTTGTAAGCCCATGTGTGAGTCGCCCATTTCGCCTTCAATTTCAGCGCGAGGAGTCAGTGCCGCAACAGAGTCGACAACAATCAGATCAATTGCCCCTGAGCGCACTAGCATGTCCGCAATTTCAAGTGCCTGTTCACCATGGTCAGGCTGTGAAACCAATAGATTGTCGATGTCCACGCCAAGCTTACGTGCATATTGTGGATCAAGTGCATGTTCAGCATCGATAAACGCGCACGTACCGCCCGCTTTTTGACATTGAGCAATGGCTTGTAAGGTCATTGTGGTTTTACCTGATGATTCAGGACCATAAATCTCAACAATACGGCCTTTTGGCAAACCACCAATACCGAGTGCAATATCCAGTGTCAGTGAGCCTGTGGACACCGCTTCAACTGCTTGTACCGTGTTGTCACCTAAGCGCATCACTGTATTTTTACCAAATTGTTTTTCAATCTGGCTCAAGGCCGCGTTTAATGCCTTGCTTTTATTATCATCCATCTCACAACCTCAAAACTGTGTAATATCACTATCATTCAAAGTGGATGTATCGAATTTTAACCTCGTTCCACCTGTGTATAGTGACAGATTTATTTTTAATATTCCATGTCAAGATGATGTCAGTACGACATAATATGACGTGTATAAAAAGCCATTCAATTAATCATCATGATAAGACCATGACTGGTCAAATTGTTGATCATTTTCTTGTTTAAACTTGCTGATTTGTCGACGATCTTTTTTGGATGGACGATGATCAGGTCGCGCTAGATTATGCAATTTTCTTTGTGCTGCAATCAACTCCCGACGCGCTAAACTGACTTCTGTTTCTTCATATAATAATTGAGCCACAGGCGCAGGACCACGTGTTGCTGAGAGTGCTTTAATCACCACGGTTTTCTTTTCAAATCCTTGCATGATGGTAAGTTCCATTCCGACACGGATTTCTTTAGAAACTTTGACGCGTTCACTGTCATGGTGGACTTTACCACCTTCAATGGCGGCTTTGGCAATGGAGCGAGTTTTAAAAAAACGTGCGGCCCAAAGCCATTTATCGACTCGCATTGAGTCATTGGCATGTTGTTCAAGCTGTTTTGACATCAATATCCTTAACTTGAGATTGAGGTAAAAAAGAAATTAATTCCATTAAATGATGGATGGCAGGGTAGTCTAAACTGGACGAATCTCGCGCAGGTTTTAAACTGGAAGGCTGTGTAATCGTAATCAGTTGTTCGATTCCAAATTCTTTGGCGCCTTGGAGCACCTGTGCTGTGTCATCGACCAGAATCACCTGAGCTGGATCAAACGGGTGCAATTGTTGCAAAGCCTGCCAAAAGCCAATATCTTCTTTGGCATGGCCCAATTGCTGGCTACTGACCATGAGTTCAAAATAAGGGCGAAGTGCAACATTTTCAAGTTTAAGCTTTAAACTTGCCTGATCGGCATTGGTGACCAGCCAACAGCGATAACCTTGATCCTGAAGCTGTTGCAAAAGTTCAAAACAACCTAATCTCGGTTGAATCTTGTGTTGAAATTCCTGTTGTAATTTCAGGACATCTACGCCGACTTTTGCTGTCCAATAGTCTGATGAATACCAAGATAATGTATGCTTGTGCTGTTGGTAAAACTCAGATAAGGTCTCGTGACTTTGTTGCAAGGTACATTGATGAACTTGTGCATGACGTTCAGGCAGACATTGATTCCAGATAAAGTCATCAAAACTTAAGTCGAGTAGCGTGCCGTCCATATCAAATAGGACAATAGGTAAAGTTGAAGAATTACAATTTGGCATAACAGGATAATCTATGTTTATTAAAACTCATGCGCCACAAGATACATTGATTATGCAATTGTTACCTGTGTTGCAGCAAGCGAGTCAAATTCTCTTTGAAGAATACCAAAGTTATACCACAGGAAGCGAGTTCAATATTCATCAGAAAAGTGATCAATCACCTGTGACGCAGGCAGATTTAAGAGTTAATCATTTTTTAATGCAAGCCTTGGCTCAAGTTCAGCCTGTATATCCTGTGTTATCCGAAGAAAGTGATAATGTGGGTCGACACGAATGGTCAACCTGCTGGATGCTTGATCCTTTGGATGGAACCAAAGAGTTTATTCATAAACGCGATGAATTTACCATTAATTTAAGTTTAATTGAAAACTCGAAAACCAGTTTTTCGGTCATTGTCGTGCCTTGTGAACAACAAATGTATTTGGGTTATCTCGATGATCTCCCGTATAAATATCAGTTTAATCATGGACAATGGTGGCGTTATCAAAATGCCAAAAGCTCTCCATCTCAGACCTTACAAATTGGTTTAAGTCATAGCAGTAAAAATCCGAAGTATGCGCAATTCATTGGGTTTATTGAGCAACAGAATCATGCCGTAATTCGTCGTGAAGCAGGCAGCGCTTATAAATTTTGTATGATGCTTGAAGGTGAGATTGATCTTTATCCAAGATTTCATCCGACTTCGGAGTGGGATACCAGTGCAGGTCAGGGTTTACTAGAAAGTATTGGTGGTGGTTTAGTCTCATTACATGGGCGGCCATTTGAATATAACCAGCGTGATACGGTGCTCAATGCAGGCTTTTTAGCATTTACCACCCCAGAAATAAAAGATTTAGCATTAAATGCGCTAAAGCATGTGCAGATTACAGATTGAGAGTTTTAGCCTGCATGTTATAGTGAGCAGGTAATGAAAATGACAACATAAGATGATATATGGCACTTAAGCTATTACCTCCCAGTATGCTACAGGCGATTGATTTATTGCCTGATGGCAATGTTCCTGTGACACTTTTTACTCGGCATTCGATTCGTGAAATTGTCAATGGACAAGGCTTGGCAGGTTATGATTTACAACTTACTGAATCTGGTCGAGTATTGGCAGAGGAGTGGGGTGCCTGTTTGATTGAAAATACAGGTCGAATGATTCAGCACTGTATTTCAAGCCCGATTCAACGCTGTATTGACACAGCCGCATTGATGATTGAGGGAGCTGATCGGGTGACTCCCACCAGTAATACCCATACCATTGAGATTGTTGAGCAAGGCTTATTGGTTGAACCGGGTAGTTTTGTACTGGATATAAAAAAAGCCGCGCCTTATTTTCGAGAACAAGGTGCGCTAGGGTTTATTAATAGTTTTGTCAATAACGCCTTACCCGGAATGAAGCATCCGATCACGGGTGTATTTGATGTACTAGAGCTGATTTATAATACTCATCCAAATGCTTCAAATGGTTTAAGTCTGGCGGTAAGTCACGACACGATTATTGCTGCGATTGTTGCGGTGATTTCGGGTCGTAGTCAGATTGATAAAGAAGATTGGCCTGCAATGATGGAAGGCTTATTTGTCTGGTTTGAGGGCGATGACTTTCTGAATAGTCAATTGAAATGGATTTGGCGTGGCGAAGTACATCAGTTGAATGTCAGTGATTTTATTCAGCCAAATCAGCGTTTATAAAAACCGCTTATAAAAATATTGCATGAGTTTCAGTAAAAACTGGGTGATATGCATCGCAATGTATTGAATCGATCTGGACAAAAATCTCGCTTTTAAAATGACGCATAATAAGATGCTGATGATTAAACAAAATACCAGATTGGGCATCCAATTCGTTGAAGAGAATGTGATCAATTTAGTTAAGATAATGATAAAAAAACCGTGCAGTAAGTAAATGGCTAGAGTATTTTCACCCATGCTCCTCAAAATATCTGGGAGTTTGGATGCATACGCAAGTGAAGCAATTATTCCGCAACTTGCGATCATTAATAGCCATAAGCGCGTTAAAACTCCGTGAACAGCCTCTACTTGTAACTGTTGATAAGACAAACTTCCATATAACCAGTAAGGATTGGGGCTGAGTAAAGCCAGCAAAGTGATTGATATTATTATGCTTGCAGCCGCAATCCAGAGTGAATACTTGGTATTTTGTATGTAGTGTAAAAAAGATTTACCATAAAGTGCGCCAGCCACAAAAAATGGCAGGAACACAAAAATCCGTCCGATGGAAAACAGATAATTATTGAATGGAGATAGCCCGATACCTAAACTTGCGAAAATGGCAATAAGCAAAGGATAATGCGTTTTCAAGAGTAACGGTGTGATTAGACTCCAAGCCACCATTCCCCATAGATACCACAAAATCCAATACGGTTTGATCACCCAATTTAGCCAGTTTTGAGTGTGTTGCCAAAAGGATTCAAAGCAAAAATAAAGAATTTGAAACAACACTGCGAGTACAGCAAAAAATAAGACTTTTTCAAATAATTTATGATTTTTAAACAATAAGCCTGAGACAAAAATAAAAGCAGGCATGTGGAAACTGTAGATAAATGCAAGTAATGCGCTGTTTGGATCATTCCAGCCAATGAAACGTTCTAAGCAGTGACCCAATACTACCAGAAAGATGAGTAAACCTTTGACTTTGTCTAAATGGGGATTACGCATATAAAAGAAGGGATGAGCTTTAAATTTATTATTTTCATGGCAATAAAAAAAGCCCAGTAGGGCTTTCTTTATTTGCTGCTTAGTTAGAAGCTAATGCTTTAACTTGAGCGTTTAAACGGCTCTTATGACGAGCAGCTTTGTTTTTGTGGATGATGCCTTTATCAGCCATACGGTCGATGACAGGAACAGCTTTTTTATAAGCTTCTGTAGCAACAGCATAATCACCAGATGCGATTGCACTTACAGTACGTTTGATGTAAGTACGAACCATAGAACGCAAGCTTGCGTTGTGTTTACGCGCTTTAACGTTTTGACGCGCACGTTTTTTTGCCTGAGCAGAGTTTGCCACTCTTGCACTCCTTGAAATTTGATTGGTCTGGGCGGGCTGAAGTTTCACTGGTTATAGTTAAAACTATCACCAGCCCGTAAACAAGTGCCATATTTTGATGAATTGGTGCGGCTAAGTCAAGTCTTGAGACGTTTTTGCAACGTTTTTGATGGTGATAAATTTTCAGGAACAGGCTAAATTAAAGCGAAAATAAGTAGGCTGGTTAAAATATGACAAATATGAACAAAAAAGCATTGGTGATTGGTGCGACTGGATTGGTCGGAAAAGCATTGGTAAAACAATTACAAGCAGCGTCAGAGTTTGAATCTGTCACTGTGGTGGTGCGAAAAGAGTTAGATGAATTTAAAGTATTTTCCAAAGTCAGTCAGTTTGTACTCGAAGACTTTTTGTTACTCAATGATCAGGATGTCAGTGGCTATACACATGCTTTTAGTTGTTTGGGATCGACCATTAAAAAAGCAGGCTCTAAACAAAAATTTTATGCGATTGATTATGAAATCAATGCACATTTTGCAGATTTACTGCAAGATAAAGAAACACATTTGCTTTTGGTGAGTGCGATGGGTGCAAATTCATCTTCAATATTCTTTTATAATCGGGTCAAAGGGCTGCTTGAAGATTATTTGAAGACACTCACACTCAACAAACTTTCAATCTTTCATCCTTCTTTATTGATTGGTGAGCGAGATGAGCAAAGACTTCTCGAAGGCGCGGCACAGAAGATATTTTTGCTGCTCAAAGACACCATTAAAAAACCATTGATGTATAAGCCTGTGACTGTGGAGCAATTGGCGCATATCATGATCATCGCTGCAAATACACAAATGGAATGCTTTAAAATTTATGATAATTTAGCCATACAAACTACTTCATAATGGAGAACAACATGAGTCTAGTGCCTTTCGTAACTTGTGATTTACTTGATGATCATCCTGATAAAGACATTCAGGTTGTAACCCCTTCACTGGATGGACGTTTTTTTAAGAGTTACGGCGCACGTAAAACATTTGGTGGTCAAATTGTGACAGTAAAATGTTTTGAAGATAATTCACGTGTTAAAGAGTTGCTGGCAACGGACGGAACAGGAAAAGTGCTGGTGGTAGATGGCGGTGCGTCGATGCGCTGTGCTTTGATGGGCGATATGATTGCTGAGTCAGCGGTAAAAAATCACTGGAACGGTGTGGTCATCTATGGCTGTGTACGTGATGTTGATGCGATTGCTGAGCTGGATTTGGGCGTACATGCATTGGCTGCAATTCCACAAAAAAGTCACCGCAAAGGCATAGGCGAAGTTGATGTAAATCTTTATTTTGGTGGCGTAGCATTTAAGTCTGGCGACTTTATTTATGCGGATAACAATGGCATCGTGGTCGCTACAGAGCAACTCGTCAATTTATAATAATAGGATACCTTTATGGTGATTCATCAAATAAAAGTCTTGCAATCGCTTGCATCAAGTCTGGCAGAGGGCGGTCGTGGAGTTAGTGGTACGCCATTTCCAATTCAGCCTGCAAAACCACTTAAATTGTATGAGTTTGAAGGATCACCATTTTGCCGTCGTGTTCGAGAAGCGATTACCTTATTGAATCTTGATGTCGAAATTTATCCTTGTCCCAAAGGTGGACAAAAGTACCGTCAAATTGTGAAAGAAAAGGGAGGAAAATTACAATTTCCTTTTCTGATTGATGAAAATACAGGAGATCAGCTTTTTGAGTCTCAGGACATTATTCATCATCTTTTTAAATATTATGGGAAAACTGGAAAAACGCCAGCGAAATATAGCCATTATCCAAAAATCCCTGTGCCTGAGTTTGCCGGAACACTTCTAAACATGGCACGTGGAGTCTGGGTGGATAAGAAGATCGTTCATCGTGCTGCACCTGAACAATTGCTTGAGTTATGGAGTTTTGAAGCCAGTCCATACTCACGTATTGTTCGTGCGACGTTGACCGATTTAGAAATTCCTTACATTTTACATAATGTACCAAAGGAACGCTGGCAAGATATGGGACCTGCGGTCTTACGTTTAAAACCCGGTAAATATGAGCCTTTGGCGGGTGGCAAGCGTGAAAAAATGTTGCCTAAAATGCAAGGAAAGATGCAAGTGCCTTATTTGGTTGATCCCAATACAGGGATTAAATTGTTTGAATCCGCTCAAATTGTGAAATATCTAAAAAAACAATATGGCAAAGCATAAGTTACCTGAATCTATCAAACACGTATAACTTTAAAGCTATGCGTGTTTTTGTTTGTATTTTGCGCAAGCGAAATATTTTAAACGAAGTAGCTGCAAGCTTTTTTATACTTTTATATACAATATGTTAAATTAGTAGAAGAACAAAATGCTCAGACAAGGCAGAGGTTTATGACATTGACTCGAGTTCAGCCTGTTACCAGTCGTCCAGGTGAAAATGCTTTATTTATTGTATTGGGGCTGTCTTTAACAGATGGTGTAAAAGAAAAAGTAATCGATTTTGCTGCAAATTTTTCAGCATTAACCCGTAGTTTAAGAGCGCGTTATCCTGATGATAACTTTAATGCTGTTTTAGGCTTTAGTTCTAACGCATGGGATATGTTATTTGCGGGTCAGCCTAAACCACACGAATTAACCACTTTTAAAGAAATTAAAGGGCCCAAATATACGGCTGTTTCAACGCCCGGCGATTTATTTTTTCATATTCGCGCTGATCGTCAGGCCTTGTGCTATGAACTTGCCAGCATTATTCATGAGCAACTCAAAGATTTAACTCATCCTGTCGATGAAGTTCATGGTTTCCGTTATTTTGATGGTCGTGCCATTATTGGATTTGTAGATGGTACTGAAAATCCTGAGCCTGAAATTGCGGCTGAATATGCACTGGTAGCTACAGAAGATCCATTATTTACGGGTGGAAGCTATGCTTTTGTCCAAAAATATGTGCATGACATGGATAAATGGCGAAGCCTAAGTGATGAAGAACAGGAAAAAGTGATTGGTCGTAAAAAGTTTAATGATGTTGAACTGGGCGATGATGTAAAACCGGGTACAGCACATAATAATGTCAGCAAAGCCTATGATGATGAAGGCAATGAACTCAAAATTATGCGCGCCAATATGCCATTTTCTAATCCAAGTAAGGGTGAATATGGAACTTACTTTATTGGTTATGCCAATAAATTTAGTACGACTCGTCAAATGTTAGAGCATATGTTTCAAGGCAACGCTGAAGGGCATTTAGATCGTTTACTAGATTTTAGTACTGCACAAACGGGAACATTATTCTTCGTTCCTACAGTCGATTTTCTGGATGATTTAGGCGATGAATAACTAATTCATTGATACGTGTAAAAATAAAACCCAAGAGAGTCATCTTCTTGGGTTTTTAATTAAGGCTTTTAATCAGGGTGGTTAAATAGACTTCTTTCCTCATTGTTTAAAGCCTCTTTATTTTCTCCCATAAGGAGAAATAAAAGGGACTTATGAAAGAAGTCTAATATTTAATCAGCTAAACATTAAAATCGTTCAGCCATGGCCATGTTCCACATCCGATAATAAAAGTTTTCATCATCTTTTTCATGGCAGTCTAAAAGTTCACCGCCTTTAAAGAAAAAGTGCAATTGCGCGTAGTTCTTAATTTCACGATCATTCAAGCGTTGTGCCAAATGATGCGCCTTAATTTCCGAAGGATGCTGCAAACCTGCTGCTGCAATCATCTCAGAGAGTGCATGCAGTGTATTTTTTTGGAAATGAAATACACGATCGGCTTTTGTTGGAACATCAATCGCTTTTTGGCGGTCTTTATCTTGGGTCGCGACACCAACTGGACATTGATTGGTATGACAGCTTTGCGCTTGAATACAACCTACTGCAAACATAAAGCCGCGTGCAGAATTGACCCAATCTGCACCCAATGCAAAGGTACTTGCAATATCAAAAGCACTAATAATCTTACCACTGGCACCTAATTTAATCTGATCTCGTAAACCTGCTCCAATTAAAGTGTTATGCACAAACTGTAAGCCTTCACGCAGCGGTGTTCCGATAAAATCACTAAATTCGACAGGCGCAGCTCCCGTACCACCTTCAGAGCCATCCACCACGATAAAATCTGGAATAATTTGGGTAGCAAGCATGGCTTTGACAATGCCCATAAATTGCCATGGCTGACCAATACACAGTTTAAAACCGACAGGTTTTCCACCTGAGAGTTCACGTAATTGCTGAATAAAATGCATCATCTCGATTGGCGTGTTAAACGCAGAATGCTTTGGTGGAGAAATACAATCGCGGTCGCGCGGAACTCCCCGAATTTCAGCAATTTCCTCAGTGATTTTATTCTTCGGCAAGATTCCGCCGTGTCCCGGTTTAGCGCCTTGCGAAAGTTTGATCTCAATCATTTTGATTTGCGGAAGTGCAGCCTGTTTTTTAAATTTTTCAGGATCAAATTTTCCGTCCAGTGTGCGGCAACCAAAATAACCACTGGCAATTTCCCAGACGATATCGCCGCCATTTTCCAAATGATAAGGACTTAAACTACCTTCGCCCGTGTCATGATAAAAATTTCCCATTTTTGCACCTTTATTCAGCGCACGGATCGCATTGGCACTCAAGCTACCAAAGCTCATGGCTGAAATATTCATGATCGATGCGCTATAAGGCTGCGTACACTGGTGATTGCCAATTTCAATCCGAAATGTCTTAGGATCAGCAGGTTCACATGGGGTGATTGAATGTACCATGAAGCGATAATCATCTTGATAGACATTGATGATAGAACCAAAAGGTTTGTCAGCATTTTCATTTTTGGCGCGTTGATACACTAAACTGCGCTGCATGCGTGAGAAAGGCAGGGCATCCTGATCAGATTCAATAAAATATTGGCGGATTTCAGGACGGAAATCTTCAAAGAAAAACCGAAAATGCCCCATGATCGGGTAGTTTCTTAAAATAGAATGTTTATTTTGTAAAACATCATAAAGCCCCAGCAGGCTGAGTAAACCTGTAATGAGCCACAATCCATTTAGAAAAGTATCAGAAACAAAATAATAAATATAATGCGGCGCATAAGAGATGCGAAACCAACTAATGCTGATGGCAACAATAATGCACAGGAACCAGACTGAATGCCGTGAAAAAAAAGTATTTAAAAACTTATGTCGAATACTTTGGGTGAGATTGGCCATTAAAACAATATTCCTTTTTTATTGTCATCTAAATTAGCCAACAAGCCAGCTTAAGCTCAAGTAATGAATTGTTAGAGCTGAGAATTATTCTAAACTCCCAGCTCAAAAAATAACTTACTCTGTTTCTTCTTCGGGTGGTAGCAACATTAAAACCGAGTCATTGAGTAATTGGGTAATATCCTCAAGTATCTCTTGTTGATTCAAAGATTGATCAAAATTCAGAATTTCACCGTCGGCCAATCGTTTTAAGCTTTGTTGAAAGACTTCTGAAATACAGCATTCTTCACCATTTGCCCAAAAAAGTAACTGTCCATCTTCTTCAGTATATAAAAGCCGTGAAGCGGGTTCCAGTCGCAGCTCATATCCAGTATCCAGAATCTCAAGCAAATCATCTGTTTCAATTTCATCTGCTTCTGGAATATTGTCAGGATATTTAGGTTCAGACATCAGCGACATCAGCGCATGTTCAAAGTCACTGGAATGTTGTAATTGCTCCAGTACTTTGGCTTTGAGATAAGCCAGCTCATTTGCCGTGATTTCTCCAATAGCAGAGCTTTGATCGCGAACAATATCCAATAATGGATTTTTTAATAAACTATTATCGGCAAATTTGTCACTGACACGATCCATCATGGTCGCGATATTTGGCATGCGAAAACCAAAGGAAAAGGTTAAACAATCATCCTCTGCGACACCGTAATGTGACAAACCGGGCGGCACATAGAGTAAATCGCCTGGAGCCAACACTTCATCAAAATCAATTTCCATCTCTGGAAGGAGTTTTAACGGCTGATTTGGCACAAACTCAGTTGAAGCATCACACATTTGCCCGAGTTGCCAACGACGATGACCATAACCTTGAACTAGGAAAACATCATAAAAGTCAAAATGTTGGCCTACAGAACCGCCTTTCGGGGCATAAGACACCATAATGTCATCACGTCGCCATTGGGGAATAAATGGAAACTTGTTCCAGAGTTCTGCCAGATCAAAAGAATAGTGATCGACCGCCTGAACCAATAAAGTCCACAGTTTTGGCATCTTCTGAAAATCACCTTTGATCAATGGAGAAGACTTGACAGTCCATTGATTTGGGTCTTTATCTTTTTGTTTGAGTAGACGCGCAGAAACGGTTTCTTCTAAAGCCAGTTCTTTAACATCATCAGGCTCAAGAATATGGATAATTTCTGGCATAGCATTACGAACCAGTAATGGTTTTTTTTGCCAGTATTCAGTTAAAAATTGTTCTGCGGTAATTCTGCCTAAGACATCAAGAGATTTGGACATAACACAAAAACCAAAATATTTTGTATATTGTTCAATAATCGTTATCAAGTTACAAGATGATGCAAGATTGAGCGGGTAAACAGATATCAATTTTTTAAAGTATTTATTGGTCGTCAACGATAATAAATTGATCGTTATCTATTGGTTTTATGCTTAATTGTGAAAAATAGTTGGTGTAAATTTGATGAGCAACCTCAATAAAAGGTTCATTGTTGAAATGAGGAAGCGGATAGAAATCGATTAAATTCAAGCCTTGTGTATCACTAAGCTGTGGTGCTTTTTTTATATCATCCATCAACTGGATATAATCAATATCTGGGGCTAAAACAATACTACCCGCCGAACTTCCAATATAGGGTTTTCCTCGATTAATCCAATCAGAGATAAGCTGATCTGCACCCGTACGTCTCAGCTCTTGCAACAAATAAAATGTATTGCCTCCAGAGATAAAGATGTAGTCACTTTCTGACAATATGGTTTTCATTGATTCAAATGTAGAACAACTTATATCAAGTTCGTTAATATTTAAACCTAAGTTTTTGAAGGCAAGTCTGTCATTTTCAACGTATCCACGATAGTCTTCGACCAAAGATGCGGTTGCAATAAATGCGACAGATCTATCCTGTAATGATTCATTTAAAAAGACAGCTAAATGTGATGAAACATCAGCAAATGACGCAGCTAAAAATATTTTTTTCATGATTCGTTCCCATTTTAGTTAAAGTTATGGAATCACAATATTTAATTGCCTCAAATAATAGCATAGCTGAATTAAAGGTAGTCCCATCAGTGTCGTTTGATCATTTCCCGACATGGATTCAAATAAACTAATGCCCAAACCTTCGCAGCGAAAACTTCCTGCACATTGCAAAGGCTGTTCAATCGCGACATAACGCTGAATTTCATCCAGTGTAAGCTCACGAAATTTAACCTGATAATGTTCAACCAGTGTTTTTTCAAAACCACTTTGCGCATGTTGAATACTAAGCCCTGTACTAAAACATACCGTTTGACCTGAATTCGCTATAAGTTGCTGAACAGCATTTTCAGGGGTTAATGGCTTACCAATAAAATCGAGTGGGGCATGGGTTCGCCAGGCCACTTGGTCAGAACCGATTACAATCGCATCTGGATATTGTTCTGCAATCACTTTAGCCTTTTCAAAAGACAACCGTCGTGCAAGCGCATCGGCATGCGTTTCGCCTTTTGCTGATTCATCAATATCTGGTGAAATACAGCGATAAACAACACCTAGCCGATCCATTAGCGCTTTACGTGTTTGGCTACCAGAGGCCAATATAAGTTCAGAATGACTCATTAAACCGCGTATTCCATCAGGACATCTAAAGGCACATAGCTTAAAACCGATTGATGACATGCTTGTAACTTAATCGGCGGTGCAAAACCTGCCTGATAGGCTTCGACCCAGCGGGTCACACAAATACACCAAAAATCACCTGGCTTCACCCCAGGGAAATCCACTTCTGGAAGTGGCGTAGTCAGATCATTGCCCACTTTTTGTGAGTAACTTAAAAACTCTGAAGTCATTTCTGCACATACGGTATGTTGCCCAAGATCACTCACCGCAGTATGGCAAAAACCATTACGAAAATATCCTGTTATCGGATCAAAACAACAGCTTGCAAGTGGTTCGCCTAAAACATTCAAGCGATTAATTTTTGGATCTGGATGAATAGACATAGGCCTTCGTCATAAAAACAACTGAACCTATCATAATCAAAAGTTTATCTTTCTACAGCTTTTCTACAAAAAAACTAACTTTTTTTAGTGCAATCATTTAAAATTGGCGCGTTTTTAAATCTATAAAGAGAGCAATACATGAATTTTCAGCGCATGACTGACCTAGATTTAGCAGGCAAACGTGTCCTTATTCGTGAAGATTTAAACGTGCCTGTCAAAAATGGGGAAATTACCAGCGATGCACGTTTACGTGCTGCATTACCAACGATTCAGGCTGCTTTAGAAAAAGGCGCTGCGGTCATGGTGTTCTCTCATCTAGGCCGTCCAGTGGAAGGTGAGCCAAAACCAGAACAATCTCTTGCACCCGTTGCAGCATATTTAAGCAAAGCATTGGGTCAAGAAGTAAAACTCCATACAGACTATCTAGATGGCGTTGACGTCGATGCGGGTCAGGTGGTTTTATTTGAAAATGTACGTTTTAACCACGGCGAAAAGAAAAACAACGCAGAATTGGCACAAAAATACGCTGCGCTTTGTGATGTATTTGTGATGGATGCATTTGGTACTGCACACCGTGCAGAAGCCTCAACCGAAGGTGCAGCACGTTACGCAAAAGTAGCTGCGGCAGGGCCCTTACTTGCAGCTGAATTAGATGCTTTGGGTCGCGCACTTCAAACTCCTGAAAAGCCAATGGTTGCAATTGTTGCAGGTTCTAAAGTTTCAACCAAACTGGATGTTTTAACTTCGCTTTCTGATATTTGCGGTCAATTGATTGTCGGTGGTGGGATTGCCAATACCTTCTTGGCAGCCGCTGGTTTCAATGTAGGCAAATCATTGTGCGAAAATGATCTAATCGATACAGCCAAAGCAATCGCAGCCAAAGTATCGGTTCCACTTCCAACGGATGTGGTGGTCGCTGATGTAGCAGAAATTGATTTTTCTGACTTCCTCGGTTCATTAGCAAAAGCAAAAGCCGTTGTGAAGAAGGTTGAAGATATTGCAGACAATGACATGATTTTAGATGTTGGTCCTGAAACGGCAAAAGCATTTGCTGAAATCTTAAAAACGGCTAAAACCATTCTTTGGAATGGCCCAGTGGGCGTATTTGAAGTCGATCAGTTTGGTGAAGGAACCAAAATACTGTCATTGGCAATTGCTGAATCTGAAGGATTCTCTATCGCAGGTGGCGGTGATACCTTGGCTGCAATTGATAAGTATGAAGTTGCAGATAAAATTGGTTATATCTCCACAGGCGGTGGCGCTTTCCTTGAATTTGTTGAAGGTAAAACCTTGCCCGCAGTCGCTGTCTTGCTTGAACGTGCTTAAGTACATATAGATTTACTGTCATAAATTTGAAACAGGTCGATTGATATCGGCCTGTTTTTTCATTTTAGATTCATATAACTGTCATATAGTTGCAATAAACTAAACGCGCTTAGTAATCAGTTGTGAGAAAACATGATGAAATTGAAATTAGTTTTAGCTGCAATCGTTGTTATCCCTTTAACTTTAACGGCTTGTGCTAAAAAAAATGATGCACCTGCATCGCATGAAGGTCAAGCTGCACCTGTTGAAGAAAAAGTCACCCCAGAACAACAAGCGGCTATTGATGCACTCGACAAACCTATGATGGATGAAAAAAATACAGATATTCCTGAATCTGTTGCTAATGCTCCTGCGGATGCTGCAACACCAGCAACGGAAGAAGAAGCAGCCGCTGTTGAACAAAAACAAGACAAAGCACAGTAAGTTATGTAGGCTTTTGTTAAAAGTCCCTGCCTATGCAGGGATTTTTTTTGAAATCCTGTGATTTGTTGCTGATTTGAAACAAATGACAAGGTAGAATATGTCGCACTACCTGGGAGGATATTATGGCACTTATTTCATTGCGCCAGCTCTTGGATCACGCCGCAGAACATACCTATGGCGTACCAGCGTTTAACGTAAACAACTTAGAACAAATGCGCGCAATCATGTTGGCCGCGGATGCAACCAATTCACCTGTTATTGTGCAAGCTTCGGCAGGTGCGCGTAAATACGCAGGTGCACCATTCTTGCGTCATCTTATTTTGGCAGCAGTTGAAGAATGGCCACACATTCCAGTGGTGATGCATCAGGATCATGGTACAAGCCCAGATGTCTGCCAACGTTCTATTCAGTTGGGCTTTAGCTCGGTGATGATGGACGGTTCATTGGGTTCAGATGGTAAAACCCCAATGGATTATGACTACAACGTCGATGTCACTCGCCGTGTGGTACAAATGGCACATGCTTGTGGTGTATCCGTAGAAGGTGAAATCGGCTGTTTAGGTAGTCTTGAGACTGGTTTGGCTGGTGAAGAAGATGGTGTGGGTGCGGAAGGTGTCCTTGATCATTCTCAGCTTTTGACTTCTGTTGAAGAAGCAACACAATTTGTTGCAGATACCAATGTCGATGCTCTAGCAATTGCAGTGGGGACTTCACACGGTGCATACAAGTTTACTCGTCCACCGACAGGCGATATTCTTGCGATTGATCGTATTAAAGAAATCCATGCTGCACTACCAAATACACATTTGGTGATGCATGGTTCTAGCTCTGTACCTCAGGAATGGTTAAAAATCATTAATGAATACGGTGGTAATATCGGGGAAACTTATGGTGTACCAGTTGATCAGCTTGTAGAAGCGATCAAGCACGGTGTACGTAAGATCAATATTGATACCGATTTACGTTTAGCTTCGACTGGTGCAATTCGTCGCTTTATGGCGGAAAATCCAGCCGAATTTGATCCACGTAAATACTTCGCTAAAACAGTTGATGCAATGAAACAAATTTGTATCGATCGTTACGAAGCATTTGGTACAGCGGGTAATGCAGATAAGATTCGTCCAATTTCTTTGGAAGTCATGGTCGATCGTTATAAATAATTGATCATTTAATGATTCGATTCTGAAAAAAGCCCATACGTGGGCTTTTCTTTTATCCACAAAAAGATAAAACCACGAGAGAGCAAGATGGAATTAATTGCATTATCAGCATTATGTAGTGTCTCTGTTTCTATTTTACTGAAATGGCTAAAAGAAAAAGGATTTGAGCCGATTCAGATAATTGTCTGGAACTACCTCAGTGCAAGTATACTTTGCTTTTTCTGGTTTAAGCCTGATCTGAGTCATTTATCTTTACAGCATACGCCGTGGTGGTTAATTATTATCTTAGGTTTAATTTTACCCAGTATATTTTTATGTTTGGCAAAATCTCTACAATTTGCAGGAATTATAAAAACAGAACTGGCACAGCGTTTATCCGTGGTATGGTCTTTATTGGCTGCATATTTTATTTTTCATGAAAATTTTAATACCTTAAAATTTGTGGGTATTGGTTTAGGTTTAGCCGCAGTTTTAAGTATTATTTTGGCAAAAGGGAAAACCCAAAATTCCAGTCATTATCATAAATCGATCATGGCTTTAATCGGCGTATGGTTAGGTTATGCGCTGGTCGATATTCTGCTTAAATATACCAGTAGTTTAGGTCTACAGTTTTCAGTCACGTTAAATTTGATTTTTATTATATCATTTATATTTTCATGTATTTATGTGGGTTTTATCTTAAAACAGCCATGGCTGACCAAGAATATGATGGCTGGTTTAGTCTTAGGTGTTTTAAACTTCAGTAATATTGCGCTATACGTTAAAGCACATATGTTGTTGAAAGATTCTCCTGCGATTGTTTTTGCTGGCATGAATATTTTAGTCGTGGTATTTGGTATTGTAAGTGGTTTGATTCTATTTAGAGAGAAAAGCAACTGGATGACTGTGCTAGGTTTGGTTTTAGGAATTACTGGTGTGGTTTGTTTAGCGCAAGCAATGTAATAATCTCATATTTTTCTTGCAAACCATTTTAAACAAATGCAGTAGAAAAGTGCAGGAACAATAGACTTTTTTCATAAGCTCTTTTTATTTCTCCCTATGGGAGAAAAATAAAGAGGGTACAAACAATTATGAAAGAAGTCTACTAGTCAGTAAAATGGTGGAAAAGAGACTATACATTTTCCACCACGGATCTGGAATGCTCGCTGCATGCAAGAAGTTGATAAATAAAAGGGCGTAGCCACAATGAAAACACTGATTAAAATCGTCAATAAGTTCAAAAAATAATAATGATTTAAAATAACGGAAATCAAAAAAGCAATCGGTGCGCCGATAATACAATAAATGAAGTAAACAATCATTGTACCCATCAAAAAAAATCCAATATTTTGTAGTGTATATGGAGAGTTGACTGAAGTAAAATAAATGAACAGAAAAACTAAAAGTAGAATTGGGATGATTATTTAATAATTTCAAGATGATATTTCATTATTATACATTTATTAAATGTCATCATCAGCATTTATGAAGCCAATGATGACGGAGTTATAAAATATTAAAGCTGAGTAAAAATGACTTCATCACTTAAACGCGATTTTGGTAATTTGGCATTAAAGTCAGTTTCACTTCGATAACCTAAGGCAACAACCACTGAAGCACGAAAGCCTTTTTCTGTTAAGCCAAACTCTTCATTTAGCACATCTTCATCAAAACCACCCATTGGTGTCGCGTCGATGCCTTCGAGTCCCGCTGCGAGGAGTAACTGGCCGAGGGCAATAAAAGTTTGATTTTCCATCCAACCAAACAGATTTTTTTGTTCGTTACGATAAAAATCGACATAACCTGCACGTGTTTCACGTTGACCTTGTTTGGCTTTTTCATCCTTAAAACGACCGTTGAGATCATCCTGTTCAAGCAGTTGTTCTAAATGTTCAGGTGTTGCATCAATAAGGGTACAAAATACAATCGTATGGGATGAATCCAAAACTTTTGGAGCATTGTAGGCATAGCGTCCAGTCAAGGCTTTAGCTACGCGTTGCTTCGCTTCTGTACTTTCAGCAATTAAAAAATGCCAAGGTTGAATATTGACTGAAGATGGGGTTAGGCGTAGAACTTCCAATAAACGCTCAAACTGTTCGCTCGGTATTTTTTTTGATGGATCATAAGCTTTGGTGGTATAGCGACTTTTTGCGGTATCTAATAAGTTCATGATCATTCACCTAATTTGTAAGGGATATACATAGCTGATGATCATAAATCGAAATTTAAACAGATGAAATATTTTTCAATAAAAATCAACGGAACAAAAAAGAATGAATAAAACTTAAGCGATTTGCCATTTGATAAAGTGTGGTTGTCCGTACTCATCGACTTCTAAAATCATGGCTTCACTGGTTTGTTCGCGCCAGTCGCCTAAAACAATTCTAAGTTTGTTTTCTACTGGATGAATTTCAGGACGATGCGTATGTCCATGAATTAGATAATTAATATTTTCTAAAGCTTCGATAACCGCCTGATCATTCACATCCATGATTTCATAAGATTTTTGTTGTTTATTTTCTCGACTTTTTTTGCGAAAGCCATTGGCGAGTTTTTGTCTAAAACTGAGCGGCGTTTTCTTCAAAAATGCAACCAGATAAGGATTGCGAATAATCTTTTTAAATCGTTGATAGGCTACATCATCGGTACATAAAGCATCACCGTGTTCGAGCCGATACTGCTGACCTGCAATTTCAAGCGTGTAAATATCTGGAAGTAAAATTCCATGAAATTGCTTTAAAAAATCCTGACCTAAGGCAAAATCACGATTACCTACTTGGAAATAAATTTGATTACCTGACGCATCAAAATTTTTTAATGCATCAATAATTTCATCTAACCATGGGGCGGTATAGTCATCGCCAATCCATGCATTAAACCAATCACCTAAAATATAGAGTTGGGTATTTTTATTCTGATAATGGCGTAACAAATCTAAAAACCCCCGAATCAATCGAGGGTGTTCAGGTGACAAATGTAAATCTGAGATAAACAGATAAGTCACAAAAAATGCCGTTTAAAATTATTCAGAAATAATTTTAGCAGATTCGATCACAACATTTTCTAAAGGAACATCAGCGTGATAGCCACGGTTACCTGTACGAACATTTTTAATGTCGCTTACCACATCCATTCCTTCAACAACTTTACCGAACACTGCATAACCCCAACCTTGAGCTGTTTTGCCAGTATGGTTAAGGAATGAGTTGTTTTTCACATTAATGAAGAATTGAGCAGATGCAGAGTGAGGTGCTTGAGTACGCGCCATCGCAATAGTACCTTCGTCATTGCTTAGACCGTTATCCGCTTCGTTTTCAATTGAGTCACGAGTGGCTTTTTCTTTGAAGTTTTCATCCATGCCGCCGCCTTGGATCATAAAACCATCAATCACACGATGGAAAATTACACCATCATAGAAACCATCACGAACATATTCCAAGAAGTTAGCAACTGTTTTAGGCGCTTTTTCAGTGTTAAGCTCAAGAACAATACGACCTTTGTTGGTGTTTAATTCGACTTGAGGAAAACTCATTACATAATCTCCTAATCATGGACATGAAAGCCATGGGTTTTTTGGTTGAGAGAAGCATAAGCAAACTGTAAACTACATAGCAAGTAAAAAACGTAAATTTCTTTGTTAAAAAACAAAGATTGCGTTTCATTCAGTCAAATTTTAACTGTAAAGAAGTGAAATATTTATATGAAGCCAAATGATGTTGTTTCAACTGTGCCCAATTCTCCGACATCGAATACTCATGCATCTGTCGATTCTGCGCAGCAAGAACAACAGGCGGGCTTAGATTTTGTACGTCAGGTCATTACTGATGATTTAGCCAGTGGCAAAACTAAAACAGTGGTGACTCGTTTCCCGCCAGAGCCAAATGGTTATTTACATATTGGTCACGTCAAAGCGATTTGTTTAAACTTTGGGGTTGCAGAAGAATTTGACGGGTATTGTAACCTGCGTTTTGACGATACCAACCCAGATGCAGAAGAACAAGAATATGTCGATGGTATTGAAAATGATGTGAAATGGCTTGGCTTCGAATGGCAAGGCGAGCCACGCTATGCGTCGGGATATTTTGATCAACTCTATGCGTGGGCAGTTCAATTGATTGAACAAGGCGATGCTTATGTCGATTTGCAAAGTCCTGAAGAAATTAAGCTGAATCGTGGCAATTTTGTTGAACTTGGCAAAAACTCGCCGTATCGCGATACAAGCATTGCTGAAAACCTTGCGCGTTTTGAAAAAATGCGTAATGGTGAGTTTAAAGAAGGTGAAGCTGTTCTTCGCGCCAAGATTGATATGACAAGTACCAATGTACATATGCGCGATCCGATTTTGTATCGTGTCTTGCATTCTGAACATCACCAAACGGGTGATAAATGGAAAATGTACCCGATGTATGATTATGCGCATCCATTGTCGGATGCAATTGAAGGAGTCACACATTCGCTGTGTACATTAGAGTTTCAGGATCACCGTCCGTTTTATGACTGGATCATTGAAAAAGTGCACTCTCAAGCTGTGCCACGTCAATACGAATCTTCTCGTTTAAATATTGATTACACCATCACCTCTAAGCGTAAATTACGCCGTTTAGTTGAAGGTGGTTATGTCAATGGTTGGAATGATCCACGTATGCCAACTGTGGTCGGAATGCGTCGTCGTGGCTTTACACCAGAAGGGCTGCGTGATTTTAGTCGCCGTGTTGGGGTGTCTAAAACTGATGGTATTGTCGATGTTGCCATGCTTGAGTTCTGTATTCGCCAGTCTTTGGAAAATACCGCAGCGCGTGGTATGGCTGTACTGAATCCACTTAAAGTCACCTTGACCAATTTACCAGAAGAACTGGATTTAAAACATGCGCGTCATCCAAATGTAGACATGGGTGAACGTGTGATTCCTTTGACACGCGAAATCTATATTGACCGTAAGGATTTTGAAGAAGTGCCGCCAAAAGGCTTTAAGCGTTTGGTTCCTGACGGAGAAGTGCGTTTACGCCATGCCTATGTCATTAAATGTGATGAAGTGATTAAGGATGCCAATGGTGAAGTGATTGAGTTGAAATGTTCAATTGATCCAGAAACTTTAGGTAAAAATCCAGAAGGCCGTAAGGTGAAAGGTGTGATTCATTGGGTTTCTGCAACTAAAGGTGTTCCTGCTGAAGTCCGTATTTATGAGCGTTTATTTACAGAAGCGGCTCCAGATGCAGATGATGACTTTTTGGCACATCTAAACCCTGAATCTTTAAACGTAGTACAGGCTTATATTGAACCTGCACTGGCTCAAGCAAAACCTGAAGATCGTTTCCAGTTTGAGCGCGAAGGTTATTTTGTGGCAGATCAATATGATCATACTTCAGCAAAACCTGTGTTTAACCGTATCTTAGATCTTAAAGATAGCTTTAAAGCTGAGAAAAAATAAGGCAATGCCTTATTTTTCGTCAGACCTCAAGTAGATGAACGCTAGTTTTTCATGATTTATGATGTTGTTAGTGCTAGATCGTGAAAAGTAATATTTATTTTTACAGTTCAATCAAGCCTCTACATGTAGAGGCTTTTTTATGGTTATCCAATGTTTATTGCAAAATTACTGATTGTTCCTTTTTTTATTCTTTTGGTGAGTCTAGCGGGGCGGCGCTGGGGAACTAAAGTCGCTGGTATATTAAGTGGGATGCCTGTGGTTGCAGGGCCAATCGTGGTACTCATGGCAATTGATCAAGGGATGGGATTCGGTTTAAATGCAGCGATAGCGGGTATTTCAGGTGTTGTGTCTTTACTAAGTTTTGGTATTGCCTATTGTTGGCTCAGTCGATCTTGTCACTGGAGTGTCTCGTTTCTGGGAGGTATCCTTGTATGGATAATTACAGCGACTTTACTGACTTTTTTACCACAGAATCTCTATGTGGTGAGTTTGGTGGCGATACTGGGGTTAATGCTTACTCCATTTCTTTTACCTGCATTGAGCACTATTGTTGTCCCTGCACGTCAGTTTAATGATTTACCTTTAAGAATGTTGGCTGGTGGTCTATTTACCCTAGTGGTTACGGCATTGGCTTATGTTCTCAGTAGTCAATGGAGTGGATTACTTGCGGTATTTCCCATTATTGGCTCCGTCATGGCTATTTTTACGCATATCATGCAGGGAAGTGGAGCCGTTACCATGCTTTATCATGGAACAGTGAGGGGGTTATATTCGTTAACAGTCTTCTTTATCGTTTTAGCTGCTGGCTGGGCATCTTTTGATTTTTGGCAAGTGGTTGCAGTGGGTGTTTTTATAGCGATTTTGGTTCAATTGGCTTTTTATGGTATCGCCCGAATATCAACAATTATGATCAAAACCTAATATCAGTATTGATCATTTATTCTTTATGATCTTGTTTATAAAACAAATAAGTGGGCATTTGCATTTTCGCTTTATCGCGCAATTTTTTCTTGATGTATAAAACCAGAGCAGAGCATGTGGTGGCAATGGTCAGGTAAAAACTATTCATATAACTCATCATTGAACTGATATAGCCCAATGTGGTGAGTCGATTCATCATTTTCACTACTTGAGGACTGCTTTCAATGCCCGTAATTGCCCAACTACATAAATGTTCGCAGTTATTAATGATCAAGTGATAATAATTTTCGTGCATACGCGAACGCATACGCCGTACCACGACACGTCCTTTATATTTTGGATGATGGTAATAACGGACATGGATTTTTTTTCCGTGAGAAAACTGTTCGAGCGTGGTGATCTCAATCGGTTTCTTTTTAAAAAGATGCGCCAATCCTGAATAATGGATGACACGTCCACGACCTGCGTAAATTCCGTGGTGGCTATAACCTAGATGTTTCACAATAAGATGAGAACCTATTGGAAACCGTTTGACCGAATGCTGCATATTCACCAGATCCAATAAAGTAAATCACTGTATTGTATTGCGATGATACAGAGCTGATTATAACCATTATAGTGTGAAAGTGTTCTATAAAAGTGCAAAAAAACTTACTTTGAGCCTATTTTACTTGGTATCGTGCTCAAATGATTCAGCCATAAAAGAGTAGTAAAATGTCGAAGTGGAGAAGCGTTTTAAAATCTGTGGTTGTTTTACCGGTTTTATCGACCTTGTTTACTCAATCAAATTACGCCAGTGAACGGTTTGATTATCAGAGAGTTCAGCTTACTCAAGCTGGCGTAGATGCCGATGTCATCCAAGTCAAAAAACTATCCGATCTTCAATTATTTTTAAATGACCCATCGCAGCAGCCTTTACTCAAATTTGAAAATATTAAAAAACAACTTCATTCTTGTCAGCGCTTAGAATTTGCGATGAATGCAGGCATGTATCATCCAGATTATGCGCCTGTTGGGTTGTATATTGAAAATCGGAAACAACTTACAGCATTGAATGAGCAACAAGGTTTTGGAAATTTCTTTATGCAGCCCAATGGTGTCGTGGCGTGGAATGATCAGCAGGCTGTGATTGAAACCACACAAGATTTTAAAACAAGTCGCTTTAAAGCTAATTATGCCACCCAATCTGGGCCAATGTTGATCATTGATGGAAAAATCAATCCAAAGTTTTTAGCTGATTCTGATTCGTTAAAAATTAGAAATGGTGTAGGGATCAAAGATAATACATTGTATTTTGTGATCACACGCAATCGCGTTAATTTTTATCAGTTTGCCCAGTTTTTTAAAGAACAATTAAAGATAGACAATGCGCTGTATTTGGATGGTTCAATCTCAAGTTTATATCTTCCTAAAATTTACCGAGAAGATCGTCGATATAGTTTGGGGCCGATGATTGGGTTAATTAATTCTAAAGTTTGCAGATCATAAAAAAACCGCCAATGGGCGGTTTCATTTTACTGTACGGGATGATGGTTAATCTCGTTCAACTCTTTGCGGCTATAACCACGAGATACCAGTACTTTCTTAATCCCTTTGATGATATCTTCATCGGTCGCTTTTGCTAACGCAGAGACTAACTGCTCGTTGGTTTTACATGAACAATCATTTTCAACACAAGCAATCTGGTTCTTATGCTCGTTATTGATTTCATCTGCTGAAAACAGCTTTTGCCAAAAACTCATAGAGCCTTCACATTCAACTTAACATAGCTCGAAATATAGCCAAAATAAAATAAAATACAAGTCAACTAAAGTGATAAAAGCAGCAAATAAACTCTAAATTTTCCGATGATAACACTTGGATTTAACGAAATTATGACAGTACGAGGGGCTTGATCTTTGTTTTATATCATATTTTTATATTTAAATATGTATAAAGAATAAAGTGTTATCTAAAAACCCTTTATTCTAAAAATTACATTGCAATAATTTGTTTAAATTAATTCGAGCAATACACCTGATTCGACATGATGAGTAAATGGAAACTGATCAAACAAAGCAAAGCGAGTGATACGGTGCGTTTTACTTAAAGTTTTTAAATTGTCATACAGCGTATCAGGGTTACATGAAATATAGAGAATACGCTTAAAACCTGTCAAAAGTTTCAGGGTTTCATTGTCAATGCCTGCACGTGGTGGATCAACAAATATCGTATCAAACTCGTAGCTTTGAATATCGATATTGGCTTCTAGTAAACGTCTAAATTCACGTTCGCCTTGATAAGCCTGTGTAAATTCTTCGGCAGAGAGTCGTGCAATCTGAATATTCTCAATCTGATTTTGCTCAATATTCCACTGTGCGGCATAGACTGAACTTTTAGCCAGTTCTGTTGCCAACACTCGGCGAAAATGTAAGGACAATGGCAGGGTGAAATTGCCATTACCACAATATAGTTCTAGTAAATCCTGATTTGAGCCTTTGACGACGTCACATGCCCAGCTCAACATTTTTTGGCAAACTTGTGCATTGGGTTGGGTAAAGCTGCTTTCGATTTGTTTGTATTTAAACGTACGACCATGCACATTGAGTTGTTCAACCACATAGTCTTCGCCAATGATGACTTTTTGACCGCGGCTACGACCCATAATTTTAATATTGAGTTTTTCAGCGAGTGATTTCGCCGCAGTTTCCCATTGGTCATCTAACTTGCGGTGGTAAATGAGGGTTACCAGCATTTCACCGCTTAAGGTGGCTAAAAAATCAGCTTCAAAAATCCGTTGCGATAAAACAGGATTGGCTTTTAATTCCTGTAATAATTTAGGCATGAGTTCATTGATGCTTTTGTCTGCAATTGGAAATTCATCTACCCGCACGACTTCTTTTTGTTTACCATCTTCACCGCGTTCAAACATGGCATAGAAAAGATCATCCTCGGTATGCCAGATCCGAAATTCTGCACGCATCCGAAAATATTGCTCAGGAGATTCAAATACTTCAAGTTCAGGCGCATTAAATTCTGCAAATTGCTGCGTGATCCGTTCAATTTTACTTTGAAGCTGTTGCTGGTAAGTTTGCGACATAAATAGGAAAAATAACAAGATGAGTCAAAGCGCAAATACTAGCAAAAAAACCGATGAACCGCGAGAAAACTTGGATTTAATCCATTTGTAAAACGTGTTCAATAAATGCAGATTTGTATCTTCGATAGATTTCTGGGTCTGAATCTAAACAATGAATTTTCAATCGATTATATTGTTTAACTAATTGAGAATTTGCACATAATTTATCTCGAAAACTGAGAAAAAATTGAAATATAGAGTTTTGAACGACGACCTGTAATGCAACTTCTTCATGTGGTGAAATCAGCATACAAAGTTCATTTGTTCTTAAAGTATCTTGCTGTTCGACAAATCCAAATTTTTTAAGAGCTAGAATTGCATGATCAAATTGAGCTTGTTCTATTTCTACATAAATATCCAAATCACCTTTGGACATTGCATGAGGTATTGAGGATGAACCAATATGCTCAATTTTGGATAAAGGAAGTATTTCATGAATGCATGTTTGATAATGGCGAAAACGATCTTCACATTGAGGTTGATAATCCTGAGCGTTGTAGAATTTCATCTTTATTTTTATAAAAAGAAATTATCATCTTAAAGCAAACGCCCCAAATGTTAAATATTTAGGGCATTTACTTAAAAGCGATGATACAGGTCTGATTTATTCAGACATGGTCATCAAACTTGCATTACCGCCTGCGGCAGCAGTATTGACACTGATTGCGTGTTCAATCACAAGACGTTCAAGCGGAATAACTTGCTCTGAATGTTGCAGATGAGTAATGCCTACAATTGCACCTTTACGATTGGCAATTTGCGTTTGTAATGTCTGCAACTCATCAATCGAACCATGATGAAGCACTGCATCAAAATCCCCATGCTCGACATGACCAATTTCAATGATCGACTGACGGACTGCTTTAGGTAACTGTTGTCCAAATCTTTGCAAGAATGGATGATTTTCCAATAACGCAACCTGACTGTTGACTGCAAAAATCGCCAGCATTTGATGAATCAAATCCAGTTCATTTTGAGCAAGTGCCAACACGCGTTTTCGCGGTAACATCATATAACGATTGGTTTCACCTGTCGGGCCTTGTAAGTCAAAAGCATGACCCACATTCATCGGCACGACACTTGGAAACTTTTGCTCTGGATACTGTTGTTTTACCCATGCAAAAAATTCACGGAATAACGCCAACTGTGGTAATGGCTCAGAGATTTTTTCTGCCTTCACACCAAATGGAATTTGCAATGCTTTTTCAGAACAATCGGCCATGAGGCGATAAAGATAGAGTGGGCCACCCGCTTTAGGACCTGTACCTGATAAACCTTCACCACCAAAAGGTTGCACACCGACCACAGCACCCACAATATTACGGTTGATATATAAATTACCCACTTCTGCATGTTGCACCACCGTATTGATCGTTTCATCGATACGAGTATGCAAGCCCATTGTTAAGCCATAACCTTTGGCATTAATACGTTCAAGAAGCTGTTGTACTTCGCCGTGTTTATAAGTAATGACATGCAAAACTGGACCGAAGACTTCACGCTCAAGATCATCAAGATTTGGAAGTTCAATCAATGTCGGTGCAACAAAAGTTCCCTGATTGAATTCGGCTTGTTGGGTTGCATCATCATTTAAGATTAGCTGATGTACAGGATAGCCTTTGGTGCGCATTTTTCGGATATGCTGATCAATGGTTTGCTTTGCTTCTAAATCAATCACAGGACCAATATCTGTTTTTAAGATAAATGGATTGCCCATGATCAATTGTTGCATTGCACCTTTGAGCATGGTGACCAGCGTTTTGGCATTGTCCTCTTGTACACATAAAATACGTAGGGCAGAGCAACGTTGACCTGCGCTGTCAAAAGCAGAGTTGACTACATCAATGACCACTTGTTCAGTCAATGCTGATGAATCAACAATCATGGCATTTTGACCGCCAGTTTCCGCAATCAGAGGAATAGGTTGACCTGTTGGTGTTAGGCGTTTAGCGACAGTTTTTTGCAAAATCTTGGCTACTTCGGTTGAACCGGTAAACATGATGCCTTGAATTCGATCATCAGCACTCAGTTTGGCACCAACAGTTTCACCACGACCAGGCAATAGCTGTAATACATCGGTTGGAATACCTGCTTCATGTAGCATTTGCACCGCTTGTGCCGCAATCAGTGGAGTTTGCTCCGCAGGCTTGGCAATCACGCAGTTGCCTGAGGCTAAGGCTGCTGCGATTTGACCTGTAAAAATTGCCAGTGGGAAGTTCCAAGGACTAATACACAGCACTGTACCCAAAGGCTGCATCTGAGTGGTTGGATTGAAGCTTTCAATCTGCGTGGCGTAATAACGTAGAAAATCGACCGCTTCACGGACCTCTGCAATGGCATTGGCATAGGTTTTACCTGCTTCACGGCACAGTAGAATCATCAACTCTTGCATCTGTGATTCCATCACATCCGCCGCTTTTTTAAGCGCGATTGCACGTTGACTTTTTCCAGTATTTGCCCAGCGTTGTTGCGCTTGGATCGCTGAATTTAATGCAACTTCGACATGCTCAAGGGTTGCTTCCTGAACATAGCCAACGATATCTGCATGAATGGCTGGATTTAGCAACGCTTGTGGGCTGACCTCGACCTGATCAACAGATTGAGCAAGTAAGGCTTTGCTTTCCCAGACTTTATTTTCAAGCTGCTGTGCAGTTTCATTTAACGCTGCCAAAGTTGCATCATTGGCAAGATCGAAACCTTTAGAGTTTTGACGAGAATTTCCATACATATTAAGCGGTAATGGAATAGCAGGATGTTTTAAACCGACTTGACCTTCACGTGCAGCAATATTTTGAATGTCTTTAAATGGCGATTGAATCAAATCTTCAATCTTTAAGTTTTGATCAGCAATACGATTCACGAATGAAGTATTTGCACCATTTTCCAATAAACGACGAACCAAATATGCAAGTAAAGTTTCATGGTTGCCTACAGGTGCATAGATGCGACATGGAATACCGAGTTTATTGTCACTACGAGCGCCTACGACTTGTTCGTACAACGGTTCGCCCATGCCATGCAAGCATTGAAATTCGTATTGACCCACATAGTATTTTGATGGATCTGCCAACTGGTAAATGGTCGCAAGTGATTGAGCATTATGTGTGGCAAACTGTGGGTAAATTTGTTCAGGTGCAGCCAAAAGTTTTTTGGCACAAGCAATATAAGACAAATCAGTATGGACTTTACGAGTAAAGACAGGGTAGTCATCCATACCATCGATTTGGGCTTTCTTGATTTCGCTATCCCAATAGGCACCTTTGACCAAACGAATCATTAAACGCTTTTGGCTACGTTTGGCTAGATCAACCACATAATCAACCACATAGAAGCAACGTTTTTGATAAGCCTGAATCACAAAACCAATGCCTTTCCATCCTGCAAGTTCTGGTTCAAAGCAAAGTCGCTCTAATAATTCCAGTGAAATTTCCAGACGATCTGCTTCTTCGGCATCAATGTTTAAACCGATATCATATTTTTTTGCAAGCTGTGCCAACTCAAATACTTTGCCATAAAGCTCATCATGTACACGTGCAATTTGTGAACGCTGGTAACGCGGATGCAATGCCGAGAGTTTGATCGAAATACCCGGGCCATCGTAAACGCCTTTGCCATTGGATGCGCGTCCAATCGAATGAATCGCCTGCGTATAATCGTTAAAATAACGCTCAGCATCATGATCGGTGAGGGCTGCTTCACCCAACATATCGTAAGAGTAGCGGAAACCTTTGTGTTCAAGAGATTTGGCGTTGTCGAGTGCTTCTTCGATGGTTTCGCCTGTCACAAACTGCTCACCCATCATCCGCATCGCAACATCGACTGCTTTACGGATGACACCACGACCGCTACGTGCAATGATCGAAGTCAATAAACCAGATAAACTACCTTGCTTCGGCGTTTCCATCAGTTTACCCGTCAGCATTAAACCCCAAGCTGCGGCATTGACAAACATCAAGCTACTTTGACCCACATGGTCTTTCCAGTTGCCTTGATTGATTTTGTCACGAATCAGTAAGTCGCGTGTTGCTGCATCAGGAATACGGAGCAAAGCCTCAGCTAGACACATGAGGGCGATGCCTTCCTGAGACGAAAGCGAAAACTCTTGTAATAAACCCTGAACAATCCCTGCTTTGCCCGAAGAGGTTTTGCGTTCGCGTAACGCATTGGCAAGATCAAATGCCAATTCATAAATTTTATGATCAAGTTCATCTGAAATCGCAGCCGCTTCAAGCAGTGTTTCTACAGCTTCAGGTTCTGGACGACGCCATGCAGTATTTATACGCTCTTCTAGTTCACTTTTTTCTTTAAATTCAGTGATATATCCGAAATGAGGTTTTGCTGTGTCCATATTTGGGTCGGTATCCATCATGTTCATGTCAAATTCCAGTGACGATCTCACTCAAATCTTGTGAGATAGGTTTAGATAATTTATCATTGCAAAATAATTACCGAATAACTCACTATAATATGGGTATTTTTTAGTGAAATATTTTGTTTTGGGGCTTATTTATGTCGCTAGATCGTGTGGATTTAAAAATTCTTGATATTCTTCAAGAAGATGGAAAGATTTCAAATACTAAATTGGCTGAAGAAGTTAATCTTTCTGCAACGGCTGTTATGGCTCGAGTCCAAAAGCTGACCAAAGAACAATTTATCATTGGATACGAGGCAAAATTAAACGCAGAGAAGCTGCATGCCAGTTTTTTGGTCTTTGTCGAAGTTTTGCTCGATAAGACCACAGCGAACGGTTTGAATGAATTTATTGAGGCGGTAGCGGAGTATCCTGAGATTGTAGAATGTCATATGACCAGTGGTGGATTTGATTTCTTGATGAAAGTGCGTAGCGCCAATATGGAAGAATACCGTAAGTTTGCAGGAGAGATTTTATGGCAACTTCCTGGTGTGAAGGAAACGCGGAGTTATCCTGTGATGCAAGTGGTAAAAGAAACCTCAAAAATTAAATTACCCAAGCGCAATATAAAAAAAGGGACTTCGTAAAGTCCCTGATTTTAAAAATAAATTTTTAGCAATTATTTTGATGCATGATACAAACGATCTGCTTCTTCAAAACGATCAGTAACTTCTTTACCTGGTTGTTTACCTAACAGGCTCACCACGATAATGGTGATGGTTGCTAAAACGAAGCCCGGAATAATCTCGTAAATCCCTGTTGAAGCGAACAGATTTTTCCAGCCAATGACGACGACTGCACCGACGATCATGCCTGCCAAAGCGCCGTTTAAGGTCATGCGTTTCCAGAACAATGATAAAATAATCAGCGGACCAAAAGCAGCGCCAAAACCAGCCCATGCATAGGCAACCAAGCCCAGCACCTTACTTTCAGGATTACTGGCTAACCAGATCGCAAAGACTGAAATGGCAAGTACCATTAAACGACCGACCCAAACCAGCTCTTTTTGCGATGCATTTTTACGCAGAAAAGATTTATAAAAATCTTCTGTCAGGGTACTTGAACAGACCAAAAGCTGACAGCTCAAGGTACTCATCACCGCAGATAAGATTCCTGCCATGATAATTCCAGCAACCCATGGATTAAATAGGATCTGGGCCAGTTCCATAAACACCAATTCTGAATTGCCGCTAACTTTGCCTGCAAGTTCTGGGTGCAATTGGAAAAATGCGATACCAAAGAAACCTGCACCTACTGCGCCACCCAGACATAAAATCATCCATGACATGCCAATACGACGTGCGGCCGGAATAGATTTAACCGAATCTGCGGCCATGAAACGGACTAAAATATGTGGCTGACCAAAATAGCCTAAGCCCCATGCAGTTGCAGAGATAATCGCAATAAAACTCACGCCAGACAGCATGTTGTATGCATGTGGACGTGCTTCATTGATCAGCTGAGAAACATGTTGTTGACCATCACCAATCGCGAGATACGCAAAGATCGGGGTGAGCATCAAGGCAAAAAACATCATGCCAGCCTGAAAGGTATCCGTCCAGCTAATGGCGAGGAAGCCGCCGATACATACATAGCTGATGGTTGCAATCGCACTGACCCACAAAGCGGTGTGATAATCCATACCAAAAATGGTTTCAAACAAACGCGCCCCAGCGACCATGCCTGAAGCGCAGTAAATTGAGAAGAAAATCAAAATGATGAGGGCAGACGAGACACGTAATAATTTTTTGGTGTCATGAAAACGATTGGTAAAATAATCTGGTAGTGTGAGCGCATTTGACTGGACTTCAGTATGTACACGTAAACGACCCGCAACAAATAACCAGTTGAGCCAAGCACCAATAATCAAACCAATGGCAATCCAGGCTTCTGAAAGCCCAGACAAATAAATCGCGCCAGGTAAGCCCATGAGTAACCAGCCACTCATGTCTGATGCACCAGCCGATAATGCAGTGACGAAACTACCGAGGCTTCGTCCACCTAAAATATAATCTGAAAAGTCTCTTGTGGCTCTGTAAGCGTAGAGACCAATACAGACCATTGCCACGATGTAGAATATAAACGTGATAATGGTTGGATTGATAGAATTCATGTGTGGGACCTATATCCATATGTGCATTTACGCAAGTAATCAACCAGTCCAAACAAAAAATTTGGTTGCCTAAAAATAAGGCGTTGATTCAAACACGGATGCCAAAATAATAACTGTTAATTTTAAGTATATTTTATGTAATTTTGTGTAAAAATATCTTGTGCAAAAATATTATTTAATATCTTTTATATTTCAATTAATTGGAAACTTTGTCTTGATTTTGTTTTTAGAATAGATGATCAAATAAGCAAAAGTGGAATATATTTTAATCAAAATGCTGAGTGAATGATCAATCTTGTAATTTTATTGTGACGCAAAAATAGACGAATGAATGATTCAAAAATAAAAATGGCCTGTAATTTTCAATCAAATCTAAAAATTAATCCTGCTTGAGTTGTTCAAAAAGTTGTTTCATCCCTTTAGATGCAGTTTTTTTAATTAAATGATATTGGGAAGGTACTCTTGAGTAATCCACTTGAGGATCGATATACAAAGCGTCGCAGTGAGTTACAATTTCATGGATCAGTCCTGCGACGGGATAAACAGTTAAAGTTGAACCGATCACAATAAAAATATCGGCATCCTGTAACAGTTGAATTGCTTCATCATAAGCAGGAACCGCTTCACCAAACCAGACCACGTGCGGACGAAGCGGATAACCTTCAGCACAGCGATGGTGCTCTAAATCCAGTTGCCAACCTTCTATGGGATAAAAGTCTTGAGTGAATTGTGCGGTTGGTCCAGAGCTTTTGGCTAAACGAATATTACCGTGTAAATGTAGAACTTGGTTTGAGCCTGCACGTTCATGTAAATCGTCAATATTTTGTGTAATGATCTGAACGTTATAATCTTGCTCAAGCTTGGCAATATATTGATGAGCAATATTGGGTTCGGCATTGATGATCGTTTTTCGTCGTTCATTATAAAAGCGTTGAACGATTTCAGGATGACGTTGCCATGCTTCGGGCGTTGCAACATCTTCGATTCGATAATTTTCCCAGAGTCCATTGCTGTCACGAAAAGTGCTAATGCCACTTTCTGCGCTCATGCCTGCACCAGAGAAAACCACTAATTTTTTCATTTTGCTTCGCCGCATTTTATTTACTTCACTATATAAAGGTATAAGCAAATGAATCGATCGACAAGTCACAAGATGATATACCGAAAAAAATCCGCCACTTTTGGCGGATATTTAAAATGATCAAATTACTTACTTGTCATGATGTAAGTATTCAGGTTCTTTTGGCAGCCTAAAACTACACAAGAAACAGATAATCAACATCACAATCACATAAATGAAGAACTCATTTTCAACGCCAGCCTGTTTAAATTGTAATGCAACCGCAGGGGCTGAACCGCCAAAGATTGCATTGGCCACAGCATAAGAGAAACCAACACCCAATGCACGAACATGCGGCGGGAACATTTCAGCCTTAATCAAGCCACTGATCGAGGTATAGAAACTGAGGAACATCATCAAGAAGATGAGCAGTAAAGTCACGATCACAGGGGAGTAACTAAAGTGTCGCATGGCAATGACCATCACGGGATAGATCAAAATTGCACTGCCTGCACTAAAAGCCAACATGGATGCACGGCGACCAATTCGGTCTGAGATTGCTCCAAATAAAGGTTGTGCAATCATGTAAACAAACAGGGCGCAGGTCATCATATAGCCAACGGTCTTACCGTCAATGCCTAAGCTTGTAATGTAGGTTTTTGAATAGACAGTAAGGACGTAAAAAGTCAATGAACCTGCTGAGGTATAACCCACGACCAATAAGAACGTTGCCCAATGCTTTTTGAACAGTTCACGTAAAGAACCTGATTCTTTCTTTTCACTGTCTTCGTGGGAAAGCGTTTCTTCGAGTTTACTTCGAGCTAATAAAGAAATAATGGCGGCAATACCACCGATCACAAATGGAATACGCCAGCCACCGTCCATGAGTTGTTGCTCACTCATAAACGCAAGTAAAATGACACCTACTAAGCTTGCTAATAATTGACCACCTGAAAGCGTCACATATTGGAAAGAAGCATAAAAGCCACGGTGACCTTTGAGTGCAATTTCACTCATGTAGGTTGCAACAGCACCATATTCACCACCCACCGATAAACCTTGTAAGAGTCGAACCATGAGTAATAGAAATGGTGCAACCATACCGACTTGTTCATAAGTGGGTAATAATGCAAAAAGAAAGGAACTGACAGCCATTAAAGCAATCGAAATTACCATCGACTGTTTTCGACCATGTTTATCTGCAATCCGCCCAAATAACCAACTACCAATGGGGCGCATAAAGAAACTTGCTGCGAATACACCCCACACATAAATTCCCTGTGCAGTGGAGTTCATATCTGGCGCTGTTAATGCATGCTGAAAATACATCGCAAAAACTGCATAGATATAAAAATCGAACCATTCAACTAAATTACCAGAGGAAGCACCTACAATCCCTAGTACACGTTTTTTCTTCTCTTCTTTGGTATAAACGACTTCGCTCATATAAATATCCTATGTCCATTTATTCCTAATCATTTGCTTTGTTGCCAAAGCTTTTGCCCTTAATAAAACTAAAAAATATAAACGACGATTTAGGATACTCCTGTTGCAAAGCTTGGTTCTATAGTAATAAATTACAATTTATCCGGTGATCTAAAAAATATGGTAATATTCATAAAAATAAACTCTATAAAACAATAAATTGAGTTGTTTGTAATGCTTTAGTTGAATCGATCATTATTTGAATAATAAAGCATCATGTTGTCTGCTTAAATTAATGCTCACCTTGTCATGATCAATCGTTTGAGTGATTTTAATCAGGGTTGCTCAAGCTGCTTTATGAAAGATTTGAAGCTAAGTGTTCTTTATAAAGCTTCGAGCCGATTTAGAAAATTACGAATTTCTTGACTAAACTTTTTGGGTTCTGTGAGTAAAGGCGTATGACCTGAACGTTTAAAATAAATAGGTTGGGACTTTTTAACGCTTTTGGCAATAATGGTTTGACCTGTTACAGGATATAAAGATGAATTTTTACCAATAAAAAAGGTGGTTGGACATTCAAGTTGAGCAATTGCTTGACGATAATCTTCTTGATGATTCAAGTAATTTTTTACATACCAGTGTAAGTAGTCAATCCGCTGGATAGGGAGCAGATATTTTTGCAAGGGCGGTTTGTTTAATGCGAGTTTAAAGACCATTGGGCTATATTTATTGCTGCTTTGTAGTTCAATAAATTCTGACCACAGTTGTACCAATTGCTGTCGTTGTAAAAAAGGTAAGTCATTTAAATCAAGCACATTCGGGTATTGATTCAATAAATCATCAAGTGCAGTCAGCAAAAATTTAAAATCTTGATGTTTTTCACCAAAAAGACCAAATTGCCATGATTCGTCGACTGTAATTTTGGGTGTCTGATCGATGTGTAAATATGCTTTTAGCTGCTGTGCCAGATTGCCATGTTGCATACCATGCATTGCTGTGGTCGCACCCATTGAGTAGCCGATTAGAATAAATTGCTGAAGATTTAATTGTTGTATTAATGTCTCAACATCTCGCCAATGACTAGAAATAGCATCTAATTCTTGGGGAATCGCACAGTTTTTAGAGCGACCAAAACCGCGCCAATCTGGAATAATAAACTCGTATTTATTTAAGTTTGTGAAAATAAAAGGAAGCCATTGCCAACTGACCATACCGAGTCCTGATAAAACGACAACAGGTTCTCCACGTCCAATACGGCGTACAAATAACTGTTCCTGATCAGGCATGGTATGAAAAGGCATGTTTTATTCCTCGTATCAAAATAATTTAACTGTTCTCAAATTGTTGAAGCTGTGGAATAACATCCTCCAACCAGTCAATCCAGCCTTTTTCCAAGTTTATCCCAAGTTCGAGTATTTTTTTATGAATAAATAAGACTCGGTCTTGTTCCTTCTGATCCTTAAAGTCTTTTTCATACATATTTTGGTAAATTTCAAGTTTATTTTTATGTAAGAATAGATGACGTTCCAGTTCTAGCAGAATTTGATTTCCGCCTAATTGTGCTTCGGCACGAAGTCGAACCATCAGATCTTCACGTAGTTGGGCAGGCTCACTTTTTTGAATCAACCAATCTGCCAGTTCAACTCGTCCAGGCTGTTCAACCTGATAGGTTTTTTTACGGCTATGTTCACTTTCTTCTTCAATGGTCGAAATCCAGCCTTTTCCCAACATATTATTGAGTTCACGATAAATTTGTTGATGACTCGCATTCCAGAAAAAACCCATGGAACGGTCAAAACGACGTGCCAATTCAAAACCTGTACTTGGTTTTTCCAGTAAGCTGGTGAGTAAAACGTGCGACAGTGACATGGCAATCCATAACATTTTGTGACTGATAGGATTATGCAATATGTTGCATAAAAAATAAAATTTGATTATAAGTTTATGCAACAAATTGCATAAAGCAAGCCAGAATAGCAAGCGAAGGAGTTTTTATGTCGTCATATCCGCATTTATTAGCCCCATTGGATTTGGGTTTTACCACTTTAAAAAATCGTGTCTTAATGGGTTCCATGCATGTGGGCTTAGAAGAAGTGCCAGGTGGATATGAACGCATGGCTGCATTTTATGCAGAACGCGCCAAAGGCGAAGTTGGCTTGATTGTGACGGGCGGTATTTCACCTAATGATGACGGTGTGACTTTTGCGGGTGGTTCTAAGCTAGATAGCATTGAAGAGGCTGAACATCATAAAGTCATTACACAGGCGGTACATGACGCAGGTGGTAAAATCGCTATGCAGATTTTACATACAGGTCGTTATTCTTATCAGCCTGAAAATGTTGCGCCTTCAGCCATGCAGGCTCCAATCAATCCGGTTAAACCGAAAGCTTTGAGTTCTGCTGAAGTAGAACAAACGATTTTTGATTTTGTGAACTGCGCCAAACTTGCTCAATATGCAGGCTATGACGGTGTTGAAATCATGGGGTCAGAAGGTTATCTCATCAATGAATTTATTGCGCAACGTACTAATCACCGTGATGATGAATGGGGCGGAAGCTATGAAAATCGTATTCGTTTTCCGATCGAAATCGTAAAACGTACTCGCGCGGAAGTGGGTGAAAACTTTATCATTATTTACCGTTTATCAATGTTAGATTTGGTTGAAGGCGGTTCAACGCTTGAAGAAGTGATTCAACTTGCCAAAGAAATCGAAAAAGCAGGCGCAACGATTATTAATACGGGTATTGGCTGGCACGAAGCACGTATTCCAACTATTGCGACCAAAGTTCCTCGTGCTGCATTTACTTGGGTGACAGAAAAATTAAAAGGTGTGGTTAAAGTTCCGCTTATTACTTCAAACCGTATTAATACGCCTGAAATGGCAGAGCATGTCTTGGCTCAAGGTCATGCAGATATGATTTCAATGGCGCGTCCAATGCTGGCTGACTCTGAATTTGTATTAAAAGCAAAAGAAGGGCGTAGTGATGAAATCAATACTTGTATTGGATGTAATCAGGCTTGTCTGGATCATATTTTTTCTATGCGTACAGCAACTTGCTTGGTCAATCCACGCGCTTGCTATGAAACAGAGCTGATTTTTAAAGAAGCATCAGCCAAAAAACAAATCGCTGTGATTGGTGCAGGTCCAGCAGGTTTGAGTTTTGCTGTTTATGCCGCCAGTCGTGGACATCAGGTTAAAGTTTTTGAAGCCAGTCATCAAATTGGTGGACAATTTAACATTGCTAAAACTATTCCTGGCAAAGAAGAATTTTACGAAACCCTACGCTATTTTAAACGACAAATTGAACTTCAACCCAATATTCAACTGGTATTAAATCATACTGCGACGTTTGATGAACTGGTCAATTCGCAATTTGATGATATCGTGGTTGCAACTGGGGTAACACCGCGTCAACTCCAAATTGATGGAATCGATCATCCTAAAGTATTGAGTTATATCCAAGTGTTACGTGAGAGAGTGCCTGTAGGGCAACGTGTTGCCATTATAGGAGCTGGTGGTATTGGTTTTGATACTGCTGAATATCTGACGCAACAAGGTGAAAGTGCCAGTGTGAATCCTGAAAAATTCTATGATGAATGGGGAATCGACACCACTTATGCGCACGTGGGTGGTTTAAAACAACCCGAGTTAGAGCCATCTGAACGCGAAGTTTTTTTATTACAGCGTAAAGATTCTTCTGTGGGTGCAAATTTAGGTAAAACTACAGGCTGGATTCATCGTACAGGTTTAAAACATCGCAATGTCAAAATGATTGCAGGTGCGCATTATCAGAAAATAGATGATGAAGGTTTACACATTTTGGTCGGTGACAAAGCAATGACTTTGGCTGTAGATCATGTGGTGATTTGTGCAGGACAGGAATCTTATACCGCCATGTATGATGCATTGCATCAAAGTGGCAAAACTGTACATCTCATTGGTGGTGCCAAAGAGGCGGGTGAGCTAGATGCTAAACGTGCAATTCGTCAAGGTGCGGAGTTAGCTGCGAAGCTGTAAATGGATCACAAAGAGCATTTTTCAAAAATGCTCTTTGCTTTTTTAAGTGACAAGGAAAATGCAATGACAATTGAAACTACAAAACAAGCTTTGGAAAAATGGCATCACATGGTCAAGTCGGGTGATTTATCCGACTTAACTGATCTATTGGCTGAAGATGTCGTGTTTCGTTCACCTGTTGCGTATCAGCCTTACGAAGGGCAACAAGTGGTTTATTTTATTTTGACCAATGTGATTCAGGTTTTTGAAGATTTTACTTATCACCGTGAGTTTTATACTGAAGACGGTTTAAATGTTGTACTTGAGTTTAGTGCCAATGTCAGTGGAAAATCATTAAAAGGCATTGATATGATTCGCTTTAATGAACAAGGTCAAATTGTTGATTTTGAAGTGATGATTCGTCCAAAAAGTGGTTTGGCCGCTTTGGCGGAAAAAATGGGTGAACGATTTGCCAAGTATCAAGCCAGTTAAAGAATGAAATAGCCTAAGCAACTTTTAAAAGATCTAATATCAATATCGCTTAAAAGTGGTAAGGCAATACCATCATTGACCACACAGTATTGAGTTCATTGGGGTGAGAAAATCTAAGCAATATGGTTAAGGTTGCACAGTAACTGCGACAACTATTTCACTCATTGACAAAGGTGTTATCGAATATGGGTCTATCGATTTTAAACAGAATCAAAATTTTGGGTTCAGAATTATTTGACTCGGTTGTTGGCGCCGAACAACCTAAAATCTATTATGACCCGAATGGGACGATTAAAGATGTTTTGGGAAGACTTCCTCAACTAAAGCAAAAATATCGACCTACGCCGTGGCTGAGTAACAACCATGTTCATTTACTTTATTTTGATCTCATTAAAAAGAAAACCATAAAGTTAAATTATGATCGGATTGATCAACTTACGATGCAAGATGGCGGCATTACCGCAATTGCTTGGTACGGTTATGATCTTCCACCTGAAACCCCAACCATAGTGATCATGCATACCATTACAGGAACACCTGAAAGCATGCGCGAATTGGTCAAAGATTTGCACGAATATACAGGCTGGCGAATAGCACTATGTTTACGACGTGGTCACGCCGGTTTAGCTATGCCTGTGCCGCAGATTTCATTGTTTGGATCAACCCCTGATTTGAAAGAGCAACTGTTGCATATCCAACGTTTATTTCCAGACTCAAACTTATACGCCGTGGGATCTTCCGCAGGGACAGGGCTTTTGGTGCGTTATCTGGGTGAGCAAGGTTTAAATACGCCATTTAAGGCGGCATTTGCCATGTGTCCGGGTTATAACACTGAAATTGGCTTTAAAAATGTTCATCCTTTTTACAGCAAGATAATGACCAAAAAATTATTTAAATATTTTATTGATCCTTATCAACAGACATGGAGTCAAACGGCTTCACTCAAAAAGGTGTTGGCAACCACGAATCTTGAAGAATTCGAAAAAGAGTATTTTGAAATGGCAGGCTTTGAGGATTATCAGAGCTATTGTCAGGCCATCAATCCAATTTATGTATTTGAAAATGTGAAAATCCCATTGATCATTTTAAATGCAGAAGATGATCCTGTGTGTTCAATTAAAAATTTAGAACCCTATAAAGATGTCATTCAGAAAATGGACAATATTGCCGTCATTACTACCAAAAAAGGCAGTCATTGTGGTTTTTATGAGGGATTGGGTACGCGATCTTGGGCGGCACGACTCATGGCAGATTTTTTGAAAAACTATTAGATTCAATATTGTTTATAGATTGAGCACAATAAAAAAGCAGATAAGTCATCCTTATCTGCTTTTTATGCGGCATTAAAACTTAGTTTTTTAATGCAGGTGTAGCTGCTGCAATTGCTGCTGCAACTGCATCATCTTCACTTTGAGAGCTATTATTGCTGCTTGATTTAGTTGAAGCTGTTTGCTCAGTGGTTGGTTTGACTGATTCGGTTTTCACTTGTTCTTTTTTTGCAGGTTCTGATTGTGGATATTCATAACGATGATCAGCTGAATCATTTGTAGTAGATGGTGATGAAACTTCACGGCGCACTTCTGTGGTCGTATTTGGTGTTTCTTCACGTTCTACTTGAACCTGAGTTGGAATGTCTTGTTGAGTTTCTGCACTATCAAGCGATTTAAACTCAGTAGGTTGTTGCTCCTGAGTAGTGGTCTCCACTTGTTCTTGCTCTTCTTCTTTAGGTGGTTCTTTTTTAACACATGCAGTTAAAAGGAGACCTGTCGCAATCGCGCCACAAATTAAAAGTTTCTTATTCATACTTGCACAAATCTATGCTTAATCGAGGTGGAGTCATTATAACAGCAAATATAAGATTGAAAATCCTAGTCATGCCACCTAATTTTTTATCGAAAATGCTGATAGAATAGCCAATTGTTTATTGTTCTATGAATTGCGGCGGATTGACTTTGCTTTATAGGTACAGAGTAAAGTAAAATTGCCCAACATTGTAGGCCGATTTAGGCTCGATTGTACGAGAAACTCAATGACCCATTTTATTTTCGTGACTGGTGGTGTGGTTTCATCACTAGGTAAAGGTATTTCAGCTGCTTCAGTTGCTGCACTTTTAGAAGCCCGTGGTTTAAAAGTGACCATGGTAAAAATGGATCCATACATTAATGTCGATCCGGGAACAATGAGTCCCTTCCAGCATGGTGAAGTTTTTGTCACAGAGGATGGTGCCGAAACTGACCTAGATTTGGGTTATTACGAACGTTTCCTACGTCGTGCGAAAATGACCAAATTGAACAATTTTACCAGTGGCCGAGTTTACCAAGATGTTTTAAATAAAGAACGTCGTGGTGATTATCTTGGTGGTACGGTACAAGTGATTCCACATATTACCGACAATATTAAAGAGCGCGTATTAGCCGCAGGTGAAGGCTATGACGTCGCCATTGTTGAAATTGGCGGTACTGTGGGTGATATCGAATCACTTCCTTTTATGGAATCTGTACGTCAGTTGATGGTTGAGCTGGGTCATAAGCGCACGATGTTGATGCATTTGACATTGCTTCCTTATATTAAATCTGCTGCTGAACTTAAGACCAAGCCAACACAGCATTCTGTAAAAGAGTTGTTGTCTATTGGTATTCAACCAGATATTTTGATCTGTCGTACTGAACACGATGTCGACGCCGACACCAAACGTAAAATCGCACTGTTTACTAATGTTGAAGCACGTGCAGTTGTCGTATGTAAAGATGCAAAAACCATTTACCAGATTCCACGTGATTTCTATGAGCAAAATGTTGACGATTTAATCTGTGAACGTTTTGGTTTTAATGAATTACCTGAAGCAGATCTGACGGATTGGGATCAGGTGTGTGAAGCATTATTTAACCCTGAATACACGGTTCGTGTAGCAATGGTGGGTAAATATGTTGAGCTTCCAGATGCTTATAAATCGGTCAATGAAGCTTTATTGCATGCGGGTATTCAAAATCGTGTCAAAGTTCAGATTGACTATGTTGATGCTGAAAAATTTGAAGATTTAGACACGTCTGTATTGGACAGCGCTGATGCAATATTAGTTCCTGGTGGTTTTGGTGAGCGTGGAACTGAAGGCAAAATGAAAGCCATTCAATATGCACGTGAAAAACAAGTTCCATTTTTAGGGATTTGTTTGGGTATGCAACTTGCAGTGGTGGAATATGCCCGCCATGTAGCAGGTATGGCCGATGCAACTTCAACTGAGTTTAATCGCACCACTAAATTCCCAGTGATTGGTTTGATTACCGAGTGGTTAGATGAACGTGGTGAATTACAGCAACGTAGTCTTGAGTCGGATTTGGGTGGAACGATGCGTTTAGGCGCACAAAAATCCGAGTTGGTCGAAGGCACCAAAACACGTGAAGTGTATGGTAAAGCTGAAATTACTGAACGTCATCGCCATCGTTATGAAATGAATAACCGTTTCATTGAGCCACTTGAAAAAGCAGGTATGAAGATTTCGGGTTATTCAACCGCACAACATTTGGTAGAAACAGTGGAAATTCCTGAACATCCTTGGTTTATTGCTGTACAATTCCATCCGGAGTTTACAAGTTCACCTCGCGATGGACATCCATTATTTGCAAGCTTTATTGATGCTGCGAAAAAACAGTATCAAAAGAGCAAGTAATCGACGCATGAACTAGGAAGTTTAAATGTCACAATTAAAACCACAAGAAATTGTACGTTTAGGCGATATACAAATGGCAAATCATTTGCCATTTGTATTATTCGGCGGTATGAACGTATTAGAATCAAAAGACTTAGCCTTTGAAATTGCAGAAACCTATATCGATATCTGCAAACGTCTTGATATTCCTTATGTATTTAAAGCCAGCTTTGATAAAGCCAATCGTTCTAGCCTGCATTCATTTCGTGGTCCAGGGCTAGAGAAAGGTATTGAATGGTTAGGTGAAATTAAAAAACAGTTTAATGTGCCGATTATTACCGATGTGCATGAACCATATCAGGCTGCACCAGTTGCTGAAGTTGCTGATATTATCCAGTTGCCTGCATTTTTAAGTCGTCAAACTGATCTGGTTGAAGCGATGGCAAAAACTCAAGCCATTATTAATATTAAAAAAGCCCAGTTTCTTGCCCCACATGAAATGCGTCATATTTTGCATAAATGTCTTGAAGCAGGAAATGACAAGCTGATTTTGTGTGAACGTGGTTCAGCATTTGGTTATAACAATCTGGTTGTCGATATGTTGGGCTTTGACATCATGAAAGAGATGAATGTCCCTGTGTTTTTCGATGTCACCCACGCTTTGCAAACCCCAGGTGGTCGTTCTGATTCTGCGGGTGGTCGTCGTGCACAAATCACGACTTTAGCACGTGCAGGCATGGCAACAGGTTTGGCTGGTTTGTTTTTGGAAGCGCATCCTGATCCAGACGTTGCCAAATGTGATGGACCATCAGCTTTACGTTTATCGCAACTAGAGCCATTTTTAGCACAAATTAAAGAATTGGATACCTTAGTAAAAGGTTTCAAAAAATTAGACACCCACTAAGTTTTTTACATGTAGATCGATTGATGACAATCATATTTTTATTGTCGTTTAAGCTGTAAATCACTTATTTCATATTCATTTAACCGAGGAATTGTTCATGAGCCAAATCGTTGACATTCGTGCACGTGAAATTTTGGACTCTCGTGGTAACCCAACCATCGAGGCTGATGTCATTTTAGAATCTGGCGTTGTTGGCCGTGCATGTGCACCATCTGGTGCTTCAACTGGTTCTCGTGAAGCTTTAGAACTACGTGACGGTGATAAAGCACGTTATTTAGGCAAAGGCGTTAAAACTGCGGTGAATAACGTAAATACGATTATCCGTGACGCTTTAGTGGGTAAATCAGTATTTGAACAAAAAGACATCGATAACACGATGATCACGCTTGATGGTACTGAAAACAAAGAAAAATTAGGCGCTAACGCAACTTTAGCAGTTTCTTTGGCTGCTGCACGCGCGGCTGCTACTGAAAAGAAAATTCCTCTTTTCCAATATATCGCAGATTTACGTGGTCAAACTACTTTGACTATGCCTGTACCAATGATGAACATCATCAATGGTGGTTCACATGCAGACAACAACGTTGATATTCAAGAGTTTATGATTGAGCCAGTGGGTTTCACTTCATTTGCTGAAGCATTACGTGCGGGTGCTGAAATCTTTCATTCCTTAAAATCAGTTTTAAACAAAAAAGGTTTAAACACTGCTGTAGGTGATGAAGGTGGTTTTGCTCCGAACTTGCGTTCAAATGAAGAAGCCATCACGGTGATTCTTGAAGCAATTGGTCAAACGGGTTACAAAGCAGGTTCTGACATTATGCTTGCACTTGACTGTGCATCGTCTGAATTCTACAAAAATGGTCAATATATTCTTGCAGGGGAAGGCAATAAAGCATTCACAAGCAACCAGTTCTCTGACTATTTAGCAGGTCTTGTAAATCAATATCCAATTATCTCGATCGAAGATGGTTTAGATGAATCTGACTGGGAAGGTTGGAGCTATTTAACTTCGATTTTGGGTGATAAAATCCAATTGGTGGGTGACGATTTATTCGTTACAAATCCAAAGATTTTACAACGTGGTATTGATGAGAAAGTGGGTAATTCAATCCTGATCAAATATAACCAAATTGGTACTTTGACTGAAACTTTAGATGCGATCTATCTTGCTAAAGCGAATGGCTATAGCACCGTGATTTCACATCGTTCTGGTGAAACAGAAGATTCAACCATTGCTGATTTGGCAGTGGGTACCGCAGCTGGTCAAATCAAGACTGGTTCACTTTGCCGTTCTGACCGTGTAGCAAAATATAACCAATTACTTCGTATTGAAGAATTGACTCATGCTGCATATCGCGGTAAAGCTGAGTTCAAGGGTTTAAACTAATCTTTGGATGCTATGTTAGAAGTATTTAAATCGACTTCGAGCAAATTGATACTGTTACTCGCCATCGTTTTGGTGGCGTGTTTTCAGTACAGTTTCTGGTGGGGAGAAGGTGGTTACTTTGCTCACCAAACTTTACGTCAGCAAATTACACAACAAGCTGAAATAAACGAAGAATTGAAAGAAAGAAACCGTATTTTAGCGGCAGAAGTGTTTGATCTTAAAAATGGTAGTGAAGCCATTGAGGAACATGCGCGTTTGGATTTAGGTCTGATTAAGCCTCGTGAGACTTTTGTACAAATGAGTACCATCAGTACCCATTACAAACCGATTTATATTGATCCAAATGCCAAAGTCGACATGGAAACCAATGAAACCCCACCAAGTCCAGATGTCCCAGATTAAATTGTGGGCAGTGATTCCTGCTGCGGGTTCAGGAAGTCGTTTTTCTAAAACTGAGCTTAAACAATATCAAACGATTCAAGATCAAACGGTACTTGAGCATACGATTGATCGACTGAATGCATTACCTTTACAAGGCTATGTATTGGCGATTGGTGCACAAGATACGGTGGCTAAAAATTTAAATTTCGCTGCATCTGAAAAAGCACATTTTTGTCTGGGCGGTGCTGAGCGTGTGCATTCCGTTTTAAATGCTTTGCGTTATTTGGCTCAGATTGCATCGGATGATGATTATGTCTTGGTGCATGATGCTGCACGTCCATGTGTAAGTGCTGAAAATTTAAAAGAATTGGCAGATTACTGTGTTGAGCGTGATACTGCTGCTATCTTGGCAATTCCTGTACGTGACACTTTAAAGTTTGTGAGTGATCAACATATTCAAAACACGGTGAGTCGTGATCATTTATGGCAAGCCCAAACACCACAAATGGCGAAACTGGGTGTGCTTCGTGATGCCATTGAAAAAGCATTAAATGGTGGCATCAATATCACAGATGAAGCCAGTGCACTTGAGCATGCAGGTATTTCAGTCGATGTGGTACAAGGACGCTCAGATAATATCAAAATCACTTATACAGATGATTTAGAACTAGCACGTTTGATACTGGCATCACAACACGTCTTGTAAGCTATCTAAATAAGAAACTGAATTGTAATCATGATTGACAAGCGTTCACACAACACGGCTTGTCATCTGCTTTATTCAGAATTAATTTAAAAATATTCTATATTTAAACTTTAACCATTTTATTGCCTTTTACTTATTAAAATATAGAACAACTGATTCCATTCAATTGATAAAAAAGCAGGCCTTGTATGCATATTATCGTGTTAGGTGCAGGCGTTATTGGAACTACTTCCGCATATTATTTGAAACAGGCAGGGCATGAAGTCACCGTGATTGACCGACAGCCGGGCGTAGCTTTGGAAACCAGCTTTGCCAATGCAGGACAAATTTCACCAGGATATGCCTCACCGTGGGCTGCGCCGGGTGTGCCACTAAAAGCATTTAAATGGATGTTTCAGCATCATGCACCATTAACGATTAAAATCACAGGGGATATGTACCAGTATCACTGGATGGTACGGATGCTGGCGGAGTGTAATATCCATCGTTATCAAATTAATAAAGAACGCATGGTCAGAATTTCAGAATATAGCCGTGACTGTTTGGATGAGTTACGTCATGAAACAGGCATCCATTTTGATGAGCGCCAGTTGGGAACATTACAACTCTTTAGAAAACAACAGCAATTAGATTCGGCCGAAAAAGATACTCAAGTCCTGAAAGAAGAAGGTGTACCTTATCAATTGTTGGATAAACTGGGCGTGATTCAGGCTGAGCCTGCATTAGCCAAAGCAACCGTTGATTTTGTTGGTGGGTTGCGTTTACCTAATGATCAAACAGGTGATTGTCAAAAATTCACTGTAGAGCTGGCAGAACTTGCGCAAAAGCAAGGCGTACAGTTTTTGTTTAACCACAGCATAGATTATCTTGAAAAAGACGCTGATCAAATTAGTGCAGTTGTTTTGCAAAATGGTCAAAGAATCAAAGGCGATGCCTATGTGATGGCTCTCGGAAGTTATAGTCATGAAATGCTAAAACAGATTGGGATTTTTGCGCCTGTTTATCCACTTAAAGGCTATTCGATTACCACGCCCATCATTGATGCAGCTATGTCTCCAGTCTCGACCATTTTAGATGAGAGTTATAAAATCGCTTTAACCCGTTTTGACGATCGTATTCGCGTAGGTGGTATGGCAGAAATTAATGGTTTTGATCGTTCTTTGGATACTTCGCGTGAAGATACGCTCAAGATGGTTTTACATCAATTATTTCCGTATGCCAGTGATTTGGATCAGGCAAGTTTCTGGACAGGACTGCGACCTGCAACACCAGATGGCACACCCATTGTAGGCAAAACTAAATATTCCAATTTATTTACAAATACTGGGCACGGTACACTTGGCTGGACGATGTCTTGCGGTTCTGCCAAACTTTTAGCCGATTTGATCTCAAATCGAACGCCACAGATTCAGGCAGATGATTTAAGTATTGAACGTTATGAAAAACTTGCGCATATTTAGATCCTTTAAATTTTGGTCAGACAATCAAAAGTTCAAATCTTGATCTTGAGCTTTATGATCAATTTGGACCCGAGTTTTTACAACGTTAATCCAGCATCCATTTCATAAACTCGCGCTGATTTGGGGAAAAAAGCATGCGTGACTGTGTGATTCATCTAGCTAAAATAAGTTTTGTCATAGTGACAATGATAAGTTCAAGCTGTCAGTTGGTTCAATTACGTGAAAATCAACTGAGTCAGTCTTTAGATGATAAGATGACGAGTATATTAACTAGTCAGCATTTAAGTTCGGCAACGGCGAACATTATTTACTTGACGAATTTTAATCAAAAAAAATGTTTGGCGGAATTTGATCAGTGCTTAAAAGCAGTCGAGGGCATTCACTCGAATGATAAAGATGCCTACCATGCGGCGTTAAGTGAGCTTTATTTAGCAAAAGCGCTTGAATTAGAGTCGCAATGTCAGCTGACAAAAGCATCTCAATGTAGTGATCAAGAATTGCGCTATCTTGATCAAAGTTTAAGGCATAGCTATCATTATTTATTTGCATCTACAAACACACCTTCACATCGTGCTTTTGATTATCGTCAGAATCAGGTTCGTATTTTTTACAATGTTGCACTTTCAAGATTATTGTCTCGATATTCTGAGCTTCATCCACAAAGCTATATTCCTGATAGCATTTCGATTGCAGGTCACCAATACAAAATTGATACCTCACAGTTTCCACATCTAAAAGATCATCGTATTGCGAAACTAAAATCTAGCTATAATATGAATTTTTCAGGTTTTCATACCGTAAACCGTACAGATGGTTTAGGTGCGGAATTTGTGATTGAATTTGCAGAACATTATAAAAATAACGGTTTTATTTTAGATCCAGTTTCGTTTTATCAAAACTCACTTTCTCCTAATATTCATGCTCCCAAAGTATTGCCATTGAGCGCTTTGATGGTGCCTGAAGATGAACGTATTGCTTACGATACTCAAAATACTAACTTTAAAATTCGCTTGATCGATCCTTATCTCTATCATCAAGTAGAGGTGAATCAGGCAGATTATACGTTAACAGCAAATTATTCTGCGCCATTTGGCTATTGGCTCGCGCAAAATCATTTGGGTAAAGCAGGTTATTGGACATTACTTAATAAAGAAAATGACTTGTTAATGCCACATTTATATATGCTGGAACCATACAATCCAAATAAAAAAGTGATTGTTTTTATTCATGGTTTAGCCAGCAGTCCAGAGGCTTGGGTTTCTTTAACCAATGATATTATGGGCGATCAGGAGCTTCGTGATCACTATCAAGTCTGGCAGATTTTTTATTCAACCAATATGCCGATTTTTGAAAGTCGCTATCAAATTTATACCTTATTGACACAAGCCTTTCAAAATATTGAGATAAATAATCCTCCTGTACAACATGCTGTGCTGATCGGGCACAGTATGGGCGGCGTGATCAGTCGATTATTGGTGAGTAATCAAGATATTTCGGATGCCGCGATTGCCAAAATGTCCAAATCACAATCTGCTATGTTGAATCAGCATCCAGTGATTCGTGAGCGATTTGTCTTTAAAGCAATTCCAAACTTTTCTCGTGCGATTTTTATTGCGGCTCCACATCGTGGAACAAATTATGCAGATCGTTGGTTCACCCGTTTAGCACGGAATATCATCAAAATTCCCAACGAATTTTTTGAAAATGTACAATCGGATTCTTTACTGGATAAAACCAAAACAGTACGGCATCGAGGCTTAATTGAAAATGGAGCAAGTAATCTCAGTGAAAATTCAGATTTTATGCTTCTCACTCAAAATGTAATGCCTGCACAGTCAGTCAAGTATCATTCTATTATGGGTAATGTAGCGCATTCAGAATTACCTTCATTTATGAATGACGGCATCGTGCCGTATCGCAGTTCACATCTAGAAGGTGCTAGCTCAGAAAAAATTATTCGCGGTGATCATTATGTACAAATGACCACTTCTGCAATCAATGAAATGCGACGGATTTTATTACTGCATTTAGAGCAAGACTAAATTTTAAATATATGCAAGTGCTCGTTGAAAGGTTGCATCATCGATACACTTTTGACTAAATTGTTTAATCAATGACTGATCCACCGTTGAATCATTCACTGGATGATTCCATTTGTACATTTGTTCAAAGAGCCAGACAAAGTGTTCAATATTGGGTGAAGCTGAGTCCTCTACAAAATGTCGAATAATGGATTCAATGGCATAATACTGATGGACATGAACCTGTGGTGAACATTCAAAACGGATAATATTAAATTCGCTTAATAACTGCCAAACGGGTTCAAAATTTTCTAAAGTTTCCAACTCTTTTTGCGCTTTAATCACGGCGGCAGTCAGTGCTGTTAAGCTATTTGGATATTTAAGTGCCCATTCTTCAGTCACGGCTAAAACTTTATCAGCAATAGCAGGAATAATGTCGCGACTCGATGCGACAATTTGACTAACACCTTCTATTTCACCTTGTGTGTTCCAGGGTTCTCCAACGCAGAAACCTTCAATATGACCAGATGAAAGCGCTTCTACCAAATAAGGCGGTGGCAGCGTTTTCAACATAATATCATAAGCCAAGTTTTCATCAGCTAAAGCCAGCCATTCGCGTAGACAATAATGATGAATCGAGTGCTTAAATACATGTGCTAAGGCGACAGATTGTTGTTGATGTATATGCTTTACTAACTTTTTCGCCGTGATTTTGGCAGAATCAGTGCTCTGAATAGAAAGGGTATAACTTAAACTTTGACTTAAACTGATATATGCACGATTAATACTTAAAACCAAAGGCGTTTTGAGTGGTATGCCAATTTGGTCATCCGCAATTGCAGCGGCAGGCAACATGGCTGATAAACAATGTGCTGCATCCAATACCCCAAAAGCGAGACGATCCCGTAAACTCGCCCATGATGCTTCTTTGACCAGTGTCACGTCCAAGCCAAACTCTTCAAAAAAACCGCGTTGTTTGGCCCAAAGTAGTGCAATACAGTCCAAAAGAGGAATATAACCGAGCTGGATTTTAGTTTTTTCAAGCGGGTTCATTCAATCCTCCTTCAATGGGTGGTGAAGTAATTGTTGCGCATCAATCAAACGTCGTGCCATATCGCCCATCGTAATACGATGACTCATGGCATTTTTCCTGAGTAACTGAAAAGCAGTATCTTCAGCAAGATGATGTAATTGCATTAATAATACTTTAGCTTTTTCAATATCTTTGCGATCTGCTAATTTAAGTTTGGTTTCTTTAAGGTCACTTTCAAGCTGCTTATGTTTTTTATATTGTTCGATCGAAATTTCTAAAATAGTGTCTAAACGAGCAGGATCAATACCATCTACAATATATGCGGTTACACCTGCTGCAATCGCCTGTTTGATCGTATCTTTATGGGTATTTTTGGTAAATAGAACAGTAGGCAAATCAAAATGACTGACGCAACTCTCGATCAAATCACGATGTGGATGATCCATGTCTAGAAGAATCACATCGGCTTGTAATTGTTCAAGTTGGAAGTCGTTTAAGTGTTCAAGTGTTAAACAGGCAACCACATCAAAATCATGCGCACGTAAATTCTGCTGAACAAATTCAGCACGTTCAAAATCATCATCAATCAGTGCAATTTTTAGTTTTGACATAAGATATCGAATATGAAGATTGATCGCTTAACATATTGTAAGCGAAATAGATTAAAAAATTGTTAGCAAAATCGATGCCATACATAAAAAAAGCGATTTAAAAACAATTTTCTATAGTTTTTAAATCAGTTTGACCTTTTATAGCGCAAAACAGAATCATTTTGATGCAATAATCTGAGACACAATCTACTTAATGAAATTATTAAGCTTTTGAGTTTAACGTAATTCATAGTTTAAAAATTTAAATTTTATTTATATATTTCAAGTTCTTAAAACCATTTATACTTTTATTTTTAAAAATTGGCACAACACTTGCTATATCTTTAATGAGTCAAAGACGACTCAAATTGAAAATTTGTAAGACGGCCAACGACGTCCGTTCTGATCGATTGCCAATGCAGCATTAGCTGTACAGCCCATATTACGTTCAGTTCAGGAGAGAAGGCGATGTCTTCAAATTTAGATTTAACAGCAAAAAAAGCGACTAAAATAAACTTATTCAATTTTAGTGTTCCAGCGATGCGAGCCTTCCATATGAGTTGGCTCGCTTTTTTTGTCTGCTTTTTTGCGTGGTTCGCTTGCGCACCGCTTATGCCAGTCATTGCAGGTGAATTTCATCTGACTAAAGACCAGATTGCCAATATCAATATTGCCGCTGTCGCAATTACGATTTTAGTGCGCTTAATTGTGGGACCTTTATGTGATAAATACGGACCACGTAAAACCTATACCGCTTTGTTATTGATCGGCAGTATTCCTGTGTTTGGGGTTGCCGCATCCAATAGTTATGAATCCTTTTTATTCTTCCGCTTACTGATTGGTGCCATTGGCGCAAGTTTCGTCATCACTCAATACCATACCAGTATTATGTTTGCACCGAATGTTGTTGGTACGGCCAATGCGGCTTCTGCGGGTTGGGGAAATGCAGGCGGCGGTGCAACTCAAGCGATTATGCCATTACTGCTCTCGGCTTTAGTGATGTTCGGCGTCGAGCAAGCAATGGGCTGGAGAATTGCCCTGTTGGTACCTGGCATTATGATGGTGATCGTCGGTATTTTGTACTGGAAACTTACACAAGATGCACCCCAAGGTAATTTTGCCGAACTGCGTGCGCAAGGTGTTCAAATTGGAAGTGATAAAAAAGGCGGTGTGGCAATTTTGATGCATGCAGCACGTAACTATCGGGTCTGGATTTTATTTGGTGCCTACGCTGCTTGTTTCGGTATTGAAATTTTTATTCACAACATTATCGCGATGTATTACGTCAATAACTTTAGCTTTAGTCTAAAAGAGGCTGGTTTTGCCGCAGGGATCTTTGGTTTGCTGGCTTTGTTTGCACGTGCTTTGGGTGGGATTGTCTCAGACAAAGTTGCCCTTAGAAAAGGTCTGGATGGTCGTACTAAAGTGTTATTTGTGATGATTTTAGGTGAAGGGTTATTTCTGATTTTATTCTCTCAAATGAATAGCGCGATGCTGGCGATTATCGCGATGACAGTATTTGCTTTATTTACACATATGGCTTGTGGTGCAACTTATGCCTTAGTGCCGTTTATAGATCGTGACGCTTTAGGAGGCGTAGCTGGAATTATTGGTGCGGGTGGCAATGTGGGTGCGGTTGCAGCAGGTTTTCTACTTAAAGGAATGTTGGATATTCAAACCTGTTTGATGGTGCTGGGTGGCTTGGTGGTTATTGCCGCAGGGTTTGTAATGCTGATTCGTTTCTCGACTGAGCATAAGGTCAAAGAACAACGCCTATTTGAACAGGCTGTTCTTGAACGTAACAACCTTGCTTCTTAAAGCATTTCAAACAAATTTGACATCATTCTCAGGAGACAGCCCATGAAACTCGTTATGATTGGTCACGGTATGGTCGGCCACAAATTCATCGAAGCCATTTTAGAAAAAGCAGATGACGAATTAGAAATTACTATTCTTGCTGAAGAACCACGTATTGCCTATGACCGCGTACATTTGACTGAATACTTCTCAGGAAAATCAGCAAAGGATCTATCATTGGCACGTTTTGACTTTGCTGATGCACATGGTATCGATTTACGGCTCAATACTAAAGCTGTTGCTATTGATGCTGCTGAACAAACCATTACCACCAATTTGGGTGATGTGATTCACTACGATAAATTGGTTTTAGCAACTGGTTCTTATGCCTTTGTCCCGCCAATTTCGGGCAATGATCGTCAAAACTGTTTTGTTTATCGTACCATTGAAGATCTGGATGCAATCCGAGCTGCAAGCTTAAATGCCAAATCAGGCGTGGTGATCGGTGGTGGTTTGCTGGGTTTAGAAGCTGCCAAAGCCTTACGAGATTTAAACTTGGAAACCCATGTGGTCGAATTTGCACCGCGTTTGATGGCGGTACAAATTGATGACTTAGGTGGCAAGGTTCTACGTCATAAGATTGAAAATCTGGGGGTAAAAGTTCATACCCAAAAAGCCACTCAATGTATTGAAGATGGCTCAACACATCATCACATCATGAAGTTTGCCGATGGTAGCGAACTTGAAACCGATATTATTTTATTTTCTGCGGGGATTCGTCCGCGTGATGAACTGGCGCGTTTAAGTGGATTGGCGATTGGCGAACGTGGCGGGATTAAAATCAATGATTATTGCCAAACCTCAGATGACAATATTTATGCGATTGGTGAATGTGCGCTTTGGGACAATAAAATCTTTGGTCTAGTTGCACCGGGCTATGACATGGCACGCATTGCAGCAAAACATATTCTGGCGGAAGAAACTCATTGCTTTGCTGGTGCAGATATGAGCACCAAGTTGAAGTTGATGGGCGTCGATGTGGCATCGGTGGGTGATGCACATGGCATGACGCCTAATTCACTCAGCTATTTTTATGCTGACGAAGATGCCTTGATTTATAAAAAAATCGTGGTTGATGCAGATAAAAGCAAATTGTTGGGTGCGGTCTTAGTTGGTGACGCCAAAGAATACAATGATCTGCTGCAAATGATGCTGAATGGTTTAACACTTCCAGAAATGCCTGAAAGTTTGATCATGCCGGGTTTTGCCGATTCAGGTGCAAAAGCAGGTGGAAGTGGTGTGGATTTATTGCCTGATAGCGCCACCATCTGTTCATGTAACAATGTCTCTAAAGCTGATATTTGTCAGGCAATTGCTGTCGGTTCAACCTCTTTGGGTGCTTTGAAAAAATGTACCAAAGCTGCAACGGCTTGTGGGGGATGTGCGCCACTGGTCACACAAGTGTTAAAGTCTGAGTTACAACGTCAAGGTGTAACCGTCAATAACCACATTTGTGAACATTTTCCATACTCGCGCCAAGAGTTATATCACTTGGTTCGTGTCAATGAAATTAAAACCTTTGATGATCTCATTCAACAACATGGTCATGGTTTAGGCTGTGATATTTGTAAACCAACGGCTGCAAATATTTTAGCATCGTGCTGGAATGACTTTGTACTAAAACCAAGTCATGCAGGTCTACAGGACAGTAATGATTACTACTTGGGTAATATACAAAAAGATGGCTCTTATTCTGTCGTACCACGTATGGCAGGCGGTGAAGTCACACCAGATGGTTTAATCGCCGTCGGTCAAATCGCCAAAAAATACAACCTGTATACCAAAATCACAGGCGGTCAACGTGTTGATTTATTTGGTGCGCAAATTCATCAATTACCGTTTATTTGGGAAGAACTCAATGCCGCAGGTTTTGAGTCAGGTCATGCTTACGGCAAATCATTACGTACCGTGAAATCATGTGTGGGTAGTACATGGTGTCGTTATGGTGTGGATGATTCTGTGGGTTTGGCGATTGAACTGGAAAATCGTTATAAAGGCTTACGTTCACCACATAAGCTAAAAATGGCAGTTTCAGGTTGTACCCGCGAATGTGCTGAGGCGCAGGGCAAAGATGTGGGGGTGATTGCCACAGAAAAAGGCTGGAATCTGTATGTGTGTGGGAATGGTGGGATGAAACCGCGCCATGCCGAATTATTGGCTTCTGATCTTGATACCGAAACCCTGATTCGTTATATCGACCGTTTCTTTATGTTCTACATCCAAACCGCAGATCGTTTACAACGCACCAGCGTGTGGCGTGACAATATGGAAGGTGGTCTGGATTATCTCAAATCGGTCATCGTCAATGATTCATTAGGATTGGCTGAAGAGCTTGAACGCCGTATGAGCCACGTCGTAGGAACTTATCAGGATGAATGGCGTACCGCAGTTGAAGATCCTGAAATCCGTAAACGCTTCCAAACTTATATTAATGCTAGTGCAGATCAACAAGCTGATCCACATATTCAATTTACTAACGTTCGCGATCAGATTCGCCCTTTGAATGATGCAGAGCGTTCAGAAGATCGTATTCCAATGGTTGAAGCATAAGGAGAATAGAAATGACAAATCTAAAAGACATGAATATGCTTCCAGAAAATCAATGGGTCGATGTATGCAATCTGGATGACATTACACCTAATACAGGGGTAGGTGCCCTTGTTGAAGGTCAATCGGTAGCGCTATTTCGTGTAGGTCATGAAAAGCGGATCTATGCACTCAGCAACAAAGACCCATTCAGCCAAGCCAATGTCATGTGTCGTGGCATTATTGGTGACATACAAGGTGAGCGGGTGATTGCATCGCCGATTTACAAACAACATTTTAGTTTAGCGACAGGACGCTGTCTGGAAGATAAAGACCAGAAACTTCTGGTTTTTCCAACCAAAATTGAAAATGGTCGGGTTTGGGTCGGCACAGTTCCACAAAAAACCTATATTACCAATAACGGTATTTCTCAAGACAAACTGAAATTGGTATTGATTGGGAATGGTTTAGCAGGAATGCGTTGTCTTGAAGATTTATTGGACATGGCACCAGAGCGTTATGAAGTGACCGTGATTGGTGAAGAACCATGGGGAAATTATAACCGTATTATGCTATCGCCTGTGTTATCAGGTGAGAAAACTATCGAAGATATTATGCTTCATCCACATGCATGGTATAGCGATAAGGGCATTAAATTTATTGCTCAGGATCCTGCGGTCAAGATTGATCGTACCCGAAAAGTCGTCCACACTGAGAAAGGTGAGCGTATTGATTATGATCGCTTGATCATTGCCACAGGTTCGAAACCTTTTATTCCGCCTGTTCAAGGGGCAGATTTAAACGGTGTGATCAGCTTCCGTGATATTTATGATGTAAATACCATGGTTAAATATTGTGAAACCAAGAAAAATGCAGTGGTGATTGGTGGTGGACTGTTAGGGCTTGAAGCCGCTTATGGTTTGAAACAACGTGGCATGAATGTGACCGTATTACATTTGATGGATCGAATTATGGATCGTCAATTGGATAAACGTGCTAGTGAAATGTTACGTCATAGCATCGAACAAAAAGGGATCCAGATCATCACAGAAGCCAACACGGAAGCTTTACTTGGCAAGGATGGTCATGTCAATCAGGTTCGCTTAAAAGACGGAACAATTCTTGATGCAGATTTGGTGATTTTTGCGGTGGGAATTCGCCCGAATATCGCTTTGGCGCAAAGTGCGGGACTACGTTGTCATCGCGGAATCTTAGTCAATGACACCATGCAAACCTTTGACCCAAGTATTTATGCGGTAGGTGAATGTATCGAGCATCGTGGTCAAACTTTTGGTTTGGAGGAACCACTTTGGGGACAAGCATTTATTTGTGCAACTCATTTGGCTGAACATGGCAGCCTAACGTTTAAATCGCCAACTGTTCCCACTCAATTAAAAGTCAGTGGTGTGGATGTGTTCTCGGCAGGTCGTATTGATTTAGAACAGAGCGATGCATCTGCAATAAGCAAGGAAGATTATGAAGACATCATTTTGAATGATGATAAACGTCAAATTTATAAGCGTATCATCATCCAAAAAGACAAGGTAATTGGAGCAGTTCTGTTTGGTGACACCGAAGATGGCATGTGGTATGCCGAGCTCATTGCAGATCAAACACCTGTTTCTACCTTTAGAAACAAGCTGTTATTTGGTAAGGATTTTGCAATGAAAAAGGTGAGTTGATTCAACTTGGCTTAGGATCAATGGCTTCTAAGCCAAAATTAGTGTGTATGTGGTATAGGTAAATTGGGTAAAAGGAGCAGTCATGAACAGTATTCAAAATTTAGAACACAGTCGCTCCGATCAAGCAGAAATTATTATTACAAAAACAACATGTCCCTATTGCGGTGTTGGCTGCGGTGTAGATGTCAATGTCCAACATAAAGCGCACGGCACTATGGTAAAAGTGGCAGGTGATATCGATCACCCTTCAAATTTTGGACGTCTTTGCATTAAAGGCAGCAATCTGGCCGACACATTGGGTTTAGAAACTCGTGTATTGGAGCCTATGTTGGGTCGTAAAGATCATCGTCAAGTCACGCCATGGGAGGCCGCAATTGAGAAAATCGCCACACAGTTCCAACACTGTATAGATCAATATGGGCGTGACAGTATTGCCTTCTATGTCTCAGGGCAGTTACTGACAGAAGATTATTATGTGGTGAATAAATTCGTTAAAGGCTATTTAGGCACCGCCAATATTGATACCAATTCGCGCTTATGCATGTCATCTGCGGTTGCGGCACATAAACGTGCTTTTGGTGAAGATATCGTTCCCGCCAGTTATGAAGACTTTGAACATACCGATATGGTGGTTTTAGTCGGTTCCAATACTGCATGGTGTCATCCCGTACTGTATCAACGTATCATGCAAGCGAAAAGTCAAAATCCAGATTTATTTGTAGTAGTGGTCGATCCACGTTTTACCAGTACCTGTGAGCAAGCGGATTTACACTTGCCGATTTTACCTGGTCAGGATGTAGCGTTATTTAATGGTTTATTTCAGCATTTATATCAAAATAATCATGTTGATCATCAATTTGTTGAAAAACATACCGAAGGTTTGGAAGCACTGTTAGCTGCCAGTGAAAGCGAACAAGATATTCATGAACTAGTAAAACGTACAGGAATTTCAGCAGAAAAATTACAATTATTTTTTGATAAGTTTGCCCAGACTGAAAAAGTCATGACGCTATTTTCAATGGGTGTCAATCAATCTTCTCAAGGGGTGAATAAAGCCAATAGCATTATCAATTGTCATTTACTCACTGGAAAAATTGGAAAATTAGGTGCAGCGCCGTTTTCAATGACAGGTCAACCCAATGCCATGGGCGGGCGTGAAGTGGGTGGTCTTGCAAATATGTTGGCGGCACATCTGGATATTGATAATCCATCACATCAACATCTGGTACAAAGTTTTTGGAAGAGTCCAACCATTGCAACACAAACGGGTTTAAAAGCAGTTGATTTATTTCAGGCCATAGAAAGTGGAAAAATTAAAGCCGTCTGGATTATGGCAACCAATCCTGTCGTAAGTTTACCTGATGCAGAGCAAGTTAAACGTGCATTAGAAAAATGTGAGTTTGTGGTGATTTCTGATATTTGTGCCGAAACCGATACCACAGCATATGCAGATGTTTTGCTTCCTGCTTTAGGATGGGGCGAAAAAGATGGCACTGTCACCAATTCTGAACGCCGTATTTCACGGCAACGCGCATTTTTAGATTCACCTAAACAAGCCAAAGCGGATTGGTGGGCAGTTTGTGAAGTTGCAAAAAAACTTGGTTTTTCAGGTTTTGATTTTAACAATACCTGTGACATTTTTAATGAGCATGCTGCTTTATCAGCTTATCAAAATGCCAGTATCGAACAACGTGACCAAGTTGAACATTTTCGTTATTTCAACTTAAAAGGTTTGATGAATTTAAGCGTAGAGGAATATCACCAACTGCCACCCACACAATGGCCTGTTTGGGAGAAAAGTCAACGTATTGCGGTTGAGCAATTATTTGATCGAGGTGATTTTAGCCATAAAAACAAAAAAGCCAAACTGATCGCAACCCTTGCTATTGATCCTGTCCATACGATTTCAGAAGATTATCCTTTAATTTTGAATACAGGACGTATTCGTGATCAATGGCATACCATGACCCGCACAGGTTTATCTGCCAATCTCACCACGCACCGTGCTGAACCATTTTGTGAAATACATCCCAATGACGCCCTAAAATTTGGTATTCAAGATAAAGCCTTAGTTGAAGTCCGTTCAGAATGGGGCAGTTGCGTATTGCGTGTAACACTTGATCAAGGTGTACGCCGTGGTCAAATTTTTGCACCGATTCATTGGACAGAACAAGTGGCTTCAGATGCCCGTATTGGTAAAGTCGTCAATCCAGTGGTCGATGCAATCTCTGGTGAGCCTGAATTTAAACATACCCCAGTTGCAATTCAAACATTTCATACCACTTGGCAGGGCGTGTTATACGTCCGTGAAGGTGTTGAGCAACATATTCAGACTTCTTTACAACAATGCGCGTGGTGGGCAAAAATTAAAACGGCAAAAGCCTTTCGTTATGAAATCGCGGCTCGTCAAAGTTTTGATCAAACGCAAAATAATTTAAAAAACTTTTTACCGTTCATTGATGAAACATATGAATGGTTAAGCCTTGAAGATCGATCATCACAACTTAGTCATAGTGTTATTTTGCAAGATGGCATCTTAATTGCTAGTTTATATATCGCACCAGCAGATTTGTTACCTGATCGGGATTGGGTGGCAGGTTTGTTTAAGCGTGAGCGTTTGAGTGCATTACACCGTAAGGCTTTATTGGCGGGTACGCCAATTTCAGTTACAAATAGCGATGGACCATTGGTATGTAGTTGCTTTAAAGTCGGTAAAAACAAGATTATTGAAGCCATTAAAACGCAAAATATTACTCATGAAAAACAAGTCACCGCCTGCTTAAAAGCGGGTGGAAACTGTGGTTCATGTTTACCTGAAATTCGTGGTTTGATTAAAAGTTGTCAGCAGGAGGCTGAAATATGAAAAAATATCCTCTTACAGACTTGGTCATTTTGGCGGGTGGTCAGGCAAGACGCATGAATGGTGTCAATAAGTTATTGCAAACTTTTGATGATCAAATGCAGCTTTTAAAACTCTACAACACGTTTAAAGATCAGGTGGGCGAAGTTTGGATTAACAGCCACCGAGATACTCGACTATATCAGCAGATTATTCCAAATATTCAATGCTATGCAGATGATCAGGCCGGTTTTTTAGGACCATTAATGGGAATGAAAAGTGCGTGGTCGCATGTACAGGCGAATTATGTATTGTTTATTCCTTGCGATGTAACTTATATTCCCACTAAAGTGCTGCAAACACTGCATGATACCTTACTTCAGGATCAACATGCCTTGATGTCTTATGTGAATATCAATGGAGATGCGCTTTATCCGTTTTGTTTGATGAAACGAAAAAGTTGCACAGTTCTGCAACAGCATTTACTTGAAAATCAACTGAGTTTAAATAAATGTCGAAAAGATTTACACGCGCAGGTTGCATATTTCCGTAAACATCGATTATTTTTTCATAGTATTAATTCATTGGATGAATTACAGCAATATAAGCAATTGAATTATCTGGCATAACAATGGAATACTTTATTACTTATAGCGGTTTAAGTGACACAAAGTATAAACCCGATTTGTTAATTAATCATGAGATAATCAATGTGTTCACACGATGACAAGAGTATAAATACATGAATGGAATCGTTTCGTTAAACCCATCGATTTTTCAGGATCAATATGGGCGCAATAAACGGAAACTTCGAATTTCCGTTACGGATCGTTGCAATTTCAAATGTATGTATTGTATGCCAGAACATCCAGAGTGGATGAAAAAACAAGATTTACTGAGTTTCGAAGCACTTTATCAATTCTGTGATTTTATGGTGCAAAACGGAATCGAAAAAATCCGTATCACAGGGGGAGAACCCCTTATGCGTTTAGGGGTGGTTCACTTTATCCGTGATTTGCAAAAGCTCAGAGTTAAAGGTTTAAAACGAATTTCAATCACGACCAATGCGCACTATCTGAAAAAATATGCACATGAATTAAAACTTGCAGGTCTGGATGATCTCAATATCAGTCTGGACAGTCTTGATCCTGAACAATTCTTATTTTTAACCAAGAAAAAATTAAAACCCGTATTGGATGGAATTGCCGCGGTACAAGACGTAGGTTTACCATTTAAAATTAATACTGTGTTGATGAAAGGTAAAAATGATGACCAGATTTTACCGATGGTCAACTGGGCAAAACAGCATAAGATTCCACTTCGATTTATTGAGTTTATGCCGTTAGATGGTGATCAACACTGGACACAAGCCGATGTGGTTACTGAACAGGATATTCTTAATACCTTATCCAGTCAGTTTCAAATTCAAGAATTACAACAAGAACATGAACCCGCCCGATTATATCGCCTAGATGATGAATATGATGTCGGAATTATTTCCACGATTAGCCATTCTTTTTGTGGTGAATGTGATCGTATCCGTCTAACGGCTCAAGGGGAGCTGTATAACTGCTTATTTGCAAGGCAGGGTCTTATGCTTAAACCCTTACTGGATCAATTGGTCACTGAAAAGGATGAAGTGATCAGGCAGGTAGCGAATCAAGCGTTGTATCAGCAAACTTCAACTTATATCTGGCATAAAGCCAAAGGTTTTCATAGCCTCAACCAGCAAACACAAAATCAACAACCCCGCAAAATTAGTATGCACATGTTAGGAGGATAACCATGTCGGGTATTCAGGTCACAATTGACGCTTATGGTGCGATTGAGCGCCAACTTCCTCCGCAATTAGTATTGGATTATCCAACTGAAATTTTGGTCGGTGATGTGCTAGATCAAATCAGCCAGCAATATCCACAAGCAGAAAAGGCTTTGGAACGATGTGCCTGTGCAATTGGTGAGGATATTATTCCGCGTCAAACCACGTTAAAACATGATTGTACGTTAGTGCTTTTATCACCTGTGGCTGGAGGTTGAGATGAAAGAGTTTCAGCGGGTACAGTCACAAGATTTAAGTTTAGACAATTTTGATTCGATTAGCGAGTTTCCTGAATGTGGCGGAATTGGGATTTTTCAGGGAACTGTGCGTAATCATCATGAAGGGCGAGCAGTAACTGCCTTAAAATATACATCTTATACACCAGTTGCGGAAAAGATGATCCGTCAGATTGAGCAGGATATTATCCAAAAATACGGGGTGGCTTATGTGAGAGTCATTCACCGAATTGGTACTTTGGGTATTGGAGGAACAGCCATTATTGCAGTGGCCTACGCAGCACATCGCCGTGAAGCCTTTCAAGCCTGTGAAGAAGCCGTAGAGCGAGTCAAACATGAAGTCCCCATCTGGAAGGAAGAGTTTTATACAGATGGGAGCAGTCAATTTGTAGAAGGGTGTTGTATTCGTAAAGATCATGACTCAATCGAGCATAATCATACCCATTCAGCGCATCATAAACATCATCAGCATTCACATTGACAACATTAGCATTAACGTTATTTACGGAAATTTAAATGAAAAACGTAGGCATGAAACCTGAAAGTTATCGAATTGCCGAAGCTCAAGCGATCCTATATGCGCCACCACACTGTATTGAGTTATTACGTCAGGGAAATACTGAAAAGGGCGATGCACTGAAAACAGGACGTATCGCAGGGATTTTAGCAGCAAAACGTACCGATGAATTGATTCCGCTATGTCATCCGTTGCCCATTTATCGTGCCGAAGTTGAATATGAGTTACATGAAAACTTTGTAGAAATTTTAACAACGGTTGAAACCATCGGACCGACTGGGGTCGAAATGGAAGCATTAACTGCTGCTAGTATCGCGGGTTTAACGTTATACGATATGCTCAAACCCCATTGTGAACCCGAAGATCTGGTGCTAGATCAATGTAAGTTACTGAAGAAAAAAGGCGGAAAATCACATTTCAAACGGACATTACGTCAGCCTGTTTCTGCTGCTGTGATTGTATTGTCTGATACCGTAGCGGCGGGTAAAAAACCTGATACCGCTGGCAAATCTGTTTTTGATACATTGACAGAGGCAGGCTTTACCCCAGTTCATTACCAAATTTTGCCCGATGAGTCTGATCAGCTCAAAGATTTGGTTTTAGAATTAAGCAAATCCTATGCGTGTATTATTACAGTGGGGGGTACAGGCATTGGAAAACGAGATATTACCGTAGATACCTTAGAACCTCTGCTCGAACGTAAACTTGATGGTCTAATGGAAGCAGCCCGTGCCTTTGGTCAGCGCCGTACTCCTTATGCTGCAATGTCTCGTGGCGTTGCAGGATTTATCGATCGTTCTTTGGTCATGACTTTACCGGGAAGTCGTGGTGGCGCTTCAGAATCTATGGCAGCACTTTTACCGGCAATTGTGCATATTTTTGATGTTTGCCGTGATTTACCACATCCTGGAGGTTATGAGTAATGTCGGCATGTGGTTATGAACAAGGTTTGATCACCATAGATGAGGCAATTCAATATATTTTGCATACGCCCAAAACTTTGCCTACAGAATCTATTGCACTAAAAAATAGCCTAAGCAGGTATTTGGCTGAAGCCGTTTATTCTCCTGTGAATTTGCCCAGTTTTGATCAAAGCGCCGTGGATGGTTATGCTTTATGTTCAAATCAAACTGATGCAAAAGATCAGAGTTTTAAACTGATTGGTGAAATTAGGGCAGGTGAGGAAAGCAGCTTAGCTTTATCTGAGGGACAAGCAACTCGTATATTTACGGGTGGAAAAATTCCTGAAGGCACCACGACTATTGCTCGACAGGAAATTGTAAAAAAGATTGATGATCAAAATATCCAGATTGTAGAAAGTCTGCAAGCAGAAGTTGATATTCGCCGTAAAGGGGAAGAGGTTAAGCAAGGGCAATGTTTGGCGGATACTGGGCAGTATATGAATATCGGGAGTCTTGCTGCGCTCAGTATGGCGGGTGTTCAGAGTGTAACAGTATTTCAGCAACCAAAAGTTGCAGTGGTGGTTACAGGGGATGAGATTGCTCAATCACCAAATAGCCTAAGTAATGCTCAAGTCTTTGATGCCAATGGCCCTTTATTGGAAAATTGGCTTAAACAATATGGGATAGATGCACATGTGATTCATGTTGAAGATCAAGCAAGCTCTGTGACAGCGCTTTTTGAACGTTTGAAGTCTGAATATGATGTGATCATTACCACAGGTGGTGTCTCAGTCGGGGATTATGACTTTGTACGTCCATGTTCAATGGACGTCGGCTTTGAGCAAATTTTTTGGAAAGTCAAACAGAAACCAGGTAAACCACTTTTTTTTGCAAAATATGAACATCAGCAAAACAACTGCTACTTACTGGGCTTGCCGGGAAATCCTGCTGCGGTCTATGTGTGTATGCAGATCTATGGAAAACTATTGTTGGATGCCTTACAAAATAAACGTGAATCACCATCAGGATTTACAGCGCGGATTACACATGACCTAAAAGCAGATCACCGTGAGCGTTTTTTACGCATGCTTGCAACTTTTAATCAAAGCACACTTGAAGTCAGTGCTTTAAGCAAGCAACAATCACACATGTTAAGCAATCTTATGCAAACCAACTGCTTAGTGCGTATTCCAGCAGAGAAACAGATACTAGCAGGTGAGTTGGTAGATGGTCTATTTATTTAAAAATAAAGGTTAATCATGTTAAAACAATTGGGTCTATTTTGCTGCTTATGCACCACGGCATCCTTCACTTTGGCGGGTGAAGTAAACGTGTATGCAGCACCAAGTTTAACAAATGCACTTACTGATATTATAAAACTATATCAACAGCAATATCCTGACAGTAAAGTGACTCCTGTATTTGCGGATCCAGTGACAATGGCAAAGCAAATGCAACAAGCAAGTCGTGCTGATCTTTATATATCGACGGATAAAAATAGCGTGCAGGCTTTAAATCAAAACAAGCTGGTGACTAAAAAGCGTGCCAAATACTTGATGAGCGATCAATTAGTTGCGATCACTTCTGTCAATATGGATATCCCATTTGGTCAGTCTAAACAGTTTAATTTTGCTCAAGTATTCAAAGGAAATTTGTGTACAGCTCAACTAGATACGAGTGCTTTGGGACTTTATACCAGACAAAGTTTGACTTATTTAGGTTGGTTTTCAAATTTACAGCAACGGATTAGTCAGAATACGGACAATACAAGTCTTTTAAATGCCGTTCAAAATGGAAAATGCGAGGTTGGCATTACTTTTCAGACAGATGCCCTAACTAGCAAAAAAGTAAAAATGATAGGGATTTTTCCCGCAAAATCACATGATCCCATTGATTACTATATAACTTTGACGACGCAGGGTGAAAAAAATAAAACCGCAACACAGTTTGAGCGCTTCATTTTTACCAGTCCCAAAGTAAGAGCATTATTGCTCAACTACGGTTTTGGCAACAAAAAATAGTCTGGTGAATTGATCTAACACATGATCATGACTAGCTATTTTTATGTAATGAGTCGTATGATTAAGGACAAGCTAGATATATTGGGGAGCAGTGATGAAATGGGATGATATTGGTGAACAACCATGTTCAATCGCTCGAACATTATCCATTATGGGTGATCGTTGGACGATGCTTATTTTGCGTAACTGCTTTTTAGGGACTCGCCGTTTTGATGATTTTCAGTCACATTTAGGGGTGACCCGACACGTATTATCAGAACGCTTAAAGCGTTTAGTTGAACACGATATATTAGTCAAAACTCCTTATGTTGATCGACAGGAACGTTTTGAATATCGGTTGACTGAAAAAGGAATGGAGCTTTATCCTGTTCTTTTATCTATGGCAAATTGGGCCGATAAATGGATGGATGATGGAGCAGGTGCACCGATGTTATATCATCATAAAAATTGCGGGAAAATCTTTAAACCTATTTTGACATGTTCAGAATGTGGCGAAGAAATTCAAGCTAAACAAGTTTTGGCTAAACCAAGTCCACTATATGTTGATTACCTACGACAAGCCCAGAAGAAAAAGGCTTAACATCAGACTGGTTAAGAGCGGGCATTGTTCATCGCTTTTTCTAAAATAGCAAATATATCTGGGTGCATGCACTGTGCAACATTAAATCTTAAAAATTGCTGGAATCGATCTGATTGACTAAATGAGCTTCCTAAAGCCAGTATCACACCATTTTCATTGCAATCATCAGCCATTTTTTTTATATCAACGTCAGCAGGTAATTCACACCAGAGAAAAATACCTGCTTTAGGTATGACCCATGGCTTTATTTCTAGTTTCTCAAGCATTTCGATGGTGATTCGCATGGATTCTGATAACTTAATTTTGAGTTGTTCCATATGTTTACGATAACCACCATCTGTTAACGCTTTATATAAAATTTGTGCTGAGAAATGACTATGACTGAAACTGGTGGCAACTTTTAAATCAACTAAATGATCAATCCATTCCGCTTTTGCCACTATATAGCCACAACGTACTGAAGCTGATAACGTTTTAGAAAAACTGCCAATATAGATACTGTGTTTAAGACCATCTAAAGCACTAAACCGTGGAGAATGTGCTGTTTCAAAATCCGAAAATATATCATCTTCAATCACAATCATATTGGCTTGTTCAATTAAAGAAACCAGTTTATGTGCAGTCGGTTGAGATAGAGTGGCACCAGTTGGGTTGTGAATACCCGAGTTAGTGATATAAAGGCGCGGATGATGTTGCTCAATCGCCTGTTTAAAGGCCTCTAGATCAGGGCCTTGAGGTGTATAGGGAATACCAATAATTTTAACCTGATGGACTTTGAGTAAAGCCCGAAAATTAAAATAACATGGGTCATCAACCAATACCACATCATCTGGCTTTAATAAAAATCGACAAATCAAATCGATCGAATATGAACCAGAATCGGTTAATAAAACTTGATCAGGTGTAACTTCAATACCTTTGCTATATAAGCGCCTTGCCAATAATTCACGTAATCCTAATAGACCTAAAGGTGAGGAATAATTTACAAGCTCATAGATTGGGCTTTTAGATGCATCCCGAATGGCTTTGCGTAAACTTTCATGGGGCATCCAGTCGTTAGGTAACCAACCACATCCCAATTTTATCAAGTTAGGTGGAGCTTCCAGTAGCCGACGCGAGATCCATATCGGATCCAGATTTTTTTCTCGAACAGGTTCAATATTTGAAAGAATAAGCGGTTCAAGTGGAGTACAGACATAAAAACCAGCACCCGCCCGAGATTCAATAATGCCCATGGATGCCATACGTTCATAAGCTTCAACAATCGTTGATACTGAATAATGAAGCTGTTTGGCTAAAGTTCTGACTGATGGTAAACGCATACCGGGTGTCAAGCGACGACTTTTTAATTGTGCGTCAATGTAATCAATTACCTGTTCAATTTTGGTCATGGCTTATTACACTATTACATTTTGCCTGTACTGGAATTTTATCCAATACAGTTACTTAAAATTGTATTGGATTGTCTCTATGCAAAAACATAACACAGAATTATAAATACAGTCATGAAAATAAGAGTAATTGGGATATGAATCCGCAAGTTTTGGCTTGGTGCAGTGGTTTAGTTGGCGTTATTATTTTTTCTGGCTCATTGCCTGCGACCCGTATTGCTGTTATGGATATGAATCCGTGGTTCTTAACAGGCAGTCGTGCTGTGATTGCGGGTGTGATTGCTGTCATTTTATTAAAATGTCTCAAGGTCAACCGACCCGATCGACAGGATCGTATCGGACTCGTGTACGTGACTTTAGGTGTGGTGATTGGTTTTCCATTATTCACTGCACTGGCCTTGCAATATATCAACGCATCCTACTCAATCGTTTTTGTGGGATTATTGCCTTTAAGTACCGCAATTTTTGCTGTGATTCGCGGTGGCGAAAAACCCAAAGCTATTTTTTGGGTTTTTTCATTATTGGGAAGTACATTGGTACTCCTTTATATCTTTTTGCAAGCTACGCCAAACTCTGAATATCACTCTAACCAGTTGCTTGGTATTTTATTTATGTTTGTAGCAATTATTCTCTGTGGATTAGGGTATGCAGAAGGAGCAAAGTTATCTCGAAAAATAGGCGGTTGGCAGGTGATCTGTTGGGCTTTGGCGATTGCTTTACCCGTCATGTTCATCATTATGATTTTGAGTTATTCAGCCGAAACCCTTAATCATCTTTCTTTTTCAGCGCTGTTTTCATTACTTTATGTATCGCTATTTAGTATGCTCATCGGATTTTTCTTTTGGTATTATGGTTTGGCTCATGGTGGGATCGCAACCGTGGGTCAATTACAACTGTTACAACCTTTATTTGGACTGGGGTTAGCGGCATTGTTATTACATGAATCTATCAGTTGGATCATGCTTATCATTACGCTTGGCATCATTGTTTGTGTGGCATTTGCCAAAAAGTTTGCCTGAACAGAGCTAGCAAGTTATAAACAATTTGCAGGTTTAGGAATACCCGCCAAGCGACTTAGATGGCGGGCAACCAAACCTGTATGAAATCGTTGTTGCAGCATGGCATTATCAATTTCAGGGCCAACCGTTTTCATTAAGTATTTAATCAAAGGACGAGTGGCAGGGGAATGCCCAAACTGTTGATAAAACTGGCGTACAGCGTGTAAAACCTGAAAATGCCAATCTGTTAATTCTAAATCCAAAGAGCTCGCGAGTTGTTGGGCAACTTGATTATTCCAAATGGTATAATCGAGCAGATGTCCATCTTGATCAAGTTCTAACTGCATAAAATAGCCTAAGCAAAAATCAATTATTTAAGAGAAATACAACGTTGAAACTGTAAAACTAAATCCGCAAATTGCGGATAGTCTAATATAGTCAAATTGGAAACTAAATCAGGATTTAACAATACTTGTTCAGTCTCTAGGCAATAACATGAAGAAAAATGTTCTATATCTGTTTGATTTAAAATGGCAACAGATTCACCTAAAAAAACAACATGGTCATGTGGACTGTATATCTGCTTAAGTTTGGCTAAAATACTGTGTGTTGTAGTGGCAGAAGATTGAATTAAATAGAGTGTACGATTCATTGTGCCATTTCCTTACCAATACAAAACATAGTTAAAAGATTGAATAAACTCTGCATTAAATTCAATAAATTCAATGTCCTGTTGGCTTTCCCTAACTAACGGATGATTCTGCAATCTGGACTCAATCAAAATGGGACTAAGATCATAAAATTCAAAACTTTCAACCATATTGGAAGCGGGTTTAAAAGCATGTTTGAGTTGATCAAATACAACATTTGAATTTAAAAGACTTAAAGCAGCATCTTGTAAAAGTACTTTTACTGGGCTGCCAAATGTCGCTAAAACCATCGTCGCCGATAGGCTTTCATTAATCTGTAAAGCACCTAAGTTTGCCTGTGTTAAAATTACGAGTACAGTTTTCACACAATATACCTTTTAAAAGCAACACTCTAACAATACAAAACGTGTTTAAAATTGAACAATACGTGCAGATGATTGTAAGGCATCAGCAAGTTCACCAAGTCCAACCAATTCAAAACCCTGTGCGAGGTTGGAGTTAGATAATTGATGCCGTTTCGCATTTTCTTGATCTGTAATCCCGCGGTTCAGTGCGGCGCTTACACAAACGGGCAAACGAATCGATAGTTTTTGCCATTCATGGGTTAAATGGCGTTGATCATCGGGAAACCATTGCAAACTGTTTGCAACTTGCACAGCATCTTGGTAAAAGAAAACATGAAGTGTTTCACCTTTTGTGTGGAGTGCTTGAGCTAATTCAAAAGCATGCCATGCATGAATAGATGTAGGAGCAGAAGTAATTAACAGTAATGTACTCATTGAAATTTCACTTTGGTCATGAGTCTGGTCAGGAATTGAGTCATACACATCGTAATAAGTAGGTAAGTATACAATGATTTTGGTGACAGGTGGTTTAGGCTTTCTCGGTTCACATATTGCTTTGAGTCTGATGGCACAAGGTCAAGAGGTTATTTTAGTCGATAATCTGGCCAATGCATCCTTACAAACATTAGAACGGCTGGAATATATTTCAGGATTGTATGTCCCCTTTGTAAAAGTGGATGTACGAAATACACCTGCACTAAACAAAGTGTTTGAGCAATATTCGATAGATGCTGTGATTCATACTGCGGGTTTTAAATCTTTGGAAGAGTCCAAATTGAAACCGCTTGAATATTATAATGATAATGTTAGTTGTATTATGAGTTTGCTGCGTTCGATGCAACGTACGGGTGTACGCAGATTTGTTCATCTTTCAAGTGCCGCAGTCTACGGCAAAAGTGGAACAGCATTAACTGAAGATGAATTTTTTAATTTCAGTTACGATAATCCTTATATCAAGTCGCAGCAAATGATTGAGGAAATCATTCGGGACACCATCAAGACGGATAATGAATGGAAAGTTGCCATACTCCGTCTAAGCAATGTGGTTGGTGCATTTGAACATGGGGTTCTGGGTGAAAATGTAGCACCATTACCGAAGAATATTGTGCCTTTGGCATTGCAAGTGGCTGCCATGCAGCGAGATTCTTTGGAACTATATAAAAATGTTGAGACACAGGACAAAACGGTAGAGCGAAGTTTTATTCATGTATTGGATGTTTGTGAAGCAGTATTTGCAAGTTTATATTGGTTAAATCATCAGGATCATTGTTGTGAAAGTTTCAATATTGGTCATGAACATCTGACTTCAATTGAAGCCTTAATTAAGGTGATCAGTGAAGTCACCCATGCTCCGATCGAAACGCATGACGCTTCATATACTTATGACGAACTTGCACAGTTAGGTGTTGATATTTCAAAAGCAGAACAAATACTCAACTGGAAACCAAAACGCAATTTGGAAAAAATGATTGAAGATGAATGGCGGTTTTATCAAAATACATTAAAAGGCCAATAAGAAAATGATTCTTATTTACAAAAATGCACAGGTTGATTAGTATCTTACCACTAGCCAAGCAATGTAAACGTAATTGCTCCAGCCCGTTTTGTCTTAAACAACATGAAAGAGGTTTTTATGCAAACTCGAATTGAACATGACACCATGGGTGACGTTGAAGTCCCAAATGATGCACTTTGGGGTGCCCAGACGCAACGTAGTTTGCAAAACTTTAAAATTGGTCAGGAACGATTACCACGCGCGATGATTCGTGCAATGGGCTTAGTCAAAAAAGCAGCCGCAATTACCAATGCAGAATTAGGACAACTTCCTCAAGATTTGAGTCAATATATTGTAGGCGCTGCTGAAGAGGTGATTTCAGGGCAGTGGGATTCTCAATTTCCCTTAGTGGTTTGGCAGACAGGTTCTGGTACGCAAAGTAATATGAACTGTAATGAAGTGATTGCCAATATTGCCAATCAAAAATTGGGAAATGCACTGGGTTCTCAGTCACCTGTCCATCCGAATGATCATGTCAATCGTGCGCAATCGACCAATGATTCATTTCCAACAGCAATTCATGTGGCAGCTTCTCTGCAAATCAATGAACAGTTGATTCCAGCAGTAAAAAGTTTAAGAGAGACACTCCAAAAGAAATCAGATGAATTTGCTGATATCGTAAAAATTGGTCGTACTCACTTACAGGATGCCACGCCTTTGACTTTGGGGCAGGAATTTAGTGGTTATGTTTCTCAGTTGGATCATGGCTTAAAACGACTACAGCAGGCGCTTGAAGGTTTATATGAATTACCACTCGGTGGTACAGCTGTAGGTACAGGCTTAAATGCGCATCCTGATTATGCGGTTAAAGCTGCTGCGCAATTAGCGAATTTGACTGGTCTGCCGTTTGTGACTGCTCCGAATAAGTTTGAAGCTCTGGCGGGTCGTGATGCTGCTGTATTTGCATCAGGGGCATTAAAAACTCTGGCTGCAAGCTTAAATAAAATTGCTAACGATATTCGCTGGTTAGCCAGTGGCCCGCGTTGTGGTTTTGGTGAAATTCGCATTCCTGAAAATGAGCCTGGTTCAAGTATCATGCCAGGTAAGGTCAATCCTACTCAAAGTGAAGCCATGACCATGGTGGTGGCGCAAGTATTAGGTAACGATACCACTATCAATGTCGCAGGTGCATCAGGTAACTTTGAACTGAATGTGTTTATGCCTGTGATTGCATTTAACTTATTACAGTCGATTCAACTATTGGGCGATGCATGTAATAGTTTCAATGAGCATTGCGCAGTCGGCATTGAGCCAAATAAAGAAAAAATTGATTATTTCTTACATAACTCTTTGATGCTGGTTACCGCATTAAATCCTGTTATTGGTTATGAAAATTCTGCAAAAGTGGCTAAAACTGCTTATAAGGAAAATAAAACCCTGAAACAGGTTGCTGTAGAGTTAGGTTTAGTGACTGCGGAGCAGTTTGACGATGTCGTGAAACCTGAACAAATGGTATTTCCTAACGCGAAATAAGTTGAAATAAACACATCAGCAGTTTGTATCTGGTCTCGATGTGCGTACAATATATGCCTCTTGATATTAACTGCTGATGAAATTTACTATGATCGATGTCTATTTAACAGATGTTCAAAAACATATTCAATTTAATGACTATCCAAGTGAACAACCTGTTAAATTCCTCATTAATCTCAAAAAAATCTTTCCAAGTACCGCAGAATTATTGTTACCTGTTTTACCTGAAGATAATAATCTGGAAGATGTCACATGGGAATCGACTTCGACAGATTTTGAAACTTTTAAAAAGTTGTTGGAAGCATGGGGCATTATCGAGCTACGTTTAAATGCTATTACTGCATTTAAAGATAAAGAATTTGCCAATCAACTGGTTAAAAAAGCACAGATTAGACGTAAACAAGTCTCTATAAAACAAGCCCAGCTTTCATTGGTTGATCTTGACTACATTTTTATTCATGAGGTACATAGTTTGCTGGATGCAGAACTGATTGAAATCGGTGAAAGCTTTTATTTACCTACATTGCGCCAACTTTGGAAAAATGAAGTTTCTGAACAGGTTTTATTTAGTAAATTTTAATTATTATTAATAAATCAAAGCATTATTGAATTTTTTCTAATGAAATAATACGACGAAATGGTACAAAAAGTGCTATAAAGAAAGTGAAACACGGTTTTCACTTTCTTAAAATTTTGTTGTATCTCATCAGGAAAATATACAATGTCAAATACTTTTCTTCCTTTATTGCAAAATCGTCGTACGATTTACGCGATTGGTAAAAATCTCTCTCAAACAACAAAACAACTGACTGATTTAATTCAGGAAGCAATTCGTCAAAGCCCATCATCTTTTAATTCCCAATCATCGCGCGCTGTTATTTTATTAAATGATGAACACGAAAAATTTTGGAATTTTGTCAAAGAAAAATTACGTGAATATGCAACTGATGATGCAGCCGCAGCTAAAACTGATGCAAAAATGGATAGCTTTGCTGCGGGCGTTGGCACAGTTTTATTTTTTGAGGATCAAGACGTAATCAAAGGCTTACAAGAGCAGTTTGCATTGTATGCAGATAATTTTCCAGTTTGGTCTGAACATTCAACGGCAATGGCACAACTCGCAGTGTGGACTGCTTTGGCTGCTGAGAATGTTGGGGCTTCTTTGCAGCACTACAATCCGATAGTAGATGATAAAGTACATGCGGAATGGGAAGTTCCAAGCAGTTGGAAACTTCGCGCTCAATTGGTATTTGGTTCGATCGAAGCGCCAGCAGGTGAAAAATCATATATTGATGATGCAGCACGTTTCAAAGTATTTAAATAAAAACTTTTAGTGAACCGAATTTAGAATTATCTAAATTCGGTTCATAATTTATAAGTTAGTCCTGAAAGACCTGACACTGATCCAGCATATTAAATTTAAAATCCATTACACTGGTTTTGATATCCAGTAATGACAGAAGGGTTGGGAACAAATTATCCTGACTTAAGTTATGATTTTTCTGAGACTTTAGGCATTCAACCTGATTATTTTGTGTAGATTTCCAATCATTTGAAAACCACATCAACATTGGAATATGTGTTTGCTGTGATGGCGCAAGCGCGTAAACCGTACCATGCAGATAAATCCCATTTTCACCAGTCGATTCCCCATGATCGGATAAATACCAGAGCGCTGTCTGATAATGTTTGTTTTTATCAAGACTTTGAATCATTTTACTTAAAATATGGTCAGTATAAACGATGGTATTATCGTAACTATTGATGAGCATCTGGCGATCACAAGTTTGAATGGCACTGGTTTTACAAGTCGGCTGAAATGGAGAAAACTCAGGCGTGGTACGGTTATAATAAGCAGGGCCATGACTACCACGCTGATGCAACACGATCAACTGTGGGGTTCTATCCTGATGTGGGATGGATGCCAAGTAGCGTTGTAAGCTTATGAGTAAGACATCATCCAGACAAAAACCATCACCGCGACAATATTGCTTCTTGAGTTTTTTACTAATTTTAATGTTATTAACTCGATCACAAGCACCTTTACAACCAGAATCATTATCAATCCAAGTGACTTTATAGCCTGCACGTTGCGCGATATCGAGTAAACCTTCACGATGAACCGCTAGATTTGCATCATATTGTTCTTTAGTCATGCCTGAAAACATGCAGGGGACGGACACTGCTGTAGCTGTACCACAGGAAGTTACCTGACTAAAATTAAGTAGATTTTCTATTTGTGCTAATTGGGGAGTGGTATTACGCGTATAACCATTGAGTGAAAAACTTTCTGCACGTGCGGCTTCACCGACCACTAAAACCATTAATTTGGGTTTTAACGTTTCAGTTTGCGATACAATGATTTTTGCATCTTCACCAAATCTAACCAAAGGTAAGTTTTTTTTATGTAAATGATGAAAATATTTATAACTTGAAGTCAAAATATTATCAGGGGAAATTAACTGGCGAATATCTTTATGTTGCCGAAAAATATTAGTAAAATTTAAATAGTTACTTAATACTAAAACCAATAATATGATAAAAGAAACAATAACATAAGATGATTTTTGAATTAGATTCTTTTTTAAAGAAGGGTATTCAATAGGTATCAAACAAACGACTAAAATCGGTAAAATAACCATTCCTATACTCCAGAGCGAGAAAGGAAGGGTCATCAGTTGTTTGGTTTCAGCCAAATCTGTCTGCATGACATTTTGAATTTGTTCAGGAGAGATATAAGCTCCTAATTCATTACTAAAATAAGCACTGAGTCCACCTAATAAAATCAACACAATAGCAATGGGTTTTGCTGTCCATTTCCAGCCAAAAAACTGAAGATAAAGGTTGTAATAAGCGCTCAAACAGACGGCTACGATGCCTAGCCACACAAAAGCAAACCAGCTAGTAAAGCCTGAGAAAGAATGAACCTGTTGGTAAAAACGAAAATTTAAAGCGAGTGCCAACCATAAGGCTATGATTAAATTAAAGCAGGCAAGTGAGATTTTGGGGAGAGACGCTTTAATTCGGTGAGGAAAATGCAACATAAATCAGCACCAAATGTGAATCATGCAATTTAGGAAATACATCTTAAAATTATCTTAATTTAACTCGATCAAAATGGATATAGCACGATAAATAGCGTTCAAATTAAAACGAGATAACATCAAATAGCCTAAGCAAATAAATTGATAATCTCTTGTTTTAAGAACTGATATCTTAAATTTTCCTGCAAATCATAATTAAAAAACATTCCAATATTTATCAGTGGAAAATGAAAAGGCAATTCATGAATATTCAAGTTTTTTGCATAAAACAAATGCTCCAAAAGAGTCTTAGGCAAGGTCAACATAGCCAATGGATTTTGCTCAAGAATTTGTAAAGCCGTGGAATAATGCTGGCAACGTAAAAAGATGTGTCTCGAAATATTATTTTGACTCAAATAGACATCTTCAAGTAATACGCCTGTACGTCTCGACGAAACCCCGATATGCAGCGCAGACTGATACGATTGTTTAGTCACTTCAAGTTGTTGGGTACAAATCACATAACGGTCTGTAACTAAGCGCTGAAACCCAATGTGTTGCGCGAGATTATTTTCAAGGTCAATTACAAAATCTAGTTGTTGGGTCGAAAGATCATTTTGTATGGTTTTTCGATTCAGTTTAATACTACTGAACTGAATGTCTGGAGCAATACGTTGAAAATGATCAATTAATTTGGGAAAAATTAAGGGTTCAATTTCGTCATGAATCGCTATTTTAAGAGTTTTGATGAGACTTGGGTCAAAATTTTGTTTTTGTTGACTAATACTTTGAATTGAAAGTAACGCAGCCTTAATAACAGGGTAAACCCGCTCAGCAAAAGGCGTCGGTAGCATTTTATTGCCATGACGCACAAAAATTTCATCGTTTAATTGTAATCTCAGGCGTTGTAATGCATGGCTTGCCGCTGATTGGCTAACAGATAGACTCGATGCTGCATGAGAAATACTTTTTTGTTCAAAAATTGCAACAAACAGTGGATATAAATTGATATCAATGCGATGAAATAACCCAAGATCTAAAAAAGAATTGTGAGGATTAGAGTTATGAATGGGATTCATAGTTTGATATTCAATAAAATCATTTCATGCATAATAAATTTGAGCGTATGTTCAAGTAAAGCGAAATAACACACTCATTTTAAGGAATCATCATGTTTGAGCTATCCGAACGTGCACAGGATTTTATTTCAAAAACAAAAAACTTTATTGAAAATGAAATTGAGCCCATTGAAGCTGATTTTTGGCATGAAGTGCATACTCTTAATCCAGACGGGAACTGGAAAAATTGGACGTGGCCTGCACAGCTTGAAACATTAAAAGATAAAGCCAAGCAAGCGGGTTTATGGAATATGTTTCTACCTGACCCTGAACTTGGTGCAGGTTTATCTGTACAGGAGTATGCCCATATTGCAGAGCTTTCAGGACGTAGTTTGCTTGCACCTACGGTATTCAACTGCAATGCGCCAGATAGTGGCAATATGGAAGTTTTATGGCGTTACGGTTCTGAGCAACAAAAACAGCAATGGTTAATGCCTTTACTCGCAGGAAAAATTCGTTCAGTCTTTTGTATGACTGAGCCAGCGGTTGCTTCTAGTGATGCGACCAATATGCAAGCGACTGCGGTGGTTGATGGCGATGAAATTGTTTTAAATGGTCGTAAATGGTGGTCATCAGGTTTAGGTGATCCAAATGCCAAAATCATTATTTTTATGGCGCATACGCCTGATGAAAATAAAGATCGCCACCATCAGCATTCCATGGTACTGGTTCCAGTCGATACCAAAGGCGTTACAATCGAGCGGATGCTACCTGTATTTGGTGATTATGACGCACCACATGGCCACGGCGAAATTAGTTTTGATAATGTACGTGTGCCTGTTGAAAATTTTATTGGTGGGGCTGGGCAAGGCTTTGAAATTGCGCAAGGCCGTTTAGGACCAGGACGTATCCATCACTGTATGCGTTGTATTGGCGCAGCGGAAAAATCACTAGAATTGATGATCGACCGCGGTATGTCACGTAAAGCTTTTGGCAAAGAATTATTAAAACTGGGTGGTAATCTAGAGCGGGTCGCAGAAGCTCGTGTTGCAATTGATCAAGCACGACTATTAACTTTATATGCTGCCTATAAAATGGATACATTGGGAAATATGGCGGCATTGACTGAAATTTCAGCAATTAAAGTGGTTGCACCAAGTGTGCTTGAAAAAGTCGTCGATATGGCAATGCAACTGCATGGCGGTGCAGGAGTTTCCAAAGATACACCTTTGACTGGATTCTTTGCTCAGGCACGTAGCTTGCGTTTAGCAGATGGCCCTGATGAAGTACATAAAGGCATGATTGCTAAACTTGAATTGGTAAAACGTGGTTATAGCACGAGAAAAAAAGCATAAAGTTAGATTTAATATTAAAGGAAGATATATGTCGATCATTGATATTGGCGGTCAGGTTCGAGAGGGTGAGGAGCTGAATGTTTTGGCCGTTGAAAACTGGCTTAAACAACAAAGCATTGTATTGGCTGGCGAAGCTAAAGTTACTCAATATACCGGAGGCGCTTCGAATTGGACCTATCGTTTGCAATATGACAATCTAGATCTGATTTTACGCCGACCACCTGTAGGAACTAAAGCCAAGTCAGCCCATGATATGGCGCGTGAATATTTGGTACAAAAAAACTTAGCGCAGTCTTATCCCGTTGTCCCTGAAATGATTGCTCTTTGTCAGGACGAGTCTGTCATTGGCTGTGATTTCTATGTGATGAAACGTATCGAAGGGATTATTCCCCGTGCGAAACTGCCACCTGAGTTAAACTTTTCTGAGCAGGATGTGCATGCGTTATGTATTAACGTATTAGATAAATTAATTGAATTACATCAAGTGCCTTATCAAAACACGCCACTTGCTGAAATTGGTAAAGGTGAAGGATATTGTCGTAGACAAGTTGAAGGCTGGGATAAACGCTATGAAAAAGCGAAAACCATCAATGTGCCTTCTTTTCATTATGTAAGAAAGTGGTTGTTTGATCACATTCCTCAAGATTCAACCACTTGTATTATTCACAATGACTGGCGCTTTGATAATGTGATTCTTAATCCTGAACAGCCAACTCAGGTGATTGGGGTACTCGATTGGGAAATGGCAACACTGGGTGATCCGCTGATGGATTTGGGCAGTGCTTTGGCGTATTGGGTCGAAGATAGCGATAATATGATTTTTAAATCGACTCGCCGACAACCGACCAATCTAAAAGGCATGTTTACTCGTAAGCAAGTGGTCGACTATTATCTACAAAAAACAGGTTTAAGTACTGAAAACTGGACCTTTTATGAAGTATTTGGTGTATTTAGATTAGCCGTGATTGCACAGCAAATTTATTATCGTTACTTCCATAAGCAAACTCGAAATCCTGCATTTAAAGATTTTTGGATCGTGATTCATGCTTTGCATATTCGTGCCTTAAAGTTGATTGCACAGCAAAAAATACAAGATTCAGAAATTGCCCAGAAATATTTAGATAAAGTGCAAAGGGTGTTAAAAAAATGACCACCATCTATTTAGTACGTCATGGTCAGGCTTCTTTTGGTAAAAGCAATTATGATGAACTATCTCAAAATGGCGAAGCTCAAGCCACCTTACTAGGTCGTTATTTTAAAGATATTTTAAAAGAGCAGCCATACGTTGTTGCGGGTACGATGCAACGTCATTTGCAAACGGCACAAGGCGCACTCAAAGAAAGTTTTCCAGAAACAACCATCCATACCGATGCGGGTTGGAATGAATTTAATCATCAACAAGTGTTTGCGCAGTATGAACCGCGCTTTAAGCAACCCGAATTACTCAAGGCTGATGTAGCCAAAGAAGCTAACCCACGTGCGTATTTAGCTAAAATCTTTGAAGGCGCAATTACCCGTTGGACAGACGGTGAATTTCATCATGAATATGATGAGTCTTGGCCAGATTTTAAGCAGCGTGTAGAAACAGCATTGCAAAAATTATGTGATGAGCTTGCGCAAACGAAACCCAGATACGCTGTCGTTTTTACTTCAGGCGGAGTCATTTCTGTCGCTGTTGGAAAAATCATGGAGTTGAGTATCAATCATACTTTTGCATTAAATTGGGCGATTGCCAATACCAGTTTAACGACCTTGAGATTGGTTGGAAATCAGCCACAACTCCTAAGTTTAAACGAACATCATTTTATTAAAGCAGTTAACCCAGATCTGCTGACATGGATATAAAAGGATTTTATCATGGCAAAAACGATTTTAATCACGGGAGCAAGCTCTGGACTTGGAGCAGGCATGGCACGAGAATTTGCAAAGAAAGGCTATAATCTTGCGATCTGTGCCCGACGTTTAGAGCGTTTACAGGAACTTCAAACGGAACTGCAAAGCGAATATGGCATCAAAGTGATTGCAAAAATTTTAGATGTCACAGATTACGATCAGGTATTTGAAGTTTTTAAAGCTTTTAAACAGGAATTTGGTCAATTAGATCGAATTATTGTCAATGCAGGTGTGGGCAATGGTCGGCGGATTGGTAAAGGCAACTTTGAAATTAATCGAGCGACCGCTGAAACCAATTTTATTTCAGCACTGGCGCAGTGTGAAGCTGCTGTTGAAATTTTCCGTGAACAAAAATCAGGGCATTTGGTGGTGATTTCATCCATGAGCGCGATGCGCGGCTTGCCGAAACACCTTTCAACTTATGCAGCCAGTAAGGCAGCAGTGGCTCACTTGGCTGAAGGTATCCGTGCTGAATTGATTGATACACCGATCAAAGTTTCTACCATTTTCCCCGGATATATTCGTACCGAGTTAAATGAAGGCGCTAAACATTTGCCATTTGAAGTCGATGAAAAAACAGGATCACGTCTTTTGGTTAAAGCCATTGAAAAAGAACCCGTGAAAGCTTATGTCCCGCAATGGCCGTGGCTGCCAATGGGGATTGCCATGAAAGTATTGCCATTAAGACTGGTCAATAAACTAGGCTAGAAATATCTAGGAGATAGCATTAAATTTTATGCTATCTCCTGTTTTTTTAGATTATTTGAATAATTTTCGGTATTGAATAAAACCAGTTTGATCTGCAATACGATCGTATAACATCCGCGCCTGTTCGTTATTTTCTTGTGTCAGCCAATAAACACGCGAACAATGATTTCTTTCGGCCTCTGTATAAACGGCTTCAATCAGCTTGCGCCCTAAACCAGACGCTCGATGTTTGGGATCAACAAACAAGTCCTGTAAATAACAATAATTTTCAATGGTCCATGTGCTACGATGAAAAATATAATGTACCAATCCAACCAATTGTTTTTCTTCATTTTCTATAACTAAACAATATACAGGTTCTTGCGCATCCTGAAATCTGTCAAACGTGGTTTTGGTTATCTCATCAATGATCGTCGCCTTGTAAAATACCTGATAACCTTTCCATAGCTGAAGCCATTCATTGAAATCATTTTTTGTTACTGGACGTATGTTCATTATCTTCTCTCAATAAGTATCTTTTGTTGTGATTTAAGTTTTGGATTTCACTTAAAATAACCATCCTTGTATCAAAGCAAGCATTTCAACAATATTCAAATTTTTCTTAACGCATTCATTGCACAAATTTTAAATTGCCAATTTTTTATTTTTAAGATGTTTTGAAAATAAACTTTATATTTTGTAAATTTATTGATTGTATTTCTTGAACAAATAGGATTTTCCACAAATAAAGCCTATAATTTAAACATAATTTTAACCACAAGAGATTTAAAACATGCTTTTAAAATTTGCGACGCGTTTCATGGGGATTTTGGTGGCAGTACTTATCGTATTTGCTCTAGGGATTCACTTTTTATTTCCTGCAAAACTTACAATTGATTTGTGGATCATTGTTGTTCCTCTAATTTTGGGTGTGCCAATTGTCTTCTCGGTTTTACTTGCTAAAGATGATGAATTAAACCCTGAATTAGTTAACTAATTCTTTATTTACTCAAATTATTTTCAAGAGCCCATTTTACAATGGGCTTTTTATATTGTTGTATATTTTCAATTAGAGTTAGTTTATGTAAATCATATAATTATGCAAAATAATAAAATTCAAGTCTTTAAAAATTTACTTTGATGATCATTACAAGGCAAAATATCTAAAAATTTATTTAAGCGCCCTAAAAAGATAGTATGAATAACTTTGAGTTCGAAATAGAGTCACATCCACTTCAACCATTTTTACCAAGCAATGCAAAACTACTGATGTTAGGTAGCTTTCCACCTCCAAAAGAACGCTGGAAAATGGATTTTTATTATCCAAATTATCAAAACGACATGTGGCGGATTTTTGGTTATTTGTTCTTCGATGATAAGAACTATTTTTTAGATCTCGAAAATAAAAATTTTAAGCAGCAGCAAATCCATGATTTTTTAATTGAAAAGGGGATTGCCATTTTTGATACTGCTGTTCAAGTTCAACGCTTAAAAGGCAATGCTTCTGATAAGTTTTTACAGATTGTGACACCGACCAATTTACAGGATTTACTTGAGCAAATTCCTCAGTGCAATACGCTGATGACGACGGGTGATAAAGCCACGGATACATTGATGCTGTCTTTACCTGAAAATACCGAAAAGCCCCAGATAGGGCAATCTACTCAAACTTATTTTGTAAGTCGGTGGCTTGATTTATATCGTATGCCGTCATCGTCCAGAGCTTATCCTTTAGCGCTCGAAAAAAAAGCAGAAGCTTATCGTGTACTCTTTGAAAATATTGGTTTAATTTAAAGAAAAATCAAAGAGAAAAAATATGAATATCGATGTTCCAAGTCCAATAGATTTAAAAAAATATCAGGACGCAAAACAGTGGGAGTTAACGGCAAATCTTAAGCGACCGTGGCGTTATGATTTTTTTGATTATTATGCACAAAAAATTGCGCAAGGCACTGATGCTCAGTTACACATTTTAGAGTTAGGATCAGGGCCAGGATTTTTAGGCAAGTATTTGTTAGAACGTTTGCCTAATATTCAATATACAGCCTTTGATTTTTCAGAAGTCATGCATACGCTAGCTTTGCAAAAGCTTAGCCCAGATGAATATCAACGAACGACTTACTTATTGGGTGATTTCAAGCAAGCCAACTGGCAAAAGAGCCTAGACCAATTTGACTATATTATTATTCATCAGGCTTTACATGAATTAAGACATAAAAGCCATGCATTAGACTTCCATAAGGCAGTAATCAGTTTACTCAAACCGAAAGCAACTTATTTTGTCTGTGATCATCTTTTTGCTGAAGATGCGATGCAAAATAATGAGCTGTATATGTCTAAAACTGAACATTTATCAGTCTTAAAACAGGCAGGCTTTATTTCCATTGATATTCAATTAGAAATACAGGGCTTATGCCTATTTGAATGTAAAGTCTAATCACATCATCCATTCAATAGGTAAGCAAGCCATAAATTTCATTACAAGACGTTGAAATTTTGTGGTTTTAGGGTCATGAGCGTATTTTATAGTTTCACCATTCTCAAGATATTCTGTCCAGATCACATTGCCTTGTTGATCCAGACTCAACTCATAGCATGTTAATGGCAAAAATTTGTCAAGATCATCAGTAATATTTTGTTGAAGTTCTTCAGATTCAACAACCAATCCAACTTCAGTATTGATATGCGCAGAACGAGGATCAAAGTTGAATGAACCGATAAACACTTTGCCTTCGATATCAAAAAATTTTGCGTGTAAGCTCGAATTACTTTTTCCTTTAGCAGGTATGACTCGACCAGTTAGTTTTTCATACCATGTTGGTTTTTTTCTCGGAATAATGGATTTTAACTCGTAAAGTTTGACGCCACTTTCCAGTAAAGCTTGACGATATTTACTATAGAAAGCATGGACAATGGCAACATCATTTGCAATGAATGAATTGGTTAAAATGCGTATTTTTATGCCTTGTCGACTTTGCTTACTTAAAAAAGCTGTACCTGAGCGAGTGGGTACAAAATAAGCAGAAACCAATTCTAGATGATTTGAAGGGTAGCCCATAAGCTGAGCAATTTGATGATAAATTAATTCATCCTGTCTCGATTCACCTAAAATTTTCTGTGGAACATCTGCAACGAAATAAGCTTTCTTCCATCGTAATGAATAATTTTTTAATATATTATCTAATTCACTTTGAGCTTCATAAATTTTCTTTTCAACTGGCGTATCAATTTCATTGAATTGCTTAAAAAGCTGTTTTAGTTTTGATTCATCATTCGATTTTGTAGCCCCGACAAAATGTCGAATAGGTAGACTTAACGAGAAATTCCAGAAGTTTTGAAATACATCGACCGCATGAGTGACAGCAGTTCCATAAAAAAGAATATCCAGATCAAAAAATTGAAATTCGTTACCAGCTTCAAAATATTCGCCACTAATATTACGCCCGCCTGTGACAGCAATACAATCATCAGCAATGATCAGTTTATTGTGCATTCGATGATTAATTGCTTTTGCTCTAAATAAGTAATCTAGTACACGTAACTTTCTGAATTTGTAAGGATTAAATAGGCGAATTTCAAAAGCTGGGTTGTCTGAAAGTGCCCGTAAAATAGGATCGAGTCCATTTCCGTTTTGATCATCGATCAGTAACCGAATCTTAATCCCTCGGTTTGCTGCCTTGTATAACTCATTCAACATGAGCTGACCAATAAAATCGTTATTCCATATATAATATTGTAAATCGAGAGTTCGCTTGGCGTTCCGAATCAAAAAAATTCGTGATGCAATACTAACAAAAGCATCATCTAAAGCGACATAAGCGGTTAAACCTTGTTCTATTTTTTTTACCGCATCTTGATCATTTAACCAGTCAAAGTTCATAAGTCTGTATCTCTCAAAATATTTCTTATCATATTCAATCCGTCATAAATTTTTATTACAAACATTTGTCTCCTGTTATTTGGTTTTCTATTTTAGAAAAACGCTATTTTCAGATGGTGAGGATATATCTATATGATATTGATATTTCACATGTAAGATCAGATATTTAGTTGTTTTTTTGTAGTCATTTAATAGTTATATCTAAAATTTTATTGTCCATTTGCTTTATTGTTTGAATTAATAGATATACTATACTGGGGTATAGTATAAAAAGATGCAAAAGAGAGGGCTTATGCCTAAGCAAATTGAAGACAAAAAGAAAATTATACTTCGCCTTCGCAAAATTCAGGGTCAAGTTCAGGCCATTGAACGTGCACTCGAAAATGACACTTCATGTAACGCAATTCTTCAACAAATTTGTGCAACACGTGGTGCGATGAATGGTCTAATGAATGAAGTGCTGGAAATCCATTTCAAAGACACTCTAGTTGAGGGAGAGACGACAGAACAACAGCGTTATGAAGAATTAGCTGAGATTACCAAAATTCTGAAATCTTATTTAAAGTAAATACAAAAGGAGAGAAAGCATGAAATCACGTGCTGCTGTTGCATTTGGTCCAGGTCAACCCTTACAGATTGTAGAAGTGGATGTCGCTCCACCCAAGGCAGGTGAAGTCCTGATCAAAATCAGTCATACAGGAGTTTGTCATACCGATGCATTTACTTTATCGGGTGATGATCCTGAAGGTGTATTTCCTGCCATATTAGGGCATGAAGGTGCTGGTGTTGTGGTTGAAGTCGGTGAGGGCGTTACCAGTGTCAAACCCGGCGATCATGTGATTCCACTTTATACAGCTGAATGCGGCGAGTGTTTATTTTGTAAGTCAGGCAAAACGAACCTATGTGTTGCTGTTCGTGCTACACAAGGTAAAGGTGTTATGCCAGATGGTACGACACGTTTTTCTTATAATGGCGAGCCCATTTATCACTATATGGGATGTTCAACCTTCAGTGAATATACAGTGGTTGCCGAAGTTTCTTTGGCAAAAATTAATCCTGAAGCGAATCATGAACAAGTTTGCTTACTTGGATGTGGTGTCACCACAGGAATTGGTGCAGTGCACAATACTGCTAAAGTGCAGGAAGGTGACAGCGTTGCAGTATTTGGTCTAGGGGGGATTGGACTGGCGGTGGTACAAGGTGCACGTCAGGCAAAAGCAGGTCGCATCATCGTAATCGATATGAATCCAGACAAGTTTGAACTGGCGAAACAATTTGGTGCAACAGATTTTCTTAATCCGAAAGATTATGACAAACCTATTCAGCAAGTGATTGTAGAAATGACAGGTTGGGGAGTCGATCACTCCTTTGAATGTATTGGCAATGTCAATGTGATGCGTTCAGCACTTGAATGTGCGCATCGTGGTTGGGGTCAATCTGTGATTATTGGTGTCGCGGGCGCAGGTCAAGAAATCTCAACACGTCCATTTCAGTTGGTCACAGGTCGTAAGTGGATGGGAACAGCTTTTGGTGGTGTAAAAGGACGTAGCCAGCTTCCAAAAATGGTCGAAGATGCGATGAAAGGTGAAATTCAACTTGAACCATTTGTGACCCATACCATGCCACTTGATGAAATCAACCTTGCTTTTGATTTGATGCATGAAGGTAAGTCAATCCGTAGTGTGATTCATTATTAACCAAGCTTGTGTATTTCTAATCTGAACCAAAATAACAAATGCAAATAAACAAGAGCGTCGTCACGACGCTCTTCGTTCATTTAAAAGAGCTGCAATCTTGACCTCATGGATGATTCCACATTGTTTTACAAAATAATCATCATGAGATACTAATATAATTGCGCCATTAAAACTTTGAATTGATTTTGCCAGCAGTTCTCTGGACTCTATATCAAGATGGTTTTCTGGTTCATCCAATAGTAAAAGATCAATTGAATTTAATGGATGAGCCATGGCAATTAAAGCGACTTTTAATTGTTCACCACCACTCAATTCGGATAATGGGTGTAATACTTTATCTCCACGCAATCGTAATTGCCCCAGCAAATTTCTCCAAAACTCTGCTGTTTGATCTGGGTTTAAATCCATTAAATTCTCAAGTGCTGACAGCCGTTGATCTAAAAAGCTAAAGTTTTGATCTAGATACAAGCTACGACTTAAACTTAAAGAATCATGATTTTCATTTGAAGAATCTCTAGATAAAATTCTAAGCAAAGTAGATTTTCCACTTCCATTTTCACCTACCAAATGAATTTTTTCTTTGGACTGTAAAGAAAAATTGAAGTGAGCATTTTGTAAATAGGGATGAGGCGTGTTTGCTAATCTCAAAATTTCACCTGATTTTTGAACAGCAGATGAAAATTCAAATTGCTGCGATTTAACTGTTTCTAGTCGCTGTTTTTTATTGCAAAGCGATAACTGTTCCTGATGTAACTGACACTGTTGTTGTCGAATAAGTTGACCTGATTGTTGAGTTGCCTGCTCTCGTTTAAAATCCAAAATGACTTTCGCTTGTGATCCTGTTTTGCGCTTTTTGTTTGCGCTAGCCTGTCTTTTTTGATTCTTCATCAATATTTGATGTTGTTGTACAACCTGTTGCTTGAGTTGACGTTTTTCTTGCTCAATATCCTGTTCAAGAGCGTGACGTTGTAAAGCTGATTGTTTCGCATAATGGGTGTAGTTTCCAGAGAAATGGGAAATACCAAACTCATTAAATTCCAAGATATGCTGCATTTCATCTAATAACAAACGATCATGACTAATAATTAAAGATCCCATGGTATGCGCTTTTAAACATGAAATTAACCATTTTCTACTGACACAATCCAGATGATTACTGGGCTCATCCAATAAAAGATAATGATCCTTTAAGGCAAATAAGCGACATAGAGCCAGTTTGGTTTTCTGTCCTTCACTCAATAAATGTACAGAAAAGTTAAGATCAAGGGGTAATCCTGCCTGTTCTAATTGCTGTTGCCATTCGTAAGGTAAGTGCCATTTATCTTCGACCAGATCGTAATCCTGAAATGAAGCTGAACTATTTTCGATCCGTTTAAAAGCATCAACTAAATTTTGAATATCCAATACTTGAGCAATGGTATTACCCCTTAGTCGGTTGAATTGAGATAGATATGCGACAGGACATTGCCAATGAATCTGTCCAATAAAGCTGAATTTAGAAACTTGCGCCAAACACTGCATTAAGAGTGATTTACCTTGACCATTACGACCAATGAGACCGGTGCATTGCTGTATGGGAAGATTAAAGTGAAGTTGATCAAAAATATTTTTGGAATGAATGTCTAAGCTAAGCTGCTGAATAATACACGCCTGTTGGGTCATAAGACCTCCTCATACAACAGGATGTACAAAATAGAAAGTAAATAAAAATAGGTAAAACAACAAAGTAGAAGTCTATTTTGTACATCAATTACAAGAAAGTGAAATTGATAAAAATAGGACTTACTTCATTGGCAGAAACTCGATTGAGCAAAAAGGGGGAATGCTCATCTTAATGCTTTGTATATTTATTCGTCAATAAATAAATTATGAAAAACACTTGTCAATTTCCCAAACACAGAGTATGTTTGGCATCAAGATATGTTTTATTTAACTGAAATAGCAATGTTAAAACAACCTATGATCAACAACGCTTATTATTACTTTTGGCAATTTAAATAGTTGCCTGAACGCATTCGGGCAGCAAAATAGTTGCCCTTCAAGTTAATACCTGATCGGCAACCCCGATCAGGTTTTTTTATATCTATTTCATACCTTTATTTTGGAGATGTGCCGTGTATAACTTGATGACTTCATATTTTAGCAATGTTTATTGGTTTTACTTTAGTCAAAACCTACAACTGAATAGACCCACATCGCTCAAATAAATGATCGGACTGAAAATAGAGTCAGTCCAAAGGAAATAGTCAAATGAATGCGCTCAATAAAACTTTAATTGCACAAAATACTTCAAAAGAAATCTCGCTTAGCTTGCCATGTGAATTAAAAGCGGCATATCCGCTATCTTCTACTTTTGCCAAACAAATTGCTGAACGTCGTCAAACCATCCAAAATATACTTTCAGGCAAAGATTCACGATTAATGGTGATTGCTGGTCCATGTTCAATTCATGACCCTGTATCTGCATTAGAATACGCAGAAAAATTGATCAAATTACAAGAACAGGTTAAAGATCAAATTTTTCTGGTCATGCGCGCTTATATTGAAAAACCACGCACAACAGTCGGTTGGAAAGGCTTTTTGTATGATCCAAATCTTGATGGATCATCAGATTTGCAATTGGGTTTGGAAAAATCACGCGCTTTATATTTACAGATCATTGAAATGGGTTTACCGATTGCCAGTGAAATTCTAAGCCCTATGGCAACAGCTTATTTTGATGATCTTTTGGCTTGGGGAGCAATTGGCGCGCGTACCAGTGAATCACAGATTCATCGTGAAATTTCCAGTCATATGCCGTATGCAATTGGTTTTAAAAATGGCACAGATGGTTCAATCCAGATTGCGCTTGATGCGATTCAATCGGCGGAAAACCAACATCAGTTTTTGGGAATGAATCAGCAGGGTTTACCTGCAATTTTACAAAGCAAAGGTAATCCATTGGCACATTTGATTTTACGTGGTGCCAATCATGGCCCGAATTATGATCTCACTTCGATCGAGCGGATTAAAGCCGACTATAGCAGCAAATACCAAGGTGAATTACCTGCACTGGTGATTGATTGTAGCCATGGCAACAGTTCGAAAGACCCAATGAAACAACCTGAAGTATTAAAGCAAATCATTACAGAGCGAACTGTTAGCAACGTTCGTGGTGTTATGTTAGAGAGTCATTTGGTCGATGGTCAACAAAAAATTTCATGCGATATGACCTATGGCCAGTCAGTCACAGATGGTTGCTTGGGTTGGGATAAAACTGAAGCTTTATTGTTAGAGATGGCTGATCAACTGGGTCAAAACATATTACGTCAATCGGCTTAAATCCTGAAAAACCATCTCCCTTATAATTGTGGGAGATGGGTGATTTTACTTACAGACCAGCTTCGTATTCAGTATTGGAGAGAAGTTGCTCTACATCTGCGATATTGTCTGGTTTAATTTTATAAATCCAGCCTTTACCATAAGGATCATCGTTAATAAAATCAGGATCATCTTCAAGCGATGTATTGATTTCAATCACAGTACCAGAAACAGGTGCATGAATATCTGATGCGGTTTTGACCGATTCGACCACACCCGCTTGAGCACCCGCAGTGAGATGACTTCCAACTTCAGGAACTTCAACATAGACAAGATCACCAAGTGCATCCTGAGCATGATCACTAATCCCAGTGACTACAAGATCACCCTCAATTTTTGCCCATTCATGCGTACTCGCATATTTCAATTCAGAAGGATGATTCATTGCAGCTCCTTAACATCCAAAGTTTGCTTATTTTGAAAGTGGTTATACAGGTTTTTAAATAAAAATAAAAGCTTATAAATAAGGGTCTTTGCGCCAGTTACTAGGGCTACGACCACTCCAGCGTTTAAAAGCACGACTAAAATTGGCAACATCTGAGTAACCTAGTTCATCAGCAATTTGCTCAAGACTATAATCTGTTCTTGAAAGTAGGGAGGTTGCATGGCGATACCGAACTTCATCGACCAAAGTTGAGAAAGAAGTTCCTTCGGCTGCAAGCTGACGTTTTAAAGTCCGATCAGACATATGTAAACGTTCAGCAACGCTTTCAATGCTTAAATAATGCTGTTCAGAATGAGTCAAAATATCGCGGACGCGCATAGCCAAACGACGGCGTTCACCTAAGGCAGATAGTTCAGATTCACATTGATTAATCGCAATCTGACTCGCAATCGGGTCGGCATTCACCATTTTTAATCCCAAATATTGCTTATCAAAACTAGATATGAGATGCGGTTGTTCAAAACGCATATCGATATTCATTTTATTCAAATATTTATCGAAACCTTCAGGTTTTTGAAAATCCAGATCTACTTCACCTGTTAATTCTTCATTACCCGTCAACGCTTTAGCCATGCTCATGATGCCAATGGTCAATGCCAGAATAATTTCAGTTCGCAAGGGTTCAAGATCAAAATCACACTGTAATTGTAATGTTGCTTTCGGCCCAAAAGTCGAGAAGTAAAGCTGTAAAAAGGGCATGCGTAATTGAATAAAACGCGTTGCTAAAGCCAAAGCATCGGTAATGTCATGCGCAGTCATAATGGCATAACCAATAAATCCATGAATGGAAATACGCATCTGATTGCCAAGATGATAACCCAACGTCGTTTCACCTGTTAAACGCAAAGCATGTTTAACCAATTCATTGGCAACATGAATAGGAATCCGATATTCGGGATCGGCCAATTGCTCACTGGTTAAATGAAATGGAGCAAATAGGGTTTGATCGTTATATCCCCAACGCGACACGACATCTAATAGCAATAAGCCATAAACGCCTGGTATTCCTTGTTCTTGACGAGCTGAATTAATTTTCATTCGCTATCCGTGGCTTTACATGTGCTTCGTTTAAACTGTTACATCTTGGCATGAAATTTAAAATAAAAATACTGAAATTGTTGGACAAAATTTCATGCCTATCATTTATACATTTTTCCTAAAAACGACAATTTTGGTGGTCGAGATCAGTAATACGTCACCATTCTGATTCAGTGCTTGTGTGATATAGCTCACAATACCACGATCATTTTTAGTTTTTGAAGGTACAATTGCAGTAATTTCAACTTCAACATGGATTTTATCACCAGGACGTGTAGGGCGTGGCCAACGTAAACTTGATTCTGAGCCAATTAAGCCTCCTTGAATAGAAAAGCATTCTGTCCATAATCGCATGGTGACAGCCGCAGTATGCCAACCACTGGCGGCTAATCCCTGAAATATCGAACTTTTTTCTGCTTCTGCTTCGTCTAGATGAAAAGGTTGGGGATCATATTGACCTGCAAACTGTTTAATTTCTTCAAGCGTCATTTCATATTCACGGCTAATGAAACGATCCCCAACGTTTAAATCTTCCAGATACAGCATTATTATTTGTCCTCAACTTCATGTTGTTCAACTAAAAAACCGCCCGTTTGACGTTTCCATAACTGGGCATATAAACCATTTTGTTCAATCAATTGTTCATGCGTACCTTGTTCCACAATTCGACCTTCATCCAAAACAATTAAGCGATCCATTTGCGCAATGGTGGATAGTCGATGTGCAATGGCAATCACAGTTTTATCTTGCATCAGTGCATCAAGGCTAGACTGAATCGCGGCTTCGACTTCTGAATCCAGCGCACTGGTGGCTTCATCCAAGATTAAAATAGGAGCATCTTTTAAAAATACTCGTGCAATCGCAATACGTTGACGCTGACCACCTGAAAGCTTGACACCGCGTTCGCCTACATAAGCGTCGTAACCTTTACGACCACGCATATCGGTTAATTGTGGGATAAAATCCTCAGCTTGTGCCTTTTTCACAGCTTCATAGATTTCTTGCCATGTCGCATCAGGTTTGCCATATTTAATATTTTCAGCCACGGTACGGTGCAAAAGTGAAGTATCTTGAGTGACCAACGCGATATTGGCTCTTAAGCTATCTTGGGTTACATCTTCAATGTTTTGTCCATCAATCAAAATACGACCTTGGTTGAGGGTATAAAAATGTAAAAGCAATTGAATGAGTGTTGATTTTCCTGCACCTGAACGACCTACGACACCAATTTTTTCACCTGGACGGATATTAAGATTAAAATGATCGATGACGTTCTTTTTATTGTAGGCAAAACAGACATCCTCAAATTTAATATTGCCTTGGCTCACGATTAAAGGTTTGGCATCTGGTTTATCTTGAATATTCACTGGCTTGCCAAGCGTTTGCATCCCGTCTTGGATGGTACCGACATTTTCAAATAGCATGGATGTTTGCCACATCATAAATTCTGACATGCTATTGAGCTTTAAAATCATGGCAGTGGTAGCGGCAATAACCCCCAAACCCGCCTGACCATTGAGCCATAACCATACAGCAGTTCCAATCACGCCAATAAATAATACTGCGCTTAATAGGGTGGTAATGACTTCAAATAAAGTACCTAAACGCATTTGGCGAAATACAGTTTCCATGAATTCAATCATGGATTCTTTGGCATATTGACTTTCACGACCTGCATGTGCAAAGAGTTTTACGGTTTGAATATTGGTATAAGCATCGGTGACTCGTCCTGTCATTACCGCACGTGCGTCGGCTTGTTCTTCTGAAACCTTGCTCAGACGAGGAACAAAAAGCCATGTACTTAAAATAAATAAGCCGAGCCATATCGATAATGGAATCAGTAAAATCGGCGAAACTGCACCCAGTACTGCACTTATGGTGATAAAATAGACAATAACATAAACCAATATATCGCCTAAAATCATCCAGAACTCACGTACAGCCAGAGCAGTTTGCATGACTTTGGAAGATAAACGTCCTGCAAAGTCGTTATGAAAAAAATCAAGCCCTTGTTGTAATAACAAGTTATGAAAACGCCAGCGTAATCGCATCGGAAAACTGCTAAATAAAATTTGATGTTTTACGATGGACTGCAAACAAACAAATAAAATATTGGCAAAAAGAATAAGCGTTAAAATAATCAGATGTTGCGTATGATTTTCTAGAAAATTACTAGGTTGACTTTGGCTAAGCCAATCGACCAAATGACCAATTTGTGAAAACAGTAAAGCTTCAAAACTGGCTGCGCCTGCTGCACACAAAATCAATAAAATCAGGAAAGGACGAACACCTTTGGTCGACTGCCATACAAATGCAAAAAAGGAAGTAGGCAATGGCTCGTTTAAATTTGTTTCAGGATAGGGATTAACCAGTTTTTCGAACCATTGCAGCAGCATAATAGTCTCTTAATTTTTTTGCGTAAAATTCTCAACGATTATACCCGATGATAAAGATTTCACATCAGTACCTGATGGTGCTTGATAAATTCTTAATCCAAATTCTGGAATAATTGCGAGTAAATGATCAAAGATATCTGATTGTATCGCTTCATAGGCAGTCCATACAGTGGTATTTGTGAATGCATAGATTTCAAGTGGCAAACCATCACTGGTCGGCTGTAATTGACGTACCATCAAGGACTGATTTTGCGCAATTCCAGAATGTTGTTTTAAATAAAACTCAATATAGGCTCGAAATGTACCAAGGTTGGTCAAACGACGCTGGTTATACACGGTCTGATTGCTCAACTGATGATTAAAATTTTCCAGTTCAGATTGCTTGGTATCTAAGTATTGATCTAGTAATAAAAAATTCTTTAACTTCTCTTGTTCGTGTTCAGTCATAAAATGAACACTGCTTTGATCAATAAATAATGCTCGCTTAATGCGTCGAGCACCCGCTTCACTCATACCACGCCAGTTTATAAAGGTATCTGTAACTAGCTTATTGGTTGGAATGGTAGTGTACGTTTTGTCAAAATTCTGTACGGTCACCGTATGTAATGACATATCAATGACATCGCCATCCGCATTGAGTGATGGCATTGAAATCCAGTCGCCAATACGTACCATATCGTAGGATGAAATCTGAACACTGGCGACCAATGAAAGAATGGTATTTTGAAAGACCAACATCAAGATGGTTGCCATTGCACCAAAACCCGCGAGCAAGGTAAATACATCTTTTTTGAGGAATGTACCTAAAACCATCAAAGCGCAGACGATGAAAATCATCAACTTAACCAGCTGTAAATAACCTTTAATGGGTTTATTTTTAGCGTTGGGGTTGCGTTGATAAACCAGATTAAAGATGTTCAGCATTTCGCTGATCGCAAGGGCAATGGTTAAAAAGATAAAGGCTTGCGATGCCATCTGTACAAAAATAATTATTTTTTCAGATAGATGGGGAACAGTGGTAATGCCATTCATAATGACAATCGCAGGAACAATATTGGCAATACGACGAATCACACTATGCTGTGCAAAAATGGACTGGTTTGCGGATTTAATTTTGCTGATGAGTTTGCGAATACCACGAACAACCACTTGTTTCGCAACAAAATTAGCAATTACCGCTAAAAAAATAAGGATACCGAGTGACGTCAACATCTCAAGCCATGGATATTGATCAATCCAGTTTTCGACATCACGGAAAAGCTTTAAGAAATCCAAACCTTTACACCTTTGTACAAATAAATAATTGTGTAGAGTGTAAAGGCTTGGCTTTGTAACATTGTATAAAGATACTTTTTTTATACGATTTAAATCAGACTTTTTACAATAATAAAATCAAATATTTAACTCAGGAGAATTACCACATTAAATCGTCTGGAATAACATAAGCCGCGTATGGATCTTCCTCATCGGTGGTCTTCTCATTGTTTTGAGCATGATTGACCAGAATGAATCCTTCCATCTTCTGGTTAATTTTATCAGCCAGTGCTTTAGGCAAATAGGCGTAGCTTTCCTGATCCTTTGCAATCACTAAACTACCAGACACTAAGGCATTATAAATAGTCTGAGAGATATAGACCTTTTTGACTTTGTTGTCGTCAATAAACTGGTAGGCGATATCACCTTCAAATTCTTTGATTTTATGCTGAGAAATCATCTGAATAATAGCTGCTTTTAATGCTTTTTCTTCTAACAGACGCTGTTTTTCCTGATTGAGTGCTTGATCCTTTTCAAGCTTGTCGAGTTTATTCTTTTCAATATTCGCTTTCAACTCGGCTTCATTACTTTGACCCGTGCGATGTTCATGTTGAGTTTGTTTATTCAACTTTTTTGCTTTTTTATTATCGACTAAACCTGCTTTAAGCAGTTGTGCCTGTAGTGCATTTTTAACCATAACTATTTCCAAAACTATTGATGCAAAGAAGAATGACGAAGATAAATGAACCAGTAAGCGATACTGAGAATCAAACTTAAAGTTGCAGGAACTAAAAAGGCCTGAATAGAGAGCAGCGGATGGATCAGCGCGGCAGCGACACCACCCAAAAAGAATCCGATTAAAATCAGCAAATGCAAAGTAATACGGCGTTTATCTAGCGGTAAACCTCGTGCCTTATAACCAAGAGCCAAACCAATATCGGTGAGAACTCCCGATAAATGTGTGGTACGAATAATTGTACCTTTGTAATGACTCACCATCGCATTTTGTATTCCCATGGCTGCACATGCCCAAAGTAGCCCATAACGAGGGAAATATGGAAGTAGCAACCACGAAATAAAAATAAATAAAGCCACCAGACTTAGTGGAATACCATAGCGACGACCTAACTGGAACTGGCTATTTCCAAGTATAAAGCCACTATAAAATGAACCAAGTACGAAGCAAACAATAACAAAAACCAGATAAATAATATTATGGACTTTCCAGTCTACCAAATCCATTGCCAACATACTGACATTGCCGGTCATGTGAGAAATGGATTGATGCAACACCGTAATCAATGACAAGACGTTAATCATTCCAGCATTCATCGCGAGTAAAAATGCTGCAAATTGAACCCAATTTGGTAAACTTTGAAAAGGCATAAGACCTCAACCTGAACGATAGTTATTTTTTTGATGCAATATCAACCGCTGCTGTAAATATCACATCTGTTGATGAATTCAGTGCAGTTTCGCTTGAATCCTGTAATACACTAATCACCATGCCAATCGCAACGACTTGCATAGCGACATCAGAAGGAATACCGAATAAACCACAGGCTACTGGAATTAATAATAATGAACCGCCAGCAACACCTGAAGCACCGCATGCTGATACTGTAGCAACAATAGATAGAATAATCATAGTAAGAATATCAACATGAATACCTAAAGTATGCACGGCTGCCAGCGTTAATACCGTAATTGTCACTGCCGCTCCGGCCATATTAATCGTGGCACCAAGCGGGATAGCAACGCTAGCGGTTGCCTCATTTACCCCTAAACGTTTGGCCAAATCTAGATTGACTGGAATATTGGCTGCTGAGCTTCGAGTGAAAAATGCAGTGATGCCACTTTCTCTTAAACATTTCAGCACGAGAGGGTATGGATTTGAACGAATCACGATTGCCACTAAAATTGGGTTAATGACCAAAGCGACAAAAACCATAGTGCCTAATAAAACCGCAATTAACTGAGCATAATTTTTTAAAGTTGCCAAACCTGCATCGGCAAATGTCACTGCAACAAGACCAAAAATACCCAACGGCGCAAAACTAATCACCACTTGAATAATTTGATTCACCGCTAGCGATATATCTGTCAAAACTTGTTTAGTTGTATCTGAACTATGTCGTAAAGCAATACCCAAGCCAACAGCCCAACCTAAGATGCCAATAAAGTTTGCTTCAGCAATCGCTTGCACGGGATTTGCTACAAAACTCAGCAGTAGATTTTTTAAAATCTCACTCAGGCTACTTGCAGGCTGTAGCTCGGTTTGAGCATCAGCATTGAGATACAAAAAACTTGGGAAAAAATGACTGGCCACAATGGCACATAAGGCAGCTAAAATCATGCCAACAGCGTATAAAATTAGTATAGGTCTTAGATTGGCATTATGACCCACTTTAAAATTGGCAATAGAGCTCATGACCAACACAAAAACTAAAATGGGAGCAACCGACTTTAATGCTTTAATAAATAACTCGCCAAGTAAACTTAAATAAGGCGTAAAACTTGGAAAAAATACAGCTACAAAAAAACCTAAAATAATGGCAATCAATATCTTAGTAACAAGACTCAGACGAGAAAAAATCGATAACATAAACAAGCCTTAGCGACATACAGCTAAATCAGCAAAAAAAGTATTTTATACAGAATGATCTTGAAGCTTAAGTTTTTTTTAAAAGAGTTCAAAAAAATACTGAATTTAAAAAAAGTAAGATGCTGATATCCAATAAAAAATCTAAATCATTACGGGGCAATAAAGACGATAAAGTGTACCCAAAACTTCAACCATTTTTTGGTCTTTGATTGAGTAAAAAATCTGCTTACCTGCACGACGCGTATCGACCACTTCACTTTTACGTAACATCATTAACTGTTGCGAAAGTGTGGGTTGAGTAATGTGGGTTCGTTCTTCAATCTGAGATACGTTGAGTTCTTCTTGTGCAAGATGGCACAAAATAAGTAAGCGGTCTGTATTCGCCAGAGACTTTAAAATAGTCACAACCTTATCGGCTGAATTTCTCATCTGCTCGATTTGGAACTCTTTTTGCATCATTTTACCCTCAATTTTACCGCGGGCATCAGTATAGAACGAATACATCCAAATGACGTGAAATAAAATCTTAACATAATTAATTTTACAGGAATTTTATAAAAATAATAACGCTACAAAATCATAATTAGAGCAAATTATGAGTGAATGTAGAAAATCTAAAAAGATGTCACTTGAAAAAAAAGTTGTGCTTTTCTAGAACTTATTTATAATAAGAAGCATTCATACAGACCTGTATGTATAACTTTATAATAATTTTAGATTGTTAAGTTTGATAAAACAAAGAGAGGGTACAAGCATGAAAATCAACATCATTATGTTTTCTAAGATTAGTACATAAATCTCCACGTATATGTACTAATAAATAAGAAGGCATAATTTAATTATGCACATTCAACTTTTTAAATAAATTTATTTTATTGATAAAGTTGCTTAGGTTTCAGACGCAAGCGTGAAATAAAACAATGATAAAAATAAAATAAGAATATCACTCACGCTTTATTTCTTTACATCTGTCTTTCAAATTCAATCAAACGTTCAACGCGCGCCCAATACTCATCAATATCAACTGAATCTTTATCAATTTGCGCTTGCATGGTCATCCCATCCAAAATACTCACCAGTAAATTGGCAAGAGAGGCGGTTTTTTTTATTTGAAGATGCTGCAATAAGTCAAGAATTGTACTGGTCAACCATTCTTTATATTCAAGTGCTGGACGAATGGTGGAAGGATAGATTTTAAAGACTTCTTCGACTGCTTTTTGAAACATACAGCCATTAAAATCATCAGTATGAAACCATGCCGAATACCAAAAATAAATCGCTTTAATTCGACCTAGAAAGTCATTTTCATCGCATGCGTCTAATGACGCAGTTAGAGATTCTTGTAAATTCATATTACGTTGATCTAAACATTCTTCGATTAGTCTGGCTTTTGAAGGAAAGTATTTATAAAAAGTCATTTTAGCAACACCTGACTCTTGAATAATACGATCTACACCAACTGAGTTATAGCTATTGGCGTTAAAAAGACGTAAGGCGGTATGAATAATGTCATCTTTTTTCGACATATTTTTGGATTCCTGCTAAATACATCATCATTTGGCGTACAGCGGCGATAATTAGATAATTTAGTAAATAATTTCTACAGTATAACATTTAAGTTAAAGCTTAAATGAAAATGTGATAAAAATTTAACCACTTAGCGTGGTTTTGTCGCGTTTATAAGATAATACAAATAATCAGCTCAAATAGCCGATTTTATTGCATCTGATTTTCCATAACTTATTTATTTTTAAAATTTTTTATCGTGCATCGAGTTTGACTATAGATCAGTTATTTGTTTTTTTATATACTGAATACTCTGTATATGAAGTATAAATCCATGATTCAGAATCTTTCATTTACGCAATCTGAACACTCACGTACTGAAGCAATTGCTTTTATTCAAAATGCGATACCAGTTGATATATGGACATCCAATACAGAGTTAGTGAAACAGTTCAGAGTAGAGATTGATCAGCATGCTTTATTTGAGCACGACATTTTAAAAAATCTGAAAGCACAACAGTTAGATCTACAACAGTTAAAAATAATACATATCAATTATTTAAATTGTATCGTAAAAATTTTTACCGATGCCTTGAGTATGCTGATTTTTCAAGCACAACAGTTGGAAAATAATTCAAATATTTATACTCAAAATCGAATTTTATCCAAAATTTATGCACGTTATTTGCTTTCCCTTAATTTACTGGATGAATTAGGATTTGATACTGCGCAGCTTGAGCAAAGTTCTGCTGCGAAGTCTCATCTTGCTTATTATTTAAAGATTTTGGAAACCTTTGGTGCAGATCCTCTTTCTCAAAACAATATCGAATCTGAAGCTTTAGAGGTTCAGAGTTTTATTCGTGAACACTATGACAATTACTTAGCATTATTAGTTATTTTGTCTATTACTGAAAAACAGGTCATTATTTTTAGTGAAGCCTTACATATTAATCTGAAAAAATTTGGTGAAATGTTTGATCAGGGCTATTACGCATGTCACGGTTTTGCCAATGATCAGGATAATCTAGCCAATGATGATAACCATGCAAATGATCTTTGGTCACTGTTCATTCAGGCGATTCACCCCGAAAATGAATCAGAGCTACGTGACATTGCCCAGCGTTATTTAGCACTTTGGCAAGCTTTCTGGACAAAAATGTATCAAATCACTCGAACTCCAGTAAAAATATAACGGCACAACTTTTTCTTAAGGGATGATCTCTGCGCAGATCGAACTGTGCCAACTTAAATCAGGTCCCCAAGTCCGAAAGCCTTTGGTATCGATATGAATTCGACCTGTACTGTAAACGCCTAAACCCATATTATATTTTTGTCCTTCAGTTTGCCAAAATTTGCACAGTTTTAGCTTACTATTTGCGATGGCGATGCGATCATTTGCATTGGGGAATTCTGGACCTATGCGAAAGTCAACTGCTGCATTTTGCATATGACTCGATGACTTCGCTCCATTTACACAGCTATTTAGAGTAGGGGAACGATAGCTAGAGGTCAGTTCGAAATCATCTAATATGCCATTTTTGACTAAATGAGATAACAAATTTAGAGTTGGAACAATATTCGGCCATACATTCGGTTCTGGCACATCGTATTCATCATAATGGCATTCTTGCCAACCCCGCGCTGAACGGAAAAACTCAAAATCTGGAGCAACGAGTTGTACACCTTGTTGCTTTAAATAGTATTTATAACTTTTCACTCGATCGGCATTGCGCGGATGTGCAATCCAGACAAAATAAGAAACAGGCGTATGTTTATGTAATTTTTTAATTTCTGGAGTTTTAGCAATATTTTCAGGAAATGAGTTTCTTTGCGGGGATTGACTACATGCGGTTAATCCTAAGATAAAGAGACTTGTACTCAATAAATATTTGACAGAAATCATGCAGGCATCTTAAATCTTGAATATTGTTATAATATAACACTTATTCATTCATAGAGAAAAATTTCCTTTGAACTTGATTCAGAATTTTATTTGAATAAAAGGGAGGTTGTGTTCCTCCCAACGTTATAAACTAGTTTAGTTCCAAGACAATTTTACCAATATGCTCACTTTGCTCCATTGTTGTATGTGCTTTCGCCACATCTTCAAATGCAAAGGTTTTATAAATAATAGGAAGGCTTTTATCTTGTTCTAATAATGGCCAAACCGTTTGCTTTAATGATTGAGTAATCTCAGCTTTTTCTTGATCAGTTCGCGCGCGCATGGTTGAACCTGTGACATTTGCTCGCTTTAAAATGAGTTGTTGTAAGTCAAACTCTTTTGCCATACGTCCCCCCATAAAACCCAGAATAACCAAACGCCCATCTCGTTTGAGTAGATTCATATTTTGAATAAAGTATTTCGCACCCACAATATCCAAAATAACATCAACGCCTTTTTGCTCTGTTTTTTCTAAGACAACTTTTTCAAAATCATCTTTTTTGTAGTTGATTGCTGTACTTATCTCGCTAAGTTCATCAACTTTCACATCAGTTCCTACTGTACAAAAAGTCTGAATACCCAACGCATTGCAAATGGAGAGAGCGGTTGTTCCGATCCCGCTTGCACCCCCGTGAATCAAGGCAGTTTCTCCAACTTTGAGTTGACCAATATCAAATAGATTTGCCCACACTGTGTAATAGGTTTCAGGAATTGCTGCTGCTTGAACAAAATTTAAATTTTCTGGAATAATTAGCGTTTGAGTTGCAGGTACGATGCAATATTCTGCATAACCACCACCATTGGTGAGCGCACAAACTCGATCACCAATTTTAAAATCTCGAACATTCTCACCAATCGCTGCCACAATCCCTGCAACTTCAAGTCCTGGAATCGGGGTAACTCCTTTAGGCATAGGATAGAGTCCTTTACGCTGCAATACATCAGGACGATTGATTCCAGCAGCTTTGACCTGAATCAAAATTTCATTGGATTTCGGTTGAGGAATCTCAGCTTCAACAATTTTTAAAACTTCAGGTTCACCCGGTTGTGAGATTTCAATATGTCGCATAGTGTTTGGCAGGGTGGTCATGGATAACTCCTTTATAATCTGAAAACTTATTAAATTTATGTTAAATTTATGAAGTTTATAAGCTATTGATTAAATATGAAATTTAACGTTTAAGGATTAGTTTACATCGTATATTACAATTAGTCAGGAAGATATATTGAGATTTTCATACGAATTACAATAGATGATTTTGTTATGAAATTTGCTGTTGGGTGCATTTTGAGTCCTTTTATTTGCGATAACGACCACTCAAAGACGATAAATCACTTTTAAATGATAATAATTATCATTATAATTAATGTTGAAATAATTTAAAATCATGCGAAATTAAAGATAGGTCAGCTAAAAAATGAATAATATTAAGGCGTTGTTTTTAAGTTATATGCTACTACAAATGGCTTTTATGATGATTTTACCAGCCATTGGACCAGTCATCAGGACACAAGGTCTCCAAGAATGGCATGCAGGTTTGATTGTCAGTCTTTCAGGTTTGTTCTGGATGCTCAGTGCAAAATTCTGGGGACAGCGTAGTGATGAGTTGGGACGTAAGAAAGTATTATTACCGCTCACATTGGGTTTCTTTATCTTTTATCTGATATGGGCTGTTTTTATTGGTTACACACTACAACACCCCTTAAGCATTTTAACCATGTTATCGGTGATGCTGATTTTGCGTTGTATTATTGCTGCTTTTTTCTCTGGGATCAATCCAGTGATGGTGGGTTATATTGCAGATCATTATGCACCTGAAGAACGTGCGTCAAAGATTGCCATGCTAGGTGCAGCGGCGGGTATTGCGATTTTTTTAGGGCCTTTTATCGGAGGTTTATTAGCTGGTTTAGACCTAAGTTTTGCTTTTTATTGTGCAGCAATTTTACCTTTATTTGCCTTGATGTTGACTTATTTTAAAGTACAGGAAAGCGACAGACTGGTTTTAGAGCTTTCTGAGAAAACACATCTAAAAATGACAGATTCACGCATTTGGTTTGAAGTATTGGTGATGTTCCTCACCATGAATTGCATTTTTACTTTTAATATGTGTATCGGTTTTTTTAGCAAAGACCATTTAAATTTGGCGACACAGCAACAAAGTGCGACTGTTGGCGGAATGACACTTAGTGCTGTCGGTTTGACTTTAATTATCGTACAAGTTTTGATTTCCAAGTTAAAACCTAAACGTCATCTATTCCTACTCGGTATAGGAATTTTATGCATGGCGCTTGGAACAATTTTATTTACACTTACCCAAGGTTTATTCTTCTTTATTGTTAGTGCTGTGATTATGGGTATTGGGGGCGGTTTAATTCTGCCGATGATCAATACCATGACTTCACTTGCTGTTGATGCTCATGAACAGGGTGCGGCATCAGGACTCATTTCTGCGGCACAAGGCCTGTCGATGCTGGTTTCACCATTGATTGCAACGCTGCTTTACCACTATAAAAACGAATTGCCTTACTGGATTGCTGGGATTCTATTACTGTGTTCTCTTATTTTTATTCCAAAACGTGTCAATGTTCAGAATAAATGGCTGATATCGGATCAATAAAAGTTCATTGATCATGAGACTTCTTTCATCGTTATTTAAAAACCCCTTTTATTTTCTGCCATCGCTAGAGATAACAGGGGCTTATGAAAGAAAATTTATGATCGATAAAAACTAAAAATAAAATTTAATTGGATTTTTTCAAAAAATTTAAGCTATTTTTAATAATAATGAGAATCGTTTATAAAAATCATATACAATTACTTACACGAAAATTGATCCTTTTTTGCGGGTTCAAACGTCTTAGTTAATACAAATACCAATTTCATCCATTTCAACACGCTTTTAAGGGGAAGCAGGATGAAAATAATTTGATCAAAATTGATACCGATTTAAGTGAATGTAATGATAGAACAACCGTCGAATGTTGAAAAAAAATCTCAAACTCTCCCAAAAAATACAAAATGGTTTGTAGTCATTGTGATTGTCATATTGGCGATAGTATTGGCAATTTACTGGTGGAAATCCCGTCAAACTCCAACACTGGAATATAGCCAGTGGAGTAAACCTGTACCTGTACGTGTAATCCCTGTACAAAGAAACGATATGCAATTTGAAATTAAGGCGATTGGAACTGTTGTTCCCACGCATCTTGTTAAAGTTCAAAGTCAGGTTTCTGGTGTATTGCAAAAGATTTTTTTTAAAGACGGGCAATATGTCAGCAAAGGGCAGCTTCTGGCTCAAATTGATCCAGCACCCTTTAATGTTGCTTTAGCTCAGGCTCAGGGAACCCAACAGCAAAATCTGGCTCAATTGCGTAATGCTGAAAGTGAACTGAACAGATATCAATTACTTTTTAAACAGGATTCGATTGCCAGACAACAAGTTGAACAGCAACAAGCGTTAGTCAACCAGTTAAAAGGACAAATTCAGGCGAATCAGGCACAGGTCGATGCAGCAAAGTTACAACTTTCCTATACCAAGATTTATGCGCCCATTGAAGGACGTGTCGGTTTTAAACAAAAAGATGCGGGAAATTTAATCCAAGCCAATGAAGAAGCAGGTCTAGTCAGCATTACACAGGTACATCCAATTTATGTACAGTTTGCAATCGCTGAAAATTATCTGGACGTGTTGCGAGGTTCTGTGCAAAAGGGTCAGAAAGTTCAAGTTACTGCGTGGGATCGCTCAGAAAAAAAACAGCTTGCGACAGGATATGTGGAAGCACTTGATAATCAGATTGATACCCATACAGGTACTTTAAAACTCAAAGCTATTTTTGAAAATCGCGATGATACGTTATTTCCAAATCAATTTGTCAATGTCCGTTTAAATGCTCAAACCATTCAAAATGCAATCAATATTCCCACAGATGCGATTCAAAACGGCGCTAAAGGGACTTATGTTTATATTATTAATAAAGACAATAAAGCTGAAATCCGCATGCTCAAACTAGGGATGAGTTCGAATGGTCAGACAGAGGTTTTACAAGGATTACAAGGTAATGAGCGAGTCGTTTTAGAAGGAATAGACCGTCTTGCTGAAGGTAAAGAAGCTCAAGTTGTTCAAGATGAAAAAGCGCCATCTACAACAACTAAAACAGCACGTGGTTAAGTGCAATGAATATTTCCCGTTTCTTTATTTTACGACCCGTTGCCACTACATTGTTAATGCTGGCACTACTATTTAGTGGTTTACTTATTTGGCGGTTTTTACCTGTTTCGGCATTACCACAAGTCGATTATCCTATTATTCAGGTTTATACCTTTCAACCAGGTGCTAATCCAGATACGGTTCAAAGAACCATTACAGCACCACTCGAACGTGAAATGGGCAAAATTGCTGGCCTCAAGCAGATGTCCTCAAACAGTTCTGTCGGTGCGTCTGTCATTACTTTACAATTTGAACTAAGTGCTGAGTTAGGGGTGGTTGAACAAGAAGTACAATCTGCTTTAAGTACGGCCAGTAGTAAATTGCCCAATGATCTACCGACGCCACCTGTCTACCGAAAAGTAAATCCTGCCGATGTGCCTGTGATTACTTTGGCGGTCAGTTCAGATACTTTGCCCCTCACCACTGTTTATGACATGGTGGATACTCGCATCGCACAAAAATTATCACAATTATCTGGTGTGGGAATGGTCAGTTTGGCGGGTGGGCAGCGTCCCGCTATACGTGTTCAAATGAATCCAACAGCACTGGCAGCTTATAAAATGAGTGCTGAAGATGTTCGTTCAGCCATTAATTCCGCCAATGCCAATCAGCCTAAAGGCAGTTTTGATGGGCCATATCGGACCACGATGCTAAATGCCAATGATCAGATTCGTTCTATTGCAGATTATGAAAATTTGATTTTGCGCTGGAATAATGGCGCACCGATTCGTTTGAAAGATGTTGCACAGATTCAGGAAGGAAGTGAAGACCGCTATATGGCAGCTTGGGCAGATCAGCAGTCTGCAATCTTAGTCAATGTACAACGTCAGCCCAATGCCAATGTGATTCAGGTCGCAGACCAGATCAAAAATATTTTACCTGAATTGCAAAAAAATCTACCTGAAAGTGTAAAAATTCGAGTCTTGACGGATCGTACTGAAAGCATTCGGAGTTCGATCCGTGATGTACAAAAAGAATTGGTTTTTGCAGTGTGTCTGGTGGTGATGGTCACTTTCCTTTTCTTAAGAAATTTGTCCGCGACCATAATTCCCAGTATTGCCGTGCCATTGTCGATTATTGCCACTTTTGTATTGATGTATTTTCTCGAATTCTCGGTAAATAACCTAACGCTCATGGCTCTGACCATCGCCACTGGTTTTGTGGTTGATGATGCGATTGTCATGTTGGAAAATATTACGCGGCATCGTGAAGCAGGAGAAAATCTCTTACAGGCTGCACTCAAGGGTGCAAAGGAAATAGGATTTACCCTGATTTCACTGACTATTTCATTAATTGCCGTTTTGATTCCATTGCTGTTTATGGGCGATGTCGTCGGACGCTTATTTCATGAATTCGCGGTGACTTTAGCGGCAGCGATCGCACTTTCTTTGGTGGTGTCTTTAACGCTCACGCCCATGATGTGTGCTTACTTACTTAAAGAAAATAAACATCATCAAAAAAATAGCCGATGGAGTCTGGATCAAGTCATTGACTGCTATGCAAAAGCATTACAATGGGTATTTAAACATCAGCCACTCATGCTCGGTATTATGTTGAGTACCGTGATTTTAGCAGGTGTTTTGTATTGGATGATTCCTAAAGGGTTTTTTCCTGTGCAGGATAGTGGTGTCATCCAAGTGGTGACTGAAGCACCAGATGATATTTCTTTTCAGGCGATGAGTGAACGTCAGCAAAACTTGGCCGCACAGATTTTAAAAGATCCTACTGTTGCGAGTTTGTCCTCATTTATTGGCATTGATGCCAATAATCCAAAACTCAGTAATGGCCGTATTTTAATTAATTTAAAACCACATGCAGACCGAAGTTCGGCGGAGCAGGTGATTGATCGTTTACGAGATCAACTTGCTGATGTACAAGGGATTCATGCTTGGATGCAGCCCGTTCAGGAACTAAGTATTGAAGACAAAATTAGTCGTACCCAATATCAACTCAGTCTCAGCACAGCAAAAACTCAGGATTTACAACAATGGACACCTGTTTTAGTTGATGCATTAAAGCAACAGCCTGAGTTTTCAGATGTCACCAGTGAAAATGGTGGACAAGCATTGCAGGCTTATATTGATGTCAATCGAGATGCCGCAGCGCGTTTAGGACTTTCCATTGAAGATATTAGTCTGGCATTGCAAAATTTATTTGCACAACGCCAGATTGCGACTTTGTATACACAGTCTAATCAATATCGGATTGTATTGGAACTTGATCCTGCATTGACCCAAGGGCTTGATGGTTTAAACCATACCTATATTCATAATGCAAATGGTGAAGCAATCCAACTGAGTGCTGTCGCAAGTATTGAGCAAAAAAGAGTAGCGAGTGTTTTGCAACAACAAGCCCAATTTCCAGCCAATACAATTTCATTTAATCTGGCGCAAGGTGTATCACTTGGAGAAGCGATTCAAGCGATCAAGCGAGTAGAACAGGAACTAAAACCTCCTGCTGAAATCAATCTGAGTTTACAAGGTGCGGCAGCCGCTTTTGAAAATTCGCGACAACATACTTTCTGGCTAGTCATTGCTGCAATTGTCACGATGTACATTGTACTGGGTATTTTGTACGAAAGTTTTATTCATCCGATTACGATTCTTTCTACACTACCGTCCGCAGCCATTGGTGCATTATTGGCATTATTTATGGTCAACCAGCCACTCGATATGATCGCGCTGATCGGGATTATTTTGCTCATTGGACTCGTGAAAAAAAACGGCATCATGATGGTCGATTTTGCACTGGCAGCTCAACGCAATGAAGGTTTATCTCCTGAACAAGCGATTTATCAAGCTGCCTTAATGCGTTTTAGACCGATTTTAATGACGACATTAGCCGCACTTGTCGGCGCAATTCCTCTCATGCTAGCGTCTGGTTCTGGCGCTGAATTACGTCAGCCACTCGGTATTGTAATGGTTGGTGGTCTTATCCTAAGCCAAATTCTCACTTTATTTACCACGCCTGTGGTTTATCTGTTTTTCGATCGTTTACAACGAATTAAGCATCAGCAGAACAAGATAAATCCATCTGTTGATGAATCAGGAGCAATCACTTGAATATCTTTGCTCTGTTTGTTCATCGACCTGTTGCTAGCGTTTTACTGGGCATTGCCATGATTTTGCTTGGAGTATTGGCATATTTTCGTTTACCCGTTGCGGCCTTACCTCAGGCAGATATCCCGACCATTGTAGTACGTGCAAATTTACCAGGTGCAAGTCCTGAAAGTATGTCAGCTACAGTGGCAACACCACTGGAGCGCGCCATGATGGGCGTGTCTGGCATCAAAGCGATTAATTCGTCTAGTAGTCAAAACTCGACCCAAGTCACTTTGCATTTTGATCTGGATACAGATATCAATGAAGCAGCGCGTGAAGTACAGGCCGCTATCAATGCCGCAATATCTCAATTGCCTTCTGGTATGCCTAGCCCTCCTGAATATTTTAAGGTCAACCCCAGTCAAAGCCCCATTTTTTATCTTGCGCTGAGTTCCAAATATTTATCTGCAGGTCAATTATATGAGTTGGCAACCAATCAGTTACAACCCAATCTTGCCCAAATCAGTGGTGTTGGTGAAGTTGAAATTGATGGTGCGTCAATGCCTGCAGTGCGTATTGTGTTAAATCCAAATGCTCTGATTTCACAAGGAGTTTCTTTGGAGCAAGTTCGACAGGCAGTTGAAAAAAGTAATGTCGTACAGTCATTAGGTGTCATTGAAAATCAGCAACATCGTTGGCAAGTTGCACTTTCAACCGATTTAAAAGCTGCGGCAGATTTTGACAATTTAATTATCCATCAAACACCGCAGGGTATTGTCAGACTAAAAGATATTGCAAAAGTAGAAGATTCCGTTGAGAACCGTTATGTCAGTGGTTTCCATAATGGTGAACCTGCGGTCATTATTAAAATCAGCAGACAACCCAATGCCAATACCATCGCAACGATTGAAAAAATCAAGGCCAAACTACCTGAATTAAATTCTCTTATTCCTGCCGATGCACAGTTGACAACAGTCATGGATGGTTCTGAAATTATTCATGCAGGTTTAAAAGAAGCGCGTGATACCTTGCTTTTTTCTATGCTATTGGTTGTGATTGTGGTTGCGCTGATGTTAGGAAGACAACAAAGTGCAATTGTGCCGACCATCGCCATGTTAGTTACTTTGATTGGCGCGACAAGTCTGGTTTATTTGGCAGGTTTTTCGCTGAACAATTTATCCATTATGGCAGTCATTGTTGCGATTGGGTTAGTCGTAGATGATGCCATTGTTGTTCTTGAAAATATTGAACGTCACATTGAACAGGGAGAAACACCATTTAATGCAGCTATTCAAGGCGTTCGGGAGGTTGGATTTACGCTGATTGCCATGAATCTGGCACTGATTGTGATTTTTATCTCTGTATTATTTATGGGTGGGGTCATTGAGCGGCTATTTAGGGAATTTTCGCTCACACTGGTTTTCATTGTTATTCTCTCAGTTTTTGTTTCTTTAATTTTAACTCCAAGTCTATCGGCCCGTTGTTTAAAGCCTTTAAATTCGCAGAATCATCAAGTTTTATATACGTATAGCCAACGCATGATGCAGTACTTAACACTGCATTATTTGCATTCATTAAAGTGGATCATGCGTCATGCATATCTCGCGATACTACTTTGGTTAGGTGCAATTGCGGGTTCAATCTATTTATATCAAAGTTTGCCTAAAAAGATTTTACCTGAGCAGGATACAGGCCGAATCGAAACATTCATTCGAGGGGATGATGGTTTTTCTTTTCAGATTATGCAGCCTAAAATTTTGACATTTAGCCAAAGTTTGCTCAAAGATCCTGCAATAAAAGATGTGATTGGAACTTCTGGCGGCGCTGGCGGAACCACCAATTCCTTCTTTATGGTGAGTTTAAAACCCAAAGCTGAACGCGATGGTCAGACAACGCATGAAATTGCTGAAAGGATTCGTCAAAATGCTCCGTGGTTAGCAGGGGCAATATTTTCGGCAAGAGTTCAACAGGATCTTGATCTGGAAGATCTTTTTGCTACAAGTGGAGGGCAGGACTATTTGCTGTTATTGCAATCGGATGATGTTGCCTTACTTAGAAAATGGGCGCCGAAAGTTGCAGAGGCGATGCAAAAACTACCTGAGCTTGAAGAGGTGGAAACTTTAGGCGATGAAGGGGCTCAGCATGTCACGCTCAATATTCATCGAGAGGCCGCACGACGTTTAGGCGTTGATATTGAAAGTATTTCAAGTGTACTGAACAACTCATTTTCACAACGACAAATTTCGACCATTTATGATCAAACCAATCAATTTCATGTCGTGATGGAAATTGATAAGCGTTTTACTGAAAATCCAGAATCATTGGCAAATATCAAAGTTCCGAATCAAAACGGTGAATATGTACCACTGACTAACTTCGCAACATGGTCATATGGAATTACAAATGATCGCGTACATCGACGCAACCAATATGCCGCAATGGGTATTGGCTATGTACTCAAACAAGGTTACACGGCTGAACAAGCCGAGACCGCGATTCGTGGTGTATTGCCACAGGTCATGCTGCCTCATCAGATTTTTGTTGCAACAGATCAAGATGTAGAAGCAGAAAGTTTACAAGCCGGCTTAAGTACACCGATGTTACTTTTAGCAGTTATTGTGCTGATTTATATCGTGTTAGGCGTAACTTATGAAAGTATGCTCCATCCATTGACGATACTGTCAACGGTTCCTGCTGTGGCTTTGGGCGGTTTACTCACACTTTGGTTATTTAATTTTGAATTTAGCCTGATCGCCTTACTGGGCATGTTTTTATTAATTGGAATTGTTGTAAAAAATGCAATTTTACTGATTGATTTCACCTTACAGCAACGTCGGCTGGGCAAGACAGCATTTGAATCGATTCTATCTGCGGCAGCATTGCGGTTTCGTCCTATTTTAATGACCAATACCGCAGCTTTATTAGGCGCTATTCCATTGGCACTCAGTACAACTGAAGGTTCTGAACTACGACAACCTTTGGGCATTGTGATCGTGGGTGGTTTGGCATTGGGTCAACTCTTAACCCTCTATACCACACCTGTGATGTATCTCTTGTTAGAGAAACTGGCTCAAATGTGTAAACAATTCAATATTACCAATGCCTTCGGCTATAGAAGATAGAAATAGATAGGAAAATAGAAAAGTGATCAGTTCGATTTTATCTAAACATCTACCCAGTTTTAGCTGTGTCTTACTAATTGTAGGGTGTAGTTCAAATATAGTGACGCATCCACCTGCTTATCAACAACCTGTTATTCAGGCAGATACGCAGTATAAATATGCTTCATTAAATTGGGTACAAACTCAAACTTTGACGCCCCAAACCTCTCAGTGGTGGCAACTTTATCAAGATACAAAGCTCAATACCTTGATTCAGCAACTTAATACAGAAAATTTAACTTTAAAACAGGCCGAAGCGCGTTATCGCAATGCGATCGCTTTACTTGATGAGCAACGTTCCGCACGTTTACCCAGCTTAGGTGTCGAAGGCACGGCAAATCGGAATGGCAGTAAAAATAATAAGGCGACTAGCCAATTTAGTGCAGGAATACAAGCCAGTTGGGTGCCTGACTTATGGGGCAGAGTGGCCAAAGCTGTAGAGGGACAACAAGCCAATCTGGAAGCTTCACAGGCAGACTTAGCAGCGGTCAAGCTGAATCAGCAACTTTTAGCAGCACAAAGCTACTGGAATATTCGATTATTAGATTTACAGCTCGATGTACTTAGACAAACTCGGCAAAGTTATGCACGTTCGGTGCAAATTTTAAAAAATCAATATCAGGCGGGTATGATCGCTCGTGCAGATGTTATTCAGGCAGAAACACAACTCAAACAAGTCGAAATTCAACAAATTGAACGACAACGTGAAAGAAACTTACAAGAAAATATCCTCGCTGTATTACTCGGCCAAACGGTTGTTCAGTTTCAGCTTGGCAAGCAAACAGCTCAGTTTAATGTCCCTACAATTCCTGCCCAGATTCCAAGTCATTTATTAATTCAGCGACCAGATGTAATTCGCACTGAACGAGAACTGGCTGCCACACATGCACAACTTGGTTTAGCGCAAACCGCATGGCTTCCAGACCTGAGTATTGGTTTAAATGGAAGCTTAAATAACAATATATTTTCACAACTTTTTCAATCACCAAACTATCTTTGGTCAATTGGTTTAAATACCGCAGCGACAGTATTTGATGGCGGAAAACGTAAAGCGGGGATTGATCAAGCACAAGCCAATTATGATGAAAAACTGGCTGCATATAAGCAAACAGTATTGACGGGTTGGAAAGAAGTGGAAGATGGCTTAATGCAATCAGCAAGTCTAAAACACCAAGCTTCAGAACAAGCTCAATTGTTAAATCTAGCCCATGAAAATGAACGTGTTGTCACTCAGCGTTATAATTCTGGACTGGTCAGTTATTTAGAAGTAGTTACAGCACAAAACTTACGTTTGCAAGCAGAACAAGATCGACTGGAATTACAACAACGTCAGATGATCAATTCAATGCAACTGATTGCAGCATTAGGCACAGGATGGGGCAGAGACTAATGTTGTAAAATTAATTTTAAATAAAATTGATAGTAATTCTCATTACTGATACATTAGCCACATTTCTGACGGTGTGACGTTACTCTCATGACGGCAAATCAACAAATCATCACGCATTACATAGCAGAGCTATATAAAGTTCACTATAGCTGGTTATATGGTTGGTTGTATAAAAAATTAGGCTCGGCTGAAAATGCCGAAGATGTTTTACAAGATACATTTACCAAACTGATTCGTAGTCAGGGATTGCTCGACATTCAGCAGCCTAAAGCTTATTTAACCACGACGGCGAAACGGATTTTAATTGATCGGGCAAGACATCAAAAAATAGAGCAAGCTTATCTTGAATATTTGACTCAGCAAAACCTCAGTTATGATATTAGTCCAGAACAAACGGTACTTGCGATAGATATACTCAATAAACTTGCACAGGTTCTGGATGGTTTACCTGAACGACAGCAGCTTGCGTTTCTAATGCATTACATTGATGATTTGAGTCTGGTCGAGATTGCCAAACAATTAAACGTGACCAGTAAAACCATTCATCATGATCTGGTTAAAACCTTAAGTCATTGTTATGCTGTGTTAAAATCAGATTTATAAATATATTCTTATAATAAGACGAATGTTCATGTCAAAACCTGACCAACAAATTGTAAACGAAGCAGCAGAATGGTTAATTACATTAAGTTCTGGTGACTATTCTCAGGATGATTTGAGTCAACTCGAATATTGGAAACAGCAAAGTCCTGAGCATTTAAAAACTTTTGAAGAATTACAACAATTTTTAAATCAAGTAGATGTACTTAAAGCTCAAAATCTACGATCACAACATCCAGTGGTTCAGAATAATATTTTAAGAAAAACGTCGACCAAGAAAAAAACAGCACCTCTATTATGGGGGAGCAGTTTAATCATTGCGGTGATTACGGCTTGGGTGGTTTCTCAGTTACCTTATCAACGTTGGAACGCAGATCATTCAACGGAAGCGCAACAATGGCAACAGAATATTTTATCTGATCAAAGCTCCATTCAGATGGCGGGTCAAACAGCGTACAATCTACAATACAATTTGGATCAGAGAAAAATACATTTATTTAAAGGAAATATTTTGGTTCATGTCGCCAAAGATCGTAGTAGACCTTTTGTAGTTGATTTAGGAGATATCCAAGTACAAGCATTAGGGACTCAATTTATTGTCAATTACGATCATGATCAGGTTCGTGTCAGCATGATTGAATCGAAAACCAAAATTTATTCTGTGCATCATCGTTTTGAACCCATTATGCTTGAAACAGGTCAAAGCTTTAATTTTTCTGGAAATCAGGTGCATATAGAGAGCGTGAATCCAGATATTTTACAAAAGTCATGGCTTAATAAAAAAATGGTTGTCGATGATATGGCACTGGATCAAGTCTTGGACATACTTGAAAGCTATCAGTCCAGTAAATTTATTTATAACTACAAGACATTGAGTCAATACCGTGTTAATGCCGTATTGCCATTGGATGATCCTGACTCAGCCATGCAATTATTAAAAGACCAACTCCACCTAAGTACTTATTCCGTCGGCGATTTATTGACTGTTATTCAAAAAGATTAAAAATCTATAAAAAAACTTCCTGTTTTGATTTCTAAAACGTCTTAGTTAATAGGCAAATATAAATGATGTAAGGAAATTAAAATGGGGTCTATTCGTCGTCCATTTCTCAATCCAAAACCTTTAGTTTTAGCGATTCATATGGCAACTCTCTCTATTGCTGCTTTACCAGTGATTACTCATGCAGCGCCTACGCAAGTCAACATTCCAGCGGGGAATCTGGCACAAGTGCTGAATCGTTATGCCTTAGAGCAGGGTGTTAATATTGTTTTTGACAGTCGCTTGTTTTCAGGAGTTAGAAGTCAGGGAATACAGGGCTCGTATGAAACTCATGATGGTTTTACAGAATTATTAAAAAATACTAATTATCAAATTAAACAAACTTCCAGTGGTTATCGCGTAGAAGAAAAAAATAAAAATAATAAAAAAGAAGAAGTGGTTAAATTAACACCACTTCAATCGAAAGCCAATCAGAGTGGGCGATCAGGTTTAGCATCTTCGGATTCTGTGCTTCCGACGATTACCCTTGAAGCTGACAATCAAGATGAGCCCTTAAAACGGGTCAATACTGTGGGTGTTTTAGGGAATAAAAGCGTAATTGATACGCCATATTCAATTACCACAAAAACTGCTGAAGAAATTGAAACCAGACAGACAAACTCTTTAGGTAAAATTTTTGTCGGTGATCCAAGTATTGTCACAGAAGTTAATTCATATAGCAGTGGATGGAGTACACCAGTTTCGATTCGTGGCTTAAAGCTCGATGAAACGAATGGTTATAAAGTGAATGGTTATTCAGTCAGTGCATGGGGGGGAGAATTTCCTGTTGAGCTTGCACAGAATGTAATGGCTTTAAAGGGTTTATCAGGCTTAATGTATGGTTTTGCAACACCTGGTGGGATTATCAATTATCAAACCAAACAACCTACTGAAGAAAACCTTCTAAGTACAAAAATAGGTTATCGAAGCGCTGGTATCTTATCTGCAAGTTTGGATGCAGGCGGCCGAGTCGGAGAGGATAAACAATTTGGCTATCGGTTCAATATCGTTAAGGAAAAAGGTGAGACTTATAATGGTTCAGATGCTGACAATTTAGCAACAGCATTAGCACTTGATTATCGTATTTTGCCAAATTTAGTGTGGAAAGGGGAGATTCTTTATCAAGATCGACATTTAGATAATGAAGCTTCAATGTTTTCATGGTGGGGATTTGAAGGTAATAAACTTCCAAAACCTATTGATGGTAGTGATAAACATATAGTAAAAGGTGCTTTTTATACGATTCATTCTGCACTTGCACAGACAGGATTGTATTGGCAAATTAATGATGACTGGAAAGCCGAAATCACTCAGGCGAGAACTAGAAATCGTAATTTTGTGAATAAAACTTTTGCCTATATTTTGAATGAACAAGGGGATTATTCAATAAACATGTATCAATTAGGCGGGGAAAGCGTTCGTGATACCAGTCAATTAATGATAAATGGTTTATTTAACACAGGTTTTATCAAACATGATTTAGTTTTTGGTGGATCTTTTGAAAAAAAAGAAATGCGTGATGGAAACTATAACTGGGACGCGAATGTTGCTACAGGCAATATTTATCAACCCCAAACCACTTACTATGATAAACCGATGGACTTTACTCAAACAGATTCTGGAAATATTTATCAAAAACAAGTCTTTGCAAGTGATACGTTAAGTCTTAATGACCATTGGCAGGCAATCATTGCGGGACGTTATATCAATTACAATAATCAAGCAAATACTTATCAAAAAGAAGTGGTTACACCAACTTATGCTTTAATTTATAAACCAATTGAAGATTGGTCATTTTATGCAAGTTATTCAGAAGCATTGGAAGAAGGTCAAAAAGTCACAAGTGGTTCTGGTCAGCAATATGCAAATGAAGGTCAATATTTAGATCCAACCATTAGTAAACAGTATGAAATTGGAACCAAATATCAACAAGATCGATGGCATGCATCAGCTGCTTTATACCGGTTAGAACGTATGGCGACAATCGATGAGATGATAAATGGTCAGCTATATCTCACTCAAAATGGTGAAACCGTCTATCAAGGTTTTGAATTGATGGGGGGATATAAAATTACCCCAGATTTAACTATAAATGCAGGGATCAATTTAAACGATCCAAGTATTGAAAAAGTCAGTGAAGCAAATATTGAATATAAAGGGAATCGTCCATCTGGTGCATCCAAAATCCAAGCAGTGGTTCAAGCTGACTGGAATATACCTTATATAGAAGGTTTAAGTGTACATGGTGATGTACGTCATTATGGTGATACATGGTACAACGATGAAAATACCATTAAATTTGATGATTACACCTTAGTTAATATTGGCAGTGGTTATCAGACGCGTATTTCAAATAAGCCTGTGACTTTTAGAGCTGATATTAATAATTTACTTAATAAAAAATACTGGATGAACTCTGGTGCAGGAGAACCAATTACGTTTGTTTTAAGTGCAAAAGTAGATTGGTAAATCATATTTATATTCAAAAATAAAGGCGCTTTAAAGCGCCTTTATTGATTAAATGCTTAAGCTGCGTTTTTAGGTTTGACCATATTATCAATCGCTAAAATCTCAGCAATCACTTCATCCGATAAAAGCTGTTCTTCGCGAATTAAACTGAGAACGCTTAAACCTGATTCATTTGCAGTTTTGGCAATACGAGTCGTTGTTTCATAACCTAAATATGGATTCAATGCAGTGACGATACCAATCGAGTTTTCTACTTGAGCTTTACAATGCTCGGCATTGGCAGTCACCGTATCAATGCATTTGGTTCTAAACATTACCAAAGCACGAGATAACAACTCAATGGATTCAAATAATTTAAATGCAATCAATGGTTCCATTGCATTCAATTGAAGTTGACCTGCTTCGGCTGCCAAAGTAACCGCTAGATCATTTGCAATAATCTGAAAACAAACCAGATTTAATGCCTCAGGAATCACTGGATTAACTTTACCTGGCATAATTGAACTACCTGGCTGACGCGCTTCAAGATTAATTTCATTAATTCCTGTACGCGGACCGCTGGACAATAAGCGCAGATCATTGGCAATTTTTGATAATTTCGTTGCTGTACGTTTTAGCAAACCTGATAAAAGGACAAAATCGCCCATATCTGAAGTGGCTTCAATCAAATCTGGTGCAGACTGAATATTTTTTTGGCTAATTTCAGACAAAGCCTGAATCGCAAGTTGCGTATAACGATACTCAGTATTAATCCCTGTACCAATTGCTGTGCCACCCAAATTCATATAATTCAACGTGTTTGGCGCAATGCTATTGATTTGAGCTAAATCTTTTTCAAGTGTCGCAGCAAAAGCATGGAGTTCCTGACCAAGTGTCATCGGTACCGCATCTTGAAGTTGAGTACGTCCCATTTTCAAAATATGAGAAAACTCCTGACCTTTGGCGCGCAAACTTGCAATGATGTCTTCAAATGGTTTATTTAGATCATCTAAACTAAATAACAAACCTAAGCGAATTGCAGTAGGGTATACATCATTGGTGGATTGTGACATATTCACATCATTATTTGGATGTAAATATTGATATTCGCCTTTTTTATGATTGAGATATTCAAGTCCAATATTAGCAATCACTTCATTTGCATTCATATTGGTCGAGGTTCCAGCACCACCTTGAATCATATCAATGGGAAACTGTTCATGAAATGAACCATTTACAAGTTGTTCAGAAGCATATTTAATCGCTTCAAGTTTGATATTATCAAGTTTACCCAACTGGTTATTTGCTTGCGCACATGCCAGTTTAACCATAGCTAAAGATTTAATTATATTCGGAAATTGTTCTATTTTATTTGAACTTAAGTTGAAGTTTTCTATGGCTCTTAAAGTTTGAATTCCAAAATAAAATTGATTGGGTACTTCACGAAAACCTAAAAGATCTTTTTCTGTACGTGTTAAAATTTCGGCGTTCATTTTTTTATCTGTCTGAGGAAGATAATTCATCATAAAATTGGTAAGAAATAATTTCTAATGCATAGATTAAATTTGCTATGCAAAATTTGCATACTGTGATTATAATTTGATGATCTTACGCTTAGACCATACACATGAGCCTTGAAATTCGCTGGATTGAAGATCTTTTAACCCTTGAACAAGAACGATCAATTTCTAAAGCCGCAGAACGAAGATTTGTTAGCCAATCTGCATTTACCAGACGAATTCAACATCTTGAGCAGGCATTAGGCTTTCCAATTTTAGATAGAGACAGTCGGCATCTTGAGTTTACCGATGCAGGACAGATTTTACTTGCGACCGCTAAAAGTATAGAAAATCAATTACAGGCAACATTGGCTTTATTAAATAATTTAAATAGATCAAAAGAAATTACGGTTCGTTTTGCTGTCGTTCATTCTTTAAGTTCAACGTTTTTTTCAAAGTTTATTCAGCTATTTCCAGAGCATTTACAAGAGTTTAAAATTGAGTTAATTGCTGCTAATGTGGGAGAGGGTTTTAAACTTTTAAAAGAAGGAGCATGTGATTTTTTTATTGGTTACATTGATCATAATAAAATCAATCAAATAAATACTGATATTATTGATTATTTAAAGTTAGGGCAAACTGAAATTATTCCAGTTTGCATTACTCATAATAATGGCGAAGCTAAGTTTGATATTAATAAACATTTTCCATTACTTTCATATAGTAAAAATGCGTATTTAAGAAATCTAGTAGATCAAGTGATATTAAATCAATTAAATTATCGGATTTTATATGAAACAGATCATGCAAATAATTTAAAAGATTTTGTTATGCAAGGAGCAGGCGTAGCGTGGTTACCTAGAATTACGATTGAAGATGAACTAGCAACGAATAAAGTCAAAATTTTAGCAGATACAAAATTTAGCATTCAGCAAGAAATTTTTATTTTAAGGAATAAGTTAAACAAAGATTCCTCTCTACAGCAGATCTGGAGTTTTTTAAAAAAAGTTCAGGTTTGAACTAGATATGGACTTTGCTGCTTGAATAAACTGCTAAATTTCATAATTTTTTAAATGGATAACTTATGAAAACTATGTATATAAGATCATAGACTTAGTTTTAATGAATGGTTAATTTTATAAAATTATGCCAAAAAACATAGTAATTATGATGAAAATTATTACACTAGTATATTGATTTTAAAAAAATAAATACTCTAAAATGGTTATAGTTTTTAGCTGTTGTCTGAATTTTTCTTTTATCCCATAGCGTATGGATGAATCATTTTTTTATGTCAAATAAGTATTCCAAATTTTTTCCAAATCATGACGAATTTAATCTAGATAATTTTCCTTACTACTGGATTACACAAGTCTATGGTCTGTATGTTGCCAAAATGGACAACTCTTTAAAAAAATACGGTTTAGATAATTCTAGACGTCGTATTTTATTGACGGCTTATCTTTATCCAAATGCAAGTGTTTCTGATTTATCGGAAATGACGTTAATAAAAATATCAACGACTACCAAAATTTTAATTCGTCTGCGTGAAGAGAATTTGATTGAAACCATGTTGTGTCCCGATGACAACCGAGTGACTCGAGTTAAATTGACACAACAAGGTGAAGAAATGGTCAAAAAGATTAATGAAATGACGGTTGTGTTGTTTGAAGATAGTTTTAAAGGACTAAAGCCTTCTGATATTGACCGTTTAAATGATTCATTGAAGATCATTAAACAAAATTTGGAATAGTAGCGCGTCTAAACTCACACCTTCGTTCGACTCATGGCTTCTAGAGTGTCCTATAGAATGCCATTGAGTTATATTGAATTGAAATGACGAATTTGTTTTAGCAAATCAATAATAATCTATACTCATTTTTTCTTTCAGTGGGCGCACGATGAACGCAAGGCAAAACTTGCTGTTTGGGATGATCTACTGCCAATCGCCAAAGATGTCCTGAGCCTAAGTTCAAAGGGTTTGCATCAGGTTTAGGCTGATAATGTAGATCGAAAAAATGGTCTTCTAGGAACATTTCAAATTCATCTTCTGGACCATGATACAGTTGTTTGAGTTTTTCTCTAATTGCTGGAATCTTAATTTTTTGCTCAACTTGATCGTTGGGTAAAATGTCACTGGCTGGACCAAAATAAGTACATAAAAACGTATCAGTCTCGATCGGTGAACGATCAATATGATATGAATAAACATCTGTGGAAATAAAATCGAGATCTTCATCACGCTGATAATTTTTAAGCAAATTCAGTACAGGTGATGCACCAAAATCAGTTAATAATTGCATATCTTTTAAAATAATGTCTCTTGCTAAATGTCCATTTTCCGAGAGTTTCAGCTCTAGAAGGTCTTCTATCGAGATTTCTGTAATATTCTCTTTTAACACAAGTTTATCAACAATCTCTTTGAAATCACCAATTAGGTTTCGATGCCAGCAAATCGCATTCATGCTTTTTTGAAAATTTGAATTTATCAATTCAGAAAAAGTTGAAACTACACTAATTTGACGACTATCGGAAAATGTACTGGCCATATAAGAATGAAATAAAGAGTGTATTGCGCTTTATTATATAACATTGAACTCTGAAAATTACATTTGCATACTTGCGGCAAAAATCTTGTAAAGATGATTAGACCTTAACATAAAAATCTAAATTACAAGGTGAGCCAAATACCAGTCATTATCAGCTTGTTTCATGAGCCGAATAATTATTCTATTTAAATCAATATATGAGCCGATTTAAAACGTATTTAGCTTATGACGGATTTCCAGAATCTATGTTTCATCAGAATGAGCCGAATAATTTGAATAAATAGCTCACATTTTGAGCCGAATAAAAGCTATAATCAGCTCATGGAATAGGGGATGTTAATGAAAAAATGGGTCTGGCAAAAAGCTAATTGGACTAAATTTAAATGGGATGACACACTCGTCACGGTCAAATTGCGCTTAATCCATAAGAAGATAGGTCAGTTGGTTGGCGAGAGCAAAGCATCACCAGATGCTGAAGCATTACCCTTAGATATGCTGCTAACCAACCTCGTAGCATCTTCTTTAATTGAGGATGAAAAGTTAAATGTTCGCTCACTCAAATCCTCTTTAGCTCGTCGTTTAGGTGTAACAGAAGAAAATCCTGCGCCACTTCAGGATAAAACTGAAGGATTAGCCAATATCATGATGGATGCCGTAAATAATCATAATGCGCCATTAACTATGGAGCGCCTGTTGCAATGGCATAAATGGCTTTTTCAAAATATAGAACGCTTTGATTATGCCGCCCAGAAAATCAAAGTAGGAGAGATTCGAGATAATGCGGCTCCCATGCAGGTTGTGGGTGGTTCTATTTATGGCACATCAACCAAGCTTTATTTTGAAGCACCAGAAGGTGGAGAACATTTACTAGGACTGATGCATGAATTCTTAGAATGGTTTAATCATTCTAAAGATGATGTCATGCTTGATCCGTTGTTACGAGCTGCTCTTGCTCATTTTTGGTTTATAACATTACATCCATTTGAAGATGGTAATGGTCGTATCACTCGTGTCATCACAGATTTAGCATTAGCGCAAATGGATCACCAGAGTATTCGTTTGTATGCGATGTCAGTGGCAATCCATGAAAATCGTAGTAGCTATTATGAAATTCTTGAGAAGTGTCAGAATAATACCTATACGATTAATGAGTGGTTAATCTGGTTTTTAGATACGTTAGAGAGAAGTATCGACAGGTCTTTATTGAGACTGGATAGAACGATTGCCAAAGCTAAATTTTGGAGTTCTTATTCGCATATTGAATTCAATGAAGCCCAGAATAAAGTTTTAAATCGTTTACTTCATGGCGAAGAGATTGATTTTCCTCATGGGATCAGTGCTTCTCAGTATCAAAAAGTGACTGGTGTAAGTAAAGCGACAGCAACACGCCATCTAGTTGAGCTTTTAGAAAATGATGTATTGTATAAACTCGAAGGTGGTGGTCGTAGTACGCGCTATATATTGAAAATAGACAAAGAAAAGTTTATTTAAGAGATTCAAAATTACTGAGCTGTAGCTACAAACAGTATTGCGTAGGCCACAGTCTAGGATATTCTATTTAACATAATCTATATTATACGAAGTTATATGCTATAAGTATTTGTTTTTTAAATAGTTTTATTTTTATAATTCACGACCATTAGCAGCTTAATTTATTTCCTCTATACCCATAAGATCAATTAATGAGAAAGTATGTTGAATACTTTCCCATATCATATTGATTTAGCTTGCTTGTTTAAAATCACCAAAAGCTTTAATTTCATATGGCAAACCCACATAATTTTCAGCCAGTGTTGTTTGCCCAGCAATTGAACTTAAAATATAGCTGAGTTCTGCCTGTTTTATTTTATGGTCAAATTCACTTTCATTTTCAAAGCGATGCAACAAATGTGTCATCCACCATGAAAAACGCTCTGCTTTCCATACACGTTTCAGACATTTTTCAGAATATTCAAGAATGCCTTGGTCAGAACCCTTCTGATAATATTCAATAAGTGCGCTGGATAAATATGCGATATCTGAAGCAGCCAAATTTAAACCTTTGGCACCAGTTGGCGGCACAATATGGGCAGCGTCACCCGCCAAAAATAACTGACCAAAGCGCATTGGTTCAGTTACAAAGCTTCTTAATGGTGCAATACTTTTTTCAATTGATGGCCCAGTAATCAAATGCTTACGACTTTCAGGATCAAGGCGATTTTTTAATTCGTCCCAAAACTGTTCATCTGACCAATTTTCTACATTATCTGTCAATGGAACTTGTAAATAATAGCGACTTCGAGTTTCTGAGCGCATACTACACAAAGCAAATCCACGTTCAGATTGTACATAGATTAATTCATCTGCAACTGGTGGTACGTCTGCCAAAATTCCTAACCAACCAAATGGATAAACTTTTTCAAATGTCTTTATTTGATCTTGTGGAATACTGGCGCGACATACACCATGATAGCCATCACAACCTGCAATAAAATCACATTCAATTTGATAACTTTTTCCTTGAGACTCAAAGCTAACTTTAGGTTTTTCATAAAAATCAAAAATCTGTACATGATTTGATTCATAAAATGATGTTAAACCTGCTTGGTCACGCGCTTGCATCAGGTCTTTAGTCACTTCCGTTTGACCGTAAACTGTGACTTGTTTACCATTGGTTAATGCTGATAAATCGACACGATGCTTTTTTCCATCAGTTAAAATTTCTATGCCAGAATGCGCTAAACCTTTTTGATTTAGATTTTGATCAACCTCTGCCTGTTTCAATAAATCGACTGAAACTTGTTCCAAAATACCAGCACGAATCCGCGATGCAACATATTCAGCACTACGTTGTTCAATGATGATGTGATCAATTCCAGCTTTATAAAGTAATTGACCGAGTAATAATCCTGCTGGGCCTGAACCAATAATAGCCACATTAGTCTTCATGATTTCCATAACTTCATCCTTGCGATTTCCTTTCATTAAATTACGTGCTTATATGCCTGAGCTCTATATTTCAAATGAACTAGAATCCGTATACCATGACAACTGTCCGCTATACGGACAAAACCAAGCTGTAAACTAGGAATTTTGTTATGGAAAGACAAAGTGAATTAGTTCATCACCCGCATTCAAATGAACAAATTAGAACTGAAGATTACATTGCAGGTTTAGCCAAAGGTTTGGCATTACTTGAAGCTTTTGGAATCGATCGTCAACGCTTAAATGTAACTCAAGTTGCAGAACGCACAGGTATTAGCCGAACCGCAGCGCGACGTTATCTTAAAACCTTAAAGTTTTTGGGCTATCTGGAAACCGATGAGCATTATTTTTGGCTCACTCATCGTGTACTGCGTTTTTCTAGTTCTTATTTAAGTTCTGCGCATCTTCCAAAAGTGGCACAATCATTTTTAAACTTATTGTGCGCACAAACTACCCTCACCTTTTCTATTGTGGTGCTGGATGATCATGAAGTCGTTCCGATCGCGCGTAGTTATTTACCGCAGCAAGATAATTTACGTGTTAGTCCTTATGGGATGCATTTAGGCAATCGTTTACCTGCACATGCAACCTCTACAGGTAAGGTTTTATTGTCGACTTTAACTCTTGATGATCAGATTCAATGGATTCGACGCTATGGTTTGAAACGTTTAACCCCTTATACGATGATTGATGAATCTGTTTTTTTAAAAACACTCAAGCAGATTTCACTTTCAGATTATTGTTTATCCAAGGAAGAACATGAATTGGGGGTGATTGCCATTGCTGTTCCCGTTTTGAATGCTCAAGGCAAAGCGATTGCTGCGCTGAATTGTATGTCACAAACTAATCGGGTACAGGAAAGTTATTTGATTGATCAGGTATTACCTTTACTTAGAAATACCGCAAATGAACTAAGAAATATTATTTAATCAAAAAAGGGATTCTGACGAATCCCTTTTTTATAAATTTTTACTTATTTATCTAGAGCATAGGCTACTACATAGTCACCATGATCAGGAGACTGACGCGCACCACCCGCAGAAATCACAACGTATTGTTTTCCTGTTTTAGGTGAAACATAGCTCATTGGTGTACCTTGGCTACCGACTGGCAAGCGGGCTTTCCAGAGCTCTTTACCATTTGACGAATCAAAAGCACGTAAATAATAATCTTGGGTTGCGGCGAAGAAAACTAGTCCACCCTGTGTCGCCATTGGACCACCAATGGTTGGCATACCAATAGGCGCTTTTAAGCCCATTTTAATCCCCATTGGCCCAGTATCCTGAATTGTGCCCAAAGGTACTTGCCACGCTACTTGACGTGTTTTCATGTCAATTGCAGTCATGGTACCAAATGGCGGTTTTTGGCATGGAATACCCAAAGCCGACATAAAGCGGTTTTTGTTGACTTTATACGGTGTACCCGCCATAGGCACAGCACCCATACCGGTATTCACTTTTTCACCACCACTAGCTTGAATTTTGACATCTTCAGGTGTTTGTTTGATCAGTTGGATCCACAGACCTAAACGCATGTCATTGACAAACATATAACGATGCGATGGATCAAACGCAATTGAACCCCAGTTCATACCACCAAGTGAACCTGGAAAGCTCAATGAAATATCAGTACCCGGTGCAGTATATAGACCATCGTAACGCATTGATTTAAAGCTAATACGACACATCAACTGATCAAATGGTGTAGCACCCCACATGTCTGATTCAGTTAGAGTCTGATTACCAATCTGTGGCATTTCAACTGAACGTGGTTGCACTTTGCTGTATTGCTCACTTGGAATATCCGCTACTTTAACTTGCTGATTTTCAACTTTGGTCAGCGGTTGACCGGTAACACGATCAAGTACATAGAATTGACCAGACTTAGTCCCAATAACCACAGCAGGCTTGGTTGTACCATTTTTCATTGGGAAATCAACCAGACTTGGCTGCATTGGCAAGTCAAAATCCCAAAGATCATTGTGAACTGTCTGATAGACCCACTTCTCTTTACCCGTTGATGCATCAAGCGCTAAAACAGAAGTGTTGTACTTATGATCTGGCGCAGTACGATTGCCCCCCCAAACGTCTACAGATGAGCTTCCCATTGGCAAGAACACCGTATTCATTTGTGGATCATACGACATCGCAGCCCAAGAGTTTGCAGAGCTACGTTTATAAGTTTCACCTGATTTTAATACATAGTTTGGATCTGGGTTACGTGCATCAAATGCCCAACGTAATTGCCCTGTAATGACATCATATGCACGAATAACACCACCTGGCATATCTGCGGCAACGTTATCGGCAATCCGGCTACCAATAACTAAAACAGACCCTGCAACGGTCGGCGCAGAGGTGACTTCAAAACGAGGGGCTTTCGTGCCATCCCCTAAACCTTGTAACAAATCGACTGTGCCATTAACACCGAAGTCTTTACAACGTTCACCCGTATCTGCATTGACTGCAATTAAACGACCATCAGGCGTATTGGTATATACACGACGTGGACATTCGGTATTTGCTGTTACATTTGCAACAGGCGTGGCGCCTGCCAATGTCGGTTGTAGCAATGGTTGTGTCGAATCAAAATAAGCGACACCACGGCAACGCTCCCAAGCATCTGCTTTGGAATTCACTTCAGCTTTCCAGAGTTGCTTACCTGTATCGGCATCAAGTGCAAAAATATTATTATGTGGTGTACACAAGAATACTTTATCGCCCACCTGAAGCGGTGTCGATTGATCTTCAGCACCATTTCCCGTACCCGTAGTAAAGTCACCGGTGCGAAAGCGCCAAACTTCTTTCAATTTGGACACATTATTTCGGTTGATCTGATCTAAGGCTGCAAAACGGCTGCCCCCTGCATCATTACCATAATGATCCCAATTGACCTGCTTTTTAGCTGGATCGACAGGAACAAGTGGTAACTCTTCGCCAGATGCTTTCACCGTTGGATGTGGAATAAACATGCCGTATAAACCACCGATCATGCCTAAAACCGTCAAACCACCAATAATATAGGCAGGTACAGAAAGTGAAGTTTGATACTGATATTTACGAATAGAAGGTAAAGTCAGTAATAAAGCAGCAAATAGACCTGCTGGGAACATTAAACGCGAATGTAATGGCCAGAATTCCCATCCCGCATCAATCAACGCCCAAATCACAGTTCCAATAAAGACCAGCGCAAATAACCAAACGCCCAGTGCTTTTTTCTTAAAGATAAAAAATGCTGATGCGGTAGTGAATAAACCCGCGATCAGGAAGTACCATGAACCACCGAGGCTAATCAGTTTGCCACCGCCGATGATATAGAATAAGCCCGTAATTAATAAAGCTAGCCCAAGTATGAAACACCATATTTTCAATATGATGTGAGATTTTGCTTGAGGGTCAGACATACATCTTTCTCCACTTATCATAACAATGAAAATCTGCGAACAACCTCAGATCGTCACTGTTATGTATAAACACATTCAGCTAAAGTGGTTTTTGCCACTTTAGCTGTTCGAATAATGCTTAAATCCAACAATATCATGCTTATATTTTAATCAATATTTTTTATTAAAATCTCGATATTGTTAGAAATTTAAACGCATAGTTAAACCTGCAACCCACGCATCATCGACCTCTTTGACACCCGCAGGTTGATGGATATATTGGATATTTGGGCGTAGCATTACGGCTGGCGACCATTGGTAGGTATAATTTAGTTCAACATTGAGTTCGTCACGTTGAATTGGAATATAGTTGGTTGCAAATGCATCATATTCATAATAGCCACGACTTTCGTTAGTTGCGATTTGACGATCACGGGCACGATCATTCACCAAATAGTTGGCTAAACCAAAACCAATCGAATCGTTTGGACGGCTATCGAAAACACCTTTGTACCAAACAGCAATTTGCTGGGTACTTTGTACCGTTGTTGTCGCTTTATCGTTGAGGACACCATTAAAGCTCAAAAATAAGCCACGTTTTGGATCATTTTCACGCTGAGTTAACTGCTGTTGTGTATTAATCCAGAAGCTGTGCTTGCCACTATACTCTTTACCTGCTGTACCCACATCATTGGCATCTGCGGTTGAGTACAAAGCCCCTATCTTGTATTCGCCTGGCAAACCGTTAAATGCACGAAGTTTAGGTTTCCATGCTAATTCCACTGGAATGGTTGCACCTTTGACATTATTCATATCAAGATTAAAGCCATCGCTATTTGATTGGGTTTTGACATTATCAGGATTGACCTCATATACACCCAGACCCAACGTCCATTCAGGTGCAAATTGGTATTTTACATTTGCGCCCCAAAGTCCCACTGGCCAGTTGTACCAGATCGAACCAATCGATTTTCCAAGCTGCCCACCACAAAGTAAAAGATTTTGAAATTCGCATTGTGAGCTGTTGAAATCATCTGACATGCCCATACGACCAATTTTGACTTGAACGGTATTGTCATCAAAACCTTTTTTGATCCATGCCTGAGTTAAGCGCCAGATTTTTCCGCGTCCGTAAATTTCCTGACTATTCCCTAAGGCGCTTGAACGTGGATCTTTAATGCGCTCAAGTGTTAAGGCATTCCCGTCACGTTTGGTAATCATGATCGCCGCAGTCGTATCTTCCCAACCCGCAATTTTATTTAAATCAAAATTTGCACCTAAAGTAAGCTGCCCCGCATTTTCAAGGGTATTACTGTCATTGTAACCACCATCAAGATTGGTCGCAGCCTGACTCATAATCGACGCTGTAAATTTATAACCTTTGTTTTCGAGTTGCTGACGTTCACCGCCCCAATCCCCCAATAACCATTGGCGATCTTGCGACCAAAACTCATTCGCCAGTGCAATCTGACTGCTTAATACTGCTGTTGAAATCAAACCCAATTTAAAAAAATGATGCATATTCTTTCCTTTCTAATCTGGGTGTCTTCAAAGCGAAGACACCGCTTTATCCTTAATTTTGTTATTTGAGCTGAACCGCAGGACTTAATTCAGATGTTGCACCCAAATGATCCGTGACATTGGCTGTAATAGAAGGCATTACCGTTTTTGGTGTCCAGTTAGCTTTTGCAACACCTTGTGCATTTGTCATTACCACCATTGAACCCAGATATTGCTCAGCCTCAGATGAAGAAGCATTGCGATTTCCAAAAAATTCAACGTGATAACGCTGGTTTGGTGTTCCTTTAACTTCAATGCTCAACTGTTTTTTATTGAGCGTAAGTTTAGGTGCCTGAATGCCCTGATTTGGAATAGCATTACAGTTTTGTTGATTCGGCTGCGTACAGGTTTTTTGTAGTTTTGCGGGCTCAATCACCACACCGCCACCACGCGAACCAACAAAGCCTTCGTGTTCAAGTGCAGGAACGCCAAAAACGATCGCACCAAGACGCTGATTCGGAACACAGGAACCCCCTGCTTCACAACGTTTAATGTCTTTGCCGTTATCCCAAATCTGGTTTTTGGTCAAAGTCGTACGTGCATTGGCATCTTTTTCAGAACGGATCGCGATACCGATACGATTGCCATGTACTTTATTGCTGTCAAAGATATTGCCATCACCTGTCAGATTGAATCCTAATGAGTTATTGGTCAATTCGTTATACGCAATGTAGTTACGCTTGCCCCAGTTAATTTGCAAACCATCGGAATAGTTTTCAAATTTATTTCCTACAACGGCATTGTCGTTACCCCAAAGGATTTCAATCCCTTGTGATGGCTCAGGATTGGCTTTGGTGGAAGTAAATAGGTTATTGGCAATCAGGTTAAATGCTGCGCCACGTGTGAGCTCTAATCCATCGCCATTGTCGATAAATTGATTGTCTAGCACTTTATTATTGTTGGTCGTGGTTGAAGTCGGATTGCCCTTTCCATCATCACCTGTGATCATGACACCCGCTCCACCATAGTTATTACTGATGCGGTTATGCTGAATCAGGTTGTTACTTGAACGATTCACTAAAACACCAATACAGAAGCGGTGAACATCCAGACCTTTAAGAGTTACCCCATTCACGTCTTGTAGAACCAGACCGGGTAAAGTCATTGTACGAACATTGGTACCATACTGTTCAGGATTTGCCCCAGGACAAGCTTTAGCACCTTCACCTTTAATGTAGTTTGAACCATCAATGGCGATAAACTCACCCGTTTTATCCCACTCTGTCCCTATAATTTTTACAGAGGACTTGATCGGTGGTAATGGTTGGTTAACTTTAATCACATAAGGGGCTTTACCCACCGCTTGAATCAGGATTTGATTTTCCTGAGCTGCGTTAGCGTTGGATTGTTCAATCGCCCAGCGCAAAGAACCTTTTTCATTGTCATCCTGATAACGATCAACGACATAAGTTTCTGCCGCTGCAAAACCAGAAGTTACCAAGCCCAGCGCCAATAAAGATAGGCGTAAAGAAGTTAATTTCATGACATGTTCCCTGTCTTGTTAAGGTGTAGGTTGAACCGTTTTAAGGAATTGTTTGAGTTGAGTGACATCAATTTGTCCCGGTGCTGAAGCCTCTCCAATCATGCCGAAGCTTAAACTTCCGCCCATATTGGCAGTTGCAATACGGGAAATCGTGCCTAAACGCCCCATCGACATGGTTAAAAGCGGCTTTTTACTTTGCTCACTGACTTTCAAGGTGGCATTCATCAAGGTAAATACGTTTTGCTTGGATTTTGGCATTACCGCAATTTTTAAAATATCAGCACCCATTTGATCCTGTTTCAGCAATCGGCTGACAATTTCCTGCTCACTTGGTGTTTTGTCAAAGTCGTGGTTTGACATCACAACCAGTACTTTTTTCTGGTGTGCAAGCTTGGTCAATTTGGCAACCGCTGCTGGATCACGGAACATCTCAATGTCCAGCAATTGCATAAACGGTTTTTTCAGATATTCACTATAGATCTTTTCATAGTCTTGATCCGTTACTTGCAACTTTCCGCCTTCATTCGCAGTACGGATGGTGGTAAGTAAAGGCTTGTCTTTTAAAATCTGGTTCAGTTCTTGACCTAAGGCAATCACTTGTTTGCTATCGCTTGCAAATTCAAGCAAGTCAATACGAAATTCTGCAATATCTGCATCTTTGTTGGCTGCAATTACTTTAGCTTGTGCGATTGCCTGTTCTTTGGTTTTTGCCGTAATCGGCACAATGGTTTTAACAGGTAATTCACCAATATTAAGATTTTTTACAATATAGGATGCATGTGCAGGCGCTGTCGTTGCTTCTACAGCATGAACTGATGCAAAAGGCATAGACATGAATAATGCACCACTGATGCAAAGTTGTTTAACGAGTTTATTGGTATTGAACATTTACGTTTCCTTGTAAACCAAGAGAACTGTACGCCAAAAACGTACAGTTGATTCCATCATTAAATATCAAAAAAGACAGTTTCATCTTCACCCTGAATTCGGATGTCAAAACGGTATACGATTTCACCATCACGCTCTTCACGTTTAGCAATCAGCGTTTGACGACGAGTCGCCCATTCAATGCTATTCAATACTGGATCTTTGGCATTGGCTTCTGCTTCATCATCAAAATAAACACGCGTGTTTAGACCGATGTTGATGCCACGTGCAAAAATAATCAGTGCAATATGCGGTGCCTGAGTGGAGCCTTTACGACCCGGAACAGCACCCGGCTTAATGGTATTGAAACTCCAAAAGCCTGTATTAAAATCAGCACCTGTGCGCCCCCAACCCAAAAAGTTTGGATCGGCTTGTTTGTCTTGAGAATCAGCCTGACTTGGATATACGCCCTTCGCATCTGCTTGCCAGATTTCAATTAAAACATCGCGTAGCGGTAAACCTAGACCATCAAATACCTGACCTTCCAAACGGATACATTCACCTTGTGTATTTTCCTGCACAAGATTGTTATCCAGATTGTGTTCAAACACTTCGATATTGGCTTGTTTAGGTAAAAGACCAATATGTACGTATGGACCACCTGTTTGAGATGGGGTTTCTTTGAGTTCCTGAAAATTCCAACCATTCATGTTATTTACTCCATCCATTAAGTTAAGTCATTTTCGAAGTAAGTCGCACGACGACCACGTAGCGTGATGTCAAAGCGGTAACAACGGCTATCAGCTTCGATAAAATTGCTCTTGTCTTCCAAAGCGATTAATGCACGACGTTGTTGTTCTGAAGGAATGGTTTTCAGGATTGGACAAGAATCAATTAACGTATCACCTTCAAAATAGAACTGCGAAATTAGGCGCTGCGCCCAACCATCTGCAATTAATGAGAAGTGAATATGCGCAGGACGCCATTCATTGATACGGTTACGCCACGGATATGGACCTGGTTTAATCGTACGGAATACGTAGTAACCATTACTGTCAGTCAACATACGACCACAGCCACCAAAGTTAGGGTCCATCGCACCAATGTATTGATCATTTGGGTGACGATAACGACCAGAAGCATTGGCTTGCCAGACTTCTACAAGTGCATTTTTTACTGGACGACCAAACTGGTCACGTACATAACCATGAACAATAACGCGTTCACCAATTGGCAAACCATCTTTGGCATAGTTCAAAATCAAATCGTTGTCTTTAGGGCCAAATTTGTCAGCACTAAAATGAGGTGCAGTGACTTCTGTCAATGTTTCCGCAATTGAAATGAGCGCATTCTTAGGCGAGCGTAATACACTGGTTTTATAGCCGGGTGTATATGCTGGCGGATGGTCATCTGTATTACGCTGAGCGTAAGCTCCCCAAATAATTTGAGACATCATATCTCTCCTTTAAAAAGTAAAATCCTTGAACCGTTACTGTTGACCGTCTTGGTCTGAGCCAATCCCTAGCTCTACAAAAACTTCTTCTGCCATATGCATGGCGGCATTTGCTGCGGGTAAGCCTGCGTAAAGTGATGAATGAAGGAATAATTCCTTAAGTTCATCTTTAGTTACGCCGTTGTTGAAACAAGCACGAATATGCATACGCAGCTCTGCTTCACGTCCTAACGCAAGCAAAATACCCATCGTAACCAGACTGCGTGTATGACGTGGTAGACCTGGACGAGACCAGACCTCGCCCCATGCATAACGACTAATAAAATTTTGAAAATCTGAGTTGAAGTCATTCAGGTTCTCAAGTGAACGGTTGACGTGCTTTTCACCTAGAACTTCAGTGCGGACTTCAAGTCCTTGTTTATAACGTTGTTCATCATTCATTAGAGAAACCTCAGATCAAGTTGCATCCGTATGTGCAACAACAGATTTAACAAAGATTGCGACAGCGGCAGCGGCAGCAGGAATAAACAACATGCTTAGGATCATGGTAAATGACCAGTTATTACCTAACAAAACCGCACCAATCCATGCACCAAAAACCGCGCCAAAACGACCAATACCTGACATCCAAGCGACACCTGTCGCACGACATTGGGTTGGATAAAAACGCGCACTCAGTACAGGCATAGAAGATTGCGCACCATTGACCGCAATACCTGCACACAGAATAAAGACAGCAAGTAAAGTCGGATTAGATAAACTTTGACCGACAATTAGGGCAAAAATACCAGCAGCTAAATAAAAGCCAGCGATGATACGGTTTGGATTGAAACGATCCATTGCCCAACCAATAAACAAAGCACTGAGCACACCACCAAACTGGAATAAACCACCGATAAATGCTGCGCGTTCAAGCGATGCGCCCGTTTCACGCATAAGTGTTGGCAACCAACTGGTCAACAGGTAAATAACAACCAAACCCATGAAGTAAGTCAGCCAAAGTAAAACAGTACCTTTGACATATTTTGGTGAAAACAGCATGCCGAACACGCCTTTTTTATCACCTACATTGGCTTTTTCTTCAGGCACATGAAATTCAGTGACGCCTTGTACTTGCTGTGGCGCAATACGTGTCAAAATCTGACGTACTTTTTCGTTATTGCCGCCTTTTACAATTAAGAAGCGATAAGATTCAGGCAGACAGAAAATCACCAGAAGCATTAAGATTAGAGGCGCCCAGCCACCTAATAAAAATAGGCTATGCCAACCATGGGCTGGAATCAGCCAGCTACTAATGAAACCACCCATTGCCATGCCCAAGTTATAACCACAAAACATGCAGGTCACTAAAAGTGAACGCACGCGCGCTGGGCAATACTCAGAAAATAATGTGGTGGCATTTGGCATGGCTGCACCAAGACCAATACCCGTCAAAAAGCGGAAAATCACCAAACTATCCAGATTGGTTGAATAAGCACAAGCCAGCGTAAAACCACCAAAAATCAGCATGGAAACAGACAAAACGATTTTTCGACCAAAACGGTCAGCGGTTGGGCCAGAAACCAGCGCACCGATAATCATCCCGCCCAATGCAGCACTCATCACAGGGCCAAGTTGAGAACGATCAACACCCCAATCCTGAGCCAATGCAGGTGCAATAAAACCCATTGCAGCAGTATCAATACCATCAACAAAAACAATGAGAAAACAAACAATGGCGATCAACCACTGATACTTACTTAAAGGAGCATCATTGATCAGTGCCTGTGCATCTAAACTCGTTTTTGAAGTAGCGTAATCCTGAGACGCCATATTTGCCTCCTAAGGCCTAAAGTCCTTTTAAATATCTAAACTACTGAATAGACTCAATAAATTGACTGAAGACTTGAGTAAAGGCTTCAGGTTGTTCAATATTGGAAAGATGAGAAGCTTCAATGATATAAAGCTGACTTTCTTTGATGTGCTGTTGCATAAATTTACCATCTGCAACTGTAGTTACAGGGTCAGCAGTTCCTGCAATAATCAAAGTTGGAATCGCAATCGATGCAAGTTGTTCACGTACATCCGCCTTTGCCAAAGCACGACAGGCATTGGCATAACCTTGAGCTGGTGTATTGGCCAGACTCTGAATGGTTTGTTGTGCCAAATCATTATTTTGATAATCGAACTTATCGCTAAACCAACGCGTATGTGTGGATGCGACCAAATCAGCCAAGCCGTTTACTTCAACTGTATCTGCACGTGCATTCCAACCCTCGACTGTCCAAATTTTGGCAGCAGAATTCGCCACAGTAATGCTATTAAAGCGTTGAGATTGATGAATACCCAACCAGAGTGCAGTCATACCGCCCATTGAAATACCGCAAAAATGTGCTTTTTCAATGTTGAGTGCATCCAAAATATCGATGACATCTTCACCCAGATTTTGTAGTGTTGTATTTTCAATGACATCACTTTGACCATGACCACGGGTGTCATAAGTTACAACTCGATACTGGCTTTTTAATGCAGCAACTTGCGGTTGCCACATCCCATGATCTGTACCCAATGAGTTTGAAAATACGATTGCAGGTGCATTTTCAGGCCCATTGATCTGGACAGATAATGTTTTGCCTTGACGATTGGTCATCATGATGCTGTCGTGTTCGCTCACTTTGCCACTCCTTTTGCTTCCTGCAATACTGCGTCGATCTGGTCTTGAATATTGCCCAGATATGACTCAGGTTTAAAAATTTCATCAAGTTGTGAGGCATTAAAATATTGCTTCACGTCTTCAATGTTTGAAATTACATCTTTTAAATGTGTCTGTTCTGCAACTGCTTTTTTGCATGCAGCTTCCACCACATGATGCGCATTAAGACGCCCCATATGCGGTGCCAATGCCATCATCACCGCTTCTGCCATAACCAGCCCATGGGTACACTCGATATTACGTTGCATGTTATCCGCATGGACTTCCATGCCTTGTAACACATCCAAAGTGCGCTCTAATGCACCTGCGGTGAGTTGAAAAATTTCAGGTAAACACAACCATTCTGCATGCCAACTACCTAAGCCGCGCTCATGCTCTTGCACCATACTTTGATAAATGCTCGACATGAGTGCTGGAACACGATTGGCAGCAGCCAATACAGATGCCGCTGCGACTGGATTACGCTTATGTGGCATAGTTGATGAACCACCGCGACCTGTCGCAGTAGGCTCAAAAACTTCTGCAATTTCAGTCTGCATCATGAGTGACCAGTCACGCGCCATTTTGCCTACGCTGCCCGTAATCATGCCAAGTACACTTGCGATTTCAACGATACGATCGCGTTCACCATGCCAAGTACAAGCGGCTGCATTTAGCTGTAATTGATGTGCAAAAGCATCGACAACCATTGAGCCTTGATTCTGCAATGAAGCCAATGAACCTACAGCACCACCCAGTTGCGCGGTTAAAACACGTGCTTTCATGGCATCTATACGATCCAGATCACGTTTAAAAGCAGAAGCCCAACGTGCCAATTTATGACCTAAAGTAATCGGTAAAGCCTGTTGCAACCATGTGCGACCCATCATCACTTGATAACGATAAGATTGTGCTTGAGACAAAGCAGTGTCATAACACTGCTGAACTTGATTTTGTACAATGGCTAAAGCAGCACGACATTGCAAAATACAGGCTGTATCTAAAATATCCTGACTGGTTGCACCCCAATGTACATATCGCGCAGCATCTTCATCCGCTTGTTTGACGATGGCAGTCAACTGTTTTACAAATGGAATGGCAATATTTCCTGCCAAACCTGTTGCGGTTGCCAAAGCATCAAAATCAATGTGTTCCAATGCTGTTTTTGCAGTACGCTCAATCACATCAGCAGCAGATTGAGGAATCACCCCAACCTGTGCCTGTGCTTGCGCCAGTGCTACTTCAGCTTCAACCATATATGACACTAAAGTACGGTCACTGAAAATTTCAGTCACCTCTTTTTGGTAAAACAAGCTGGCATATAACTGGCTCATGATGACTTTCCTTAAACCCGCTCAATAATCAAGGCAATACCCTGACCTACACCAATACACATTGAACATAACGCATACGTACCGCCTGTTTGTTCAAGTTGATTCAGTGCTGTCGTGACCAGCCGTGCTCCAGATGCACCCAATGGATGACCCAATGCAATCGCACCGCCATTTGGATTCACTCGTACATCATCGTCTTGTAGACCTAAATCACGGGTACAGGCTAAAGCTTGCGCTGCAAAGGCTTCATTCAGCTCAATCACATCCATCTGATCAATAGTCAAATTAGCTCGCTTCAATAGTTTTTTAATCGCAGACGCAGGTGCAAAACCCATAATCCGTGGTTCAATACCCACTGTGGTTGCTGCAATGATCTTGGCACGGGGTTTTAGCTGGTATTGTGCAATCGCTTCATCAGAAGCAATGAGTAATGCCGCTGCACCATCATTAATGCCAGATGCATTGCCCGCAGTCACTGTACCGTCTGCTTTAACCACGCCTTTAAGTTTGGCTAAAGCTTCTAAAGTGGTCGATGCACGTGGATGTTCATCGGTATCGATGATGATCGGATCGCCTTTGCGCTGCGGGATCGTGACAGGCACGATTTCTTTGGCAAAATAGCCTTTGGCTTGTGCTGCTGCCGTGCGTTGTTGACTGCTATAAGCAAACTGGTCTTGATCTTCACGGTTGATATCAAACTGCTCTGCCACGTTTTCAGCCGTTTGTGGCATGCTGTCGACACCATACATGGCTTTCAGCTTTGGATTGATGAACCGCCAGCCCATGGTGGTGTCTTCAATCTTTTGGCTACGACCAAATGCACCTTCTGATTTACCCATCACATACGGTGCGCGACTCATGCTTTCGACACCACCTGCAATGATTAAGTTAGCTTCACCCGCTTTAATCGCACGTGCTGCCATCGCAATCGCATCCAGTGATGATCCACATAAACGATTCACTGTGGTTGCAGGGACTTCAACGGGTAAACCTGCAAGCAGTGCGGACATTCGTCCCACGTTGCGGTTGTCTTCGCCTGCCTGATTGGCACAACCATAAATCACGTCATCGACTTGTTGCCAGTTCACGCTTGGGTTGCGTTGCATCAATGCAGTAATTGGTACAGCACCCAAGTCATCAGTGCGAACTGGTGCTAAACCACCTGCGTAACGACCAAATGGGGTACGGATTGCATCAACGATGTATGCATTTTTCATATTCAGTTATCCTTATCCCTGTGTCGCATCAATCAGCGTTGCACCCGTCAAGCTTTGTAATTCGTCAAAGCTTAAACCTTCTACTTTCTCAGTCACTTTCAGACCTTCTGGTGTCACATCAATAATGCATAAATCGGTGTAGATGCGATCTACACATTTTTGCCCTGTGGCAGGATAAGTCAGTTCTGCAACAATCTTCGGTTCGCCTTTTTTAGTCACGTGATCCGTGGTCACAAAGACTTTCTTTGCACCGACGGCCAAGTCCATCGCTCCACCTACCGATGGAATTGCATCAGGTGCACCGGTATGCCAGTTGGCAAGGTCGCCATTAGCGGCAATCTGGAAGGCACCTAATACACAAATATCGAGATGTCCACCACGCATCATCGCGAATGAATCACCATGATGGAAGAAACAACCACCTTTGAGCATGGTCACGTATTCTTTACCGGCATTGATCAGTTCTGGATCTTCTTCACCTTTTGCGGGTGGTGGGCCAAATGCCAGTAAGCCATTTTCTGAATGTAGGAATACATCTTTGTCCGCAGGCAGGTAGCTGGCAATTTTGGTCGGTAATCCAATACCAAGATTGACATATGAACCTTCGGGAATGTCTTGTGCCACACGCTGTGCAATCTGGTCACGGCTTAGTTTTTGATAACTCATGTCGTTCTCCTTATGCTGAAACAGGTGCGGGTGCAGGCTGTACCTGTACCACGTGTTGTACAAAGATGCCTGGGGTCACGACTACTTCTTGATCAAGCTCACCGAGTTCAACCACTTCACTGACTTGGGCAATGGTTACATCGGCAGCCATCGCCATAATTGGGCCAAAGTTTCGTGCAGATTTGCGATAGACCAGATTGCCCCAGCGGTCGCCTTTATGCGCTTTAATCAGGGCAAAGTCGGCTTTGATTGGATTTTCTAAAACGTAGTCTTTGCCGTCATATTGAAGGGTCGGTTTACCCTCAGCCAACAATGTACCAAAACCTGTTGGGGTGTAGATTGGACCAAGTCCCATGCCTGCGGCTTGCATACGGCAAGCCAGATTGCCCTGTGGTACGATTTCCAGTTCGATTTTGCCTGCACGATACAGTTCATCAAACACGTATGAGTCGGCTTGACGTGGGAATGAGCAGATGATTTTTTTGACTGCGCCAGTTTTGAGTAGCTTGGCAAGACCGTAGTCGCCATTGCCTGCATTGTTGCTGACGATGGTGAGGTCTTTCAGTCCAAGTTCGATTAAACCATCAATCAGTTCAGCGGGTTGACCTGCTGTACCAAAGCCGCCAATTAAAATGGTGGCACCGTCTTTAATCTGGGAGAGCGCTTCCGCGAGGGTCGCTGCACTTTTATCTATCATTTAGATAACTCCATTGTGCATCAAGCAAAATTAGAAAGGTGGAAAACTAGGACATGGCTAAGGAAGAACATTTCATGCAAGTTCAAATACTATTCCTTAGTCATTCGGTAGGATTCCCTTGTCTGATCATTTTTTATAATTTTTTGCTCTGTACACGACAAATTTCATAGGACCCTTGTCCTATCAGGCTTTTTCTTTCTTAAAATTGCTAGCACTTTCTTAAATTCTTCTTTTTTTCCAAAACCAATCAAACGTAGAATAGCCATTTGAACATAGTCCAAACCGTAGCGAAATAAACTTACTGAAAGTCGTCCATGCTTCTTTATTTTTATTGCTTTTTTTCGATCATGTTGCCATTCACCTGTTAAATAGCACCAACAGAAACCGATAGCTAGCACTGCTATCAATTTCTTGACTCGTCTAGGGTCTGTTAAACGAGTATTTTCAAGATTGAATCCACGTCCTTTGAGACAACTAAATAGGGTTTCGATTTCCCAGCGTAATGCATAATCACGAATAGCAGAAGCATTAAACATAGGAGAAACAACAAGTAAAAGTTCTCCATCTTCTAATCGTAGCGCACTAATATACAGTTTCACTCGACCAACCCAAATACGTCGTTTACGACATTCAGTTTGACCAACTTGAAGATGACGAAATAAATCACTAATTTTATGATTCTTGGCTAAGTGATTGGTCACAATGAAGTTTTTTTAACACGTATACAAAAGTTAATGTCATTTTCAATTAACCATGTAAACCATTTCTCACCGATAAATTCTCTGTCTGCGAACACATTCACAATACGGTCTTTACCAAAAATAGAGATAAAGCGTTGAATCAAAGCAATACGCTCTTTTGTATCTGAATTTCCCCGTTTATTGAGCAATGTCCAAACTATAGGTATGGCTATTCCACGATAGACGATGGCTAACATCAAGATATTGATATCTCGTTTCCCCCATTTCCAGTTGGTTCTATCCAAAGTTAATTGGACTTTATCGAATAAAAATATATTGAAAATTAACTGAGAAATTTGACGATAATCGAAATACTGACCTGCAAAGAAGCGTTGTATACGTCGATAAAATGATTGTGGTAAGCACTTGATGGGTAAGGCTTTAGATGCAGAAGAAAGATTACATGTCTGTTTTACAATTAATGCAAGCATAATCAGTGTAAAACATTTTACATGTGACTTGTTCCACTTTAGATATTTGTTTAAGATGAGATATAGCTCATTGAAATGTGCCATCATATTCGTCGTCAGAAAACAAGTATTATGCCATTATTTTAATGAGTTATATTTTTTTTCGTGTACAAAGAAATAGTTTAAAGAAGTGGACCAGTCAGCATCGTGCCGAAATACGCCAAAAAATTCTGCAGCATACTGAAGTGAATCAACTTAATGCAGCAAAGGGGATTGAGTTACTTGCTGCACAACGTTGGCTAGATCGTTTAGTTGCACATACTTACCGTTTTTCTAATGTGCTGTATGAAAGTATTCTCAAAAATGAAGAAAGGAAATTTAAAAATGGCTGTTAAATTGACACGCCGTACAAAGTATTCATTCAGGGTGTTGAACTTGGCGATGCTGTCTATATTGTGTACAGAAGCAGGCTATGCTTATCAACCTGCAAGTGCTTCTGCTTGTGTAGCACTTGAGTCAAATGCAGAGCGTTTAAATTGTTATGACGGTTTATTTTCAGTAAAGCTCAGCGACGTAACAGTGGCATCGGTATTAGTTGCAGAAGGCGCTGGATCTGCTGAGGCCATGCCGTTACAAACATTAAAACGGCCGAGCAGCCGAGATAACAAGCAGGGCAATCCGAACCATTTTTTTGCTTTAGAACATCATCAATCGGATTTAAAAGCATCATTAATCGACCAGCGTTGGGAATTAACACCAGAACAAAAACTAGGAACATGGAATTTACGGGCTTACCAGCCTATTTATTTGCTACCTGCACTGTGGACAAGTGAAAAAAATGAAGTTCCGCATACGCCAAACAAGACACTGGCAGAACAGCAAAATTTGAATTCGATGGAAGCTAAACGGCTTTGTTGCACAAACCTAGCCTATAAGGTTTATTCAGTCCTATAATTTCAAAATGAATAAACCTACTCCTAAAACTTATCGTACAACCAACTGGTCTTCCTATAATCGCGCTCTCATTAATCGGGGCAACATTTCCATTTGGTTTGATCCAAACACTCAGTGGTATGCACAACCACAAAACAAGCAAGGTCGAAATCAAACTTACTCCGATACGGCTATTCAATGCTGTTTAATGATCAAATCTTTATTTAGACTCTCTTTACGCATGGTCACGGGTTTTGTTCAAAGTCTGATTAAACTTTGTGGATTAAATTGGACCGCACCAGATTACAGTACGCTTTGTCGAAGACAAAAACATATTGATATTGCGATTAGCTATCAAAAAAGTAGTGATGGGCTACATCTACTCGTCGACTCAACTGGCTTAAAGTTTCTAGGTGAAGGTGAGTGGAAACGTAAGAAACATGGACCTGAATATCGTCGCCAATGGCGTAAGCTTCATATTGGCATCGATGCTGAAACCTTGCAAATACGTGCGGTACAGCTTACTACAAATAATGTGAGCGATTCGCAAGTACTCGGTGATTTACTTGCTCAAATTCCCTTAGATGAACGAATTGATTCGGTCTATACCGATGGTGCTTATGACACGAAGCACTGCAGACAAGTCATTCTAGATCGAGATGCACATGCGCTCATTCCGCCAAGAAAAAATGCAAAACCATGGAAAGATCAGAAATTGAGATCTTTAGAGCGGAATGAGTTACTGAAAACAGTTAAACGTTTAGGAAGAACGCTTTGGAAAAAATGGTCTGGTTATCATCGTCGAAGTTTAGTTGAAACCAAGATGCATTGCATCAAACTATTAGGTGATAAATTAACAGCAAGGAGTTTTTCTAGTCAGGTGAATGAGATTCATGCACGCATAGCCGTATTGAACAAATTTACAGAATTAGGTCGTCCTCATACCCAAGTTGTCACTTGAATTCTGTTCAAATGAGCAGAGTGTTATCTTTTAAATCTTTGTGCAACAAAGCCATTTTAAGAAAGAAAAAGCCTGATAGGACAAGGGTCCTATGAAATTTGTCGTGTACAGAGAATTTTTTGTTTGAGTTCCAGACCAGTTTAGTAGGTTTTGTTCGGTGATTAAATCATTTGTTCGACTATCGAACAAAACCTGATTTATCTGGTCGGCTTTAGCGTTATAGTATGCAAATCAATATGACGAATGTATCAAATGCTAGGAATGTCAGTAGATATGGATAAAAAAATAGAGAAAGAAGAAAAAATTCTTCACAATTCAAGTAACAAAAAAACGATTCGTCATGAAGATTTTGTTGCTGGAATTGGTAAAGGCATGGCGATTTTAGACAGTTTTGGTACGGATCGCCACCGATTAAATATTACCATGGCAGCTGAAAAAACAGGGATGACTCGGGCAGCTGCACGACGCCATTTACTTACTTTAGAGTATCTCGGTTATCTTGAATCCGATGGGCATTACTTTTACTTAACACCTAAAATATTAAAATTTTCAGGCTCTTATCTTGGTGGTGCACATCTTCCAAAAATTTCTCAGCCTTTACTTAACTTATTGACAACACAAACTTCAGAGGTGGTCCCACATGTTTGAACAACTAAAAGCTTATTTATAAGTGATACTCTGCTCTAGTTAAGCTACCTTATTTTGTTGTGGTAGCTGGTCATAGTAAAACTCATCTGGAGTCATTTTGTCCAGACTCGAATGAGGTCGTTTCAAATTATAAAATTCAAAATATGCGTTTAATTGCTTCTTCGCATCCAAAACATTGCTGTAGGCTTTGAGATACACCTCTTCATATTTAACGCTCCGCCATAATCGTTCAACCATCACATTATCAACCCATCGACCTTTACCATCCATACTGATTTGAATGCCATTTGATTTCAATACATCAATAAATGCATCACTGGTAAACTGACTGCCTTGGTCTGTATTAAATATTTCAGGTCGACCATATTTTTCAATAGCTTCATTTAATGTTTCTATGCAAAATGTAACCTCCATACTAATCGATACTCTATGCGCAAGTACCTTGCGGCTATGCCAATCAATCACAGCACATAAATAAACAAAGCCTTTTGCCATAGGGATATACGTTATATCCGTAGACCACACTTGATTACTGCGCTGAATAGCCAATCCTTTGAGCAGATATGGATATTTGCGGTGAGCTTGATTAGCCTGGCTTAAATTTGGTTTGCAATATAACGCATTAATGCCCATTTTCTTCATTAAAGTACGTGTATGACGTCGTCCTATATGATGTCCTTGACGATTCAACAAATCACGCATCATCCGGCTACCTGCAAAAGGGTATTGCATATGTAACTCATCCATACACCGCATTAGCTTCAGATCTGATGCACTCACAGGTTTTGGGCGATAGTAATAACAACCACGGGAGACTTTCAGCAGCTGAGCTTGCTTAGATACTGAAATCTGAAGTGAGTCATCGATTAACTTTTGTGGTTGAAGCGGCCCAGTTTCTTCAACACACCTTCTAAAAAATCAATTTCTAATGCCTGCTCACCGATTTTTGCATGTAGTTTTTTTAGATCGATGGGTGGTTCTGTTGGAGCTTTTGATTGATCGAAAGCTTGCGAGGAAGCTGAAATCAGTTGATTTTTCCAGTCGATAATTTGGTTTTGATGAACATCAAATTCAGCACTCAATTCAGCAAGTGTTTTTTCTGCTTTAATCGCAGCAAGTGCTACCTTAGCTTTAAAATCATTTGAATGATTTCTTCTTGGTCTACGTGCCATAAAATACTCCATATATTGATGTTTATAACATCATTTGGGGAGCAAAATATCACTTATAAGTGTTGTTCAAATTTCCTGATCCACCTCTCTTCTCTCATCTATTCGGTCATGGTACTTGATGGCTACGAGGCGATTACCATTGCCAGAAGTGCTGCACACCAACAAACAGATCGGGTAAATCCCTATGGTCTACATTTGGGAAATCGCTTGCCTGCACATGCAACCTCAGCAGGAAAAATTCTTTTAGCCTATCTAGATGACCATGAACAACAGGAATGGTTATCACAACATCCACTACAACGCCTAACCAAATATACGCATACCAATAATCAGGATTTTTTAAAACTTTTATGTGAAATTAAAGAACAAGGCTGGTGTTATTCCTGTGAAGAACATGAGCTGGGTGTGCATGCCTTAGCTGTACCTATTTATGGACAACAGTCGCGTGTTGTCGCTGCGCTTAATATTGTTTCTCCCACGATGCGAACCACTAAAGAATACTTAGTCCAGCATATTTTGCCTTTATTACAGGAAACAGCCAGAGAGTTACGCAATATTTTATAATTCAAATTTTAAACTTATCGTTCGATCATCGAACTCTTGTATTTCTCTAGAAAATATTGCGGCTATGGTTTCGATTAGAAAAAATACACAAATGTTCTAAATTGATTAACTTCTGCTTGAGTATGGATCAGTCTATAACATTCAAGCGATGAAATACATTTAGATAGTTTATGTGAATCTTCATTTAATACCGACACTCTAGGCAAAATGAAGATTCATTATTTACATATCTTACATGTGCATTTTTATTGCATAAAATGTTCGAGATGATTGCTAAAATGGCGTTGAGGGGCAAAAAAATCATCCCATGCTGTTAAAGCGATAAGAAAGATCATCGCAATGACTAATATTACAATGATACGTAAAGTTCCTAGAAAATAATGCATTAACCTTCCCCCTTCAGTTGACTCGAATTTAGTTTCTGAATCATGTAAAAACATACGCTACACACAAAGCCAAGGCTCATCATCATTGCGCCAAGAAAAAACAAATGTGGGTAAATGACACCACTTGTATGTAAAAAGCTAATCAGCAAACCACCTACAAGCTGTGCCGTTGCAAATGCTGCGGTTGCAATACTCCATGCGGATTGGTGATTTTGAGTACCTAATATGTTCAATAAAGCACTTGAACTAAGGGAAACCACAGCAGGATTTAATAAACCTGTTAAAAAAGAAGAAAGTGCTAAGCTATAAAAATGGTGAAAATAAACTGGAATAAAAATGGCAAGGCTATAAAGTAAATAACAACGCCATAAAGCACCCGAAATCTGCCAATGTTTACTGCAATAAAAAGCAAATACTGCTCCTAACATCGAGCCTATTCCATAAAATGCCCACTGCTGATTGGCAAATTGAACACTTTGATGTAATTCATGTTGTATAAAATCGATCCAAAACAAACTATGTGGAATATAGGCAATTGCACTTAAAGCGTAAGCAGCAATGATTAGCCCAGCCATTTGAACGTATTTGGGTGCTAAAGAAATGCCTGACTGGTATGTCTGCTGAGTCTGTAACGTCTTTTGTTGCCCTTGTAAACCAATAAAAATGACAAAACTAAAGATCAAGCTTAGAACACCCAGAAATAACCATCCTAATCCAACATTGATTTTGGCAGCATAAGGCACAATAAATGTTGAAATCACTACCCCCGCTCCTATCCCACTAAATGCCACCATACTGAGCCGCTGTCGTATTTCAGGCTCTACCCGTCTTAGCGCGTAGCTTGGGGCAAGCACCATTAAAGTCGCACCTGCAATTCCTGAAAATAATCGAAAAACAATATATAAAAACTCAGGTAAACCATGAATTGCACAAAGTAAAAGGCTTAAAGAGCCTAGAAATGCACTGATACTAATTAATTTTTTATCTTGGATATAACGCGAGGCAGCATGGGCCAATAATGCCCCGATGAGATAGCCCAATAAATTTGCACTACTTAAATAACTGGCAAATGATGCAGTAAACCATTTTTGTTCAACTAAAAGTGGCATCAAGGAGGTATATGAAAATCTAAACAACCCAATCCCTAGGCACGTTGATAGAAATGCCACCCAAAACAATCTGGATGTATTTTGCATTGACCAATCTCTGTTTAAGTTAAATAGATTAAAGCGGATTATTTATATCTGGTAAAATGATTTATAGTGATAGCTAGTATCTTATTTTGAGATAGTATTTTTGCGATAGTTTAAGTTTTGAGATGAAACTCTGAGAGAAAAATAATGCAATTAAAGTCTTTGGAAATTTTTTTAAAAGTCGTGGAATGTGGTAGTTTTTCCCATGCAGCAACGCATTTGCATACGGTGCAATCGAATATTACTAATCATATAAAAAAGCTTGAAGATGAATTAAACTGCGAATTATTGTCGCGTCAATCTCCGATTCGCCCCACCAGTGCAGGTCAACAGTTACGCCATTATGCAGAGCAAATGATTGAGCTACATCAACAAGCTAAATTTCATTTTTCTGATCAAACATTATGCCATGACATTCCATTAAAAATTGGGAGTATGGAAACCACTGCTGCAACGCGTCTACCCCAGTTATTTAAAGACGTACTTTCACAACTGCCTGAATTAAGACTTCACTTAAATACGGGTACAACACGTGAATTGATTGACCGCGTTTATAAGGGCGATCTTGACTGTGCTTTTATTGCCAGTTCGCAAGTGCTGCCTGATTTTTATAATCTTCTGGCATGGACGGAACATTTAGTTTTGATTTGTCCTAAAGAAGTCCATGCATTTCCAGATAAGAAGGTTTTATTAAATACGCCTTTTCTTGCGATCCGTCAGGGTTGTTTTTATCGAAAAAGCATTGAGTCTTTTTTACAGGGTTATGATTTACCCCCGTCACAACTCACTGAAATGGGCAATCTGGATGCCATCTTAAGTTGTGTGCATTTGGGTATGGGTTACGCCATATTGCCACGTTCATATATTGAAAAGTCATCCTATAAAGATACGCTACAGTTTTTTGATATCGATGAGCAAATTGGTGAAATTAATACGTATCTCATCGCCAATAAACCACAAAGCTGGAGTGGTAATCTCAAACATTTTATTGAACAAGCTACAGATATTTTAGCGCAATCTAAAACCGTGGAAATGACATAAAGCTTGTAAAATGGCTCTTAAATAAGATGAATGCTTAACATTCATCTTATTTCATTGTGATAACAGCCAAATTTAATAGCCTTTCATGACATTCACTTCATTGACTAAAGCTAAGCCCTGCTGCACACGATGATCATTTTCAAGAATTTGTCCAATGACAGCCGACCAAGGTGCGTGTGAAGCAACATGGGGCGTAACCAACACTTTAGGATGTTGCCAAAAAACGTGATCTTGTGCCAAAGGTTCTTTTGCAAATACATCTAAAATTGCACCACGTAATTGCTCTGAATCCAGTGCTGCAATTAAATCCTGTTCGTTTAGATGTTGTCCACGACCACAATTAATTATACAGGCTCCTTTAGGAAGCTGTTGAAACAATTCAGTATTTAATAGACCAACATTATCTTCAGTCAAAGGAAGCAAGTTAATCAAAATTTCACTTTGAGCAAGAAAATCCTGTCGTTGTGCATCACCTGCAAAGCAAGTTACCCCTTCAATTTGCTTTAAACTACGCGACCAACCTGAAACCTGATAACCTAGCTTTGCAAATTTTTCAGCAATATAACCGCCCATTTGCCCTAAGCCCATAATGCCGATTTTGACATCTGCACTGGTTTTTTGTGGCGGTTGTTTCCAGCGTTGCTGTAGTTGCTGAGCGATCAAAACATCAAAAAAACGCTGATAGTACAGCACGCACCATTGCAAATAATCGTACATGCCTTTTTGATGAGATTCATCGACGACACGGCATACCGCATAACGGTCACCTATGCGTTTTAGATTTAAATGCTCAACACCCGCCGCCATAGAATGAATCAGCTTTAGATTTGGCAATGTTTCCAGATAATCCAGATCTGGAAACCACGAAATTGCGGTAGTTGCCTGTTGAGCTTGTTCGCTATGTGCCAGACAATAAGCCTCTTGCGGTGCATATTCAGCCAATGCATCTTCAAGCCATTTTTGTACTTTGGGAACAGTGGTTGCAATCACGATCATGAACAGTATTCCTCTTTTTGTTGTTCAATCAACGACAATGCAGCATGCCATGCATTTGCAATAATTCGCTCAATGCCTTTGGATTCAAATTGTGCTGAAGTATGTTCACAAACCTGTTGACTCGGAATATTTAACTCACAACCACCAGCTAGTGCTTTGATTTGTGCCTGACAAGCGCGTTCTAAAAAGTAAATTTCATGGAAAGCTCGCTGCACACTATCACCTGCTGCCAACAAACCATGATTACGCAAAATCATGACACGATTTTGCCCAAAATCCTGAACTAAACGTTCGCGTTCTTCAGTTAACAAGGCAACGCCTTCATAGTCGTGATAGCTGATTTTGTTATAAAACTTTAAGGCATGTTGCGAGATCGGCAATAATCCCTGCTTTTGTGCAGATACTGCAATTCCATCAGCAGTATGGGTATGAATGACACAATGTAAATCCTGCCGTGCCGAATGAATGGCTGAATGAATGACAAATCCTGCAACATTGACCATTTTTCCCTGATCATGTTCATCGATAATATTGCCGTCATAATCAATCTTGACTAAATGAGACGCTGTCATTTTTTCAAAAGGAATACCATATTGGTTAATTAAAAAATGACCTTCCTCATTGGGTACACGTAAACTAATATGGGTGTCGATTAAATCGGTCATGCGATAATACGCGATTAAACGATATAAAGCTGCTAATTGGCATCTGGCAGCCCATTCATTGGCTGAAACTTGTTGTTGTAAACTTGACATGATTGCATCCTTTGCATGTATTGAGTGTCACAAATCGTTTTAACTTTAATCGAAGTTGGGCTGACGTTTTTGCATAAATGCCTGTACGCCTTCTTTATAATTTGATGATTTGCCTGCCTCACGTTGCAAATCTCTTTCAAGATCAAGCTGTTGTTCAAGCGAGTTTTGCTGCGAAAGATTTAAGGCTTTTTTAATGAGTTTCATGGATGACAAAGGTTGCATCGCTAAAGTCTCAGCCAATGCATTGACTTGCTGCTGAAAAGCATCATCTGGATAAACCTCCCAAATCATGCCCCATTCTAAGGCTTTATCGACCGATAGTTTATTTCCAAGCAACATCAGCGCTTTTGCTCTGGCATGACCCACCAAGCGCGGTAAAATCCAAGTCCCACCTGCATCAGGAATTAAACCTACTTTAGAAAATGACTGTATAAATGAAGCGGACTGCTTGGCAACCACGATATCGCATGCCAATGCTATATTGGCACCAGCACCAGCCGCAACGCCATTGACTGCTGCAACAACCACTTTAGGCATATTGGCAATTTTTAAAATCAAAGGATTGTAATAACGATCTAAAGATGCACCCGCATCATAGTTTGGATCTTTGATGACTTCAGTTTTTCGGGCAGATAAATCTTGTCCTGCACAAAAGCCTTTGCCCATACCTGAAATTACAATCACTTTGATCTGTTCAGATGTTTCCCATTCGGCCAAAATCTGAGCCACTTCCTGATGCATCTGTTCATTAAAACTATTGAGCACTTCAGGTCGATTCAGCGTTAAATAGGCAACACGTTGCTCGACATGTGTCAAAATATGTTGAAAATCCATATTCAATACTCTTGTTTGAGGAGATGGTTTTATGTTCGCCATCTCCACGTTTATCATTGATTAAAAAGCAAAATCTTCTGCATCTAGCGCCATCACTGATTCAGCGCCGGTTTTAATCGAGGCTGCATGCTGCTGAGTTCGATTTAATAACTTGTCATAAAAGAATTGTGCAGTTTTAAGCTTAGCCGCATAAAACTTCTGTTCAGTGGTGCCTTGATCCAGTTTTTGTTGCGCAACTTTTGCCATACGCGCCCACAGATAGGCAAAAACGATATAACTTGAGTAATATAAATAATCGACTGAAGCTGCTCCGATTTCCTCTGGATTATGCTGTGCTTTAACTGCAATATGCTTGGTAATCTCCAGCCATTCGTTTTTAAGTTTAGACAATTGATCCAGATAAGTTTTTAAACTTGAATTGGACTGATTTTCTTCAACAAACTGATCAATTAAATCAGTCATGTTTTTAAGCAACTTGCCTTCTGATTTGAGTACTTTACGCGCCAGTAAATCGAGTGACTGAATTTCTGTGGTGCCTTCATAAAGCGTAGAAATACGTGCATCTCGAACAATTTGTTCCATGCCATGTTCAACTATGAAACCATGTCCACCAAAAATCTGGACCCCATGTTTGGCAGATTCATTGCCTGATTCAGTTAAAAATGCTTTGGCAATGGGTGTTAAAAATGCCAGTAATTCATCTGATAATTTTTTTTGCGCTTCATCACTTGAGCTTTCAATAATATCTGCGTGTTGTGCCAGAAAATATGCCAAGGCACGTCCACCTTCAGCAAATGCTTTTTGGGTCATCAACATACTACGCACAGCGGGATGTACAATAATTGGGTCTGCATTTTGTGTAGGTTGTTTTGCACCTGTGAGTGCGCGCATGGCTAAACGTTCTTTGGCATAGCCGAGCGCCCCTTGAAAAGCAATTTCAGATGCTGCCAAGCCTTGTACTGCTGTACCAATACGCGCAGTATTCATAAAGGTAAACATGCAATTTAAACCACGATTTTCAGGGCCAATCAAATAACCTTTAGCCGCATCGAAATTCATCACGCAGGTCGCATTGCCATGAATTCCCATTTTGTGTTCAATCGCGCTACACACCACCTGATTACGATCTTGAATATTGCCAGACTCATCAACATTAAATTTGGGTACAATAAATAATGAAATGCCTTTGGTCCCTGATGGTGCATTAGGCAAACGAGCCAGAACAATATGCACAATATTTTCAGCCAGATCGTGCTCACCAGCAGAGATAAAGATTTTCTCGCCTGTAATCGCGTAACTGCCATCTGCCTGGGATTCTGCCTTAGTCCGAATCAAACCTAAATCTGAACCTGCATGCGATTCGGTTAAACACATGGTGCCTGTCCAGATTCCTGCTATCAATTTGGTCAAGAAAGTTTGCTTTTGTTGTTCAGTTCCATGATGCTCCAATGTCCGCATCGCACCATGTGAAAGTCCCTGATACATTGCCCACGACCAGTTCGACGCGCATAACATTTCAGAAATAGCGATCCGCAACAAAGTAGGCATACCCTGCCCCCCATAAACTGGATCAGCCGTCAGTGAGGTAAAACCTAATTCGACATATTTCTGATAGGCTTCTTTAAAACCTTTTGGCGTGGTGACTTTGCCGTGTTCAAAATGACAGCCTTCATGATCACCACTTTGGTTGATCGGAGCAATTTCATTTTCACAAAAATCGGCTGCGGCTTCTAAATACTGATTGATCAAATCGCGACTAAATTGATCTGCATATTTTGGAAACTGTTGATAGTTTTCTTCAACTTCTAACATCTCGTGTAAAACGAATTGCATATCACGCTGTGGGGCTTTATATACAGGCATATCCTATTTCCTTGATTTTCTATTCAACTTAAAAGCATGTTTTAAGTTTCTCAAAATTTATTCTCCTCATAGGTTAAAAATATCTAAAATAATTCCATATTGCAAAATTTATTTCTGCAAATTTCAATTTTATTGACTTTAATTTTTCATGGTTCTTAGTCCAAAAATAAATTTAAATATAATTAAATAATAAAATACAAAATGTTATGAATTTTTTAAATTAAACCTATTTATTTAATAGAAATTTAATTTTTGTTATGCAAAATTTTATTCCGAAAATCCTATTTTTATAGTAAGGTATTTTTCATGTTTTACAGCAAGGATGAATCATGCAAACAGGTTTAGAGTTTTTAACCGCACTCAAAAATGGCGAAGTATCGTCTTCCCCAATGGCACAAACGCTTCCCATGCAGTTGATTGAAGCCTCAAAAGGTAAAGTGATCTATAAAGTGACACCCAATAACACTCATTTAAATGTTCAAGGGGGTGTACATGGTGGTTTTTGCGCGACTGCGCTAGATACAGCAACGGGCGGTGCAGCGCATTCCGTACTTGAAGCCAATGTTGGTTACGGAACGATAGATTTAAATGTCAAAATGATTCGGCCAATGCAGACAGATACGGCTTACTATGCGCATGGTGAATTGATTAATGCAGGTCGAAATATCATTACCACTGAAGGTAAAATTGTGGATGACAATGGAAAAATTTATGCATTTGCTTCAGCGACATTTATGATCATCCGCAAATAAACCTTTAGAAGATTAAGTCTTAGTGACTTAATCTTCTGTCATGAGGTTGTCTCATTTTATAAAAATCATAACGATCAATTACAAAGCTAATAATTGCCATGCCCAAACCAATACTGGCACAGGCAATCCAACCAGAATGTTTCCATGTATAAACTGCAATAAAAGAACCTAATGCTGCTCCACCAAAATACAGGGTCATATAAATTGAATTAATTCGAGATCGTGCTTGTGCAGAAATACGATAGACCAGATTTTGATTAAGTACATGTAAAGCAGATAAACCAAAGTAGGCTAAAATCACACCAACTGCATATAAGATCAAAAATTTCTGCGCAAAAAATAAGGGAATCCAAGCCAGAATAAGCAAACTCAGACTAATCAGAGCCGTGATATTTTCCTGTTGATGTGCAATTTTTTTACCTGCCCACGGTGTTGCAAATACTCCTGCCAGACCAACTATTCCAAAGAGTCCTATTTGAAAGTCATTAAAATGATAAGGTGCATTGGCCAATAAGAATGTCATGGTGGTAAAAATCAGCGCCAAAATACCAAAACCAATACCGCCCACTAATCCTCGACGTATAAGATGTGGTTCATGAACTGCTAAAGTAAATAATGATGCGTAGATTTGCCAGACCTTTAATTTAACTGTCTTTTTTGCAACTGGAAGTTTAAACCAGACAATCGAGGCAAACAGAAGAATAATAAAACCACTTAATAAATAAACAGCATGCCACGTCCAGATCGTCGAAATCAGCCCTGCAATCGAACGGGCTAACAAAATTCCCATGAACAAGCCACTCATCAGGGTTCCCACGACTTGTGGGCTTTTTTGTGGTGTTGCTAAACCTGCGGCAAATGGAACGAGAACCTGAGTAGAAACTGAAAAGAATGTGGAAAGAAAGGTCAAGCTATACAAAGTCGTCAAATTGGGGCTAAAAGAAAGCCCCATTTGAGCCAGACCTGTACAGATCATCAGTACAACAATATATGACCTTTTTTCAAAAAAATCCCCCATAGGAACCAATACAAACAAACCCAGCGCATAAGACAGTTGACCAATTACGATCACCAGTGCGGCTTGATCTGGATTGACTCCCAGAGCATGTGCGATTGAATAAATCAGCGGTTGATTATAATAATTCGATCCAGCACAAATACCGCAAGTCATTGCAAGTATAAATACCAGACTCTTAGACATATCCATATGTTCTGTACTGGATTGAATCATGTTAGACATTTTTTACTCAAATGCTGATTTTAAAATTTATACATCGATACAAAGTTGACACGCGAAATGTCAGCCGTTCTGCCATCAAATACTTTGCGCTCACCTAGATGATATTCCACACCAAAATCCATTTGCGCTGTTGGACTATAAAATAAGTTAGCTGCATAATCGGTTAAACGATCATTGGCATCCTGATTTAATTCAGCATAGTCACTACTGTCATCATATTTAAAGATTGAAGCAGACCAGTTGGTACGCCATTGCTCATTAAACTTATAGGTATAACCAATATTAAATGAATCCAGTGTATTCATCACCAAATCAGTTTTGTCTTTATTTAATGAGAAATCGCCTGATGCATTTAAGCTTGCAGCATTGGCCAAACCATTTTGAGTGGTATATGGCATAAATTTCTGATCACCAACAATATGCTGATAGTTTGCCTGTAAGGACTGTTTTGGCGTAATTTGATATTTCAAACCACCACCAGCTCCCCAACTGACTTTTTTAACATCATCTCTGCCGACATCGACTGATTTTTCGTTGACGAAACCTTGGGCAAGCACAAGCAACGGACCTTCTTTATAGGTATATCGTCCTGTTAAAGATGGAAAAGCAGAAACCCGTGAGCTTGTATATTCAAGTGCAACTTTTAAATCATGATTGTTATCAATTTTCCAGTCATAGCGTACTTGTGGCAAACGTGTATATGAGGTTCCCATAAATTGGGTATAGTCGACTGATTCTGTACGGGTTTCCATATTTGACATCAGTGACCAAGTCTGACCAAACGTCCAGTCTTTATAAGTAAAGAACGCATGTCGAATACGGAACTTGCCATCGCCAGTTCCCATTGTCGAGCTATCAAAGAAATCGGCTTCAATATTACCCGTCACTTTTTTATCTGGGCTAGTGAAGTAAACACCTAAACGGCTGGCATTAATCATCGCATCTGAACGCGGATGATTGGCACGTTTATCATTTTCAAAAGGTGCTTTATAAATACTGCTTGTTGTACGCCCCCCCGTATCTGGTGAGGATTGAAAATCAACAGCCGCATCTAAACGTGCAATTCCGTAGACCTTAACATTATCAGTCCAAGTAACCCATGAAGGTGGAATGGCCTTATCTGTTTTTGCTGAAGAATCAGAAGATTGCACGGTTTTTTTCTCAGCTAATTCGGCATTGGTAGCCAATATTTTTTGCTGATTGGTTTTTTGCAGCTCAAGCTCAGTTTTTAAACGCTGTAATTCTGCTTCAAGCGCATTTATTCGTTGCTCAGTCGTACTTTCTACAGAATTTGCAAAAAGCGCCCCAGAAGCCGTGGCACAAGCCGCAGCTAAAATAAGTTTTTTCATCTTTATTCCTTAAAGATAGAGATTAATCAATCAACTTGTATATGCCCCTGAACATCCGAATTTTCATATACAAGCTATTTTGAAGTACTAAAGTAAAATTTAAATTCGAGCATCCACAAGTGGACATTCTGTTACAGCCTGCAACTCATCAAAAGTTAAACCTTCAACCATTTCAATCACATGTGCTTGTCCACCTTTTAAGTCAATAATGCATAGATCAGTGTAAATTCGATCAACACATTGCTCTCCAGTGATTGGATAACTCAATTGATTCACAATTTTGGCTTCACCTTTTTTAGTGGTGTGCTCCATATAAACAAAAATACGTTTTGCACCAACTGCCAAATCCATTGCGCCACCAACCGCAGGGATATCATCTTCTCGACCTGTATGCCAATTCGCCAGATCACCATTCAATGCAACCTGAAATGCACCCAATACACAGATATCCAAATGTCCGCCACGCATAATGTCGAATGAATCACCATGATGCATAAAACAACCACCTGGTAATAAAGTTACCAGTTCTTTACCCGCATTGACTAAATCTGGATCTTCTTCACCTGGTGCTGGCGGTGGGCCAAATGCCAATACTCCATTTTCAGAATGTAGAAAGATTTCCTTGTCTTTAGGCAAATGTTTGGCAACATTGGTCGGCAATCCAATCCCCAAATTTACATAGGAACCATCAGGAATATCTTTTGCGATAATTACCGCAATTTCTTCACGACTTCTTTTTTGAATGGTCATTTGATATCTCCTACTTTGACAACGTGCTGTACAAATATTCCTGGAGTGATGATGCATTCAGGATCAAGACTACCCAGCTCCACGACATCATTGACCTGTACAATCGTGGTCGTTGCAGCTTTTGCCATAATTGGACCAAAATTACGCGCGGCTTTACGATAAATCAGGTTGCCCCAACGATCGGCTTTGTCCGCATAAATAAAAGCAAAATCGGCATGTAATGGATATTCCAATACATAGTTTTTACCATTGATGGTTCTTGTTTCTTTACCTTCAGCAATCTTTGTACCGTAAGCTGTTGGAGTAAATACGGCCCCAAGTCCTGCACCTGCGGCCTGAATACGGCAAGCCAGATTGCCCTGTGGAACAAGTTCTAGTTCAATTTTTCCAGCACGATATAAGTCAGGAAAAACTGTTGAACTTACAGACTTTGGAAACGAACAAACCAGTTTTTTAACCAGTCCAGCCGTAAATAATTTGGTTAAACCGTTTGGACCCGAAGACGCATTATTATTGATAATGGTCAGCTCTCTTGGTGCAATATCAATAAGCGCTTCCAGTAAAGCTTCTGGTTGACCAGTAGTACCAAATCCACTGGTCATGATGGTTGCACCATCAGGAATCGTTCTTAAGACCGATTCAATATCACTGGTGATCTTATTAATCATATCAATTCATTCCTTCTGTCTTCATTTACAAAGCTTTTTGTAAACTATTCATTACTCAGCCTTTTGCGGATCGTATAATCTGTCTTTGATAAATAAGGTTGGAATCAAACCACATAAAAAGTAGGCCACTCCCATTAACAACAAACCTGCACCAATCGAGTTATGGGTTGCCAAATAACCAATGGCGATCGGGGCAAAAATTGCACCAATTCTTCCAATATTAAATGCACCACCTACCGCAGTTCCCCGAATTGAAGTCGGAAAACTTTCAGTTAAATAGGTGGCATTGATGGCATAAGGAATCCCGTATAAAAATCCAAAAATTAGCATTAACCAGCCAATATTTTCAGCCGTATGGAAATAAACAACGACTGGAATAAATAGCGCAGTCCCCATTGTTCCAAATGCAAATACAATTCGACGGCCAATTCTGTCTGCGACAAAACCAGCGATCACTTTGGCAAACATCATGGTCAGGAAAGTCCCAATCATATAAATTGCCATTTCTTTAAACTTGATTCCCAATTCTGCTTCTAAATATGAAGGCAGCCAGTTACTTACGCCAAAATAACCGAACAATAAAAATCCAGAACTAAATGTCCATAACATCAACATCTTGCCGTGTTGTTTATCTTTAAATAATGCGACATAAGGATTTTCGAGTTTTTGTGCTTTACCTGCTTGCGGGTTTGCCAACTTGAGTGCACGTGCTTTTTTCCATGAGGCAGGCTCTGGAACAAGAAAGAACATCAAAATGGAAAATACAATTGGAATAATGGTAATGAAATACAGCATTCGCCAGCCAAACTCAGGAATAATCCATCCAGATAAAGCCGTGATGACCAATGAACCTAAGGTATAACCAGTCATGAGCGTTGCCAGAACAGTGGTTCTATATTTAGTCGGGACCAGTTCCGACATAAGCGTATTACATGCAATATACAGTGATCCTAAACCCAGACAGGTAATGGTTCTTAAAATAACAATCTGTTCATAAGACTGCGCCAAACCCGTACATGCAGAAAGAATGGCAAACATCGCTGTTGCAATGACAATGACGCGTACACGTCCAAAGCGATCACTTGCCCATCCACCAATCAAACCACCAATCGCCATTCCAAAAATAGACCAGCTCCCGAGTGCTCCTGCCTGTACACTGGTTAAACCAAACTCTGCTTTCAAACTTGTTAGTGTAAAAGCTAAAATCCCAATATCTGCTCCGTCACACAGCAACACCAAAAAACAAAATATAAACGCAGTCATCCAGACTTTTTTTGGCGTCTGAATCACCGTATCTTTCTCAAAACCCAAAACTTCCATTTTCATATTGCCACCTATTTCATTTAGATGAATTTGTTGTACTTTTAAATATTGAATATTTTTAAATACAGACTGGTGATCCATCACCAGTCTGAATAGCACCATTAATCCGCTTTTTGTGGATTAAATAGTCTGTCTTTAATGAATAACAGTGGAATCACACCACAGATAAAATATGCAGCGGCCATCACCAACAGCCCCAAACCAATTGAGCCGCTTTGAGATAAATAACCGATAGTTAATGGAGAGAAAATAGAAAGTACTTTACCAACATTGTATGCACCACCTACTGCTGTACCACGAATCGACGTTGGAAAACTTTCCGTCATATAAGTTGCATTGATGGCATAAGGAATTCCGTAAAGGAAACCAAAGAACAGCATTAACCAAAGAATGTTTGTAGGCGTATTGAGATAAACAATGACTGGGATAAATAAAGCAGTCCCAATGGTTCCAAAAGCAAATACAGCACGACGCCCTAAACGATCTGCAATCATACCTGCAATGATTTTGGCAAAAATCATAATGATGAATGTGCCCACCATATACATGGCCATTTCTTTGAATTTGATACCGAGTTCAGATTCAAGATATGCTGGTAACCAGTTACTGACACCGTAATAGCCAAACTGCAATGCACCTGTACTCACCACCCAAAGCAAAAACATGATGCCGTGTTTCTTTTCTTTAAAGATTTCACGATATGGATTTTCACGCTTAACCGCTTTCATACCGCCTTCGGTTTGTGCTGCACGAAGTTGACGCGATTTTTTCCATGATTCTGGTTCAGGCACCATGAAATACATAAAGAAAGACAAAACAATAGGTGTAATCGCTAACCAATAAAGATAACGCCAGCCATGATCTGGAATAATATGCCCAGCCAATAAAGTCGCAAGTAATGAACCTAATGTATAACCTGTCATTAAGGCTGCAAGAACCGTCGTACGATGTCGGGTCGGTACCATTTCAGACATCAAAACGTTACAGGCAATATACAGTGCGCCCAAGCCCATTGAACCAAAAACACGCACCAGCGCAAATTGTTCAAAGGAATGAGTAAAGCCTAAAGCACAGGTCAAAATTGAAGAGTAAGCAATAAAGAATACGATGATACGTACGCGCCCAAAACGGTCACACGCCCATCCCCCGATCAATCCCCCGATTGCAGAACCGAATAAAGTTAAACTACCTAATGTCCCGGCTTGAACCCCAGTAAGATGAAACTCTGTTTTAAGACTGGTCAAACTTAATGCTAAAAATCCTAAGTCAGCACCGTCACAGAGCAAAGCAAGAAAAGCAAATATAAATGCAGTAATCCAAATTTTTTTAGGCGTTTGAATCGCCTGTATTGTATTACTTGATGTAATTGTATCTGTTGTCATGTCTATTTCCTCAGACAAAAAACACATGAGGCATCCAATTGCCTCATGTCATATAAGATCAGAAGTTAAGCAGTCACTTCCTTAATCATATTTTTAGCAATAATGATTTGTTGAACTTGAGTTGTTCCTTCATAAAGACGGAACAAGCGAACGTCACGATAAAAACGTTCAATTGAATATTCGCTGATATAACCCGCGCCACCATGAATCTGTACGCAGCGATCTGCTACACGACCACACATTTCAGTAGCAAACATTTTTGCGCAAGATGCTTCAGTGCTAATGTTTTGACCTTCATCACGACGACGCGCAGCATCTAAAACCATACATTTGGCTGCATAGATTTCAGCTTTAGAGTCTGCAAGCATGGCTTGAATCAATTGGAAGTTTGCAATCGGTTGACCAAATTGTTTACGCTCTACAGCATAACGAAGTGCGTCATCCAGCATACGTTCCGCCACACCAACACTATATGCACCAATGTGTAGACGACCTTTATCCAAAACTTTCATTGCAGTTTTGAAACCTACGCCCTCTACGCCACCGATTAATGCAGAAGCAGGTACACGACAGTTTTCAAAAATCACATCACAAGTATGTGATCCTTTTTGTCCCATTTTTTTATCAATTTTACCGAGCGTAATTCCTGGGGTATTGGCTTCAACCAAAAATGCAGAAATACCACTTGCACCTTTAATTTCAGGATTAGTACGTGCCATCACTGTAAAAGTCGCAGCATGCGGTGCATTGGTAATAAAACGTTTAGTACCATTTAAAACGTAAAAATCGCCATCTTTTACCGCAGTTGTTTTTAAAGATGCCGCATCAGAACCCGCTTCTGGTTCAGTCAGACAGAAAGAACCAATAATTTCGCCGCTTGCATAACGCGGTAAATATTTTTGTTTCTGCTCTTCAGTACCATCAATGATCAGACCACTTGAACCAATGCCGTTATTTGTACCAATTAACGAACGAAATGCAGGAGAAGTATGACCCAATTCAAAGGCAACATTGACTTCCTCTTCCATCGTGATACCTAAACCGCCGTATTCTTCTGGAATGGTCAAACCGAATAAGCCTAGTTCACGCATTTGCTGAACAATATCTTCAGGAATACGGTCATTTTCAGCAACTTCATGTTCTCTTGGAATCAATTCATTTTTGACAAAATCCCGAATCGTCGAGAGTAATTGTTGCAACATTCCTTCATCGCGGATCATGAGTGATCTCCCATTTCATATATTTCGCTATTGATACCAACTATTTATTTTGCAAATTAGTCAGCACACAAAGTTTCACAAAATCTAGTTCTGCATTAAATTAATTTCATACTACGAGAATTAAAACCATTTTTTCAATACTTTTTTAAAAATAAATTTCGTTAAACGAAATTATGTATCAGCTAGGCTTTATTTTTCAGGCATTTACTGATTTATCAAAAAGTTCAATCAATTAATGTCATAAAAAACACTTGAAAATTTTTGTCGATTAAGCATTATATGAGGAATGTAGTTTTGATATGCGAAACAAAGGATGTAAAAATGACAGATATGAACAAGGATAATTTCGTCGAAATCGATTATTCAATTGAAAAAATAGCAATCGTCAAAATCAACCGCCCTGAATCAAAGAATGCATTAAATACAGAAGTGCGCAAACAACTTGCACAGGCATTTACTGAACTTAGTTTTAATGACGATATTCACGCCATTGTCCTTACAGGTGGTGATGAAGTGTTTGCAGCTGGTGCAGATTTAAAAGAGATGGCAACAGCAGGTTCAACTGACATGATGCTACGCCGTACAGAACGTTATTGGAACGCGATTTCTCAATGTCCAAAACCTGTTATTGCAGCAGTGAATGGCTATGCTCTTGGTGGTGGTTGTGAACTTGCCATGCACAGCGACATTATTATTGCAGGTAAAGGTGCCATTTTTGGTCAGCCTGAAATTAAAGTCGGTTTAATGCCAGGTGCTGGTGGTACACAGCGTTTGTTCCGTGCGGTCGGAAAATTCCATGCGATGCGTATGATTATGACAGGTGCCATGGTTCCAGCAGAAGAAGCTTATATTATGGGTTTAGTCTCTCAAGTGACCGAAGATGACCAAACCATTCCTACTGCTATCAAAATGGCGCAAAGTCTTGCCAAAATGCCACCGATCGCATTGCAACAAATTAAAGAAGTTGCGCTGATGAGTGAAGATGTGCCATTAAACGCTGGCTTAACCTTAGAACGTAAATCTTTCCAATTATTATTTTCGACTGAAGACAAAAACGAAGGAATCAATGCTTTTATAGAAAAACGCAAACCTTCTTATCAAGGCAAATAGGTCTTTACAGTCGAATATTGAGGAAATTAAATTGATGGCGCGTAAAGTATTTATTAGTGCTGGTGGTTCCGGGATTGGTCGATGTATCGCAGAAGCCTTTTTGAAACAAGGCGATGACGTTTTTGTGTGTGATATCAATCAACAAAGCTTGCAACAATTCAAACAGGATTATCCTCAACTACAGATTGCGTATTGTGATCTGGGTCAAATGCATGCGATTCAACCCATGTTTGAAACTGCCATGCAAGCGTTAGGCGGATTAGATATTTTAGTAAATAACACAGGAATTTCTGGCCCTACCGTGGCAGCAGATGAACTGAGTTTTGAAGACTGGACACAGGTTTTAAATTTAAACCTGAACAGTACCTTTATGATGACGAAATTGGCGATCCCTTATCTCAAGCAATCCGATTCAGGTGTCATTATCAATCTTTCCTCGATTGCAGGACGCATGGGTTATCCATTTAGACTGGCCTATTCGACTTCAAAATGGGGAATTATTGGTTTTACCAAAACGCTTTCGATGGAACTGGGTGCCTTTGATATTCGTGTCAATGCAGTTCTTCCCGGTGCAGTCGATGGTGAGCGTGTGCAACGTGTATTACAAGCTCGTGCAGATGCCATGAATATTTCTCTTGAAGAAGTGACTCAAAACGCACTTGCCAATCAATCGCTTAAACAATTTGTCAATCCTAAACATATCGCAGATTTATGCGTTTTTCTCGCATCGGATAGTGCGAGTTCCATCTCTGGGCAAATATTACCGATAGATGGCGATAAACAGCGATTAACCTAATTTTTTATATCTTTATTTTTTAAATGATTACAGTATCTTAGGACAGTTATCATGACACAACAGATCAAAACTATTGCCATTATTGGTGTCGGTGTTATGGGTAGTGGTATTGCCCAGATTGCAGCCCAATCAGGTCACACCACTTATTTGTACGATGCCAAAGCTGGTGCAGCACAGCAAGCCAAAGAAAAATTGGCAGCGACCTTTCAAAAGCTGCTTGATAAAAACAAAATCACAGCTGAACAAGCTGATGCAGCCAATGCAAATCTTTTGATTGCCCATGAACTTAGTGATTTAAAAAGCTGTGATTTGATCGTTGAAGCCATTATTGAGCGTTTAGACATTAAACAATCTTTGATGGATCAGCTTGAAGCGATTGTCCCAGAAACCACAATTTTGGCTTCAAACACTTCATCACTTTCAATTACTGCGATTGCAGCGAATTGTCAGCATCCTGAACGTGTGATTGGCTATCACTTCTTCAATCCTGTTCCACTCATGAAAGTGGTTGAAGTGATTCAAGGTTTAAAAACAGATCCAAAACATGTAGAAACGCTGAACCAACTTTCTCGTGTATTTGGTCATCGCCCAGTGGTGGCAAAAGATACTCCAGGATTTATTATTAATCATGCGGGTCGTGCTTATGGCACTGAAGCTTTAAAAATTTTGAATGAAAATGTCACAGACATCAGTGAAATTGATCGTATTTTACGGGACGGTGTGGGTTTCAGAATGGGCCCCTTTGAACTGATGGATTTAACAGGACTTGATGTTTCACATCCTGTGATGGAATCAATCTATCATCAATATTATGAAGAAGCACGTTATCGTCCAAGTCCACTCACCAAACAAATGCTCGAAGCCAAACAATTGGGTCGCAAAGTTGGTCAGGGTTTTTATGACTATCGTACAGGTAGCAAAACAGGTGAAACACCTGCCAAAGTGGTTGAACGTTTAGAACGTTACCCTACTGTATGGATTGCGGCTGATTTTGCAGACGACAAAAAACTGCTTGAAGCCTATCTCACTACACAAAATATTCAACTGGATACAGGAACAATGCCTCAAGCAGATAGCTTATGTTTATTGGCTTGTTATGGTGAAGATACCACACATGCAGCGAAACGTTTCAATGTAAACCCTGCGCATAGTGTCGCGATTGATATGCTGTATGGCATTGAAAAACATCGTACCTTGATGCCTTCACTTGCCACCCAAGCCGATTATGTTCAGGCCGCGCATTCAATATTCAACCTTGATGGTGCATTAGTCAGCATGATTGCTGAAAGCACAGGTTTTGTCGCGCAACGTGTATTGGCGATGGTGATTAATTTAGGTTGTGACATTGCACAACAAAATATTGCAACGGTTGACGACATCAACGCTGCTGTTCGTCTAGGTTTGGGTTATCCGTACGGCCCAATCGAATGGGGTGACGTACTCGGTTCAGATAAAATTTTACTGATCCTAAATCGCATTTCCGAATTAACTTACGATCCGCGTTATCGCCCTAGCCCGTGGTTACAACGCCGTGTCGCACTGAATCTTCCACTTACTTTTACTGCTTAATTTAAAAAGGGAATTTACTCCATGTTAAACGCATATATTTACGATGGTTTACGTACTCCATTTGGTCGCCATGCAGGTGAACTTGCTTCGATTCGTCCAGATGACTTAGCTGGCTTGGTCATTCAGCGTTTGATTGAAAAAACAGGCGTACCGGGTGCCGATATTGAAGATGTCATTTTTGGTGATACCAATCAGGCCGGTGAAGACAGCCGTAACGTGGCACGTCATGCTGCATTATTAGCAGGCTTACCTGTGACTGTGCCGGGTCAAACGGTCAATCGTTTATGTGCCAGTGGTTTAGGTGCAATTATCGATTCTGCGCGCGCGATCACTTGTGGCGAAGGCGATTTATATGTCGCGGGTGGCGTAGAAAGCATGTCTCGCGCTCCTTTTGTCATGGGTAAAGCAGAAAGTGCATATAGCCGCGATGCTAAAATCTATGACACCACTATTGGTTCACGTTTTCCGAATAAAAAGATCGTGGCACAGTATGGCGGTCATTCTATGCCTGAAACAGGTGATAATGTCGCCGTTGAATATGGCATTACTCGTGAACAGGCTGACTTATTTGCTGCTCAATCTCAAGCGAAATACCAAAAAGCAAAAGAAGAAGGCTTTTTTGAAGGTGAAATCACTGCGGTTGAAGTCTCTCAAGGTAAGAAATTGCCGCCAAAACAAGTTAGTGAAGATGAACACCCTCGCCCAAGCTCAACCGTTGAAGCTTTAACTAAGCTTAAACCATTATTTGAAGGTGGTGTGGTCACTGCTGGTAATGCGTCAGGCATTAATGATGGTGCTGCTGCGGTATTGATCGGTTCAGAAGCTGCTGGTCAAAAATATGGTCTTAAGCCAATGGCAAAAATTTTGTCTGCGGCTGCGGCTGGTGTTGAACCACGCATCATGGGTGCAGGTCCGATTGAAGCAATTAAAAAAGCGGTATCTCGTGCAGGCTTAACATTAGATGACCTAGATATTATTGAAATCAATGAAGCATTTGCTTCACAGGTTTTGTCTTGCTTAAAAGGTCTAGGGGTTGACTTTAATGACCCACGTGTCAATCCAAATGGTGGTGCAATCGCCGTTGGTCATCCTTTAGGTGCGTCTGGCGCGCGTTTGGCATTGACTGTTGCACGCGAGTTACAGCGTCGTAATAAAAAATATGCTGTTGTCAGCCTATGTATTGGCGTTGGTCAAGGTTTAGCAATGGTCATTGAGAACGTCGCTTAACCATCAAAACATATCCATTCATCATAACCATGTTTATGATGAATGGATTCATTTTACAATGCAAAATAAAATGCTCTATGATCAGGAGATCCTTTTTAATTTGAGAATTCAATGTCGCAACACGCTGAAAGTAAAAAGAATGATAAAACACTCAATTTTGATGAAATTCGCCTAGATCCTATTTCTCATATTCATCGTGAAAATAACCCTCAATTTATTGCATCTTTGGCACGTGGTTTAGAACTACTACGTTGTTTCTCATTGCAACATCAAGTCTTAGGTAATTTAGAATTAGCCAAAATGACAGGTTTACCTAAGCCGACCATTGCCCGCATTTGTAATACTTTAGTTAGCTTAGGCTATTTGAAACAGATGCCTGATTCTCCTAAATATATGCTCGATATTGGCGTGCTTTCTTTGGGTTATGCTGCATTATCAAATCTAACCATTCGCACTACGGCACATCCTTTTATGGAAGAAATGAGCCTTTATGCGCAAGCACCTGTAGCGTTAGCAGCTCGCGATCGTCTGAATATGCTTTATCTGGATGTCGTTCAAACCAATAGCACCTTACGTCGCCCGATTGGTTCAACATTACCGCTATATAGTAGCTCGATGGGTCGAGCCTGCTTGGTGGCAACACCTGAATACGAACGGAATTTAATTTTAGAGGCCATACAAAAACGAGAACCAGAACAATGGCCACAGATTCAGGAACAGCTTGATCGGGCTTTTGAACAATATGCCAAATATGGTTATTGCCTTTCTTTAGGCGAATGGCAGCAAGGTATTAATTCTGTCGCTGTACCATTAATCAGTTCCAAACACGGTTTATATGTTTTTAACTGTGGTTCACCCTCTTATCTATTAAGTGCAGAAAAAACCATTGAAGAGATTGGCCCGCGTTTGAAATATATGGTGAATAGCATTCAGGATGCCTTAACAGAAAGCTTATAAATCAAATCATCAAAAAAGGAGCAATTGATGATATCAATGCTCCTTCTCGCTTTAATGGTACTGGCTTAGCCTTGCTGAACCACTTTCTTGTCTTTTAAATCTTGTAGCTCTGTTGGCGTTAAAAACCGATCTAAAATAGAGTCTGTATCTTCGCCTAGATATGGCGGAGTTTTAACATACTGTACCGGTGTTTTAGAGAGCTTGATGGGTGAGCCAATCGAGACATAATCGGAACGTAGTGGATGCTGCATATTTACGACCATTTCCCGAAAAACGACCTGTTCTTCTTCTAAAGTCTGCTGCAAATTATTGATCATCCCTACTGGTACTTTTACCGCATGAATACGCTCCACCCAAGCTTGAGCAGGCTGTGTCATAAAATGCTGTTGTAAAATGGCACTGATTTCTTCGCGATGAGTGACACGACCTTTATTCTTTTCAAATTTCGGGTCTTTGCACAGTTCAGGCAAACCAATGCTTTCACATAAAGCCTTAAACTGCTGGTCATTACCGCAGGCAATAATAAATTCGCCCTCTTGGGCTTTAAACACTTGATAAGGCACGATATTAGCATGTGCATTACCAAAACGGCCCGGCACTTTTGCAGAAGTCAAATAATTCATCGCCAAAACCGAAAGTGAAGCGACTTGCGTATCGAGTAGTGCCATATCGATGTGCTGCCCTTCACCTGTGGTCACACGTGATAACAGTGCCGCTTGAATCGCAATCGCAGCGTATAAACCTGTAGTGAGGTCAGCAAATGCCAAACCTGCTTTTTGTGGCCCGCCACCGGGCAAATCATCACGCTCACCTGTGACACTCATCATGCCACCCATGCCTTGAATGATAAAATCGTAGCCGGGTTCTGCTGCACGTGGGCCTTTTTGTCCAAAACCAGTAATTGAGCAATACACGAGTTTTGGATTAATCTGACTTAAGCTTTCATAGTCAAGCCCGTATTTTTTAAGAGAACCTGCTTTATAGTTTTCAATTAAAACGTCACTTTCTAGCACCATTTTTTTAATCAGGGCTTGACCTTCGGCAGTTGCCATATCAATGGCAACTGAATGCTTACCACGATTTGTAGACAAATAATAAGCCGATTCACCCGTGTCCTGACCGTTATCATTTTTAAGAAATGGAGGCCCCCAGATGCGTGTATCATCACCCTGAAATGGTTTTTCAATCTTGATGACCTCTGCACCCAAGTCTGCCAAAATCTGGCTACACCAAGGTCCAGCTAGGATTCGACTTAAGTCCAGAACCCTAAATCCTGTTAAGGCACTCATATTCTTCCTCATTATTGTTGATTAAATTTAACTATTCCCAAGATCGAGTAAATTGAATATGTCTTACTCGATTTTTTATAATAAATTAAAATATCGCATTGCAAAATATAATTCTATTATTATTGTAAAAAAATTGTTTTTTCATTAAGCTTGATGAATCCCTCTATGTGTAATCAAAAATTGCACTAAAAAAATTCAAGTGAACCTGCATGAAATCGTCGAGTATCTATACACCAACCGTTATTTTGATGGCAGTTGCGGCTGGTATTTGCTCAGGAAGTAATTATTTTAGTCAGCCCCTAATCCATTCAATGGCAGTGGCATTACATCTTTCAGAAACAACCGTTGCATGGGTACCTACACTCGCGCAAATCGCTTATGCCAGTGGACTGCTTTTGTTAATGCCTCTAGGAGATATCCTTGAGAAAAGGCGACTATTATTTATCTTAATGCTGCTCGCCTCTTTGGGCTTATTGATCAGTGGATTTTCTAGCCATATTGGCTGGATCATGTTTGGTACATTAATTACAGGCTTATTTTCGGTTTCTGCACAACTTTTATTACCATTGGCTGCAAGTTTAGTCCCCATTCAGCACAGTGGTCGAGTCGTTGGTTTTCTGATTAGCGGCTTAATGATTGGTATTTTATTGGCACGTTCCTTATCAGGACTAATGTCAACATTGTTTGCATGGAATATTATCTATCAGATTAGTGGCTTTTTATTACTCATCATAGCAGTTGTCTTATATAATAAAATCGGCTCTTTTCCTGCTACGCAGTCCGAAAGTTATTTTAAAACCATTCGTTCCATTCCTGTTATTTTTAAACAAAATCAACGTTTACGTCGTCGAACCTACATTGGTTTTTTAACCTTTGCAGGAATCAGCATGACCTTTACCACGATGTCGCTTTTACTTGCTCCTGCACCTTATTATTTTAGTGACTTTACCATTGGTTTATTTGGTTTTGTGGGAATTATTGGGACATTTATTGCCAACTTTTCAGGTAAATATATCGATCAGGGTTATATTCATAAGATTTCAATTAGCTGTGGTATTGGTCTGATTTTAAGTTGGTTGTTATTTACTTTATTGCCGTTTTCTTTTGTTTATTATGTGATTGCGACAATTTTAATTTATTCATGTCTTTCAGCAGTTCATGTTACCAATCAAAGCATCGTGTTTAAGCTTAATCAACAACTCAGATCAAGATTCAATGCAATTTATATGACTGGCTATTTTACAGGTGGCGCAGTTGGCACAACCGCTGGAAGCTATGCATGGCGGCATTTTGGTTGGAATGGAGTATGTATATTAGGCATTATTTTTGCTATTTTAGCACTTTATTGTTGTCTTCGAGATGCAAAACTTTCCCCAATTATGGATAAATAAAAACCAGTAATATTTTGAGTATTACTGGTTAAATATCTGATTTTTTTTCATCATCATTTAAACCTTCTTTATTTTCTCCCAAAAGAGAAATAAAAAGGAATGATTTAAGAAATCTATAAAAAATAAAATTAACCAATTTCAGTTTTTATATTATTGACCATGTGTAATAAACGCGGTGCAATATCTTCTTCTAGCTTTTCACGTTTCATAATAAAGCTTGGACCACCACAGTTAAAGACTAAAAGACCATGTTGCTCATGCAATAAAGGCACCGCGACCGAATTCACATCTTTATGCCAATCACCCATAGAAAAGCAATAGCCAAAATCCTGATAGTCTTTAAATGCTTTATCCAGATCACGGTTGATCTTGATCCAGTCTTCCTTGTGTTTAAGGCGAATTGCATTGAGTAAAAAGTCACGTTCATCTTCAGGCATTGCGGCTAGACAGGCACGACCCATCGAACTTAAGTGAATGGGCAAATAGGTTCCAACCTGACGACGCATGGTGACATTGCCTTTGCCCTGCACTACATCCAGATAAATCATATTCAGACGATCACGCGTCGACATGGCCACCGCAGCGCCCGCATAATCAGCCAACTCTTTCATATAAGGCTGAGCAATAGATCTTACCGAGACATTGGCAAGCATCGAATAACCAAAAGCCAAAACACCTACAGATAATTGAAATTTAGTTGAATTTGGTACTTGGCGAATATAACCCAAACGCGACAATGTATGGGTCAAACGCGTAATCGTTGGTTTGGGTAGCCCCGTCATTTGTGATAATTCTTGATTACCCAAATGTGGCTGTTTGGCTGAAAAGCAACGTAAAAGCTCTAAACCACGTGCAAGTGCAGTAATAAACTGACGATCGTCCTCTTCTTGCATGTCTTCAATAGGATGAAGTAATTCATGGCGTAGCGGAACCAGTAGTTTTTCCGTTTGTTCGGTTTCGTTTAAATCAGTCATGGTATTAGAGCGCACTCAAATCTATTAATGTTTCGCAATGCGAAAATTATAATCTATTTATTCTATCAATAGCAAAAGAAGCATGTACAAAAACGTTTACTTCTTTTGCTATTACCGCCTTTTTGTAATCTTATTCTACAATCCCTTTCGATTTTAACTCATCCAGTGTTGATTTAGATAAGATCCTTGAAAGTATTTCATCGGTATGTTGTCCCAACATCGGTGGCGCACGTTTGTACTCAATAGGTGTACGTGACATTTTGATTGGAGAACCAATCACTTTTAAATGTTGACGTTGTGGATGTGGCATATCGACTAACATTTTCCGTTCCACGACTTGTGGTTCTTCAAATGCTTGCTCTAGGTTATTAATCACACCGACAGGGACTTTTGCCGCATGAATTGCAGCAACCCATTCATCAGCTGTTTTGCTTGCAAAATGTGTTGAAAGTAGATCGGTAATCTCTCCTCTATGCTTGATACGATCCGCATTTCGAGTAAATTTTGGATCATTCGGAAGTTCTGGCAAACCAATTGCCTGACAGAGCTGAATAAATTGTGTGTCATTACCACAGGCAATAATAAAATCGCGATCGCAAGCTTTAAACACTTGATAAGGCACGATATTGGCGTGGGCATTACCATAGCGACCAGGCACTTTACCTGATGCAAGATAATTCATCCCTTGATTAGCCAATGTTGCAATTTGCACATCAAGCAATGCCATATCAATGTATTGCCCCAAGCCTGTAATATTTCGATTGAGTAAAGCCGCCTGAATCGCAATTGTAGAATACAAACCTGTTGTAATATCGGAAAATGCAATGCCTAATTTTTGTGGTCCGCCACCCGGTAAGTCATCTTTTTCACCCGTCACGGACATCAGTCCGCCCATGCCTTGAATGATAAAGTCATAACCCGGTTCTTCAGCACGAGGACCAGTCTGCCCAAAACCCGTGATTGAACAATAGATCAATTTGGGATTGAGTTTAGATAAAGTTTCATAATCCAGACCATATTTCTTTAATGAACCTGTCTTATAGTTTTCAATCACAACATCTGACTCAAGCGCCAAAGCCCGAACCACTTCCTGCCCTTCAGGAGTTGCGATATCAATGGCGACAGAAAGCTTATTACGATTAGTCGATTGATAATATGCCGCTTCGTGTGTATCGCGTCCTTCATCGTCTTTCATCCATGGTGGTCCCCATGCACGCGTATCATCGCCACGTTTAGGACGTTCAACTTTAATGACTTCAGCACCCAAATCTGCCAAAATTTGACCACACCATGGTCCTGCTAGTACCCGACTTAAATCTAGAACACGAAATCCTTCTAGAGCACCCATATTTTTTCCTATAACGATCAGAATCAGCAAAAGAATTAATATTAAAAATTAATATTAAGTTTCGCATAGCGATATTAAATAACTAATATACACCCATTACCTGTAATAGCAAATACTGAGCAGTTCACGACTAAAGTCGTAGTTTTTGCTTTTCACAAAATTTTTCATTAAAAAACATAAATTTAATATACATAATAAAATATCGCTGTGCGATACTTATTTTTATAATTATTGTTTTATTTGACTCTTTGTTTTACTATCCGAAAAATTTTAGAAATCTCCCACATAAATTTTCCGATTTTTAAATCACTAAAAATTCGGTGTTGTGCTTTGGGAATCTCCTCTGTGGTAAAGGAACTGCTGTGAACACAAACAAACTGACGTCCAAAATTGGACCAAATACATGGAAAATTGCATTTCTATTTGCATTTTTAGTACTGTTGGTTGATGGTGCTGATCTGATGCTGCTTTCATATAGCTTAAATAGTATTAAAGCAGATTTCGGATTAACTTCAGTCGAAGCGGGGATGTTAGGAAGTTTTACCTTAGCAGGTATGGCGGTTGGTGGGATTTTCGGCGGTTGGGCCTCTGACCGTTTTGGGCGTGTTCGTATCGTCGTTATTTCTATCCTGACATTTTCCATCTTAACCTGTGGATTAGGTTTAACTCACAGCTTTTTACAGTTTGGAATTTTACGTTTCTTTGCTTCACTCGGCTTAGGTTCTTTATATATTGCCTGTAATACGCTGATGGCTGAATATGTGCCTACACGCTACCGCACTACAGTTTTGGGAACATTACAAGCAGGCTGGACAGTCGGCTATATCGTAGCAACCTTGCTTGCAGGCTGGATTATTCCTGAGCATGGCTGGCGCATGCTGTTTTTTATTGCGATCATTCCTGTGATCATGGCTGTATTGATGCAAATTCTTGTACCTGAACCAGCAGCATGGCAGCAAGCACGCTTACAACCAATCCAAAATAATGAACAGCCAAAAGAATCTGCATTTAAACTGATTTTTCAGGATAAACGTAACCGCAATATGTTTATCTTGTGGGCACTCACCGCAGGCTTCTTGCAGTTTGGTTATTATGGTGTAAATAACTGGATGCCATCGTACCTTGAAAGTGAACTTGGGATGAAGTTTAAAGAAATGACTGCCTATATGGTTGGTACATATACTGCCATGATTTTAGGTAAAATTTTGGCTGGGTTCATGGCAGATAAATTAGGTCGTCGTTTTACTTATGCATTTGGTGCAATTGGTACAGCCATCTTCCTACCTTTAATTGTGTTCTATAACTCACCAGACAACATTTTATATTTATTGGTAATCTTTGGCTTTTTATACGGTATTCCATACGGCGTAAATGCAACCTATATGACTGAAAGCTTCCCAACGGCAATTCGTGGTACAGCCATTGGTGGTGCTTATAACGTAGGACGTTTAGGTGCAGCCATTGCCCCAGCAACCATTGGTTTCTTGGCTTCTGGTGGTTCTATTGGACTTGGTTTTGTGGTCATGGGCGCAGCTTACTTCATTTGTGGTGTGATTCCAGCGCTGTTTATTAAAGAGAAACAATTTGATCCGCAAAAATCTTAATTAATCATGATATTAATAACAATTTAAATCGATTTCAGTTTATAGCCAGTATTAGCCCTACTGGCTTTTTTTATCATTAAAAAGCCTTGTCTTATTAAAAATAACAAATTAAAATATCGACAAGCGAAACTAAATTTCTTTTTATTATGGATAATTTTGAACGAGAATCAATGGAATTTGATGTTGTCATCGTTGGTGCAGGCCCTGCGGGTTTATCAGCTGCGATTAAAATCCGTCAATTAGCCATTGAAAATAATCTGCCTGATCTTTCTGTCTGTGTCGTAGAAAAAGGCTCTGAAGTAGGTGCACACATTCTTTCAGGTGCAGTACTTGAACCACGTGCGATCAATGAACTCTTTCCAAACTGGAAACAAGAAGGCGCACCATTAACTGTTCCTGTTACACAGGATGAAACTTATTTTCTTCTATCTGACACAAAAGCACAAAAAGTTCCATATTGGATGGTTCCAAAATCTATGCATAACGAAGGAAACTATGTCGTTTCTTTGGGAAATGTGGTGCGTTGGCTAGGTCAAAAGGCAGAAGAACTCGAAGTCTCTATTTTCCCAGGCTTTGCAGCTGCTGAAATTCTTTATCATCCAGATGGTACGGTAAAAGGCATCCAGACTGGTGATATGGGGATTGCTAAAAATGGCGAACCTACCCCTCATTTCACACCCGGTTATGAGCTTCATGCTAAATACACCTTATTCGCTGAAGGCTGTCGTGGACATTTAGGAAAGCGCTTAATTAGCAAATTTAATCTGGATAAAGATGCGGATCCGCAACATTACGGTATTGGTATCAAAGAATTATGGGAAATTGATCCTGAAAAACACAAATCAGGTTTAGTGATGCATGGTACGGGTTGGCCATTATCTGAAACAGGTACTGCGGGTGGTTGGTGGTTATATCACGCTGAGAATAACCAAGTCACTTTAGGTCTGATTGTGGATTTATCTTATGAAAATCCACATATGTATCCATTTATGGAAATGCAGCGCTGGAAAACTCATCCAACGATTAAACAATTTTTAGAAGGCGGTAAGCGAATTTCCTATGGCGCGCGCGCGGTCGTTAAAGGTGGTTTTAATTCTCTGCCTAAACTAACATTTCCGGGCGGATGCTTAATTGGCGATGATGCTGGCTTTTTAAACTTCTCAAAAATCAAAGGTTCACACACGGCGATGAAATCTGGCATGTTATGTGGAGAAGCTGTATTTGAAGCGATTGCTGCGGGTGTTGCCAAAGGTGGTGATTTAGCCATTGCTCGTGTAGTGGAAGGCGATGATCATTTTGATAAAGAACTGACTAACTATACGAAAAAGTATGATAATTCTTGGCTGAAACAAGAATTATATCAAGCACGTAATTTTGGTTCTGCTATGCATAAGTTTGGTCAGTGGATTGGTGGTGCATTTAATTTTATCGATCAAAATGTTTTTAAAGTTCCTTTTACTTTACATGATTTAAAACAAGATTTTGCTGTACTAAAAACGGTGGATACAGCAACATTCAAGCCGAATTATCCAAAGCCAGATGGTAAATTAACCTTTGATCGTTTGTCTTCGGTCTTTATCTCCAATACTGTACATGAAGAAAATCAGCCTGCGCATTTGAAACTTACTGATCCATCAATTCCTGTAAACATCAATTTACCGAAATGGGACGAACCTGCTCAACGCTACTGTCCTGCGGGTGTTTATGAAATTATGGAAAATGATGATGGCTCTAAACGGTTTCAGATCAATGCTGCTAACTGCGTGCACTGTAAAACCTGTGATATTAAAGATCCATCACAGAACATTACTTGGGTTACGCCAGAAGGTGGTGGTGGTCCAAACTACCCAAATATGTAAATATTGGGGTCATTCTTGCGAAGCTATAATCACTTCTCATACCCTAACATGTCATTTGTTTCCGAAGATGTAACATTCGGCTGATGCTTGTGAAGCTTTAATAATTTTTCATACCTTATGCAATGTGCATTATATCTATATTGCATCGGTATGAAATTGACTTAAACCAGTTATCAGTAAATATGCTGACGTTTCAAAATATGGTCATCAATAAATACGACCAAACCAAATATATAAGTTTGAACGATTTCAGACTTATATATGCACACTAATCATTATTAGTGCTTTATATCATTTTTTAGGTAAGCATAGTCCCCAAGGGGGCTATGCTTAAAAATTACATCCAGAAAGAAATAATTAGCAGAATCGCACTGAGTATCGTGAAGTAACTTAATAGAATGGGTAAATTAGTTCGATAGCCTTCAATCATTTCTAACGGCGTAAGTGACTTCAGTGCAACTCGATACTGAATAATCGATAAGATACTAATGATTAATCCCAAAACGATCACCAGTACACCGAGCCAGCGATTAAATAAAATCTTATCGTGATAGCGAACAGGATCAATCAGATGGATTAACAAGGTCGATTTTTCGATTAAAAATCCAAATGCAATTAAAGCGAGGCTACTTCTATTCCATGCCAATAAGGTTCGTTCAAGAGCAAGTAATACACGGGGATCTTCTAAATTTGACATGACTCAGACTTTAAAATAATTCAATGGTAACTTTAAATAAGACTGACCATTCGATTCAGCCAAGGGAAACTTTCCTGCATCCATATTGACCTGAATCGCGGGCAAAATCAGTTTAGGCATTGCAAGTTTAGCATCCCGAGCCTCTCGCATTTTAATAAAATCTAATTTTGCAGTCGTCTGATCAATATGAATATTGAATTGCTTTTGTGTCTTTACATCAGTTTCACCGATAAAATATTCACGTGTTTCTGGTAAATAATCATGACACAAGAACATCCGCATGGTTTCAGGCAAATCATATAATCTCTGAACTGAATCATAAAGCTGTGCTGCACTTCCATTGGGAAAATCACAACGTGCTGTACCATAATCTGGCATAAACAGTGTATCCCCCACAAATACAGCATCCCCTATCACATAGCTCAAACAGGCGGGCGTATGTCCTGGGGTTGGAATGTTATACGCATCTAAATGACCAATACTGAAATGTTCACCGTCTGCAAATAAGTAATCAAAACTCTGATGCAAGTTAAAGTATTTGATATCAAGATTGTAAATTTGACTAAAGGTTTGCTGAACAATAGATATTTTATCACTCATGGCGATTTTGCCGCCGAGTTGCTTTTTTAGATATTGTGAAGCAGTTAAATGATCGGCGTGGACGTGAGTTTCTAAAATCCATTCTATGCTTAGGCTATTTTCATGAACATAGTGAATGACTTTATCTGCCTGAGTAGTAGAAGTTGTGGCCGAAGCTGCATCATAATCCAGTACACTATCAATAATCGCGCTTTGTTTAGTATCTGGGTCACTCACCACATAGGTAAAAGTATGAGTCGCTTCATCAAAAAAACTTTTAATCAACGGTTTCTGAGTATTCATATTTTTTAAACACCTCTTATTTTCCGATGAAGTATCATGCCAATCAACATTGCTCCAATAAAATATAGAGCCTGAGCATATCCGAGTCCAATTAAGGTTAACGCGGGAGCAGGACAAATTCCTGCTATCCCCCACCCAATACCAAAAATCAATGATCCTACAATTAAATCTTGATCAATTTGATGATTCTGAGGTAACTCAATTTTTTCTTTGAATAATGTTATTGGATGTCTTTTTGCTCTTTGAAATGGAATAAATGCCACTAGAATTGCACCGATCATCACAAATGCCAAACTTGCATCCCATGTGCCGAATATATCTAAAAAAGCGAGGACCTTTTCAGGGTTAGACATCCCTGAAATTATTAGACCCAATGAAAAAAGAGAGCCAAATAAAAAAGCAAATATATTTTTCATGATAGGCCTCCCAGTAAATGACGCATCACATAAACTGTAACAAAGCCTGCAAACATAAATATGATTGTTGCGAATATTGAACGTTTGGATAAACGACTTATTCCACAAATACCATGCCCACTGGTACAACCCGATCCCAGACGCGTACCAAAACCGACCAATAAACCCGCAATGATTAATTGAAAAGGATTGGAACTGATCTTAATCTGTGGTGTATAAAAATAAGAAACGACGAACGGCGTAATCAATAAGCCAAGTAAAAACCAGATTGCAGGTGTTTTGGCTATTGTTTCAGGATTTATCACCTGTGCAAGTAAACCACTGATGCCTGCAATACGACCATTCACATACAGATAACCAACGACGGCTATTCCAAGTAATACGCCGCCCAAAAAAGCCAACAAGAAACTATGCATGGTTCTAGCTCAAACAATATATAAAAACATAATATATTTTTACGTAATTTAATCAATGCACGTTTGACTCATTTTTCAATTGATTAAAATCGTATCTAACTACATAAATTCCTTAAGTACACGATCTACAAACCATTTAGGGAAATGTTGCAGGTTCTTATTTAATTTTAAAGTTTCTGCTTTTTCAATTTCAGCTAAAAAAGATGCTTGAGTACCATCAGAAGAATTATCAAATATATAGGCTCGATCTGAGGCATCTATTGCATCTAATAGTAAATCCATACTTCTCAAATAGCGCGTTCGAATTTTATCTCTTGGAACATCGTGACCACCTTGACTCACGCGATACTGTACTCGACTGATATTGATATCAGAATCAACAGTAGAAACATAATAAAGATAAGTACGGAAGCCCTGTGCTTTAGCATGTTGAAGAAACTCAACCTTACTTCTATGCGACATGACTGTTTCAAAGGTAAAGCTAATTTTTAACTCAATAAATTGAATACGAATAAAATCAATAATTCTTGCTGCTAGATATGAATCAATTTCACTTGCTTCAAAAGCAATTTTTCCATTTGCTAAAATAATCGGATTGCTAGTCAGTAAAGGCATCATTGTCTGTTGCACTTTACGTTTTTTTGATTTTAGAAAATTGATAAGCTGCTGACTTTCAAGTGCTTCATGAAAATCTGTCAATGAAAAGCAGTGATCCTGAACGAGTTGTTTTTCCAGTTCATCGGCATTTAAATACGCACCAATATGTCGCGGTAACAAATAATCTTTAATGGTACTTTTACCAGATCCATTTGGACCTGCAAACATCCTTATTCTGGGTTGTGGCATAAAAAATTAGAATGCCACTTTTTTCTTACGTTTTAATGTCGTTTCTGACACGGCGATGTCAGTATAATAAGATGAAATATTTTTCAAGATTTGTGTCTCGCCATTACAGGATTGCTTAAGCAAGTATTGGTCTTTGGCATACACTACAGAAGCTGATTGTGAAGCTTGACAAAACGCATGACGAAAAGCCTCCACAGCAAGATGTGGAATCATTTCATCCTCTCTTAAACTGGCTTTCATGGGAACAAATGCTGTCATGCTTAATCTCCCGTATTGATTAAATACGTTTCTAGTTATCTTAGCATAATTTTGAAAATTGTCTATTTGACGACCATTTTTCTGATTTATAGATTATTTATTCTATTCACGTTAAGCCATTCATATTCTACTCTTTGCTTACAGCTCATCAGATTGATAATGAGATTGGCACATTGCTTGCTTTATGCACCATATTACCACTCAAATAAGGTCATAAAGAATGCACGACACATCAGTAACGGATTCTTTTGATGCAACCAAACCCAATAATGCAGCAAATGAAACACTTGAAGATTATACATTACGTTATGCACCGCATAGCTTTCGTCGCTGGAGTCCCAAAGTAGTCGCCATCACGGCGCTTGGTGGTATTGCATATCTTGCAGATTTCTCTATTGGTGCAAGTATCGGGATGACTTATGGTACGACCAACGCGATTTATTCGATTTTATTCGCTGCTATTATTATCTTTATCACAGGTATTCCTCTTGCCTATTATGCTGCCCGCTACAATATTGACCTCGATCTGATCACTCGTGGTGCAGGTTTTGGATATTTTGGTTCAGTCATTACCAGTATTATCTTTGCAAGCTTTACCTTTATCTTTTTTGCGCTCGAAGGCTCCATTATGGCGCAAGGGTTATTGCTTGGACTGGGTATTCCTTTGTGGGCAGGTTACCTTATTTCCACGATTATGGTCATTCCTTTAGTCATCTATGGCATGAAAGCCCTAAGTAAGTTACAAGTTTGGACAACTCCAATCTGGCTGATTTTGATGATTGGCCCTGTGGCTTATTTGATTCATAAAGAACCCAATCTGGTTGGTTCTTTTGCGACTTATGCAGGTAATAGTGGTTATGCGCCTATGGATATGGCAGCAATCATGCTCGGTGCTGGTGTGTGCTTATCGCTAATTATGCAGATTGGTGAACAAATCGACTACTTACGCTTTATGCCAGCCAAAACTAAAGAAAATAGTAAATCTTGGTGGGCCGCAGTCATTTCGGCGGGTCCAGGTTGGGTCATCTTGGGTGCGATTAAACAAATTATTGGTGCATTCTTAGGTTTTTACTTATTCACCAAATTACCAGGGATTAATGCGACTGAGCCTGTTCAACAGTTCAATGCGGCATTTCATGATATGTTACCGGGCTGGTTAGCTTTAGCATTGGCAGTTATCTTGGTGGTGATCTCTCAAATTAAAATTAACGTGACCAATGCTTATTCAGGTTCTTTGGCTTGGACAAGTGCTTATACCCGTATCAGCAAAAAATATCCGGGTCGTATTGTATTTGTATTAGTCAATCTGGCTGTTGCACTTGCGCTCATGGAAGGCAACATGTTTGCGGTACTGGGTAAAATTCTAGGCTTTTACTCAAACTTCGCAATCGCTTGGGTCGTTGTCGTTGCAACGGATATTGCCATCAATAAATACTTATTAAAGCTTTCACCTAAACAGCCTGAATATCGCCGTGAAATGCTGTATGACTTTAATCCTGTTGGTTTGGTGGCTTTTGGTGCAGCAGCAGGTTTATCCATTGCAGCTTTCTTCGGTTTATTAGGTGATTTCCTCTCTTCTTATTCTCCACTGATTGCTTTGATCGTTGGCTTCGTACTTACCCCTGTCATGGGCTTACTGACTAAGGGTAAATATTATATTAAAAAGCATGATGACGGGATCAATGAGCCTCGTTTTGACGCTGAAGGTACACCTGTTGCGACCGTGTATGCGTGTGTAGCTTGTGATCAAGATTATGAACGCCCAGATGTGATGTATTCACACCAACATAACGGCGTGATCTGCTCACTGTGTAAAACGATGGAAAAATAATGAGTTCTATAACAAAATTGTATTAGCAAAATAAAAATTTAACTGAGCCCTGAATTGTCAGGGCTTTTTTATGACTGAATGGACTTGATTTTAATCACCGCAAAAATTAGAGTAATTACTCTAATTTTAATGGAATTATTATAATGCTAGGATCGTATCATTGGGCGCAAGAAAAACGTGGTCAAATGACTTTAAAAGAAAAGCTGTATCTTCTACAGAAAACATTCATCCCAACCACGCAGCATTTACTACAACACCTCTTGCCGAAACAACGAGAAACAATTTTTATTGATTTTAACAAGATTATTTTACCTGACAGTACTTTAGTCAAAGCAGCGATTGAACAGCTTGAAGAAACCAAAAAAACCTCTTTAATTTATCATTCATGGCGGAGCTATTTTTGGGGAATCGCTTTTAGCCAAATTCATGGATGGCAATATGACAATGAAGCTTTTTTAGTGGCTACCCTTTTGCACGATATTGGTTTAATTGATCAACATAAAACCTCGAATTGTCAGTGTTTTACTCTTAATAGTGCAATGCAGGCTGAACAACTTTGTAAGTATCACCATTACCCTAAAGAAAAAACTGATTTAATCGCTGATGCAATATGCTTGCATATGAATGGCTTTGCAGATATGAGTCAGCCTAAAGAAGTGATCATGCTACAAAAAGGAACCAGCTGTGATGTGATTGGATCGGAACTCCATCTCATTGATAAACAATTCCAAAAACAGTGTTTGGAAAACTATCCTCGTGAAAAATTTAACACTTCTTTTAAAGCATATATTCAAGAAGAAATAAAACGTCATCCACATTCTAGAACGGCGTTTTTGAATAAACTGGGTCTCAGCAACTTGATTCAACTTAGTCCATTTAAGGAATAAAATATATGGAATGTATTCAAAAGCTTATTCACTTTCCAAAATTTGATGGGATTTATGCCGAAGTGAATATCATCAATCAATATGCAAAAACGATCGTTATTCTTCCTGCTATCGGTGTTGAAATTGATAAATATCAAAAACTGATCAGGGGTTTAAATACGGAGGGATTTAATACAATAGCAGCTGATTATCCCGGATGTGGCAGAAATATACCAAAAGTTTCTAGTCACTTTGATTATGGATATAGAGATTTATTGCAAGATTTTATTCCGCAACTTATAAACTTAGCCCCACAACCTCATTCACAACAAAACGTGGTACTACTTGGACATAGTTTAGGTGGGCATTTGGCTACATTGTATAGCCAACAACATGATATTACAGTGATTGGGATCGCAACAGGCAATATTGGACTACATTACTGGGATTTAAATGGTAAGATTCAAATCTTAAAAGCAATCTCAGTCTTCAGCCTTCTCATTCAAATTTACGGTTATTTACCAGGAAAAAAGGTTGGCTTTGGCAATAAAGAAGCAAAATCTCTTATTCAGGATTGGTGTAAAACTGGACTGACAGGAACATATGATCATATTTTAAAGCCAACTCATGTTTCAGATAACCAAGCTCTTTTTATTCAAATGAAGGGCGATGAATGGGCACCAATGTCCTCATTAATGGGCTTAACTCAATATTATAGTCATCCTCAAATTAAACAGCTCGATTTAAGACCAAGTCTTCAAGGCAATCAGCATAGCGTCTGGATTAAACAGCCAGAACAAGTCATCGATGTTATCCTAAACTGGCTTAACTAAAAACGAATTTGATCTTGATGTGCCTTAATAATACTTAACCATGCTTTAGTCGCAGCGGTCATCGGCACAGAGGTATTCCATGCCATACTTAGTGTCCAACGCAAAGAAGTATTGGCTAAAGGCGTAATATTAAACTTACTTTGATCAAGTTGCTCACAATAGATTTGTGGCAATAGCGCAATGCCCATCGAGAATTCAACCATTTTGGCAATAAAATCCCATTGGCTACTTTTACATACAATTTTTGGCTGAAATCCTTCCACCTGTGCCGCCTGAATAATCAGGTTATTCAAGGTAAAACTATCGTCATATAAAAGAAAAGATTCTTCTTTTAAATCAGCTAAGCTCACCTCTTGTATATTTTTCCATCTCGAATGTTTCGCGGACAATAAACACAAGGATGAATCTACGATCGGAATTTCTGCAAGAATAGGATTGTGATTACTTAAAAGCACACCTACATCAAGAGTTCGGTTGAGAATTGCTTCTGAAATGGCATTTGATCCCACTTCCATAAATTGTAATTCAATATCAGGATATTGTTTATGAAACGATGCGATCAGTGAGGTAAGCAACACCGAACCCAAAGGTGGTACACCCAAAGTCAATTTTCCTTTTTTTAAATGTTTTATATCTTCTAATGTTTCATAAATTTTTTTTTGTTCATCCAATATAGTAAGCGCATGTTGATAAATTTGCTGACCCGTATATGTCAGCTCCACTTCACGTTTACGCCCTGCTTCCCCTTTTTTAAATAAGGTCGTAGCTAAATCCTGTTCAAATGCAGCAATGGCTTTACTGACGGTAGGCTGCGTCATATAGAGTTGCTCCGCTGCTGCCGTAAAACTTTGGCTTTGTACAATTTGTACAAAAATCTTTAGGGTTTTAATATCCATTTACGACCATTCCATAAAAGCATAATTAATTTTTTATTATTCATAATATGGCATAACAACTCCATTTACAATTGTTCTATTCCAAACACATCATAGAGTTTATAGGTGATCCGTTGTCTTATTCCAGCCTTGCATATTTTGCCAAAGTGATCATCCAGATTGGTTTATTACTTATTTTCTGGTGGATTGGATCACTCTTGCAACAAGCACTAAATCTGCCTGTTTCAGCAGGCGTTATTGGGCTTTTTCTAGTTTTGATCGGGCTTGTAAGTGGTGTGTTTAAATTACAGTGGATTAAAACTGGTTCGGACTTCATGCTAGCCGAACTTGTGCTGTTTTTCATTCCTTGTGTCGTTGGACTGATCAACTATAAAAGTTTATTTATAGCTGAAGGCTGGCAATTAATAACTGCAATTGTGCTCGGTACTCTGTGTGTCATGGTATTCACCGCCTATACCGTACATTTTTGCTTTAAATTGGAATCACGACTCAAACAACGTAGCCAAGATAAAATGCTACATCAACATGAGCTAAAATCATGAATATTGCCTTGATATGTTTTGTTGGAACACTTTTCGGTTATATCTTGGCCAAACCCATTTATCGTCGTTTGCCTTATTTACCTTTTGCACCTGCAATTTTAGTTCCTTGCTTGATTATGGCGCTACTCATGATTTTTCATGTGCCTTATACCACCTATATGCAAGATAATCACTGGATCGTATGGATGTTAGGACCAACCACAGTAGCATTTGCGATTCCGATTTATGAATACCGCGATATCATTAAACAGCATGCATTGTCTATTTGTATGGGTATTATCGTAGGAATGGCGGCAGGTATGCTGAGTGCTTTTTATCTGGCGCGTTTGTTTCATTTTGATCAGCAAACCACTTATAGTCTCATGTCTCGCTCGATTTCTACGCCTTTTGCCATGGAACTCACGCAACATATTGGCGGTTCGGTTGAATTGGTGATTTTGTTTACCATTTTGACTGGCGTTGTAGGTATCATCTTTGGCGATCTTATTTTAGCTGGATTAAAGCTCAAGTCTTATTTGGCCAACGGCGCTTCTCTGGGCAATGCTGCGCATGGTTTTGGTACAAGTAAAGCATATATGCGCAATAAGCAAGAAGGTGTCATTGCAAGTTTAACCATGGTATTGGCAGGCATTTTTATGGTCATTACAGGCCCTTTTCTGGTTCACGTTATTGTTAAATTACTGACCTGAAAACATTAATAAATAAAAGCCGCTTAAAATAAAACTGAGTAATAAAGCTGTTTCTAGTAGTTCAATACTTGCTCCGATGGTATCGCCTGTGATGCCATTAATACGTTTGATAAAAAGATGTCGCAAATAAATCAATCCCGTCACAAAAACAAGTAAGCTTAAAACACCTTGTAATTTCCAGTAGAGCAAACTGAGTAAAACCATCAAACTTATCAGCCAAGCACTTTTTTTAGGTAAATCCTTAGCTAAGTGCCGTCCCAGACCATTTTCACGAACATAGGGTGTGGTGAGCAATAAAATTAATGGCACAACTCGCCCAAGCAAAGGTACAAAAATCAAAAATAGCGCTAAATGTTGCTCAAGTAACAGATAAATACAGACCCATTTAAGCAAACAGACTGCGATCAGACTTAACACACCAATCGGCCCACAGCTTGGATCTTTCATAATCTCAAGGGTACGTTGTTTATCACCGAAACCACCCACCCATGCATCAGCTGTATCTGCCAAGCCATCCAAATGTAAACCACCTGTTAGCCAAATCCAGATGATTAAAATAAGACTTGCGCTCAAAAGATGCGGAACTGGACTCAGCAACCAACTCAAACTATATAAAATCAAACCGATCAGTAAACCAATCAACGGATAATATAAAACAGATCGCGCATTTTCAGTCTGATTGGGTATCCGTGATAATTGAACAGGAATTACGGTCAAAAACTGTAGTGCAATCCAGAATGGCAACATACGTTATTCCTCGGATATCTGTAACTGTTGCTGATCATCCATAGTGATTTTAAAGCGATACAGTTGCCCTAAACTTGCCTGCATTTTCAGCAGATCATCCAATGGCTGGTGTTGCGCCAAACAACGCAATAACTTGATTACACCACCATGCGTGACCAATAAGGCATGCTCATGTTGCTGTATTTGCATCTTTTCAATGACTAAGAATAACCCTTGTTGAATGCGTGATTGAAAATCCAATAAACTCTCGCCATTCGGAGCCGTATATTGGGTGGGTTGCTGCCAAAAATTTGTAAGTAGTTCAGGTGACTGTTGATAGATCTGCCCTGTACTGATCCCTTCCCAATCTCCAAAATACATTTCCTTAAAATTTGCATCCATATTACAATTCAGATTCGTTTGTGCTGCAAACCTTTGTGCAAATGCAGCACAACGTTGTAAGGGCGAAGTAAAAACCACTTGCCATGCAGAGGGCTGCATTTGCTCAATCGTGGTCTGCATTTGCTGCCAACCCGTTTGTGTCAATGCATCGTCCAGATGACCACGTAAAGTATGGCTCAATGTCGTTTCACCATGACGTAACACATCAATGATCCACACTTTTTGCATGTTGTTTTATACCTGATCGCCTGAAACTGAAGCTTCGGCAAAAGTTGCCATTTGGTTATGTAAGGCACAGGCCAATTGAATGACACCCAACGCTGCCCCTGCACCACTACCTTCACCTAAACGTAAATTTAAGTTTAATATCGGCTGTGCATTTAGTTCAGCTAAAACACGACGATGTCCATATTCAGCAGATTGATGTCCAAACAACATCCAGTTTCGCGCATCGGGATTCAAACGCACAGCGCATAGTGCTGCAACCGAACTGATAAAACCATCAATCACCATCGGCATACCAAGTTGTGCGCAGCGAATATAAGCTCCCGTCATAGCAGCAATTTCTAAACCACCGACTGCGCTCATTATTTTAAAAGCATCCTCTTTTACATGGGGTTGATGCAATGCGATAGCGCGATCGATCACTTGTTTTTTGTATTTTAACTTTTGCGCATCTATACCTGTACCGATGCCAGTCAGTTGCTCTGCATCTTCATTGAGTAATAAACATGCCAAAGCTGAGGCTGAACAAGTATTACCAATACCCATTTCACCCGCAACGAAAATGTCGGTTTGCGCACTCATGGCTTTCTCGACACTGTCACGTCCTAATTTCATCGCCTGATGACATTGAGCTTCAGTCATTGCAGCTTCAACTGCAAAATTTGCGGTTCCAGCACGAATGCAATGCGTTTCTACACCTTCATAACAATAAGACCCACCCACCGTACCACAATCAATCACTTGTAAATTGGCAGCATATTGTCGTGCGATTACACTAATACACGCACCACCTGTCGCAAAATTTTGTAGCATTTGTCGCGTCACCGCCTGCGGATAAGCCGAAATATTTTCTTGCATCACCCCATGATCACCTGCAAAAATAGTAATCCACGGTTGATTCACATGCGGATGAGTTGTGCCTTGTAATGCAGCCAGTTGTATAGCGATCAACTCTAAATCACCCAATGAACCTGTTGGCTTAGTCAATTGTTGCTGGCGTTGCATAGCAAATTGTTTAGCTTGCTCATCGATGGCTTTAACTGGCTCTACCCACCAACTCATGATTTTTCTCCTTTCAGTAACATTGGGAATCCTGCGACACAAAATTCGACCTTATCTGCGATTTTTCCTAGACGCTGATGTAACCGTCCAGATTCATCAACAAAACGACGTGTCATTTCACCCATCGGCACCACACCCAAACCTGTTTCATTACTCACTAAAATAATATCTGATTGAAGCCGTGGTAAGAGTTCAAGCAACTCCTCGCATGCTTGAGTTTGCTGGCTATACTGTGGATTGCAATCATCTAACAATAAAAGATTACTCAGCCATAAAGTCAAACAATCAATCAAAATGATCTGTTGTGGTTGATCAATTATCTTAAGTTGCTGAGCCAGTGCAATGGGTTCTTCAATGAGTCGCCACTCACTTGGTCGCTGCTCACGATGCTGGTCTATACGCTGTTGCATTTCATCATCCAGTGGCCGCGCAGTTGCAATATAAGTCACAGGATGAGACAGCTCTTTGGCAATAGCCTCTGCATGTCGACTTTTACCTGAACGCGCGCCACCTAAAATGAGATGTATCATAGATCAATCCAGTTGTAAGCAATAAAGAGAATGTAGAGGGCCTTGTAATTGTTGAGCATCATAATAGCCAAAATGAAGCTGATCGATGGTTATTTTTAAATTAATCTCAGGGCATTGCCGTATATGGTCAAGAATCATATGACTGGAATGAGCATCACGATACAACCCAAGCGTAATATGCGGATGATATTGCAAAGCTGCAATTTCCTGATGATCATCAAGTTGAAGGTTTCGTCGCAGATCAATGAGATGATTTTTTTCATCTCGAATATCAGCAAATAAAGCACTGCTAAAACTATTTAATTTACTGATATTCAGTTGAAATGCAGTTTGTTTTAAAAGTTGTCGGCGTTGCTGCTCAAACCAATCTATACAAAAATCATCATTATAAACAGGCTCTTGCTCCGTCAAAAAACCACAAATATACAGCGTTATATGATATTGGCGTTGCGAATTGGGCAATAGCAGATCTGAAAAAGAAGCTTGTAATTGATCGAGTTTTGCAATCAATTCTGGATATTGATCACGCTCAACTAAAATATACCAAAGTGCATAGATGCTACGTCCATGATGCCATTCGGAATAATCACGATGCAAAGTTGGAATGACACAACCATTTGGCTTCAAATACAAGAAAAAAACACCAAAAATCAGAATGCTTTATTAAAGCATGATTTTTGGTGGGATCACTAAAATGATGAGATCAGTTTTGCGCGTGAGTTAAGCATATGAAGACTTTATCTCTTCAGGTAAAGCAAAACTTTTGAATTGTTTTAAATACGCGGGATATTCCATGAGTTGATCAAGATGCTGCTGTATGCTCTGCTCAATCTTTTTCTTTAGAGCATGATCTAAATCAAATTGGGCAATATTTGACTGCAAATGCTCGGTGATATTTTCAAGACTCATGTCAAACGTCTTGATCGCATAAAAATAGCCCAAACTTGCCCCCCATAACAAACTCTCGATGGGTTGATCAAATTTAAGATTGTTGGCAATAGAGCCCATAACCCGTTCATTATGATTCAACTTGCGCAAAGGATCACGTGCCACCCGCTGACACGGATCTTTGTAAGCATATTGACACGACAATACAAAGCTCTTGGCTAGTCGATCCAAATCTTTCGCTCGTTTTGGCAAACAGACGGAAAGTCCTTGCTTGATCTCGTGAACTAAGTGCTCAACCAATGACTGTACCCGCACATCTCCCATTGCTACCCCAATGGTTTCATGTCCCAATAACGAGGCATACCACGCCAACATGGCATGTACGCCATTCCATAGTCGATTTTTAATGAGTTGAATATCGGCAATATTATCCACCACAATCATTTGTCGCATTTTAGCCAACAATGGGCTGTTATTTTCGACATAGATCGGCATATCCGTTTCACTATTAAATAAAATCAGGTCCATCGTCTGCAAAATATGACTCGGCTGAAAATTACGTCGCATATCATCAATATATAAAGAGGCTTGATGTTCCTGCTCAGATGAAAGCTTGCTGGTATCTTCAATTTCGACATTTTCATCCTCAACATCAGACTGATATTGCTTAAAAAAATTATATTTAATTTTGAGCTGTCGATACAAATTTTGCTCAGAAAGTTTAGATACCATACGGTTGACAACCGTATCACAGAAATAATGTTGTCCCATAATCTGATCTGCAATTTCCACGTTGGATAATTCGATCAATTGCTCCCGAATATGAGCTAATACTAAGGTTTTAGCTCCTACTTTATTTAAAATAATCAAAAAAGTGAGTGGACGTGTATTTTGCATGGCTTGTGAAGCAAAACGTGCATAGAGTCCTTTCGCAATAATTTTTGCCTCGCTGGCAATCGCATGTTCAGGCAGGCACAGCGCGATCAAAGATGATTCCAAATACATATCCAGCATATGCTGTTGATGGTCTGTATCAATCACTGACATATATTCAATTCGTTCATCATAGGAAACTTGGCCATAACGAATACAATAGGTGCCAAAGGCATTGACTGCTTCACGATATAAACTGTTACGCGTTGAGGCAATAATGCGCTGCGGACGCGTATACCCATCCCAATGTGATAAAATCTGTGCAATGTATCCGCCACCAATTGCACCAAAACCGTGAATCCCAACTGTTAGCTGATTCAAGGTCTGTGGAAATGCTTCCTGTAAAATCGGCATCTCCATCGCAGGGACATATTGATCTAAATCCTCTAAACACTCGTACATAGTCTCAAAGTAAAAATCGGCTTTAGACAGCATATTGTCATTTGGCGCTTTGATATCTTTGAGCAAAATGGTCATGCCACCTGCTGCATGTGCAGATGTGATTCCATTTTCAGAATCTTCGAACATCAGGCACTGTGAAGTGTCCAGATTTAATTTTTCTGCGGCTTTCTCAAAAATTTCAGGATGTGGTTTGCCATGTTCAACTTCATCACCACAAACCAGCACATCAAAGAATTTATATACATTGGCATTAATCAAATATTCTTCTGCTATTGCGCGGCGGCTAGATGTTGCAACAGCCATACGTAATCCAGATTTTCTTAACCGTTCTAAGACCTGAACCAGACCTTTTTTAATAGGAACGCCTTCTTTACGTACCGTTTCCAGTTCAAGTTGATCGGCACGCTGGCGAATTTCCTGGTATGGAATATCTAAACCGTATTGTTGTTGAGCCAGTTGTTCTGCTGTTTTGGCACTTAATCCTAAACATTGCATTAAATATTCATCGGAAAATGCTTGTCCAATCAGCTCTTGAGATGCCTGTTTCAATGTTTGAAACCGTAATCGTTCAGTATCAAACATTGTTCCATCCATATCAAAAAGTGCAGCTTGAACAGCAGAACCATGAAAAATCAGCATCCATTTACCTCTATTTATTTATAATTCACATATTTAGGGTATACAAAAACTGTGCAGAATAACGGCTTATTTAATAAATGAAACATTTTTGAATGTTTTTTAATCAAACATTTTATAATTGTGCGACGAAAGCTTATTTTATTCGTTAAATTATTGATTTTTATTTTGAATTATGAAATTAATAAAATTAAGGATACCATTCACTTTGTAATGATATCCCGAATAAAATTTCAGTGATCAGATACTGTTAGTTAACACTGTAGCACTGCTTAAGCTTTTGATAATCATAATAAAAACTCGTCGAGTTATAACGAGCATAATCACAACTTGACTTAAATAAAGTTTCTTTCTCGTTATACAACATTTTGACCAAAGTAGAACCTTGTGCATTTTGATAAATATCCCATTGCATATTGGCCGCCATAGGTGAAACATCCTCACCACGCCAAGTGCTTGAACTATAACTATAGGTCTGATTTAGGGCTAAAGGTGTCATCATTGCTTTTAATTCAAATGCCGTTGCAAGGGGTATAATGATTTCGGCATGGGCAAAACGTAACACAGCTTTATGTTGCTGTTGTTTATTGATAACCTGATCTACCTGAGCAAAGAAATCCTGTTTAAGTCCCTGTGCAATATTGCTGGTCACTTGATTAGACTCAGTAAAGCTTGGTCCTTTTTGGTAAAAATCCTGTGCATCATTATATTCTGCATAAAATTTGGCAGCATCTATTGGCATATATTTTGTAAAATCTGTATTACCTAATTCTTTTTTCATCCCGGGTGCAATTGAATACAGCTCATAGAGATAAGCTGCTGCATCCACGGTACTAGCTATGGTGTTTTTGCCTTTGCCTTTTTCAGTAAATTGGGTACCATCTAAAGCTGTTGCAGTAAATGATCCAGTATTACTAAAAGTATAGCCTTGACTACCTAATTTCTGAATAAACTCATTTTTAAACAATGGCGTCAGTACTTTCAATGCGATTTGCTGAGCGTTGTTATTATTCGATAATTCTTGTAATTTCTGTTTTAAATTCACATCATTTTCTTCAAAATCCTGATATTTCAGACTGGCATCATAGATACTTTGTCTAAGGGGTGAATTCATTTGGCTCAAATCTGTCGCTTTATTCAGACTATGGAAATAAAGTAAAAAGCGATCAACCCCTTGATCGTCAATCGACGGATTACTGTTACTATCTAAACTCGTATAACTTATTGGACGAATTTTTTCTTTGAGATCTGGGCGTTTCGTGATCAATTCATTGGTAAAGAATTTGGCGCTATCCACTGCACGATCTACACCAGAACTTTGTACAGCAATATCCATTTGCCCTAACACTGAGGTATTAAATAATGATGGTAATCGCTGTAACAAACGATCTGCAATTCCACGGTGTTCCTCAATACCTACTTGGCTTTCATTGCCGTAGCCAGACTGACGAATTCCAGTCACGCCATACCCCAACAAGATATTGGCTTTCATCATTGCTTCAATATCAGCACCAAGCTGTTCACCGAGTGGTGTTAATGCATGATCAGCTTTGGCTTGTTTCCATAGGTTATAAAGCGCCAAATCGTACTTGATGCTAGATAGACCACGCGAACCATGACGGGCAACCAACTCGGTGAAAACAGGCTGAAATCCTGTTGGTGCACTCTGATAGCTATTTAAATCTTGCTGTGGTTTATAAGGTGTTTTAGTTTGAACATAGGCTGAAGTTTCTACTGTTGCAGAATGCTCAGACGTGCTGACGTTATCATCATGATCATTACAGGCACTTAAAACAAGTATTCCGCTAGCTGCCATTAAAAATTTCAATATGTTCTTAGTCTTCATTGAATTCAGTCATTAAAAATTTTGACTTAAAATATCTGGCTTCAATGACGATTGGATGACAACCACCCTAAAATTTAAACTAAATAATATTAATGGCTTATCTTGATCTTTCTTCAAAAATTATTGATCGAGAATATCAACAAATTGAGCATCTAATATTTTTGCAATCGCTTGTGGTGCTACTCCAATATCTAAACCACGTTTTCCACCACTGACATATATTTTTATTTTCATTTCAGCAGAAGCATCAAAGAGGTGGATCAGGAAATTTGAACAACACTTATAAGTGATATTTTGCTCCCCAAATGATGTTATAAACATCAATATATGGAGTATTTTATGGCACGTAGACCAAGAAGAAATCATTCAAATGATTTTAAAGCTAAGGTAGCACTTGCTGCGATTAAAGCAGAAAAAACACTTGCTGAATTGAGTGCTGAATTTGATGTTCATCAAAACCAAATTATCGACTGGAAAAATCAACTGATTTCAGCTTCCTCGCAAGCTTTCGATCAATCAAAAGCTCCAACAGAACCACCCATCGATCTAAAAAAACTACATGCAAAAATCGGTGAGCAGGCATTAGAAATTGATTTTTTAGAAGGTGTGTTGAAGAAACTGGGCCGCTTCAACCACAAAAGTTAATCGATGACTCACTTCAGATTTCAGTATCTAAGCAAGCTCAGCTGCTGAAAGTCTCCCGTGGTTGTTATTACTATCGCCCAAAACCTGTGAGTGCATCAGATCTGAAGCTAATGCGGTGTATGGATGAGTTACATATGCAATACCCTTTTGCAGGTAGCCGGATGATGCGTGATTTGTTGAATCGTCAAGGACATCATATAGGACGACGTCATACACGTACTTTAATGAAGAAAATGGGCATTAATGCGTTATATTGCAAACCAAATTTAAGCCAGGCTAATCAAGCTCACCGCAAATATCCATATCTGCTCAAAGGATTGGCTATTCAGCGCAGTAATCAAGTGTGGTCTACGGATATAACGTATATCCCTATGGCAAAAGGCTTTGTTTATTTATGTGCTGTGATTGATTGGCATAGCCGCAAGGTACTTGCGCATAGAGTATCGATTAGTATGGAGGTTACATTTTGCATAGAAACATTAAATGAAGCTATTGAAAAATATGGTCGACCTGAAATATTTAATACAGACCAAGGCAGTCAGTTTACCAGTGATGCATTTATTGATGTATTGAAATCAAATGGCATTCAAATCAGTATGGATGGTAAAGGTCGATGGGTTGATAATGTGATGGTTGAACGATTATGGCGGAGCGTTAAATATGAAGAGGTGTATCTCAAAGCCTACAGCAATGTTTTGGATGCGAAGAAGCAATTAAACGCATATTTTGAATTTTATAATTTGAAACGACCTCATTCGAGTCTGGACAAAATGACTCCAGATGAGTTTTACTATGACCAGCTACCACAACAAAATAAGGTAGCTTAACTAGAGCAGAGTATCACTTATAAATAAGCTTTTAGTTGTTCAAACATGTGGGACCACCTCTTCAATGACAGTTTTAAGACGCTTTTTCTGACCAAGTGGACTAATTCCTCCCACAAGATAGCCAGTCAGTCGTTCTGCATCTTTCGGATCTGCCATATGTAACTTTTTACATCCCAATGCTGCCGCAACTTTTTTTAAATTTAATTGATGATGAACAGGCAATATTGCGACAAAGTGATTTTTATCATCGGTGACCAGCAAGGTTTTAAAAACTTCTTCCACATCCAGATTTAATTTCTCTGCTGCTTCCAAACCAAAACTTTTAGCATTGGGATCATGTTCGTATTCATGCGTACTATATTCAATTTTATTGGTTTTAAGTAATTTACAGGCAGGGGTCATAATCTTTATATAAGCATGTCATCAAAGTTTGAATTTTATAATAGTTTTTCTAGAGAAAAAAACAAATTTACTTAGGCTATTTAGATATTGATCACCTTGCAAATTGTCACATCACTTTTGTTGACGCTATGGCAATGACAAATTAAGATTTTTCAACTCGAATATTTATTGATGGTACTTCGTTTTGCAATTGCTTGACACTTTTATAAATGCTAATCGCCTGATTTTAGATAACTACAAAATTACATTCTCTAAATTATTCCTTGTAAGTAGTTTAGGTCTTTTTTTTACGGGTTGTACGACACTTGGTCCCAATAGTGGTTCTTTAGAAAAACGTTCAAATAAGCTCTCAAGTGGATTACAAAAAGCTTATGCTGTTTCACCATCTACGGCAAATCGGTTATCTCCCATGATTATCCAAAGTGCTGATCGCTATGAAGTTCCGCCCTTACTGATTGCTGCCACTATTCGTCAGGAATCAAACTACAATTCTTATGCACGTTCATCTGGCGGAGCTGTAGGTTTAGCTCAAATTATTCCAAGTTACTGGAGACAAGCCTGTCCTGGTAATCTGGCCGATGAATATACTAATATTCAATGCAGTGCCTATATTTTAGGACATTATAATGAAATGGCTGGAAGTTGGTTCAAAGCCAGTGCTTATTATAATGTTGGCCCAACGGGATATAAGTCTAACTTTTGGACACGCCATAAAGCTAAAAAATATGCACGTTCAGTGAAACGTTTTGAAAAATCCCTAAAGAAAGAACTCTAATCAACTTGAGATTAACTAATCGCCGAAATTTCATTTTATTTAAAAAAAGGAACCTAGAATATCTTATATTCTAAGTTCCTATTTGGTTTGGTGACTTCAGCTAACTGAGGCTATAAAAAAACTAGCTCGCGCGAAATCAAATCTGCCGAGAATAAGTTATTCTTCAAATAAGCCATCAAATAACACAGAAGATAAATAACGCTCACCACTATCAGGCAGAATCACCACAATGGTTTTCCCATTATTTTCAGGACGCTGTGCAATCTTTGCAGCAGCAGCAAGAGCTGCGCCACTTGAAATACCCACCAGAATTCCTTCTTTAGTGGCACAGTTACGCGCCCATTCGATTGCCTCTTCACTGGTAATCGGCATCACTTCATCGACAATATTTAAGTCCAGATTTTTAGGAATAAAATTAGCACCAATGCCCTGAATTTTATGTGGTGCAGGTGTAATGCTCTCACCACGTTTGGTTTGACCAATAATCGGTGACTCCGCAGGTTCAACTGCAACTGAATAAATTGGTTTATTTTTGATATTTTCAAAGAAATGTGAAATACCAGAAATTGTCCCACCTGTCCCCACGCCTGCCACTAAAATATCAACATTTCCATCCGTCGCTTCCCAAATTTCTGGCCCTGTGGTTTGTTCATGAATTTTAGGATTGGCTGGGTTTTCAAATTGTTGAGGCAAGAAATAGACATCAGGTTGCTCAGTCGCTAAACGTACTGCTTCATCAACAGCACCTTTCATCCCTTTTACTGGTTCAGTAAGCACTAAATTTGCACCAAAAGCTTTCAGCACTTTACGACGCTCAAGACTCATACTTGCTGGCATTGTTAAAGTAATAGGATAACCCTTTGCCGCTGCGACAAATGCCAAAGCAATACCAGTATTACCACTTGTCGGTTCAACAATATGCATGCCAGCTTTCAGTACACCGCGTTTTTCTGCATCAGCTATCAATGCTGCACCAATACGACATTTCACCGAAAATGCAGGGTTACGGCTTTCAACTTTTGCCAATACTGTGGCGCCTGACTGAATAATACGATTAATGCGAACTAACGGGGTGTTACCAATCGCCTCTGCATTATCATGATAAACCGCTATTCCTAAATTGGCAGGCGCTTTAAATTGTTGATCGGTAGACATGTTATTTCCTTATTAGATTTGGAATGATTCTGAATTATTATAGGCTTGTCAGCCAAGGAGAAAAGCAAAAACGTTAAGATTTATAGAAAATTATTGTTATAAATTTTGATCCCCAAATAATCAGAATAGCTATCTACTACACCGAAAATAACTTAAATTAAATGCTGTTATTTTACATTCAGGCAAACAATACTGTAAGTTTTTATACTTTTGAAGATGAATAATGCCTGAAATAAACTGAATATTTTTCTTCGTTAATCTCTATTTTCCACAAATAAAGCTGTTCCACTTGTACAGGTTTAATCTCAGTGAGCTATCGCATAGATGCTACTGATTTTGGATTAACGTTTTGCTTAAATGAGAGATCTGGAGGCACAATAACTTGACCAACGTATTTGCATAAAAGGATCTTTATCCTATTGATTAAGCTTTCTATCAGCTCCTAATAAGCAACTAATTTGATAATCTAAAGATTAAAATATATACAAAATAAAGCTTACCAAAGCTCACCTTCTCTCCAATTGGTGCAAATTACATGATGCTCGGTACTATGTAGTAGTAAATCTTTCAAATGAATATTCAATGGATACAGCATTATTTTATTCTCATCCGTCAGGTAAGTAGACTTACCTTGATGAATATATAAATCCCCCAACCAATTAATCCAACCTAATTTTTTATAGAATTTATCATATTCAGGTTGCAATGCTGCAAGTTCATAACCTAAGTGAGTTAAAGTATCGATCAAATATCTTAATAGTTGTGATGCGAATCCCTTCCCCCGCATTCTCTCATCAGTAGTCACATATTCAACATAAGCTGTTTTCAATTTTATACTGTTATTAATAGTGAAAACTCTGTCTGTCCATAGCGCATGCGACACGATTTTTCCATCCAATATACCAACAAGATGAGAGGCTGTTTGCATGAAAAGATATTGGCTCCAAGGATCTTCATCAAATGCAGAAAAGCACAATGTGGCAATTTGTTGTCGCTGATGTGGATTGAGCTCTTTAACTTCAAGAATTTTAAACTCCATAAGCAGAGTCTCAATAAAAGTTAATTATATTTTAAGTTAAAGATCTGGAATGTATGAAGTATTCTGAGTTAGATATAATCAAAATAAATGGGTATATATTTATATCTCACAAAAAAAACACCCCCTCTGCATAAGCGGAGGGGGTGCCTTAGATTTAAAAGCTGGCGATGACTTACTCTCACATGGCTAACGCCACACTACCATCAGCGCGAAGAGGTTTCACTTCTGAGTTCGGGAAGGGATCAGGTGGTTCACTCTTGCTATTGTCGCCAGCAAACTGTTATGGATACTTGCCTAGTCTTATTCACTTATGTGATGCTTTGTTTTTTCCAAATGAGTTTAACGGATTGGCAATTGAGTCGGTATTGTAACTAGTTTATTGACTAAATCAAGTTTTCGTATCGAATTTATCTTGAATACAACAACTGTTTGGGTGTTGTATAGTCAAGCCTCACGAGCAATTAGTATTGGTCAGCTTCACATATCACTATGCTTCCACATCCAACCTATCAACGTCCTAGTCTTGAACGGCTCTTTAGGTGACATATAGTCACAGGGAAATCTTATCTTGAGGTAGGCTTCCCGCTTAGATGCTTTCAGCGGTTATCCCTTCCGAACATAGCTACCCGGCGATGCGACTGGCGTCACAACCGGTACACCAGAGGTTCGTCCACTCTGGTCCTCTCGTACTAGGAGCAGATCCTCTCAAATTTCCAGCGCCCACGGTAGATAGGGACCGAACTGTCTCACGACGTTCTAAACCCAGCTCGCGTACCTCTTTAAATGGCGAACAGCCATACCCTTGGGACCTGCTTCAGCCCCAGGATGAGATGAGCCGACATCGAGGTGCCAAACACCGCCGTCGATATGAACTCTTGGGCGGTATCAGCCTGTTATCCCCAGAGTACCTTTTATCCGTTGAGCGATGGCCCTTCCATACAGAACCACCGGATCACTAAGACCTACTTTCGTACCTGCTCGACTTGTGGGTCTCGCAGTTAAGCGCGCTTTTGCCTTTATACTCTACGCGTGATTTCCGACCACGCTGAGCGCACCTTCGTACTCCTCCGTTACTCTTTAGGAGGAGACCGCCCCAGTCAAACTACCCACCAGACATGGTCCTCGCCCCGGATTACGGGGCAGAGTTAGAACCTCAACATTACCAGGGTGGTATTTCAAGGATGGCTCCAATGCAACTGGCGTCACATCTTCATAGCCTCCCACCTATCCTACACAAGTAAGGTCAAAGTTCAATGTCAAGCTGCAGTAAAGGTTCACGGGGTCTTTCCGTCTAGCCGCGGGTACACTGCATCTTCACAGCGATTTCGATTTCACTGAGCCTCTGCTGGAGACAGCGCCGCCATCATTATGCCATTCGTGCAGGTCGGAACTTACCCGACAAGGAATTTCGCTACCTTAGGACCGTTATAGTTACGGCCGCCGTTTACTGGGGCTTCGATCAAGAGCTTCGCTTACGCTAACCCCATCAATTAACCTTCCAGCACCGGGCAGGCATCACACCCTATACGTCCACTTTCGTGTTTGCAGAGTGCTATGTTTTTAATAAACAGTTGCAGCGGCCTGGTTTCTGCGGCTGCCAAGCGCTCAGGGAGCTAGTCCCATCACCCTCAGCAGCGTACCTTCTCCCGAAGTTACGGTACCATTTTGCCTAGTTCCTTCAGCAGAGTTCTCTCAAGCGCCTTGGTCTACTCGACCTGACCACCTGTGTCGGTTTCGGGTACGATTCCTGTGTAACTGAAGCTTAGAGACTTTTCTTGGAAGTATGGTATCAGCCACTTCACTGTACAAGTACAGCTTGATATCGACTCTCAGCATAGAGCACCCCGGATTTGCCTAAGATGCATGCCTACTGTCTTCCACCTGGACTACCAACGCCAGGCTGACTTAACCTTCTCCGTCCTCTCATCGCATTACACAGAAGTATGGGAATATTAACCCATTTCCCATCGACTACGCCTTTCGGCCTCGCCTTAGGGGTCGACTCACCCAGCCCCGATTAACGTTGGACTGGAACCCTTGGTCTTTCGGCGAACGGGTTTTTCACCCGTTTTGTCGTTACTCACGTCAGCATTCGCACTTCTGATACCTCCAGCATACTTCTCAATACACCTTCATCGGCTTACAGAACGCTCCCCTACCACGTAACTTAAAGTTACATCCGCAGCTTCGGCACATAGTTTTAGCCCCGTTACATCTTCCGCGCAGGCCGACTCGACTAGTGAGCTATTACGCTTTCTTTAAAGGGTGGCTGCTTCTAAGCCAACCTCCTAGCTGTCTATGCCTTCCCACATCGTTTCCCACTTAACTATGATTTTGGGGCCTTAGCTGGCGGTCTGGATTGTTTTCCTCTTGACTACGGACGTTAGCACCCGCAGTCTGTCTCCCGGATAGTACTCATAGGTATTCGGAGTTTGCATCGGTTTGGTAAGTCGGGATGACCCCCTAGCCGAAACAGTGCTCTACCCCCTATGGTATTCGTCCGAGGCGCTACCTAAATAGCTTTCGGGGAGAACCAGCTATCACCAGGCTTGATTAGCCTTTCACCCCTATCCACAAGTCATCCCCTGGCTTTTCAACGACAGTGGGTTCGGTCCTCCAGTTAGTGTTACCCAACCTTCAACCTGCTCATGGATAGATCGCCTGGTTTCGGGTCTACACCCAGCAACTATTCGCCCTATTAAGACTCGATTTCTCTACGGCTCCCCTATGCGGTTAACCTTGCTACTGAATGTAAGTCGCTGACCCATTATACAAAAGGTACGCAGTCACCGAACAAGTCGGCTCCCACTGCTTGTATGCATGCGGTTTCAGGATCTATTTCACTCCCCTCACAGGGGTTCTTTTCGCCTTTCCCTCACGGTACTGGTTCACTATCGGTCAGTCAGGAGTATTTAGCCTTGGAGGATGGTCCCCCCATATTCAGACAAGGTTTCACGTGCCTCGCCCTACTCGTCATCATGATGTGTGCCCTTTCGTGTACGGGACTATCACCCTCTACGGTCGCACTTCCCAGAGCGTTCCGCTAAAACACACATCACTTAATGGGCTGATCCCCGTTCGCTCGCCGCTACTAAGGGAATCTCAATTGATTTCTTTTCCTAAGGGTACTGAGATGTTTCACTTCCCCTCGTTCGCTTCAATAACCTATGTATTCAGTTATTGATACCTACCTTATAGTAGGTGGGTTCCCCCATTCAGACATCTCCGGATCAAAGGATATTTGCCGCCTCCCCGGAGCTTTTCGCAGGCTATCACGTCTTTCTTCGCCTCTGACTGCCAAGGCATCCACCACATGCACTTAATTACTTGACTATACAACCCCAAACAGTCGTTAATACCTACAAGTAGTATTACCAACATTACAGTTTGAAGTACTGTGCATTTAAGCACCGTACAGCTTCAATCTAAATTCATATACCAAAACGCTTGATTCAGTTAATTTGCTAGTTCTCAATTAACTCTAAGATCAGAATGACTTCTTCTCTCTTTGTTATTGAGTGAACAATTTATTTCAGACTCAATTCTCAATCTGTTAATGAATTAATGTAACCTCGTCAGCTACATTAAACTGTGATTAATCACAGAGCTTAATAAATCATTATATTTACTAAGCTCTATAATTTAATCTAGCCCGTACTCTTTTAAGTACGTGGTGGAGACTAGGAGAGTCGAACTCCTGACCTCCTGCGTGCAAAGCAGGCGCTCTACCAACTAAGCTAAGTCCCCAGCTTATATCATTATGTATCTGTCATCTGCGCTTAGCTTGTGCAGTGGTGGGTCTGACAAGACTTGAACTTGTGACCCCACGCTTATCAAGCGTGTGCTCTAACCAACTGAGCTACAGACCCTGAGAAATAAAAAAAGAGATTAATAATCTCTTTTTTTATTTCGCAAGACAAGCGCAGCGCGTAGTGCATGACTTATCTCTGAAATTAAAAGAGAAAACTCGTTCCTTTTCTATCTTTCATTCAGATACCAGAAGAACAACTTGTTGTGGATTCTTACCAATCAACCAATCTTTTCGTTAAGGAGGTGATCCAGCCGCAGGTTCCCCTACGGCTACCTTGTTACGACTTCACCCCAGTCATCGGCCACACCGTGGTGAACGTCCTCTTTGCAGTTAGACTATCCACTTCTGGTGCAACAAACTCCCATGGTGTGACGGGCGGTGTGTACAAGGCCCGGGAACGTATTCACCGCGGCATTCTGATCCGCGATTACTAGCGATTCCGACTTCATGGAGTCGAGTTGCAGACTCCAATCCGGACTACGATCGGCTTTTTGAGATTAGCATCCTATCGCTAGGTAGCAACCCTTTGTACCGACCATTGTAGCACGTGTGTAGCCCTGGTCGTAAGGGCCATGATGACTTGACGTCGTCCCCGCCTTCCTCCAGTTTGTCACTGGCAGTATCCTTAAAGTTCCCACCCAAAGTGCTGGCAAATAAGGAAAAGGGTTGCGCTCGTTGCGGGACTTAACCCAACATCTCACGACACGAGCTGACGACAGCCATGCAGCACCTGTATGTAAGCTCCCGAAGGCACCAATCCATCTCTGGAAAGTTCTTACTATGTCAAGACCAGGTAAGGTTCTTCGCGTTGCATCGAATTAAACCACATGCTCCACCGCTTGTGCGGGCCCCCGTCAATTCATTTGAGTTTTAGTCTTGCGACCGTACTCCCCAGGCGGTCTACTTATCGCGTTAGCTGCGCCACTAATCCCTCAAAGAGACCAACGGCTAGTAGACATCGTTTACGGCATGGACTACCAGGGTATCTAATCCTGTTTGCTCCCCATGCTTTCGTACCTCAGCGTCAGTGTTAGGCCAGATGGCTGCCTTCGCCATCGGTATTCCTCCAGATCTCTACGCATTTCACCGCTACACCTGGAATTCTACCATCCTCTCCCACACTCTAGCTAACCAGTATCGAATGCAATTCCCAAGTTAAGCTCGGGGATTTCACATCCGACTCAATTAGCCGCCTACGCACGCTTTACGCCCAGTAAATCCGATTAACGCTCGCACCCTCTGTATTACCGCGGCTGCTGGCACAGAGTTAGCCGGTGCTTATTCTGCGAGTAACGTCCAGTAGCTGGTAGTATTAATACCAGTACCCTCCTCCTCGCTTAAAGTGCTTTACAACCATAAGGCCTTCTTCACACACGCGGCATGGCTGGATCAGGGTTCCCCCCATTGTCCAATATTCCCCACTGCTGCCTCCCGTAGGAGTCTGGGCCGTGTCTCAGTCCCAGTGTGGCGGATCATCCTCTCAGACCCGCTACAGATCGTCGCCTTGGTAGGCCTTTACCCCACCAACTAGCTAATCCGACTTAGGCTCATCTATTAGCGCAAGGTCATTACTGATCCCCTGCTTTCTCCCGTAGGACGTATGCGGTATTAGCATCCCTTTCGAAATGTTGTCCCCCACTAATAGCCAGATTCCTAAGTATTACTCACCCGTCCGCCGCTAAGATAAGGTGCAAGCACCTCATCTCCGCTCGACTTGCATGTGTTAAGCCTGCCGCCAGCGTTCAATCTGAGCCATGATCAAACTCTTCAGTTAAAATCATTTTGCACCTTATTAAAGACAAGGTGCCAATTCTGGCTCATCAATTACTGACAAATTCTCTCAAATAAACTTCGAGTAATTTAAACCAATTAATCAATGATAATATTTCGATCAATCAATTAGTAAAAATCCACACAAGTTGTTCTTCTATTCTCTTAATGATCTATTCCTTACCTCGTCAGTAAGAAATTCAACTCAATACAAATCCTTCAACCTTAACCCTAAAAGCCAAGATCTTCATCGTGTATCGCGTCGGGATGCTGCGTATTCTATACAGTTTTTAAAGCAACGCAAGCCCTATTTTTCAAAAAAATATCATCAGGATGTTTTTTAATCAGTGCACGCTTTTTCCTTGCTGTATTCACCTGTTTTACCCTCAATTATGCCTTTTTCAATCAACTGATTAAGTTGATCATTCGATTTATAACGCTTCAGTATCTTATAAGTATGTTCACCTAGCTGTGGTGGTGCATGATGATATTCAACTGGAGTACCCGATAATTTGATTGGCGAAGCAATTACTTTAAATCTCAGATTTTGTGGGTGTGGAATATTCACTACCATTTGACGCGCCAGAATTTGTGGTTCATTTAATGCTTCTTCAATTGAGTTGATCATGCCCACTGGCACTTTTTTCGCATGAATTTGTGTTACCCAATGATTTGCATCTTGCGTTTGGAAATGCTCACTCAATACACCAATTAATTCATGCCTATGTGCAACTCGATCTTTATTAGTCGAATAATTTAGCTGATCTAATAAGTCCGCCCGATCTATTGCAATACACAAGTCCTTGAATTGTTTATCATTACCACAGGCAATAATAAAGTCTTTATCCTTTGCCTTAAACACTTGATACGGCACAATATTCGGATGTGCATTTCCCATTCGTACAGGTGATTTTCCTGTGGTTAAAAAGTTCATGCCTTGATTGGCCAATGTTGCAACCTGTACATCTAAAAGAGACAAATCAATGTGTTGTCCTTTACCTGTACTCAAACGTGACCATAATGCTGCTTGAATCGCAATGGTGGCATACAGCCCAGTTTGAATATCTGCAACCGCAACCCCAACTTTTTGTGGTTCTTGATTTTGCTCACCTGTAATACTCATCAATCCAGACATACCTTGAATGACGAAATCATAACCAGGCTCTTCGGCACGAGGACCTGTTTGCCCAAAACCTGTAATTGAACAATAGACAAGTTGAGGGTTAATTTGACTCAGTGTCGCGTAATCTAGTCCATATTTTGCCAATGAGCCAGCTTTGTAGTTTTCAATTAATACATCCGCATCTTTGATCATCTCCTGAATCAGTTGTTGGCCTTCTTCAGATGCAATATCAATTGCCACAGAATATTTATTTCGGTTGGCTGCCTGATAATAACCCGCTTCTTTAGTCGGTTGGCCCTGATCATTTAACATCCACGGCGGCCCCCACATGCGAGTATCATCACCCACTTTAGGACGTTCCACTTTAATCACTTCTGCACCTAGATCTGCCAGAATTTGACCACACCATGGTCCTGCTAAAACCCGACTTAAATCCAATACTGTTAAGCCTGTCAATGCACCCATAATTTATTCCTCCAAAAACCGACATCATATTTTTAGATGTCGGTTTTTTATCTCATGATTTTTGTGGATCGTACTGACGATCTTTAATAAATAAACCTGGTAATACGCCTGCGATAAAGTAGGCTGCCCCCATGACAATAAATGCCATAGCAAAAGTCCCACCTGATGCCAAAAAGCCAATCGTTGCAGGTGCAATTGCAGCACCGACACGACCAATGTTATAAGCACCACCAATCGCAGTCCCACGGACATCAGTTGAGAACGACTCTGCCATATAAGTGGCATTTACCCCATATGGAATACCGTAAAGGAAACCAAAGGTGATCAATAAATACAGAATATTGTCAGGCGTATTAAAGAAAATAATGATTGGCAGGAAAATTGCGCTGGCAAGTGTGCCGAAGACAAACACAGCACGGCGATTAAATTTATCCGCTAAATATCCTGCTAAAATTTTGCCTAAAATCATTGCGGTATATGAACCCACCATATAACTGGTCAAGGATTTAAAATTCATATGGACTTCAGTTTCAAGATAACTCGGCATCCAGTTATTAATCCCGTAATAACCAAACTGTAAGAAAAATGCGGTGGTCATCCAAAGTAGAAACATTTTGCGATGTTTGAAGTTCTTGAAGATTTGTTTGTAAATACTGCCGCTTTTAGGTTTTACATCTGGTTGTCCTGTTTTTTGTTTTTCTGGATTTAAAGCTGCAATTTTTGTTAATTGCCATGATTTTGGTTCAGGGACAAAGCGCTGTAAAATGACATTAATAATGGCAGGAATCACGGTAATAAAAAATAGAATACGCCAGCCATGTTCAGGAATAATTGCACCAGCTAATAATGTAGCTACGATGTAACCTACGGTTTGTCCTGTCTGTAATGTTCCTAAGACGGTTGTACGATATGAAGTCGGAACGTATTCGGCCATTAAAGTATTACATGGGGACTGTTCTAAATTTTGTGTAAGTACTTAATTTTCATTTATCCTTCAGAGGATAATTACAAAAGGTACTTCACATGGATGAAGCAACAATCAAAAGTATGGCTGCCGAATTGGCTAAAGGTCTAAAAACACCAGAAGACTTAAACCAAATGACAGCAGTCTTTAAAAAATTCATGATTGAAACTGCACTCAATACTGAACTTTCAGACCATCTCGGTTATGAAAAGCATCAGCCCAAGAAAGGCTCAAATAGCCGTAATGGGTTTAGTTCTAAAACCATTACAACTCAAGATGGACAACTGGCTTTAGATATTCCCCGTGATCGAGAAGGTTCATTTGAGCCACAAATTATCAAAAAGCACCAAACACGCATCACCAGTATGGATGACCAAATCCTCTCACTGTATGCAAAAGGAATGACTAATAGGGAAATTGTAGCCTTCTTCAAAGAAATGTACGATGCCGATGTGTCAGCATCTCTCATCAGCAAAGTTACCGATGCTGTGATTGAGCAAGTGACTGAGTGGCAAAATAGAGCCTTAGATAGCCTTTATCCTGTTGTCTATCTTGACTGTATTGTTGTCAAAGTCCGTCAGCACTCCAATGTGATTAACAAGTCCGTATACCTTGCTTTAGGCATCAATATGGATGGGCAAAAAGAATTACTGGGTATGTGGATTGCTCAGACAGAAGGTGCCAAATTCTGGCTGTCAGTCATGACAGAGCTAAAAAATCGAGGAGTACAGGACATTCTTGTTGCCTGTGTAGATGGATTAAAAGGCTTCCCTGACGCGATAGCCTCTGTTTACCCTCATACTGATATTCAACTGTGTATCGTGCATGTTGTACGCAATAGCCTGAGATTTGTAAGCTGGAAAGACTACAAAGCTGTTACGTCGGGTCTGAAAGCGATTTATCAGGCAAGTACAGAGGAAAATGCTTTAAAATCCCTAGACATCTTCTGTGATCAATGGAATCACCAGTATCCCAAAATTGGAGAATCCTGGCGGGCCAATTGGGAAAATATCCGAACGATCTTTAGCTATCCAGCCGAAATACGTCATGCAATTTATACAACAAATGCGATTGAGTCGTTGAATAGCGTAATACGCCATTCAACGAAGAAAAGGAAAATCTTTTCATCTGATGACTCAGTAAAGAAGGTCATTTACTTAGCAACATCAAATGCTGCGAAGAAATGGACGATGCCAATTCAAAATTGGCGTTTAGCAATGAATTGGTTTACGATTCAGTTCGATGATCGATTAAAAGATCATTTATAAAAAATGGAACTTACACAAAATAATTTACAGGCTCTATTACATGCCATATACAGCGCACCAATTCCTAAAGCTCCGATAAAACGAAGCACCATGAATTGTTCAAAAGTTTGTGTAAAACCTAAAATACAAGTTGCAATTGAAAAGAATGTCACTGAATGCGCAATGGTTCTAACACGACCAAACTTATCACAGGCCCAACCACCTAAAATCCCTCCAATTCCCATCCCTGCTAAGGATGCGCTGCCTAATGCGCCCGCCTGAAAAGTCGACAAACCAAAATCTGCTTTTAAACTGGTTAAGCTATAAGACAACAACATGATATCCACGCCATCCACCACCATCGCGAAATAGGCAAATAACAATGCCCATTTCCATGTATTTGGGGTAATGCGATCATATGTTCCAATATTGGATGCTAGTGTATTTGGAAGATTTCCCGTAACGGTTTGAACATCATTGTTCATTTTATTTCACCTCATTTTTCCTAAATGAGTCTTGAGTTTTCATCGATTGATCATGCCATGTTCGCTTTGCTATTGTTGTTTTATCTTGCCCAAGCAAAGTGCCATTTCTTCATGAAAAATTCCATGATGAATCCCTGACTATTTTTGTATTGTCTTTTTTAAGCAAAAGCCGCTTAGAGACACGCATAGCGCGTATCTTTAAGCATCAAGATTTAATTTAAAAAATGAAAAACGAATTAATTAAACTATGAGTCTAGTTACTAAAAGCCGCAATACCCGTTTGAGCACGTCCCAAAATCAAGGCATGTACATCATGTGTACCTTCGTAAGTATTGACGACTTCTAGGTTCACCAAGTGACGTGCAACACCAAATTCATCACTAATGCCGTTACCACCCATCATGTCACGGGCTAAACGAGCAATATCAAGCGCTTTACCACAGTTATTACGTTTAATTAAAGACGTACCTTCTACCGCAGCAATACCTTCATCTTTCATACGACCAAAACGTAAAGCCGCCTGTAAGCCTAATGCGATTTCAGTTTGCATATCAGCCAGTTTTTTCTGAATCAACTGATTGGCAGCCAATGGACGACCGAATTGTTTACGATCTAGGGTATATTGACGTGCGGTATGCCAACAAAATTCTGCCGCACCCATTGCACCCCAAGCGATTCCATAACGCGCACTGTTCAAGCAAGTGAATGGACCTTTTAGACCACGAACGTCTGGAAATGCGTTTTCTTCTGGAACAAACACATTATCCATCACGATTTCGCCAGTAATGGAAGCACGTAATCCTACTTTGCCGTGAATTGCTGGAGCAGAAAGTCCTTCCCAACCCTTTTCTAAGATAAATCCACGAATTTCGCCAACATTACCTTCAGCAGACACTTCTTTTGCCCATACCACAAACACATCAGCAATTGGGCTGTTGGTAATCCACATTTTTGCGCCAGTTAAACGATAACCACCATCTACTTTTTTGGCACGTGTAATCATACTGCCCGGATCAGAACCATGATCAGGTTCAGTCAAACCGAAACAGCCAATGTATTCACCTGTTGCAAGTTTCGGTAAATATTTTTGCTTTTGTTCTTCAGTCCCAAATTCATTAATTGGCACCATCACTAAAGAACTTTGTACACTTGCCATTGAACGGTAGCCTGAATCGACACGTTCAACTTCACGAGCAATCAAACCATAACTGACATAATTTAAACCTGCGCCACCGTATTGTTCTGGAATGGTTGGCCCCAATAGACCCAACTCACCCATTTCACGAAAAATAGTAGGATCGGTGGTTTCGTGACGAAATTGCTCCAATACACGTGTCATGAGTTTATCTTGACAATATGCATGCGCAGAATCACGAATCATGCGTTCTTCTTCAGTTAACTGTTGCTCAAGTAAGAATGGGTCTTCCCAATTGAAGTGAACACGTGCAGATTTTTTAGCTGTATCGACCATTTGATTCATCGCTTTCCTAGCCTGTTTGTTTGTCATTGACCCGATGCTACGATGTCGCAGTCAAAGCAGCAAACGATAAATTTGCATACAGTCATTCCATTTACGCATATCTTATTTTAATTTTAGGCTATACTTAAATTACGTTTTACTCTTAATTCAAGCAAATAGGTTTTTTGAGCTACAGAAAGATAGAGTACACTTTCAAAATATATGTGATTTACAAATATCTTCATTTTGCAATCATCATTAAGGACAATCCCATGCGGCGCATGATTCCCTCCCTACAAGCACTCATTTGTTTTGAATCAGCCGCCAAGCACAAAAGTTATACCTATGCGGCACAAGAACTTTCGATTACACAAAGTGCTGTGTCTCGACAAGTCCAGCAGCTTGAGGAATTTTTAAATATTGAGCTGTTTAATCGCACCCGACACGGCGTAGAACTCACTCAAGCAGGCGAACAATATTTTAAGAGTATTAAGCCTTATTTGCTCGGTATTGAACAAAGTACGTTAGATTTGATGTCGCACAAAGGTTTAGGTGGAACTTTAAAGCTAGGAGTCGTTCCCACTTTTGCGACTCGTTGGTTATTGCCTCGTTTATATCGTTTTAATGAAATTTTTCCTGAAATTACCATTCACCTTGAAACCAGTACCAAACCTTTTTTATTTAGTGATCATATTTTTGATGCCGCCATTTATGCAGGAACGCCATCACAGATTGAAAACTGGCCAGGTGCAAAAATTCAATTTCTGATGCAAGAAGAGGTTGTACCTGTTTGCTCTTTAGCCTTAATCCAAAAACATTTTCCTGAGATTCATATTGATCAAAAACACAGCATCGACTTATCCCCTGAACAGATTAGTCAACTACCCTTACTGCAACAAACCACACGTCCTTACATCTGGAAAGAATGGTTTTCAGCCGCTGCTTACGATTACCCCTATGCGATGGAAGGTCAACGTCACGAACTTTTTTCCATGCTCGCAGTGGCAGCAACACATCATTTAGGCGTTGCACTCATTCCACAAATGTTGCTTGAGAAGGAACTGAACAATGCTGATCTGGTCATTGCCTCATCTTTAAAGTTAGTCGGTGCGCGTTCTTATTATTTCGTCTATTCTGAGCAACACAATAACGCACTGATTTTAAAATTTACCGAATGGCTTGAAAAAGAAGTGAAGACCTATCAAGCTAAAACTGGCTTACAACAGATCAAGACTCATGAGAACTAAATCCTGCATAGCGCGATAAATTTTCAACCCCTAAATCAGTCTGGATAATCGTTACCGCAGAATATGGCGTTTCAGTAATCGCAGTAAAAATATTCATGTCTGGATCTTCGTGTAACTCATCCACAGATTTTGTCATTTGAGCTTCAAAGCGATCTGCAACAAATTCAAAACCCAAGTCCATTGCAACAAATAAAGTGTGTTCACAAGGCTGAATATATTGCTCTTGCATCCAGTCAACGACAGCATGTTGACAAATCGGACAGAGAATATTGGCAGAAGCATCGGGCTGCTGGATAAGCTTGCAGGACATAGACTTACTCTAAAATGTAGTTAATAACGTCAAGAGTAGTCTAATAGAAATATTTGCTTGCATCTAATTTTTTTAAAATCCACCTTTGGTGAATTGCTATTCATTTCCACTCATGCTTATTATCATAGAAAGAAAAAACGTGCTCAGTTGTGTGAATTTTGAATTAACGACATTTTTGAAATGGAGATTTCATGTCAACACTAGAAAAAGCCATTGCACTGGCAACAAAAAAACATGCGGGACAACTTGATAAAGCGGGGCAACCATACATATTACATCCTTTAAGGCTTATGTTAAATGTAGAAAGTATGGATCAGAAAATGGTCGCAGTAATGCACGATCTACTTGAAGACACAGATACCACGATTGTTGATCTGATTACTTTGGGGTTTAGTCAGAATGTGATTGATGCGGTCGTTGCATTGACCAAAAAAGAAGGTGAAAGCCGTCTGGATGCAGCCAAAAGAATCGTGAAAAATTCACTTGCAAGAACAGTTAAATTAGCTGATCTTGCAGACAATATGGACTTAAGCCGAATCAAATCGCCAACGCAACGTGATTTTATGCGCCTTGAAGAATATAAAAAAGTAAAAGACTTTCTACTAAACCCGCCCGCAGCTCTCATATAATTTTGAGCTATTTACTCAGGTTTAACATAAAGCTTTAAAATTATTGGGTATAATATGCAGTATTGCTTAAAAAATTAAATTTGCTGCTCAACGGAAATCCATTATGCTCACTGATTTAGACGATTTTTATTGTTTTGCTTTAGTCGTTGAACATGGGGGATTTAGTGCAGCCGAACGAGCCACAGATATTCCAAAATCAAAATTGAGCCGTCGTGTTTATAACCTTGAAGAACGTCTCGGGGTTCGCCTGATTCAGCGTAGTTCGCGCCATTTTGCTGTGACTGAAATCGGCATGAATGTATATCGACATGCCCAAGTGATGATGAATGCTGCACAAGCCGCACATGACTTGGTCGATCATTTGAGTGTTAAACCTCGTGGTGTGATCAAAGTCACCGTTCCGGTCGATATTGCACAGAATCAACTGACCAAGATTTTGCCTGATTTTTTAAAATTATATCCTGAAATTCGGGTGCAGCTGATTATTAGTAATCGACGTTTTGATGTGATTAATGAAGGCATTGATATTGCCCTGCGTGTTCGATCCAATCTGGATGATGATCCAAGTTTAGTGATACGCCAGTTCAGCACCATTGAACAGCATATCTTTGCCAGCCAAGCCTATTTAAATGAATACGGCTCTATAAAAAAACCCGAAGATCTCTCTCAGCACCGTATTTTAAGTTTGGCTGATGACCATCTGGATCAACAAATCATTTTACACAATAAAGAAAACCAACAAGAAAAAGTAAAAGTAAATCCAGTTATTATGGCTTCAAACTTATTGATGTTAGCCAATTTAGCCAGTCAAAATTGTGGCGTTGCCTTACTCCCCGATACCATTGCGAGTGAATATGTCCGCACAGGTGAATTAGTACGAATTTTACCAGATTGGAAAGCACCCCATGGTATTTTCCATGCCGTGTATCCTTCACGTCGTGGTCAGTTACCTGCGGTTCGGGTATTTATTGATTATTTAGTTGAGCAGTTAGCTATCAGATAATAAAAAAGCTTATTTCGATCGAAATAAGCTGTATACAAACCGTTTACTCAGTCGCAGTGACAGGTAAAACTTCGATATCAGGATATGAACCTGTACCATTTGGCCACGGTGTCAATAATTCATAGCCTGTTTCTGTGACTGCAACCATGTGCTCCCATTGTGCCGATAATGATTTATCTTTGGTAATTACTGTCCAGCCGTCACTCAACTCTTTGACCTGTGCATGTCCTGCATTCACCATCGGTTCAATGGTAAAAACCATACCTTGTTGTAAAACCATACCTTGACCAGGTTGACCATAATGCAAAACATTAGGTTGTTCGTGGTAAATTTTTCCAATACCGTGTCCACAGTATTCTCGAACAATACTATAACCTTCTGCCTGAGCAACAGATTGGATCGCATAACCAATATCACCTAAGGTTGCGCCCGGTTTTACAGCTTGGATACCTGCATGCATCGCGTTATATGTGGTTTCAACCAGTTTTTTTGCATCTAGATGAACATCTCCAACCAGAAACATACGGCTGGTATCACCAAAGTAACCGTCTTTAATAATCGCAACATCGATATTGATAATATCGCCATCTTGCAGAATTTTCGTCGGAGAAGGAATACCATGACAAACCACTTCATTGACTGAGGTACATGTCGTTTTAGTAAAACCGTGATATCCCACATTGGCAGGAATCACTTGCAAAGTATTGACGATGTAATCATGACAAATATCATCCAGATATTCAGTACTCACACCGGGTTTAATATGATCTGCAATCATCTCCAGAACCTGCGCCGCCAGTCGACCTGAAACACGCAAATTTTCAATATCTTGTTCAGTTTTGATGGTAACTGTAGATGCTCGCATTGCAATCCCCTCTATGATTCTGTGAATTATACCCCCTTTAAGCTCAAACTTATATTAGCTTAATGCTTATCATTTCTAATTAGAGACTTATACATTATCAAATTAGGTCAATTATTGATCAATCAATGTTTCATCAAATATGCATTTATTGTTGAAATTTACAGCTAAAGCATTGAACCCAATATAATTTCGATTTTATTTTCAAAAGTTTAATTTAACCACTTCAGAATTTTATCTAAATTTCATCTTTATATATCTACAGGCACGTGATTAGATAATTGCACAAACATCCTATTTTTATACTAAAATTTGCATGTTTTTATCACAAACTCCCATTTTATGATCAGTCTTCGCACTTCAGACATTATTGCACTTGGTTTTATGACCTTTGCTTTATTTATTGGGGCTGGCAATATTATTTTCCCACCGATTGTTGCTCAACAAGCGGGTGAACATGTATGGTTAGCAGCAGCTGGATTTTTGATTACGGCTGTAGGCTTACCTGTTATTACCATTATGGCGCTTTCCCGTATGGAAGGTTCGATTGCCATGATCAGTTCGCCACTTGGAAGAGTCGCTAGCTTACTCCTCACTATTGTATGCTATCTGTCGGTTGGACCATTATTTGCTACTCCTCGTACTGCAACCGTTTCTTATGAAATCGGTTTCTCCTCTTATTTTGGTACATCCAGTCATAGCTTACTGATTTACAGTATTGTTTATTTTGCATTTGTAACGCTAGTTTCGCTTTATCCAAATAAACTTTTGGATACTGTAGGGCGTTTTCTTGCTCCTTTAAAAATTGCGGCACTTGCTGTTTTAGGTGTTGCTGCATTTCTGATTCCATCAGGCTATATCCCACCTGCGATTAACAATTACGTTGCTCATCCTGTTTCTGAAGGTTTTGTTAATGGTTACTTAACCATGGATACTTTAGGTGCATTGGTGTTTGGTATCGTGATTATTCAGGCGATTTATTCGCGTGGTGTACGTGAGCCGAGGTTGGTAACACGTTATGCGATCATTGCCAGTATTATTTCAGGAATTGGTTTGACACTGGTATATATCAGCTTGTTCAAACTTGGGCTAGGTAGTCATGAAGTTGCACCAAATGCAAGCAATGGCGCTGTAATCTTACACGCTTATGTACAACATGCTTTCGGTGATCTTGGTTCTTTCTTCTTAACGATCCTGATCTTTATTGCCTGTATGGTGACTGCCATTGGCCTAACTTGTGCGTGTGCTGAATATTTTGCACAGTTAACCAATTTGCCGTATAAACTATATGTCTTTGTTCTGGTTGGATTTTCTTTAATCATTTCGAATTTAGGATTAACCAAACTGATCGCAATTTCAGTTCCAGTTTTAACAGCGATTTACCCGCCCGCTATCGTCGTCATTATGCTGAGTTTTTTCTGGAAATACTGGAATGTACCTGCTCGCGTCGTTGCACCTGTTACAGCCATTGCTTTCTTATTTGGTATTCTTGAGGGCTTAAAAGTTGCTGGTTTTGAAGCACATCTTCCAAGTTTCGTTCAAGATTTGCCATTAAATGCACAAAATTTAGCTTGGCTCATTCCGTCTATTGTTGTACTCGTCATTTCTATTGTGATCGACAAAATCAAAAAACCGAACGTTTGATTATTTTGTTGTTAATTAAAGTCTAGTTTTATCCAAACCTGATTTTAAGCCCAATAAAAATGCCACTGTTTTTACCCAAAACAGGCATTTTTGTTTCAACAACCCTCATCTACAACATGGTCTGTTGTATCAATTCAGTCGTACTGGTTTTATCAAAATAAAAACAATTATCAGCCATCTTCTCCAAACTAATACATTGCAAATAATCATCGCACACATCGCGTATTTTTAATTATTTTTAAGAAATGCATTTTAGGCTAAAAATCAACCTTTGTCGTTTCACATTCAAAAAAGCTGGCATACTTCATGCTTTATTTAGCTTAAGTCGTATGTCTTTTCCTCTTGAATATACATAGGATGTAAAGAGCTTCCAATTAATTTGGCAATATATATAAATATTTTTGATAGTAATACCTATATTTATTACAAAAATATAAATAACTATCATATATTTTATATATACGCTAAATATTTTGGGAAATAGTGTTATCACCTATTGAAATACCGCTAAATTCGAAGTACAACTGTAATATTAATTCCGACTAAAACAATTATGTTTAGTCAAACTAAAGAAGGAGGGATGGAGATGTTATCATTACATTTCAATAAGCAAGTCTTCATTAACGCTCTGAAGACCTCAGACACAGTCATTTATGGAATAACTACTGTTGCCCTGATGTTGACGCTTGCATTTCAAGGAATGATAAAAGGCAATTTAAAACCCGAATACTTTATGTATGCATTGGTGGTTTCTGTTGCTTTTTCAGTCTGGGCTTTTGTCGATCACAAATTCCGCCAGCTTAGCCTAGAACGTGCCAAAGCAAAAATGGAAAAAATGGATGAGTAATCATCCATTTTTTATGCCCTTTCCTTCTTCATCCCTTAAATAAATTGAACGATACAACCGAGTAATAAAATAAAGGTTGCACCCACTTCAATCACGATTAAAGCCAGCATTGCCAAAGTCATCATCCATGTAGCTAAACTATACTGTCCAAGTTTATGCGGTCTTTGAAATTGGTTGGTGGTATCTTTTAAAAAGCCATGCAAGATATAAGATCCAATTGAAAAACTAAAAAAGATCAAATTCAGGATCACACAGATTACATTCAGCATGTCTGACCATACAGAAAAATAAGCCAAGACCGCCAAAATTAGACTTGCAGGTGCATATAAAAGACTGCTTCGATGTGCAATATCAACATAATAATGTGCACGTGATTGTTGTGAATGACGAATTTGATAGTATTTCCAAACCCCTGTAAGCATTCCCACCCAAAGAAAAATACCACTAAAAATAATCCCTATTTTTACCGCAAAAGCTAAAAAAATCATGAGATTCCATCTCTATGTTTATTTTTGGAAGCCCGTTATATCATATTTTTTTGACTTTTAAGTCATAAAATTATCAAGTCTCTTTTTGGAACTCGTTTAAAGTAAAAGCAAGATTATTACTTAATGACATATCATGGAAAATTTTGAGAAATTATGGATAAGCTGTGCAGATGGTTATCAACTTGCGGCTCAGTTTTATAGCATTTCCAAAAATACCCAAACCGCTAAGACTTATCCTATTTTAATTTGTCCTGCGACTGGCATTACCAAATCGTTTTATCATGCATTTGCAAGCTGGTTAAGTGAGCAAGGTTATGATGTGATGGTGTTTGACTTTCGTGGAATTGGAGAGTCCTTACATGGCAGTTTACATCATTCCTCCGCCAGTATTGTTGACTGGGGAACGCTGGACATTCCCGCTGCAATAACCACATTACTCAATAAATCAGGTGCAGAGAAAGTCATTTTGCTCGGTCATAGCGCAGGAGGTCAACTTTTAGGTATTAATCCACTATATGCAAAAGTACATCAAGTGATCGCGGTGGCTGGATCGACAGGTTATATAAAAGGGTTAAAAGGTAAGACCAAGATTTTAGCACCTGTGATGTTCAATTTTGTCTTCCCTATTTCAAGTCTGATCCAAGGATATGGTGCAACTCAGTTTATTGGTATGGGAGAAAACTTACCTAAATTAGTCGCCAAACAATGGCGTGAATTTTGTAGTCAAGCAGGCTATGTCAAAAATGCGATAGGAAAAACCGTACATCATGACTTTCATCATCAAATTGCATGTCCAGTGACTTCAATTTGGGCAACCGATGATGAGATTGCAACAGAAATTAATGTGAAAGATCTATTAAGTTTATATCCAAATGCCAAGACTGAGATGATTAAGCTAGAACCAAAACAACTTGGTTTTCAAACTATTGGGCATATGTTGATGTTTAAAAAATCTCATCAAAGTTTATGGCCAATCATTCAGGAACAAATCAAAAACTAAGCTTATTTTGTGTGGGTTATCTCTTTCGATAAAGCATAACCCATACCGTTCCCCTTTCCCCGTTCCAATTACGATCTTGACTCACACTCTTTTCTAAAATGAACCTAGAAGCTGACTTACAAGACTCAGCTTGAGTTGGATTATTATTTTAGCTTCGATTTTTTATTCTTTTTATCAATTAGCCCGATGCTGTTTTTTTTGCTATCTTGATTAAGTTACAAATTCAATCCAAACTAAATCACAATGAATGAAATCCCATTCAAGACAGCTAAAAAGCACGGTGGTAAGCGTGAAAATGCTGGTCGAAAAGCCCAATATCAGGAAAAAACAGTGGTTATGCGAGTGCCTGAATCCAAAGTCAATGCTGTCAAAGCATGGCTAAAACCTCGTCATCCAGATGATATTGAACCCATTTACAATCTACAAAAACTGGTAGCAAAAAGCTCGGTTCAGATTCCTTTTCCACTTGAATCGGTTGCTGCTGGATTTCCATCACCCGCGCAGGATGATATTGAAAAGACTTTAGATCTAAATCAATACCTGATTAAAAATCCTTTATTTACTTTTATATTAAAAGTAAATTCACTGTCTATGCGTGATGCGGGTATTGATATTGGCGATCAAATTATTATCGACAGAAGTATAGAGGCAGAACACGGAGATATTGTTCTGGCATTGGTCAATAACGACTTTACAGTGAAACGTTATATGCGCCATGGCAATAATCCTCATGATTTTTGGTTAAAAGCCGAAAATCCTGACTTTCCAGATATCTATCCTCGTGAAAATGAACAGGTAAAAGTTTGGGGCATCATTACCTGTATCCTTAAAAAGCTAAAATAGTCATGATGAATTTTCAGCGACAATATTATGCCCTGATTGACATTAATAACTGTTATGTCAGTTGCGAGCGATTATTTCAACCTAAATTCAGTACCCAGCCTGTTGTGGTATTGTCCAATAACGACGGCTGTGTCGTTTCAAGAAGCAATGAAGCAAAAGCACTTGGGATAAAAATGGCTGTGCCGTGGCATCAAATTAAAGATCTTCCCCAGTATCAAGGCGTACAGGTATTTTCTAGCAACTACACCTTATATGCAGAAATGTCACGACGCTTTTTCTTAACGATTCAAGAATTCTTCCATGCAGAGGATACAGAAGCCTACTCCATCGATGAGTGTTTCATTCATCTGACTGCTTATGTTGATTTATTTGATATCAAGGATTACTGCCAACAGCTTGTTAAAAAACTTGAACAATGTTTAGGATTACCCTGCTCAATAGGCATCGGTCACAGTAAGACACAAGCAAAACTCGCCAATCATTTTGCCAAGAAAATTTCCAGTTTCAAAGGCGTTTGCTATTTAGAACAATTAGACCCATTGATTTTGGAAGATTTAATGATCAACACCCCTGCCAAAGAAGTCTGGGGGATTGGTCATCAAATCAGCAAACGTTTACAAGCCTACAATATTTATAGTTGTTATGACTTAACTTTTGCCAATGAACACTATCTTGCTAAAGAGTTTTCAGTGATTATTGCGCGTACAATCCGTGAGCTAAAAGGCCAATCCTGTATCTCACTTGACGATCCAAAAATTCCAAGTAAACGTATTCTGGCATCCCGAAGTTTTTCAAAAGCTCTAAACGATTTAAATCAAATTAAACAGGCTTTGATTTTTCATTTAAATCGTGCACATCGGCGACTCATGTCACAACAACAGCTATGTCATTGTATTCAAGTTTTTTTGTATGAAAAAATCGAAGCCAAGCCCTATAAAAAAGCACATGTACATGCTGTCGGTCTGGAATATTCGACAGATGATCTATTAATTTTAACAAAGTTTTCTTTACAGCAACTTGATGTTTTATTTGATAAAAATAAAAAATATATCAAAATTGGTATAATGTTCTGTGGCTTATATCCTCGCCAGCAACATATTGATGACCTTTGGCAACCTCTTGAACAAATTCATGAGCGTCAAAACCTGATGTTGACTCTAAGTTCGATCAAAAACCGATTTGGCAATGAAAGTTTGCAAGTGGGTTATCATTCCTGCCAGTCCCAATGGAAAATGAAGCAACTTTATTGCTCACCTCATTATCTAACCCGATGGAATGAATTACTTTGTATTGATGATTCACACATGGCAGTTACACAAAATAAATGAACTGTTTTCGTCAATTCGGTTTAAAATAGTATGCGATGAAAAAACGATAAAATTTGTCATTTTTTAACATTGCCAATTTTCAGCAAAGTTTGCAATATAGGCGCTGAGTTTTGGCAAATGCTTTCTGCTTCAATTAAAACAAATTATAAAAAATATGTAGAAATATATGCCATAATGAGCAAACTTTGCAGACATCTTGCAAAGCTTATTTGCATTTTATGAATTGGAGCAAGCAGAATGAGTTCAACCATTTTGGTGATTCATGGACCGAATTTGAATCTGTTAGGAAAACGCGAACCAGAAGTTTATGGTGATCTTACTCTTCAAGATATCAATCAACAGTTGATTAGCCAAGCCCAAAACTCCAGTATTCAATTAGAAACATTCCAAAGCAACTGGGAAGGTGCGATTGTAGATCGCATTCATCAAGCTCAGACCGAAGGCGTTAAATTTATTGTCATTAACCCTGCTGCGCTTACTCATACTTCAGTTGCGCTTCGCGATGCCTTACTTGGCGTTGCCATACCTTTTATCGAAGTGCATTTATCGAATGTACATGCGCGCGAAGCTTTTCGCCATCATTCTTATTTATCTGATAAAGCCGTTGGCGTGATTTGTGGTTTGGGTGCAAAAGGATATTCCTATGCGCTCAACACAGCCATCGAAAAACTACAATCTTCCCATTAATTCACCATGATTTAGGAATACTCACCTATGGATATTCGCAAAATTAAGAAACTCATCGACTTGATGATTGAATCTGACTTACAAGCGATTGAGGTTAAAGAAGGTGACCAATCTATCTCTCTTACTCGCCCAACACCTGTATATACCACTGCGCCAGTAGCCGCTCCCGTTGCTGCGCCTTCTTCAGCACCTGCTGCTAAAACACCCCGTGGTGCTGTCGAAACATCACCAATGGTTGGCGTATTTTATGCAGCACCAAGTCCAGGTGAAGCGCCGTTTGTGAAAGTTGGTCAAACTGTTTCTGCGGGTGAAACGTTGGGTATTATTGAAGCGATGAAAATCATGAACCCAATTGAGGCAACTCAAAGCGGTGTTGTTGAAGAGATTCTAGTGAAAAACGGTGACGTGATTCAGTTCGGTCAACCATTATTCCGCTACCGCGCGTAATCCACGGGGGCATGTATGTTGCAAAAAGTATTAATTGCAAACCGTGGTGAAATCGCATTACGAATTACCCGTGCTTGTAAAACATTAGGCATTAAAACTGTTGGTATTTATTCTGATGCCGACAAAGATTTAATGCATCTACGTTTCGTCGATGAAGCTGTATGTATTGGCCCGGGTGCAAGTAGTGATAGCTATTTAAATATTCCTGCAATTATTACAGCAGCAGAAATTACAGGTGCAGATGCCATCCATCCCGGTTATGGCTTTCTCTCAGAAAATGCGGAATTTGCCGAAATTGTAGAAACCTCAGGATTCATCTTTATTGGCCCACGCCCTGAACATATCCGCTTAATGGGCAATAAAGTCTCTGCTATTGTTGCTATGAAAAAAGCAGGTGTTCCAACTGTTCCAGGTTGTGACCATGCGGTAACCATTCACAATGCACTGGCTGAGGCCAAAGAAATTGGTTTTCCGTTAATTGTCAAAGCAGCTTCTGGTGGTGGTGGTCGTGGGATGCGCATTGTTGAGCGTGTCGATACTCTACTTGAATCTGTTCAAGCGGCACAACGTGATGCTGAAATGTGGTTTGGTGATGATACCGTCTACATGGAACGTTTTCTGCAAAAACCACGTCACGTAGAAGTACAGGTTTTGGGTGATGGTAATGGTCATGCGATTCATTTATATGATCGTGATTGCTCATTACAACGTCGTCATCAAAAAGTTTTAGAAGAAGCACCAGCACCGAATTTACCAGAGCAAGCACGCGCTGATATTTTAGAAGCGTGTGTCAATGCGTGTAAGCTCATGCAGTATCGCGGCGCAGGCACATTTGAGTTTCTATTTGAAGATGGTGAGTTCTTCTTTATTGAAATGAATACCCGTGTTCAGGTGGAGCATCCTGTCACTGAAATGGTGACTGGCATCGACATCATTGAACAGCAGCTGCGTGTTGCTGCAGGTCTAGGGCTTGAAATTGAACAGTCTGATGTGGAAGTACGCGGTCATGCGATTGAATGCCGTATCAATGCTGAAGATCCAACCACATTCTTACCTTCACCCGGAAAAATTGAGCATTTCTATGCGCCAGGTGGTGCGGGTATTCGTCTGGATTCACACATCTATCCGGGCTATAGCATTCCGCCTTACTACGATTCTATGATTGCTAAATTGATCGCTCACGGTAAAGATCGCGAGACCTCATTGGCTCGTATGCGTCAAGCATTGGATGAGATTATTCTCACTGGGGTGAAAACCAATATTCCTTTGCATAAAGACCTTATTTTACAAGATAAAAAATTCTGTGCTCAGGCTATGGATATTCACTATCTTGAAAAACATTTGCTCAAACAATTAGAAGCAGCACCCACTGAAAAAGTTTAATGTTAAAAAAAACCTCTTATTTCGATAAGAGGTTTTTTTAAATCAACACCAGTACAATTATTATTTCAATAAATTAAGGCAAAACACGTCTTAGGGTTGCAAAGCATTGCTGCCCATTTTCGCCTGCACAAAAATTAATCGTGTTTGGTGATTTCCACTGAACGAAATATTGTGAAACTTCGCCTGATTGGTCTTCTTGCTGACCTGAACAATCGACTTCGTTATTGTCATATTTGATCTGCATAATGAGCGCAGGAAGTTTCTCTTTCATGTCCTGAGATGGCTGATAATCATACACACCGTATGACCACTCTTTGCCACTCTTGACTACAACTTCATTGGCATTACGGAAATTATAATATTCCACACATTTTTTATTGGTCGGAATTTCCATTCCCCATAAACCCATAATTTCTGGACGAGTTTCGATTTGAATGGTGTTGGCATTTAAATCCATCGCCTGAGCTTCTGTTTCCACTTGTTTTTGCTCTGCTTCATCTGCCATAGCAAATGAACAGCAAAGACTTAATAATCCAACAATATAAATATTTTTCATAGATTTATTGATAACTAAACGCATGGACTTAACTTATCATACTTTTTGAAAATTACATTCGATCATAACGATATAAAAACAATATTTTTATATGTAGATCAAGCAACTCAAATCGGAAACCATCACCATACTTGAATAAGTTACGTAATTGATTTAAAACCTAATTCAATAAAATACAAGATACACAAAAGGGACATATGAAACTCAACGAATATATTCATTATGATGGATTAGGACTTGCACAACTGATCGAAAAAAAAGAAGTTCAACCAATAGAATTACTTGAACTCGCGCTACAACGCTCAGATCAGGTCAATCCAAAACTGAATGCTATTATTATTCCAATGCATGAATATGCAAAAAACAGAGCCAAACAGCAACTGACTGGTGCATTTGCTGGTGTTCCATTTTTAGTGAAAGATTTATTTCAGGAATATGCAGGTATTCCTACCTCATACGGTTGTAATGCTTTAAAAAGTCGTCAGTATACCCCCGAGACTAATGCTGAAATTGTAAATCGCTGGGAAAAAGCAGGAATCGTAACTTTTGGTCGTACCAATACACCTGAGTTCGGAATTAAGGGAATTACTGAACCCGATGCTTGGGGAAGTTGTTCAAATCCATGGCATCTAAAGCATAACAGTGGCGGTTCTTCTGGGGGTTCTGCATCCGCAGTGGCAGCAGGAATCGTGCCGATGGCAGGCGCTGGCGATGGTGGAGGCTCTATTCGTATTCCGGCATCTTATTGTGGACTATTTGGTTTAAAACCAAGTCGCGGGCGTACACCATGGGGACCACAAATGAGTGAAGGCATGCATGGTGCTGTAATTCAGCATGTACTGACTAAATCTGTACGCGACAGTGCAGCCATGCTCGATGCGACACATGGCTTTGAAAACAGTTCATTGTTTAAAATTGAGAAACCAGAACGTCCTTTCTTAGAGAACTTAATACGTCCTCCTCAACAGTTGAAAATTGCATTTAATACACAATCACCCATTGGTACAAAAGTATCTAAAGATGCTGTGGCAGCGGTCAAACATACTGCCGAACTATTGGAATCATTGGGGCATATTGTGGTTGAAGATACCCCTAAGATTGATGGCATGTCACTCGCTAAAGATTTTATCACCACATGGTTCAGTCAATTTTCATATATGTTGCATCAAATCAAACAAATGTCAGGTGCGACCGATGATGAATTTGAGCTTGATTCACTTGCTCTTGCTGCCTTTGGTGCAAAAACCACAGCACATGAGTATATCCATAATCTAAATAACTGGGGTATTTATGTTACCCAAATGAATCAATTTTTTGATCAATATGATTTATATTTAACTCCTGCTACCGCTTCAGTCGCACCTAAAAATGGTGAGCTCGCCACACCCAAATGGCAACAACCTGTGATCAAAGCGTTACTTAAAATAGGTCAGGCACACTATTTGGCAAAAGGCAAACTGGTCGAACAGATCATCCGTGAAAACCTGAAGTGGGTTCCCTTTACCCAGTTGGCTAATATTACAGGATTACCCGCGATGTCAGTTCCCCTATATTGGAACAAAGACCATCTTCCACTAGGTTCGCAGTTTATTGCCCCTTTTGCTCGTGAAGATCTTCTTTTCCAACTTGCAGCACAATTAGAACAAGCGCAGCCTTGGTCAAAAGAATATCAAAGTATTGTGGTTTAATTACGCATCGAAATAGGTTGCTCAAACTGACTGGGCAACCATTTAACCCATAATAATCCGAATAGAACTATTCCAGATGCAGTTATAAAAATAATAGAACCGCCATAAATTTTCCAATAATGCCCTGCCAAGATACTTCCAAAAGCAACTCCCAAGCCCCACATCGTGCTATATAAAGCCTGACCACGTCCTTGTTGCCCTGCGGAAAAATTTTGGAAAATCATTCGCATGGCGATTAGATGAAATAATCCAAAACTAAACGCGTGAATCGTCTGTGCAGCAAATTGAGCAATAAAACTGTTTAAAAATAGTCCTGCGACCATCCAACGAATACTCGTCATTATCAGACATAAACTGACCAATTTTTTTAACGAATAACGCGATAAAAACAAATGGGCGTAAGCAAACATGATAATTTCAGCAATGACACCAACCGCCCATAAGAAACCTATTTCTGTCGTTGTAAAATCGGCTTCTTTTAAATAGTTACTATAAAAACTATAAAATGGTGCATGTGAAAATAATAAAATAAATTCAATAGCAAAAAACGCAAAGACATATGGCCGTTTTAAAATAGGAAGTAAGGGTTCAAGCGTTGTTTGAGAGCGCGGCGCTGAGTCTGGCTCCTGAATCGTAAATGACCAAATAAATGCTAAAAAAGCAACGCTCAATAGCAGAACTGGCAGCATGGCAATTGGAATGATTTCTAATAATGCACCAATACTAAACACACCGACGATAAATCCAACAGAACCCCATTTACGAATTTTGCCATATAGTTTGCTGCGTTGCTCCCCAAGCCAAAATAAGGTCACACCTTCGAACTGAGCTAAAATTGCATTCTGAAAAAAACTAAAAATCAACATTAATAAGGCTATTGACTGAAAAGTATTGGGAATCATAAAAATTGCGAACCAAATACAAGACTCCATCCATGTTGCAATGCGCACTAATCGCATTCTTTTGCCAGATTTATCTGCAATCCATCCCCAGATAATGGGTGCAAAAAAGCGAGTAATAATTGCAATTGAAGATAAAATACCAATTTCTTGATAATTAAATCCTTGATCCTCCAGATATAAACTCCAATACGGCATGAATGTTCCCACGATCGCATAGTAGCAAAAGTAGAAACCACCGAGTTTGGTCGTGATTGGAAGGCGTAGCACTGATTTATATCCCTTTGGAACTTTATGACATCAAGAAAAAAACCGCCGAAGCGGTTTTCTTATAACTTACTTGATCTTAGCTTTGGACTTTAAGTACTGCGTATAATCATCCAACTCTTGTTGACCACGGAACTGCTGATAAAGCTTACTTAACTCACTCAACTGCTCTGGTGTCAATGCATTTGCAGTGGTTGAATTGACATTTGAAACACCAACCACTACTAACTCATCTGGAAGCTTCGCTGTCGTAACAGACCAAAACCCATCTTTAGGTGTTGCAACGCTAAATGCCGCACGTTCAATTTCACGTTTTAAACCTTGTGAACGTGTAAACGTACCTGCATCTTCAAAATGAATAGCACTTACTGCAACAACTTGTGCTGCTGGTTGTGTTTTAAATGCATCTAAAGACTTCGCAATTTTAGCTTTAGCAGCCTGATATGCTTTATCTTCAATCAACTTCGCTTTTACATCAGCAGTTGCTTGTGCAAGTGGTTTAATACCAGCAGCGTGATAATCGCGAACTTTTACCCAAACTGTATCGCCATTGGCAAGCTGAATATTGCTCGAAGCATTGCGATCACCATTTTTAACATCATCGTTAAAAATACGTGTCTTAACGTTTGAATCACTTAATACAGGATGGCCAGTAGCCAAAGTTACCCCTTTCACAGATTCAACATGCGTTGCTTTGACTTCCTGAGTGATTGCGGTCAGATCATCACTACTCACCACCATTTCATTTAGACGATTCACTGCATCTGAATATGCATTTGCTGCTTTAGATTTCTGAACTTCAGCAGTTAAACGTGCCTTTTCAGATTCAAATGAAGCAATTGTCGCAGCAGCAGTATTTGCTTCGATAATATGATAGCCATATTGTGTTTTGACTGGCTTAGAAATTTGGCCATTACCTAATGAATTCACAGCTTGATCAAATTCAGCCGAAAAGACACCTGGTTGATATGCTGCAAGCAAACCACCTTCATTTTTAGAACTGGTATCATCTGAATATTGTTGAGCAGCATCAGCAAAAGATAAAGTACCTGCACTAATTTTTGCATAAACATCGTTGGCAAGCTTTTGAGCTTCTGCATCCGAACGCGCATCAGTAGTAATCAAAATATGCTTAACATCACGCTTTGCATCTTTTTGCTGTTTTTCCACAAAAGCTTTATAAGCTTGCTGCAATTCTGCATCTGTTACTGGGGTATTGGTTACCACTTGCACAGGAGACAAAACCACATAATCAACATCTACGCTAGCAACTTGCTTAAAGCTGTTTTGGTGTTTGTTATAATAGTCAGATATTTCCTGATTACTCACGGTAATATCTTTTTTATAATCATCTAATTTAATGCTCGCCAAATGTAAGGTGCGCTGTTCAGTTTGTAAAGTCGCAATCTGATTGATGTCAGCCTTACTAACCAATGCAGTCCCATTAATACTCGAAGTCAGCATTTTAAGCGCATGGTCTTGACGTAGGCTGGTAATGAGCGCCTGACTGGTCATTCCAACTGAACGTAAATAATTTTCATATAAAGTCTGAGAAAACTTTCCATTTTCTTGAAAGCTTGGTTGTTGCGCCAACATTTTCTCTATTTGACCATCACTGAGAGAAATTCCCAGTTTTTCAGCTTGCTGTAAAAGAACTGTACGAGCAACTAGCGTATCTAAAGCAGTTTGCTCGATAAATGGTTGGTTCAGTAAAGTTTCATCACCATGAACCATCGATAAATATTGATCTTTATAAGTTTTTGTTAAGTTCTCAACGTCTTTTTTAGGAATATCCTGACCGTTTACACTTTTTGCAACATCTGCCTTATTATGACTACCAAAATACCCTTCAATACCTACAAGCGCTAAAGGCGTCAAAAACAAGACTAGAAGCACTTTGCCAAGCCAACCCTTAATGATTGTACGAAACGATTCCATAAGTATTCCACTATTCTATTTCGGAGAGATTTTAACTGAAAAAGCTTGCTGAATGAATGCGTAATCTCTTGCTTTTGCACTTTTTAATAAAAAACGCGCCCAAAAGGCGCGTTAATTTAACTCGTGCAATTAAGCAACAGAATCTTTAAGACCTTTACCTGCTTTAAAGCTAGGTACTTTAGTCGCTTTGATCTGTAACTCTTCACCAGTTTTAGGATTACGTCCTGTACGAGCTGCACGGTCTTTAACACTGAAAGTGCCAAAACCTACTAAAGTAACAGTATCACCCGCTTTAAGTGCATCTGTTACTGAGGCGATAGTCGCATCTAATGCTTTACCAGCATCAGTCTTAGACAATCCCCCTTTTTCTGCAATCGCATCAATTAATTCTGATTTATTCATGAAGATAACGTCCTCTTATTTCGTTTATTTAAAATCTAAGGCTGTAAGTTTAAAAGGCCATGACGCCTTTATAGCAATGCTTTAGGGCAAAAGGCAATACTGAATCAGGCGTTTTATCAAAAATAAACGTGAATTTCTGCTATAAAAACGCCTAAATGCTATTTTTTTTATTTTTCACTCAATTTTGACTTTAAGTTTTCATTTTCCTCAATCAACATATCGATCTTAGTATGCAGTTGTAATAATAGCTGCTCAATGTGCTGTAAATCCTTTGCCGTCACCAAACCAATTCGGTTCAATGAATGGTGAATACTCTGATCAATGATCCGCTCAACTTTATCTTTAGTATCAGTCACCGACTCTTTTGCTTTTTCTGCTACTTTGTTAACAGTCGTATCTGCGGCATCTATTGTTTTTGATTCAAGCTCTTCACCGACTTTGACTAATGAGTCAAATAATTTATTCCCTTCTTCTTCTGCACGTGAAAAAGCCCCAAGACCTGCTAACCAAATTTGCTTTGTATATTTTCTAAAATCAAGCGCAGATTTACGGGAAGCTCTGGTTTTTCCTCTTGTTTTCTCAGATTCAAGTTCAGTAACCTGATCTATGCTTTCCTTTTCCATTATTTCGTTACTCCTGATCACTTTACCGTCATATGGCTACATTTAACCATAAAATGTATTCATAATAGCAAACCAAAGACTTGATCCTTTTGCTAAAGTGTTCTACAAAGCAAGGCAATTACTTTATTTTTTATTTATTTTTACAATTTGAGATCGGATCTCGAACTTTATATAGCGTTTAAGGACCATGTGGGTATGAGCGAGTCGCAACAAAGCAAAGAACAGTCTCACTTGTTGCTTAACATTTTGTTAATTGTACTTGAAACCGTTTTTTCGTTTATTTTGAAAAATGATAGCGTGATACGCCTTCAGTCTAAACCTTTTGTAGATAAAAAAATTTCATTACGAATCAATAGTTATATTCCTTACTTTGATTTTTATGTGCAGTTTACTGATAAAGGCGTGTTATTTGACTTACAAGCGCCCGATCGAGATATCGATCTTGAGATCAGTAGTACCCTATTAGATTTGATTAAAATTTTTATTTTTGGAAATCGTCGCAGTATCAAAACTATGCGGATTGGTGGCGATGCTGAACTCAAAGAACAGTTTAAAGATTTACTTTTATACTTTAGTTTGCCAAAGCTGTTTGCAGATTGGAAACAATGGCTACGCCAACCTCATGAGCCCCATCAGGCGATTGCTTCAAAAAAACGTATCGCTCCGTTACTTGAGAAAATTGATACTCAACGCTCTCAAATTAACAGTCTACATGTGGAGCTTAAACAATATAAAAACCGTATACGTCGTCTTCAACAGCGTCAACGTTCTATCAATATCGGTTTTGGCGTAATTACTGTCGTTTTAGTTGCTTTATTAGTGTATAATTTATGGGCAGGTTAACCAACACATCTTTCCTGCTCAACAAATCATTTTAATAACTATAAAAAAACTTGACTATTTTAGTCGGGATTCTTAAAATTAACCTATCTAGTCTAAACATGTGTACCGAATCATGCGCCTTACAACTCGCGGTCGCTACGCAGTGACTGCTCTTCTTGATCTAGCTTTGCAGCCAACTGAACAAACGATCACACTCGCTGAAATTGCAGCCCGCCAATCCATTTCAGTCGCTTATCTTGAGCAGTTATTTGCCAAACTAAAGCGTCATGGATTAGTTTCTAGTGTTCGTGGTGCGAATGGTGGTTATCATTTAGCTCGCAAAGCCAATGAAATTACCATATTAGAAATTATCGAAGCCGTAAATGAAACTGTAGATGCAACGCGTTGTGACCATAAAGGCAACTGTCAAAATGGTGCAATGTGCTTGACTCACGATTTATGGCAAGAACTCTCCCACCACATTGCCGATTACCTTGCAAAAATCTCACTTGCTGATCTCGTCAATCGCGACAATGTACAAACCGTCGCACTGCGTCAGAACTCAGCAGATTATGATTCTGCCCTACTATCGGCTACAGGTATTTGAAATGAAACGTCCGATTTATCTTGATTATGCTGCAACAACGCCTGTACTTCCAGAAGTTGCAGAACGCATGATGGAATGCCTGACTTTTGATGGTACGTTTGGTAATCCTGCATCACGTTCTCATGCGTATGGATGGCAAGCAGAAGAAAAAGTTGAATATGCACGTGAACAAGTCGCAAATTTAATCAAAGCTGATCCTCGTGAAATCGTATGGACATCAGGCGCGACTGAATCTGATAACTTGGCATTAAAAGGGATTGCTCAGTTTTATGGTTCAAAGGGTAAACATATCATTACCAGTAAAATTGAACATAAAGCGATTTTAGATCCTTGCCGTGAGTTAGAAGAACAAGGTTTCGAGATTACTTATCTTGAGCCAGAACCACGTACAGGTCTCATTACCCCTGAAATGGTAAAAGAAGCACTACGTCCAGATACAATTTTAGTGTCACTGATGATGGTGAATAATGAAATTGGTACTGTGACAGATGTTGCCGCAATTGGTGAGCTTACACGTGCTAATAAAACTTTCTTGCATGTAGATGCGGCCCAAGCTGCTGGTAAGGTTGAAATTGATCTTTCTACCATGAAAATTGACTTGATGAGTTTTTCTGGTCACAAAGCTTACGGTCCTAAAGGTATTGGTGCGCTTTATGTGCGTCGTAGCCCACGTGTTCGTTTAAAAGCACAAATACACGGTGGCGGTCATGAACGTGGTATGCGTTCGGGTACTTTAGCGACTCATCAAATTGTAGGTATGGGTGAAGCATTTGAAATTGCTGGTAAAACCATGCAAGCAGAACAAACTCGTATTCGTCAGTTACGTGACAAACTCTGGAATGGCTTACAGGATCTTGAACAAGTGTTCTTGAATGGTCATCCAACTCAGAACGTTGCAAATTATCTTAATGTCAGCTTTAACTTTGTTGAAGGTGAATCATTGATGATGGCACTTAAAGATGCGGCTGTATCTTCTGGATCAGCATGTACATCTGCAACTCTAGAGCCATCTTATGTCTTACGTGCTTTAGGCCTATCTGATGAACTAGCACACAGCTCAATTCGTTTTAGTTTTGGTAAATACACGACTGAAGCTGATATTGATCACGTGCTTGAAATTACCAAAGCTGCTGTCGAGAAATTACGTGAACTTTCTCCGCTTTGGGATATGTATAAAGAAGGTATCGACCTTTCAACAGTTGAATGGGCTGAACACTAATCCATTGATCTGTCGATTGAAAAACATATTTTTGCCCTCATATTTAATATTAGGCTGACCCCGAGGTTTGGAGAAGCAACATGGCTTATAGTGAAAAGGTTATTGATCATTACGAAAACCCGCGTAATGTTGGTGTTTTAGATAAAAACGCTGAAAATGTAGGTACAGGAATGGTAGGTGCGCCAGCATGTGGTGATGTGATGCGTCTACAAATCCAAGTTAATGATGACGGTGTGATTGAAGAAGCACGTTTCAAGACTTATGGTTGTGGTTCAGCCATTGCATCGAGCTCTTTGGTAACTGAATGGCTTAAGGGCAAAACACTAGATCAAGCGCAAGCAATCAAGAACATTGATATTGCAACTGAGCTTGCTCTACCGCCTGTTAAAGTTCACTGTTCGGTTTTAGCAGAAGATGCAATCAAAGCTGCGATTGACGATTACCGCAACAAAAAGACCAAAGCTTAATTGCTTGCCTTAATTTGACGGAGTTTTCATGATTCATTTAACTGAAAATGCGGCAACTCACATTCGCAATTATTTGTTGAATCGTGGTAAAGGTGAAGGCATTCGCGTTGGTGTGAAAACTTCAGGCTGTTCAGGTCTGGCTTATGTGCTTGAATTTGTCGATGACATGGATACGCATGACCAGATGTTTGAACAGCATGGCGTAAAAGTTTTCGTTGATCCCAAAAGTCTTGTTTATCTTGACGGGATGGAAATGGACTATGTTAAAAATGGTCTAAATGAAGGCTTTGAGTTTAATAACCCCAATAAAAAAGGCGAATGTGGTTGTGGAGAATCCTTCACAGTTTAAAGCCCTTACCCTTTTCACTTCATATTAAAAGCAGTGTTTTTACACTGTTTTTAATATATTTATTTACTACGGAATTCATCTCCCATGAATCATTTTGAGTTGTTTAACTTACCCGTAGCACTCGATATCGATTTAGCCACGTTAAAAACAAATTTCCTGAACTTGCAGCAACAATATCATCCCGATAAAGCGGAAGATAAAGATCAGGCACTCATCAAATCCAGTGAAATCAACCAAGCTTATAAAGTACTTTCACAAGTAGACAGCCGCGCTGCTTACTTATTAGCACTAAAAAAGCAGGATTATCATCTGGATCAATCGATTAGTGATTTTGAGTTTTTACAATCAGCATTGGAAATTCGTGAGCAACTCGAAGAAGCCAGTGATCCTGAACAACTTGAAACCCTAAAAATTGAAGTCAACCAATGGGTGGATGGTCTGATTCGTGAGTTTAAAATCGATTATGCAGATGAAGATTGGGGCGAAGCACGTGATACAGTCCGTAAATTACGTTTCTTTCAGCGTGTTCTCAATGATATCGATAAAGCTGAAGATCAAATGCTCGATGATGATAGCTTCGATTTAGATGATGAATTTTAATTTAGTTGTACCGATTTACTTTCAAGGGATTTAACTCATGGCACTCTTGCAAATTGCTGAACCAGGTCAATCAAGTGCCCCGCATCAACATCGTATTGCGATTGGGATTGACCTTGGAACAACACATTCTTTAGTTGCCACCGTACTCTCTGGCAAAGCAAAAGTTCTACCAGATGACAAAGATCGCGTCTTGTTGCCTTCAATTGTGCATTATGCTGAGAAAACCACAGAATATGGTGATGATGCCAAGTCCTTTATCACCACAGACCCAAAAAATACGATTATTTCAGTTAAACGTTTTATGGGTCGTTCCAAGGCAGATATTAAATTTCAGCATCCTTACACATTAATCGGTGCAGATAATGAAATGCCTGCTTTTGAAACTCGTACAGGTCGTAAAACACCTGTTGAAGTTTCAGCAGAAATTCTTAAGCAGCTTAAAGATCGTGCAGAGGCCAGCCTTAAAAACCCTGTGAATGGTGCAGTGATTACTGTACCTGCTTATTTTGATGAAGCGCAGCGCCAAGCGACACGTGATGCAGCTCAACTTGCAGGTCTCAATGTTCTAAGACTTTTAAATGAACCGACTGCGGCTGCGGTTGCTTATGGCCTCGATCAGGATACAAACCTACAAACCGATCATAACTATGTGATTTATGATTTGGGTGGTGGTACTTTTGACGTTTCGATCTTACGTTTTTCACAAGGCGTATTTGAAGTGCTTGCGACAGGTGGTCATACTGCTTTGGGTGGTGATGATCTGGATCGCTTAATTGTGAAATGGGCTAAAAAACAGCTTAATATCGATGTATTGGATGATGCAGAATATGCTGCGTTTATTGTTGCTGCTCGCAAAGCAAAAGAAGCTCTATCTGATCAACCTCAGGTTCAATTTAAAGCACTCGATCATGCCTTAGCACTCGATCGCACTACGTTTGAAACGATCATTCAAATCGCACTAGAGAAGACAATCAGTGTTTGTAAACGTGTTTTACGTGATGCCAAACTCAGCCTAAACGATATTCAAAATGTAGTATTAGTCGGTGGTTCTACGCGCTCCTATGCTGTACAAAAAGCAGTGCGTGATGTATTTGATCAGGAACCACTTTGTACCATCAATCCAGATGAAGTGGTCGCTATCGGTGCTGCTATTACAGCCAATCAATTGATTGGTAATTCACAAGATGGTTCGTTACTGCTTGATGTCACTCCGCTTTCTCTTGGCTTAGAAACCATGGGTGGTTTGGTTGAACGACTCATTTCACGCAATACTGCCATCCCTGTTGCTCGTCGACAGGAATTTACGACTTATCAAGATGGTCAAACCGCCATGTTGATTCATGTAGTACAAGGTGAGCGTGATCTGGTTGAACATTGCCGTTCATTAGGTCGTTTTGTATTGCATGGCATTCCACCGATGACCGCAGGTCAAGCACGTATCGAAGTGACGTTCCAAGTCGATGCTGATGGGTTATTAACTGTTTCTGCGCAAGAAACAACTTCTGGCGTAAAAGCTGAGATTGATATCAAACCTTCTTATGGCTTATCCGATACAGACACTGAACGTCTATTGATCGAAGGCTTTCAACATGCTGAAGAAGACAAATTATTGCGTCATTTACAAGAAGCCAAAGTTGAAGCTCAACGTGAACTTGAAGCACTTGAGCAAGCCTTGAAAGTCGATGCTACGCTATTGTCTGAACAGCAGTTGACTGCATTAAATGTCGCTAAAGATCATTTATATGTACAACTTAATGCCAATGATATTCAAGCTATTGAAGAGGCTGTACAAGCGCTTAAAGTCTATAGCGATGAATTTGCAGCATTACGCATGAATCGACATATCGATCATGCACTCAAAGGCACCAAACTGAACGACTGGTCAGACTCAAATTAAGAAACAGGTGAATATATGCCACGTATTAAAGTTCTTCCCCATGCGCAAATTTGCCCAGAAGGTGCTGAGTTTGAAGTTGAAGAAAATGCCAACCTTTGCCAAAGCTTACTCAATAATGGCATCAAAATTGAACATGCCTGTGATATGTCATGCGCCTGTACGACTTGCCATGTGATTGTGCGTAAAGGTTTTGACAGTTTAGATGAAATGAATGATGTCGAAGCCGACTTGCTTGATCGTGCTTGGGGATTAGAACCAGATTCACGTTTGTCTTGTCAGGTTAAAATTGTTGATGAAGATTTGGAAGTTGAGATTCCAAAATATACCATCAACCATGCTTCAGAAAATCATTAATTCATAACTCAGAAAATAAAAGCCACTCAAAAGAGTGGCTTTTATTTGACTTCATCTTCGAGTTTTAACTTGGCAACACCCTGCGCATTAGTGAGATTCTGCTGAACCTGAATACGCTGGATCATTTTTTCGAGCACTTCTACCAATTCTGGATATTCAAAATTTTGTACTTCCTCAAGATTAAGTACCAAGTGAAATCCTTTGTATTCATAATCAAACCATTGTTGATTATCAGATTTTTTACCCGTGTATTTTTCCATGACTTGCCATGTTTTGACTGCACCCTGAATACCTTTTAGATAAATAGGCGCTTTAGGTGCACATAGGAATTCATTTTTAACTAATTGATAAGTATCATCAGAAATTAAAATTTCATCGATTTCTGCCGCATATTGTAACCGTGCTGCAAGGTTGGCATCACGTCCTACAATGGTATAGGCCATGCGATGGGTCGCGCCATAGTTTCCAACGTGACAATATCCCGTACTGATTCCCATACGAATGTGCAATGCGGGATAGCCCATTTTGATCCAGCGCTCACGCAATAATTTCATTTGCTGGCGCATGGCGATTGCCATTTCTACACAGGATTTCGCATCTTTCTCGACCCCTTGAGAAGTCGGATCACCAAAAAAGATAAGAATCGCGTCGCCCATAAACTTATCGACAGTCGCTTCATACTGTTTGGCAATTTCAGTCATGTGACTTAAATAGTCATTCAGTAGAAATGCCAAATCATCTGGAATCAAACTCTCTGAAAGTTCGGTAAATCCCTGAATATCAGAAAAGAAAATCGTGAGTTTTTTACGTTTATATTCAATTTTAGCTTCCGCTTCACCACGCATAATCGATTGCCAAAGCTGTAAAGGCGCATAACGACTCAGCTGGTTGGAAAATGCCATGTAACGGGTCATTTGATTATAATAATGTTGACGAAGCTGGGTCAGTTTTTCGATACGAATATGCTGATAATAATTGCCAATATTAATAAAAGTAATCAGGCAAATTAGACTAATAACGGTCAGCTCCTGACTCGTTGGCTCGAAATAGTCCTGAAAACCAAAAATAAAAATAGTACTTGCATAAAAAATTGTAATCCCAATCATGCCAGACAAAGATGCCGCCATAAATGAAATTTTACTATTAATTGCAGTGTACAATAAGGCAAATAAAGAGGTAAAAGTTAAAACCAGACTTAAATGTACGCCAGCCAATGAAACCGCAACGGCGATGACATCAATGACAAAAAAAACATTTCGGGCGACATTCTGATTAAATTTATATTGTAACCAACGATCTAATTTGGGACTGATCAGTAAAATCAAAACCAGAAAAATAGGGATAAAGAGTTGATAGTTAGCATCTGGTGAGGTAAATGAATAAATTACCACAATCAGTGACAGTATAAAATATCCCATCAAACGATGAAAATATGCAAACTGCCGCGGTTCCCTATCAACCAGCCTATCTAATGGCACTCTACCCTCCGACCTTTAACTTAAACCACATTTTCATGCGGTTTAACAAAGACTTAGTCCATACGCCAATCAAATGGCATATCACCCTGTCCGCGTAAAGCTAACATCAAAGTCTGGCGCATATGTGCAAGCACATCATTACTATACGGTACCGCAGGTGTTCCCCATACTGGTTTAGGCCAAGCGACATCGTTCTGATAACGAACCACATGATGAAAATGCAACTGTGGCACCATATTACCTAGTGCGGCAACATTCATCTTATCTGCACGGAAAACACGGGCTAATTGGCTAGATAACCAGCTTGATTCACGCAGGAACTGTTCCTGATCAGCTTGGCTTAACTCATAAAGCTCTGTAATCCCAGGTACACGCGGTATAAGAATCAACCATGGAAATTGCATATCATTCATTAAACGACATGTTGAAAGCGGGAAATCGCCTACAAAAAAAGTATCTTGAGCAAGTTGTGGATGCAAACTAAACATATCTTTATAAATGACGCATGAATTATGATGGCTAATACTATCACAACACTTGTGATGTGAGTATTATTAGTACCTTGTTTACTTACAAATAACAATGATTTTATTCAATAATTCAGCGATAAAAGTCCAATTTTACAGCGGCTTGCTGATCGATTTAGCCAACCTCAAGTTAAACTAAAAAATGTGATGAAAATCGATGGCATTTCATCACATTAACTTAACAAAAGTTGCATGTCTTAATGCAACTCATTAACAAGTTTTGCAAGTAAATCCTGAATAAATTGGACACGTTTATCATATTCCTGTAATTGCACTGTAATTTTTAAACGCTGCCCACCTTCCATCCGATAATAAGTTGGATTCTTCTGCATCAGTTGAATAATGCTGATCGCTTGTACAGGCGTATCTGGTGAAAATTCAACATAGCCTCCGTTTGCATTGATATCAATCTTGGTTATACCTAAATGTTCGGCTTTAAGACGAATCTGATGCACACTAAATAGCTGTTTAACGGCTTGTGGCAATGTCCCAAAACGATCAATCAATTCCATGCGGATATTATCAAGTTTTTCCTGGGTATCGGTATTACTGATTCGTTTGTAAAATAACAATCGCTGATGTACATCCCCAAGATAATCATCTGGAATTAAAGCTGGCATGTGTAAATTAATTTCTGCGGTTAACGATAATGGCGCATCGAAATTGGGTGTTTTACCCTTTTGAATGGCTTTGGTGGCTTTTTCTAGCATTTCCATATACAAGCTATAACCAATTGCCTGCATAGAACCACTTTGCTGTTCACCCAGCAATTCACCCGCACCACGGATTTCCAAGTCTTCGGTGGCGAGCATAAAACCTGCACCTAGCGTTGAAGCGCGTTGAATCGCATCCAGACGTTTTTCGGCATCACCTTTTAAATGTTTAATTGATGGTACCAACAAATAGGCATAAGCCTGATGATGCGAGCGTCCGACTCGACCACGTAATTGATGCAATTGCGCCAATCCAAGCTTATCAGCTCGTTCAATGATAATGGTATTGGCATTAGGAACATCAATTCCTGTTTCAATAATGGTTGAACACACCAATACATTGAATTTTTTATGATAAAACTGCTGCATCACTTGTTCGAGCTCACGTTCACGCATCTGCCCATGCGCAACTGCAACACGGGCTTCTGGTACTAGATGTCGAATATTTTCGGCAGTGCGCTCAATCGTATCGACTTCATTATGTAAGAAATAGACCTGACCACCCCGTAGTAATTCACGCAAAATGGCTTCTTTGACAGACTCATCGGTATGTTCTTGCATAAAGGTTTTTACTGCCAAACGTCGTGCTGGCGGTGTCGCAATAATCGATAAATCACGCATTCCTGAAAATGCCATATTTAAGGTACGCGGAATCGGCGTTGCTGTTAATGTCAGCATATCGACATCAGCACGTAAGGCTTTAATTCGCTCTTTATCTCTTACACCAAAACGGTGTTCTTCATCGACAATCATTAAGCCCAGATTTTTAAACTGGACATTTTCCTGAAGTAATTTATGTGTTCCAATCACAATATCGACTTTGCCATCAATCAAATCTTCAATATTTTTTTGATGCGTTTTGTTGGAACCAAAACGCGATAAAACTTCGATGCGTACAGGCCAGTCTGCAAAACGATCTTTAAAAGATTCATAATGTTGCTGCGCCAAAAGTGTTGTTGGAACTAAAACCGCCACCTGTTTATTATTTTGCACTGCCACAAAAGCCGCTCGCATCGCCACTTCAGTTTTACCAAAACCGACATCACCACAGACCAAACGATCCATTGGTTTTGCTAAATGCATATCGTGTATAGTCGCTTCAATGGCATTCGCCTGATCGAGCGTTTCCTCATAGGCAAAACCACTGGCAAATTGCATATACAAACTTTGATCCAGTTCAAAAGCAAACCCCGGTTTAGATTGACGACGCGCCTGTATATGTAATAATTCCGCAGCTACATCGTGAATTTGCTCTAAAGCTTTTCGTTTTGCTTTGCTCCATGTATCTGTTCCCAGTTTATGTAATGGCGCAAGGTCAGGATCACCGCCACTGTAGCGACTAATCAAATGCAAATTGGTCACGGGAACATAAACTTTAGCTCCCTCAGCATAATCAAGCTGCAAAAACTCATGATCCTGACCATCGATTGCCAGCGTGATCAGTCCTGCATATCGTCCAACCCCATGATCGATATGCACTACAGGTGCGCCAATGCTGAGTTCGGTAAGGCTACGGATCAGAAATTCTTCAGAAACTTCTTGTTGACGTTTACGACGGCGCTGTACAACACGATGCTCATAAAGCTGATTTTCTGAAATCACTGAAAGCTGATCTCGAATCACCAAGCCTCGATCTAAGGGCGCGTTGGTAATCGCAATCGCATATTGCTGTTTAAGAAAATCGCTAAAACCTTCGACATTTGGAATTTCACCCAGACTCGATCGCAATGAATCTTTTAAACTTTCACGACGACCTGCACTTTCAGCGACTAAAAGCACGGGATGATTAGACTCATCAATATATTGTTTGACACTTTCAAAAGGATGCTCTTTTTTGGCATCGACAGGTAGTTTCGGTGGAGCTAAGGTATCAAGATTGATTGCGCCTACACGTAGTTCTGTTGCTTCTGCACTGGCTAAAATTCGGGGGAATTGATTAAGACGTTCAAGCACCAGATTTGGCATGAGAAATAATTCTTCTGGAGCTAAAAGTGGCTGATCAATATTATGTCTACGACTTTCATAACGCTGTAGAACATCTTTCCAAAATTGGGATAAGCATTCATCCAAATCGGTATTTGTAATGACAATGCAATTCTTTGGTAAGTAAGATGTAAACGCACTCTGCGTTTGCATAATTTCCTTTTCAAAAAATAAGGGGAAATAAAACTCAACACCTGGCGATGAAATTCCATCTAATACATCTTGATAGATCGGATTTTTCTTAGGATTTGCCGTTGGAAAACTTTCAGCGTAACGGTCACGAAAGACTGAACGTCCTTCTTTTAATGGAAATTCTTTTGCAGGTAATACTGTAAATTGATCCAGACTCTCAGTCGTTCGCTGGGTTTCTGGATCAAAAAATTTGAGTGTATCAATTTCATCATCGAATAAGTCAACACGAATCGGTTGTTCTTGTCCTGAAGCGAAAATATCCATGATGCTGCCACGAACGGCAAACTCACCATGATCATAAACCGTATCGACCAGATGGTAACCTGCCTGAATCAGTCTTAATTTTTCTTTTTCCAGATCAAACTTTTGTGCCACACGAATATCAAAATGTTCTCCCAATATCCATGAAACAGGTGCAACTCGTTGAGCCAGTGTCGCAGCAGAGATCAGCAAGACCCCTTTTTGCGGCATATTGGATAGAATCGCAAGGCGTTCTGAAACAATGTCCTGATGAGGCGAAAGACGATCATAAGGCAGAATTTCCCAGTCAGGAAAAATTGTGGGTTTAACCCCATAAAATTCAAGCTCACTTTCCAGTTGAGCCAAGTGCTGATTATTTCTTGCTACAATGACCAATAGAGATGCACATTGATCGGCCATTTCTTTAAATAGTAATGCGCCAGATGAACCTAATATTGATCCGATCCAGCGTTTTTCGCCTGCTTTTAATTGCTGTAATTTGAGCTGAGAGATTTCTTGTTGGAACATTGAATGTGTTTGGATAAAAGACATAGCATCTATATTAACATGATGAGCCAAGACCAAACTTGATTTATGTTGTTGTTTGCGCAAGCTTTGAAGGAATTATTTGTCTCGTTTAAACTCACGGTAATATTGATTGAGCTTTTCGATCAGGCTTTTGAATTGTTGTAAATTCTCGTGATTATTTCCCAAACGCTGGACATAACGTCCTGTTGCCATTTCCAGATCAATTTTTTCATTAATCAGCATCGATCTTAAATAAAGCTGTTCCAAATCATTAAAACTGGATAATTTTCGATTTGAAAAATATTCCAGTCGTTCCGATAAATCATTTATGACAATTCCATCCACTATATAACCTTGCTGTGAATCGAACTGAATTTGATGCTGTTGCATATATTGCTGTTCAGCCGATGGCTTGCCAGATTTAAATAGATTTGAGAGCTTGTTTAACATTGCTAGTCATCACGAATACAGTTCATCAATAGTAATAATGCTTGGGTCGTGCATGTAAAAATGCAGGAATCAGCCCCGTTAAAGCAGCACGAATATCAGCGCGTTCATTGATTAACTGATGTGAACCTTCTTCAAGCATTAGCAAGGTTTGTAAGCGGAATTTACGTCGAATAAACTCGATGTTATATCGCCAGTCGACCGTTTGATCCAATGCGCCTTGTGCCAACCAGACAGGAATACGACATGGCGGACGTTGCTCCATTTCCAGCATCCATTTAGACATGGCTAAAATCCAATCCATACCCATCATACGCGGTTGAAGTGGATCTTTAAGCCGAATAAAACGCAAAAATTCTGGATTGTGATTATTGCGTCTAAAATGACGCGGAACTTGGCGTTTAATCCGTTTAATAATGCCCAAGCCCACTGAATTGTGCCACCACGCGGTTTTTGCAGGTCGAATCAATGGTGATAATAATAACACCCGATCGACAATCGGATCTTGGCGTTTTTCTGCATATTCAAGTAAATGATGCATCCAGATCGCGCCACCCGTGCTCTGACCAATTCCAAGCCACGGTTTAGGAAGTTGATTGGCATGTTTAACGTATTGGTGAACTGCTTTTAAGACTTGCTGATAATGATCAAAATTTTGAATATTGGCAGGTGAACCATCGCTTAGGCCATGACCTGGCAAATCATAAGTCAATACACTAAAACCCTGTTCCAGAATTTCTCGGATAATCGGTTGATAGATCCCGCTATGTTCCAGATAACCATGCAATAAACAAACTGTACCTAATGGTTTACGATGTGGCTTGAATACCTGTACATGCAGTTTGAACAATGGCATTTGGATATAGCCTTGCCATTGTTCACAATCAAGCGAATCAAGACCATAGAGTTTACGATAAGCTAAAAGATCTTTTGATGGCTCAAAGGCATGATTTAGATTTAAAGGTTCAAGTACATGCGGAGTTAAATCACGACTCGGGACAGGCAAATCTAGTTGCTGAAGCACAGTTGGATTTAAAAAAGGAATTTCTGGCATTTAAGGTACCTCCCGACATCCGCTAGAGCCAAAAAGTACATCGCGTATAGTCGCCAATAGCTCATAATTGGCTCGACGACTATGATCATAATTTTGTTGACTTGGTTGCCATTTTGTCAATTGTGTCGGCATCGGCGCCTCAACAGGAATAGTTTCAATTCCATTTAAAGCAAATAAACGTCGTGTTCTAGGCATATGATAAATATCTGTGACCAACATGACTGTTGGCGCTCCCCCTTTTTTTTGTAGTAATAAAGAACTAAAGCGTGTGTTTTCACAGGTATTCATACTTCTATTTTCAAGGAGTTTTGCATCCACACCGCGTTGTTTCAGCCATTTTTGCATATAGGGTGCTTCCACACCGCTCAGTACAATAGGTAAATGATTTTGTTGATGTAATTCCAGCGTTTTTTCTAGTCTTAACCGTGTATAAGGATTCACAACGATATCTTTTTTGTTTTCATCCAGCGTCAAACCACCGCCTAAAACCACAATGGCATAAGGCTTATTATGATTTGCGGGCTTTTCATCATTCTGGTTTTGCTGAACGTAAGCAACATCCTGTGAAGTTTGTTGATCAATCGTTTTTTCATGTTCAACTGATACGGGATGTATTTTAAGAAATTCAACATACTGCTGCATTAATGCTTTATTTTCAGAGCTATTAAGTTCAATCAATGGATTTGAAGGCTCATCGACGTGTACCTCACTTGCAGCAGCTTCTGGTTCTGAAACAGAAGCTTTAAGCAATGGTACGGCTGGCTTTTCCTGATCTTCATCTTCTGTTTCTTCTTGTTTTTGCTGTTCTAATATACGCTCTTGTAAAAGTTTATATCGAGTTTGTAGCAAGCTTAAAGACTCTGGATCTTTTGAGTTTAGCGCTTCTTCAATCAGGCTTAAATAAGCCTGACGTGCAATCCATAGGTTTGATCCTGGTTCGAGATTGTCATGTTCACTTAATGCAGCCTGTTGCTGACTTTTTGCTGCGACTTGATTGACCTCGACAGGCACAAAATAATTCAAAGCTTTTACAATCAATTTTGAGTAAAAAGGCGTATAAATAAAAACCATTAGACAAGCAAAGAGTACGAATAGTATGGCAACTAAACGTACTAATCGAATCGCCCAATGCGTTTTAACCATAACTACACTTCCGAATGGGATCGAATTAATCCATTTGAATCAAATAACACTGGCTCTGGTTCAAGCTGGATATTAAAACGCTGTTTTACATCATATTGAACAGACTGATAAGTGTGCCTAACATCACTTAAAGATGCATTGGCATAATTCACTAAAACCAATGCCTGCTTTTCAAACATCCCAACAGAACCCAACTTTTTACCTTTCCAGCCTGCTTGATCAATCAGCCAGCCTGCCGCAATTTTAACGCAACCTTGGGCTTGAGGATAATGTGGAATTTGCGGAAATTTTGTAAGTAACTGATCAAAATCTGCTTGATCAATCACAGGATTTTTAAAGAAACTGCCAACATTCGGATATTGCTTTGGATTGGGCAATTTACTCTGACGAATCTGAATCACCTGTTTCTGTAAATTTTCAGGGCTGATATCACTTCCCACTGCGGCTTTTAAATCACCATAACTCAATTTAAGTTGAGGTTGCTTCAATAAACGAAAAGTGACATGAGTGATAATGTAACGGTTTGGGTCACGTTTAAAAATACTATCCCGATAAGCAAATTGGCAATCTTCAGCGAAAATATCTTGTGTCGTTTTCTCAAATCGGTCATAGACTTGTACAGATTCAATAAACTCACCGACCTCGACCCCATAAGCGCCAATATTTTGTACAGGTGAAGCCCCAACCAGACCTGGAATGAGTGCCAGATTTTGTAGTCCATACCAACCGCTTTCTGTGGTCATCAAGACAAAATCATGCCAAATCTGCCCTCCACCAACTTTGACTTTTACATGGTTAGGGTGATCTTCAACCAGCTCGATACCCTGAATATTGATATGCAATACCAATGCTTGAATATGCTCTGGCAATAACAAATTGCTCCCACCAGACAGAATGAGAACATTCAACTGCTGCTGTTCGGCATAGTTTAACGCCGCGATTAAACTTTGGATTGAATCAATTTTTACGTAATGCGAAGCAATTGAGTGCAAATTTAAAGTATTAAAAGGTTGAAGCTGTACATCGTGTTGAATTTGGATCACAGGTAAACTCATTTTTATTGATTGCTAGTCATGACTTGCTGTTTAAAGATTGCTGTTTAAAGATTTGCACCCAAGCCTGCGCACTGGATTCACATTGATCGAGCACTCGCTCAAAACCATCAGCTCCGCCATAATAAGGATCAGGCAATGCCTGACCGAAGTAAACTGGATCATGTTCACTCATTAAAGCAACTGTTGCCAGCAATTGATGTGGCTTATATTGTTTTAATGCTTTTTGTTTAAACAGTTGAATATCATCAAAGTTCTCATGATCCATGGCAAGGATAAGATCAAATTCCAGAAAATCCTGAATCGTAAGCTGACGGGCGCGTAAAGCTGACAAATCATAACCCCGTTTTAATGCATGCTGCTGACTTCGGGAATCAGGTGCTTTGTTGGGATGATAATTGCTCGTACCTGCCGAATCCACCACGACATTCAGTTGATATGTATCACAAAAGTGTCTTAAAACAATCTCTGCCGTGGGTGAACGACAAATATTTCCCAAACAGACACAAAGCACCTTATAAGGTGGGTGTGATGACATATAAACCTCGAAAGTGCTTTATTTTCAGGTGTCTTATGTTAATTTATTTAAAAGCAGAATCCTATAGAAGAAATGAACAGAAATGTTCGATTTATGATGAAAAATAAGGAAATACCTCATGAGCCAATTTCAATTTCAGACAGCAGCTCGCATTATTTCAGGTCTTGGCTCAATACAGGAACTCAAACAGATTATTCTCGAGAATCACTATCGAAAACTTCTTATCATTACCGATGCAGGAATGGTACAACACCAGCTGCATTTACCTATTATCGAGATTTTAGAACGCCTAAATATTACTTATTCAATTTATTCAAATATTCAGGCTGACCCGCCCGAACATATCGTGCTCGATGCCGCTGAGTTCGCTAAGAAAGAAAAAGTCGATGCGATCTTGAGTTTTGGTGGTGGTAGTTCGATGGATGTTGCTAAAATCATTGCCCTATTGGCACATCCTGAACAAAGACAGACTATCGCGGAGATGTATGGCGTGAATAACGCCAAAGGCCCCAAACTGCCCTTAATTCTAGTGCCTACCACTGCTGGAACTGGCTCCGAAGTTACCCCAATTTCTATCGTCACTACAGGTGAAACGACTAAAACAGGTATTGTCTCCCCTCATTTATATGCTGATATTGCCATATTGGATGCAAATTTCACTCAAGGCTTACCTGCACATATTACTGCTGCGACAGGCATAGATGCGATGGTGCATGCCATAGAAGCCTATACCTCCAAAATCAAGAAAAATTTCTACGCGGATATGTTGGCAAAAAATGCCTTGCGCTTACTCAATGATAATCTGCCTAAAGTCCTCAAAGATGGTACAGATCTGGAGGCACGACAAAATATGTTATTAGGATCAATGCTCGCGGGACAAGCTTTTGCCAATGCACCAGTGGGTGCAGTTCATGCCTTAGCCTATCCTTTGGGTGGGCATTTTCATCTTTCGCACGGACATACCAATGCGTTGGTTTTAGTCGAAATTCTCAAATTTAATGCACCACATGCCAAGCATCTCTACGCTGAACTGATGCAATGGCTGGATCCACGTAGTAATGGAAGTTCCGATGGTTTATGTGATCTTTTTATTGATCATATGCAAAATCACTTAGATCAAAGCGGTCTGGTTTTAAAGCTACAAGATTTGAATGTACCGCGACAAAGTCTTGAGACGCTTGCCAAAGATGCAATGCTACAAACTCGCCTTTTACAAAATAATCCACGCGAAATGACTGAGCAGGCTGCGCTTGAAATCTATGAGGCGATTTACGCATGACCAAAGAATCGATAAAACTTGTAATAAAAACACGTGATCAATTTCATTTCTTTTTAAATATCCAGACACGCTGGGCAGATAATGATATTTATGGTCATGTCAACAATGTCACTTATTATAGTTACTTTGACACTGCTGCGAACTCATTACTGATTCAACACGCGGGTTTTGATATTCGCCAATCTCCCATCATTGGTCTCGTGGTTGATTCTGCATGCAGTTTTTTTCAGGAACTGTCTTTTCCAGATATGATTGAAGTTGGCGTAGCCATTGCGAAAATTGGAAATTCATCTTTAAGATATGAATTAGCCATTTTCAAACAACATCATGTTGAACCGTCTGCTCAAGGTCATTTTGTCCATGTTTTTGTGGATCGTGAAACGCGCAAAACAACACCCATTCCAGACACAATCAGAATGGCACTTAAACCTTATGTATTAAACACCGAATCAGATTAAATACGTTTTAAAAAACTACTTCATCATGGTTTTAACTGGATATTTTGTAACTCACCTTGAAATGTTTCCAATAAACTTTTGACCACAGGATCTTTTTTCAACAAATGTTCGGCTCGTTGAAAAGCTTTTTGTTTACGTTCCGCTTGTTTTACAAATGGCGTGATACCTGAAACTTCAGCATATTGCACTGAAAACTGGGTATTTGGCCATAAAGATCGAATCTCGGTTTCCAAAGCATGTTGAAGCTGTGAAAGCATACCTTCGTATTGCTGCGGAATGGTAAATGTACATAGTCCGTCTATTTGACCTGACATCAGACCATGCTGTGCCAACTCCTGAACAGCAGGTGAAAGCTGGCTGTTTCTAAACCAGTACTCCCACTTTTCCAGCGTCCATTCGCCATCAAGAACTTCCGCAGAAAGTTTAAGAATTTCTTGTGGCATTAAATCTTCATGACGCGACGCAACAGGTTGATGTTCTTCAAACTGTATGGTCTGGGCAGTGGATTCAACATTCACTGCGGCGTCAGTAGCTGAAATGCTCGGATTTTGGGCATTTTCATGTAGATTTTCTAGAGGTTTACTAGAGTCTTCAATATTTTCTGAGAGTGAAGATACCTGTCGATCTGATGCAACATTCTCTGATGAAACAATACCATCTTGAGCCAAAAGCATATCTTGCTTTGCCTCGCCCAGAGGTTCGATAGATTCAACTAGAAAAGAATCCTGCGATGGATCGACTATATCTGATTTAGTTAAGAGTTCTTCTACAGGAAAAACTTGCATCTCATCGACTGACATCGCTGGTACAGTTTTTTCTGTATCGAAACCAATCAACTCATCTGAATTTGCATCAAAGACCACCACACTTTCTTGTGTGTCAGTTGCAGGTGCAGCAGAAGACGCCAACGCTTCATGATCCATGGCAATCAATTGCTCTGGTTCTTCAAAGGTTTGAGATTCTTCCTCAAAATTTTCAGTATTAATTAGGACTGAACTGGCTTCAACTTGATCAGGTTTAGAGGATATTGGCTGAATATGCGAAACAGCCGTCAAATCATCTTTGGGCAAATCATGTGCGGATAAGTTATCTGCGGAAAAATCATGTGCGAATGTTGATATGTTTGCTTCAAAGCCAGGCTGTACAGTTCCAGATGACATTTCTGAAGGTTGTTCAAGCACAACTTCATCGATTGCTAAAGGACGAAATGCCAACAAACGTAGCACACACATCTCGAAACCTTGTTCTTGAGTCACGGCGAGTTGTAATTCTGCTCGACCTTTACAGGCAATCTGATAGTAAAGCTGTAAATCCTGAGCCGACACCATTTTTGACAATGCTAAAATCTTTTGATTGATTTCCTCACTGTATTTGAGGCTTAACTCAGGTAAATATTGCAACAAGGCCAGCTCATGTAAGGTGGAGATCAACTGATCCAACACCAAAGAAACATCGAGTGCCTGCTGGCGGAATTGTAATAAAAACTGACTGACACGGGCTTGTTGATTTTGATGAATCGCAATAATCAGGTCATAGATAATGGTACGATCAATCAGCCCCAACATTTCCTTGACATCTTGATGATGGACTTCACCTTGCCCGTAGGCAATCGCCTGATCAGTTAAAGACAAGGCATCACGTAAAGAACCTTGTGCCGATTCAGCAATTTGCCAAATCGCATCTTTGTCTGCACTGATCTGTTCTTTGTCTAAAATAGTCGTCAGATGTTCGGTAATTTCATCTACAGCTAAAGGACGCAAGGTGAATTGTAGGCAACGTGAAATTACCGTAATCGGTAGCTTTTGCGGATCTGTGGTTGCAAATAAAAACTTCACATGTTCAGGCGGCTCTTCTAGAGTTTTGAGCAAGGCATTAAATGAATGTGTAGACAGCATATGCACTTCATCAATCAAATAAACCTTAAAACGCCCCTGAGTTGGTGCATAAGGCACATTGTCCAAAAGCTCACGTGTATCTTCAACTTTGGTACGTGATGCCGCATCAATCTCAATCAGGTCAATAAAACGACCTTCATTGACAGCGCGACAAGTTGCACAAACTTCACAAGGGGTAGAAGTAACGCCTGTTTCACAATTTAGACATTTCGCCAAAATACGCGCTATGGTCGTTTTACCCACGCCGCGCGTACCTGTAAACAAGTAGGCATGATGCAAACGCCCACGCTCAAGCGCACTGGTGAGTGCGCGCGACACATGGTTTTGCCCGACCAATTCAATAAAATTACGAGGACGGTATTTTCTAGCCAGTACTTGATACATGAATGCTCCTTAATGTATTTATAAGGATACTGTTTTTTTGCCCGATAGTGAATGAATTCAGCAACAATACATCAACAAGCAAATATTAAATAAACAAATTGTTTTAATAGCTATTCTCCTCATCACTTACTTGCTTAGAAGGCAATGCCCACCACACAAAACCAGATAAAATTAAAAACAGGCTTCCTGCAATCGCGAGTACTTTCGCATGTGAATGACTAAAGGCATCTGATGCTGCCTGAGTCAATGCAATTACTAAGCTTTTATCATCAAGTTGTTGTGCAATTTGCATAGCTTCAGCAATTGAATGACTTGCTGTTTGAGCTAACTCAGAAGGTAAACCATGCGGAATCAATAAAGATTGCGTATAGAAAAAAGAAAGTAAAAGACCAAATATTGTAATCCCTAAACCCGCACCGAGTTCATATGCCATACCCTCTATTGCCCCAGCTGCGGTTGCTTTGTGTGGAGGCACAGCAGTCATAATCGCAGCAGTTGATGAAAGCAATGCAATTTCAACGCTGATGCCCATAACAATCATAAGACCCCAAGTTTGCAAATGTTGTGTATCAAAATTAGTAAGCGCAAAACCCCATAGACTAAAGGCACACATCATCATCCCTAAAGTGGCGACTGGGCGAAGTCCATAACGATTCATTAAAAAACTGGTAAACGGCCCACCCAAGCTGATCGCAATCATAAAAGGTAAAATAAATAAGCCTGCTTGCAACGGCGTATAACCATAAACAAACTGTAGTTCTTGCGACAACAAAAGCTCGAATCCGACGAGCGCGATCATCGCCACAATCGCCATGACCATGCTGGTGGAAATCACAGGATGCTTAAACAAACTAAAATCAATCATTGGACTTGATGATTTTAACTGCTGTTTAACAAAGAGGATCAAAGCACCAAGTCCAACCGTAAACAATAAGATAATGAAATAATTCAATTCATGCATCGCTGTTTTAGCAGCATAAATGATCATTAAAATTGCACTGACTAAAATAAGTGCCTGTAACAGGTTTAAAGGCTGCTTAGATTCAACTTTTTGTTTTGGTACGATCCAAACCGTTAAAATGAGTACGAGGATAATGATGGGCACATTTATTAAAAACACAGCGCCCCAATCAAAATGCTCTAAAATAAAACCACCGAGTAGCGGACCAAAAGCGGCTCCACCGCCACCAACTGTTCCCCAAATCCCTAGCGCATAATTGCGTTGTTTTTCATCTAGAAAACTGTTGCGGACACCTGATAATGTGGCAGGAAGAATCATGGCAGCGCCTAGCCCAAGTAAAGCGCGAGCCAAAATTAGCATATCAGCCGATTGAGCCAATGCCGCCATTAAAGATGCCAGACCAAAGATCGTCGCCCCTATGATCATTAGGCGTTTAAAACCAATACGATCCCCCAACGCTCCCATGGGCAGAATAAAACCTGCCATGATCAAGGAATAAATATCCATGACCCAGAGCATTTGGTTATTACTGAGTGCCAAAGTTGCGCTTAAGGTCGGAATTGCGACATGCAAAATGGTGGCATCAATCGAGACTGGCAAATAAATTAAAACGATGATTGCAAGAATCATCCACTTGCGGTACATAAAACACCCAATTTAAAGTTGGACACTTGTTCAAATTAAAATCATTATACTCAAACTTGAACAAACGTCCAACTTTTATTAAACTTGAATTCGATGATGATAAGTATTGAAAGCCGAGCGAATGAACTATTTAAATCGTGAACAACGTCGTGACATGATTTTAGCTGCTGCTAAAACTTTGGCATTAAAAGAAGGTTTAAATGCATTGACCGTTCGGGCGATCGCAACGCAAGCACAGGTTTCTACTGGTCAAGTTCATCATCATTTTGAGTCTGCCTCACACTTAAAAGCGCAAGTTTTTATTGAATTGATGGATCAATTGAATGAACTTGAAGCTCAGGTACTTACAGATTCATGGCTTCAACGTATTTCTTTACTATTGGGTTGCGAAAATATCGAGCAAACTCAGCCTTATTTACGACTTTGGAATGAAGCTGAAATTTTGATAGAACAAGATATCGAAATAAAAAAAGCCTATAACCTCACCATGCAACGATGGCACAATGTATTGGTGCAGTTGATTCAAGATGGGATACAACAAAAGCAGTTTAAAAGGCTTGAAACGACAACCGCTCAAGATGTGGCATGGCGACTTATTGCTTTTGTATGTGGTTTAGAAGGAATTTATCAACTTGGTCTACAAGGTTTAGATGAGCCATCGTTTCAACGTCATGTGGAAATCATGATTAAAATGGAATTAATGAATTCAATCTAACTTTATATTTGCAAATGATTATTATTTATATATGATAATTAAGTTCTTTAAACATATATAAATTTACTATGTTTGCTACTCCAAGTCTTAGTTCTCCTAGACTCAATATAGAAACTTTTAAGTTACAGGATTATCCTGATATTTATCCATGCATTACGTCAAGTTTGACTCAATTTATGTCTTGGGAGCCAGCAAAATCTTTTGCGGAATTTGAGTCGATTGGTAAAAGCTGGATACATGCTCAAACTCAAGGCACAGATCAATATTTCGTGCTAAAAGATAAAAGCTCTCAAAAGTTTATTGGCTTAATTGGCATTCACCATATCCATACTCAAACGCCTGAATTTGGTTTATGGATACGTGAAGAACAACACGCCAAGGGCTATGCCAAAGAAGCTTTGAAGTCGATTTATGATTGGGCGGTTTTAAACTTTGAAGCTGATTATTTTGTTTATCCCGTCGCAGAACAAAATTTTGCTAGCCGAAAACTGGTAGAAGGTTTAGGTGGAATCATCAGCCACGTCAGACAGCAACCTAAATATCTTCAGGTTACTTATCACATTCCTGCAAAGCTGAAAATTTAAATTAGAACCAGCCTTTATGCCCTTTCAATATTTTATCTGCACAACGCAAGGTTTCTTGAGTCAATCCCCATAAACGATAATCCCCCGTGATCGAACCAATTTTAAAATTATGAGTATAAGCAAAGCTTAAATTTCGATCTGGATCGCACCATGCTCCCGAACCATTATAACCAATATGTCCAAAGCCATTCTTGGCACGTTTGCCCATCGTTAAAACGCGATGATAACCGAGTCGCCAGTTCATCGGAATCGGCATGACTCTATCTCTTGCATAACTTTGAATCGTACTGAGTTGCTGAAAAACCTCTGGCTGAATGAGGGTGTGACCTTCCCATCGACCACCATTGGCAAGCATTGCGTAGATCTTACTTAGGCTATTCGCTGTAAAAGCACCATTCGCAGCCGGTATAATCGCTTGCAGTCCCTCATCACTAAAGAAACTAAAATTTTTCATTCCTTTTGGGATCATCGCATCCTGAAAATCCTGTGGATTTTGTCCTGTCCATGTGACTAATTTATCGGCAAGAGATGGTTTATGTGCTTTTACTTTCTTTGTTTTAGCGTCTTGAGAGTTTTGCTCGATTGATCTTTTTTGTGGAATTAATCTAGCAACACGATCCAGCTCTGAACTCGGCACACCAAAAAATGCACCGTCTAATTGCAAAGGTTTGACCAAATAAGTTTGCATTAAATCGGATAAACCGCGTCCAGTCGCTTTTTCAAGTGCTCCTCCTACTAACCAGCCAAATGTTAATGCTTGATAAGCATTGCTTTGATTAACAGCAAAACGTGGCGTCGCTTGTTCAAACACCTGTAACATATGTGACCAATTCAGCATTTCACGTGCATCCTCAATCAAATTGCGAATGTCGTACAAACCGCTTTGATGACTCAATATATGTCTGAGTGTGATCTTCTCCTTATTGTTCTGCCCAAACGCTGGCCAATAATGTGCAATTGGAATGTCATATTCTATAAAGCCCTCACTGACTAAAATATGTGCCAAAGTTGCTAATACACCTTTTCCAGTTGAGTAACAAACAGAAAGCGTCTCATCATTCCATTGTTCAGTCTGAGATTTTTTACCTGTATAAATATCAACCACTTTTTGCCCGCGAAAATAAACGGCTAAAGCTGCTCCGCCTTGTTCAGTCCGCGCATCCTGCAAACGGCTAAATTGTTCTGCCAAATCGTGAAAACGCTGATCAATCAAACCGTGATAATTTTGCTTATCTGCAAATAAAATTTCTGTTAAAGCGCTCATTCTTGTTCCCTCATTTTTTTCTAGTTTTATATAAAAAGCCCGAATTGATCGGGCTTTTAAAATTTACAAAGCGTTGACCGTCCCTGAAACATGCGGTTTTTTAGACTTTTCATTGCGAATTAAAAAATCAGTTTCCTTTGGCTGCTCTGCTGTCAAAAACTCAACTTTTGATGGCAAATACATTGGAAGTTTAAACCATACATCTGCTTCATAAGCGTCTGGTAAGTTGATATTGGCCAAAGCCTTAGCTTTACTCCACATTCCATGCGCAATCGCCTGTTTAAAACCAAAGGCTTTTGCCGTCACCGCATGAATATGGATGAGGTTAAAGTCGCCTGAAACTTTGGCATAACGACGACCTGTATTTTCTGCAATATTCCATACTTGTTGAAGTTGATACTCTGGTATTCTGCTTTCTTTTGCTTTTTCAGTAGTCTTTTTCTCTGTCTTTTGACGAGACAAGTAAGTGGTTAAACCTTGCATCACCACTTCATTGCCCACTTTTGCAGTCGTAATGAAATCAAACTGAACGCCTTTATCATGCGGCTTTAACTCGCCAAATTTACAAGATAATGTTAAACGTTCATCTACTCCAATTTTACGTGTTTGTTTGACTTGATTACGAATATGAACCAAACCTAACACTGCAAATGGAAAAGCTTCTGTGGTCATCATATGCATCTGTAAACTCTGCGAAAGCACCGCTAAATAAATCGCAGGAATAAAACCATCATTTTTAAAGCCACAAACTTCATTATAAGCTTGCAAATGTTTTTGATCGACTTGAAATGAATCCACCACATATTCAACCTGTGGCAAAACTTTTGGACCCGTTGGCTTTTTAAATACCAGACCCTGAATGACTTTTGGATAAGCCAGATACGGTTTAGGAAGTTGGCTAAAATGGCGTGTATTCATGGTTGACCTTATTCAATTTTTATAGATTTACAATGAGGATACCCTCTCCTTAAACTGATAAAGAGAGGGCGAATATTATTCTATTTTCAAAGCGACCACATAAAAACTAGCAAATTATGCGCCGAGTAAGCTTTGCCCACAAACACGCACAACATTACCGTTTAGACCAGTTGATGCAGTTGATGCGTACCATGCGATTGTTTCCGCAACATCAACAGGTAAACCACCTTGATTCATCGAGTTCATACGACGACCAGCTTCACGAATCGCAAATGGAATCGCAGCGGTCATCTGGGTTTCAATAAAGCCTGGCGCAACAGCATTGATAGTAATACCATTTTTCAACGTTGGCGCAGTAAATTTCACCAGACCAATTACGCCTGCTTTAGATGCAGCATAGTTGGTTTGTCCCAAGTTCCCTGCAATACCACTGATTGAAGAAACGCAAACAATTCGACCATTTTCATTCAAGCCATCATTAGCCAATAGATAGTCATTGATACGTTCAGCCGCTGACAAGTTAATGTTAATTACCAGATCCCAAAGCTCAGGCTTCATATTAGCCAAAGTTTTATCACGTGTAATACCAGCGTTATGTACAATAATATCCAAACCGCCCTGCTTTGCAGCAGCCGCTTTAATTTTCTCACCTGCATCAGCCGCAGTAATATCCAGACCTAAAGCCGAGCCACCAATTTCCGCTGCTACGCGATCAAGATCTGCTTGCTGCTGTGGTACATCCAGACAAATAACGTGTGCGCCATCGCGTGCCAATATATGTGCAATTGCTTCACCAATACCACGACTTGCACCAGTGACCAATACAGTTTTACCTGCCAATGGCTGATTCCAGTCTACTTTTACCACATCTGCTTTAGATACACGGATCACTTGACCAGAAACATACGCTGAACGTGGAGAAAGCAAGAAACGTAAAGTTGATTCGATATTATCCGCCGCGCCTTCATCCACATAAACGACTTGTGCAGTAATACCTTTTTTGAATTCTTTACCAACAGATTTTACAAAACCTTCAAGCGCACGTTGAGCAATTGCTTGTTTTACAGTTTTTGCTGATTCTGGTGTGGTGCCAATCACAATCACGCGACCAGAGCTTTGAATTTGACGTGCCACTGGATTAAAGAATTTATACAGTTCATTCAACTGTTCAGAGTTTTGAATGCCAGACGCATCAAAAACCACTGCTTTAAATTTAGACTCTTTGTCACCTGAATTAAAAGCACGTAAATTTAAACCAACTTTTGCGGCAGTTTGTTGTAACTCTGCATTATTGCCTGCATAGCTGTCCGCATGGATATTACTCAAAACCTGTGCAATTGCGCCAGATAAAGAACTTGAAGGCGCAGCACCAAGCAATACAGCACCATTGATCACAGGTTCTGCACTTTCAAAACGATCTAGCACCACAGGTGATGGTAAACCTAAATTTTTTACTACAAATTTACCAAGTGGTGATTGGGTAAATGCCTGGTATTGATCAGTCATGGTTATTATCTCTCATGCAAAAAATGTATGTATAAACTCAGCCAGATAATTGCTGTTTATATCCTTTGTTGGAAACTTGTGAACATATAGGTTCATGGATTTGAATAAAATAATACTTGAGTTAATCTTGATATGTCTTGACCTGAATGCAGTCTAGAATGTCATTCTAGTCAATACAGGTCTATTTTAATTATGTTAATGTACACCGCAAGAATATCATAAACATGCTTGGAAAAGCCTTATGAGCAAAACAACTCAAGACAATCCACAAGAGCAAACAGCACCGACTAATACTGCTTCGGATACTGTGTCAAATACATCAAAGCGCACTCCACGCGCAACTAAAAGTACAGCTTCAGGTACAGCGAAAGCAACCTCTGCAACTGCAACCAAAACACCACGTACACGTTCAAGCACTGCGCGTACAAAAACGACTGCTGCAACCAGTAAAACGCCAGCTAGTACAAAAGCATCAACTTCAACTAAAGCGCAACCTTCTGTTCAACAGGATCAAAACATGAGTCAAAACGCAATTCGCCGTGTCGCCATTATTGGTGGTAACCGTATTCCATTTGCCCGTTCTAATGGCGCGTATTTTAAAGCATCTAACATGGACATGTTAACTGCTGCATTAAATGGTCTGGTTGAACGTTACAACCTTCAAGGTCAACGCCTTGGTGAAGTCGTTGCGGGTGCGGTACTAAAACATAGCCGTGATTTTAATATGACCCGTGAGTGCGTACTGAACACTGCCCTTGCTCCAGAAACACCTGCTTACGATATCCAGCAAGCATGTGGTACAGGTTTACAAGCTGCTTTTGCCGTTGCCAATAAAATTGCACTGGGGCAAATCGATGTTGCAATTGCTGGCGGTGTAGATACAACTTCGGATGCGCCTATCGCATTTGGTGACGGTCTACGTAAAGCCTTGCTTGAATTGAATATCGCAAAAACAGGTAAAGATCGTTTAAAGGCTTTAACTAAAATTAATTTGAAAGAATTGATGGATGCACCAAAAAATGGTGAACCACGCACTGGTCTTTCAATGGGGGATCATGCTGCAATTACCGCACTTGAATGGAATATTGGACGTGAAGAACAGGATGAACTTGCTGCATCTTCTCATCACAAAATGGCAAAAGCCTATGAAGAAGGTTTCTTTGACGACTTAATTACCCCGTTTATGGGTCTTGAGCGCGACAATAACTTACGTCCAGACTCATCAGTCGAAAAACTTGCCAAACTTAAGCCTGTTTTTGGTAAAGGTGAAAATGCGACCATGACAGCGGGTAACTCTACTCCACTGACTGATGGTGCATCTGTTGTTCTTTTAGCTTCTGAAGAATGGGCGAAAGCAAACGGACATGAAGTATTGGCTTACTTAAGCTTCTCTGAAACAGCAGCAGTTGACTTCGTGAATAAAAAAGAAGGCTTATTAATGGCGCCTGCTTATGCAGTTCCACGTATGCTTGAACGTGCTGGTTTAAAACTACAAGATTTCGATTATTACGAAATTCATGAAGCATTTGCATCACAAGTGCTTTCTACACTTAAAGCGTGGGAAGATCCTAAATTCTGTAAAGAGCGTTTAGGTTTAGATGCTCCTTTAGGTGCGATTGATCGTTCTAAATTGAACATTCATGGCTCTTCTTTAGCTGCGGGTCATCCATTTGCTGCCACAGGTGGTCGTATCCTTGCGACTGCGGCTAAAATTCTCAACCAAAAAGGTTCAGGTCGTATTTTAGTCTCGATCTGTGCCGCTGGTGGTCAAGGTGTGGTTGCCATTGTAGAAAAATAAGTTTTCCTTATTTTCTACCAATGCTTTGAAAAAAATCAGCATCTTATTTGGATGCTGATTTTTTTATAACTACTTAAAACTCTAATCAAGTTCAAGAATGACGTTTGAGGAACTGCATCGACTGATCAAAAACTTCATGACTGGCTTTAAACCGCATATTAAAGTTAAAATCATGATTAATATTTTCGGCATAATCTTTGGTGTATATTTTCGAACTCACATCAACACCCAAATTTTTAAGCTTTTTAACCAATGGTTTAGTCTGAGTTTGAGTCAAAATATCCTGATCTGTTGCACTAAAATACACGGGTGGAAATTGCGGTGTGACCCACGGATAAGCGGACATCAAGTCTAATTGTTGATCTGTAGGATGAGGATAGCCACTGTATTGGGCAATGACGCTTTGTGCCCCCCAAGAAACGATTTTTCCAGCTTTTGCACTTGCGTGGTATAAGGTTTTCAAATCATAAACGCCACTATGTAAAACGAGTCCCTTCACACTTTGAGCAGAAATAGATGCTTTCAAATTCAGCTGCTCTGCCATTTTAGGCGCATTTAATGCGGCAACATAACTACTCGTAATATTTGCACCTGCGGAATCACCACTAAAAAATACACGAGATAAGTCGATTGGTAATTGATTTTGGTGTTGAACAACATACTCAACTGCCTGATTTAACTCTAATACCTGTTGAGGATAAGCGGCTTGTGGAACTAAAGTATATTCAACATTGACTACCAGAAAACCTTGATCCGCAATCATTTTCGCATAAGGCAACATACTCTCTTTATTACCGGCAACCCAACCACCACCATGAACCAGAAAGACCACAGGAGTCTTTTTATCGACCAGCACTTCAGGATAAATAATATCCAATCTTTGACTCGACTGATCGCCATAATTCAGATCAGTTTTAACAATAAGCTGTTGAGCAATATTTTCTTTGGCGTATTGTTCAAGATATTGAACATTCTCTCGAGTTTGCTGATTATCCATTAATTTTGCGACCAGCGTGGTGGGTAAATTTTGACAGCCTGATGAGAAGATCAATAAACCTAAAGCAAAGCAAATCTTCATTTTTTTCAATTGGAACATCTGAACATAATCCATAATTTGATGATGTGCATTTTAGCCTTTTAAATATGTGACCTATGCATACCAGAAAGTAAGTTGAGCTATGAAATTTTATGCGCGATTAATCATTCAAATGTAAAAAAGCTTTGTTATTTTGCTAAACTAAAAAGCATGCCCATCATTGTATTGATCAGCATGCCAGTATCAATAAAGTTTTAAACCTCGACGCTAAAATTAAAAACGATAACCTACCCCCAAATAAGTAATGATAGGGTCGATATCCATTTTGGTCGTGGCATGAATTAGTTGTTTGTTTGTATTTCTATCAAACACATTAATCGTGGCTTTATTATTGAGTTTTGCATAAGACACTGAAGCCACTGTATACCAATTTGGCGTGATATCATAAGTAAATCCAGCAGTTACAATCGGTGCAATCGCATCATCTGCGTCAACATCCACCACTGGATTTGCACTGGATTTTTTACCGTCTAATGCAGCACCTGCCTGCCCATCATGAATATTTTGAATCATGTGACCTGCGGCTTCCAAGTCAGAGCGTATACCAGAGTTTAGTTTAATATCACTAAAATGAGCATACATTACTCCCGCGCCGACATAGGGTCTAAACTTATTTATGCCCGCTCTACCCCACTGATATTGGGCTTCCAGTGCAGGTGTCCAAGCACGTACGGTTGCGGCTTTGCCGTAAGCATCTAAATTGGTAATAGGAATGTCTTTTTTTAGTCCAAGATTATCCCCAATAACACTGCCAGCCAAACCACCGGGCGCAGCAGAACCTGTCAATGGTGCTTTAATAAACCCTTTACCGTTAATATCAACTTTAGGAGGAATACCTCCAATAAATTGCAATGAAACATTTTCATTTAAATAATAGTTAAAAGTTAGACCAAGAGTATCTACATCATCCGCTTCTAATCCGCTTCCTTCATTTTGCCAATGATCAATGCCATTAATTGTAGCTACTCCAGACGTAACTGGGGTGACATTGCCTTCAGAATCAACAAATCCCAGTAGCTCCCCAACACTTTGCCCACCGCCTTCAGGTTTTTTAAAGACTAAATCCAAAATATCTTTAGCGTTTTCACCTGTAGATGGAAGAGTAGCGTCTGGATCAACAGCACTCATAAATGCAGGGATTGAGATTTGACCAACATTGGCTTTAGTGCCACTTGGAACAGAGGTCGAGATATCAAACGGATTTGCTTTTCCCTGTGGCATTACATGTAACCACCCTGCTGACACTGAGAACCTTTTAAAATCAGCTGCATGTACCGCAGAAATGCATGTTACACCAATCAAACTGCAATACATTGTTTTGTAAAATATTTTACTTTTTATATTATATTCCCTTTATATTTAGCTCATCATCAATGACAAAACTCAATTTATCGTACAAAAATATTGAGTAAAAATAAGACAAAACCGATAAATGGCATTAAATTAAAAATCATATATTTCAATATGATAAAATTTAAATATTTATAAAAAACTAATAAATTCAATTAGTAGCGAAATGAAAAATTTAATTGTCAATTATGTTAATTTTCATAAAAAAAGTCACCAATTTTAAAAATCAGTGACTTAAATTGTTAGTTTTGAGGCGCATAACCCAGACGCATTTCTAAATGGTCATAACACCACTGGAATATAAAAGTATAAATCAAAATACACATGGTCAAGCCAAAGTCTAAAACGATCGCCTGCCAGATACTCATATTCATGGCGTAGGCCACCATTGGAATCGTTGCAAGCATCAAGCCGCCTTCAAAACCAATGGCATGAAGAATACGAACTTTAATGGTTCGTTTAAGTTGATGCTTATGTTCAAATTTTTCAAAAAAATGGTTAAAAATCATATTCCAGACTACAGAAGTCACCGCCATGGCAATACCTAGCGAGCCTGTGACTTCCATCGGAACATCGAAAATAAAACTCAATGCGATTGCTATGATGACCAATAGAATCACTTCATAGCTCAAGGCATGAATAATTCGTCTTTTGGAAATCAACATTTTAAAACACTCTTTTTGTTTACAGTATGCTTATTTTATTTTTATAATTTTGATAAATCCAATCAGGTTCTTTCAATAATTTTGATAGATGAATATTAATCAGGAACAACTCACCATCTTTAAGACCGTGATGGAAACAGGTTCATTTTCTGCTGCCGCCAGAAAATTAAACAAAGTTCCTTCTGCTGTCAGCATGTCTATTGCTAATTTGGAAATAGATCTTAATTTAAATTTGTTTGAACGACTTGGCCGTGAACCTGTTGCCACTTCGGAAGCGCATGTGCTTTATGAAAAGACCAACCAGCTTTTGATTGAAATGAATCAATGGAAACAACAGGCATATGCACTCAGTACAGGACTTGAATCAGTCTTGAATATTGTGATTGCGTCTGAACTATTGGATACCAATTGGACAGATTATGTCAGCTTAGTTTCCAAACAATTTCCAGATTTACAAATTAATATTACCTCTGCACCTCAAGAAGATGCTTTAGCCATGTTGCTCGATCAGCGCGCGCAACTGGCATGGATGTTTGAACGTGAGCATCTGGATTATCGTGAACAATTCGTTGAAATCAAAAAAGAATCACTGATTCCTGTTGTCTCCAAAACACATCCTTTGGCTAACATGCAGCACATTCAATTTGAAGATCTGTTAAATCAGCGTCAAATCGTAGTGGCAAGTCGGGATAATACGATTAAACCTGAATTATTGTTTTCTAAAAATTATTGGCGTACAGATAATCACCATTCGGCTTATATGCTGATTGTCAGAAATTTAGGCTGGGGAGTTTTACCCTCAGAAATGTTTCAAGAAAACCCTAGACTAAAACAACAATTGAAAGTTTTAGATCTTCTGGATTTTACGCCCAAATTTGAATATTACATCGATCTAGTCTGGAGTCGAGAAAGTAAGCTAGGGTCTGCTGCGCGATATTTAATCGAGCATATTCGACGTGACAGAAAATAATCAATCGACAAGTTTTAACGTGGATTTACAATAGAATATGCTATAACTAAAGAGATAAATATTTTAAACCAAGAATGTTGATTGCAATGACACAAACAGCTTTAGACCAATTAAAACAGGTTACAACCGTTGTCGCCGATAGTAGTGACCTCGAAGCGATTCGCCAGTTTCGTCCTCTGGATGCCACAACCAATCCCTCATTAATCACTGCGGCAGCTAGCCAGCCTGAAAATCGTGAACTCATTGAAGCTGCTTACACGCAAGCACGTGAAGAAGGTTATCAGGCAGATCAATTGATTGAACGTACCATTGATATTTTGACCGTCAAATTTGGCGTTGAAATTTTAAAGTTGATTGAAGGTCGTGTTTCGACTGAAGTGGATGCGTCGTTATCTTATGATACAGAGGCGACCCTGCAAAAAGCGCGTGAATTGTCCAAACTTTATCAAGATTATGGCATCGATCCATCTAGAGTGTTAATTAAAATTGCATCGACATGGGAAGGTATTCAAGCAGCCAAAGTACTTGAAGCTGAAGGCATTGCTTGTAACTTAACCTTATTGTTTGGCTTGCATCAAGCTCAAGCCTGTGCAGATGCGCATATCACTCTCATTTCTCCATTTGTTGGACGTATTCTGGATTGGTATAAAAAGGCTGAAAATATTGATCACTATCCAATCGAAAAAGATCCGGGCGTGATATCAGTCAAAAAAATCTATCATTATTATAAGCAACACGATATCCAGACTCAGGTGATGGGTGCAAGTTTCCGTAGTGTCGATCAGGTTTTAGGTCTAGCGGGTTGTGACCTACTGACGATTTCTCCAGCATTGTTGACTGAATTAAATCAAGACCACCGTCAGGTTGAAACTGTTTTAAGCTCTGAATCAGCATCCGATGCCGAGAAAATCAATCGAGATACGCAAACACGTGAAAGTTTCAAAATTGAACTCGAACATGATTTAATGGCTTTTCAGTTATTACAAAGTGGCATTGATGGCTTTATCAAAGCGCGCGATCAGCTCAATACCTTACTACGTCAGTCATTTGGAATTGATGCCGAAATTCAACCCTAATATTTGATAATTCACATATTAAAACCGATTTTTGTTATAGTACAAAAATCGGTTTTTTATGAGTAAATCTTCGTGTTCGGGATTATAGATCTAGCAACTTACATCGTTGGTACCTTGTTAATTGTATTTTTACCCGGACCAAATTCTATTTACGTCATGTCGATTGCTTCGCGCTATGGTATTAAAACTGGTTATCGTGGCGCATTTGGTATTTTCACGGGCGATGCGATTTTAATTTTGTGTACGGTACTTGGCGCCGCGTCTCTTATGCATGCTTTTCCATGGATTTTTACTACACTCAAAATTGTGGGTGCACTCTATCTGTCTTATCTAGGGTTTAAGCTACTGCAAGCAAGTTATCAACGCTGGAAAAATAAGTCTGTGGAAGAGATTCAAATGGCAGACTTACCGCAACTTGATCAGATTCATCCTTATCGCACTGCACTCGGCATTAGTTTACTTAACCCTAAAGCAATTTTATTTTTCTTGTCTTTTTTTGTGCAATTTGTCGATCCTACTTATCCTTATCCCGCGCTAAGTTTTCTGATTTTATCCATCATTTTACAATGCGTAAGTCTAAGTTATTTAACCATTCTGATTTTTTCCGGAGTGAAATTATCAGCTTTTTTTAAATCTCAAGATAAAATCGCTGCGGTCAGTATTTTTATGGTCGGTATTTTATTCTTTGGCTTTGGTTTAAAACTTGCGACTTCAACTTTGTAAGATTTTACCTTTTGTTTAAATCCCTACCTCTTTAGAATACAACCCATGCTTTTCTTTCGCTGAATTTTGAAAAGCATTTTCTTAAACACCTTATGACCTAAAGCTGAATCATGCAAAAATTTATCCGTGATTTTTCACTTCCTGCCGCTTTTGCTGGATTTGTTACTTTTCTGATTGGGATCAGTGTATCTGCTGTGTTGGTTATTCAAGCCGCACAAATACTGGGTGCAACGACCGAACAAATAACCTCATGGTTTTGGGCATTAGGGATTGGGATTGGTTTATCTGGTCTAATTTTGTCATGGAAATTTAAATATCCTGTAGCAACATCATGGTCGACAGCAGGTCTAGCCTTAATTATTGCAACAGGCAGTGGCTATAATTTACATGAAGCGATTGGTGCATTTTTGGTATGTGGCTTAATCACAGCACTGCTTGGTTTTTTTGGTTTTTTTGAAAAAGTCCTCGCTTATATTCCACAAAGTTTGACCAGTTCAATGCTGGCTGGCGTTTTACTTAAATTTGGAATTGCTATTTTTGCCAATATGCAGGATCACTGGCAGTTTATTCTAAGTTTACTTGCCGTCTACATCGTTTCTAAACGTGTTTGGCCACGCTACTGTATTGTCATTACGGTCGTGATTGGCATTATCATCTGCCCATTTTTTATGGAGTTTCATCCTCCTGTTCTACATTGGACTTTGGCAAAACCGGTGTGGATTACACCTGAATTTACGTGGTCTGCAATTTTAGGATTAGCACTGCCCCTTTTTGTCATCAATATGGCATCACAATATTTACCGGGTATTGCCATGATTAAAAGTTATGGTTATCGCCCTCATGTCAATCAACTGATTGGCTGGACGGGTGCAACGCAAACCTTGCTTGCCCCTTTTGGCTGTTATACCGTTAATATTGCCGCGATTAGTGCCGCTGTAAGTCTGGATGATCAAGTGCATCCTGACCCAGCCAAACGTTATATTGCTGGGATTAGTTGTGGATTTTTCTATATTTTAATGGGTTTGTTTGCTGCGACACTTACCAGTTTGCTGATGTCATTTCCGTCATTATTCATTATGGCGCTGGCGGGTATTGCTTTATTTGGTACCATTAGCCACAATATCGCCATTGCCTTTCATGAACCGAATGATCGCGAAGCAGCGCTACTCACTTTTTTATGTAGCGCTTCTGGGGTTCAGTTTTTTGGAATTGGCTCTGCTTTTTGGGGATTAATTGTCGGAATTGTTGTTTCGCTTATATTCAAAGTAAAATTTAAAAAGACATAAACAACAAACTGCTTTTTTAAATTTCATTGAAACTAAAAATACGATGTTTAAGCCATCGTATTTTTATCCCAATAGGCCTGTTGAACTTGTGGCATTTGATTGAGTTGTTTAATCATTTCATTCATTTCAACAGGGTCTATGGACGTTGCAATTAAGGTTGCCTCGATTTCCACATCTTCTTCACCAAAAGGTTCAACATCCAGATCCATCAAGGGATAATTCAAACTTTGCAACATTTCGGTGAGTTTATACATCACCATTTTTCGATGATCCTTATGGGCAATCAGATAGATCACATGGGTCACTTCTGATTCAGCATCCAATGGTTGCCGATCCATCATATTGACGAGAGGTCGTAATAAAGTATTCGCAGCGATAATAAATGCTGTCGCCAATATAGCCTCCATAATCAGATCTGAACCCGCCGCAGCCCCAACAGCAGCAGAACACCAAAGTGTCGCTGCTGTGTTTAGACCATGAATATTGCCTTCCTGACGCATAATCACACCTGCACCCAGAAAACCAATCCCCGAAACCACATACGCAATTACGCGTACGGCACCATCTGCCCCTGAAAGATTATTGGCGATATCAACAAAAATTGCAGCACCTAAAGCCACCAGAACATTGGTTCTCAAACCTGCTGTTCTTTGTCGATACTGTCGTTCAAAACCAATCAATCCACCCAATAAAAAAGCAGTGGTCAGACTGATCAAAGTATTAGCCATATTAGATAAACTGGTATTGTGTAAAAATTGCAAAACCATACTGCACCTGTTATTGCCAGCCATAACGACGAATATAAATACCTTTTATCCATTGAGTCACACACATATAAGCCAATAAAATACAAGGTAAATACAGAAAATACGTCAATGGTAAAGCTTCTAGTTTAAAGTAATGTGCCAAAGGCCCCATTGGTAAAAATATTCCAATTGCACTAATGATAATGGTCATGACTACCAACGGTGTTGCAGCACAGCTTTGAATAAACGGAATTTTTTTAGTTCGAATCATATGAACGATTAAAGTTTGAGTCAGTAGCCCCACAACGAACCAGCCAGACTGAAACAAGCTTTGCTGGGCTGGTGTATTCGCATCAAATACGAACCACATCATGCCAAAAGTCAAAATATCAAAAATAGAACTGATTGGCCCGAAGACCACCATAAAACGCCCAACTTCTGATGGCTGCCAGCGTTGAGGTTTTTCAAGCTGCTCTTCATCTACATGATCAAACGGAATGGCAATTTGTGAGACATCATAAAGTAAGTTCTGTACAAGCAAATGAATTGGCAGCATAGGCAAAAATGGAATAAATGCACTAGCTACTAATACCGAAAAAACATTACCAAAATTTGAACTGGCCGTCATTTTGATATATTTGAGCATATTGGCAAAGGTTCGACGACCTTCAATGACACCATTTTCAAGTACCATCAGGCTTTTTTCGAGAAGAATTAAATCTGCTGACTCTTTAGCAATATCAACAGCCGAATCTACAGAAATACCAATATCCGCCGCACGAATCGCTGCCGCATCGTTAATCCCATCACCGAGAAAACCGACCACATGACCATTTGCCTTAAGTTGCTCAACGATTCGTTCTTTATGAATTGGGCTTAATTTGGCAAAGATAGTGTATTCTTCTACGGCTTGTTTTAAATCTTCGTCAGATAATGTCTCAACCATTCCACCCAATAAAACCTTTTCATGAGGAATACCAATCTCTTGACATATTTTTTGGGTCACAAATTCATTATCCCCAGTCAGTACTTTTACACTAACACCATGTGCATGTAATTGTTGTATGGCAGGTCGAGCAGATTCTTTAGGCGGATCCAAGAAAGTGATATAACCAGCCAAAATTAGGTCGCTCTCGTCTTTGACTGAAAAGTTTTCACAGATACCATCAAAGTCACGATAAGCTACAGCCACAACGCGTAGACCTTCACGATTATAATGCTGCGTAATTTCTTCAATCTCTTTACGCAGTTGGGTAGTTAACTCTTTGATCTCCCCTTTAATTTCAATATGAGTACAGACCTTAACCATTTCCTCGACAGCGCCTTTGGTCACCATACGAATCTGGGATTGAGGAGTACGTACGATTACTGACATACGGCGACGTTCAAAATCAAATGGAACTTCATCAAGCTTTTTAAAACGTAGCTTTTCAAACTTCATATCCTGATCAACAGCTTCAAGTACTGCTACATCCAACAAGTTCTTGAGTCCCGTTTGATAATAGCTATTTAAAAAAGCCAGCATCAGCACTGTATGTGATTTTTTTCCTAATACATCGACGTGATGGGATAGAAAAATTTTATCTTGTGTCAGCGTTCCTGTTTTATCGGTACATAGCACATCCATGGCACCAAAATTTTGAATGGCATCCAGACGTTTCACTATTACTTTTTTTCTGGATAAAAATACCGCGCCTTTCGCAAGTGTTGAAGTCACAATCATCGGGAGCATTTCTGGTGTTAAACCCACCGCAACGGACAGGGCAAATAATACGGCCTCACCCCAATCTCCTTTGGTGAACCCATTAATGAATAAAACAATAGGTGCCATAATCAACATAAACCGAATCAGTAACCAACTGATTTTATTCACGCCTAGCTGAAATGAAGTCACGCTGCGATCGGTTGCAGTAACCCGGTGTGCCAATGCACCAAAATAAGTTTGAATACCTGTATTAAGCACGACAGCTTTTGCCGTACCTGAGACCACATTGGTTCCCATAAAGACTAAATTATCAAGTTCTAATGGGCTATTTACATCCATACTATGTTGTAATGCATATTTTTCTACAGGCATAGATTCTCCAGTCATGGCTGCCTGTGAGACAAATAAATCTTTTGCCGAAAGAATTCGACAGTCGGCAGGAATCATATCTCCCGCAGAAAGCAAAATAATGTCGCCTGGAACCAGATATTGGATGGGTATTTCAAATTGAATTTCTTTAAGCTGTTTTACTTTCGCGCCATAACGCTGTTGCAGCAAACTCAAATCTGAATAATTAATCTCACGACGCAACACCATAGCCGTATTCGTGACCATGGCTTTGAGCGATTCTGCGGCTTTGTTTGACTTAGACTCTTGCCAATATCGCAAAAATGTTGAAAGCAATACCATGATGCTAATAATGACTGACCCAGTCAGATCATCTGTGAGGAATGCGACAACAGCCAAAAGACTCAGTAATACATTAAAAGGATTACGATAGCAGTACCACAGATGTTGCCACCACGTTAACGGTTTTTCCTGTGCAACCTCATTAAGTCCAACTTTAAGCTGCTGCTCTTGTGCTTCAACTTCAGTTAAACCCTCTTCATGCGAAGATAAAGTATTTAAGAGTGCTTCACTTTCAAGTGTTGAATAATGTCTTAATTGCACTGCTAGAGTTTGCCCAATTTCTTTGGCATAACTAGATTGATGCAATTCTTTAAAAGAACTATTTCGAATAAAGAAACGTTTTAAATGAAAAGTTTCCAGAAAGCGTGTAAATAGACGTTGCCATAGATCATATTTCATGTAGAGATCTCCTTTTTTCAGGCATACGAAGCCGCACTTTATTTAGATGAATAAAGTGGATTTGCAATAAATGATTTAGAAAATAAGTGCTTTGGTTCTAAATAATCAGATTAGGGTGTAAAACTTAAGCCAAAGCCAAACCATCGCTCTCGAAAAGTATTCAAGCGCTGTCCAATGGAAGCTTCAAAAGTCAAAATATTAGGAAGGATAGAATAATGAATAGCGCTTTGTAACAAAGGTGCATGTTGATCTTGGTTATAAGTTTCAACACTTACACTTGTTTTTGGCGTTAAAGCAAGGTTAGATGCCAAACTCCAACGCAATAGATTCAAGTTTCGTGGTGAATATTGATAGCCAATATTACTATCTATATGCAGAGAATTATTAAGATAAACTAAAGAAAAAGGAATATTAAGAAACCACTGAATGGACTCTTTATCTTTTTCATTCTGCTGGGAAATTTGAAGGCTGGCAGCCATTCCCCATTGACTCATGGGTTGGATCACACCTTTAACTTGAGCGGACCATTGCCCTTTCCCAGCATCAACAAATTGATCAGTATAGGAAATCGAACTTTCAACCCCCTCAATGAACTGGCAAGCTGTATTCAATTGATAGCTTGCCTGTGAACCTGACGGGCGATTTACAGCGGATTCCAACTGGCAATGTTTTGCAGACACAATGTCTGCATCGTCTGTATTCAACAATGGATCTGCTTTGGCATATTGTGAAAGCAACATACAAATCCAGATGCAAAAGCATTGAATACTATAAAGTTTTAAAATTGAAGCATGTAACCACATTAGCTTCTCCCACATTTTAGAAGGAGTCTAAGCAGGCAGTATTACGCCCGAATGAAAATTCAGCGTGATTCAATATAGATATGGATATAAATGTGATGACAAACTATCTCATTGCAAGATAGTCGCCCTAAGTAGTGACTTTTCTTGCTCAGATAACAGTATGCATAACCAACTTACAGCATAACCTCGAACAACTTCCCACTTAGGGTCTCCTCATATTAAATTTGGCTGTATTATATTTAGATTTTCTTAATTTACAAGTCCTTTTAATGCAACTTTTTACAGATAAAATACAATTACTGCAAATACATCATCTGCATCGATTAAAGTTCTTTGACCACGACTGTTTTCGCCATTTTATCGTGCCAACCTTGTTTTTTTGAATCAAATGCAATCCAGATGAATCCGAGCATAAAAACCAAAGTAGATGGTATATATCCAATATAACGAATAATCGACTGACCTAAAGTCAGTTTATTACCCGTTTTTTCATCTAGCACCTTTAAACGCATCAAACGCTTGCCAGGCGTTCCGCCTAGATATAGCCAAAAAAGAATCGTGTATAAAAATGGGAAAATATAATTGACTAGAATATCAAACCATAGCGAAGCTTTTTGATCAGCCAAACCCGTAGAAAAAACCAGATCATAATTCCCCTGATAAAAAATCCATGCTGAAGGTATGATGGCTAACATCATAATCAGTGTATCAATAATCGAAGCACCACAACGTATCCAAAAGCCTGCGTATTCATATTTATAAGACATGTTTTCCTCTCATTGTTGTTATCAAGGCAGTATTTTAGTTAAACACTATCATTGATTTTATCCTAATCTAAAAAAGTGAAAGGCGAAATATGCAACTTCATCATCGTGCATACTATTTATGCAAACAGAAGAGACCATTTAAAATTTTTAAAAAGTGATAAGTTTTATCCTATGGAGCCTATACAAATAATAATAATTTTTAGAAACACAATCTTCTGATACTGTGTTAGCCTAAAAGCATAAAAGATTTTTAGAAACAATAAATTAAGAGGAAATATTATGTCTTATCATCGTATCTTGGTTCCAGTCGATGACTCACCTCTTTCAGATGCAGCAGTGAAACATGCTGTAGATGTTGCGAAAGCATTTAATAGCAGTGTAACGGTCATGAGTGTAGTTGCCGTTGATCCTTTTGTCGGTGTCGATTTCTATAAGGTTGCACCTGCGGTTACTGAACATTTGTTTGAAGCGGAAACAAATGCAGAAGCACATTTAAAAAAAATAAGTGATATTTTCAGCTCCAATGGAATTGAAACAAACACCAAAATTATTAGAGAAGAACCTACAGCGATAGGAATCTTGAATATTGCAGATGAAGTGAATGCGGATCTAATTATTATGGGTTCTCATGGCCGTTCAGGTTTAAAAAAATTAGTGCTAGGTAGTGTTGCACAAAAAATGCTTGCTGAAAGTCCTGTACCTGTTTTGATCATCAAAGCTTAACCAGTAAAAACCTAAAAAAACCGCTTAAGCGGTTTTTTTGTTTAAACGTTTTCGTCTTGGAAATATTTAAGCCAGAATGCTTCTCGACATGTCGAATTAAACTGAATGCGCTTAGGGGTGATATGCTCTAGTCGATGTTGATGATCGACGACTTCATAGCTAATCCAATGCTCACGACAAGCTTCGATCTCGATGGCTGTTGCATCATGCTCTTCAATCTTACGAATGGTAATGCCATTTTCAAACTGAAAAAGCGACATTTTTCCAATAACTTGAATATCACCATCAAACCATTGTTTTATTTTTTCCTCTTTATCCACCACCTGATGTTCCGACGGTTGCTCTGGATATAGAATACTTTGAACATATTTTGAGAGATGAGACATCACACACGCAGTCATGCATAAGGTGGCAACATGATACCACCAAAGTATAAAATAATGCGCTTATAAATTCACTTGCGTAGCAAAACAATCAGACGTCGTTAGAAATCTTCTTTATGACTAAACATTTTCTCACTTTCCAGCGAAAGCAGTAGTCTGCTGCTGCATAACATTACTGCATAACCCAACTCAGTGAATTATGCAGCAGATCATTTCAATTAAACACTTAAAATACTATTTAAGGTTTCAGTCACATTTTTCGACTTCACACGAGACTGTAACGCTTTTAAAGCACCTTGTACATGACTACGCTGAGGTTCAGCCAATGTGTACCAACGTGACAATACCTGCAATAAACGCGAACCTAAAATTGGATTTTTTTCATCGAAGTATTCTGCTAAACCAATATAGTGTTCAACACCAAAGCTCCATGCATTGACAGGATTATTACTTAATCCACCGCTGACCGCACGTACACGGTTAGGTGTACCCAAATCGTAATCTGGATGTTTGGTCAAAGCAGCAATACTTTCAGATGTTGCACTTGGATTGGCTGCCTGTACCATAAACCACTGATCAAGCGATAAAGCTTCATCCTTATAACGATCATAGAAATCATCCAAGGCTTGCTGTGCTTGTGGTGCATCATTCCAGACTAGGACACGTAATGCCCCCATGCGTTCTGACATGTTATGGGTCTGTTGATACTGGTTGTAAGCCAACTCAAATGCACCGACATCACCCTGACGCGCCATCATACTCAGCATGATATTTTTTAAAGCACGCTCACCCATCGCTTGAGAGAAATCATTTTGCAAAGATGGATCAAGTGACAGATAAGTTTCTTTCCAGAAAGTAGCTAATTCACGTGCCAATGTTTCTAGCACTGAATTGCGTTTTTCCTGCACCACTTCTGGTTCATAATCAGCATCAATACGACTACCCAAATACCCTTCAGTTGGTACATCAAATAAACGCGAGGCGAGTAGCGGATCTTTACGTACTAAATCAGGCAGCGTATTTTTAATGGCTTGAATATAAGGTTGAACATCATGATCTTTAAGCAAAATCCGCTCAAGCAAAGTTTGACTCGCTTGCCATTGATTAAAACCACTGGTTTCATGCTGAATCAGAAATGCCAATTCATCATCGCTATAGTCAAACTCCAAGTTCACAGGTGCAGAAAAATTGCGTAACAAGGATACAACTGGTTGCTCAGTGACCTGCGTGAATTCAATACTAGCAGTATCTTGATCAAATAGATAAACCCCATCTTGAACAGCATCGACAAATAAATCAGGAGAATGAAGCGTATATTGTTCACCTGTTTTGGCATTAAATAATGCAAGCGCAACAGGAATTGGGACTGCTTTTAGATTTGGATATTTCGGATGCGCTTTTAAAATTTGTTTAAAGTTTAACCGATAAGTTTGTTTTTGAGCATCATACTCGGCATTGACTTGGAGTTTAGGCGTACCTGGCTGGTTATACCATGTCAGAAAATTTGATAAATCTATACCTGAACCTGATGATAACGCATCCACCCAGTCTTCGACTGTCACGGCTTGACCATCATAACGGCGGAAATATTCATCTGTTCCTTTACGGAATTTTTCTTTTCCAAGTAAAGTTGACATCATACGGTTAATTTCCGCGCCCTTTTCATAGACGGTGGCAGTATAGAAATTATTAATTTCAACAAAATGATCTGGTCTTGGTGGATGCGATAATGGACCTGCATCTTCAGGAAATTGATGTGCTTTCAACACTGCAACATCATCAATGCGTTGTACCGCCGCCGATTGTAAATCTTCTGAAAAAGACTGATCACGAAAGACTGTTAGCCCCTCTTTTAAACAGAGTTGAAACCAGTCACGGCAAGTAATACGATTACCTGTCCAGTTATGAAAATACTCATGAGCAATCACCGATTGCACACGCATAATTGCGGCATCTGTGGTGTATTCTTCATCAGCAAGGACACAAGAGGTATTAAAGATATTTAAACCTTTATTTTCCATTGCACCCATATTGAACTGGCTTACGGCGACGATCATGTAATTATCCAGATCGTAAGCGCGGCCATAGTGTTCTTCATCCCAACGCATCGAATGTTTTAAGGCTTCCATAGCGATATGACATTTTGGAATATCTTTTTCGATCGCATAAATTTCAAGTGCAACATCACGACCTTCAGAAGTCGTGTAACGGTCTTTTAATACCGCCAAATCACCAATCACACAGGCAAATAAATAACTTGGTTTTTTGGTTGGGTCTTGCCAAATTGCAAAATGACGATTCTCACCCACTTCACCAGTTTCCAGTAAATTACCATTGGCGAGCAATACAGGATATTTTTTATCGGCTTCAACACGGGTGGTAAATTCAGCCAAAACATCTGGACGGTCTGGATAAAAGGTAATTTTACGAAATCCTTCTGGTTCATTTTGGGTGACGAACAAATCCCCCGCTTTATATAAACCTTCGAGTTGCGTGTTGCTTTCAGGATGAATAATCACTTGAGTATTTAAAATAACATCATCAGGTACATTGGCAATGACCAGCTGCTCAGAATCAAGTTGATACTGATCGGCTTGTAAACTTTGCCCATTTAATACAATCGATCTCAACTCTAAATCACGACCCAATAACACCAAATCCCCAGCAGTTTGACGTTTCATGACCAAGGTTGCATCGACAATCGTGTGATCATCATAAACCTGAATATCAAGGTTAATCGACTGCACTAAAAATGATGGTTTTTGATAGTCTTTAAGATATACCGTTTGATCCGCCTGAACGTGTGGATTTGCCGCAATATTCATATATTTTCCTATGTCGCCACTTGTATCGTGGTATCAGTATTTATTGTGTATGAATCTGATCATACGCCAACTTAACTGAAGTGTCTGTGTTGTTTCACGTTAAAATTTACATGGGTGTAAGGCTTTGATTTTTCAATTCCCCACGAGTTAAAATTATTGATATTGCTTCATATCTTATGTAAGAACATCTGTTCAGCATTACCATAGCTATCTCACTGGTTACAGATTGACCAACAAATCTACACATGTGCTTGCATGGATTACGTCGAATTACTTTTTTTCTAAACTGCTTACAGTTTGTGCACGTTTTTTGCTTTGTCTTAAATGACGTCATTAGTCAAAATAAAAACTCAATCTATGCTATACACAAAATAGCCGAGAGGTGACATAAGATGGAATTAACTCAACACTTGTACCGCGCTGAAAATATCAAAGCTATTCATGATTTACATGATGCAGGCGTCGCTCATAACGTGATTGCCGTATTTATGACTGCCGAGGGTATAGACATTCAGCCACAGGATGTGACCAGTATCGTCAATACTTATGATGCGCTGGGTAAAGAAAAACTACCAAGCAAGAAAGTGAAAGCACTTATTGCTGCCAAAAAATTAGGACAGCATGACGAGTCGTTGCCTTGCCCTATTTAAATAAAGCAATTTTTTAGATCAAGAAAGCCTGAACTTTATGGAGTTTGGGCTTTTTCATTTGATGGTGTTTCAATTATTCCAGTTTCCCCTGACCATTCGACTCAGAGCAAGCTATAATCTTCTTTTTACTCACGTATAATTTTCGCATGATTTTGAATATTCTGAAAAAACAGCTTGATGAAAGTACACTTTGCCCTTTATGTCAGGCAGCGATGTACTTTGTGGAAGCTGATCAATTTGATCAGGAGGTTCTATTTCATGAATGCAGCCATTGTCAGCACCAAGTCTTTGCTGATGCAAAAATGGTCTGTCATTGTGCAACTTGCACCAAACAACGCAAAAAAATGATGCAAGACACTCTGCAACAAGAACAGCGTAAAAATAAAATTAAAGATGACATCATCTATAATCTGGAAGACTTAAGCCTTTTACATAAGCTGTTCCTGCTGTCTTTACTGGATGATCGGATTCAAGATAATCTGCCACATGATGAATATATTTACTGGGATCGAGTCAAATACGAATACATTAGCCCCAATTATTTATTTCAATATGGCTTGCTCAAAGAGTTGATTAAATTGGGTATTTTGGCTCCCAAAAACCTTCAGGACGATCAGCACATCTATTATTTAAGAGTCCGTTTGGATGGCTACAACGAACCCAGTTTATTTAGTATCGCCCAACAATTACGTTATTGGTTTTACGAAAACTTAAGCCTAGGCATTCCCTACAAAACTTCAGATGAAGTGAAAGATGTTTTATTTTTAGTGCTTTATCAGGAAATTATTCAATTTATGCAAATGTACTGCCGTACATGGGGCATACAAATTGCAGGTAATCGGAGCTTTCAGCAATTTTGTTATCGTTTGCTCGATAGCTTGGCTGTAGGTCAAGTTTATTATCTTATTCAAACTGCTTTGGATTATTTATATAATAAAAAAGCCTTACAGCCACGTAATGAAAACTTTATTAATACCAATATTTTAAAAAAGACCTTGGAGCAATATCGTGAGCGCTCACTCAATGAAAAATGGGAAACATCTACGCTACCACGCCCAATGAATCTACCTCTAAGTAAAATGAGTCAAATTTTTTTGTTCCATTTTCTATCTTATGATGAGCGTATTTTCATTCAACCGATCTGGCGCGCATGGCGAAAGATTGAACCTCGACTTAATTTTTATTCGATCAAACGTTGTATGTATTGTGGTTCTCATGATTTAGAAGTGGATTATGATGCTGCCGATTATGTGTCTTTGATTTGTCGACATTGCAAACATCAAGATCATTATTTTACGCAATAATTTTTATAAGTTTTAAGGGGGAAAATATGTATAACTCATCTAATATTATCGACTATGTCATTGAGGCGTGGGAAAAATTACAACAGCAAACACCACTAGTTCAATGTATTACCAATAGTGTTGCAGCAAATTATGCAGCCAACGTTCTGCTCGCCGCAGGTGCATCTCCTGCCATGATTGATAACCCATTTGAAGCGGAAGCATTTACCAAAATCAGTGGTGCACTCAGCATTAATCTCGGAACACCAACCACTGAACAAATGCAAGCCATCAGGATTTCAGCAAAAACTGCCCATGAAAATCGAATTCCGTGGGTATTAGATCCAGTTGGTTATGGCGCTGTTTTGAAATGGCGAAGTGATACGGTCGATGAATTACTGCAATATCATCCCTCTGTAATTCGTGGCAATGCATCGGAGATCAGCGCACTTGCAGGAAGCTTATCTCAAAGCAAAGGCGTAGACAGCACCTTAAAAAGTGATGATATGTTCCAACTTGCACAAGGCTTGCTGAGTAAAGCCAGTTGTATTGCCATATCTGGGGAAACCGATTACATCTTGTCGACTGCCATGACCTGTATTGTCAAAATTCGTGGCGGTAGTCATCTACAACCCAAAATTACCGCGACAGGCTGTGCTTTAGGTGCATTGATTGCTGCATACTGTGCAGTTGCACCCATTCATTTAGCCACCATTGCAGCCCATGTTCATTTCGCGATTGCAGGTAAGCTTGCTTATGATCAGGCTCAAACGGTGGGCAGTTTTAATACCATGTTTATGGATTATATTCATATGATGGATGCCAATTTAATTGAGCAATATGCCTGTATCGAATTGATTTCGGATGATTAATCAGCACTTATTCCAAAAAAGAGACGAAAATCATCGTCTCTCTCCATGATTTATTTTAACAGCAGATAAATATCTGTGATTAAATCTGCTTCGTTCACTTCATGTACAAAATTATGATAATGAAAAAAAACAGGATAATCACCTGCTTGTTCCTGTTGTTCAGGTAACCAGTTTCTAAATAGAAAATACACGCTTTCCCGAATCTGATCATGACTACCTAAATGCCGAATCATGGCATAACGCCCTGCTGGAATTTCACCTATTTTGATTCCATCGTCTTTTTGAGCAAAAGGTTTATCGATTGAACCCGCAATATCAAAGCGAAATTCCTGTTCAGGCGTCTGCTCTGGATCAGAAAAAGGTATGCCATAGGTTGCAGATTTTCTGACTGGAGATAGTCCTGTCCTTTTTCGCCATTCAATAAACTTGGCCGCAGTTTCAAATACTTTTTCAGGCGAACCAAGATGCGAAATATAAGCTATTTTCTCTAGCGGTCGCTCAATGATATTTACGTTCATGTCTAACTCACTTTTAGGGGTGAAATACACAAACTTCGTATGCCAATTTTGCCAGTTAGGCTCAGTTCTAAAAGCACTCGGAGTCTGGTCAAATGAACGTTTAAATGCTCTCGTAAATGCTTCAGGACTGTCAAATCCTGAATTGAAAGCAATATCAATAATTTTGAGTTCTTGATTAAATACCAGTTGAAATGATGCACGTTTGAGTCGCAACATCTGCGTATATTTCATCACATTGATACCTAAATGTGCGTAAAAAATACGATGAAAATGAAAGCGTGATAATCCTGCAATTTCGCTTAATCGCTGTAGATTGAGTGGTTCATCCAAATGTTGTTGAATATAATCACAGACACGTTTTAGTTTCAGATCATACGCCATCATAGCTTCAATACTTGTTCATTTGACAGAAGCATTATGAAAGGATTAAACGCGTCGATCCTGATCAAAAATGCGGTTTAATCACGTGTTTAAAATAATCCTGTTTCGGCATTTCAATTAATTCTACACAGCTTTGCACAGGAAAATCTTGCTGCTGTAAGGTAGAGTAAGAAAGTAATACTTTCAGAACGTTCTCCCCAATTTCCTGCTTTTGCTGTTGATCACGTCCAGACAAAAGATAAACTTTAACATGCACATAAGCTTGTTGTTCAGCCCCAAGTCCAATTACAAAAACATCATCCATGTGCGCTCTGGATTTAATATCAAGAGCTTCGCAATAACCAGTTTCCACCAGTGCAGTGTTGATTTTCAATAATAATGGTTTAGGCTCAAAATCTTTCAGATTTGCAGAATAATCAACAATCACATGGGGCATAATCAAATCGTCCTATTCAATAAATAAGAGTGCTAAACGGACCTGATCATAGCCCATGCGTGGACTGGTTAATTCCACAATCGGTCTAAGTTTGATAGAACCATCATCATTAAAATTTTCTGGGCGTTTGCTTTTTTGCACACGTTTATAGAGTTTTCTGATTTGTTCAACCACTTCATCTCCCGGATGTGCAACAGAAATATCGAGCCCTTGTTCTTTTTGTAGACGTGCCAGATGGTTAATAATGGTCGCAGGTGTTAAACCACGTTCCGTTGCAATATCCTGAATATCATAGCCTTCTTCAAATAAAGCACGGGTTTCATCCAGTGTTGCTGAACCATAGTTTTGCTTTTCACCTTTGGCCAGTTTTTTCTCGTTTCGTTGAATCTCAGTTTCATTGAGCGTACCACCGCAGTGACGGATAAACGCTTTATGTTGATCGCTTAAATCGGCATCAAGAAAATGCTCTTCTGCATCCTGAGATAATTCCTGAAAACGTTTATCGGCTTTTAGAGCCAATGTATCCAGTTCCAATGCCTGATCATTAAAACCTAATAAACGCAAACCTGTTAAGGATTTAAGTCGCGATAAAGCCACATAGCCCTGCCCTTTTTCAAAGGTATGCGACAGATTAATTTCTGCGGCTTCAAGGGTCATGCCCTGACTTTTATGAATAGTAATCGCCCATGCCAAACGCAGTGGAATCTGCTGAAAACTGGCAATACTTTTTCCGGCTTCATTTTCAATTGACCATGTTTCGGGTTCAACAAGCAAAGTCGTGCCATCGGTTAATTTTACTTTGGGCAAAATGCCGTGTTCATCATCTTCTTCAAAAGCAATGACTTCGCCCAAGCTGCCATTGATATAGCCCATATCGAAGTTATTTTTTACAAACATGACCTTGGCATGTTTTTTCAACATTAATTCTTCAGGTGCGCGTACAGAAGACTTTAAGGTTTCCAGCATTTTCTCGTTGCCATCTAAAACGGCGTTAAATTGATGTTCTTCATTTTCAATTTCATTAAGATGTTGAAAATTAATATTATCGACATCCATGTTATGCGTATAAAGACGGGTAAATGTATCGCCGATATCTTGCTGACGTGATTGTAGTAAAGCCTGCGTATGTACTTGCTGAATATCCTGTGCGCGTATGGCATTTAAAATTTGATTGAGAATTTCATCATCCTGACGATGCTGTTCGGTCAAATAGCAGACTCGAAATTTAGCCTCAACCCATGCATCCGACATAAAACAGAACTTATCACGATTACGCTCATCGTTTTTGCCTACAGGCGGTAACTGGAAAAAATCACCCGCTACAATGACTTGGATCCCACCGAAAGCCTCATCACTTTCTTTAAAATATTTCAGGACTTGATTGACCAGATTAAGCTGTTTGGCATGCAGCATTGAAATTTCATCAATAATTAAAACTTGTGCATTTTCAAGATGTTCTTTTAAGTATTTGCGCTCTTTCATGCGTTTAAGATCATCATCAGATAAATGATCTTTAATGCCAATCCCGGCCCAAGTATGAATGGTCATCCCATTCATATGTGTTGCGGCAATACCTGTAGACGCAGTCACTGCAACAGGCACTTTACGTGCTTTTAAGTAATTAATGTATTGATTCAGTGTATATGTTTTTCCTGCACCAGCCGAACCTGTTAAAAACACATTTTCACCCGCTTTTAATAACTTCAGTGCAGTTTCTTGCTTCATAACCTGATCATTTCCATAAAACAGCCCATAGCTTAACGACTTTCATGCAAAAGTGAAATCCGAAAGCGACTCAAAATATTAAAATAAATAAATATCAAATAGATACAATAATATTTTTATTGGTAGGTTTTTGGTAGGTAGGAAAAAAATAGTCAAATCAGAATACTAGCTTCACGGTGAAGATCACCTTTAAAAACAAATGGACTAATGGAAGAAGGAATCGCTCCATGGCTTTAAAAAATATTGCTGACCAAACAAATGGTTTTTATATCCCATGTGTTTCCCTTTTTGGCCCAGGCTGTGCCAAAGAAATTGGAACCAAAGCACAAAATTTAGGTGCGAAAAAAGCGCTGATTGTCACCGATGCAGGTCTGTTCAAGTTTGGGGTGGCAGACACGATTGCTACATACTTAAAAGATGCAGGCGTAGATAGTCATATTTTCCCAGGTGCAGAACCCAACCCAACCGACAAAAATGTACATCATGGTGTCGATGCCTATAACGACAATCAATGCGATTTTATTGTGTCACTTGGTGGTGGTTCATCACACGATTGCGCTAAAGGAATTGGGCTCGTAACCGCAGGTGGCGGACATATTCGTGACTATGAAGGCATCGATAAAAGTAAAGTGCCAATGACTCCGTTGATCGCGGTGAATACCACAGCGGGTACTGCCTCGGAAATGACGCGTTTTTGTATCATTACCAATACCGATACCCATGTCAAAATGGCCATTGTTGACTGGCGCTGTACCCCACTGATTGCGATTGATGATCCTAAACTGATGGTTGCCAAGCCAGCCAGTTTAACTGCCGCAACAGGTATGGATGCCTTGACGCATGCCGTTGAAGCGTATGTCTCAACCGCAGCCAATCCCATTACCGATGCCTGTGCAGAAAAAGCGATTTCCATGATCAGTGAATGGCTCAGCCCTGCGGTTGCCAATGGTGAAAATCTGGAAGCACGAGATGCCATGAGTTACGCGCAATATCTTGCTGGAATGGCATTTAACAATGCTTCACTGGGTTATGTACATGCGATGGCGCATCAATTAGGCGGTTTCTATAATTTACCGCACGGGGTTTGTAATGCGGTGCTATTGCCACACGTTTGTGAGTTTAACCTAATCGCTTGTCCAGACCGATATGCGCGCATTGCGGAACTGATGGGCGTGCAAACACAAGGCTTAACTCAAAATCAGGCCGCACGCGCAGCGATCAATGCGATTCGTGAGTTATCCCAATCGATCGGAATTCCATCTGGATTGACCGAATTGGGTGTGAAAACCGAAGATTTGGCGGTTATGGCTGAAAATGCACAAAAGGATGCCTGTATGCTGACCAATCCACGCAAGGCAACTCATGCACAGGTGGTAGAGATTTTTAAAGCAGCACTTTAATGACTTGAATTGTTCAAGATCATTTCACAGTCTCCAACTTTTGTCCTTAGAGCAAGCTTCTCTCTCCAACCAGCTTGCTCAATTGAGGGAGTATTTCTCCAAGATATTCCCTCTTTTTTTTCTTTACTTCAATTGACAAAACCAACATTTCATACAAGGATGACAACATGATTTAAAACACAAATGAATAAAAATATGAATCAATACACTCCAGATATTCTAGGTGAAGGCTACCAACAACTGACTTTAAACTTTCCTGATGATTATGAAGGTAAAGTCATTGCGACATTAGTCAGAAAAAAAGCAGCGATACCCACTTCCAAAGCCGTTTTATACATTCATGGCTTTATCGATTATTTTTTTCAGACCGAAATGGCTGAACAATTTAATCAGCACGGTTATGATTTTTATGCGCTGGATTTGAGAAAATATGGTCGCTCTCATCTTCCTCATCAGATTTTATATAACGTACTCGATCTAAATGAATACAATGCCGAGATTACTGAAGCCCTTAAGATTATTGGTGAGGAACATCACAATCAGGTAGTGTTAGCTGGTCATTCTACAGGTGGACTCACTGCGACACTATATGCTGCACACCATCCTGATCATCCTCTGATCAAGGCACTCTGGGCCAATAGCCCATTTTATGACTTTAATATGAATTCGCTAAAAAAAGCGCTAGGCGTACCTTTATTAAGTCAAATTGGTCGTTACCTACCTCAAGCAAAATTTCCGAGCGGTTTAAATAAATGGTATGTGCCTAGTTTGCATCGAGATTACTATGGTGAATGGTCATTTGACTTAAACTGGAAACTGCCTAATATGAAGAAAGTCCAGTTAAGTTTTATCCGTGCCATTCATGTTGCACAAAAAGAAATTCATCGAGGTGTTCGGCTTACAATTCCTGCACTGGTCATGCATTCGAATCAAACCAAAAATCCAAGAAGATGGAGTAAAAAAGCGACGCAAAGCGATGTAATTTTGGGTGTAAAAGATATCGAAAAGTATGCCAGAAAAATTAAGGGTGACGTAACCACCCAAACCATTCATCATGGTCTGCATGATTTAGTACTATCTGCTGAGCCAGTTCGAAGTCAGGTTTATCAGCAACTATTTGATTGGTTAGAAATTAAAATGCTTTAAAATCTATTGTTCTGCCTGCTGATATTTAATTAATGATTGGTGGGCAGGATGATCCGTCGGCAATAGTTCGATTAATCGCTCGACCGCATCAATCGCTTCAGGGAAACGCGCCACGTGTTTCAGTAACATATCAGTTTCTTTGGCTTTGAAAATCGCATCACTTAAACGTGATTCTAGACAATCTCGCCATGCGCATAGAAATGGACTCTCGGTTTTTGCCAAGAACACGCCTGTATATAACTGTAATGCCGACGATACATAACCAGAATCCAATGCATTTTCAGCCTGTAAAAAATCAGCTTCAACATGTGCCAATAAGCGATAAGGACGTGAACCAAGCATTCCCCCAAGCACATCGCGTAACTGCGACATTTCAGCTTTTAGCGTTCCCATACTGACTTTACGTTCACCATATAGCGCCTGATGTAGCGTTTCCAGATTTAAACCTTGCGGACATAGCGCCAAAATACTCAAAATCTCGATCTGACGCGGTGTTAGCACTAGATTTTTTCCATTAAAGAGCACTTGTGGAATAGAAAATGCCCGTATATACAATTGCTGGCGCTGTTGTTCCTGTAAAGCTGTTTGAATAATGGAGGCACAACGTTCAGCAGCCAAAATACCCAAAGAATTATGATTCGTCCATGTCGTGGATAAGTCGATCACTCCCAGTAATTGTCTCGAATGTGGATCGATAATCGGGGCAGCATAACAGACCCAATCTTGTACCGACTGCATATAATGTTCATTGGAAAATACACAACTAGATTGGCGAGTTTTGATGGATAGGGCTAATGCATTGGTTCCCACCATTTCCTCACCCCACTGCCCACCTTCGACAAAGTGTACCCGTTCAGCCGCACTACGCATCTGTTGACTTGCTGCTGTCCAGATAATGGTACTACCGACATCCCCTACTGCAATCACCATGGATGATTGTTCAGCTACATGTTTCAGATCATTGCCACAATATTGCAAGGCAATATCCAGTGCAGACGGCTGTTTTTGGGCTAAGGACAATAACGGCGCAGCAGATCGTTCTTTAGGAATTGCAGCAGATACCGAGCGTTGCCAAGAGCTGGCAATACTTTCATTGACTTGACTCGTTTGTTCTGTCTTGAGAATGCTGTGTTGACGAAGTGTCTCAACCGTGTGGCGCTGTTCCCTGAGCTTTTGTTTTGTAACCATTTGTATATTCCCTGAAAATTGTCATGGTCTCCAACCTTTCTCCAACCTTCGTTTTTATATGCTAACTGCATAGTGTACAAAAGTACCTTATACCAAAGCTGTATAAGCTTCAAATTTGATATGTATATCAATGATAAGCAAAGGAATATTTATATGCGTTACATCGATCCTAATCAACCTGGTTCTAAGGTTCAATTTAAATCTCAATATGAAAACTTTATTGGTGGGCAATGGGTTGCCCCTGTAAAAGGAGAATACTTTGAAAATATCTCTCCTGTCGATGGCAAAGTATTTACAAAAATTCCGCGCTCAAGCGTGGAAGATATCGAGTTAGCATTAGATGCAGCCCACAAAGCTAAAGCACAATGGAACAAAGCTTCACCTACGACGCGTTCCAATTTATTGTTAAAAATTGCAGACCGTCTTGAAGCAAATCTGGAAATGCTCGCGGTTGCTGAAACATGGGACAACGGCAAGCCTGTACGTGAAACACTAGCAGCGGATATTCCATTGGCGATTGATCATTTCCGTTATTTTGCAGGCTGTATCCGCGCACAAGAAGGCGGCATTTCAGAGATTGATGAAGATACCATCGCCTACCATTTTCATGAACCTTTAGGTGTCGTTGGTCAAATCATTCCGTGGAATTTCCCGATTTTAATGGCTGCGTGGAAACTTGCACCTGCTTTAGCTGCTGGCAACTGTATCGTACTAAAACCTGCTGAACAAACGCCTGTTAGTATTTTGGTACTGGTTGAACTGATTCAAGATCTTTTACCAGCGGGTGTACTCAATATTGTGAATGGTTATGGCGTAGAAGTTGGTCGTCCATTGGCGACCAATCCACGTATTGCAAAGATTGCCTTTACGGGTTCAACCAAAGTCGGTCAACAAATCATGCAATATGCGACTGAAAATATCATTCCTGTCACACTTGAGCTTGGTGGCAAATCACCCAATATTTTCTTCGAAGATATTCTGGATAGAGAAGATGACTTCCTTGAGAAGACCCTAGAAGGTTTTGCCATGTTTGCTCTGAATCAGGGTGAGGTTTGCACTTGTCCTTCTCGCGCATTGGTTCAGGAAAGCATTGCCGATCGTTTTCTTGAAATGGCAATTGAACGTGTTAAAAAAATCAAAACGGGTCATCCATTAGATACTGACACCATGATTGGTGCGCAGGCATCCAAGCAACAGTTCGACAAAATTATTGGTTGTATCGATACAGGTCGTAATGAAGGTGCACAATTACTTACAGGCGGTGATGCACGTCATGATGTGGATGGTGGTTTTTATATTGAACCAACTATTTTCAAAGGCAACAACAATATGAAAATTTTTCAGGAAGAAATTTTCGGACCTGTCTTGTCGGTCACGACATTTAAAGACTTTGATGATGCGATGCGCATTGCCAATGATACCGTATATGGCTTAGGTGCGGGCGTTTGGTCTCGTTCTGCGCATACCTCTTATCGTGCAGGTCGTGCAATTGAAGCGGGTCGTGTCTGGACCAACTGTTATCACATTTATCCTGCGCATGCTGCATTTGGTGGTTATAAACAATCAGGGATTGGTCGTGAAAACCACAAAATGATGCTGGATCATTATCAACAAACTAAAAACTTATTGGTCAGTTATTCAACCAAACCAATGGGCTTTTTCTAAAACCAATTTTTAAACATTAGACTCCTTTCATTATTGTTTAATCCCTCTTTATTTTTTCTCCTATAGGAAGAAATAAAAGGGATTTATAAAAGAAGTCTATTCAGTATAGAGGTGATTGAGTCACCTCTTTATTTTCAAAAGAACTCGAATTGCCATTTTATTCTTCATCAAACATAAATCTAGCCGTATTTTCTTTTAAGCGCTGCTGATCGTACTGTTTTCTTTTTACATGATTTGGCTTAATGTAAAACAATACTCACACGCTGTTTAGATCCTTATGACGCATCATACTTTTTCCAAAACGATTTACGCTATTCAGCACCTTGCTTTTGAAGACTTGGGTTCGCTGGAAGATATTTTTTATCAGTTAGGTTTTCGTATTCGCTATTTCGAGGCAGGTGTCGATGATTTAACTCCAGCGCTAAATTATGAAGGTCTTACCGTGATTTTGGGCGGGCCAATTGGCGTTTATGAGGAAGAAGACTACCCTTTTTTAACGGATGAAATTCGCTTACTTCAACAACGACTTGCCAGTAAAAAACCAACTTTAGGGATTTGCCTGGGTGCACAGCTCATTGCAAGAGCCTTGGATGCCAAAGTATATGCAGGTCACCAAAAAGAAATTGGTTGGGGTGAACTTGAAATTAAACCGATTGAGCATAATATTTTAGAACCGCTTGAAGGTGTCTCAGTTTTACACTGGCATGGGGATACCTTTGATTTACCACAACATGCTACTCTTCTTGCTAGCTCTCCCCTTTATCCACATCAGGCATTTTCAATTGATCAGCATGTACTGGCTTTACAGTTTCATATCGAAGTGGCTGAAGATATGTTTGAACGTTGGCTGATTGGTCATACATGTGAATTGCGTCAGGGTAAGTTTTCAATTCCTCAGTTACGTGAGGAAAATTCACTGCATGCTCAACACCTTGAACAGGCGGCATATCATGTGATTAAACAATTTTTAAAACAAAATCAACTATTAAGCTAAAAGAAGGTCTTTTTGACCTTCTTTTAATTTTCCGAAGAAAATAACTCAATCACATCTTGTTCAGTCATCTGCTTGGCTGAAGATAAAAATGGATAATACGCAGGTTTATGATCTACATAAATTTCCAGATGAATTTTTGCTTGTTCAGGTAACTCAAACAATTGTGCATTTAAGCTGTAGTATTCTCGCTCATTGAGTTTGTAATATAAATTGGTGCCACATTCTTTACAGAAATAACGCGCAGCCCATTCTGATGATGCATATTTTCCAATTGATTTTTCACCCGTCACTTTCAAATGATCTGTCACTTCCAGAGTCAAAGATGGCCCACCTCCCCATTTTCGACACATAGAACAATGACAAACTGTGATTTGCTCTGGATGAATATTTGTCTCAAATTGCACCGATCCACACAAACATTGACCGAACATGTTGTTTCCTTTTATTGATGTTTAATTGGTTTTCATTTTTTTAGAATTGATTATTATGCTACACAATAAAAAGCCCATCATGTGTTTTTATTCATGATGGGTCTGCTCAAACTGTAAACTTTTATTTCTTGGCAGCTTCTGCTTCAGTCGTAATGTTTACAGTAATTTTATCACCAACATTTGGTACATAGTTTCCGATACCAAATTCAGAACGATTAAATGAAGTGGTTGCATTGAAACCAATTGCAGGGACTTTTGCCATTGGATGTTCGCCTTGTTTATTCAACACAGCGTCCAATACGACAGGTTTAGTAATCCCTTTAACGGTTAAGTTACCTGTAATTTTGAAATGTTTTTTGTCTTTGGTTTCAACTTTAGTACTTTTAAAAGTGATGTTTGGATATTTAGCTGCATTGAACCAGCCTTCTTCCTGAAACTCTTTATCCAACGCAGTTACGTTTGTATTAACGCTACTGACGGGAATCGTCACTTCTACAGAAGAGTTTGCAGGTTTTGCATTGTCAACTTTAATCACACCTTGAATGTCGCTAAAGTTGGCACTTGGTGTAGAAAAACCAAAGTGGTTCCATGAAAATACAGTCGCAGTGTGAGTCGGATCAATTTTATAATCTACTGGCGCAGCTAAAGTTAATGTACTCGCAACTGCAACCGCCAAGCCAAGTGATAATGTTTTTAAACGCATGATTATTTCCTACTGAGTGGATTGTTATTAGTTTATACATTGCTGATTTTAATACACTGTTATTTATAAGACGAATTGTTGCAAGCATGCAACAATCTTGATTTAGTTAATTTATCTTAACAAATCATCATATTCATCTGAAATAAAGCTTATATTTTTAAATATTACTGAATTTAAAATCATATTATTTAGATAAAATTAAAAAAATGCTTTTAAGTCTGCCTGCCAACATACAAAATAACAACAAGCTCGATATGATTTATGCTAAAGATACTACTTTATTGATCAACTTAGGTTATTACATGTCATACACTGCGCAAGCTCAAAGCACCAAAACACCTTATCGAGTAACGCTGACCGATCCCTCTGGACATGTCTGGTACGTCGATGAACCTGAAGAAAAAGGTGGACAAAATTCTGCACCTAATCCTATTTTGCTGCTTCTTTCTGCCTTAGGTGCATGCACGACCGTGACTTTGCAAATGTATGCAGACCATAAACAAATACAACTTGAACATGTACAGGTCGATTTGATTTTAAATCCTCAAGGAGAAAGCGTTTCTTCTGACTCTAATCAAATTGAACGTAACATTAAACTGACAGGAAACTTTATTGAAGATCAGCACAAACGTTTATTAAAAGTTGCTGAAAGTTGTCCTGTACATAAATTATTGACTTCAAATATTTCAATTCAGACTGAAATGACTTTTTGATTTTGCATTGATGCACTTATCTGAATAGAGAAGTTTTATCGGTGCTCAGCAATACTGAGATCAAGCTCAACGGTTGCTGAGAAAGCTCAGGTTAAAAGACAAAAAATTTTAATAATTCTCTTAACCTAGCTTTTCTTAATCATACTTTTCTTGATCACGAGTTATCACTTTTCCAATGACTTCCGATTTGAACGAAATCAGGCAGTTTATCACTATGAAAGACATTATTTTCGTTATCAACAGCAAATCTGGATACTTCGCTCTCATTTTCCGTATGACTTTTTTGATAAAAACTAAATTCTCCTAACACGCCATCAAGTGCAGTCGAGTTTTTAATATCTGCGGCTAAGGTATGAGAGATAGACTGCGCAGGATGATCTATAAACTCGCAGTCACCTGTAACCGTGTGTCCATTTAAATCCACAAATGAAAATTTCATGCCGATCTCCAATTAAAACCACACTATTCAAAAATATATCATAGAAATATTGAATCAAAAAAAATCCCAGCCAAGCTTTTGATTGACTGGGATTACAAACTTTAAGTTTCGCTAAAGTTTATTTTAGGCCGTTAAAGACTGCACAGCTTCAACTACAGCTTTGGTTGTAATACCAAAGAATTTAAATAGATCTTTAGCTGGCGCAGATTCACCATAAGTGGTCATGCCAATCACTTTGCCATCTAAACCGACAAATTTCCACCAGTAATCGACATGTGCTGCTTCTACAGCCACACGAGCACGGATGTTAGAAGGAAGTACAGCTTCACGGTAAGCCGCATCTTGCTTCATAAATTCTTCTGCACATGGCATTGAAACTACACGTACACCCTCAAGTTGAGCATAAGCATTCATTGCCAGTTCAACTTCTGAACCTGTTGCAATAATAATCGCTTTAAGTTCACCTTTTTCCTGAGCCAATACATAGCCACCTTTTGCAGCATTTTGGATTTGCTCATCAGTACGGGTTTGGAATGCCAGATTTTGACGGGACAAGATCAATGCAGATGGACCATCTTTACGCTCTAAAGCAGATTTCCATGCAATTGCCGTTTCAACGGTATCCGCAGGACGCCATGTGTTTAGATTTGGAGTAGAACGCAATGATGCAATCTGCTCTACAGGTTGATGAGTTGGGCCATCTTCACCCAAACCAATTGAGTCATGGGTATAAACATGGATCACACGCTGCTTCATCAGTGCAGACATACGTACTGCATTACGTGCATATTCCATAAACATCAAGAACGTTGCAACATAAGGGATAAATCCACCATGCAAGGCAACACCATTGGCAATTGCAGTCATACCAAATTCACGTACACCATAATGTACATAGTTCCCTGCTGGATTGTCCTGAACACCCACACAACCTTTCCACAACGTCAGGTTTGAACCTGCGAGGTCAGCAGAACCGCCCAATAATTCAGGTAATAATGGCCCAAATGCCTGTAAAGTATTTTGGCTGGCTTTACGAGTTGCAATGGTTTCAGCTTTGGCATTGGTTTGTGCAATAAAGGCATCTGCTTGAGCCGCAAAATCAGCAGGTAAATCGCCAGAAACACGGCGCAAAAGTTCAGCTGCTTCAGTTGGATATTTTTCTTGATACGCTGCAAAAACTTTATCCCAAGCTGATTCAACTTGTTGGCCTTTGGCTTTGGCATCCCAATGCTCATAAATATCAGTTGGAATGACGAAAGCTTCATCTTCCCAACCTAACACTTCACGAGTAAGCTTGATTTCATCTGCACCGAGTGGCGCACCATGACTATCTTCTTTACCTTGTTTATTTGGAGAACCTAAACCAATAATTGTTTTGCAGATAATAATGGTTGGTTTAGACGTTTCAGCTTGCGCTTCAATCGTTGCTTGGCGAATCGCATCTGCATCATGACCATCAACACGTAACACTTGCCAGCCATAAGATTTGAAGCGTTGTTCTGTATCATCACTGAACCAGCCTTCCACTTCACCATCAATCGAAATACCGTTGTCATCATAGTAAGCAATCAACTTACCCAAACCTAATGTACCTGCAAGAGAACATGCTTCATGGGAAACACCTTCCATTAAGCAACCATCACCAAGGAAACAATAAGTAAAATGATCAACTACGGTTAAATCAGCTTTGTTAAATTGTGCAGCAAGCGTTTTTTCAGCTAAGGCAAAACCTACAGCATTGGCAATCCCCTGACCTAAAGGACCTGTTGTAGTTTCAATACCTGGTGCATAGCCTAATTCTGGATGGCCTGGCGTTTTAGAGTGTAATTGACGAAATTGCTTGATATCTTCAATTGAAACATCATAGCCCGTTAAATGTAGCAATGCATATTGCAACATTGAACCATGACCATTTGACAATACAAAACGGTCGCGGTTCACCCATTGAGGATTGGCTGGATTATGGTTTAAAAACTCGCGCCAAACGACGTCTGCAATGTCTGCCATACCCATTGGCGCACCAGGATGGCCTGAGTTTGCCTGTTGTACAGCATCCATAGCCAATACACGAATTGCGTTTGCAATACGACGTTCGTTTAAAGGGGTCGTCATAGGTCAGCGTCCAAATAAATCGATAGAATATAAAAGATGTGCATGAATCGAGATTCAAAAACAGGCTATATTGTCTTAAAAAAACAGGCACGGGTAAAGCCTATGTCGTGATTTTCCGTACTTTTAAATGGTCGTTTTGATTGAATAATGGCGAATTTTGTAGCGATACACAGGTTTTCATTTTTGTATTTTTTAGACGCATTCGAAATAGATTATTTTTAAATCCACTAAATTCCAGTATAAATAAAATAAAATCAATGAGTTAAATTTATTTAAAACCCTATCAAGTTGATTAAAAATCGTTCATTTTTCGTATTAACTTTCAAGAAAATCATGCACCTTTAAAAAAAAGAATTTTAATCAACTATTCAAAAAAAGAATGAATCACATTCAACTAAAAGCTTAGATGAGTAATTAGACTTCTTTCATCATTGTATAAGCCCTCTTTACTTTTCTCCCATAGCGAGAAATAAAAGAGACATACGAAAGAAATTTATTCGTTAAAAAATAGTAAACTCTTTGTCTTCGAGGCTAGAAATAACGAGTAAACTGATAATTTTTTTGAATCAAAACAAAAACTATCTTAAAAATCAAAAACTAAATTTTAAAGCACTGTCCAGAATCAATTACAACTGATCATTTTATATAGCCTATATAAGTTTTACTCATACACATATCAGATAAAACAAGGCAAAAATGAAATTAATTCACGCAATTTAGTCAGGTTAAGCTAGTCCTAAAGGGCAAGTCGATGTAACATATTATGTCTTTAAAAATTACTGTGATAGGACTTTCATGCGCGAGTATGCTGTTTTTACTTCGGAATCTGTAAGCGAAGGCCATCCAGATAAAATGGCTGACCAAATTAGTGATGCGATTCTGGATGCGATCTTAAGAGAAGACCCATACGCACGGGTTGCTTGTGAAACATTAGTAAAAACAGGCGCTGTGGTTCTTGCTGGTGAAATCACTACAACAGCCAATGTAGATTTCGAAGCCATTGTACGTCAAACCGTAAATGGTATTGGCTATCATCATTCTGATCTTGGCTTTGACGGTTCAACCTGTGCTGTGATCAACATGATTGGTAAACAGTCTCCTGAAATTGCGCAAGGTGTAGATCGTCAAAAGCCTGAAGATCAGGGTGCTGGTGATCAGGGTTTAATGTTTGGTTATGCAAGTCGTGAAACTGATGTCTTGATGCCAGCACCTATTTCCTATGCGCATCGTTTAATGGAACGTCAGGCTGAATTACGTCGTTCAGGTGTGTTGCCATGGTTACGTCCAGATGCAAAAAGTCAGGTGACTTTTGCTTATGAAAATGGTCGACCTGTACGTCTGGATGCAGTGGTTCTTTCGACTCAACATGATCCTGAAATTTCTCAAACTCAGCTTAAAGAAGCTGTGATTGAAGAAATTGTCAAACCTGTGATTCCAGCAGACATGTTCCATGCAGGTACCAAATTCCATATTAATCCTACAGGTATGTTTGTGATTGGCGGTCCAGTTGGGGATTGTGGACTTACAGGCCGTAAAATTATTGTGGATACTTATGGCGGTATGGCACGTCACGGTGGCGGTGCTTTCTCTGGTAAAGACCCATCTAAAGTTGATCGCTCCGCTGCTTATGCAGGTCGTTACGTGGCAAAGAATATCGTTGCAGCAGGCTTAGCAGATAAGTGTGAAATTCAGGTAAGTTATGCTATTGGTGTTGCGGAACCTACTTCAATTTCAATCAATACCTTTAATACTGCAAAAGTCGATGATGAGCTGATTATTGCTTTAGTACGTGAACATTTTGATCTGCGTCCATTTGGTATTACGCGTATGTTGAATTTGTTACAACCGATGTATAAGCAAACTGCTGCTTATGGTCACTTTGGCCGTGAAGGCACAGATCATGCATTTACTTGGGAAAAGACAGATAAAGTTGACGTTCTTAAGGATGCTGCTGGTCTATAAAGCCTCGCTCTATATTTTAAACAAGCCCGCATTTGCGGGCTTGTTTTTATGAAAACCGATCGAAATAGTTAATCTAAAAAAATTAGTATAGCTCCCTAAATACTGGACTGTTAATTGGTTTTTTTATCATTAGAATTTAAAACATCCAGTATCGACTTTTGTTCTGGCGTATCAGTTTCATGTGTCTGAATATAAAACTGCACTGATTTAAATACCATCACAACAGCGAAACACCCCACAATACAAAAAATCCACCACCCGTATGGGCTGCGAATGTGTTGTGAACCACAATACGGACATTCTTTATCTGTGGATGCAACGACCTTGTTACAACATGCACAGTTATATTGGTATAGCATAGTTAAACCCTCCCGCAGACCTCTAAACTTGTTTTTCTATTCTGTTCAGCGACAGCTAAATCATTTTAGGCCTTATATTTTTATACTATGTGAAACAGAACAGGATTTCAATGAAACCGAAAAATAATAAATTTATTAATTATCAATAACATAAACAAAATACTACTTATAAGATTACATAAAAAATAGAATTATCCACAAAAAAATTGTTAAAATTTATTAATAACTCCTCAGAAGTTGATCATTATGACCCAATTGATTAATAAAGGTGGTTTTCGTGAACGAGCTAATCGTAGTCGGAAATATAAAGGATCCGAAAACGAAAAAACCACTCTGGCTTCAAATAAATATCAACCTAGTGTAAAAGCCGAGTCAAGCCATGTTGAATCCACAATTGACACGCCATCCGAAGCTCAGAAAAATCCAGGTACAGACGAATAGATCTTTTATATCTTAATACATCATATTTTTTATTAAAAAAATAATCATAAAAGCTTTGAATGAATCGATATAAAGCGCCTGCACATTTTGACTTAAGCTCATCATGAATCATGAAAAAATAGAGTTAAGTCATGTCAAAACAAATACGATTTAATGCTTTTGAAATGAATTGTATCGCCCATCAATCTCCCGGTTTATGGCGTCACCCACAAGATCGTTCTCGTGAATATAAAGATCTTGAATATTGGATAGATTTAGCAAAAATCCTAGAAAAAGGCATTTTTGATGGTGTCTTTCTGGCGGATGTACTCGGTATTTATGATGTTTATCAGCAAAGTGCAGAACATGCTTTGACAGGTGCAGTGCAAGTTCCTGTCAATGATCCCCTCCAAGTCGTACCTGCGATGGCTGCTGTGACAAAACATTTGGGATTTGGAGTGACAACCTCTATTTCATTTGAACATCCCTATCCTTTTGCACGACGTATGAGTACGCTGGATCACTTAAGCAAAGGACGTGTCGGCTGGAATATCGTGACTTCATATCTGGCAAGTGGCTCTAAAAATTTAGGTCTATCCAATCAAGTCAGTCATGATGAACGATATGATATTGCAGATGAATATCTGGAAGTCTTATACAAACTTTGGGAAGGCTCTTGGGAAAATGATGCCGTTGTTGCAGATAAAAAAACGGGAGTCTTTGCAGATTTTAAAAAAGTGCATCCAATAAAGCATAAAGGCAAATATTTTGAGGTTCCTGGTATTCATATATGTGAACCTTCGCCTCAACGTACACCCGTTCTATATCAAGCAGGAGCTTCAGGACGCGGACAGACATTTGCCAGTCAAAATGCAGAATGTATTTTCATAGCTGCGCCATCTAAAGTAGCGACTAAAAGTATTGTTCAAAGTATTCGCCACAAATTGATTGAAAATGGTCGTGATCCTTATTCAGCAAAAATTTATGCGCTACTTTCGATTGTCACCGATGAAACTGATGAGAAAGCTCAACACAAATTTAGAGAATATCAGTCCTATGCAAGCTACGATGGTGCTTTAACTTTGTTGTCAGGCTGGTCGGGTGTTGATTTTTCTCAGTATCAATCTAAAGATAAAGTTGAATATATCCAGACAGATGCGATTCAGTCACTGCTTGATTCCTATGTCAATGCAGATCCAAACCGTATCTGGACCATAGAAGAAATTGCCAATTGGATTGGCGTCGGTGGTAATGGACCAGTTTTAGTTGGATCAGCACAAACTGTAGCTGATGAATTACAGCAATGGGTTGAAGATACCGATATTGATGGTTTTAATCTCGCCTATATTTTAGCGCATCAAAGTTTTCAGGACGTGGTTGATTTTATCGTGCCAGAATTGCAAAAACGTGGAGTTTATCCAAAACAGTACAGTGAAGGCACATTAAGAGAAAAGTTATTTCAAAATAATGCTCATTTACCAGACTGGCATCGTGGAGCAGCTTATCGCAAAACTAGACCATCACTTTTCAGGGCAGCAGTTTAGGATCAGCATTTAAGCTACAAAAAAGCCGAATCACATGATTCGGCTTTTGCATATAATCGTTTCACATCAAACTTATTTTAATCTTTGTCTTTGTGTTCGATTTTCTTCACTTCTGGTGTGACTTCACGCGCTTCCCCATCGATTACGCTTGAATCACGATACTGACCTCCTGACTGCTGATTTTGCATATCCTGCATTTGACGCATAATATCAGCGAAAGGATTTTGTCCCGCTTGACCACCAGCACTTCCCATCATGCCGCCCATCATTTTATCCATCATGGCTTGTTGGCGTTTTGCCATAGTTTTCATTAAGGCATTTTGGAAAGCTTTTTGTACAGCAGGAATCAAAATCAAAACAGCTAAAATATCAGAGATAATTCCCGGTAACATCAGCAGAAAACCAGCCATTGCCATGGCAAGTTTTTTGCTCACTGCGGGATCTGTTCCAAGTTGTCCTGTCATTTGCATTTGCTGCAACTGTGGCATAATCCCAGAAGTACTGGAACGCAACATGTTTAGCCCGATAAAGAACGCGATAATAAACCAGAAAAAAACATACCAACCGCTCACAAATTGGGCAATACCAATCCATACAGCAATTTCGAGAATCGCGCCAAAAACAACAATCAATAATAAATTCATGTAAAACGTATCTATCTCAAAAATAAATGTTTGCAGCAGTATTAAACACTGATCTCAACTGAATCAAGATTTTTTAATGCTGTTATGTAACAATATGGGCAATCTTTTATTTTTAAAGTCTGTTATGCCATTAATTATAGGAATTGATCCGGGTTCGCGCCTTACAGGTTATGGCATCATTGAAAAAGATGGCGCTCAGCTACGTTTTATTGACGCTGGAACCATACGTACGGAAAGTCAGGGCATGCCTGAACGCTTAAAACGGATTTTTGCAGGAGTTGAACGAATTGTAAAATTTCATGGCCCAACCGAAGCCGCAGTCGAACAGGTGTTTATGGCACAAAATCCTGATTCTGCTCTGAAATTAGGTCAAGCACGTGGTGCAGCCATTGCAGCTTTGGTGAATCTGGATTTACAAGTCGCTGAATATACCGCACGACAAATTAAACAATCTGTAGTCGGTTATGGTGCAGCAGATAAAGAGCAAGTCCAGATGATGGTCATGCGGATTTTAAGCTTAACGATCAAACCTCAAGCCGATGCTGCCGATGCGCTGGCCGCTGCCATTTGCCACGCCCATGTATCTGGAAGCATGAGCAAAATGGCAGTTTTAAATGCTCTGGGTGGCATGGCACGTGGACGTAGTCGGTATAACAGTAGAAGGCGCTAAGTTCAATTAAACATTCACAACCTGATAAATTGCCTCTGACATGTGCTGTGCCTGAATTCCTCTTTGACCCTTTTCAGCCAACAAATCACCAGCCTTTCCATGTAAAGTGACAATATCTGAAAGTGCAATATCTGCATGGAACTGCGCTTTTAGACTTGCAATCATGCCTGCCAATACATCGCCCATCCCACCTGTCCCCATCCCTGCATTACCAGTGGAGCAGACAAAAAACGTATTATTTTCCAAAATCAAACTGCCAGAGCCTTTCAATACCCAATTGCCCTGATATTTCTGCTGTAGTTGATCAATTGCTGCCACTCGATCTTGTTCAACTTTTTGAACAGTCGTATTCAGTAATCGTGCTGCTTCAGCCGAATGCGGCGTTAAATACATATTCTTAGACAAATGAATATTTTCTTGTTTTGCCAAAAACCAAAGCGCATCTGCATCCAATACAATTTCAAGCTGAGTTTGGCTTTTCAAGATTTCAAACCATCGCTGAAAAATCTGCGCTGACTTATCATCTCGCCCCAAGCCCATTCCAAAACAAACGGCATCGATCTGACGAAGTAATGCTTCAATTTTTTCCTGATCAAATTGATCAATATCTTGCACCATAATATTTGGAGCACGTGACAATATAGCTGAATGATGTGATGCATCACAAATTACAGTGACTTTGCCTGCACCTGCATGAAAAGCCGCCTCTGCCGCCATGATCACAGCTCCGCCCATATTGGCGTGACCACCCACCACTAACACATGTCCATAGCTTCCCTTATGACCAAAAGCCTGACGTTTGGGTAAATAAATATGTGAAGATCTAAGATACGCGACTGGCTGTAGTTTCTCATCACATGGAATCAATGAAATAACTTCTAGCTGTCCCACATATTCTTTTGCTTGACCTGTCACCAGCCCTACTTTTATTGCCAATGCTGTGAATGTAATATCGGCTTTGATTGCGACTGGTAAGGTCTGACCCGTATTAGCATGCAATCCGCTTGGAACATCAATGGCAACTTTTAAACCAGATAACTGATTAAAATGTTGAATCGTATTTTGCCAGTTTTGATCAAGCTCACGATTTAAACCGATTCCAAATAACGCATCAATATGACAATCAAATTGATCTGGAACTGCAAAATTTGGCTCAATCTGTATTTTATGAAGCTGCGCGTAAAGAATCGCTTGCTTTAAATCTGAAGAATCACCTGTTGGTGCTGCAAATATTTGAACGTCATATCCTTTTTGAGACAAATAAGCAGCGGTATAGTAACCATCCCCTGCATTATTTCCCGAGCCACACCAGACTGCAATTTTTTTAACACTTAGGCTATTTTGTAGAATATATAAATCCAAACGTTCAGCAATCGTCCATGCCACTTGCTGCATGAGACCTAAAGAAGAATTGTGCTGTGCAAACCAACGCTTTTCCCATGCTTGAATACTTTCACGATTATAAACAGGGCTATGGTAAACTGTGCTTCGCATTGTTCTTCTTCCTCATTATTCTTGGCATATGTCATCTATTTCTTCAGCAGCTTCTATTCCTGTTCTTCAACATGATGCCATTGCGCTTAAACAATGGATCAAACAACAGGCTTTGGCATTGGGTTTTGCTGATTGTGTCATTGCCAAACCAGATGCTCAAGCAGAAATGCCGCGTTTTGAGGAATATTTAAAACGTGGCTACCATGCAGATATGCACTATTTAGAGGAAAATTTGGAAAAACGTGCAGATCCAAAATTGCTCGTTCCAGGAACAAAAAGCATCATTTGTGTGCGCATGAATTATCTGGTAGAAACACCAAAACCGCGCTATGTACCAAATGAACCGAATTCTGCAATTATCGCTCGTTACGCACGTGGCCGTGATTATCATAAAATTATGCGGGGACGTTTAAAAACTCTTGCCTCAAAGATTAAGGAAAAAGTTGGGGAATTTGAATCGCGTCCTTTTGCAGACTCAGCACCTATCTTTGAGAAATCATTGGCTGAAAGTGCAGGAATGGGTTGGACAGGTAAACATACCCTGCTTATTCACAAGAAATCAGGCTCTTTTTTTGTGTTAGGTGAATTATTTACCTCACTCGATTTGCCTTTTGATGAACCTGCTACAGCACATTGTGGTTCTTGCAGTGCCTGTATCGATATCTGTCCGACTCAAGCGATTGTTGAACCGTATATGCTGGATGCACGTAGATGTATTGCTTATTTAACCATTGAATATAAAGGTATCATTGCAGAAGAACTCCGTGCAGGAATTGGCAATCGAATCTTCGGCTGTGATGATTGCCAATTGATTTGCCCATGGAACAGCTTTGCCCAAAAAGCGTCTATTTCTGACTTTAATCCACGACATGGTCTTAATGATATTTCCCTGCTTGAAATCTGGCAATGGGATGAATTAACCTTTTTAACACATACCGAAGGTAGCCCGATTCGGCGTACAGGTTATCAGTCGTTCAAGCGTAATATCGCGATTGGTTTGGGGAATGCACCTTATTCTGGATTAATTGTAGAACAGCTCATACAAGCCAAATCCCAACATGATGATATCGTAAATGTACATATTGACTGGGCAATTGAACAACAATTATTAAAGCAACTCGCAAGTCAACAAAAATGATGTTTTTTGCCCTATAGCTTTAGCATGAATTCTGTATGATAAGTTGCTAGTAAAAGCAATCATCATGGATTATGACAATGACCTTACGTAATGATTGGACTCGTAACGAAATCCAAGCACTTTATGATCAACCATTTTTAGATCTGGTTTTTCAGGCGCAACAAGTGCACCGTCAACATTTCTCTGCCAATACGATTCAGGTTAGTACTTTATTGTCCATTAAAACAGGTAAATGTCCTGAAGATTGTAAGTATTGTTCGCAATCGGCACGCTACGATTCAAAATTAGAAGCAGAAAAACGTATTGCCGTTGAAAAAGTCATTTCTGAAGCAAAAGCAGCCAAAGATTCAGGTTCGTCACGTTTTTGTATGGGTGCTGCTTGGCGCAATCCCCATGAACGCGATATGCCTTATGTACTGGAAATGGTACGCGAAGTCAAAGCTCTCGGAATGGAAACCTGCATGACGCTTGGAATGCTGAATCAATCACAAGCTGAACGTTTATATGATGCAGGTCTAGATTACTATAATCACAATCTGGACACTTCGCGCGAATATTATAGCAATATCATTAGTACCCGTACCTTTGATGACCGTTTAAATACTCTGGATCATGTGCGTAATGCGGGGTTGAAAGTCTGTAGTGGCGGTATTGTTGGTTTAGGTGAGGATAAGCAAGATCGTATTGGATTATTGTATGAGCTTGCAACTTTACCCATTCACCCTGAATCTGTGCCGATTAATATGTTAGTTCCGATTGAAGGAACACCACTGGCTGATGTGGAAAAACTAGAAGTGACTGAATGGATTCGTACGATTGCAGTTGCGCGTATTATTATGCCGCAAAGTTATATCCGACTTTCTGCAGGTCGCGAATCACTGAGTGATTCTGATCAAGCACTTGCGTTTATGGCTGGAGCAAACTCTTTATTCTCTGGTGACAAATTACTAACCACGCCAAATGCGGGTGAAGGTAGAGATCAGCAGCTATTTGCCAAATTAGGGTTAGTGGCTGAAAAACCCAAAGTTTCTGCTCGTGAACTAGCGGTCGATGCTATGAGCGCATAAATTGATCAGCCCTCTTATTTAAGAGGGTTTTTTATGACGTGACTAAAATTCCATATTGCGCAGTTAAATACATCCCTTCACGAATGAGATCTTCACCTGCTGCATGTTTTACAATAAGTTGTTGAGTTTGAACATCAAAATTTAATGAATCAAATATATCTTGATGTTGCATCAACCAAACAATGGTCAGGCCAAGTTGATCTGTAACAATATGATGGTCAGAATGTAGTTTATTAGTCATAACTAAACTCAATTGCGAATTATTTAATCATTTTAAAAAATAGGGGCGAAATCATCTTAATACATGTTTAGTATAGTGCGAAAATATATTTATTTATGCTGATAAATACAATTAAAAAGTAGCAAAATAAAAAACACTATTCAATTCATTCCATAAGTCACTTTGTATGGACACGCTCCAAACTGTTGAATTCTATTCATTTACTCAATTTTATATTTTGTCCATATCGACATGCTTTTATAACGACAAATTTTTCACGTTTGTCCATATCCTCAAAAAATGCGTAAGGTGTTAAAAACGTGTTTTAGTCTGCCTAATTAAAATGAGCAATCACCAAAAGAGACTTTTTGTATTCATACCGACCTTAAAATTTTATGTTTGTTATGCGTCATGCGAAATATAAAAAATTTTATGCTCAAAAACAGATGACTGATGACCAACAACGAGTTTATAGAAATACATCTAGATGCTGAAACAAAGCGATTGGCAGAACGAACTGCCGCTACTCTGGGTTACGCTACACTCACCGAGTTTTTTATTTATTTAATTCAAAATTACGCACCGCAAATTTTGCACGAACACACTCATATTCAGTTAAGTCATGCCCAGTTCAAACAATTTGTTGAAGTATGTCAAACTCAAAATAAGGTCCCTGCCCGATTAAAACAGGCTGCCCAGCTTTTAGATAAAGAAATTTTTAAGGAACAGAAATGAAAGTCATTACATGTGCTGAGCTGCAAGACAATTTAGCGGATATACTCGATTATGTTATAGACGATCATACACCTGTACTTATTAATAGAGAAGATAAACAAGCCGTGGGATAATAAGTCTAGATGATTGTAATGCCTTTAAAGAAACAGCGTACCTACTCAAAAGTCCTGCCAATGCAAAACGGTTACGCGACTCAATCGCGCAAATTGAAGCAACTGAAACAACGTGTCATAAACTCGGTAAAGAGTGAGATTGAGATGCACTGACGATGGTAGAAATAGCGCCCTACTATACCCAGAAAATTTCAAGCGATAGACTTCAACTTAAAGAACAACATCACAACATCTAAAAAAGAACAATCGAATATATGCGATACGCATCACACAATGGCAATATTTGTCCCAAGTATAAAATTCAACCTGACAAAAATTGTCACTTTTTAACAAAAATATACGGCAAATTTTTTAGTCTGATTTTTTTTATGTATAAGATGCTGTATTTCTGTGTAAATTGTCTATAATAAAAGTTGGCACGTTTAGTGCTATTATTAAAATAGCTTACAAAGCTTATAACTAAATTAACAACATTTTTGGAGAATGTTATGAATACAATGCAAAAGGGCTTCACGCTCATCGAACTTATGATTGTGGTGGCTATTATTGGTATTTTAGCAGCAATCGCAATTCCTGCTTACCAAGACTATATTACACGCGGACAAGTTTCTGAAGCTGTATCTCTAGGTGGTGGCTTAAAATCTCCTCTCGCTGAGTACGGTGCTGATAAGAATGCTTGGCCTGCATTAGTAGCTCCGACAGCTACACCAACTTCTGGTCAATTAAATGCAACATTAGTAGGCAAGTACTCAAGTGTAACCTCAAGTGTTGCAAATACATATCCAGCAGGTCGAGTTACTGTAACTATGACCACAGGTAAAGCATCTGGATCTGTATTAACATATACTACTGCAAACGGTGGCTCTACTTGGGCGTGTGGTAACACAACAGTTGATACTGCAACTGGCTCGGGTACTACTATTCCTACAAAATACTTGCCAAATGCTTGTAAGCCATAATGTTATAGATATTTAATCTGCATTAAAAAGACCTTCCGGGGTCTTTTTTATTTATATTATTTAGAGAAGTATGATGATTAATTTAATAAAAAATAAATGGCTAGTATTAATCAGTTTAATATTATTAGTATTCATTATTTATTACCCATCATTAAAAAATGATTATGTATGGGATGATGTCATTATTTTTGTGGATCGATCTTTTTGGCATAGTGACCATAATTTTTGGTATATGATTTCACAACCTGTACTAGATGGGACGTCTTATTTTAGACCCTTAGTTTTTGCAACATTTGTCGCTGAGTTTAAATTATGGGGTTTAAAGCCATTTATTTCTCACTTCATTAATATTTGTATTTTATCTTTTAATGTAACACTAATCTATTTAATAGTTTTAAGGATATCTCAGCTATTAAAAACAAACAATACAAACCTCTATGCTTTGATCGTATCTTTGTTATATATTACCAGTCCTATTTTAGTGGAATCTACAGTTTGGGCAGTAGGTAGATTTGACTTAATGGTGACTAGCTTCATACTTCTTGGGCTTCTTGTATTTTTAAATTTTCAAAAAAACTTAATAAGAGATCTTATCTTAAGTATAATTTTTATTTTTGGATTATTTTGTAAAGAACTTGCCATCATATTCCCTGTAATTCTATTTGTTTTTTCTTTATATTTTGTTAATAAAAATAATTTTTTAGATGGAACTCTAAAAGTTATAAAAGAAAATTATTTATTATTTATATTTTTAACTTTGAGTTTTTTCATTTATATGTGTATCAGAATCTCTGCCATGCACCAGATTTATCATGCGGTTCATCAAAATTTATCTGAGCCTTTACTTAAAATCCCATATATACAAATTCTACTCCCATTAAATACTCTCTCTGAATATATTAAAACCTTTTTTGTTCCATTCTACCCGAATGCGATCCATCAAATAGACTATGCATTTCTAGCAGATTGGCGAGGTAAAGTTTCAAGTTTCTTTGCTATCATATTTTTAGTAATTGTTTCGTATGGTTTTTTTAAAAAAAATAGTTTTTCTGCATATATGGCAGTATGTACATTATTATGTCTATTTCCTGTACTTAGAATTATTCCACTTGGCGTACCAGAGACCATCATTCATGAACGATTTATGACGACAGCATTATTTTTTGCGTTACTAGCTGTAGTTTTTTTACCATGGGAAATTATTTTTTCAAAGCTGCATATTTTAAGATTAAAGAAATTTTTACTAAGTGGCTTGATTGCATTTTATATAATAATGGGTCTAGCAGGAATTTATGTAACTATTCCAATGTGGCAAAATAATTTAATCTTATGGCAATGGGCATATAAAAATAATAAAAATTCAGAAATAGCTTTGCAATCTTATTTAACATACCTTTTTGAGTATAAAAGATATTCAGAATTTGTGAAAATTATAGATGAACGCAGACGTGATATAACGATGAATTCTGAAGTCCTTTACTATGCATATTTATTAGAACATCGAGATCCTGAAACTAAAAAATATATTGATGGAATGATTAATAGTTTAAATCCATTACACTTAATGGTAAAAAATAGATCACAATATCGAACACAAGATAGTCGTTTAACAGAAATTGGTTCAATTTATCATCTAAATGCTTATTATTATGTACTGATAGGTAAAGATTTAAATAGTGCACTCAAAAATATTAATATAGCTTTATGGTATGATCCAGAGAATAAGCAATATCTTGTATTAAAAAGTATGATTTTACTGGGTTTAGGGGATAAAGTGCAAAGTAATTCAGCTTGGAATGAGGCAATCAGTGATATTCATATATCGAAAAAAAATCAATTTACAGCACAGAAGACAATATTATTCTCACAAATGTGTGCAGAGCATTTAGTTATGGATGATAAATTATGTATAAATAAAGCTATCGTCAAGCAAGGAGTTCAATAAATGGATCGCTTTATGTTACGTCAAAGACTCTATGCATTTTTTTGGCATTGTTTATTTTCAATACTGCTACTAGCCATTGCTCTTTATTTAGTTTTTATGGTTTGGTATCCATCCCCTCTTGCACAAGCTGTTGGGGTTGGAAACATGTATGTTCTAATGTTGATAATCGATTTAATCTTGGGTCCTACCTTAACTTTTATTGTATATAAACTCGATAAAAAAAGAATGCTTTTTGATATGGTCGTGATTGTTTTAATACAGCTCATTGCTTATGTGGGTGGGCTATTTGTATTACATCAAGGTAAACCGGCATGGCTTGTATTTGTGAAAGATGATATAGAGTTAGTTTCTCCGATCAATATTCAGGAAAAATTCCGTCAAGATTTAACAGATCAATTTAAAGTTCCTTTTTATAATAAACCTATGTGGATTGCAGCGGATTATGGTAGTGATCCAAGAAAGCGCCAGAAATTGATTGATGAGGAAATGTTTGATGGAATTAGTATTGTTGTCAGACCTGAAACATATAAATTGATTGATACAAAATCAGAAGAAATTTTGATACAGTTAAATCCAATAACTGAATTGAATAAATTTAATGCCGATGTAGCAATTGATGAACAATTAGCATTATTAACAACAAAACCAAAAGGTTGGTTGCCAGTAAAATCTCCTGAGTTAGATATGGTTGCATTATTTGATAAAAATGGGAAACCAATCAAAATTGTCAATTTACGACCATGGTTGTAAATTATATTGTATTTTCGAAACATCTGTTGGTACTGCAACATGGACATGTACTTCAGGCACCTTAGATGCGAAGTACCGTCCAAATGCGTGCAGTTAAATATCTGTTAGTCCATATTTAAATTACTTGGTATCCATAGATTCATTTTTGGATCTAGGTTTTGTTGTAACAGCAACTTATGTGGATAGTGTTGAAAGCCTTGCTTTGCTGTTTTAAATGTTGAACCATTGTTCCATTTTATAATTGCTTCTAAACGTCTTGAGTCATTCAAGGGCGCTCGAGACAGCAGAAAGACTTGATCTAAAACAGCACGATCTTCAGGCAATGTAATCAGATTCTGATTATATTTAATACTATTTAAGTATTCTGCATTTAAAGCTCTTGGAAAGTGGCCTATCCGCCAAGATCCATATTTCATAGGATGTGCTGCTAGAAATGCATCTGTTAAACCCAAGGCATCCACAATATGTTTTTCAGGAAATAACTTACTAACGATATAACCGTTGAACCCCATAGTATGCAAGGCTGTTGGCTGTGTAACGGGATCTTCAAATATAAATCGAGTTTCTATAAAATGATCAGCAATACTGCGATTATTCTCTTGTAAAGTAAGTAATAAACTTGTAGTCGGATAATAAAAAGCACGTTCATCAGTAAAATTATTATTAGAAATTTCAAAGCTTTTAATATCTTTAAATGTGTACTGATAAAGATTGTATGAGCTTAATACTAGACCAAGAACTAAAGCTAATTTTAGTATTCTTAGATCTTTTCTCAGATTTGTAACAACAATAAAAAGACTAATGATGAAGGGTATTGTTAAAAAACGTCCATACATATAATCAGCTCCAACATGGATCAGATAGAAGATGTATAGTGCCAAACCAAACCCTAATAACTTATTGACGTATTTTTTAGAAAAAATTGAGTAGATCGATGTGGCATAGATAAACAGTGAGGTAAATGGGTCATAAATTAAATTTCCATATATATATTTAAAACCCTGTATATGTAAATGTGTTGTAGGCAACCCCGTATTAGTTTTTGCAATAACAGAATTAGCAAAAAAAGAGCCATAATAATAAAGAGCAAATATACTCCACAGAATAACTGGAATAAATCCTATAAAACCTTGTAATGTTGACTTTTTAAATCTATGTTCTTGATATGCTTGGTAGAAAAAAATATAAAAAGCAAAAGGCAAAAATGGAATAATCAAGTCCATTCTGTTTAAAAACATACAGCTAAAAACGGTACTTAAAATTAAATAGAAATGTGAGTGTTCTTTTAATTTTAATATGGTATAAAAAAAACATGCAATTAAAAAATAACTTAAGCTATTTTCCAAACCTGATGAAGAAAAGTCTAAAGCTGCTTTGGAGCTAAATAAAATAAGGACACCTAGAGTAAAATTAAAAATATTTTTTTCACTTAAGAGATAAATAATATAAATTGTCAAAACTGTGTAAAAAAAACCTAAAATTAAGCAAAGATAATAAAGGTCATTAATAATGTATTTTCCAATCAGAAGATTTATCATCCATAATGGATGAGTATAGCTTTGCACACGCTCTGTAATATTCCATCTCAGGCCATAACCATTATGAAAGTTTTCTATGGTTCTAAATGTAATATACGCATCATCCGCCACCCAAGCAGAAAATAAATAGAATATTGAAAAAATTAATATTGTAAAAATAAAGCAGTTTTTTCTTAAAAAAATCATTTAAATAATCCTAATATAAACCCCACACAAGAACCCAGTATGATCCCCGTAAGAATTTCTAACTTACTATGTCCTATTCTTTCTCTCAGTTTATCACCCTGATAGTATTCAAGATGATTAATTACTTTCGCATGCTTACCAATTTGTTTACGCAAACTGTTGGCGTCCAATATCACAATAAAAGCCAATGTTAAAGCCACACCAAAAGCAGCTGTATTAATTCCCTCCTTAAACGCAATCAAACTCGCCATACTACTTACAATAGCACTATGGTTGCTCGGCATACCTCCATAACCAATTAAATCAAAGGTAAATCGCCTTTCTTTTATGCAATTAACTGCAAACTTTATTACTCCACAAATGAACCATGCAATAAATGGAGTAATTAAATAGATATAGTAATTCACAAGAAACTCTCAAAAATCAACTTGGAAGTAAAACCCAAATACAGCATCCCACCCAAAGCAATACGGTCAGTAATATTTGCTTATCCTGAATAATAACGTCTGTTGGGGACTCACCACCTTTTAAAGTTTCAACTATGTACCAATATCGAAACAAACCAAAAATGACCAACGGGACAGTAACAACCAACTTTGGCTGAACCTCCATCACATAAAGACTATAAAAGACTACAGCTGTAACAGCTGACATTTCAGCAAAGCGATCAATTAATGTTACTGAATAATACGCAAGAACCCCTCGACTTTGTGACCCGTTTTGCAATAACTCTTGACGTCTTTTAATAGATGCCAAATACAATGAAATACTCAGTGTTGTAATAAACATCCAATGCGAAACAGGAACAGTAAGTGCCATTGCACCCGCATAAACTCTCAGTACAAAACCAAAAGCCACAATAAAAATTTCAATAACGGGTTCATGTTTTAATTTAAACGTATAGGCCCAATTTAAAGCTAAATAAATAAAGATTACGTAAATGACGTTTGGAACCACAGTCCAAAAACTGATAAGTACAATATAGAGTAATATCAATAAAATAATTGCACTTTGAGGACTAACTTGGCCAGAGGCTAAAGGTCGCTTTTTGGATTTTTCAGGATGTATACGATCTTTTTCTATATCTTTGAGATCATTCACTATATAGACAGCAGATGCAGCTATACAAAAAAGAAAAGCCGCCAATAAAGTAGAGTAAACAGAATCAGGGTGTAAAAACTCACCCGCAAAAATTAAAGGTGCAAAAACAAAACTGTTTTTAACCCATTGCTTTGGTCTAACTAACTTAATCAGCCCTTGCATTTCCCCTAGAAATTTCCTTTTTTGTGCTATATCATGCATTTAATTTACAACACTATTAAAATTTTAAATGATTGATTCGTTTAGGCTTGCAATGCTCTATACAACATTTGCGATAGTTGCTACGCTATGCAACATTTTAGCACAAGTTATTTGTAATTATTTGTACTCTGGTGATTTTTCAATCTTAATTTCAATCATCATGGGGACTGGCTTTGGGCTTGTCGTCAAATATATTTTAGATAAAAAATATATTTTTCAATATAGGACAGAAAATGCAGGACACAATCGACAAGTCTTTTTCTTGTATACCGTTATGGGTGTTATCACCACAATGATCTTCTGGGGATTTGAATTTGGATTTCAGTATATTTTTGAAACCAAAGAAATGCGCTATTTGGGAGGAGTACTTGGTCTGATGATTGGCTATGTATGCAAATATTCTTTAGACAAACGATATGTATTTCGAGCGGTATGAGGATATATGGCTACAATCCAAACATGGGGGCGGCTTTCTAATACAGAGCATGATATCATTAGCTTTCAAACCCCGAATCAAGCTATCCAACAACTCAAACAGCATCTTCCTGGTGTAGCTTACGGTATGGGGCGCAGTTATGGTGATGTTGCATTAAATACACAAGGTCATCTATGGCAAACAACCACCTTAAACCATTTAATTTCATTTAATCTCGAAACAGGCATTTTACATTGTGAAGCTGGTGCAACTTTACAAGATATTCATCGTACACTTGTTCCGCAGGGATGGATGTTAGCAGTAACACCTGGCACCCAGATGATCACTGTCGGTGGTGCAATCAGTAATGATGTTCATGGAAAAAACCATCATGCCTTTGGCTCTTTTGGCGCTCATGTTTTATCTATAACACTGTTACGGACTGATGGTGAAATTATTGAATGTTCACATCATGAAAAATCTGAATGGTTCTATGCCACGCTTGGCGGTATTGGGTTAACAGGATTGATCTTAGAAGCAAAATTACAATTGCGGTCAGTCAACGGACCATGGATACAATCAGAAACTATCCCTTATTATAGCTTGCAAGAATTTTTTAGCTTAGCCGATTCATCTGAAGCTGATTGGGAACATACAGTATCTTGGATTGATTGTATCAATAGCTCATCAACAAAAGGGCTTTTTATTCGCGGTAATCTGGCACAAATACAAAATCAATCAGCGCCAAAGCTTAAGGATAAAACTTTTCCTTTTACACCGCCTATTTCTTTAGTCAATAAAATTAGTCTCCCAATATTTAACTTCGCTTATTTTCATAAAAATGCTTTAAAAAAGCGTAATCAATTAGTGCATTATGAACCTTTTTTTTATCCATTAGATTCAATACAGGCATGGAACAAAATGTATGGCCCTCTTGGATTTTATCAGTATCAAAGTGTTGTACCACGCGAGGTGGGATTGGAAGCAACTCAAGAAATGCTCAAAATGATTAAAAAATCAGGTGAGGGGTCATTTCTAGCAGTATTGAAAACTTTTGGTGATCGTGAGTCTGGAGGATTATTAAGCTTCCCTCGGTCTGGAGTCACTCTAGCTTTAGATTTTCCTAATCGGGGCGAAAAAACGTCAAAATTATTCAATGAACTAGATCATATTGTTCAAGAGGCACAAGGACGACTTTACTTAGCCAAAGATGCTCGAATGCCTAAAACTCTATTTGAAGCAAGTTACCCACGTATCCAAGAATTTATGAAATACCGAGACCCTGGTATCAGCTCAAATATGTCTCGTCGTCTATTAGGTGTATAGTACATGTCAAACAAATTGAGAATTCTAATCGTAGGTGGAACGTCTACTATTGCTGAATGTTGTGCAAGGGTTTGGTTAAAACAACAGGCATGCGAACTCATCCTTTTGGGTCGTGATTCTGCAAAGCTACAGCGTGTCATTAATGATCTTAAAGTTCGTAATCCTGATGCAAATATTCAAATGCAACTTGTAAATTTTTTAGATGCTCAGGCAATTCAAACCTGTATTCAAACATTGAATCAACAAGCAGCCATAGATATCGCGCTTATTGCACATGGAAATCTGCCTAAGCAAGAGCATTGTCAAATTGATCTTGTACAATGTCAACAGTCTATAGAAGTAAACGCAATATCACCTGTTTTATTTACTGAAGCAATTACTCAGTACATGATTGAGCGTAATCATGGGAAACTTGCCGTTATTGGGTCAGTTGCAGGTGATCGTGGACGCAAATCCAATTATATATATGGTGCATCAAAGGCACTTATAGATACTTATGTAGAAGGTTTACAACATCGCTTGGCTTTAAGTAACTCTAAGGTCAAGACAACCCTGATTAAACCTGGGCCGACGGCAACACCTATGACAGCGGGAATGACAGGCAAAGGAAAGCTTGCATCTCCTGAACAGGTAGCTCAAGATATCGTTCATGCTATAGAAAAGGGCAAAAAAACTGTTTACACACCTAAAAAATGGGCAATTATTATGATGATTATCAGAAATTTACCATTTTATCTTTTCAAAAAGATGGATATATAAGGCTTGAGCATCAATGTCTGAAGCATTAATTGAACAATTCAAAAAAGATTTTCCTCATTTTTCACCACTATGCATAAGCGTTAATCAAAAAACTATTATTGAGGCTGTAGAACAAAAATATTGCTCTTTTGATGATCAAATAATTCAAAATGGGCTGATTGTATATAAAATATGTTTTGAGTTACTGTGGGAAATCATTGATTTCCCTGAATGCTACGATATTCAATGCTTTTGGGAGACTAATGATAATATTGAGCGCGCCAGTTTAGGGCATGATGATTATAAAATTGCCAAAGTCATTGATGCATGGTCGAATAAAAAAATACCGCTGTCGCCAATTTGCATGATATATGACCGAAATGCTTATCGAAAAAATCAGTTAAAACTATCTATTGTTGATGGCAATCATCGTTTCTCAGTATTACGTTACTTACATTATCAAACACAAAAGCCTATTGAGGCCCTGATAATGGTTGATACAAAAACCGCAGCACTTATTAACCAAAAATTTCAAAACAATCAAAAAATATATAAAATAATTGATTTTAAAATGCCCACCCAATAGAACTTTCAATGTCCTATGCATGTGGCATAGGACATTTCCAAGATAAACTTAACTTTTCTGCCTCAACTCAAAATTTTCCAGCAAGAGCGAATTGCACTTTTCCAACAGTTTTTCATAATCTTCTTTCAGCTGCTCATAATCACTTTTCACTGCCTTGGTCTTAGTTTTCGCTAGCTCAATACGTTGCGTAGGCGAAAGAACATTTTGCCCCACAGCCTGTGCTGCTTGCTCAATAGCTTCAATTAATGCAGCATGGCGGCTCTTCTTAATCGAACCCCGCTTACGCCCTGCCTCCAATGCAACAGTGTCATTATTAATGGCAGAACCTTTGGGTAAAATTATTGGCTTATTGGCCTTTAGACGCTCTAAAGCGGCATAATATTCATTGAGTGCACACATATTTTAAACCTCAATATTGATCGTTTTAATTTTTTGAATAGTTCTATTTAAAGCCATAATGTCGCTGTCCATTTGCCCGTACAGCAAACTGCTTGATGCTTGTGTATCTCGTGCTCGTTGTAATCGTTGTACTGCTTTTTGCATCTTCTCAGCACTCTCAGTATCAAAGATTGCATGGGCACAACTCAGACAGCTGGTAATCGCAGTAAATGAAATTTTTTCGCAAGAATCAGGATTAGTACAAGCACCAAAAAGACTAGGCTTATACGCAATTTCCCCTTTTTTCATGCGCTTAATCGTTTCATCACGGTTTGGAAACACCTTCAGCAATTGCTCGCGGTCTTTTTGCAGCTGAAAATATGTTCCTGCCCCACCGAGTAAACGGCTAGAACTATTAATCACACCGTACTCGAACTGCGCATAAGAATGCACCAAACGTTGATATTCAAGCTCTTGAAGAAACTCTTTTTGACTATCACTCACTAAAATATTTGGCGCAAATACCGCATTATTACGGTAATACAACGTCATTGACTCTGTTAGATGCTTAAATTGGACTGACAAAGCGCCAAGTCCGATCATGCCTGAACGAGCGCCATAAACTGCAAGCGAACGTCTAAATTGATGGGTACAGATATTCCAGTACTCACCAACTTGGCAGTCTTTTTCCTCACGCCAGTTGCGAAAACCATCAAAAGCTTCAAGCTCGGCGATATCACTTTCTGTGATTTTCAACCCATCTCCAAGCAAGACAGAAATACGGCTTAAATACTGATTAAAATTAGACTGTGTTCGAGTCGGGGCACCCTCAAAATTAGAGATAAAATCCGTTTCATGCTCAATATTGCGGTTATTTTTATTTCGATGCTTTTGCGAGTATAGCGTTGGAAATAATGGGTATTCAGCAGGATTAGACATATCATAATGTGAGTTGAGCAGAGCGTAGATTTCACCAACACTTTGTGCTGCATGAACGCCTATTTGAATGTCTTCAAACGTGATCCAATAGGTGGATTTATTACCGCCACCATGCAACTTGGAAGTATAGCCCATCAGTACATGCACAAGATGCTCATTGCTCTGAACCGTTTGGTAACAGTCATAAGACAACTGATTTACTTCATTATCGCGCATACCTGTAAACAGATGAATCCACAACTTGGCCATGCCTTGAATTAACGTCATGTAGCGAGTCAAATTTGCATGTTTACGAATCTGATGATTCTCAAAAAGCTCTGTTAAGCCCAGTAAATCACGGGCATTAGTAAAGCTTATTGCTCGTTTAGCACGTCTAAACTCAACAGGCATCAGGGCAAAATTGATATCCTGCTGAGTACGCTGAAACCATTGCAACAACGCAGGTGCATACTGATTAAACTCATTCAATTTATCTGCTAAAGCATTAATTAAGGCTATATAAAGCCGTGAAGGAACAACTTTAGTTTGTGGGCCTACTTTGCCTGACTGCAACCTGAGTTGAGCAGCCAACTTTGCTAAATGCTCTATTGGCTTATATGTACTAAACGCAGGAATGAGCAATGGGTATTGCTGTTGTAAGGCAAAACAATCCGTTAAAAATGCTTTAATGTGAATGGCTTTTTGATAGCTCACACCAACATAAGCATCATTTACTTTTGACATATAAGCAACATCGCTAAATAATTGTTGTAATGTACAGCCATTTTTATATGCAATTGCTGCAAACTGGCGCAAGACAAGATGGCGTTGCTCAACACTTTTAATAATCGACTTACCTGATTTTATATAAAGCAACGCAAAAATGATTTTTTTCATTTCAGCACGTATTTGACAGAAGAGAAAATCATTCTCACGAGCATGTTTCAACCAGCTCTTAAAATTTAATTTACAGTGACACTTCGGCAGATAGAGTGAAAAGTCCCAAACATCATCGCCAAATTGAGATAATGTTGCGCCATTAGACATACGGGATAAAATAAAGCTTGTGGGAACAGTCAGCTGATTATTCTCCAAACGATATTCATCTGGTAAAAACTGCTCAGCAACGCCACTGGCATACAAATACGAATTAAATGAACTCATGATATCCACCCCAAATCAATTAGCAATTCAAAATGATTCAGCCAATACGCATCTAAATCACCGCTTTCTACTTCTTCTTGAATTGAAAAAATTCGATCACGTAAGTTTTCATAAGTATCTGATAATTCGTTGAGTACTTCGTCAATTCGGTGTAGTACAACCCCAAACTGCTGTTCCCACTTGATTAAGTCCGTGGCTTTTTGCTTAACGTAGCCGAGCAGGCTTTTCAGTGATAAAAGCTTACGCACATCTTCATCATCAGCGTGGACTGCATAGTATTGACAGAATAAGCAATGCTCAAATTGCTGACAATTGGGTGTAGGGGCCCGTTCAGTAAACCCAATAGCTTTTTCAGGCTGTGGATGGATAGAGGCACATGCACCGACAGGTGAGGATTGAGCATCAATAGTTTCATCTAGCATTTGCACCGAAATTCGTTCAACTGTTCGAGTTTGTGACACTGCAACTTCTCGCAGTTCATAAAAGAATTGTGAAATCTGTTGGCTTGCATCTTTAAATGAAGTTCGACTGTAATTTTTCTTCGCAGTATCGAGTGAGTGCCCCATCACTTCAGCTTCAAGCAATAAATCGCCATCGCTCAATTCAACATATTGACTGCTAACATGCTTGCGCCACTGCTGTGGCGTAATCCAAGCCATTTTCGGGAAAATACGCTGCAAAAATCTTTTAAGTAATTGCAGCTTATTATTTCCAATTGCGCTTAGTTTTCGCACGTCATTGCGTAGCGGAAATACAAAATCACACTGCTCATCTTGAATATACCAAACCCGAAGTTCTAAAATTTTTCTAAAAATCGGCTCAAATTTCACCCCAAATTCAGGATATATTGTCTTGCCTCCTGCACGGCTTTTCGTTCCTGAAAAGCGTCGGCCTTGTGTGGATGGCAGGACTTCCATGCTGTCGAGTTGTAATTGTTGAGCAGTGTCTAGATTTGCTCCAGTTTGTGCAATAAATAATAGCATGCCGATGGTCAGGCCGTAGGATGCAAGTCTTTCACGCTCTAAATGCCGCTTATTTTTGTTGCGATCTTCAAGTTTACGGATGGCTTGATTACGATTTTCACGTACACGCTTTCGATGCTCACTATCTTCTTCTAACTCAAAATCAGCCAACATCTTTGACAATGTCGGAATTGAGCTATATTTAGCTAAATACCTCTGCATATCGAACTGAATATGCTGTTTTTCAGTTTGATGATGAAAGTTCGAGTAAAAATAGATGTTTTCATCATCCACGGATTGAAAATGCGCAGGAAAATCATTTTCTTGTACAACAATACTATGAATTTCAAGAAAGACATTCAACAAAGTTGCGTAAGTTTTCTGATGATCTTCTTTAGCGATTGGCAAAACAGGAACATCATAACGCTGAGACTGTACTTGCATCGCTTGACTAACAATATCAATTTCATGACAGTCAAATACATATGCGATTAACTTCGCTGCATTTCGCTGATATTGCTTTGCTGTATGTGCAGCCAAGCTTTCTTCATCAGTATCTGCAAGCAAAGTGCGATCAACTAAATATTTGCTGTAACGACGATACGCATCAATCACACTGTTTTGATTCGATAAATCAAAAACTTTCTTTTGCTGATCCACATAATCTAGAAACATTTTACTAGTGTAGTAAAAGAGTCCTTTTGATAGATCGGATCCATTCATTTGCAGTAAATAGTCGGTCAAACATTGTAAAAAATAACGTCTTTTTTCATCAAAAGATGCAGAAATTTCATCTTCAGATACAGTTTCATACCATTCTCTTTTACGAAAAAACAGAGTTCCTATATCTAATGTCTTAAAAGCAAAAGAAGCTGTCTTATCTTTGCAGACGAGAACAAGTCGCTCATGCTCATTAATTTGTTTGTTGATATCTGAGATATGCACAAAAATCGGAGAGCGTCTAAAATTCATGACAATTCTCCCGCTAAATTGACAGAAGACATCACGTATTTCATTAAGCTTGATTCATACTCATGCTGAATTTTACTGCGCCATTGCAATCGTGATTTATAATTCAAATACTGTAAAGTCGTGCTGATGTTACGATGTCCCATACGAGCTTGCACATACTCAACAGCGGTCATAGCAGAATGCCCTTCAGGTAGATGCTGTAACTGACTTTCCAGCAGATTCATCCCAAAACTGGCACGTAAATCATGAAATTTAAAACTTTTAAATTGTGGATCAATCAATCGAATTTCGGGTAATAGCACGACCTTTAAATAGCTGCGTACTGCTTCACCCTCATACAGTTTCAGCCTTGCCCCAAATGAGTCAGAGGCTTTAATCTGATCAGTCAGTTCTTGCTGTTCAGCTTTGCTGGTGTAGAAAGGTGTGCCAAGCTTGGTGAGAAACACATAGTTTTCATCCGAGTCGCCATAATTTGATTTATGTCTACGCAGACGCGCTTGCTCACTATTGATATAGATTTTAAGATCTTGTACTAACCAATTTGGAATCAAAAGTGTCATCGGCTTTTGAAATTTAGTGTCCACACCTGTACCCGCCCCAACTGACAGACGAATAAAGCCATGACTATCAAGCTCACAACCAATTAAGCTTTTTATTCGTAAAGTACAAATCGTTTGTAAACGGGCACCTGTGAATAATGCTAGATAGAACATCAGCTGATATTCACGTGATGATTTTTGCAGAGCTTTTAATACAACAGCTTGCTCTTCAACAGTAAGTGGACTCAACTCACCACCATCGACAATCGCTTCAGAGTTTTGGGCTTTGGCTGGAACATGAATTGCAAGATCATGCGACTTAATTGCCATTTTTCGACGTGCGCCAAACTCATTGTCTACCGCAATATATTTGTACACATCTTGAAATGGAAGCCCGTAACGTTGATGGTCAACCAAGTCTTCTGTAACGAGAAATCGATAAAAATTCACTACCGCATTAATTCGACCACGTGCAGAACTGGCGGAAATTAGACCTGCATTGGCTTGTTCAATAAGACGCGTACGATATTTAAAAATTGCGTTTTGTTGTTTCAATTTATGAAACTTTAAACAGTCAAGCTGTTCATCTTCAAGAAACCGCTGAAAATCAACCAATTGATTCGCAATCGAAGCAAATGTTTTAAAATCATACTGCACTGTTTGCTGTAATTTTTTCAGCAGATACAGATTAAAAATTTCTGATGGGTTGCCATCTCTCTGAATAATCACGGGAAACTCAAGGTAAGCATCACCATATTTTTCGAACTCTGCATCATTTAAACAACGGGTTGCCTTAACCAACGTCAGTAACTGAAATTTTTTAATAGTCTCGACTTTAGCTTTAGACTGGTAACGTGACTGACCATTTTTAAGTTTAGTGCTCATTTGAGCCTCCTGTTTATTAAAAAAAACAGGCAAAAAGCCACATTGAGACAGGATTGACAAAAATCCCCCTATTCATCAAAATGAAATTGTCTGGACACCAATCAAGACAATCTATAAGAGCTCATGTTCCCGCATGGGCTTTTATACTTTTTGCCGAATGAAAATAATTACTTTTTTGTCAATTCACTTTGTTCCTCCTTTCTTAATCGTTCCAATTCTGTAATAAAAAAAGCATTCATGGACTGATGTCTTTTCTTTGCCATTTGCTTGACCCAAGAAACCAAGTCTATAGGTAGGCGTAGATTTGTTTGTTTCATATGCAATTAATCAATTGTTAGCATTTCACTAACATAGCAATATGCTATCACTTATGTCAACTGTTTTTTTATAGCATAATGCTAGTATTAAAATTTCTACTATTCGTGGAATGTATGGGTAAAAAAGACATTCAATTTAATCTTCGAGTTCCCGAAGAGTTAAAAAATAAAGTTGATGCTGCTGCGAAAGCCAATCAACGCTCTATCAATGCCGAAGCAACTTCTCGGCTTTATGATTCATTCGTCATGAATGACAATATCCAAGTTGAAGCTGCAAAAATTGTTGAGAATTTTTTGCGATCGCGCTCACCCACAGAACGAAAAAAAGTGGTCGCTGAGCGTTTAAATTTTGTCTTAAGTGAATTAAAAAAAATTCATCATTTTAGAGAGTTTACAATTGCTGAATTGGCCTTTGAAATAGGTGAAAATACGGCTGATGAAGCTGAAGCATGGTTTAGAGCAGAGTTAGAACCTACATTCGGACAATTGGAAAAAATAGCACAACATACTTCAGCAAATCCCAACTGGTTATTCTTCGGCAAACAAACCCCATATGATATTCAACATATACGTTTGAATGAGTATTTAGATCAGGATATAAAACTGCTCGTAGGCTCAAATCCAAATAATGAATATTTAAATCATTCAAAAGTGAAAGAAATAAAGTTTATTCGTGAACTATCAGAAACTGGGCAATTAATTATTCTTAAAATTTATGAAAATTATGCAGTTGAAGCTTTTTATCCCCCATACCATATCAGTGATGAGAATGGCGTTGGTGGATATAACTCATTGTTATATTTTTGCTTATTGACCAAAGTACTGTTGCGATATTATAAATCTAAGGTGAATGTATATAGTCATCTGCTTTCAGAAGAGCAGTTTAAACTTATTTTGACTGGAACAATTCACCCCTTAACCATTGCAGAAAAATTACATCATATTCCTTGGGTCGATGATTTAGCAGATAAGCTGCCTGATCGCACTTTAGATTATTGGGATGGTTTTGATGAGTTAAGGGCAAGAATGCTTCGTGATTTTGATGAAAAAGAATATATTCAGGCAATTTGGACAGATCCTGAACTGTATCTAAAGCATCCGATTCCACTTTAAAAAAAGGGATGGCATTTATTAAATGTCATCCTTTTTTTCAGGTTCATTGCTATATTCAAACAAGTCCTGCATGGTGCAATTAAAATATTTACACAAGGTATCAGCAACCGTAAGTTCAATCCGAATCGCACGATCATAATACAAACTCGTCAAGGTATTACGGTTAATACCTGTGGCATGTGCTACATCACTTAGCTTCAAAATTTTGCGTTCACCCATCAAAGCGGATAATCTACATCTAATCATAACAACCCACAAAACAATATTTTAACCTACAATAGGTTATTTTAACTTGATAAGAAGTTTTGCTTATGCTAATTTTAACCTACAGCAGGTTACTTTACATATTAAAGAAGCAAATTAACCTTCTTAAACATCATTATATATTGTTTCCAAGGAGTCTTAGTGATGAATAACTACTTTTCCCCAAAATTCTCTGTTTCAGAGGAAGTCCGTTCGACTGCCGTTGCACTCATCAAAGAGTTTAATATAGACCGTACATTTGATTTAGCTTTGTTTCTAAATGTAAACCCCAATTTAAATGATCAAGATGCCGTTTTAGCTTGGGTGAATCATTTTTCAAAGATTCAACATAATCTTAATGATTTCAATCAAGTCCGTCGCCACTTCATGAAAAATTTTCCTAAAATCATGTTTGCAAACTTGAGTGAATAAAACAAACAAAGGGAGATATCAAATATCTCCCTTAATTTTTAACTACCCCTCTTATTGTAATCTCGATTAAAAGTGAAACTTAATTTAATTGGTTGTAAAAATATGGATTCATCGATAAAAGCAGGTCATATTGAACCATCGGTCATTGTTTTTGACGTGTTTGGTACACTTGTAAAAATAGGGGAAAGACGCTCCCCATATAGAAAATTAATGAAATGGCTAAAAGAAAATGGGCGGCAACCAAAGCCTGATGATGCCCAATTTATTATGTCCCACAATTTAAATTTGGCGGAGCTTGCTAAGTGATTAGCAGTAAATATTCCAGAGCAATTTCTGCAAAAACTTGAGCATGATTTAGATGAAGAGTTACGCTCTATTACACTGTATGAAGATACCTTATCAACTCTGGAAGAATTACATAAATTGGGGATTAAATTGGCATTATGCTCAAATTTAGCTATGCCATATGGAAAAATTGTTTCTTCATTATTACCGCCCCTTGATGCTTATGCTTGGAGTTATGAAGTTTCTGCAATTAAACCTGAGCCGAAAATCTATCAATCACTCATTGACCAAATAGATTGCCAAGCTTCAGAAATTTTATTTATTGGGGATACAGCACTTGCAGATTTTACAGGGCCAACAACATTTGGCATGTCTGCCAGATTGATCAATCGTAACAATGATCAAACATTGGCAGAAGTTTTAAACGACATACTTTAACAACTCGTGAACGTTCCTCTAAGAGTGAATACTCACAACTCCTCATCTTTCCATTGTTTCAATTCTGCAATTCGCTTATCAAGCTCCAGAACCCATGTTGGTTTTATATGTGGCACATCTGGACGCTCAACACCTTGATGGTCAAAAAACTTATACACCATTGCCGCCAACTTGATAAATGCCTGTTCAAACGTATCTGCCCAAACATCTAAACGATAGTCATGATAATGCTCTTGGTATAATTTACCGCCATCTTCTACTTTATTGAGATGCGAGCCAGTCTCTAAATAAATCACTAATTTCCCATCATCTTCATATACACCGTGATAAACATTTTGGCAATGTCCCCATGTATTCCAGTACCATGATGGTAAGTCGCCAGTAACCGTCCAAAAAGCTGGGTGTGTATCAATAAAATGATAGGCAGTTAAAAAGTCCGTTGGATTTGCGAGATATGCTTGCTCATTTTCAAAGGCAGTCTGTAAAGCAGATTGTAAATGCTCAAATTTATTTTGATCGGTAGAGGAAGACAAACGACTAGAAAGATGTTTAGAGGTTTTAAAAAATAGGCCACCATTTTCTTTATCCTCACCAAAATACTGATAAACCTCTGGTAGAATCTGTAAATCTGTCGGTTTGACCTGATGGATCTGGTGTTGTACGTCTTTTAAGCTATCGTGAATTGTTTCCGTACGATCAGGGTAAGTGACGACAAGTTTCGTATCTCGCAGTGATAAAATTGCTGGTTCAGTCATTTGAGGTAACTGTTCTAATAACCAGTCTGGTAATTGTTTTAATTCAGTTGATTGCATTTTTAGTTATCCTATTTTTAACAATTTCAACTTGTTACATACGTGACACAACATAATTTGTGCAAGTTGAGTATAAGTTAGTCCATAGGAGTATATTGTCACACAATGGCTTCAACAAGCATCCGACTAAGCTCACACCGAAGTCTTGTCGAAAGAAAAATATTCCCCGTTTATTTTATATGGCTCACTTATAAGTTTATTTTATTCGTTAAATTTGCCACGTCTAAGATAACAACATGACAACTCAATCATGAAGAATGCTCAGAAAGTTCATATAAGAAATCAGAAACACGTAATGCCAATAATTCTTGATCATCCTGTGATTCAACAATATCAACCATCAGGTCATCAAGCCCTGTATGATCTTGTATGGATACACCTTGAATTTCCAAAAAGGTCAACATCGTTGCAAGCCCAGTACGCTTATTTCCATCTACAAAAGCATGTTCTTTCGCTATCGCAATACCATACTAAGCCGCTATCTCTTATTATGGAACATTGAAACATAATTCAAGAGCTGTCTATCAACGTTATATGGGTTGGTATGATGGCAACCCTTCTGATCTAGATGTATTACCGCCTGAAGATGCAGCTAAAAAATATATAGAATATATGGGTGGTGAACAACAAGTGATGAACCGAGCAAAAAATGACTTTGCTAAAGGTGAATATCGTTGGTTAGCAATGGCACTTAAACATGTGGTTTTTGCGAATCCAAACAACACAGAAGCAAAAAATCTTTTAGCTGATACTTATGAGCAATTAGGTTATCAAGCAGAATCTGGCCCTTGGCGCTCTGTTTATTTACAAGGCGCTTACGAGTTGCGAAATGGTCTACCTAACAAAAAAATTAGCGGCACCGTAAGTCCTGATACCATTCAGGGTATGCAGCCTGACCTATTATTTGATTATTGGGGCGTTCGTTTAAATGCTGAAAAAGCCCAAGGTAAGCGTTTGGCAGTAAATTTTGACTTCCCTGATCTAAAGAAAAACTATACGGTCACGCTTAGCAACTCTGTGTTGAATTACTCTACTGTTCCTGAGAAAAAAGTGGATGCTACGGTCACGCTGAATAAAACGACCTTAAATGCAATCCAGCTAAAACAGGCAACGTGGCAGGATAAAATCAAATCAGGAGAGATTAAAATTAATGGTAATCAGCAAGCGTTGGTTGATCTTGTGGGTTTAATTGATGACTATCCATTCTGGTTTAACATCGTGACTCCATAAAATGAAGTTAATCTGTTTTAAAAAGAATGTTTTTTTCTATTTGATTCCAAAATAGATTAGCATTTATTTAAAGCAAACGCCTGATGAATTTCATTAGGCGTTTGTATTTTATAAATATAAATCTCTACCGTGCAAAGTTATTTATAAATTTTTGGAAGCCTTGGGCGAAAAATAATTAAGATCAGATATTTTCAGTTATGAATGTTTTTTAAAATAATCACATCGTACTTACATGGATTTTAGACATTAAAAAACCACTTAGGATTAGTACACCTAAGTGGTTGTTTTATATGGTGGGCCCAGACAGACTTGAACTGTCGACCAACGGATTATGAGTCCGCTGCTCTAACCAACTGAGCTATAGGCCCAAATAACGTAAAACATTGAATAATCAATGATTATAAGCGAAATAAATATTAGCTAACTTGTTCATGAAACACAAGCGCTTATTAATTTATCCAATATTAAATCGCTTTGATTTTACCCGAGTGATTCTATCCGATATAGATCATTCGAGTAAAGTTAAGATCCTGATTTTTGATCATTAAACCTTCAATTAAAACAATAATGTAATTCTTACAATTGACTGTGCCTCCTCTCAGTTTGCTCATTATCAATCAATAAACAAAATAATAATGATTTTCATATACTTGTGTTTCTAATTTTTACAAAAGTCACTCTTATCTCTTCTTTTTATTTACTTCGCATTTAACAACAATAGTGAGTAAGAAATGTTTCATGTCATTTCTGATTTGTTGGCTTTAATAAAAAAGATTCAATTACATTTTGAGTACCACACAGCTATTAAAATTTATATATTTGATTCAATAAGTTGAGGAACATACCCATGTCTAATGTAGAATTTACAGATGTTGCCACTTTACGTCAAAGAGCACGTCAACATGTAGAAGAAGGTGCGGTAACTGAGGGTTATTCAGCAGATCGCGAAGAAATTCTTAAACTACTCAATGAAGCACTGGCGACTGAATTAATTTGTGTTCTACGCTACAAACGTCATTATTTTATGGCCCAAGGAGTTAAAGCATCTGTAGCTGCTGCCGAGTTTTTAGAGCACGCTACTCAGGAAGCTACACATGCAGATAATCTTGCAGAACGAATTGTGCAATTAGGTGGAGAGCCAAACTTTAGCCCCCGAGGTTTGGAAGAGCGTTCCCATGCTGAGTATGTAGAAGGCAGAACCCTCAAAGAAATGGTAACTGAAGATCTAGTTGCTGAACGTATCGCGATCGACTCTTATCGTGAAATTATTCAATATATTGGCGATAAAGATCCAACTACACGCCGTATTTTGGAAGATATTTTAGCTCAAGAAGAAGAACATGCCGATGATATGGCTGATATTTTAAGTGATCTTTGACAGATAAGCTTATTTAATGATCTCAGTTTAACCAAAATATAGACTTCATCATTGGCTAAACCAAAGCACGTCAGCATTTTATTTGATACCTCGTGCTTTGGTTTTTCATATAGAAATGCTATACATTGGTGAATATTTATAAAATCTATATGCTGATCATTGTTAATTTAGTTTATCAATATATTAAAAATAACTACCGCAAAAATTTTATCTTGTTGATTTAATAAAATATAACATCAGAACTAAATTTTATTTTTCAACAAAACAAGAATAATCAATAAGATACATACTTGAATACGCTTGATAAATACAGATAATAAGAATCACTCTTAACTACTCTTTTTGAACCATTTAAATGCGCAAACATGCTCTCAGTTCAGCGATCTCATTCATTTTATTTTCTGGGCTATCAACATCATTAATGGCAACGACAAATAATACACCTGTAGATGATGCTCACTCAAATGTACTCCCGATTATTTCCTTAAAAGCAAATGCAAAAGATGCTCAAACTGTAGCGACTCATGCGACTTCGGCCTTAAAGTCAGATGCTCCACTTTTCGAGACTGCACAATCTGTAAGTGTAATCACACGTGAGCAATTAGATCAAAAACAGGCGACGACTCTTTCTGATGCAATCAATGGTGTCGCAGGTGTGAGCGCAGGTTATCTTGGTCGCCGCGGTTGGGATGATTTCTTTATTCGAGGTCAAAACTCATCTGATCAAATTTTTATTGATGGTCTAAAACAAAGTCAATCTGCATCCGAAGGTGTCGCTGTGGAACTTTCGGGCATGGATCAGATTCAAATTATTAAAGGTCCTGCCTCTGTAAATTTTGGTTTGGTACAACCCGGCGGTATGATGAATTTAGTCACTAAGCGTCCGCAAGCGCAAAACTTTGCAAATACAGCATTGACCTATGGTAGTTATGATCTAAAACAAGCAACTTTTGATATGAACTATGCGCCAAATCAAACAGAAAAAGGGGCTTTTCGTCTGACAGGTCGTATTGCCGATCAGGATGATCCAACGGATTACGTCTATTTTAAAAATTTCTATATCTCCCCTTCATATCATTTTGATTTAGGAGATAAAGCTGATTTATCGGTTATTGCAAGCTATCAGCATCGCAAATATATGCGTCAACAAGGCATCCCTGTCATTGGAACATTAAAATATAATCCAAATGGCCCAATCGACCGTGATTTATATATTGGTGAACCCGAATTTGGAGGTTATGAGGGAGATGTTTATCGTACCGGATGGACGTATAACTACAATTTTGATAATGGCTGGAAGTTTACTCAAAATGCCGCCATCCAAAAATTACAATCGACTGGCCGAGTTGTTTTTACTCAAACAGGCTCCTCATTTTGGGCGGCAAACACGCCTGCCTATACAACTCTAAATCGTAGCAATAATGGTCGTTATCAAACTCACGATATTACCACCTATTCGATTGATAATAGTATTCAACGCAGTTTTAATTTATTAAACATGGTTCATGATCTGAATATTGGTATAGATGCCATGCAGACCAAAGATGATTATGTCAATGATCGGTATACCACGGGTAATCTTAATATATATCAACCTATTTATAGCCAGACCGTAAGCTATGTCAAGAACAACAGTACTCAAGATATTAATCGTTTACGTTATACAGGCTTGTATATGCGGGATCGCATCAACCTTACTGATAAAATCATTTTAACTTTGGCGGGTCGTCAAGACTGGGCTCAAGCTTCTACTCAAAATGTCTCTAAAAATGGTATTGCCAATAAATTAGAGCAAATCCCGAATTCTGATCAAAAATTTACGGGTAATGCTGGTTTGCTCTATAACATAAACGACATGATTGCTCCATATGCCAGCTATGCAACTTCATTTTTACCCAATACTCGAACGGATGTATCAGGTAATATTCTTGCCCCAGAAACAGGAAAGCAGCTTGAGTTCGGTCTAAAGTTACAAAGTCTGAATCAACGTATTCAGGGCAGTATTGCCCTATACGATTTACGTCGCCAAAATGTCGCCACGATAGATCCTAATAATTCAGGCGCTTATGTTTTGAATGGTGAACAGCAAACACGTGGTATAGAAGCGGAAATTAATGCTTATTTATTAGATCGTTTGAAACTATCCGCAAGTTATAGCCATCTTTTTGATGCCAAAATTACAAAAGATACCGTTCTAAGTAATATTGGTTTAGGCTTGAATAACGTTCCGCAGAATACCTATAGTCTGTCCTCTCGCTATTATCTGACTGAAAATGATTTTGGTTGGTATGTGGGTGGTGCCATTCGTGGTGAAAGCTCAAAGTCATATAATGGTCTGGATGTACACACTCCATCGTATATACTTTACGATGCAGAAACTGGTTAGGGACTGTTCTAAATTTTGTGTAAGTACTTAATTTTCATTTATCCTTCAGAGGATAATTACAAAAGGTACTTCACATGGATGAAGCAACAATCAAAAGTATGGCTGCCGAATTGGCTAAAGGTCTAAAAACACCAGAAGACTTAAACCAAATGACAGCAGTCTTTAAAAAATTCATGATTGAAACTGCACTCAATACTGAACTTTCAGACCATCTCGGTTATGAAAAGCATCAGCCCAAGAAAGGCTCAAATAGCCGTAATGGGTTTAGTTCTAAAACCATTACAACTCAAGATGGACAACTGGCTTTAGATATTCCCCGTGATCGAGAAGGTTCATTTGAGCCACAAATTATCAAAAAGCACCAAACACGCATCACCAGTATGGATGACCAAATCCTCTCACTGTATGCAAAAGGAATGACTAATAGGGAAATTGTAGCCTTCTTCAAAGAAATGTACGATGCCGATGTGTCAGCATCTCTCATCAGCAAAGTTACCGATGCTGTGATTGAGCAAGTGACTGAGTGGCAAAATAGAGCCTTAGATAGCCTTTATCCTGTTGTCTATCTTGACTGTATTGTTGTCAAAGTCCGTCAGCACTCCAATGTGATTAACAAGTCCGTATACCTTGCTTTAGGCATCAATATGGATGGGCAAAAAGAATTACTGGGTATGTGGATTGCTCAGACAGAAGGTGCCAAATTCTGGCTGTCAGTCATGACAGAGCTAAAAAATCGAGGAGTACAGGACATTCTTGTTGCCTGTGTAGATGGATTAAAAGGCTTCCCTGACGCGATAGCCTCTGTTTACCCTCATACTGATATTCAACTGTGTATCGTGCATGTTGTACGCAATAGCCTGAGATTTGTAAGCTGGAAAGACTACAAAGCTGTTACGTCGGGTCTGAAAGCGATTTATCAGGCAAGTACAGAGGAAAATGCTTTAAAATCCCTAGACATCTTCTGTGATCAATGGAATCACCAGTATCCCAAAATTGGAGAATCCTGGCGGGCCAATTGGGAAAATATCCGAACGATCTTTAGCTATCCAGCCGAAATACGTCATGCAATTTATACAACAAATGCGATTGAGTCGTTGAATAGCGTAATACGCCATTCAACGAAGAAAAGGAAAATCTTTTCATCTGATGACTCAGTAAAGAAGGTCATTTACTTAGCAACATCAAATGCTGCGAAGAAATGGACGATGCCAATTCAAAATTGGCGTTTAGCAATGAATTGGTTTACGATTCAGTTCGATGATCGATTAAAAGATCATTTATAAAAAATGGAACTTACACAAAATAATTTACAGGCTCACTGGTTATGAAGCGGTATATTGGGGAGCACAACTGTCTATCAAAAATTTATTTGATAAAGATTATTATGCAGGATTGCTCAATAGCAATATGGTTACGCTTGGAAACCCACGACAAATTAATTTTACGGTGAAATTTAAATATTAAAGTCTTGAATTCAACGTTCTAATTATTCAGATTTTATTATTTCGACTTTATATTTTAAGGCGCTACATACACCTTATTTATTTTTTTTAACGATTAAAAAAGGCGCATATATGCGCCATTTTTCCTTGTAACCATAGAATATGAATTAGGATATTCTAACGTTGCTGTTGATTAGATCGCTTTTGCTGGTCTTTTTGCTGATTTGGATTTTGCTGTTCTTGCTGACGTTGTTTGTCAGACTGTTGGTTATGCTGAGGTTGCTTAGACGGATTCGACTGTTGATCTTGTGACTGACCTTGTTGACGTTGATTAGACATAACAATGTTCCTCTTTTTCCTTTTTAAATCACCTTAGTCATTTAGAACTTAGCCATTTAAAATTAAGCTCAAACCTAAGATGTCCGTTCATGCTAGACCATAAGTTACGTTTACAATAATTCGGTATGTAAGATTATTTAATCTTATGTAAGATCAAAAATATAATTTTTTTTGTATTTTTTTTAAACAAGAATAGTTTAGCTTCTATTTCCACATTTCAATAAGAAAATAACTCACCTAATGTCACGGATCCTTACTCAAACTTACGCCTAAGTCTCCCTAAAATTTTATACAAGCGTATAAAAATATCTTTTTACTTCTTGTTTTTTCATTAAAGCTGCCTAAACTATGCCGATCTTTAGAGGATGTTCATCATGAAAAAGCAACTTGCTAAGTCTATTTTCAAACTTTCTGGCTGGTCATATCACATCGAACCCAATATTTTGGAAAACAAACAAGTGCTTATTGGCTTTGAGCACACCTCTAATATGGATGCCGTACTTTCACTGGCGCTGTTTGAGATTTTGGATATTAAAATTCATACACTGATTAAAAAAGAGCTTTTTAAAGGGCCGTTGAAACCCCTATTAGAAAAAATAGGAGGGATTCCCGTTGATCGTAAAGCCAGTAAAGATATCGTCTCACAAATGGTTGAGTTATTTGAAACGCATGAAAGCTTCAATCTGGTGATTGCTCCAGAAGGAACCCGTGCAAAAAATGGCGAAGCACGTAAACCTATTCGTACAGGTTTTTGGCATATTGCAAAAGCAGCCAATGTTCCAATCGTGATGATGTATGCCAATGCGAAAACCAAACAAGGTGGCATTTTAGGCAAAATTTATCCTTCCGATCTCAATCAGGATTTGCAAACCATCCAACGACTTTATAAAGAAAAAGTTGGGTTAGATGTATGTATTCCAGAATCTAAACAATAACGTTTGTTGATTTTTCAAAAGCCAACCTCTTCCTCCTAAAAATAGGCTTATGGTAGAATCTGCACAATTTGATCGGGTACTCTCCCCCATCCTTAAGGAGCATATTGCAACATGGCAGGTCATTCCAAATGGGCAAACACCAAGCATCGTAAAGCAAAACAAGATGCCAGCCGTGCTAAAGTTTTTACCAAATACATTCGTGAAATTGTCACCGCAGCAAAATTGGGTGGCGCTGAGGCAGCAAGTAACCCGCGTTTACGTGCTGTAGTTGAAAAAGCATTGTCGGTAAATATGACCCGCGATGCCATTAATCGTGCGATTCAGCGCGGTGCTGGCGGTGAAGATAATGATGATCTCAACGAAGTCACCTATGAAGGATATGGCGTCGGCGGTGTTGCGGTTTTAGTTGAAACCATGACGGATAACCTGAATCGTACTGTACCTGATGTTCGCCATTGCTTTAGCAAAACCAATGGAAACTTAGGCACGAATGGTTCTGTGTCTTATCTATTTACCAAGCGTGGTGAAATCAGCTTTGAAGATGTGTCTTTAGAAGACAAAATCATGGAAGTGGCACTCGAAGCTGGTGCAGATGATATTGAAATTGAAGAAGACGGTATTTTAGTCATTACTTCGCCTGAAAGCTTTGGTGATGTACAAGATGCATTGACAGCAGCAGATTTAAAATCTGACAATGCCGAAGTGGTAATGAGTCCATCGACCAAAGCAGAAATTACAGATATCGAGCAAGCAAAACAAATCTTGAAAATGATTGATATGCTTGAAGATCTGGATGATGTGCAAAACGTCTATACCAATGTTGAATTTTCAGACGATGTATTAGCACAACTTGATGCTTAATATGACTTAAAAAGAACGCGCTTGATGCGCGTTTTTTTATACTTTATTTAAAAGCTTATAGCAGTTAAATACATTATATTCCTTAATTACGAAACTTGAATGAAGTGCTACGACATTGTCAATTTTTCCAATTCTACGCAGCAAAATATCACTATAATCATCCATATTTCGGGCAACCAATTCTAAAATAAAATCAGCACTCTGCCCTGTTACCAAAAATGCATTGGTGACTTCTGGAATATCTTCAATTTCAGTTAAAAATTTATCAAAGGTTTCGGTATCATGTTTACTTAAAGAAACTTGTAGCAAGATATGCAAAGTAAACCCAAGCTTCGCAAAATTAATATCACGCTTTAGACTGCTCATGATATTGGTTTCTATTAAATGCTTAATACGTCGATGCACCGAACTGACTGAAAGACTGATCCGCTCAGAAAGTTCATTTAGATTGACATCTTCATGGGTTAATATTTCAAGAATTTGTTTGTCAAAACGATCGAGTTCCATCGTTACTCCACAAGCTTAATCGTGATATTTGAGTGTATTGGAACTTTTATAATGCTTGAATTTTTACAGGGTCAAGGGAAAACATCTGTTTACTTGTGACGACTCTTTCACCGATAAGTGAATTCATCTTGCAATTAACTTGTGGTCAATCCTGTCAAAGCTGAGTCGAGACCTTTTGGGCTAGATCTGCGTATCTCCCAATCCGCAGACCACTCTTCTCAATCCCCATCACACCCTGATCTATAAAGTACCAATATCTGTACGAGATTATTTCCCTAAAATAAGAAAAAACCAAGCTAAATCTAAATTATTTTTCATTAAAAATAAATTTTATGTAATTTATTTCCAAATTATGATAATTAATTGACTATAACTGTCAGCTTACCGCCTATAATTAATAAAATTTACTTTAAAAACCAAGAGAGAAAGAGCGATCGACCTCTAAAGGAATATTTAGATAATTGCAATAAATTGGAACATGCATGATTTATTTTAGGACTTTTTAATGCCGATTATTCTGAATAAAAAATTTAGAGTTTTCAAAGATTACATATAGTTATCTTGTTTAATTCTTTTTCTTCATATTGACTATTTTTTTGGATGTTTTTCAACCAAACACAAAAGACTCATTAGTCTGTCTTAATTATTGGCATTATTCTTGTTAGTAAGAACACGAAGCTTTTTTTGATTTCAGCTTTTACTATTATCCTTGGAGTTATCGTGATCAAACTTAATAAATTAGTACTCTGTATGAGTACATTAGGACTCTCTACAATCTCACTTCCAACATTTGCAGCAGCAAGTGAACAACAAGAAATTCAACAATTACGTGCAGAAGTCGCAGAACTTCGCGCATTAATTCAACAACAGGCGGCAACTCAGAAACAAATCGTGGCAGAGCAAAAAGCACGTCCAGTGGTTGTGGCTTCTGCACCTGCGGTGGTCGTGGCACAAGCTCCTGCCGCACCTGCGCCTGCTAATACAAAACCAGGTTGGTTCACTCTACCAGATGGTCAAACTCAGGTTAAACTTTATGGTAGCGTCCGTGCAGATGCGACTTATGACTTTAAAGGTACCAATGCGGATACCACCAATATCAATAACCCAACCAACAAAGTTCCTTTAAACTCTGCCAATGCGACCGAAGATGCACTGAATGTGACTGCGGCAACGACTCGTTTTGGATTGGATTTCTCTCGTCCAAGTGATATTGGTGAGATTACTGGTAAAATTGAAGCCGACTTTATGGGCTCGTCTGGCACAAACGGAACGGGATCATTACGTGTTCGTCATGCCTATGTTAATGTTGGAAAATGGTTGGCAGGTCAAACCACTTCTCCATTTGTAAACGTTGATACCGCACCTGAAACAGTCGACTTCAATGGCCCAATGGGCTATGGATCAACACGTACCGTTCAGGTTCGTTATACTCAGCCAATTGATGCCAATCAAAAACTGTTACTGGCATTAGAAGGCGGTGATGTGGATAACATTACCACAGGCAATACCACAGTGAATGCAAATGGTGTCACCTCAAGTGGTGGTAACCGTTTTCCTGCATTCACTGCACGTTATGATTTTAAAACGGCTGATAATAAATTCTTAGTTCAAGCACATGCACTTTTGCATGAAAATCGTATCTCAAGCAATGACAGTAACGACGAAGAGAAACTGGGCTGGGGGATTGGTTTAGGCGCAAAATATAAAATTACCGATGTAGATACCGTATTTGCTAACTACTATCATGTTAAGGGTGATAACCGTTATTTACTTTATGGCAACCCTGCTTATGTTGCTTCAAGCAATACTGATGGTAGCTTGAATATTTCAGAAAGTGAGTTTAACTCTGGCCTGATTGGATATTCACGTACATGGAGTCCAAAACTGAGATCAACGATTGCTGCGGGCGGTATTTGGTATAAAGACGACAATGGCTACGCTGATTTTGCTTCACGTGCAGCAACTACGGCAGCAACCCGCGATGGCTTGAATAAAACGTTGTATAACATCATCGTCAATTCATTCTATAGTCCAACCAAAGCGATTGATTTGGGTGTGGAATATACCTATGGTCAACGTAAGATTTTTGAACAGCTTGATCCAAATAAATCAGACGATGGTGATTATTCACGTCTAAACTTGATGGCTAAATATAACTTCTAGGTTTTTTGCGATTTAGAAAACCACAGATATATTCTGTGGTTTTTTATTACAAATCTTTATATTTAAGCAATAAAAAAGAGCCGATATCTCGGCTCTCCTTTCAACTACATAGACTTAATGCATCATCTGGATCTTGTCTAAAAATAATTTGGCACGATCATGACGTGCATGTAAATTACCGAAAAATTCGCTAGTCGCACAATCTTCCAGAATTTTACCTTCATCCATAAAAATGACGCGATTCGATACACGTTTGGCAAAGCCCATTTCATGCGTTACACACATCATAGTCATGCCTTCGTTTGCAAGCTGCATCATGACTTCTAAAACTTCACCGACCATCTCAGGGTCAAGCGCAGATGTAGGCTCATCAAACAACATACAAATCGGATCCATCGAAAGACCACGCGCAATCGCGACACGTTGCTGCTGACCACCAGACAACTGTCCTGGAAATTTGTCTTTGTGAGCCAGTAAACCGACCCGTTCCAGATACTTGATTCCCTTTTCACGTGCTTCAACGGATGAACGCTTGAGCACCTTAACTTGAGCCACAGTTAAATTCTCAAGCACTGTCATGTGGGGAAAGAGTTCAAAATGCTGGAAGACCATTCCGACTTTGGAACGAAATTTGGCAAGATTAGTTTTAGGATCGCGTAATGACACGCCATCTACCAAAATATTACCTTCCTGAATCGGTTCCAATGCATTAACTGTTTTAATCAATGTCGATTTTCCAGAACCTGAAGGCCCACAAACCACAACCACTTCACCTTTTTCAATACTGGTAGTGCAATCTGTTAAAACCTGAAAATCACCATACCATTTAGAGATATGTTGGATGTCTATCATTGGCATTTAAAATCTCCAATTAGCGAATGATGGCAATTTTCTGCTGTAATCGTTTCACGAGTTGCGAAAGCAAGAACGAACTACAGAAATAAACCAGTGCTACAATAAAATAAAAAGTTGCTTTAGTTTCAGGCCCATAGGTATTCGCCAGTGTATCGGCACGACCTAAAAAGTCAGGTGCGCTGATGACATAAACCAGTGAAATATCCTGAAATAAAATAATCGTTTGTGTCAAAAGTACAGGTAACATATTGCGAAAAGCCTGTGGTAACACCACATATTTCATGGATTGACCGTAGGTAAAACCCAATGCATAACCTGCATTCACCTGACCTTTAGAGACAGACTGGATACCCGAACGCACAATTTCTGAAAAGAATGCAGCTTCAAAAATCGCAAACGTTACCACACTGGAAAAAAGTGGGCCCCAGTAGGTATCTGATTGGAAGGCAAACACTTTTGGCAACAGAAAATAGAAGATAAAAATGACCTGAATCAGTGGAATGCCACGAAAAACATCCACATAAAACTTGGCAAAATTACGTGCCACAAAGTTATTGGATAAACGCATCATTGCCAAAGGTGTACCAATCAGGATGCCGCCAATCATCGATAGGACTGTCACCGTCAGGGTAAAAATAAAACCTTCTTTTAATGCATGAATCACATCAGGATTTTGTAATAAACTAAAGTCCATATTACTTCCCTCCTGAACCTAAACCAGGCACAGCCATTCTTTTTTCAATCCATGCCATCACAAATTTAATGCCATAGGTAATGATGAGATAAACAGGTGTAGATAAAATGAGAATCACAATATCCTGAGAAGTCTCTTCACGCATGGTTTTGGTATAAGCAAAGAAGTTCAATACACTTAAGGCATACAGCACCGCTGAGTTCTTAAATACATTCATGGCTTCAGATGTAATTGTTGGCCAAACGATACGATATGCAACAGGTAAAACTACATAGCGATAGCTTTGTCCTGTGGTAAAACCCAGCGCAGACGCCGCATATTTTTGACCACGTGAGACTGTGCTAATACCTGCACGAACATGTTCAGAAACTCGCGCGGCCGTATAAAGTCCCAACGCAAAAACACCAATAACAGCAGGATGCGTGTTTAAAATATTTTTCCACCAACCTCCCGCAACGATATCTCCACTGCCTGAACTCAAACTATCTGGTAAAAACTCAGGAAATACAAAAGCCCAGAAGAAAAGCTGTACGATTAAAGGAATATTACGAAAAATCTCAACATAGCAATTCCCAATAAATGCTAAAGGCTTATTAGGTAAAGTTCGAATAATGCCGAGTAATGAGCCCAAGAAAAATGCAATCAAAAATGCAGCAAATGATGTCCAAACCATGGTAAATACGCCTGAACCTAACATTTGAAGCCATGTAGGTGCATCGGCGTAAGGAGAATAACTTGCGCTACCTAATGCTTTACAGACAGACTCAGCCCACGCAGCTTTATCCAGTCCATATTCATTCGATTCAGCACAAAATGCAGTCCAGTTTAATGAGCCAACTGACATAGCTGCCCCTTTTATTAAAGTTCAAAAAAGCACAGCTCATGCAGCTAAATTCACTACATGAGCCAACAATTAACCTACCCTTATTTAGAGTTAAAAGTCAGTGCTAAATACCTGCATCTGTAGGATTCGCTTTTAATTTTTTGAACGACTGACTTTGTGGCATGTTCAGATTGGTATTTTTAGGAGGAATCGCAGATTGGAACCATTTTTTATACAAAGCATCCATCTGACCAGATTTCCACATTCCTTTTACGGTACGATCGGCCACCGCCTTAAATTTTGGATCATCTTTTGCAATCATGATGCCATAAGGTTCAGAAGATAGAACTGGCCCTACAATGGCAAACTCTTTTGGATTCGAAGACTTGGCAATAAGTCCTGCAAGAATATTATCATCCATGACAAATGCTGCTGCACGGCCAGAAGCCATCATTGCAAAGGAGTCCGCATGATCTTTACCATAAATGTTTTGCACATTAATTTTTTGACCACGCTCATTCATTTTGATGTATTTATCAGAGGTTGTACCCTGAGTCGTTACCACTGCTTTACCGTTTAAATCAGCAAGACTCTTAATGCCTGAATTAGCTTTAACCGCCATTCGCACTTCTGTTGCATAATAGTTAGTCGAAAAACCAACCTGCTCTTGACGTTGTTTCGAGTTAGTCGTCGTTCCACATTCCATATCAATATTGCCTGATAAAAGTTCAGGAATACGGGTAGATGAAGTAACCGCCTTATACTCTACTTTAAGATTTGGCATCTTAAGATCTTTCTTGATTTCATTGGCAAAGTTATTACAAATATCTACTGCATAACCGACTGGTTTACCGCCAACAACATAAGAAATTGGATCGGAAGATTCACGATGTCCAATCACAATTTTTCCACTTTTTTGAATTTTTGCCAAAGTATCGGCAGCCTGAACCTGTGTTGCTCCTCCGACTGTAAAAACCATAAGTGCTGATACAAGTAATGAGGTTGCTGAATGTTTCATAAAAACTCCTTGATTATAAGTTCTCCTCCTTTGGTATCTATTTGTATTATTCAACGATACTAAAGGATGAGCCTGTTTTTCCTAGTTGCAATTATCAAGCCAACTTTTAATTATTACTTATTATCGATTGATAATAGCTCTTTTTATACGCTTTTGAAAAAAAATGAAAAGGTTAAAAAATTCCTTTTTTGTTATACTTTAGTTTTAGTTATGGTTGTTTTTAGCTTAAGTGTCTTTTTTTTAAACAGTTTATTTAAATCATCTTAAAAAAATACGTCTCAATTGTGCACAAATTTAAAAAAATGCAACATCAATGAGCATTTCAACACAAAAACCAACATCACTGACATCTCTGGAGCAATTTCATCGCCTATAAAATTACGCTACATTTTTGTCAAATTTTAAAAGCACCTATTGTTTAATTCTTTTTATCAATCATCCTTACCTGAATTGTGCGTTTAGAAATATAGACTTTTAATAAACAACTCCATGGCACGTTGACTCTGCATGCTCTCTTTTGTGAAAAGCGCTCTTGAAAACTGAAGATGAATACCATTTATAGATTATGAGCTGATGATCATCACAATATCGTTGATTTATTCATATTTGAAACCATATAGATAGAGTCTCTCACTGCACTGTAAACCGTCTTTACAGTCAGCATTGAGTTTTTTTGCTATACTGTTTTTTTGAATATTTGATGTCTTAAATATTCAATTTATTATGTAGAGAACTAACTTCCTTATGATTCCAAATGCCTGTTGCGAACTTCCACAAACCAAACGAGGTCACGAACGACGTTTGGCACTTTTGCTCAGTGCAACGGAGCTTTTTTTGGAACGTGGTTACGATGCGGTATCTCTGGATGATATTGTCCATCATGCAGGTGTTTCAAAAGCGTCTATTTATAAATATTTTGGTAGTAAAGAAGGTCTTTTTAAGGCCATTTGTGACTACAGACGTGAACTTTTTTTTAAAAATATATGTGTGGCGTTTAATAGTCATGAGGATTTGAGAAGTTATCTCATCCAGACTTTAATTGGGTTTTATCAGAAAATTACCTGTGTAGAAAATGCAGCCTTTATGCGTCTTGTCATTGAACGCTCGCAAAGTGATCCAGAGTTGGCTTTGTATCTTCATGAAAGAGGCCCTGAATACGTTCAAAAAACAATAGCTTGTGCTTTGGCACAAGCGACTCAACAAGGCAAAATCAACTGTTCGCAACCGCTTCATTCTGCAATTATGTATTTTGGTATTTTACGTAATATTGAATGGAAAGTGACGATGGGCGTTCCCATGAAAATTGATGATCAGGAAATTTTGGATCATATCGAATATTGCGTTGATGTTTTTTTAAACGGTCATAGAATCAGCTAATTTCTTTGCATTTTCAATCACGTGTAGTATAGTATTCGATTCTTTTTTCGTTCATTTATCAGCAACTAATTGTTGTTTAACAACAATTATTGTGGAGTAACCATGGCTCTACGGCATTTCTTAACTTTACGTGACTTATCTTCTTCAGAACTTCAACGCATTTTAGCTCGTGCAAGTGAACTAAAACGCTTACAGCATGAGAAACAGATATTTCAGCCTTTTGTTGGTAAAGTTCTAGGAATGATTTTTGAGAAATCAAGTACACGTACCCGTATTTCTTTTGAGGCTGGAATTAATCAATTTGGTGGCAGTGCAATTTTTCTTTCACCACGTGATACCCAATTAGGTCGCGGTGAACCGATTGAAGATTCTGCCCGTGTTATTTCAAGCATGCTTGATATTGTCATGATCCGTACTTTTGGGCATGAAATTGTTGAACAATTTGCTTCGTACTCTAAAGTGCCCGTGATTAATGGCTTAACCGATGATCACCATCCTTGTCAGCTTTTAGCTGATCTACAAACCTATCAAGAACATCGTGGCAGTATTGAAGGTAAAACTGTGGCATGGATTGGTGATGGTAATAATATGTGTAATTCATATATTGAAGCTGCACATATGATGGGCTTTAAACTGAAAATTGCTTCACCTAAAGGCTATGAACCAAAACCTGAATTTTTGTCTGAATTTGCACATTGTGTTGAAGTTTTTGACAATGCAGAAGATGCAGCCGTCAATGCAGATTTGATTGTGACCGATGTTTGGGCAAGTATGGGACAAGAAGAAGAACAAAAGCTACGCGAACAGGCTTTTGCAAACTTTCAAGTCAATGAAAAACTCATGGATATAGCACATCCAGATTGCTTATTTATGCATTGTTTACCCGCGCATCGTGGCGAAGAAATCTCTGAACATATGCTAGATCATAAAAATTCTGTGGTTTGGGATGAAGCTGAAAATCGCCTACATGCGCAAAAGGCATTGATGGAATTCTTGCTAAACGAATAATCAAAATAAGATGTTTGATGTAAAAAAACGCTGTTTTAAAACAGCGTTTTTTATGTTTAAAATTAAAAGCAATTATCGGATCAAACCTTGCGGCTGCAAAATAATTAAACTCGCACCAATTAAAACCACGATGCCACCCAACAAATCCCAGCGTGTTAATGCAACCTGATCAACAAAACGCAACCACATCAGCGCTGTGAAAATATAGATCCCGCCATAAGCAGCATAAATGCGTCCTGAAGCAGTTGGATGCAAGGTTAAAAGCCATACAAATAATGCAAGGCTAGCTATGGTAGGAATCCATAACCATGTACTTTTCCCCTCTTTTAAAATTAAGTAGGGAAAATAGCAGCCCAATATTTCAGCAATAGCAGTGATTAAAAATAACCCGAATACACTGAGTATTCGGGTGATTGAGAAATCTTCTAGCATCGATTAAGCAGGCTCAGCCGTTTGGTCTTCAAAGACAGAAAGCTGTAATCCAACTTCTTTACCATCTTCTTTTTTCACAGAAACAGCGACATTGCCGCCATGATCAGCCAGCTCACCAAACAAAATCATTTCAGCAAGCGGCTTTTTCAAATGTTCCTGAATTAGACGCTGCATCGGACGTGCTCCCATTTGACGATCATAACCATTGGTGGCTAACCAATCACGAGCAGATTGATCAACTTCAAGCACTACTTTTTTATCATCCAGTTGTGCTTGTAGCTCGGTCAAGAACTTATCAACCACTGATTCGATCACTGAAGTTGGTAAAGCTTTAAATTGAATAACGCCATCTAAACGGTTACGGAATTCAGGAGCAAATGCACGTTTCATCGCTTCCTGATTATCATTGCTATTATCTTGCTCAGTGAAACCGATACTGGTTCTTGAAATACTTTCGGCCCCAATATTCGTGGTCAAAACAATAATCACATTTCTAAAATCAGACTTGCGACCATTGTTGTCCGTTAATGCACCATGATCCATCACTTGCAGCAATAAATTAAATACATCCGAATGCGCTTTTTCAATTTCATCTAACAATAATACGCAATGTGGATTTTTGTGAATCGCATCAGTCAGCAAACCACCCTGATCATATCCTACATAACCTGGAGGTGCGCCAATCAAACGTGAAACCGCATGACGTTCCATATATTCCGACATATCAAAACGTACCAATTCCACGCCTAACAATTTTGCCAATTGTTTGGTGACTTCTGTTTTACCCACCCCAGTTGGACCTGCAAATACAAAACTACCGACAGGCTTATCTGGTGCTTTTAATCCTGCGCGAGATAATTTAATCGCAGAAGCAAGTGCGCTAATCGCTTCATCTTGACCAAACACCACGCGTTTTAAGTCTCGTTCAAGATATTCAAGCACTGCTTTATCATCTTTAGAGACTGTTTTCGGTGGAATACGGGCAATTTTAGAAACAATATCTTCAATATTTTCAATGGTAATCAAACTATCGTCTGATTCTGCTTTTAAACGGCGCTGTGCACCAGCTTCATCAATTACATCAATGGCTTTATCTGGCAAGAAACGATCATTGATAAATTTGGAAGATAGCTCTACTGCTGCAACTAAAGCTTTATCTTCATACTCAACATGATGGAAATCTTCAAACTTGGTTTTAAGACCGCGTAAAATATCGATGGTTTCAGAAATACTTGGTTCATTCACATCGACTTTTTGGAAACGGCGCGATAATGCATGATCTTTTTCAAAAACCTGACGATATTCCTGAAAAGTGGTTGATCCGATGCAACGTAAAGTACCATTGGCTAATGCCGGCTTGATGAGGTTAGATGCATCCATGGTACTGCCCATACTTGAGCCTGCACCAATAATCATGTGGATTTCATCAATAAACAAAATCGCATTTGGATTTTTCTTTAACGCATTGAGCAGTTGTTTCAAGCGTTTTTCAAAGTCACCACGATATTTGGTTCCTGCAACTAAGGCGCCAATATCCAGACTATAGACTTCAGCATTTGCAAGTGGTTTTGGCGCTTTGCCATTGACAATAAGCCATGCCAAACCTTCTGCAATTGAGGTTTTACCCACGCCAGGATCACCCACTAACAGTGGATTATTTTTACGACGACGGCAAAGAATCTGAGCGGTACGCTCTATCTCTTTTTCACGCCCAATCAGAGGATCTGTTTTACCTTTAAGCGCTTCGTTGTTGAGATTTAGCGTAAATTGTTCTAAAGGGCCTGCATTTGAAGATGAAGCAGCATCTCCTTCGATATCTTCAACCTCTTCTTCTGCCTGAATATCTTCTTTACGGGTTCCATGAGAGAGATACTGCGTTAAGGTCAATCGGTTGATTTGATGACGCTTTAGAAGATAAACCGCAAAAGAATCACGTTCAGAATACATCGCCACTAATACATCTGCACCTTCAACGGTACGATCACCGCCACTAGATTGCACATGAAAAATAGCACGCTGTAAAATTCGGTCAAAACTTTCAGTCGGATGTGGAGCTTGGTCGTTATTTTCACCAAGCTTCGGTGTATGTTGTTCTACATATTCTTCTAGTTCTTTACGCAATGAAACTATATCAGCGCCACACGCCTTAAGTGCATTAACAGCCGAATCATTATCGAGCAAAGCCAGCAATAAGTGTTCTACAGTGAGAAACTCATGCCTTTTTTGACGAGCCATGCTTACAGCCAAACGTAAGGATACTTCTAATTGACGACTGAGCATACGACCCCCTTTAATCTTTGGGTTCGATCTGACAAAGTAATGGATGACCTTGGGATCGAGCGTAATTATTTACTTGGTTTGCCTTCGTCTCCGCAATGTCTCTCGGATAAACACCAGCAACACCTTTACCTTCATAGTGTACAGTTAGCATTACTTGAGTGGCTTGGTCAAGATTCAATGCAAAGTATTGTTGTAAAATTTCAATTACAAAGTCCATTGGGGTGTAATCATCATTCAACAATACTACCGCATATAGAGGTGGACGTTTTAGCTGAGGCTCAGCAGTTTGTACTGCAATATCACCTTCTGGCTCGTTACTTTGCGAATCACTTAAGCGCGGATTGATATGCCAATCGACATATCCAGATTGGTAAAAGGAAGCTTTCACGTCTTTTAAACTAATTTGTCGCTTATTGGTTCGCATATACTCTTTGATTCACTCTTAATTTGCATTTGCTTCGGCTTGCGGGATTTCTGCAACAAAAGCAGATTCCGCCTCAACTGGTTTTCCACGTTGCCAGCTAAAACGTTTGGTAACAGGTGTAGCTCCTGTCAATCGAACTTCAATAAACTGCGGAGTAAAACCTTTAGGCATCGTCCAGCGTCCTGTTAAACGTTCAAAATCATCAAAATTGAAATTGTTGTCTTCTAGTGGCACTACTAAAATCTCATCACCTTGTATCAGACGCATCTCTACCGAGCCTGTTGCACGACGTTTATTTGGGCTAACTTGTACCAAATCAAGCTGATATTCAAAGGCATTTTCAGGCAATGGTTTAATTGCCAAATCTTGAATCGTTAAGCTCAAACCGCCTCGTTGACGTAATATCTCACGATAAAGCGCACTCATACCTTCCATTTGCGCCTTATCATTCTTTGCTTGAGTAATCCTCTGATATAAATCATTGGCATTGCTCACTGCAACATCTCGTTCTTGTACAGTTGCATTCAAACTTTTATTGACAGCATCTAAAGCAGTTTTCTGCTTTTGAACCACTTCAACCAATTGTTCCGCATCTGCATCGTAACCTACTACAGTCAATCCTTGACGATGTCCAACGGTATAACCCAACGAAACACTACCCAAAATCAGAACAATCGCTCCAATCACTAAGGGTCTGTTCGTATGCCAAAATGATGGCTTGGGTGTGTGTAGATCATCATTATTTATTTGTTCAGTATTCTGCATCGCCATCTCTGTTTGAAGATAGAACCAAAGCACACATTTAAATCGAAATTTAAATGTGTGTGAAGCTTAAAAGCGTTTTTTATGGTAATAAACCAATACCTGTTAGACCTGCATCTTCGGCAAAATCAAACATCAGGTTCATATTTTGTACAGCCTGCCCCGCAGCACCTTTTACTAAATTATCCTGTACCGATAGTACAATCAATTTATGGGGTTGCGGTTTGTACAATGCAATGCGTAATTCATTTGCTCCGCGTACACTGCGCGTTTCAGGTGAGCTATTTGGTGGCATCACATCTACAAATTTTTCATCGGCATAAAATTGCTCATAAAGCGCTTGAATATCTGTATTTGCACCCTGTTCAGTCAAATCAAGATAAATAGTGCTTAACATACCGCGAATCATCGGCACCAGATGCGGAACAAACACGATATGATCAAAGACACCCTTTTGACCTGAAATATTTTCGAGTGCTTCTACAATTTCAGGATGATGGCGATGTCCACTCACCCCATAGGCTTTAAAATTATCGGCATTTTCCGAGTAGATCATGCCCATACTCGCTTTACGACCAGCACCAGATACACCCGATTTGGCATCAATAATAATGCATGAAGGGTTTACTAAGTTTTGTTCAGATTTCAATAACGGTGCTAAACCCAACTGTACCGTGGTTGGATAGCAACCAGGATTACCAATAACACTGGCCTTTTTAATTTTTTCACGATTTAGCTCGGTTAAACCATAAGCCGAGTCTTTTAAGACATCTGGGCAACTGTGCTGCAAACCATACCATTTTTCAAATTGTTCTAGATTTTGTAAACGAAAATCGGCAGCAAGATCGATCACTTTAGTCTGGGCTGCCACCAGTTCTTTTGCATGTTGCATCGCCACACCATGCGGTGTAGCAAAAAACACCACATCACATTGTTTTAATAGATCCAGATTCAAATCTGAAAATTCAAGATCAGTATGACCACGAAGGCTTGGAAACATATCGGCAACGCGTTTACCAGCTTCAGTACGTGAAGTAAGGACTCGAACAGTGACCTGCGGATGTCGTAATAAAAGACGCAATAATTCAACGCCAGTATATCCAGTTCCCCCAACAATTCCGACAGAGACCACGATTATTACCTCTAAATTTCAACCGAATGGCGGATAGTATGGCAGTTTACTCGGATTTCTACAATCGACTCAGAGACCTAAAAAAAGCTTTTTAAAGGCGCTTCAAATTAGCCTTGTAATAAAGTATTTGTCACATATCCGACCATTGGTCAAAAATTACTTTAGCCATTATATTGAGATGGCATAAAATGAAACTAAAGCCGACATTTTAAACTGAATAAAACTTTGTAATCGCAAAATAAGTTCTAAAAAGTATTTGATGTCGTTAAATGACAAGGATTTAAATCTAAAATTTAAATAGGCTTCTTTGATAAATCCCCTTTATTTCTCCATACGCGAGAAAAATAAAGAAGGTTTAAATAATGATGAAAGAAGTCTAATGATGATTTGTCAGTATATAAAACTGACTCCTTACTTGACACGGATGACTAAAACTTCAGGGGTGAAGGAATGCCTTTTTTTAAAAGCAGACAATATCAATATAGCAATCTATTCAAATCAATTGGCATCATAATATTGAGTAGTTATCTTGCCAGTTGTGGGGGAAGTTCTAACACCCCTCCAACAACACAGCAAAATAACGAAAATTCAAACAATCAAGTTTTACAACCAAACGAAGTCCTGATTAAACTCCCTTTGGAAGTACATGATGTGAATCTTAAACTTTATGACAATACCAATAATCAAGTCGTTACTGAGGTCAGTTCTTTTAGCGGAACGTCTTCAATTTTGAAGTTTCCAATTGAAAAAGCAAATCGAATCTATCGTCTTGAGATGACGACCAATCAGAACTCTCAAATTTATGATTTTATTAATGATAAGTTTATCAATTTTGTGGGCACTTATCATGCATTGTTGTGGCCAACATCCACTGAGTCACGTATATTTTTTGCGAGTCCTGTATCTGAGGCCATTTACCAAAGAGCTTTAGTCCGCGCAGGTCAACTTCCAAATGAAAATATCGAAAACTCAAAAATTAATGACACACATTTTACGATGGCAATGCAAGATGTAAATGCCGCACTACTCAATGCATTTAAAAATGAAAACACCCCGACTTTAAGCAATGCCAATGCATTAACCAATCTGAGTTATACAGCATCTCCTCAGAATCTTTATTTAGATAGTTATTTAAGCTTTGGATACTTTGTGTATTGGTATAACTCACATAATCAAAGTAGCAACTATTATTCAGAATTTACTCAAAACATTGCACTCGATTTGGCAGATGGCTATCTGGATGGAAAAGCAGTGAATGGTCATACCACTGATTTTGCGCCAATGGTGAGTACTGTCGAAAATACGGAAGCAATATTAAATACGGCTCCTGATATTGGAGCAAATCAAAAAACTGTCAGAGAACTGTTTGCAAGCCGTCTAAAAAATGCGGTATTAGACTTAGCTGCTCGTCAACTGCAACCCAGTTTAAATGGAATAGGCTATAAAGCATTGAACGAGCGCGCCTATAGTGGAACGCCGAATACCGCTTATAATACTGTTAATATCCGAACGAGTGGTGCGGGTGACTATCGACGTGCTATTGGATTTACCAATTCAAGTGTATGTGGAGATTCTATTTATCCATGTAAGCAAGGCATTACTGGAATAAATACTGAAAATACAGATATTAACTTTCCCACAATTGAATATTTAGTGGGTCGCTATGAAGCCAATAACTGTATTTTAAAAGTCCGAGCAACAGGTGAAATTGAACTCAGTCAGGGCGAACAGACTTATAAATCTAGCTTAAACGGCGGAAGTACAGATAACTTGCTGCAAGTCAATGCATCCACAAACGACTATATTCTCAATAGCGGCTCTGCTGAACCGAGCAATAATTCTCAACAGTATCCGTTTATTCAGCTTAAAATTAAAGATAACAAAATTCTGTCTGCAACAGCGGGTTTAGATAAACATACTTCACCTGCACAACTCGAAACCGAGAAATTAAGCTGTAATTTCAATTAAATGTGTGATAGGAGCCGTAATGCATTATGGCTCCTAATACCACCACACAGGTAATTGATAACTTTTCAGTTGCTTACGATGCTTGGAATATTTTGGATCGAATTTTTCAACTTCAGCCCAGAACTGCACGCTATGATTAAAATAACGCGTATGCGCCAATTCATGTACGCAAACATAGCGTACGATTTCAGGCTGCATTAAGACCAAGCCTGCATGTAACATAATATTGTGCTGCGCGCTGCAACTTCCCCATCGGGTTTTAGGCCGTCGAATACTACAATCACGAAACGAAAGTCCAACCTGCTGACTGATTTCCTTCAGATATACGGGTAAATATTGTTTTGCATAGTCGTAGATCATATCTTTCAACACGGTATTGCCTTTATCTTCTCGAATAAAGACGCACGCTTGTTCATGATCAATCAGATAATTTTTATGCTGTTTACGCAAAATAATCTGATAAGGCTGATCTTGATTAAAAAAATGAATCTGCTGGAGATTTGAACTTGCAAGTTGTTGTTGCTGAGTCTGTTTCTGCCAAGTTTGTAATAACCACTCTTGCGAATGATCCAAAAATTGCTGAATTTGCTTTTTTGTACAAAATAACGGCACAGTTAAACGAATTTGATGCGGTTCGACACGTAAACGCAAATGTCTTGCCCTTACATGTCTGACCATCTTAATTTCGGGTAATGATTCCAAAAGCATTAAATCGCTGTACGTTCTTCAATCCCACTATTGGTTGCCACAATCGCAACAGATGCAGGATTCAGCGCAAAAATACCATTAGTGACCACACCAGGAATATCATTTAATGTCTTTTCAAGTTCAATGGCATTTAGGATATTTAAATTATAAACATCTAAAATCACGTTGCCATTATCGGTGACCACACCTTCACGGTAGACTGGATCACCGCCTAAAGTAACAATTTTACGTGCGACAGCAGAACGTGCCATTGGAATTACTTCAACAGGTAATGGAAATTCACGACCTAATTGTTCCACCCATTTTGAATCATCGACAATACATACGAATTTTTTGGCAATAGATGCCACGATCTTTTCACGTGTGAGCGCAGCACCTCCACCCTTGATCATATGCATATGGCGATCAATTTCATCAGCGCCATCAACATATGCATCCAAGCCACCGACATGATTCATATCCACTACTTCAATGCCTAACTTTTGTAGGCGCTCGGCAGTGGCCTGAGAACTGGCAACAGCTGCTTCGAGCTGTAATTCAGGTAGTAGATCAATCAGAAAATTGACTGTGCTGCCTGTTCCCACTCCTAAAATGCCACCTCTTGGCAAGTGTTTTAAAGCTGCTTTCGCAGCAGCTTGTTTTTTCTCATCTTGGGTTGCATACAGGCTCATGACATCACTCAACTATTATTTTTGACATTAGGACGAATTAATCGGCGCAAATGCCTAGGGGTTTGTTACAATAATCGTTTATTTTAAACTGTTAGATGGAAGATTAACATGCTGTCTCGTTTGGTTCGACAAATTTTACAGGCAACGGTATATGACGTTGCAATCGAAACCCCACTCGAAGCAGCGCCACGAATTAGTGAAAAACTCAATAATAACATTCGTTTTAAACGCGAAGATTTACAACCTGTTTTTTCTTTTAAACTACGCGGTGCTTATAACCGTATTAGCCAGCTCCCAAAATCCCAATTGGAACGTGGTGTCATCACCGCTTCAGCAGGAAACCATGCACAAGGGGTCGCTCTGTCTGGTCAAAAATTAGGGATACGCGCCATTATTGTGATGCCAAAAACCACTCCCGATATTAAAGTACAAGCCGTAAAGCGTTTAGGCGGTGAAGTCGTATTACACGGCGACTCTTTTGATGTCGCCAATAAATACGCGATTCAACGTGCCAAAGATGAAGGCATGACCTTTATTCCACCTTATGACGATGAACTGGTCATGGCGGGTCAAGGCACGATTGCCAATGAAATTTTACGTCAATGGCGCGATGTGGAATATGTATTTGTTGCTGTGGGTGGTGGTGGCTTAATTGCAGGGGTTGCCGCTTATTTAGGTGATGTTGCACCACATGTCAAAGTGATTCCAGTTGAATATGATGAATCAGCCTGTTTGAAAGCAGCCTTTGAACACAATCAACGAGTGATCTTGCCGCATGTCGGTTTATTCGCCGATGGTACTGCGGTGGCTCAAATTGGTGAAAAACCATTTGAAGTGATTCAACTGCAAAAATCAGACAATTCTGGGCCAATTGTTGAACGCGAAGTTGTATTAGTTAATACAGACGAGATTTGTGCCGCCATTAAAGATACTTTTGATGAATGCCGTAGCATTGTCGAACCTTCAGGGGCAATGGCACTTGCAGGTATTAAAAAATACGTCGAACAACATCAAATTCAAGATAAAAATATTGTCTCAATCGTCTGTGGCGCAAACATGAACTTTGACCGCTTACGGTATATTGCTGAACGTACTGAATTGGGTGAACATAAAGAAGCTATTTTTGCAGTTACCATTCCTGAACAAAAAGGCGCATTTTTAAATTTCTGCCGTGCTTTACATGGCCGTAATATTACCGAATTTAATTATCGTGCAAGTGATAGCAACCAAGCTCAGGTATTTGTCGGTATCAGTCTAAAATCAGGTCAGGCTGAACGTATCGAGATCTTTAATTCACTTAAAGAATTGTATGAAGTCGATGATTTGTCTGATGATGAAGTGGCTAAACTGCATATTCGATATTTGATTGGTGGTCATGCCAATATTGAAAATGAACGTTTATTCCGTGTTGAATTTCCTGAACGCCCAGGTGCCCTACTTACTTTCCTTGAGCGCTTAGGTCCAACGCATAATATTAGCTTATTCCACTATCGCAATCACGGCGCTGCCGAAGGTCGCGTACTGGTTGGATTACAGGCGACAGATACGCAGGAAAATCCAGATGTATTAATCGAAACATTGGAAAACATTACGTATCCTTATGAAGAAATCACAGCCAATATTGGTTATCAGCGTTTCTTGAAATAATTTTTCAGCGTTTTCAACCATAAACCGATTTGGATTTGGATCAACCTGCCTTATCGGTTTTTTTAACACTTCTTTGCACTAAAACTTATTCAAAAATAATAAACTAACCTCATCATTATGCATTATCCAAAATTTTAAAATTTAACTTATTATACAAAGATCAGGTTTTTTATGGCTCAATTCGCTGTCATTGGTTTAGGTAGTTTTGGTGCAACGGTTGCATTACAACTTGCGCAGCTTAATCATGATGTCATTGGAATAGATACGATTAAACGCAATGTTGAAGACATTGGCGATCAACTGACACATGCGGTGATCGCCGATGCGAGTGATGAACATGTGCTTGAAGAACTCAATATTAAAAATTGTGCTGCTGTAGTGGTCGCGATTGGCGAAGATATTGAAGCCAGTATTTTATGTGTGCTACATCTAAAAAATTTAGGTGTTCCTAAAATTTGGGTTAAAGCAAAAACCAAAGCGCATCATATGATTTTGTCACATCTGCATGTCGACAAAATTATTCACCCTGAAGAAGATATGGGCGTCCGTGTCGCGCAGGCTTTAAACTATCCGATGGTGAGTCGGTATATGGCACTCAATGATGATCATTTCATCGTCAAAGTAGAAATTCCTAAACATCTAAACGGAGTACATTTATTAGGTTTAATTGATGCCACCCATCATATTAAAACGATTTTATTACAACGTGGTAAAGATATCATTTACGATCCAGAACCTTCTTGTGCGGTACAATCCAAAGATATTCTCATCATAGAAGGTCATCTTGAACCACTCAAAAAACTATCTAAACGATTTCTAGGCTATGATGAAAGCTAAACTTAAGAATAAAACCTTTAATTTCAGTCCACCTTCTCTTTTGGCGTTGGGATTTCTTAGTTTTATCATCATTGGAACACTTTTACTTAAACTTCCTTTTGCCAATAACGGTAACTTAAGCTGGATGGATGCTTTGTTTACAGCAACTTCCGCAGTTACTATTACGGGGCTTTCCGTTGTTAATATCGGTCAATCGCTGACCACTACAGGTCAGCTTATTTTACTATTTTTGATTCAGTGTGGCGGTCTTGGTTTTATGACTTTCGCGATACTGGCAGCATTGAGTCTTGCTCCACAATTGGGACTAAAGCAACAAATGATGGCGCAGGACTCTTTGGGGCAAACCAGTTTATCTAAAGTTACCACCATTGCACAGTCCGTGTTTTTTTATTCTTTATTCTTCGAAGTCACAGGAATCATCATTTTAACGTCAATCTGGACACCAGACTTCGGATTCGCTCATGCTTTGTATTATGCTTTTTTCTATAGTGTATCCGCCTTTAATAACGCGGGATTTTCTTTATTCCCCGATAGCTTAGTTACTTTTCAAAGTCATTATCTTGCATGTCTTGCGATTAGTTTCCTGTACATACTTGGCGGCATTGGCTTTATGGTATTGATGGATATCAAACAAAATAAGCGTTGGAAAAAGCTCAGCACCAATAGCAAAGTCGTGTTATCGACCATTGCCGTTTTAAATATCAGTGGTTTTTTACTCATTTGGTTAATTGAAGCCAATAATCCACTGACGCTCATGCAAATGAATCTAGGCGAGCAAGCCGTAAATGCGTGGTTTCAGGCGACTGTACCTCGTTCTTCTGGGTTCAATACTATCGATACCGCATCTTTGATGAATAGCTCCACTCTACTGACCATGTTTCTCATGTTTATTGGGGGCGGCTCACTCAGTACCGCAGGTGGAATCAAAGTCGGTACTTTTTTCATTTTAGTATTGAGTGTTATTTCTTTTTTACGTCGAAATGATGAGATTCGGGTATTTAATCGTTCTATTTCCTATGAAAGTACGTTTAAAGCACTTGCTGTTGTCGTGATTACTTTAAGTCTCATTTTTATCGGTTTCATGACGATCTTAATCTTGGAACCACACAAAAATTTTCTGGATTTATTTTTCGAAGTAGTATCCGCGGCTTGCACTGTGGGTTTGTCTCGTGGAGTTACAGGAGAATTACATAATGGTAGCTTATTTGTACTGAGTTTACTGATGTTTGCAGGTCGTTTAGGCCCCCTTACGCTGGCGTATCTCATTGCAACACCCAAGAAAAGTCGACTTAAGCATCCGAGTGCAGATATTCAAATTGGTTAATAATCGACTTTAATTTTTAGTACATCCATTGAATAGAAAACGCCCAATAAGTTTATTGAGCGTTTGATAAAGCATAAATCATGATGCTGTTTATATTGGATTAGTACCAATCCATGAGCGAAATACCCAAACCAAAATACGTAGCACGATGATTGTAGTCAATCAGGCTTTCACCGTAACCATCAAAGACCTGAAAGTGTCCACGTAACTTCCCACTAATCGGGAATGTCCAGTCAAATTGTGCAGCGCCATGCGAGTCATCACCATCTTTTAAAGAATGACGTAGCATTAAAGAAAAGTCATGGTCATTCCATTTATAAAATGCGGTTAGATCACCACGTCCAATATAATCCTCAATATCTGGATTGTTGTCATTTTTGCTATCTTCCTGAATGCGAACCCACGGGCGTAGCATTAAGGCAAAATTGTCTTTTTCAAATCCGACATTAAAAATTACACGGTTCCAACTACGCGACAATGGATCAGAACGACCATTCGATTGATGGTTTAAAGTCACACCAAGCAAACGTCCATCTAAACCAAATACTTTATAATTGGTACGGAACATTAAGCTTGCTTCAGGCTCATAATTGGTTTCACGAAACGGGCGTGACTCGTCACCATTATAAACCTGCCAACGTGAAGACTGCGTATATCCAAGCCACAAATCGCCATTATTACCAATGATGTTTTCCCAAGCTTTTGTTTTCAGTGAAAGCTGAAATTTCGACTCAAGCGAATCTAAATTTTTATTTTCTGTCACCGTATTATTTGGGTTTGGACTTGAAGGAAATTCATTTTTCTTGGTCGTCCAGAAAACTGGCATTAAATATACTGGCTTGAATGCTCGGATATTCCATGTGCCCAATTTTGCCTTTTCAGAGAGTTCCCAACGTTTATCCAATAAAGACACATTCGGATCAATTGGGTCAGCTTCCAATGCAAATAAACTGCCCACCTTCTCTTCAACTTTGGCTTTTAAAGTCTCAGGCTTCGCTTTATCCTCTTTAGGCTCAACAGGTGCAGCAAGCTGAGCTGCAATTGCGTTTCGAGTATCTACAGGCGCTTTGAAAATCGCATCATAACAAGCCAGACGGTCTGCATTTGAATCCAATGCGACACATGCTTTGGCACTTGCTGGTGCGGCAGGTGCTTCAACTGTCTTAACAACAGTGCTTGGTGTTTGATTCGATGTCACCGACATTTCTGCATGTACAACAGACACCCCCATACAACTGAGCATACTCAGCATGCTCAGTTGTAGCGGTGTTCGTTCAAAAGATTTGAACGACATAAGTTTCTCCAGTTTTTCTTTTAATCTACTTGTTTAATTTGAAAACCGAGCTGTTCAAGTTGCTCTCGTTTTGCAAACGGTGCAACCACAGCTTTTATGGGTTTCTGATCAATTAAATATTGTTGCGCCACACGTTGTAAATCCTCTACCGTGACATTTAACAAACGTTCTCTCAAAGTTTTCCTAAAGGCTGGTGTACGCGCATGCAACAGCGCATAACATGCCGTTATGGCTTCACCCGCAGGTGAACCAGGTTTATCCATGCTCGACACCAATCCCAAAATGGCTTCTTCAAGTTGATGGGGCTGTTGCTGTGTATGCAAAAGCCATTCCACACTGGCTTCAAAATCTTTAAATGTTTCAGCCAGACGTGGATCACGATAGCTATAAAAACGGAATGAACAAGCATTGCCATCGTAGCTTGCACCACCGCCATACGCTCCGCCTTTTTCACGAATCGCGCTGTGCAAATAACCATTGCGCAAATAGGCTGCGAGTACCATCAGCGGCGCTGCATCAGGATGTGCAACCTCAATGGCTGGATAAGCAGATGCACAAAACTGAACATTGGTCTGAATTAACCATGCTTCATCATGATCATTTTCTGAATGCGAAATATTCTGAATTTCGGGAATCTGCGTATCAATTTCAACTTTATCCCAGACATTTTGAATTTCTTCAATTAACTGTTCTGAAAGTTGTTCCTCACAGACTAATAAAAACTGTTTAGGTGCTTGCAACAGCTTCAAATGAATCGCTTTTAATTCATTAATCAATTGATCATAAGCCGTATCGTTTTGTTCAATATCATCGACCAGATCACTTAGCCAGTTTAAAGCACCCAAGCCAGTATTATGATAATCACGCTGCGCCAATGCACTCATATTGCGTGATGCAGCTTGCATCGCATAGCTATGACCAGAGCCAGACAAACGTGATTTCCAACGTGTTTTACGTTGTTGTAATAACTCAATAATTCGATCTTTTTCATCAAAACGAAGCTTTTCAAAAGCCAGTTTTAACAAACCAATCGCATCTAATCGCTCATTTAAGGATTTGGTGGTCAATGTCAACCACGCACTAATTTTACCTTTATCATCCACTTTACTACGTAATGAAGCGCCCATGCCCAAACCACCACTCAAGGCCGTCTGTACTTGTTGCAGAGTCAAATAATCATATTCGCCCGCACCCACTTCACCCATCAAAATTGACAATAGACTAAAATAAGGCGACTGCACCACTTCCTCTGGAATCTCAATCAACACCTGTTGATAATAAATCCCGTTGGTTCCCGCATGATATAAATTCAGAGGATAATCATGCCGATTGGAAATAATTTCCCGAAGTTGCCCCTGCACAATGTGTAAATCTGCTGGAACATCTTCTAATCCGACTTTTGGCAATAAATCCAGATCATCAGGTGTATCCTGACGCTCCTTTAATGCTTGGGTTTTAGCCTCAATCTCAGCACGATCAGCATCGGTTAAATGTTCAGCAATTTTTGTCAGACGTGCTTTTTCATCCGCTTGCTCTTTCACAGACTTTTCAGCATCTGGGATCAGGGTCATTTGTACACGATGTGAATTATCCAAAAGATAGGTTTGAATCAAATTCGACAACCACATCGGATCTTCGAGTTCTTCTTTAACCTGATCAATGGCAGTATCTACATCCCAAACATGAATCGGATCATTATGGTGAATCGCACTGCCCAAACCATTTAAGATCAAACTCAAACCATAAGGCATACCATCGCCATTGATTTCGCGCTGATGCAATTCGATCTGATGCAAAATTGCATCAACCAAGGCCTGATCAATCGGTTTAGAGGCAACATCCTGCAAAACCTTGAGAACGCCCTGTTTAAACTCTTCAGCATGCTCAGCATTTGAACCTTGCACAGCACAATAGAAGGTCATCTCAAAATTAGAATCATCCACACCCATGAGCGGACCCGTCGATTGGGCATAACCACAAGTTTCCAGATAGTGACGCAATGGTGAAGCAGAATTTTCAAGCAGAATACCTTCGACCAGACGCATTCCCAAACGTAACTTGATATCGCTGGCTTGAGGTAATAACCAAGCCAATACATGATAGGTTTTGTCAGTTAAATCTTCGCTATCGACTGCATAGGTTTCAGTCACTTCAATCGGTGCGGTCAAACGTTTTTCTGGGGTTGAATAAAGTGTCGTACCCTTTTCAAACTTTGCCAAAGCCAGTTTTTCAAATTGCTCTTGCAGATCATAAGCACTTTGATTTCCAAAAGTCATAAACACCGCATTGCTTGGATGATAATGCGACTTATAAAAATTGACCAATTGCTCATAACTTAAATCTGGAATGTCTTTCGGATCACCACCAGAATTATAATGATAAGTCGTTTCAGGAAATAAATGATAAGCCAGTTGGTGATAAAGCTGATCTGAAGGTGCACTCATCGCGCCTTTCATTTCATTAAATACCACGCCTTTATAAACAGGTTCGCCATTTTCTAACTCAATACGAATCCCTTCTTGAGCAAAATCAAGCGGGTTCAAATTTGCTGCAAACGCAGCATCCAGATAAACAGATAATAAGTTTTGAAAATCTTTTTTATTTTGTGTTGCAAATGGATAAGCCGTCCAGTCTGCCGCCGTGAATGCGTTCATAAATGTATTTAATGAACGGCGAATCATCAAGAAGAATGGATCACGTACAGGAAATTTCTCTGAACCACACAGTGCCGTATGCTCAAGAATATGTGCTGTACCTTTTGAATCCATCGGTTGGGTACGAAATGCCACTAAAAAAACATTTTCATCATGTGAAGTGGCTAAATGATAATGAACAGCGCCCGTCACTTTATGAGCATATTCAGAAACTAAAATATCCAAAGCTTCAACATGATGTTGACGTACCAACTGAAACGCAGGATGTACAGTTTGATTAATAGTTCCAGTGACATCTACCGTCATGTGATCTCCTAAAATTTCGCTTTGATAATTGGTCTCCATTATAGCCTTAGTCAGATGCCATTTTGGTAGTTTTAATCTGACACAATTTCTTTGTTTTGCTGTATTTTTGTGGCTATTCGAGCCACTTTATAAAAATTCATACTTTATTTTAAATTTTCATAGAATTACCTGTTCCCGAGTGAACATCATCACATGTCCTTTCGATAATGACTTTGCTCATCAATAAAAAAGCTATAGCCCATTTTTCAAACAACGCAGTTTAGTAAATAAAGACAGTCCATCTGCTTCAATAATGAAATTTATTCATCGAACTACAGTAAAACTGAACAATCGTGTAAACTGTGTGCTTTGATTTTACCTGTGAAGACAATCATGGCAACTGTTGACCTTTTTGCAATTGGAAATGCACTTATTGACCAGGAATTTAAAATTTCTGATGATTTTCTAATTCAACAAGGCTTGCAAAAAGGCACCATGCAGTTAACGGATGGTCCAACTCAAGCCGCATTATATCAAAACCTGCTCAATTCTCAGGATTATAAAGGTCAAGCCAGTGGTGGATCTGCGGCAAACACAACGGTCGCGTTTAGTGCTTTAGGTAGTTCTGCTTTTTATGCCTGTCGAGTTGGAAATGACGAACTCGGTCAAATTTACCTTGATGGTTTAAATGACGCCGATATTTACACTTCCACAAAATCAAAAACGGATGGCGTAACGGGTACTTGTATGGTACTGATTAGCCCAGATACAGAACGTACCATGCATACTTATTTAGGGATCACCACCGAGCTTTCTGCGGAACAGGTCGATTACGAACCGTTAAAAAAAGCAAAATGGCTTTACATCGAAGGATATCTTTCGACTAGTCCTTCAGCTCGACTAGCTGTCAAACAAGCACGCCAGATTGCACGTGAACATGGAGTCAAAATTGCTTTATCGCTTTCGGATCCTGCGATGGTTCAATATGCCCGCGAAGGTCTCAATGAACTGATTGATGAAGGCGTTGATGTGTTGTTCTGTAATGAACAAGAAGCGCTCATGTATACAGAAACGCATACATTGGATGAAGCTTTTGCCAAATTGAAATTAAAAAATCATACCATTGTCATTACACAAGGCGCCAAAGGTGCTTCGGTATATTCAGCTAACACACATTTTCATTTAGGTGGTCGTCGTGTTACTGCTGTTGATGCCAATGGTGCGGGTGATGCCTTTGCAGGTGCATTCTTATATGCCCTTAATCAACACATGTCTCTTGAAGATGCAACTCAGCTTGCTATTTTGATTTCAAGTGAAGTGGTTGCCCAATATGGCCCGCGTTTAGATATTGAAAACTATGCTAAACTGCTTAAAAATTTCCAGACTGAATGTGCATAAATATGGAAAAAATTTGCATGACCGAGGATATCCCTGAACGTGAAGCGCGTTCTTATGAAACGCCTCAGGGAGAGACTATTTTTATTACGCAACGTGATGGCGGTTTTTTTGCTTATCAAAATATCTGCCCACACCTACAAGTTGAACTTGAATTTCTGGAAAATCAATTTCTAGATCAAGATCAGGAATTTATCGAGTGTTCAACACATGGTGCGCTGTTTAATGTAGAAACGGGTGAATGTATTTCTGGCCCTTGTTTGGGTGAGTTTTTGACGAAAGTTGAAATTCAGATACATTCAGATGGTGGAATTTACTTAACAGAATAATTTCTCAGGTTTTTGCCATGTCAGAATTTTTCTTCAACTACGACTTGCTTCCTTTTCATTTAAGTGTGGTTGCTTTAATTATTCTCAGCATGGCAGAAACTATTGGGATTTATATTGGGATACGTCCCAGTACAATTATTCAGAAAGTTTCTCCAAATTGGCTTGTGTATTCGCCACTGCTTAATGTCAAGTTTTCAAAAGTTCTCATTCTTGTTTTTCTTTTAATCAATTTCAGTTTTGCTGGCTATTTTTTACAACTTGCTTTTTTTGCCAAACAGCACAGCTTTGTTTCGCCCTTCTATCTGATTTTGCCTGCACTGATTATTGCCATCTTCTTTACGGTATTTATGATCCACTGTCTTGATCAAGTCATCAAGCCACAGATCGAACATCACAACACCAGTCTACTTGGGCGACTTGCAACCATCTCAAGCGGCAATGCTCGTCCAGGATTTTCAGCACAAGCCCGAATTCGGGACGAATTTGGTCAGATTCATTATGTACAAGTTGAACCAGAATTTGGAGAATTAGAATTTCGCTCACAAGTGATTTTAATTCGTTTTAAACAGACTCATTACATCGCCAAAAAAATTGCAGTATCAAATCACTTATTTACACCACAACAATAATCATGTATATCTTTTAATCAATAAGAAAAATTGACTTAGGATCATTCAAATATAATGAGTAAATTAAAAATTTAATCTCGATATTTAACTATACCCACATAACTACAATCCGACCATTTTAGTTGGGTATTTAATTTCGCCTGAAATTTAATTATTACTATTTTAGTCGGATTTAAAATATTAAATACAACCGTTTTAGTCTGATTTATTTCAGCCTAAACTAGACTGCTTTAATATGTTTTTTATTATTTTTTAAATCAAAAAATATATTTATAAGTAATTGATATAAAACAAATTAATAATATATTTTTATTTTAATTGTTTTAATTGTTTATTTTTTTGTTTATGTCATTAATAATATGGTTAAACCATCCAGATAGGCTTGTATATATGAGCTTAATGAAAAAAGATTTTAATCAACGTTTAGTCAAAGAAATTACAATCATATTAATAATTAAGATTGTTCTTTTACTGACAATTAAACATATCTGGTTTGACGCCCCTACTATCCCTAAAAATTTTGACAATCAAGTTGCCGAGCGTATCGCTGGCACAAATTCCCAAATCAAGGAGACACGTTGATGATTTCTGAAAGCGTGGTCGATCTTTCGCGGTTCCAGTTCGCTATGACCGCAATGTATCACTTCATTTTTGTCCCTCTGACTTTAGGCCTTGCTTTTCTTCTTGCCATTATGGAAACGACATATGTCATTTCTGGTAAAGAAATTTATAAAGATATGACTAAGTTCTGGGGAAAACTTTTCGGTATCAACTTTGCTTTAGGTGTAACGACTGGTCTGACTATGGAATTCCAGTTTGGTACTAACTGGGCTTACTATTCACACTATGTAGGTGACATTTTTGGTGCGCCACTGGCGATTGAAGGTCTAATGGCTTTCTTTTTAGAATCGACTTTTATTGGTTTGTTCTTCTTCGGCTGGAATCGTTTATCAAAAGTACAGCATCTTGGTGTGACATGGTTAGTTGCTATTGGTTCAAATATGTCCGCATTATGGATTTTGGTCGCAAATGGCTGGATGCAAAACCCTGTCGGTGCTGCATTTAACTATGAAACCATGCGTATGGAACTGACCGATTTCGCAGCACTTATTTTTAACCCTGTCGCTCAGGTTAAATTTGTACATACTGTTTCGGCAGGCTATGTCACTGGTGCGATCTTTGTATTAGCGATTTCTAGTTATTACCTGTTGAAAAAACGTGACTTGCCATTTGCCCGTCGCTCTTTCGCCATTGCTGCTATTTTTGGTTTAGCTTCTACATTATCGGTTATTTTACTAGGTGATGAATCTGGCTATGAATTAGGCGATGTCCAAAAAGCAAAACTTGCCGCTATTGAATCCGAATGGGAAACTCAACCAGCACCAGCCAGTTTTACTCTATTTGGTATCCCAAATCAGCAAGAAATGCGCACTGATTATGCGATTAAAATTCCTTACGCATTAGGTCTAATTGCAACACGTTCAACCGATCAGCAAGTCACTGGTATTACCGACTTGATGAAAGAACATGAACTACGCATTCGTAATGGTATGGTGGCGTATAGCGAGCTTGAGAAACTTCGTGCAGGCGATAAATCTCCAGATTTGCTTAACTCATTTAAAGAAAACCAGAAAGATTTAGGCTACGGTTTATTATTGAAAAAATATACCGAAAATGTCACTGATGCGACTGAAGCCAACATTCAATCTGCTGTAAAAGACAGTATTCCGAACGTTCCTGCTTTATTCTTTACGTTCCGTATCATGGTTGCTTGTGGCTTCCTCATGCTCTTGCTCTTCATCTTGGCGGCATGGTCTGTGGCTAAACGCAATGCTGAAGATAAACCATGGTTACTTAAGTTTGCTTTGTTTGCTTTGCCATTACCGTGGATTGCGGCTCAAACTGGCTGGTATGTAGCAGAAGGTGGTCGTCAACCTTGGACGATCGGTGAAGTATTACCTACTCACCTCTCCGCATCTAGTTTAAGTACTGGAGATGTATGGGGCTCAATCATAGCACTTGCAGCGTTCTACACAGTACTGCTCATTATTGAAATGTATCTAATGATCAAGTTTGCACGCTTAGGTCCAAGCTCACTTCATACTGGTAAATACCATTTTGAAAAACAAGAGAACTCGAATTTGGTCGCTGAGGAGGCTCAATCATGATCGAATATGAACTCCTAAAAATAATTTGGTGGGTCTTGGTCGGGGTACTCCTGATCGGGCTTGCCCTAACTGACGGTTTCGATATGGGTGCCATGATTTTGATGCCTTTCGTCGGTAAAACTGATAATGAACGTCGCGTAGCAATCAATACGATTGCTCCGCACTGGGATGGTAATCAGGTCTGGTTAATTACTGCGGGTGGTGCAATTTTTGCAGCATGGCCAATGGTTTATGCGGTCGCTTTCTCGGGGATGTATTGGGCCTTATTGCTCGTTCTGTTTGGACTTTTTCTAAGACCTGTTGGTTTTGATTATCGATCTAAACTTGAAAATACCAAATGGCGTAACTCTTGGGATTGGGGACTTTGTATTGGTAGTTTTGTTCCAGCACTTGTATTTGGTGTAGCATTCGGCAACATGCTGGTTGGTGTACCTTTTAGTCTGGATGAAACTGTCCGTTCTCACTATGACGGTAATTTCTTTGGCTTACTTAACCCATTCTCTGTGGTATGTGGTCTAGTGAGTGTTGCTATGTTGTGTGCCCACGGTGGAGCTTGGCTCATGCTGCGTACAGATGCTGCGCTACATCGCCGTGCGGCTAAAGCAACTCAAATTATGTCTGTTGTATACCTTATTTGCTTTATTGCTGCTGGTGCTTGGCTTTATTTTGGTAACATTGAAGGTTATACCTTGGTACAACCTTTTGATACCAACGGTGTTGCAAATCCTTTAGCAAAAGAAGTAGTGACCAATGCGAATCACGGTTGGCTAAACAACTATAGCCAATATCCAATCACTATGGTTGCACCTATTGTGGGTATTCTTGGTGGTCTGATTGCTTTATTTGCTTCGAGTAAAAATAAAGCAGGATTAAGCTTTCTTGGGTCTGCTTTAGCGATTGTTGGAACTATTTTAACTGCTGGTTTTGCATTATTTCCGTTCCTTATGCCATCTAGTATCAGCCCTGTTTCAAGTCTTACTATGTGGGATGCTGTTTCAAGTCATAAAACACTAGGTGTCATGACCGTTGCTGCATGTATTTTTGTACCAATCGTATTAAGTTATACCTTCTGGTGCTACTATAAAATGTGGGGTGTCATTACCAATAAAGACATTCAAGCTAATTCACATAGTTTGTACTAAGGTCACGAGGAGAAATATATGTGGTATTTCGCATGGATTCTTGGAATATTGATGGCTTGTTTTGCAGGTGTTCTAAGCGCTCTTTATATTGAGCATCATCAAAATTTAGATGAGGAATAACATTATGGCTGAAGCAGTGACAACAGTAAAAAGAAGTAAAGCGCAGACCATTGCGATGGTAATTTCATTTTTGTTGGCATTGCCACTTGCAGCTGTATTGTTGGTCCATCCTGGCATGATGCTAGATGCAAACGGACACTACAATCACAGTGTTCTTATGCTGGTTATGCTAGGAATTTCAGGCGGCTTTATTCATGGTGTAGGCTACATTCCCCAATTTTGGTTGTGGAAATGGTTATTTAGTCCTTACATCTCATGGCCACTGATGTTGATTGGTTATTATCTATGGTTTGTTAAATAATAGTCACTCAATAAAAAACCTCCGAAATTTCGGAGGTTTTTTTATGCTTAAGATTTATCTTAATTTGACTGCCCTGCTAGCCACGCCATAAATTTTTGGCGTTCTGTTTTTGAAGATTTTTGCCATAACTCAACCAATTGTTGATCGTTGCTTTTAACTGCATTCGAAGCTTGAGGGTTGATCACTGTGGTTGGAACAGCAACGCTTTCTTTAGCCACTACAGTTTGAGTTGCATATACGGGTGCAGGTTGATTTGCTGGTGCAGATTTAGTTTGAGTTAAATCATAAGCTTTGCCAAAAAGCCCTCTGTTAAACCAAGGCTTAGCTTCTGTATTGGCACCTGTTTGCTGAACAAGTAATTGGTGATTTGCATTATAAAGACCAATTGTTGGTTGTTCAGCGTATTTTTTTGCATCTTCAAAATTTGACGGCGCATTAACCAAATCTAGTTGATAAGTTGCTCCATCTTTTAGGGGTGGCGTTTTTAACGTTACTATTCCAGATTTAACAATATCGTGCTCACCATCTAAATGCTGAAAAAATTCCTGATAACGAACACTAATACTGATTTCGCCAGCATCAACTTTGTAATCATTTTCTTTTTTACGCAATAACCCTGAATTCACCTCTTGGTCATTGACCGCCAATATTACGATTTCCTCTGGAGCCGTAATCGTCGCAGCTGCAAAAACAGAGCTACTTAAACATAAACTTAATGCGGCGAGTGTGAATTTTGAAGTCATTGTCGGATTTCTCTACATTTTTTTAAACCATGAGCACTATGCAGCGCAGTTGTGACAATTTTATGACAAATATTTCAAATATATGACTAAGCTATTAAATTTTATAATAATATTTAAATACTTAGTCATCAGGTGTATGCATCAATGCTAAACATAACTTCCAATACATCCTCATAAAAAAGAGCGCGTAAACGCGCTCTTGATGTTTAAAAGAATATTAAAGCTTAGTTAAAGGTTTTAAAACGCTCATCATCGCTCATAAAATCTTTATCGCCCGCTTCTGCTTCAATTGAACCAAAGACCAATTGCGCGCGAAGTTTCCAGTTATGTGGAATACCAAAAGTTGTTGCAACTTCATCATCCACAATTGGATTGTAGTGTTGAAGTGACGCACCGACATTATGTTCTGCCAATGCTGTCCACGCTGCAAATTGTGCAATCGCAGTTGAGTGTTCAGACCAAACTGGGAAGTTATCAGCATACAATGCAAATTGTTCTTGTAAACCTTTAATCACAGCTTGGTCTTCATAGAATAGCGCTGTGCCAAAACCCGCAGAGAAACTATCAAGCTTGCCACTTGTCGCGGCAAAAGCAGCTTCAGGAACAATTTTTCTTAAAGTTTCACGTACAATTTCCCAAAATTTATGATGCGAATCACCAAATAGAATCACTACACGTGAAGATTGTGAGTTGAATGAAGATGGACTGTGTTTTACAGCATCTTTAATGATTTGCTCAATCTCAGCTTGTTCTAATGCAACATTTTTTCCGATTGCATAGATACTGCGACGATTTTTAATTTTATCTAAGAACGATGTCATTTGTTATGTCCTGTGTACATTTGACCTAATCGGTCGTGATCTGGAATGATGATTAGTTTATGCAACTCTTATGGCGTCTTCATTACTAATTTTATTACATACTGTTTTATTTTTAGAACAGTTTCATGCTTTAGCGCGTCATCAAAACAAAAAACTCCACACGAAGTGGAGTTTCAAAGTTTAGATCAGATTATTTATCGGTTTCAAATAATGCTGCCACAAAAGATTTGGCTGAAAATGGACGTAAATCATCAATTTTTTCACCCACACCAATGAAACGAATAGGTACATGAGTACGACTGGCGATATTAAAAAGCACTCCACCTTTCGCTGTACCATCCAGTTTAGTAATGGTAATTCCTGTTAAACCAACTGCCTGATCAAATTCCTGAACCTGATTGATGGCATTTTGTCCTGTGCCCGCATCTACCACCAGCATAATTTCATGCGGTGCAGTCGCATCAATTTTCTGCATTACGCGCTTAACTTTCTTAAGCTCTTCCATCAGGTTACTTTTATTATGCAAACGACCTGCTGTATCGGCAATTAATACATCAATTCCTTTCGCGCGTGCACTTTCAAAAGCATCAAAAATCACCGATGCACTATCTGCACCATGCCCTTGTGCCACTACTGGAATATTATTGCGCTCACCCCAGATTTGTAACTGTTCAGTCGCCGCAGCACGGAAGGTATCTCCTGCTGCTAGCATGACTTTTTTACCTTCGCCTTGTAAACGCTTGGCTAATTTACCAATGGTTGTGGTTTTACCTACACCATTTACGCCCACCATTAAAATCACATAAGGTGTTTTATTTGGGTCGATATGTAAAGGTTTAACTCTTGGTGCAAGCAAAGCCACCAGTTCTTCCTGCAACGCTTTATAAAGTGAATGTGAATAGATCAAATCACCACGCGCAGTACGCTCAGTCAAATTGGTAATAATGGTTTTGGTGGCGTCTACGCCAATGTCAGAAACCAATAATTGCTCTTCAACTTCCTCTAAAAGCTCATCATCGATCTCTTTACCGCCAATCAGGATGTTGACCATACCATCAGCCAAATTACGGCGAGTTTTGGTCAATCCATCTTTCATACGGCTAAAGAAGCCACCTTTAGATTGGGTCTCAGCCGAACTTTGCTCAGTATCTTCAAGATCATAGGTTTCAGATTTAACAGCAGCAGGTAAAGCGGATTCTTGTGTTTTTACAGCATCATCAATAATTGGAACATTGACAGCAGGTAAGTTTGGTAATGTGACATCGTCATCGCCAATGTCAGCATCAATCAAGAATTTATTTTGCATATTCGATTGCTGTTGCATACCGATTCCCTTGAAAAGCAGCGGGTTAAAAAACAAAGAGTTTAGCACAGATTCTCTGTATTGCCTGAGCTTATTCAAACTGCTTTTAAAGTGCAATTAGCCCTGAAAATGATTGGTATTGCAAGGTGTTTTGCGATCATCCAGATAAAGAAACTTCACTAAAACACAACAGGATATTCTTGAGTTTAAACGTTATTTTTTTAAAAATAGATTGAAATATGAGAAATACCTATGGACGGCTTGTGTTCAAATCGTTACGACAATGTCTTAAACTCCCTGTACTTCATTTTTCTTTAATTTTCTTAACGCTGACTACAAGTCATGCAGAAACACAAAGCCAACTTGGACGCACTACTTTTGAAACCACACTCACCAATGGTTTGAAAGTGATTATTCGGGAAGATCATCGTGCCCCGATTGCAATTAGTCAAATTTGGTATGCAGTCGGTAGCAGTGACGAATCAGGCAATATTTTAGGGGTATCTCATGCGCTTGAACATATGATGTTTAAAGGAACAACTAAAGTTCCTGATAATGAGTTTACCCGTTTAAGCCGCATTTATGGTGGTCGAGTCAATGCGGCCACTTCGAGCAATTATACCAATTATTATCAACTTTATCCCAAAGCTTATCTACCTATGGCTTTGGAACTTGAAGCAGATCGGATGACCCATCTGGTATTACGTCAAAGCGATTTTTCAACTGAAATGAATGTGGTCATGGAAGAACGTCGTCAACGTACCGACGATAATCCTCGCGCGCTCGCATTTGAACGTTTTAAATGGCTGGCTTTCCCCACCAGTCATGCACGGCAACCTGTAATTGGTTATATGAAAAATCTGCAAAACATTCAGTTAGAAGACCTTAAACAATGGTACAAAACTTGGTATAGCCCTAATCATGCCACCTTAGTGATTATTGGTGATGTGGATGCAGAGGCAACGCTCAAACAGGTTCAAAAGTATTTCGGACAGATTCCCAAACAGGTTTCAGGCGAGCGTAATGACGTGTTGGAATTTGATCGTGTGGGCTATCGACACATGGAAGTTGAATTGCCTGTCCATGTAGCGAATTTGTATATGGCCTGGAATGTTCGTTCTATCAAGACCGCCAAAAATCCGCAAGATGCCTATGCACTAACAATTATTCAGGCACTTTTGGATGGCAATATTTCTTCACGTTTGCAACAAAAACTGGTACGTGACAAAAAAATTCTTAGCTCGATAAGTATCAATTATGATCCTTATAATCGTGGTGACAGTTTATTTACAATTACCGCCTTGCCTGCGGATGGGATCAGTCTCTCATCTGCTCAAGAAGCCATTCAAAAAGAAATAGATTCCCTTAAAACTGAACTGATTGAACCCGTTGAACTAGAGCGTGTCACCAATAACTTTGTTTCCAATCTGATCTATAGCCAAGACGATATTATTGGTCAGGCACATATGATTGGATTACTTGAAGTTAATGGTTTGAGTTATCGGCTGGTGGATAATTTGCCTGAACATTATCAGACGGTAACACCACAAGATATTCAACGAGTAGCTAATGCTTATTTTGTTAAAAGCAATCTCACCACTTTATACCTAGAACCAGAACAAGAAAAATAAAGGATTAATAATGAACAATACCCTACTCGTGCTCATATTGACATCCCTGCTCTCTAGTCCAGCCTTTGCAGATATTGTGGATCAAAGTGTTGCTGAACAAGATGATCCGTCTCAACTAAAATCCATTTCACAACTGAGTAGTCTCAAAAATATTTCAAAAAGTACTGCTGAACAAGCACCTTATGTGCATGATCTAAAAAATGCCAATCAAGTGCGAACACTATTTGTTGAATCACAAGCATTGCCGATTGTGGATATACAACTCACCTTTAATGCGGGTTCGGCACAAGATGAGCGTATAGGCAAAGGTTTATTTGGTATTGCCAATATGGCTGCCAATCTGATGACTGAAGGAACCGAAAACTATACTGCTGCCCAAATCGCCAATACCTTTGAACAACTCGGTGCACAATTTAGTGTCAAAGCATATCGAGATATGTTTGTCGTGCGTTTACGAGTGATGTCAGATCCCCAAAAAATGCAGTCCGCTATCAACCTCATGCTAGAAGTACTTAATCACGCAACATTTAATCCATCCAGCTTAAATCTTATATATAGCAATACGCAAGTTGGTCAACGCCAGCTGCAAGAAAATCCAAATCGTTTAATTGATATTAAACTTTATCGTACTTTATATGGAACACACCCCTATGCAGAACCAATCACGGGAACTCATGCCAGCATTCGTAAGATTACTCCTGCATTGCTCAAACAGTTTCGCCAAGAGTTACTGGTCGCACAAAATATGAATATCGCAATGACAGGACAACTCACCACACAACAAGCCAGTGATCTCAGCATTAAAATCATTCAATCCTTACCCCAAGGGCATGCTGCTCCACCGCTTGTTCAACCCAAGCTACAGCAGGGCTTTAACATTCAGCACATTCCTTATCAGTCCACACAAAGCTATGTCACGATGGGACATTTGGGTGTAAGTCGAAATGATCCAGATCAGCTAGCTCTAGAACTTGCCAATCAAATGCTAGGTGGTTCAGGATTTAACTCATTGCTCATGAAAGAGCTTCGGGTAAAACGTGGTTATACTTATGGCGCATATAGTACATTTAGCTTTACGCAGACAAGCGGCATTTTTAGTTTAAACTATTCAACTCAACAAGATCAGCTGATGGATAGTATTCGGGTTGCACATCAAACTTTGCTTGATTTTGTCAAACAACCTATCGATAAAAAACAGCTTGAAGAAACACGAAGTGGAATGTTACTGGCTTTTCCAATGACCTATAGCAGCAATGCCAATATTAATGCACAACTTGGCTCCATTGGTTTTTATGGATTACCCTCAGATTATTTATCGAAGTATCCAGAACAGCTCCGTAAATTGACAGCACAAGATGTACAACGGGCAATTAGAACACACATTCACCCTGATAACCTTACAGTCATTATTGCCAGTGAAAAGCTAGATAAAGAACAATTATTAAAAGATCTTCAAAATCATTTAGAACCGATTAAGCCTGTACAGATTGACCCACAGATTATTCATCCTCTAAAGCCATCGCAGGATAGTGCCGAGCCTTTGCATTCTCAAACTGATACGCCCGCATCAATTTAAAATATTTCGCGCGGTTAATCGTCTGTTCATGCAATAACCGACGTGCCATTTTTTGGGTTTCTGGGTTATTGGCCATGTCGGATAAATTTACGACAATTTGATATTGTGGATGAGAAATAGGACGTTGTAATGCAATAAAAGCCAACAGTAACATCGCAATAATCATGATGGCGACGATACTGTTGTAAATGCGATCTAATTTGATTTCATTTACAAATTTTAAAAAATTATATTTTGATATGAGCATACCTTACCTCGAATGAATGTAGTGTATGGCTCATTTCAGTTACACACAAGTCAAAGTGCCTCATTCTCCTAACAAAATAGAAGATTAGGTACTTTGACATCCGAACAAATAATAAAAGTTAGCTGATTAACGCACGAATAACGGCAAAATATAAAATAAAGGCAATAATCGCCAAAACAATCAAAATAGCGAAATAACTCAAACCTGTTTCTGCATCTGCTGGATGCAAATCTTCTTCATCCGCCAAACGCAATAATTCACCATCATAGACGCGATAAAACCATGCCTTGGTTTGCGGATCAAGCTGTTGGGTAAAATCATGCACACGCTTACGCTGTGCCAGACAGTAATCACCTAAATGAATCTCTTGATGAAATATGGCCTCATCAAGTTGTTTGCGATGATATTGTGCCAAAGCCACAATTTGAGACTCATCTGGAGGAACTTCAAAATTAAAACCATCGACCGTTGTTAGCATGTTGTTCTCCTTGTCATGTCATATTTAATTGTTATATTGATTTTACTAAAAAATATTTTTGTTGAATGTTTAATCATGTAAGCTTGTAATTCGGGCAACACGCCCCATTTATTACTTGACTTATCACGCTTATTGTAATATTAGTTTAACAATCAACTGCTAAATTAGTTTTGCGAGGCAAGTAAGCCGAGTTGATGTGATCATAATTACAACTATAAGGAGTTTTTAATATGATTCAACAAATTTCTCATCATGACTTAGAACATGTGTACGCATCTGCGGTCAATACAATTCAATCACAGATGAACTTTCAAGACGCTGTGAAGCAGCTTGAAGATGCAGCACGTGCAGGACACGGTAAAGCAGCGATGTTTCTGGCTGAACTTTACTACCAAGGCTTTCGTGTAGAACGAGATTCATTGAAAGCACAATACTGGCAACGAATGGCCACCATGCAAGCATAATCAAACGTCACCTAGGTGGCGTTTTTTAATGCCGCTGTAAAACTTTATTACGATTTAAAGCAAACGAGTAACTGAAATTAAGTATTTATTTTTTATAATAAACACGAATTTAAATCGCAGCAAAACCATGAAAACCTACACACAGTTAAATCCTGTATCTAAAGACTTGATAATTAAAATTTCTATTTTAAAAACCATGATGTATTGCGGCGCACTTTGGGGTTTATACCATCAAGGCTGGGCAATTAAATCAGATCAAGATGATTTTGTTTTTCCTTTTTGGCTCAATGGTGTGCAAGCACATCGTTACGCTAAAAAACACTGGCCAAATTATGTTCCCAAAAAAATTACGCCCCAAGATTTTCAGGAGTCTTTATTACCTACATTGACCCGTTTAAATGTTACGCCTGCTTTGTTTAATTCGAATCAACGCAAATTTAAATTATCGACACAACAAATGCGACATTTTTTCTTTGCACCCGCATCGAATTTAAAAATTGCATAAAATAATGTGTATTGAGTTTTAATCGGTAAAACTCAATACAAAACGCCAACGCCATTTGGCAAAATATTATTCATTTATACTTTCAAAGGCTTTGCATTTTCTTCAAATCGCGCTAAGTTAATTTAAAATGATAACACTCGCCAGAGGGACATAAAAGATGACAAACGTTGCTCAAGTTATACAAGATAAAGCTGAACAAGCCATTTATACTGTTTCGCCAGACGCAACCGTACTTGAAGCAATTTCGATCATGGCAGAAAAAGGGATTGGAGCTTTAGTTGTCACTCAAGATAATGAAGTCGTTGGAATCTTGTCTGAACGTGATTACACCCGCAAAGTTGCCCTGATGGAACGCTCCTCTTATGATACGACGGTGAGTGAAATTATGACCGCAAAGGTTTTAACTATTTCACGTTCAAATACAGTTGAAGAATGTTTACAACTGATGACAGACCGACATTTACGTCATTTACCTGTGGTTGAAGAGAATAAGTTGGTTGGACTCATCTCCATTGGTGATTTAGTTAAAGCAGCGATGCAAGATCAAAAAAACTTGATTGATCAATTACAGCAGTATATTTCGGGTTAAATAGCCTTAAATAAAGCAGGCATCTTTATCAGATGCCTTTTTTTGAATGCTTAACTGCCCTATTTCCAAACTGACCTGTACTTCGATTTCACCCATTTGCAAATACCGCTTCGCTAAATACGTGCTGTCTGTAATACCTTTGATGAGACATGATTCGATACTCAAATGAAATGCATCACATCAGCTCTCACGCGACCACTACAATTTTTCGCCACTTATACAATTTTCACCGAATTAAATTGTCCCGATGACCTTTATTTGGATTAAGATAGCCCATCGGTATCGTTTCATCTTTTGATTAGGTCTTGTTATGTCACAGGCGAATGCCAATTTTACAAAAAATTCTCCCAATACAGAGAATAAAGTGAATGACTCAGGTCAACTAAAAGAATTTCGCACTCCTCCGCATAACCTTGCCATTGAACAAGCAGTACTAGCAGCGCTGATGACCGTTGCTGAATCATTTGAACAAGTGGGTGATTTACTCAAAGAAAGTGATTTTTATGCAACTCGTCATAAATATATTTTCCGTGCTATTGAGAAACTGGCACAAGAAAACTCACCTTATGATGCAGTATTGGTCAATGACTGGTTGGTGAAGCAAAATTTACTCGATGCCATTGGCGGTGAAGAATACCTGATGCAGCTTATGGCGGACTCCCCGTCGAGTTTTTACAATCTGGAAACTTATGCAGGCAAAATTAAAGAGTTTTCTACACTGCGTAGTATGATTAAAGTCAGTACTGATATTTTGCAAAATGCTTATGACACTAAGGGTCGTGCAGTCAGTGAAATTTTGGATTTGGCTGAAACCAACATTTTTTCATTGGCAGAACAACACAATAACAATAAGAAAGACGCGGGACCAAAATCGATTAGCTCAGTGACTGCTGATGTTATTAGTAAACTCGATGAGCTTTCTAAACTTGATGGCAATATCACAGGTCTAACGACTGGATTCTTAGAACTTGATAATAAAACCTATGGGATGCAGGCAGGAGATCTCATCATTGTTGCCGCACGTCCTTCAATGGGTAAAACCACTTTTGCCATGAACTTAGTCGAAAGTGTTTTATTCAATAGTAATTTGCCTGCACTGGTTTATTCGATGGAAATGCCTGCTGATTCCATCGCAATGCGTTTGATTTCCTCCTATGGCAAAGTGCACCAAGGGCATTTACGTTCAGGCAAACTGGATGGCGATGAATGGTCGAAAGTCACAGGTACGATCTTGCAGCTTCAGGAAAAACATCTCTATATTGATGATTCCTCTGCACTCCCGCCGACGGAAGTACGCTCCCGCGCACGACGTATTGCTAAAATGCATGATGGTAAAATTGGCTGCATCATGGTCGACTATTTGCAATTGATGAAAGTTCCAGGTATGGGTGATAACCGTGTAGGCGAGATTTCAGAAATTTCGCGAAGTTTAAAAGCACTGGCTAAGGAAATGAATTGTCCTGTTATAGCACTGTCTCAGTTAAACCGTAGTCTGGAAAATCGTCCCAACAAACGTCCTGTCATGTCTGACTTACGTGAATCGGGTGCGATCGAGCAGGATGCCGATTTGATCATGTTTATCTATCGGGATGAAGTCTACAATAAAGAATCTAAAGAAGCTGGTACTGCCGAAATTATTATTGGTAAACAGCGTAACGGCCCGATTGGAACAGTCCGTTTGGCTTTTGAAGGTCAATATACCCGCTTTAGTAACCTCTCACCTGAGTATTACAGTCAGTATGATGATGAGGAATAAGGTCTTAATTATTTATCCTCTTTAAAATTTTTCCATGTCGTCCCAAAGGAGAAATCAGGGTGCGCCAAGCAACAGTTTATATTGATAGCGCTGCGCTGCAATATAATTTAAACCGTGTCAAACAACTTGCACCAAACTCAAAAATCGTGAGTATGGTCAAAGCCAATGCTTATGGACATGGAGTCAAAGACTGTTTAGCAGCCTTAAATAACACCGATGCTTTCGGTGTTGCCACTCTGGAAGAAGCACTCGAGCTTCGTGCTCAAGGCTCAAAGCATCCGATTACCCTCATTGAAGGTATTTTCAATGCCAATGAAATGCATGCTGTTTTACAACATCAACTTGAATGTGTCGTACATCAGCAGCAGCAAGTAGAATGGTTATTACAATATAAAGCTGAATATATTCAACAAGGCTTAAAAGTCTGGATCAAACTCAATAGTGGAATGAACCGTTTAGGTTTTAAAATAGATGAAATTATTGATGTCATCACACATTTGAAAACTGAAGGTTTCCATTGTGTACTTGCAATGCATTTTGCCAATGCCGATGTTCCAGAACATCCAATGAATCAGCAACAAATTCAACAACTACTCACCATTAAAGAAAGCTGTGCGCCAATTGAGGTTTCATGCTGCAATTCAGCTGCAATTTTTAACTGGCCAGAACTTCATTTTGATTATGTACGTCCCGGCATCATGCTGTATGGCGCTAGTCCTTTTGCAGACAAAACTGTACATGAGCTGGATTTAAAACCAGTCATGACCTTTACTGCCCGAATCATTGCGCTTAACCATATTCAAGCAGGTGATTCAGTCGGTTATGGCTCATGGTTTACCGCCGACGAAGCAATGGATATTGCCATTGTTTCAATTGGCTATGGGGATGGCTATCCACGCGCTTATATTAAACAAAACTACGTTGCAGTGAATGGACGTCTTACACGAGTAATCGGACGTGTTAGCATGGATATGATCGCGATTGATGTGACGGGATTAAATGTATCGTTAGATCATGAAGTTGAGCTGTGGGGGCAACATCGTTTGGTTGACGACGTTGCCGAAGCGAATGGAACGATTGGTTACGAGTTACTTTGCCGTTTAAGCAACCGACCGATTCGCCGAAAAATTGAAAATTAAATCAGATCAACCCATGTTTAACCATGGGTTTCTGCTTGTACATCTTTTAAAATTTCGAGCAAACGTTCTAGCGAAGTTGGATTAAGTAGATATGGATTAAAAGTGTTGCTCCCGAGCTCAGCAAAAAAACTTTTTACTTCACTACGTTTACGCACATATTTCATCGACCAGTCTTTAAAGTTGGCGTGTTCAGCACTTCTTTCATCAAGAACATGAAAATGTGAATGACGCGGATCTTTCTTTATAGAATCCAGTAACTTCAAAACTTGTTGCTGTTCGCCCTCAAGACATTGAAAAAAATAGTTATCCGCAAAATATAAAACACCTTGTATTTTGTGAATATAATTGAAATGCATCGCAGTTGAAAGAATTTCTCTCAGATCAACCATAAGTTGCTCATGCGATGAGGTGGTTTGACTTGCATAACAAATTTGATAATTCATAATTATATTTCTTTATCTGTTAATAAATTAATTATGCCTGCCGTTTTCAATTATTCCAAATAATCCTCTGAAGGTTTTGGAATTTCATGCAAACCTGCACGCAGTATTTCCGACCATTGTTTACTGATTTTTTGAAAATACTCATCATCTTGAGTAACACGTTTACCTTTTGGCATTTCCAGACTATCAATATGATACACCAATACATCAAGCGGCAATCCCACTGACACATTCGAACGTAAGGTAGAATCGAATGAAAGTAGGCTACAACGCAGTGCTTCATCCAAAGGCATATCATAAGTTAAAGCACGATCTAGTATTGGTTTACCGTACTTGCTTTCACCAATCTGAAAAAAAGGTGTGTCTTTAGTTGCACAAATAAAATTCCCTTGTGGATAGATATTATAAAGTTGATGCTCTCCTTCCCCAATTTGACCACCCACAGTCAAACTACAGTAGTAATTACTTTGTTCAAGCGTATCTTCGGTCACATCTTCAATGACTTTGCGCAAAGTTCGCCCGACCAATTGGGCAACTTCAAACATGGTATTTACAGTGTATAGATTGGGTTGTTCCTGTAATTCAAGCTGATTTCGCAAATGACCGATCACAGCCTGTGTTGTTGCCAGATTACCCGCTGTTTGAATCGCAATAAAGCGCTCTTTTAATTTCCCAAAAGTGTAAAGTTTTCGAAAAACTGAAATCTGATCTACACCCGCATTGGTCCTCGTATCACTAATGAAGACCAAGCCATCTTTAAGCCGTAAAGCACAACAATAAGTCATTTTTTTCATTCCATTCAACAAGCAAGTACCTGCACTGTTGATCGCATTTTTTCCACACCACCTTTTTCACGAATACCCCTTACTGGCGCAACATCAAAATAATCACGACCAATTGCGACGTAAATATGTGAAGAAGGTTCAAACAATTGATTACTCACATCGAAACAATACCATTGTTTATTCAAAAATACTTCAGCCCATGCATGACTTGCTAGATGAGGCGTATTTTTATCATACAAATAGCCTGAAACGTATCGCGCTGGTAAATTTAAAGCCCGACACATGGCAATCATTAAATGTGCATGATCCTGACACACCCCTAGACCTGCGTAAAATGCTTCTTTTGCTGTGGACTGAACTGTGGTTGCATGCGGACAGTAAGGAACTTTCAACAAAATTTGTTCTGCTAAAACAATAAGTTCTTTCAACGAACCCATCGTCACAAATTGGGTGGCAAATTCCAACATATTCGCGTCCCACAACGTAGCATGTGTCGGCTGCAAAAATAGTGACAACGGTAAACTTGCTTGGTGTCCCTCATTTCCACCACAATGTAATTCAACGATCCCTTGCGCCATGATGGTTAAATGTTGATAGTCAAAACGCTGTGAACAAGTCAGCCATAGATTATTAAAAACATCCTTTTTAAGTACCCGTTCACCCGGAACACTAATGTCCCAGTAATGAACGTATTGGTGCTGTGAACTTTGAGGAATCATCTTAATATATTGGATACTGTTGCACGCATTTTCACTATAAGTGTAATGTGTTTGATGATTCACCATAAGTTTCATACAGGCGCCTCAAACATGAGATGAAGTTGATCATGAAAATGATAAAAAGACATCAAATCAGGTTGTTGCTTCAAATCAAGCCATGCTGTTTCAAGAGCCAACCAGCCATAATTTTTTAAAGCTGCAACGGTTTTGTCGAGTTCATCAATTAAATTTTCAGGATTTTGTTTAAAGCGCAAAGTCGCATCTAATTGCTCAATTTTTTGACCCAAACCAAAAAACAGTAAAATATCGGTATCTGTTTCTGCTTCCAAAATCTCATTACACTCTTGGACTACATTACAAATATAACCCGATTGTTCACCTGCATTTCGAATAAGAGCATTAAGTTCAGCATAGGCTTTTGCAGGTAAAACAGCGCGTAATTCATGAATATTGTCACTTGCATAGCTAAATTGTTTCATCAATGAATACGGTTGCTCAGGATCTAGTGCCAATTCATTCAGTGATGCTGCATCATAAGCAGGTAAACAAAAAGCATGACAAAATTCAATTGCAGCCTGATCCTGTGTAAATGGAATCCGATTGCAAAAAAAGTTGATGCGCATCAAATAACGGCCTAACCAGTAAATATGTTGTGCATTTGAACTCAGTAAAATCATAATTTCTTCCTTGTTAAATGAACATTGATCAAGAATGTAGTGCTTCAACAACCCAAGTATCTTTGATGCCACCACCTTGTGATGAGTTCACAACAAGTGAGCCAGCTTTCATGGCCACACGTGTCAAGCCTCCCGGTACAATCTCGGTTCGATAAGGCGATGACAATACAAAAGGACGTAAGTCGATATGCCGCTCTGCGATGCCATCCTGAGTCAAAGTTGGCGCCACAGATAATTCGAGTGTCGGCTGTGCAATATATAAATGCGGATGTTGCAAAACTTTTTTTCTGAACTCCGCGATTTCACTTTTGGTTGCTTGTGGCCCAATCAGCATTCCATATCCACCAGAACCCTGTGCCTCTTTGACGACCAGTTGTTCCAGATTGGCAACTACATAATCCAGTTCATCTTCACGTCGACATTGAAAGGTTGGCACATTTTTCAAAATTGGTGCTTCATTCAGATAAAAATTAATCATATCATCCACATAAGGATAGATTGATTTATCATCCGCAACCCCTGTACCCGGAGCATTTGCAATCACGACATTGTGCTGCAAATAAGCAGACATCAAACCTGCGACACCTAAAGTACTATCAGGTCTAAAAGCAAGTGGATCGAGAAATGCATCATCAACACGGCGATAAATCACATCGACACGTTGACGACCTCGAATAGTTTTGACATAGACGTGATCATTTTCAACAAAAAGATCGCGACTACTGACTAGCGGCACATCCATTTCACGGGCTAAAAAAGCATGCTCGTAATAGGCGCTATTAAAGCGTCCTGGGGTTAACACCACTATAAAAGGCTGATCAACATAAGCATTTTCCTCCAAAATTGCGCGGAGTAATGTTGGATATTGTTCGATTTCTTGTAACGGGTTTGCCGCACATAGCTCTGGCATGAGTTTTTTACTGATTTTTCGACTTTCAATCATATAAGAGACACCTGACGGTGTTCTTAAATTATCTTCGAGAACAAAAAAATCACCTTTTCCATCACGAATGATATCGATCCCGCTGATTTGAGAATAAATTTTTCCTTTTAAATCATGATTTAACATGTGAGGCTGAAAAGCTTCATGTGTCATCACCTGCATTTGAGGAACAATCTGTTCTTTCAAAATATGCTGATCATGATAAATATCATCTAAAAATAAATTTAAAGCTTTGACGCGCTGCTCGCAGCCTTTGGATATTTTCTCCCATTGCTTTTTTTCGATCACTCGCGGAATGAGATCATATGGAATCGTTCGTTGCGTGCCTTCTTCTTCACCATAAACCGTAAAGGTAATCCCTTCATATAAAAAATGTTGCTTTGCCTCAGCATTCAGTTGCTTCAATTGTTCGAGACTATGCACTGACAGCCATTGCTCTATCTTTTTAGAAACTTCACCACTTGAGCTGACATCATCTAGCATTTCGTTAAAAAATTTTGATTTTAACTGCTCAAACAAATTGGTATTTACACTTAACTGGTCAATGAATAAAGACTGGCTGTTGATTACTCCGCTCAATTTATCTTTCATATATTGCTCACCTAGGGCATGCATCTCTTTATCTTCTTCTAACATAATTACCTGCCTTTTTTCTTGTTGACTCATTATCCTATAAAGCAAATACAGTGCCATTTATGCAGATGCTTTCCTTATTTTTGGAAAAAAAGTGAACTGGCTTCAATGAGGTTCTTGTAGAAAGTTGTATCGGGATATAAGCAATATTTCTGTTACATTCTTGCCAAAACGATCAAGTTTTTCTATTGTGTTGCTATTCAAAACATTATTGACCTACTTACGATCGACTATGTCTTTACAAGAAAAAGAAACCTCCAATAGTTTGCACCGACAATGGCAAATTCTATCGCGCCTTTCGACAGGTAAATGGATGGGAACGCGTGAACTACAGGAAATGCTGGAACGTGAAGGGGTTGATATTAGCCTGCGCACTATTCAGCGTGACTTAAACCAGATTGCACAACGCTTTCCCATTGAAAGCAATAAGACCGTACCGCAAGGCTGGCGCTGGCGTTCTGATGCTCCTATTCAAAGTCTGCCGCATATGACCAGTTCTCAAGCGGTGACATTTATGATGGTCGAAGAACATTTAAAACACCTGTTACCCCCCAGTCTGATCGAAGAAATGAATCCATGGTTTGATCTGGCACGTCGCAGCCTGTCGACTCAAAATAATGTTCGCCAATGGATTAATCGTGTTCGAATTGTGCCTGCAAGCCAACCATTAATTCCGCCTTTGGTCGATAAACATGCACAACAAGCCGTTTATGAAGGTTTACTCCAAGATAAACAGATCGAATGTATTTATCGACCACGTAATATTCATGCTGAAGAAAAAACCTATATTTTAAATCCGCTGGCTTTGGTACAAAAAGGTGCGATTATTTATTTAATTTGTACACGGCACGATAAATCCGATGTCCAAACTTTTGCTTTGCACCGTTTTAAATCAGCTTCTGTACTAAATTCGCGCGCTTTACACCCAGTAAATTTTGATATTGATCAATATATTGACTCTGGCGCTTTAGGTTTTCGTGTTGACTACAACAAACCGACTGAAATTGTTGAGTTAAAGCTGACCATGACTGAAAATACGGCACAGAGCTTTTATGAAAGTCAGCTTAGTAAAGACCAAAGCATTACTCCCATCGATGAAAATATTGTAGAAATTCGAGCAACGCTCCCTTTTACCTCTCAATTGGTTTGGTGGCTACGCAGTTTTGGTAAAAAAATTCTGCATATAGAACCAATTGAAGTTCATCATGCGGTCAGAGAAATTGAAAATGAATAAAAAAAAGAGAGCATTGCTCTCTTAGAGTTTTTATAATTTTTGATATTCAAACAATATTACTTTTTCTTGGTGATTAAAATACTGGCACCCACTTTCCCAAGCCCCGACACCAAAGAAAATGGATACCAATTCGTGCTGAGAACCATGATTTAACATAAGCATGCTAAATCATAACCATTATAACGAATCGACTTCATGGTCATGTTGATTACCTCTTTGTTTTGAACGTAAAGCCACTATAAGAAATTTCAGGTCGTATAAGAAATAACAAAATTGACAGAATAAATGCATTTAAATTCTTAAGATTTTTTCATATATCATTTTACACAATATAAAAAGCCCAGTTTTAACTGAGCTTTTTATATTTCAATTATTTTTATTTAACACATGATTTAAGCAATTTTTTTGGTCTGATTATTTTTACGGATGGTAATCATCACCAATTGCACCGCAGCAGGTGTTACACCTGGAATACGATTGGCTTGTGCCAAGGTTTCAGGACGCACGGTTTTCAGCTTTTGCGTGATTTCACGAGACAGGCCAGAAACCACATCATAATCAAAATCTGCTGGAATTTTAGTTTCTTCCAAACGCTTCATTTGAGCCACATCTTCATGTTGACGATTGATATAGCCTTCGTACTTGACAGCTATTTCAATCTGTTCACCCACATGCGGAGATACTTGAGAATCTGTTAATTGAGCAATCTGGGTGAAATTCACATTTGGACGTTTAAGTAAATCAATGGCACTGGATTCTTTACTTAAATCCGCACCCGTCATTTCCACAAACTTTTTACCCATTGGATTGTTTGGTGCAGCCCATAAATGTGCCAAACGTGCTGTTTCAGTTTCAACAGCTTCCATTTTTTCACAGTAAGCTGCCCAACGAGTATCATCGACCAAACCAAGCTCACGACCAACTGGCGTTAAACGCTGATCTGCATTGTCTTCGCGCAGCATTAAACGATATTCTGCACGAGAAGTAAACATTCGGTACGGTTCTTTGGTTCCCAAGGTAATTAAATCGTCAACCAATACGCCCATATAGGCTTGGTCACGTTTTGGTGTCCATTGCTCTTGATCCCATGCACGACGCGCAGCGTTCAGACCTGCAAGCAAGCCTTGTGCGCCCGCCTCTTCGTATCCTGTTGTTCCATTGATCTGACCAGCAAAATACAAATTATTGATGGCTTTCGTTTCAAGGGTAAATTTCAGAGCTTGCGGATTGAAATAATCGTATTCAATCGCATAACCCGGACGCAAAATATGCGCATTTTCCATACCACGAATCGAACGCACCAATTCAAACTGCACATCGAATGGTAAAGAGGTTGAAATGCCGTTTGGATAAAGTTCATGCGTATCCAAACCTTCTGGCTCTAAAAACACCTGATGAGATTCTTTATCAGCAAAACGGTGAATTTTATCTTCGATGGATGGACAATAGCGCGGCCCTACACCCTCAATCACACCTGTATACATTGGAGAACGATCAAGACCGCCACGAATAATCTCGTGCGTTTTTTCATTGGTGTGTGTGATGTAGCAATTCACTTGCTCTGGATGCATTGAAACGTCACCCATAAAAGACATCACGGGTGATGGAAAATCACCCGGTTGCGGAGTCATTACAGAAAAATCAACTGAACGCGCATCGATACGTGGTGGCGTACCTGTCTTTAAACGACCCACTGGTAAATTTAATTCGCGCAAACGATGTGCCAACGCAATAGAGGGTGGATCACCTGCACGACCGCCACTCGACTTTTCGAGTCCAATATGAATGACACCACCCAAGAACGTACCCGTGGTCAATACCACCGTTTTAGTTTCAAAGTGTACGCCCATTTGGGTAATCACACCCTTCACCGTATCGCCTTCAACGACTAAATCATCGGCTGCTTGCTGAAAAATATCCAGATTTGGTTGATTTTCAAGGGTATAACGAATGGCGGCTTTATAACGCACACGGTCGGCTTGAGCACGCGTTGCGCGAACTGCTGCGCCTTTACGCGAATTTAAAATACGAAACTGGATACCACCTTTATCGGCAGCCAATGCCATGGCACCGCCTAAAGCATCGATCTCACGAACCAGATGCGATTTACCAATACCACCAATCGCAGGGTTACAGCTCATTTGCCCCAATGTTTCAATGTTATGCGTCAAAAGCAAGGTCTGTCGTCCCATACGCGCAGCAGCAAGCGCCGCTTCCGTACCTGCGTGACCGCCACCAATAACAATAACATCATAAACTTTAGGGTAATGCATGGCTGAAAAACACCAAGAAAAAAGGACGAAAAATTATATCAAAAAACCCTGTAGCAATATGGTTTTTTTACAAAAATAAAGACACAAAATTTACAGCAATATACAAGATGTGACATTTTATATAAGTATTTCAGCATAAAACGAATTAACTTTTTAAAAACCGACTCTTAGAATAAGACTGTGTCAGTGCTTTATAGTTAAAAACCTAAAATCAACTTTAAAAAAGGTATTGAAATGAAAAACATCATGTTAAAAACAATCGCTGTATCTGCTTTACTTCTTGGTGGTATGACGCTAGCAAATGCTGAAGAAGCAACAGTGAGCAAAGCAGAAACTAATGCACAAGTCAAAGCATGTGCCAAGAAAAAGCAAGGTGACTGGGCAACTTACGGCTACAAAGGCGTTACTTTTAATGGTACTTGTCAGCCGAATGAAAATGGTAAATTGCAATTTAAAGCGCCTGCACCATAATTGTAAAACTGCTTTAATTTAATCTGTAAAACACAGGCTTACTATGCCTGTGTTTTTTTATGGAAAAAATAATAATTCCACTTATAAATGTAATTTATCTGATTGAAATATATTCAATTTTAGTTAGAATCATTATGACATCGGGATATAAAACAACAAAAGGAAATAACATATGGATTCTGGAATAATTACGATTTTTCTACCTATAGCACTTGCAATCATTATGGCTGGACTAGGCTTGGAGTTACGGCCTCAGGATTTTAAGCGTGTTGCAAAACATCCTAAAGCAGTTTTCTTGGCCTTATTTTGTCAATTGGTGATTCTGGTCAGTATCGCATTTGTAATTTGTAAGCTATTAGCCCTTCCTCCCCTTTTGGCCGTTGGTGTGATGCTACTGGCAGCGTCACCGGGCGGGCCTACAGCAAACTTATTTAGCTATCTTTATAAAGGTGATATTGCACTCAATATTACTTTAACAGCGATCAATTCTGTAATTGCAGCATTTACCTTGCCTGTTATTGTCAATCTGTCTATTCAACATTTTATTAATGATGGTCAACAGCTTGGACTTCAGTTTAGCAAAGTCATTCAGGTTTTTCTTATTATCATCGTACCTGTTTGTTTAGGCATGCTTGTTCGCTATTTTTCACCTAATGTTGCGGACAAATTACATAAACCAGTGCGTACCTTTGCAGTGGTATTTTTAATACTGATTATTATTGGTGCTGTGGCAAAAGAACGAAATAGTATATTGGAATACATTATGCAGGTTGGACTGGCAACATCTCTATTTTGTATCGCAAGCTTATTGATCGGCTACTTTATCCCACGAATATTTGGGATCAGTAGTACGCAAGCACGTGCTTGTGCTTTTGAAATTGGTATCCATAATAGTACGCTGGCCATGACCATTGCTCTCACCATACTTGCAAGCACTACTATCGCAATGCCTGCGGCAGTTTATTCAATATTTATGTACATATTTGCTGCTATTTTTGGGACGTTGTTAAATCGTTATGAGCCTCAAAGAGCCGAAACTCACTTAGTTGCAAAAAATGAATAACCTTCTCATCAGATCAATGGGTCGCTCGTTGAAATTATTTCTCGAGTGATCCATTTATCCGTTACAATAGATGTTTCAAATCGAATTTAGGTCTTATTCCCGTGAAGTGGTTACAAATACACATTACTGTTGATCAAGCGCAAGTGGATTTTACAGAAACATTACTTATGTCATTAGGTGCAGTAAGTGTAACGCTAGATGATGCCGAAGATCAGGCATTGCTTGAACCGCTTCCTGGAGAAACTCCGCTTTGGAATAAAGTGATTGTAACTGGGATTTATCAGGAAGATGATCAAGACCCTATCGATGTAGAAAAACTGGAAGCTTTTCTAAAAGAACAACTTCCTGATGCACCTATACGCCATGAACAACTCGAAGATCAAGTCTGGGAACGCGCATGGATGGATTATTATGAACCCATTCAAATCGCAGAAAAGTTCTGGATCGTACCTGAATGGTTAGAAGCTCCAGACAGCAATGCGGTTAACATTAAACTTGATCCGGGTCTGGCTTTTGGTACAGGCAATCACGCTAGTACTTTTCTTTGCCTGCAATGGTTAGGACAAACTGATCTTAAAGATAAAATTGTGATCGATTATGGTTGTGGCTCAGGTATTTTGGGTGTCGCAGCATTGTTGCTTGGGGCAAAAAAAGTCTATGCCACTGACATCGACCCGCAAGCTGTATTAGCTACCAAACAAAATGCTGAACTCAATCATGTATTAGATCGTTTATTTGTCGGTTTACCTGAAGAGTTTAATGCAGAATTTAAATCGCAAAAAGCGGATGTTTTAGTGGCCAATATTTTAGCTGCGCCACTCATGGCACTTGCGCCAGAGTTTGCAACTTTGCTCAAATCTGAGGGAGAGTTCGCACTTGCAGGCGTAATCGAAGAGCAAGTTGCTGATGTTACTGGTGTTTATTCTGAGTTTTTTGATATAGTACATATCGAGAAGCGCGAAGAAAACTGGTGTCGCATATCAGGGAAGCGCCAATAACAAATAAAAGTAGATGACGGTTCCATGAGTGAAAAACAAACCCGCTGCCCCAAATGTTTGACAGTATATAAAGTCTCACTAACTCAGCTCACAGTTGCTCAGGGTATGGTTTGTTGCCCCAAATGTGATTTAAACTTCAATGCACTAACTAATCTCATTCTGGCAGAAGATCATTCTGCCAGCTCGATTCAGTATTCAGCTTTAAATCAATGTGCGATTTCACCCTCTGCTTTGCAATACAATAACTTTAATGTTCTGGATATTTTTGATCGTAGAATTGAAAATTCAAATATTGATCTGCTGACCTATCTCAATAATTTAAACTATTTTCAAAATGAGGAAATCAGCAGTTTCCCCCAACTCAATCTTGCCGAGAGCGAAGGTCTAAGTTTAGACAATAGTCCCAAAAAACGTAAAAAGCATAGCCTGCTATATTATGTAATGTGGAGTTCTATTAACATCGTCTTATTGGGAATCCTGTTCTTCCAAATTTTATGGTTTAACCCAAGAGTGATGCATAATAGCCCTGTACTAGGCGCGGTATTCAATCAATTATGCAGTGTATTTAGTTGTAAGAAACTTGAAGAGAACTACGCACTTTTGACTATTAATAAAGTTAAAGTCGTGAGCATTGAGCAGCATAAAACTCGTTTTTCAGGTGTTTTGGTCAATTATCATGATAAAAGCTTACAGCTTCCTCTACTCAAGCTGACTTTAAAAAATAAACATGAGAATAAGAGTATTATTTTAAAGCCTCAAGATTATTTAGCCGCCAGCCTAAACGGTATTCAGCGTATTCCTAAAAACCTGCCTTATAAGTTCGAATTTAACATTAATCAGCCCAGAAAAAGCTTTGATGATTATACTTTAGAAATAGTCCACCCCTAATCACTAAAAAAAACATAAAAAAAATGAAAAAAAATGCAGTTAATTTGCTCACTTTTTCTTAGACAATGGTATCATACGCGCCACGAAAGCTTGACCCTACAACATCTTCGGATTTATCCACAACAATTACTGTCGTCATCTGTGCTTTATCAAGTGATAGCGCATTGCGTGGCTTTTTTGTTTTTGAATCTGGGCTGTAACAAATATTAAACTATTGTTACGCTTATTTTTCGCACAATATACAGAGTTGTGGCAAGCTGTTGTTTCCATGTTTTAGAGCCTCTGTTTTAGTATCTAAAACAGGGTTCATTATTTAGACCACATTTACATACTGCTTTACCCAAGCGGTAATATGATTTCGGATTAACTCGCATGAATAGCAAATCTCCTATTTTTACTGCACAATCTGATGTTGCTCTTCGCATCCACGTGGATCGCGCAGTTCGCCATTATTTTGCACAATTGCAAGGTGAGCAACCATCACAAGTTTATGACATGGTGCTAGCAGAAATGGAGAAACCTCTTTTATCTGTCGTCTTAGAATATACCCGTGGCAATCAAACTCGTGCTGCGGAGATTCTAGGCCTAAACCGTGGAACTTTACGCAAAAAGTTAAAAGCTCACGGCTTAATGAGTGAATAAATGATAAAATGCTCACGTCCTGTGGGCATTTTTTATGCCTATTTGTTTTAATCTGTAAACTTAAACCGTTGATTTAATCATGACTATTAAACGTGCTTTGATTTCTGTTTCTGACAAAACAGGAATTGTGGAATTTGCTCAAAATCTTGCAGCTTTAGGGGTAGAAATCTTATCTACTGGCGGTACATATAAGTTGCTTAAAGACAACAATATCGCTGTTGTAGAAGTTTCTGAACATACTGGTTTTCCAGAAATGATGGATGGTCGTGTAAAAACCCTACATCCTAAAATTCATGGGGGTATTTTGGCTCGTCGTGGTCTGGACGAAGCGGTCATGCAAGAGCATGATATTGCGCCTATCGATTTGGTTGTAGTTAACCTGTATCCATTTGCAGCAACCGTTGCTAAACCAGACTGCTCTTTGGCAGATGCGATTGAAAATATCGATATCGGTGGCCCAACCATGGTTCGCGCAGCAGCGAAAAACCATGCTTCAGTGGGTATTGTGGTCAATGCATCTGACTACGCTACTGTGATTGCAGAGCTTAAAGATTCTGGTGCATTGTCTTATGCTACGCGTTTTGATCTTGCGGTAAAAGCCTTTGAACACACTGCACAATATGATGGCATGATTGCTTCTTATTTAGGTGCACGTGTAGGTAAAGAAGAGGGCGAAGCCGATTTATTCCCGCGTACCTTTAATACTCAATTGGTTAAAGCTCAAGACTTACGTTATGGCGAAAACCCTCATCAATCTGCTGCATTCTATGTTGATCCTGCTGCTAAAGAAGCATCCGTTTCCACAGCAAAACAGTTACAAGGCAAAGAATTGTCTTATAACAACATTGCTGATACCGATGCAGCACTTGAATGTGTAAAATCATTTGCAAAACCAGCGTGTGTCATCGTCAAACATGCTAACCCGTGTGGGGTTGCTGTGTCATTAGATGGCATCAAAGCAGCTTATGATCTTGCTTATGCAACCGATACCGAATCTGCTTTTGGTGGCATCATTGCCTTTAACCGCGAGTTAGATGTTGAAACTGCACAAGCGATTGTGGATCGTCAATTTGTTGAAGTAATCATTGCACCAAGCATTGCAGATGGCGTACTTGAAGTGACTGGCGCGAAAAAGAATGTTCGCGTGATGGTGTGTGGTGAGCTTCCTGCCATAGATGAACGTGCTCCACAGTTAGACTATAAACGTGTTAATGGTGGTTTATTGGTTCAGGATCAAGATTTGGGTATGATCAAAGCATCTGACCTGAAAGTCGTGACTGAACGTGCACCAACAGAACAAGAAATTGATGACCTGATTTTTGCATGGAAAGTTGCAAAATATGTGAAATCAAATGCGATTGTCTATGCAAAAAATCGTCAAACCATCGGGGTTGGTGCAGGTCAAATGAGCCGTGTAAACTCAGCTCGTATTGCCGCGATTAAAGCAGAACACGCAGGACTTGTGGTTGAAGGTGCAGTAATGGCCTCTGATGCATTCTTCCCTTTCCGTGATGGGATCGATAATGCAGCCAAAGCAGGCATTAAATGTATCATCCAACCAGGTGGTTCGATGCGTGATGAAGAAGTGATTGCAGCAGCCAATGAACATGGTATTGCGATGGTCTTTACTGGTATGCGTCATTTCCGTCATTAATTTGACTGAATTTTAAAGTATAAGAAATTTTTTTGACTTTAAGCTGATCGCCCTCTTCTTATGAAGAGGGTCTTCTACATCAAGAATCGTGTAAAAGTCCAGATCAGTTTATGGATTCATGGAGTATGAACCCAATGAATATTCTTGTTTTAGGTAGTGGTGGTCGCGAACATGCACTTGCTTGGAAAATCGCGCAAGATGCTAAAGTCACCAAAGTTTTTGTTGCACCTGGTAATGCAGGAACTGCAACCGAAAACAAATGTGAAAATGTTCAAATTGATATTTTAAACAATCCAGAAATTATCAACTTTGCAAAAAATAACCATGTTGATCTGATTATTGTTGGCCCTGAAGCACCTTTAGTCAACGGGATCGTCGACGCAGCACGCTTGGCTGACTTAAAAATTTGGGGACCGACTCAATATGCAGCACAACTTGAAGGTTCTAAAGCATTTGCCAAAGACTTTCTGAAAAAGCACAACATTCCAACGGCTTTCTACGAGGTATTTACTGAAGTAGAGCCTGCTAAAGACTATATCAAAAAGCATGGCGCTCCAATTGTCATTAAAGCTGATGGTCTTGCGGCTGGCAAAGGTGTGATTGTTGCGATGAGCAATGAAGAAGCTTTTGCAGCTATTGACGATATGCTGGCTGGCAATAAGTTTGGTGATGCAGGCTCGCGTGTGGTGATCGAACAATTCCTTGCAGGTGAAGAAGCATCATTTATTTGTATGATTGATGGTCAAAACATTTTACCGATGGCGACTTCTCAAGATCACAAACGAATTTTTGAAGGCGATCAAGGCCCAAATACAGGTGGTATGGGAGCTTACTCTCCTGCCCCTGTGGTGACTTCTGAAGTTTTTGATCGTGTCATGACTGAAATCATGCGCCCAACCGTTGAAGGTATGGCACGTGACGGTCACATCTATACTGGTTTCCTTTATGCGGGTTTAATGATTGACGATCAGGGTCAACCTCGTGTGATTGAATTTAACTGCCGTTTTGGCGATCCAGAAACACAACCTATTATGATGCGTTTAAAATCATCTTTGGTTGATCTGGTTGAAGCTGGTATCGCAGGTAAACTCCCTGCTCAAGCCGAATGGGATGAACGCAAATCGATAGGTGTGGTACTTGCTGCTGAAGGTTATCCTGAAACTGTACGTAAAGGCGATGTTATTTCTGGTTTAGGTCAATCTCCTGAAGGTACTAAAATTTTCCATGCAGGGACTAGCGTGAAAGATGATGGTCATGTCGTTACCGCAGGTGGTCGTGTACTTTGCGTAACAGCCTTAGGCGACAGTGTCCTTGAAGCTCAAGTGAATGCTTTAGAAGTGTGTGGTCAAGTGACTTTTGCAGGTATGCAATATCGTAGTGATATTGGTTATCGCGCTATCGCACGTGAAAAAGCAGATAACTAAATAATTCAAACCTCTATTTATTCTTTTTTAGATTAAATAGAGGTTTTTTATTTTTCAAAAATTGATCAAATTGCTAAAAAATCTGAAGTGATAAAGTTATTTTCTACTTTATACTGTAACTTAATAACCATAGCAGAAATTATTAATGATTTACCCTTTTTCTTTTTGACATATAACAAGATATCTTTATACTCACTTTTTTTGATTTAAAAGCAATTTTTGTGCTTAAATTTCAAGCATAGTAGGGTCTGTTGACAATTTACAGATAGTTGCATAGCTAAAATCAACAGCTCCTTATTTTCTACTTAGCTTTCACTCTTACATTGATTTAGCCTGACTAAATCCAGGAACTCAAGCAATGAAAAAACTGTTTAGTGTTTTTTTAAGTATTGCAGTCATTGTTCTCGCAGCTTGTTCAAAACAACCTGAAGACAATAAAGCTTCTGCACCTGCAAATGCTTTGCATAAAATTACGCTTGCCTCTAGTGGTTCAGATACAGATATCTGGCGTTTTATCGCACAACTTCCAGAAACCAAACAAGCAGGTATCGAACTTGATGTAAAAAACTTTACTGATTATGTTTCGATGAATACTGCTGTTGCAAATAAAGAAATTGATGTCAATGCCTTCCAGTCTTATGCTTATCTGGTTGCATTTAATGCGGGAAACAAATCTAAAATTGCTCCATTGGCAACAACTTATTTAGAACCAATGGGAATTTATTCAGATAAAATCAAGAAGATTGAAGACTTCACAAATGGCGAAACTATTGCCGTTCCAAACGATCCTGCCAATGAAGCTCGTGCCTTGTTATTGCTTCAAACTGCGGGCTTGATTAAGTTAAAACCTGAGTTTGATGTCGCTAAAGGCTCTCCTGCTGACATTATTGAAAATCCTAAGAAACTCGTGATTAAAGAAATTCCAATGGCAACTTCTGTTCGCGTAAAAAGCGAAGTCGATGCCATTGTATTGGGTAATGTCTTGGCCATGGAAGGTGGTTTGAATGTGCTTAAAGATTCAATTTTCCATGAACCTGTAGATCAATCTACCAAAATGAATGTCAATGTTCTTGCCGTGGCAGAAGGTCGTCAAAACGATCCTGAGTTATTAAAGCTGAAAGACCTTTATCATTCTGCACCTGTAAAACAATTCATTCAGGAAAAATTTCAGGGCACAAAAGTTGATGTAAATGAACCAATCAGCTACCTGACTGGCGGAAAACAGTAATATAATACCCTCTTCACAAACAGGCACACTGTGTTGCCTGTTTTTCTTTTTTTAGCACTCTAGATCATATGATTGAATTTAAGAATATCTCCAAGTTCTACACTCAAAATGGGCAAACCATTCCAGCACTGGATCAAATTAACCTGACCATTCCTGCTGGTAGTATTTTTGGCATCATTGGCTATAGTGGTGCAGGTAAAAGTACCCTCGTAAGATTGATCAATTTACTTGAACGCCCAAGCGAAGGTCAGGTCATCGTCAATCAAAAAGATATGACCGCTTTGAGTGCTAAAGATTTGCGTACAGAACGCACCCATATTGGTATGATTTTTCAGCATTTCAATTTATTACAAACCAAAACCGTAGCAGAAAATATTGAAATGCCGCTGCTGCTTTTAGGTGTAGATAAAGCCAAACGTCAGGCACGTCTGGAAGAATTGCTGGATTTCATCGACCTAAAACATAAACGTAATGCTTTTCCTGATGAATTATCTGGCGGTCAGAAACAACGCGTTGGTATTGCACGTGCTTTGGCAAATCACCCTAAAATTCTATTATGTGATGAGGCGACCTCAGCACTTGATCCGCAAACCACCAAATCTGTACTCGATTTACTTAAAAAAATTAATGAAGAACAAGGAATTACCATTGTTATCGTCACCCATGAAATGGATGTGATTGAACGTATTTGCGATCAGGTTGCGGTAATGGAAGCAGGTAAAGTGATTGAGCATGGCCCAACCGTGCAAATTTTTAGCCACCCCCAACACCCAACGACCAAAACCTTTATTCAAACCGTGTTTCAGCAACAATTACCACGTAAGATTCTGGATAATTTGCAACATAAAGGAATTGATACCATCTACCGTTTACAGTTTTTAGGCAAATCAGCACATCAACCTGTGATTCAAACGGTCATCCGTGAATTTGATATCGATTTTAATATTTTATTTTCCAATATGACTGAAATTAATGGCACGGTTATTGGCCAGATGTTTGTCCAAATATTAGGCAGTGTCGATGTTGTTGCACAAGCAGTTGACTATATGAAAAAGCATGATGTTCTGATCAGTCAAGCGGAGAATGAATAATGAAAGAATTCATTGTGCATTGGCTCACTGTAATTACACAACCACTCTGGACCAGTCCGCTCGGCATGGATCAATTTGTTGATGCCATGCAAGAAACCATACAAATGGTGCTGTTGTCTTTCCTATTTGGCGGAATTTGGGGCTTAATTCAAGGTGTAGCGTTGGTTGTCACCCGTGACAAAGGCATCTTACCCAATAAAGCCATTTATCATGGTTTGAATCCGATTATTAATGCTTTGCGCTCTCTACCCTTTTTCATTTTAGCGATTGCTGTGATTCCATTGACGAAATGGATTGTCGGATCATCCATTGGTACTTGGGCTGCGATTGTTCCTTTAACGATTTTTATCGGCCCCTACATGGGACGATTGATTGAAAATTCTCTGCTTGAAGTTAATGATGGCATTATCGAATCCGCACAGGCAATGGGCGCAACGCCATGGCAAATCGTATTTAAGTTTATTTTGCCAGAAGCACGTAGCTCACTCATTTTAAATATGACCACTGCAACGATCAGTCTGATTGGTGCAACCGCAATGGCAGGTGCTGTCGGTGCAGGTGGTATTGGTGATCTGGCTTATTCTTATGGTTATCAACGTTTTGATAGTAGCGTGATGCTCTTGACCGTGATTGTCTTGTTGATCTTGGTACAATTGGTACAGTCACTAGGGAATTGGCTTTCCAAACTTCGCTAGTTGAGCCCAAAGCCGCATTAGAGGGAGCTTTATCAGCTCCCTCTTTTATAGCTCAATGATTTTAATGATCTGAGAAATAGGTAACATCCGCTGCAATAAAGGTATTGACGTGTAATGGGACAAGCTCTTCAAGTGGCTGATAACCACCAGCAAGTACAAATAAAATTGGAATGCCTTTTTGTTTTGCCATTCTAAATACAGCTTGATCACGTTGATATAACAATTCAGTCGTGAACCATTTTGAGCCATATTTGTCTTTTTGATGGCAATCCATTCCAGCCTGATACACAATTAAATCGGCCTGAAAGCGTTCAATCATTTCAAAACTTTCATGTAAAGCCTCTAAATATTGTTCAAAATTCCCCTGTTTAGGATGAATATATCGAGTAAAGTTACGACTGTTGGCACGGCACCCAAAACGAATCCCAAAAACTCCAAAGTTAATGAGATTTGGTAATTTTGTTGTAAATTGTGCTGTTCCATCTCCACCATGTTGATCACAGTCCAATATAAAGATCGTCTTCTTTGGATAATATTTAGCGATAAGTGCCAGCCCATTAAAAGTACAATATGCGGCGCCAGCTTCATAACTAGCGTGATGAAAACCCTGTGCAATATTGGCAGCAATTCCCTCTTTCATAGCAAGTTCAGCACCCAATAATTGACCTGCGTTAATTGATAATACTGCATCACGAAGCTGTGGATTCCAGTCACGAAATCCTTGTATCGAAGCTTCTGGTTGTTTACCCGTGATAAATGCTTCGACATAATCAGGACGATGCAACTGTTTAAGTAATTCCACCTCAATCATGCCCGGATCAATGCATTGCGCTAATTGTTTTTGTTCGACTATTTTCGCAACCTCAGTTAATTTTTCCATACTGTTGGTATGAGTATTTGCATAATAACGTGGTGAATAACAGGCTTTGAGCATAGTATCCCTTTTTATGATTAGATTTGCTCAAGAGCAACTTCCATTAATTGGCTCAGTTCAGTACTTTCAGGACGAAATAAACCATTTTGAACCTGTTGTTTAAAATGGTGACTAAATGCTCTCGCCCGATGAGCTGGAGAAATTGCAAGCGTCGTCAATCTTAAAAACCAGAAACCCTCGACTTCATCGATTGGAATAATATTGCCCTTATAATTTTTATTTTTTCGTTTGCTAATACTTGCATGATCATAGCTGACTGAAAAAAGACAACCCACGGGTAAACGCACACCATTCATGATTAACGGCTGCAAACTAATACAGGAGTGATTATCCCCCATATTTAGTTTTTCAATCATGACGGGTTGTTGATGTGCATCGACAAAAATATTAATTTCACCCTGTCGCAATAAACGTCGATGCGCCACTTTTAAAAAATATTTTTCTGCTAAAGGACATGAGCCCACTTTGGGTTTTTCTTGGAGGGTTTTTAGTTCAATAAAAGGATTCATTTCAGCCAGTTTAGGAAGAATAATATCTTCAATCAACCTACAAATCAGAATACTTTCTTCAAGTTGCATCTCTAGATAAAGGCTTCTAAGTTTTGCCTGAAAACTTGCTTCCTGCAATACCGCCTGATGAAAATGTACTGAAACATCATGGGCTTTGAGATCATTTTGCAAATTATGATGTTGATCCAGATCGCGCCATGAATCCAGATCAATGTGATAGCAGGAACTTTGATTTAAAATATATTTCAAAAGTTTCAGATCATAATCTGCAAACAAACGTAAATCCTGAAAGTTTTGATGATCTCTGGGCTGATTCACTATTTCTGCAATCACACGGGTTGCTTGCGTATAACCACAGCCGCGTCGTTCGGTCTGATGGCTATAATGTTCATTTAACATTTCTGTCAGTTTTTCTGAAAGTGGATGCAAATATGTTTTAAATACTTCGACGATTTCATGATCTTGTCTTCCTGACATATCTCCTCTCCATACATGAAACTACTGATTAATCGTTTATTTAAATGCCGTTATTTTGATTGAACAAAAGTGTTGCTTGATTACATATTTGCTCTTTTAAAGGCATCATAAAATGGCTGATCGATAAAATCCACTGTAAAATCATAAGATTAGCTTATTATGTTTAACTACATTATATTATTAGGAAAGAATGATAAATTCATCACTTTCTAAAAGTTAAACATTTATTCTATGCCAAGCTTACTCAAAATATCTGTTATGATGATATTGAACAAGTATAGACTCGCCTTTCAATTTAAACAGTTTAATTGATTTTTAGGATAAAAAAATGCGTTATCAGGTTCACTTTATTGATGTCCAAAATGATTTAAAAAATTACATATGGATGCTTGAAGATACAGAAACGCAAGAAGTTGTTGCTATTGATCCGACTGAATCAAAATTGGTAGAGAATTTTTGTGAACAACATCATTTGAAGTTAACTCAAATCTGGCTCACTCACTGGCATAAAGATCATATCGGTGGCGTACCCGTTCTAATTGCCCAACATTCAATCCCTGTTTTTGGCCCTCGTGAAGAGTTGAGTAAAATTCCATTTATCACTCATGCTTTACAACATGCAGATCAATTTAGATTTAATCAATTAAATGTTGATATTATTGCAACTCCGGGTCATACGCTTGGTCATATCGTCTATTTTATCGATCAAATTGATAGTCTATTTTGCGGTGATACACTTTTTTCACTTGGCTGCGGTCGAGTTTTTGAAGGTACATTTGAACAAATGTATCACTCCTTAAATCGCTTGGCTGCACTACCACCACGAACCCAAGTCTACTGCACCCATGAATATACGCTTGCCAATGCACAATTTGTATTAACAATTGAACCTCATAATCTTGCACTGCAAGAACGTGCTCAACAGGTTCAACAACTCAGAGAAAATGGCCAAATCACCTTACCCAGCAGCATTCAACTAGAATTAGAAACCAATCCTTTCTTACGCACCGACTGTGTTGAAGAGTTCGCTAGAATACGAACGTTAAAAGATCAATTCTAAAGATGAAGGATCAATCGGTCATTGGTTGATGCAACTCTCTCTTTTGTCTTATGACCGATCTTTTTGAAATATGAAATATATTTTTACATCTATTTTTTTTGAATGCTGTACTCATTTAGCTAATTCCTCATCTTTAGCATAAAAAATTAAATGATTAAAAATCAATATATTAATCAAAATAGTTCTAATTTTTTAAGCGTTGTGCTTTGCAAAAAACATAAAAATTGATCTTTTATTTATACAATCTGATGGCAATTTCATGAATTGAAAAATTCTTAAACAGTTTTCCCCTTTAAAAAATTCACAGTTACCCTTATTAATAAAAATAACGATTGTGGTGGTAATGGAGAATATTCAAATGAGAAAAGTGGTCAAAGCTAAAAATTTAATTGCGTTTCGTATCTGGCTAGAAAAACTGGGATATTCCGTAAAAAACTTAGCGGATGACAAAGGTTTTACGTTTAGTTTCAAAAAAGAATATGGTCTTGTTACCTGCGATTTATCTGGTAATAATTTAGCCATTCAACTTGGTGAAGAATTTGAGGATCATTTAAAAGCATAAACTTGATAAGCTATTTTCTCTATGTACTTAATACATATAGGATTGTATAAGAATAGAAATTTAAAAAATGATGAATGACTTTAAATAGCATCATATCTGATGCTATTTTTTATTGTAATTTTTATGATTCAATATTCCTTAAGCTTAAATTTTGCTATACATTTCTTATATTGAGAATTATTCTCATTGCATTAAGTTGTTTTTTACTGTATAAAAAAGACTCAACAATTATAAAAAGGTGGGGTTATGAAAACAGTAGAAGTCGTTTTAGTTTCCTCGACCATTTTCACACTCATGATTATGGTCTACTTATTTGGACAATTAGCTTACAGATAAAATAAGTGATTGATAATAATATAATAATCACTCAAAGGCTTAAACATTATGTTTAAGCCTTTTTAATGTCTACAATTCATGAATATAGGTTTTATAAATAAAAAAAGCTTAATATTCTATGATATTAAGCTTTTATCGAAGCTAAGTTCTTAACTCAAGAGCAAATCAACTCTTGATAATATATGGTGGGGGCGAAGAGACTCGAACTCTTACACCTTGCGGCGCTGGAACCTAAATCCAGTGCGTCTACCAATTTCGCCACGCCCCCAAAACTTGGGATTTTACAACTAAATTCTGGCAGAGGATCAAGGACTCGAACCTTGACGAACGGTTTTGGAGACCGTCATGCTACCATTACACCAATCCTCTAGATCTTATAATGTGAAGATTTTTACTTCTCACTATAATTAAGCAAAGCTTTATCTTGCTTAAAATGGTGGGGGCGAAGAGACTCGAACTCTTACACCTTGCGGCGCTGGAACCTAAATCCAGTGCGTCTACCAATTTCGCCACGCCCCCGATGGCTGTGTATATTATAGAGAAGGTTGGATTGTGACAAGTATTTTTTATAAAAAAACCAATTGGTTGATTAAATAAAAAACAAATCAAAAACTTATGTTTATTATATCGACATTTTTGTTAAGTTAAGTACTTTTAAAGCTTGATTTACATCATGAAATCGTAAGTTTTGCTGCTTGTTTAATAAGCCATTGAGTAAGGGAAAAAAACATTGTTTATTTTCAGGTAGCTCTATGTTGAGTTGTTGGCAATGTAAAATTGCCCAATCTTGATAACTACGTGCAGTGAATCGTTGTGTTGTGAGCCACTCATATAAAATAACGCCTATAGCGTATAAATCACTTTGAATAGTTTTGGGACTACCATGAAATAACTCTGGCGCCATATAATGAGGTGTTGCTGTCATGGTTAAAGCATTTTTAGCATTTATTTGCTGAGACTGCTCAAAATCGATGAGATAGACATGTTCTTGATATTTTGCAAAATGTTCAGTTTTTAAATCACCGTGTATCCAGCCAGAAGCATGCATGTTCGCTAAACTCTTTAGCGCCTTATCAATATATTGCTTAGTTTGCGACAAAGTCATTAAAGAGATCTGATGATCCGTAAAATAAGGATCGGCATGCGGTAGTACCATTCCCCACTTATATAATTCTTCTTGAAAAAAATCATCGATTTCGAGAAATTGTACAGGCAGTACAAAATCATAAGAACCTTGCTTTTGATAAAAGCTGAGCTCATGTTCAAATCCTGCTTTGCTGGTTGCATGAGAATCTTGTAACTGTAGCTTAAGCCAATAGGTTTTTCCTTGAGATTTAAAAGTATAAAGACGACGCCCAAGCGCCATACTTTTAGCTTTGGTCTTTAAACACAATTGATCAAACTGTTCCAGCATTTATTTTTTAACACTTTCTTTAGTCAAATGCTGCGTTTCTTGAAAATACAACATTTCTAAACAATGCTGAATGGTCTTTCCAATACGGGCATGAATTTCTATTGAGGAAATTTTGGGCCATGTGGCTCTCTCACCTTCTTGCTGCAACAGTTTAAATAATTCGGGACGAGGATTTTGCAGCATATAACTATAATTACGCAGGTTAAAGCGACCAATAATATTGACATCGCCATAATAGCGCTGCCCAACGATACCATAACCATGATCCAATAAACGGCGTACTGGTTGTACACGACCTAAGCGTTCACGAGTAAAGTCCATGAAGCCCATTGCCACCACTTTCGCCTGACGACGTAAAATTCTTTGCGGCCAACTGAGTAAATCCTTACGATAACGCGATTGATCACTTTGCATAAATGGCACGACATGGGGATTGACCTGACTGGCAATGGTATAGTTCAGATTATATAAACGCGCCATTTTTTCTTGAGGAAAATCACTACGAACACTTCCATCCACCCATTTTGCATTGGCCATATAAGGAGTATGAACACCATCGTAGCGTTTACTGGTTAAACGGATTGGCGGGAATAAAACAGGAACCGCACAAGATGCCAAGACAGCACTCCAAACCAGTAAATTAGGCGCGGTATATCCATTCATAATCCGTGGATTCTGTGAAGCATCATAAGGTGCCACTGCCACATTGGTATGTAAGCCTGATTTCTTATAGGCTTCTGCAAAAGTTAAATCACCCAGATTTTCAATTAAAAAGTTTTTTAAATACTTAACATCTGCCAATCCCCCATTCCCTTTTGCAATGTCACTTAATTTTCTAAAATGAAAGGCTTCAGTGAAGAACTTCTGCCCTTTCAGAATTTCAGGAATATCGCCAATCGAAGAAGTGCCAAGCATCCCCGCCATAATTGCGCCTGCACTTGATCCTGATAACACTTTTGGCAATAGGTCTTGTTCAACTAACGCTTTACAAACTCCAGAATGAAACAAACCCAGTGTTGCACCGCCAGAAAACATTAAAGCGGGCTGACCATAGGCTTTTTGACAGTTTTCAAAAAAATTAATCTTTTGTTTAAGGGTAAGTGTCTGACAGGTACTAATCGCAATGAATCTCAGACAATGACTGACCTCTTCCACATAATCGACAATTAATTGTTTAGTCCCCAGATAAGTTGCTGTAAAGAGCATCGGATGCCCAATATTTGCAATGTCGTGGGTCAAGCCTTCTTGCAATAAATAAAGTGCATCCAGTACTCTTTGCTGAGTACGATATTTGCATAATAAGTTAAGCCGATAGGAAATAACTTCAGCATTGAAATAGGGCGAACTGTTATCATATTTCCATTCTTGCGCCCCTGTTTCTTCATCCAATTTTAAGGCGACAGTTTTCCACTCATCATAAGATTCGGCATTTTTTAATTGATATTTCAATTTTTTTACACGATGTCGCTGATGTAAATTCATATCCTGTTGAAGTGTTTCAAACATATCAAGTCAAATCCTAATTCTGGATTATTTTATGCACTATGCAAGCTGAACAGCTTAGGGTCAATTGCTAAAATGTTCGACTCTAGGTTATAGAGGTTTACTTTGAAACATCACACAAGAGTCTGTATCATCTTGTGGCAATGACTACAAAGGAATCATAATGGCAAACTTTGAACTCCCAGATCATCTGATTGAAACCCTTTCTTTGGTGTTAAAACAACTTCATCAAACTTTGCCAGAGGTTCATCAAGAGCCTGATTTTAATGCCCCAGCCTTTAAATGGCATCATCATCAGCTCAAACCCATTTATCAACCCAAGCAAATGTATCTGGAAGATTTGCTCGGAATTGATAAACAAAAACAAAAGATTATCCAAAATACATTGCAATTTCTTGAAGGTTTACCTGCCAATGATATTTTACTGACAGGCTCGAGAGGGACAGGGAAATCCTCGATTGTTAGAGCGTTATTAACACAGTATGCAGATCGTGGACTTCGTTTGATTGAAATTGAACGTGATGATCTCTCTGATTTACCACTCATTCAAAAAATCATTCAAGATCGTCCTGAAAAATTTATCGTTTACTGTGACGACTTGGCATTTAATGCAGAAGATGAAAACTATCGTAGCCTAAAGAGTGTTCTGGATGGTTCACTCCAATCAGGTTCAACTAATTTTATTATCTATGCGACCAGTAACCGTCGCCACCTTCTGCCAGAATTTATGCATGAGAATACACCAGTTACCAAAGTAGATGTTCCGCAGTACACCGAATTGCATCCACAAGAAGCCATTGAAGAGAAAATTTCATTATCAGATCGCTTTGGTTTATGGCTTTCATTTTATCCAATGAATCAGGTCTTATATCTTGAAATTGTTGAACATTACATCAAAAAATCAGGGCTAGAGTATAACGATGAAGTTCGTGCCGAAAGCCTAAGATGGTGTCAATTACGTGGACAACGTTCAGGACGTGCTGCTTATCAATTTTCTAAACACTGGATTGGTGCTGAGCAATTACAGCAAAAATTGTCAGACAATTCATAGTAAATTGTGTCCTTAACTGACTTAAAAGTGACTCAATAAGGTCTGTAGCCTGTCGTTTAAAGATTTATACACTGAACAGTATAACTTATAACTAGACAGGCTATTTTTATGAATCTTTTCTCTCTTCCCAAATTATCTCCCCGTGCCGAACTATTGGCAAAAACTCTACATCACCTCACTCCATTAGTAGATCATTCCACAACTTTTTCACGTCAATTTTTCCAACAAGATGCCATGATCCAACCGTATTTTGATCATCCTTTTTATTCATGTACCCGTTATGGATTTAACTTTCCTCATCTTCCTTCGCCATTACAGTATCTAAATATCTCGGCGATTTTAGGTACAACAGGTTTACTTTGCTATGATCAGGATGAGTTACAGCATACTCCTCCGAGGAAAAATGCCACGGTTTTTATGAGTACCGCTTTTGAATCTTCAGCATTGTTGCAACACTATGCTTTAGATGGTGATGAGGTAGTACATACTTCAAATAAAATGTTATTTGGTCGTGAGCTTTTAATTGAAGGTCATTATCCAGAATTTCAGTTAAAAGCACATTTTCAAGGTATCGAACTTCAATTCAAGATTGATGTGAGTCGTCAAAGCTCATGGATGATGAAAACTCCTTTATATGATGATCTAAGTTTAGTGATGCACTATGAAGGATTTTTTCATATTCAAGGTGAACGCTATCCTGTTTCTGGTACAGGAACATTTGAATTTGCAAGAGCAGCGACGCCACATAGTTTGCTCCCTCACCCACTATCTCTAGCAGATAAAGTTCCAGTAAATTTTGTGACTTATCAAATTATCAACTTGGATGACCAGAGCCAACTGATTCTATCTAAAATTGACGTGGCTGCAAAATCGATGAGCTATAAAGCCTATATCAGGCATAAAAGTGGTCTATGCGAAGTCTATGATAATGTTGAGTTTAGTATTGCTGAGTATCAAGACAAACCGACCTTGTCACCTTTTGGGCAATATACTCTTTTACCCAAAAGCTTTGAATGGAAAATATTCAATCAAAACCAAGAACCCTATTTAATGATTAAAGCCAAAATCAGTAGTACGTTTCAGTATGGCGTTGGACTAGGCTATGCCGCGGCTTTTGAGTTTGAAGCCATTGATCATTTATATTCATGTCATCGATATGGTCAGGGTTATTTAGAATATATCGATGTAGTTGAACAAACCGAGATCTGCCCTTATCCCGATGATATTTCAGGATTAACACAACCTCAGCAAAGCATCCCGATCATATAAATAAAGGCTTTCAGGCAAATAGCTTGAAAGCCTTGTGTTTTATCTCTTTAAAAATCCTGAAACGATATTCAGTACATTTTGAATATCTTGATTGGCTTCTTGCGGATTGGTTTGATCGCCCTGTGGGGTCAATGAATTAATAATCTGAGGCAATACAGATGAAATAGCTCCATAAATATCTTGCTTAGGAACTTGTGTTTGTTCAGCAACTTGCTCGACCTGCTGATCATCAAATAATTCCTGCACATTTTGAGGAGCTACATGATTATTACTTTGTTCAGGGTCAACCCAACTTTGCACTTGAGAACCCAAACCTATATTTCTAAGTTTATCCAAAGCGCCCTGTAAACCACCCTGTTGCTGAATCCAAGCCAAAATCAAAGGTACGACTGCAATCAATAATGCCTGTGTTGAACCACCAGAGCTATTACTTGAACTTTGATTGATTGAACCTTGGTTGCTTGAAGCCGGATTATTCGCTCCAACACCAAATTGATTCAGTACCGAACCCAAAATGCCACCGAGTCCAGCGTCCGTATTTTGAGTTTGAGTATTGCCCTGATTTTGAGTCTGTTGGTTTGCACCTAATTGACCCAAAACCGAACCTAAAATACCACCCAGACCGCCTTGAGAAGATTGTTGACCGCCCATTGCCTGTTTGGCTAGCATCTCAACAATATTAGTTAAATCCGTCATCTTATGTTTATCCTGAAAAACATTCCATCTTCAGCATAGACTAGTTTTTAGATAGTTTCCAAAAGACAAATTGTTTATTTTTGCAAGATCAACGACCCTTCTAAATTACCAGCGAAACTTATCCCAGTTGTCAGGATTTGCCCAAAATTTTGAGTTAAACCAGTCAGGTACGTGCTTATAGGTTAAAATATTAAACTGCCACAACGCAAAATCCGCCTCATGTGAAGTCTTATCAATCAATTGCGTGAAACCTAGAGCACGAAGTAATTTTTCATCCTGACGTTGACTCACCACCACGATTCTTTTTGCCATCAAATCACGTAATTTGACTAGCATTTGAGACTTTTGAATTTCTGAAATATCACGCATCAATGCTGTATCAAAAACCACAAAACCCAGATCATAACGCTGACTAAAAGGCAGATTTAAAAACTCATTTACGTTAAAATAGTGCCACTGGATTGCGCTATTCTGGTCAATATTTTGACCTATACAGAGTGCAGTGTGTATGGGCTGTTCACTTGATAAATCGTCTAGCATAGAAGTGATGACATTTAATTCAGCCATAACTGCAACCTTTTTTGATGTGAGTTTAAATCGATGGAACTACAAGGCATTTGTCATAAAATGCACGCAGCGCTTAAAGACTGTAGTGTAACTGATCAGCAAGCAAGCAAGGCAAATGTTGAATACAAATTTATATTAGACCGTTCAGAAATTGACCTCCCTTTCGTTCCGGGTCAAGAAGTTGAGATTGAATGGACAGGAAATATTTATTGTACCTCTTGCGGTGCTAAAACTCCGAAATCCTATTCACAAGGTCATTGCTTTAAATGTTTTAAAACCAAAGCTGAATGTGATCTTTGCATTATGAAGCCAGAAACCTGTCATTATCATCTTGGGACTTGCCGTGAAGATGATTTTGCACATAAGGTTTGCTTTCAGCCACATATTGTTTATCTGGCAAACTCTAGCGCACTTAAAGTTGGGATTACCCGAGTCAGCCATATGCCCACACGTTGGCTAGATCAGGGAGCAACCCAAGCACTGCCGATTTTAAAAGTTGGCTCACGACGCTTATCAGGCCAACTCGAAATTTTATTTGGTACGCAAATCGCAGACAAAACTGACTGGCGCAAACTATTAAAAGGTGAAGCTGAACCCTTAAACCTGCTTGAACAGCGTGATCAAATTATTGAAGAATTTGCGCCAAAAATTCAAAGCATTCGTGAAGAATTTGGGCAAAATCTTGAGTTTAATGAATCTGTTGAATTGCTAGAGAATGAACAGCCACGTGAGTTTGTCTATCCTGTGGAACAATATCCAGAAAAAATTAAATCATTAAACCTAGATAAAACGCCTAAAATTCGTGGTGTTCTGCACGGAATCAAAGGGCAATATTTAATTTTTGATATGGGCGTAATCAATGTACGTAAATACACAGGTTACGAGTTGATTCTACGCGCTTAAAACCTGCCCTTCTCAAGAAAAATGGAGCAATCATTGCTCCATTTTTTATGTTTAATGATCTACTAAGCTTAAAATTGCTTGAACGGGATCTTCAGTATCACCAGAAATGAGTCTTTTATGCATCGAAAGATGTTGCATCACCTGAATCTGAGATTTTTCTATATTCATGAGTGATTCAATTTCCTGTGCCAAGCGTTCAGGCGTGGCTTGTTTTTGAATCAACTCTTCAATGACTTTTTTACCTGCAATGATATTGGGTAAAGAGTAATATGGAATTTTGACCAAAAGCTTGGCAATAAAATAAGTCAACGTATTGAGCTTATAGAAAGTCACCATTGGTCGATGTAACAGCATCGCCTCTAAGGTTGCTGTACCCGAAGCCAAAGCCACAATATCACTGGCACTCATCACCATCCGACCAACGTTTGATTCAGTATCGCTATTTTCAAGAATATGTAATTTTGCAATCAAAGCTGGATCACATTGCGCAACGCTACTTTCTATTTGAGTCTTGCGGGCATCATTAATTGCAGGGATCAAGTATTCAACATTTGGATATTTTGTAGATAAGATCTGGGCTGAACCTAATACTAAAGGTAACAGCCGTTCCACTTCGCCCCGACGACTACCCGGTAGCAAGGCAATATAGGTTTTCTCAGGATCAAGTCCCAAATTTCGCTTTGCATCTTGAACTGAATTATTTAAAGGAAGTTGCTTTGCCAATGGATGCCCCACAAAAGCTGCTGGCACACCGTATTGTTGATAAAAATTCTTTTCAAATGGAAATAGGCATAAAACCAAATCAATGGTTTTCTTGATGCCATGTACTCGTCCTTGTCGCCATGCCCATACCGATGGACTGACATACTGTACCGTTTTGATTGGTAAGTTTTTTTCTTTCATTGTTTTAGAAAGTCTTAAATTAAAATCTGGTGCGTCGATCCCAATAAATACATCTACGGGTTGCGCTGTCCAGAGTTCGACCAATCCATCGCGTACTGCAAATAACTTTTTCAGGTCTTTTAAAACTTCAACGATCCCCATCACCGATAATATTTCCATCGGATAATAGCTTTTAAATCCTTCCGCAATCATTTGCGGGCCACCTATACCTTCAAATTCAGCATCAATGCCCTGCTCACGAAAACTTTGCATCAGTTTTACGCCTAAGGTATCACCTGAAACTTCCCCAACCACAATGCCAATTTTTAGTTTTCGTGTAGACAATTGCAAACGTCCTGCATCAAGTTTATAGCGGGTTCTATACTAACATATAGGTTTTATAATCAAGAAATTCCGCATTTTTTTCTATTTGTGTTCGTGTATTTGTTACATAAGTTTATCTAAAATTACATTTAGAAATATGATGATTATCACAATTAACGATGACAAGAAGATTGTAGAGCATTTAGCTAAATAATAAAATAAATGAGAATTATTCACATTACTTTATCTCATGACCACATCCAACCCACTTTTATTTAAGTTATCATTGATCACTCTAGCGATCTTCCAAGTGCATCTTGCGCATGCAGAAGATACAACTCTACCTGTGATCGAACTTCAGGCGGATGCTTCTGGTAATCAAAGTTCAGAACAGACTAAATCCTACATCATCAAAAAAAGTAGCAGTGCAACCAAGCTTAATATTGATGCTCAGGAAACACCTCAGACCATCAATGTTGTCACTCGTCAGCAAATGAATGACTTTAATTTAAACTCAACGCGTAAAGTTCTTGAAAATACTCCTGGCGTCACAGTTTCGAATCAAGAAACTGAACGTACCACCTACATGTCTCGCGGTTTTGAAATATCAAACATTTTGACTGATGGCGTAGGTTTCCCACTTTCGAATTACAATTATAACAACACCAATCCAGATACTTATTTTTATGATCGAGTCGAAGTAATTAAAGGTGCTGATGCACTTACCAATGCTTTCGGTGATCCAAGTGCCACGATTGATAATATTCGAAAACGCCCGACTAAAGAATTTCAAGCCAATGCTGGAATCAGTTATGGTTCTTGGGATACACAGCGTTATGAAGCAGACGTATCTGGATCTTTAACTAAAGATGGTCGTGTACGCGGTCGAATCATGGGTTTTGAGCAGACTGGCGACTCTTATTTAGATCGGTATTCGTCTGAAAAAAATGGTTTTGCAGGAATCTTAGATGCTGATTTAACTGACACTACTACACTAACAGTAGGTTATAGCGAACAGCAGAATAATCCAAATGCCAACAACTGGGGAGCTTTACCACTTTTAGATAATAATGGTCAGCAAATTTCCTATAGCCGTTCATATAATCCAAATCCAAATTGGACGCATTGGGATCATAAAACCCAAGAAGCATTTGCAGAGCTTAAGCAAAAACTTGGAGAAAAATGGACAGCTAAGCTCACTTATAACTATACGAAAACTGAACATGACAGTAGATTACTTTACTATTACGGAAGCCCAACGGTACAAGGCAGCGATGTATCTTTAACAGCTTGGGGCGGCAAAGAGAGAAACGAGCAGAATTTATTCAATTTTGACTTACAAGGGAGTTATGCACTTTTTGGTCAGGAACATGAAGCTGCTCTAGGTTACAATCACGTAGAAAATAAACAACATGATCAACAATCCAGTGGTTTTATTAACGACTCTAATATCAATAATGATAATTCACTAGGATATTTGCGCCAACTTACAACAAACTGGGCAAGTTGGACTCCTCAATCTGTGACGTGGTCAGATTTTTCAGATGCTGCAAATTACAAACAGAAAATTGATTCATTCTACGCTGCTACACGTTTGCATCTTACAGATGATTTAAAATTATTATTAGGCGGTAATTATGTACAAGCTGAAAGTAATGGTAATAGCTATGGCTCAGACATGTCATATGATAAAGATAAGTTTTCTCCATATGCAGGGATTACTTATAACTTCACTCCTGAATATACGGGCTATGCAAGTTATACCTCTATTTTTAGGCCTCAAACAGGGGTTGATGAAACCACGAACCAAGCATTGAAAGCCGTTGAAGGGAAAAGTTACGAAGTTGGTATGAAGAGCTCTTGGTTGGATAATAAACTAACTGGAACACTCGCTGTCTTTAAAACCGAACAAAATAATTATCCATTAAGAAGTTCCGATGGCAATCCACTCAATCGGAAAGTCTTAACCAGTGATTTAGATTCGCAAGGTGTCGAAGTTGGTTTAGCAGGACAAATTACAGATAACGTGAATTTATCTTTTGGTTATGCGCAGTTCAGCATTAAAGACAAAAAGAATGGTGGAGAAGCTCGTACCTATAATCCATCTCAAACGTTAAATTTACTCGCAACTTATACTGTTCCAGTTTTACCAAAATTAAAAATTGGAGCGGGTTTACGTTGGCAAGATTCAATCAAACTCTATGATGTAAGTTTAGGTGATTCAAATCTGATCAAACAAAATGCCTATGCTTTGGTAGACCTAATGGCTAGTTATGATGTGAATGAGCATATTAGTTTGCAAGCCAATGGAAATAATATTACAGATAAAAAATATCTAAATAGTTTTCCAGATGGGCAAGCTTTTTATGGTGAACCTGCCAACTATACCGTTGCTGTAAAATTTAAATACTAAGTCTATTAAGCCAAGTCTTTAGTACAAGGCTTGGCTTAAGCATTTTAAAAGAAGCAAGCCATTATGAGTAAAACACAGTCACTTTCCATTACTTACCGATTTACAGTGTTCTATCGCTTTGTAATTGCCTTTATTATCGGTTTTGTATGCACTGCTTTTTTTAGTATGGCTTTGGCTTATATTTTTAATATGATGATGCCAAAAGCTGACTCTGTTTATTTAGCTGCTTTTTGCGCTATTTTATTTTATGCCGTTTTTGTCATCATCGCATTTTGCGTTCAATCTTTATTAAAACTGACCATTTATAGTGTTGTGGTGAGTGGCATCTGTATTTTTCTGACATTAGGATTAGGCTAAATCATGCATAAGAGTATTCGACAGTCGATGGCATGGTTACACTCTTGGACAGGATTACTATTAGGGTGGTTACTATTTGCTATTTTTGTAATGGGGACAGCCTCCTATTATCGTCATGAAATTAATTTATGGATGCAACCTAAGCTTGCTCAATATGATGTCAACCAAGAAACTGCGATTAAAACAGCCTATCAATATTTGCAAGAACATGCCGTCGGGGCTAAAACTTGGTATATCGGTGTTGCATCTGAACAGTCTCCTGTCACGAATATTTATTGGCAAAAAGCAGATGGTGGCTATGAAAGTAAAACACTCGATGCCACTACAGGCAAAGAGCTCAGTCTTTCTGCCACGCAAGGTGGCGATTTCTTTTATACCTTTCATTATCAACTTTTTGGTTTTCCCGTCATTATTGGTCGGATCATCGTCTGTATAGCAGCATTTATTATGTTGATTGCGCTGATTTCAGGGATCATTACCCATAAAAAAATCATTACCGATTTCTTTACGCTCAGGACTTTTAAGTCGCAGCGTTCATGGCTAGATTTTCATAATGTTTCATCCGTCATTGCTCTACCATTTTTCTTGATGATTACCTTTACTGGTTTAGCAATTTTCTTTTATATCTATTTACCATTTGGAATGAAAAAACTTTATCCAGAGAACTCTTTTCAATTCTTTAAAGAAATTCGCACCAATGTCATAGAAAATAAACAACCCCCAACAGACATGCAAAATTTACCTCTCGAAGTTCTGCTTGCCAAAGCACAAACTCAATGGGGAAATAAAGAAATCGATTCCATTACGGCGGATAAACCCAATACTAATCAAGCCCAAATTACGATTAGTCAAACTGAAGATCATTCCATTACAGGCAATAAACCACAAATTACCTTTGACGCAACGACAGGAAAACAATTGGCTGCCACACGAAATGATAGTTCGATTGCTACATTAAGTTTTGGGGTATATGGTTTACACATGGCGACTTTTGCCCAACCATTATTACGCCTTGCCTTCTTCTTTTCAGGTATTTTAGGCTGCTTTATGATTGCTTCTGGGTTGTTACTCTGGAGCCTGAAACGTCAAATTCAAAATAAAACACATGCATTTCATTTTGGACATTACTTGGTCGATCGGCTAAATGTTGCTACTTTTGTAGGTTTACCAATTTCTATGCTGGCTTATCTCTATAGTAATCGTTTTATCGAATTACAGCCTGCAATGCCTAACTATGAAATCTATACCTTTTTTATTGTCTGGCTGGCTAGTTTTATCTTGGCAATCTTTACAAAAAAACACTGGCTATGGCGTTCACAACTCAGCATTTTTATCCTTTTGGCTATCGCCCTGCCTTTTTTCAATGTGATTTATTTAATCCAAAACCATCTGATTACAGACTTAAGAAGTTACTGGCTATTTTTAAGAGTCGATATTGTCTTTGTTCTATTTGCTGGTTTGGGATTATTTATTGTGCGAAATATTCATCCGATACAAACCAAATCCCGAGAAAAGCTTGAAAAGAAGTTAGCGCTTGCTAATCCTGAGGTAAATGCCTCATGAGTATTGTATTAGGTGTCTTTTTGATCGTGTTCGGCATGTATATTTTATATGTGCTGAGCAGTAAACAGATTGAAAAAACCAAAAAATCTAAATTACATTTTATGACCCAGCATATCAATATCCTTCGTCTCTTCGCATGCCTTTTATTTTTGATTGCAGGAAGTTTGTTTATTGCGGCTTATGGCACTTCTATTGGCTTTGTCAGTTGGTGGCTGTTTGCTACTCCTTTAGTTTTTGCACTTATATTGTATCTCAATGACTTAAAACCCAAAGCCGATAAGCGCAACCAGTCATCCAGAGTACATAAAATTTAATTTGCCAATCTTAACTTGCTGATTTGTGAAACGCTAAACATGTCTTTAGCGTTTTTTTGCATAAGCAAAGCATTATTATTCACAATCCTTTATCTTAAAAAGTCATAAGATATGCAGGTTTTTTATATTTGGCTGATTTATTCATGTTTGGTCCTCTTGAGTTTATATTAGCAGGCGTACTGGTTGGTTTCTGTGTGGGTATCACTGGCGTAGGTGGCGGTTCGTTAATGACCCCTATCTTAATCAGTCTTTTTAGAATTGAACCTCATATCGCAATTGGTACAGACTTACTCTATGCCGCAATTTCCAAATTTTGCGGTTCTCTGGTACATGCCAAAAAACTCAATATTGTCTGGCCGATTGTCATCTGGCTGGCAGTAGGTAGTATTCCTGCTTCTTTTGCTACCGCATGGGTGCTCGAACATTATTTAAGTCAGTCCTCGCACTATAAAATGGTTTTAACTATGGTGTTGGGCTTCATGCTCACCCTGACTGGTATTTCAATTATTTTTCGCGCCACGATTGAAAAGTTTTTTATGGGTTTGCGTAAGAAAAAAGAACTTCCAGAACAAATCGCACATGACACTATTTCTGAAACTAAACGCATTTATATTATAATCATGGGCATTATTTTGGGTGTGTTTGTCACGTTATCATCGGTCGGTGCTGGTGCTTTTGGTATCATGGCACTGATTATTATGTTTCCTAATCTGCCGATGATTCGAATTATTGGTTCAGATGTGGTACATGCCGTACTGTTAACTTTGGTGGCTGGTTTGAGTCATATGAGTGCGGGTAATGTCGATTTTCACTTACTCATGTGGTTATTAGTAGGTTCAATTCCTGCGATCATAATCGGAACTTTAATTAGCTCACGTTTACCTGAAAAAATTATCCGTAAGGTCTTGGGGGTTACGCTATTTGCACTGGGTGTGAACTTTATTGTTCATCCTGTTAAAGCCAAACCTGTTGAAAAGCCTGCCATCACTCAACCTGTTTCTGCCGAAAAAACCACCACAAAATAAGCTATCTAACGGATTAATCGTTTTTTTTAAATGATTAATCCGTTGTAAATATAGTCAGATACCGCTTATTTCATGGTATATTCGTTAAACAGATAACCCTAAGCAATGATCGAATCAGTGACAGCAATGAATACTCTACAGTCTAATCCAGTCTCTCAGCCAGATATCGACGACGTTAATATTAAAAGCATCCACCCTCTTGTAACACCAGCAGAATTAAAGTCTGAACTGCCATTGACTGAAGATGCGTATCAAACCGTTCTCAAAGGCCGCGAAACCATCCGTAATATTTTAGATGGTACCGACAACCGTGTTTTTGTTGTGATTGGCCCTTGTTCTATTCATGACCCAAAAGCTGCACATGAATATGCTGATCGTTTAAAAGCTTTGAGTGAAAAAGTAAAAGATACACTTTACATCGTGATGCGTGTTTATTTTGAAAAACCACGTACCACAGTAGGATGGAAAGGACTAATTAACGATCCAGATATGAATGACTCTTTTAATATTGAGAAAGGTCTACGTATTGGTCGTCAATTATTACTTGAGTTAAACCAAAAAGGTTTGCCATGCGCAACCGAAGCACTTGATCCTAACTCACCACAGTATTATCAAGATCTTATTTCCTGGTCTGCAATTGGCGCACGTACTACCGAAAGCCAGACGCATCGTGAAATGTCATCGGGCTTATCTTCTCCAGTCGGTTTTAAAAATGGGACAGACGGTGGTTTAACAGTTGCGACCAATGCAATGCAATCGGTTAAGCATGGTCATAGCTTTCTTGGTCTCAATGAAAATGGACAGGTTTCTGTGATTCGTACCAGTGGCAATCCATATGCGCATGTGGTGTTGCGCGGTGGAAATGGTAAACCAAATTATGATGCGGGTTCTGTAGCGGAAGCTGAAACGGCTTTGGCTAAAGCCAAAGTTAGTAACAAAATTATGATTGATGCCAGTCATGCCAACTCAAATAAAGACCCTTACCTGCAACCATTGGTATTACGTAATGTGGTTGAACAAATCAATGACGGAAACAAGTCCATTGTGGGTGTGATGGTAGAGAGCCATTTAAAAGGTGGTCGCCAAGATATTCCTGAAAACTTATGTGATCTTGAATACGGTAAATCTGTAACCGATGGCTGTATTGATTGGGATACTACGGAACAAGTTTTACTCGAAATGCATGAGAAACTTAAAGAGTTGCTTCCAAAACGCTAATTTGAGCAACCATTGAATAAAAAACCCTTAATTATTAAGGGTTTTTTTATATTCATCTGATTCAAGAATGTTTACTGATCAATGATCATATTTTCTGATCAACAATCCAGTAGATTTTATAGGGAATTTAAAGCTAATATGATGATGCGGTTAACATTCAGTTTTGGCTGAAACGAACACCTTATTATATTCTAACGATATATCAGTATTTCTATGACCACTTTAGAACAATCTTTATCCCAAATTCCGAACTTTTCTCCAGTCCATGAACATCTACTGAGTTCAGGACAACCGACAGCCGAGCAGTTACATCATATTAAAGAATATGGCTGTAGCACGGTCATCAATCTTGCATTGAATGATGCCGAACCACACCTTGATCAGGAAGACCGAATCTGTCTGGAACTAGGATTAAACTATATTCATTTACCTATTTTATGGGAAATGCCAGCAGCAGATCAGTGCCTATTGGTTCTGGATTTAATCGACCATTTGGTTACAAACGAGATCGTCTGGATACATTGCGCAAAAAATTATCGTGTCAGTTGCTTAATGGCACTGTACCGCCAATATTTCATGGGAATGGATATCGGCTCTGCACAAGAGCTATTGCATCAAATTTGGGAACCGAATGAAACGTGGACGGGACTGATGCATAGTGTTGCCCTACAACTTCAAGGTCGTATGGCAACTCAAGATTTACAACAATCTTTGATCGATCCAAATCAATTTACTTGATGGGTGATTAAAACGGTGGCCGTTGAGAGGATTCCCTCTTGGCGGCCTGTAAAGCCAAGCTTTTCTGTCGTGGTTGCTTTGATGCTGATTTGAGTAATATCTAGCTCCAACACATCTGCAATACTCTGACGCATTTCCAGATTATACTTTGCAAGTTTTGGACGCTCACACGCTACGGTAATATCTGCATTATTTAAAACATAGCCACGATCTAAAATGAGCTGATAGACATGTTTTAACAAGACACGACTATCTGCACCTTTAAAATCTGGATCAGTATCGGGAAAATGCTGGCCAATATCGCCAAGTGCTAAAGCCCCTAATAATGCATCCGATAAAGCATGTAATACCACATCACCATCGGAATGTGCCTTTAAACCATGGGTATGTGGAATTTTCACGCCTGCTAAAGTCACATGGTCTCCATCTTCAAAAGCATGCACATCCAGACCCTGACCGATGCGAATTGGTAATATCATTTATTTTCCTTTATAAAACAAATCACACAACTTGTATTCTGGCTTTTGGTTTCGCTATAGTACGTCTAGCCACTGAAATGGAAGTATAAGCGATCATGACGTCTCGTACAGATAGATTTCCTTTAAAAAACGTAGTTTGTGCACTCACGATCAGTTTTTGCTTTTCCTCAGCCTATGCAACAGATCAATTTGATTGTGACAATCATAAAGCGTCATTTGTGAGCAAGAAAATCTGCGCTGAAAATTTTCATGAGACACGACATGAGCTCAATAATAAATTTCTAATCGCTTATCTAGTTTCAGATGCGCCTATTAAACTGTTGTACGACACGCATTCACTTTGGTTCAATCGTTTACAACAATGTAAATCTCAACACTGTATTGATCAACAATTTGCACTACGCGATGATGATCTCAACTTTTATACCTCTTTAAATCAAAGTTTAACCCAGCATTTTTTAAAGTTTGAACATGGCAAAATTGCCCAACCAGCAATTCATTTACAAGTTCATCAACTAGGCAAAGACAAAATTAAAATTGAAGGCATGGCGTATCGCAATCCCAATAACAGTAATGATAGCCAGACAATTTCTTTTTTGGCGTATACGACACCAGATAAAAAAGAGCAAATTTTTGATAATGAGCATGATTGTAAATACAATTTTAATTTTCAGAAAAGTATTTTAGTGGTAAAAACTGACCAGAAAGGTTGCGAACGGTTCAGCGGTATCTATCGTCTTTATGATTAAAAATGAGGGTTGATCTCCCCTCATTTTATTTTTAAGCTTTAATTTTATAGCGTCAGGCAGATAATTTCATCGCGATTTCCTGACTAATAATAGCCGCTGTTGCTGCTGAAAGTGTCCAACCCAAATGCCCATGTCCTGTATTATAAAATACTCGTGGATGCTTTCCTTGTTTAATGACAGGCATCATATTCGGCATCATCGGGCGTAAACCTGCCCAAGGAACAGCATGTTCTGTAGATATGTCAAAGTTGGCATTGACCCAATTAATCAAGGGCTGAATACGATCTGCACGAATATCACGGTTATAACCATTAAATTCTGCCGTTCCTGCGACACGGAAACGATCCTCACCTAAGCGTGAAGTCACAATTTTGGCACTTTCATCAAGCAGACTAACCCAAGGCGCATTTTGAATACTTTTTTGATCATTTAAATGTATCGTAATGGAATAGCCTTTCACAGGATAAACATTCACTCGATCACCCAGCATATCTGCCAGTTGATAACTCCCCACGCCTCCACAAATCAAAATTGCATCAGCTTCTAGGCGAATAGGTTGATCTTTAGGTTCAAGCATGTTTTCTGTGCTTGGCTGGCAAGACACAATCACTTTTTGATCCGAAAGTTGCACTTGCTGTACATCTAGCCCAAAGCGATATTTCACGCCGTATTTTTTGGTTTTTTCAGCCAATCCTACAGTAAATTTATGGATATCACCTGTCGCATCGTCTGGCGTGTAATAACCGCCATAGTAATCACCTGAGAGTGTAGGCTCAATTTGCTTAATTTCCTCTGGACTCACCGCATGTCGTGCCAATGTTCCCTTACAAAGCATATCATTGACATTTTTGGCAATGTTGTAATCTGCTTCGCTATGGTAAATATGTAAAATTCCACGCTTTTCCAGATTGAAATCGACTTGTTCCTTTTCAGCAATTTCAAACAGACGTTTACGAGCCAGCAAAGCTAGTCTTACCGTTTCGAGTGTATTGGTTTCATAGTGTTTAATACTGGCTAAAAATTCAAATAACCAGCTATATTTATGAACATCAAAAGACGGATTGAGCAATAATGGTGCATCTTTTTTTGACATCCATTTCATACCCTTCAGCACGGTAGATTTTTGATTCCAAACTTCAGCATTACATGCGGATAATTGACCACCATTGGCAAAAGACGTTTCCATGGCAGGAAATAAATGCCGATCGATCACGGTGACATCATAGCCCAATAAAGCCAACTCATAAGCAGACGTGACACCCGTGATTCCAGAACCAACCACAATTACATGAGACATATACAACTCCTTGAAATGAAACTCATCTCAAAAAATGCCCCATCTGTCTATGTACCTGAGAGCTTCGGTTTTCAATAATTCCTATTAATTATTTTAACCATCCCCTTCGGTGAGTATTTTTAAATACTTCTCTCCAGATTGATGTCGATTATTACAGTCCTTTTGCCTGAGAGTTTCCGGGGTCGTTGCTCCTTCGGCGTGTTCACAGGAACATCTCTCCTGCAATAATTCATATTGTTATAAAAGCAATGTACATGCCAGTTTTTAAAAGTCCAACTTTATTTTGTAGCTCGAATAAAAAAACCTCATCAGCCTAAAACTAATGAGGTTTCTGGGAATCAAATAGGTTGAAAAAGCTTAATCGTCGACCGGATAGGTAATCTTGATCGTCTTGATTCTATTTTCATCCATTTCCAATACTTCAAAACGAATGCCTTCATGATCAATCGTGGTACCAATCTGAATCGGTGAAGCTGCTTTATCCATGATTAAGCCCGAAACGCTGATATATTCACCATCTTCTGGCATGAGTTCGATCATCCCCAGTTCAAGTTCAAGCTGATACAAATCCAAAAGCCCAGTTGCTTGCCATGTACGATCATCGATTTTCACCAATTCTGGCTGTTCATCGGCATCTGGAAATTCACCCGCGATTGCTTCAAATACATCTAGTGGCGAGATCAGGCCTTGTACTGTACCAAACTCATCACTCACTAAAACCAGTGATCCTTTGGAAGCACGTAAGGTATTAATCGCATCAATCACTTTCATACGTTCAAAGATAAAGATTGGACGCTGTCGCTTTAATAAAACTTTGACATGATCTGGATGATCCAGCGCATCAATTAAATCCTTAGCACGAGCAACCGTAATCACTTTATCCAAACTGCCGCGACATACGGGAAACAAACTATGCGGAACAGACAAAATCTGCTGACGGATAAGTTCAGGATCATCATCAATATTGACCCAAGAGATCTGAGAACGAGGAGTCATGATCGATGCCACAGTTCGTTCGGCAAGGGTCAGTACACCGCCAATCATATATCGTTCATCATTTACAAATAATGTTTGCGATTCCGAGTTTTCATCCACAGCCGCAATTCGATCTTTTTCACCCATCATTTTGAAAATGGCATTGGCAGTTCGATAACGTAATGGAATCTTGGACTGATTTTTTTCGACATTGCGCTGTGAAAACTGATTAAAGGCTTCGATCAGAATGGCAACGCCAATACCTGAGTAGATGTAACCTTTTGGAATATGGAAACCCATTCCCTCAGCGATCAAGCTGACACCAATTAAAAGCAAGAAACTCAGACATAAAATGACAACGGTTGGATGTCGATTTACAAAGGCTGTTAAAGGTTTAGATGCGATGAGCATCACAATCACCGCAACAGTCACAGCAGTCATCATGACATAAATATTATCCACCATCCCAATGGCAGTAATAACTGAGTCTAGCGAGAATACAGCATCGAGTACAATAATCTGTGCAACCACTGCCCAGAAACTTGCATAGGCAACTGAAGAATTCGTTTTGATTTCAGGTTTGCCCTCCATCTTTTCATGAAGTTCAGTCACCGCTTTATAAACAAGAAATAAACCACCCAATAGCAGAATTAAATCTCGACCAGAGAATGTCATTCCCGCAACGTCAATCAAAGGTTTTGTGAGTGTAACCAACCATGAAATAACAGAAAGAAGCGCCAAACGCATAATAAGCGCCAACGATAAACCAATAACACGTGCTTTATCACGCTGTTCAGGAGGAAGTTTATCGGCCAAAATAGCGATAAAAACCAGATTATCAATTCCTAGAACAATTTCTAATGCAATCAGGGTCAGCAACCCTACCCAAATACCAGGATCTAATAAAAATTCCATCATTAGATCACCTCAAATACTTGAGAACAAATCAATACAAACAACCTACACGGCGATGGATCCATTCACGGATACCCTTTTCAATTAAGATGGTTTTATTATGCATAACTTTTTCTACTTGTAATTATTTTTTTGTATATTGAGTAAATTTTTTAAGCTTAAATTAAGTTTTATAAAAATATCTCACAAACTTTAATCAAAAAAGTTAATTTATCGAATAATTTTAACAATTGCCGCACACAATCAAATAAAAAAGTGAAACACTCAAATTTATCCAAAATATTGATACTTTACAACTGGATAATGACTGCTATAAATTATCATATTGTGCTTTTGAGCACTGCATTTCCACCGGAATAAATATACAAATTCAAAAAATATTGCCAAACACATCACAAAATATTATGATTATTCTGCTAACACAACGACTTTAGAACAATACGGTATAGCAACAATAATTACACATTCACCAACTTGGGAATTATGAAATGAGTAAAAAATACACGAGGTTTTTACCAACCGCAGAGTCTTATGACTTTAACGAATTTCCATATTACTGGATTACACAAGTCCATGCACGTTATGTCCTAAACATTGATAATGTCCTAAAAAAATACGGTTTGGATAATTCTCGTCGGCGTATTTTATTAGCATTGAATTCAAAACCCAAAGCCAGTGTTTCAGATTTATCTGAGATGATCATTTCAAAAATGTCTACGACCACGAAAATCGTTTACCGCCTAAAAGATGAAGGGCTAGTCAATACCTTTTGTTGCCCTGAAGATGCGCGAATTACTCGCGTTGAACTCACTGAAAAAGGCAAGGAAATGATTTATAAAATTAACGATATTACCAGTGTCGTGCTAGAACAGTCTTTTGATGGCTTGACTCCTCTTCAACTGGAAAAAACCATTGAAAACTTAAAACAGATTTATAAAAATCTGTCACATTAATCAAAAAAGTTTAATTGTGGTGATATTTTCGTAGCAGTTTGACGTGGCACATGCATACATTCAAACTCATCAACAGGAAAACCCTCTATAAAACTTTGTATGTCAGGTGTTTTTAAATCAAGCCATTCATGCAAACGTTCATGAGGAATGACGATTACCGATCGTTTGACATCTCCTGGTTCATGAAATTCTTTCATCATCGGGTGATCTATGGCGTCCATTGTAATCATGGCAGCCGAACGAATAATATCACCATCTAATCGACAAATTTCATAAATTGCTGCAATAAAGAAAGCTTCACCATCTTTACGACGCACACACCAACGTTGTGGTTTCCCATCAATGTATTTAGCTTCATAGAACTCAGTGACAGGGATAACACCAAAGTTACACTTAGCCGCGGCTTCAAAGAAGCTTGAACGCTGTAATAAGGTTTCACTACGCGCATTGTAGGTTTTTTTTGCAGAAGATAAATCAGTCGCCCATTTAGGTACTAAACCAAACATCACATCTCGCCATTCCAAACCCAATTCAGATTTAAATAATAACGGTGTCGTATAAGCAGGATAAACTTCATCCAAATATTCAAAAGGAATTGGAGGTAAATTCAATGCTTGAAGTTGACTATAAGTTAAAGGCTTAAAATTTGCGCACATTTTAATAAATCTTGATTACCCTCTATTTAAATGATGCTGATTTTCTATTTTTCAATAAAAAAGTCCCCGAAGGGACTTTTTTATCAACAAGTGATTAAATTAATCACCTGTATAACCTTTCAATTTTAAACGAGCTGCATGTAGTAAAGGCTCTGTATAACCTGAAGGTTGCTCAGCACCTTTGAAAATCAAGTCAGAAGCTGCTTTAAAGGCAATATCATTAACAAATTTAGGCGCCATTGGCGTGTATTCTGGATCATTAGCATTTTGACCATCCACCACTTTCGCCATACGCTCTAGAACTTCTTCAACTTGCTCTTTGGTCACAATACCGTGACGTAACCAGTTCGCAACGTGTTGTGAAGAAATACGTAATGTCGCGCGGTCTTCCATCAAGCCCACATCATTGATGTCTGGAACTTTAGAACAACCAACACCTAAATCAACCCAACGAACCACATAACCTAAGATACCTTGACAGTTGTTTTCAAGTTCTTTGGTAATTTCATCAGCTGTCCAGTTGGTATTTTCAGCCAACGGTGGAGTAAGCAAATCATCAAGTGGTAAAGCTTGAGTATTGAGTAACTCTTTTTGGCGTTCAGATACATTACATTGATGATAATGAATCGCATGAATCACCGCGCCAGATGGAGACGGAACCCAAGCACAGCTTGCGCCTGCTTCTGGATGCTCAATTTTGGTTTTATACATGTCTAACAGCATATCTGGTTTTGGCCACATACCTTTACCAATTTGCGCTTTTCCACGTAAACCTGTTTGCAACCCAATCATAACATTACGGTTCTCGTAAGCAGGGAACCATTTTTGTCCTTTGATTTCGCCTTTACGAACAAATGCACCCGCTTCCATAAAGGTATGGATTTCGTCACCTGTACGATCCATAAAACCAGTATTAATGAAGATGGTACGATCTTTCGCCTGAGCAATACAGTTTTTCAAGTTTACAGAAGTACGGCGCTCTTCATCCATAATACCGACTTTAAGTGATTTAGCAGGCAAGCCTAATGCTTGTTCTACGCGCTCAAACAATTCAACCGTAAATGCAACTTCTTCTGGACCATGCATTTTTGGCTTAACGATATACATAGAACTTTTACGCGAGTTCTTCAATGTATTGTTGCCACGAATATCTGGAATCGTAAGCAAAGGCGTTACTAAAGCATCCATGATGCCTTCATAGATTTCTTTGCCATCGACTAAAATCGCTGGATTCGTCATCAAATGCCCAACATTACGAAGAAGCATCAATGAACGACCATGCAACGTCGTTGTACCGCCAATCAGATTCTTAATAACACGATCTTCGCTGAGTTTACGTGTAACGGTTTTACCGTTTTTCTCGATAGACTCTGTTAGATCACCTTTCATCAGACCTAACCAGTTACGGTAACCTTCAACTTTTTCTTCTGCATCTACAGCTGCAACTGAATCTTCCAAATCCTGAATAGTGGTAACTGCAGCTTCAAGAACTAAATCTTTGACCCCAGCAGCATCTGTTTTACCAATTGGGCTGTTGGCATCGATTTCAATAATGACATGCAAACCATTGTTGAGTAAGACCACTTCGGTCGGTGCTGCTTCTTCGCCGTTATAACCAACAAATGCTGATTCTTGCTTAAGCTTGGTTTGTGAGCCATCTTTTAAGGTCACTACGAGTGCTTTATTTTCAATCGCATAGTGAGTTGCATCGGCATGTGAGCCTTGTGCTAAAGCGAATGTTTGATCAAGGAAATTTTTAGCAAAAGCAATTACCTTTTCGCCACGCACTGGGTTATAGCCCTTGCCTTTTTCAGCACCATCCGTTTCTGGAATCACATCGAAACCATAAAGTGCATCGTATAAAGAACCCCAGCGTGCATTAGCAGCATTAAGGCTATAACGTGCATTACGTACAGGTACGACCAATTGTGCGCCTGCAAGTAAAGCAATTTCTTCATCTACATTTTCAGTGGTGATCTGGAAATCTTCTACTTCTGGTAATAAGTAGCCAATTTCTGTAAGGAAAGCTTTGTAAGCTTCTAATTCAAATTTGTTATTACGGTGCCACTCGTCAATTTTAGCCTGTAACTCATCACGCTTTGCCAAAAGCGCCGTGTTTTTTGGACTAAGATCAACAACGACTTGCTCAAAGTTCTTCCAGTAAGTTTCACTGTCCAAACCTGAAACTGGTAGAGCTTCATTTTCGATAAAGTCGTAAAGTTCTTTAGCAATCGCTAACTTGCCTTTTTGAATACGTGCCGTCATTGTCTTTCCTGATGTTGCTACTTTTTATAACAAGAGTTTCAAGTATACCGATTTATACTTTGCTGAATAGTAATATCACGCTGCTAAATAACAAGCATTTCAAAAACAAACCATCTTGTTGGTTCTTATTTAGCGAGGTAAAACTTTCATTTCAGCAATTCGCATACCCAATTACAGTGTATAAAATTTTTAAAATGCCGAAATTAGACTTAAGTTCAGATCAGTCTAATCGACTCCTTTTTCATAATGAACCATAGTTATAACAAAAAAATATGGCATTGAAAGCATTGGCTCAAAGAAATTTGTACATTCTTTTATAACGATTTAGATGCAAAGAAAAAGGCGTTCAATTTGAACGCCTTGAGTATCCATTATTTTAAAGCTTAGCTGTTTTCAGCGGCTTGATGAATCTGTCTGTGTTCAGAATGCAAATACTCATCAGATTGCATTTCTAGCAAGCGAGAACGAGTACGTTCAATTTCAAAAGCCAATTTCTCACCTTGATATAAATCAATGATGGAATCCTGAGAAGTCAGAAGCAATTTGACGCCACGATCATAAAACTCATCTACCAGATAAATAAAACGACGCACACCTTCAGATAAACTATCGGTTAAATGCGGTACATTACTCACCAAAACCGTATTATATAAGTTTGCAATTTCAATAAAATCTGCTGGACTGCGCGGTTTGAAGCAAAGCTCCGAAAACTCACACCAAAGTACATCTTCCGTATGACCTAACGTTTCTACAACACGGTGATTAATGGTGATCGGTTCATCCGAATAACCCTGTGTTTGGGTAATAGCTTTAAAACGCTGTGCCATCCAGATTTTAGCATCATCAGAAAGAGGATACTTAAACAGTTGTGCTTGCTTAAGTACACGTAAACGATAATCGACACCTGCATCTACATTTAAAACCACACAATTCTTTTTCACCTGTTCAATTGCAGGTAAGAAACGATCTCGATGAATGCCGTTTTTGTATAAGCCATCTGGGGCAATATTTGAAGTTGCAATGAGGGTAATACCACGTGCAAACAATTTTTGGAACAAATCGCTTAAAATCATGGCATCCGTGACATTGGATACAAAAAATTCATCAAAGCAAATCACCACAGCATCTTTATAGATTTGATCCGCGACCAAATCTAATGGATTACGCTGACCAGACAAACGATTTAGCTCACGATGTACATGCTGCATAAAATGATGAAAATGCATGCGTGTCTTACGGCGAAATGGAACAGAATCATAAAATTGATCCATCAACCATGTTTTACCACGCCCTACACCCCCCCACATATATACGCCTCGTGGCGCAGTTTGGCGACGGAAACGGCGGAATGCTTTTTTTGAAGCTTTATAACGACTAATGAGATCCTGCCAAACTCGTTCTAATTCATGTACAGCCTGTGCCTGAGCTTCATCAGGCATAAATTGTCCTGAAGATAATGCTTGTGCATAACGCTCTGCAGGAGATAAAGGAGTAAACGCTGTACCATGAGGAGAATGAATGTTTGCCATGTCTTTTATTTGCTTTCAGTATTTGTAGAAAAAGTATATCGAAGATTCGATGCGTGAAAATAGAACTTTGGACTATAGCTTTGATGCTATTTTCCATACTGTCTTGGACTTTGTCCAAACCAGCGTTTAAATGCATGATTAAATGCAGCGGGTTCCGAATAACCCAGTAATTCTGCAATGACTTCGATTGAATATTCCTTATATTCCATAAGCTTTAATGCCTTAGTTTTAATTAACTGCTCACGAATTTGCTTATAACTCGTATTCAGTTGTTGCAATTGATGCCGCAGAGTTCGCTCAGGAATCTGAAGAGCAATCGCCGTTTCCGCCATTGTGGGAATTACACCCTGTTGTAATTCGAGATAGTTATGCACACGCTGCACCAGATCGGATTGCTGTGTTGCTTCATCATCTAAACGTTTGATCTCATCCAGACATTTAGCTTCATAGACGCGATGGGTTATGATATCCGCAGATGGGATTTTTACATCTAATACCGCTTGATTCAAACTAAAAACCGCATGATCTGCATTAAAATGCAAATTATTGCCATAATAATGCTGATACTGCGCTAGCATATTTAAATTTTGCGGCTGCGGGAATGGCAAATCCACTCGAATTTCAGGTGCCTCCAATCCCATCATTTTATAAATATCTAAAATAAATTTGTAAGTACCCGATATTTCACACTGGGCTCTTAAGCGCCCCATTTCTGTATTTAAATCGATGGGTACGTAAACTAATGACGCATATCCATCTCGTTCACTCAGACTGAGTTGTCCAAACAAATGCGTGAGACTTTGATATTCAATACCTTTATAAATGGCATGACGAATGCTATCGGCAGTGACCAATAACATTAGTAAAGGTCCATAACCTGCCAGCGCGTAATGTTGTCCAATATATAAGCCTTGTTCAGAAGGAACATCCTGACTGATAATATGCTGGATATCCCATTCCAAACTATCATGAATAATAGAATGTGGATTGAGGGCATCTATCCGAATCCCAATATTTGCCAGACGCGAATCGACATCAATACCAGAATTACGCATTCCTTGTATTAAATACATGAGTCCGAGTATTGATCGCTTCATTCACAGTTCTATTTTTCGATTACTGTAGTGTTGTACTATAAAGCAGCAATAAAATTAATTGCCGAATCTATCAATTTTGATGTCGATCTAATCATGTTTCTGGCTCTGATAATTCATTAAACTGATTATAAATAGATCATTATTTCATTATCGGATCAATATCATGCAAGATTCCTCAATCAATGCAATTCAAAAAACAAAAGTTGCGATTATCGGTGCGGGTTTTGGGGGACTTGCAATGGCAATTCGTCTTCTACAAAACAATATTCATGATTTTGTAATTTTAGAAAAAGCCAAAGATGTCGGTGGAACTTGGCGAGAAAATCAATATCCCGGTGCGGCTTGCGATGTCCAATCACACATGTATTCACTTTCGTTTGCACCCAAAACCAACTGGTCTAAACGTTATGCCGAAGCGGGCGAAATTTTTTCATATATTCAGGATATTACGGAGCAATTTCAACTTAGGGAATATTGTCAATTTGAGTATGAAGTTACCCGTGCAGAATATGATGAAGGGCGTTGTATCTGGACCATCTCATTTAAAGAGCATGACCCATTGGAAGCACAATTTGTGATTTTTGCTTCAGGCCCTTTACATGTTCCACAAATCCCACATATTAAAGGCATTGAAAACTTTCAAGGCAAAGTATTTCACTCATCAGAATGGGATCACCATTACGACCTAACAGGTAAAAATGTTGCTTCTATCGGAACAGGCGGCAGCGCAATTCAATACATTCCTGAAATAGCCAAACAAGTTAAACAACTATATGTATTTCAACGTACAGCAGCGTGGGTGATTCCCAGAGACGAGCGTCAATATTCACATTTAAGCAAATTATTATTTAAAAAATCAAATATTTATCGGCAAGTGCATCGTGCGAGATTATACTGGAGTAATGAATCGAGAGTTATACCTATTGTCCAACCACAAATTATGAAATATGGACAAAAACTTGCAGAAGCTTTTATTCGATTTCAGGTAAAAGATAAAGCACTTGCGAGGAAACTGACCCCAGATTTTGTAATGGGTTGTAAACGTATTTTGATTTCAAATAAATATTTTCCAACTTTCAATCGTAAAAATGTCGAGTTAATAACCGACGGAATTCAAGAAATTACAGAAAATGCCATTGTGACCAAAGATGGTAAGCAAAGACAGATCGACTGCCTAATTTATGGAACAGGTTTTATTACAGATCCACGTATCTATCTGAAACATTTTGAATGTTTCGGGAAAAATCACCAAGAACTCAAACAAGCTTGGAAAAATGGACCAGAAAGTTATTATGGAATAGCGACAGCAGGTTTCCCGAATTTATTTCAGCTTCTCGGTCCAAATACAGTGCTTGGACATAATTCCGTTATTTTTATGATCGAATCTCAAGTGAACTATATTCTTCAACTGATCGAGATGGTGGATAAAACTCAAACACTTGCGGTTGAGGTGAAAGCCGATGTTCAAACTCAATTTAACCTTAAAATTCAAAAGCAATTAAAAGATACCGTCTGGCAGTCTGGCGGATGTGTCAGTTGGTATCAGGCTGCGGATGGTAAAAACTTTGCTTTATGGCCAACCTATACATGGAAATATTGGTTAGAAACCCGAACTGCGAATGCCTCTGACTATGTCTTTCTTGGACAAAATAGAACAAATGATAAAAAACAGGTTGCTGCATAATTTTTTATCATCATAATAAGTAGGTTAAATATAACCTACTTATTTTATGCAATCCCTTATTTTAATTGTGCAAATTTTTATCGCAATTGGCTTAGGCTATTTTATTGCACCTCATTTAAAGCAAAAACTTCGCCAGTTTATATTTAAAACGCTCCCCTACTTTTCTTACTTACTGTTAATCAGTGTTGCTTTTGAATTTGCTCAAGCTTTAACTCATTTAGAGCATCCTGAGCGGATTTTACCGACTGCTCTTTTAATTGCAGCATCGACTTCCATTGCTTCATTTTTTGTGTGTTTGATTGCTTATAAATTATTAGATAAAGACAGTGTACAGGGAACAATTTCTTTGCATTTGTTTTTGAATGCATTGACAAACATCAGTTATGCCTTTATTGCACTTGGTTTTGGAGCCACTTTAGGCTTTGTAGTTCATCATTTTCAGATCAATGTGCTGTTCAATAGTTGGTATTTGCTTTTAGTTTTTATAGGTTTTATCGGTGTTGAACTTGCTTACACCCATTTTGACCGTACTTGGCTCAGCTGGAAAATACTGGTTGTACCTTTGGCTGCGATATTTGGTTCACTGATTGCTGCTTTCTTCTGTTTTATGCTTTTAACTGGCTATAGCTTAAATGAAGTGATCGCTTTATCTCAGGGTTATGGTTGGTATTCGATGTCAGGAATCTTATTTACTAAATTGCACTCAACCGAATTAGGCGGCATTGCTTTACTTACTGATTTATTTAGAGAAATTTTTGCAATTCTATTGATGTATTGCTTAGGTTGGCGCTTTCCTCGCTCTGCAATTTCAAGCGCTGGCGCAACATCAATGGATGTCACGTTAGCAATGGTCAAACAGTCATGCGGCACACATTATGTACCACATGCCATGATGAGCGGGATCATATTAAGTTTACTTGCACCCTTACTCATTAGTTTCTTTTTAATGCTTTAGTTGAGTGACGCCCAAATACTTTTGAGCATCTCATTTGGATTTTCAGCTTTGGTAATCGGACGACCAATCACCAAATGCGTTGCGCCATCCAGCATCGCTTGCTTTGGTGTCACAATCCGTTTCTGATCATCGGCACTTGAACCTTCTGGGCGAATCCCAGGCGTCACCAAAGAAAATTCTGAACCAATTTGCTCTCGTAACATCTTAGCTTCTTGCGCAGAACATACTACGCCATCCAAACCACTGTCTTTGGTCAATTGAGCTAAACGTTTGACTTGTTCAAATGGCTCGATATCTAAACCAATATCACGTAAATCTTCTCTTCCCATTGAAGTGAGAACCGTAACAGCGATCAATTGAGTATGATAGTTCCCTGCTTTTAAACGCTCAACGCAAGTTTCCATCATTTTACGCCCGCCTGAAGCGTGAACATTGACCATCCATACGCCTAAATTAGCCGCGGCACAAACTGCCTGTGCCGTCGTATTCGGAATATCATGAAATTTAAGATCAAGAAACAACTCAAAGCCACGATCCTGTAAAATTCTGACCGTTTGTGGACCATCATGAGTAAATAGCTCTTTACCCACTTTCACCCGACAAAGTGATGGATCGAGCTGATCAGCAATGCTCAAAGCGTCATATTGGCTCTTTGCGTCCAAAGCAACAATAATACTCACAAATTTATTTCCACAGCTTTAAATTCGGCTAATTATAGATGGATTCACGCATTCAACAAAGCAGGAATATGGCTTTTATGAAAAAAGCCAAATCACAAAATTCATCTGATCTATCTTTGTTCAGAGATCAGGATGGCATGTGTATCATCATCAAGTGCTTCAAGTATATGTTCTTGATCGGCAGCCTAACAAATATAATCCTCGTCATTTAAAATCATGGGTTCAGCATTCAACCCAACTTTTGCGTGTCCTTTCATAATAATATGTTCAATACTTCCGATCGGGTACCGATGACTCAAACGTGATTCACTTGGCTGAGTAGTCAGGATATAAATCACATCTTAATTTTGTAGGACAATTCGCTAGTAAACTACCTGATAATGCGAATCTCATATCTAACTGAGGACCCGTAATCCTGATCACAGTTAGAGTGACTGCCACCTTGAGAGCTATAGGTTTCCCATAAAAAAACCCTTTAAGTCATAAAGGGTTTTTCTATTTCAATATCTCATACTTTTATCTATAAATAAGACAATTTATAAAGGAGTTCGATTCTGAGTCTCAGGTTGAACTTCTACCACTGTCTTTTCATGCTTGGTATTCGCCGCAACTTGGGCAGCAGCAACCTGTGCCATTTGAATCTGCTCTTTACGCAGATGTTCAATATCCTTTCTCAGTCGTTTAATTTCCCAACCTTTTTGAATGACTTTAAAGACTAAAACACCCAGTAAAAGTCCAATGACAATTCCAAGTGCCAAAGTAATCAAAAGTAATAAGCCCAAACGCATTGCTGGTATTTGTGTGAACAACAAATCCACAGATAACTCCGTACTATTTTGGAGTACCAGAGCAAGCGAATAACCAAATAAAACAACGAGTAATGCGATCAAGATAATACGCATAAGCACCTCATTTTTATTAATTCTTAATTGTTATTTTGCCACAACTTCGTTTACCGCATCACGAAGTGCTTTTCCAGGTTTAAAGTGCGGAACGGCCTTCGCTGCGACTTCAACTGATTTTCCCGTTTTAGGATTACGCCCTACACGTGGATCACGATGATGCAATGCAAAACTACCAAAACCACGAATTTCAATGCGATTATCTGTTGATAAAGCCTCGATCATTTGATCGATCATGATCTTTACCGCTTCTTCTACTAAAGGTTCTGCCAAGTGAGGATTCTTTAAAGCAATACGCTCAATTAAGTCAGATTTGTTAAGTGCTTCAGTCGTCATTGATGACCTCTTTATTTCTTACTGATTTTCAATGACTTTAATAATAACCTGTTTAAATACAAAACGGTAGCGCAGTACACTAATACTACGCTACCGTTTACAGTAAATCGTATAAAAAGTACGAATTAGTTACACTAACCGTACTTTTATATAAGTTTTACTTCATTTGTGCCTTGATCAAGTCACCAATGGTCTTAGGACCATTTTCTTGAGAAGTCGTTGCAGTACGAAGATTTGCAACAGCTTCTTTCTCTTCAGCTTCGTCTTTCGCTTTGATAGACAAGTTGATAGAGCGAGACTTGCGGTCAACGTTGATGATTTTCGCTTCAACTTCTTGACCAACTTCTAGGAACTTAGTTGCATCTTCAACGCGATCACGGTTGATTTCTGATGCTTTCAAAGTTGCTTCAACTTCGTCAGCCAACTTAACAGTTGCGCCTTTCGCGTCAACCGCAGTTACAGTACCTTTAACCAATGCACCACGTTCATTCGCTGCCAAGAAGTCATTGAATGGATCGCTGTTCAATTGTTTGATACCAAGGCTGATACGGTTGCCTTCAGCGTCTACAGACAAGATAACCGCTTCAACAGTGTCACCTTTCTTGTAACGACGGATTGCATCTTCACCTTGTTCGTTCCAAGAGATATCAGACAAGTGAACTAGACCGTCGATACCGCCAGGTAAACCGATGAAAATACCGAAATCAGTGATTGATTTGATCGTACCAGAAACTTTTTCACCTTTGTCGTGAGCCTTAGCAAACTCTTCCCATGGGTTAGCACGAGTTTGTTTGATACCAAGAGAGATACGACGACGTTCTTCATCAACTTCAAGCACCATAACATCAACTTCATCACCAATCTGAACAACTTTAGATGGGTGGATGTTTTTGTTGGTGTGATCCATTTCAGAAACGTGAACAAGACCTTCAACGCCTTCAGCGATTTCAGCGAAACAACCGTAGTCAGTTAAGTTCGTAACACGAGCTTTAACGATAGAACCTTTAGGATAACGGTTCATGATCGCTAACCATGGATCTTCACCAAGTTGTTTAAGACCTAGAGAAACACGGTTACGCTCACGATCAAATTTAAGGACTTTAACAGTCACTTCTTGACCTACTTCAACCACTTCAGATGGGTGCTTGATACGTTTCCAAGCCATATCTGTAATGTGAAGAAGACCATCGATACCGCCAAGATCAACGAATGCGCCGTAATCAGTAAGGTTCTTAATTGTACCTGTAACAGTTTGACCTTCTTCAAGCTGAGCAAGAAGTGCTTCACGGTCAGCAGAAGATTCAGCTTCCATAACTGCACGACGAGATACCACAACGTTGTTACGTTTAGCATCAAGTTTGATCACTTTGAACTCTAACTCTTTACCTTCAAGGTGAGTTGTGTCACGGATTGGACGAGTATCTACAAGTGAACCTGGTAGGAACGCACGAACTGGACCGATGTCAACAGTGAAACCGCCTTTAACTTTACCAGAAATAACACCAGTAACGATTTCGCCATCTTCAAAGATTTTTTCAAGTTTAGTCCAAGTTTCAGCACGTTTTGCTTTTTCACGTGATAAAACAGTTTGACCCATACCGTTGTCAAGCGCTTCTACAACGACGTCAACAGTATCACCAACTTGAACTTCAAGTTCACGTTGTTCATTTAAAAATTCAGCACGATCAACAACGCCTTCAGATTTAAGGCCAGTGTCAACAGTTACCCAGTCACTATCGATGCTAACAACAACACCTTGGATGACTGCACCCTTTTCAACGTTGAGGTTTAATTCACTTTCTTCAAAGAGGGCTGCAAAAGATTCGGTCATGATATACCTGATAAAGTCAGCGGTCTTGGATCAGACAAGGCCGGTTTAGTTAAGTCTCTACATAGTCCGTAATAAACTGATCAAGCTATGCTTTAACTGATTTAAAAAATCGGTTAGGCTTTTATACGTTGGTCGACGTAATCGGTCATTAACTGAAAAACTTGATCAATAGTCAAATTTGAGCTATCAATCTGATAAGCGTCTTCAGCTGGGCGCAAGGGTGCAACTGCTCGTTGCATATCACGCTGATCACGCGACTGTATATTAGCCAAAATGTCGTTCATTTTAACATCTAGCCCCATCCCCTGCAACTGCTTTACGCGACGCTCTGCGCGCGACTCAGCAGATGCGGTCAGATAAATTTTGGCTTCGGCTTCTGGGAAAATGGAAGTCGCCATATCACGACCATCTGCAACCAGACCTGGGGCCAGAATAAAAGCGCGTTGTCGATCAAATAAGGCTTTGCGAAGTTCGGGAACTGCCGCAACCTGAGATGCAAACTCCCCCACGCGTTCTGTACGAATCGTTTGGGTCACATCCTCACCATCTAAAATAATGGCAGTTCCTTCATCTTTTGTTTCAAATTTAATATTAAGATGGGTCGCAACTTCTACACATTCATCTAAACGTATATCTAACGCATCGAGTAAGTTTTTTTGATGTAATGACAGCCCCAGCAATCGATATAAAGCACCTGAGTCAAGTAAATGAAAACCATAATGTTGAGCAAGTTTTGCAGCAAGTGTGCCTTTACCAGAACCACTTGGTCCATCGATTGTAATAATATGAACTGTCATTAAAATCCCACTAAGCGATCGATTTTGCTAATTTTGAAAAGCCTAGTGTAATCGCTGCTTTAAGTTGTGCAAGAATTAATTTGCTGACAAATGGAATTTTTGCGGTTAATTCAATGGTATAGGTCACTAAAGTTTTGTTGGGCGAAATTTCCTGAAAATCGATTCGACCAATATGATGTTTGATCAATGGATTATCGATTAATTTGTATTCGATACGCTTATTTTCTTCCAACAAAGTGATTTGTTCTTTTAACGGCTTAAATGGCCCAAACCCCATACGACGTACTGACCCTAAACCATCTGGGCGATCAGGATCTGCGGAGTCCTTAACTCTCAACACTTGGATTGGCGCAAAAGCTTGGTTATAGGTTGCATGTTTTGAGAGTAGATCAAATACTTGATCTATCGGCGCATTAAATTCTTTTTTTATGGTGATGGCATTCATCACATCCCTCCAGATAGCAATGACAATTTATATTGTCAAAATACACTATCGAAACATGCAAAAGGAATCAAGAGATGCTGCGTGAATGTTTTTTGTCAGTTCAGCGAATATGAGGTTATTCTGCATCACTTTTTAAAGCGTTAAAATTAAGCAGACGCTCGGAACGCTTTTGCTCTCTTCGCTGCTTAAAAAAAAGGCTCAATTGCTCTGAGCATTGTTGTTGCATACAACCATGCTCAACGATAAATTTATGATTATAATAACCTGAGCCGAGTAATTGGCGCGCACTGACCAACGATCCTGCCTTTGGCTCTGTGGTTGCAAATACTACGCGATGAATACGAGAATGTATTAATGCACCCACACACATCGTGCAAGGCTCTAAAGTCACATACAAGGTTGCATCAGCGGGTAAGCGATAATTTTGAATCGATTCACAAGCCATGCGAATCGCACGAATCTCAGCATGTGCTGTAGGATCATTTAAACAAATCGGTGAATTATAACCTGTACCAATTACCTTATTTTGGCTCACAATCACCGCACCAACAGGTATTTCTCCTTTTGATGCAGCCAATGCAGCCTGCTCAAAAGCAAGCTGCATCCAATACTCATCAGAATAAATTGGCTCAGACATAAGCTAGTTGATAACACCATAATGTTTGAGCAATTGATTCCAGCTTTCAATATTGGTGACAGGTGGATGATCACCCAAAATACCTTTTAAGCTAAAATCTTGAGTATCTTTCCATGCAGGCGATAAATCTTTATCAACCAGACGTGCACGAACACCCTCTACAAAATCAGGATGGCGGATTTTCCAGTCAGAAATTTGCGCTTCAAGCTTAAACACTTCATCCCAAGCATGTACCTGCTTGCCCCATTGCCACAGAAGCCATGTAATTGCTGCCGTACTTGGTGAACCCTTTTGTAAATTTTCACTGGCTTGACGTAACCAGTCACTACGCGCATCATTTAGTCCAATAATCGCCTGATAATCCTGCTCAAAACTGACGCCACGACAAACGCTATGAATGACATCCAGAGAGTTTTGTAATGGCCCTGCTGCCACAGGTCGATGCAAACTATTTAACGTATCATCAATTGCTCTAAAGTCGCCTGCTGGATAATGACTCCAGTCGATATCGATGACTTTTTTCAGTACATTATCACGTTGAGCATCGCAAATATGGGTTGCCCAACCAATGCTGTACGCACCAGCTGCCGTCATGATCGAACCTGTCAGTCCTGTAAATAAACCTATAGGACCACGATCTGCAAGGAAACGACTTGCACCGACATCAGGATACAAACCAATATTAATTTCTGGCATTGCTAAACGTGAATATGGCGTCACCAAACGAAATGGCGCAGCCATAAATAAGCCCAAACCACCGCCCATGACATAACCTTCACCCCACACAATCACAGGTTTGGCATAGTTATGAAGTAAAAGGTCTAGCGCGTATTCCTGCTCAAAAAACTGATTGGCAGTTTCAACTTCATTATTAATCACCAATTGGCGAAGCTTACGGACGTCTCCCCCCGCACAAAATGCTTTTGGCGTTGTAGAATCTAACCAAATGGCTTTCACCTGATCATCCTTGTGGAAATCCTCAAAGACACGCAATAGTGCAGTCGCAATCGACTCATCTAAAGCATGCAAAGACTTCGGGCGATTCAGGCGAACAATGCGCCAGCCGTTTTTTGCCTCTTCGACAATAAGATCTGGGTGATATCGGGTTACATCGGGAGAATTTGTCATGCGTCCAACTGCCAATCTATAGGCTCAATGCCATTTTGTTTCAAATAATTATTCGTCTTGGAAAAGACTTTACAACCAAAAAAACCGCCACGATTTGCTGCCAGTGGCGATGGGTGTGCTGCGGTCAGCACCAGATGTTTGTTTCGATCGATACGTTGTCCTTTACGTTGTGCATAAGCACCCCATAAAATAAAAACCACATGTTCACGCTGTTCATTGAGTACATCGATAACATGATCTGTAAACTCTTCCCAACCACGTTTCTGATGTGAGGTCGGTTGTCCTGCTTCAACAGTCAGTACGCTATTGAGAAGCAAAACGCCTTGATTGGCCCATTTGGTCAAATCCCCATGATTTGACATAGGCACACCCAAATCAGTGTGTAATTCATGAAAAATATTGCGTAAAGAGGGTGGTAAGGTGATGCCACGTTGTACAGAAAAACTTAATCCATTGGCCTGATTCGGTCCATGATAAGGATCTTGTCCCAAAATAACGACTTTCACCTGATCTAAAGGCGTGGTATTCAGGGCATTAAAAATTTGTTTACTCGGCGGATAAACCAGTTTTTGCGCCTGCTTTTCCTGAACCAAGAAATCACGCAAGTTATCCATCAGCGGACTTAGCAAAAAGTCTGCCAGTGAATATTTCCAACTTTGTTCTAACTGAACCTTACCCAGTTTATCCTGCTGTTGCTCAGTTAATTGCATTATTCCATCCTGAAATCAATCGATTACCTTTTATATTCTTTATTGACCTAGATGGTCACTTGTAACTCAACTTTTGGGTTTTGAAATTTAGCGCCTTGTTTTAATTGTTCATACATCTCTGGATCAGACCACTCTAATCTGACTTGCTCTGAAAATTCAATACTTTCCAGACCCAGTTCACCCATTTGTGTATTTTGAATATCTTCCAAAAAGCTTTGTGCATAGCCTGTATCAGTTTCATGCACGATCACAGAATAAACCTCAACATCTCCTTCACCATTTTGGGTTTCCGTTGATTTTAAAACTTGCTGCGCCAAATAAAAGAAGATACGGGAAAACTGTTCTGCCGAAGGTGAAACAGGTAACGCCACCCAACGTGCACTAAATGTTTTACAAGCTTGAATATATTCAGCACTATCATTTTGCCAAAAACAAATCGCATGATCAAAACTATCAAATAGTTCTTTGATGACCCCTTTGAGCAAACCAAAGTCGTATACCATTTGCCCATGATCAAGCTTGGAAGCTTTAAGTATCAACTCAACTTTATAGCTATGACCGTGAATCGAACGTTTACAACGATCCGATGTACAATTTCGCACAATATGAGCATTTTCAAACTTAAATAACTTTCGGATTAACATGCGCCAAATTAAAAATAATGATCAACGGATTCTAATTATAAAGGAAAAAGTCGGAGCTTTACATTAATTTTAACGTTAATAGCAATAGTCAAAAAGTATCAGAACATTTATTTTTAGGTCAATTTTTCAACACTGATGAGCGATCGTACTTTTTAATACTTTTAAAAAGGCGCCAAGCTTCTTGAATAGACAAAAACCTGTTTGTCCTTACGCATCAGGCTACTCCTAAACTGACGTTTACGTTCACTCAACATGACCTCTATATGTGCCTGAAAATAATTGGATTTAACATCGAGTAAAGACATCACCCGTTGTTTATTGTCTGGATCGATATTTTTAAATGCATCTAATGACCAGAGATCATTGACACTATTAAAATATTCCATTTTTGCAAATTTTGCCTTGAGTTGCTCTTCAATCGCGTGTTGATCCAGTTTTTCATCAATACTTGCCAGAACTAGAGCAGATGCCGTATTAATATTGATTTTTGTGGATTGTGTAGTGGGTAAAGCACTAATATAAGGTTTGATCAAATCAAAATTTTTACCCTCAAAACCGCGTACTCTTTTTAATTCTTCAATACTATGAAACTGGGTATTGGGTGCAAGATAAGGTGGCTGTAAGCCTTGATAATACGAACTTTCCGCCCCCATTGCGCCAGTAGGTTGATCATCTGGATCTTGCCAATCAATGACAGCCTGACTTAGTTCTGCTGGTAACCCAACTCTGACTAATAACTTTTCAAACCATTTTTGAACATTTTCATCAGGTGTTCCATCCGCCTTCACCAAATTATTAAGATTGAATTTTCCAGATTCATCCTGCAACTCTCCAGAAATATAACCATCTTCCACAGGAAAAGCAGACATCGGCTTAGCCCATGTCTCCCCTAAATGATCAACTTGCGCACTATCTTGAGCATCTTGCACCAAAAGCTCTGAAAAGAAGGCTTCCGCACTTTTGGCATAAAGCAAGGATTGATCTTGTCGAATCAGATAGGCTGTGTTTTCAGCAGTATTGCTTTGTTTTTTTGCAATTGTTGCGGCCAAAATTGTTGCTAACGCCACCATCACCAGAATTGTAATCAATGCAATACCTTGCTGATTCTTTATGCGGCTTCTCATCATGATGATTAATTCTGTCCAGTCTGATTAGTGGAATTGTGATTGGTATTATTCGTTGAATTATTATTGTTGCTTGGTGCATCATTTTGTTGCTGCTTTAAAACAATAGGTTTAGTATCCAGCAAACTGTAAATCCATTCATATTCAGTTCCCGCAATGGTGATATTAATTTTTAAACCTGCGGGCAAAAGTTTTAAATTTTGAGTCTGGGTAAAATCTAAACTTACATCAGGCCATTGATTCAAGGCTTGAGGATTCAATACATTAATTTGAAACTGTTCCACATTTTTCAATAGGATACTGGATTGAGGCTGTACACTATTGGGTAGATTCAAATCTGAATATTTTAAGCGATAGACTACTTTCTGCGAAGCATCATAGCGATACTCAATCCGCTCATAAGGCGACACCCCCTGCCCTAATGGATCAGTCACACCAGCTTTGCTAAACTGAAGTACGTTATTATTCAGTGATAATGCTGGACGGATTTGCCCATTCATATTTGCCGTAAGTGGAATGATCTGTAGAGTATCTCGCAAAATTTGCTGATATGCGTCTTGTAAAATAAAAAGTTGCTCTTCGTGCTGAGCATTTCGATCTTTAGTCTTGATGAGATAATCAAAAACTTTCCAACCTAATGCAGATAATACTGCAAATATCGCAATCGCGACTAAAAGCTCAACCAACGTAAATCCTGAGGCAGGTTTTAATCGAGCAACGCTCGATCCTGCCGCAAGACGAAAAGCTATGCTTTTAGTGCGAAGATGAGCGCAAGGTGAGAAGCTATGCTTCGAGTGGCGAAGTTTAAATCGAGCAACGCTCGATCTGAGAAGCAACGCTTCGCAAGAAGACTGAGAAGCTGTGCTTTGAGTACGATGATGCGCGCAAAACACAAAGTCATAGGTGAATTGGCAAGGTTGAAATTGCGTAATTATTTTACGTCTCGAAAAAAGGGGTTCATTACAGGCTTGATTATCTTTTTTATTTTTCATTGCGTTTTGACTTGTTGAGGATAATTAAAAAACACAACATTGGTAATGCCAGATTCGACCTTACCTTGTTCAGTATTAAATAAACTGACTTGTATCTCAACGCGCTGCACATTAGGGCTGATCGTAGATTCAGAACGTTTATCAATTTGCCATGTTTCACCCTGAGACGTGATTTGCTTAGACTCAGTTCCAGTCAACCATTGTTTATTAATTTCCATTTGAGCCGCTTCATTCATGGCAACAAACTGACCTTTAGTTCTTAAAATGGCATTTGCAGTGGACTGAGTATATTGCATACCCACCTTTGTCACGGCAACGGCTGCAATTGCAAAAATAGCCAAAGCCACCATGACTTCAAGTAATGTAAATCCTGAGTAAGGATTAACAAAGCGAAGCTTTGTCCGAGCGCAAGATGAGAAGCTATGCTTCGAATGGCGAGGACTAACAAAACATAGTTTTGCCGCTCTGCAAGACGAAAAGCTCTGCTTCGAGTGACAAGATTTAAATCGAGTAACGCTTGATCTAAAAGGCAGCGCTTCGCAAGAATAATAAGAAGCTATGCGTCGAATGCGAGGATGAGCACAAGACCAGAATCCAGAATCGGGTTTATTGGTTTTCATTAATATTACCCAGATGATCAACCTCAATTGGATCACCAACAGGGTTTTGTTCAAAATAAAACTGGATTCGTACTGGTTTTACTTCGCCATTACCAAACCAAATTAATTTGGGAGCTTGTTGATTAATTAAATCCTGTTGAGTTGCATTCTGATAGTTTTGATCAACAGATTCAATATTAAACGCGACTCTTTCAGGCAATACTCTGACAGGAAATTCCGAATAAGGTTGCCATTTTTTATCTTCCTGAATAACTGTTTGAGTACGAAGGTCATGATATTCAGCCAGCTCATAGCTAAATGGGGCGACATCAGTCGCATTATGAGTTAATAGAGCAAAAATACGGGATTGATCAACCGATTCTTTATTGATTTTTTTTAAATCGAGAATAAAAAATTCACGTGCTTGCATTGCTTTACGCTGATCAACCCCACTGATATTTAATAAAATCAGCGAAGCCAAAATCGCGATAATAACAATGACCACCATCAACTCGATCAACGTAAATCCTGAGCGAGGATTAACAAAGCGAAGCTTTGTCCGAGCGCAAGACGAAAAGCTATGCTTGGAGTGGCAAGGTTTAAATCGAGCAACGCTCGATCTGAGAAGCAACGTTTCGCAAGAAGGCTGAGAAGCTATGCTTCGAGTATGAGGATGAGCACAAGACGAAAAGCCTTGCTTCGCGTGTTCGTCCTGATTAGGCATATTGTTCTTGAATAAACTTAGGCATAGCTAAAGCCTGATCAATATAAGCAATGCGCAAAGTATCTCTTGAACCCAAATAACGCTGATAAAAACTTGAATTTAAGATCGCCGCAGCACCATGCGTAAGTGACCAAATCCCAGCCAAATAATCACGGGTCGTCATTGAACTTTGGATTGACTCCAGATAAGTATCTGTCATACCAATAATAATGCGTAAACGTTTTTTACGAATCTGATAAAGCTCTTGAAAAAGTTGCTGTATCCCTTGTCCAGTTGTCGACAAACGCTCTTCAATCTGATGAAACATCACGGTACGTTCAGGATGATGCAAATGATGCAACATAAAAAAAGCTAAATGCTCCTGAAAAGTCTTTTGCGTATCCTGCACCATTTCGTGCAACATCTTTTCATTACGAATGATCAATAAAATATACAGTTCATCTTTACTTTGAAAGTGCTTATAAAGCGTGCCTTTAGCAAGATCAAGCTCCGCTGCCAAAGCATCAAGTGTCATACCTGCTTCGCCATTTTCCAATAGGAGTTGTTCTGCAACCTGAAATATCAATATTTCTCTTGCTCGAAACTGAGCCTGACGATCCATCTTCACGCAATAACTCTCTTACTTTAGCTTTCGTTTAATTCAACTATTTCATATTCAGAAGATTTTCAAAGTTTTGGCGAGTAATAGCTGCCATTTCTTCTAGAGGTTTATCATATACATCACTTAAAGCTTTGGCTACAAATGGCACATATTTTGGTTCATTTGATTTACCACGATAAGGCATAGGTGCCAAATAGGGGCTATCTGTTTCGATTAACACTCGATCAAGTGGGACTTGTTTAGCGACATCTCGTAAATCTTGCGCATTTTTAAAGGAAATAATGCCCGAAAAGGAAATATAGTAACCACAATCTAGCGCCGCTTTTGCCGTTTCCCAATCTTCAGTGAAGCAATGTAAAATACCATGTGTCGAATGTTCAGCACGGATAATATCAATGGTATCTTGCTTGGCAGAACGAGTATGTACCACCACTGGTTTTTTCACAATTTTAGATGCCGCAATATGTCGGGCAAAACATTGCTTTTGTTGTTCTACAAATTCAGTACTGTGATAATAATCAAGCCCCGTTTCGCCTAATGCCCAAACTTTATCAGATTGTGCCAATTCAACCAGAAATTCAGTGGTCGCTCGCGCCATCGTGGCTGCATCTTCACAGGGATGCACACCAACACTATAACCCACATCATCATGGCGTTCGGCGATTTGAGCAAGTTGAAGATGATCGTCCAGATCCACTGAAATACTCATAAACTTGGATACACCTGCTTGACGCGCCTGTGCCAAGGCCTGATCCAAATCTCCATCATAAGCTGTCAAATCCAGCATGGTCAGATGACAATGAGTATCTACAAACACATTTTTTTCCTATTTTTTACATGGTGAAATTAGGACGATCAGATACACTACCCGCCAAAAGCTTTTCTGCTTCATTTTTGTAGTAGATTCCCTTTTCGCCACTGAGTTGAATCGCAAAACCATGCGGTTTAACCCCAGTTTGTTTACGTGAAATCCAGATCACTTTTCCAGTGAGTGGAATCTTTTGCGACTGCTCAGGCAAGGTAGCCAGTACAAATATCTCGTCACCCAGCTTGACAGCTTGCTTGGAAGGAATAAATAAACCACCACCTTGCACAAAACTCATATAACTGGCTTGCAAGGTTACACGATCAGGAATATTTAACTGAATAATTCCGCCCATCATACGTGGTTCCATTCTACTTCCCCTTTATTTAACATTCATTAATTTTATAAAAAGTTGATCCAAAACCAGATTGGTTTGTACATTTTGTTCAACCAATTGCTTGGCATGTTGTATTTCTGCATAGATTTCAAACAATTGCTCAAGCGTATAGGCTGGCACGATTTGATCAAAAGACAGATCAATGTTTTTGATTGATTGATTGAGCTTGACACAAATTACATCACCCAACAAGTACTCCAACATCGCAATAAAATCATTAAAGCTCAGCTCTTTTGACCATTTGGTTGCGAGCATTATGGGTTTATTTTTCTGTATGACCAAATTTGTCCAATCAGCCATAAAGTCAGTACGCTTATTTAACCAATCACTTTCTGCTAACTGTAACGCACTTAAGGGCATAGCGCCCGTAAGATTCAAAAGTAAGTTGATTTGTTCTACCGAAAGTTCAGGCTGTTCATTTTGAATATATTGCAATGCTTGCTCAGGTGAAATTCGATCTAGTGCAAAATGCTGCAAACGACTGCGGATAGTCGCAGGTAATTTTAGATAATGATCTGCCAATAAAATTAAAATGATACGTTCACCCGGCTCTTCGAGTGTTTTTAAGAGCGCATTGGACGAAGCAATATTCAAAGCTTCCGCGGGTTCAATCACAATCACACGCCAGCCATCTACGGTTTGTTGCACAAAAGGCAATAGCTCACGTATTTTCTCAATTTTGATCTTGGCATTTTGTTTTTTATTGTCTTCATCGGTACTGATATGTACATAATTGGGATGTGTATCGGACTTTAACCACTGACAACTTACGCATTCACCACATGCTGCTTGAGCCTGTTTATTAGAACAGAGAATCCAAGCTAAAAAATGCTGGGCAAATTCATGTTTCCCACAACCATTTTTGCCATAAAACAAGAGACCATGACCCACTTCTGGGAATCGGCTGGTGAGCGTCTCCCATACATTTTGTTGCCACGGATAAACAGTTTGCATCAAATCATCCAAAATTATTGAAAGCTTGAAACGGGCATCGCGTTTAAACGCTCTAAATCCACCAAAGTGTCCACACCCGGTGGCAGATTGGCTTCTGCAATCGCAATCGCGATTCGATGACCATTTTCTAGCACACGCAACTGCTCAAGACTTTCAAGTTTTTCTAATGTACCCTGTTCCCAAGTCACATATTCCTGTAACAAACTGACCCGATAAGCATACAACCCCAAATGACGATAAGCATGTGCATGTAGTTGTTGGGTGTGCTGTTGTGCCGCATCACGGTCATAAGGAATCGTTGCACGACTAAAATATAGCGCTTCATTGCCTTTAGACATGACGACTTTCACAATACTGTTACGCTGAAATTCCTCCAACTGGTGAATCGGCTCACATAAGGTCGACATGGAACAATTTGGTTTTTCAACCAATAACTGACTCACCTGTTGTACTAATTTGGCAGGCAGTAAAGGTTCGTCACCTTGCACATTAACAATAATGTCATCACTTGCCCAGCCTTTGATTCGTGCAACTTCACTTAAACGATCTGTACCAGAAGGATGTTCCGTACTGGTCATCACGACATCAATATTTTCTGTACGACAAATATGAGCAATACGTTCATCATCTGTGGCCACGCAGTAATCATCAAAACCTTGAACTTTTTTTGCCTGATCAACAACACGTAAAATCATGGCACGACCATGAATCTCTAAAAGGGGTTTCCCAGGTAAACGTGAGCTAGCAAAACGAGCAGGAATGACGATGTGTTTCATTTAAATTTCCTGAGGCAGAGAAATACCCAACTGATGTAATTGAGCGTCAAGTAATTGGTAACAATCTTGAGAAAGGATTGCCTCTACAGGCACGACCCAAATTTCAGTAGCGAAATCTGGATACTGTTGAAGCAAAGCTAAAATCTTTACTGCATCTTTTTCAGTGGTAATGATGGGGTTGTGATCATCAAACTGTAAATCTTCAATTTCATAATCATAATGATCGGGAAATTCGTGACATTGAAATTCCTGAATGCCAATCGATTCAAGCGTTTTATAAAAACGCTGCGGAAAACCAATACCGACTACTGCATAAAACTGGTCTTGCGGATTAAATAAACTTGCAGCATTTTCAGATGGATTTAACAAATACGGCTGACCTGCTTGAAGATGCATATTTAAGCTCGACTGCGGTTGTACTCCATGTTCAATAACAGTCCCCGTTTCTAAACGTGATTTGGGTTCACGTAAATAACCTTCAGGCAACAGTTTTTCATTGCCCAAGCCGCGATTAAGATCCAGTACAATCCATTCAATTTGTCGATCTAAGGCCCAATGTTGTAAGCCATCATCACTGATAATGAGATCAATCTCATATTGACTTAACAGTAATTCAATTGCTGCTTTACGATCTGCTCCTACAGCCATCGGCACATGTGTAGATTGAACAATTAAACACGGCTCATCGCCCACTTCGTCAGGTTTGGAACTCATATCCACTAAAGCAGGAAAAGGACCTTGACCACCATAACCACGGCTGATCACACCGACTTTAAGCTGTCGCTGCATCAGATATTTGATCAGTTGGATTAATAGAGGCGTTTTACCGCTCCCACCTACCGTAATATTGCCAATCACCATCACAGGTACGGGTGCGGTATATACTGCTTTTACGCCAGTTTGATAAAGCTTGTGATTAAAACTTGAACCTACCCAATATAAACATGACAGTGGACGTAACAAAATTAGCCATTTTGCTTGTTTATTCCACGCATCCTGAATTATTTGGGCAAAAGACATGCAGACTAATCCTCGAAATTACGCTGGTGTAATTGATAGTAAGCGCCTTGTTTAGCCAGTAATTCCGAATGTGTACCTTGCTCCACAATACGACCTTTATCCATCACCACAATTCGATCTGCATTTTCAATCGTTGACAAACGATGTGCAATCACAATGGTGGTACGATCTTGCTGCATCGCCTGATCAAAAGCTTTTTGGATAAAATGCTCAGATTCATTATCCAGTGCACTTGTCGCTTCATCCAAGATCAAAATCGGAGCATCTTTTAGGATCGCTCGGGCAATCGCGATACGCTGACGCTGACCACCCGATAGATTCAATCCCTGAGCGCCAAGAACAGTGTCATAACCTTGTGGTAAGTTCATAATAAAATCATGTGCATAAGCAGCTTTTGCCGCAGCGATAATATCCTCTTCTTTTGCACCTTCAAGCTGTCCATACGCAATATTTTCGCGCACTGTACGATTAAATAACACTACTTGCTGATTCACCATCGCAACCTGACGGCGTAAAGTTGGTAAATCGATATCTTCAATACGAAGATCGTCCAGATAAATTTGACCGCTAGTCGTTTCCTGAAAACGCACCAACAAATTCACCAAAGAAGTTTTACCTGCGCCAGAACGCCCGACCAAAGCAATCGTTTCACCTGATTTGATATTGAGCGTAAAATCCTGAATGGCATGAACATCTGATTTATACACCAGACCCACATGATCAAAACGAATATTACCTTTCAATTCAGGCTTCAAAGTTCCTGTATTTTTTTCTTCAGGTAGATCCAATAATTCAAAAACAGAATAAGCTGCTGCAATACCGCGTTGTATCTTTTCATTAACATCGGTCAGATTTTTTATAGGCTTTGCGAGCAAGCCGGCAGCCGTAATATAGGCCACAAACTCACCCGCAGTCGTATTACCCAAAATTTGTGGACGCAATGCCAACCAGACGATCAAACTCATGGCAAATGCCATTACCAATTGTACCAGTGGCGAGTTCATGTTTTGAACTACCACCATTTTCAAACCACGTTTGAGGTTTTCCTGAGAAGATTTATAAAAGCGCTGTTGTTCTGAGGCCTCGCCATTAAAGGTTTTGACCACTGAATTACCATTGATACTTTCCTGTACCACGTGATTCACATCACCCATGGTATTTTGTACTTGAATCGAAAGTTTACGCATTCTTTTAGATGCTTTACGAACAAGCAAACCAATCAAAGGCATAAAAATTAGAATACACAGAGTCAAACGCCAGTTCGAGTAAAAAAGATAACCCAATAAGCCAATGGTAATAAAACCCTCTTTAACAATGGTCGTCAGCGATTCAGAAGATGCAGCCGTGAGTTGCTCTACGTTATACATGATCTTGGCAGTAATATGCCCTGACGAATTATCCAGATAATATTGTGAAGGCAAACACAACAGTTTTGCATAGACATCCTGACGGATACTAAAGATCAAACTGCGTGAGATGACAGCGGTAAAATAACTGCCCATGAACAAGCCCAGACCACGAAAGAAAACCAACAACACTATAAGTGCTGGAAACCAATCAAGATTTTGTCGACTACCTTCCTGAATTGCATCAATGATATATTTTAATAACTTGGCAACTGACACCTCAGTTGCAGCATTGATCGCAAAACCAACCAATACCAATAATGCAATGCCCCAAAAGGGTTTTAGATAGGATAGTAGACGAAGATAAATCTTAAAATCTTGCTTCACTCAGTAAAACCTCTGGAAGGAACTTTTGTACTAATGTTAATGTTAACAAAACCAAGCTGTCCTGCCACATCCATCACGCGAATCACATCCTGATGCGTCGCTTTGGCATCAGCAGCGATGACAAACATTAAATCACGACGATCATGTGCCGCCTGTTTAATTGCACTACTTAAATCAGAACTACTCTGACTAGAAATAGCTTGACCATTGACCATGTAATGCCCCGAAGAGTCTACCATGACCTCGATTTTTTGATCGTATTGTTTTGGTGGAACCCCTTGTGCATCGGGTAAAGTCAGATTAATTCGACTATTTTGTGCAAAGGTCGTAGAAAGCAACAAAAACACCAAAATAAACAGCAGACAATCAATCATCGGTGTCAGATTGATATGAATATCTTCAACTTGCGGGCGCTTAAATTTCATAATATCCCACCCTAGCCTACACGACGTTGCTCAAATGCATTTGACTGTGAAGGTTTGAAAAAAAGTGCGGCATGAAAAAGAGTCGCTTGTTGTTCAAGCTCCGCGATGTATTCATGTACAAGACGCTGAAAATAACGATACGCCATTAACGCTGGAATTGCGATCAACATCCCCACAGCGGTAGTGATCAACGCTTTAGAAATACCAGGAATCATTAAAGTTGGACTACTACTCGATCCAATATCAATCACTAGAAAGGATTCGATGATTCCAACGACTGTACCCAAAAGACCAAGTAAAGGCGCAACAGCACTCATCGTTCCCAAAAAGTTAATATTACGTTCCAGATACCCAATTTCCTGAGAAGCGGTAACTTCCATTTGTGCTTTAGCAAATTGCTCGCCCATACTCTGGTTTTCAATACCAGCTTTTAAAATTCGTCCCAAAGGACTGGTTTGCAAGGCTTGGTTTTGCTGCAATTGCACAATGACCTGATCAACCGAATGAGAACTTGAAGACATGAGGGCGCTTGGCAAAACTGCTGATCGTTTCAGGCGAATAAAACGTTCGATACTAATCGCTACAGTAAAAATAGAACATAGAATGAGGGGCAGCATCAACCAGCCCCCTGCCTTAACTAATTCCCACATGCTGTACTTCCCCAATGACTACAAAAAATTTAAAAGGTCAGCATAGACTAATCGGTTAAGCAAATATTTAAAATACCATCTAACTCATCAAGTGAATGATAGTGAATGACCAGTTTGCCTTTTCCTTGTTTATTGTGATCGATTTTTACATTTGCACCAAAACGTTCAGATAATTTTTGGGTCAATTGCTCAATATCTGGCGAAATCACAGCCTGAGGCTTGTCTTGTTTTGGCTCATTCCATTCACGAACCAGTTGCTCTGTTTGACGTACTGAAAGACTTTTTTCGATGACAATTTTAGCGACTGCCATTTGATCTTTGGCTTTTAACGCCAAAATCGCCCGAGCATGTCCCATATCCAATTGACCTTCCTGCATCAGATTTTTGATGGCATCATCCAGACTGAGTAAACGCAGTAAATTACTGACCGTGGTACGGGCTTTGCCCACGGTTTCTGCAATTTCTTGATGACTTAAACCAAACTCGTCGTGAAAACGTTGTAAAGCCAATGCTTGATCAATTGGATTGAGATCCTGACGCTGAATGTTTTCAATCAGTGCCAATGCAATCGCTACCTGATCATTCAAGTCACGGACAATCGCAGGAATTTCTTTTAAACCTGCCAATTGTGCTGCGCGCCAACGACGTTCACCCGCAATGATTTCATACGGATATTGTTCATCCTCAATCGGACGAATCACAATCGGCTGCATCACACCATGTTTTTCAATCGATGATGCAAGCTCTTTTAAGTCTTGTTCCTGTATAAAGCGACGTGGTTGGTATTCCCCACGTTTCAGTAGATTGACATCAATCTGTTTGAGCTGACCATGATCAATCGCCTGTGCTTCTATTTGTAACTTTTCTTTTTGAATAGAGCCGAGAAGTGCATCCAGACCACGCCCTTTTGCCAATCCGCGTTTTTTTGTGGTCATGCGTGACTCCCTTTTTTCACTTTACTTTTTTTCAACATTTCAGCAGCCAAATTTAAATAAGCCACTGCACCTTTGGAGCTTTTCTCGAAATAAATAATCGGCAAACCGTGTGCAGGTGCTTCAGCAAGACGAACATTACGCGGAATGACCGTATCATAGAGTTTTTTGCCAAAAAATTGTTCTAATTCAGCAGAAACATCACGAGTCAAAGCATTACGTGCATCGTACATGGTGCGTAGTACACCAATAATTTGTAGCTCAGGATTCAAAGCCTGTTGAATACGATCAATGGTCTGGGTTAAATCGGCTAAACCTTCGAGCGCATAATATTCACATTGCATCGGAATCATAACCCCATCTACAGCAGCAAGTGCGTTAACGGTAATTAGACTCAGACTAGGCGCACAGTCGATGATGATATAATCAAAAGCATCACGAACACTATCTAGCGCTTTTTTTAGAATAAATTCACGCCCTTCCTGATCCGCAATCGCAAGCTCTACACCCGAAAGCTCACGGTTTGAACCCAGCACTTTATAACCTACTTCAGATTTTGTGATTGCAGTTTCGACAGGAACTTCACCGAGCAATACATCGGTGATGGAATACAGCAAATCATTTTTCTGCACACCAGACCCCATAGTGGCATTGCCCTGTGAGTCCATATCCACTAAAAGTACGCGTTTTTTTAATACAGCCAATGAGGCAGCCAGATTCACAGCGGTCGTGGTTTTACCTACGCCGCCTTTTTGATTGGCTATTGCAATAATCTGAGCCATAGTTACCCCAATTTAAGATTGTTTTTGTTCAAGTAAAAGCAAATGACGTTGTTCATCTAAACGCGGCACTTGCAACTCAATCACCTGACACGAAAATTCATGTTGCATTTGCTGCATTTCTTCTAAAGGAACCAAACCTTTCATCGCAGCGATGATACTACTTTGATGCATGTACGGCCGTGCGGCATTGACAAAATCAGTCAGTGAAGCAAATGCACGACTGGTAATTACATCGAATTGCCCCAATTCACCAATCGAATCTTCATTTTCCACACGTGTTTGGACAGCAATCACATTGTTTAATTTTAAATCTGCAATAAACTGTTTTAAAAATCGAATCTTTTTACCATTTGAATCTAGCAATACACAGCAACGTTCTGGCTGACATAATGCAATGATCATACCTGGCATACCGCCACCTGTACCGACATCGAGTAAACGACCTTCAGGTAAATCTTTTAAGATACTTAGACTATCCAATAAATGCTTCACCAACATTTCTTTTGGATCCCGTATCGCCGTGAGATTATAGGCTTTATTCCAGAGCACCAATGCATCTTGATATTTCAACAACAGATTTAAAGCATCATCGCTCAGGTCTAAACCTAAAGCCTGACTGCCCTGTTTTAATTCGTGGAAAAAAGGATGCATATCCGTGGAACATCTCTAAAAAGTTAGTTGCAGTATACCTATTTCTCTACTCAAAAGTAGTGGTCAACGATTAGCGTTTACACAGTTAAATGTATAAACCTGCTTTAATGTGTTGATCTAGCTCATTTAATCGCTCAGGCGTACCCACATCAACCCAAACACCTTGCATTTTTTCAGCACTCACTTGGCCGTTAAGCATGGCTTGTTTCAATAAAGGTGCTAAAGGTCGTTTACCGTGTTCTAAATTTTCAAATAGTTTGGGCGATAAAACAGCCACGCCACTATAAGTTAGAGCCTCACCTATTTGCGCTTGCTCAAAAGTATAAGCTTTGCCATTGGATAGCACAAAATCACCCTGCGGATGTTGCACAGGATTAGGCACAAATACTAAATGCGCTAAATCGTCGATTAATTTGACCTTTAAAAGCGATGCAAAATCCATCGTTGTCCAAACATCACCATTGACCAAAATAAAAGGATCATCACCCAACAATGGCAAGGCATTGATAATGCCACCCGCTGTTTCCAAACCTTCACTCTCATGTGACCATAAGATTTTGACACCTAAAAGCGAGCCATCACCTAAAGCATCTACCAGTTTATCAGCCAGCCATGCCGTATTAATAACGATCTCGGTGACACCAATCTTTTTCAATTTTTCGATATGCCAAACAATCAAAGGTTTTTCAGCGACTTGCAATAAAGGCTTCGGTGTATGCAAAGTCAATGGACGCATACGATTACCCAAGCCCGCAGCAAGAATCATAGCTTTCATTAGGCGGCTACCTCATAACGACCATATTTTTCAATAAACTTAGGCATGACTGTCTGCTGCATAAATTGCATAAAAGCATCCAGTTCTGGATAAGCTTTGCTTTCTTCGAGTAAATACCACATCACACGAGGCAAATCTTTGAGATAACCCGATTTTCCATCTCGCTCAAATAAACGGACGAAAATTCCCAGAATTTTGATATGACGCTGTATCGCCATAAAGTCCGCTTCTTTTTTAAATTGTTCAAAACTGCGATTGATCTTGGCTTCATCGGGTAATAAATCATAAAAAAGCTGGAACCAACGATAAACCCGATCTGCATTCCACTGCACATACGCATCACGCGTAATCGAGATCAGATCATAGGTATCTGCGCCGACCACCGCATCCTGAAAATCAATCACACCCAGTTGTTCTTCGCCTTCAATTTTCATCAAGTTACGACTATGAAAATCCCGATGCACAATCACCTGAGGCTGCGCAAGCGCAGTGTTTGCCAATAAATTAAATGTTTGATCGATAACTGTTTGCTGTTCTGCGCTTGGTATAACTTGAAGTGATGGCAGCATCCAATCTGTCAGCAACTTCATTTCGGTCAGTAACTTTTCATGCGAATAGACTGGGAAATGTCCCTCACCCTGAATCGATTGCAATTGAATCAGTTGCTTAAAGCTTTGTAGATAATAATGATCCACCGTGACATCATTCAGTAGAGTTGATAAGACCACATCACCAAAGTCTTCAAGTAGCAGAAAACCCTGCTCCAGATTTTTAGCAATAATATGTGGCACACGTACACCATGCTGATCAAAAAACTCATCAATCATCACAAATGGAGCACAATCTTCTTTTTCAGGTGGCGCATCCATCAACATAAAGGTATTATTTTGGTTAATGACGCGTGCATAGCGTCTAAAACTCGCATCTCCAGCTAAAAAGTGAACCTGAAAATCTTCAGTATTCAAAGCAGAGGCAATCCATGATTGTATCAATTGTTCACGTTGTGTATTCATTTGCAATAAAATCTAAAACTAGCTGAGATTTTGAAGTCATAAGTGTAGCCACTTATAAACTTTTTCTCTATGATGCGACAATAATTAATTGCGAATTAGCATACTTGGTTAATGAAACAATGAAGCATCAGTTTAAATTTAATCCTTTAGCGACCGCTATTTTGACACTTTTATGTGGTGGCTCCATACAATCAAGTTATGCTGAGTCGGATAATGCGGCTTCTAACGTTGATAATAAACAGCTCAAGGAAAGCATTCAAAAAGCTTATCCTGGTCAGGAATTTTTTGAGCAATATTATGTAGATAAATCTGCACCTGAAGCTCAGGTCAGAGATACAAAATCATTAAGCTCTGCCTTTTGTACAGGTACATGGATCACTCCCATCAGTCCAACCGCTCAAGCCGTAGATCCAGAAAAGGCGACTTCTGTGGTGACTGCCGACTATGGACATTACAATCCCAAAGGCGATTCACAGCTAAGTGGTAATGTCGTAATTGATCAGGAAGGTCGATCTATTCGCGCCGACAAAGTCACCATTGATCAGACTCAAACCTATGCTGACGCTGAAGGTCACGTACAATTAGCACAAGGCGGTCTGCTTTCTCAGAGCGACAAGATCAATTACAATTTAAAGACCCAAACAGGTGATTTAAATAATAGTTTCTACATTTCTGAGGAACGGCATGCGCATGGTCATGCACAGCAGATCAATCGTACATCACCGACGACGATGGTTTTGAATGATGCGACCTACACGACCTGTCCTCCTGAAGAAAAACCAACATGGCAAATTAAAGCCAAAGAAATCAAGTTGGATCAGGACAGTGGTCGGGGCATAACCAAGGGCACAAAACTTTACGTCAAAGATGTACCTGTATTGGCGGTTCCTTATTTTAACTTTCCGATTGATGATCGTAGAACTACTGGGATTTTAAACCCCACCTTTGGTTTCTCCAATGATGGAGGTTTTGAACTTGCCGTTCCTGTTTATCTTAATCTCGCGCCTAACTACGATGCAACTGTGACGCCACGCTACTATGCTGATCGTGGCACGATGCTGGAAGGTCAGTTCAGATATATCACCGAGAACTTTGGTGAGGGTAAAATTTCTGGCGCTTATCTTCCTGAAGATAAAAAATATAATGATCAAGACCGTAAAGATTTAAAATTTTTACATAATTGGGATATCAATGATTATTGGTCAACCAACTTAGAATACAATTACGCATCAGATAAAGACTTTACGGCTGACTTAAACTCAAGTCCTGATTCAAAGACAGATTTAAATTTACGTCGTGCCTGGGTGTTAAATTATAAAAATCAAATTCCTGGCTTAAAAGCTCAATTAAAAGTTGAAGACTTTCAGACTCTAGATAAAACCGTAGCTGATATTGACCGACCTTATGCGCGTCTGCCTCAGTTTTTACTAAACTATGTCACGGGTAATCCTCTAGGATTACAATACGAGTTTAATAACGACACCGCATATTTCAAAAAAGACATTAGTGATACTAACAACTATAGCACTCAGCCAAGTGGTACTCGGATCTATAACCAATTCGCGGCACGTTATAACTTTAGAAACACCTATGCTTTTGCCATTCCTGAAGTCTCGGTTCGTAGCATTAATACATTTTATGATGAAAACACCATCAACGCTTTATATCCTGAAGGTGGAGCAACACCAAACGATAAAAATAAATCGGTGGTTGTACCGCAATTCAGTCTGGATACTGGTTTAACCTTTGAAAAAGATGGAAAATACCTGCAAACCATTACGCCAAGAGCATTTTATGCCTATGCGCCGTATAAAAATCAGACAGATTATCCAAACTTTGACACCACTACAGCTTCGATTAATTATGATCAACTGTTTAACCCATATCGCTTCTATGGACATGACCGTTTAGAAGATAATAACTTTATGTCTTTGGGCGTAAGTTATAGTTTATTTGATCCAGAAGGTTTAGAACGCCTGCGCGCCAGTGTTGGACAAAGCTACTATTTTCAAGATAGACGCGTCACTTTAATCAGTAATGATGAAAGCGACACGGAAAAAAATACAGGGCCTGTGGTGAGTTTATCTAGCCAGCTTTCACAGCACTTTACCATTGGTGCAAATTCGGCATGGATGTCAAACGGTACGAATTCACAACGTGATTTTCAAATGTACTACACAGGTGACAAAGGAAATCTGTATAACTTAGGCTATTTTTATCGTAAAGAAATTCCAGATCGCCAAAATACTTATGATCAGGTGGTTGCATCCTTTATACAACCTATCCATAACAATTGGCGTATTATGGGCCATGTTCAATACGACCTTGATAATAGTGTCGCGCGTGAATATTTACTCGGTGTAAATTACGAATCATGCTGTTGGGGCGTTTCTGTCTATGGACGCTCTTATTACAATGACCTTGATAATCCAAACGATCCAAACGTCAATGTAAAAAAAGCGGTTATGGTCGAACTTACCCTGAAAGGCTTAGGTGGTGTAAATAACAAACTTGCATCTATTATGGAAAATCGAGTTTTAGGCTTTAAAGAAACTAATCAATCTTGGACACAACGTTAATGAAGACAAAGTATTTAAAACAGTTATTTAAAGCAACTGCCCTCGCAGCGGTTGTTTCTTCATCAATGCATAGTTTTGCTGCAACTCCTTCGGATGAAGTGATTGCAATTGTGGACAATAGTGTCATTTTAAAGAGCGATTTAGAACAAGGCGTTGCTGAGGCAGTCCATCAAATGCAAGCGCAAAAAAAAGAAGTTCCACCTGAACAATACTTACAGCTACAAGTTTTAGATCAACTGATTTTACGTGAAGCCCAACTTGAGCAAGTAAAACGTTATGGGATCAAACCTGACGAAAAAGCGCTGAATGAAGCCGTACTTAAAGTTGCAAACCAATCTGGCAGCAAATCTCTTGAAGCTTTCCAGCAAAAGCTGGATGCTATGGCGCCAGGGACTTATGCCTCCTTACGTGATCGTATTGGTGAAGATCTAGCCATCAGTCGCTTACGTCAACAGCAAGTGATGTCACGTATTAAAATTAGCGATCAAGACGTTGCCAACTTTTTAAAATCCCCACAGGGTCAAGCCATGTTAGGCAGTCAGGTTCATGTCTTACATGCACGTATTTCTGGTGCCAAAGCAGATCCGCAACAACTTAATCAGGTCGCTCAAGAAGTTAAAACTGCTTTAAATAGCAGCGATGATATTGCAAGTATTGGCAAGACTTATTCAACCAAAGATATCAAGGTTGAAGGTGCTGATATGGGTTATCGTGACTTAGCCGATATTCCTGCGGAACTGGCAGCGCGTGTAAGTGCCTTACAAACAGGTCAAACCACCGAACTGATTAATGTCCGTGATGGAATTCATGTATTAAAACTACTTGACCGCAAAACCAGTGATCAAAAAGCGATGGTGGAGCAATATAAAACTCGCCATATCTTAATCCAACCTTCTGAAGTGGTCAGCCCTGAAAATGCCAAACAAATGATCACAAGCTTATATAATCGCTTAAAAGCAGGTGAAGATTTTGCAACTTTAGCGGCCACCTTTTCCAATGATCCAGGTTCTGCTCGTGATGGCGGTAGTTTAGGCTGGGTAACTCCTGGGATGATGGTTCCTGAGTTTGATGAAAAAATGAAGAATACGCCTGTGGGTCAAATCAGCGAGCCATTTCAAACTCAGTTCGGTTGGCATATTTTACAGGTACAAGATACCCGTAAACAGGATATGACGCATGAATATCAAGAACGTATGGCGCGTCAAATATTAGGTGAACGCCAGTTTGATACTGAAGTGGATAGTTGGTTACGTGAAGTACGTTCTAATGCCTACGTCGAAATCAAAGATCCAACTCTGGATAAAAAAGCCCTTCAGGAACAAAGTCAGAAAAATAAATCTTAAAACCTGATTTTATAAAAAAGCCAGCAATTGCTGGCTTTTTTATTTTAACTTGTTCAAATTTAATCGTACACATACTTCTTGACATAAAAAAACCCCGATTAAGATCGGGGCTTCTCTAAAATGATCAATTAACGATTATTTTCGTCTTCTTGATTATCTTCAAATTTTGTATCGCCATCAAAGCCTGATGATTGACCACCACCAAAGCCGCCTTGACCACCGAAGCCGCCACCTTGACCACCAAAGCCACCTTGACCACCGAAGCCGCCTTGACCACCGAAGCCGCCTTGACCACCGAAGCCACCACCTTGACCACCGAAGCCGCCTTGACCACCGAAGCCGCCGCCTTGACCACCGCCAAAGCCGCCACCTTGACCACCGCCAAAGCCACCACCTTGACCACCGCCAAAGCCGCCACCTTGACCTGCTGTTGCAGGAGCGCCAGCTGGACGTGGATTACGAGCAGGAACAACTGTAGAAATTGCATGCTTATAAACCATTTGGCTTACTGTGTTTTTTAATAGAACCACGTATTGGTCAAAAGATTCAATATGACCCTGTAGCTTGATACCGTTCACAAGGAAAATAGAAACAGGAATACGTTCTTTACGGAGAGAATTTAAGAACGGATCTTGTAAAGTTTGACCTTTAGACATGTTATAACTCCAAAAAAAATTAAAAATCAGCGCAAAAAACCATCTTTAGTTTTCAATTAAAAATTATAAAAAAGATAGTATGTAAATTTTGCTTTATCCATAAGAGTTTCGCAAGTCTTCTTGAGCTTGCTTTATCGTTAAATAAGTTTTAAAACAGTGTGTTTCTTGCAAAGATCGTAACCAAGTGTATTGACGTTTTGCAAGTTGTCGTGTCGAAAATAATGCTCTATCTTCCATCTCCAGCTTATTTTTGTGACTTTTGTCACTTTTTAGAAGAAAATCGAGTGCTTGCCGATAGCCGACACATCGCATTGAGGGCAAATTGTCATTAATATCGTATTTTTCAATCAAGTATTCCACTTCATTTAAAAAACCAATATCCCACATTTTGCGTAATCTTTGTTCGATTCGCTGATGTAATTCTACTCGATCTGGGAGTAAAGCATAATTATGAAAAATGTAGCGATATGGTAAATTTTTAGGCTGTTCGGCTTGTAATTTTGTGATTGGCTGACCAGTTAAACGAAAAACTTCCAATGCCCGAATAATTCGTTGTTTATCTGAAACTTTGAACTTTTCTCCTGCAAGTGGATCCACCCGCTTTAATTCTTCATAAACAGCTTGCCAACCCTGCTCATTTGCTTTTTGTTCAATTTCCGCTCTAACCTGTGCATCTGCATTAGGTAAATGATCTGAAAGCCCTTCAAGCAATGCTTTGAAATACAACATCGTTCCACCCACCAAAATCGGGGTTTTACCGCGTGCGTGAATGTCATCAATCAAGCGACTCGCATCTTCGACAAACTGGGCAGCAGAATACACCTCTAACGGCGAAATAATATCAATCAGATGATGCGGATAAAGTGCTTGCTCCTCTTGCGTAGGTTTAGCAGTACCAATATCCATATCTCGATAAATAAGTGCTGAATCCACTGAAATAATTTCAAAATGACCACGTTCGTATAACTCACATGCCAGCGCAGTCTTGCCGCTGGCAGTCGGCCCCATCAGATTAATCACAGGCAAGTTTGATGACATTTGAGATTATTCTCCGCGAGCAAAAAGTTTATCAAGTTGATTAAGTGGAAACGCTCGCCATGTTGGACGACCATGATTACATTGACTGGCAAATTCAGTCTGTTCCATCTGACGGAGTAATGCATTCATTTCCGAAAGACTAAGCATACGATGCGCACGTACTGCGCCATGACATGACATGCCCGCCAAAATCTGATCGCGCTTTTGCATCAGTGCCTGAGCCTCATCATTTGGATCCAAATCATGCAACAGTTCAGGAATGAGCTTGTCAAAATCGGCTTTTTGCAAAATCGCAGGCACCCCACGAACAATGACCTGCTCATCGCCGTATTGATCGATTTCAAGCCCCAATCGAAGCAGTTGATTTTTTAAATCCTCAATGCGGGTGGCTTGCATGCGACTAATGGTAATAATTTTTGGAATTAAAAGTTGCTGAGATGTCCAAAACTCTGGTTTATCCCAAGCACTTTTCATTTGTTGCAATAAAATACGTTCATGCGCCGCATGCATATCAACGATAATCAGCCCTTCTGTATTTTGTGCCAAGATATAAATGCCATGTAACTGTGCAATGGCGATCCCTAAAGGAAACTCATCGACTGAAGAGGATGTTGCAGATGCATCATGCTCAGTATCTGAATTTTCCCGAAGCGGCGACAAATACGTTTTCAGGGCATTATTGAGCTGCGTTGAACCGTTATAACGACTTTGGGGTGAATATTGAACGTTCTGCGGACGGCTGGAATTAAAATCAGTCAGTAACTCAGTAGAAAGCTCTGGTGTTGTTTCAGACTGATCTGATACACGTGGCGACGTATCCAAATTTTTATGTAAAGCAAATTGTTCCTGATAACGCGGTTGAATGACCTTATTTAAAGCGGATGTCACCTGCTCATCAGCTTTCATTGCCTGAGCCAAATCAGTACTTGCGGTTTGAAACTGCGCCAAGGTTTCTTTGGCATAATGTCTGACGAACTCGTGCACTTCGCGTTGATTGAGGAAACGAATTTCATGCTTGGTGGGATGCACATTGACATCGATCTGCTCGGGATCAACCTCTAAAAACAGTAAATAACCCGCATATTGATGGCCATGTAAAATACCATCATAAGCCATGCGCAGCGCATGAGAAATGGTTTTATCCTTGACGATACGACCATTCACATAAACATATTGTAAATCAGCCTGTGGTCTGGCATCAGAAGGGTGTCCAAGCCAACCTGACAAACGCATATTGATGCTTTCACTATCGAGCCAATAAGCATTTTGCGTAAATTGTTGACCGAGTAATTGTTGCACTCGTTGGAATCTTAAAGCACCGCTATCTGCTATAGGCAGGTTTAAACGAATCTGATCATTATGCTCAAGGACAAAGCGGATATCAAAATGGGTTAAAGCCAAACGGCGAACAATTTCTTCAATATGTCCAAATTCTGTACCTGGTTTTTTTAAAAATTTACGCCGCGCAGGTACATTAAAAAATAAATCCTGTACACGAATATGGGTACCTTTTTGTGCTGCCACTGCTTGAACCTGTTGATGTTCAAAAGCGGTACCGTTCACTTCTACCTGATAACCAATCCCTTCTTCATTTTGGCTACTCACCAGAGTCAAACGTGATACGGCTGCAATTGAAGCCAATGCTTCTCCACGAAAGCCCAAACTGACAATCGCATGCAAATCTTCAGCAGTTTGAATTTTACTAGTGGCATGTCGCATAACGGCAAGCGGCAGATCATCTGGATGAATGCCATTGCCATTGTCGATGATTTCAATGAGGGTTGCGCCGCCTTGTGCAACACGAATAATCAACTCGGTTGCTCCTGCATCAATCGAGTTTTCCAGAAGCTCTTTGACTACTGATGACGGGCGCTCAATTACTTCTCCCGCAGCAATCTGGTTGGCTAACGCAGGATTTAAAGCATGGATACGACGCAAGCTAATTGAATCACTCATGATTCCAATGTTTCCTTTAATACCTGATAAAGGTTTTCATCATTTAAAGACAATGTAACAAAACGCTGAAGATCATCTTCTGATTTTTCAATATTGATGACAAGATCTGCCTGAGGAATTTCATCTCCACCTTTAGATGGCCATTCAAATAAAAATAAAGCGTTAGGCACTTCGAGATAGTCACGAATCCCCATCAGCTCTAATTCATAAGGATCATTTAAACGATAAAGATCAAAATGGAAAATTTCGTTATTGTTAATTTTATAAGGTTCAACCAGCGTATAAGTTGGACTTTTGACTGCACCTTGATGTCCCATGTGTTGCAATAAATAGCGTGTAAAAGTGGTTTTCCCCGCCCCTAGATCACCAATCAAATAAATCACACCAGATTGCACAAAATTAGCTAAATGCTGCGCAAACTGCTGAGTATCATCTTCACTATTTAATTGTAACGATAAGGAATATTGCATAGCACACACGACATGAATCGAAGAACGGAATATGATAGCATTTTCAGGCTTTAAAAGCTTACGCTAGGCGGACATCTGTTTTATTTTAAAACAAGCCATTTACATCTGTTTATTTTTATCACATTTCATGAACAAAATTGAATTTAAACCGCCGATGATCAATGGCGTGAGTGCCAGTCAAGTCTTCTTACCCCACGATCGAGATCAAACTATTCAGACGGTTTTTCAATATCTCTGCAAACATTTTGCACATATTTTAGAACCAGAATGGCAACAACGTTTTACAGAGGGTTTGATTTATGATTCGACTGGACAAATACTCGCAGTCGATAGTCCATATCAAGCCAATACCCATATTTTTTATTATCGTTTTTTGGCACATGAAATCCATGTTCCGTTTGAGCACCAAATTTTATTTGAAAATGAATATTTATTGATTGTCGATAAACCACATTTTTTAACCATCAGTCCGACAGGACAATATGTACAGGAAACATTACTGGTACGCTTAAAAAATCAGACTGGAATTGAAGAATTAAGTCCAATACATCGGCTTGATCGGGAAACAGCAGGAATCGTTCTATTTAGTAAAAAAGCTGAAGTTAGACACGCGTATCAGGAGCTTTTTGCCAAACGACAAGTCCAAAAAACTTACCATGCAATTGCAGCTTATGAGCCAGAATTATATTTTCCCCAAGCTCTTAATCTCTGTATGGAAAAAGGACAACCTTTTTATACCATGCAGATTAATCCTTACGGTGAACCCAATAGCGAAACCTTGATTGAATGTCTGGAGCATAATAAAACATGGGCAAAATATCAGTTAAAACCCCATACGGGTAAACAGCATCAACTGCGAGTTCATCTCAATTATTTAGGTATTCCGATTCAAAATGATCCTTTTTATCCCACTGTTCAACATAAAGCAGACGATGATTTTTCTGCGCCATTACAACTTTTAGCCAAAAGCATTGAGTTTACCGATCCTATCAATAGTCAGAAAATTTGTATTGAATCAACATTTGATTTGAGTTTGTCATACCAAAGTAATGACAAATGAACGATTTTTTATGTGCAAAATATTGAAATTACAATTTCTTGGTTTACAATGAATTTTTTAAAATTAAAAAATCATTCGGTTATTATTCATGCGAAAAACAGAAGTCTATCAGGTTCGCCTTGACTCACAAGAAAAGAAACAGGCCTTTGCTGTTTTTAAGCAACTGGGGATTACACCTGCTCAAGCAGTTCGTCTTTTTTTCAAGCAAGTGGTTTTGACTAAGTCTATTCCATTTACCATTGAGAACCAGAATATCAATATGGAACAGCTATTAAAGCTGCGTAAAATGAAATCTGCGACGACGCAAAGCAATGGGTCTGCTATAGATACAGAACTTGATGATGATGCATTTTTTGAAGAGTTAAATGCGCTGTTAGGTGAAAGTGATCAACTTTAAATACGCTTTACTATTTATAAATATAAACAAGTTTTAACGTTCTTCTTTAGATTTTTTCGTTATGCTCTCCATGTTTAGGATAATTAATAAAATATATGGAGACATTAGATGATTGTAAGACGCGCGACATTAGAAGATCTAAATCAGCTTGCGGTGTTATTTGATGAATATCGTCAGTTTTACGGTGCTTCATCTAATCTTAAACAATCTTATAATTTTCTAAAACAACGCTTCGAAAATAAAGAAAGTGTCATCTTCATCCATGTTAAAGATGATGTTTTCACTGGTTTTGTCTTGCTTTATCTGGGTTTTTCTTCAGTTGCGTGTTCAAATTATTATATTTTAGACGATGTCTATGTAACCCCCATTTATCGTCGTCAAGGATCCGCCAGACAACTCATCGATACTGCAATATTATTTGCACGACATGAAAGTGCATTAAGAATTAGTCTGGAGACTCAGAAAACCAACGTCGAATCTCAACGGCTTTATGAGTCTATGGGATTTATTCAGGATGATGCTTTTCTTACTTATCACTGTTTTCTTAAATAATTTCACTGTGAATTTGATTGTTGTGCTGCCTGAATTTGCTCTTTATCTAAATAAATCCACTCCCCTAATTCAAGCTCAGGCAAATCCAATTCACCAATTTGCTGACGATGCAGCGCTTGAACTTTATTCCCTACTGCGGCAAGCATACGTTTAACCTGATGATAAACACCCTGATGAATGGTTAAACTGAGTTGGTACTCATTTAATAAATGAACATCTGTTGCAGCAAAAATTCCTTTTTCGTTATGTAATTCAACTCCTTTTTCTAGCGCGATTAATTGTTCCTGAGAAATCGGGGCGAGTGTCGTGACATGATAGACTTTTGGAACATGACGTTTGGGATGAGTGAGCGCATGTAAAAATTGACCATCATCTGTTAGTAATAATAATCCTGTTGGGCTTTGTTGCACAAACCTAGCCTATAAGGTTTATTCAGTCCTATAATTTCAAAATGAATAAACCTACTCTTAAAACTTATCGTACAACCAACTGGTCTTCCTATAATCGCGCTCTCATTAATCGGGGCAACATTTCCATTTGGTTTGATCCAAACACTCAGTGGTATGCACAACCACAAAACAAGCAAGGTCGAAATCAAACTTACTCCGATACGGCTATTCAATGCTGTTTAATGATCAAATCTTTATTTAGACTCTCTTTACGCATGGTCACAGGTTTTGTTCAAAGTCTGATTAAACTTTGTGGATTAAATTGGACCGCACCAGATTACAGTACGCTTTGTCGAAGACAAAAACATATTGATATTGCGATTAACTATCAAAAAAGTAGCGATGGACTGCATCTACTCGTAGACTCTACAGGCATGAAGTTTCTAGGTGAGGGCGAATGGAAACGCAAGAAACATGGAGCTGAATATCGTCGCCAATGGCGTAAACTACATATTGGTATAGATGCCAAAACCCTACAAATACGCGCTATTCAGCTCACAACCAATAATGTCAGTGATTCACAGGTGCTTGGTGATTTACTTAATCAGATTCCACAAGATGAGCAGATTGACTCTGTTTATACCGATGGAGCTTATGACACCAAGCAATGCCGTCAGGTCATTGCAGATCGGCAAGCACATGCGGTGATTCCACCTAGAAAAAATGCGAAACCATGGAAAGATACAAAGAGTAGCTCGCTAGAGCGAAATGAATTACTTCGAACAGTTAAACGTTTAGGCAGGACATTATGGAAAAAATGGTCAGGCTATCATCGCCGCAGTTTGGTGGAAACTAAGATGCATTGCATCAAATTATTAGGAGATAAACTCAGTGCAAGGAGTTTTGATAGCCAAGTGAATGAGATCCATGCACGTGTAGCAGTCCTTAACAGATTTACGGAATTAGGTCGACCACTTACCCAAGTTACGCCTTAAATTTGGCTCAATTAGGGGCGCTTTGCATTTCAAATCTTTGTGCAACAAAGCCATCCTGTTGTATCTTGATCTAAACGCCCAACCGCAGCGAGTCCACGTTCTCTTAAAATCTCTGGGAATAAATTAAAGACGCTTTGATGATGCTGAGGTTGATGTGAACATTCAAAACCTTGAGGTTTATTCAGCGCAATATACACTTTTTCGCGATAAGTATAATCTTGACCATATACTGAAAAGTTTAAACCATTCACATCGACACGACATTTTAGATCTGTTTGCACTTCGCTATGAATGCTTATTGCTCCATTTTTAATCAGTTGCTGACAACGTTTGCGTGAACCAAAACCTTGTGATTGCAACATTTTTTCCAAGAGCATAACAATATCCGAAATAAGCGATGGTATAGTTTAACTGATTTTTAAAATTTAACGCGACAAAATAAGCAGAAATAGCACAACTGCCACAGAAATTTAAAAGTTTAGCTTTGCTTAAATCAACTAGATTTAAGCAACAATACAAATGTAAAGTCTGAATAGCTCGGAAAATTTATTAATCAAATCTAAATCTTTATAAGTCTTATTTACTTGACTCTAAAATTACATTTAAATCAATTTTACAATCATTTAAAGATATTATGATTTTAAATAAATGCGCTTCATATTTAAGTTTATCATTCATATTTTTATTTATATGACTTATATTTTATAAATTTTAAATAAACCGTATTTAAAAAAATAATACATACAAGCAAGATACTTATATGTATTATATACTAATTAATTAATCCACACTTTTTAAAAAATATGTGATAACTCTAAAATCTAACCATTAGGATAGGCAGAGTAAAACTTGAAGTGCGACATAAACCACCTAATTAATTTAAAGGGTTTATGGAGTATATAAAATTGTCATACCATCATCTTAACTTTGAAGATCGTACTGCATTAATGCTTGAGTCAAGAAAAGAAGGCTTTTCAGCCAGAAAATTTGCTGAACTTATTAAAAGACATCCTAGTACGATCTATCGTGAGCTTAAAAGAAATAGCATCAATGACGTTTATCAAGCTCGATATGCTTCTGATAACACCTTCGCTAGACGTAGACGTGGTCACAGAAAACTCAAAATCGATTCAATCCTCTGGAAATTTATTGTTGAAGCGATCCGTTGTTTATGGTCTCCTCAGCAAATAGCAAAGCGTTTAAAGACATTTCCTGATTTGGATCAAACAATGAATGTAAGCCATACAACGATTTATTCAACGATACGCGCATTACCAAAGGGTGAGTTGAAAAAAGACTTATTATCCTGTCTGCGTCATGAAAATAAAAAGCGAAAAGCTAACGGTGAACCTAAAAAAGATTCTATATTACAGGATATTAAAACTATTCATGAGCGCCCAGCCGAAGTTCAAGAAAGAAAAATACCGGGTCATTGGGAAGCTGATTTAATTAAAGGTAAAGACAATAAAAGTTCGATAGCAACACTTATTGAACGAAATACACGGCTCTGTATCTTGGCAACATTACCTGATGCAAAGGCAGAATCAGTGCGCAAGGCTTTAACTGAAGCTCTGAAATATTTACCTGCAGAACTGCGTAAAACGTTGACCTATGACCGTGGACGCGAGATGGCAGAACATAAAATACTTGAAGAAGATTTAGGCATAGATGTATATTTCTGTGACCCACATTCACCCTGGCAAAAAGGCACATGCGAAAATATGAATGGTTTAATTAGGCAATATTTACCTAAAGGGATTGATTTAAATCAGGCAGATCAGCATTATTTAAATCAAGTTGCCATGTCACTGAATACTCGTCCTAGAAAAGCGTTAGATTGGCTTACACCATTAGAGAAATTTGCTCAGCTTGTTGATTATCATAAGACTTTTCAAACTGTCGCACCTCATGTTTGAATTCGCCATATTTTTGATTAATTAATTGGGTTCGGAGAATACCCATTCGTGTTGAAAGATTAGTTAGTATATATAAATCTCTCCTCCGATTCTGTGCTGGCAAAGCATCGACATCATAATTTATTGGCATCACGATTCCTTTAGGTATTGCTGCATTCATTCCATAAATTTTAGATATATCAATAGCTAAAGATTGTTGATCTGCATGAGTAAAAATTGCAACTTTACCCAAACTAATGCTTGCTTTCTTAACAATCATAGCGGCCACTTGATCAATACTTGCCGTAACGACTCCATTTGTATTGATAGTTGGATTACCGACTGAAATGACTTTATCGCTCTCTAGGTGATACTTTGACTTTAAGATAGAAGCCACTTCCCACTGTGCGTAAATTAATACTGGGTTCATTTGATAAAGCATATACACTGCATCGGCAATTTGCTCATTAATAGGTCCAGATTCTGGCATTGTATTACCATTCAATGCTGGGCGATATCCAAAGCTATAAGCTACGATTGTATTAATTGTATTCAAATCGAAAGTAGCAGTATCCCAATTAAATAATGTCTTAAATAGGTTCTGAGTCTGTGTATTTGCCAAAGTAGCATCATTCAATTCAGTCGTTAATTTACCTAACATTTGTCGCTTTAATTCAGCATCTGATGCAGCCAAAGTTGAAACTGTCGCAAAGACAGAGGAACCGATTGTACACAAACCCACAATAGAGGGCGCTAAAGTAAGAAAACGTCGACGTGTTAACATTATAAGATGTCCTAAATAAGGTATTAGCCCTGAGGGTATGCTTGCTTGGTTAATAAAATTGTTTTGGTATAAAGCTGTGCATATATATCGTGAATGAGGTATAGATCACGACTGCGTGTCCAAGGTTGCCCAGACTGCTCATCATAAATCATTGGTAGAGGAATCTCTTGAACCACGGCTGCCTGTATTCCACGTAATTGTGAAGTCAAGATACATCGTTTTGCGTGATCTCTATGGCCTACAATAGCAGCATTACCTAGCGCAGATGCTCCACCAGAAATTTTAATAATTGTATTGGCGACATCGTCAGTACTGAGATAGATAATAGTTCCATCAGACGCGATGATCGGCTCAATAGAAGTTAATACATCTTTCTCTAAATGATATTTAGATGTTAAAAAACGAGCAATTTCCCATTGTGCATAAATTTTGACAGGCTTTAATTTATATATACTATAAATGGTATCCGCAAGTGCTTCATTCATTGGGCCAGGATCAGGCATTGCTGCTTGATTTCCACCATTACTAGAAGTATTTCCACTTTGTTCATTAGGACGATTACCAAAAGCGTAACCAATAATACTATTGATTTGATTCGCTTTAATTTGTGGTAATTCCCAGTTGAAGCAACAGTCAAGTATGATAGGAGAGACAATACTTGCGAGCTTAGCATCACCTAGTTGTAGATTCATTTTAGCTTCAATTTGTGTTAGTAAATTTGAGTCATTTATTGGCTCTTGATTACTTATTTCTTGTTGCTGATCATTATCATTGCAACCACTCAATAAAGTTCCCGCAGCCAGTGCGGTACCTATAGCTAAAAATTTTCTACGATTACTATTGGGAAATTCACTCATTATCTAATCCAAGATATATTTAAGTTTAAAAAAAAGAATTTTAATGATTCAAAATCATGAAATTTTGGGATTTTAATTGTAATTAATGACAATAAAGTTAAAGTTTTGCTTTGATAAAATAATTTTCAATAGTAATAAAAATTAAATATATTTTGATTACTGTCCACTTCTTAATTGAATAATGCGATGGTTTGGATATGAAAAAAATTTTATTGGGCAGTCTTATTTTATCTGCTTGTACAACACAAGCTTTTGCAATGAATATATTATTAGTTAATGATGATGGTCTAACCAGTAATATTAAAGCTCTATACGACGAGTTAAAGACAGAGGGTCATAATGTTTTAGTCTCAGTACCCTGTTCACCACAAAGTGGACGTGGAGGTGCTATCGTAATGTATAGTACAACTGTAATAACATCTGACAATGATAAACAAATTGCAGCAGAAAATGGTTGTCATAATGGTGCAGCTCCAATAGGAGCACCTGCCGCTGGAACTTTTACTAAAGCGGGCTATACCAATGGTGACTGGAACTATGTCCATGGAACGCCTGTAATGGCGACCATTTACGGTTTAGATATTGTTGCTAAAAAGCATTGGGGAAAATTACCAGATCTAGTCCTCTCAGGGCCCAATGAAGGACAAAATGTCGGAAAAGTAGTTATTCATTCTGGAACTATTGGTAATGTTCAATTATCTGCAGGTCGTGGGATTCCATCCATTGCATTAAGTGCAGATACTAATACAGTTGATGATAAATCTTTAAAAAATCCCAATTCTGTGATTGTGGCGAAGCAAACTGTAGTGCTGCTAAAAGAATTACAAAGTAAGGCGGGTAAAGGACCATTATTAGCCAAAGGTATAACTTTAAATGTTAATTTTCCTAAGAATTTAACAACCAATACTCCTTTTGCTTTTTCAAAAATTGGAACTTTTGATTTATACAATTTTAAATTTAATGTAAGTAAAGATAATAGTGGAAACAATCAATATGGTTTAGGCTTTGATGTGACATCTAGTACCCCAGCTTCTACTCAAATGTCCGATGAAAGTGTTGTCATGCAAAGTAAGATTGCCGTTACGGCAATGCAAGTTGCTTATGAGCAGCGACCCGCAGCTCAAGAATGGCTAAAAATACGATTAAAAGGGTTATTTAATAAGTAAAGGGGAATAAATTGATGAAACGTTACTTATTAGCTTTGTTTTTGAGCTTAGGTTTAACTGCTTGTAATGATGATCATAAGGATCAACAAAATACGATAGCTGAGTCGCCTGAATTAGCCCCAAACTTACCAGTAGGCACATACATTATTAGTACAGTCACCAATGAAGATTTACCGCAGGTTGGCAAGTATTATTTAGGACAAGATGGCAACAAGTTATTGGTACTCAATGATGAGCAAGATCGTGCACAAATCGTGATGAGTTACGATGCAAAAAGTAAAACATGGCAAAGTAACCAGAAAGATAAAAATCTTGTTATTAAGCTAGATCATTATGAAAAAATTGTCGATGAAAAACTGGATATTAATCAGTTGATCGGACTCTATAACCTCTCATTTTCCAATGGCACTACGATTCCTATCGAAGTGAAAGCTAACGGACAGATGATCGCTAAAGATCCTAACTGTACCTTTAATGGTGTGATAACTGCTAGCCAACTGGCAAATACTGCAATATATGCATTGACAGATAATAAATGTGATTTACTAAAAAATAACACCCAAGGCTATATTGTTGTTGATGGCGATCTAGAGCCAACAAGTTTTAGAATGCTTTCAAGTAAACTTGAATCACAAGATGTCTGGGCATTTTTAAATTAGTAAATGTAATGAGAAATGGTAACGAGCTTAAGTACGTTATCATTTCTCATATCCAGTATTTACAATAACTTAGCTCAAACGGCAACTACAGATATAATCAATCCCGATATTACTGCAAATATTTTCAATCAACTCATACCTTCAACTATGTGTGGCTAATATTACAGATAATGGCCTTCAGCTATATACATCCCTTATTGCCTGTGATTATCAAATATTAAAAAAGAAAAATGATATTTTTCAACCATTGGTAAAATAAAAAATCGTTATACAATATACCTCTCCCCCAATATACGCTTTTATTACCATGATCATGTCACAGCTTGATGTCAATCTGTTGGTTTTACTCGTTTTACTGGCCTGTGGTATTTTCAGTCAAAATGCGGCAGTCACGATTGCTGCGGGTGTTCTAATCTTCTTTAAGCTTACACCATTAAGTCAATTTTTCCCTTATTTACAACAACATGGATTAAATATTGGCGTTATTATTTTAACCATCGGTGTGCTTACGCCTATCGCCAGCGGCAAATTAAGTGGTGAGACGATTCTTAAATCATTCCTGAGTTACAAATCCATTTTAGCCATTGCAGTTGGTCTATTAGTGGCGTGGCTGGGCGGTCGCGGCGTTAAACTCATGACCAATCAACCAGATGTTGTTGCAGGTTTATTGATTGGTACAGTAGCGGGGGTCGCTGTACTTCGAGGAGTTCCTGTCGGGCCACTGATTGCAGCAGGAATTTTGTCTTTACTGATTAGCTATCAATAATCAATTGATTAAAACCACTTAAGTCTTCAGGCTGTTTCTTTGATCGTTTTGATAAATACATTTGCTGATCTGCATATTCAAGTAATTGTTCAACGCTATCTGCATGGGTTGGATAAATTGCAACCCCTGTGCTGGCTCGAATACTCAAGTTTTTATTTTCAAAGATAAATTCTTGATCACAAACAACATTGATTCGATCAACTACGTTCAAACTTAGTTTTGGATCAGCTAATTGAGTAAGAATAATGGCGAACTCATCTCCTCCAATACGAGCCAGATGGTCTTGAACTCGAATCACCATTTTTAATCTTTGGGCAAATTCTTTTAAAGCAGCATCACCAACCCGATGTCCATACTGATCATTAATTTGTTTCAAACCATCCATATCAATCATTAACAAAGCAAAATAATTCTGAGTAGATTGAGTTGAAGCAAGACATCTTCTGAAATGATCTAAAAACTGACTTCGATTGGAAAGCTCGGTAAGCACATCCTGAGTCGCCATACGATAGAGTTCTTGTGTACCAAATCGTGTTGCATGATACATGGCGGCCGCAATCAGTTCAGACATTAGCTCGAGTAGTCTTAAGTCTCCTTCTGCAAAAGCGGCTACTTTTTTTGAATATATTTTTAAAACGCCTAAAGGTTCTTCACAATGAATAAGTGGAACAACCGCCATTGAACGAAGTCCTACATAACGACAGGCAAATACATCCACTCTTGGATCTGTCTCATTATCTGGACTATATAAGATTTCTTTTTTTTCAATACAAAGCCCCGAAAGAGTATTTTTAACTTTTATGCGATGACCTAGTAGATTTAAATTATGATCAGATACTGAATGAACCACCATTTCATTGGTTTCTAAGAGTTCAATAATTGCTCCATCAGCTTCAATAATGTTCTTTGACTGTTGGGCAACCACGGTCATCACTGAGTCTAAATCTAGCCCCAATTTTACAATTTCAGTCTGCGTCTTGATCACAGAAAGTAATTGTTCGACTGTCGGTTGAAATTTACCTGACATTCTAAGCCCTAACCCGTATTAAAAATGATGACTTTTTGACTATTAAAATAATAAGGAAGTGATGGGAGGGAATTTTACGACTAATTATGAAAAATGCATAGAAAATAAACAGACTTATGCGCTCAAAAAGGGCATTTTTAATCAATCTGCCGAATGACCTACAATTTAAATAATGTCCAAGTGTCTTTATTAGAAAGAATACAAACTTCTTTCATAAATTCCTTTTATTTCTCTCTATTAAAGAAAAATAAAGAAAGTTTAAACAATGATGAAAGAAGTCTTATAATTAGGCTGAATAATAATTTATTCTTTTCTGAGAAAATTTTTCCAACTGTTTCAAAAAACCTTCAAAATAGCTTTTTTCTTTCTCGTCAGTCCGATAACCCGCATATAAAGTACGGCGCAAACCTTGTGGTGCAACACAACTCAAACGACGACTTGTCACCCAGCCTTTTTGTTCATATTCATTCACCACCCAATCAGGCAAAGCTGAAATACCACGCCCACTGGCCACCAGTTGAATGAGCATCTGAGTTAAATCGGTGGTACGGATGGCTTTAGGCTGGATATTTGCAGGAAGAAATAGATGCGCCATAATATCCAGACGATGTTTATCAACAGGATATGTGATCAACGTTTCTTCAGCTAAATTTTGTACCGTGATATTTTCGCTACGCACCAAAGGATGCGTATTGGATAAGACCAAACGTGATTCATATTCAAAAATCGGAAAATATTCAATCCCTTTAAGCGCGATCGGATCTGCGGTAATGAGTAAATCGAATTCACCTGTTTGTAAAAGTTCATGTGGATTGGCTTCAAAACCCGAAGCAAAGTCCAGATCGACATCAGGATACTGTTGACGATATTGATTTAATAATGGCATTAACCAGTCAAAACAACTGTGGCACTCAGACGAAAAAATAATACGTCCTGTCTGCCCATGGACAATACGCGTGATATCACTTTGTGCAATTTGAATTTGTGGTAACACATCATCGGCAAGTTTTAATAAGCGTTGCCCCACATTTGAAAAGGTTACAGGTCGACTACGACGATTGACGACTTCGACCCCATACCAATGATCAAGTTCTTTCAGTTGATGTGAAATTGCTGAAGGGGTTAGACACAAATCATTTGCAGCAGCGACCAGTGAACCATGCTCACGTAAAGCCAGAAGCGTTTTAAGATGGCGAATTTCAAGCATAAAGTCGAATCAAAACAAAAGAGTGAATATTATTCATTATATCATGAAATTTATTAGCTTGTTTCAACCTAAATTTTATTTCATTATTCGTTCACTACATGAATATGACTCAACTTATATGACTTTAAAACACAATCATCTTCTAGTTCCATTTTGACAGATCAAATAATTTGGATGCTAAATTCTTACTAAGATATTGAAAATAAAAATGTTATAAATTTTAAAATAATAAATATAAAAAACTATAATCAAAAACTCCAGACACTCTAGGTCAACGTTGACCTAGAGCTTTTTTTATCAGAACGGTTGATCTATCAAATTCATCATGGAGTTATTGTGCAACATCATTAACTTGAGTTTGTGATTGAGCAACCATTGAAAGTAACTGATGACTTGCAACATTATCGTTTTGATCAAATATCACCTGATAAGAAAGTTTCTTTCCATCAAAATATGATTCCGCAGGCGTTCCAATGACTTCCCACAAACCAATCGAAGCGACATCTGCTAAGCCATGCCAAATCACACGACTGGTTTTATTTGCTTTGGAATAACCTTGTTGGAAAGTATAAATTTCTACACGTTGACCATCTTTATATTCACTTGCAACAGGTGCACCAAACTCAGCAATCACGTGATTACGTGAAATACCTGTATTTAAAACACTTAGATTTTTCTTACTGGGCTGATTACTTGCCATGACTACAGCACAACCACTACTAGTCAAGACAGATACCAGCAACCCCACAGCCATACATTTTTTTAACATCTTCATACTCATTATTCTGATTAACTCCATCACCGCATTAAACCCCGTAATGCAGCATGCAAATATATATTGTATATAACTTTTTTCAATCATTATTTATCGCTGTAAAGATGTTAAAAATCTTTAATCCCGAGTAAATTAGTTAACTATTACAATCTCTTTCCACTATAATTATTTCTTGATTATTCTCCCATTTCTCTCAATTTTTTATGTCAGCTAAATCAAATACATCGATTGCTTCGGGTTCACCCCGACAATATTCATTATTTTGGGTCATTTTAGCATTAGCGATTGGTGGCTTTTGTATCGGAACAACTGAATTTGTTGCAATGGGACTGATTCAGGAAATTGCCAAAGATCTACATATTAGTGTTCCAGATGCAGGTCATTTTATCAGTGCTTATGCACTTGGCGTGGTGATTGGTGCGCCAGTTATTGCTATTTTAGCTGCACGCATTCCACGCAAGTCGTTATTACTGGGTTTGATGTTATTTTACGGCATTGCCAATGCTCTAACCGCTTTGGCTCATACACCTGAAACTGTTTTACTTTCACGTTTTATCGCGGGTTTTCCACACGGCGCTTATTTTGGTGTAGGCGCATTGGTCGCCGCAGAACTGGCTGGTCCTAAAAAACGAGCTTCCGCTGTTGCTCAAATGATGATGGGGTTAACCATTGCGACAGTTTTCGGTGTTCCATTGGCAACATGGCTAGGTCAACAATTTGGTTGGCGTTCAGGCTTTGAATTTTCCTCAATTATTGCTTTTGTTACCTTAGTTGCCATTGCCATTTTTGTACCCCAAATACCAGTACATTCAACAGCCAGTGTTAAAACCGAGTTAGCAGGGCTGAAAAATATCCATATGTGGCTCACGCTTGCTGTGGGTGCAATTGGGTTTGGCGGTATGTTTTCGGTCTATAGTTATGTCTCACCTATTTTGACTGAATATACCCAAGTCAGTATCGATATTGTTCCCATTGCTTTAGCCATCTGGGGCGTTGGTATGGTGATTGGAGGATTATTGGCAGGTTGGCTGGCCGATCGGAATCTAAATAAAACCATTGTAGCCGTGCTTATCAGTTCGGCACTTGCTTTCGTTTTAGCCAGTTTCATGATGAGCCAGCTTTATACTGCGATTTTTGCCTTGTTTTTGATTGGACTCACGGTCATGGGTTTAGGCGGAACTTTACAAATGCGCTTAATGGATGTTGCTGGCGAAGCCCAAGGCTTGGCGGCATCTCTCAACCATTCAGCCTTTAATTTGGCAAATGCGTTAGGCGCTTTTTTAGGTGGTTGGGTCTTGAGTCATCAGATGGGCTGGATCGCACCTATCTGGGTGGGTTTTGTTCTAAGTCTTGGCGGATTAGTGATTTTATTGATCGCCTTTGCTGTAGAAAAATATAAGAAATAAACTCTTTGGCATGAGATCAATTTCAGTGACCTCATGCCTCTGGCAACTTTTCACCGCAATGAGGACAATATTTAAAGGCTTTCTTTTGTTGTTCCTGCTCTTCCAAATCTTTTTCACGGATCAATTGCATAATCACTTCATTGGTTTGCTCTTTGCTTAAGCCTATTCGTTTACGGATTTTTTCGATTTCCTTTGTTTCATTTAGATAGTCTATCTGATTTGAAATCAGTAAATTTCTAAACTCCTGAGCAAGTTTTTGATTACGTAAACTTAATTCATTTGCAAGACCAGTCGCCAAAATACCTGCTGGCAATGCAGCTAAACCAACGCCTAAAATTGTAATCACAGCGCCCAATAATTTGCCAATATTAGTGACTGGAGTCACATCACCATAGCCGACTGTAGTCAGCGTAACAACTGCCCACCACATTGCCTCTGGAATAGAGCTAAATACTCCGGGCTGTGCTTTATTTTCAACCACATAGATACCACCCGCAGCCATAACAATCATGATGAGTAAAATAAATACAACTGCCTGAAATGAACCTTTTTCACGCTCGATAACCGCAAGTAAAATCTGGAGTGAAACGAAATAACGGGTCAACTTTAACAGACGCAGTAATCTTAAAATTCTCAAGAACCGTAAGTCAATTGGTACTATAAAGTTAAGGTATGCGGGTAAAATCGCCAATAAATCAATAATCGCACCGCCACTACTAAACCATTGCAATCGTGTTTTCCATGCAGGTTGATCTGGGTGCTCTTCTGCAACACACCATAAGCGCAATAAATATTCAATCGTAAATAGAGCGATAGAAACTGTTTCAAATAGATCGAAGAGTTTTTTGTGCGCAAAATAAATGGAATCAATCGACTCCAACATAACGGCTAAAACATTGGCAATAATCAAAAATATCAAAAAGAAATTCAGGAGACGACTTAAGTGACTTTCATAATCATGATTCTGTAAATTATTAAAAACAAAACGACGTAAATGACGTAAGGAAAATTTAGTCATCATAAATAAAAACTTATAATTATGCTCAATACTCGGCACAATTTAACATGCTCACAGTATTTGTGTCAGCTTTTAGCTTAATCCTAGTGAGAATGCAGTAACAGACAGGCAACAATTCTTCATTTGGTAATAGAGCAAGACTCTTTCATAATAAAATCATAAACTCAAATGCGTTTGCATGCAGTTTAACAATACTAACTATATAAATTATAACGTTAATCTATTCATAATAAGGCGGTTTTTATGGGCTTTAAACCAATTCCAGCTGCAATATCCTGTGCATTAACACTTATCATCTGGTTTATTATCCCAGTCCCTCAAGGAGTAACACCTGAAGCTTGGCATTTATTGGCCATGTTTGTAGGGGTAATTGCGGCCATTATCGGGAAAGCACTCCCGATTGGAGCAATTGCGATGATTGCCATTACGCTAGTTGCCGTTACGGGCGTCACCAACCCCAAACCCAGTGAAGCCATTAAGGACGCTTTAAGTAGTTTTGCCAATCCTCTTATCTGGCTGATTGGGGTGTCGATCATGATCTCCAAAGGGCTTCAAAAAACAGGGCTTGGAGCACGTTTAGGTTATCTATTTATTGCGGTATGGGGTAAACGAACCATTGGTATCGGTTATAGCATGGTGTTGTCGGAACTCATACTTGCTCCTGTTACGCCAAGCAATACGGCACGTGGCGGTGGAATTATCCATCCAATTGTTCGCGCTATTGCGACCAGTTATGATTCAGACCCCGCCAAAGGCACTGAAGGTCGTATGGGGAAATATCTGGCTTTGGTGAATTATCATGCCAATCCGATTACTTCTGCCATGTTTGTTACTGCAACAGCACCTAATCCACTGGTGGTAGATCTGGTCGCAAAAGCGACCAATACCCAGATTTACCTCAGTTGGACAACATGGGCAATTGCCATGATCCTTCCAGGGATCATGGCGCTTATTGTTATGCCGATTATTATCTATCTCATGTATCCACCTGAAATTAAACGAACGCCAAATTCAGCACAATTTGCAAAAGAACGCCTGAAGGAAATGGGGAAAGTGACCCTACCTGAGCTCATCATGTTAGGTGTTTTTGGCATCATGCTATTACTTTGGGCAGGTATTCCTGCCATGATCTTGGGTGATGCGTGGTCAGTGGATGCGACGACGACCGCATTTATTGGTTTAAGCCTCTTACTTTTAACAGGGGTTTTGACTTGGGAAGATATCCTGACTCAAAAAAGTGCATGGGATACCATCACATGGTTTGCTGCTTTAGTGATGATGGCAACCTACTTAAATAAGTTAGGTCTTATTACATGGTTCTCTGGAGTTCTTGAAGCCCAAATTGCACATCTTGGACTCAACTGGGTACTGGCAAGTTTATTGCTCTTACTGACGTATATGTATGCGCATTATATGTTTGCAAGTACTACAGCACACATTACCGCAATGTTCGCTGCCTTTTACACAGCAGGTATTGCACTTGGTGCTCCCCCAATGTTGTTTGCACTGATTATGGCTGCTGCATCCAGTATTATGATGACACTTACGCACTATGCAACAGGTACTTCACCGATTATCTATGGGTCTGGCTATACCACTTTGGGAGAATGGTGGAAGGCAGGCTTTGTCATGAGTGTGGTCAATATTGTGATTTTTATCGTCATTGGTGGCATCTGGTGGAAATTTCTGGGCTACTGGTAAATTTGCAGCTCTATCACCCATTAAAAAGCCTGTCATGAAAAATCATGACAGGCTTTTTTGCAATATTATGCAGGAATGACCACCAATTTTTTTTGTACAAATTCATTAAAACCCAGTTCAGAAAGTTCATGACCATAACCTGAACGTTTTACGCCACCGAAAGGTAACTCTGGTGCAGTTTGAGTCAAACTATTAATCCAGATCATGCCTGTTTCAACACGTGACGCTAGTTTTTTTGCTCGCTCAATATCTTTAGAGTGGATTGCACCGCCTAGGCCATAATGTGATTGATTGGCAATTTTTACAATCTCATCGTCGTCTTTAGCGACATAAAGTTGAGACACTGGGCCAAAAAACTCTTCATACCAAGCAGGATTACTTTCTTCAATATTTTCTAAAATAGTCGCTTCAAAAAAGTTACCCGCTCCGTCAATAGGTTTACCACCCAATACTAATGTGGCTCCAGCATCAACAGCCTTGACTACCTGTTTATATAAGTTTTCTGCTGCCGAAGCCGATGATAGAGGGCCCAGACTTGTCGACTCATCTAGTGGATCGCCTGTTTTTAAGTTTTTAAATGCTTCGATCATGCCTTGCTTAAATTGCTCTGCAATTTTTTCATGCAAAATAAAACGCTTGGCTGCGGTACAAACTTGACCTGCATTATTGATACGTGCTTGGCAACCGACCTTAATCGCACGCTGCAAATCAGCATCATCCAATACGATAAAAACGTCATTTCCACCCAATTCTAAAGTCGACTTTTTAACATATTTTCCCGCCTGTTCGGCAACACTACTCCCCGCGCCTTCTGAACCTGTCAAAGCAACACCCTGTACACGCGGATCTTTAATAATCTCAGCAACCTGATCCGTTGAAATAAATAAATTGGTCCATACCCCTGCTGGTGCACCTGAATCATGAATAATCTTTTCAAAGGCTTCTGCACATTGCGGAACGATACTGGCATGTTTAGCTAAGACTGGATTACCAATCGCGCAGTTCGGCGCAAATACCCGCATGAGTTGATAAAAAGGAAAATTCCAAGGTTCGACTGCCATAATCACCCCCAGTGGATGATGTTCAACCCACGCTTCACCAATTTCAGTCGGATACTTTTGTGGGCTTAAAAACTTCTCGGCATTTTGTGCATAATAATCTGCGATATTGGCACATAACTCCACTTCACCAAGGCTCTGTTTGATCAACTTACCCATTTCTGTAGACATAAGTTGTGCCAGTTTTTCTTTATTTGCTCTTAACTGACTTGCTACTTTTTTGAGTAGCGCAAGACGTTTTTCCAGATCTTTTTTAGACCAATCTGATTTTAATAGCTTTTCAGCATGATCCAGACTTTCATCAATTTTAGCTTGATCATGAAAGTCATAAGTTTTAAGAATTTGACCGTTAAAAGGATTTACCGACTGATAACTCATGGCTATCTCCAATCATTATGTTTATCTTAAGTGAAATTTGAATGGTTTAAACATTTCAAAATGCGTTGGTCGAGCAACATTATGTGGCGTTATTTTGTTTGCATATCTGTTAATCAGATGAGTCACCAAAACACGGCACTATTTGTACACCCACCCACATTAAAGAGAGTTAAAGACATTGAATAGGCTTTGCAGCAAAACGCCTTCAAAGCCTCACTTATTGATACAAAATCTTGGTTTAGATAGCGTTTGAGTAAGTAAATCCATTCTTTTTGTATGTAGAAAATCATCCATAAGAAATAAAAAAACCTGATTTGATTGATCAAATCAGGTTTCTGAAAATTGCATCAAGTTTAAGTTATATACCACGCCAATCTACACGTGCATTACGTTCAGTTTCATAAATTCGTTGTACATATTGCCCCAAAGGTAAACTGAGCAAATAGTCTTTATATTGACGTAATTCAGGTGAACTGACTTCATTATTTTCCCGCTCCCACGGTGTTCCTGAAAGCTCCAAAATCGGCGCAAGCATTGCACAAACGGCAATATCTGCCAGCCCTAAACGATCCCCGACCAAATAACGTCCAAAATTATCAATAAGGCGTTCATTCAAGACCAATACTAATTCATCCATACGCAGTTTGGATTGGGCAATCTTTTCTTCTTGAAGCTCATAGCTTTTGGTCACTAAAGTTTTCAAAATCGGTTTTGAAAACTTTTCAAATTGACGCAAATAGCCCTGCTCACCCATCATGATTTCAAGCGCTTCATCACCATGCGTCAGTGCATGCCCCAAACTCCAACGACGTACATGAACGCCTAGTTCGTCAGCAATTTTATCGATCTCAATAGCCAGTTCACGTAAATGCGGATCTCGACGTAATAATGAATGTTCTGGGTAGTGATCATCCAGATACAACGCAATTTGAGTTGATTCAGCAATCCATCTTTTATCATCTTTTAAAATCGGAAGTTTATTTTGACCTGTTTTTAACTGGGCAAAAGCACGATGGAAACCAGGAATCAAGTTATGCGCAACATAATCCAATTCCTTATGATCAAGTAACCAGCGAGCTTTTTCACAATAATGGGACAAAGGAAACTGGTATAAAACCCGCATAAAAACTCCAATTTATTTTTTTAGTCAAACAATTTTAAAAAACAACATCTTGTTTTGCTTACTTTAAAAGTAACCCAAAATGAAAACAATGTACTTTTTGTGCCAAACATTGGGCGAAATCGTCTATTGGCACAATCTGCAATCCGATTTGGATACCTATAATTTATATGTTTTTCCGCGCTAGATATCTTTAAAACAAATAAATACGATATAAAAAACCAAAATTCAAATTATCAAAAATGAATATATCATTGATTTATATCAATTTCATGTTATTCAAAAAACAACTTAATTTAGATCAAAAATGATTAAGCACTTTTCTTCATAAACTACGCGCAATACTTCGTTTAACCATTAGGTATATTTTTTCTAAGGTACCCCTATCTATAGTAGGTATCATTATGTCTGAGTTAAATTTCTATCCTACCCGATCGGTTCAAGTCATTCAAAACGATCAACAAGCAATTAATGCAGCTTATCAAGTTGCAGATTTTGCACTGGAAGGTCGTAATCAACGTGATCAAAAGCGGATTTTGCCCTTTGAAGAAATCGATCAATTTAGTCTAAAAGGTTTAGGCGGCATTCGTATTCCTAAGCGTTATGGTGGTGCTTTTGTGTCCAATAAAACACTGGCTCAGGTATTTCGGATTTTAAATAAGGCAGACTCAAGTGTTGGGCAAATTCCTCAAAATCAAATTAGCTTATTGAATTTAATTGATCTGATGGGAACAGAATCACAAAAACAATTTATTTTTAATGAAATTTTGTCGGGTAAACGCCTTGCCAATGGCGGCCCTGAACGTCATACCAAAGATTCAAAAACACTACAGACCACCCTCACACTTAAAAATGGCAAGTATTATCTGGATGGTGAAAAATTTTACTCAACAGGCAGTATTTTTGCGCACTGGCTTGCGATTAAAGCCATTCATCCAGAGGGTCATGTGGTTCTGGTGATTGTAGACCGACACAGTGACGGGATTGAAATCATCAATAACTGGAATGGCTTTGGACAAAGAACCACGGCAAGTGGCACGGTAAAACTGCATCAGGTCATCGTTGATCCAGACTTGATTTTTGATGAACGTATTTTAACTCAGGCACCCACCTATCGTGGCGCGTATTCACAATTATTACAGGTCGCCATTGATGTGGGAATCGCTGAAGCGGCCTTTGCAGATCTGATTTCAGCCGTGAAAAAAGCCCGTCCTATTCTCGATGCACAAGTGGAAAAGGCCAGTCTTGAACCTTATACCCTACAAGAAACGGGCAAGCTGGATATTCTCCTCAATGCTGCAATTTTACTTCTGGATGAAGCAGCTGAGTATCTGGATGAACTGGATCAGCTTAATCAAGTCACCGAACAACAAGCAGCCAAAGCATCGATTTTAGTGGCAGAAGCCAAAGTGTATGCCAATGATGCAGCCTTACAGATTTCAGAAAAATTACTGGAACTGGGTGGTAGTCGTGCCAGCTTGAGCCAATTTAATCTCGATCAACACTGGCGTAATGCACGCGTGCATACCTTGCATGATCCCGTGCGCTGGAAAATACACGCCATTGGCAACTATTACCTGAACGGTACTTTGCCTGCTCGTCATGCATGGATCTAAGGAGATAATAAAATGACCTCTTATCAAGCCATTCATCAAGCGGAAAATGATCTTGTTAATCATCCCAGTACCCAGCATTATTCTGCGCTACGTGTGATTCAAAATGATGCTGAAGCACTTGACGTCGCACAGCAACTTGCCGAGCAATTTAAAACTCAAAGTATCGAACGTGATGCACAGCGTATCTTACCTTTTGCTGAAATTGAGGCTTTTAGTCAGTCTGGACTCTGGGCGATTACAGTCCCTAAACGTTATGGTGGTGCAGAAGTATCTAGCCTCACGGTTGCCAAAATTATTGCGTTATTGAGTGGCGTTGATGGATCAATTGGTCAGATTCCGCAAAACCATTTTTATGCGCTGGAAGTGTTAAGAAATACAGGAACCGAAGCACAAAAACAACGGTTATATCAGGAAGTTCTCGATGGCGCCCGTTTTGGCAATGCATTGGCAGAATTTAAACCAAAAAATGCCAGTTTAAAACAAACAGCGCTGATCCCTGTTAAAGAGGGTTATCTGATTAATGGTGAAAAATTTTACTGCACGGGGAGTTTATTTGCGCATCGTATTCCGACCTTAGTGGTGGATGCCGAAGGTCGTGAATATCTGGCTTTTGTGCAACGTCAAAGTGAAGGACTGAGTTTGATTGATAACTGGACAGGTTTTGGTCAACGCGTCACAGGCAGTGGTAGTGTCAAGTTTCATCAAGTCTTTGTTGCTGCCGAAGATGTCATTCCATTCGATACAGCTTTTCAGCAACCGACACTGGTTGGGCCTTTTGCACAAATTATGCATGCAGCGATTGAAGTGGGGATTGCCCGTGCTGCTTTTGAAGAAACATTGAAACGTGTCCATCTGGCACGTCCGTGGATCGATTCCAATGTTGAAACCGCAGCACAAGATCCGCTGACCATTTATGAAATTGGCCGTGTTGCCACCGATATTCGTGCCAGTGAAGCTTTACTCAAGCAAGCAGCACAGTCGATTGATGCAGTAAAATTACAAACCAATGCTGAAACGATTGCCAAAGCGTCAATTGATGTGGCAAAAGTACGGGCGCATAGTACCGATACTGCACTAAAAGCCTCATCAAAACTGATTGAACTGGCAGGCAGTCGTGGCAGTCAGGCTGGGGATGGTTTAGATCGCTTCTGGCGAAATGCGCGCGTTCATACCTTGCATGATGCCGCGCGCTGGAAATATTACTTTATTGGAAACTATATTTTAAATGGCATTCTGCCTCCACGCAGAGGCACATTGTAATGACAAAAACATCACAAAAGAAAATTCTAATGAATGCCTTTGATATGAACAGTGTCGGTCATATCAATCATGGTTTATGGACGCATCCGCGTGATCAATCGCATCGTTTTAACGAGTTAAGTTATTGGACTGAGCTGGCAAAAACTCTGGAAGCTGGACTATTTGATGGTTTATTTATCGCGGACATTACAGGGGTTTATGATGTCTATCAAAACAATATTGATCTGACTTTACGAGAATCGATTCAACTGCCGAGTCATGATCCTAGTACCTTGGTTTCTGCAATGGCCGCAGTCACTCAGCATTTGGGTTTTGGCATCACGGTTAATTTAAGTTATGAAACACCTTACCAATTTGCACGGCGTTTTGCCTCTCTGGATCATCTGACACAAGGTCGTATTGGCTGGAATATTGTCACGGGCTATCTGGACAGCGCAGAACGTCTCATTGGTCATTCAGGTCTCAAAGATCATGATTTGCGTTATGAACAGGCCGAAGAGTTTTTACAGCTTTGCTATCAATATTGGGAAGGTTCATGGGAAGATGATGCGATTCAAAAAGATAAAATCCGTCGTATTTTCACTGATCCCAGCAAAGTTCACGAAATTCAGCATCAAGGACGTTTTTACCAAAGTCAGGGCGTGTTTCAGGTTGCACCCTCAATACAACGTACCCCTGTTTTATTTCAGGCAGGCGCTTCCCCGCGTGGATTAGCATTTGCGACAGCCCATGCCGAATGTATTTTTATTGGTGGCGATCAACCTAAAAAAATTCGTCAGCAAGTGGATAAAATTCGTGAACTTGCAGTACAGCAAGGCCGCCAAGCCAGTGACATCAAAATTTTTCTGGGCATTACCGTTGTAACTGGGGAAACCGAGCAAATTGCTCAGGAGAAATTGGCAGAATATCGTCAATACGCCAGCCCAGAAGCAGGACTTGCGCATTATGCCAGTTCAGTCGGCATGGATTTATCCAAATTCGCAGATGATGAAATCATCCCCTATCAAAAAAGTAACAGTATCGCGTCTGTGAATGAAAAATTCAAAACTCAGCAAATCACGAAAAATGATCTAAAAAATCAGCATGTTTTGGGTGGACGTTATCCATTGATTGTCGGGAGCGGCAGCCATGTCGCACAGCAACTGATTGACTTGATGGATGACACAGGCATTGACGGTTTTAATTTGACCCGTACTGTCGCGCCAGAATCACATCAGAATTTTATCCGTTTCGTGGTTCCTGAATTACAACAACGCGGACGTTATAAAACGGAATATCAGGCGGGTTCTTTACGACACAAACTGCATCAACAAGGTGATCGTCTTGCTGCATCGCACCCTGCCGATGCCTTCCGATGTCGACCTTTAAAACAAGAAAAATCTTCTCACCTTTCACAACATATTAGCGCTTAAATTTTGGAGTATCAGATGACTCAATCATCTTTCACATCACGTTCATCGAACAAAAAACTGATTATATTCGGGGCAATTTTTGTCATTTTAATTATTGGTTTATTCATCTGGAATAAACAACGCCAAACGCAGAATGAAGAGTTGGTGATTGGCATTAGCCCACCCTTTGCGCATCCCTTACAGGCTGCGGCTAAAGAAGCTGAGAAACAAGGCATTCATGTTAAGCTGGTTGAATTTTCTGACTGGAATACGCCCAATATTACCTTGAATAATGGTGATATTGATGCCAATTTTTTCCAACATCAACCTTTTTTAAACAATGCCATTAAAGAAACAGGCTATAAGCTTAAAGCGTTTGGTGTAGGTGCGGCTTCGCATGTCGGACTGTATTCCAAAAAATATAAAAGTCTGGATGCTTTGCCACAAAATGCGCGTGTGGTCATTCCAAACGATCCTGTCAATCAAGGACGCGCGTTATTGCTGTTACAACAAGCCAAACTGATTCAACTGAAAGACCCAACTAATTATTTATCCAAGTTAAGCGATATCTCATCGAATCCTAAAAACTTACAGTTTATTGAAGTAGAAGGCCCACAAACGGCACGTGCTATTGATGATGTCGATTTAGCCTTTGGCTATCCACATTATTTACGTTTGGCCAAAACCGCTGATCCTGAAAGTGCCTTAGTGCTGGACGATACTACCAATAAACGTTATGCGATTTTATTCGTGGTGCGTGATGATTATCAGGACAAAGGCGATAAATTGAAAAAATTTGTCGAAATTTATCAAACTTCGCCTGCGGTTAAAGCAGCGCTGAATGAAGATTTGGGGCCAAAACTTTGGTTCCCAGGTTGGGTATAACTTACATTCATGGAGTTAAGTCATGGTCAGTTTGGGCGCTCAAGTGAGTTTTGCAGTTCCACATATTCAAATTCGCTCACTCAATAAAACCTATGATACTCAAGGTCAACAGGTTGAAGCATTAAAAGAGATTAATCTGGATATTCCAGAAGGTAAAATTGTTGGGATCATTGGAAAAAGCGGTGCGGGTAAATCCTCTTTATTGCGTACCCTGAATGGACTTGAGCAACCGAGTTCAGGCTCAATCAAGATTCATCAAGATGAACTGACCACACTGGATCACTCACGTTTGATCAAGTTACGTCAACGCATTGGCATGATTTTTCAGCATTTTAATTTAATGTCGGCCAAAACGGTATGGGAAAATGTGGCACTCCCACTCAAAGTTTCTGGCTATGCCAAATCCGACATCAAAAATCGCGTCGATGAAGTTTTAGCTTTGGTAGGGCTCAGCCATAAAGCTGAGCAATACCCTTCTCAGCTTTCAGGTGGACAAAAGCAGCGTGTCGGCATTGCCCGAGCACTGGTTCATCATCCAGAAATTTTACTCTGTGATGAAGCAACCTCAGCGTTAGACCCTGAAAGCACTGCTGTCATTTTGTCTTTACTGAAAAAAATTAATCAGGAACTTGGCATTACCATTGTCTTGATTACTCATGAAATGCAAGTGATACGTGAAATTTGTGATCAAGTGGTGGTGATTGAACAAGGTCAAATCGTCGAATCAGGACAAGTGTGGTCGGTCTTTTCCAATCCTGTACAGCCGATTACTCAAGAACTGTTAAATCTGGAACAACTGGATTTACCATTTCAAGTGCATTCATACCTTCAAGCAGACTCCACCCATACGATTCTTAAACTGAAATATCAAAGCGATGCCCAACATGCGCCTGATCTGACGCAACTTCTAGCGAGCTTTGATACCCCTGTGTATTTGTACCAAAGTCATGTAGATAACATTCAACAACATTTGATTGGATCGTGGGTGGTCGGCATACCACGACTCAATCTTGATCTAAATCATTTAAAACAACAGCTTACATCGCTGATACAACATATCGAGGTGATCGGTTATGCACGACCAACTCATTGATTTATTACTGACAGGAACGCTCGACACCTTGATCATGGTCGGGGTTTCCGCTTTATTGGCATTTCTCATCGGGCTACCACTCGCTGTGATTTTAGTCAGTACCTCAGAAAATGGTATTTATCCTTCTCAGACCATCAATCAACCGATTGGCTGGATCATTAATATTACCCGCTCTATTCCTTTTTTGATCCTGATGGTCGCACTGATTCCCATCACCCGCTGGATTGTCGGAACCAGTTATGGCGTTTGGGCTGCGGTGGTTCCACTGACCCTTGCCGCGATTCCTTTTTTTGCTCGCATTGCAGAAGTCAGTTTACGCGAAGTGGATCAAGGGCTAATCGAAGCTGCACAAGCGATCGGCTGTAATCGTCAGCAGATTATCTGGCATGTGCTATTGCCTGAAGCATTACCGGGCATTGTGGCAGGTTTTACCGTGACCATCGTCACCATGATTAACTCTTCAGCTATCGCAGGTGCGATTGGTGCAGGCGGTCTGGGGGATATTGCTTATCGATATGGCTATCAACGTTTTGATTTAACTGTGATGTTTGCGGTGATTGTAGTGCTGATTGTATTGGTGATGTTGATTCAAGCCACTGGAGATACGCTTTCTCAACAGTTAGACAAACGCAAAATTTAAACTTGTGATGATTTGCACTTAGCCATGACCTGACTTTGTCATGGCTTTCATGTAAAATCAGCGCCAGTTTTTAATTTATATTTTTGTGAGTCCTCTCATGGGTTTTAATTGTGGTATTGTCGGCCTGCCAAACGTTGGTAAATCAACACTTTTTAATGCACTCACCAAGGCTGCGATTGCCGCAGAAAACTTTCCGTTCTGTACCATTGAACCCAATACTGGCATCGTACCAGTACCTGATGCACGTCTTGATAAACTTGCAGCGATTGTAAAACCACAGCGCATTCTACCAACCACGATGGAATTTGTAGATATTGCAGGTCTAGTCGCAGGTGCATCTAAAGGTGAAGGTCTGGGGAATCAGTTTTTAGCCAATATCCGTGAAACCGATGCGATTGCGCATGTGGTACGCTGTTTTGAAGATGAAAATGTCATTCACGTAAATGGTAAAATCGATCCACTCGATGATATTGCTACGATTAATACAGAATTAGCATTAGCAGATCTTGAAACTGTAGCCAAAGCATTATTGCGTCTGACCAAATCTGCAAAAGGCGGCGATAAAGATGCCATTGCAACCAAAGCCGTATTAGAAAAAATCCAGCCTTTACTGGATGAAGGTAAACCTGCTCGTGCGGCGGATTTAAGTGACGATGAACGTAAACTTGTTCGTGGTTTTGGTTTAATGACTTTAAAACCAACCATGTATATTGCCAATGTTGCTGAAGATGGTTTTGAAAACAACCCACACTTGGATGCGGTTAAACAATTGGCGGCAGAAGAAAACGCCATTGTGGTGCCTTTATGCAACCAGATTGAAGCAGAAATTTCGTTGCTTGAAGATGAAGATCGCGCAGAGTTTCTTGAAGCAATGGGCATGCAAGAACCAGGTCTCAATGTCGTAATCCGTGCAGGTTATGCGCTCTTGGGTTTACAAACCTACTTTACCGCAGGTGTACAGGAAGTTCGTGCTTGGACAGTTAAAGTGGGTGCTACAGCGCCACAAGCGGCTGGTGTGATTCACACTGACTTTGAAAAAGGCTTTATTCGCGCAGAATGTGTCGCCTATGATGACTTTGTCCAATACAACGGCGAAGCGGGTGCCAAAGAAGCGGGTAAATGGCGCCTTGAAGGTAAAACCTATGTGGTACAGGATGGTGATGTATTGCACTTCCGTTTTAACGTGTAATCACGACTTGATTTAATCAATTATAAAAAAACCAGCACTGCTGGTTTTTTTATTGCTTATATGAATTTATAAACAATAAATACAATGATAATGATTATCAATATATTTACATAAAAACCAATATCCCCTAAACTAAATCTGATTAAAACACTTTGATTTTACGAATTGATTTAAAAAGGATCATTTTCATGGCGTACACCCTACCCGCGTTACCTTATGCATACGATGCACTTGAACCCAATATCGATGCTAAAACGATGGAAATTCATCATACCAAACATCATCAAACATATATCAATAATATCAATGCCGCGATTGAAGGCACTGCATGGGAAAAACTAGCAGTCGAAGAACTGGTATCAAAGGTCAATGAAGTGCCTGCCGATATCAAAAATGTAGTAATTAACAATGGCGGTGGTCATGCCAACCATTCTTTGTTCTGGACAGTCATGAGTCCTCAAGGAGGTGGAAATCCAACAGGTGCAGTTGCAACAGCCATTGAACAAGAGCTTGGTGGTTTTGATGCATTTAAAGAGACCTTTACCAAAGCAGCGATTAGCCGTTTTGGGAGTGGTTGGGCATGGCTCAGCGTCACCCCTGAGAAAAAACTCGTAGTAGAAAGTAGTGGAAATCAGGATTCTCCACTCATGAATGGCAATACTCCAATTTTAGGTCTGGATGTATGGGAACATGCCTACTATTTGAAATATCAAAACCGTCGTCCTGAATATATTGCTGCATTTTACAATGTGGTGGACTGGAATGAAGTCAATCGTCGTTATCAAGCAGCAATCCAATAAGAGGTTCAGCTATTTTGCATACAGGTTCTTATGACATGTCCTTTCCTGCACTATTGCGTTATACGATCGGTATTTTAATTTTGTGCGGAGGATTCATGGTGTTTTTTCGCCATTTTTTTCAAATTTAAACCCCACATAATTGTATATTTGTCAAAATAGCGACCTAAGCTCTATTGTTTTGTTTACAATAGGGCTTGCTTTTATTTGCTGGCTCAATTGTCGATTAAATGCATCAAACTTAAATCTGAATTAAAAATAAAATCATTACTATAAATCTTAATGTTTTTAAGTAAATACAACACAAAACTACTCTTTTTGCTCAGTATGTGATCTTCTATTTTTTAAGCAGGTACTAATGCCTTATATTCATCAGAACACTATGAAAAAAATTTCTGTCATCATCTTAAGCAGCACCTTAGCATTCATGAGTGCAACTGCATTTGCCTGCCCAAAAGGAACCTCACTACAAGGCGGAACTGGTCCAAATCATAAAGGTGGTAAATGTGTGGCTGTATCAGGTGCTAAAGCGAAACCAACTAAAGCTGAAGCGAAAAAAACCACGCAAACAGTAAAAACTACAGAAGTGAAAACTACCAAACCAGAAAAAGCTAAAGCCGCTTCGACTACCACGACCACCTCAACAACAACCAGTCACCAAAACCATTAATCTGCTTTTTACAAAAAGATGAGTCATAAAAAAGCGAGATTCTTTTGAATCTCGCTTTTTTACATAATCATTTAATTAGCGTTTCGGATCAGTATTACCTAAAGCAGGGTTAGCAATGGCATCCTTACATTGCGATTTATCCCGTTCGTAATCTGCTTGTTTCTGGGTCACGGTAGTACTGTTGTCTTTTGTTTCCCTTGCCCATGTATCAAGCGAGGTTAATGCCTTACGACATAGCGCATATTTACCTTCAGTGACTGAATCTGTCATTTTGACATTAATTCGCCAGTCTGTACTGAGTTGGCGTAGTGGTTTTCTGACTTGCTCATCAATTTGATCCACTTTTTTTGTATATACAATCGGATCTATTTGATTAATCAAATCCCATGCTTTGTGTGCATAGGTGGTTGCATCATTGGTTAGTGTGGGAGCAGCTTTAATTTCAACCTTGTCGGTCTGCTTCTGCTCATTTTGATTACAGCCAGAAAGCATAGCCAAAGTTAAAAATACGGGAGTAAAAATCAAAAATTTGGGTGTTGAAGTGATCATCAACGATTACCTGTCTCAACATTTCGCCACTATGCTAGTGAATTCCAAGACAATACTCAATCTTTATGAATTTGTTTTTTGAAACCTAAGAATTGTTGATGTTACATTGCTATTTTATGAGTTTGACCTAAACGTGATCATTAAATGTCTCAAATTAAAATCTATGCCAACCAAAGTACCATTCAAAAACATCGAATGATCCTATCAAATGCAATTCACCAAGCTTTGGTAATGACTCTTCAATACCCAGAAGATAAACATTTCCATCGATTCATTGCACTAGCTCCAGAAGACTTTATTTATCCTCTGGACAGAAGTGAAGCTTATACCATCATTGAGATTTCAATGTTTTCAGGACGGCAGGCAGAAACCAAAAAACGACTAATTCAACAGATTTTTAGCAACATTCAGGCGCAATGTGGAATCAGTCCACAAAATGTAGAAATTACAATCTTTGAAACCCCTAAAGAAAACTGGGGTATTCGTGGACAAAATGCCGATGAATTACAGCTAAATTATAAAATAAACATCTAATTTTTATTCATATTTAAACTTTTATTCATTTTTCCTTTATTGTCGAACAAAACTATATATTTTTATGTGAATCAAGGCTTAATTCATGATCGAGTTCTGCTATGCTTAATACCCAACTTTTGCACGGATGATTCGCATGAGCGTGACTATTGGTACTCCCCTTCAATCTTCTGCCTTTAAAGTCCTGTTATTGGGTTCAGGAGAACTCGGTAAAGAAGCGGTCATTTCTTTGCAGCGTTTAGGAGTCGAAGTTCATGCCGCAGATCGCTATGATCATGCTCCCGCAATGCAAGTTGCACATTATTCTTATACGCTCAATATGGCGGACGCAAATGAGTTGCATCGACTCATTGAAAAAGTAAAACCAAATCTGATCGTCCCTGAAATTGAAGCGATTGCAACTGAAGTGTTGGTTGAAATTGAAAATAAGGCCATTGCAACGGTTATTCCTTCTGCCAAAGCGGTTAATCTCACCATGAACCGCGAAGGCATTCGTCGTTTGGCGGCCGAAGAGCTAGGTTTGCCAACCTCAGCTTATCGCTTTGCAGATTCACTGGAAAGTTTCCGTGCTGCCTGCGACGATATTGCATATCCGAACTTTGTAAAGCCCGTGATGTCTTCATCGGGTAAAGGTCAGTCGCGCGTTAAAAGCTTTGAAGAAGTCGATGCCGCTTGGGAATATGCTCAAACAGGTGGTCGCGTCAATCAGGGCAAAGTCATTGTTGAATCTCAAATTGATTTTGACTTTGAAATTACCTTACTAACTGTTCGTGCTAAAAATCCAGAAACGGGTGAAATTGAAACGCAGTATTGTGATCCGATTGGGCACCGTCAAGATTCTGGTGATTATGTTGAAAGTTGGCAACCTCAAATCATGACTGAAGCTGCCCTACAAGAATCAAAACGAATCGCGCATAAAGTCACCACTGCGCTTGGCGGATGTGGCATTTTTGGAGTTGAGCTATTTATCAAAGGTGATCAAGTCTGGTTTAGTGAAGTTTCACCACGCCCGCACGATACAGGACTTGTTACCTTGGCATCTCAATTTCAAAGTGAGTTTGAGTTACATGCACGTGCTATTTTAGGGTTACCTGTCAATACTGCACGACATAGCGTAGCAGCCAGTGCCGTGATTTATGCGGGTGTAGATGCCAATAATTTAAGCTTTAGTCATTTAAATACAGCATTAGCCCATCCCGATACTGACTTGCGCCTTTTTGGTAAGCCCGAAGGTTTTAAGCGTCGTCGTATGGGCGTTGCTACCGCACGTGCTGAAGATACCGATCAGGCACGTGAGCTTGCTGCTCAAGCAGCTAGCCTTGTTCAAGTTCAAACAAATTCATAAGTTTAAGGTAGGCCTATTTTTATGATCAATACTTCTCCGCTGCTGAGTTATGTCACCAGTCATCATGACATTCAGGCAATTAATCAATGGCGTAATGACGTTGAACAGCAGCTACAGGAGTTTTATGAAAATGGTCAACCCATACGTGATATTGTTTTAGCGCGTTCTAATTTTATTGATGAAGCGCTGATTTTTCTTTGGAATCATGCAGGACTAAATCAAACTGATTTAGGACTTTTTGCGGTCGGTGGTTATGGCCGTCGTGAAATGTTGCCCTATTCAGATGTGGATATCATGATCTTGTCCGAGCATGATATTGCACCTGAACAAGAAAAACAGATTTCTACTTTTGTGTCCTCTTTATGGGATGTGGGAAATTTTAAACCCGGTATCAGTGTGCGTACTATTCGCAACTGTTTTGAAGAAGCCACCAATGATTTAACGGTTGCCACCACGCTTATCGAAGCACGACTGATTACAGGAAACTCACATTTAGCCAAATGGCCACGTCGCATTGTTTCTCAAACATGGACAGATAAAACCTTTTTTGATGCCAAAATGGAAGAGCAGGAAAAAAGACATGCTCAACATAACAACACCGAAAGTAATCTCGAACCAGATATAAAAAATGCACCTGGTGGCATTCGTGACATGAATCAGATCGGCTGGATTGCCAAGCGGCATTTCCGCGTCAACCGCATTTATGATCTAGTTCATCTTGGCTTTATTTCTGAATTTGAACTGAGTGTACTTGAAGAAGCCGAAAGCTTTTTATGGGAAATTCGCCATCATTTACACCGCTTGACCAAGCGCGATGAAAATCGACTTCTGTTTGATTATCAACGTGATATCGCCGCCAAATTTGGCTATGTACAAGAAGAAGGCAAACCTGCCAATTATGCGATAGAACAGTTCATGAAACGTTACTATCGTACCGCGCAGCAAGTCTCAACACTCAATGAAATGCTACTCGCCTATTTTAATGAGTCAGTGATTACCCCACGTTTGCCTAACTATGAACGTAAGATTGAAGAAATTAATGAAAACTTCAAATTGGTCGATGGCAAACTCGCAGTACAACATCATAAAATTTTTGCTGAACATCCAAGCGCAATTTTAGAACTCTTCTATTTATTAGCCAATCGCCCTGAAATCGAAGGGATTCGTGCAAGAACTTTGCGTTTGTTGATTATGGCGGCAAAACGGATTGATCAGGAATTTCGTGATAATCCTGCGCATCAAGCCTTGTTTATGGCGATTATCCGTTCGCCTTATCGTTTATATGACACGCTCGTCGATATGAAACGCTATGGAATTTTAGGCAACTATATTCCGGCATTTGGTCAAATTATGGGGCTGATGCAGTATGACTTGTTCCATATTTATACCGTCGATGCACATACCTTATTACTGATTCGTAATTTAAATCGCTTTAAAGAACCAGAATTTGCACAGCATTTTCCAGTGGTTAGCTCAGTGTTTCAGCGTTTGGCACGTCGCGATATCGTATATTTGGCTGCGATTTTTCATGATATTGCCAAAGGTCGTGGCGGTGATCATAGTGAATTGGGTGCTGAAGATGCCATTGAGTTTTGTCGTAAACATGGCTTTACCGAACGTGAATGTAAACTGGTCGCGTGGCTGATTCAAAACCATCTACTCATGTCACTCACTGCGCAGAAAAAAGATATTTCTGATCCAGATGTCGTCAAAGAGTTTGCGGAAAAACTAGGTGATATGGAGCATCTGGACTATCTATATAGTCTGACTGTTTCTGATATTAATGCCACCAATCCAAAACTCTGGAATACGTGGCGAGCTTCTCTCATGCGTCAGCTTTATACCTATTCTAGAGACGTGATCCGTTCAGGTTTAGGTCGTCCTGTCGATTATCAAATGTTGATTGAAGACACCAAATTTACTGCGAGTGAAGCGCTGGTAAATGAGTTCTCACTAGATGCCGTTGAAAAAGTCTGGCAAGAACTTGGCGATGAATACTTCCTTAAAGAATCTGCCGATGAAATTGCATGGCACACCCGTGCGATTTTGCAACATGGTGATAACCCTGCACCCTTGGTATTATTCCGTGCACATCGTCAGTCGACACAAGCTCAGGATGCTATTCAGATCTTTATCTATACCCAAGATAAACCCAACCTGTTTGCCACCACTGTTGCAGTGCTAGATCGCATGAATCTGGATGTACAGGATGCACGAATTATCACAGCCACTAAAGCCTTTAGTCTGGATACCTATGTCGTATTAGATCGTTTTGGTACACTGCTGACCGATCCAGAACGCGAGACTACGGTGAAAGAAGCATTGGTGAAAGCGCTTAGCCAGTCCGATAAATATCCGGGCTTGATGCAACGCCGTATTCCGCGCCAACTTCGTCATTTTGATGTAGAAAATACCGTTGATATTACGCTAAACCCTATACTGCAACAAAACATGGTTGAAATATCTACATTGGATCAACCCGGCCTACTAGCACGAGTGGGTGGAGTCTTTATGATGCAAGGGCTCGATATCCATTCAGCCAAGATTGCCACACTCGGCGAACGTGCTGAGGATATTTTCTTTGTGACTAAAAAAGATGGTCAACCCATGAATATTGAAGAAGCCAAACTTTTTGCAGATCAGCTAAAATCTGCGTTAGACGAAGCATCTAATCAAGTCATCAGCCAACATTAATTCACAGTTTTAAATCGGTAAATGTTTCATGAATTCCAGTTTGTCGTTATTACATCCTTATCCTTTTGAAAAGTTAAATGCGCTCTTTAAAGATGTCACACCTGCAGATTTACCGCTCATTCCGCTTTCTATTGGTGAACCCAAACACCCTGCTCCTGAATTTGTAAAACAAGCCATTATTGACAACTTTCAGCATTTATCGACTTATCCCAATAGCAAAGGGCTACCTGAGTTACGTCAGAGTATTGCCAACTGGCTGACTCAGCGTTTTAAGCTCAATAGCATTAGTGCTGAAGATCATATCTTGCCAGTCACAGGTACACGGGAAGGGATTTTCTCTTTTGTACAGGCACTGATTAATCGTGAAGATGCACCTTATGTAGTGATGCCAAATCCTTTCTATCAAATTTATGAAGGTGCAGCTTTGCTTGCAGGTGCAAAACCGTATTTTATCAACTGTACGCCTGAAAATGATTATTTGGGTGACTTTGATGCGGTTCCAGCCGAAGTCTGGGAAAAAACAGCATTATTATTTGTCTGCACACCGGGTAATCCTACGGGCGCTGTATTATCTAAAGAACAATTTAAAAAACTGATTCAACTGTCAGATCAATACAATTTTGTAATTGCCTCTGATGAATGCTATTCAGAACTTTGGTTTGATCAAGCACCAGTTGGTTTATTGGAAGTCTGTGCCGAAATGGGGCGTGATGATTATAAAAATTGTATCGTTTTTCATTCATTGTCCAAACGTTCCAACTTACCGGGAATGCGCTCTGGTTTTGTCGCAGGTGATGCCGAACTGTTAAAACCCTATTTAAAGTTTCGTACCTATCATGGCGCAGCGATGCCTGTACAACATCAATTGGCTTCAATCGAAGCATGGAATGATGAAGCGCATGTCGAAGAAAATCGTCAACAATATCGTGCAAAATTTGATTTGTTTCAATCTGAACTGGGTCATTTATTACCACTAAAAAAGCCTGATGCTGGATTTTACTATTGGTTACAAGTGGATCATGATGAAGCTTTTGCCAAAATGTTGATGGAAAAAGCGCATATTAAAGTGCTACCGGGTCGATATTTATCCCGTGAAACTAATCAAGGAAATCCTGGGGAAAATCATGTACGTATGGCATTGGTCGCGGACTTGGCACAATGTGAACAAGTGGTACAACGTTTAAAGAAAATCTTGTAGATTTTAAAAAATTAAAATAATAAAGCCTCTATATATATTGAGGCTTTATTATTTTGACTGAGTCAAAAATTAATTAAAAATCAAAGCTGGCGCTTAGCATAAATGTTCGTGGCTGACCTGCAACAACATAACCATTATTGGTATTCCCTGTACTATTGATATTGTCATACAGTCCGACCGAACCCCAATAATCTTTATCGAATACATTATTTACAGCAAAGTTAAATGTAGTCGGTGTTTGTCCAAGATGTGTCTTATAGCTTGCACCCAAATCAAGTGTCGTCCAGTCTTTCACTTTTAGATTGTTGTCTAGACTCGCATACGTCGAACCTGTGTAAATCAATTGTGCATTTAAAGAAATATCCTGTGCAACAGGGAGTTTCCAGTCTGCACCTAAATTAGCTTGAAACTTTGGAACACCTACTTCATCATTACCATCATAAGTGACTGAACCTGTATCTTCCTGTTTAGCATGCATCCACGTTACACCACCAAGTACGGTAATATCATCAGTTAATTTGCCATAAGTAGTAAGCTCAATACCACGATGTACATATTCACCACCATCACTAAAGACACCATTAGCATCTTTGATACCACGCTGCTTATTAATATCAAATAAACTCAGTGTTGCTCCAATCACGCCATTTTCATACTTGGCACCCACTTCTTTTTGCTTAGCAACAAATGGTTTTAGTGTCGTAGTGACATTAGCTGTTGTATTACTCAAACCTTTGGCTAAAGACTCAATATAATTACCATAGACTGAAATTTCAGGTGTGATTTTATAGGTTAAACCTAATGCAGGGGTAAATTTACTTTCATCATATGAAGGGTTTTTACCTTTATTATCATATTGATAAGTATCTTGAATAATGGTCTGATAACGACCACCCAACATAACAATTAATTTATCATCAAAGGCTTTTAAATTATCTCCAATAGCAATACTTCTAAGTCTTGTTCTTGTCGTAAGCTTTGGTGAATCCATATCATTACCATGAAATAACGGATTTAGTGCTTCAGGCTGATCATATTGGACTGGCCGATAAATATTGGTAGCTAGCTGATTTGCCCAATCCATAAAATATGCATTACGGGTATTCTGTTGAAAAGCTGACGCAGACAGCACTAAGTTATGTTGAACAGAACCCGTATCCAATTTTCCTCGAATACCGACTTCCCCCGTATTCACCATATCCACACGTGCATTATCAAAACGATAGAAGGTAGAATCACCCGTATTTGCATTGGTAAGTGTCACATTACCCAAGCTATTTTGTTCTTGACCATGACGAAAACCATAAGCTGCATAAGCCGTAATCGCATCGGTTAAATCATATTCAGCGCGGTAACTTCCAAAATAATCTTCTTCGTTGGAATAAGACCATTTTTGTGCATAATTACTTGAACTATCAACAGGTGTCGGAATTGAGGTAATACCACTACCCAAAGTTACACTTGGACGCGTTGCTGTTAAACGATTGTTGCTATATCCCATATCTCCAGATAGACGCAAACGATCGCCACGATAATCTAGCCCGACTGAGACAAGTCCCAAAGATTTTTCTTCATCATCAACTGGAGTATCACCTCCGTGATAGGCGGTGTTTACTCGAACACCAAACTGTTGATTCTCTCCAAAACGGCGTGAAATATCACTTGAAATATAGCCACCATTAAAGTCAGTGCCCACAGTTACACTGTTTAAAGGCTCATTGCCTGCACGTTTAGGTAATAAGTTAATTGCCCCGCCAATCCCCCCATTACTTGGCATCGCTCCATTTAAAAATGAAGAAGCCCCTTTCAGCACTTCAACCCGCTCAAAAAGCTCTGTTGAAATATATTGACGTGGCAAGATTGAGTACAGTCCATTATAGGCGGTATCATCTGAACCTAAATTAAAACCACGGATATAATAGTTTTCCTGAAAATTACCATAACCGCGTCCCACACGAACGCTTGGATCTGCCTTTAAAACGTCACCCACGCTTTTAGCTTGACGCTCCTGAATATATTGATTGGTATAACTGGTCAAGTTAAACGGCGTATCTAAATTTTTTTGATTACCAAAAATGCCCACGCGCCCACCACTAGCCACCTGACCTCCTGCGTAGGCTTCCATAAGCCCTGTTGCAGAAGCATCTGCACTAGCAACTACACGAATAGTTTCCAAAGCAGTTGCGGGTTGACTATCAGACTCTGATTGCTGAGAAACCTGATCATCAGCATGGGTAATGATATAGCCTGATGCACAAGCCATCATCAAGACAAGCGGTTTAAGTTTGATCATCACAATTCCACGAGTACAGTTTATAAAATTGCGATGATACTAAATGAGAATAAAAATAATTTAAATAACTTTTCTCAAATACAGAATGTTTTTATTAATAGAACTTCACAATTCGATTGCAATTTTTCATGTAAAAAACTTCAATGTAATTTATTCATTATCAACATTAGACTTCTTTTCATCATTGTTTAAACCCTCTTTATTTTCTCACATAGAGCTAAATAAAAGAGACTGATGAAAAAGTCTATGAGAAACATCATTTTTTTCTAAAGAATGTCTAAGATGGAATCAACATCAAAAGGCTTGCAAATCCCACAAAACTTAACCCAGAAAGATAGTAAAGCCATTTAGAATGGCTGCGTAAGGCGACCATCCAGCGCTCATGTGATAATAATCTCAGCAAAAATAAATTCCAAATTAAAACTACCATCACCATCCACACTGAAATGGTAATTTTTTGATAAACATTAAATTTTTCAGAAACGAGTAAGGTTAAGCTGCTATAAAAAAGGACATTTTTAGGATTAAGTAAACTGGATTGCAATCCAAGTAATAATTGTCTTAAAGCAGAAAAAGAAGAATATTGAGATGATTCAGTTTGATCAATTTCAATCTTGGCATGCGCATGACGTAAACACAAAAATGACAGATAAAAGAGGTAACATGCACCTCCCCATTTTAAATATTTCAAAGTCGAGTGATCTATTTTTCCAAGTAGGTACCAACTGGAAAAAACCACCCATAAAATTAAAGCATTTCCGAGAGCAATCCCTAAGCAGACCTGCTGTGCTGCCTTTTTATTTCGAGCAAGCAAAGTCGTTAAAATTAAAAAGAAATCTGGCCCAGGTGAGAGTAAAGCAACGAAATGAGTCACCGCAATCGCAAAAAAAAGTTCCATAAACACTATTCGGTCAGATCAAAATCACAGCTTAGGCAAATGCCAAATCGTGTTCTTGTATAAAATTGCGTTTAAAAGCCACTCTGATATTGTTTTGGCGTTACGCCTGTTAAGCTTTTAAACACGCGATGGAAATGACTTTGATCACTAAAGCCCAAATCATAAGCGATATCGACGACTGAACTTCCGCTTTTCAACCTGTCTCGCGCTTGATTAATTCTCATGTTAAGTTGAAAAGCATGCGGTGTTAGACCAAAGTTTCTTTTAAATAAACGAATAATCGCGTAACGACTAATACCACTTTGTGCGGATAATTGCTCAAGTGAAAGAAAATGCTCGTACTGAACAATAAGATCAACTAAATGTTTTAGATGTTGTTGAAGATAAAGTTTTTCCTCTACTTGCTTTAACTGTAATGATGGAAAAATAATCTGCGTAAGTGTTTCAACCAAAGATTGCTCTTTTTCTAAAATGGTTCGTTCTGGATCAAATAAAGTATCATTCAACTGACAAAAACACTGATAAATTTCAGGCTTTTTGATAATTTCTGGCACTAACTCAGGGATCTGGTTGCAAATACGCTCTGTAACGGATTCTTCTAATAATTGCTTAAGCCAATCCAGATCAAGATGCATCATCTGATAACTCCACGCCTGATCTGGCAATGGATTACACGCATGTTCAATATATGCAGGAATACAAACAATTGAACCCGCTTCAATATTCTCTGTCGTATGTAAATAACTACTAAATCGACTCTGACCCTGATCTACTGCACCAATTGAAAAAGTCGCATGGCTATGCGCTTTATAGCAAATACGACTTTGACATGCCTTACGTGTTTCCACATAAGGCATGCGAGGATCATTCCAGAATGCGATATCTGAATGAGACATACTCAATTTCTGTATAAATATTATTGAGCCAATGCTTTTTCAATATCTTCTTCTATACTTTCAGGTTTCGTGGTGGGTGCATAACGATTCAGCACTTTACCATCCTTACTAACAAGGAATTTAGTAAAATTCCACTTAATGCTTTCGCTACCCAAAATCCCTTTGGCTTCACGTGTCAGATAGCGAAAAATGGCATGTGCTTCAGGACCTTTGACATCCACTTTAGCAAACATAGGAAAATCAACTCCATAGTTTCGCTGACAAAAAGCTCCAATTTCATCATTCGAACCAGGATCCTGCCCGCCAAATTGATTACAAGGAAAGCCTAATACTTCAAATCCCTGATCTTTATATTTTTCGTATACTTTTTCTAAGCCCGCAAATTGTGGTGTGAAGCCACATTTACTTGCAGTATTGACAATTAAAAGCACTTTGCCCTCATAGTCAGACATCTGCTTAGTGTCACCCTCTAATAATTCAGCTTCAAACTGATAAAGACTCGTCATGGATAAGTTTCCTCATCATTCTTTTCGTTGGTTTTTAGTTGTAATGAAGCCGAATTTACGCAGTAACGTAGTCCTGTCGGCTGTGGTCCATCTTCAAATACATGTCCTAAATGCGCATCGCAATTATGGCAAATAATTTCTGTACGTGTCATACCGTGGGTTGAGTCTTCCTGTTCATCAATCGCGCCTGCATTGACAGGTCGATAAAAGCTAGGCCAGCCACTACCACTGTCATACTTGGTGTCCGATGTAAAAAGCTCGGTACCACAACAACGACAAACATACGTTCCTTGCTGCTTGGTGTTCCAATATTGCCCGGTAAAAGCAGGTTCAGTGCCTTTTTGTCGCGTAATTCGGTACTCTTCTGGTGATAACTCTCTTTGCCATTCTCGTTCTGTTTTATTGAGTTTTCCCATGACCATTTACCTATTCATCTAACTGTTTAAATAGAATAATTCTATATTTACGTGATTCATTCTAAAATTTCTAGTCTTTACTTCACAAATTACAAAACACTTATAATTCTTATAAAAGCAAAAAGTAAGCAAAACAATAAAACAAAGTGAGCATTTTATTTTCTAATATTGCTTTTTTGTGAGCATAAATATGTTAGGCTTAACGCTATTCTTGCTCAGGATTAAAAAATGTCGCAGAAAAAAAGCGTTATTTTTAAAAATCTACTGCCCGTGATCAAACAATATCAACTGGCAGGATTTACGCATGAAAAGATTGTTGCCTTACTTCGAGATCAACATGACCTTGATCTGGTAACAACCGAAACATTTAAAAGTTATTTATATCGTTATGCAAAAGTGACCCCTACTCCTTCTGAGAGCCCCAAAATGAACACAACACATCAAACGCCACGAGAAATTAAAAAATCGTCTAAGCTTGAGCATGTTTGCTACGACATTCGTGGACCTGTGTTACGAGCGGCCAATGAAATGGAAGAACAAGGCCATAAAATTATTAAACTGAATATTGGTAACCCCGCCCCGTTTGGCTTTGAAGCGCCGCAAGAAATTATTAATGATGTTGCACTAAATTTACCCAATGCCATTGGTTATACTGACTCAAAAGGAATCTTTCCAGCTCGCAAAGCGATTTGCCAGTATTATCAACAAAAAGGCATTCGCGATATGCATGTCAATGACGTGTATGTTGGTAATGGTGTATCTGAGCTCATTGTTATGGCAATGCAAGGTTTGCTTGACGATGGCGACGAAATGCTAGTGCCAATGCCAGATTACCCGCTATGGACAGCAGCCGTAAATTTATCTGGCGGCACAGCAATTCACTATAAATGTGATGAAGAAAATAGTTGGTATCCAGATATTGTGGATATGGAAAGTAAAATCACGCCAAATACGCGTGGGATTGTGGTGATTAATCCCAATAATCCAACAGGTTCGGTATACCCGCGTCATGTCTTAGAGCAAATTGTAGCTTTGGCGAAAAAGCATGATTTGATTTTATTTGCCGATGAAATCTACGACAAAATCATTTATGACGGCATTGAACATGTCGCTTTGGCTGCTTTAGCAGGCGATCAATTGTGTATTTCATTTAATGGACTGTCAAAGTCATATCGTATCGCAGGTTATCGCTCGGGCTGGATGGCCATTACAGGCGATAAATCCCGCGCCAAAGATTATATCGAAGGTCTGGATATGTTGGCATCCATGCGTTTATGTGCCAATCATCAAGCTCAATATGCAATTCAGACTGCGCTTGGCGGTTATCAGTCTATTAATGACTTGATTCGCCCAAGTGGTCGCTTATATGAACAACGTAATATTGCTTGGGAAATGCTCAATGAAATTCCAGGAGTCAGTTGTGTCAAACCTGAAGGTGCGATGTATTGTTTCCCAAAACTTGATCCAAATATGTATCACGTTGAAGATGATGAACAACTAATGCTGGACTTTTTACGTGCAGAGAAAGTTCTTTTGGTGCAAGGAACCGGCTTTAACTGGCCAACGCCTGATCATTTCCGTTTAGTGTTTTTACCTGCGGAAAATGAACTACGCGAAGCCATTACCCGTTTAGGTCGTTTCTTAGCCACAAAGCGTTAATTATGACTACATAATAATTTGCCAATGACTTAGGTGTTTAAAAAAGCATAAATTAAAGCAATGTCTGGCATAGACATTGCTTTTTTAATGGAATTTTAACAACTAGGAAACGGTTAATGATAAGTAAAACTTTTAAATCATGTGGTCTTGCGCTGACTCTGCTCGCTGCATCAGCGTCTTTATATGCAAAAAATAACGTCGTGGTAGTTGCAACAGGTGGAACCATCGCTGGTGCAGGAGCAAGTTCAACTAATAGTGCAACCTATACTGCTGCCAAAGTTCCAGTCGATGCGTTAATCAATGCTGTTCCCCAAGTCAAAGATTTAGCCAATGTCAGTGGCGTGCAAGCCCTGCAAATTGCATCTGAAAGTATTACCGATAAAGAATTGCTTTCTCTTGCTCGTCAGGTCAATGAGTTAGTCAAAAAGCCATCTGTGAATGGAATTGTGATTACCCACGGTACAGACACCTTAGAAGAAACTGCATTTTTCCTAAATTTGGTGATTCATACGGATAAACCGATTGTGGTGGTGGGTTCAATGCGTCCATCAACCGCGCTTTCAGCCGATGGCCCGCTTAACCTTTATAGTGCAGTGGCGCTGGCTGCTTCTGATGAAGCTAAAAATAAAGGCGTCATGGTGCTGATGAATGACTCCATCTTTGCTGCACGAGATGTCACCAAAACCATTAATATTCATACCAACGCATTTGCTAGCCAATGGGGCGTTTTAGGGACGCTAGTAGAAGGTAAACCTTATTGGTTTAGAAGCTCGGTCAAACGTTTTAACAATACGTCTGAATTTAATATTGAAAATATTAAGGGTGATCAGTTGCCATTGGTGCAAATTGTATATGGTTCAGATTCAATGCTGCCTGATGCATACTTGGCCTACGCCAAAGCAGGCGCAAAAGCCATTATTCATGCAGGTACAGGTAACGGTTCGGTGGCAAACTATATTGTTCCAACTTTAAGACAACTCCATGATGAACAAGGCATTCAAATTATCCGTTCATCACGAGTGCCTCAAGGCTTTGTACTACGCAACGCAGAACAACCCGATGATCAATATGGCTGGATTGTCTCACACGATTTAAATCCACAAAAAGCACGTCTTCTTGCAGCGTTAGCTTTGACCAAAACCAATGATGCCAAAGAAATCCAGCGGATGTTCTGGCAGTACTAATCTGCTGTTTTTCAGCTATGATTTGAAAAGAAGCTCAACTTCCCATATTGAGCTTCTTTTTACATTGTATTTCCCATAAAAAGTGATTATGTTTTTATTGGAAAAATAATAGACAACGGCTCAACTCAGAGCATGTTAAACTACTGGCACCTTATATTCATCGACGGACTTGGTCAGGATCGTGTTATGCAGTTTGTTCATCTTGGTATTCATACAGAGTTTTCGATTACCGAATCAATTGTGCGGATACCTGATCTGATCAAAGCTGCGGTCAATGAAAGTATGCCTGCTTTGGCATTAACCGATCTTTCCAATTTACATGCTGCGGTCAAGTTTTATGAGAGTTGTCTCTCTAAAGGGATTAAACCAATTTTGGGCAGCGAAATTCGTCTGAATGATGCTGAACATCGCGTTACCCTGCTTGCCATGACCAATGATGGCTGGCGTAGTCTGACTGAAATTGTGTCACGTGGTTTTATCGAAGGCCAGCAACTTAGTATTCCTTGTGTACAAAAAGAATGGGTTTTACAGCAACATCAAGACATGATTGTGCTATTAGGGCAACATAGTGACGTTGGTAAAATGCTGTGTTCTTCCAATCCACAAAAAGCTGAAGCTTTACTTGAAGCCTGGCAAGAAAAATTTGGTAATCGGGTTTATCTTGCTCTCACCCGTACCGATCGTGCTGGTGAAGAAGATTATATTCAGGAAGCGGTTAAACTCGCTGCAAAATACCATGTCGGAGTCGTGGCTCACAATGACGTTCACTTTATTGAAAGTGATGACTTTGAAGCGCATGAAGCGCGTGTCTGTATCGCCGATGGTTATGTTCTGGCAGATGATCGCCGCCCAAGAAACTATAGTCCAGCACAATATTTTAAAACAGCCGAAGAAATGGCTGAATTATTCTCAGACATTCCGAGCGCTTTAGACAATACCTATTATATTGCTCAGCGTTGTAATGTCAGTTTACAACTGGGTACTTACTTTTTGCCTGATTATCCGATTCCAGAAGGCTTTACCATTGATACCTACTTTGAGCATTTATCCAAAGTCGGTTTAGAAGAACGTCTGGAATTACTCTATCCTGTTGCCGAACGTGATGAAGACTGGAATGAGATTCGTAAACCCTACGATGAACGTATCAAATATGAAGTTGATATTATTCTAAAAATGGGCTTCCCGGGTTACTTTCTGATCGTGATGGACTTCATTCAATGGGCCAAAAATAACGGCGTACCTGTTGGCCCAGGACGGGGTTCGGGTGCGGGCTCATTGGTGGCGTATAGTTTAAAAATTACCGATCTTGACCCCCTACGCTACGATCTACTATTTGAGCGTTTCTTAAACCCAGAACGTGTATCAATGCCCGACTTTGATGTCGATTTTTGTATTGCAGGTCGTGACCGCGTGATTGATTATGTATCGCGTACTTATGGACGTGAAGCCGTGTCCCAGATTGCAACCTTTGGTACGATGGCGGCCAAAGGTGCAATCCGAGACGTAGCGCGGGTTTTGGGTAAATCCTATGGTTTGGCCGATCGTATCTCCAAAATGGTGCCGACCAAACCTTTAGGTGTCGATCTAAAGCAAGCCATTGACATGGAACCGCAGCTCAAGGACATCGTCACCAATCCCTCTAATCCAGATAATGATGATGCCAGTGAAATTTGGGATATGGCACTCAAACTGGAAGGGATTACCCGTAATACAGGTAAACACGCAGGTGGCGTGGTGATTGCGCCGGGTAAAATCACAGATTATTCGGCCGTCATGTGTGAAGCAGATGGAACCAGCCGTGTTGCGCAATTTGATAAAGATGACGTTGAAGCCGCAGGCTTGGTCAAATTCGACTTTTTGGGTTTACGTAACCTGACCGTGATTGAAGACGCGATTCAAAATATTAATAAACGTAGCGATGTCAAAGAGCCGCTGGCGATTGAACGTGTTCCACTTGATGATGTCGATGCCTATAAAGTCTTCGCAGATGCAAATACGACAGCGGTGTTCCAGTTTGAATCCGTCGGTATGAAGCGCATGCTCAAAGAAGCACGCCCAAGTAAATTTGAAGAAATTATTGCCTTTGTATCTTTGTATCGTCCCGGTCCGATGGATCTGATTCCTGACTTTATTCACCGTATGCATGGTGGCGAGTTTGAATATTTGCATCCATTACTCGAAAGTGTACTCGAACCGACTTACGGCATTATGGTGTATCAGGAACAGGTGATGCAGGCGGCACAGTTCTGTGCAGGGTATACACTTGGTGGCGCAGACTTGCTGCGTCGAGCGATGGGGAAAAAGAAACCTGAAGAAATGGTGAAACAACGCCAGATCTTTATCGAAGGTGCTGCCCAAAAAGATATTGATGAAGCCACAGCCAACCATATCTTTGACTATATGGAAAAGTTTGCAGGCTATGGTTTTAACAAATCGCATGCTGCGGCTTATGCTCTCGTCGCCTATCATACTGCGTGGTTAAAAGCACATTATCCTGCTGAATTTATGGCCGCGGTGATGTCATCAGAAATGCAAAACACCGACAACGTGGTGTTTTTGATTGATGACTGCCGTAGTAATGGTCTAGACGTTTTGCCGCCTTCTGTGAATATGTCGATTTATCGCTTCCATGCCAGTGACGAAAAAACCGTGGTCTATGGTTTAGGTGCGATCAAAGGCGTAGGCGAACAAGCCATGCAATCCGTGATCGACTCGCGTGAAAAAGACGGCCCTTATACCGACCTGTTTGATTTTTGCCATCGAATTGATCTGAAAAAAATCAATAAACGTACTCTTGAAGCGTTAATTCGTGCAGGTGCACTAGACTGTTTAGGTATTGAACGCTCCAGTTTAATGGCACAATTGCCTGAAGCCGTACAGGCGGCGGAACAAGCGCGACAAAACCGTGAAACTGGAATTATGGATTTGTTTGGTGAAGTTGAAGAAGTTCAACGTAAACCTGCTAAACCCGTAAAACCATGGTCAGATGAGGTTCGGCTTAAAGGTGAAAAAGATATACTGGGCTTATATTTAACTGGCCATCCAATTGATGTGTATCGTTCAGAGTTAAAAGCGTTTATTCCACTTAAAATTAACGAGTTGACCCCGACGCGTCGGGGTCAAACCACCGTATTTGCAGGACTGGTGCTGGACGTTGCCAACTTTCCGAATCGAATCATGATTACACTGGATGATGGTACTGCCCGAATTGAAGTCAGTTGTAACCATGAACGCTTTCAACGTTTCAAAGATATTGTCCAAGTTGAACAAGTGGTGGTGATTGAGGGTGAAATTTACGAACGAGAAGGCTTTGACCGTCCAATGGCACGTTTAAGCAAAGCGTTTAGCCTGAATGAAATTCGGCAAAAACGCGCCAATCATATTCGGATTCAGCCGACCCAAGATTTAATGAATCCAGCATTGGCACATGATCTACAGCAAATCATTTTACCGTTTTGTAATATTGATCTGTGCCAACACATTCCAGTGCAAATCGCAATCGAGCAAAATTATGCTACAGCGGAATTACATTTAGGACAAAACTGGAAAGTTGCACCACTGGATGAACTACTGGTGAAATTACGTGATTATTTTGGCAAAGAATCGGTGTATATCGAATACCAAGTGAAGTCCAAAGCCGCAAAAGCAGCCGAACCCGTACGAACCGCGCCACTTGCGCCACCGCCAACCGATCTGTCTATGGATGAAGCCATGGATTTGTATCAGGCTGAAGTTTCTCAATATTCTTAAAATTTAGTCTGGATTATTTATGAATACATCTGACAATGCGTCAGTTTCACAATCTTTGTCGCATGTAAAAATTGTCATGGTGAATACCACCTTGCCTGCCAATATTGGTAGCGCACTCAGAGCCATGAAAACCATGGGACTGAGCAAACTGGTTTTGGTCAAACCCAAAACCTATCCTCATCCCGATATTGATGCATTGGCAGCAGGTGCACAGGAATTAATTGATCAGATTGAGATTGTAGACACTCTAGAGGAAGCGATTGAAGACTGTCATCTTGTGTTTGGCACCAGTGCGCGTAGCCGCACCATTCCATGGCCATTGCTGGATGTACGCCCTGCCGCTGAACTGTCCATGCAGGCAGTCTTACAAAAGCAGCAGCAAATAGCAATTGTATTTGGTCGTGAAGATCGTGGCTTAACCAATGAAGAGCTGGCATTGGCCAATTACCATCTGACCATTCCTGTCAATACTGAGTATGGTGTACTGAATGTAGCGCAAGCCATTCAAGTGGTCTGCTATGAAATGCGTATGGCAACTTTACAGCAGCTTGAACATGAGAGCGAATCAGAAAAAAATGCCAATGCTGAGCAAATGCCTGTGACCGCTGACACAGCCATGGATTGGGATGAACCTTTGGTCACACATAAACAAATGGAAGAATTCTATCCACATTTAGAAAAAATGCTGGTGGATATCGAGTTCCTTGATCCCCAAAATCCACGACTGTTACCTTTACGCTTGCGCCGTCTGTTTGGACGTATACAATTAGATCGTATGGAATATCATTTACTTCGTGGCATATTTAGCCGTGTCCAAGCATTGAGTCAGGGCACATGGAAAAAAACATCAATGGATAAAGAGGATCAATCCAATGCTTAAACAGCTCAAAGAAGATATTCAGGCTGTATTTGCGCGTGATCCAGCAGCTCGCAATACCTTAGAAGTCATTACGAACTATCCGGGTATTCATGCCCTGATCATGCACCGTGTCGCGCATAAACTCTGGGAAAAAGACTGTAAAAGTGGCGCGCGCTTATTATCGACTTTTAGCCGTTTCGCAACAGGGATTGAGATTCATCCCGGTGCCAAAATTGGTAAACGCTTTTTTATCGATCATGGTATGGGCGTGGTGATTGGTGAAACGGCTGAAATTGGTGATGATGTCACGCTATATCATGGAGTGACTTTAGGCGGCACGACTTGGAATAAAGGCAAACGTCATCCAACACTTGAAGATGGCGTGATTGTAGGTGCAGGTGCCAAAATTTTGGGGCCGTTTACAGTCGGCAAAGGCGCCAAAGTCGGCTCAAATGCGGTTGTGACCAAAGAAGTCCCAGCAGGCGTCACTGCGGTGGGTAACCCTGCCCGTTTTATCTATAAAGATAAAGTCACAGAGAATGAAGAAGAACAACGTCGTCGCAATTATGCTGAAAGTATTGGTTTTCAGCCTTATGCAACGACCAGTGATCAGACTGATCCTATTTTAGAAGGTATGCGTGTTTTGCTGGATCGAATCCAGAACAACGAAGCACGTATGAATACCTTGTGCCAACGATTATCACTGCTCGACCCGACCTTTAAAAAGCAAAATCAGGAAGAGCAACCATTTAGCGAAGAAGAACTCAAAATCATTGAAGAAGTTCGACGCGAATGTGAAGCTCAAAGCAGTTCGTCTAAAGCTTAAACAATTGGTTTAATACTGTAACACGTCTCTCATTGCATGTTTGTCTGGCTTTTCTTAGACTGGCTCGACAAACATCTTTTTAACTTTAAACAACAAAGAATGGACGTTTATATGATGCTTAAGCCTTTGGCATACACACTACTCGCAGCGTCGCTATTAACTGCATGTAGTCCTGTTGCTGTCAAAAAAAATAATGCACCTGAACCTTTTGTTTTTACCGAACCTGACGTTTCACCTCCATTTTATGCATTAAATCCATTCAATTATGATGCCCCCCCTCCTTTTGAAGTTGCTCTTAAAGAAGCTGCGGCTCAGCCTGTAACCAAAATGGTGGTTAAAGACCCAAACGATCCAAATAAAAGTATTACGCTTGATGTCAATAAACTGATTATTCCAACGGTCAATAGCAACACTCGCTCGATGAAATATGCAGCCCTTGCTGGTGAAAATGAGCTTGATGTCACTGATATAGATGACTTTTTACAATTGGTTGAAGGTAAAGCCCGTCATTATCCACCACGCTTCACCGATCGTCAGGAACGTAAAGGCTACGAAAGCAAATTAAAAGAAGTTTCACATCAATTAGATACGCTAGCAACCAATCCAAATGCATCATTTGACGTGCTTATTCGTGCGTTCAAAGCCAGTGTTTTAGGTCGTAATCTGGATTTAGGCTCTGCCTATACCACTAAATCGCTGACCTACGCTCAACGTTTACTCAAAATTAATCCAGAAGACCCAGAAGCGAATTTCTGGTTTGGTTTTGGTTTATCTGAAGGTGGTGGTCAAAGCGAAGCTATTCCTTATTTAAATAAAGCCATGCAAGGCGGTGTACAAGAAGCTTATTTAGCTTCTGTCAATAACTACATTGCAATGGAACAAAAGAAAAACGCGATCCAAACCCTAAAAAATTACAAAATCAAATATCCAGATGAAGCAGAAGTCGCTGACCGTTTGCTCACTGAGATTGAGAAACAAGGACGATGGAATGTCTGGCAGGTGTTAAATAATCCTGCCATAGCAGCTAAACCTGCATCTTAATATCATCCCTTTCATAATGAGGCTGTTTCTACAGCCTTTTTTGTGAATTATAATTGGGGTGAATTGAAAATTCACACAGATCACGTATGATCAAACTAAGTTTCTATCAGATTCTCTTTATAAACCATGATTAATTTTAGAAAAAAAAATAGCACTTTATTTTTGGTTTCTGCCTTTTCAATTACACTGCTGAGCGGATGTCAGGTTGTTAGTGTCAAACAACAAGCAGTGAATGTCACTATTGCCAATGAACGTAATAGTATTTTGATGCAAGACAAATTAAGTGAAGCGAGCCTAAATGTTCTTTCCATGTCTGGACGTGAAGCCAAAATTTGTATGGATCAACCGACGTCCTGTGTCAATGAACTCAAAATGATCCCTGAAATTGTCGATGAGCAATTTCTCTCAACGGCAAGTGAACTCTATCTAGCCAAAGCCATGCAATTGGATAAATCCTCTGCATGTACCGTGAGCAGCATTACCAAGCATCGTTCAGAAGACCATCAACGACAAACGCAACAAACCTATGATGACTGTCAAACTGAACAACTCAAAATGCTGGATAAAAGTATTCGTTATAGTTATGCATACTTATTTAAGACCAAACGCAAACCGATAGATCGTATTTTTGATAACAGACAAGTTCAAATTCGCGATTTTTATAATCAGGCCATTGCCAAATTAGTGACGATTAGCGCGCAACGTTCAAGTGTGAAAAAAGCAACTGATAGCGTAAAAATTGGTAATAGCATTTACAATATCAATCTGGATCAATATCAACTGTTAAAAAATAAAGAGTTAGATCGATTTATCTCAAGCTATAATTTGAATTTCTCTGGGCTACGTACCATTAACCGTCGAGATGGTTTCGGATCAGAGTTTGTCGCGGTTTTCCCAGCATCAGAGGAAAAATACAATAATAAATATATTCTCGATCCTCTCAATGCATCTTACCAAACAAGCATAAACCCTAATATCCACAAGGCTCGATATCTATCTGCAACCATCGTCGCGCGACCAGTCAAAGCAGAGAGTGTTGATGACATTATTAATTCACCTAACATTACTGTGCAGGTCATGGATCCATATCGTACTGAAAATGTGGATATCGCAGGAAAGAGCTATCCATTGGCTGCCAATTTTTCTGCCCCATACGGTTTATGGCTTGCAGAAAATAATTTAGGCGCTGCTGCATATTTGAGCCTGATTGACCGTGAAGAACGGTTGACCATGCCACATCTTTACATGCTTGAACCCTATAATCCAAACAAAAAAGTGATTGTTCTGGTTCATGGTTTAGCAAGTAGCCCTGAAGCTTGGATTGCATTAACCAATGATATTATGGGAGACAGTATCTTACGTGAACATTATCAGGTATGGCAGGTCTTTTATTCGACCAATATGCCGATATTGGAGAGCCGTTTCCAAATATATGCTCTGCTTAAACAAGCGTTTGGTGCACTCAATCCAAATGATCCAGCCGACAAAGATGCCGTTCTGATTGGACACAGTATGGGTGGTATTATCAGTCGACTTTTGGTGAGTAATGCCGATATTTCTCAATCAGCTTTGTCGATGATGAGTCCATATCAACAAGCCAAGCTCAAAAAGCACCCTATCGTATCAGAACGTTTAAAAATTCAACCAATTACCAATTTTGACCGTGCTGTTTTCATGTCATCGCCGAATCGTGGAACTGATTTCGCAGATTTATGGTTTACTCGTGCAGCTCGTAAAATTATTAAGTTACCTGGTGCTTTCCTCGGTGCAGTGACTGATACCATTACCAATCAAGATATCGATGCGAAAGATATCCTGACTCGTATTGATAAAGGTCTTATTCAAAATGGACCAAGTGATTTAAGTCATAAATCTAAATTCATGGCTTTAACTGAAGATATTAACCCGCCAAAAGGCTTTGTTTTCCATTCGATTATTGGCAACAAAACTAATAGCAAAGATCCAGATGTGATGACTGATGGTATTGTTCCTTATAAGAGCGCGCATCTGGATGGAGCAACATCAGAAGTTATCATTAAAGGTGGACATTCGATTCAAGAAACTCCTGAAGCTGTCCTTGAACTCAGACGTATTCTTCGCCAACATTTGGTAGATCACAATATCAAATAATCAAAAAAAGGCTCTGTTTAAATCGACAGAGCCTTTTTATTCACACTGTGTTAGCGATTAAGCGTGTTGTTTATAGCAATAATCCAGTGCTAACTCATAATATTCAAGCCCTTCTCGAGCTGCCTTAAAGGCTTTTGTTTGTAATTCAGGTTGATGGTCACATAAACGTTTAATCAGTTCCATCGCTTCATAAGGATGCAGATCATCATAATGTGCATGCGCACGTAGCCATGCCAGTGAACGCTTATTAATATTGACTTCAGGATGATCGATATATGCATTAATTCCTTTATAGACCTGAATTGACCAATCTCCTGTCGCCCACTCAATCGCAAGGTTGGTTGCTGCCAGACATTCAGCCAATGAACTGCGATAATTCATATTCCATAAAAAATGATTCACTGCATTCATTTCTACTGGAGGCGTGACACGATCCAACTCATCGACCGTTAGCCCAAAACCAACCGCCCAGTCTCGATACCAATTTAGATGCCTTTCTTCAATTTTAATATTCTGAATAAGCCAATCTCGACTTTCAGTAACACCCGGTTGAGTGAAATCGGTTGCTTTTGATAAAGCCAGTGCCATATAAGAAGGGAAATGTGCGACCAAAGGATAAAAATTCAATAGCGCAAGACGAAAACACGCCAACGACAATTTTCCATTGGCCATGTCGACCGTGGCACCTGTTGAACCTGAACAGATGACTGTTGTGTTAACTCAGAACTAGACATATGCAATATCCCCTGATATGTCTGAAACAAAAAATAGAAACAATAACAAGAATCATTATTAGTTGTTATATTATAGTAAAATTATGGAGACTTTGTGGATATTTTCTCCAAGTCGAAGATAATCAAAGGAAATAAACACTTAGAGTCTAATAAACTTGAATGAAAGAAGACTATCTATTATCTCGATTCGATATTTATAGAGATTAAGTTCCTTTTTCCGTAAGTCTTTATCATGAATTTATCTTAATTTTTTGATTTGTAAGATCTATATTTTTTAATCACGACATAACAATGAAGATCACTCAACTTTACGTGAATAAGTTTCAGGTTACTTCGAATGATTTGAGTTAAATTTAAAAACTATTTTATTCTTTATTTTGTCTTCATGAGCAAATCACGTATTAAACTCGAACTTCCAGCGCAAGCTGATAAATTATTACTACATTCATGTTGTGCACCATGCTCAGGTGAGGTCATGGAAACTTTATTGCATTCTGAAATCGATTATTCCATCTTTTTTTATAATCCAAATATCCATCCTGTTAAGGAATATTTGATTCGCAAGGAAGAAAATATTCGATTTGCCGAAAAGCACAATATTCCTTTTATTGATTGTGATTACGATACAGACAACTGGTTTCAACGTGCCAAAGGAATGGAGAACGAACCTGAAAAAGGTATTCGTTGTACCATGTGTTTTGATATGCGTTTTGAGCGCACGGCACTGTACGCCCATGAACATGATTTTAAAATTTTTAGTAGTTCCTTGGGCATTTCTCGATGGAAAAATATGCAACAAATTAATGACTGTGGGATTCGTGCTGCATCACATTATCCAGACATACAGTATTGGGATTATAACTGGCGTAAAAATGGCGGCGCGACTCGAATGCTGGAAATCAGTAAACGTGAAGAGTTTTATCAACAAGAATATTGCGGTTGCGTCTATTCGCTACGTGATAGCAATCGCTGGCGCATGAGTCAGGGACGTGATCGGATTAAACTTGGCGTGAAGTTTTATTCAGCGACAGATCCTGATTAATTTATTTTTTAATGCCTCATTTCTTAACTCAAGCTTCACGAGATGATGAGAAAAACTGACTCTAACGCTTATTTCATTTCAGTTAGAGCCCAAATCTTAATGATTTATGCTGCATCAATAAGCGCGTGACTCGCCTTGTTCATGTAAAAAATCCTGAATAAGTTTGACCACTTGTTCAGGTTTTTCTGCATGTAACCAATGTCCTACCCCCTCAATGGTTTTAATTTCAGCCAGTGGAAATTGTTCGCGAATATTTTTTTCATATTCTGTTTGAATATATTCAGACTTCGCGCCCTGAATAAATAAACACGGCTTATTCCACGGCTCAATATCATTCCAGCCAGTCAAATTTGGATATTGCTTTTCAAGCGCATCGACATTGAATAACCAATGTCCCTGATTAAAAGATTTGAGTAGAAACATAATCACGCCATCTTGTGGAATGTATGGTTTCATAATCTCTGTCGCTTGCTTACGACTCAACTCATGCGGTTCTGCACGAACAGCATTAATGGCATCCAGAATATCTCGATGACGATGCCCCTGATAAGCCACGGGACTCACATCTAATACAATCAATTTATCGACACGATCAGGATATAATCCTGTGATTTTCATGGAGGTTTTTCCGCCCATTGAATGACCAATTAAGCTGAATTGTTGAATACCAAGCTCATCTAAAGTATCGATCACATCCTGTGCCATAATTTCATAATTCATTTCATCACTGTGCGGTGATAAACCATGATTACGCAAATCAATTTGAATGATTTTGTGATTGGTATTCAAGGCTCGAGCAATAACACCCAAATTCGACAAACTACCAAATAAACCATGTAATAAAACCACTGGTGTGTTACTGGTTGCATGATCTGATTCGACGATATGAGTATTAAGTATCATAAGGATTTACCTGTATTTATTGCTCTATAGCTTAGACTAGCGCGGGTATATATCACGACACAAGTATCAACTACATTTCAATAGCAAAAAGAAAGCTCTCCATTGAGAGCTGTTGTTTTTTAATACAGATTTATGAAGCTAATGCCATTTTTTCAGCGCGCTGCTGAAGTTTTTTGACAGCTTCACGAGCCTGTGCGGCTAATTCACGCATATCCAGATTTGGAATGTGATTGTTTTCTATCACTGTCTTACCGCCAATCAGCATGTGTTTAATTTGCGCCTGACCACCACTGGCGACAGGCCCAATTGCCATATCGTGCAACCCCATATAGCGTGGATCATCCAGTTGATACACCACCAAGTCAGCCTGCTGACCGACTTCAAGCGTACCAATATCAGATAGACCCAAAACCTGTGCCCCACCTTGCGTCCCCCAACGAATGACATCCTCGACGGTCGCCGCATCAGCCCCGCCTTCAAACGTCCCACCATCATATTTTGGTTGGGCAAACATACCTTTACGGGCGCGCTGTAACATCCATGTTGCATGAGTTTCTGACAGCATATCTGCGGCTTCATTGGAGGCAGCACCGTCCACCCCAATTGAGATATTCATTCCCGCTTTTTCTAGAGTTACCAGATCTGCAATTCCACTGCCGAGACGCGCATTACTTTGTGGACAATGCGCAATCCCTGTTTTAGTTTGCCCTAAAAGCTGAATTTCTTCTGGTAAAAGTTTAACCAAGTGTGCAAACCAAACATCTTCACCGACCCAATCATGCTCAGCACAAAATTGAACAGGCGTCATGCCAAATTTGGCCCGCGCCGCATCCAGATAGTCCACCGTTTCAGACAAATGACTATGTAAGCGAATGCCTAAACGTCTTGCAACTTGTGCCGTTTCACGTAATTGTTCTGGTGTAGTCGAATGTAATGCCGTTGTTGGCGCCATGACAATTCTTTTAAAAGCTTGCGGGCGACTGTCATGATATTTACTGACTAAACGTTCAATATCAGCAATCACATTTTCAAATTTTTCTGGACGTAATGCCTGCGGAAGTTCTGCTTCCAACCCGCGGGTTAACGTCCCGCCACCACGACACAGGATAAAACGTAAACCGAGTCGATCGGCTTCATCGAATAAAATTTCCGCGCCATCAAAAGGCATATTTGGCCAATATAAATAATGATGATCTGCGACAGTCCCACAGCCTGATCGCAGCAGTTCAATCAAACCAATACGCGCTGCCAATCGAAAGCTTTCTTCATCAAAAGCCCCACGAAACCGATAGGGTGTAGAAGCCAACCACGGTGTCAAACTTTGATTCAGGCCTTGCGGCTCACCTTTCAAAAGTGACTGAAACAAATGATGATGGGTATTTACCCAAGCAGGATAAATCACGCAATCTCGTGCATCGATTACCGTTTCATTGGCCTGTAAGCTGAGTGATGAGCCAATCTCGGTAGTAACGCCATTTCCAATACGTATACTGTCTGCCTGAATACGCGCTGCTTCACCAGCCAGACCTGTTAAAATTGCGTGTGCATTTTTAATTAGATAATTCATCAGGTCTGCTCACTCTCATGCCATTTGTTTAGAAACATTTGACTTAACATGGACATTGCAACAAATAAAACCAATCCTGTGCAAGTAATCAAGAACAGTGCTGCAAACATTAACGGTAGATCAAGCTGAAATCCTGCCTGTAAAATCTGATACGCCAATCCTGCACTGGTTCCACCTGTTCCAGCAACAAACTCGGATACCACCGCTCCAATTAAAGCCAAACCACTGGAAATCCGTAAACCACCAAAGAAATATGGCAACGCATTTGGTACACGTAAACGCATTAACTCCTGCCAGCGACTGGCTTTATTGATACGAAATAGATTCAACAAACCTGCATTGACACTGCGTAAACCTAAGGTGGTATTGGTTAAAATTGGGAAAATAGCAACCAACATGGCACACACCACTAAAGCCAAAGTCGTGTTTTGAATCCAGATAATCACTAAAGGCGCAATTGCAACAATCGGTGTGACCTGAAATAAAATGGCATAAGGCATAAAACAGGCTTCAATCACACGACTTTGTACAAATAAGAAAGCAATCAAAGTTCCAATCACAACGGCGCAAATAAAAGCCAGTAGTGTCACTTTTAAAGTTACCCACAGACTTCCAAAAAGTAAGCCTGACTGAGACACCAAAGCATGACCAATATCGGAAGGTTTTGGAATCAAATAAACAGGGACATTGAGCTGTTGCAAGCTAATTTGCCAGATCAATAATAAAATAACGCCCAAAGCCAATGGTGCAGCGATACGGCGAAATTTAGGATGACTCATTAACGGTTTAACCATGATGTTCCCCTCCACTGGCTTGCTCTAATACTTCAGATAAATGCGCACATTGCTTCATGAAAATATCTGAGTTTCTAAAATGTTCATCGCGATGATCAGGGCCTTCAATTCGGATATCAGCCACTACTCGACCAGGACGCGCACCCATCACAATGACACGTGACGATAAAAAAACAGCTTCATAAATACTGTGTGTGACAAAAACAATGGTTAAATCACGCTCAGACCACAAAGTCCGAATATCACTGTCCAAACGATGGCGAGTAAACTCATCCAAAGCACCAAAAGGTTCATCCATCAGCAATAAATCAGGTTCAGTGACCAATGCACGAGCCAGTGATGCGCGCATCTGCATACCACCAGACAGTTCTTTCGGATAAGATTCACCGAATTTACCCAGACCAACAGAAGTTAAAGCAGCGGTTACTTTTTGATTGCTGATATTTTTAGACACATGTCGTAAATCCAGTGGCAAACGCACATTATCCTGAATATTTGCCCACGGCATTAAAGTTGCTTCTTGGAACACCATTGCCATTTTGCACTGAGATTGCATATCAGCTTTCCCGTTCCAGCGCACCTGTCCCGCAGATGGCTGCTCAAGATCGGCAAACATTTTGAGTAAGGTACTTTTACCGCAACCCGATGGCCCAAGTAGTGACACAATTTCACCGCGCTGGATATCCAGATCAAAGCGCTGCAAAGCATGTGTTCCATTTGGATACACTTTTTCTACGCCACGCACCATCAACATAGGGCTACTCAGGTTTGCACTAGGTTCTGTCGCAATACTGACCGAAACTGCTGAATTCATATTAGGTTCCCCCTTTGGCATTTTTACAACCTAATTGGTCGGCTTAATTTTTCTTGGCAGTGGGTTTAACAAACTGAGTGGTATAAGCCGCTTTCCAATCCACTTTGGCATCCAATAATTTAGCCTGCACCATAAAATCACGCGTTTTCTTCCAACGCGCATCGGTCATAACACCAATGCCCATCGTTTTGGCATCACCACCATCAATCAGACCAAGCTTCTTCATTTGACCAACAGCAAAGGCTAAAAGTGGATCATCCATATTTGGATTTTCTTTTTTAATAATGGCATTTCCCGCAGCAGGATTTTTCAGATAACTTTTCCAACCTTCCATAGAAGCTTCTACAAAACGGCGCATCACGTCTGGTTTGCTCTGTAAAAGATCGTTACGGGTCACTAAGATTCCGCCATAGGCTGGATAGCCATCATTCGCGAATAAAAAGAATTTACTGGATGGTTCTGCTTTTTTTGCTTGAAAGACTTCTGAAGTTGCATAGGCTTGTTGTACAACATTTTTACCTGCCAAGAACGGCTGCATATTAAAGGTATAAGGACGTGCCTGAGAATTGTCTAATTTATACTTGCCACGTAACCACGGCCACCAGCTTGCTTGTCCGCTGGTCGAAACCAAAACGGTTTTACCTTTTAGATCAGCCAGTGATTTTACATCACTATGCGTAATCACCCCTTGTGGATCAAACTGGAATGGCGCAGCAATGGCTTTGATTGGGAAACCACTTTCGATTCCCTTTAAGACTTGTAAATCATAATTGATAATGACATCGGCGCGTTTAGCCAAGAGCAGGGTCATGTTATTGATTTGAGGGCCACCGACTTTGATGGTGACATCTAAACCATGTTTTTTATAAATCCCTTCTGCTAATGCTTGATAATAGCCACCTTGCTCTGCCTGCGCATACCACGTCGTTTGTAAAATCAATTTATCATTGGCTTGAGCCAAAGAAGTAAAAAGTAATGATGCGGCAACCACAGCCAGACGCGTTTTGCCTAAACAGTTATAAATTTTCATAATAAACCTCTGATGAATAGGTGAAAGCTTTTGCTATTCATTCAAAGGAGGCATTAAGTGTGCTGATCAATTTATTTATGACACACTCTCAAGGCTTTTATTATGATCAATAAAAACCCCGTCCCCCTAAGAGGAACAGCTTGCGCTGTAGAGCAATGTCCCATGCGACTGAACGCACTAACCGCTTATACTCAGTTATAGATTAGCAAGGGCTATGCCAAAATAGGTTCACACTAGTGATATAAATAAATTGATATAGGACTATTCTGAAATTGATATATTTTTAGCAGTCAAAGTATTTTGTTTTATCTATCAAACACTTAATTAATTTAGTATTAAAATATATTTGACTTCATCAATCTGATTTTTATCGATGCATCTACACTTTGTCAGATTGATCATCGAATAAACAACCTATTGTTGCAACTAAAATACTTTTTCGATTCTGCTTAACAAGACAAGATAGATTGAAGTGCATCTTTTTTGTGCAAAATTTCTTTTTCGCTATATAACAACTCAGCCAGTCAAATAGACTCGCAAAACAGGTCAAGCTTGTGCCAATAACTTGCGTGCCTCAATCACTTGCTTTTCACCTGCACCATATTCAAGCTGTTGAATTGGTAAATGTAAACTATAGAAAATCTGCCTCTGTTCACAAAGCTCAACCAATGCCATCATCCAACTCAGTTTCTGTTCATGTTCCTGACATGGAATATGAGCATAATCAATTTCAAACTGATGCTGATCCGATTCATCTTCAAACATTTTGACAAATAAGCCTTGCCCCCGCGCAACTTGTTTCCACGACACCGCCTGAAAAGAATCTCCTTCTCTAAAGTTACGAAGCTCACGGAATTCTTCCAGATCATGCTGATTGAGCTGATGTTGTTGTTTATATTCAAGCTCAAGATTCAAACTTTGTGGTGCGATCCAGATCTCTTGCTCTAAATAAAGATATGTCCATGCCCGAACCAAACCAAATGGATAAGTTGAATATATCTGAATCACAGGAAATTTAAATTGACCTCGTTGCTCAGGTGAAAATACAAGTTCCGCTTCCTGACTTATTTGATCAATAAGAACGGTATGCACTTGATCCTCTACCCGTATTTGAATAAAGCGAGCCGATGCACGTGTTTGCTTAAAGTGTAATTTTAGGATCAAGGAATGACCCAACTGTCCTACCTCTGGATAAATCAGTTCAATCTGTAATTGATGAAGTTGTTTAAAAGTGAGATAAAAACTAATGCATAGCACGGAACTAATTAAAAAACAAAAACCAAGAATAAGATTGTTTGCATAGTTAATTCCTGCAATGAACGTAATCACAATCAAAGTCAGATACAACCATCCTTGTTGATAGATAAAAACCAAAATATCGCGTTGCTTTAGGCTTTTAAAATGATCTATACGAAAACGTTTGGCAAACCATTTCTGAAACCCAGATGGCATGTTTGATTCTCTCACTTATAAGATATCCACGGCATCCAGACATTGACGCGCTTCATGCTCAGTCATATTGATACGATGCGCTGTGACTGCCACAAAAACAGCTTGTATATCGTCTGAAGTGACATAACTTCTTTTCTCAATCAAGGCATAAGCCTGAGCTGCCAACTTTAAAGCCAGAACACCACGTGTAGACAAACCATGTCGATGCTTGCGGGTTTGTTCTGCCAAATCCAGTACGTACTCCAAAACCACATCACTGAGATAAACTTGTTTTACCAGCTCTTGAAGCTCAAGAATTTCGTCTGCACTGAAGATAGGCTGAATCCGAGCAACTAAATCTTGCCTTGAGGCTTGTTGTAATAGTAATTTTTCAGCGTTTCGGGACGGAAAACCAAGTGAAAGACGCATCAAAAAACGATCCAACTGAGACTCAGGCAAGGCGTATGTTCCACTCTGAAACAACGGATTTTGCGTAGCAACCACCCAAAACGGCTTCGGTAGATCATAGCGTATGCTATCTACGGTCACTGAACCTTCTTCCATGGCTTCAAGTAAGGCACTTTGAGTTTTGGGACTACAGCGATTGATTTCATCTGCTAAAAGAATCTGGGTAAAAATCGGTCCCTGTTTAAACTCAAAAATATGTTCTTTTTGATTAAACATATTGATACCAATCACATCACTGGCAAGCATATCATTGGTAAATTGAATCCGCCCAAAATACAGTCCAGCCAATCGCGCTAATGCACTCGCCAGTGTCGTTTTACCCAAACCGGGTAAATCTTCAAATAAAACATGCCCGCCAGCCAACAAACAAGTTAGTGCAAGTTGAGTTTGTTGAGATTTGTCTAAAATGAGTTGATTAATTTCAGCTAAGAATTGCTCAATCTTGGGGCTATATTGCGCAATTTTCTGGTCAATTTCTGAATTTTCCTGTTGGAGTTCAGTTTTTTTGAGTTTTTCCATGCCCCACATCACAAGCTTTCCTAATTAAAAAAAGGTGTATGAATCAACATACACCCTTTTTGTTTTTTTCTAAACAAATGAAACAGATATCAACAAGGACATTTTTTTAGATTGCCACTGGATGGATAACGTGAATCCACGCAGTGACGATAAAATGTCTTGGCATCCATCGGTTCCAGATCTGGATGATGTTTACGCATATGCTCAAGGTAAGTCTCATAATCTGGGACACCCACCATTAAACGAAAACTTTGCTGTAAACGTTTAAATAATGTCGCAATACGTGACCAATTCTTTGGAGAAAGTAATAGATCCTTTTGCGACATAATAGTCATTTTGATGATTTTAACAATCACCGCACGACCATTTTGAGCAACTTTTAGATTCATGATCATTCACCTCGCGTTGAAGCAGGTGCTACCGTTTCAGGATCGGCATACACGGCGGGCGCTTCATGTGTGGTCGGTTCACGACTCGCTAAAGCACGACGAATCACGCCAATCGATGCAATCACCATCACCACTGCCACAATCATAAAGAACGCACAAAGAACGGCATTAATCTGGTTAGATAACACCACCGTTTGCATCTCTGCCATAGTTTTTGCAGGCGCTAACATTTCACCACGACCCATTGCATCTGAAAAACGGTTTGCTTGAGCAAGAAAGCCAATTTTTGGATTTTCATGGAAAATCTTTTGCCAGCCCGCAGTCATACACGTCACGAGTAAGAAAATCGTTGGGACAATTGTCACCCAAACATATTTTTCTTTTTTCATTTTAAATAAAATGACTGTACCCAAAATCAGTGCCATGGCTGCCAACATCTGGTTACCAATACCAAATAAAGGCCACAATGAGTTAATCCCACCTAACGGATCGACCACACCCTGATAGACAAAGAAGCCCCAACCGCCAACTGCAACGGCGGTACCAATCACATTTCCGACAAATGAGCCTGACTTTTTAATCGCAGGAATAACGATCCCGACTGTATCTTGCACCATGAAACGGCAAGCTCGTGTACCCGCATCGACCGCAGTTAAAATAAATAAGGCTTCAAATAAAATCGCAAAATGATACCAGAAAGCCATCATTGAACGATTATTGAAAATCTCAGAGATGATATGCGCCATACCAATCGCAAACGTTGGCGCACCACCTGTACGCGATAAAATCGTGGTTTCACCAACTTCCTGAGCCAATAAAGTCAACATTTCTGGTGTGACTACAAAACCGATATTACGCACCGCTTCTGCGGCACTTTCAACGGTTGTACCCAATACTGCGGCTGGCGCATTAATTGCAAAATAAACACCTGGATCAAGCACAGTCGCACAGATCATGGCCATAATGGCAACAAATGATTCCATGAGCATGCCACCATAACCGATCACACGAATATCTTTTTCATTTTCAATGAGTTTAGGTGTAGTACCACTCGATACCAAGGCATGAAAACCAGAAATAGCACCACAGGCAATCGTAATAAACAGGAACGGGAATAAACTACCCGCAAAAACTGGTCCTGTACCATCAATAAAATGCGTGACTGCTGGCATTTTAAGTTCAGGTAAGGCCACGATAATACCAATGGCAAGACCTGCAATAACGCCTATTTTTAAGAATGTAGATAAGTAGTCACGCGGAGCAAGTAACAACCAAACAGGTAAAACAGAAGCAATAAAACCATAAACGATCAAACACCATGTCAATTGCGTTCCAGTTAAAGTGAAAAATGGCCCCCAATAAGGATCAGCCGCGATATGCCCACCATAAACAATGGCCAACATCATCAGCACAAAGCCAATGATTGAAACTTCCGCGATTTTTCCCGGACGTATATAACGCATATATACGCCCATCAATAGTGCGATCGGAATGGTTGCAGCAATACTAAATACACCCCAAGGACTGTGTGCCAGTGCTTTAACCACCACCAATGCCAATACCGCTAAGATAATGATCATCACCCCTAGCGCACCAAGCATGACCACAACACCTGCAAATGAGCCAAGCTCTAGTTTTGCCATTTCACCCAGTGATTTTCCATCACGTCGAGTCGAAATAAATAAAACTAAAAAGTCCTGAACGGCACCCGCCAAAACCACACCCACCAATAACCAGATGGTTCCTGGCAAATAACCCATTTGCGCTGCCAAGATTGGACCGACTAAAGGCCCTGCACCCGCGATTGCAGCAAAGTGATGTCCAAATAAAACGTATTTATTGGTCGGTACATAGTCCAGACCATCCGCCAACCGATGTGCGGGTGTTAAGCGTCTTGAATTAAGTTCAAAAACACGAGTAGCAATAAATAGACTATAAAACCGATAAGCAATGCTATACACACAGATTGCAGCAAGCACCATCCAGACTGCATTAACATGTTCACCACGACTGACTGCCAGTATCCCGAAAGAAATGGCACCAATAATCGCGACTAGACTCCAGAGTATTTTTGAGGGGAGTGTAGATTTCCTTTGAATTGTATCCATTCATGACCTCATTCTTTATGATTAACCGCCCTAAAATTCAGATCCATCTTGATATAGAGAATTTCCTTGTGACTGTACTCCTCATCTTTTTATTTTCATCTAATACTTTGGCATAAAAAAAGGGATGATTTTGATCATCCCCTGCATAATAGTCTATTTTTAAACCATTATGCACGCTCTAAATATTCGCCTGTGCGAGTATCAACACGAACGCTTTCTTCTTGCTGAACAAATAACGGTACGCGAACCACAGCACCTGTTTCAAGTTTTGCAGGTTTACCGCCACCACCAGAAGTATCACCGCGAACACCTGGATCAGTTTCCACGATTTTTAATACCACAAAGTTTGGTGCATTTACATTTAATGGTACGCCATTAAATAGCATAATGGTGCATTTCTCATTTGAGTCATCTTTTAACCATTTCGCCGCGTCACCCATCGCAACTTTATCAGCTGCAATTTGCTCGAAACTTACAGGATCCATAAAGTTCCAAAGCTCGCCATCATTGTATAAGTAGTCCATTTCTACTTCTACGATATCCGCAGCTTCTAATGAATCACCTGACTTAAATGTTTTTTCTAAAACTTTACCTGTTTTAAGGTTACGAAGTTTTACACGGTTGAATGCCTGACCTTTACCAGGTTTAACATATTCGTTTTCCATGATTGAACATGGGTTACCGTCAAGCATGACTTTAAGGCCTTGCTTGAATTCATTTGTAGAATAACTGGCCATGACTGGCACACTCCAAACTTACTAACTTAAATGTATTAATGCTAGACTAGCATTATTTTTTCCGTGTCGCATGATAAACTATTTGTATCAAGAGCAAAACTGGCAAAAACAACTCAATGATCTAATCATTGATCCATTAGAGCTGTTAAATGTATTACAACTGTCTAAAGAACAGTTGTTATCTGGCGCTATTCTTGCATCAAACGATTTTAAATTGCGTGTACCTCGTGCTTTTGTTGAAAAAATGCAAAAGTCTGATCCTTATGATCCCCTGCTTCTGCAAATTTTGCCACATCATTTAGAGCTCGAAGAACATCCTGAATTTGTTACCGATCCATTAGGCGAAGAAGAAGCCAATCAACTTCCAGGTGTTTTACATAAATATAGCTCCAGATTTTTGCTGACTTTAACGGGTGCTTGTGCAGTACATTGCCGTTACTGTTTCCGCCGACATTTCCCTTACCAGGAAAATTTGCCCAAAAATGAAGATTGGTTAAATATTCAAACTTATATCCAAGATCATCCTTCGATTAATGAGGTGATTTTAAGTGGCGGTGATCCATTAACGTTGTCCAATCGTAAATTACAACTCTGGCTAGAAAGAATTGAATCACTTCCTCAAATAAAAATTTTGCGAATTCATTCACGTGTTCCGATTGTTATTCCCAACCGTGTCGATGAAGAGCTGATTTCCCTATTAAAAAACAGTAGGCTACGCATTATAGTGGTGGTACACTCGAATCATGCTTCAGAGCTAGATGACTACACCTGTAGCAAGCTGGCAGCGTTATCATTTGGGCAAATAACTGTGTTAAATCAAGCAGTTTTACTTAAGGGTGTGAACGATAACGCACAAACCTTGATTCATCTTAGTCATCGTTTGTTTGAAGCTCGGGTTATGCCCTATTACTTACATGTTTTAGATAAAGTAAAGGGTGCTCAACATTTTGATGTTGTATCATCAGAGATTGATTGTATCTATCAGGAAGTCTTAGCGAATTTGCCAGGTTATCTGGTTCCTAAGCTGGTTAGGGAAATCGCGGGCGAAAAGAATAAAACACCGCTATTTGGGGTTTCAACATTTTGAGTTGAATAATAAACTATGATGAATCAAACTTTTACGGATATTTTTGAAACATCTACTGCTTTAAGTCGAGATGAATTAAGCTTTAGTGAAGCTAATGTTAAAGCTGTTTCAGACTGGGTTTCATCATTATCCATTATGCAACTTGGGGATACTTCACGGGCTTTATTTTCTGCGCTGATTGAGCTTTCAGAATTAAATTGCTCTGAAACTTTACGTTTTGATCTATTACAAACCATGCATCCTGTGCTTGAAAATGTTTTGGCAAGCTTTGAAAAACATTTTTTTAATCAAGGACTGATCAACACCGATCGGAACGAACATATTATTGAACTCGCCATTTTATTACGCAAACACTTTGCGGGCATTTATATTGATATTGTAAGACGTAGTACCGAGCAACTCGAACAAAATAAATTTTCTGTTTTTGCATTGCATAAAAAGAAAAATCTACAAACGGCACGAACACTTGCCATATTTTATGGTTTAAAACAGCTCACAGAATTACTATATCAGGAGCACATGCTCTACAGTGAGCCAATGACTGGGCAATGGTTAATTGCTCATCATTTATATGAAGTCGCAATGAAATCTCATGTGCATCTGGCCAATATCAATCAATTGCAAGGCACTCAAAATCAGCTCAATAATATTACCCAAGCCTATGCCCAACTGATTTTACTGGATATTCTAAATACCAATCAGATTCGTCAGGCTGAGATTCAGGCTTTATATCAATGTAGTTATGATTGGGCTAAGAAGATCCAGATTTTCCCAAAAGAAACGACACTATCCAAATATGTGATTGATACTCAAAAAGATCATCCGCCTGTTTATAATAAACATCAAAACTCAGGGTTTAGCCCCTCTATTTATGTCGTCATCCAAGATTTACTTGAACACATTACCGCTACTTTGCATCGTAATGCGGATTATCTGTCTCAAACAGAGAAAATTTATTTGAGTCCTGCGCTAAAATTTCATGTGCAGAACATTTTAGGAACAGTGGCTGAACGTCAACATGAACGATATGAATATTCAGCACAATTACAAATTTGTTTTGGTCTGCTAACTGCCCATTTTTACTTATCTAAAGCTAAAAATTTTAATGAAACGCTTCAGCTTGAGAGTCATTATGGTTTCCAAAATAGCTCAAAAACATCATCTGGCTTAACCCAACAAGAGTCATCAAGCGATGTTCCCAATAACCAGCGTTTAAATCGTGAGGTCAAACTTATTTATCAAACCGAAGTGTTAGATATTAGTGTCAATGGTTATCGAATTAAATGGACTGAAGAAGCCCCTAAAAATTTAAGAACGGGTGAATTTATACTGGTTAAAGAAGATACACATAGCCAATGGCGTGGTGGAGTAATTCGCTGGATTAAACAATCGGCTGAAAAAAGCCTGGAAATTGGTTTAGAAATATTAGCGCAAGATATTTTTCCTTGCGCCGTTCGTGTACAAGCTGACCGTCATCGTCATAATTATTACCCTGCTTTACTCATGCAAAGCCAAAATTTGGATCAGGTTAAAACAACACTAATTTTACCGGGTTCACAAATTTTCAGAGAGCAGCAAGGGGTTCATTTAAGGTTAGAAAAAGAAGAGTTCAAAGTGTATTTGCTCAAAGCGCAACTGGTCACCCAAAGCTTTGTGCAATTTGACTATGAACTCTTGGATGATCAACAGCAAAATAGCCTGAAAAAATTGATGTTTAAACAGGCCAAAGATTCAGATAATCAGGATTTATGGGAAGCGTTAAAGTGAGAAACTCGTTACTTTCTAAAAAGTTAAAATTAAGCAAAACACGTTTACTCATTATTGATGATAACCAGCTTCGTTATAATCAAATTATTGAGCTATTTAACTCCAAAAATCATCAAGTTCAGGCAACACTGCTAGATGATTTAAATAGCTTTGAAAAGCAATTAAATATCGGCTGGGATATAGTCATTTTTGGGCGAGCTTATGACTTAAAAATTGAACAGGTATTGTCCCTCATTCAAGTATCAACGCAGCCCAATTTACCTGTTTTATTGCTGACTCCTGATCAATATAGCGCTAATGATTATCTGAGTTATATACATAAAGGTGTCTATGAAATTATTGATCTCAAAGCACCAGAGCATTTATATATTGCAATTGTTAGAGCATTATCCTACAGCCGTTTGCAACAAAATGAACAACGCTTAATTGAAGAATTAGAGACTGCACAGTCTCACGTTCAATCTATTGTAAAAGAAAGCAACAAGGCGGTTGCGACACTACAAGAAGGTATTCACATCAAAGCGAATGCTGAATACTTGGCACTTTTTGGGTTAAAAAATGAAAATGAGCTAGTCGGTCTTCCTATTCTTGATATTTTACAGCCGACAGATCCTAATCAATTTAAACAAAAATTTAAACGTGTTTCACAAGGAATATTTGACCAAGCCAGCTTTGATATTGTTTGTAGAAATTCTGCAATTACGATTGCAAACCCGCTTAAAATTGAATTTTTACCTTGTGATGAAGATGATGCCGTTCAATTGACTATCGAGTATGAAGACAGTACAGCTAGTTCAATCCAACCCAATAACGCAATAGCATCGCAAGCGAGTCAAACTGAAAAGCTGTCATCCAATATCAATACCTTAAATGCTATCAATCGTCAGTTAACTAAACAACCCGCAGAGGTCAATGCACTTGTTATAGTGACGCTTTCAAGCTGTCCTGATGATGTCTTTAAACATAATCTAGAAACGATTAAAACTTATTTTTCCAATATTTATGGCTTTATTAAAGAACAAGTCAACGTTTCTGTTTTCAGAATTAATCCCGTACTCTACGTGGCTTTATTTCAAGCAGAATCTGACCAAGTTCTTAAGTCTCAATTAATCAGCCTCAAATCATTAGAAAAACCTCAGTTGTTAAGTGTTGATAAATCAACTTTACCACTACATTTACATTTAGGTTTTTCTGTATTAAATCAACCTAGTATCGCAGATGATAAAAACTTTGATGATATTTTAGAGCAAGCATTTCATCAGCCTTTACCTAATATGGAACAAAGTTTGTCTCAACGTGATTTAGGCCAGGTCGCTGTTCTTAAACAAATAGACATCAGTACCGAAAATATTCCCAAAGTTCAACATTCGATACTTCAAACGCTTCAACAAAAACTTGAAACAGGTGATATTCACCTAAAATACCAACAAATTTATGATAAACAAGACAGTAACTTATATACTTATGAAGTAACGAGCGGCTTCATTTATGACAATAGTTGGCAAGATATTAATCACCTTGCGGATTTACGTGATGATCCAGAACTTTCTATTAAAGTTGATCGCTGGATATTAGTCGAAGCCTGCAAACAATTACACAATTTTTTAACACAATATCCAACTGCAAAGCTGATTATTAATTTAAATCGTCATATTCTTTTAAATGACAAACAATTACCTGATTTGATGGGCAAGCTTCTTACCATTGTCGGTGGCCGCGCTAAAGCGCCATTAATATTACAGTTCTCTGAGGAATCCATTAGTCAGAACCTACCTTTGGCTCAACAGCAATTTGCTAAATTAAAGCAAAATGAAGTGGAAATTTCTGTACGTGACTTTGGCATCTCAATGTATAGCGACTCTATTTTAAGTCAGACTAATCTGGATTATTTAAGCCTACATCCTACTTTATGCAAAATGTTGGCTTCAGATAAAGACCTTCCTTCTCTTCAACACAAGATAGAAAACTTTCATCAAATTAAACCTATAGAAATTTTAGCTCAGGGTTTAAATGATATGACTTTGTTTGCAAATGCATGGAACATTGAAGCGCGCTATTTACAAGGTGATTATTTCCAGAAAAAACTAGATCGCCTGACTGATGTACAAGATCAATAGATCTTAGAAAATCATCTAGATCTTTTGACATAATATTTATTTCAAAGTTAAAAAAAGAACCGCAATTGCGGTTCTTTTTATTAAGTTTGAATTACCAATAGAAGTTAACACCAACTTTACCCACTGGAAGCCATTCATATTTATTTTTGTCTTCGATTTTATGTTCTTCAGCTCTTAAATCCGCATTGATATCACTTACACCATTTTCTGGGGATAAGTTATTTGCAGTCAATTGAACTTTTGGATTTCCAGTATAGTAAGCGCCTACTTCACCAAAGACACCCCAGTGTTCATTAAACTTAGGTGCAAAACCCAAACCAACATATGGTGCAATGTCGTTATCATACTTTAACTTACCTGTAACAGAACCTTCCTGACCAGCAGTACCTTGGTAAAAGTTACCATTCACTTTTAAGGTATTAGAACCAGAAACACGGTTAGTTAAGTCATAATCATTGTCAACATAAGCAGCACCAGCAGCAACATACAAACCTTGAGCCCATGGATTAGCGCTTGCACCCCATGGACGAATTTCAGCATTCAAATAGGCTAATTTATTGTCCATATCCATGTCATAAGTTGTTCCATCGATTTTCAAATCATCTGACCATGAAATATCGCCGCCATTATAACCTAAAGCTAAACCGACGTATGGATTGGCTTGCCAAAGGAAAGCACCACCATAACCAGTCGTACCGACTTCAGCACGAACACCCACTGGAAGAAGTTGTTTCTGATCAAATGCATAATGATCATGGACTACAGAATCATCAGCCATAGTAGTACCCGCCACAGCAGCTAAAGCACCAGCAACCGCAAGTAGTTTTAATGTTTTCATTGCTCTCTCCTCAAAAGACTTTTATTCAAATCTAAATTTTTATTGCGTAGATGTATCTTAGGAGAAAGTATGGTTCGGTTTTATACGAGAATTGATCATTTTCTGTTAAGTTTTGATACAAATAAGTTTGGTTCTTGTTTTTAAAGCAGTTATTCGTAAATTTTTTTATCAAGATTTTAAATGGCTTTTTTCAAATCAATCTTTTCTTTCACAACATTATTGACACTAATTAGTGTAAAATTATGCAAATTTTTTTGGAAGGAAGAACATGTCTCAGCTTTCTACAATCATTGAGCAAGCGTTTGAAGATCGTGCGAATTTGAGTGCAACGGATTGTCCAGCAGAAATTCGTGATGCTGTAGAGCAAGCGATTGCGGGTTTAGACAACGGTACATTACGTGTTGCTGAAAAAATCGATGGCGAATGGGTGGTTCATCAATGGCTAAAAAAAGCCGTGTTATTATCTTTCAAATTGAATGATAACAAACCAATCGAATCTTGTGATTTACGTTTCTATGACAAGGTTGATACTAAGCATGCAGGCTGGACTGAAGAACAGTTCAAAGCTGCGGGTGTACGTATTGTACCGCCTGCTGTAGCTCGTCGTGGTAGTTTTCAGGCAAAAAATGTCGTGTTAATGCCTTCTTATGTCAACATTGGTGCTTATGTAGATGAAGGCACTATGGTGGATACATGGGCAACTGTGGGTTCATGTGCGCAAATTGGTAAAAATGTTCACTTGTCTGGTGGTGTAGGGATTGGTGGGGTTTTAGAGCCTTTACAAGCCAACCCAACCATTATCGAAGACAACTGTTTTATCGGTGCCCGTTCTGAAATCGTTGAAGGTGTGATTGTTGAAGAAGGTTCTGTGATTTCAATGGGTGTATTCATTGGTCAATCAACCAAAATCTTTGATCGTGAAACTGGCGAAATTCACTATGGTCGTGTACCAGCAGGTTCTGTGGTTGTTGCGGGTAGTCTTCCATCAAAATGCGGTACTTATAGCCTCTATGCTGCGGTAATCGTGAAAAAAGTGGATGCCAAAACTCGCGCTAAAACCAGTTTGAACGATTTACTTCGCGCTGACTAATTGCATTTATTTGCGGAGCTTAATTGTTCCTCGTCTCTACGTTCAAATCTGATCGTAGAGATTTTTGTTTTCTAAGATGTGGTATTTCTGCAATGACTTCTCTACGCTCAACGACTATTCCGGTATCAGATCCTGCGGCGGGTCTTCGGATTACGGAAATTTTTTATTCCTTGCAAGGAGAAGCCAATACCGCAGGCTTACCCACTGTTTTTATTCGTTTAACGGGCTGTCCACTACGCTGCTCATATTGTGATACGACCTATTCTTTTGAAGGCGGTGAACGTCAGTCACTCGATCAAATTATCGAAACAGCGTTATCATTTAAAACACCTTATATTTGCGTCACAGGTGGAGAACCTCTTGCTCAACCTAATTGTTTGCATTTACTAACCAGATTGTCAGATTTGGGCTGTCAGGTATCTTTGGAAACCAGTGGTGCGCTAGATGTGTCCAAAGTCGATTCTCGTGTATCTAAAGTACTGGATTTAAAAACTCCAACGTCTGGTGAAGAAAAGCGTAATCTGCTCAGTAATTTGGATTATTTAACTCCGCATGACCAAATCAAATTTGTGATTTGTAATCGTGAAGATTATGAATGGTCAAAACAGCAATTAGAGAATTATCAGTTAAATGAGAAAGTCAGCACCGTCTGGTTTTCCCCTGCTTTTGCAGTTGAAAAAGCTTCGGTTAAACTACCCCAGTTAGCGCGTGATATGGCGCAATGGATTCTAGATGACCATCTCCCAGTACGTTTCCAATTGCAATTGCATAAATTGCTCTGGAATGATGAAACGGGACGTTAATCTACTTTTATTTTGTTAGTTATTTTTGGAGAATATCATATGCGCCCTCGTGCCATTGTTTTATTATCAGGCGGCTTAGACTCGACGACTTGCCTAGCTTGGGCACAAGCGCGTTATGAATGTATGGCGCTCAGTTTTATGTATGGACAGCGCTCCACGACTGAACTTGATGCAGCTAAAGCGATTGCTCAAAATGCAGGTGTAGAGCACCGTGTCATTAATATTGATTTGGGTAATTTAGGGGGTTCTGCACTCACCGATCATAATATTGATGTGCCAGATCATGAACAAGAAGGCATTCCCATTACCTATGTGCCAGCTCGCAATACCATCTTTTTATCTTACGCGCTAGCTGCTGCTGAAGTGTTTGGAGCGGAAGCCATTGTCATTGGGGTCAATGCGGTAGACTATTCCGGTTATCCAGATTGCCGACCAGAATATATTGAAGCATTTACAAATATGGCACGTTTGGCTACTAAAGCAGGTGTAGAGGGAAAACCTCTTACATTTGAAACACCTTTGTTACATTTATCCAAAGCGAATATTATACGTTTAGGTATTGAACATTGCGTAGACTATAGTCAAACTGTCTCTTGCTATCAGGCAGATGCTGAAGGTCGTGCATGTGGGAAATGCGATAGCTGTCGTTTACGTAAACAAGGGTTTATGGAAGCTGGCATTGCAGATCCTACACGCTATATACCATAATAATCAGGTAATATTTATGAAATTATTGAACACAAAACTACTTCTTTCTTCACTTATGGCTGCTGCTGCTTTTACTGCAACGGTTTCACATGCTGCTGATGAAAATAAACTGCAACAAGCCTACAAGAGTACAAATGTAAAAGGTGCTTTAATTAATCTGTGTAAAGATGAAACAGGTAAAGGCAATAAATTAACTGCGGCAGAAGTGAGTAAGTATTGTACTTGTGCAGTCGAAGCAGATGGAAAAATGACCAATGCACAAAAATGGGAAGTGCAAAGTGCTATTAATGCCAAGAAAAGCCCAAGTTCTTTAGCTTTTGTACAACAGCAAAATAAAGATCTTCAAGCATGCTTTGGCCCACAGTTGACTGGCAAGTTAAAAGGTTTGACTGACGAAGCGATGAAATCTGCTCAAGGCAAAAAATAAGCAGAACTGATGTGATTTGCTAGCCACTTTATGTGGCTAGTTTTTTATGGAAAATATGGAGAATAATAATGAGCAGTGAAAATATTTCATTACCTAATCAAACTTTCCCCACAACACAGGGTGAAATTAATCTGGCAGATGTCTCTGCTGAATGGTTAATAGTTTACTTTTACCCGAAAGATTCGACACCTGGTTGTACCACTCAAGCCGTTGGGTTTTCATGCCTGAAAGATCAATTTGATGCTCTTGGTGCAACAATTGTTGGTGTATCTCGTGATTCAGTCAAAGCACATCAAAATTTTACTGAAAAACAGGCATTGACGATTGATTTAATTAGCGATAAAGATGAGATTCTTTGCCAGCATTTTGATGTGATTAAAGAAAAAAATATGTATGGTAAAAAAGTCATGGGCATAGAACGTTCAACTTTTATTTTCCATAACAAAAAATTGGTTAAAAGTTATCGTAAAGTCAAAGCCGCAGGACATGCCGAACAAGTTATGGAAGATTTAAAAACTCTTCAGCAAAATAATTAGATTTCGAATGATGTAGCTTATTGATTGCTCATAAGCTACATCTGAATTTTTATGATGAACAATTAACGTTATACTTTCCAATCGACGTTAATCTTGATATTTATTTTTTCACCCATCCCGTCTGGTGCCTTTTTCATACCAAAATCAGCTCGATTGATCGTTGTTGAAGACACCATATTCATTAACTTTTGATTGTTCGTAACAGGTTTTAGTGTGCTATCAAAAATGACAGGTCGGGTAATCCCTCTTATGGTTAATTGCCCTATAATTTGATACTTATTATTTCCCAAAACTCTAAATTGATCACTTTTAAAACTTACCGTCTTAAACTGTGCAGCATAAAACAAATCTTTTCCCAATAATGTACTTTTCATGGCGGGATTGTTCAAACTTAAACTATCCACATCCATTATAAAGCGTGTAGATGCCTGCTGTGGCGCATTTTCATCAAAGTTCAAAGTCGCATGTACAGTATTAAACTTAGCGATGACCATAGACTCACGAGCTGAATCGATATGAAACCCGACATTGCTTGTTGGAGCTAATACCCAATTTGCCGCATGAACTTGGCTCATTGATACCACAATCAACGCACCAATCCATAAACTTTTTGCTAATCGCTGATTTGCAATGACAGTCATCATAAACACCAAGACAGGAAAAGAGACTTTACTTTAATCTCCTAAACCAGATTCGACTTGTCATTTAATACAAACTTATTTTGTAATTGCCGATAGATTGAAGTTTTCTGAAAATTCTCTAAAAACTGAATTGTTCCCTGAGGAAATGCCTGTTTTTGGATTTCACCACGATAATAAGCCTCTCGAATCGGAGTGGCAGACATCGACTCTTTCAAACTTTCCAACTCCACCATGGTCCACTCAGGAAAAAGCTTTAAGTAATACGAAGATTCATCTTTAAAATGCCCAATTAAACCAATTTTTGCATGAAGTGGCGTGATCTGCTTAACCAGTGTTTTGACTTGATTGACCCATTTTTGATCATCATAGACATCAATGACATGTACAAAGTGAATCCGCTCTTGATCTGCCTCGGAAAAATTAGAAAGAATCATTTGCTCCCTTTCTGCTGCCAAAAAAGGATTTTTAATATTACGCTCAGGTTGCGCCGATCCCAAAGCCAATATAACGTTTTGACTTTGTTGGAGGGCTATTTCTACAGTTTGCAAATGTGCAAGATGAAAAGGCTGAAAACGTCCAATAAAAACGAGATAATCAAATATGTACATAAACCAACTTAATTTTTTATGAACTCACCAGTAGTCATTTATAATCAAATTTACGACATAATGGCAAACATAAACCCAAGATTGAAAGCAAGGATAGTACGATGACACTTCGCTGTATTCAACAACCTCATCAACATTTAAATGCAAAACTTGAAAATGGCATACTGACTTTAGCCATTCATCGCCCTGAAGCAAAAAATGCATTATATGGTGAATTGTATTTGTGGATTGCACAGGCACTGGATGAAGCAGATCAATCCAGCCAAGTTCGCGTGGTGATTTTGCGTGGCGCAGATGCAGACTTTTCTGCGGGTAATGACATGAAAGACTTTATGTCATTTATTCAAAAACCTTATCAAGGTAAAGCTGGAGATCAACCTCCTTTTGTTTTGCTTAAATCTGCGGCGAAACTTTCTAAACCGCTGATTGTTGCAGTTAAAGGGGTTGCGATTGGGATTGGTGTCACGATTTTACTGCATGCAGATATTGTCTATGCAGACAACACAGCGCTATTCCAGATTCCATTTGTCAGTCTTGGTCTGTCGCCAGAAGGCGCTGCAAGTCGTTTATTGGTGAAACAAGCAGGTTATCACCGTGCCGCAGAACTTTTATTTACCGCCAAAAAATTTAACGCGGAAGTTGCTGAAAAAGCAGGTTTGGTCAATCAAATCAGTGATGATGTTTACGCATTGGCCGAACAAACTGCCCAGCAATTGGCTGCTTTGCCACTTGCATCCATTCGACAATCCAAAGCTCTCATGAAGCATGATCTTGATGAAATTGTGCAATGTGTTGATGATGAAGCCGAGATTTTCATGCAACGTGTCCGTTCGCCTGAAATGAAAGAAGCGGTTCAAGCCTTTATGGAAAAACGTAAGCCTGATTTTTCCCAATTTGGATAAAATCAATAGACTTCTTTCATAAATCCTTTTATTTCTCCCTATGGGAGAAAAATAAAGAGGGTTTCAACAATTATGAATGAAGTCTAATACTAAAAAATCTGAGATTAAATGTCTGCATTGAAAAACCAATGAATAAGATGCAGCTTAATCTCAGGAATACACTTTTTTACCTAGATAAAATGATTGAATGTTATTCTCATTCATCATCTTCATAACGAAATATTTGAATAGTGATGGCAAATTCAGAAAATCTCCCAAAAAGTTCTCAGCAGGTTTCAGATAAAAAACGTTATTTTGAGCCTGCCCCCCAAGATATTGATGTTGAAAATTTTCGTAAAGTGATCGAGAGTCGTCGTTCCGTACGCAAATTCACGGATAAAGCCATTCCCTCTGAAGTACTCGATGCTTGTTTAGATTTGGCTCTCCTTGCACCAAACTCGTCCAATCTACAACCTTGGACATTTTATGTGGTCCAAAACCCTGCGAAGAAAAAACAGTTAGTTAAAGCTTGTCTGGGACAATTAGCAGCAAAAACGGCTTCCGAACTCATTGTTTGTGTAGCGCGAACAGATCGTGTCGATGAAATGGCAAAAAAGAATATTTCAGAATTTCCATTTCCTGAAGCCCCTGAAATGGTTAAGAAATACTATCGTTTCATTCCGTATAACTATAAAACTGGTTATTTCAATGCACTCGGCAACTTTAAAAAAGTCGCCTTTAAAGTGGCACGAAGCTTAGATAAACAACTTCCTGTTACCGCATTTAACCCTGCCGATGCAAAACTTTGGGCAAGTAAATCCACCGCTTTGGCTTGTGAAAATCTAGTGCTTTCGCTGCGTGCTTATGGTTTTGATAGTTGCATGATGGAAGGTTTTGATGAGCCAATGGTTCGTAAAATACTAAAACTCAATGATCAGCAATTTCCTGTGATGGTCATTGGTGCAGGCGAACGTGCGAGTGATGGTGTATTTTTCCCGCAGTATCGTTTTGACCGTGATTTATTCATTCAAAAAGTTTAATTATTGAATATCTAAAATCTGAATAAATTCAAAAGCAGGCTCTTCATAAGGATGGCTTGCTTTTAATGCTGTTGCAACGGTACTGGCTTTTTCTTCTGAAACAATGGTTTCTACTCGCCATTCTTCAAGCTGTTCTAACTCATCCAATTTGCCTAAAAATGGATTTGCACCGCAGACTGGCTTGAACTGCCCAATTCCTTTCACTTGCCATGCGCAGTGTTGATAGTTGCCGATTCCCCCTGCTCCAGCTGCAAAAATAGCTTGTTTAGTCAATTCAAGATGAGATTCAGGTACGTAATAAATTAGTTTCAGCATGATTTTAATGACATTAGTTTTAAATAATCATTAATCATAAGCTCAAAAATAATGAAAAATCAAAGTGAAATATTCATCACAATATAATTTACAACAATAAATGTAACTTGAAAGATGAGTGTTAAGCCAAACCAGAGCCAACCTTTGTCTTTGCTATAAACTGCTTTCATGTGATTTTCATTTTTCATCATTCGACTTCCCATGTTTTGTTCATTATTAATAAATAACTAGCAAGAATTGAGCCACGGAAAAATTAATCTTAAAACTGTACTTATAAAAATTTTACTTTCTAAATTTACTATGCAAAATTATATTAATAATATATTTATAAATTCTTTGACCTTAAAATATGAGCCATTCCTTTCAATCACAATGGGATACTGTATTTCCTAACAAAGTTCCGATTTCTCAATATCTAGTTCAATACTTTACAAAGTCTTGGTTCAGAATACATAGCTTACCCGAATCAAAAAGATATGCAGATACGACTGAAGAATATGAACTACTGCTAAATCGGCACAATGAAATTATTACAGACTGCTTCGGCGAAAATACTTCTATTTTTATTGTTTCGGGTCACTATTTTAGCCTATCTAATATGAATCAAGCTTATGATCCAATCTTTAATCTTCAATACAAATTTCATTTAGAAAAAGAAATAAATTTAACGCAAACAAATCCTGAAGATTACGATGACGAAGAGGACCTTTTCTTTAGACCATGCTCTATTGAAGTAAATTGGCAACCCAATATTCACAATGACTTATTAACAAGAATTGCTGACGATAAAGTAAAAGCTTTTATGATCTCATTTGAGCAAAATATTATAGTTGCTCCCTATGATGGGGGCATTGATTTTATCATCTTTGAAGATATGAAAAGAAATGCATTAAGAGATAAGTATAAAAACTGGCTTTCACCAAGAGCTGATGGTTTATAATAAAAAACCACCTTTGATCAACTTAATCAAAGGTGGTGATGTTTAATCGCTAACTGTAATTAACCAATAAACTTACGTGCGTTACGGAACATACGTAACCATGCCCCATCTTCATTCCAGTCTTCTGGTTTCCATGAGTGTTGTAAAGCACGGAAATTACGCTCTGGATGTGGCATCATAATCGTAGCTCGGCCATCTTTCGAAGTTACACCCGTAATTGCTTCAGGTGAACCATTTGGATTCAGTGGATAATGTTGCGTCGGTTGACCCAAACTATCTACATAACGCAAGGTCACTTGGTCATTGCTATTTAAGCTCGCCAAGTATTCATTGCTAGCAACCACACGTCCTTCACCATGTGCGACCGCGATTGGCAAAATCGAACCTTGCATGTCTTGGAGTAATACCGACACCGATTTTTCGACACGTACATTGACCGCACGTGCTTCAAAAACTTCTGATACGTTACGATGGAAACGTGGCCAGTTGTCTGCACCTGGAATCAGTGGTGCAAGTTGTGACAACATCTGGCAACCATTACAAATCCCTAAACTAAAGGTACTTTCACGGTTAAAGAAGCTTTCAAACTGATCACGCAATTTTGGATTAAACAATACTGACTTCGCCCAGCCACCACCAGCACCCAGCACGTCGCCATAAGAGAAACCACCACAAGCGACTAAACCTTCAAAATCTTGAAGATCAACACGACCTGCCAATAAATCACTCATGTGTACGTCAACGGTGTTAAAGCCAACCTTATCAAATGCAGCCGCCATCTCAACATGACCGTTGACACCCTGCTCACGCAAAATCACCATATTAGGACGGCGTGTTGCGATAAATGGCGCTTCAACAGGTTCGTTTAGATCGAAAGTTGCTTGTGCAATTAAACCTTTATGGTTTTGATCTGCAATAAGTGCAAATTCCTGATCGGCTGTTTCTACGTTATCACGTAGACGCTGGATCTGATGAGACACTTCTGCCCATGCTTGTTGTAATTCGGCACGCGCTAAAGTTAAACCATTTACACTGAGTTGATCCGTATTATTGACACGTCCAACCAAACTAATCGCATCTTTTAAGTTCGAGCTTTCAATTTCGGCTTGTAACGCATCCCAATCAGCAGCTTTCAATTGTAAAACTGCACCAATTTCTTCTGCAAACAAACTTTCAATTGTTTGTGGTTCTAAAGCTGCACCTAAACGTGATGCAAACATCATTTCAGCCACAGTAGCCAACAAACCACCATCACCAATGTCATGGTAAGCTTGTATCAGACCGCGATTGTTCCAGTCTTGTATCAAATTGAAGAAATCTTTTAAATCTTCAAAACTGTCTACATCTGGTGTAATCGTACCAATGGCTTTATACACTTGGGTCAAAATCGATGCACCGATACGGAATTGACCTTTAGACAAATCAATACGTACCAGTACAGAACCATCAATCTGTCTAAGCTCAGGCGTTAATGTTTTACGCACGTCACTTACTGGTGCAAATGCAGTAATCACTCCAGACATTGGTGAAGTTACAGCTTTCTCAATGCCATCATCACTCCATGTAGTACGCATCGAGAGTGAATCTTTACCGACTGGAATCGCAATACCCAAAGCTGGACACATTTCCATACCAATGGCTTTTACGCCCTCAAACAAGGCTTGATCTTCACCTTTTTGACCTGCTGCTGCCATCCAGTTTGCAGAAAGCTTGATATCACCCAATTGTTCAATATTTGCCGATGCAATATTGGTCAATGCCTCAGCAACGGCTAAACGTGCAGAAGCTGCTGGGTTTAACAATGCAACTGGTGGACGTTCACCCATTGCCATCGCCTCACCTGTATAACCTTGCAAGCTGGTTGTAGTTACCGCAGCATCCGCGACTGGAACCTGCCATGGGCCGACCATTTGATCACGCGCCACCATCCCCGTAATTGAGCGGTCACCGATCGTGATCAGGAATGATTTAGATGCAACGGTTGGATTTTTCAAAACACGGAAAATTGCATCTTTTAGATCAATTTTTGAGGTATCAAACTCGTTGCCTGTACGTTCAACCGTTTCATACGAACGCTGCATACGCGGTGTACCACCGAGCATGACTTGCATTGGAATATCTACCGCATTGTCATGGAATAATGGATCTTCAACAGTCAAATGACGTGCTTCAGTTGCTTCACCCAAGACCGCAAACGGACAACGTTCACGCGCACAGATCTCTTCAAACAAGTCTAACGACTCTGGACGAATCGCAAGTACATAGCGTTCTTGTGCTTCATTCGACCAGATTTCCATTGGGCTCATGCCACGTTCCAGCGATGGAATCTTACGCAGGTTTAAAATCGCACCCAACTCATGATCATTCACTAGTTCAGGCATAGCATTAGATAAACCACCTGCACCCACGTCATGAACAGAGACGATTGGGTTAAAGTCTTCCATGCGCCAACAAGTATCAATCACTTCTTGGCAACGGCGTTCCATCTCAGGGTTTTCACGTTGTACCGAAGCAAAGTCCAAGTTTTCGCCCATGGTTCCGCTATCTACAGAAGACGCAGCACCACCGCCTAAACCGATCAACATGGCTGGGCCACCGAGTACAATCAATAAATCACCCGGTTGAATCGCATCTTTTTCCACATGGTCAGGACGAATATTGCCGTAACCACCAGCAATCATGATCGGTTTATGAAAACCTTTGACTTCGCCATTGACGTTTTGTTCAAAAGTACGGAAATAACCATTTAAGTTAGGACGACCAAATTCGTTATTAAACGCCGCGCCACCCAATGGCCCTTCAATCATAATTTGTAATGGCGATGCCATACGTGAAGGTTTGCCGTAGTTATCTTCCCACGGCTGTTCAAAACCTGGAATATTCAGGTTAGACACCGTAAAGCCTGTTAAACCTGCTTTTGGCTTACCACCGCGTCCTGTTGCCCCTTCATCACGGATTTCACCGCCCGAACCTGTTGCAGCCCCCGCAAAAGGAGAAATCGCAGTTGGATGGTTATGGGTTTCCACCTTCATCAAGATGTGAGCCGCTTGGCTCTTATATTTATATATAAAATGACCTGTTTCATTGTCTTTCTTTGGATAAAAACGCTGAGTGTCATAACCTACAATCACAGAAGCATTGTCTTTATATGCCGACAATACTTCATCTGGTGACTCTTTATAAGTATTTTTGATCATCTGGAACAACGATAATGGTTGTTTTTCACCATCAATTGTCCATTCTGATCCAAAGATTTTGTGACGACAATGTTCAGAGTTTGCTTGTGCAAACATCATCAATTCGATATCGTTTGGATTGCGCCCCAAGTCAGTAAAGGCTTGAGTTAAATAGTCAATTTCTTGTTCAGACAAAGCAAAACCAAATTCATTATTGGCTTTGATCAGTGCTTGTTTCCCTTCACCCAAAATATCAATTGAGTTTAATGGTTTTGGTGCTGTTTCTAAAAATAAACGATGAGCATCTTCGATTTGGCTGAAAACGGTTTCAGTCATACGGTCATGCAAAGCCTGTTTGACTTCATTACTGAGTTCAGAAACACCTTTTAAGGTATATAAAATACCGCGTTCCAAACGATGCACTGGGGTATTACAGTTTTTAAAAATATCTGTCGCTTTAGAAGACCACGGTGAAATCGTTCCAATGCGTGGAGTGACCAAAACTTGAAGTTCATCATTGGCCACTTGGCGCAACTCAAACGATGTACCATCATTTAAAAGTTGCAATGCAGATTGATGCTGCTGCTCGTCGAGCGCTTGATCAAACAGGTAAACCCATTGGCTGTCAAAGGTTTGGACTGAACTGATTGACGATAAACGTGTTAATAGTTGAGCTTTCTTGAATGAAGAATGTGCTGGTGCACCGGCCACGATAAACATGTTGATTTTGGCTCCACGGGCAAGTCTTTTGAACTTTACCGCAATGTGACTTTAGAGAGAGCGCATATTCTACTGTGAAAAGGCAAAATCAGCTAGATGGAGAGCATGGATTTCTCTCAGCTTATTCAACAATTAGCCCATTTTATATCTTTGTTCTTAATCCGATTAAACCATAGCTAAAGCTAAGCTGAATAAAAATAAACCGTTTTAGCACTTTGAAATAGGTTTTTTCAGATGTATCCAAATGTGACATTTACAAACCGATCAGAGCGCACAAATAACAATTTATGCGCTACTCCCCATTGGAGATGAGTTATAAATAAACGATGATGAACACTTTAAAAAACAATCAAAGCTTTAGCTACAAGTCACACCATCGATGCTCACTACTTTTTTCGCATTCATCATCACCACAGAATCAGCAATATTTTCAATAATTCGATTCAGTGATTGTGTGGAGGCCGCCACAATATTATTAATATTTCGACGCTCACCTTGAATAGGCACAGTGAAATGAGTTCGACAACTGATTGAACGATTTTGTAAAGTGGTTGTAGCTTGATTCGTAGCAGATGACTCCATTGCCAGCGGAACATCTGCTTTAATGATCCATGTCACCATGACATTCATATAGTGATCATGCGTACTTGTCAGTGCATGATTTGCAGAATCCTCAATCACATCAAAATTTGAAAAATCAGTCGCAATTCGATACGACACCTGACCAGCGGACATGCCACTATTATATCGATCGACCGCACCCAATTTTTGCTGTAATCCAGCCGACAAACCATCTCTTAATTGGGTACTTAAAGTCGAGGTCCAACGATCATTGTCCAGCACTTTAGATCTGCCTTGATGATCCTGCACCACAATAGATGCCCGATCTAAGCGATCAGGTAATCCAACAGGCATAACTTCAATGACTCTCACCCCCGAATGTGTAATCGGTGTTGCTTTGGCCTGCAAGGTGTAATAGTTGGGTGTTGGTGAGCTTGAGCAGGCGCTCAACATTACTCCTGTCAGGATGACGACACCTAATCTGAAATTATTTTTATTTTTCATTTCGATCTACCTCAGGAGTTTTACCGCGAATCAACGATTCTGGATGTTGTTCAATATAATCTGACATTAATTGTAAAGATGCTGCTGCACGAGTCATTTGCTGCAAAGCTCGGCGAACATCTTGTTGCATTGGCGCATCGCTAGAGAGAATAGATTGGGTCGAACGTAAAGTCCCACGTACATCATTCAAGGTAGATTGTAATTCTGGCGCAACTTTGCCATCTAACTGTTGAACCAGTTGATTGGTTGAGTTAATCGCATTATTCATATTCCCCAGTGTTTTTCGCATATCCTGACCAATTTCTACCAGTGGGAATTTAGTCAATTTATCAGCGATCTGAGAAACCTGAGCCTGTAATCCTTTTAATTCAGATGGCATGGTTGGAACTTCAAAGCGACCACTTGGCAATACTTTTACGGATGCAGGCTTAGCCTTAGGGAACAGATCGAAAGCAATATAATTTTGACCTGTGATTAAATTACCTGTTCGCATTTGTGCTCGCCAACCATTTTGCACAAAACGTTTAAAAATCTCTCCATCAGGATCCATCTCCTGACCATGCGCTAAACGGGATGGATAAACCACGCCTTCAGCACGCATACGTACATGTGTATAATTGTGATCAAACTCAGCATTGATCGCTTTAATTTCTCCGACATCAATCCCCATAAAGTCAATTGGCGCCCCCGCACTTAAACCACGTAACGACTGATCAAAGTACATGACAATATTAATCGCTTTACCATCAGGATCTTTTAAAGCCTCTGTTTTAGAGTCCCATAGATTAAAGTGACTCGAATTCTGAGCAATCGGCGCATCAGAATTATCAGGATATCCAAATGCAATACCACCCGCCACGATACTTGCCAAAGACTGCGTGTCCAGATTAAATCCAGATGCATTTAAACTCACATCAATCCCACTGGCCTGCCAAAAACGCGCATCTTGCGTGACAAATTTGTCGTAAGGTGAACGAATAAAGGTTTGTAGCTCAACATGCTGACCATCTTTAGCCAAATTATACGCAGTAATTTGACCAACATTGATCCGTCGATAATAAATAGGAGATCCAATATCTAACGATCCCAAATCTTTTGCTTTTAAGAAAAATCTTTTACCTGGTACATCCGAGGTCACGACAGGTGGGACTTCCAATCCATTAAATTCTTCTTTTTTTTCCTTTGCTTTTCCGCCATCGACGCCAATATATGAGCCAGAAAATAAAGTATCTATGCCTGAAATACCACTGGTTCCTACTCTAGGGCGCACCACCCAAAATCGCGAATCTTTCGCTGCAAAATTACTGGCATCTTTGCGTAATTCGATTTTGGCAATAACGTGTGAGCGATCATCCGACAGTACAATTTCACGAACCAATCCGATATCTACTTGCCGATATTTAACAGTCGTCTTGCCAGCCACCAATCCTTCAGCCGTTCGAAATGAAACATAAATCGTCGGTCCGATTGCAAGAATAGATTTGATTGCCAAAGACAGCCCAATTAATAAGGCAATAAACGGAATCAACCAAATCAGTGCAGGTCGCCATTTGCCCTTTTTTTTCTGAGGCGGTGGCACACTTTGCTCAGTCTGATGATCCGTTTGAGTGGGATCAGCTTCTGTGGGGTTATTCGTTGTATTATTTTCCGTCATCATGCATGTTCTTTTTAACGAGGCTGAAAAAAATCATTTTTAGATGGCAAATGATTGACCTGATTCACCATGTTGTTTTTTGAAGCGTTGGTTGAGGTATTTAGTCGCTGATGGGATAAATAATAATTATCCCAAATAATACGTGGATCAAAACTCATTGAAGCAAACATGGTCAATACCACCACTGCACCAAAAGCCACGGCACCAGGCCCCGCCAAAATCGTGGCCAATGATTGAATTTGTATCAGCGCGGTTAGTAAAGCAACCACAAATACATCTATCATGGACCAGCGCCCCACAAACTCCACAATACGATATAACACGCTGCAATGTGAAGGTAATATAGTCCATTGCGCAGTAGATTGCATTCGCACGACAAAAACCAGAAAGTATAAAATTAGCAACTTCACCATGGGAATAAAAATACTGGCCGTAAAAATCACGGCTGCCACAAAATAATCACCGCTTTGCCAGAAGTAAATGACCCCACTCATAATGGTATCTTGCTGATGTCCCAATAATGAATCGGTAATGGTCATTGGCAATACATTTGCTGGAATATATAAAATCGTCGCAGCAATTACCAATGCCAAGGTGCGGCTTTGACTATGATCTTTACGAACATGCAATGCGCTCTTACATCGAATGCAATATTGAGTTTGATCCCCGTGGTGACTTTGTGGATTCACCAGACCACAACAATGACATGCCACTAATCCGAGATCGACCGCTCTTGGATTCACTCGATGAATACACGCATCATCATCGGCAACATCGCTTGTTTGATGCACTTGTTCCCCAATGTGTTTGATTTTTTTCATGGTTGGCACCGATCAACTTCATACCAAATATCTTGGACTTTAACTGACGCGATATAGACCAATAACAGGCTCAATATTGCAAATGCCCATAAAGCAATCCCCGGAATCACCACCACCATTCCCACTAATTTCACCAAAGTGACCAGAACACCAATTAAAAAAACTTCGACCATGCCCCATGTTCGAAATACACAGATTATTCTTAACGCAGGGATCAAGTATTTGGGTCTGGTTTTAAAAACACTGACTGATGCAAAGATATAAGCCAGTAACAATAAATCTGTGAGTGGAACAATAAATGTGGTGATTAAAATAAGCACCCCGACAAAAGCTCGATCAATATGAAACATCATCAAGGCTGCCCCCAACAATGTGGTTTGGGAAACATTGCCATTGAGCTCAACACTCACGATGGGAAAACTATTGGCGACGATAAAAATAATTAATGCGGTTATCACCAGCGCCAACAGCGTATTAAATGGTTTAACTTGCCGATAAAGTTCTGCACCACAGCAACTACAATACGCGCGTTCACCCCGTCCCAGTTTCACTTTCTGATAAATTGCATCACACTCTTCACAACAACATAAGTTACGCTGTGACACATCACGAGATGAATTTGAACGACTCTGATCTAACTCAGTCAAAAATGAATCCTGTGATGAAGGTTGACTCATAATGTATCAAGACTCTTTTATTGTTAATTTTTTCGATAATAAGATTGCATTTCAATCAATAAACAACGTACCAACAGATGAGAAATACTTCAAATTTTTCCTAGATCAGAGCAGTCACTGAGCTGTGATAGGATCATTTTTAAATGCTCAAACCTTTCTAAAAAGTCCAGCTCATCATCATTTTATATATCATCCTCAATGTGCAAGCAATCATAGATCTGTTTCAGACTACATTGAATTTTGTTATTTTGAAAAAGCTAAAAAACCTTGGTAATTTAAAATTTGAGTAAATCGTGCCACTTGATTGAATTCGGCCTGTTCGAGCAATTCAAACGTTTGCTCATCCGTTAACGCATAGAAATCATCTGCAAGCCGTTTTAACATGGCAGTCGTTTGAGTTTGTGTCAGTCCATTACTTTCACAGATATTTTTTAAAGCACGTTGTTGGGGTTCTGAAGAAATTTCAGTTAAGTCAAAAGTAATAAATAAACCTTCTGTTTTGAGCCGTTTTTGAATGGCTTGTAAAAATTTCAACTTTTGAGGGAATGCAACAAAATGTGTCACTAAAATAGAAAGCGCTGTATCAAAACTCACGATATTTTCTAATTCATGTACATCACCCAAGTGAAAATCAACACGATGATCAACATTCAAATCTTGGAGAGAGGTTCGCGCTTTATCTAACATAGCGGCTGATAAATCGGTTGCGGTGAAGTGCCAATTAGGGAAAGTTTGTAATAAGTAACCAAGTTCATAACCCGTTCCACAACCTACCACTAAAATATGCGCAGACTCAGGCAAATAAGTTTTTAACAATGCTTGTATTTGTTGATGAACCACTTCATATCCGGGGATCAATTTACGAATATGTTGATCGTAACTCTCTACTACTTGCTGTGAACTAAAGTCTTTTGCCATAATTATTTATCCCTTTTTTAATATCTTGATCAATGCCGTATCAATAGATTTATTTCATCTTTGTTTTTATTTCACAATCGGAGAGAAAATAAAGACGATCTATGTTGTTATGAAAAAATCTAATCGAGTTTAAACATGGTGTCTGGTGATAATCGCTTGACTTAAAAGCTGATAGATTTCTTTTAGATCAGGACGACTAGCCTGTTCGAGTAAATGCTGATGCATTTGCAAAATATTATGATCGTCTCGAAGTGCTGGCCCTGTTTGAACTTGAACAGGGTCATATTGGGTCGCTTTTTTTGCTGTTTCCAAGATTAAAGGATAAAGCAATGAAAAATCGACCTGTTGCTGATCTACAACTTGCTTGGCCATATCGTAGCAATAATTACTAAAATTACAGGCAAACACCGCAGCCAAATGTAAACTTAGACGCTGAGATGATGAATAATGATAAACGTGTTTGCTTAGGCTATTTGCTAATTGATTTAGAATTTCTAGCGCCTGTGGTTGCTTTGCCTCTATAAACAAAGGAGTTTCAGCCCAATCAATTTCACGTTCAAAACTAAAAGTTTGCAGCGGATAAAATACCCCTGCATTGGGATGGACATCTGATAATACTTTGAGGTCGGTGCTTCCTGAAGTATGCACCATTAAAACATCTGGCAACTGTAAATGAATCTCATGAATCACAGATGCAATAGACTGATCACTCACTGCGAGAACAACTAAATCTATTTTTGAACTCAGTAGATGATCATCATCAATCGCTTGTGCTCCAACTTGATTAGCAAGCTTTGTTGCGTGTTCGAGATTACGACTCATGATTTGAACAATTTGATGCTGGGATGAAAATGTTTTGGCCAAATGTGTTGCCACTTTGCCTGAACCCACAAAACTAATCCGCATAACTCAACTCATTGATCGCAATAGGCTTAAGCATGCCAATAAACAAAGGGCGAATCAATCGCCCTTTACCTGTATCAATTTAAAAGATGCAAAATTAGTTAAATACGTTATTTAAATAGACAATACGTTCAATGGTTCGCTGATTAAAACATTTGGTGTATTGCATTTCTGTATTTTGATCGTTCAAAGCCTGATCCCAGTAATCCGATTGTTTTTGATAAGTTTCCTTTTCTTTTTCAGGAATTTCATGGGCAGACTTTTGTGCAAGAACTTTACAATCAATATCACGTTTTTCAAACCAGTCCGTTTGATCTTGTTTAAGTTGTTCTCGCTGTTCCTCAGTCAAATTGTCCCAAGTTTGATTTAAACGTTCTACCTGTTTCTGTTTTTCAGCATCCAGCTCTTTTTTTCGGATATCCATCGCTTGTTTTGCCAGATTATATTGAGCAGCTTCTTTCTGATCATTATCCTGAATCATAGATTGATATTGTTTATTTTTTTCTATATAACTTTCAAATAAAACTGCTTGCTCAGTGATAAAAGCAACGCCCTCTAATATCTCTTTTTGATTTTGAACACTTAAACTTATGCCTTCTTTATCAGTCTTGGTAATGTCATATAATAAATTACCACGCAATTCATCATTCGTTACTGACAACCCTGATTCATTATTATCCAGATAATCTTTTACAGTAGCATAGCCATCTCCTTCACTATTCTCAATATAGGCTTGATAGGCATTTTCTGCACGTTGCATTAACCCTTTTGGAAAATGCACCACCAATTGGCTTTCACAGTTGAGCTCGGTTGCTGTTTTAGGATCTTCTGTCAAAGTTCGAATGGTTTTAATTTCAAATCGAAGTCCTTTATTAATCTTTTCTAACAAAGTACGGTCAGCTTCATAATATCCTGAGGATTGACGCAAACTTTTTTCAAGAGCTTTAATATATTCAGACTTTAAATAATCCTGTATTTGATTAAGATTATCCTGATTAGTACAACTAAAATCTGCAACATCCTGAGCTTGATTCTCAGTTTTCTTATTTTTAAAGTAGTCACAGCCACTAAATAAAATTGCAGTTGATAAAGTTGTTAAAATGATAAATTTTTTCATCGCTTTCCACTAATTGTTTGTCGTTATTTATAGCGGGCATATTTTAATCATCTTTATCACTAAAAATCGAGTTTTTATTCTATTTTTATTTATTCATCCAATAAAAAACTCGGCTATGATTTTACCGAGTTTTTTTAAGATTGTTTAAAATTTAAATCAAGAACGTCTGCACTACTTTTCCAGTCAAAGTCTGATTTAAAAGTGGTGTATTTTTACCACTAGACAGAATACTTTTCTTTTCTAATGTCCACTGTAAATCAGGATCAACTAATACCCAGCCTTTTTCAGCCTGCCAACGCTCTAACATATTAGCCACTTGCGCAGGTGCTATGGTCACTTTTTCTACCCACTCAAGCGGTTCAAACAATCCTTCTTTGACCAATTGAACACCCAAAGCTACATAGGTATCAAAAGCACTAATCCCCGGTAATGTTTCTGCAAATGGCATCATTTTCGCCGAACTACTCAACGGTTCATGATGCGTACAAATGGCATCAATTACACCTGATTTTACTGCTAGACGTAATTGTTGTTTATCTTGTTCAGAACGCAAAGGCGGACGTACATGAGCCAATGAATTAAAACCATCAATTAAGGATTCAGTTAAATGTAACTGATGCATGGCAACATCAGCAGTTACAGGTAAGCCTTTGGCTTTAGCCGCTTCAATCAACTCAATGGATTTTCCAGAAGAAATAAGACCAAAATGTGCACGAACGCCTGTGGCTTCAATCATGATCAGATATTTCGCAATCGCAATAGTTTCTGCAATTGCAGGAATCATTGGCAAACCCTGACGTGAAGCAATAAACCCTTCATGTACGCAGCCATCTTTTGCAATTTGTGCTTCTTCTGGATAAAACACTACGGTTAAGCCCAAACCTGCTGCATATTCCAGTGTACGAATCACCACATCATCATCTTCAAAAGATGCATTGGCATTTGACACGGCGGTACAGCCACCCTTTTTAAGTGCCGCCATATTCGCAGGTTGTTTGCCCATTAAACCTTGGGTCTGCGCGCCAATAATATGTAAATGAAACTGTCCATCTGTCCATGCTTTCTCAATTAAGCCATGAATCAAGGCCCCATTGTCCTGCACGATTGGTTTAGAATCTGGCGGCGTAATCACATGTAAAATACCATTTTCACGTGCAGCCTTACCTTCGGACTTCAAAGTACCATGCTGTTGTTGACCTGGTTCACGTACACGTGCGCACAAATCTACCATCGTTGGCATCAACCATTTGCCCTGTGCATCGATACTTTCATCAATATGCTCAAGTGATTCAACACGTTTACCGTTTTTTAAATAAACAGTTGTAATTAGGTCAATTTTCTCTACAGGATCAAGTAAACGGACATTTTCAAGTTTAATATTGCTCATAATGTTGACCCTTATACCGCGATTGCTTCAATTAAACCCTGTTGCTGTAACTGCCCTTGCATTGTGAGTGCCAGAACTGCCATACGCACCGCAATACCATTGGTCACCTGATGCAAAATCACAGAACGTGGGCCATCGGCAATACTGGAATCAATCTCAACACCACGATTCATTGGCCCCGGATGCATCACAATACAATCAGGTTTCGCCAACGCCAAACGTTCCTGATTCAGTCCATACATACGATAAAATTCTGCTTGAGAAGACAATGCAGGCGAATCAATTCGTTCATTTTGAATACGTAGTGCGATGATCACGTCACAATCTTTAACGCCTTCGTCCATTTTATTAAATAGACGAACATGATCACCATATTCACTGAAACCAACTGGCAATAAAGTATTTGGTGCAATCACGCGAATATCTTGACAGCCCAATGTCTGTAAAGCCGCAATATCAGAACGTGCAACACGAGAATGTTTAATATCACCAATAATCGCAACGCTAAGTTCTTCAAAAGGTTTATGGGTATCACGACGAATGGTTAGCATATCCAGCATGGCTTGCGTTGGATGGGCGTGACGTCCATCCCCTGCATTAATAATGGCTAGATTTGGACAAACATCTTTGGCAATAAAATGTGCCGCACCTGAAGAGGAATGACGTACCACAAAGATATCTGCCGCCATTGCTTCCAAGTTCCAGAGTGTATCTCGTAAGGTTTCCCCTTTAGAGGTACTTGAACGTGCAATATCAATATTCAACACATTGGCAGACAAACGTTTCGCTGCCGCCTCAAAAGTAGTACGGGTACGGGTAGAATTTTCAAAAAATAAATTCATCACGGTACGCCCTTCAAGTAATGGCGTCGTGATCAACTGATTTTGATCATTTATAAAAGATTGCGCGGTATCGAGAATTTTTGTAAGCGTTTCTTTGGAAAGACCTTCGATGGTCAAAAAGTGTTTTAAATTGCCCTGCTGATTGAGCTGAATCTGACTCGGTGTATGCAATGCCGCCAAGTGCATGAGAGATTCCTTAGACGTTAAGTTAAGGCATTATACAGATATTTTTCTCAATCGGGCAGTTGAAGTTTTAGGCAAATGAACAAGTTTTCCCCTTGAAAATACGCTAAAATAACCGATTGCTTTAGCTGCTCTTGGAAAATTGAATGAATTCACCGCAACGTCTTTCTACATATTGGGTTACCTGTGCAGATGGACTGGAAACCTTATTGCAACAAGAATTACAAGGTTTAGGCATCGAGCAGACTGAACGCTTTGCAGGTCGTCTCATTTTCCAAGGGTCGCTTGAACAAGCTTACCGAATTTGTATGTGGTCGCGTCTAGCGTCACGCGTACTCAAACCAATTCATACCTACGAGATCGAATTTAGTCATGATGCCCGTGATGTTGCAGAAGAACTGTACGAAGGGGCTTTAAATTTTGATTGGTCACTGATTTTTGCACCACAAAGCACCTTTGCCATCCGTTTGCATGTCGAACGGGACATCAAAGTGAATACTCAGTTTGCAACGCTTCGTACAAAAGACGGTGTGGTCGATTCCTTTATGGAAGCCGTTGGCCGTCGTCCGAGCATTGATACCAAACAACCCGAAATTACCTTGTTTGTATTGGCAGGTAAAACCGAACACACCTTTTGCTTAGACTTATCAGGTGATTCCTTACATAAGCGCGGCTATCGTCACTATATGACCGAAGCACCAATTAAAGAAAATCTAGCCGCCGCAATTTTACAAAAAGCTAAATTAGAACAATTACAACCCGATTTAATTCTCGACCCGATGTGTGGTTCAGGTACCTTTATTATTGAATCTTTGATGATTTTGACCGATCGTGCACCTGGTCTAGTTCGTCGTTTTGGTTTTAATGGTTGGCATGGACATGATCGTGAACTCTGGCTTGAAATTAAAGCCGAGGCTGCGCAGCGTCATGAGGTCGCTTTGGAAAAACCACTTCCAAAATTTTATGCTTTTGATGCAGACTGGGAAGCCGTAAAAGCAACTCGCCAAAATATTATTGCGGCAGGTTTTGAAAAATTATTAGATCAAATCCAGATTGAAGAACGTCCACTTGCAGACTGGCCATCTTTTGAAAACACCTATAACAAGGCTTTCGTGGTAACCAATCCACCATACGGCGAACGTCTTGGTGATAAAGCCTCAAACCGTGCTTTTTATTTAGGTTTATCTGCTCTATTACAGCAACATTTTCCAAATCAGCATGCTGCCGTGATTGCAGCACAGATTGAGCAAGCTGATGTATTGGCATTGAGCGACCCAGAAACCTTACGCTTAATGAATGGTAAATTGCCAATTTACATTCGTTTTGGTCAAGTTAAACCTATCGCCAATAACCAGCCATTTTTAGCAACTTGGCATGCCGATCCTGTCGAAATTGAAGGCGCGCAAGATTTTGCCAATCGCTTACAAAAGAATATGTCTGCCTTGAAAAAATGGGCTACCAAAGAACAAGTGTTCTGTTTACGCCTTTATGATGCTGATTTGCCTGATTTTAATGTCGCGGTAGATTTATACGGTGATCGCTTACACGTTCAGGAATACGCACCACCGAAAACCATTGATCCTGAAAAAGCCAAGAAACGTTTTAATTTGGCATTGGCTGCTGTTCGTGCTGTAACAGGGTTATCTCGCGAAGCGATATTTATTAAAACTCGTGCGCGTCAAGAAGGTAAAAGCCAATACACTAAACAAAGCACTGCATCTAAGCGTTTTATTGTTCAGGAAGGTCAAGCCAAGATTTTAGTCAACTTAACAGATTATCTGGATACTGGTTTGTTTCTGGATCATAGACAAATGCGTTTGCGCATTGCTAAAGAAGCACGCGGTAAGCACTTCTTAAATCTGTTTAGTTATACTTCGACTGCAAGCTTGCATGCAGCATTGGGTGGCGCAGCCAGCACGACGAGCGTAGATTTATCCAACACTTATTTGAATTGGTCAAAAGAAAATTTTGTTTTAAATGGTCTCACAGTTGACCATGCTGATGAACAACATATGTTCTTTGCCAGTGACTGTTTTGAATGGCTCAAAGAAGGTCATGAACAATATGACTTGATCTTTATTGACCCACCAACATTTTCAAACTCTAAAAAGTTTTATGGCACTTTTGATATTCAACGTGATCATGTGTCATTACTTAAACGAGCCATGAATCGTTTAAGTTCTGAAGGAACATTATATTTTTCCAATAACTATCGTGGTTTTGAACTTGACGAAGAAATCGAAGCCCTGTTTGATGCTGAAGAAATCACCCATGATACGATTGGCCCTGATTTTAAACGAAATCAAAAAATTCACCGTGCTTGGAAAATTCAGCATCTACCGAACTAAACCTATGTTTTGAGAAAATGTAATCCATTTAATAAAGCCTGTTGAAATTTCAACGGGCTTTATTTATTGATGGTAATCGTAACATCACCTTTGGCATTACCAAGCTGTGGTCCACTTAAATTAAGCTTATCCATACGGACTTTTTCTTCATAAGGTGGTAATTCAGGGATTTGTTGTTGCAGATAGATACTGGTTCTCGTCGGTTCTGTAATTTTCTTCTGTTCCTCATATTCAGATAAGACACTGGCATCCAGATTATCCTGAATCAATTGTTTGCTATGCTTTTTTGCAATATTCTGGTTTAGATTTTTTTGCTCAGATACTGGTTTTTTTGCGTCTTGTTCAACTGCCTTTACTACAGGCGGTGTTACACGTTCGAGTGAATCACTTTCATTTCTCAAGACATTTTCATTTAAAGGTGTCGCAGAAATTGTATAGCCTGAGCACCCCAAACTTCCTAGCAAAACAATCATTATATAGAGTGCAGATCCTTGACTTTCCATCACGTGATTCTTCCTTTATTTACTCAGTTCTTCTTATTTAATTTCACGCTAACAAGATTTGATTTAAACCGCAATGCTTAAACAGAAGTTCCCGATAATCTGTCGGTTATCCATCTATCAAGATGTAAAAAAAGAGGATGTATCGACTACATCCTCTTTATAAAGCTTCACATTCAGTCAGAAATTAACTCAGTTTTAATTTATCAAACACGAGATGACCATGATCACCTTTGATAATGATATTATCTCCAGCTTGAAATTCTCCAGCCAGAATTTTTTGAGCAAGTGGATTTTCAACCTGTTGCTGAATTGCACGTTTCAACGGACGCGCACCATAAACAGGATCAAAACCTGCATCAATTAAGATATCAAAAGCAGTATCATCCACGGTCAATCCAATTTCACGATCTGCCAAACGTGAGCGTAAACGATCAAGTTGAATATCGGCAATGCCGCGAATTTGTGATTTTTTCAGAGAGTGGAATACCACCAACTCATCAATACGGTTGATAAATTCTGGACGGAAATGCTGACTTACCGCTGCCATCACTACACTACGCACTTCATCGTCAGTTGCACCTTCCCCTAGCTCACGAACATCTTGCGAACCAAGGTTCGATGTCATCACAATGACCGTATTTTTAAAGTCGATCACGCGACCTTGTGAATCGGTCAAACGACCATCATCCAAGACTTGTAGCAAGATATTAAACACGTCTGGATGCGCTTTTTCGACTTCATCAAACAATACCACGCTATACGGTTTACGACGCACAGCTTCCGTCAATACACCACCTTCTTCATAGCCGACATAGCCTGGAGGTGCACCCACCAAACGACTCACCGAATGTTTCTCCATAAATTCGCTCATATCGATACGAATCATGGCATCGTCACTATCAAACAGGAAATTTGCCAATGCTTTGGTCAACTCTGTTTTACCCACACCTGTTGGCCCAAGGAATAGGAATGAACCGCTTGGGCGGTTTGGATCAGACAATCCTGCACGAGAACGTCGAACCGCATTCGAGACCGCGACGACAGCTTCATCCTGCCCGACAACACGGTTATGTAAAAACTCTTCCATATGCAGAAGTTTTTCACGTTCACCTTGCAGCATTTTCGCCACAGGAATACCCGTTGCAGCACTGACCACCTCAGCAATTTCATTTTCCGTTACTTTGGTACGAATCAGTTTTGGCTCTTCGTTTTCTTCAGCAACTTCAGCTTGTTCCAGACGTTTTTGCAATTCTGGAATGACGCCATATTGCAAACGTGCAGCTTCTGCCAAATCGCCTTCACGTTGTGCTTTATCAAACGCAATACGCGCCTGATCAAGTTCAATCTGTGCCTTTTTATCCCCTTCAACCAAAGTTTTTTCAGCTTTCCAGATCTCTTCCATATCATTGTATTCTTTCTCAATGATTGAAATCTGTTCCTCAAGATGGTTGATTTCAGCTTTACTGCCTGCATCTTCATCACGTTTTACCGCTTCAAGCTGCATTTTCAACTGGATAATACGACGTTCTAAACGATCCAAAGCTTCTGGTTTAGAGTCGATCTCCATTTTAATACGTGATGCCGCTTCATCAATCAAATCAATGGCTTTGTCAGGTAGCTGACGATCTGTGATATAACGGTGCGACATTTTCGCCGCTGCAATAATTGCGGAGTCAAGAATTTGTACACCATGATGTGCGGCATATTTCTCTTTTAATCCACGCAAAATCGCAATGGTATCTTCAACACTTGGTTCATCGACCAAAACTTTTTGGAAACGGCGTTCAAGAGCAGCATCTTTCTCGATGTATTGGCGATACTCATCTAGTGTGGTTGCACCGACGCAACGCAGTTCACCCCGCGCTAAAGCAGGTTTCAGCATATTGCCCGCATCCATCGCGCCATCGGTTTTGCCGGCTCCAACTAGCGTATGCAATTCATCAATAAATAAAATCACATTCCCATCTTGTTTGGCCAGATCATTAAGTACCGCTTTTAAACGCTCTTCAAACTCGCCACGGTATTTTGCACCTGCAAGCAATGAACCTAAATCCAGTGATAAAACCCGTTTATTTTTCAGGCTTTCTGGCACTTCACCATTGACGATACGCTGTGCCAGACCCTCGACAATGGCGGTTTTACCTACCCCTGGCTCACCAATCAACACGGGGTTATTTTTGGTACGACGCGACAAGACCTGAATAGTGCGACGAATTTCATCATCACGCCCAATCACAGGGTCAAGTTTGCCTGCCAAAGCACGTTCGGTTAAATCAATAGTATATTTATTTAATGAGTCACGTTGATCTTCGTGATTATTGCTCATGACTTTATCGTCGCCTCGAATAGATTCAATCACTTTGCGTAATGCATCAGTCGTTACACCTACGCTGTTTAATAAACTTTTGGTACTACCAGTTTCAGTAAGTGCCAGCAGTACCCAATCTGTTGATAAAAACTCATCACCTGCTTTTTGCGCATGACGATCTGCCAGATTCAAAACCTTCACCGCTTCTGGATTTAGATTGACGTCACCTGTTGGATTGGCAATGGTTGGCGCATCCTGAATCGCCTGTTCCAGCTTTTTCTTTAACTCAGGCAATCTTGCACCTGATTGCTGCAACAGGCTTAAATTGGATGGCTCTTCAAGTAAAACCGAAAGAATATGAATGCCATCAATAGAAGTATGGTCTTTACCAGTGGCTAACGATTGCGCATCTGACAGGGCTTGCTGTAAGCGATTGGTAAATTTTTCAAAACGCATTATTGTTATTCCTCATCATCAATTTGTTACTTGCTTAATACATGGGAACGCTTTTATAAATTTCAAATAAGTTTTATAAAATTTCATTATATTTTTCATAAGCTTATATTAATATTAAATAATATATAACTCAGTTATAATATGGGTTCTTTAGGCAAAATTTTCAAGTAAGTCTGTATGCTGTTTTTGTTAATTCTTAGATACATACCCATTTCATCAGCCCAACAAATTCAGTTATTCACAGCAAAGCAGCAGAATTTTTCAAAATAATCTGATAAAAACCTAAGAAATTATTGCTGATATTTTCTTATGCTTAAACAAAGCTGTTTTATGCTAGGCTTATCTTTGCTCTGCTTACAATCTCTCTATGCTGAGTTACCACAAGACTCACGCCGTCCAGGTGGGATCGCAGTTATTCCACTGGGTCAAGAGATTAAAAGTGTTCGCTTTAATCAGCAAAATATTCTGATTAGCAATGAAAATACCCAACGTTATGCCATTCTAGGGATTCCATTAAATACGCCAATCGGCACTTTAACAGTCGATACAAATGCCCAACCGATTCAAATTGAAATAAAGCCTTACGCGTATGCTGAACAACGAATAAAGGTCCAAAATCAGGATTATGTAGATCCGTCAGAGGCGCAACTCGCACGTTATGCTCAAGAAGCCAAACAACAAAATGACATCTATAGTTCGTTTACAGCGAGTTCATGGCAGTCGATGCCTCACTTTATAGCACCTACTTCAGGTAAATTTAGCAATTCTTTTGGACGCAAACGTTTTTTTAATGGTGAAGAACGCGCACCCCATTCGGGGCTGGATATTCCTGCACCGATTGGACAAAAAGTCGTTGCTCCTGCCGACGGCATAGTCGTGCAAACAGGCGATTATTTTTTTAATGGAAAAACTGTACTGATTGATCATGGACAAGGTTTAATCAGTATGTTTTGTCATTTAAGTAAAATAGAGGTGAAGCAAGGTCAGCAGATTCATCAAGGTGAAGTTTTAGGATTAGTCGGAAAAACGGGGCGTGTCACAGGGTCACATCTACACTGGGGAATGAGCTTAAATAATGCGCGAGTGGATCCGCAATTGTTTTTAAAGCCTTAATTCAATCCAAGAACTTCCGAAAATATTTTGGCGCATCTTCATAGCCTTGAGCTAGATAAAACTGATGCGCCAGTTTTCGATGATCGCTTGAATGTAATTCCATCCGATCACAGCCACGCTGTCGTGCAATCTCTTCGGCAAAGGCTAACAATGCCTGACCAATTTTCTGCCCTCGAAATTGTTCATGTACGCAGAGATACGCGACTCGTGCAAAATCTCCTTCTGTCGCGATTTGTGGAATAATACTCAAAGACAAAAAGCCAGCAACCTCAGCCTCAATTTGAGCAACAAAAATATATTGATGAGGATCATGCATAAAGGCCTTGATTTTTTGTGAAATGAAATGGATCGATTGAGCATAACCCAATTGATCCAGTAGAGGTTGTAATGCTTGGGCATCTTCTAGTTTTGCTTCACGTATTTGCACCACAGTCATTCCTTCTTTATCTTTTTATGCTATCTAAAAGAAAAAGCTGACAGTTTGTCAGCCTTAACCTTACAGATTTAATCAAATTATTTTCAAACTAAACTTATTCAGCCTCAATAATTTCAAAATCATGCGTAATATTGACTCCACCATCCGACAGCATTTTACTGGCCGAACAGTATTTTTCTGCGGAAAGCTCAACTGCTTTTGCCACCTGTTTTTCTTTCACTGCTTTTCCAGTCACTACAAAGTGCAAATGGATGTCGGTAAAAACGGCTGGAATGGCATCAGCACGATCTGCCTTTAACTCACATACGACATTGGTCACATCTTGACGTGCTTTCTTTAAAATGGTCACAATATCAAACGAAGCACACCCACCAAGTCCCATTAAAATCAGTTCCATCGGACGTGGGCCACGGTTTTCACCACCATATTCGGCAGAGCCATCCATCACGACTTGATGACCACTTTCAGATTTCGCTTCAAAAGCAACATTCTCTAGCCAATGAACACTTGTTTGCATTGCAACTACCCAAAAAAAATTATAAATTTACATAGTTCTTGTACACTAGCATAAAATGAGTTGATAAGGAATTTCATCTCTTGTGTGTGAATACGCTCATTTAGGTCTTGTGCGATCTTTTTTATATATCCTAATCGGAAAACTTAAGCATGACGTCAAACTTTTCACAACTCAGCACCGATGCTTTGTCTCCAGGTCAACTACCAGAGTCAGTCAAGGCGCTTTTAAAACGTGCTCATATTAATCGCTATCCAAAACGCACGACGATTGTTGACGCAGGTACCGAATCAAAATCGCTTTATTTGATTTTGAAAGGCTCCGTTTCAATTATTTTACGTGAAGATGATGAACGTGAAATCGTAGTTGCTTATTTAAATCCTGGGGACTTTTTTGGGGAAATGGGTCTCTTTGAATCAAATCCACAGCGTACAGCAGAAGTTCGTACACGTGATGTCTGTGAAATTGCCGAAATTTCATATGACAATTTCCACGAACTTAGTAAGCAATATCCAGATTTAAGCTACGCGGTATTTGCCCAATTGGTACGTCGTCTGAAAAATACGACCCGTAAAGTCACAGATTTAGCATTTATTGATGTTTCTGGTCGTATTGCACGCTGTTTGATTGATTTATCTGCTCAGCCAGAAGCCATGATTTTACCAAATGGTCGTCAAATCCGTATTACACGTCAGGAGATTGGCCGTATCGTTGGTTGTTCACGCGAAATGGTCGGTCGTGTTCTTAAAACGCTTGAAGAACAAGGCATGATTGAAACCGATGGTAAAGCGATTCTCATTTTTGATGCATCATTAGAAGAGAAGTCTCTGGATGATACTGATTTTGATGACGAAGAATAGAATTTCGTTTTATCTGATAAGAAAAGCAAACTTTATCGTTTGCTTTTTTTTATGAAAAATATCTAAGATACAAAAACATACATACAACTTAAAGCAAATCATTTAAGTTCAAAAATGTCAATTTTCAATGGAAGTTAAGGATCAGGTTATGCAATATCATGCATTGGGTGATTCAGGCATTCAAGTGCCTGAAATTTGTTTAGGCACCATGACCTTTGGAGAACAGAACTCCCAGCCCGAAGCTTTTGATCAATTAAATTATGCACTGGAAAATGGCTTATATTTCTGGGATACCGCAGAGATGTACTCTGTTCCCCCCAAACCTGAAACCTATGGGGCGACCGAAACTATTATTGGGAACTGGTTTGCACAACACGCTCAACGTGAAAAAGTGTTTCTAGCATCTAAAATTGCAGGGCCTGGTTTCGGTGGCAGCCATATTCGTGAAGGTCATACCCAATTTGGCAAACATATTGAACAAGCACTAGATGGCTCTTTAAAGCGTTTACAGACCGATTATATTGATCTCTATCAATTGCACTGGCCAGAGCGTCATACCAACTTCTTTGGCGGTTTGGGCTATGCAAATGCAGAGGCGGCCGCGCATTATGAAATCGAAGCCATGCAAGACACTTTATTGGCTCTCCAAAAAGAAATTGAGCGTGGGCGCATTCGTCATATTGGCTTATCCAATGAAACGCCTTGGGGAACCATGAAGTTTCTACAACTTGCGGAAAAGCTAGGTGTGAGTAAATTTGTCAGTGTACAAAACCCGTATAGCCTATTAAACCGAACCTACGAAATTGGCATGTCTGAAATTGCCAAATTTGAAGGCGTTGGACTCCTTGCCTATTCGCCATTGGCCTTTGGTTACTTAACTGGCAAATTCCGTCATGGCGCTCGTCCTGCGAACGCTCGTGTGACTTTATTTTCGCGTTTTACCCGCTACAGTAATCCTCAAAGTGAATGGGCAACCGAGCAATATGCTCAATTGGCTGAAAAACATGGTCTCAGCTTGACCCAAATGGCACTGGCTTTTATCAAACAGCAGTTCTTTGTAAGCAGTACGATCATTGGCGCTACCAGTCTGGATCAGTTAAAAGAAAATATTCAAGCTTTCGACATTACGTTGGATGAAGCAGTATTAAAAGGGATTGAAGAGATTCATACACAACAACCTAATCCTGCACCTTAAGCATAAAAATAGGATGCCTGATGGCATCCTATTTTCTGATTCTGACATTGAATAAAATTAACGACGATTATTATAAACTGCCATCGCGGCTGGCAAGTTCTTACGCATATCATTAATTCGCTGTGCATTTGATGGATGTGTTGACAAGAATGATGGTCCTGCGCCTGCACCATCAAGTTTGTTCATTTTTTCCCACAGAGTAATCGCAGCTTGAGGATTATAACCCGCTTTTGCCATTAGCATTAATCCACCAAAATCTGCACGGCTTTCAAGATTACGCGAATAAGGCAAACCCACCCCAACCTGACTTCCCAAATCAAGTGCAGCTGAGCCTAGCTGACCAATGCTATCCCCTGCATAAGCTTTACCGATATTGAGTGCTAAACCAGTCAGAGCTTCAGCGCCAATTTTACTTTTTGAATGTTCTTCCAACGCATGTGTCATTTCATGACCCATCACCGCAGCAATTTCAGCATCCGTAAGGTTCAGTTTATTCACAATACCTGTATAAAACACTACTTTACCACCAGGCGCGACATAAGCATTGACTGTATCTGACTTCAACACTGCCAGTTGCCATTGAAATGGCTGACCCGTTTGATTCATCTGGTTTGCATAAGGAACTAAGCGTTGCATCACCGTATTAATACGACGATATGTGGCGGAAGAAGTATCCAACTGACCCTTTTGTCGCGCTTCAGTTGTCATTTTACTGAAGCCCTGTGCTGCTGTCGCATTCAGGGTTGCAGAGTCTGCACCTGCCATGTCCGCAAAAGTCGCACAACCGCCAAGTGTCATCATCGTAGCGGTTAAAAAACTAAATACTATTTTTTTATTCATTAAAAGCATCTCCTTACAAGACAAAACTATTTAACTTGCTGTTTTGACGTGCATTATAGATAAATGTTTGAAATAAATGAGATGAATATCATTAGATTTATGTAATTCTATCGAAAAATAAATAAAATCCATGAAATTAAACAAATCACATTCACAATAAAATAAAATCTCAATAGTGGCTTAATTTTGTCTTCAAGATTTAAATCGTTTCGCTTAAAAAGCAAATAAGCATTTTGTAATAAAATCACAGGTAAAATAACACAAGCAATAATCACAGTTAAGCCCATAAAAGCTGCCATAAATAGGTTTGGATCATTGGTCTGTAAAGAAATAATCCACATGGCAATCGTGGGCGCACCGCCAATTGCAAATAACAGCGAATAAAAAATCGTTTGTGCAATATGTGGTTGTAGCTTCATGCCGACGTTATTTTCCCATTTTTATAAAAAAAATCAGTTTTATCATAAAAGAAAAGCACCTCGTTAGGTGCTCTCTTTAGTCGTAAGAACGTGTTTACGCAGAAAATGGGTGGCGTAGCACAATTGTTTCAGCACGATCTGGACCCGTTGAAATAATATCAATTGGGCATTCGATTAGTTGTTCAATACGTTTTACATAGGCCAATGCATTTGCAGGAAGTTGATCAACACTGGTCAAACCTACTGTTGAATCTGTCCAGCCTGGCATGGTTTCATAAATCGGTTTTAAACTTTCAAATGAAACTGCATCCGATGAACCAATACAACCAGAATCAGTATTTTCATAACCGACACAAATTTTGACTTCTTCCAAACCATCTAGTACATCAAGTTTAGTCAAGCAAATTCCTGAAAGTGAGTTTACATCGACTGAACGACGTAGAATTTCAGCATCAAACCAACCACAACGACGTTGACGACCCGTTGAAGCGCCAAACTCATGTCCAACAGTACCCAAATGACGACCAATCGCATCACCTGTATCAGTCGCAGCATCATAGTGCAATTCAGTTGGGAACGGACCTGCACCGACACGTGTGGTATATGCTTTTGTGATCCCTAAAACATAGTCCAAATGCAATGGTCCCATACCCGAACCCGAACTTACGCCACCCGCAGTGGTGTTTGAACTGGTCACATATGGATAAGTCCCATGATCGATGTCAAGTAACGAGCCTTGCGCACCTTCAAACATGATGGCTTTACCATCTTTACGATAGTCGTGTAGAACCTGAGTCACATCGATAATTAATGGTGCCAAAACTTCACGCCATTGATTACAAAGTGCCAATACATCTTCAAACTTAACAGCTTCGACACCGTAGAATTGAGTCAATTGGAAGTTATGTAGCTCAAGCATTTCCTGAAGTTTTTCTTCAAGTGCTGCACCACCACGCACCAAGTCTGCAACACGCACAGCACGACGAGCCACTTTATCTTCATACGCTGGACCAATACCACGACCAGTCGTACCAATTTTGGCATTGCCGCGTTTCTTTTCACGCGCCTGATCCAGTGCAATATGGTTTGGCAAAATCAAAGGACAGTTTGGAGAAATACGTAAACGCTCTTTAACTGGAACGCCTTCTTTTTCCAAAATATCCATTTCTTCAATGAGAGCAGCTGGAGAAAGCACCACGCCATTACCAATTAAGCACAGTACGTTATCACGTAAAATACCTGATGGAATGAGGTGTAAAACAGTTTTCTTTCCACCTACGACAAGAGTATGACCTGCATTGTGCCCACCTTGATAGCGAACCACAGCTGCCGCTTGATCTGTGAGCAGGTCGACGATCTTACCTTTACCTTCGTCGCCCCATTGGGTACCAAGTACCACAACATTTTTGCCCATAATAGCCTCATTACATCATGCTGTTAAAATTGAACGTTTATTTGCTGTGCATGTCTGACAAATAAACCCTTAAATCTTTTCGATCTGCCATGTACCGTTTACATGTCGCAACTGATGCGTTGCATAAGGAACTGAGCTTAAGTCATCTTCGCCTAATAACTGAATCACAGCCAAACCCTGTTGGCGAGCGACTGCTATGGCTTCTAACAAACTTTGATCCTGACCATTTGGTGCGACAATCGTTTCAATCTGTTTAAATTGCCCTGCACAAAGCGCGTACAAGTCACAACTAAACCCTGTTGCTGGACGCGCACGACCAAAATGTTCACCAATGCCATCATAACGACCACCCTGTGCCAGTGGTGCAGCACGATTAGGAGCATAAACCGCATACATTAGACCAGTATGGTAGTGATAACTACGAAGTTCGACCACATCGATACCGATTTGTAGTGCTGGCCAGCGTGACTGAATTTGGATCAGTGTGGATTTAAGTGCATTTAACGCGTCTTGGAAGGCAACGTCATTCAGCACTTCATCACTTAAATGGCGCTCAAGTGCATCAAGATCACTGGCATAGCGCCCAAGGGCATAAAAGTCTGATCCAAAAGCTAAATCTTGGGTAAATTCTTCTAACTCTGGAAGTGCTTTGCGTTGATACAGATCAGATAAATCTTGTTCCGTCTGTTTATTTAACCCAGCGCGTTCTACCAAACTGCGGAACAAGCCTACATGTCCCAAATCCAGATGAACACCGTCTAAAGCTTTGGCTTGTTGAATTAAACCCAACATCACATCAATCATTTCAACATCAGCTTCGATGCTGTCATGACCATAAAGCTCCGCCCCCAACTGCAAAGGTGCACGAGAAGAATTAAAATTTTGTGGTTTGGTATGAAGAACTGTACCCGCATAACAGTAGCGCGCTACACCTTCGATAGAACGAACATGAGCGTCAATACGAGCAACTTGAGGGGTCATATCTGCGCGGACACCCAATAAGCGCCCAGAAAGTTGATCTATCACTTTAAAGGTGACTAAATCCAAATCATGATTTGATTCAGATAATAAAGACAACGATTCGATGTATTCGATAAATGGTGTATACACCAACTGATAACCACGAGATGCAAGAAAATCGAGTGTATGTCGACGCAAAGTTTCTACGACTTGCGCTTGTTCTGGTAATACATCTGCTACCCCATCAGGTAACAACCATGTCTCTGAAATCGGCATGTTTCAAACCTAAAATTTGCTCAAGGCGGAATCAATCCGCATAAAAAAATCGGGAACACACCCGATTTCTCCAAGTCTAACACGTTCGTAGTTGCCATGCACCTGAGAATTTTAGGAAAATTAAATTTATAGCTTGGCTTTTGATTTGATGATTATTTCAGGTCATCTTTCTCAGACTCATTGAGGCGCTTAAAATCTTCTGCATGCCCCACATATTGAGTGATCAGAGCAATTAGTTCTGCATTCTGCAACTCTAAAAGTTTCGATTTTTGCACAGTTTGATTGAGCAATTCTCGATCAACCTGAACACTTTTTGCAAGATCCTGCATAATTTCCAAAGTCTTTTTCAAATTACTTTCTAGCATCACCACTTTTTCTTCAAGCTTGCGATTCTGAGTTTCGTCAGTGAGTGAATTTTGCTCTTTGCGAAATTGCAAAACAATTAAAATTAGAACCGCGATCATTAAAATAATAATAAATAGCCAGATAAGCATTGTTTTCCCCTGAATTTCTTGCGTTATTCAAATTATGTTGATTAGCCTTCTTTCATCATTGTTTAAACCTTTTTTTATTTCCCCCCATAGGGAGAAATAAAAGGCACTTATACACTTATAAAAAGAAGTCTATTAAAGATATCTCAAAAGTATCCATGTTGATTTAGATTTAATTTAAATCATAGAAGCTTTAAGTTTTGAAATATAAAAAGCAACACATTCAACTTAGCTTAATGAAATGATTCACACAAATCCAGCAATCGGTTGGCATAGCCCCACTCATTGTCATACCACGCAAAAACTTTTGCTTGGCGACCCACGACCATAGTTTGAGTTAAATCGACAATCAATGAATAAGGTGAATGATTAAAATCACTTGAAACAAGTGCTTCATCTGTCACAGACATAATTTCGGCATAGTCATTTTTTGCCGCTTTTATTAATACTTCATTTAAATGATGCACATTGACTGGATTTTGCGACACAAAACTGAGATCAATTGCAGCGACATTGATCGTTGGCACTCGAATCGAATAACCATCAATTCTACTTTCCATTTTAGGCATCACTCTTTTCAGCGCATTTAAAGCACTTGATGTGGTCGGAATAATGTTTTGTCCCGATGCGCGAGCGCGACGTAAATCACGATGTGCATGATCGAGTACCGACTGATCAGCAGTCACTGCATGAATTTCAGTCATCAGCGCAGTTTCTATCCCAAAGGCATCATCAATAATTTTGACTAAGGGTACCAGCGCTTGCGTGGTACATGAGACACTGGAAATAATACGATCTGTAGCTTTGACTTCTGATTGATTGATTCCGTAGACAATCGCCGCATCCACCTCATCAAAGGGTGCAGCACCAATAATGACCCGTTTTGCTCCTGCCCCTAAATGTCGAATTGCATCGGCGTGTGAACGAAATAATCCAGTGCATTCGAGGACAACATCTATTTCTAAAGTTTTCCACGGTAAATTTTCAGGCGCCTCTTCACGAAACACCTGTAGCTTTAATTCACGACCAAACGCCTGTATATGCAAGAAGATTTTCTCATCTTCGATCTTGATCGCAACTTCACCGTGAAAACGACCATGCGTCGTGTCATATTTAAATAAATGCACCAATGTCTCGACATCAGCGATGTCATTAATCGCCACGATATCAAAATGAAATCGTTTTGGATTTTCAAACCATGCACGTAACACATTTCGGCCAATTCGACCAAACCCATTAATGGCAATACGTTGCATGATTTATCCTTTTATATAAGCGATCAGACTCTATGTTAAAACATTGATTATCACGATGATACAATTGAATCGAGAGTTTAGACGAGTTTGTTATTTTTTAACCAATCAGAAATTATCATTAACGATCATTTGGTTTCCCTATGATTTGTGAATTAAGCTGAATTGCCTTAACAAATATAGGCATTCTGGAAATTTACTGCTTTTTTGATCACATACGCTGACAATTCTCGATCAAACGATTGCATAGAATTGTCATCATTTCTCGGTAAAATCATTGGTTGAACAGGGTTTTTCCGTTATAATTTGGCACTTTTGAAATCTACGCCACGCATTCATCCTTCATCGTTTTTGTTTAAACGATGCACTGTCTGCATATAACCTATTTGAATTTATGGAGTGACTTGGTCGTGAGTACTCGTTTTATGACATCTGCTGAAATTCGTGAAGCTTTTTTGCGTTATTTTGAATCGCAAGGCCACACACGTGTCGCGTCGAGTTCACTTGTACCCGCCAACGATCCAACGTTGCTGTTTACTAATGCCGGCATGAACCAGTTTAAAGATTGCTTTTTAGGTCTGGAAAAACGCGATTATGTGCGCGCTGTTTCATCACAAAAATGTGTGCGTGCAGGCGGTAAACATAACGATCTGGATAATGTCGGTTATACTGCCCGTCACCATACTTTCTTTGAAATGCTCGGTAATTTCTCTTTTGGTGATTACTTCAAAGAAAATGCACTTAAATTTGCATGGGACTTTTTAACCAGCGAACAATGGTTAGGCTTACCGAAAGATAAGCTTTATGTCACGGTTTATCACACCGATGATGAAGCTTATGACATCTGGAACAAAGAAATTGGTTTAGCGCCTGAACGCATTATTCGTATTGGCGATAATAAAGGCGAAAAATACGCATCTGATAACTTCTGGGCAATGGGTGATACTGGACCATGTGGTCCTTGTTCTGAAATTTTCTTTGATCATGGCGATCATATCTGGGGTGGTTTACCCGGTACACCAGAAGAAGATGGCGACCGTTTTATCGAAATCTGGAATAACGTTTTTATGCAGTTTAACCGGACTGCGGATGGCGTATTGCACCCTCTTCCAGCTCCATCGGTCGATACTGGCATGGGCTTGGAGCGTATTAGTGCGGTACTGCAACATGTCAATTCAAACTATGACATTGATTTATTCCAGCATCTGATCAAATCTGCCTGTGAAATTATTGGCGTTCAAGATCAAGCTCAACCTTCCCTTCGTGTTGTGGCGGATCATGCCCGTTCTTGCTGTTTCCTGATTGCTGATGGTGTTAATCCGTCTAATGAAGGTCGTGGCTATGTATTGCGCCGTATCATCCGTCGTGCAGTACGTCATGGTAATAAACTTGGTGCAACAGGTACGTTCTTCTATAAAATGCTTCAGCCTTTAATCGACGTCATGGGTGAAGCTTACCCTGAACTTAAACATGATCAGGCACGCATTGAAGCGACTTTAATTAAAGAAGAAGAACAATTTGCCAAAACCCTTGAGCAAGGCCTAAAACTGCTTGAAGGTGAACTTGCGCAACTTACTGGCAAAGTGATTGCGGGCGAAACGGTATTTAAACTGTATGATACTTATGGCTTCCCAACCGATTTAACCGCTGATATTGCTCGTGAACGCGATCTGGAAATCGATGAAGTCGGTTTTGAACGTGAAATGGAAGCACAGCGTCGCCGTGCACGTGATGCTGGTAAATTTGCAGTCGACTACAACAGCATTGTTAAAGTGGACGGCGAAACACAATTTGATGGCTACAATGCGACCGCAGGTCAAGGTCAAATTATCGCAATCTATAAAGATGGCGAGCAAGTTGATGAAATCGTTGAAGGTGATGAAGCTTTAATCGTTTTAAATCAAACGCCTTTCTACGCAGAAAGCGGTGGCCAGATTGGCGATACTGGTCTATTCAAAAACGAGACAGGGATTTTTGAAGTTCAAGATACCAAAAAATCTGGTGGTGCATTTGTGCATCAGGGTATCGTCACCATGGGTAGCTTAAAAGCCTCTCAACAGGTTGAAGCGACCGTTAAAGCAGACATTCGTGCTGCAACTGCGCGTAACCACTCCGCTACCCACCTTTTACATGCTGCACTTCGTCAAATTTTAGGCACACATGTTCAACAAAAAGGTTCATTGGTTGCCAGCGACATTTTACGTTTTGACTTTGCCAATGACCAACCCGTGACTTTTGAGCAATTGCAACAAGTGGAACAATTGGTGAATCGCGAAGTGATTGCCAATACAGCTGTTGGCGTTGAACTACTCGATATTGAATCTGCCAAAGCCAAAGGCGCCATGATGTTATTTGGTGAAAAGTATGGCGATGAAGTTCGTGTACTTTCCATGGGTTCAGTGATTGACGAGCGTAACTTCTCGATTGAACTTTGCGGTGGTATTCATGTACAGCGTACTGGCGACATTGGCCTATTCAAAATTACGTCTGAAGGCGGTGTTGCGGCGGGTATCCGTCGTATTGAAGCCGTCACAGGTACCAAAGCACTTGAAGTTGTACAAAAAGCCGATAGTGACATTCAACAGATCAACAGCTTATTAAAAGCACAAAAAGATCAAACAGTAGAACGTGTTCAGGCTGCGGTAGAACATACCTCAGCGTTGCAAAAGCAGATTGAACAGCTTAACCAAAAGTTAGCAAACTTTCAGGCGACTGAACTTTTAAGCCAAGTTCAAACCGTTGCGGGTCGTTCTACCCTGATCACCACTGTTCAAAACATGGATGCGAAATCACTTCGTAACCTACACGACAGTGTGAAATCAAAATTAGAGGATGCTGTGATTGTATTGGCAGGTGTCGAAGATGACAAAGTCAGTCTGATTGCATCGGTTGCCAAACAATATACAGCACATCTAAAAGCAGGCGATATCATTAAACATCTTGCGACCGAACTCGGTGGTAAAGGTGGTGGTAAACCTGACTTAGCACAAGGTGGCGCGCCACTAAACGAGAAGTTTGAACAGGTTATGACAGCTCTCCCTGTCTGGCTTGGACAGCACTAAGACTTCACTTTTGTGTAACTGACTCTGAATTAAGCCTCTCAGAGTCATGGCTTATATGGAACAACTATGGCATTAATCGTACAGAAATATGGCGGGACCTCAATGGGGACTCCTGAGCGCATTTTAAATGTTGCTCGTCGTGTGAAGCGTTGGCATGATCACGGCCACAAGGTTGTAGTGGTGGTTTCTGCAATGAGTGGTGAAACCAACCGCTTACTTGCACTTGCCAAAGCCATTACTGAAACACCTGATCCACGTGAATTAGACCAAATGGTGTCTACAGGTGAACAGGTGACGATTTCCATGTTAGCAATGGCACTTAATTCAATTGGTGTAGAAGCTAAATCCTATACAGGTCGTCAGGTTGGGATTAGAACTGACAGCGCGTATAACAAGGCACGTATTGAAGCGATTGATACTGATGTGATGACGGCCGATCTTGATGTCGGTCGTGTATTGGTTGTCGCAGGCTTTCAGGGTGTCGATGATGAAGGTAATACCACGACATTAGGTCGTGGTGGTTCTGACACCACGGGTGTTGCGCTTGCAGCAGCCTTAAAAGCAGATGAATGCCAGATTTATACCGATGTGGATGGTGTTTATACCACGGACCCACGTGTTGCACCAAAAGCCAAAAAAGTGGATCGTATTTCTTTTGAAGAAATGCTGGAAATGGCCTCTTTAGGCTCTAAAGTCCTTCAGATTCGTTCAGTTGAATTTGCAGGTAAATATCAGGTGCCGCTGCGTGTCTTGTCTAGTTTTGACAATGACGACGACGGTGCATTTGATGAAGACTTTAAACAAAACGTAGGTACTTTAATTACCACTGAGGCAGAAGACGATATGGAACAACCGATTATCTCAGGTATCGCATTTAACCGTGATGAAGCTAAGCTGACCATTTTAGGTGTAGCTAATGAGCCAGGTGTTGCTGCTAAAATTTTGGCTCCAATCAGTGCTGCTAATATTGAAGTCGATATGATCATCCAAAATGTCGAAGAAGATGGTACAACTGATTTCACTTTTACTGTCAATCGTGGTGATCTTGCCAAAGCTGAAAAAATTCTGAAAGAAACCGCAGCAAATATTGGCGCGCGTGAAGTTGCAACACGTGATGATATCGTCAAAGTATCAATCGTCGGTGTGGGTATGCGTTCTCATGCGGGTGTTGCAAGTAAAATGTTTATCGCTCTTGCAGACGAGAGTATCAATATTTTGATGATTTCAACTTCAGAAATCAAAATTTCAGTCTTAATTGAAGAAAACTATTTGGAACTTGCAGTTCGTACGCTACATACCGCATTTGGTCTGGATCGTGAACATGGTGAAAGTAGTGCACGTGCATAAACTTTGATCAAACAAATTGTGAAATAGATCACTTTTCAACAATTTGTGTCAAAAAAATAGAGCCACTGTAGTTTTTTCTATAGTGGCTCTGTTTTATTAGCACCTATGTATTTAGAAAAATTAAGCAGCATCATTAAATACAACATCTTTTTTATTGATTCTGTTAATTATTTCTCTAATTCTGAGGTTGTAATTTCGGTTTCTTAAACCACTATCGCAGGTTTAGCGTTTTAGCAAGGAGATAAACATGCTGATTCTGACCCGTCGTGTCGGAGAAACATTAATGATTGGGGATCAAGTCAGTGTAACTGTGCTTGGCGTTAAAGGTAATCAGGTTCGTATTGGTGTGAATGCACCAAAAGAAGTATCTGTGCACCGTGAAGAAATCTACCAACGTATTCAACACGAACGTGCCATGCATGAACACCTTCAACATCTTGATCAAGACTATCAGCCTTCATTTGAAGATGATAATTTCTCTCAAAACAATTTTAATCGTTAAGAATATATTGTTGTTGATGATTAAAGCGGCTTACAAGCCGCTTTAAATATTTCTATGGCCTAGATGATCAAACATCCAGTGCGAGTGCTTTCTTTACAGGTGCATAGCTACGACGATGTTCATCGATCACCCCATGACTGGTGATGGCTTCAAAATGAGCTTTGGTAGGATATCCCTTATGTTTTGCAAAACCAAAGACAGGATATTTCTCATCCAGCGCTTTCATTTGTCGATCTCGCGCAACTTTGGCTAAAATACTGGCCGCACTAATTTCAGCATGGCTTGCATCACCGCCGACAATCGCCTCACAACTGATGCTCATTCCTTTTGGAATTTGATTACCATCCACAATCACTTTATTTGGTTGAATTTTCAGATTATTTACAGCGCGATTCATGGCCAGAAAAGTCGCCTGTAAAATATTGAGTTCATCAATTTCAGTATGCGTTGCTTCCGCAATTGACCAAGCCAACGCTTTTTCCTGTATCTCAACAAACAGTTTTTCACGTTTTTTTTCAGTCAGTTTTTTAGAATCATTTAAGCCTTGAATCGGGTTATTCGGATCTAAAATAACCGCCGCAGCGACTACCGACCCCACTAACGGCCCTCGCCCTGCTTCATCTACACCAGCAATAATCATAATGATTTATTTCGTCAAAGTTTGTTGGAACGTTTCATTTACACAGGCAGTTACCGTTTTCGACACCACTTGACCTACCATTGCGGCTCTTGCATTTGGATCAAAGGTGGCATTTGCTAAATCTGCGGCGGTAACGCTATAAGGTGCTTTTTCACTGACACAGCCACAAATTTCAGTTTGAATATCCTGTTTTTGATCAGCAGTCATCAGTTTAGAAGCAGTTTGCCAAGCAGGAATAGTATTGATTTCATTCATACTTTTGTTATTTACCGCAATTTTCAAGGCAGTCATGCTTAATTGCTCAGTAGTATTTGTCGCTGTATTCATCGAACCATCTGTTGCACAACCTGTTAAAAGCAAGACAAATGCAGTCAAACCGAATAGTGATTTTTTCATCGCTGTTTCCAAAAAAATTTTAGCTATTTTGCCTAAAGCCAGCCTACGATGAAATAACTAATTTGTAGAAAAGCGCTAAATTAAATCAATCATCACTAGCTCAGTATGTATGGCGGTTTTGATCGTTTCATTAAAAAAACGCTTCGTTACAGTAGCCCCATTTTTTCAAGGTGTCTTCTCGTCTATTCTCGCGTGATAATTCGCAATTGTAAAAGGGCATCATTTCATGTCTAACTCTAGCCAGTACTACACCAGAACGGCACAATATTTACACTGGATTATGGCTATTATCTTTATTACGGCGTGGATCATTGGTTTTTATAGTGGTAATTTTTTAAGCTATGAAACTGACGGCAGCTTTAAAGGTGATGTCATTACTCTTCACAAGAATATTGCAACGACCATTATTTTCCTTGTCATGATTCGACTTTTTTGGCGATACACCCATCCTGCACCACAACTTCCAGACAATATGTCCCCTTTAATGAAAAAACTGGCACATGCAGGTCATTTAGCCCTATATTTTATTCTATTGGCATTACCAATTACTGGCTGCTTATTTAGCTGGAGTGCTGGACACCCTGCACCTGTGCTTTACCTGTTTAATATCCCTCAACTGATTGGTGAAAATCCTGAAGTGATGGCGATCGTAAAACCGATGCATATTTATCTTTCATGGTTTGCAGGGCTTCTTGTCGTTGGACACATTTTGGCAGCACTTAAACATCATTTTATTGACAAAGATCATGTGTTGATCAGCATGACCAGACAACCCAAATAATCCCTTAAACAAATTCCATAAAAAACGCATCTCATTCAGATGCGTTTTTTAATTCAATATTCTATTTTTTTATAGCTGTTGGATAGTTGCAATCCATTTCTGCTTTTCAGCAGAATCGATAAAAGAGGCTTCAAATGAATTGATCGCCAATTGTTTTAGCTCATCGTTGGATAAATTCAAAGCAGCATGAACCGCAAGAAAATTATCATTCATATAACCACCAAAATAAGAGGGATCATCTGAATTAATCGTGACATGTACACCTTGTTTGAGTAAACGGTGAATATTGTGTTCAGTCATATCCTCTACGACACAAAGCTTTAAATTACTGAGCGGACAAACCGTTAATGGCATTTTTTCATCAATCAAACGCTGCAATAAAGCTGGATCTTCGTCTGATCGCACGCCATGATCAATACGATTGACCTGAAGCAAATCCAGTGCTTCCCACACATATTCTGGCGGACCTTCTTCACCTGCATGTGCGACAATTAAAAAACCTGCTTCACGTGCTTTAGCAAAAACACGTTCAAACTTGGACGGCGGATGTCCAACCTCACTAGAATCTAATCCAACAGCAATAATGTCATGTTTAAATGGCAATGCTTGTTCGAGCGTTTTAAATGCATCTTCTTCGCTTAAATGACGTAAAAAACACATAATCAGTTGAGAGCTAATGCCTAGTTTGTCTTTTGCATCAGTACAAGCGCGTTTTAACCCGTTCAAGACTGTCGCAAATTCAACTCCACGCTCAGTATGCGTTTGCGGATCAAAAAACATTTCAGTATGCACGACTTTATCTTCAGCACATTTTTCGAAGTATGCCCAAGCCAGATCATAAAAATCCTGCTCATGTACCAAAACATTTGCGCCCGCATAATAGATGTCTAAAAATGACTGTAAATTATGAAAGTTATAAGCTTGTTTGATTTCTTCGACCGACTGATAAGGAATCTGAATATGATTGCGCTGTGCAATTTCAAACATCAATTCAGGCTCAAACGTGCCTTCAATATGCACATGTAATTCGGCTTTGGGTAAAGCACGAATTAACTCAACTTGATTCATAATAACTCCAAAATAACAAAGGGCGCAGAAAACACTCTGCACCCTTTTTTCTTCAATAAAAATTAACCGCCAAATACAGCAAACTTAAATGCCCAAAGTACTGCTACGATCCAAACCATATATGGGACAGTTTTAGCTTTGCCTGTCAGTAATTTAATCAAGGCATAGCTAATAAAGCCCATCGCAATACCGTCTGCAATTGAATAAGCAAATGGCATAAAGACAATGGTTAAAAACGCAGGAACAGCTTCTGTAATATCTTCCCAATCAATATTAGTGATCCCTTGAATCATCAACACCCCAACAAATAAAAGTGCTGGAGCAGTGGCAAAACCTGGGACTGATTGAGCAAGAGGAGCCAAAAACAAACAAGCAAGGAATAAACAAGCGACTACCACCGCAGTCAAACCCGTACGACCACCTGCGGCCACCCCTGATGCAGACTCAATATATGGTGTAGTCGAAGAAGTTCCTAAAGCAGCCCCTGCAACAATCGCAGTCGAATCTGCAAATAAGGCTTTTTTCAAACGCGGTAATTTGCCATCGACCAATAAACCCGCACGATGTGAAACACCAACCAGTGTTCCAGTACTGTCGAACAAATCGACCAAGAAGAAGACAAAAATAACGCCAATCAAACTTGCGGTAAATAGTCCTTCAAAATCCATTTGTAGGAAAGTCGGCGCTAATGATGGAATCTCACCAACGACACCTTTAAATTGATTCAAACCCATGAATGTTGAAATAGCTGTAATGACCAGAATACTGATAATAATCGCACCACGGATTCGAAAGTGATGCATCACTACAATCATCAAAAACCCAAGTAGTGACAATAAAACAGTTGGCTGTTTAATATCACCCAAACCGACTAACGTCGCTGGGTTTGCTACAATAATGCCCGAATTTTTGAGTGCTACTAGCGCAAGGAATAAGCCAATCCCACCCCCGATCGCAAATTTGAGTGACATCGGGATGGCATTCACAATCGCTTCACGAATTTTTAAAAAGCTGATTGCCAGAAAAATAAGACCCGAAATAAAAACTGCGGCTAAGGCAGTTTGCCACGGCACACCCATGCCCAGACAAACTGAGTAGGTAAAATAAGCATTTAACCCCATACCAGGAGCAAGTGCGATTGGATAATTGGCGATTAGCCCCATGACCAAGCAGCCAATTGCGGCAGCCAAGCAGGTTGCGACAAAGACCGCACCATGATCCATTCCAGTTTCAGACAAAATTAGTGGATTGACAATAATGATATAACACATCGTCAAAAAGGTCGTTACACCTGCAAGCACTTCAGTTCTAAAGCTTGTCTTATTTTCGCTTAGTTTAAATAAGCGCTCTAACAAGTCTGCTGAAGGGTTAGGAGTTGACATAACATAGTCCCTACAAAAAGTTTGAGCATACTGTGTTGCTATATGTATATGGTCTTAAAGGAAATATTTATTTGAATACACTTCTAAGACACATTGCGATTGTATAATGGATTAAGCAATCAATATGCCATTTGCTTATTACTAAAAAGCAATTCCCTATTTCCAAATACGCACTATTAGTAACAAAGTATAAGGTTTAATCATCTGACCAAAACACAAAAAAGCCGCATAGATGTATGCAGCTTCACATATAATTGAAGGAATATGATGTTAAAAATATAAATTGATATCTTTAATGCCTTCCCCCGAGAAGATTATATCATATTATTTATATTTTTGTTTTAGCAATCCAATTCGATACATCTATAAAATTTATTTAAAAACATGATCTTAAAATCACAATCTTAAAGCTATTGTATTAGACCTTGACGATGAACACCAGAAAGCGACGAATGTTGATTGTAGTTTGGATTCGCTTCAAGTGTCTTGAGACTATGCTCTGCTTCTGTGATTACTCGACTCACCTGTTCTCTTTTCTTTACTTTAGAATCAAGATAAATACTGTAACCAAGCAGAATCACTAGGCTCGCAAAAATCAAAATAAGTATATTTCTCATAAGCGATATTCTTGTTATCCACATATTTGTGATTTATTTTACCAAAAATAGACAAAAAGCGACACATAAAACATTCTCTTGATACTTTATATGTGATGCATTTTTGAAATTTTTAACCCTTTGTGCATCATGATCTAATCTGGACAATACAGCCTTCAGATCGCTCATTTATTGTTAATCTTTTGATTTAAAATTATTATTCAAATAGTTTAGAACTATTTATGATAACCATCGCGTCAACATCAATCTTATTATTAAACTCCTTGAGACAATTTAAAAACTTTTCATTGTTTCGCTATTCATTGTATTCGTATAATTTTGGTTACTTAAGTATCAAAACTATCATTTTTAGACTTTTAAAAGCACAACAAATGATCTTTAGGTATTAAATTATGAGGACTTAAGCTGGGAAATACAAATATACTCAGCGTATGTCCTGCGATGCCTCAACTAATAAATTATTGTATTATCGTGACAAAATAATGAACGCATCACTATTCTGCCGTTTTAATGATAAATTCTCGACCTGATATCATGATATTTTTAGGATGATTCAGATTGGCATAAAGTGACTTTTTTTGTCAGCAGATACATCTTTTTTATTCTTCACTTTACTTTTTTAAGTTCAAGTTTAGCAATCACATAGTGACTCGTGTGCTCGCTTTGGTTTCTCTGACTAAAGGTGCTACACTAACGACTCGTTTCAAAATCTCTTTCATTTTATGCAAATCACGCCACCTTAGTTGATTGTTTTTTATTTATCAATTCATCACTGTCTAGTGATGTGGTGTCGTCGTGTGTGTAAATATCACATCACTAGCCTTTAATCATATACAAATACTCTTACAGGCTATTTATGTTTCAGCAAATTCGTCAAGAATGGTTCTCCAATATTCGCGGGGATGCTCTTGCAGGCTTAGTCGTTGGACTTGCTCTTATTCCCGAAGCAATTGCATTTTCTATTATCGCAGGTGTAGACCCTCAAGTTGGCTTATATGCCTCATTTTCCATGGCGGTTGTAATTGCTTTTATGGGCGGTCGACCTGCCATGATTTCCGCAGCTACAGGCGCTATGGCATTATTGATGGTTAGCCTAGTCAAAGAACATGGGCTAAACTACCTCCTTGCAGCAACAATTTTAACAGGTATTATTCAAATTATTGCGGGGCAACTTAAACTCGCCAAACTGATGCGCTTTGTCTCCAAATCTGTGGTGGTTGGTTTTGTAAATGCTTTGGCTATTTTAATTTTTATGGCACAACTTCCTGAATTACTACATGTTTCGTATCAGGTTTATGTATTTGTGATTTTAGGGCTCGTCATTATTTATTTATTTCCTTATGTGCCCAAGATTGGCAAATTAATTCCCTCACCCATGGTCTGCATTATTGTCATTACATTCTTGGCGCTATTTTTAAACTCACATGTACGAACCGTAGGTGATATGGGCAATTTGCCCAATAGCCTACCGCATTTCTTTATTCCAGATATTCCGTGGAATCTTGAAACTTTATGGATTATTTTACCCTATTCCTGTGCATTGGCAGCAGTAGGATTATTAGAATCGATGATGACCGCGACTATTGTGGATGAACTGACGGATAGTTCGAGCGATAAACATCGTGAGTGTAAAGGTCAGGGTTTTGCCAATATCGTGACTGGTTTTATGGGTGGTATGGCAGGGTGCGCCATGATTGGACAATCCATGATTAATGTAAAATCTGGCGCGCGCAAACGTCTTTCAACTCTCGTTGCTGGTGTTTTTCTACTGATATTAGTTGTGTTTATCAGTGATTGGTTGCGGGTCATTCCTATGGCAGCATTGGTTGCCGTGATGATTATGGTTTCTATCAGCACTTTTGATTGGGGATCGATTAAAAACTTTAAACATAATCCTAAAAGCAGCAATATTGTCATGATAGCCACAGTCATCGTGGTGGTTGCAACTCATAATTTGGCAATTGGGGTTTTGGTTGGGGTTCTCCTTTCTGCATTATTTTTGGCGCAAAAACTTGAAAATGATGTACATATTGAAACTTCTCGTCATGGCGACACACGCATTTATGATGTACGTGGTCAATTATTCTTTAGCTCTTCGGAACGTTTCTCTCAGGCTTTTGATTCTCAGGAAAATGTTAAACAAGTCGTTATTGATTTAACGCATTCTCACATTTGGGATGTGACAACAGTCGCTTCTCTCGATAGCATTATTGAAAAGTTCCAGAAAAATAATATACAGGTCACTGTAAAAGGCCTAAATGAAGCAAGTTCGATCATGATCGATAAGTACGGTAAACACGCCAGAATTTAAAAACGCTCACTCTAAGAGATAAAAAACCGTGCAATTCATTTGCACGGTTTTTTATTAAAAGCTTATTTGAGATTTAAAACTGAAACTTTAGAACTGATAATTAAGACGAACCAAATAATTTCGTTGCGCACCTGGCATCGCGTTAGAGCGCCAGTATTCTTTATCGGTGAGATTATTCACTGCGAAAGTAATCCCCCAATGCTCATCCTTATAACCCAAAGCTGCGTCTAGGCGTGTCCAGCCCTCAATCTTGTTCAGATTGTTATCTGCGGTATAAAATGATCCCACGTAGGTGCCACCAATTTCAGCATAGACTCTTTCAACGGGTAAATAACGTATAAATAAATTACCTGTATTTTCAGAGATATTGGCAAGACGATTACCTTTTAAGCGGCTGGTTTCTGCTACTGTAGCGCGAGTATCTTTTTTCCATTTGGCATCGGTATAACCATATCCACCGCGTACAAAGACATTCTCTAAGACACGACCAATAAAACTGAATTCAACACCCTTTGATTGTTGTTGCTGTCCGACTTGCCATTCATTAGGTTGATTTGTTGGATCTGGCTGATAGCGAATATTATTCTTGGTAATATCAAAAACCGATAACTGTGTATTTAAACGCTGCTCGAACCAATCGCTTTTAACCCCGACTTCGTATTGTTCATTGTATTGAGGTTTTGCATCATAGACACTGGTATTATTCACATTTGGATCAATACTGATCATGCCTCTCCCACCATAAGGAGCAAAACTTTTACTATATGAGGTATAAAAACTATGCTGATCTGTTGGCTGCCAGACAAAGCCAACATTTGGGCTTAAGCTTTCGCCATCATAGCTTTTCGATACATTTACAGGCTTACTATTTGCAACCTGTGCCTGTGTTTTAAACTCAAATGTATCGTAGCGAATACCGAGCATCATTTTTAAAGTTGGAGTAAGTGTCACTAAATCCTGTAAGAAAAACGCTAGATTTTCAGCATCGTGATGGTTAATGGTCGTGGTTGCTTTATGGGCATTTACAGGCAAATCATCATAATAATCTGAAGGATTATAAGGATTGATATAACCATAATAACTTTGACTACCGCTTGAATAGTTACCAAGCTTTGGATCTCGATCCTCATGTGTCCAATCACTACCAAACATGATTTGATGTTCAAGACGACCTGTATTGAATTTGCCCGTAATATCAAAAGTATTAAGCAATGTTTTATTCATGGTTTCTTGCCATGCATAACTTTGGCGTAAATATCCCTTCCAAGTACACGCTGCACCCGTGATTTGTTTACCATTCAAATCACACCATGTTCCACCAAAGAAATTATCAAAATTTTGATAGGCTTGGCGGTAACTAGCCGCCCAGTGGAATTTCCACTCAGGTGCAAATTCATATTTGAGATCTGTACGAATAGTTTGAAGTTCATCTTCTATATAATCGGTTGGACGCGCAAAACCTGTTTTTAATGAGACATCTTTCGGCAAATTTTCATAACTTGGCCCTCGGTCAGGAGTACGGTCCAATTTATCGTAGGTATATTGTGTCGTCCACAACAAAGTTTGATCATCATTGCGATAGCTAATACTCGGTGAAAGCATTTCTATTTGCGAACCAATTCCTTTACGGAAACTATTGGTATCGGCCTTTTCACCTGTTAATCGGACTGCCCAGTGATCATTTAAAACTCGATTAAGATCTACAGTTGCTCCCACATTGTTATAAGATCCTGTATAAAACCCTAGCGTACTTTTTGAATCAAAATTGGCAAATTTTGTGACCATATTGATCACGCCACCACCCTGACTTCGACCATAGAGAACAGAAGCTGGCCCTTTTAGTATCTCGATTCGTTCAACATTGGCGGTACTACGGCGTAACTGTCCACTTTCACGCACACCATCACGATAAATATCGCCTGCATCTGCTGCAAAACCACGTAAATAAATACCATCACCGCGAGTATCATAACTTGTTGAAACGCCTGGTGTCCCTTGCAGCATAATACTCAGATCATTGGCGCCATATATTTTATATTTTTGCACATCAATGGTATCAATGGTTTGCGGAATATCCTTCTTTTTTAGCCCATTACGAGTGACATTGGCTTCGTCGTAGTCAATATAACTTTTGATAGGATCAAGCTCACTCATCGCTTCGATCTTAATCGTCGGTAATACCGCCTTAGCCGTTTCTAGCATTTCTGAATGTGATGATGCTTCAATATCTTTGGCAAAAACAACTTGGCTTTGCACAATCATCATAGCCAACAAACTCAGTTTAAAAGCCCCGACTTGCTTCATTTTAAAATTTAAATGATTCATTAGAAAAATTACTCAGACTTAAAATATTTAGTAAAATAAAACAAGCGAATACTAATAAAAAATATTCTCATTTGCATTAATATTTTTATACAAATTGATTATTTTAGATACAAATAATTAAGATGATTTTAATAATATTGACTTTAAAGTTGAAAATTCCACTATATTTTTAAGAATTACAAAACAAATATCGCACTAAACCGTGAAGCATCAGCAATAAAACATTCATTACACCCCAAAATTTCCAATAAAAAAGGGATGATCAATATCATCCCTTTTTCTACATTTTTGGCTTAGTTAAGTAACTGAAGGCTTATTTTTCTTCAAGCATTTGACGATCAACTTCTTCAGGGTTATTCAATGCATTCTGAAGTTTTTGCATATCCAATGCACCGACCCATTTCGCAACGACAATCGTTGCCACACTATTACCCGTTAAATTCGTCAAAGCACGTGCTTCAGACATAAAGCGATCAATACCTAAAATCAAGGCAAGTCCCGCAACTGGAATATGCCCTACCGCTGACAAAGTTGCAGCCATGACGATAAATCCAGAACCTGTGACTCCTGCTGCACCTTTCGATGAAATCAATAGCACAATTAGCAACGTAATCTGATGTTGAATATCTAGTTGGGTGTTGGTGGCCTGAGCAATGAAAATTGCAGCCATGGTCAGATAAATCGAAGTACCATCCAAGTTAAATGAATAACCTGTCGGAATAACCAAACCGACCACCGACTTTTCGCAACCTGCGATTTCGAGCTTTTTCAGCATTCGCGGTAACACTGATTCTGACGAAGATGTCCCCAGTACAATCAGTAATTCTTCACGGATGAGGCGTAACATTTTGAAAATACTGAAACCACACACACGGCTGATCGTGCCCAGTACAATAAAAATAAACAACAAACACGTGACATAGAAGCACAAGATAAGTTGTCCAAGTTGTACCAAAGAACCAACACCATATTTACCAATGGTAAAAGCCATTGCACCAAAAGCACCGATCGGCGCAAGCTTCATGATCATATTCACGATGTTAAAAAATACATGTGAAATTTGATCAATCAGTTTCAACACAGGTTTACCTGCATCACCTAATTTATGAAGTGCAAAACCGAATAGGATAGCAAACAGTAAAACTTGTAAAATTTCACCATTGGCAAATGCGCCTACTACCGTTTCAGGAATGATATGCATCAAAAATTCGATGGTAGACTGGGACTGACCAGAAGCAACGTATTTCGCAATCCCTGCTGTATCGAGTGTCGCTGGATCGACATTCATCCCCACACCTGGTTTGGCAATATTAATCACCAAAAGACCTACAATCAGTGCGATGGTTGAAACGATCTCAAAGTAAAGTAATGCAATTCCGCCAGTCTTACCGACAGATTTCATACTCTCCATACCCGCGATACCACTAACCACCGTACAGAAAATGACAGGTGCAATAATCATCTTAATCAGACGAATAAATGCATCCCCCAGAGGTTTGAGTTGCTCTCCTAACCCCGGAATATTTTCTTTGACACCATCTACGATTTGGGTTGTGCTTGGATAAAAATGTCCAACCAAAACACCTGCGATAATGGCAATGATCACTTGAAAATAAAGTGATTTGTAAATCGGTTTTTTAGCCATAACTCTACGTCAACAAATATTTCTAAGCCCTTAGAAATATATCCATAAAAATATCTATAAATAGTATATAGACAGCCCTTTAGTCCACTTGTCTGTATGACGCATGGTGGAAGTTTTCTTAAAAGAAAACTTTCCATAAAGACGAAAAACAATTGGTTTTTCAAAAAAGTCTCATGACTTCAACATTCTGATCGAACCAGAACTTGATCTGTGTAAAAAAACAGGAGATAACAAGTAAATCGTTAATAAAAATTAAACAGTTTTAAAACGTCGAGAGTGTACTGCAATTCCAGTTTCTATCGGTTACAAAATCCTCTTTTTGGATATTTTTTGTGCAAAAATAGTGTAGACATTAGTCTAATACCCTTAAGAATAATTCTTTCATTTTATTTTTATGTCATAGTGATGCTATTCATTTTTCAACGAAATATTGACCGCATATGAACACTAAGAAAAATCTATATAAAGACAGTGAACATCCTTTTGCCCAATATGTACGAATACTCGGCAAAGGAAAAACAGGTTCGCGATCATTAAATTATGAAGAAGCTTATGCTGCTTTTTCCATGATTTTGAAAGGAGAAGTCTTGGATGTTCAGTTGGGTGCTTTTTTGATGTTGCTAAGGGTGAAGGAAGAATCTGTTGAAGAACTCACGGGATTTGTACAAGCCACCAAAGATCAACTGAACTTTCAGCCATTAGATGTCGATCTGGACTGGTCATCTTATGCGGGTAAACGTAAACATTATCCGTGGTTTCTATTATCTGCACTCACTTTAGCAAAGCATGGTTATAACATTGTCATGCATGGTGCTGCGGGTCATACCATTAACCGTGTGTATACTGAACAAGTCCTACAATATTTGGACTATGCAATTTGTCAGTCTGAACAAGATGTTAAGCAACAATTACAGCAACAACATTTTGCTTATTTACCTTTGGACGTAATTTCCCCTGTCCTGAGTGATATGATCGATTTACGGAATGTCATGGGGCTTCGTTCACCTGTTCATACTTTAGCGCGTTTAATTAATCCCTTTAATGCCAAAGCTACCCTGCAAGCGATTTTTCATCCTGCCTACCGTAATTCACACCAACAAGCAGCGTATCAACTAGGCTATAAAAATAGTGCGGTGATTAAAGGCGAAGGTGGTGAATTTGAGCGTAATCCTGATGCAAAAACGCTTATTTGCGGTATTAAAAATGGTGAATTGTATGAATACGAGTTACCTAAATTGACCCCAGAACGTAGCCCAACTGAAGATGAGCTTGATTTAGCCACATTTAAACAAGTGTGGTTGGGTCAGACGAGTCATGAATATGGTGAAATGGCAATTATTGAAACGATGGGTATCGCGCTATATACCATGAATGTGGTTGACGATTATGCTCAAGCGATGCAAAAAGCAAAAGTGCTTTGGAATACTAGATTCGACCAAGCACTTTAAATCCCATGAAAACCGATACGTTTTAAATAAAACGGATCGGTTTAAATTCAGGTTCTGGTAGGTGTGAATCACACTCCTCACCTTCTTCCTTTTTACCTTTATCAATATAACCTGTACGCTCTTTTTCAGGGACATTCTGATGTTCCCACGCAATGACCGCTTGCATACAAATTTGGCGTTGTTCTTGAGTCAGTGCAACACCATTTGGCCATTTGCCAATTTCCACTGCCGTTTTTAAACGCTCCACGATATCTGGATCTAAAACGGCAAGCATTTGTTCAATATTCATGCGTCATCCTGCTGTTGAAATGAGTCAAAATCCTGATTCCAGCCAAGCTTTGTACGGCAAGCCATATAAAAGTCATAACCGGGTGGATGTAATAAGTTTAACTTAAATGGATGCTTTCGGATATGCACTGTATCCCCGACATTCAAGGAAATACTGTTTTGTCCATCAGCACTCACCATCGGGAGAACACGATTTTCGCGAATCGTGAGTTTTATTTCACTGTGTCCACTGACCACGATTGGACGTGAAGATAAAGTATGTGGATGCATCGGGACAAGTGCAATCGCATCCATACCCGGATGCAAAATAGGACCACCACCTGACAGTGCATACGCGGTTGAGCCTGTTGGTGTCGATACAATCAGACCATCACTATGTTGACGATAAACATACTGACCATCAATATTCAGCTCAAAATCAATCATATGTACGGAGCGGCCAGAGTGTAAAACCACATCATTGAGCGCAATCGCATCATAAATAGTTTCACCTTTGGAACGGACTTCCATTTCCAGTAAAAAACGTCGATCTAATTGAAAATGTCCCTGTAATACCTGATCAAGTTTAAAGATCACCTCAGACGGTTTAATGTCGGTTAAAAATCCCAAGCGACCACGGTTGACCCCGATTACAGGGGTATTATGTCGAACCAATGCACGTGCAGCATGCAACAGTGAACCATCACCACCCACCACAATCACGAGATCGACCACTTCACCCAATAAACTACGACTTACGCTTTGCGTGTTATTGTCAGGTACAAGTGCTGCCGTTTCCTGATCAAAAACAGGATGTAATCCCAAATGCAAAAGATGGTCGTGAATCAGACTTAATGTTTCAACGACTGATGATTTATCAGGACGGCCGATTAAACCGATATTACGAAAAGATTTGGCTGAAAGATTTGCAGACTGCATTGGATGCCTATAAGTTAAAGCCAGTATAGGGTTGGTCTGTGAAGCATCATATACATGAGGCTCATCCATCGCAAAATCACGATGAACCCTAAGATCAACATATCATATGCGATTTGTGCGACTAATATAACACAGTAATTCTAAAATCGTCTCGAATCAATCTACCCCATCTATCTCTATAAAAATGTTGATTATCAATCAATAATATCTAAAGAATTTGAAGCTTTAGCAGAAAAAATGAGTTTTTTAGCTTGTTCACAGATTTATCATTGCAAAATGTATAAAAGCTATCGCATGATTAGCACACTTTGTTGGCTTTTATGACAGATTTATGAAGTTTGAACGTGGCATCGGCTTTTTTGCGCTTATTTTTTCAGTGATCATTATTGGCGGTTTTCTTGCATTTAGTATTTATTTAATTCGACTGGATAATATTATTCGCGAGAAATTTGAAGGTAAACGCTGGGACATCCCCGCAAAGGTTTTTGCACGCCCTCTGGAACTTTATACCAATGCACCTGTGACTCAGACTGACTTTAGTCAAGAGCTAGGATTACTTGGCTATAAAAGCACCCAAAATTACACTAAATCTGGGAGTTACGTGGTTCAGGGCAATACCATGTATGTGCATACACGTGGTTTTGACTTTGGTGATAGCACTGAACCTGAACAAGTTTTGCAGGTGTCTTTTGCCAATGATCAAATTTCAGATATTCGCGCCACCAAGCCATCTTCAACAGGCATTGCTAGACTTGAACCGCTCTTGATTGGCGGCATTTATCCGCAGCACAATGAAGATCGTGTCCTGATTAAACTCGACAAAGTGCCAAAAACCTTGATTGAAGCGCTGGTCGCAACAGAAGATCGTAACTTTTATAGTCATCATGGTATTTCTATACGTGGAACTGCACGTGCCTTGGTGAGTAATGTCACAGGTGGTCGACGTCAGGGTGGTTCGACCTTGACACAGCAATTAGTCAAAAACTTCTATTTGAGTCCAGAACGCACACTCAAACGTAAAGCCAATGAAGCGTTTATGGCCATGTTGTTAGAGCTACATTACAGTAAAGATGAAATTCTGGAAGCCTATTTAAACGAAGTCAATCTCGGGCAAAATGGCAGCTATTCTATTAATGGCTATGGTTTGGCTTCACAGTTTTATTTTGGTCTACCGCTACGTGAATTAAACATCGCGCAGCAAGCTTATCTGGTGGGTTTGGTACAAGGACCTTCGTTATATAATCCGTGGCGTAATCCTGAAGCGGCACTTAAACGTCGTAATATCGTGCTAAATAATATGTTAGTGATGGGTTACTTAACTCAGGATCAATATGATAAAGAAAGTGCACGTCCTTTAGGCGTGGTGGCTAAACCAAGTCTTGGGCCAGCGAAATTCCCAGATTTTCTCGACATTGTTCGTCGCCAACTCCGTTCTGAATATCAGGAAAATGACCTAACCAATCAGGGATTACGTATTTTCACAACACTTGATCCAATTGCTCAAACTCGTATTCAAAATGCCTTTAAATCGACTGTAGAACAAATTGCAAATCGTAATCCAGCTCGTCTTAAAGATTTACAAGGTGCTGTATTGGTTCAACATCCAGAAAATGGAGAGTTGATTGCTGCTGTTGGTTCGACTCAGGACTTTACAGGATTTAATCGTACAGTAGATGCTAAACGTCAAGTCGGTTCATTACTTAAACCTGTCATTTATTTAAGTGCAATTGAGTCTGGACGTTATAACTGGGCGAGTCAAATTCAAGATGCGGCGGTCAATATCCCAGTAGGCGGCGATAAGAGCTGGACACCTAAGAACTATAGTGGCGGTGAGCATGGTGTCGTTACATTGCAACAAGCATTGGCACACTCATATAACCTTTCAGCCGTGCGTTTAGGTCAGGAATTTGGTTTATCCACTTTTAGCAATAACCTGAAAAAATTTGGCGTCACATCAGATATTCCAAACTATCCATCTGCATTTTTAGGTGCGGTGAATATGTCGCCTATGGAAATGCTCAGTATCTATGGAAACTTCGCAACAGGCGGTTTTAAATACCCGACTCGTGCGATTCGTTCTGTGGTTGATGCCAATGGTCATGTATTAGAACGTTTTGGCTTAAATGTTCAACAAACCATTGATCCATCTGCTGCCTACATTTTGAATTATGGCCTGCAACAAGTCATGCGTTCAGGTACAGGTAAAGCCGCTTACAATACTTTATCTCCTGATCTGAATCTTGCGGGTAAATCAGGAACGACCAACGATACACGTGACTCATGGTTTGCAGGTTATTCTGGCAATTATCTGGCTGTCGTATGGTTGGGTCTGGATGACAATAAAATCACGGGTTTAACAGGTTCATCAGGTGCATTACCTGTCTGGACCAATGTCATGAAACAATTGCGTCAACAGCCCGTTAACTTACGTCAAACAGATGATGTGCAATGGCAATGGATTGACTCTGCTACAGGTCATTTATCCGCTCAGGGCTGCGAAGGTGCGATGTACATCCCACTCATGCGTAACAATGTCCCGCGTCAGGCAACTGTGTGTGGCTTACCACATTATCAGGTTGAGCCAACTTACAATTCTGATACGGAAAACGGTGATACAAGTGCCCCTGCGAACGATAGCATGGACAACTATATTCGTGACAGCGAAGATCAAATGCAAAATGATCTGTCCAATAATCGCGTCATTTCCAGTGGTAGTTATTCAAACTAATGATCACGGTTGGTAAAAGAGATTTAAAACGTATGTGGAAGCAAGGTTTTTTAGTATTAACAATGGCTGCTTTTGTGGGATGTTCAACATTCCCTTTACATGAAGAACAGAAAAAAGCACCACAAAAGCCTGCTGAACCTACCAAGAAAACGGTAGAAACACCTGATGGGGTTAAAATCACACCCTATGAACAGGAAGAAATCAAACGTAAACCAGTACGTGTTGTCGTTCCTGAACAAAAGGCAAAACAGCAATTTAATGATGGACGATCTCTTCCTGCTTTTAAAAATCTGATACAACAGACTCAGATGGCATATCGTCAGCAAAAATGGGACGATGCTGAACGGTTTGCTCTACAGGCTCAGCGTTTAGCGCCACAAGCGGCAGAAACCTTTATGTATCTGGCTTTAGTCGCCAATCAAAAAAGACAATACAGTTCAGCAGAATCACTGGCACGACGCGGTTTAAGTTATGCTCAATCTGCGCCAATGAAAAAACAACTTTGGCAGGCTATTTTAGTCGCTGGGCAAAAGCAAAATCATGCACAAACCGTACAGCAAGCTCAACAAGCCTTAAATTCACTTTAAGGCTTGTCGTAGATGTTGCAAACATCTGAAATTTTATATTAATTTAAAAATTACGAATACCTGCAATTCCGTAAGCACCATGCTGCTGTGCTTTGACAAAATCATCAGGATGTAACCCTCCCAGTGCAAAAACTAAAATATGAGTGTGTTGTGTCCATTGCGCTAAAGTTTCCCATCCTAAAGCTTTACGCTCTGGATGGGTTTGTGTGTTCTGGATTGGACTGATCAACACCGCATCGCAGCCAATTTGCTCGGCATGTTGTAAGGCAACCAGATCATGACAGGCAGCGATATAACGCTTACTTTGTTGTAAATCCCCTTTTCGCAGTTGCATCAATTGATGTTGCTTAAGATGCAAAGTCTTTATCGAGGGTGTTAAATCGCTGGGCATTTTTTGAAAATGCTCAATATTGATTATCAGTTTTTGTAAATCTTCTGATGAGTATCGATGTAAATCTTCAGCTAAAAACTGATCTGGTTCTACCCTCCAATAAAAAAGTGAATTTGCCTCTGGTCGAAAGTCGGATAATTGATGACTAATTTTTATGTAATGCGGCCAAACTAAACGCCGAATAATCGAATCATTGGCTTTGGGGAAATTGAGCTGCGTGAGTTGCTCACGTGCATACCACGTCCACGGCTGCTGAATCAGCTGCATTAAGTCGTCAGGGACATAGGCATAAAACAGATGAAGATTGACCACAATATCGTCATATTCATGTTGAATACGATCAAACGCATACCATTGTGATAATCCAATACCCACTTCCTCATAAATCTCACGGCGACACGCCTCTTCAGGGCTTTCTCCTGATTCTACCTTGCCACCTGGAAATTCATATTTATTGCCTTGATGTTGCTTTGCTTGGCGCCAGCCTACTAATACTTTTCCGCGATGTAATAACAGCCCAATAGCAATATCGATCACAGGTTTTGACATAGCGTTTAGATCTTCCTCAATTTTACCCAAGTGTAAGCAAATTTTATTTTTTATAAAATATTCATTTTTTGATTGACAGGCCTATTCGATAATGATTATCATTTAAATCGTTAGCTAAAACACCACGGAGCACAACAAATGAACGCACCTTTTAACCTATTTACTCGTAGCAACGAAACAGCTCAATCTTTGCCAATGTTGCATTCAAACAATCTATTTGCCCTAGGTCGTGAAATTCGCATTATGCATGCCGGTGAAGAATACCGCTTACGCTTAACCCGTAACAACCGTTTGATTCTAACCAAATAATTAGAAAAACCGTCTAAAATAATAACACTCGTGGGCAAATAAAATATATAAACAGTATGGCTTGAGCCATACTGTTTTTCTTTGTGAATAGTCTAAATATTACCTACTCAATGCTTTTTAAAACAGCATCTCCCACTTTAAGAAAGATCTAAATCTTCTGCCAAAGTAAACACAAGTTCTACCGTTAAACCACCCTGCTCAACGACATGAAACTCCAATTGTGCGTGGTGCAGCATTACAATCTTTCGCGTGATGGAAAGCCCTAATCCCGAACCGCGTTGCCCTGTTCCCAAACCTCTAAAAAAACGTTGCCCCAAACGTTCAAAAATTTGCTGATCCATTTTCTCGCCATGATTGTGAATGCTTAAACGAATGCGCTGTGGTGGTATATTTTCAAGTTGAATATGGACTTGAGAATCGCTAGGTGAATAACGAATGGCATTATCCAGCAGGTTACGGATACAGGTAAAAACCAGTTCATGATTGGCATTGATATACGTTTGTGTTGCATTAAAATCGCAAATAACTTGAACGCCTTTATCCTCTGCAAACAAAGACAATGCGGCGATAACTTCTATTATAATTTCATCTAGAGATAACCGCGTTTTTGCGAGTTGTTGTTCATGGGCAGGATCCAACCGGGCTAAAAGTAATAAATTTTCCAAAACCTGCGTACTACGATTGACATCATTTTGAATTTGGCTTAAATCCTGTTTAAGCTGTGGAATATCATGATATTTTCGCTGAATCAATTGCAGACGCATTTGTATGGCAGATAAAGGAGAACGTAATTCGTGTGAAGCATCCGCAGTAAATGCCTGTTCGGCCAGTAAGGCTCGATCCAGTCGATGCAGGAGATGATTTAAAGAGTTGATTACAGGTTGAATTTCTGTAGGCATGTGTGCCGTGACAATGGGTTGTAAATCCTGCGCCGATTTGTGTTCTATAGATTGAGATAAATTTCGTAAACTGGCCAGATCACGGCGAATCCCCCAACGCATCAGTCCCCATTGTAATAACCATAAAATGATCAGAATCACCAAGTACCAGATCAAGCTTTGCCATAGTTCATCAAAGCGTGCCGATAAAGGCTGAATCACAATAGATATGAGTCCTGTTTCAGCTTTATCCTGCCGATAAATACGCCAAAGCTGTCCATCTTTCCATCGCAAGGAAAAATCTGTTCCAACGTCTAAATTTAGAGGTATAGCATCATGATCTGCGGATTGGCTGAGCAGTTGATGATTCCAGTACAAGACATATTGCAGATCGAACTCATCACTTAATTCATCCAATTGCTGACCTGAAGGTAAATGCACATCAGAAAGCAACAACATATCTGAAACCTCGTCCATGATTTCATCTTGTACTTTCATGGTGTGATAACAGGTCAAAAACACCAGCAACATAAAAGCAATTACGCCTGCAATCACGCCACTCCATAGCGTTGTTTTGATCAGTTTCGACTGTAATGACAAAGATACGGGACGATTCATTATTTACTCACCCATTCGATAGCCCAAACCACGAATGGTTTTAATCAAAGTCGCACCGATTTTTTTACGCAACTGATAAATATAGACTTCAATGGCGTTACTTTCGATTTCCTCGCCCCATGCATAAAGCGATTCTTCAAGTTGTTCACGCCTTACAATCCGTTCAGGGTATTGCATTAATTTATATAAAATCTGGAATTCTTTCGCGGTTAAATCCACAATATGCTGATCTAGCAATACCGTTTTAGCATGGGTATCTAGTTTGAGTTGTTTCCATTCTAAAATATGGCTATTGGCACGTTGCTGAGAACGCAACTGGGCGCGTACGCGGGCAGAAAGTTCATCCAGACTAAAAGGCTTAACTAGATAGTCATTTGCCCCCAAATCCAACCCTGTCACCCGATCTTCAATCGTATCTTTGGCAGTGATAAAAATAACAGGCGTGATCGGCTGATGCTTGCGTAAAGCCACTAATACATCATCCCCTGTCGCTTTAGGTAAACCTCGATCTAGCAAAATACAGTCGTACTGGTGTTGTTCAATGGCGGCAATCGCATAATCGCCACGTTCAACCCAATCCACACGATAGCCATCCATTTCGAGCCATGATTTGATACTTTCTGCTTGGGAACAATCATCTTCTGCTATTAATATGCGCATGTGCGATCTCAAGTGCTTTATCATTAAATAGATCTGTTTTCACTATAAAGTAAAAAAACCGCAAATCTAAAATCAGACATGCGGTTTCTCTGGAGAAGAACGTTTAGGGTTTACTGTTAAAATTGAACGCTATCCACATCAATTTCAACACGTTTTGTCGGGATACGGTCAATATCAACTTCACCGATCAACGTTACGGTTGTAGTGGGAGAAATTGCACGACCTTGCCATAATTCATCATCAATATCGACTGTAATCGTACCAGTAGTATCTCTGAATTGATATTTTTCATCTCCCAAAGATTTAACCACCTGCCCTTTAAGCATTACAGGTGCATCATCTTTCATGGTCAAAGCTTGCTTCACACTTGTCACTTTTGTTGGCGCTAAAGCAGACTGATTAACAGGTGTCTGTGCAGATACATAACCCGTGGTTGCTAAAGTTGCAGCTAATAAGATATTACGCATCATATTCATTTTAATGACCTCATTGGTGTCGGTGTATCGAGTTGATTCATTCAATACGCATAAATTAAACAAACAAGATGAGGTGAATCTTAGGAAAATTTGCGCTTAGGCTATTTAGCTGAGTGGAACAACACGCAAAACCTCTTCTAACGTGGTAACGCCTTCAATCACTTTACGCGCACCTGCAATCCGCAATGGCTCTACACCTTCTTTTTTAGTTTGGGCGCGTAATTCATTTAAGGTCGCATGGGCACTAATTAAATGTTTAACTTCAGTACTTACAGGCATAAACTCATAAATACCAACACGTCCTTTGTAACCCGTGTTACGACATGCTTCACAGCCCACTGCACAATAGACAGTTTCAGGCATATCCATAATGTAATCAAAAGTCAGGTGTTCCCACTCCTGTTCATTAATCTGGGTTTGCACTTTGCAATGCGGGCATAACTTTCTGACTAGACGTTGTGCCAATACACCCAAAATGGTTGCGGCAGTCAGAAATGGCTGGACACCAAGATCATGCAATCGAGTTAAACTGGAGGGTGCATCATTGGTATGTAAGGTAGAAAGTACCAAATGACCTGTTAATGCTGCTTGTATCGCCATATTGGCGGTATCCTGATCACGTACCTCACCCACCATGATGATATCGGGATCCTGACGCATTAAAGCTCGGACACCATCGGCAAAACCAAGTTCAATGGCAGGATTAACCTGCATCTGATTAAAACTGGGTTCCAACATTTCAATCGGGTCTTCAATGGTACAGACATTAACCTGTTCAGTTGCCAATTGTTTTAACGATGAATAAAGTGTCGTGGTTTTACCTGAACCTGTCGGTCCCGTAACTAAAATGATGCCGTGACTATGCTGAGTGAGTGTATTCCAGTCATTGAGTAAACGTCCTTCAAATCCAAGTTGTTGGAAACTACGCACCAAAACTTCTGGATCAAAAATACGCATCACCATTTTTTCACCAAACGCAGTCGGCAAAGTCGAAAGACGTAGCTCTGTTTCTTGTCCTTTAGGTGTTCGGGTTTTTAATCGTCCATCCTGTGGTTTACGCTTTTCTGCAACATTGAGTCGTCCCAAAATTTTAATCCGCGCAATCACCGCAGTTAAAGTATTTGCAGGCATGTTATAAATGGTGTGCAAAACACCATCAATACGGAAACGAACCTTGCCTGTATCTTTACGTGGTTCAAGGTGGATATCACTTGCACCCTGTTCAAAAGCAAACTGTAACACCCAATCGACTAACTTGACGATGTGTTGATCATTGGCATCAGGGGTTTGCGTATCGCCTAATTGTAAAAGTGCTTCGACGCCTTTATTTTCCCGATCATAACTACCCGAATTTTGCGATGAATTGACCGCGCGACTGACCTGATAATATTCAACCAAATAGCGATGTAACTGTTCAGGATTCAAAATCACCCGTTCAATTTTTTTCGGACTCAAGCTACGCTCAAGATTGACCAACCAGTCTGTCATAAACGGTTGGTCTGTCCCAATTAAAACTGAATCTGCTGTCACACCTACCGCTAAGATTTTATTGCGTAAAGCAAACTCTTGTGACATCACCGACGTTAATTTACCAACATCAGCTTTTAGTGGATCAATCACATAAAATGCCAGCCCTGATTTTTCCGCAAGCCATTGACTTAAACGCGTGCTGTTTAATACTTTATCTGGTGATTGTTGGTCTTTAAGATTGAATTGGGCAATCCATTGAATCGGGTGCCATTTCAACTGATCTTTCTGACGATGTGTGGTTTGAATCAATAATTTATCACGCTCAGTGATGCGCCCATCTTTTAATAATTGTTCTAAACACCAAACCGTATCTATTTCAAAATTAAACTTCATTGTTATACCCCGAACACTCTACACAATATAGCAGAGTTCATTTGCAATGTATTTTTTAGTCTTTAAATTAGGGATATGCAGCCGCCCAAAATTGTTTTAAAGTGCCATAAAAAGCACCAATAAAATATCCAGATCATAGGCGGCTAAATGAGTTCAATTGCATTTAAAAACTTTCATGACGCAGGACAAGCAGTACTGCATTTTTTACGTCAAAAATTTGGCTTTGATTTATGGATGATCACACGTGTAGAAGGCAATGACTGGATCGTATTACAGGCCGAAGATCATGGTTATGATGTCAAACCTGGCCGCGTTTTTAATTGGGCAGATTCGTTTTGCTCACATATGGTACAAGGACACGCACCACGGATTGCGCCACGTTCTGAAGATGTTCCACTTTACGCTTCTGCACCTATTGCCCAACAAGTCAATATTAAAGCCTATATCGGACAACCTCTGGTTAAAGAAGATGGCAGTCTATTTGGCACTTTGTGCGCGATTGATCCAGAACCAAAGTCTGAAAAAATTATTGAAGATGGTGGTTTGGTTGAATTATTTGGTAATTTACTCAGCCATATTTTACAGCGTGAAATCCGCGAAAATGAACAAATTCGTTTACATGAACGCCTGCAAAATGAAGCTGTCATTGATGCCATGACGGGTGTCTATAACCGCCGCGGCTGGAATCAATTCATTTGTACAGAAGAAGAACGTTGTAAAACCTATGGACATCCTGCTGCTGTTTTCATGATTGATTTGAACGGCTTAAAAGCAATCAATGACCAACAAGGACATGCCGAGGGCGATCGTTTTATTGAACAAGCTGCTTTTATTTTAAGAAATTCACTACGTCAGGAAGATTTACTGGCACGTTTAGGCGGCGATGAATTTGGAATCCTGATACTGGGTTATGACCATGATCATCTGGAACAATTAAAACAACGCTTACTGGAACATTTGGCAGATGCTAAAATCAGTGCTGCAATTGGTTACGCGATGCGCCATCCAAGTCAGGGGCTGGAAGACGCATGTAAACACGCTGATCAGCAAATGTATATCCATAAGCAACAGTGTAAAGCAGACTAAAATAATGCTGCTCATTCAGTAAAATCAACAATCTCAATGTATTGTTCATTCACACTGAAACTAACATCAAACTGAGCAAATTTCATTTTATAAATCCGCTCAGGATCATCCTGATACGCAGGTCGTGGGTCAAGAGACAATACTTGTTCAAGCTCATCCACAATCTGAACCGTCAGTTTTTTCTCACCTAAATATTTTTGTCGTAGCGCATCAGCATCCGTTGTCCACATGACTTTTTTTCTCGCGGGTTCATGCTGTGCATAGCCACTTTGCGCATTTTCGATGGCATCTGAATAATGAATATAAGGTTTAATATCTAAAATAGGCGTTCCATTCAGTAAATCACTGCCTGTCACATAAATACGAAGTGTTTTGTCTATTTTTTCAATTGATTTAAATTGCACCACAGATAACCCAATCGGCGCAGGTCGATACATACTACGGGTCGCAAATACACCGATTTTTTTATTACCACCCAAACGCGGTGGGCGCACTTGCGGACGAAATTTTTCAAGCTCCTGCTGATGTTTATTGTCATGAAACTGCCAAATCAGCCATAAATGACTAAATTCCTCGATACCTTCAAATGCCAATGGATCATTATAGGGTTCATACATTTCAATATACGATTCGACTTGCACCAGATTAGGCTGGCGCGGAATACCAAACTTTTCACGGTAAGGCGAATGCATGCTGCCGATGATTGGCAAATTTACAGAATTCATCATCACTTTTTCTTATAAACACAATTAAATATATTCAGTTTATCGAGAATGATTTTAGATTAGAATAGCAACCTGTTTTCTTTTGATCGTGATTGAGACCTTTAATGGCTGCTTTTAACGTTGAACGCATCACCCATGTTCACCACTGGAATGACACTCTTTTTAGTTTTAAAACCACACGCGACACCGCACTGCGTTTTAAAAATGGTCAGTTCGTCATGATCGGGCTTGAGGTCAATGGCAAACCATTAATGCGTGCCTACTCAATTGCCAGTGCTAATTATGAAGAAGAACTTGAGTTTTTCTCAATTAAGGTTCAAGACGGTCCACTGACTTCGATTTTACAAAAAGTACAAGTGGGCGATGAAATTTTGATTTCTAAAAAGCCAACAGGTACTTTGGTACATGATGATATTAATCCAGGTAAAAACCTGTATTTTCTTTCTTCAGGTACAGGTCTTGCACCATTCTTATCGTTAATTCGTGATCCTGAAACTTATGAAAAATTTGAAAAAGTGATTTTGGTTCATGGTACACGCTGGATTAGTGAATTGGCTTACCAAGATCTAATTTTGAATGAATTACCAAATAATGAATGGTTTGAAGAATTAGACATCAAAAACAAATTGATCTACTACCCAACTGTGACACGTGAACCCTTTGAAAATGAAGGTCGTGTCACCACTGCCATTGAAACGGGTGCATTATTTGAAAAAATTGGTTTACCACCATTTAACCCAGAAACTGACCGTGCGATGCTTTGTGGTAGCCCACATTTCTTAACTGATGTAGCTGCACTTTTAGACAAAGCTGGTCTTAAAGAATCTCCGCGTATGGGCGTTTTAGGCGATTACGTAATTGAACGTGCATTCGTTGAAAAATAATCTGCCTTCATGACCAAAAAAACCGAGAAAAATTTCTCGGTTTTTTTATATTCATTATTTTTGAAGCTTTTTATTTTGAAAGATATCCACTAGATTTGGCGACTTGGTATTTGGCTGTTCATCTAAAAAGCTCCGCGCATATTCACCTAAATGTGCTTCCATCAATTGAATGGCTTTTTGCTCATCACCTTGCTCAATCGCCTGCAAAATTGCCTCATGTTCTTCAACCGAACACTGATTTGGTTTGGTTTCATACATCCCGATTAACAAGGAAGTTCTGGCAATTAAAGTTTGCAAATATCCTGTCACGATCGGATTATGATTGGCTTCACATAAACAAATATGAAAATCACCAGAAAGCTTAATCCACTCTTTAATTCAATGAAAGTACCAAAAAAGTTGCTGTATCCACCACCGAAATTATTGCTTTTTTTCCAGATCAAAACAATTTTGTCTGTAAGACAATATCAAGATTATTCAATATTAAATAAAAAACCCAAATTCTTAGCGAGAATTTGGGCTCATGATTCTATCTATAATCAAATAAAATTAATTTATCTTATTGATATTTATCCAAGTTGGTTTCTGGACCATCGCGAACAACCGCTTGTGCTTTATCAAAGCTCTCCATTAAGCACTTGTATTCTGGACATACATGATCAGCAAGAATTCCTGCAAAACGAGAACCTTCAGGTCGATTCCAAGTACGCATTAACTCAGCCACAATCGCAAAGGTATCTGTTGGAATTGCACCAGCTTGAGTCACACGTGCAATGGTTGTGTCAGTTGCTAATTTACTCCAGTTACCTGAAGCATCAATCACACAATAAACATTATATCCTTCCTGACGGGCGCTCACTGCCGGAAAAGCCAAACATACGCTGGTAAGCGTACCTGCAATAATCAGTGTTTTTCTACCAGTCTTTTTAACTTCATCTACAAATAATGGATTATCCCATGTATTAATTTGACCTGTACGTGGTACATAGACAGCATGAGGAGCATAATGATGTATTTCTGGAATTAATGGCCCATTTGGCCCATCAGGTACAGATGCCGTTGTAATAACGGGGATATTTAATAAGGATGCAGCCTTTGCAATGGCAATGACGTAATTGCGTAAGTCTGGGACCGGAACATCTCTTACTGTATTGAATAAACCACTTTGATGATCGATCAGTAAAATAACTGAATCGTCTGGATCTAACATTCCATTTGTAGCAGCCATAGATCACTCCTTATTCTTACGAAATTAAAAATGAAAACAATTATTTAGATTAATAATTTTTCATTTGATGACACAGCCAACAGTCTAGAATTAGTGTGGCTATCAACTGATGGTAATGTCAAAAAAGAATGATAAAAACTTAATTTAAGCTTAATTTTGTAAAGAAATATCAATTTATTTTAGGTATTACATGAATCATCAACCAAAAAATAAAATAATGATAAGACGAACAAAAAAAGCGATCTGTTGAATTCTCCAGATCGCTTCTAACTAATTTAACTATGCTGATAAGATTCAAGACTAGATCAATACATTGAATCTATAATTTAAGCTCACCAAAAGCAAAATTGGAAACCGACAAACCGCCCATAAATTGCTCTTCGTGATAATTACGTGCGGCTAATTCCTGTTCTGCGGCACCTACAGCCACCATCAATGGCAATAAATGCTCCTCACGAGGATGCGCAACGCGCGCCGCAGGAGCATGTTCCCAATCGTTCAATAATGCATTACGTGCATTGCCCTGATGCTCAACCACTGTTTCAAACAACCACTGATCAAAGGCACGTGAAGGCTCTGCCGCATGAGCATTGAACATACGCAAGTTGTGATAGCTGAGTCCACTCGCCACAATCAACACATTTTCATCACGTAACTGCGCTAAAGCACGTCCCATCTCGATATGTTGTTGCGGATTTAGTCCTTTTTTCAAAGACAACTGTACCACTGGAATATCCGCCGCAGGGTTGATGATCTGCATTGGCGAAAACATGCCGTGATCGTAGCCACGTTGTGCATCGGTCGCCACTGAAATATTCGCTTGTTCTAGCAATTCCACAACACGTTCAGCCAGTTCTGGTGATCCAGATGATTCATAACGTACCTGATAGGTATGTGCAGGAAAACCACCATAATCATAAATCATATCGGGTTGCGATGCCGTCTGAACTGTAAATTCTGGCGCTTCCCAATGCGCAGAAATCATCAAAATGGCTTTAGGTCGTACTACTACAGAATCTAACAAATCACCCAGTGATTGGGCCAGATTGGCATAAACCGTATTCAGATAATCAGGCATCCACGGCCATGGTCCACCACCGTGCGAGATAAAAAATACAGGCTGTCGATGATTTGCAATTTTCATGGATATTCCCTCAGGTTTTATTCAATCATTGTCTAATATTTAATAAGCATTATCAATGCAACAACAATAATAAAAACAGAACAATCAGATGCATTTTTAGAACGATTAATCCTGACTAATTTGCTAGGTTGAGCAAAACACTGAGTAATTTTAAAATAATCACTTATATTTACTATGCCTTTTCAATTGCCATGAAAACTGAGTTGCTCTCTCCTGCTGGATCACTAAAAAATATGCGTTATGCTTTTGCCTATGGGGCAGATGCAGTTTACGCAGGTCAACCGCGCTATAGTTTACGTGTTCGTAATAATGAATTTGATCATGACAACTTGGCTATTGGAATTCATGAAGCACATGCTTTAGGCAAAAAGTTCTATGTGGTGGTCAATATTCAGCCACACAATAGTAAACTCAAGAATTTTATCGCTGATTTAGAGCCTATTATCAAGATGCAACCAGACGCACTGATTATGTCTGATGCGGGTTTAATCATGTTGGTTCGTGAACATTTTCCACAGATGCCCATTCATTTATCGGTACAAGCCAATGCCATCAATTGGGCAACGGTAAAATTCTGGAAAGATTACGGTCTTACTCGTGTCATTCTGTCACGCGAACTTTCGATTGAGGAAATTGCGGAAATACAAAAGCATGTTCCAGATATTGAACTCGAAGTGTTTGTACATGGCGCATTATGCATGGCTTATTCGGGCCGTTGTTTGCTTTCGGGTTATATGAATAAACGTGATGCCAATCAGGGCGCGTGTACCAATGCCTGTCGTTGGGAATATAAAATTCATGATGCCTTGGAAAATGAAACTGGAGATGTGATTCCTACCCAGCAACTCGCCTCCACACACAGTTGCTGTCGTCCACAAGATCATCAAGCTCCGTTCACGCAACCCGTTTTGGTACAACGCAATGATGAGGAAATGTTTGCTGCTGAGGAAGATGAACACGGCACTTATTTTATGAACTCGAAAGATCTACGTGCGGTACAGCATGTAGAGCGTTTAAGTCAGATGGGTATTCACTCCTTAAAAATTGAAGGTCGTACCAAATCTTATTTTTATTGTGCGCGTACAGCACAGATTTATCGTAAAGCCATTGATGACACATTGGCGGGCAAACCTTTTGATCCAAGTTTGATGAAACTGCTCGAAGGTTTAGCAAATCGCGGCTACACCGAAGGTTTCTTGCGTCGTCATGTGCATAGCGATTATCAAAATTATGCTGATGGTTCTTCACATTTTGATTATCAGCAATTTTGTGGTGAAGTTCTGGAACGTAATGGCAATTATATCAAGATCGATGTCAAAAACCGTTTTGATGTCGGTGATGCATTAGAGCTCATGACCCCACAAGGAAACCTAAGTTTTGTCCTCAGTGAAATTTTGGACAATAAAGGTCAGCAAATCGAGAGTGCCAAAGGCTCGGGATATGTGGTTGAAATTCCATTAGATCCGAGTATTGATATCAAATATGCACTCCTGATTCGAAACCTACCGCATGCCACAGAACAGATTTCATCTTCTGCTTTGACATATGCTGCGGAGTAATAATGGCTTTATTGATCACATCTGAATGCATTAATTGCGATATGTGTTTGCCAGAATGTCCAAACACTGCAATTTTTGAAGGAAAACAGGTCTATGAAATTGATGCAAATCGCTGTACAGAATGTGTCGGGTTTTACCCTGAACCCACTTGTATTGCAGTTTGTCCGATCAACTGCATCATAGTGGATCCTGCACATATTGAAGATCAAACACAGCTCATGGATAAGTTTAAACAACTCAATATAATTTCGCATTAATTGAAAAATAAAAAAAAGGAACTTGACTGTTAGAGGATCAAGTTCCTATAAAATGAATTTTAGAATAAATCTAAATCTGAAAGCTCTTAAATATGAATGCCTTTAAATTGACAAGCCGTTAAATGAGAAAGCAAAACAGTCGAAATTGCTTTGCTTTCCATTATTTTGAAAGGCGCGTTTAACTATTCCGAATAATATAATCAAACGCTGACAAAGAAGCTTTCGCCCCTTCACCTGTGGCAATAATGATCTGCTTATATGGCACAGTGGTACAGTCACCAGCAGCAAATACACCTGCTACATTGGTTTCGTTACGCTCGTTGATAATAATCTCACCGCGTGGACTTAACTCGACTGATCCTTTCAAGAAGTCTGTGTTCGGCAATAAACCAATCTGTACAAAAATTCCTGATAGTTCAATGCTGTGTTCTGTCTCTGTAGCACGGTCTTTGTATTTCAAAGCGGTCACCTGAGCACCATCACCGACGACTTCTGTTGAAAGCGCATGGGTGATGACGCTTGCATTCGGCAAGCTATTTAATTTGTCCTGTAACACTTGGTCTGCACGAAGTTTGGTATCAAATTCAACCAAAGTCACATGCTCCACAATACCTGCCAAATCAATTGCCGCTTCAACACCCGAGTTACCGCCACCAATCACCGCGACTTTTTTGCCTTTAAACAATGGACCATCACAGTGTGGACAATACGCTACACCACGAGTCGCATATTCCTGTTCACCCGGAACGCCCATCTTTCTCCAGCGCGCACCTGTCGATAAAATCACGGTTTTCGATTCAACTTTGGCGCCATTTTCCAATTCAACTTCAACCAGACCTGAAGCAGTTTGATCGGCACCGACAATTTTACTGACACGTTGCAGATTCATGATATCGACATCGTACTCACGTACATGTTTTTCCATATCCGCAGCAAACTGTGGACCTACAGTTTTTTGTACAGAAGTAAAGTTTTCAATGTCCATGGTGTCCATGACCTGACCACCAAAACGCTCTGCGATCATGCCTGTGCGAATGCCTTTACGGGCTGCATAAATCGCCGCAGTACCACCCGCAGGACCCGCACCCACCACTAATACATCAAAAGCCTGTTTGGCATTAATTGCCGCTGCATCTTTTTCAGCAGCACCACTGTCCAGTTTTGCCACAATTTCTTCTAAGGTCATACGACCTTGGCCAATATGATTGCCATCTTGGAACACCATTGGAACTGCCATGATTTTGCGTTGTTCCACTTCATCTTGGAAGAAGGCACCATCAATCATGGTCGCAGTGGTATTGGGGTTATAAATTGCAATCAGATTCAGTGCCTGAACCACATCTGGACAGTTGTGACAGCTTAAAGATACAAATACATCAAAGTCTGCTTTAAGATTCAAACCTTTAATCTGGTTGAGCAGTTCATCAGAGACTTTCGGTGCATAACCCGAAGTTTGTAACAAAGCTAAGATCAATGAAGTAAACTCATGACCCATCGGTAAGCCCGCAAAGAACACACGTGGTTGTTCACCGACTTTGGCAATACCAAAACTTGGACGGCGTGTATTTTGACCATCAAAACGGGCCGTGACTTGATCAGAGAGTTCCGCAATTTCAGTGACTAATTCTTTGATCTTGGCAGCTTTGTCTGAATCATCCAGAGCAGCGACCAATTCGATAGGACTTTCTAAACGTTCTAAATAGGCTTTTAACTGAGTTTTGATATTTTGATCTAACATAATCAAGCTCCAAAGGAGTAAATTTTTAACTTGTTGAGAATATTACGATAAAACTTTAAATAGGTGAAACAGTATGTTTTTATGATTTTAATCGGTTTTACCGAACATAAAATCATTATTCACTTTTTTGCTCAATCCGCTCTGCTCGATTCTTAAGATTTAAGGCTAAAGCATAGGTCATCATTGCAATAAGTGCAGCCAATAAACTGATTCCCCAACATAAGAGTTTCACCATTTCAGAAAGTTGTTGAGCTTGATCCGCTTGTTTTTGAACACTTTGTGCCAATGGCGTGACTGCTTTCCCATAAAGTTGCTGCTGCATGATCCAAAGCTGTTCAGGTTTAAAGCCATATTCCATAAAATGCGGATCCTGACGTTCTTCACGGATCAAATGTGAAACATAAGGTAATGCTGTCTCTTTATCCACTGGTCGGTGTAATAAAGCAGTTTGCGCTAAAAGATAATCTTTCACTGCATCAGGTGTATCCACATTTTTCAACTCATGCGCGATTTGGCTTTGCTGAATACTTTGATCATAAGCCACCAATTCAGCATAAGCTTTGGCTTGATCACTAGTACGGTCATATTGCCAGTAAGTCAAACCTGACCAGATGAGAATAAATCCAATTAACCACGCCACAAAGCGTAAAATCAGTGAACGAAAACGTAACTGAAAAAATTTAAATTTTTTTAAAATTCGGACAAAAATAAAAGCGCCAAAAAATGCAGCAAAAATTTTTAAAAACAGCCAGCCGAACCATGACAGTAGATTGCTAAAATAATCAGACTGTTGATCCAGCAATAACTGATCAGCCATCGCCACAGGAATATGTAATTGTTCGACTTGTTGGCTCAAATCAAAAAAACTATAGACCAACGCCTGTTGAGTAAATGATGCAACCAACGCAATGATAAAAATCCCTGTTACCGTTAGACTCAACAGCATCACACGATGTTGACGCTTTTTGAGTTGGGTCAATCGAGACTGTATCGACTGAATATTCATCGGAGCATTTTCGATGGGTGGCAACCTACTCTCCTCATACTGTTTGACCTAAGAGTACCAATTTATTTACTGCTTTAAAGCAGTATCATGACTCGACTCAATGACCAGTTGATTTAAATTTTGCTGAAGTGTACGTAATCTCGTTGCCGCTTCATCGCGCTTTTGCATACCTTCTTTTTGAACTTGAATCACATCGTTAACCGTTTTAATGAGGGTATTTTGCACATGTTCAAGGGTTTCAATATCAATCACCGAACGTTGATTGGCTTTAGCTGTATCAACTGAATTTTGATGTAATAAATCAGCATTTCGACGCAATAAATCATTGGTTGCATCATCAATACTCTTTGCCAATTGCACGCTGTTTTTTTGTTCCTGTAAAGAAATTGCCAAACTGATTTGATTTTTCCATGCAGGTAAAGTGATATTTTTAATCGCATAAAATTTATCCACCAACATTAAATTATTGGACTGAATAATACGAATCATCGGCAAAGTTTGCATGGCAGACTGCTGTAGAACTTGTAAATCACTGACCCGTTTTTCTAAATTATTCGCAAGATGGTTCAGATCATAGATCTGCTGAGTCATTTGTTGATTCTGTTCTTGCTGATTTAATTGAGCAATCTGTTGCTGAATTTCCTGCTGTTTGATCTTACCCGCAGCAACATGAACACCAAGTTGTTTATATTCGTCTTGCACCGCATCAAACATTTTATCCAAAGTATTCACACGGGACTTTAGTCCGTTTTGGGATTGCTCAATTTCTTTGACCAAAGCATCGATTTGTTCTTTCGTGGTATTAAAATGTTGATCAAAACTTTGTTTGGCACCCTTAATTTTATTCAACAAACCGCCTAAAATCGGAATAGATGAGCCTTTCGGTTTATTCAAGATGCTCGATGTATTGAGTTGCTGGGCAACTTGAACTACTTCATTTAATTTTTGTCCTGTCGTATCCAGATCTTTATTTTGAACCAGATTCAGGAGTTCATCGGTGTAGGTTGAAGTCTTGGTCGCAATATCCTTACCATATTCAGAAACACTACTGTGCGTCATATCAGTCAATGTCTGATGTGCATCCATCACCTGAGCAAAATCTTCAGGCTGTAAACCTAGCTCTTTTAAGTTTAAACGCTCAAACTCTTGCTGCTGAAGCTCTGTAGATTGTTCGACCAGTATATTTTTATGGTTAGATTCGGATTGTGACATTATTCCACCCTATTTTTCTCTAATGATTTTTTTAAAGTATTCATCAATATTTCACGACTATGATCCAGCTTTTGCAATTCTGCAACTGAATTGCCTTGCATGCTCTGTTTGAGGTGATATTGCCAAGCAGGAATCAAGACTTGTTGCGCCTCCTTAAAACGATCTAATAAGGTAAAAGAAAGTTGCTCGGCCAATTGCATTTGCGTAATAGCGATATCATTACTCGCTTGCAAAGTTTGTAAGGTGTTTATTTTTTTAGATAATCGTTCTGCAAAATTATCCAGTGGATGTCGCTGCTGAATAAAAGCAGGATATTCCTGCAAAAATTCTTGAGCCGCAATGATATATTTCGCCATCTGTTCACGTAAACCTAGTACCTGTTGGACACGCGCCTGTGATTTTTGAATTTCGATTTGCAAGCGTTGACTTAAAAAACTGGCTTGATCAATCAGACGTTCCAATTCAGTTAAGTAATTCAACTGCCCATGATCATATTCGATATCAATGCCTAACCATTTTTGTAATGCATTAAATTTACGTTTCTTGAGCACTTTGTTAGATTGCGCTAACTTCTCAATCAATTGAGAAATGACCTTGCTCAATTCTTGATTGAGCTTGGGATCAACCCCATTGAGCAATACCGACTGCGATTGAATCAGCTGATCGGCATAATGATTGAGCTGATATTGATTATCCAGTAAAGGCACCAGATCATTGCGTTTGATCGCCAAAATTGCTTTTGGATCAACTTCAATCCGATCTAGCGGAATCAATAAATTAAATTGAGTCATAATCAACCAATATATTTTGTCAATTCATCATAGGCACAAATCGATATAGTGCAAAGTCTATTTTTTATATCAACATGATGATTTTATGTTAAATCTTAAATTTTTCATCTCACCATTTTGCAAATAGACATTAGACGTCTTTCATCAGTCCTTTTTATTTCTCCCTATTGAGAGAAAAATAAAAAGAGTTTAAACCATGAGAAAGCAGTCTATTACAGATATTTTCCTTCTCATTCAGGCTGATAAATGACTTTTTCAATTTTAATTTTCATCAATTGACCATCAGGCTGTGGCCATTCAATACTCTGCCCTTCTGTCAGTCCCAAGATCGCCGCACCCACAGGTGCCAAAATATTAACCTGACTTTTATCACCTGTAAAATCATGTGGATAGACTAAAACAATCTCAACAGAATCTGTTGAAGGTGCAATGGTGATACTCACTCGGGAGTTCATGGTGACCACATTTTTTGGAATATTTTCAGGATCAACCACTTCTGCTCGCGCCAGTTCATTTTCTAAATGCTGCATGGTCGAGCTTTGAGTCGTTTGATGTTCAAGCATCGTTTCTAAACGATGTAGATCTTGCGAGGAAATAATAATATTAGGCTGAGACATGTTATAAACTCCTTAAATCTATCAATTTTCAAAACAAATGACTTAAATATAATTTTATTGTTATATCAGAGTTTAGTTCTGATGATTAAAATATTCACAGATAAAAAAAGCTCCCTTGAGGGAGCTTCTTCTCAAGCAATTTGCTTAGTTAGCATATACAGGGAATTTTGCACATACTGCTTCAACTTTTGCTTTAACATCAGCGATGACGCCTTCATCACCTTTGCTATCTAATACATCCGCAATCCAGCCCGCTAAATCACGAACTTCGGCTTCACCAAAACCGCGAGTCGTCACTGCTGGAGTACCAATACGAATACCAGAAGTCACAAATGGAGAACGTGGATCGTTTGGAACTGCATTTTTATTGACCGTAATATTGGCGTTGCCCAACCATGCGTCAGCATCTTTACCTGTAATGTCTTGTTTAATTAAAGACAATAAGAATAAATGATTATCTGTACCGCCTGAAACCACATCATAACCACGTGAAATTAATACTTCAGCCATGGCTTGAGCATTTTTAACCACTTGTTGTTGATACGTTTTATATTCAGGGGCCATTGCTTCTTTAAAACAAACTGCTTTAGCTGCAATTGCATGTACCAAAGGACCGCCCTGATTACCTGGGAACACCGCAGATTGAAGTTTTTTCTCAATTTCTTCGTTTGCTTTAGCAAGGATTAGACCAGAACGTGGGCCACGAAGTGTCTTATGCGTAGTAGTCGTTGTCACGTCTGCGATTTGAACCGGACTTGGATAAACACCTGCTGCAACCAAACCAGCAACATGCGCCATATCAACAAACAAATAAGCACCAACTTTATCCGCGATATCACGGAAACGCTGCCAATCCACCACACGGCTATATGCAGAAAAACCTGCCACGATCATGCGTGGTTTATGTTCCAAAGCTAAACGTTCAACTTCTTCGTAATCAATCTCGCCAGTTTCAGGATTTAAACCGTACTGAATGGCATTATAAGTTTTACCAGAGAAGTTTACTTTTGCACCGTGAGTCAAGTGACCGCCATGTGCAAGGCTCATACCCAATACTGTATCACCTGCATTTAATAATGCTAAGTATACCGCAGAGTTTGCCTGTGAACCTGCATGCGGCTGAACATTGGCATAATCAGCACCAAAAAGTTCTTTAGCACGGTCAATGGCTAATTGTTCAATCACATCGACATATTCGCAACCGCCATAATAGCGTTTGCCAGGATAACCTTCTGCATATTTATTAGTCAGTTTTGAACCTTGCGCTTCCATCACCGCAGGAGAGCAATAGTTTTCAGATGCAATCAGCTCAATATGCGCTTCTTGGCGCGCGTCTTCAGCGTCAATTGCTTTGGCCAATTCTGGATCAAATTCAGAAAGAGAAATGTTGGCAAACATTAGCGAGGGTCCTATGAATTAGGGCTTTTAAGCCGTGCTAAGATTGGGCGCTATTGTAGCATGAACTTTAGGATTAAGCAGAATGAACTTTACTCAGTTTTAAATAAAAATGGCTCATGTGATATACATGAGCCATACGGCAGAACCATCATGATTTATTTGGAAAGCATCGTTCCAACATCTTGCACAATATTTGGAATATTTAACACATAAGCAGTCCCGTGATCCCATTTCACTGCATTACCATCATCGGTAATGTATTGAATAGCTGTACCCTTTTGCTGGGCTGAACCGACCAGTGTATTGGTCGCAATTCGCGGTACAGTAGTGTCATTACTGCCCTGATAAATGGTAATTGGCGACGTCACTTTAACCGTTAAAGGCTGACCATCTTTAGAAGTAAAGTTTTTCACCACTGGAATATTCAGGAAATTATCCTGAGTACGCCCATAACCATTCAAACTTCCAGTAGATTGAGCATATAAACCCATACTGCCAGCAAAGGCATTACCAATATCACCTGAACATTCTGTTTCTGCGTAGGTTTGGGCAATCTGCGCAGTTGGATCTTTAAAAACCTGAGTATATTTAAAATCTGGATTTGGATTACGCAATCCTGCGGTAATCAGTGCAGTAAAGGTATCCAAACTTGCATATACAGGAATCTGTGTAGTTACAGGTTGATTTGCAACTGAGGCTTCGCCCAAAGTCAAAATCAAATCAAGGTTAGATGCAGGTGCAACAGCAACGGTTCCCTTATAATCGAGCTTGGCCCGTGATGCATATTGAGCAGCGCCTAAAGCTGCTTGTCCACCTTGTGAATGCCCAACGGTCGCCCATTTATTATTTACTTTCTCTGTACACGACAAAAATAGATAACTCATTGAAATAATGTCACAATAATTGTTTTCTAACGACGAATACTATGATACATCTCAATGAGTTATATCTTATCTTAAACAAATCTCTAAAATGGAACAAGTCACATTTAAAGTGCTTTGCGCTCATCATGCTTGTGATTATTTTAAAGCAAACATGTAATCTTTCTTCTGCATCTAAAGCCTTGCCCATCAAGTGCTTACCACAATCATTTTATCGACGTATGCAGCGCTTCTTTGCAGGTCAGTATTTTGATTATCGTCAAATTTCTCAGTTGATTTTCAATATGTTTTCATTCGACCAAGTGCAACTGACTTTAGATAGAACCAATTGGAAATGGGGAAAACGAAATATTAATATCCTGATGCTCGCAATCGTTTATCGTGGAATAGCGATACCTATCCTTTGGACATTGCTTAATAAACGTGGAAATTCAGATACGAAAGAGCGCATTGCTTTGATTCAACGCTTTATAGCCATTTTTGGTAAAGACCGTATTGTGAATGTGTTCGCAGACAGAGAGTTTATCGGTGAGCAGTGGTTTACATGGTTAATTGAACAAGACATCAACTTCTGCATTCGTGTTAAAAAAACTTCATTGTCACCAATCATTTAGGAAAGAATCATAAAATTAGTGATTTATTTCGCCATCTTAAAGTTGGTCAAATTGAATGTCGTAAACGACGGATTTTGGTTGGTCGGGTGAAACTATATATAAGTGCACTACAGTTAGAAAATGGAGAGCTTTTACTCGTCGTTTCTCCTCAGTTTAATGCCAATGCTATTCAGGATTATGCATTACGCTGGGAAATTGAAACCTTATTCAGTTGTCTCAAAGGACGCGGGTTTAATCTTGAAAATACGCGCTTGACAGACCCTAGACGAGTGAAAAAATTGATTGCGGTGTTAGCTATAAGCTTCTGTTGGTGTTACTTAACGGGTGAATGGCAACATGATCAAAAAAAAGCGATAAAAATAAAGAAGCATGGACGACTCTCAATGAGTTTATTTCGCTATGGTTTAGACTATGTTCAAATGGCGATTCAGCGTTTAATTGGTTTTGGGAAAAAAGAAGAGTTTAAGGAAATTTTGGCAATTTTAAGAAGGCAGAATCCTGATAGGATAAGGGTTCTGTGAAATTTGTCGTGTACAGAGATTTACTTTACTGCCCAAATAATTTCGTGCAGCAACGACCGCATCGGTTATAGAAAATGCTTCACTTTTTACATTTAAAAATGGATGCAATTCCTGTCCGCTTGGCTCTCCCAAACCTTCATAGTCAGGTGCTACCACCACATAGCCTTTGGCAAGTAGTGCAGCAATCATCCCTTTAATATAATCATTCATTGCCGTGCGGCTTGGTGCGCATTTATCCGCAACGCCTGTTGTGCCATGCGCCCACGCAACAATTGGCCAACCTCCAACGGGTGCCGCTCCTTTAGGCGTGAAAACTAGCGCTGTCGCCTGCACTTCTTTATTATTAATCCCCAACATCTTATAAGTCATTACCAGACTTTCACCAGCAATAGCGCTCATATCAGTTAGACCATAGCTATCCGTGCGAACAACAGGGTTTTGAATATTATTTTCAGGAATATCTGAGGGTGGTTTAAAAAAATCATCCCAGTCATTGTCATCATTACAGGCTGATAAAAATAGAGTTAAACTGAGCGTAGAGACTGCGAGCAACGTCTTTTTCATTTTTTCTTATCCTTTTGAAGGTATTCAACATTCTTGTTGTTTTGCACAGTAATGCAATTTATAAATTATGCCTTGTTTAACCGTATAAACAAGACAGTTATACAAAGTGAAACATAACATTCATGAATACAGTTGAATCTTTTCACGATTTATCAGAGATGCTACATTTAACTTTTGCTGTCGCATCGAGATTATTCATTTAATGACTGCCATTATTCTGGACACCGAAACCCATACCCTCAATGGTTTACCGATTGAAATTGCTTACGCACCTGTAGAAGTTCATGCAGGAAAACTCAGTCTGGATAAAAGTCAGCTATTTGATCAGCTATATCAAGTCAATCAACCAATCTCCTATGCGGCTATGGCGGTACATCATATTTTAGAGTCCGATCTCGTCGATCAACCTTTATATAGCTCTTTTGAGTTGCCTGCTGATACCACTTATATTATTGGGCATAATGTTGATTATGATATGGCTGCCATCGCGCGCTGCGGTGTAGAAACACAAGATATTAAAGCGATTTGTACCTTAGCACTGGCACGAAAAGTCTGGCCACAGGCAGATGCGCATAATATTTCTGCTTTAATTTATCTGATTTCTAAAGGCAGCGATAAAGCACGAGAACTACTAAAAGGTGCACATCGTGCCGACGCGGATATCATTTTAACTGCGAATATCCTGATGCATATTGTGCATCATTTGAATATTCACAATATTGATGATCTTTATCTGGCATCAGAACAAGCACGTATTCCCACTAAAATTAATTTCGGCAAACATAAAGGTAGCTTGATCCAAGACCTCCCCCATGACTATATCAATTGGTTACTTCGTCAAGATGATCTTGATCCTTATCTCAAAAAAGCGCTAGAGAACACTCTCGTTTGAAACTAATTTTTTGATTTATAAGTTATTTCATATTAATGTAATTTTCTCGTTTTATGGTATCACCAATTTATAACAAGGGATAAATTGGGGATGTCTCATTATTATAAAACTGCGCAAGGTCATACTGCGCTTGAAAACCGTCAATTTAATCTGAATGTAAGACAACGACGCTTATTACTATTAATCGGCACTGAAGACTTTAATAAGTTAAGTGATCAGTTCAGGCAAAAAATTGCATCTCCTGAATTGCTAGAGCAACTTGAAGCAATGGGACTCATCCAAGCTCAAACGTTTTCGAGCTCTATCACCACGCCTAAACCAGACACTGAAATTCCACCATCCAGCAGTAGCACAGTATCTCGCCAGAATGAAGTCGCCAATATTCAAGACGCTATCAATCATCCAACTCGTCCTAGTCAAGAATATCGAGTTTCGGATGACTTGATTCAGCACCAACAAGTTGAAATTACCCCAATGGCAATAATGGCCTTTGACGAAATCAAAACTTTAATGGCAGAAACCTTATCCCGCTATTGTGGTTTACTGGCAAGACAACTTTTAGAACAAATTAAAAATGCAAGCAATGTTAAGCAGCTTAAAATTTGTCAAATGCAATGGATTACCCATTTACAGGAAACCCGCATTCCTCCTCAGCAATTGAATCAACAATTACAACAAGTTAATTTTGCCTTACAACATCTTCAGCTTGAGCAATAAACAGATTAACGCATCAGATAAATCGAAAAATTTAAAAACTATACTGTTTTTTCTAAAACTTCGACTGTTGAATGCACGATGACTGTGCCGTTCATAATTTTGCTACGCCTACGACTAAAGATTAAACCTATTTGATCTAATCCAAAGTATTATAGATACATATAATAAATATGATATATTTCTCAGCGTTATATAAGACTCCTTTCTTAAGTCGCTTTTATTTCTCCTACGGGAGACAAATAAAGCGGGTTTAAACAATGATGAAAGAGGTCTATAGGTTTAGCCCTTTAGCTCACTTCGGTGGGCTTTTTTTTGTCAACAAATCAGGCTTAGAAAACTTAAGTGAAGTAAATCCATTTTTTAATAGAAAAATCACCTATTTTTACCAGATCTAGGCTTATCTTAATTTCTAATGCATTCAATATCACCCGCCAAATATTTTTTATTCTTTCGCTCAAGCTCTAAAGGTGAATGTTTTTTTCAATTGCAAAACATGCCTAGCATTAGTAAGAAAAGATTAATAAAAGAAAATCTAAAACTCATACGTTTTTAATATCACAATATTATAAAAATACGAATTTACATATTCAATATATTTAATTATTATGATTAATAATAGGAAAACCACATCCAAATATAACACTTAAATATCAAAATAAAATAATTTCGGTTTACAACGTTATCAAACTTCAGATTTAGATTAATTTTCAACAAATAGTTGATATAAAAGTAAATTTATAATTATAAAAGCATTGATATTTTAGTTTTCTTGAGTAATATGCTTTTTATTAGTGCAATTTTTATTAAAATGCACCATCAAATGACGACCAATTTTCATATAAAAGGATTTATTTTATGAGAAACTCATCAGACAAATTTATTTATTTCAAAAACCAACCTTATTTAAATATAATTCAGACTTATTAATTTTTTAGTTCCAATTTAATTAATTTGGCATATTCATTGCAACAAAATTATTTAGTGATACTTAATTTTAGATTTTAGTATTTAAATACTGCATCTTCCTTAGTCACATTTAATAATGATCCAAAGATAATTTTTTGAGATCGGAATTTACTTTCCAGTCCTGTAAGGACGAGATCCATCATTTTCCTTGGTGAGTTAAGGGCAAATTTTAGATTCATCGAAATGATCAGATGAAAAGTAAAGAAATTGAAAGTTAGCATGATAACTGAACGTTTTATTGTAGCGTGATTCCTCCTACCACCAGTTAAAACGACTTATGCCATCTTTAACAATTTCTTATGTTTTCAATGTCATCACGATCGGAGTCTTTGTAAAATATTGAGATTGATATGAAACAAAAACGAATTAGCATTGCATGGCAAATTCTGATTGCACTTATTTTAGGTATTATTGTTGGTAGCATTCTGCACAATCAGCCTGAATATCAAGACTATATCGTTACGAATATTCTAAAACCCGCAGGCCAAATTTTTATTAGCCTAATCAAAATGATTGTCGTGCCTATTGTTATTTCAACTTTAATTTTAGGCATTGCAGGAATTGGTGATACCAAAAAGCTTGGCAGTATTGGTTTAAAAACTATTATTTATTTTGAAGTCATTACCACGGTTGCGATTATTGTTGGACTTCTTGCTGCCAATATTTTTCAGCCAGGTGCAGGTGTGGACATGTCTATGCTGCACAAAGTCGACATCACCAAGTTTGAAGCTACTACACATGAATATCAATCGCATGCGCATGGTTTCCTACAAACAATTTTAGGTCTTATTCCGACCAATATTATTGACTCGATGGCTAAAGCCCAGATGTTACCGATTATTTTCTTTTCGGTGATTTTTGGTGTTGGCTTGGCAAGTTTGCCCCACGAAACCAAACAACCTTTGCTCAATGTATTTAATGCGATTGCAGAAACCATGTTTAAAGTTACACATATGGTGATGCTATATGCTCCAATTGGTGTGTTTGCCTTGATTGCCGCCACTGTTGCAACATTCGGTTTTTCATCGCTTGTGCCTTTGTTTAAATTGGTGGTACTGGTTTATACCGCTATTTTGTTCTTTGCCTTTGTTGTTCTTGGATCAGTTGCAAAATTTTGTGGTTTAAATATTTTTAATATCATTAAACTGCTTAAAGACGAACTGATCTTGGCATTTTCAACGGCAAGCTCTGAAACAGTATTACCTCGTATTATTCAAAAAACCGAAGCCTACGGCGCTCCTCGTGCGATTGCAAGTTTTGTGATTCCAACAGGTTATTCATTTAATCTGGATGGTTCGACACTTTATCAAAGTATTGCTGCAATCTTTATCGCCCAACTCTATGGAATCGATTTAACGATTACTCAACAGCTTATTTTGGTGTTAACGCTCATGGTCACGTCCAAAGGTGTTGCTGGCGTACCAGGTGCTTCGTTTGTCGTATTGCTTGCGACTTTAGGTGTGGTTGGTATTCCACTTGAAGGTCTGGCATTTATTGCAGGTGTAGATCGTATCTTGGATATGGCACGGACTGCACTGAATGTTGTGGGGAATGCTTTAGCTGCATTGGTCATCAGTAAATGGCAAAAACAATATGATGCTGAAAAAGCAGAGAATTACATGTTATCGCTGAAACAAGTCTAAGCCTTTATCAGCCCGAAAAATCAAAAGAGTAACTGAGATCATCAGTTACTCTTTTTTTCGCAATTTTGATTTAAAACTTAAATATGAGTCCTTATAAGCCTATTCCAGTACATTGTGGATTTTTGCTGGCATCTATAGTGGACGGATCAACCGTGATATTGGTTTTGGCTGGCATTTTCAATTGGATAAAATTATAGACTTGTAGATTTCGACAAACGATAGCCTGTGTATGTGACGCATTCAGGACTGGATCAAGTAGAATACTCGTTGAACCCAAACCTTTTAAATTCGCAACCAAGGCTTCTGTCACAGGGTAAGGAACGTTGGTATCAGCTGTACCTTGAACAATATAAACTGGTTTATCTATACGTTTAGTCCCTGGTTGATTCGCAGCTAAAAAGTTTTGAACCGTTTGATTGGTTTTAAAGTTATTGGTATCCAGACCAGGATAATCCATGACTTTCTTATCTGGGTTATCGGTCATAAATTTGATAATGTCGGTTTTAAATTTATCAATCAGACTTAAACTCGAATCATCACTATCTAAACAAAGTCCATTTTCTCCAGTGGTGCCTTCTGCAAATTCAGCCAGTGGTTTCGCTCTTTCCTGAAAGATATCCCGATAATTAAATTGTGTTTCATATGCTTTGATTCCAACGCCTGTAAGCGCAGCATAAGCCAGTAAAGTCGCATAAGAATCCACTGACACACGATTGCCTAATGGCACGTTCGCAGTTATTTCTTTTTTCTCAATATCTGCCAATGCCGTAGGTGCAACCTCTAAAATAATTTTACCCAAACTTGATGCTGGTGCACCCGCAACAGCACCTTGATAGGTTGCATCAGCATTTGCATATTCAGCAGTCCCTAGCGATGCCTGCCCACCTTGCGATTGCCCCACTGACATCCAAGCACCATTAAGCTGAACTCCATAGTGATCTTTCGCAGCTTTTACTGCGGCAAGTGCCGATTTCGCCTCACTGCCCAAATTTAGATACGGATGAATACCTGATGTACCCAAACCTTCATAGTCTGGAGCAATCACCACATAACCTGCTGCTAATAGGCTTTCAGCCAATATTCTAAAGCGTAGATTGATTTTATTATTACTTGGCGCACAACTATCTCCAACACCCACTGTTCCGTGCTCCCAAACCACAACACGATAACCATCTGCGGGTTGAGAGACTTTTGGAAACATCACCATTGCAGTCGCTTTGACTGTTTTACCTTGGACATTGACCATATTATAGGTCATTACTTTAATCGATTTGGCACCTGTCACTTGGTCTTTACTATACGTAGATTCTGAAATATAACTTTGATCAGGATTAACCCCAACATAATCATCATTACTGTCATTACATGCGCTTAGCAATAAAGTTGTTGTTGAAAATGCAAGTGCTAAAGCAATTTTTGACCGTTTCATAAAATATCCTTTTTATGTTTTTAAGTATTTAATCTGCATGGTCTTACATGCATCTTTATTTATGCACAAAAAAAGTGCTCTGCATAGAACACTCTTTTACTAGATGGTCAATTTTTTAAAATGAATAAGCCATAAAAATTCCTAAAAATAGGATAACCCCCACCCAACGGTTATGCCGAAACGCCCAAAAACACATTTGAGGATCGCGAGTTCTGGTTTTTGACCATTGATAGAAATAGTCTGCGGCAACCAAAAACAAAGCGACAAGTCCCCACGGAAATAGAATATCTGCAAGGTAAAAAGAAGCACCAATCAATACAATACTTAAAAACTGTAATAAGGAAATAATTTCAATATCATAGCGACCAAACAAAATTGCTGTGGACTTTACGCCGATTTTTAAATCATATTCACGATCGGTAATGGCATATTGAGTATCAAAAGCCACTGTCCAACATAAATTGCCAAAATATAGTAACCAGCATGTCCAATCTAGCGGCTTACCCATCGCAGTAAATGCCATCGGGATACCCCATGAAAATGCCATACCTAAAACCACTTGCGGTAAATGGGTATAACGCTTCATAAATGGATAAATAAAAGCGAGTCCTAATGCCCCGAAAGCGCAGTAAAATGTCTCAATAGGTAAGAAAAACAACATACAAGCACTGGCTGCGACTAAAACTAAAAACACAGCAATGGCTTCTTTAGGTTGGATAATTCCTGTCGCAAGTGGTCTGGTCTTGGTTCGTTCTACATGACCATCCACTTCACGGTCTGCGAAGTCATTAATGGCACATCCAGCAGCACGCATAAAAATGGTGCCGAACATAAATGGTAATAAAATATGTAATGGTGGAATTCCTTCAGCAGCAATCCAAAGTGCCCACATCATTGGCCAGAAAACCAATTCAGTTCCAATCGGCTTATCAAAACGACATAAATAATAATAGGCTTCTAACCGTTGTCGCCAAGTGATGGATTGTACTGCTGCCATGACTTACCCCTGCTCGTTTTGTTTCTTTATAAAATTTTCAAATGTGGTGAGAAATGTTTCTTGGACAATAAATTTACAGCCATGCCAGACATAACAACTTTGTCGAGTCCAGCCATCTTCTAAATATATCACTCGGCGTTCACAAGCTGGATTTGTACGCTGGAATAAAAACTTTCCTATCGGCTTTGTACCGATATGCTGAAAAATTCTGGCTTTTTTTTGTAAGCTTAAAATTGGGAAAATACTTTTCGCTTTCACCCATGGCTCTGCTTCACAACCATAAAGTAAACTTTCACGTACCCATGCAGTATGTGCATGTGGCATGTTCATCCATTGACTATCAATAAAACTTAAACGCTGAAAATGTTCTTTGGTGGGGTCAACCCGAAACTGACCAGACGCTAAATCTGTTAATTGTTGGGTCAAAGAGCCTGATGCATACAACCATTTTTTTAATTCAGGAGTTAATATTTTTTCCTGCTTAAGTTTAGATGGTATGTTCGGCATAACAGGCTCACTTCGATCAGAAAACCTAGTGTAACCGAATTTTTGTTTCAAAAATGCTGTGTTTTTAAGCAACATTCTTTTATTCACAAAATTGTAATAAATTTCACTATTTGAGAATATTTTAATATATCATATAGGGCATTTATCACAGGCATAGCTTAAGACCATTATGATGAATGACAAATTCAGATTTATTTTGCTCTACGGTGGAATATTCTGGGGCTGTGGTTTTACTATTTTAATGTTGCTTTATCGCTATTTCTTTTTGAATCAACCAAACTTACCGATTACTGCCTTTGCGGTTTATTTTAGTATTTGCTTTATTGCAGGTCTGGTATGGGGAAGTTTAGTTCATCATGATATTCAAAAGAAAATAGTGAGTTAATGATTGTTAAAGAAAGTGTAAAAGCCAGTTTTCAAACTGGCTTTTGTGTTTTTAACATTTTAAAGATTAGGAGGCTGGTGTAGCCACTTTAGCGGGCACTCCACTATGAAACCTAAAGACATCATCAGGCGTCAAGATTAGATTTTTCTCCACTTCACGAATATGTTGAATACGCTGCTGAATATCTTCTTCGGGATTTTTCATTTTAGCCGTGGTCGCGACTTCCATTGCCAAGGCCAAATAATCTTCAAAGTGACGAGATTCAGATTTCAACAAATAACGATAGTAGCGCCCAAGCTCATCATCCACCAAAGGTGCCAGTGCATGGAAACGCTCACAAGAGCGCGCTTCTACAAATGCCCCGACGATCATGACGTCAATCAATGCTTCAGGCTCATAAGTTCGGATTTCTTTACGTAAACCACCCGCATAACGACCTGCACTCACGGCTTTCCATTCCTGCCCACGTTTTTTCATAAACTCAAGCACTTGCTCATAGTGCAGCATTTCCTCGCGAACCAGTTGTGCCAATTTGACTTGTAAATCGGTAAAAAAACTGTACCGGAACATCAGATTCATGGCCGTGCCTGCGGCTTTTTTTTCACAATTGGCATGATCTTGCATCAACAAATCAAGATGATTGATGGCTTCATCTAACCATGCTTGAGGTGTTTTGCAGCCTAAAAATGCAATGACTGGCTGCATGAGTTCATCATAGTTGGGATTTGACATGTTCAAAACTCTTAGCGTGCAGACTGTATTGCGGCTTTCATTTGCTGTACCGCTTGCGTCAAACCAACAAAAATACTCTCTGCGATAATGGAATGACCAATATTTAACTCATGAATCTGTGGAATCGCTGCAATCGGCGCAACATTTTCAAGATTCAAGCCATGTCCAGCATTAACAATTAAACCCTTATTTGCAGCATACTCTGCGCCCTGAATAATTCGGGCAAGTTCAGCTTGTTGCTCATCATCATTGGCAGCATCAGCATAAGCTCCCGTATGTAGTTCGATGGTCGGCGCGCCACAGGCAATCGCAGCATCAATTTGCGCCAAATCAGCATCGATAAATAAAGAAACTTCACAGCCAATTTCAGCTAAGGCTTGAGTCGCAGCTTTGACTTTTTCAAATTGCCCCACGACATCCAGTCCGCCTTCTGTTGTGACTTCCTGTCGACGTTCAGGCACAAAACACACATGATGAGGTTGAATTTCTTTGGCAAACTCCACCATTTCATCGGTCACAGCCATTTCTAAATTCATATGCGTTTTTAATAATGGGCGCATACGACGCACATCATCATCTTGGATATGACGTCGATCTTCACGTAAATGCAAGGTAATGCCCTCTGCACCCGCCTGTTCACAGACCAACGCTGCCTGAACTGGATCTGGATAAGTCGTGCCTCGTGCCTGTCTTAAGGTCGCAACATGATCAATATTCACACCAAGCAAAGCAGCCATAGATAAGTCCTGAAAGAAAATTTAAGAATGTGATTGTGTACTTTGTATCCAAAGCTGACGACTTTTTAAAGGTCGATCACCTAACAAAGAACTAATCATTTGACGGTATAGTTTACCCAATAATTGTAACTGTTCGGCAGAAAATTCTGCACCTTCTACATAATTCTGCATACAGCAAACCAACTCACCCGAAAGATTTGCAGCACTGCGACTCGCAACAGGCAAAAAACCCTCAGTTGCCTGAAATTGATAAGACATCACCTTACTAATTGCTTGCTGATTACAATCTACATAAAAATCGACTGCATAGCCTAATTCTTGCAATAACGCATGTTCAAACTGACGTAAAATTTGTCTTAAAAATAAAGCAGGTTGAGGATGTGTCGATAAAAGCTGTAATTGCGCCAGCGTTTTTTGATATTGAAGAAAAGTTTGCGGCATGGCCTCTTCTAAAGGACACAAACGCAACAGGATTTCATTCAAATAAAACCCTGCAAAAAAAGCATCACCATGAAAGAAAACAGGATGATTTAAAATTTCAAGTTTAGTGAAATTTTTTAAATCGCCTTTACCTGTCGCTTGTAAGGTAATGGGTTGATATTGTGGAGGTGGCGTTTGTCTGAGAATACCGTCCATACGACCATATTCTTCAGTAAACAAATGCACGATATGGCTTTTTTCACGATATTTACGATGATGAACTAAATAGCCATGAATGACTTCATTACGCATAAACGAAGTTAATCATCCTTTTTTTTCTCATCTTTTTCATCGTCGCCATCTGGAATGGCAGCACCCACAACAGCTGCTGTCCCTTTTACAACAGCTTTAGTGGTGCCATAAGCAACTTTGACTGGAACAGTCACGACTTTAGTAATACACCCTTGTAGCATCAGTACACAAGCTAAAGCACCCAAACAACGTATCATGACTGTCATTGCTTATTCTCTTTTTTTAAATATCGCTATAGCCTAAACTTTTGAGCGCACGTTCATCATCAGACCAGCCACCTTTGACTTTCACCCATAGTGTCAGCATGATTTTCTGTTCAAACATTTTTTCCATGTCTGTACGCGCTTCCATACCAATGCGTTTGAGTTTAGCGCCTTTGTCACCAATCACAATGGCTTTTTGTCCCGCGCGTTCCACAAAAATCGTGGCATCAATATAGGTACAAGCAGGTTTTAATCGACCTGTTTTTTCACTGATCGTTTCTTCTTCAGTTTTAAAGGATTCAATTTGTACCGTTAAATCATAAGGCAATTCTTCACCCAACTGACGCATGATTTTTTCACGGATAATCTCACTGGCCAGAAAACGCTCAGAACGATCGGTAATTTGATCCATCGAATATAACGGCGGTTGAAATGGCAAATATTTTTCAATCGTGTCACGTAAATGATCCAAATTTGCACCACGTAATGCAGAAACAGGTACAATTTCAGCAAAGTTCATGAGTTTTGCACGTTCACGAATCAATGGTAAAGCTTCATTCTTATTTTCAAAGGTATCTAATTTATTGATGACCAAGATCACAGGCATTTCTGCATTTTTCAGCTTTTCCAAAACCAGTTCATCGTTTTGAGTCCACTTTTGCGCATCGACTACAAATAAAACCAGATTGACATCACGTAATGCTGAATGCGCTGCACGATTCATCATTTTATTAATCGCACGGACTTCTTTTTTATGCATACCCGGCGTATCGACAAAGACCGCCTGTGACTTTTCACGTGAATCAATTCCCACAATTTTATGACGTGTGGTTTGTGGTTTACGTGAAGTAATCGATAGCTTTTGACCCAATAAATGGTTCATCAATGTAGATTTACCTACATTTGGTCGCCCAACAATCGCAACAAAACCGCTTCTAAAGTCAGCAGGAATGGTGACACCTTCGTCACTAAAGAATTGATCAATCAGTTGATTAGCCTGATTTTCATTGTCACGAATTTCAGGATTTTCATTTGAATCTGGATTGACTTGATCAGAATGCATGGACATGCAGGCTATTGCTCCAATAACTTTAATATTTCTGCCGCCGCTGCCTGTTCGGCAAAACGTCGGCTTGATCCCTCACCTACAATATTGGGTAGCCCCGCTACCGAACATTGCACTTTAAAATGCTGATGAGGTGCATCACCTTGAATATCTACAACCTCGTAAACAGGGAGAGGTTTTTTACGTGCTTGTAGATACTCTTGTAAACGCGATTTAGGATCTTTGAGCTGATCACTTGGCTCGATATGATCCAGATAAGGCGTATACCATTTTAAAACGATACTTTTTAATAACTCTAAATCACCACTGTCGACATAAATTGCTCCAATAATCGCCTCTACAGTATCGGCTAATATGGATTCACGGTGATGACCACCCGATTTTAATTCACCTGTGCTTAATATTAAACACCGGCTAAGTTTCAAATCGTTTGCAATTTTGCCTAAAGCTTCCTGTCGTACCAGTGTAGCACGCATACGGGTAAGCCGACCCTCATTTTCATGCGGATAGGTCTGATATAAATAATTGGCAATGATCATGCCAAGTAATGAATCGCCTAAAAACTCCAGACGCTCATAATTATGTTTGTGACTGACAGATCGGTGTGTTAAAGCAAGCTGAAGTAAATCAGCTTGCTGAAACTGGTAACCAATCCTGCTCGGTAATCGAGGATCACTTAGCTTGGACTGACCTTTGATCAAAACTTTTCTCGAATGTTAGAACTAAATCAATATTTAATAAGAAAGGTTTTCTTATTTCGTACTTCTTGCTGACGTTTAAACCATTGTTTGTGGTCACTTTGGCAATATCCTTGAAGCGTAAATCACGGATATTATTCATGTCCAAACGCTGATCCATTTGCATATCGAATTTGGCAGGTGTGATATCTGAAGCGCTATTTTGGATGAGCTCCTCAATTTGACTATCAATCACTCGGTCATCCCAATAAGCTGGCCAGATTGCAACGGCAGCCTTGACTGCCAGTGCAAATAAAATTACCCCAAATAAAATGGCTAAATACGAAGCGCCTTGTTGAGACTTACGCATTTGTAATATTCCTAATCGTGTTTTTAGTCAATTTTCCCATTTCGACTGAACGATGGAATCTTAAAGCCTGGCTCTTTATGCATCCAGATATAAAAAGCTCGACCTGTTAAGTTTTCCTCAGGAACGAATCCCCAAAAACGGCTATCTGCACTTTGGTCTCGATTATCGCCCATTGCAAAATAATGCCCTTTTGGAACAGTCACTTCCCAATATAAACCATCTTGATTCGAATATTTACCATTTTCTATATAATTGATGAACGGCGCTTGACGAGCAATATTCACCCCTTCAAGTTCACGCATTAGATGGGTGTGAGTTCCCAAGGTTTCTTTGTGATAAATCGAGGTTGGTGTATCCAAAATATCTTTTTCACGATGAAATTCGGTCGCAACTTTTGGTACTTTTTGACCGTTAATCGTCAACTCACCGTGATCATAGACAATATGATCGCCTGGTAAACCGACCACACGTTTAATATAACTAATCGTTGGTTGTGGTGGATAACGGAATACAATGACATCACCACGTTCAGGCTCTCCGACATCAATAATTTTCTTATTGATGATCGGCAAACGCACACCATAGTCAAATTTGTTAACTAAGATGAAATCACCTGTTTCTAGTGTTGGTACCATCGAATCCGAAGGGATATTAAATGGCTCGTACAAAAAAGAGCGCAAAATGAGTACCACCCCCAGCACAGGCCAAAAGTCATATGCCCATGTGATCAGAAAATTTTCATTTTCACGTCCTTTCGTTGCGCGCTGTTTAAGCACCAATTTATCGAGTAACCATACGATAAAAAATAACAGCGTGACTGGAACGAGAATCAAATTAAAATCAAAATCCACAAAACCTCACTCGCAGCTCAGCTGCTCGTTTTTCGGCAAGATAAAGCAATGCTTTACCTCATCTTATCTATCGACTTTTAATACAGCTAAGAACGCTTCTTGTGGGATTTCAACACTACCCACCTGTTTCATGCGTTTCTTACCTTCTTTTTGTTTCGCAAGTAATTTCTTCTTACGCGATACGTCACCACCATAACATTTCGCCAAGACGTTTTTACGCATCGCTTTAACAGTAGAGCGAGCAATCACCTGCGCACCGATCGCCGCCTGAATCGCCACATCAAACATTTGACGTGGAATCAGATCTTTCATCTTTTCAACCAGTGCAATACCACGATGACGCGCATCCTGACGGTGACAGATCATGGCCAAAGCATCGACCTTTTCACCATTAATTAATACATCAACCTTAACCAGAGATGAACTTTCAAAACGCACAAAGTTATAATCCAACGATGCAAAACCACGCGAACACGATTTCAATTTATCAAAGAAATCCATCACCACTTCTGCCATCGGAATTTCAAAAGTCACTGAAACCTGATTGCCTAAAAATTTCATATCCTTTTGCACACCACGACGTTCGATACACAAGGTCATGACATTGCCCAGATATTCCTGAGGAACAAGAATATGACATTCTGCAATCGGTTCACGCAAATCTTCAACCAAACTCCCATCTGGCATTTTAGATGGGCTGTCGATATAGATGGTATCGCCTTTTTTAGTTACAGCTTCATATACCACCGTAGGTGCAGAGCTAATCAGATCTAGATCATACTCACGCTCTAAACGTTCTTGTACGATTTCCATGTGCAGCATACCCAAGAAGCCGCAACGGAAGCCAAAACCAAGCGCATCTGAACTTTCAGGTTCAAAGAACAAAGCAGAATCATTAATTTGTAGTTTTTGTAATGCTTCTCGGAATGGTTCAAAATCACTGGAATCAATCGGAAATAAGCCTGCGTACACCTGTGGTTTAACCTTTTTAAAACCTGGTAAAGTCGCAACTTCAGGTGTTGAAGATAAAGTGATAGTGTCACCCACTGGCGCACCAAAAATATCTTTAATCCCTGCAATCACGAAACCAACTTCACCCGCTTCAAGGATATCTGTTTCGGTATGTTTCGGATTAAACACCCCCACAGAAGTTACAGGATGGACCTGACCTGTGGATTTGACCAGCATTTTATCGCCTTTACGAATACGTCCTTGCTTGATCCGTACCAAAGACACCACGCCCAAATAGTTATCGAACCATGAGTCGATAATCAAGGCTTGTAGCGGTGCTTCACGATCACCTTCTGGAGGCGGGATTACATCGACTAAACGTTCGAGTACACCTTCAACACCTAAACCAGTTTTCGCTGAACAGGTGGGTGCATCTGTCGCTTCAATCCCGATGATTTCTTCAATTTCATGAATGACGCGTTCAGGTTCAGCCTGTGGTAAATCAATTTTGTTTAAAATGGGAAGAACTTCTAATCCCTGCTCAATCGCGGTGTAACAGTTTGCAACTGACTGTGCTTCTACACCCTGCGCAGCATCGACGACCAATAATGCACCTTCACAAGCAGCAAGTGAGCGAGAAACTTCATAAGAAAAGTCAACGTGCCCTGGTGTATCAATGAAGTTCAGTTGATATTCCTGACCATTTGGATGCGTATAATATAATGTGACCGATGCCGCTTTAATGGTAATCCCACGTTCGCGTTCAAGCTCCATTGAATCCAAGACCTGAGCCTGCATTTCACGGTCTTGTAAACCACCACACATCTGAATAAAACGGTCAGCCAAAGTTGACTTGCCGTGATCGATGTGAGCAATGATCGAAAAGTTACGAATATTTTTGATATCAACGGATTTTTTAGCCGACGCCATAGATTACTCTGAAAAAAAGTACATCTCTAAATGCAATACTTCATACAGTATGCAAGATGTAAAAGGACTGTCCTAAATTGCTGCACAGTATAAGCAACCCCAGATTAAAAATATAGTGCGATCATTCTGCTTTTAAAACTATTCATGTAATCCTCACAAAATGCGCTCTAAGTATTGATGAAACCCTTTGAAAAGATTGAAGCAAAAGCAGATGAATCCGTTCGCTTAGTCATAATTCACGGTAAAATCGATCGGATTGATCTCCTGAGCTAAAGGTTGGTAGGTTTGGGTAAAGGTGGGTGACATGCGTTTTGGCCGACCTGTACTGATTTCAACACAAGCCCATTTAGTTTTCCCAACGAATAAGACACTTTGGTCTTTAGGACGATAAAACACGTACTGGCGGGATAAATACAAACTATCAATCGCATCAAGCCATGTACGCAATATGATTTCCTCTCCTTCAAAGGCAGCTTTTCGATACTGTACGTGGTGTTCTACAGCCACCATAGCATGATTCATTTCCAAATATTGTTTGAGACCCAAGCCTAATCGCTCGATATGTGCTGTTGCGACATCCTGCATCCACTGGACATATCTGACATTGTTCACATGCCCCAATTGATCAATATGCTCAGGATTTACCGTTAATTTTAAATCAAAAATTGCACTCATTTGCCAAAAGCTATTTGCATAAAAAAGTTACGCACATTTTACGTTACTTCCCAATCTGATTCATCTAGGATTTTATACATGATCCCAGCCTAGGTTTTTATGATGAGTAGCCTGAATATTTCAAAACAACATGCAGATGATATGTTTTATAAAAACAATCCATTTAAACCTAAATCCAATTTTATTTCTAAAGCAATAAATCCTACAGACAAACTTAACTTTGAAGATGAAGTCCAACTATATTTAGAAAAAAATCCAAACACTCAACATGTTGATATTATTTTACATGATTTAAATGGACATATTCGCGGAAAAAGAATTGATATTCATACACTAAAACAACTTCATAAGGGTTGTTACTTCCCACTTTCAATTTATGCGATGGATTTAGATGGAAAAGTCGTTGAAGAAACTGGACTAGGTAAATATATCGGTGAACCTGATTATTTATGTCTTCCCATCTTGGGAAGTTTAAAGCCTTGTCCCATTCAGCCTGAATCAAATGCTCAGGTTTATTTGACGATGCGAGAACAAGACGGGACTGCATGTGGTTATGAACCGCGTAATATCTTAAGCAAACTTTTGACAGAATGTAATGAACAAGACTACTTTCCCATCATTTCAGCGGAACTTGAGTTTTATTTATACCCATCAGATGCAAAAGCTGATGGATATACTTTTGCCAGTCAATGCTTTGATATGAACGCACCCGATGATTATCAAGCTCTACTCGATGAAATAGAACATATTGCCAATTTGCAAGGCATTCAAATTGTTTCGATTGTTTCAGAGTCAGCCGCAGGTCAATATGAAATAAATATTCCACATAGTGCCGATGTTTTAAAGATCTGTGATCAAGTAATGTCGCTAAAACGTATCGTTAAGCAAGTCGCCAAACACCATCATCTCCACGCCAGTTTTTTAGCCAAACCAGACCTGAACCAAGCAGGGAGCGGCATGCACTTTCATGTGAGTTTATGCAACTCACTTTTAAATAACTATTTTAGTTCACATGACCTTCATCAACCCTCTCCAACGTTGTTAAAAGCGATAACGGGGTTGATTGAACTTATGCCAGCATCTATGGCGATTCTTGCACCAAATATTAATTCCTACCGTCGCTTTCAAATCGGACAACACGTGCCGCTTGAAGCAAACTGGAATATTAATAACCGTAATGTCGCCATACGTTTGCCCTGTTCTGATCAACAAAATCAGCGTTTTGAATACCGTGTCGCAGGTGCAGATTGCAATCCTTATTTAACTGTTGCAATCATTCTTACTGGACTCCTTTACGGTCTTAACCATAGCCTAGAAATAAAAAAACCATCCCACTTATTAAAATACCCAGATAATCATATTTTTTTACCACTTAACCAGCTGGATGCACTTAATCAATTTAAACATCAATCATTTATTCAAAAAACATTAGGCAAAGATTTTTGTGAACTGTGGCATACATTAAAATTAGCGGAACATCAGTGTATTTATAATAAGATGACTTTATCTGAAAAAAATTGGGATATTTAATTACTTTAAATTTTTAAAATCCCTTTACAGCTTTATATCGTAAAGGGATTTTATTTTAAGATGAAAATAAAATATTTCATCATTATTTAGATGCTTTATTGTTTAGATACTTTTTATTTTCTTCCACATAGAGAAATAAAAAACACTTATCAAAGCAGCCTAATGATTATTTAATTCTCAAGCCCAACATCGCACGTTGTCCCTGACGAATAATAGAGACTCGTACCACTGTATTTTTAGGTAACGCAGCAACAGCTTTACTAAAATCACCTGTATTTAAAATACTGGTATTATTAATTTGAGTAATCACATCACCTGAAATAATATTGGACTGCGCAGCCAAGCCGCCACGTGTCACATCTTCAACCAAAATACCGCCACGAACATCCAGACGTGATTGTTCAGCTGCTGTCAGGTTTCGAATTGCCATTCCTAATACTGGACCATTTTGTTGCGTCGCACGCTCTGAGGTTGCTGGCGTATCATCTGGCGCAGTGGTTAAAGTCGCAGAAATATTACGAGGTTTGCCATCACGCAGTATTTCTAACTGAATCGTCTGTTTTGGCATGGTGCGATTCAAATAGTTTAATAAATCTGAGGTGCGTGAAATTGGGGAACCATTATATTTCATAATGATATCACCCGCTTTTAATCCCGCTTTGGCAGCTGGTGAATCTGGGGCAACCTGATTGATGAGCGAACCTTCTGGTCGCGGTAAGTTATAGGCATCAGCTAGATTACGATCGATATCCTGTAACATTACGCCTAAATACGAACGTGTGACTTTTCCTGTAGTTTTAAGCTGTTGTACCACATCCATCGCCACATCAATCGGAATGGAAAATGATAAGCCCATATATCCTCCCGTACCACTAAAAATACGAGAATTCACACCGACGACTTCACCGCGTTGGTTAAATAATGGGCCGCCTGAGTTACCCGGATTTAAAGCCACATCGGTTTGAATGAATGGAACTGAGGTTTCACCCTGCATATTTCGTGATTTGGCACTGACAATACCTGCTGAAGCAGAATAATCAAAACCAAATGGTGAACCAATGGCAAGCACAGGCTCACCCACTTTCAATTGATCAACATTGCCTATTTTCAAGGAAGGATAATTAGTTCCATCGACTTTAAGTAATGCCACGTCAGTACGCTCATCACTTCCAATCACTTTTGCATCAATTTCACGTCGATCCTGCAAGGTCACGGTAATACGTGAAGCATCTTCAACGACGTGATGATTGGTAAGTAGATATCCATCCTTACTAATAAAAAAGGCACTCCCGTATCCTACTTTTTCTTGTGGAGCCTGTTGTTGTGGAATGACGACTTGATTACCAAAAAAACGACGTAAAATCTCGGGCACTTGTTGCTGTAACAACTCTTCCTGAGTCATTTTTTTTACAACATTGACACTGACCACTGCTGGGCTGGCTTGCTCGACCAGACTTGAAAAATCAACAGGGGTTGCAGCATCCGCTTGTACAGCCGCCATGGTAAAAACCATAGCATACATTCCATTTTGTAAAGAGCGACTATTCATGTAACACGAACTCACACACTAGTTTTAGGTTAGACCCAATTGTTTTAGCACAACTTTTTCTATATTTCCGTAATAATATGTTTATTATTTCCAGAATAAAAAAATTGCGATTATTCCATTAAATTTTCTCTATTTTGATCATTCAAATTTTTAAAAACTGAAAGTTTATTGAAAATTCGACTTAGATTTAAGCATATAGAGTCTTGCCTTTTCTTAAAAAAAAGCGTGTTATTAGCAAACTTTTTGTAAATTAGCTGATGGACATGTCTGATTCAAACACAACTCATCATTTTGATGTGATCATTGTGGGGAGTGGCGGCGCTGGGTTAAGCCTTGCTTTGTCATTACCAAGTCATTACAACATTGCGGTTTTAGCGAAATCCTCCCTGACTGAAGCCAGTACTTTTTATGCACAAGGCGGTGTTGCAGCGGTACTAGATGAAACTGATTCTATTCAACAGCATATTGATGACACGATGATTGCAGGTGCACATTTATGTGAACTTGATGCAGTTAAACAAACAGTTGAAGGTGGTCGATCATCGGTTGATTTTCTGTTAAATCATGGTGTTGAATTTACCCTTGATGAAGAAGATCAGCTTCATCTCACACGTGAAGGCGGACATTCACAGCGCCGAATTATTCATGCAGCAGATGCAACAGGCAAAGCAATTTCTACCACATTGGTACAACGTGCCAAAGAACAAAAAAATCTGACTATTTTTGAAAATTACATCGCGATTGATGTCATTACATTACATAAACTAGGACGAAAAGATCAAAGTAATCGTGCTATTGGACTGTATGTGCTCGACGAAAAAACCGAAAAAGTGCATACCTTTTTAGCTCCATTTACCGCACTCGCCTGTGGTGGTGCAATGAAAGCTTATCTTTATACCTCAAATCCTGATATTGCCACAGGTGATGGGATTGCCATGGCTTATCGTGCTGGTTGTCGCGTGGCGAACATGGAATTTAATCAATTCCATCCGACCTGTTTATATCATCCGCAGGCGCGATCTTTTTTAATTACAGAAGCCATGCGGGGTGAAGGTGCATATTTACGCTTACCAGATGGTGAACGTTTTATGCTACGTTTTGATGAGCGCGCTGAACTCGCACCGCGAGATATTGTAGCCCGAACGATTGACCATGAAATTAAACGCTTGGGGATTCGCCATGTCTGGCTGGATATCACCCATAAACCTGCGGAGTTTATTCAGGAGCATTTTCCAACACTTTATACCCGCTTACTTGAACTGGGCATTGATATCACCAAAGATATGATTCCAGTGGTTCCAGCAGCACATTATACCTGCGGTGGTGTGGTGGTAGATGAACATAGCCAGACAGATATTGAAGGCTTATATGCCATCGGTGAAACCTCTTATACAGGTTTGCACGGCGCTAACCGTATGGCCAGTAACTCATTACTTGAATGTTTTGTCTATGGCATGAGTGCTGCGCAGGATATTCAAAACAAATTTGATTCCAATTTTAAATGGCCTGATGTTCCTACTTGGGATGAATCTCAGGTTACAGATGCAGATGAAGACGTTGTGATTTTACAAAACTGGGATGAATTGCGTTCGACCATGTGGAACTATGTGGGGATCGTGCGCACCACTAAACGTCTTGAACGTGCCCTACACCGCATCGAAATGTTAAAGCGAGAAATCACTGAATATTATCAGGATTATCGGGTCAGTAAAAATCTGATTGAACTGCGAAATTTAGTGCTTGTTTCAGAAATGATTGTACGATGCGCTATGCAACGTAAAGAATCTCGCGGTTTGCACTACACTCTAGATTATCCTGAACTCGGAACAGAGCTACGCAAAACGGTACTAACTCCGCCAAGTTTTGAAGTGGAACAACCTTTAGTGAATGTAGTTTAAGTTCAGAATCTCAATAAAAAACGCACGAAAGCTTTATGCTTTTCGCGCGTTTTTTTATATCGAAATGATTTATTGTAGATGACTTAATGCTTGCTCAAAAACCAATTCAGGCGATTGAGTTGCATCGAGACGTTTTACCCGTTCTGGATATAACTGATGTAACTGTTGATAGCCTTCACGCACACGCTGAAAAAATTCGACTTTTTCCTGTTCAAAACGATCTAAAGCACCACGTTCACGCGCACGTGACATGCCAAGTTCAATAGGCGCATCTAACCAAAACGTAATATCTGGCATTTGCGAGACAAAAGTTTGATTTAAAATCTTCAGTTTTTCTTTGCTTAAACCACGTCCCGCACATTGGTATGCATAACTGGCATCGGTAAAACGATCACTGAGCACTGTTTTACCTGCATTTAATGCGGGAACAATCACTTGTTCTAAATGCTGTGCGCGCGCTGCATAAATCAATAAAAGCTCTGTATCATGTGCCATTTTTTCTTCATGATTCACCGCGAGCAGCAAATCACGCACTCTTTCAGCCAAAGGCGTACCACCTGGTTCACGGGTCAGTACAATTTGCTCACCTTGTCTTTCAAAATGCTCATGAATCTTTCGAATGAGCGTGGTTTTTCCCACACCTTCCGTGCCTTCAAAGCTAATGAACATAATTTCTCCGTCGTTTTTGGATACGAGCTTGGGTTACACATGTTTGGGTTCTAATTCTGGGTATCCGTTTTTGATCTTAGCACGGACAAATAATCCTGAACTGCCTGATTATGTTGCTGCAAAGTTTCACTGAACTTGTGTCCACCATTACCTGTCGCAACAAAGTAAATATTTTTGGATTGGTCAGGATGCATCGCCGCTTCAATCGCTTTTTTACTCGGCATAGCAATCGGGGTGGGCGGTAAACCAGACATCGTATAAGTATTATAAGCGGTTGGGGTACGCAAATCCTGTCGGCTAATTTTGCCCTGATATTTATCGCCCATGCCATAAATCACAGTGGGGTCAGTCTGCAAGCGCATACCGAGTTTTAAACGGCGTACAAATACTCCAGACACTTGCTCAAGCTCACTGTCCAGACTGGTTTCTTTTTCAATAATGGACGCCATAATCAAGGCTTCATATTTATTTTGATAAGGTAAATCTGCCGCACGATTTTGCCATGCCTGATCTAAGGCTTTCATTTGATAATGATATAAATCGGTCAGAATTTTTTTATCGCTTTCACCTTTTGAAAAGAAATAAGTATTCGGTGCAAATAAACCTTCAGGATGCGAGTAAGGCAAATCCAATTCTGTTGCAATTTGTTGTTCAGGTAAATTAACAACTGTCTTGGTCACATACGGATCTTTTTTTAGATTTGCAATCAATTGCTTAAAGGTCGTTCCTTCAATCACTTGAACCCGAATCATTTGAGCATTTTCAGCATTGGATAGCATCACTAAAACTTGGCGAATACTCATGCCTTGAGGGACTTCATACACCCCTGCTTTCATGGTGTCATGTATAAAAAATTTCTGATAAATCTTGGGAATCAAAGGAACCGAAACTTGATTTTCTTTTGCCAGACGCTCAATAAAATGTGAATAAGTATCACCGTTAGCTACCACCAGTAATTCTTTTTTACCTTTTACAGGATAAGCCTTAAATAGATTCATCCATAGCAAACCAAATATCACAATGGCTACAATGCAAAATGCTACCAGCCATTTTCTATTTCTCGCAAAAAAACCGATTTTGTTTGGCGGTTTTTTCTTGTTTTTTGCTTTAGGCTTATTTGAAGGTTTTGACATATCAGTGAATCTGGTTCAGTTGAAGTGTATGAAAAAGATCTACACAAATTTGAGCATCTAAAGGTTTTCCATCTAAATGGGTCACGGCTTTCATCGGACTTAGTGCATTACAAAAAAACAGTGCCTGAATATTTGCAATCTCATCCATATCGATAAAACCATGAGCGACAGGCACATTGAGTTTTTCCATTCGGGATAAAATCTCAGCGCGCATCACACCGTGCACGCCATTATAACGAAGTTCGGGTGTAATCCATGTATCTTTTAAATAAATAAAGCAATTACTGCTCACGCCTTCAACAATCATCCCTTGTACATCTGTTACCAAAGCTTCTATCCATTGTTGTTGATCTGCTTCCTGTTTCAGTAACACCTGTTCTAGCCGATTCAATGTTTTTATCCCGACCAAATGCGGCATGCTCATCCCTATCACCTGATTTAACACCCCTGTTTGTATGAATTGAGGAGCAAATTCGGTGTGCGTTTGCGGATAAAACCAGACGTACACATCAGCATGTTGTTCTGGCAGACTATAACCGCGCTGCCCTACACCACGACTAATGATGATTTTAAGCGTGCCATTAAAAACATCCAATTGACTTTGCAATTTCGCTAAACTTTTTTCGATCAGTGATAGATCAGCCTTGAGATATAAATATTCACAGCTATTTTTTAAACGCAATAGATGCCGTGCTTTGAGCTCAAACTTTCCTTGATAAATACGCGCTGTAGTAAAGCATCCATCTCCATAATGAAATGCCCGATCTTGTAAATCCAATGCTTCCACTTGTTCTGCATTCTTAAAACACCACATCGCCAAACATCCCGTTGATTTCTCAGCTTAGTTTAAAAACACATAAGCTTTTTCTATTTCTTTTTTATTCATATAAAATTCATTTTTTATTATTTTTTATGGATAACAACTCGCAGTATGCTGCACGCATGTTCAAAACATTTCGATATATTTGAGGAAAAAAACATGCGTTTAGCACAATTAAAGGTGGGGATTCTGGCTGCATTGGTTTCAGTTTCGTCTTTTGCAGCAACAGATTTTTTAAACGTTTCATATGATCCAACACGTGAACTTTATGAAAATTTTAACAAAGAATTTGGCGCGTACTGGAAACAGCGTACTGGTCAGGATGTCAATTTTAAACAATCACATGGCGGTTCGGGTAAACAAGCTCGTGCGGTGATCGATGGTCTACAAGCAGATGTCGTGACTTTAGCTTTGGCCGCAGATATTGATGAAATTGCTGAAAAAGCAAAATTATTACCTGCGGACTGGCAAAAGAAATTTCCACAAAACTCCACCCCTTATACCTCGACTATCGTTTTTCTTGTCCGCAAAGGCAATCCAAAAGGCATTAAAGATTGGGGCGATATTGTCAAACCGGGTGTTGAAATTATCACGCCAAATCCAAAAACCTCAGGTGGCGCGCGCTGGAACTATTTAGCAGCATGGGCGTGGGCAAAGCATCAATATGGTTCCGATGCTAAAGCACGTGAATTTGTACGTCAGATTTATAAACAAACTAAAGTGTTAGACTCTGGCGCACGTGGTGCAACCACAACTTTTGCTGAACGTGGTATTGGCGATGTATTACTGGCTTGGGAAAACGAAGCCTACTTAGCACAGCGTGAACAACCGGGCAAATTTGACATCATCACCCCATCTCTTTCGATTTTGGCTGAACCACCCGTTGCGATTGTAGAAAAAAATGTGAAAAAAGATGGCAATGAAAATCTGGCCAAAGCCTATCTGAATTTCCTGTATTCACCAAAAGGACAGGATATTGCGGCGAAAAATTTCTATCGCCCACGCAATGCAGACATACTCAAACGCTATAGCAGCACCTTTAAGCCATTGAAACTGGTAACAATTGACAAAGAGTTTGGTGGCTGGACCAAAGTACAAAAACAACATTTTGATAATGGCGGCGTATTTGACCAACTCGTCAAAGAAAATAACGCCAAATAATCAACCTGTGATCGGGAGCAGCAACATGTTACATACAGTCATTGTACCGGGTGTTGGAGGAAGTGAATTTCAACACTGGCAATCATGGTTACAACGTGAATTGATCAACTGCTCTCGCGTCCAACAAAAAGACTGGAATCACCCAGTGTTAACTGAATGGGTGGAGCAACTCCTTGCAACTGTTCAGTTTATTGATCAACCGATTCAAATCGTGGCGCATAGTTTTGGTTGTTTGACCAGCGTTGCAGCCTTGGCTGAACATGCTGATCTGCGAAAAAAAGTTAAACATTTAACCTTAGTTGCACCTGCCAATCCTGCACGTTTTGGAGAAGCAGGATTTGCCCGCAACAGTGCGTATGATTATGCCAATTATTTTCATCAGTTAAAGATTGATGTACCAACCCAACTCATCATCAGTGAAAACGACCCATGGCTACACTTTGATGATGCCATGCGTCTGGCTCAGGCTTGGCAAGTTAAACCTGTCAATCTTGGGCAAGTGGGTCACATCAATGTGGCTTCAGGTTTTGGGCTTTTCCCAGAAATTTTTGATTATATCCTTCAGGAAAAACAGCCACAGCGAATCATGCCATATCGTGATCGATATTCATCGTTCAAATTTGCCATCTAGCTTTAGTTTTATCTTTTTTTAAATTTGCCTGCTATTTGGCAGGTGTACTCTTTTAGGAGTTCTCATGTCGCAGCGATCCCGAGTGCTGCCAGGATTTGGTCTTTCACTAGGTTTTACCCTAGCGTATTTATCACTCATTGTTCTTATTCCGCTTTCAGCCGTCTTTTTTAAATCCTTTGGTGTTGGCTGGGATGGTTTACTAGAAATATTGAGTTCAGAGCGAATCCTTAAGTCTTTGCAGCTGAGTTTTGGTACTGCTCTTATTGCAGCATTAATCAATGTCGTCTTTGGTTCTTTACTGGCGTGGTGTCTGGTGCGTTATACCTTCCCAGGGAAACGTTTCATCGATGCTCTGGTCGATTTACCATTTGCATTGCCTACTGCCGTGGCAGGTATTGCCCTGACTTCTTTATATGCCCCTAATGGCTGGATTGGTCAGTATCTTACACCGCTTGGTATTCAAGTGGCTTATACCTCCATCGGGATTACTATCGCCCTGATTTTTATTGGCATTCCGTTTGTAGTACGTACCGTGCAACCTGTGCTTGCTGACATTGAAACTGAATTGGAAGAAGCCGCTTCTGCATTGGGTGCCAACCGTTGGCAAATTGTCAGTAGAATTATTTTTCCGATCTTACTGCCAGCATTGCTTACTGGTTTTGCCTTAGCCTTTGCTCGCGGTGTAGGTGAATACGGCTCAGTGATTTTCATTGCAGGTAATCAACCGTTTAAAACTGAAATTGCTCCCTTAATGATTATTTCTCGACTTGAAGAATATGACTACCCCGCTGCGACCACAATTGCAGTCGTCATGTTAGTCATTTCATTTGTTATCTTATTGCTGATTAATCTGATTCAGGCGTGGGCAAGTCGTCGTACCGGGAGAACTGTAAAATGAGCTTAGTGACCAGCAGCAATGCACTGGCAATAAAATTGCAATCACGCGATTCGACCCGTGAACCGACTTGGGTGCGTTATACCCTTTTAACTATCGCCTTGATCTTTTTTTTAAGCTGTCTGATCCTGCCATTAATTTTGGTCTTTGTAGAAGCTTTCCGACAAGGGATCAATGTCTATTTTAATGCCCTGATTAATCCGGATACGTTATCGGCTGTAAAATTAACTTTACTCACTGCCGCAATTGCTGTGCCTTTAAATGTCGTGTTTGGAGTTGCAGCGGCTTGGGCTGTTGCTAAATTTCAATTCCGTGGTAAATCCATTTTAACCACCCTGATCGATTTACCATTTTCAGTTTCACCTGTCATTGCAGGTTTGATGTTGGTACTGATCTTCGGTATGCAAGGTTGGTTTGGCCCGTGGTTAATGGATCATGATATTAAAATTCTGTATGCCGTACCTGCGATTGTCCTTGCGACTGTGTTTATTACTGTCCCTTTTGTCGCGCGTGAGCTAATTCCACTCATGGAAGCACAAGGCACAGAAGAAGAAGAAGCAGCCATTGTACTGGGTGCTTCAGGTTGGCAAACATTCAGAAAAGTGACTTTACCCAATATTAAATGGGGACTGCTTTACGGTGTGATTTTGTGTAATGCCCGTGCTATGGGTGAGTTTGGTGCAGTATCCGTGGTTTCAGGACATATTCGTGGAGAAACCAATACCTTACCCTTACATGTAGAAATTCTATACAACGAATATACCTACAGTGCCGCATTTGCTGTGGCATCTCTACTGGCATTTTTGGCGATTATTACCCTGATTTTAAAAACATGGGTGGAAATACGTCAGGAAAAACAAAACAACCGAAATGATTCAGCAGTTTCTTGAGGAATGATCAATGAGTATTCAAGTTAAAAATATTGAAAAACACTTTGGTGCATTCCACGCACTCAAAGATATTTCTCTGGATTTTCCAGAAGGACAACTGGTTGCATTACTTGGACCATCTGGTTGTGGAAAAACAACGTTGTTACGCATTATTGCAGGTTTAGAATCCGCAGATTCAGGACAAGTTTTACTGGAAGGCAATGATGCCACCAACGTACACGTGCGCGAACGTCAAGTCGGCTTTGTATTTCAGCATTATGCTCTGTTTCGCCATATGACTGTATTTGACAATATTGCTTTTGGTTTACGGGTTCGCCCACGCACTACTCGTCCAAATGAAGCTGAAATCAAAAAACGTGTCACTCGTCTACTGGATCTAGTTCAGCTTGGTTTTCTGGCAGATCGTTATCCTGCACAACTTTCTGGTGGTCAGCGTCAGCGTATTGCCCTTGCCCGTGCTCTTGCTGTTGAACCGCGTGTCTTACTTTTGGATGAACCTTTCGGTGCACTCGATGCCAAAGTACGCAAAGAGTTACGCCGCTGGTTAAGAACATTACATGATGAACTGCATATCACCTCCATTTTCGTGACCCATGATCAGGAAGAAGCACTTGAGGTGGCTGATCAAATTATTGTCATGAATAAGGGCAATGTTGAACAAATTGGCTCACCTCGCGAAGTTTATGAAAAACCTTCGACACCATTTGTATTTGACTTTTTGGGTCAAGCGAATCGTTTCGATGCTGAACATCACAATGGCACTGTGCATATTGGTGAAAATAAAATCATTCTGCCTGCAACTGCTCATGCACCTCAAGGTAAAGTCATTGCTTTTGCCCGTCCAGATGAGTTACATATTCATGCCCAACCACATGAAAATAGTATTGAAGCTATTTTTGTACGTGAAATTTGGATTGCAGGAAAAGTGATTGCTGAATTACAGGATCGTCAAGGTCGTCTGATTGAAATTGCATTAAGCCCAGAAGAAGCAAGACAGCATCAATTTAGACCCAATCAAAGTGTTTGGGTGAGTGCGTCACAGCTTCATTTATTTGCCGATCAAGTCGCCTAGATTCAATTTGGGGATGCGATGCATCCTCAAAAGAGAGATAAAAGATTATGAATTTTCAACAATTAAGAATCATACGAGAAACGGTTCGTCAAAACTTTAATTTGACCGAAGCTTCGGCAGCGCTTTACACCTCGCAATCAGGGGTGAGTAAGCATATTAAGGATTTAGAGGATGAACTGGGTGTTCAGCTTTTCATTCGCAAAGGTAAGCGTTTACTGGGTTTAACCGAACCCGGTCAGTCACTATTGGGTATTGTAGAAAGAATGCTGGTCGATGCTGAAAATATTAAACGTCTAGCCGATGACTTTAATAAAGTCGATGAAGGTACATTGACGATTGCCACCACGCATACTCAGGCACGTTATGTGCTTCCACCCATTGTAAATCAGTTTAAAAAACTTTTTCCAAAAGTACATTTAGTTTTACAACAAGCGAGTCCGACAGAAATTTCTGAAATGCTGCTGCAAGGCGAAGCTGATATTGGCATTGCAACGGAATCTTTGACTACTGAAGAAAATCTAGCCAGTGTGCCTTATTACCAATGGGAACACAGTATTATTGTTCCCCAAAATCATCCACTTGCTCATGAAACAAAAATTTCACTGGAAGCTTTAGCTAACTTTCCAATTATTACCTATCATGGTGGATTTACAGGTCGCTCCAAAATCGACAAAGCTTTTGAAGATGCAGGGATCGATGTTGATCTAGTCATGTCAGCACTGGATGCAGATGTCATCAAAACCTATGTTGAGCTTGGCATGGGCGTTGGTATTGTCAATGATGTCGCCTATGACCGCGAGCGGGATTATCGTTTGAAACAAATTAAAACAGATATTTTTGGATTAAACACCACATGGATTGCTGTACGTAAAGGTCATTTGCTGCGTGGCTACGGGTATGAGTTTATTTCGCTGTGCTCACCTGAAGCAGATATCAAGGCATTGAAAAAAGTGGCTTATCCAGACGAATAATCAAATATGATAAGATTTCTTTCATCATGATTTAAAATCTTTTTATTTTTCTCTCTTAAGCAGAAATAAAAAAGACGGATGAAAGAAATCTAGGGTTATGAGTTAAAATGACATAAAAAAGAACCGCAAATTGCGGTTCTTTTTGTGAGAACTAAAACCAGATAAATACTTGGTTTTAGATTTTCTCGTATTAACGTTTGATAGAACGTGACATACCAGCAAAACGTTGTTTGAATTTGTCGATACGACCACCAGTGTCTACATTCTTCTGTTTACCAGTATAGAATGGGTGGCAAGCTGAACATACGTCAAGATAAAGAGTTTCTTTACCTAAAGCAGAACGAGTTTCAATCACGTTACCGCAAGAGCAAGTTGCAACTAATGTTTCGTATTTTGGGTGAATATCGGCGCGCATGGTCGATGACTCCTAATTGAAGAAAGGCTTAAGCTGTTATCGCAATTGATCACTCTCGACTTTCAATTCAAATGAATTATAAATCAAGGAAGGCTGGTTAACTAAATATAGACAACACAGCAGATCAACACCACAACAGACCATTTCTCTTGGCCCACCGAGACGAATCCGTCAGAGCTAAGCACAACAAGTGGGCATGATTATACGCTAAAAAATATCAGATAGCGAATTATTCCAGTGCTGTTTTGTCTTTTGATACGACTGGCTCATGTTTTTTCGACCAGTAATTTGCGATCACCCCACACACCATTAACTGAATCTGATGAAAGATCATAATAGGTAAAACAATCATACCCAAAGGCTGTCCGCTAAAAAGAATTTGTGCCATCGGTACACCACTGGCTAATGTTTTTTTCGATCCACAGAAGAAAATCGTAATTTGATCTGCTCGATTAAAACCAAGCCAAACAGGTACAAATAATCCTAAAAGCATAATAATGGTGAGTAAAATAGAACACGCCAATACCAAATAGAACAAGGTAAGTAAGTTCACCTGATGCCATAAACCCGCAACCACAGCACTACTAAAAGCGCCATACACCACCATCAAAATGGTGCCCTGATCAAACGCCTTTACAAGGCCCGGCACTTTTTTCATGTATGGAAAGATCCACGAGCGAAGCACTTGCCCCAAAATAAAGGGAACCAATAATAACAACGTGATCTGTATGATCGATGTAGTTGGATCGTAGTTATGTTTCGACTGACCAAAAATAAAAAAACTGACCAATACAGGAGTGATGAACATACCGATCAAATTTGAAAATGAAGCACTGCATACTGCGGCTGCAACATTGCCTTTAGCGACTGAAGTAAATGCAATCGAAGACTGAACCGTCGATGGTAAAAAACACATAAACAAAAAGCCCCAGTAAAGCTCTTGTCCCAATATCGGCAGTAAAAACGGTTTAGCCATCAAGCCCAGAATTGGAAATAGCACAAAGGTAAAAGCAAAAACCAGTACATGCAGTCGCCAGTGCATGACCCCTTCGACTATGGCTTCTCTTGACAGTTTCGCGCCATGTAAAAAAAATAAAATGGCAATCGCAACATTAGTTACCATTTCAAAAATACTGGCGGCATGTCCCGATACAGGAATAATACTTGCCAGAATCACCATCAGAATCAATAAAATGGTAAAACGATCAAACGCCAGTAATTTCAACATCGCATGACATCCCTAAGTCATTTATAACAAAGCCCGATAAATGAAATTTACCAGTAAGTAAATATTCATGTTACCGAGCTAACTTGATAAAACCAGTTTTCAAATGAAATGTTCAGTATTTATTTAAAAACTTAACTTTTAAATCAAAGATATACAATGGGTAATTATATGCATTTTCAATCTAATTGGACACTTTAAACTTTAAGTTAATCCATCAGACTTCTTCCATCAGTTCCTTTTATTTCTGCCTATGGGAGAAAAATAAAGAGGGTTAAACAATGATGAAAGACATCTATTCCTTTAGATTTAAATTAACTCACATAAAAACCCTGAGCCTTATGAGTTTATCTTTTCTGATTCAAGCATTTGGTGCTCTCTCAACAATTTGGCCACCCATACCACTAAAATTAAAATCGGAATTCCAATCAGCGTGGTCATGAGGAAAAATTTTGGATAACCGATATGGGTCACAATCGTCCCCGAATAACCTCCTAATAATTTAGGGGTTAAAGTCATCAACGAGCTAAAAATTGCATATTGAACAGCGGTAAACGAAACACTGGTCAAACTAGATAAAAATGCAATAAATGCTGCACCTGCAAGTCCTGAAGCCATATTATCCACAATAATCGCAAAATAAAGCCACTGCGAGCTATATGGCTTAATCACCTTGCCTTTTAGTTCTGTACTTGCTTTTGAATCCAACTGAACTGGCGCGATTGGATCGAGATCAATATCCAAAGTGCGTGACTGACTTGAATCAAGTAAAGAATAATGGCGTTGACTATGCATCAAAGCCTGACCTTGAGGTGAAATTGCCTCTACAGAAATCACTTTAGTTGCTGAGTTTTGTAAGGCTCGCTGATCGATAATCCCACTAAAAGTACCTGCGGAATCAAGTTTTGCCTTAAAGCTTTTTCCATCTAGCTTGAACACAATCGGGTGATCTGTACTTAACTGACTGGCATTGAGTCCAGAAACTTGACCTTTGACCACCACACTTTGTTTAAGTTCTTCTGCTGACAATTGATTATCACTGGTAATTGGTAAAATCTGAATTTGTGGCTGACCTACCTTAGCCGTTAAATAAGGTAAATCGACAGACGCTGAATCTGACTGACCTTGTGCGAACTGACTTTGAACAGTGATATGCTGACTCTCTAATAACGCTTGATTTGGAATCGAAAGCTTAAAGTAACCGACTTCATCAGGATGTGCCGTGTACTGATGCGATCCAACCTGAATCTGGATATCTGCCAAAGGCTGACCCGATTTCACCAAACCGATAAAAATCAGATTGGTCGAACTGGCGAGTACCGCACCGACGAACATTAGCTTCATAATATTCATGCGCTGTGCAAGTAAACCGCCTAGAAAACCACCAATCAGACTAAAAATAACGCCATAAACTTTCACGGCTTCCGCAATTTGTTCTTTACTAAAATTCAAGTCCTGATAAAAAACATTGGAAATGACACCCGCAATAATGTCCGAAATTCGATAAAAACCAATTAAAAGTAACAGCACTAATGCCAGTTTGACCCCATACCGTTTAAAGAAATCCAGTACTGGTGCGACCCATGTTTCCAAGGCCATTTGCTTGTTCACCACACCAGCATGCACCAGTAAATAACCAATCAATAAAGCACAGGCAGCAGCCGTTAAAAAGCGTAAAGCTTCCAAACCAAATAAAGCAGCATTATCCGTAACATTGGCAGCACTTGCGAGTAGATCGGTAACTTTGCCCGAATAAATATAAGTCACAACAAAAGTTGCCACTGCCACAAAAAATACAAACACCAAACGATAATAATCACTACGTTTATAGGTTTTATATACTCGATTGACCTGTGGTTCGCGCACCACAAGCGTGGTAATGATACCCACCAGCATCACGGCTGCCATGGTTAAATAGGTATATTTCCAAGCTTCATAGATATAGTTACCTTTGGATGTTCCAAGATAAGCAGCTAAAAACAAAGCCCCTGCACCTGCCACGATCATGCCAATGCGATAACCTGCGTTATAGGTCGATGCTAAAACTGTCTGCATTTGCGTTTCAGCAAGCTCAATCCGATATGCATCAATCACGATATCCTGTGTCGCTGCGGAAAAACCCAGTAACACCGCTCCTACCGCCATCTGAATCAAATAACTCTGACCAAGCGATGGATCAGAAAAAGCCATGATACAAATCGCCACGATAATGAGTAGCTGTGCAATCAGCAACCACGCACGACGGCGGCCTAAAGTTTTGGTCAAAACAGGAACTGGCAATTCATCAATCAATGGTGCCCATACAAATTTAAAGGAATAACCAAGTGCCGCCCAGCTAAAAAAAGTCACTGCGCTTTTATCAATGCCTGCTTCCCCAAGCCATAAAGATAGGCTTGAAAAAATGAGCAGGATGGGAATACCCGCAGAAAATCCCAGAAACAACATAATCAGGGCACGGCGATCAAGAAAGGCCGTAAAAGCGGCTTTCCATCCATTAGTTTGAGTGGTCATTCGGTTATTATTTTCCAAAGATTTTATAAAACAGCCTATTCAATCGTGTTATGTCCAAGCTTTCAATATTGTTTGTGAAAAGCTTGTCATTTAAATTGAGAAAAAATGCTGTGAAGCTTGATATTTTGCCCTAAACCTGTATACCTTTAAATCTTACCTCTAGTTTATTTTTTGGATTTCACCTGTGACCCAAAGACACGATCAAATGGCTTCAACATTATCTTCAACTTCAACCACAGCGACAACTCTAAAAAGCAATAATCTACCATCGGCATTTGAACGAGCAGAGATTCAAACGACATTAGAAAAGACCACATTAAAAGCTGAACAACTGACTCATATTACTAATCTGGACAAGATTCCATCGTCTACACGACGGATTAAACCGCTGAATAATTTTCTGGGCCAAGATCGTGCCCGTGCCTCTGTAGAGGCAGGGATTTCGCTACCTTATTCAGGCTATAATATTTTTGCCGTTGGAACCGCAGGTTTAGGTAAACGCACCATGATCAAGCGTTTGCTGCAACAACACGCCAAAAATATGCCAACACCTGATGACTGGGTATATGTGAATAACTTTAAAAATCCACGTCAACCACTTGCTTTAAGATTCCCAGCAGGTCAAGGACCAAAATTTCAAAATGCCTTGCATCAAGCTTGGCAAACCATTTTAAAACAACTTGAACGACGTTTCACCGCCGAAACCTATCACAATCGTATTGAACAGATTCGTCAGGAAACAGGTGATGAACAACAAGAAGCGTTGGTTGAGTTGACCAAAGAAGGCGAAACGCTGGATCTAAAACTGATTTCACGCAATGAAGAACATTGCTTTGTGCCTGTACATGTCAAAGATGATCAAGTTCAGGAAATGACTCAGAATGAAATCAATGCCCTTTCTACCAAGCAGCGCGCTGAAATCGCATCCAATATGCGTTATATGGATAAAAAGCTGGAACGTCTAGGATTGCATTTGGGCGATCTGGAAGACGATGCGCGAGATCAGGTATCTGAGCTGAATCGTGATATTGCCAAACAAGTGGTTCTACCGCGAATTGATTTATTGATCAAAAAAAATCAGAGCGTTGCGGGGCTAGACGATTTTTTACAGCGTTATGCTGAAGATATTATTCAAAATGTTGAAACGATTTTGGCGCAGGAAGAAGATGACTTTTCCCCTGCGCTGTTTAATCGAGTTCCTGCGCGCTATCAGGCCAATGCTATTGTTAGCAATAAGCCAAACGCTGGCGCACCTGTAATTTTTGAAGACTTCCCAACTCATTATAATTTGCTTGGGCACGTCGAGCAGTTAACTCAAAATGGGACCATCACCACAGATTTCACCTTAATTCGCCCTGGCTCACTGCACAAAGCCATTGGTGGTTTTTTGATGCTGGAAGCTGAACAGTTACTTGAACAACCCTATGCATGGCAAGGGCTGAAACGTGCACTGAAGTCTGGACAGCTCAAGCTTTCTTCACTTGAACATATGCTGACCTTAACGGGGAGCATTTCCATTGAACCTGCGGCAATTCCTTTAGAAATAAAGGTGGTATTGTTGGCGGAACCTGAAATTTATTATGAAATTTTAGAAGTTGAACCTGAACTTGGAAGTGTATTCAAGATTCGAGCTGACTTCACCGATACATTACAACGTAATGACAGCAATGAGCAGGCTTATATGCAACTCATTGCCGATTATGTACAAGTGGATAAGTTGTTGCCTTTTGATCGTTCAGCATTGTCTGCACTTTTAACAGATTCAAGCCGTCAGGCTGAAGACCAAAGCTCATTGTCTTTACATGCATCGACATTAGGCGATTTAATTCGTGAAGCTCATCATCATGCCTTTACCGCAGGTGACAAAACTGTTTCGGACAAACATGTCAACCAAGCCTTGCATCATCGCCAGTATCGCTTGGGTTATTTACGTGAATTGTACTGGCAAGATTTATCGCGTGGCACCCAATTGATTGAAACACAAGGTCATCGTCTGGGTCAGATTAATGCGCTGTCTGTCATTCATTATGCAGATGTCGAGTTTGGCCTACCTTCAAGATTAACTGCTTCAGTTTATCAAGGCGGTGGTGATATTCTGGATATTGAACGTAGTGTCGAATTAGGTGGATCGTTGCATGCCAAAGGTGTGTTACTGATGTCGAGTTTTCTAAAAGCGCATTTTGGTCGTTCGCAAATTTTACATTTTTCTGCGGCACTGGCGTTTGAACAAAGCTATGGACAAGTCGATGGTGACAGTGCAACAGTTGCAGAACTTTCGGCCTTAATTTCTGCGATTAGCCAGATTCCAATTGATCAATCATGGGCAATTACAGGTTCGATGAATCAATTGGGGCAAGTTCAACCGATTGGCGGCGTCAATGCCAAAATTGAAGGCTTCTATGATGCCTGTAAATTACAAGGTTTAACGGGTAAACAGGGTGTCATCATCCCTCGTCAAAACATGCAGCATTTGATGTTACGTCAGGATGTGATTGAAGCGGTTGAAGCAGGTCAGTTCCATGTTCATGCCATTGAAACTATTGATCAGGCTTTAGAAATATTGATGGCACGACCTGTAGGCATATTGGATAAAAAAGGTCACTATAGCAAAGGCTCTATTTACGCGGCAGTCATGGAACAACTCGAATACTGGCAAGCCATTGAAGATGGTGACGAGGTCGAGGACGAACCCAAAAAAAAGAAAAAAAAGAAGAAAAAGGCAAAAAATGAGGATCTAGAAAATGAAGCTGCGGTAGAAGAAGCTGCTGTTTTACATCCTGTATTTAGACGTCGAAAAAAATAAAATGATCCATAAAAAAACAAGCCTCATCATGAGGCTTGTTTTTTTTATCTGCTGAAAAATTTATCGTTTTGGTAGTGGAATATACTGTGAACTTTGATTTTGGTTTTTACGCTCACCCACTGTAACATCAAGAGTTGCAGTTTGACCGTTACGTTCTACTTCAAGTTTCACGGTCGTATTTGGCGCTTGTAAAGCCACATAATTAATTAAATGCGATGCTGAATTAATCACTTCGTCATTCACTTTTAAAATTTTATCACCTACTTTCACGCCTGCCTGATCCGAAGGCCCACCGCGCAATACATCAGCAACCACCACACCTGTTTGACGTGGGGCTAAAACATCATCCTGATCCTGATTGGGTGCAACCAGACTAATACCCAACCAACCCCGAATGACACGACCATCTTTTAAAATCGAATTAAGTACTTGCTGACATACCTGCGCAGGAATCGCAAATCCAATCCCGAGAGAGCCACCAGATTGAGAGAAAATTGCGGTATTGACCCCAATCAGATTACCTGCGACATCAATCAATGCCCCGCCAGAATTACCTGGGTTGATCGCTGCATCAGTCTGAATAAAATCTTCATAAGTGTTGATACCTAAATCTGAACGACCTGTCGCAGAAATAATACCTTGAGTCACTGTTTGTCCGACTCCAAATGGATTACCAATGGCGAGAACCACATCACCGACTTCATTACCACTGAGTTTAAACGGTAAAACAGGGAGTTTATCCAGATCAATTTTGATTACGGCTAAATCTGTATCTGGATCAGTTCCAATCACTTTGGCAACTGCACGACGACCATCATTCAATCCAACGACAATTTGATCCGCCTGCGCAATCACATGGTTATTGGTCAGAATATAACCATCAGGGCGGACAATCACACCAGACCCTAAACTATTTTCATTTTCCTGTTTCGGTTGCTGTGGCAATTGATTGCCAAAAAATTCACGAAAAACCGGATCATTCAATAAAGGATTTGCCGCTTGCTTTATTTTTTGGGTCGTAAAAATATTGACCACTGCTGGGGCAGCGACTTTCACAGCCGCACTATAAGAAACGACGCCACCTGCACGTGAAGTATCAATTAAAGGTTTGACATTTTCAGCAGGCATTTTGACCCCATCAGCAGCAATAGGCGCTTTCGGCTGATTAAGCTTTTGCCATGAAAGAAAACTAATAATGACAATGATGAGAAGTACCCACGGTAACCATGTAAAAGCACGACGCACGTTTACACCCTCTAAGTTTGATTTAATTTATTGAAGAAAAAAGAGTTTACTCATTGTAAAGCATAAGTTTATGGATAACTGAAAAACATAAAAAAGATTTGTCTAGCTTTAGTTACTATTAAAAATATGTTTTGATGAACTTGGTTAAATAGATTCAGAGTCAAGTGATTCATGGCAAACTTAGATGACATTATAAAGTGGTGCGACCAAACCCTACAAAGTGCGGAGTTTAAAGATTATGCACCCAACGGCTTGCAAATCGAGGGAAAACAAGAGGTCAAACGCATTGTTTCTGCGGTGACTGCTTCAGAAACCGCAATTGATGCGGCTATTGAGCTTGGTGCAGATTTACTCTTGGTTCATCATGGCTATTTCTGGAAAGGCGAACCCTACCCGATTACAGGAATGCGTGGCAATCGAATTAAAAAACTGATTCAAAATGATATTTCTTTAGTGGCTTATCATCTTCCTTTAGATGCTCATCCTGCTTTGGGTAATAACGCTGCAATTGCTGAGCTTTTGGGATTACATGAAATAGAAGCATTGGACAGTAACGAACGGCATCCTATTGGAAATATTGGTTACTTAAAAAAAGCCCTCACTCCTGAAGAATTTAAAAATAAATTACAACAGATCTTTGATTTTAATATCGTTCATTTAGCTGCACGAAAATCCAATATTCAAAAGGTTGGTTTTTGCACAGGTGGTGCACAAGACTTTATTCATAAAGCGGCGCTACAGGACTGTGATGCCTATATCTCTGGAGAAGTCAGCGAAAGGACTTTTTATGAAGCTCAAGAACTGAATGTGCATTATTTTGCTTGTGGGCACCATGCAACTGAGCGGTATGGGGTACAACGTTTGGCAAAAGCGTTATCCGACCAATTTTCACTCGAACACCATTATATTGAGTTGAATAATCCAATTTAAGACGTATTTATTACAGGTATTTATATATACGTATTAATTAAGGCTTTATTGTGTATTGTTATTTAAAACAATCACCTTTTGCATAAATAATCATTTACAATGAAGCCACTTAATTCTATTACCCAGCTAACGCAAGGAATTGGAACATGACAACCATTACTTTACCTGCATTACCTTATGCTTACGATGCACTTGAGCCACATATTTCTAAAGAAACTTTAGAATTTCACCATGACAAGCATCATCAAACTTATGTGACTAATTTAAATAACTTGATCAAAGGTACTGATCTTGAAGGTAAAACTTTAGAAGAAATCATCCAAGCTGCTGCGGGTGATGCATCTAAAGCAGGTATCTTTAATAACGCTGCTCAAGTTTGGAACCATACTTTTTACTGGAACTCAATTGCGCCAAATGGCGGCGGTAAACCAACTGGCGCAATCGCAGCTAAAATTGATGAAGCATTTGGTTCTTACGAAAAATTTGCTGAAGAATTTGCTAATGCAGCAACGACTCAATTCGGTTCTGGTTGGGCATGGTTAGTGGCTGATGAAGTGAATGGTAAACTTTCGATTACTAAAACTTCAAATGCTGATACTCCACTTGCACATGGTCAAGTTGCTGTGTTGACGATTGACGTTTGGGAACATGCTTACTATATCGACTACCGCAATGCACGTCCGAAATACATCTCTACTTTCCTTGAAAGCCTTGTAAACTGGGATTATGCAAATGCAAAACTTGCAGGTCAACCAGCAGGCGTAGAAAAATAAGTTTTTATTTTCTACAAAGCCGCCTAAGTTTTGAATTGCACCCCTAAAGTTGGACACATTCAGTCTAACTTGAAGGGTGCTTTTCTATGGCTAAATATTCTCCATTCATTAGCAAGTCTAAGAGCTGGTTTTAATGAAATGATTGACGCTTAAATCCAGTCAAACACCATACAAGCTTGATTGATACATGAATAAGATCATCACAAATAATACAAATTCTGATAAAGTAACCGCTTAATTTAACGGCTTAATTTTGGATAGAGTTACTCAAATGGGTTACCAAACGGTCAACCTTAAGCCAATAATTTAATATCTAATTAATTTTCAATAGGTTGCAATTACAATGTTGCTCATGATCGAAAAGAAGATCATATCTTAATTGGCATTCAACGACATTAAGAAAACAACAAATTAAATTAGAAATATAATTTCCATTATTAAATAACATTCATCTTCATTAAATGACATTAAGCAAATTTGTGAGTAACATTGTGCGTAACACTTTTTTGATGATTTTCTGGTTACTCACACAATGCTTAACGACACTAAGATCAAACAACTTAAGCCAAAAGATAAACCATATCGTGTAGCTGATCAGGGTGGGCTTTGCATTGAAGTTCGAGTAAGCGGCTTGAAATTCTGGCGGTTCAGATATCGCTTTCTTGGCTCTGCAAAAATGGTCACATTGGGTGAGTACCCTATTGTCACTTTGGCAACCGCACGCCAAAAAGCACTTGAACAGAAAGCCTTGCTTGATCAGAATATTGATCCATCAGAATACAAAAAAGAAGCTGTCGAACGAGCCAAAGCTCAAAAGCCGATCTCTTTCAAAGAAATTGCAAACGAATGGTTTGATAAACGTAAAGACAGCAGATCGGAAGGTTATCGCTTGGATGTAGAGAAATCGTTTCGCTTAGATATCTTCCCGGCTTTCGGAAACAAAGACATTAAGAAAGTAAACGCAGCGGATGTTCTGACAATGCAGGACTCGACGCTTAAACGAGTAAAGAAGCAAAAAAACCATGGCACTGGTGAGTCTACAGCAATCCGAAATAGGCAGATCGTTGGCCAAGTTTTTGACTACGCGGTAGCAACGCTTAGACGTGATAGCAATCCTATTTCATCTTTAAAAGGGACTATTGAGAAGCCACCCAAAGATGGTGCGCGCCCAATGACAAATGAAGAGATGTCCATGTTTCATGAATCTCTCAATAATTATAAAGGTGCTGCTACAACTAAGAATGCAATCAAGATAGCGATCTATACGATGATGCGTTCGATTGAAGTTGTGCGACTACGCTGGGATTGGATTGATTTTGATAAGATGCTGATAACCATTCCACCCGCATCTGTTGAGCAATTAAAAAAAGGTCAGCGCAACATTAAGATGAACCGAACTCACATGGTTCCCCTATCTCAACAAGTTTGTGACGTATTAAAGAGCCAGTACGAGCAAACAAAAAATGGTGACTTGGTATTTTCAAGCGTCTTTGATAAGTCAAAGCTAATGAACAAATCAACAATTAATTCAGCGCTAGATTCAATGGGGCTTAAAGAATTGACATGCCACGACTTCCGCGCCACAGCATCTACCATTCTACACAGTAAAAAGTATGACAGTGATCATATTGAACTACAGCTTGCACATGTCGATAAAAATACTATCCGCGGCACTTACAATCACTCACAGTATTTAGATGAGCGTAGAAAGATGCTGCAAGATTGGGCTGATATAGTCGATAGCTGGAGTCAATAATGCCCTACTACATCAAAAAGAATAATAGATATCTCACCCTCGAAAACATCACAAACGAGCATTACGATGATGAATACAATATCGTGAATGAAAGTTACACAACAGGCTTCAACTGGACTTTAGACACTGAGTACGCAAAGAAGTTTTACACTCACAATGAAGCATCAGACTATGTTTATCGCTTTAGACATGTATTGAAAGATATTCAGATTGTCCAAGAAAAGTTTTGAAAATAATTGATGGAAAAATAGCACTCATTAGAGTGCTTTTACGGCCAAGCATTGCTCAATCGCTCTGCATCAGCTGCGTGTTCATCAGCTTTTTGTGCCACGTTTCGATATTCTGTGATGCAACTTTCGAGTATGTCACTTGAGGAATCTGCGTATTCAATGACGGTTTCGCGGGAAGCTGCGGACAGACGTTGTTTTGCAATGCTGAGTTGCTTTGACAAGCTGTTAGCACTGGACTGAGCATCGCTAGCATCAGACTCAATTTGTTTAATTTTGGCATTGTAGTTTTGCTCCGCTTTTGTGATTTGTTCTGCCCAAACTTTTTCTTGTTGAGCAGCTTGAACTTTGGATTTTTCAGCTGCTAATTGTTGCTGAGTGATGTAGTTGGCGTGTAATCGCTTCTGATCTTTGATTTCAGCAGCTTGATGATTTTGAATAAACAAACAGATCAATAATAAAAAAGCGAGAACTGCAATGATGCATTCTCGCCAGTATTTAAGGACTAAATACAAATAACTCATGAGAACTCCTTGTAAGCATTCGCCAGCTTTATGTCATAATTATTCTTTGCATACTCCTTGCCGTTGTAACTCAGTGCAAAGTTCTTCCAGTCCTGATTTCGCAAATATTTATCAAGCCCATTAGTTTTAATGAAGCGGCACATTGCATCCAATTGACCAGCCTCATCTTTATACATTGCATTGATAAATGCTTGTAATGACGCATAGCCTAGATCTTTCCAGTGATACCCCATCACCTGCCCCAAACCCCATGATGCTGACTCGAGCGCGGAAGCTCGATCATACTGACAAGCTGCATTCAAACGACCATGTTGTGCAGAGTACAAACCATACCCTCCTGATGTTTTTGCACATAGATCTGGCCGTTCACGCATCACTTTGTCTGCTAAAGATGCTTTAGCATTTGCGATAAGACGTTGACGAAAAACGTGGCGTTCAAAAAGAACCACAGGTGTACCATCGGAATTAAAACCGCTTCCCTTAGCTTCAACTTTCATGACAGCTTGCAAGGCTGCTGTTGGTACATTGATGGCTTTGGCAGCTTCTGTGATTTGCTCTAATGTGATTCTTTTACTCATGGCACCTTGCCTCCGCTAATAATTGATTTCCAGATAAGAATGAATGTATCGATCGCTTTACCACCCAAGTGCCCCGCTATGCCCGCAATTGCTGCGATTAAAACAATAGGCATTTCCCAGTAAACACATAGAAGAACAGTGATGATTCCTGCAAAACCACTCGTAATCATTTCAGCTATAAGTCGAAAAACTATATATTTCAGTGGCTTTGGTTCTTTTGAATTGTTAAGCTTATCCATGAATTTCACTAAGCCTCCCAACATTGCTAAAACAACAATCCACCCATAAGTGATGATTGCTGTAACAACCTCTTTCAGTGCATCTTTATCCATTGTTTTTCCTAATTTTTGGCAATAAAAAAGCACCCGAAGGTGCTTTATGTTGTTGAGATTTAAACTTCTATTTGCACAGCATTTTATGCGCCCTATTAAAGCTTTCTAAGATAAATATTCTTAATCTTACTGTGTGATGCTGTAATTCCAACATCCCAAATCGCAGCACCGATTGTAATAACGCCATTTCTAGTGAAATTAGCAATGAATTTTGAGTCCGTAAATGGTGTTCCAGCTATACCATCTTTATACGTTGTCCAAACTCCTGCGACTCGTCTAACAACATATTTCACAAAGGTAGTTCCATCACGGGTTTGATCTGTCGGAGCAAAAGCATCCTTTTCCCCCGGACTCATAATCGCACACATAAACCTAGATGACGGGTTAAATTGCATTGATATAGCACCGCTAGACCACCCCGTTCCAACCCCAAATACACACGGATATGACCCGCCACCGTTCGCCATCAATGCTACTTCTATACCGAACTCAAAATTAGATGTTCCTAAGTTTAATTCTGTGATTCCTGTTGTATTGAAACGAATGTAACTTCCATCAGGAACATACAAATACCCATCTTGAATTACTGCGCTGCCTACTGTTGTTGCAACAAGATTGAACTTACCATGGTCATTCTTATCAGACGAAAACGGCATATTGAGCAAGTATGTTTGAGTTGACACAACTTTAATGTCACTCAATTTTTCAACACTATTTCTTACAGAACTGACAGCTACATAGTAAAGTTTATTTTCATCAATATCAGTGTCCACATAAGTTCGATCTGTATCAAGTATGACAGCCTTTGGGGTAGGCAATGTTGTAGATGTAAAAGGTGTTTCAGAGCAGTAGTAACGCTGCTCGTCCACAAGCCCTTCAAGCTCCCAATTTAACTCTAAACGATTAGTCATTTTTAAACTCAACTGTTAAGTTGTACGGTGCAGAGAAGACTTGCGACAATTCAAAAATATGCTCAAACGGATGTAAGCACTCATAGCCATCTCTCACTGTTTTTGCTGTTACTTCAATTGATCTAGTTTCAGCTTGCATTGATGAAATTGCTAAAGTGTAAGTGTTGGTTCCAGTCGCATCTATGTTGTGCGTCGCAATAAGCAGTTCATCTACATCAAGCTCTTTGATAGTCAGCATTGTTGAAGTGCCACTTTCAATTGTAACGCCACCATCAAACCAGCTAAGAATTTCCCCACCTGTTTGTTGCAGGCGATTACGATCAACCCAAGTTAAAATTAAATCAGTGTCAATCTCGGCAGGATAATACTCACCATTAATTTTTACATTCGCTGGTGGATAAGGTCGAATTGCACGTGCATTCATTTCTACAGATAAAGCTGTTGCATCACCCAATCTTTGAATCCCACTCGGCGTAGTCGTCAACACTTTCGCATTAATAACTTCACCCAATACATACTGCTCAGAATCAAAAGCACTAAATGAATCGTAGAAATAAAAAACCGCACCTTGCAAATGCGGTTTCGGTACTGTGTCGAGTGCTGCACGTTTGACAGTGAGAATCTTGGTCACATCATCATAACTTTGATAAACCATCAATTCTTCATCGCAAAGAATTAATGTGCCGATTTCAGCTTGACTGATCGCACTCACATCTTTAACAGTAAATGATGTGTCTAAATAACTGATGTCTTGATCAAGTACAGCGGTTGGGCAGTAATCAACAATCGAAGCTTGTTTATACCCTGTACCGTTATCTGTAAACAACAACGCATTGATCGAGTTATTTTGTGGTTTCTTTGTTGCAACCATTAAATGCCCAAAATCAGGATTATTACTTAGTTCAGTATCAACTTGGGACTGACCAAAACGCTGTACTGCTTCAAAATATGGCATTTCAAAAGCAATACTTTGGTTTGGTTGCGGCGATAATGCAACAGACGTTGACTGATCAACATTTATTGATGGGTAGTTAATAGATGAAAAAGGAATCACTTCAACCCAATCCAGCGTAACAGTATTATCTATCCCGTCGCCAAGACCGATTTTCATGATACGAACTGGCACTTCAAACATATTTTGATTGGGCCAAGTCAACTTCATGACATCATAGCGATTGATCTTGCGAGCATCATATTTGCCAGTTGTGAAAGAGCCTTTTCGTGTTGGTGTTGAAAGTTGTTTTAGCTTCCAATTTCCAACTAATTCAGCATTGCGACGATTCATAAAATAGGGAAAGTCTATCGTTTCAGCATTTGACTGACTAGATAATATAGAGCCAATTTCATCTAATGAAAATGATGAATCTTTAATATTATCTCGGTCATAATAATTCACATTAACCGAATTAATCATATCGTCGATATTCGCAACTTCAATATTAAAAGACTTGATATTGCTTTCATTAAAAACTTGGGCATTATCTAAATCTAACAAATCATCACGAAATAGAACGATTTCATACAAGCCAGTTTGACGATTGACACGTATCCCTGCTTCGATGTGATACAGCAGCTCATCTATTGCTTCTTTGCATGATTTCTCTGTAAATGCTCCTGAAACACCTAAGCCCTCATGCCAAATTCTTCTTGCTGCAAACTTAAAATTCTCATCATTAATCATTGACTCAGTCTTGTTCATTGCATTGTCATTTGTAATGATCTCTCTGATCTGATGAATAGGGTTTATATCAATTCCTTTGACCTGACTGGGTGCTTCTAGCGGTTCTTGATAAAATACAGCAGGAGATATCTCATGATTAAAATAGAAAGAACCGTCATCTTCTGGATATAGATCACACTTGATAACACCAGTGATTATTGCTGGAAGTTGAGCAGTGATTTCCCACATTACTGATCTTCCAGCAACAGTTGTTGAATATTCATTATCGCACTCTAGAGAGAATAATCCTGGAATAAATGGTCTATCACCCATATTCCCCATCCCAGCAGAAAGAATAAGCTTTAACAGTCCAGTACCGCCGAAAGACATTGAGAAATTATTTTCATATGGGATATTTACTTGGCGAAAACTATAATGACACAAACCATTCACCAATTCCAACTCCCGAATATCAGGTTCCAGTATCACTTCACTACATACAACACTGTCATTTAAATATGCTATTTCGCTCTCATTCCCACACGTGGCCCAATTACATGAAGATGATGCTGAAACAGTTCCCATTGGTGTTGGCTCAATTATAGTTGGCGCATTATTTCTCGCACCAATTTCACATACAATAATCTCATTGCCATCTTCATCCATATGGCTTTTATACCACTGCTCGCTTCCATCATCTTTAATACGAGTACGTTTAGGCCAGTACAACACTTCTTTCAGCATTCCCGACATCGATACGAGCTGAAAACCCTTGTCTATTGTGTACCCTTTAAAAACAACATAAGACAAATATGGAAAAGATGACACAAGTTCGCTGTCATGCTCAGCTAGATATGCATTTTGACGTATATATTCAGGTCGGCCAGTGTGAATTTCAATCATCCCCACCCAGCCACCCTCTTGCTTGTCACCGCCAAAAATATTAGGCATCGCAATACCTAAAGAAACATCCCCCTCTTTAAGTATGTCTTGATAAATCCTGTCTGATAAAATCCAGCCCCGATTATCAGGGTTGATATCTAATATTCGCTCAATGCAATTCCCGAGTGCAACTTGCAGACCAGCAAAATATTTATATCCGACTGTTTGTTTACTGCTTCCGCCCATTTCTAGCCACCTCTACAACTTGCAAAGCCATTGCATCGTCAGTTTTGATAAAAAATTCTTCATCTAAACCGTTTTTTAAAAATTCTTGAAAATCCCAACCTCTAGCCAAAAAAAATGCCCGCGTTCCACGAGAGCACATATTGGCTTTTCGTATATCAGACATGTAGATTTTCATTTCTTACCCCCTTTGACTTTAATCGCTTCCGTGCTTTCATTGCCTTTCCAAACAATGTTTCCATGTATATGTGGTGAGCCAAAGATAGAAGAAAATGACACCCCCTCGTCAGCAATAGAACCGTCTAATTGATTAGGTTCAGGTCTGTTTTTTTTCTGCATTTTTCGCATCGTGTAATACGAGTAAACAGCAGATGCAACTGAAAGAACAATCGCTACGATTGCAAACATAGCCACCTCACTTAATAATTTGATCGTTTACTGGGTTTGATGCAGGGATGTTTGGAAACCCCATAAATCGCAATGTATTATCAAAAACTGTATGACATGGGCCTGATCTTGTTTGGTCACAACCAGGGGCAATCATTACCACATCGCCAACTTTTAACCCAGGGTGTTCGCGTACAAGACTAATAGTTGTATTTTCGCTAAATCTAATACTTGTAAAAATTCCATCTCTATAAAGCGCGCCGCGACTAAAGTAATTTTCAGGATATGTTGAACTATCATTAATCGTAAAGCTGACAGTCAAGCGATCAATTGCAGTGACAGTGACTTCAACTGACCAATCTTCAATATTTAGACCACAAATACGATCATAAATCTTGTTTGAGCAGCTTTTTTGAAACTTGCGAGTAAGAATATTCTTGTTCTGTTGAGTCTCAGCAGTAGAACTCACAAGCGTCATTGTGTTTGCATCATCATCAAACTTTGGCTGAATTACTCGCCCAATATGAATGACTAGCGTCTCGCCCTTATACAGCTCAAGAATAGTCACAGTGACGCTTTTGAAGTAAATCTTGTTAATGAACAAAGCTTGTAGATCATCACCATCTGCATTCAAGATTTGCATGGGATACGGAAAAGTAATCTCAGTATCGCACTTATCAATATCCTCGTCTGTGATGTCGCTACGTCCCACAACCAACGGCAGATAAGTATGACCATTATGATCTACGGCCTTTGCAGCACTGGTGAAGTACCATGTCTTGTCACCATGCTTAAACTCAAACAGGTCTTTTTTAGACTTAAATAAATTCATCATGGCGTTAGCTCCACCACAGGCACGTTCGTTTCAACAATGCCTGCACCTTTAAAATTGAACTCAATCGCATCGCTATTCAGGCGAAATAATCGCTTCACTGGATTATTCTTATCACCCTCAAACATTTGCAAATAGAACGCATTCAACCGCCCGCGACGACGATAAAACCATTTTTTTAAGTCAATATATTCTTGAGGATTGCGCATGAGTAATCGCAATACAAACATTTTCTTTGCGCCCATCCAGTGCGTATATCCCCAAATATTCCCCATGCCGCCATCGACAATATTTTGATGTTGGCTGAATGAAACATCGAGATAATCCCCATTCAATAACACTTTCCAGTCGCAATAATCTTCACTATTAAACTGTTCAGGTGCGGCTGAAATGGGATATTCGATATTTTCTAGCACTCTAAACGTGACTTGTGGTTTAAATACCAGTGCATTCATTTGTGCTGTCATGTCGCCATCAATGATGCAAAGTCGCAACGGTTGAAGAATCGGGCTTGTGGCTTCAATTGCGGTATGAATGCGGAAGCCGTCGAAATATGTTGGCACTTCTTCAATGACTTCATAACGCCCGATTTCAGTCACTTGCACAGCAGCAAATGTATTATTCGACTTCACCAAAATGAATGAGTCAACGCCGACATTTAACAGGCTTGTATCGCAATCAATGAAATCACCATCAATATCAGAAACAGTCACTGTTTCAAGCATTTGCGGTATTAAATATTCAGCACGCAATTCATCGTAAAAGGTGTCAAACATGCCCTGAATTTCAGCTTTATACGCCAACATTGAATAATTGAAGGACTGTCGTGCTGCATCAATTAGCGGTATGCGTTCTTCCTCTGTCGCATCGAAACTTTGATGAACATCAGTCTTAAACTCATAACGTTCAGTTGTTTCAAGCAAAGGGCATTTTGTGAGCAAGATATAATCACGCTCATTTATAGTCACTTTCATAAATTGCTCACATAAAAAACCGACCTTGGATTGGTCGGTTTAAATACCTAGTTTTGTTCTGTTCCGTTTAATGATATTCATCACAATCTTTTCGCCCTGTGGTGCAGCTAAAGCATTGTAATACTCTGAGTCATCCCAACTATTCATTACACGAACATTTACCTGAGGTGATTCCATTGGTTGATTTTGAGCATTTGCCGCCTGACGATCACTTAGATAATTAGTAAGATCCTTATTCTGCTCTGGATTCAATACACGCTCACCGCCATCCAAAAGCCATGTTCCTTCTTTCGGGATATTGTCTATACCGTTGTGGGCCATGCCTGTAATGCTTGGCGTAAATGCCTGCAAGGCAGCTTGTAAGACACCAGTTTGCGCTGTAGCCATCCCTACAGCTGGCAGGTTGTATGGGAATGGGGCGGATGCCCAAGCAGCAGAAATAGCTGCATAGCCATTCATAATTACACTTGCTAAGTTTGCGCTTTTTTGTATTGCAACCATCGCAATATAAGCATCTGAACTTTCCCCGGCATATCCTTTAACAAGATCACCCATTGAACCAAAAACAGAACTCATAGCAGATAAGTTGCTTGAATATAGCTGCGTATTTAGCTCAATTTCCTTCTGATTATAGTCAGCGGTTATTTCTGACTTAGCTTTGAGATATTGCTCATGAGCTTGCAAAAGCTGTGCGTTACGATCATTCTCATCTTTGATTAAATTAATACCTGAAACTTGATTGTTATAAGCATCATTTAACCCACTCATGTCTGAAGAATATTGATTTTGCAAACTATACCGAGCATACGCATCCGGATTTTGTCTCTGCATTAGTGCTTGAGCTGCATTTTGACCGTATTGAAAAACACTGTCAGATGCTTGATTCAAAGTGCGAAATTGATCCATCTGGTTTGCTTGAAGTAACTTTTTACGGTTTTCATCAAGCAACTCACCATTTGCCAAAATTTCTTCACGTTCCCTTTGATATCGTTTGACTACAATTTCAGTTTCATTCAGATATGCCTCAAATGCAGATTGAACTTGCTCATCCTGTTCACGCCGAACAGCCGCAATTTCGAAATCGCGCTTACGCTGCAATCCAGATATTACCTTGGCTCGTTCCTGCTCGTTAATTTTTGTACTGGTTTTGGCCAGTTCAATTTGACGTGCATAGTAGTCTTCAAGCTGCTTTACCCGATCCGTTTCAAATGCAGTGAGATTTGCATAATCTTCTTCACGTTGAACTTTTAGCTGAGTTGCTTGTTCATTATACAAAGCTGTCTCTTGGGCCAATCGTGATTTTAATTCACTGGTTCCAGTATAGGCTTGTGTAATTTTCTCAACCCGATCCCGATGATCTTTAGCAAGTTTTTCAGCATCAGTGTAATATTGAGCATCAATTTCCTTGCGTTTGTCGTCCAGATCTTTTTGAGCTTGCGCCGCAAGAGCCTGTTGAGCCAATATGTCTGCCTGAGTCGGCATCAGAATTGAATTATCAACTGCGGTTTTCCCGTTTACACCAGCAAACCATTTTTGAAATCCTGGTACATACCCCGCAACCTCTTTCCGCTTATCTGAGGATAATCCTCCGTTCAAATAGGAATTTAAGCCATCAGAACCTGCGTTATATGCCATCAACGCATAATCTTGTGTACCAAATTTGGCTCTCTTTTTTGCTAAGTCTTTAGCTGCTGCCGTAGCTTGAGCTTCAATTGAACTATTTGCATTTAATCCATATTCACGTCTAAAAATAGATGTTGTCTGAAATAAGCCTTTGGCACCTGTAGGGCTAACAGCATTAGGATTTCCACCTGATTCCTGAAGAACTAGAGCCGCTAAAGTACCAACTGGCAACCCATATAAACCTTCAATTTGGGCAAAATTATTTGCCTTAGCGATGCCTTGAACTTTAGCAATCGCAGCCAATTCTGATTTATTAAAACTATAATTTTTGAGATTAAAGTTTTTCATTGTTGCATCAACAACTGACTGCGGCAACCCAACTTTAAATGCGTTTTCACCATTGGCGCTAGATTGAGCATCAGCTAAAGCATTAGCTTTATCAACTCCCATGCCACGCCCAACCAAGCTTTTTATATACAAGTCACGTGAAGCATCCTTCCTTAGTTGAGTGATATATTCTCGTTGTTTTTGAGTTAGCTTTTCCCAAGCACCTGCTGATTCATTTACAAGTTTTGTTTGCTCTCTCTGTGAGTTATTTGCTTCATCTGTTGCCACTTTTAATGAAGATACTACACTTTTTTGAGCATCCAGTTTAGCTTTGGCAGAAGTGGCGGCACTAGAGTATTTGACCATATTTGCATTATAAACATCAGTCACATCAGATAATGATCCGATTCGATTTGCCAATTCTTCCGCACTAATTCCACCTTGCAAAAACTCTTGTCGCCATGCCCTTATTTGATCTGCCGATTCTCCTTGTTTTAATACCGTTTCTGCCAAGCCACTTGCATAAGACGCAACCTGATTTTTTGCCGCCTCATAAGCCTCGGTGTCTGCCTCTAGGTCTTTTGCCGCATCATAAGCGAATGCTCGTTGCTTAGCTTGACTTAAGCTATTGTAATGATCCACTAGCTCACTGATAGATTTACCCTGCATATCAAACGCATCAGTAGCATCTTCTGTTTTGCGAGTCATTGCATAGTATGTGCCACCTGCAATAGCCACTTGCACGCCTAAAGCAATCAAACCCAATGGACCACCAACAAGGCTCAACATTGCCCCACCTAAGCCGCGAGTAACTGTAGTTAGAGTGATGGTTTCTCCTGCCATTCGTGCCAGAGCAACTTGGTAACGAGTATATTGAATAAGACTTGCAGCAGCCTGAGCGCCCGCAATACCGAATGCGGCAGCCAAACGAACACCAACCACCGTTGCTAAAGCAGTAGCACCCGCTTCAACTTTATCCCAGTTTTCAGCTATGGCCTCTATAACCGGAATAGCATCGTTAATTAATGTCGCCTGCAAGCCCTGCCACTGCAAATCTAAAAGTTGTAAATTAACTTTTGCTTCAGCAAGGCTTTTAACCATGTCGTCAGACATGATTGCGCCCGCATTTTTTGCGGCATCACCCCAGAACTTAAAGCCCTGACCATTCTTTTCTAACAATGGAATCAGTAGCGAAGAATCACTAATAATCTGTTCCATATAAAATTTCATGTCATTAGCTGATGCGCCTGCTTTTTCTAATGAATTATAGAAAAGCTGTAGCGCCTCTGGCCCTGATAATTTTTGAAATTGTTGGATCGTGACACCTATTCGTGGTGCAATGTTGGTGAAGAAGTCGGCTAATGGCCCACCACCTGTTTGTTGGAAATCGCCAATTCTGTCCTGCATATCTTTCATCTTGTCTGCAAAAGACTCAATCGAAATACCCGCAGTTTCAGCACCCTTAGCGTAATACTGAAATTGACTAACAGATGCATTGGCAAGCTTAGAGAATCTTTGAATATCATTGCCCGCATTAATCACCTTTTCACTATAAGCAACCATACCCGCAACAGATAGGCCGCCAACTGCAAGGCTCAATCCTTTTACCGCTATGGATGCAACATCCATTGATTCGGCTATGCCTTTTCCAGAATTTCGAGCCTGACGCTCTGCTTTGCTAAGTGGTTCGCTGAAACTTGCTGTTCTGGCAACAAGATCAAGTGTTAGGCGGCCTAATGATGCTGTTGCCATATCTACTTTCCTCTAGGCAATAAAAAACCCCGACTAGCGGGGTTTTACAAGTGATTATATCATTTCAACTTTTTATACATTAAATCCATCTCATTTAGTTTTTTATTAAAACCATTTAGGTTAATTGTATTATCTAAATAAGCTAAACTCGGCCATCGTTGAAATCTGGTCTTAATATTTTTACTACGCTTCATTGAATAGATAATAAAGTCTGGCACATCAAATATACCATCTTGGTTAGATGTGTATATATGATTTAAATATTCTGTTTTAAGAATAGCTTGCGTTCCAGGATAATTATTATCACCTATTTTGATAAAATACATATTTTCATTGCGAAACAACCAAAAACTATCTTTTTGTAGAATGCATAGTTTTTTATCGGTAATGTGGTCTATTTTGCATTCAACATGCCATTCATCAGCTAAAGCAGGCTTGCATAGGAAAATTAAAAAAATTAATAATACTTTTTTCACACCAAAACCCCATTAAGTAGACTTAATGAGGTTAGCTTAAAATTTTCTTAAATGAAAGGCTTGCCTATCGTGGTACTGGTTTTAGTGGCAGCTTCTTCAATGCTCTAGCTTGACTGTAAATCTCATAACCCATCATAAAGTTGTGTAGCGGTTCAAAGGCTTCACTAAGCTTAACTAAATCTACCACCCCATGATGCACAGTTTGTGGCAATACAACCAACTTACCTTTATTGATCGCCACGTAGTAGAACAGTCGCTCATCACTCAAGTCCTGATACTGCAATATTTCACTAAATCGAGCTGCTATTTCATGAGCCATTGGGTTTTGTAGTGTTGGATAGCGATGAGCCAGATTATCAACAAAAGACTGCAACTTTTCTAATGTTCCGCCATTATCTTGTTTTTCAGGCTTGGCTTTGATAGCCATTGTCTCCAAATAATGGACAGATTCAGGGAAATGAATTGCGAGTAACTCAGCGTATCGAGGAATCTTGAAGTGCCGGTTATGACGAGACCACATTTCAGCATAAATCTTGCGTTCACCTTTAGAGCGCCTATCTACAATTTCATGTAGCAATGCTTGTTGTTCAGGCGATATTGCTACTCGATGGTTAATTGCTTGACCTTTAGTCCAATAATCCCACAAAACATCATCACATTCGTTTTGATACATGATGACAGTATCACGTAACTCGGGTTTTACTTTGTTTGACTCTATTGAATACATGAAGGCTGGCAATTTTTTTAGTGCCATCATTATGACTTCGCGAGTTTGATTATCACCCAATAGCTGCGTTGTCATCTTGACAACGCAGGTCTTAAACTTTTGATTAAGCTTACGAAATTGAGTTGCCCAATCCAATCCCATGCCTTCAACAATGGGGCGCATTGGAATATATGGCTGACCTTCATGCTCTAGAATTAATAATTCTGCACTATGGAAAGGTACAGTGATTTGAGTTAGACTATTTGTAGTCATAAATAATTTCCTTTAGTTTGTGACAACTGAAAGCCCGTCCCGTCCAAGTTCTGGGCTTTTTTGTTGTCTATTGATTTCATGCTTTCGCACTCTGGTGGTTTAAATAAAATTCAACTGCCTTATTTACTAAATAATTCATTGAACGCTCTTCTTTTTTTGCATGGTCTTTTAAGTCTTCATGCAACTCATTTGACACTCGAACACGAACATCAATTGATTTTTTTCGACCTTCTTTCATTGTTTTCTCCTGATTACCCCAAAATGCCACACATTGTGGCTTTTAATAACTATAGCCACACTTTGTGGTAATGTAAATAGGTAAGTCAAATTATTTGCCACTTTTTGTGGCATGAGGGATTATGAGTAATCAAACTAATCACACAATCGTTAGATTAAGAGTTCCACCAGAGCTAAAAAACAAGATTGAAGAATCTGCTGAAAAAAATAACCGTTCGCAAAGTGCAGAGATGGTCGCCCGCTTAGAACAAAGCTTTGAGGCTCAGATTTCCCATGAATTTGAAATGCACATGATGGAAATTATGCTGAAAGAGCAGCAGGAAAAACTTAATAATCTAACGCAAGCGATTGATAATGTAACCAAACTTGTTTCTGGTCGCTGATTCATATCACCGCCCCACCCAACTATTTAAATAATCCTCTGCATCCATTTCAATCACTTTAGGCTTCTGTTCGTGGGGCATAAAGGCGAATGAGGTTAGCTTAAAAAGGGGCCGGTTACCACATTTCACTCATTAAAAAACCCGCCGAAGCGGGTTTCATTATTTTTAAACTATGCGTGATTCAATTCATTTATGATCTTTTCGCACATTTGAATTGATTCATTTGCAGTTTTTTCAGTAATCACTAAATCTAACTTATAATCCGCGTTAACTCTTAAAGTGTGAAAATTATTCAACCTAAAAGCAATTCCTTTGAGGATTCTGTTAGCTGGTCTGAGCTCTATCAATGTTTGTCTCAATGATGCATGGCTCCCACCTTTATAGGCATTGACTGGTATGCCTAAATTGTCAGCCTTAATTCTGACTTGATGATATGCGCAATAGTAACTTCTGCTTACAACCTGACGGTAATCTATTTCATTAATAGGTTCGAGTGTAATGATCTTTTTGGAAAAATTTAAGAACTCAATACTATCCACTTGCAAAATCCTTAAATTAAGCGGCCATAATCTTCAGATGTAAAGACTACAGGATATCTTAAAATATCGTCAAAATCATAATCATCAAGCAAACTTAGCTGTATTTCGTTCACACCATCATTGAGTTTTTCTATCATCTCTAAATCAAGATTTTTATTGAACAATATTGTTATGAAACCAGAATCAGTTTGTTCAGTAAAAGTTCCCAAATTTCCAATACAATTAGAGAAGAATAATGAATGTATTCTCGAATTTAAATCCCTATAAAGATTTAAATTAAAACCATTAATATTGAAAAACTTAATATTCTTTTCAATTGCTATCAGTGCTTCACTTGATGTTTTTATCTGATCTTGGTTAAATGATTTCATATCCTCCAACCTTTTATCATATATGAGAAAATTAGAAGCTGTTGACAACATCCACGAATAGTAAACCATAAGCCTACTGTATTCAAACGCTAGCCAAGAGAATTCAATAGCATCAATATATTTTCCATGTGAGACGCTTGCTATTGCCTTCAAGAAATAACATTGGGAAAGAATTTCGGAATCAACTGTTTGAGCTATGAGAGAATCAATCTCCTCTAATGCTAATTCGAATTTATTTTCATAGAGAAACAAAAAAGATTTGGCAAACTTGTACTCAAGGTAATCAACATTTTCCAGTTGATTAATCTTTCTTCTCCATGAATGAAGTTTGAACTCACTTGTAGTTTTCACTAAATTTGAGTTCATTTCATCAAATAATTGAGAATATACAGTCTTAGGAGTAGGATTCATTTCAACCTAATATTTTTTATCTTTAACAAAATTAAAAATTTACCGAATTACTAGGTTTTATATTAAAAACCAAATACATTAAAGCACATAAAAACTCTCACATATCTTGTAATAAGTGATGTTTTCATAGCTTTTCTCCTTTGACAAAACACCCAGTAGGTATGTTTCTGGGTATACATTTATGATATCGCTTACTATACCTATGCGCAACGTCTTTGATAAATATTTATTTTTATAAATGTCAATACTTGTAAATACTAACCACGTTAAATGTTGTCGCGAAGAATAACAAAAACATATTTTACAATAACTTATAAATGTAATAGGGTTTTACAAATTACAAAAATTGACCACTTTGCGAATAAAATGGAACACATAAAAGACTTCACCCGCCCTCAATACTCAGATCCTATCATAGATATGTCTGAATACTTTATCGAGAACCCTCAGTACAGAGTGATCAAGTACATTCCGATCAAGAACGGGATTCGGTGTTGGTATGTAGTGGTAAGCTAATTACCTACCAATCATACTGTTAAAGTAATCCTCGGCGCTCATCTCTATTGCTTTTGGCTGTTCTTCATGCGGCATAAATGCATAAGGGGAAATCTCTTTGCCGTTTTTACCCCGATTCGAATTTGCATAGAATGCCAGCGCATTTCCAATGGCCTGCTCTATTCTTCTACCAATATTCAGGCTTCCCCGGCGCTGGCGATAAGCTTTCCATATCGCCATTTCGGCAAGACTTATGTTTTTTTCGACTTCTTCGATACGGTTTCCACCGATTCCGTTGGCTGCAAGCTCGCAGAGGAGTTCGACTCGGTCAAGATCTTCGTCCGTGACTTTCCCATGAAGTTATTCACATCATCCGCAAGCTTATACAAAGCAGCAATAAATGAAGGATCAGAATCATACACTTCTTGATGAGAATCGAAGAATGGAGTGGCCTTTTCATCGATACAAATACTACCGATTAGCTGGCTTGCTTGTAATTGATCAGAATCAATCGATTTTAACTTGGATTTTTCAGGATCGTCGTAATTGATATCCCAATCAAAGGCTTTTGCTGCATCACGGCCAGCTTTAAAGCTCATGCGCTTGATAAAGACTTGGCCTTCAAGATCAACCACATCGTCAATCTGTAAGTCTTGATTTTTTGAGAGTTCTTTAAGCTCATCGATGTTTTGTGGTGTAACAACAACTGACCATTTCACTGTACGCTCAATTGGTGCGCCTGATTTTGTGATATTTTTCGCTTTTTTAAAATCAACTTTAGCCATTTTTATTCTCGAAAAAGTTTAGCCCCTTTCGGGGCGTTAATTAGGTTTTAGGGGTGAATGCAACAGTTGTTTCACGCTCTAGAGTTACGGTGTAACCAACTAAAGCATCAGCCTCAAAGGTTGGAACTGGTGTTGATAAACCACCTTTGAAAGACCACCATGAACGAGTTGTTGGAAGTGTGACTACACTACCTGTTGCCGTTGGTGCCGCTGTGCCTTCAGATGAACCAATGTAAAACTCTAATCCATCTTTCTTAGTTTCTGCCCATTCGATCAATTGAAGGTGTGATGCATTTTCAGTGTCTAAATTAAAACCTAGAGAGCCTTGAGCTGGATCAGCTAAACCCGTGAGATAAGATTTGCTTTGTGTTTCATCTAAGCATGTCTTTTCAATTCGAGTGGTTGAATCACCTCCTAAGTCGATTGCCGTTAGACATGCAAGTTGTGTAATGGTTGTTCCGTCGAATGCGTAAACATTCGTACCTTGAACGCGGACTTCTGCCATGAGTAGCTACTCCTCTTTTTTTGGCATAAAAAAAGCACCCGATTGGGTGCGTTGGTTGTAATATTTTATTTAATCAAATAAGCATGGTTGAATCTGTCGATCCACATTAGCAATCGCTGTTGTTAAACAGTCTCGTTGCTTCTTCCATGTTGCTAGACCTTTGCCACATGAACTAGCTATTTCTTTCTCACAATCAAGTTTTGCACTTAATGCTTCACGTTGCTGAATCAAAGCAAAATAGTCTGTTTGCAAAAGTGTTCGTGCTTCAAAGAATGCCTTAACTAATGCTTTTTTAAACTCTCGAACTCTTGGGCTATTTCTCATGTACGTCATAAGTAGTGTTGCCTGTTCTTCGTTCAATACGGCATATTGCGTATCACCACCACCATGACCACCTTGTAATCTTGGTCGCATTTCAAATGTGACCAAACCAAACTCAGAGAAATCTGATTTATAACTTCTTACAAGTTGAATAACCGACTTGTGCTGTAAACCTAAGCCAAGAGCAATTTGTAATGTTGTGGTTTTTGGTACACCTTTTTCAACATCTACGATTTTTAACTTTACATTTGCATTCATGATTAACTCCTAGAGTTGTGATTAACCTGTTTGTTGAATGCACTTGGAATAACAAACAGGCATAAAAAAACCTGCCATTGCTGACAGGTTCGGTTAAAAGTGGAACGGGTTGGTTGTGTGTTTTATCGAGTCAAAAACCAATTAGCATCAAATCCACGGCTAAATAGCTTTGTTTCGGTTTCATATCCGCTGATTCGTGGATTTAATATATAACTTTGGTTTTCTAGAGCTTTTCGGATTGCGTCACGGCCCTCGTAGGCGCGTTTTTGGTTAGTGTCATAGACCATTACTTGGTACATGATGTGATCGGTCTTTGCAGGGCAATCAAGGCTATTTTCAGCATTGCCGCCGACCTCTTGCCATACTGCATATGGTGTTGATGTTCCTATAGGCGCAATGTCTTCATAGATGCGAAGGTTGTCACCAAAGATGGCTTTGACCGCTGCATCCGCATTCAAAGTTTTGTATATAGGTAGATAAATCATAGGTTCGCCAATTCCTTATCTAGTTCAGCATCGAATACTTCTGCAAACTTATTTGTGACTTGCTGAATATTGTTTGCCAATGCAGGGCGCATGAATGGAACAGCAGTAACGCCTGATTTTCCGTACTCGATCCAGCGCCAATGTCGCGTATCACCACCGCTTGTTGGTTTTGGATTGGGATTTGAAAAAGATGCTCCACCATCCACACCAACTCGCATTACAATCTCATTGGGATTTCGAGTTTTACCAGCTGAAACTTTTATATTTTTGAAGATCTTCTCACTTGTTTCGGGATCATCAATTGCTTTAGCATTGTTACGAGCAGCATCACGTACGATATTCATTGCTTGTCGTGCAGCTTTACGAGCAATACTTTTTGTTCTTCGAGGATTAGCAAGTTTTTGAAGTTTACTTACCACATCATCAAGACCTCTAATCTCAACATCTACTCCTGCCATAGTTTTCTCCAAGTGTAAAAAACCACTCGGAAGTGGCTTTATAAAGTAGACATAAATACTATTATTTGATCTTCTATTGCTTTTAAGGCAAGACTTGGGGTTTCTCCAAATGCATAATAATCAGCATGGTCCTTAATGTAGTCAAAAGCTCTTAACGCATCATCATCACCCGCATCTAAATCATCAAATCTCTCCACAAATATTTCATGATCATCTCGGCAAACAGCAGCAGCCATCCAAGATTTATCTGATCCACCACCTCCATAGCGCAACCATCCAACCATAAAGACGTATCTTCCACTTACAAATGAATCAAACATTTTATTCTCCTTTAAACCACCTAAATTATGCACTATTTAGGCTTTTCCAAGCCTTGCCCCAACAAGAAAGTACAATAAATATTGCCTGTCTCATTATCATCAAGCGCTTGGCTTTGGATTGAAAAAGTTCGACCCTTCCAAATGACCTGCATCGTCGTGTTAATGTCTTCTCGATAGCGGATTTTCATTCGAGCAACCACTTCGGATTGATCAGCCTGAGCCGAAATTAAATCCTTAGCCGACAATGGTGTGACTTTAGCCCAAAGCTTTTTGTATTCTTGCCAAGAGCCTTCGATTTCAAAACCATCTTCATCTCGACCACCAGCAACGTAGTGTTGGATGGTGATGCGGTGTCGTAATTCACCTGCGTTCTGTCCCATAGATACCTCATACAGCAGTTGGAGTTCGATAAGGGAACAGAAGCGCTTGAACTGGTTGAGGCATGAAATTGCCATTCACTGGTGCATCAGACTCAGCATTGCGGTACTTGTCATAGAAACCAACGCAGACCAGAACAGCCAATTTAAATTCTTCAGGCGGTTCTGCATGATGAACTTCATCTGTATAACGAAAAACCGCTGATTCAGCGGCCTTTATGTAGATTTTTAGGTTGGTATCGTTGGAGTCATCATCGTAGCGTAGATGCTGTTTGACTTCTTCGAGTGTGACTAAGCTCATTCTGTCCACTCCTTAGCGCATAACTTAAAGTTTTTATGATCAAATTCGCCTAAATGATCGTTTTCAACATGCCACAATGAGCCATTTTTAGTGATGAACTGACCTTTTTGATACTGCACATCATCCTTAAATACGCCCTTATAGAGCGATTTAAGAGAATTATCGGACTGGTTTGAGCTTGAATCATTCTTGGTGAATGGATCATCTTTAGCATCACGCTTGGCAAGCGCTTCCAAATTGTAGTTTTGCTGTTGTAAATAAGGAGATTCACCACCTTTAACAGGCAAGTAACCTAACTTTTGTCTCGCCTCGTTGGGCGCAAAAATGCCTGCACTGATGCCATCTTTGAAGTATGCAATTTTACTTGATGAATCCATGCGGATTAGAACATCAAGATCAAGGAAGGCCTCAACACCATAAGAAGGTAAATCCAATCCCTCATCCAAAAGGTTTTCACGTGCTTCGATATAGGATTGAAGGCAATCTGAATAGTAGATTTCGTTCAGATCTGAAACTTTAGTTGCACCTTGAACATCAGTGACGCCAATTTTAAAAGGTGGCACATTAAATGCCGTACAAACAATACGAGCAGACATCCCAAGTTGTTCAATTAATTGGCTGTCTATCGCTGACATTGAAATGTTTACGTATTTTGCTCCATCGGACAAAAGACCAGTTTTACCCACATTGGCACCACTATAATTTGCATCCCATTTGGTTTTCACCTCTTGGGCTTTTGTTGCATCTAATGGTCCAGGCACCTCAATAACACCACCTGGTTTAGATCCATTGGCAAAAAAGTTTTTAGAGTTTCTGAGAATCGAAATACCCTGCTCAGATGCCAGACTACACGCCATGATTGGTGTTAATCCCACAAGCGGATGATAGAGCGCATTAATGCGGTCATGGATGATTTCAGAAGCGGGAATAATTACATTTTCTGTCTGTGCTAATCGGTCATTGGTAAGCTGATAAAACACATTTCCCTGATCATCAACAAGAACAGTCACAAGATCAGGGTTTAAAACAACCAATCGGTACAGCTCACCAAATACATCACGCATTTTAAAGACGTAGGTATTACCACGAAGCAACAGGCTTTGCGTCCATTGTTCATTAAATTGTTGCCAGTTTTGGTAATTATTCGGTTTTTGAAGTACGCGCTGTAATTCTTTTGGGGTTAAAGCATCAACTAAGACACCTTGCTGCTTCTTTTTTAACAGAACAGGCATCTTGCCAATGTCTTTAGAGATAAGGCTTACACAAGCAAATACCGCATAAAATGCAGTCATATCTTCGCGGGTAATTTCCTTGTTTTCTTGCCATGCACCAGAGTATGGCTCTGCCACAAATATGCTATTCCAACTTTGCCCCGAATTATGGACACTTTGATAGCTCTTTTTACCTCTCAACCAGTCATAAATGCCCATTTTTACCGCCTTATTCTTCAGTTTTTACGTCTTTTTTGGTGCGATTTGCAGCCTTTTTTGGTTCTTCATAAGGCTTTGCAACACCTGTTTTAATGATGATATTTGCCGCAAAATCTTCGACTTCTTTCACTTCGCCTACTTCGGCATCGTGCATAACCTGTAAATATTCAATTTTCATAGCTGTTCCCATAGCTCAACAGTGAGTTTTCATTGTTCAGATATGAAAACAGCCCCAATTAAGGAGCTGTTTTGGATCGATATACCGATTAAGGCGTGTAATCAATGTATGCCGCTGCAATGGCGCGACGTTTCGCCCAAGTGATGAACTTCTCTACACGAATGGCAAATTTGTTTTCTTGCCATAGGTTATGGGTTGTAGATCCATCAACAAGCGTTGCTTGATCGCTGTACGCCACATCAACACCACCGTCCTGAGCAACAAGCAATTCGCTCATTTTTACAAGAATGATCTTGTCGCCAATGGATTGTGACGTGATAACTGGAATACCCAGAAGCGAACGCGCTGCACCCGCAAAGCTCATGCCGTTGAAATATGTATTTCCAAGAGCATCACGAAGCAAAGCGTATTGCATTGCACGCGTTTCACTCATTAAGAAATACGCATTGTCAGTGGTAAGGTTTGCGGCAACAAATGTCGTGATAAGTTTTAACAAATCGGCTTCAATTGCTGCTGCCGTAGTGCCAGAAGGTTCAATTGCTGTTACACCATTCAGAATACCCGATGGAGTCACATCGGTTTGCGCTTGAGTACCAAGAAACGTGGTATCAATCAGCACTTTGGTTGCTTCAATCAAATCATTAAGCACAAGTTGATCAATTGCTGGATCGGCACGACGCAACAATTCTTGCGTATAAACTGTAATCGCAGCCAATTTATGCTCTTTGATTTCGATACTGTTGAATGTCGGGTTAGTTAAAGGCTTTTTAGCACCTTCACCCACCCAAGAAGCAGTACCACCGCTTAATTGCCCGTTAATTTTTACATTAAACGGAACAGCACGATAACCTTTCAACTTATCAAAGATGGTTGCATTACGAAGCAATTCTAAGAAATCGCCTTTATATGTGTCTTGCTGCACAAGTGGCGCAGCGAAACCAGCATCAGTAGTGGTACCCAAGGTGGCTTTTTCAACATATTGAACCACTGCTTCGTCATAACCTAATGCTTTTGCCGCATCAACGACAGTCATTAATCGACCTTGTTTTTGCTCATGACATGCAAGCATTTTTGCACGAGCAAATTGTGCGAAAGGCATCCCTTTAGGAAGATTGGATTTAACTTCAACCTTTGGATCAGCTTTTGGCTCAGGATCGCCTTTTGCAGATTTTTTTGCTTCCTCAGGATCATTACCTGCAACAGGCGTTGCGGCTTTTGCCGCTTTTTCAATCTCTGCAATTTGAGCTTCGGTACGTGCAATATTTTTCTTAATTGCCTCAATATCTTTTTCAAGAACCTGAATTTCTGCTTCAGTTGCTTCATCAGGTGTTGTGCCTGCTGCTGCTGATTTAGACAGTGCAGTTTGCATTGCTGCGTTTTTATCTGCCAATGCTTTGAGCAGCTTTGCTAAGTATTCTTTCATAGTTTTACTCCACCCTGTGTTGGGCTATTTAGTTTTACGATTACGTGTTTTTGTTCAGATGAATCGCCATCTGGAACGTTCTGAGGTTGTTTGCCCAACGCGGCTTTGTGTTCCTCAAATGCTTTTTTAAAATCTGTTTCGCTTTCGCGATTGCATGGAATGGTGACTAAGGAAAGTTCATAAAACTCCCAATCATTAAATTTTATGCCACCACCTTTGATCATTTCCGCGTCATCCCAATTTGGGAGAAACCCAACGGATAGACCCTTGATGAGGTTGTGTTTCAAGGACTGATAAGCCTCTTCAATTCGGGCTTTCAATGCGCCTTCTTCTTCTATCTTTGGAAGATGAATTTCAACCTCAATCCCTTTACTGGTCACTTTCACATCCGTGACATGACCAATTGGTGATTTATGGTCGTGGTGAAAAAGTAATGGCATTGGCAAAGTGAACTTAGCGCCTGTGGGAACCATGATGTCTTTTGCTCGATCCTGATTGGGTGTGCTTGCCACCCCTTTAAATGTTCGTTTTTCATCGTCTACGGCTTTGATTTCGAATGAGCCGAATGATTTGTGCAGAGCAGTCATAGCCCCTCCAAAATGCAAAAACCGCCAATTAAGGCGGTTATCTGTGAAATGTGTTTTATACGAAAAAGACGTTGTATTCTTTTGTGCTTGGCTCTGGGTTCATTGACATGAGAGCCACCGCATTAAACGTGGCAATCAGTGGGTCAATCTTGCCAATTCCTGAATCCTGCTTAGTGATTCTCATGCCGTTACCAATCATGACGACACGCGCATTACCTGCCGCCCATGTCATGAGTTGCTGCCCTGCATGGAATAAATTACCTTCTGCTAATTTGCGTTCAGTCGTTAAAATATAGGACATGAGTTTGTGTCCTTGTGGCACACCAAACATGGCACCCTCTGGTATCCCTGCTTCCAGTAATCCATCAAGCAAACCGCCTAACCCGAGTGGATCAAGCCCAATCTTATTAAGTTTGCCACTGTCATAAACTTTCTTGGCAATCGCTGCGAGCTGGTCAATATCATCACCCACACGCTCAACCACAGTTAAAGAATGTTCGGCTTGAAAGTCTTGATACTTCGGAATATTTTCCTTGCGGCGCTCTAAAGCTATTTTATTAGCCCATGCATGATTCCAAAGCCACCAGATACGTGGGTCTTTTTTAAGTCTGCCAAGTACAGCGAACCCCAGCAAATCGTCCAACCCACCGCCATCGATTCCCATTGTGATGACATCAGACTGTTCAATGATCTGATCTAATCCAAAGACGTGCTTTTGCTTGTTCCAGTATTCAGCACCAGCCCAACGATTGGCGCGTAGATTCATGCCGATTTCGATGTTTAAGTGCTTGGCCAAGAAGTCTCTAAGGGATTCTTCACCAGCATCCTTGACCTTTTTAAACTCTGAAATAAGATACTCAAGGTCTACGGACGCACCCAAGTTCGGGTTTGTGATATAGAAGTTTTCAGGATTTAAGTGTTCGCCCGCTTCTATCATCTTTTTAGGGAATTCATAGATTAAAGGCAGGAATTGTTTATCCTCTTTAATTCCATCCCTTACATCGCGGGCATAGTCTAAAAGCTGCTTGAATACACCGCATGGCACCTCATCTGACATAGTGGACAGGTAAATCACACAGCCTTCTGGACGCGATGCCAAACCTCCTTTTGCTTCACGGAACATTGATTCAGCATTGGCACGCTTACCAAATAGCCAAACTTCATCAATCAAAATGATTGAAGCCTTTTTACCTGCTGCTGCATTAGATTCCGCTGCGATGACCTTAAGTGTTGCACTTGTACCTAAGTGAGTAACTGTCTTTGTGTGCTCAGACACATTCATCATTTCGCTTAGTTCATCATCTGCCCGAATGAAGTCACGAATCGGGTTAAAGCTATTGTCAGCAACTTCTTTCGTGGGTGCCAAGATAATAAGTTCAGCAGAAAGGCGGTCATTCAGAATCAGTAAGAGAAGCATGATTGCTGCGGCAATCGTAGACTTAGTATTCTTCTTTGAGATCAGAAGGAAGAATTCTCGGATTAATCGACGCTTGGTATTTGGATCTAATGCACCTGCAATTGCCCGTACAAACTCCAACACCCATGGTAATGTGACATCACCCATCTTTGGGCTACCCATCACATCAACTAAGATCAATTCATTAAATATTCGCTCAGCAACATCGGCAACTTGTGGAAATAAAGGCTCACAAGGCATGAGCGACTTTTTAGCAACTATACGCTCCTCCCAGTCTGGGCAAGCGGTTGTCCATTCTGGGAGCATTGCGGTCATAAATTTACCTTGATATACAACCTATTTGATAGCCAACTGAGGGTGTGTCCATCCCCATGCTGCGCAACACAGTAGACATTACAATTGGCTATCAAATAAGAAACCGCCCTTAGGCGGCTATTGAATTGGTTTTACTTCGATATTTTGACTGTAAGCTTCTTTCCACACACTATTTACATGAACGAACCACTTTCCGCTCCTGTTTTTAGCATAAGCCCACCCAAACAGTGTTTTAGCAAGATGCGTTGCACCTTTTGGCTTCATGACCATAAATACCTCAACTTGGCAATTGGTTATTCAAAGTACCGAATTTGCCCGACTTCGTTGCAACCTTAGCAGCATCTTCTTTGGTTTCTTTCTTGCCCTTTTCGGCCACTTTGCCGTGGACGTATGGAAGGGCTGCTTGAGCTGCCCGTACACGTAGCGCCATGTCTTCGACTGGATCACTATAAACAGACTCTAAAAAAGCTAGCGGGTCTGCTAGATTCTTAGCTGCTTGAATAGTTGTATTGGTTGTTAACGGTTTAACGTCATGTTTAACAACTTGCTCAGGCGTGGCTTTCTCAAGCCGTTCAAGATAATCAATAACATCAGGATCTTTTGCTAATCTCGCACCTGCCGCAGATGCAGTGTTTTCAGGACATCCAGCTAAAATAGCAGCTTCCTTATTATTTTTACCTTTCTGTTTTGCGAGGGCAAATGCCTTCTTTTTTTCTGTTAAAGCCATATACCCTCCTTTAACATATTTTTGAAAACTGATTTTTTCTTATAAGTGAGCTGGGCGGTGGTGTCCGTAGCTTTTCAGCAAAAAACTTTTACCCTCCCCCCTGCCTGCTGAGATTTTACGCACCATTTTGATGCATATTTTTATTGGAATAATTTTCCACAAAATCATCCAGATCAATCGCTCGATCACGCAGTGCTTCTCTTGCATCACTTGGCAAGCGAGTATCGAACTGCATACCACGCATAAAGTTAGCAACTGATTCAAGTTGCTCTAATAATTCTTCATTGTTCATTGCCTACTCTCCCTCAACGTCTTCTCTTTATGACAAGGCACACATAACGATTGAAGATTACTTTCCTCATCACTGCCACCTTGAGCCACATTCACAATATGATCAAGCTCTAACTCCATTGTGACCACACCACAGCACTGGCACGTGTACTTATCTCTAAGGTGTATCTTTGCTTTGAGTCTGCGCCATGGGCGACCACCACGACCTGAACCCCAACTATTCTGTCTTGGTGTTCTCTGTGCCTGTAGTCTCGGCTTCAGTGTCTGTAACTTCATGATCGCCTACTATTCTCAATCGATCACCATCTATGATGAACTTTACGTTTAACTCAACATATCCATTTGGATGCGATTCAATGCTTAACCCTTGCTGAGACGCAAGTAATTCACCAGTAATTGCATCATGTAATGCTAGCGATCCTTTAGAACCTTGCGTTCGTTTTAATACCAGTCTTCTAGACATACTCACCTCAATCAATCGTTCTCGATCTTGGCAGTTCGTCTTCCTGTTCGCTTAGTTGCAACAGGAGTTCGTTGCTCTGTTCCAGTGCTGCCAGAATTATCTGATCCTTGTTCGCTATCTGCTGAATCAGTGTTGTGTTCTGCTCCACTATCTTCTGCATCAGCGCCAGTAATTCGCTTGATAGCTGCTGCTGTTCGTTCTTTTGCTCGTTCATATTGCTGTTTAATCCATTCACGCCTTTCTTCACATGATTTACATGTCATACCCTACTCTCCATCACCCACATCAAATCTTCAGGCGTTTCCAACCAACACCCCTGCTTATTACAAAACGCATGAATGTCATTTAGATACTCAGTGAATTGTTGAACACTTGCGTCTGTTGTGCTGATCAGTTCATTCAATCCTGATGCCACATATTGATACATTGGATGTTTCTGTTGTTTTAATACTTTGACTGCATCAAACGTATTTCGATACTGACCCACATCATCACGATAAAAGATGACAGATAGAAACTTTCGTTTGAAGAACAAATGCTCAGTGTCTTTATCAGAGCCTTGATGCTTTGCCCACTGTGTAAGCCATTTCCAGTACAAGCGGTTTTGCGCCTTACTGCGGTCATCTTCCTTCTGATCCACCCGAACAACAAGTGGCTTATTCTCGAAATTGGCTTTGGTGTAGTTTGTATGTAGGAATGCGATAACACTTGTAATTTGAGCATGATCTTTGATGACGAATGTTTGCGCTTTCATGCGTCACCTCAATAAAAAACCACCCGAAGGTGGCTTAAACTCTCAACTGTGGTTAAATTTTTTCAATAGAATAATCTCTATCTAAAATCATATCTTTACTAAACGTCTGTGCTGTATCATTGGCTTCATCATAGCTACCAAATACGCCTATTTGCCTAGCCAATCCTCTATCAGCGGTTGTTGTTACATCACCATCTTCACTTGGGATAAAATATTCATTACTGTCAAGCAGCTTTACTAAATAACCCATTTCACTCTCCAGCCTTTTAATATTGTTCTACGATCTACCTTTTCAATGGAAGTAACTTAATCTTCCATTCCCTTCCAAAGCGTGATTTTAGGTATTCTTCATATTCAGTCTTATCTCTTTCAAAAGTTTCCTGCGTTACTACTATTGCTATCCTTCCACCTGATATACCGTATCTGGTAACACCATTTTCTGCATCTTCTGATGTTGTGTTATTTGCAAGAAAAACCGTTGCTACGCCATCTTTTATTAACTGTTGTCGATTCCTTATTATTCTCGGGCATTTATTTTCAGGAATCTCAACCCCCACGACATATCCTTGTGTTGCCAATTCGCACCCCAAACAAATTAAAATTAATATTTAAAAAATATCTTCTTTTACCCTAATTAGCAACATCCTTTCAGTCTTTTCCAGCATCTTCACAAACCATTCTTTTGATTCTTCTCTACCCATCGTTTTGTATTGATCAAAATCACTATGGCAAGAATGACATAACGGAATTGTAAATTGATCATCTGCTTTAATCCCCTTACCCTTACCATGCTCGCCAAAATTTGAGTGCGCTGCCTGACTATTTGGATTACCACACTTCACACAAGGCAGCTTTCTAATTGCTGCTAGTCTTTTATGGTCTCGCATAGCGTTTGATATTGTGTTGAATGTTATTGATCTGCTTGTCTATATCGTGAATACGATGCTGACATGCTTGTTTGAACTGAAACGTTGAATTGAGATGATTAAGACTTTCTAGTTTCTCTTTGTCTTGATGCAATGATTCAAGATTCTTCTTTGCTTCGATTAAGTCCATACAATCACCAATTACACCAAACCAAATAAGCTGCAAATAACATCACAGCCAAATAAAACACCGTTTTGATTACGTTCTTAAACTGCTGACAATCTTCTTCAATTTGTTTGAGTTCTTCTTCGTCCATATCAACACCATTTAGTTACGTTTGCTTTATTGCATCGCAAATCGACATGACTAAAAATAACTAAGTTTGTCTGAAATAATTTCATTAATTTACCTATTAAAAACAATTATTTACTTTATTTCTTAGCTACGTTTGCTTTGTTCTTATTAACTTAGATGAAATGAGCTTTGCAAAGAGAGCCTTTACTGTGGTGTGAGGTATCTTATCATTTGCCTACCACATACTCTTTGTGCCCACCCACTTCTCTAAATTAGCGACATAAAAAAAGGTATGCACAATTGACACACCCTTGCCTTAGATTACGATATTGATCAGCTCGGCATCTGATCTACCGCTACTCAACACGACAAACATTTTAAAGTTAGCTATTGATCTGCTCTGTGTCTTTCAATTCCATTGGTTGGGGAGTCACCCACAATTTGAGGCTCTGAGGCTAACTCAATGTGTGACGAAATCACATTGGATTCAAACCGATTTATACGGCTGGTTTCTGCATCCCACCGTTTGCGCTTCTAGTTCACCATTCTTCTGGCAAACGTCACAAATCCAAGTTGCTTCTAAAGCTAACGATCTTTCATGAGTCGATCCTCAATAGATTACTTGTGCACGTCACAAGCACCTTTATAAATTTCAGACAACAAAAAAGCCCACCTTTCGATGAGCTTTAATGAGTTGGTCTCGGATAACAGTAATACGACCAGTATAGAAAAACTATACTCTAGTTTCCGAAATAATGGAATCCCTATACTTTCATATCTTTGTAAGTATTTTTTCTATACTTTTCCACAGCTTTAGCCGCTTCATCAATTGCGGATTCAATTGACATTGTCATAAGGTTTTCATAGCACTTCCATGTCTTTCTATAGCACTCCACACTCATTTGATTTGATCTAATGCCAGCATAAGCCAAACGCCCTTTAGCGGTGTAGTTATCTTCTAAATCAGGGTCTAATGCGAAATCCAATACCATCTTGGCTACCAACCAACCGAGATGATACATTGCAATGCCCTCTGGTTCTCGCTTCTTATCATTTACCGCATTCTTAATTAAGATATTTGCCAAATGTTGGCGAACAAACTCATAATCACTTTGAGATTTTCCCTCAAACACAATCAAAGCTGTTACTGACTTTGCTAACTGAGTATCCATTGAAGCAATAGCACCCAAGCGATCTTGATAATTCAATGGTTTCTCTCCTGTGCCACGAACACACGGTTCTAAACTTGGCGAACTCGCTGTTAAGCCATGAGTCAACCATTCAAACTGTTCAAACTTAGCTGCTACTGCATTCATACCTTCACCTCAAATACATAAATACTTTTTAATTTCTTGTATTGCTTCGTCCGCCCCAAAGCAGACTTTGCACAGATAACCCTGCGCCTCTAATCGCTGAATCATGATTTGCTGGCTTGGCTGCAACTTCCCTTTTTGTGCTTTCAATTCAATCCATAACCCATGAGCTTGACCATTAGAAACAATGAGCTGTAAATCTGGTACACCTGCCTTTACTCCCATCTTTTTAAGCTTCGTCGCTTCAATGATATTTCTTGACCCACCATTGGGAATGTGAAATAAATAATCACTCAACCGTCCGTCTTTGAACTTCACTCGATGCGCCCATGACATGACTGTGATTTGCTCTTGATCTTCGGTCGGCACACGATTGAACTTCTTAGAACGTGCAATCTTTTTTGATTGAATCCGTTGAGCATCTTTGAATGTGGTCATGCTTCACCCACTACCTTTTTAATTTCATGTATGCAAAACCTAAGTGCAAAAACACGCTGATCATTGCCTTGCTTTAAATTTTGCTCTTTCGCAATCTCCAACTGACTGACAAGTAGGCTTGCAGAATTTCTTAATTTGTCGTTTTCTAACTTTGCCTTGTACAACTCGTGAGCAAGACGATCTACTTCTAAAATCGCCTGTTCTCGTGTCAATTTTTGATCTACGAAACAAGCCCCGCCCGCATGACAATACCCATCACCACCACAGTGACCAAAGCCATGCTTGCAGCGCATTACAGCGTCAGTCCATATATTTGTGTCTTTGCTTAAAAGATCATGTTCGCATGGGATTTTGATTGCTTTCATGCTTAACGCCCTCAATTGCCCGCATTCCCTTTTTCATCATTTCAAATTGGGTTTTAGAGCATGGTGTTTTACGGTTTTTGATCAATCCGATCTTTGTGCTTGAGCAATTCATGTAATTCGCCAACTCCAAAGTTCGACCTAATTTCGCATCTAGCCAGTCACTTAATTCTTTCGCTTGTTCTTTGCTCAATCTCGGCATCTGAGTTTGAGTTTTAGCCCTGCCACGCAACTTGATTTCCCGATTATTAAATTTTTGCTTTGGCGCAATCTCCGAGAATCCCTGAAGCACTGTAATTTTGTTGCCCTGTGCTAACCATTCTTCTACTGTTGTTGTCATGGCTTATCTCCAAACAATCGCTTAGTTTTCTCGCTTGCAAAATATAATTTGTCGTGACCAACCCTTTTAAAGTAAAGCCACCCTGACTCGCTCAAAGACTTACAAAGTCTCTGCGCAGTGCGCTTACTAACACCAAGCTTAAGTTCAACTTCCTCGATGTTTAGGGCTTTATCTGTTTCAGCAAACTGACTCAAAACAAAAATAATATTGTCAAATATTTCTACGTAATTACTCATGCCGCACCTCCTTGATCTTCTTCCTTAATCCCCGCGAAACGACAAATATCTAAACGATCAATCGCACGAACCACACCACGCTTGCCGTGTCGGTTTTTAACAACACACAGCTCCGTAACACCTGTTGGAAGGTCTTCATTGTCTGAAATTGGATTAGCCAAAACAATCTGATCTGCATCTTGCTCAATCTGCCCAGATTCTTTGATGTCAGATGCCTTAGGTCTTTTGCTTTTTTCTGCATCACGGTTTAATTGCACAAGCGCAATTACTGGGCATTTAAACTCCTTGGCCATCGATTTGAGTTCACGGCTAATTGAGCTAACTTCTTGAAACCGATCTTTCTTGCTTGGATCTCGCACAAGCTGCAAGTAATCAATAACGATACAGCCAAGCCCTTTAAATCTGCGATCTGCTCGACGTGCATATGATCTGATTTCAGAAATTGACGGTTTTTGTTTGTCTTGAATCCATATTGGTAGTTTTTCGTATGAAGCCTTGGTAGCCGCATAATCTTTCATCAAACCATTGTAGAGTTCAGCATTGTGAATGTTGTTGTATGGAATCGCTCCTAACGCGCTGATCATGCGATTTGAAAGGGTTTCCTTATCCATCTCAGCAGACACAAACAAAACGCCTTTACGGTGGATTTTTGCAGTGTGGATTGCCAACATTTGAGCAAGTGTTGATTTACCCGATCCTGGACGACCACCCACAACACAGAAATGCCCTTTTTGAATCGTTCCTAGCAAATTATCCAGGTGAGCAAGATTGAATTGAACACCTGTATAAAGCTTTTTGTCTTTAGCTTCCGCTTTCTCGATCATCTGTTTTAGTGCGCTATCAATTGCATCCTCAAAGCTCACGCCATGGTCGTTTTGCTCATCACTATCGACTTGACCCAGTAGATTTTCAGCTTCTGCGAATACATCCACTTGCGTTGTGTCTTGTGCTAGTGCTGTGATGCGCTGACCGATAGTTTCAACTTGACGATGTGCTTTAAGTTTTTTAAGTTGACCGATGTAAGATTCGCAGTTGTAAAAACTACTTGGCGCTTCTGACATCAACTCAAGTAAATATTGCTCACCACCCATGAGGTGCAACACATTTCTTGATTTCAACCACTGCTCGACCATGACTGCATCGTAAGGCTTGTTGTTGTTCGCAAGATCAACAATTGCTTTGTAAATTTCCGTATGTCGTTCAGAGTAAAAACACCCTTCGTCTAGATCATTCCCTACCGTTTCCATTGAAAGCGCGGTTGTCATCAAAGCACTTAAAACAGCTTGTTCCATTGCAATGTTTTGAATACGACTGCTCATCACCACGCTCCATAATCAAGTTGTGAATCAGGGGTGGTTGGTGTTTCATTTGCTTGTTGTGGCTGTGGGAATAAGCCTATGAAACGATCAAGTTTTTCTGGCTCACGACAGATCAATTCGATGTCGGTATAACCGCCTTGAACGTGGTAATCAGACTTAGAGCAATTCAAGATTGCATGTTTGATGTCTTCAACCAGATAGCCATCAACAAGACGTGCTTGAATTTTTTTAGCTCGTTTATCAGAGAGAATCGTTTTTTCATTTTTACTGAATGTGGTTTTCCAGAACTCGAAAATCTCACATATATCTTTCTTAATATTTTCTTTCTTATTTGTTTCTTTCTTAGTAGCGCCATTTTCGGGGGTAGTCTCCCCTCCATTTTGGTGGGTACTCCCCATTCCATTTTCGGGGGTAGTCTCCCCTCCATTTTCGGTACTACCATCCATTTTGGTGGGTAGTTCAAACTCAGGATGAATGATTGAGAATTTATTAGTCTCGCCAGTTGATCTTTGCACAATAATCAACCCCAATTGTTCTAATTGACGAACAGAATCAGTCAAGGTTTTAAGCTTCTTAATACCTGTCTTTTCTTGAAGGAAATTAGATGTCAGTGACCAATTGCTGCGCGAAAATCCATCTGTAAAGCGACTAATAACGAAATAGCATTTTAAGGCGCTACCAGTCATTTCAGACACATAGCCCTTGTCCACCAAATAGTTTGGCGTTCTAGTGTATTTATCTTCCACTGGGGTCGCCTGCTTTAAATATTTATCTAAGTCAAAACCTATATTCATCACCCACCCCACGCAAAGTTAGCCAACTCAGCTTTAGCTTTCGCTACAGCAGACGCAGTTATGAGTGAAGGTTGACGTACATAAGCCTCAACCGCTTTTTGAAATAAACTAATCTTTCGATTTAGTTCAATGTCTGTTAAAATTTGATAGTTCATTTGATTTATCTCACTGAACATAAAGCCTGATCTTGTACATCAGGCTTTTTCTTTGTCTGAATCCCCGCAAATCCCTTCCAATCCCTCTGAAATACAAACCTCAGTAGAGATATCCCGCACTAAAGCTTTTAATCCCAAGCGCTCAAAAGATTTTGCTTGTAAATTAAGTACATGCCACTCACCCACAATTTCTTTTTCAAGAAGAAATGCGAGGTACTGAGCAAGGTCTTTACCCTTAATTTCAGCAAGTGTTTTTGCTCGTTCATGGATTTCAGGAGATAAACGAACATGCGTCGATTTCTTTTCCAGACTCATTTATGTGTCCTTATGCAGCAGTATTTCTTTGAATGTTTGGATTTAAAAAAAGATGTGGATACTCAAGCTTTACCTTTGCAGGTATGCCGCGCGTCATCCAGTTTTGTACCCGTTGTTTATCTTTGTAGCCAAGCAGCTCAGCCACTTTTGTTGAGCCACCTAGCTTTAAAAGAACTTCTTTATCAGCCTCGATAGTCATGGTTGCCTCAAATAAACATTTGTTTAATACATAGTAAACGGTGTGTTTACTAGTGTCAAATCATTTGTTTAACACAAAATGTTTACTTTTCTGGATAATATGCATAATGAACCAATTGGATTTTGAAATGACCACCGAGACCCTGCCTCACCCTTCTGTTATAAGGCTTTTGGAAGCGAGTGGGAGGACACAAGAAGAAACCGCAAAGTTAATCGATGAATCACCCCAAACAATTACTAATTGGAAAAGACGCGGTGTTTCTAAAGCTGGGGCCTTGAAAGCATCAAGTAAATTTAATGTTTCTGCGAACTGGATTCTTACTGGGATTGGGGAAAAAGAAAGTATCGATATAACAAAAGTTGTTGAGTGGGATTCAAACACACCTATTGATGACGATGAAGTAGAAGTTCCATTTTATAAAGAGGTTCTAGTTTCTTGTGGCTCTGGCTCTTTAGCGGAAATCATTGGCAATGAGACACGAAAGCTTAGGCTTAGTAAGGCAACCTTGCGTCAATATGGCGTAGAAAGCTCCAATGCCTATGCTTTAACAGCCTTTGGTGATTCCATGACTCCCGTGATAAACAATGGGGCTACAGTGTATGTTGATGTTGGGCGCACCAATATAATTGATGGAAAAATTTACGCCATTAATCATGGTGGATTATTTAAGTTCAAATTTTTATATAGGATGCCTAAAGGCGGCGTAAGAATAGTTAGTGCAAATAAAGATGAATATCCAGAAGAAATTTTAACAGCCGACGATATTATGGATCAGGATTTTAGTGTTGTAGCATATGCGTTTAATGTTCAAAATCCATTACCATAAGTTAAACATTTTGTTTTCTATTGACCGCCAAGTGCGGTCTTTTTTATGTTTTTGTTTATTAATAAGAAAACAAAAAAATAAACATTTGTTTAAATAATATGTTGACTAAAGTAAACGCTGTGTTTACTATGATCTCACAGACAAACAAAAAGCCCTTCTCGACTGGAAATCAAAAGGGCTTTACTCAAAGAGTGAGGTCATTATGACACAGAATTACGAAATTAAAAATCGCTGGACTGGTGAGGTCCTTTTCTCTTGTGAAATCCCTGACGGTATGGAATCTGGAATGATTGCACGTCATGCGGTTGAGACTGCTATTGCTGAGGGCGCGAATCTTGGGGGCGCGAATCTTCGGGGCGCGAATCTTGGGGACGCGAATCTTGGGGGCGCGAATCTTGGGGGCGCGAATCTTCGGGGCGCGAATCTTGGGGACGCGAATCTTGGGGGCGCGAATCTTGGGGGCGCGAATCTTGGGGGTGCGAATCTTTGGGGCGCGAATCTTGGGGGCGCGAATCTTGGGGGCGCGAATCTTGGGGACGCGGATCTTGGGGGTGCGGATCTTGGGGGCGCGAATCTTGGGGGTGCGAATCTTTGGGGCGCGAATCTTGGGGGTGCGAATCTTTGGGGCGCGAATCTTCGGGACGCGGATCTTCGGGGCGCGAATCTTGGGGGCGCGAATCTTGGGGACGCGGATCTTGGGGGTGCGGATCTTGGGGGCGCGAATCTTGGGGGTGCGAATCTTTGGGGCGCGAATCTTCGGGGCGCGAATCTTGGGGGCGCGAATCTTCGGGACGCGGATCTTCGGGACGCGAAAAATGCTCCGCTTATTATCCCAACCTTACGATGGCTTGTTTGCATTAATGGATTTGGTTACATGCGAATCGGCTGTCAAAACCACAAAGTAGAGCAATGGAAAGCTTTTACAGATCAAGAAATTAGTCGCATGGATAGTGATGCTTTGAAATTTTGGAATCAATACAAGGTCATGCTTTTGGCTGCTTGTGAAGCGCATGTTCATTCTGATGAGGAGGTTGATCAATGACACAAAACGAATTAATCGATCAATTGATCAAGAATCAAAATGAGAAGCGAGAAAAGCTTGCTTCATCATCATTTATAAATTTGCTTTCAATCGGCTTTGTTGTTCTGTTCTTCGCGTTCTTATCTGCTGTTTTTGTTTATAAGGCTGCTGATGAGATGGACTATCAAGAAGCGAAAGCTAAGGCTTATCAGGCGCAGTTTGCGGGAGATCAGAAATGAGTAAGAATCCAATCAAGATCATGTCATCAATACTAACAAATACAATTTATGCAGGTCGTGTAAACCCGAAAAATCAAATGTTTGTTGGTGAAAAAGAGGATGTTACAGACACGGCAGTTTCAGCGGTGGCTCAATATCTGCTGCATAAGGGTGTTGTTCTTGAGTTTCAATCTCGGGGTAAAAAATACCGCTTAGAGGTAAATGAGGTGTCAGAATGAACACTTACTATAAGCCTGAAGTTTTTGCTGCCTCATTTCCAGAACTTGCGCTTGCTGATGAATTTATAACTCAAGCGAATTTTGTCTACTTCACACTTGAAGTATCTGGCGATGGCTACCCTGTTTATGTATCTGGGGTGATTGAAGCATCTGAGAAAGAAGATTGCTTTGAATATAACGCTTCATCTGATCCGCAAAACGCAGTTGATATTGACTTTGATTATTTAGAGGTTGATACGCAATCACTGGCTTTGGTTGAGGATTTCTCGGAATACGAAGTCAGTAATGGGATGAAATTTAAGCTTACAGAAGCTCAAGCGCAAAAGTTGAATGAGTGGCTTAAAGAGCATGCGATTGAGCAGAAGACAAATCATTTAAAAGGATGTTTAGCATGAGTGAATTACAAGTTATTGAGCAAAATGCGATTGTTGCAGCATTCCAATCTCAAGGTGGTACAGACGCTTTATTTGAGCGTATCGCTGAACAGGCTCGCTCGGTTGTGCCTGATGTGACAACAAAAAAAGGGCGCGATGCAATTGGGTCATTGGCTGCAAAAGTAAGCTCAAGCAAAAAACTTGCTGAAAAATATGCTTTGGATTTGGTTGCTGACCAAAAAGCTCAAATCAAAATTGTAGATCAAGACCGTATTCAATTTTGCAAAAAAATGGATGCGCTACGTGATGAAATTCTTGCACCACGCGATGCTTATGAACAAGCTGAAAAGGATCGTGTAGCGAAGCATAAAAATTTCATCGCATCAATTTTTACCATGGGTGCATTTGAACAGTACGAAAACCGTGGTAGCGACTACATTAAGCAGATGTTTTCAAACATCGAAGATATTGTGATTGATTCTTCTTTAGAAGAATTTGAGCAAGAGGCCAAAATTGCCAAATTTGAAACACTTGAAAAGCTGCGCACTGCCCTTGCTGCTCGTGAAAAATATGAAGCTGAACAAGCCGAATTAGAACGCTTGCGTCAAGCTGAATTAGAGCGTCAGCAACGTGAACGTGACGAAGCTATTGCACGTCAGGCTGCCGAAAACGCGCGCATTGAAGCTGAAAACAAAGCTCAGGCTGAACGCGAACAAGCCGAAAAGTTAGCGCGTGAATTTGCTGAGCGTGAAGCACGTCTGAAAGCTGAAAAGGAAGCTGCGGAACTGCGTGAAGCTCAATTAAAGCAGCAAGCGATTGAACAAGCAAAACAAGCTGAGATTCAAAAGCAGCAAGCGATTGAAGCGGAACGCCTACGCATTGAAGCTGAACAAGCTGCAAAGATTAAGGCGGATCAAGAAGCGGAAGCAGTGCGTTTGGCAAATAAAGAACACATGCGCTCAATCAATCGCGAAATTCTAAACAAGCTTTGTGAAATAGGACTAGATGAAGGTCAAGCAAAAGCGGTCATTACTGCGATTGCAAATAATCAAGTTCCGCATGTTTCGGTTAAATATTAAGGATTAGAAGATGAATGCACCTGCAAATAACAATATTGTTCTAGCTCAAATGCATAAAGTGGCTGTGGCGTTTGACATGGTTGATGTGGATCCTGAACAGTTAAAAAAGACGTTAATTGATACTGTGTTTAAAGGCGCGAACGATGTGCAACTTGTCAGCCTTTTGATTGTTGCTAACCAGTACAAGCTCAACCCATTTACTAAAGAAATTTATGCATTCCCTGCTAAAGGTGGTGGAATTACCCCTGTTGTTGGGATTGATGGTTGGGCGCGAATTATTAATGACAATCCTGTTTGTGATGGTATCCAGTTTGAGCAAGATGATGAATCATGTACTTGCAAAATCTACCGCAAAGATCGATCACACCCTACTGTTGTGACTGAGTATTTGAGCGAATGCCAAGGCACATCTGAACCATGGAAAAAATACCCAAAACGCATGCTTCGTCATAAAGCGTTAATTCAGTGTGCGCGTGTTGCTTTTGGCTTTTCAGGTATTTATGACGAAGATGAAGCGCGACGCATAGATGATTGTCAAACTTCACAGGTTAAGACGGTTACATCTGACGTTCCAGATGGATACCAAGAGTTTGAGGATGAGCACTTGCCTACCCTGAATCGTGAATCGCAATACGGTTCAGAACGCCTTAAGAGTGCGTATGAAGCCCTTCCCCAAGGTTCACACAAAAACCACTTGTGGGCAAAGCATTCTGTCAACTTAAAAGGAATCGCGCAGTTTGCCGACCAAGCCTTATCCAACCAAGGAGAAACCTATGAACATTCTCCAGCGTAATGAAGATTGGTTTGCAGATCGTGTAGGCAAAGTGACTGCAAGTCGTGTCAAAGATTTGAATGCGAAGCCTATGAAAGGAAAAGCTTTAAATGCATTGGGTTTAACTATTCTTGCTGAGCGTCTTACTGGTGTTCAAAAAGAAATCCCAACCAGCTATAGCATGCAGTGGGGAATCGATAATGAACCCCATGCTATTGCAGCGTATGAAAATGAAACAGGTAATTTTGTGGATGGGACTGGTCTTATTGATCACCCTTTCATTGAAATGTTTGGTGCGTCACCTGACGGGCTTGTAAGTAATGATGGGCAAATTGAAGTTAAGTGCCCTGACACAACAACGCACCTTAATACGCTTCTGACTAGAAAGGTTCCTGATGAATATATTCCACAGATCACCAGTCAATTGTCTTGCACTCGTCGTGAGTGGTGTGATTTTGTGAGCTATGACCCACGATTGAAAGCAGAACTTCAGATCATTGTTATTCGTGTATTTGCAAAGGATTTGGATATTTCTGGCATGGAATCTGATGTTCGAGCATTTAATAAAAGCATTGATGAAGCAATCAAAAGCTTAGGGGTGGCGTGATGATCCTACCAGAACAGCTTTTAGAAAAATTCCTTGTCTTTAACTGCAACGCTGGATTTGCAGTTAAGGGCACAAGCAAAGGCTTGCAGCTAAGCCGTAAGAATCAAAAATCACTCTTTATAAGTCACAAGGGTGAAATGAATAAAGAAGCGCAAGAGCGTTACCAGTTAATGCTTAAGTTGTGGTTTAGGGATGGTCGCAAGTTTATGGACGATCTCAATACTGAAGTTAGACGAATTTATAGGATGGTGGCGAGATGGTTGATTTAGAGAAAGAAAGAAAGGCGTTTGAAGAACAATGGAGACTTTTAGGAGGTCATTTGCTATATGTTGAATGGTCAACTGACAATATGTACTCGTTATCTCCAGCTGCAAAAGTATTAAATAAAAATGATCAAATATCACTATTTAATACCATAAATACTGCATGGGGATTGTGGGTTGTTCAGGCTAAGCAGAATAAAACCGAAATCGACTCACTCAAAGCTGAAAACGCGGCTTTGAAAGAGAGGTTGCAAAAGATAGAGGATGGTGAGTTTGTGGTGGTGCCGAAATCAGAAATCGGAAACTACTATTTCGATGATAGTGAGTGCATTTACATTGATGAGCCTGATAGTTTTTTATCTGAATTAGATGTTGGTGAAGTTTGCGAAGTAAAGCGGCGAGATTATTTTGATCTACCAACTCAGTATGCAGCAAAAGTCTTCATAGATATTGACAATATTGAATGGAGGTTGTTTGAAAGCGAACTTGAGGCAGAAATTGCAGCAAATGAGTGTAAAGACAAGTTTTGGGGAGAGCAAGGAGATGGGGATGAGTGAAAAGAAGCCATATGTAGAAATTTATGCGCGAGATGGTTATTCACTCAAGATGAATATAGAAGATATTTCAGATGTTTATTTTGTAATTCTATTTTTGATGACCGCATTTATAAGAAAGTCAGATTCTGTAAGTGTTGTTGAAGAAGCTGACGGAGGTTGATGTGAGCAAAATAATTATTGAACAAAACATGCTTGAAAAGATTTACGACGAGCTTCAACAGTTGAAGAAACAAGTTACCATTACTGACGAACGTCGTGTCTCTATAAAAGAATTTGCACAACGCATGAAAATGACTGAAGTAACCTTTTATGATCGAATTAAGAAAGGTGAAATTGACCCGCCCCGTAAAGATGGGCGATATAGTTACTACCTTAACTCGTATGTGAATAAGGTAGTCACAAAGACATCAAATTCTGATAAAGTAGCCGCTTACACATAGCGGCTTTTTAATGTCTCATAATTCAATACTTTAACAATTGTGAGTAACTTTGTGAGTAACATTAATTAAACCACATTGCATAAATCAATTAAATCAATAGGTTGCAATTAAAATGCTTCTCATGATCGAAAAGAAGATCATATCTTAATTGGCATTCAACGACATTAAGAAAACAACAAATTAAATTAGAAATATAATTTCCATTATTAAATAACATTCATCTTCATTAAATGACATTAAGCAAATTTGTGAGTAACATTGTGCGTAACACTTTTTTGATGATTTTCTGGTTACTCACACAATGCTTAACGACACTAAGATCAAACAACTTAAGCCAAAAGATAAACCATATCGTGTAGCTGATCAGGGTGGGCTTTGCATTGAAGTTCGAGTAAGCGGCTTGAAATTCTGGCGGTTCAGATATCGCTTTCTTGGCTCTGCAAAAATGGTCACATTGGGTGAGTACCCTATTGTCACTTTGGCAACCGCACGCCAAAAAGCACTTGAACAGAAAGCCTTGCTTGATCAGAATATTGATCCATCAGAATACAAAAAAGAAGCTGTCGAACGAGCCAAAGCTCAAAAGCCGATCTCTTTCAAAGAAATTGCAAACGAATGGTTTGATAAACGTAAAGACAGCAGATCGGAAGGTTATCGCTTGGATGTAGAGAAATCGTTTCGCTTAGATATCTTCCCGGCTTTCGGAAACAAAGACATTAAGAAAGTAAACGCAGCGGATGTTCTGACAATGCAGGACTCGACGCTTAAACGAGTAAAGAAGCAAAAAAACCATGGCACTGGTGAGTCTACAGCAATCCGAAATAGGCAGATCGTTGGCCAAGTTTTTGACTACGCGGTAGCAACGCTTAGACGTGATAGCAATCCTATTTCATCTTTAAAAGGGACTATTGAGAAGCCACCCAAAGATGGTGCGCGCCCAATGACAAATGAAGAGATGTCCATGTTTCATGAATCTCTCAATAATTATAAAGGTGCTGCTACAACTAAGAATGCAATCAAGATAGCGATCTATACGATGATGCGTTCGATTGAAGTTGTGCGACTACGCTGGGATTGGATTGATTTTGATAAGATGCTGATAACCATTCCACCCGCATCTGTTGAGCAATTAAAAAAAGGTCAGCGCAACATTAAGATGAACCGAACTCACATGGTTCCCCTATCTCAACAAGTTTGTGACGTATTAAAGAGCCAGTACGAGCAAACAAAAAATGGTGACTTGGTATTTTCAAGCGTCTTTGATAAGTCAAAGCTAATGAACAAATCAACAATTAATTCAGCGCTAGATTCAATGGGGCTTAAAGAATTGACATGCCACGACTTCCGCGCCACAGCATCTACCATTCTACACAGTAAAAAGTATGACAGTGATCATATTGAACTACAGCTTGCACATGTCGATAAAAATACTATCCGCGGCACTTACAATCACTCACAGTATTTAGATGAGCGTAGAAAGATGCTGCAAGATTGGGCTGATATAGTCGATAGCTGGAGTCAATAATGCCCTACTACATCAAAAAGAATAATAGATATCTCACCCTCGAAAACATCACAAACGAGCATTACGATGATGAATACAATATCGTGAATGAAAGTTACACAACAGGCTTCAACTGGACTTTAGACACTGAGTACGCAAAGAAGTTTTACACTCACAATGAAGCATCAGACTATGTTTATCGCTTTAGACATGTATTGAAAGATATTCAGATTGTCCAAGAAAAGTTTTGAAAATAATTGATGGAAAAATAGCACTCATTAGAGTGCTTTTACGGCCAAGCATTGCTCAATCGCTCTGCATCAGCTGCGTGTTCATCAGCTTTTTGTGCCACGTTTCGATATTCTGTGATGCAACTTTCGAGTATGTCACTTGAGGAATCTGCGTATTCAATGACGGTTTCGCGGGAAGCTGCGGACAGACGTTGTTTTGCAATGCTGAGTTGCTTTGACAAGCTGTTAGCACTGGACTGAGCATCGCTAGCATCAGACTCAATTTGTTTAATTTTGGCATTGTAGTTTTGCTCCGCTTTTGTGATTTGTTCTGCCCAAACTTTTTCTTGTTGAGCAGCTTGAACTTTGGATTTTTCAGCTGCTAATTGTTGCTGAGTGATGTAGTTGGCGTGTAATCGCTTCTGATCTTTGATTTCAGCAGCTTGATGATTTTGAATAAACAAACAGATCAATAATAAAAAAGCGAGAACTGCAATGATGCATTCTCGCCAGTATTTAAGGACTAAATACAAATAACTCATGAGAACTCCTTGTAAGCATTCGCCAGCTTTATGTCATAATTATTCTTTGCATACTCCTTGCCGTTGTAACTCAGTGCAAAGTTCTTCCAGTCCTGATTTCGCAAATATTTATCAAGCCCATTAGTTTTAATGAAGCGGCACATTGCATCCAATTGACCAGCCTCATCTTTATACATTGCATTGATAAATGCTTGTAATGACGCATAGCCTAGATCTTTCCAGTGATACCCCATCACCTGCCCCAAACCCCATGATGCTGACTCGAGCGCGGAAGCTCGATCATACTGACAAGCTGCATTCAAACGACCATGTTGTGCAGAGTACAAACCATACCCTCCTGATGTTTTTGCACATAGATCTGGCCGTTCACGCATCACTTTGTCTGCTAAAGATGCTTTAGCATTTGCGATAAGACGTTGACGAAAAACGTGGCGTTCAAAAAGAACCACAGGTGTACCATCGGAATTAAAACCGCTTCCCTTAGCTTCAACTTTCATGACAGCTTGCAAGGCTGCTGTTGGTACATTGATGGCTTTGGCAGCTTCTGTGATTTGCTCTAATGTGATTCTTTTACTCATGGCACCTTGCCTCCGCTAATAATTGATTTCCAGATAAGAATGAATGTATCGATCGCTTTACCACCCAAGTGCCCCGCTATGCCCGCAATTGCTGCGATTAAAACAATAGGCATTTCCCAGTAAACACATAGAAGAACAGTGATGATTCCTGCAAAACCACTCGTAATCATTTCAGCTATAAGTCGAAAAACTATATATTTCAGTGGCTTTGGTTCTTTTGAATTGTTAAGCTTATCCATGAATTTCACTAAGCCTCCCAACATTGCTAAAACAACAATCCACCCATAAGTGATGATTGCTGTAACAACCTCTTTCAGTGCATCTTTATCCATTGTTTTTCCTAATTTTTGGCAATAAAAAAGCACCCGAAGGTGCTTTATGTTGTTGAGATTTAAACTTCTATTTGCACAGCATTTTATGCGCCCTATTAAAGCTTTCTAAGATAAATATTCTTAATCTTACTGTGTGATGCTGTAATTCCAACATCCCAAATCGCAGCACCGATTGTAATAACGCCATTTCTAGTGAAATTAGCAATGAATTTTGAGTCCGTAAATGGTGTTCCAGCTATACCATCTTTATACGTTGTCCAAACTCCTGCGACTCGTCTAACAACATATTTCACAAAGGTAGTTCCATCACGGGTTTGATCTGTCGGAGCAAAAGCATCCTTTTCCCCCGGACTCATAATCGCACACATAAACCTAGATGACGGGTTAAATTGCATTGATATAGCACCGCTAGACCACCCCGTTCCAACCCCAAATACACACGGATATGACCCGCCACCGTTCGCCATCAATGCTACTTCTATACCGAACTCAAAATTAGATGTTCCTAAGTTTAATTCTGTGATTCCTGTTGTATTGAAACGAATGTAACTTCCATCAGGAACATACAAATACCCATCTTGAATTACTGCGCTGCCTACTGTTGTTGCAACAAGATTGAACTTACCATGGTCATTCTTATCAGACGAAAACGGCATATTGAGCAAGTATGTTTGAGTTGACACAACTTTAATGTCACTCAATTTTTCAACACTATTTCTTACAGAACTGACAGCTACATAGTAAAGTTTATTTTCATCAATATCAGTGTCCACATAAGTTCGATCTGTATCAAGTATGACAGCCTTTGGGGTAGGCAATGTTGTAGATGTAAAAGGTGTTTCAGAGCAGTAGTAACGCTGCTCGTCCACAAGCCCTTCAAGCTCCCAATTTAACTCTAAACGATTAGTCATTTTTAAACTCAACTGTTAAGTTGTACGGTGCAGAGAAGACTTGCGACAATTCAAAAATATGCTCAAACGGATGTAAGCACTCATAGCCATCTCTCACTGTTTTTGCTGTTACTTCAATTGATCTAGTTTCAGCTTGCATTGATGAAATTGCTAAAGTGTAAGTGTTGGTTCCAGTCGCATCTATGTTGTGCGTCGCAATAAGCAGTTCATCTACATCAAGCTCTTTGATAGTCAGCATTGTTGAAGTGCCACTTTCAATTGTAACGCCACCATCAAACCAGCTAAGAATTTCCCCACCTGTTTGTTGCAGGCGATTACGATCAACCCAAGTTAAAATTAAATCAGTGTCAATCTCGGCAGGATAATACTCACCATTAATTTTTACATTCGCTGGTGGATAAGGTCGAATTGCACGTGCATTCATTTCTACAGATAAAGCTGTTGCATCACCCAATCTTTGAATCCCACTCGGCGTAGTCGTCAACACTTTCGCATTAATAACTTCACCCAATACATACTGCTCAGAATCAAAAGCACTAAATGAATCGTAGAAATAAAAAACCGCACCTTGCAAATGCGGTTTCGGTACTGTGTCGAGTGCTGCACGTTTGACAGTGAGAATCTTGGTCACATCATCATAACTTTGATAAACCATCAATTCTTCATCGCAAAGAATTAATGTGCCGATTTCAGCTTGACTGATCGCACTCACATCTTTAACAGTAAATGATGTGTCTAAATAACTGATGTCTTGATCAAGTACAGCGGTTGGGCAGTAATCAACAATCGAAGCTTGTTTATACCCTGTACCGTTATCTGTAAACAACAACGCATTGATCGAGTTATTTTGTGGTTTCTTTGTTGCAACCATTAAATGCCCAAAATCAGGATTATTACTTAGTTCAGTATCAACTTGGGACTGACCAAAACGCTGTACTGCTTCAAAATATGGCATTTCAAAAGCAATACTTTGGTTTGGTTGCGGCGATAATGCAACAGACGTTGACTGATCAACATTTATTGATGGGTAGTTAATAGATGAAAAAGGAATCACTTCAACCCAATCCAGCGTAACAGTATTATCTATCCCGTCGCCAAGACCGATTTTCATGATACGAACTGGCACTTCAAACATATTTTGATTGGGCCAAGTCAACTTCATGACATCATAGCGATTGATCTTGCGAGCATCATATTTGCCAGTTGTGAAAGAGCCTTTTCGTGTTGGTGTTGAAAGTTGTTTTAGCTTCCAATTTCCAACTAATTCAGCATTGCGACGATTCATAAAATAGGGAAAGTCTATCGTTTCAGCATTTGACTGACTAGATAATATAGAGCCAATTTCATCTAATGAAAATGATGAATCTTTAATATTATCTCGGTCATAATAATTCACATTAACCGAATTAATCATATCGTCGATATTCGCAACTTCAATATTAAAAGACTTGATATTGCTTTCATTAAAAACTTGGGCATTATCTAAATCTAACAAATCATCACGAAATAGAACGATTTCATACAAGCCAGTTTGACGATTGACACGTATCCCTGCTTCGATGTGATACAGCAGCTCATCTATTGCTTCTTTGCATGATTTCTCTGTAAATGCTCCTGAAACACCTAAGCCCTCATGCCAAATTCTTCTTGCTGCAAACTTAAAATTCTCATCATTAATCATTGACTCAGTCTTGTTCATTGCATTGTCATTTGTAATGATCTCTCTGATCTGATGAATAGGGTTTATATCAATTCCTTTGACCTGACTGGGTGCTTCTAGCGGTTCTTGATAAAATACAGCAGGAGATATCTCATGATTAAAATAGAAAGAACCGTCATCTTCTGGATATAGATCACACTTGATAACACCAGTGATTATTGCTGGAAGTTGAGCAGTGATTTCCCACATTACTGATCTTCCAGCAACAGTTGTTGAATATTCATTATCGCACTCTAGAGAGAATAATCCTGGAATAAATGGTCTATCACCCATATTCCCCATCCCAGCAGAAAGAATAAGCTTTAACAGTCCAGTACCGCCGAAAGACATTGAGAAATTATTTTCATATGGGATATTTACTTGGCGAAAACTATAATGACACAAACCATTCACCAATTCCAACTCCCGAATATCAGGTTCCAGTATCACTTCACTACATACAACACTGTCATTTAAATATGCTATTTCGCTCTCATTCCCACACGTGGCCCAATTACATGAAGATGATGCTGAAACAGTTCCCATTGGTGTTGGCTCAATTATAGTTGGCGCATTATTTCTCGCACCAATTTCACATACAATAATCTCATTGCCATCTTCATCCATATGGCTTTTATACCACTGCTCGCTTCCATCATCTTTAATACGAGTACGTTTAGGCCAGTACAACACTTCTTTCAGCATTCCCGACATCGATACGAGCTGAAAACCCTTGTCTATTGTGTACCCTTTAAAAACAACATAAGACAAATATGGAAAAGATGACACAAGTTCGCTGTCATGCTCAGCTAGATATGCATTTTGACGTATATATTCAGGTCGGCCAGTGTGAATTTCAATCATCCCCACCCAGCCACCCTCTTGCTTGTCACCGCCAAAAATATTAGGCATCGCAATACCTAAAGAAACATCCCCCTCTTTAAGTATGTCTTGATAAATCCTGTCTGATAAAATCCAGCCCCGATTATCAGGGTTGATATCTAATATTCGCTCAATGCAATTCCCGAGTGCAACTTGCAGACCAGCAAAATATTTATATCCGACTGTTTGTTTACTGCTTCCGCCCATTTCTAGCCACCTCTACAACTTGCAAAGCCATTGCATCGTCAGTTTTGATAAAAAATTCTTCATCTAAACCGTTTTTTAAAAATTCTTGAAAATCCCAACCTCTAGCCAAAAAAAATGCCCGCGTTCCACGAGAGCACATATTGGCTTTTCGTATATCAGACATGTAGATTTTCATTTCTTACCCCCTTTGACTTTAATCGCTTCCGTGCTTTCATTGCCTTTCCAAACAATGTTTCCATGTATATGTGGTGAGCCAAAGATAGAAGAAAATGACACCCCCTCGTCAGCAATAGAACCGTCTAATTGATTAGGTTCAGGTCTGTTTTTTTTCTGCATTTTTCGCATCGTGTAATACGAGTAAACAGCAGATGCAACTGAAAGAACAATCGCTACGATTGCAAACATAGCCACCTCACTTAATAATTTGATCGTTTACTGGGTTTGATGCAGGGATGTTTGGAAACCCCATAAATCGCAATGTATTATCAAAAACTGTATGACATGGGCCTGATCTTGTTTGGTCACAACCAGGGGCAATCATTACCACATCGCCAACTTTTAACCCAGGGTGTTCGCGTACAAGACTAATAGTTGTATTTTCGCTAAATCTAATACTTGTAAAAATTCCATCTCTATAAAGCGCGCCGCGACTAAAGTAATTTTCAGGATATGTTGAACTATCATTAATCGTAAAGCTGACAGTCAAGCGATCAATTGCAGTGACAGTGACTTCAACTGACCAATCTTCAATATTTAGACCACAAATACGATCATAAATCTTGTTTGAGCAGCTTTTTTGAAACTTGCGAGTAAGAATATTCTTGTTCTGTTGAGTCTCAGCAGTAGAACTCACAAGCGTCATTGTGTTTGCATCATCATCAAACTTTGGCTGAATTACTCGCCCAATATGAATGACTAGCGTCTCGCCCTTATACAGCTCAAGAATAGTCACAGTGACGCTTTTGAAGTAAATCTTGTTAATGAACAAAGCTTGTAGATCATCACCATCTGCATTCAAGATTTGCATGGGATACGGAAAAGTAATCTCAGTATCGCACTTATCAATATCCTCGTCTGTGATGTCGCTACGTCCCACAACCAACGGCAGATAAGTATGACCATTATGATCTACGGCCTTTGCAGCACTGGTGAAGTACCATGTCTTGTCACCATGCTTAAACTCAAACAGGTCTTTTTTAGACTTAAATAAATTCATCATGGCGTTAGCTCCACCACAGGCACGTTCGTTTCAACAATGCCTGCACCTTTAAAATTGAACTCAATCGCATCGCTATTCAGGCGAAATAATCGCTTCACTGGATTATTCTTATCACCCTCAAACATTTGCAAATAGAACGCATTCAACCGCCCGCGACGACGATAAAACCATTTTTTTAAGTCAATATATTCTTGAGGATTGCGCATGAGTAATCGCAATACAAACATTTTCTTTGCGCCCATCCAGTGCGTATATCCCCAAATATTCCCCATGCCGCCATCGACAATATTTTGATGTTGGCTGAATGAAACATCGAGATAATCCCCATTCAATAACACTTTCCAGTCGCAATAATCTTCACTATTAAACTGTTCAGGTGCGGCTGAAATGGGATATTCGATATTTTCTAGCACTCTAAACGTGACTTGTGGTTTAAATACCAGTGCATTCATTTGTGCTGTCATGTCGCCATCAATGATGCAAAGTCGCAACGGTTGAAGAATCGGGCTTGTGGCTTCAATTGCGGTATGAATGCGGAAGCCGTCGAAATATGTTGGCACTTCTTCAATGACTTCATAACGCCCGATTTCAGTCACTTGCACAGCAGCAAATGTATTATTCGACTTCACCAAAATGAATGAGTCAACGCCGACATTTAACAGGCTTGTATCGCAATCAATGAAATCACCATCAATATCAGAAACAGTCACTGTTTCAAGCATTTGCGGTATTAAATATTCAGCACGCAATTCATCGTAAAAGGTGTCAAACATGCCCTGAATTTCAGCTTTATACGCCAACATTGAATAATTGAAGGACTGTCGTGCTGCATCAATTAGCGGTATGCGTTCTTCCTCTGTCGCATCGAAACTTTGATGAACATCAGTCTTAAACTCATAACGTTCAGTTGTTTCAAGCAAAGGGCATTTTGTGAGCAAGATATAATCACGCTCATTTATAGTCACTTTCATAAATTGCTCACATAAAAAACCGACCTTGGATTGGTCGGTTTAAATACCTAGTTTTGTTCTGTTCCGTTTAATGATATTCATCACAATCTTTTCGCCCTGTGGTGCAGCTAAAGCATTGTAATACTCTGAGTCATCCCAACTATTCATTACACGAACATTTACCTGAGGTGATTCCATTGGTTGATTTTGAGCATTTGCCGCCTGACGATCACTTAGATAATTAGTAAGATCCTTATTCTGCTCTGGATTCAATACACGCTCACCGCCATCCAAAAGCCATGTTCCTTCTTTCGGGATATTGTCTATACCGTTGTGGGCCATGCCTGTAATGCTTGGCGTAAATGCCTGCAAGGCAGCTTGTAAGACACCAGTTTGCGCTGTAGCCATCCCTACAGCTGGCAGGTTGTATGGGAATGGGGCGGATGCCCAAGCAGCAGAAATAGCTGCATAGCCATTCATAATTACACTTGCTAAGTTTGCGCTTTTTTGTATTGCAACCATCGCAATATAAGCATCTGAACTTTCCCCGGCATATCCTTTAACAAGATCACCCATTGAACCAAAAACAGAACTCATAGCAGATAAGTTGCTTGAATATAGCTGCGTATTTAGCTCAATTTCCTTCTGATTATAGTCAGCGGTTATTTCTGACTTAGCTTTGAGATATTGCTCATGAGCTTGCAAAAGCTGTGCGTTACGATCATTCTCATCTTTGATTAAATTAATACCTGAAACTTGATTGTTATAAGCATCATTTAACCCACTCATGTCTGAAGAATATTGATTTTGCAAACTATACCGAGCATACGCATCCGGATTTTGTCTCTGCATTAGTGCTTGAGCTGCATTTTGACCGTATTGAAAAACACTGTCAGATGCTTGATTCAAAGTGCGAAATTGATCCATCTGGTTTGCTTGAAGTAACTTTTTACGGTTTTCATCAAGCAACTCACCATTTGCCAAAATTTCTTCACGTTCCCTTTGATATCGTTTGACTACAATTTCAGTTTCATTCAGATATGCCTCAAATGCAGATTGAACTTGCTCATCCTGTTCACGCCGAACAGCCGCAATTTCGAAATCGCGCTTACGCTGCAATCCAGATATTACCTTGGCTCGTTCCTGCTCGTTAATTTTTGTACTGGTTTTGGCCAGTTCAATTTGACGTGCATAGTAGTCTTCAAGCTGCTTTACCCGATCCGTTTCAAATGCAGTGAGATTTGCATAATCTTCTTCACGTTGAACTTTTAGCTGAGTTGCTTGTTCATTATACAAAGCTGTCTCTTGGGCCAATCGTGATTTTAATTCACTGGTTCCAGTATAGGCTTGTGTAATTTTCTCAACCCGATCCCGATGATCTTTAGCAAGTTTTTCAGCATCAGTGTAATATTGAGCATCAATTTCCTTGCGTTTGTCGTCCAGATCTTTTTGAGCTTGCGCCGCAAGAGCCTGTTGAGCCAATATGTCTGCCTGAGTCGGCATCAGAATTGAATTATCAACTGCGGTTTTCCCGTTTACACCAGCAAACCATTTTTGAAATCCTGGTACATACCCCGCAACCTCTTTCCGCTTATCTGAGGATAATCCTCCGTTCAAATAGGAATTTAAGCCATCAGAACCTGCGTTATATGCCATCAACGCATAATCTTGTGTACCAAATTTGGCTCTCTTTTTTGCTAAGTCTTTAGCTGCTGCCGTAGCTTGAGCTTCAATTGAACTATTTGCATTTAATCCATATTCACGTCTAAAAATAGATGTTGTCTGAAATAAGCCTTTGGCACCTGTAGGGCTAACAGCATTAGGATTTCCACCTGATTCCTGAAGAACTAGAGCCGCTAAAGTACCAACTGGCAACCCATATAAACCTTCAATTTGGGCAAAATTATTTGCCTTAGCGATGCCTTGAACTTTAGCAATCGCAGCCAATTCTGATTTATTAAAACTATAATTTTTGAGATTAAAGTTTTTCATTGTTGCATCAACAACTGACTGCGGCAACCCAACTTTAAATGCGTTTTCACCATTGGCGCTAGATTGAGCATCAGCTAAAGCATTAGCTTTATCAACTCCCATGCCACGCCCAACCAAGCTTTTTATATACAAGTCACGTGAAGCATCCTTCCTTAGTTGAGTGATATATTCTCGTTGTTTTTGAGTTAGCTTTTCCCAAGCACCTGCTGATTCATTTACAAGTTTTGTTTGCTCTCTCTGTGAGTTATTTGCTTCATCTGTTGCCACTTTTAATGAAGATACTACACTTTTTTGAGCATCCAGTTTAGCTTTGGCAGAAGTGGCGGCACTAGAGTATTTGACCATATTTGCATTATAAACATCAGTCACATCAGATAATGATCCGATTCGATTTGCCAATTCTTCCGCACTAATTCCACCTTGCAAAAACTCTTGTCGCCATGCCCTTATTTGATCTGCCGATTCTCCTTGTTTTAATACCGTTTCTGCCAAGCCACTTGCATAAGACGCAACCTGATTTTTTGCCGCCTCATAAGCCTCGGTGTCTGCCTCTAGGTCTTTTGCCGCATCATAAGCGAATGCTCGTTGCTTAGCTTGACTTAAGCTATTGTAATGATCCACTAGCTCACTGATAGATTTACCCTGCATATCAAACGCATCAGTAGCATCTTCTGTTTTGCGAGTCATTGCATAGTATGTGCCACCTGCAATAGCCACTTGCACGCCTAAAGCAATCAAACCCAATGGACCACCAACAAGGCTCAACATTGCCCCACCTAAGCCGCGAGTAACTGTAGTTAGAGTGATGGTTTCTCCTGCCATTCGTGCCAGAGCAACTTGGTAACGAGTATATTGAATAAGACTTGCAGCAGCCTGAGCGCCCGCAATACCGAATGCGGCAGCCAAACGAACACCAACCACCGTTGCTAAAGCAGTAGCACCCGCTTCAACTTTATCCCAGTTTTCAGCTATGGCCTCTATAACCGGAATAGCATCGTTAATTAATGTCGCCTGCAAGCCCTGCCACTGCAAATCTAAAAGTTGTAAATTAACTTTTGCTTCAGCAAGGCTTTTAACCATGTCGTCAGACATGATTGCGCCCGCATTTTTTGCGGCATCACCCCAGAACTTAAAGCCCTGACCATTCTTTTCTAACAATGGAATCAGTAGCGAAGAATCACTAATAATCTGTTCCATATAAAATTTCATGTCATTAGCTGATGCGCCTGCTTTTTCTAATGAATTATAGAAAAGCTGTAGCGCCTCTGGCCCTGATAATTTTTGAAATTGTTGGATCGTGACACCTATTCGTGGTGCAATGTTGGTGAAGAAGTCGGCTAATGGCCCACCACCTGTTTGTTGGAAATCGCCAATTCTGTCCTGCATATCTTTCATCTTGTCTGCAAAAGACTCAATCGAAATACCCGCAGTTTCAGCACCCTTAGCGTAATACTGAAATTGACTAACAGATGCATTGGCAAGCTTAGAGAATCTTTGAATATCATTGCCCGCATTAATCACCTTTTCACTATAAGCAACCATACCCGCAACAGATAGGCCGCCAACTGCAAGGCTCAATCCTTTTACCGCTATGGATGCAACATCCATTGATTCGGCTATGCCTTTTCCAGAATTTCGAGCCTGACGCTCTGCTTTGCTAAGTGGTTCGCTGAAACTTGCTGTTCTGGCAACAAGATCAAGTGTTAGGCGGCCTAATGATGCTGTTGCCATATCTACTTTCCTCTAGGCAATAAAAAACCCCGACTAGCGGGGTTTTACAAGTGATTATATCATTTCAACTTTTTATACATTAAATCCATCTCATTTAGTTTTTTATTAAAACCATTTAGGTTAATTGTATTATCTAAATAAGCTAAACTCGGCCATCGTTGAAATCTGGTCTTAATATTTTTACTACGCTTCATTGAATAGATAATAAAGTCTGGCACATCAAATATACCATCTTGGTTAGATGTGTATATATGATTTAAATATTCTGTTTTAAGAATAGCTTGCGTTCCAGGATAATTATTATCACCTATTTTGATAAAATACATATTTTCATTGCGAAACAACCAAAAACTATCTTTTTGTAGAATGCATAGTTTTTTATCGGTAATGTGGTCTATTTTGCATTCAACATGCCATTCATCAGCTAAAGCAGGCTTGCATAGGAAAATTAAAAAAATTAATAATACTTTTTTCACACCAAAACCCCATTAAGTAGACTTAATGAGGTTAGCTTAAAATTTTCTTAAATGAAAGGCTTGCCTATCGTGGTACTGGTTTTAGTGGCAGCTTCTTCAATGCTCTAGCTTGACTGTAAATCTCATAACCCATCATAAAGTTGTGTAGCGGTTCAAAGGCTTCACTAAGCTTAACTAAA